>NZ_WWCQ01000029.1:0-291 GCF_009857555.1 Duganella sp. CY15W | reverse complement strand
ACGGTACGGCCAGCGCCGGTGCCTACGAGGTGAAGGCAACGGTCACGCAGACCGGCGGCAATGGCGGCAACGGCATCAACGGCGCCAATGGCGGCGCCGGTGCGGCCAGCACCCTGCTGAACGGCGCGGCCGCCAGCACGCCTGGCACCCTGAACCTGTTGCACACGGCAATCGGCGGCAACGGCGGCAGCAGCGACAGCGGCACAGGCGGCAAGGGCGCCGCCGCCAGCTCCGCGCTGACCCTGGTGAATACCTCCCCCACCGAGCTAACGCTGACGGCTGCCAGCCAGG
>NZ_WWCQ01000028.1:0-334 GCF_009857555.1 Duganella sp. CY15W | reverse complement strand
CACGGTAGGATTCGTGACTGGGGTGAAGTCGTAACAAGGTAGCCGTATCGGAAGGTGCGGCTGGATCACCTCCTTTCTAGAGTTTGCAGGATTCTTCGGAATCATTTCAAGCGCTCACACTTATCGACTGTAACGAAGTAAAGAACAGCAAATATTGGGGCTGTAGCTCAGCTGGTTAGAGCACCGTGTTGATAACGCGGGGGTCGTTGGTTCGAGTCCAACCAGCCCTACCAGTTGCCGGTATCTGTCGTACCCATAGGGGGATTAGCTCAGCTGGGAGAGCACCTGCTTTGCAAGCAGGGGGTCGTCGGTTCGATCCCGTCATCCTCCACCA
>NZ_WWCQ01000027.1:0-358 GCF_009857555.1 Duganella sp. CY15W | reverse complement strand
TTCATCGCCTGTAATCGCCAAGGCATCCGCCATGTGCACTTATTCACTTGTCCCTATAACCTTGACGGCTATAGGCAAGCATTTACTACTTTGTGATGATGAGTTTTACTACCCTAAGTGTGTAATTGCTTACACGCTTAAATAAAACTTTACTTCTTCCAGATTGTTAAAGAACGATACTGCTTTTACCTAAACCCAAGCCAGTGGCTGGCTTACGTAAAAACAGGTATTTGGTGGAGGATGACGGGATCGAACCGACGACCCCCTGCTTGCAAAGCAGGTGCTCTCCCAGCTGAGCTAATCCCCCTATGGGTACGACAGATACCGGCAACTGGTAGGGCTGGTTGGACTCGAACCA
>NZ_WWCQ01000026.1:0-397 GCF_009857555.1 Duganella sp. CY15W | reverse complement strand
CTTATAACTAGCTTGACGATAACCTACTTTCACACTGGTTGCAGCACTATCATCGGCGCAGAGTCATTTCACGGTCCTGTTCGGGATGGGAAGGGGTGGGACTGACTTGCTATGGTCATCAAGCTTTAACTTGTACAGGCTTCGCGTCTTTTTCCGCGCCGCCTTGAAATCTGGAAGACAGTATTATAAACGATTTATACCATTTATCAAGTAATTGTTTTAGGTAATGAAGCGTAATCAACGCAACGATTCTTAAAGCTATAACCTGCTAAGGTTATAGGGACAAGCCGTACGGGCAATTAGTATCAGTTAGCTTAATGCATTACTGCACTTCCACACCTGACCTATCAACGTCCTGGTCTCGAACGACCCTTCAAAGAGCTCAAGGCTCTGGGAA
>NZ_WWCQ01000025.1:0-405 GCF_009857555.1 Duganella sp. CY15W | reverse complement strand
ATTCGGAAATCTGCGGATCAAAGCTTGTTTGCTAGCTCCCCGCAGCTTATCGCAAGCTACTACGTCCTTCATCGCCTGTAATCGCCAAGGCATCCGCCATGTGCACTTATTCACTTGTCCCTATAACCTTGACGGCTATAGGCAAGCATTTACTACTTTGTGATGATGAGTTTTACTACCCTAAGTGTGTAATTACTTACACGCTTAAATAAAACTTTACTTCTTCCAGATTGTTAAAGAACGGTACAGCAGATAAGTGTGAGCACTTGAAGCGTGCGACTCTAGAAAGGAGGTGATCCAGCCGCACCTTCCGATACGGCTACCTTGTTACGACTTCACCCCAGTCACGAATCCTACCGTGGTAAGCGCCCTCCTTGCGGTTAAGCTACCTACTTCTGGTAAAAC
>NZ_WWCQ01000024.1:0-409 GCF_009857555.1 Duganella sp. CY15W | reverse complement strand
CACGGTAGGATTCGTGACTGGGGTGAAGTCGTAACAAGGTAGCCGTATCGGAAGGTGCGGCTGGATCACCTCCTTTCTAGAGTTTGCAGGATTCTTCGGAATCATTTCAAGCGCTCACACTTATCGATTTGTGAATTTTTGTTCTTTAACAATCTGGAAGAAGTAAAGTAATTGTTATGACCCATGCGGGAAACTGCGTGGGTGGGTAATGATTGTAGTAATCAACAAACAAGCAACAATTCTTATTTCTATAAACGCTTCCTGTTAGTCGCAGGAGCTAACGTTATAGGGACAAGTGAATAAGTGCACATGGCGGATGCCTTGGCGATTACAGGCGATGAAGGACGTAGTAGCTTGCGATAAGCTGCGGGGAGCTAGCAAACAAGCTTTGATCCGCAGATTTCCGAAT
>NZ_WWCQ01000023.1:0-426 GCF_009857555.1 Duganella sp. CY15W | reverse complement strand
ACACCAGGGCGCCGGAATTGCCGCTCAGCGTCAGCGTGCCGCTGGCGTCAGCGCCGTTGCCTGCCACGCCGGTGGCGGTATTGCCGCCATTGCCGCCGGCGGCGCTCACTTGCACATTGGGCTGGCCACGGTTGTAGATGCCCAGCTGGGTGGCATCGGTCGCCAGCGTCAGCGTGGAGGCGGCGGCCGCGCCATGGCCGGCCTGGGCGCTGTCGCTGGCGCCGCCGTTGCCGCCGTAAGCGGCCTGGGACACGGTGCCGTAGCGGAAGTTGAGATTGTTGAAGCGGTTGTTCAGCACGGACTGTGCGCCGTTGCCGCCGCGCGCGCCTTGCTGGCCGGCGCCGCCGTTGCCGCCACGCTGGGTGATGCTGACCTGGGCCGTGTTGATGAGGGCCTTGAGCGCGGTGGTGGTGCTGGCTTCGCCGC
>NZ_WWCQ01000022.1:0-466 GCF_009857555.1 Duganella sp. CY15W | reverse complement strand
ATAAAACAGAGATTAAACTAAAGAGTTTGATCCTGGCTCAGATTGAACGCTGGCGGCATGCCTTACACATGCAAGTCGAACGGCAGCACGGAGCTTGCTCTGGTGGCGAGTGGCGAACGGGTGAGTAAAATATCGGAACGTACCCAGGAGTGGGGGATAACGTAGCGAAAGTTACGCTAATACCGCATACGTCCTAAGGGAGAAAGTGGGGGATCGCAAGACCTCATGCTCATGGAGCGGCCGATATCTGATTAGCTAGTTGGTGGGGTAAAGGCCTACCAAGGCAACGATCAGTAGCTGGTCTGAGAGGACGACCAGCCACACTGGAACTGAGACACGGTCCAGACTCCTACGGGAGGCAGCAGTGGGGAATTTTGGACAATGGGGGCAACCCTGATCCAGCAATGCCGCGTGAGTGAAGAAGGCCTTCGGGTTGTAAAGCTCTTTTGTCAGGGAAGAAAAGGGA
>NZ_WWCQ01000021.1:0-550 GCF_009857555.1 Duganella sp. CY15W | reverse complement strand
CAAGGAGGCTCCTACTGTTTGTATGCACACGGTTTCAGGATCTATTTCACTCCCCTCCCGGGGTTCTTTTCGCCTTTCCCTCACGGTACTGGTTCACTATCGGTCGATTACGAGTATTTAGCCTTGGAGGATGGTCCCCCCATATTCAGACAGGATTTCTCGTGTCCCGCCCTACTTGTCGTACGCTTAGTACCACTAACTTGATTTCGTGTACGGGGCTATCACCCGCTATGGCTGCCATTTCCAGAGCATTCCACTATCAAGCTAACTATCACGTACAGGCTCTTCCCATTTCGCTCGCCACTACTTTGGGAATCTCGGTTGATTTCTTTTCCTGCAGCTACTTAGATGTTTCAGTTCGCCGCGTTCGCCTCACACACCTATGTATTCAGTGAGTGATACCCTAAAAGGGTGGGTTTCCCCATTCGGAAATCTGCGGATCAAAGCTTGTTTGCTAGCTCCCCGCAGCTTATCGCAAGCTACTACGTCCTTCATCGCCTGTAATCGCCAAGGCATCCGCCATGTGCACTTATTCACTTGTCCCTATAAC
>NZ_WWCQ01000020.1:0-587 GCF_009857555.1 Duganella sp. CY15W | reverse complement strand
GGCCAGCCCAATGTGCAAGTGAGCGCCGCCGGCGGCAATGGCGGCAATACCGCCACCGGCGTGGCAGGCAACGGCGCTGACGCCAGCGGCACGCTGACGCTGAGCGGCAATTCCGGCGCCCTGGTGTATGGTCCCAGCGTCAGCAGCACCGGCGGCAACGGCGGCAATGCCAGCGCGGGCGGCGCGGCGGGTACGGCAGGTAGCGCCAGCAGCCAGCTGAATGTCAATGTCAGCCGCGACTTCACGGCCACCGCCAGCAGCCGCGGCGGCAATGGCGGCGGTGCCAGCAGCGGCAGCGGCAACGGCCAGGCCGGCGGCAGCGCCACCAGCCGCGCCCAGGGAACCGCAGACGCCGGACTGCAACTGAGCAGCAGCGCCACCGGCGGCACCGGCGGCCAGGGTGCGGGTGTGGGCAATAGCGGCGGCACCGGCGGCACCGCCGTCGCCAGCGCCATCGCCAACGGTACGGCCAGCGCCGGTGCCTACGAGGTGAAGGCAACGGTCACGCAGACCGGCGGCAATGGCGGCAACGGCATCAACGGCGCCAATGGCGGCGCCGGTGCGGCCAGCACCCTGCTGAACGGCGC
>NZ_WWCQ01000001.1:0-2219967 GCF_009857555.1 Duganella sp. CY15W | reverse complement strand
GGCCGCCAGCCCGGCCTTGGCCAGCAGCGCGCCGCAGGGCGCCGACAGTCTCGGCACCAACGCCAGGGTATCGCCGGTGCCAGCCAACGCCGGCTGGTTGCCGGGCGGCGCTGGCGCACCGGCGGCACCCGAACCGGCATTGGCCGGCGCCGACCATGCCGCAGTGGCCGACCTGCCGGCGGCGCCCACCTTCGCTGGCGACGACCAGCAATACGCCGCGCGCCTGCTGCATGTGTATCGCGATGCCGACGGCGTGCAAGCCTGGGTGCGCGATGCCAGTCTCGGCCAGCAGCAAGCCCAGCAACTGGTACGCGCCATGGCCAGCGAACTGGGCAGCGCGGGCACACCGCTGACCGCGCTGACGGTGAATGGTCGCCGCCAGACGCTGCCGGCGGCGCGTGCCAGCCAAGAGCGCACCGACGCCGACGCCGACGCCGACGCCGACGAGACCGGCGTTGCCGCGCCGGTTGCGCGGTTAACCCCTTATTTGAACGGAGCATTCTAAATGGCCATCAGTTCCATCCCTGCCGTGGGCACGGGCACCCCTGCGCAATCGAGCAATATCGCTATCCAGGACTTTTTGAAGATTCTGACCTCGCAGCTGAATAACCAGGACCCGCTGAAACCGGTCGACAACCAGGAGTTTGTGGCCCAGATCGCCCAGTTTGCAACGCTCGAGCAAAGCCGCCAGCTCAACGTCAAGATCGACGACCTGCTGACGGTGCAATCATCGCAGCAATCGGTGGGACTGCTGGGCAAAACCGTGGACGTCAACCAGAACGGGTTCATTGTCTCGGGGCGGGTGACGGCGCTGGACGTGTCCAGCGGTACACCGAAGCTGACCGTGACCACGGCCAGTGGCGCGTTCCAGAACAACATCAGCCCGTCGCAGATCCTCAACATCCGCCCATAAGGAATTTTCATGTTCGATACGCTCTACATCGGCACCTCCGGCCTGCTGGGCAATGCCAAAGGCCTCAAGATCGTCAGCAACAATCTGGCCAACGTCAATACGCCGGGTTTCAAGGGCGCGCAGTTGCGCTTCGGCGCCTTGTTTGAACAGGGCGGCGGCGTCACCGCCGGCCACGGCGAACCGCAGGCAGCGGCGGGCCAGGGCGTGACCACGCTGGGCGCTCAACTCAACTTCCGGCCGGGCAGCGACCAGTCCACCGGCAACGCGCTGGACCAGAGCATCAATGGCAACGGCATGTTCGTGGTGCGCCGCGACGGCGAGTTGCGCTATACGCGTGCCGGCGACTTCAGCTTCAATGGCAAGGAGGTGCTGGTCAACGGTAATGGCGACCACGTGCAGGCGCTCAGCGCCGGCGGTGAGCTGACTGATATCACGCTGGACGCGCTCGGCAGCAACCCGGCCAAGGTTACCACCACAGTGAGCTTCAACAACAACCTGACGTCCAATGTGGCGGTGCCGCCGGTGGACGCCACGGTCAACGGCGTGCCGATTGTCGACCTGGTCGGCGGCAGCCATACCGTCAACCTGAGTTTCAAGGATATCGGCGGCGGCGCCTACACGGTGACCGTGACCGACGGCGTGACCGGCGGCGCTACGCTGGGTACGGGCACGCTGCGCTATTCGGGTGGCCAGCCCTCGGTATCCAACAATGCGTTCACTTTCCAGTACAGCACGGCTGGGGTACCGCCGTTTACCGTCAAGCTGGACTTTTCCAAGACCAGCAATAATCCGGCCACCACCAATTTGCAGATGGGCAGCGCCGACGGCCGTGTGGCGGGCGTACGCACCGCGCAGACAATCGGCAGCGATGGTTTTATCAACGTTACCTATTCAAACGGTGAAAAGGGCAAGGGCCAGCGCCTTGCCCTGGCCCAGTTTGTCACCGAGGACGATCTGGTGCAGGACAACGGCGCAGCGTTTAGCAAGACCAAAACCGGCGCCGTGTCTTACGGCTATGCGGGCACGGACGCCTATGGCAGCCTGGTGTCGGGCCACCGCGAAGGTTCCAACGTCGACCTGGCCGAGGAATTCAGCAATCTGATCGTCATGCAGCGCGGTTATCAGGCCGCCTCGCACGTGATCAGCACCACCAACGACATGATTCAGGAATTGTTTGACATGAAAGGACACCGTTGATGCAGCAGCGCGCCTATACGCTGCTGGGCGACGATGTGCTGCTCAGCGTGCGGCGCCTGCTGGAGCCGGTGGTACGGACCTGGTGCGCCGATTGGGGCGGCGCGTGCGACGAGCTGGTACTGGTGTGCCGCCGTGCCTGGGACGGCGAAGCGCAGTTGCCGCCGCCGCAGTGGCAGCAGTCGTGGCAGGCGGGCGCGGGCCTGCTGATGCTGGCCTGGCCGGCCGAGATGCCGGGCCAGGTACAGCGCTTGCTGTTTGGCGTCGAGCGCCAGTACACCGCCCAGTCCGGCGTACCGCATAGCGCTCAGGCAGCTGGCACGGCCGCCTGGCACGACTTGCTGGAGCGGCTGGCAGCCGCTGCCTTGCCGGTGGGCGTGGCGGCCGCTGCGGCTACGCCGCCGCCAGCGTCAGTGTGGCGCTATGCCTCGGGGGCGCTGCTGGTGCAGCTGCAGCTGGGGCGGCACAGCACCCAGCTGTTGCTCAATGACGCTGCGGTGCAGGCGTTGCTGGCGCAACTGACGACGCGCGGCCAGCTGGTGCGGGCGCCCGATGCGCCGCTGGCACCGGTCGACCTGCCACGCCTGCTGGCGGCCCAGCCCGTAGCCCTGCCGGTGGCGCTGGGCCAGGCTGCGGTGGACCTTGGCAGCCTGGTGCGGCTGCAAGTAGGCGATGTGATACGGCTCGATCGCGCGGCGGACCGTGCATTGCCGGTGAATAGTCCCTCCGGGATCGCGTTGTTTGATGGTTACTTGGGCCGCAGTGGCGACGTCATGGCGTTGGAGCTGCTGGTCCACGATTTTAATGATGGAGTAAAGCATGAGCAGTAAATCTACTTCCGCCACGGCGGTGACTGAGCTGGTTGAGCTGGCTGAACTGGCGCCGTCTGCGGCGTCCGGCGCCGCTCTGCTGGGCGGCAACCTCGGTCTGCTGGACGGGGTCCAGGTCAGCTTGCAGGTGATGGTGGGGACGGCCCGTTCCACGGTGGGTGAGCTGATGTCGCTGACGCCAGCGTCGCTGCTGAAAATTGACCGTAAGGCCGATTATCCGGTGGACGTCATGCTCAATGGCAGCGTGGTGGCGCGCGGCCAACTGGTGGTGGTGGAGGACAACTTTGGTGTGCGCATCACCGAAATCGCCACGGCTGTGCAGGCATGATGCGCTGGCAGGCAGGCGCATTGGCGCTGGCGGCGAGCGGGCTGGCCGCCGCTGAACCGATACCGTTCAAGCATGACAATGGCGCCGCCGCAGCGCTGCCTGGTGGTGCGCTGGGCGTGCTGCTGCTGTCGCTGCTGGCGATCGCGGCGGTACTGGTGGTGCGCAAGCGTCTTAATCTGCAGCGCAGCGGCAGTGCCCCGGTGCGTCATCTGCAGGTGCTGGAAACCCAGCGCCTGGGGCCGCGTACCTTGCTGGCAGTGGTGGAGTTCGGCGGACAGCAGCACCTGATCGCGCAAGGCGAGCACGGTGTCAGCTGCCTGGCCAGTGCGCCGTGCCAGTCCGTGCCGGTCCCGCAGGAGGCGGCATGAAGCGGCGTCACGCCGTCTGGCTGCTGCTGGGCGCCGTATTGCTGGGCATAGCATCGGTGGTGCAGGCCGCCGTGCCGGATAGTACGGCACTGTCGCTGCCGGGCATGCAGCTGCGGCTGGCCGGCGGCGCCGGTACGCCGACGGAAGTGTCGTCGGCACTGAAGATACTGCTGGGGCTGACAGTGCTGAGCCTGGCGCCGGCCATTCTCATGTGTATGACCTCGTTCATCCGGATTGTGATTGTGCTGTCCATGCTGCGCCACGCGCTCGGCATGCCGGAGACGCCGCCCAACACCGTGATCATCAGTCTGGCGCTGTTCCTGACCATGTTCACCATGTCGCCCGCGCTGCAGCAGATCAACCAGCAGGCGCTGCAGCCCTATATGGCTGGTAAGATTTCTACCGAGACGGCCGGCCAGCGCGGCTTGGCGCCGCTGCGTGAATTCATGGTGCGGCAGACGCGCGAGCAAGACCTGGCGCTCATGGTGGAACTGGCCAAGGCGGAGCAGCCGCGCAGCATGGACGATATCAGCGTGGTACAGCTGATTCCAGCCTTTATGCTGTCCGAACTGCGCTCGGCGTTCCAGATTGGCTTTGTGATCTTCCTGCCGTTCGTGCTGGTCGACCTGATCGTTTCCGGCGCGCTGATGGCGTTGGGCATGATGATGGTGCCGCCGGCGTCGATCGCGCTGCCGCTTAAAATACTCATGTTTGTGCTCATCGACGGCTGGAGTCTGGTGGTGCGCGCCCTGCTGGGTACCTTTAACTAGGCGGCCATGGGAAGCAGCATGCACATGGAGGCAGAGGACCAGGCGCGCGGGTTGTGGGCGGCGTACGCCCACGGCCGCGAGCCACAGCTGCGCGAACGGCTGGTGCTGCTGTACCTGCCGTTTGCACGCATGCTGGCCGCCAAGATGTACGCTGGCCGCACCCATCCGCAGGTGGAATTTGACGATTATTTGCAATTTGCGCGCAGTGGCCTGTTGCAGGCAGTGGACCGTTTCGATGCCGGACGTGGCTTCAAGTTTGAGACCTACGCGGCGCGCCGCATCAACGGCGCTATACTCAGCGGCATGGAGAATTACAGCGAGGTGCATGAACAAGTGGCGGCACGCAAGCGGCTGGTGGAAACCCGTCTGGCCTCGCTGCAGCAATCCGCCCCGGAACTCAGCGAACCGGACGCACTGTTCGGCTATCTGGCGGACCTGGCGATCGGCCTGGCGGTCGGCTTTGCGCTGGAAGACTCCGGCATGTTCCATACGGGGGACGACACCGCATCCTACCGCGACAATACCTACGCCGGGGTGGAACTGCGCCAGCTGCGCGAGCGTCTCAAAAGCCTGGTGACGCAATTGCCGGACAAGCAGCGTCGCGTGATCGCCTGTCACTACCTGCAGCACATGCCGTTCGATGAGATCGCCGGTTTGCTGCAGGTGTCACGTGGCCGCATCGCGCAGCTGCACAAGGAAGCCTTGCTGCGGCTGCGCCAGCTCATGCTGGCGCAGCCGGAGCTGGACTGGAGTGGCTAGCGCGCCGACAGACGCCGTGCAGTCCACAGCAGGAAAAAGCGGCCATTGCCGCCGTACTACACAACGGGAAGGGAAGACTATGAACCACAACACGCTCGCCATGCTCGACCAGGCGGAATTGCAGCAACTGGCGCTCAATGCCAGCGCCGCCAACGACTCCGCCAGCGCCATCGCCTACTGGAAGGAAGCCGTGGCACGCCCGGACGCCAGCGCCCAGGCCCACTATCTGCTGGGGGCCGAGTACGCCCAGATCAAGATGTACGAGCGCGCCATTGGTGCGATGGAAGCGGCGATTGCGCTCGATCCATCGCTGTCGGTGGCACGCTTGCAACTGGGCATGCTGCTGCTGGGCGCCAACCAGGCGGCGCGCGCCGATGAGGTGCTGGCCGTGCTGGTCCAGCTCGATGCTGGCAATCCGCTGCATCATTTTGGCGCCGGGTTGCGTCACCTGATCGGTGAACGGCTGGCGCCGGCTGTGGAGAGCCTGAGCCAGGGCGTGGCGCTGAACCAGGTCAATCCACCACTGAACCATGATATGCAGGCCATCCTGCGCCAGATCGAACAGCGCCAGGCCGATGGTACCGCTGCGGCAGCGCCTGCGGTGGAAGACGATAGCCAGCACTTGCTGTTGTCGGCCTACACCGGCATGCGCCACTAAGCACGGGAGCGCGTCATGAGCTCAACGATAGGTTCGGTCGCGCAGCTGGTCAAGGTAATCCAGCGCCAGCTGACCGCGCGCGCACCGGATGGCGCGCAGGTCGGCAACAGCGGACGGCGCCCGGCCGCAGGCACGGCCGCCGCCCGCTATGCCCAGGAAAATCTGGCGGCGCTGATCGGCACACGGGTGCAGCAGATTGGCCGCGATGACCCGCAGCGCGGCCGTAAGGCGTTCCGGGTATTTCTGGAGGCGGTGCTGCTGGCGCAGCTCGGCGAGGGCCTGGTCAACGACCCGCGCTTCTTCCAGATGGTGAACGATATCCAGCTTGCCATGGAAGCCGATCCCGGCTGCGGCGCGCTGGTGGCGCGCGCCATCGAGCAATTGTTGGCAGAACCATAGACAAGTATAAGGATGAAACATGCAGGACGTATTGCAACAACTGGCGCGCAGCGAGAGCTATCTGGCGGCAGACCCTGCCAACAATGAGCTGCTGGCGCGCGTGATCGACCTCAGCCTTGTGGCCGGCGAGGCCGAGCGCGCGGAGCGCCATGTGCGCGACGCGCTGCAGCGCTACCCGGAGGATGCCTTCTTCTTGGCGCGGCTAGGTACGGTGCATCTGGCGCGGCGGCAGTGGGCTGAAGCAGCGGCGGTGTTGAGCACGGTGATGGCACGGCATGCCGACATCAATCTGGCCTACAACCTGGCATATGCTTATGTCTGGCTGGGCCGTTATGCCGACGCGTATGCGGGGCTGGCGCCCTACGCCGACGCGGCGCAGCTAACGGCACCGATGGCGACACTGCTGGTGCGCGCGCTGCACCATATGGGCGAACCGGAACGCGCCGTCGCGCTGGCGGCCCGCTTGCAGCAGCACTGCGGCAATGACGCCATGTTGCTGGCCGCAGCCAGCCTGGCCGGTTTTGACGCCGACCAGCTGGAGCAGGCCCAGCAATGGAGTGAGGCGGCGCTGGCGGCCGCCAGCGCGGCTGGCGCCCAGGGTTTGCCGCTGGAGGCGCTGGTCACAGCCGGCTCGCTGGCGTTGGCGCGCACCGACAGCGATGCGGCCAGCAGCTATTTCCAGCAGGCGTTGGCCGCCAACCCGGCGCAAGGACGCAGCTGGTCGGGCCTGGGTGCCGCGAGCCTGCTGCGCAACGATCTGGCCGGCGCCAGCGAGCAACTGGAGCAGGCCGTGCACCATATGCCCGACCATATTGGCAGCTGGCATCTGCTGGCCTGGAGCCGCTTGCTGGCGGGGCAGATCGACAGCGCCGCCCAGGCGTTTCAGGCAGCGCTTGATCTTGACCGCAACTTTGGCGAAAGCCATGGCGGCATGGCCGTGGTGCATGCACACCGGGGCCAGCGCGCGCAGGCCGAGGCTTGCATCGAGCGGGCACTGCGTCTGGACGCGGACGGTCTGTCGGCCCGCTATGCGCAAATGGTACTCGCCGGCGAGACGGCGGACCCGGTGCGTTTCCGCGCGCTGGCCCGCCGCCTGCTTTCCACGCGGCGGGGGGCACTCGGCCAGAACCTGGGCGATTTACTCAAATGAGATGTCTTGCATATGTGGCGCCGGCCACGGGAGCCGGGCTGTGAGGCCGGACCTGGCCATGCAGCTGCTGGCCGACCTGCTGTGGAATGCGCTGCTGATTTCGGCGCCGCTGCTGGCTGTGACGCTGGCGGTGGGCCTGCTGGTCAGTGTGATCCAGGTGGTGACCCAGGTGCAGGAGGCGTCGCTGACCTTCATACCCAAGGTGATTGCCGCAGTGGTCGTGTTGGTTGTGTGCGGACCGTGGATGCTGAAACGCCTGGCCGGCTTTGCCACCAATCTGATCGCTAACATTCCGCGCTATTTTTAGGACGGCCGCATGGCGATCAATATCGATACGGCCTGGATACTGGCAGTCTTCTTCACCAGCATACGGCTGGGGGTGGTACTGCTGCTCTCGCCCCTGTTCAGCAATCTGAGCGGGATGGTCGCGGTGCGCGTACTGCTGACGCTGGCGTTGAGCGCGGTGCTGGTCAGCGCGCCAGGCGTGATGCTACCGCCGCCGGCATTGGCCCTGGGGCCGGTGCTGGTGGCCGCGCTGTGCGAGCTGGCGATCGGGCTGACGCTGGCATTTGGCGTATTTGCTGCGTTTGGCGCCTTTTCCGTGGGCGGCAAGCTGCTTGACGTACAGAGTGGTTTCGGCCTCGGCAATATCTATGATCCAGTCACGCGCGGCGGTGCGCCGCTGTTTGCCACCTTGCTCAACCTGGTGGCTGTGGCGGTCTTCTTTGGCCTTGACGCCCACCATGCACTGTTGCGCGGCATGGTGTTTTCGCTGCATCAGCTAGCGCCCGGCAGCGGTCTGCACGGGTTCGATGTGGAGGCCGTGATTCGTCAGTTCGGTCTGATGTTTTCGCTGGGCGTGGCACTGGTCATTCCGGTCGTGCTGTGTCTGCTGCTGGCGGAAACCGGGCTGGCCGTGGTGTCGCGTGTGCTGCCGCAGATGAATGTGTTTGTGGTCGGCGTGCCGGTCAAGATTGTGGTGGCGCTGGCGGTGCTGGCGCTGACCGTGGGTAGTTTAGAGCCAGTCATGACGCGCGTATACGCGTCGATTTTTATTTATTGGGAACAGGTGTTGACGTAAATGGCCGAACAGGATGCCGATTTATCGGAACAGGCCACGCCATATAAGCTGGCCGAAGCACGCAAGAAAGGCTCGGTTGCCCGCAGTAACGACTTCAATGCGATGGCCATGATGGCCGCGCTGGTGGTGACCATTTATGCCAGCGGCTGGGAGGCGGTGCGGCAGACGCTGGTCATGCAGCAGCGCCTGCTGGCCAGCGCCGGCCGCCAGCAATGGCGTGTGGACTCTGTGGCTGCCTGGCTGGGGCAACTGCTGAGCGGCGCCTTGCATGTGCTGGGGCCGTTATTCCTGACGCTGGTGGTGGTGGCCGTACTGACCAATCTGGTACAGACCGGCCCCATCTTTAGCATGCATCCACTCAAGCCCGATCTGGAGCGGCTCAATCCCGTGGGTGGCTTCAAGCGTGTGTTTTCCATGCGGACCCTGTTTGACTCGGGCAAAAGCATCCTCAAGCTGGTGATATTGGGCGTGGTGGTGTTCGTGCTGGTGCGTGACAGCGTCCCCGGACTGATGGGGCTGTCAGCGGGTGAGCCCAAGGGCTATCTGCGCACCGTGATTGCGCTGAGCGCCGCGCTGCTGGTCAAGCTGGTGCTGACATTGCTGTGTATTGCGCTGATTGACGTTGGCTTTACGCGCTGGGAATTTGCCAAACGCATGCGCATGAGCAAGCGCGACGTGAAGGACGAGTCCAAGAACCGCGAGGGCGATCCGCGCATCCGTTCGCGTATCCGTGAGCTGCGCAAGGAAATGCTCAAGCGTAGCAAGTCGATGGCCAAGGTGTCCAGCGCAGATGTGCTGATCACCAATCCGACCCGGTTGGCCGTGGCGCTCAGCTATTGCCACGGGAGTTCGGCTGCGCCGCAGGTGGTGGCCAAGGGCGCCGGCCAGGTGGCGCGCGAGATGCGCGCGCTGGCCGCGCGTCAGCAGATTCCCATTGTCCAGAACCGCACGCTGGCGCGGGCGCTATTCCGCCAGGTCGATTATGACGGCTACGTGCCCGAGCAGCTGTATCCGCAGGTCGCCAAGATCATGGTTTGGGTTTATACAATGCGCGATGCCAAACGCGCTTCACAAAGGGTAGGTTGATGTTGTCTCTTCGTCGTATTTTTAACCAGAACACCGACCTGGTGCTGGCGTTGCTGGTGGTAGGCATCCTGACGGTGTTGTTTGTGCCGATACCTTCCGGCCTGCTCGACTTTCTAATCCTGAGCAACATCAGTTTCGCGCTGTTAATTCTGTTGCTGACGTTTTACATCGCGCGGCCGGTCGAGTTCTCGACTTTCCCTTCGCTGCTGCTGGTGGCGACGCTGTTCCGCTTGTCGTTGAACGTGGCAGCAACGCGCCTGATCCTGTCGGAAGCGGATGCCGGCCATGTGATTGGCGCTATTGGTGCTTATGTGGTCGGCGGCAATTATGTGATCGGCATGATTGTATTTCTCATTTTGGTGGTGGTGCAGTATGTGGTAGTCACCAGCGGCGCGCAACGCGTCTCCGAGGTGGCGGCACGTTTCACGCTGGACAGCATGCCGGGCCAGCAGATGAGTATTGATGCCGACCTTAACATGGGTTTCATCGACCAGGAGGAAGCCAAGCGCCGCCGCAAGATGCTGGAGAAGGAAAGTGGCTTCTACGGCGCCATGGATGGCGCCAGCAAGTTTGTGAAAGGCGATGCGATTGCCGGCATCATCATCATGCTGATCAATATCGTCGGCGGTCTGGTGATTGGTGTGATGCAGATGGGCATGCGCTGGGACCAGGCACTGCAGACCTTTACCCTGTTGACGGTGGGCGACGGCATTGTGACCCAGGTACCAGCGCTGGTGATCTCGGTCGGCACCGGCATCATCGTCACGCGTTCGGCCTCGGATGGTAACCTCAGCGGTGAGGTATTGAAGCAGATCACCGCCTTTCCCAAGACCCTGTTCATCGTGGCTGCGGCGCTGTCATTTATGCTGCTGCTGCCAGGCATACCGGCGACGCCGGTGCTGTTGCTGTTGGCCGCCTTGCTGGCAGCGGGCTTTACGGCGCGGCGTAAAGCACACCAGAGCGCGCCGGTAAAAGCAGAGGAAGCACCGGAAGAGGGCGGGCAGGAAGGTGAGGGTAGCGCCTATGACATGCTTAAGGTCGAACCGGTGGAGGTGCTGGTGGGCACCAACCTGACGCCGCTGGTAAGCGGCGAGAAGACCGTCTTCAAAGAGCGCATCGCCGCCATCCGCAAGCAGTATGCGCTGGATTCCGGCATGGTGCTGCCGCGTATACGCTTCCGTAATGCGCCCCAGCTGGCCGCCAACGCTTATGAGTTGCAGGTGTTTGGCGTACCGGCCGGCAAAGGTGAAATCATGATAGACCGCACCATGGCCATCCATGGCGGCGGCGAGCAGCGGCCGATCAAGGGTGTGGCCACGCGCGAGCCGACCTACGGCTTGCCGGCGATCTGGATCGAGGACAGCGAACGCGAGATCGCACGCGCCGCGCGCTACACCCTGGTTGATGCCTCGACCGTGTTCATTACCCATTTGAGCGAGGTGCTGAAACAGCAGTCGGCACAGCTGCTGACACGTACCGAAACAGACCGGCTGCTGCAGCGCGTGCGCGACCAGCAGCCGGGGCTGGTGGAAGAGCTCATCCCGACCATTCTGTCGGTCAGCGACGTGCAGAAGGTACTGCAGAATCTGCTGCGCGAAAAAGTCTCTATCCGCAACCTGGAAGTAATACTTGAATCGCTGGTCGACATGGGCCGCAATACCAAAGACCTCGGATATCTGACGGAAGTCGTACGGCAGAAGCTCGGTGCGGCGATCTGCCAGGCTTTGTTGGGCGACATGAGCGCACTGAATGTGATGACGCTGGACCCAGGCATTGAGCAAGTGCTATTGCAGGGCCTACGCAATGTTGAGGCAGGCGGTAATCTGGTGATTGAGCCCAAGTACGCGGACCAGCTGCAGGCGCGCTTGTCTGCGGAGTCGGAGCGCATGATGAAGGCGAACATGCTGCCGGTGCTACTGTGCTCACCAGACCTGCGGCGCCACGTGCGCCTGTTATCGGAGCGCATAATTCCACATTTGCGCATTCTATCGATGGCAGAGGTGCCGCCTTCGGTCGGGTTGAAATCCTACGGCGTGGTTACTGTTCCATAGGCTAAGAGCTACTCCTCGAAACTGGATGTGAGGGGAACAGCCAATATTCGCAGCTATCACCTCCGTAAAATATGCCCTCGAGAGAGCCGCCATCGCCAGTCATCTCAACGCTATTGAAAATAACAACAGTGGAAGCATTTCGACCTATATTTTACGGTACACAAACTTGAGCTTAACAATGCGATCGGCGGCGCTTGGCATAACGCAATCAGTCCGCGATGAAGCCATTTGCGCTTTGCTGTTGATTTAGTAAGTACCGCTTGGCCAAATCTATCGCTCGGCCGAAACGCATCCAACTGTCCCAGCGAAACTTCCCACTTCTCGCCGTTCTCCAGCACGCGAAACTGCCAGGTACCGACGGCGTCGGACGTCATTTTCCGGAAACCGACATGTAGCCCCGCTTCAATCTATGCCAGTAGGGTTCGCGGCGCGGTTTAAGGCGGTCGCGGCCCGATACGGTATCGACTCTCTCACCCATGATGCGCCAATGAAAATTCGGAGGGGAGTACGGAGTAAGTACGGAGTCCTGCAGGATTTTCCGGGAGCCAGCGGGAGCCATCACTCGGCGGCATTTCCTATGAGGGCTGTCTTCGGAGAGCTCACAGAGTCTTGTCTCAGAGCATTCACACTGCAGGGGTCGCAAGTTCGAAACTTGCACTCCCACCAAGAATTCAAAGTGAAATCAATCACTTACAAGCGAAGCCGATCTTTAAACAGATCGGCTTTTTTGTTGGGTGAAAATTTTGGGTGTCATTTACTTTTTTCCTGCCAGCTGCGGAAGCTTGTCCAGCGCGGCGCGTTGAGCGTCAACCTGGAGGTGCGCGTAGCGCTGGAATTCCCTTCGCCAGTGCCTAGACATCCATTTGTCAGTAGTTCTGGGGACAGACTTGTATAAGCTACATGTTTAAGATATGTATCTTTATTACCCGTCATCAACTATCCAGGAGACGCCATGTTTAACAAGTCCGTTTGTGCCGTAGCGATGTTACTGGCATCCCAGTTTGCCGCAGCCACGGTCGTCACGTTCGATGATATTCCAGGTACCAAGAATCTGGGCATCTATGGCATTCCGGACGGGTATGCAGGATTAAACTGGGACAAATGGATTATCGTTCCCGAGATTAGTCCTTACACAGCAGTATCGGGCCGGTATACCGCCTCCACTGCCGATGCCAGGAATGAGGCGAAGGTCAGTTCGCCGACGGCTTTTACCTTCCAGGGGGCCTACATTTCCGGTTTTGCCTTGACGACGTTGCATGTCGAGCTCTTCTACCACGGACAAATGGTAGGGCGGTCGGTAGATGTGACGCCGAATGACACCAACTATTTTCTCAGCAGCGGCTACAACGGCCTGGTCGATTCGCTTACTTTCGTTAGTACAAACAAACCCTACTATTCCATGGACAATTTTATTTATAACGAGGCGCCCGCTCCAGTTCCGGAACCTGCCATAGCGTCTATGATGCTAGCCGGGTTAGGCCTGCTGAGTTGGAAGCGGCGTACGGGCGCGGCGCGGAAATGCAGCCGCTAGACTCGGTGAACCAACCGTTCCGGGCGGCCGATAGCTTAGGCTTAGTTCGGCTGGTTTAGCACCGGCACTTTGAGTCGCTTTGCGTGTTCTTCGCACGCCGTTAGGCGTTGTGCGGCGTTGAACTGCTGCCCCCTGTGTCAGGCTTAAGTGCGTAACGCCGCTTACCGGGCGGTTTTCCAGCGTAAATCCCAGTGTAATTCAGTGCAACAAGCTGGGGTTCTTGGACGATCCGTAAGATCTTTCCCCGATGAGAACACTGCGTTTGCGTACCGCCAATGGCACTCACACTATAGAAAGCATACTTAAGTTTTTGCGCCTCAGGGGGCTGTCCTACTTCAACACGGATTTTAGAATTTTCAGGTAAGCCTCCGCTCCCTTCCGGGAGCCCTAAGGACATTCGCGGTGTTGATTTGCATCCAAAACTGATCCACTTTTGGACTGCCGCCTCGGGCTGGACCAATCAGGTCTCCAGATTTAAGCCGCTTGGCGAGCGAGTTGTGCTTCGAATTTATTGGATGATTGATAGCCTAACGCCGAATGCATGCGCCGCTCGTTATAAATCTGTTCGATGAAATACGGCAGCCTATTGGCAACATCACGGAACGTCGTGAAGCCGGCCAGATAAACTTCCTCGACCTTCAAGGTCTTCATAAAGCTCTCCGCCTGCGCATTATTGCAAGGGTTCGCCGGTGCACTCATCGAACCAATCAAACCAAACTGCGCCAACGCATCACGATACAGCCTGCTGGCATTACTGCGAGCCATTAACTTGGGGCTGGTGTTAAAGCCCCCTGAATGGCACTGCCATGCAGGGGGCTGCAGTTCTGCTGCGGCGATCTATAGACCGACTACTCAGACCGCTTCGCTAACGAACAGGTTGATAGCCGCTTTTACATCCTGGCCGTTCAGGTTTTGCACGCTGATTTTACAGCCTGCGTAGCCCGCGTCATGAACCGATGCCGAGCAGGTATAGGTACCGCCGAGCGATGAGGTATCGGTTGTTGCAATGATAACTGGTGTCGATTTAAAAATGCCCGTATCGAACTCGACCACGTAGATATTGCTTTTGTAGTCGGAATGAAGCCCCTTGCCGGCGACCACACTACCTTGTTGGTCGATTTTCGCGATGATTTGACGTGTCATGACAACTCCTTTGAGATTAATTTAGTAAAAGCGCTCACTTGCCCTAAGGCGCATCGATCAGTGAAAAGCGTATCACCTGACTCACCGCAGTCCATTTGCAGTAGATCGGCGACCTCAATACTTTCGCAAATCTCATGCCACCTGCATGATTCAAGTTTGCCCTGTGTCTTTCCTATAAAACGTGAATTTTGGGTGTTTGCTACGTGTAAATTTACACGGCTGGCATGTAAATTTACGTGACAACTATTGCTGAACGCTCGTTTGCTAGCCAGGTGCTGTAGGGCGTGCTTCATGATCTTGGCGTCGTCGCATGGGGCAGGTGACGTGATGTGGAGCGCATTCCGCAGGCCGTGTGATGCGCGTAGTTTTTTGGCCGATTTGCGCCATGCGGCATGTCTAACTAATGTTTAATCTAATTCTGTATTTGATAACATTGGTGCCCGCTCAATACACAAGAGGATCGACATGCAGCAATTCAGACGTACTATTTTTTCCGGCATCGCCACTGTCGCCATAGGCGCTTTGGCTCCTGCCTTTGGTGCAGACATTCCACAAACTGGTCTGATGGGACATTGGAAGCTCGACGAAAGCAGCGGTAACAGTGCTATCGATGTCAGCGCCAACCACTACAACGGCCTACTGCAATACGGGGCGCTGTGGACCAGCGACACTGGACGAAGCGCGCTGAAGTTTTCCAGCACGGCGGGGACCTCGGGCACTCGCTCATTTCTGTCGTTTCCCGCTATCGGCTCCGCTGTCTTCCCAAGTACCGGCAGCTTAGCCTTCTGGATCAAAGGCAGCTTTACCAATGCCAGCTACCTTCCTGTGCTGGATAACTGGGCTAGCCGCAACCACATTTTCATGCGTACGGTTCCGCCATCAGGCTCGCAAACCACAGGTTCGCTGCAAATTGCCCTGCAAGATTCCACTGGCGCTTATCTGCCCGGATCAACGGGGTTGAGCATGAATGAAAACACTTGGACACATATAGCACTTGTATGGGATTCGCTCAATAAAGTCGGAACTGTCTACAAAAACGGCGCCGCTGCCAGCCAGTTCTTCTGGGGCATAGCGAACCCAGGTTGGACACCCAGCGGCCAGTTATTTCAGTTTGCCTCTTCCGGATCCAGCCCGGACATGATGCTGGATGATATCGCGCTCTATCAGCGTGTACTGTCCCCGGATGAAGTGACATCGATTTATGCCGGCACGACGCCACCGGTCGCCGATACCGTAGCTCCACTCGCTCCCGAAGCGTTCGCAGCTTCAGCGCTGTCTCCCGCCAACGTTGTCGTCGCCTGGAACCTGCCTGCCGAACAGCCGGGGGGCTACCTGCTTTACCGTAATGACACTTTGATTGCAAAAGTTGCCGGCAGCGCCAATTCTTACATCGATACCAACCTCGCAGCCGGCACGGCTTACGCCTACAAGTTATATGCATTCGACGCCTCTGGAAACCGGTCGCCGGTATCAGCTTTGGCGCAGGTTGCCACGCCGGCCTTGCCCCTGCTGTTTAGCGGCGACCTGGAGGCTAATCCGCTGGGCAAGGCGTCACTCATTCCAGGTTGGATACAGCATGGGGCAGCCAATACCATCAGCATCGTGGATGCCCCGACGCGCGCGGGAGGCAAAGCGTTCAAGTTTGATTTCAATTTCTCGGATTGGTATCGTATCGTAGGCGATCAGAATGCTGACGTCCGTCGTACAGAGGCCGTTCCAAACGCGCCTGCCGTCGAGTATGTGCTAGGTAAGTCATATTGGACTGGCCTGAGCGAGTACCTGCCCGCCGACTGGGTCAACGAAACCAACGCCAGCAATGATGAAGTCATCTGGCAGTTCCACGGCGCGACTGATGGGCCGTCTGGCGCGTCGCAGCAGCCACTTTCCCTGTCTATTCGTGGCGATCAAGCATCGGTCGTACTGTTTGTGGGAGATCCCAACACTTATTACGATCCGCAATCCAAAACCGTTCGTCCAGCTGAGAACCGACTAGTCACCGTGCCGGTCAGTCAGTTGAAAGGTAAATGGACCGACTGGGTAATTCAATCCAAATTTGACTACACCGATGGCTACGTCCGAATCTGGATGAATGGCGTCAAGGTCGCCGACTATACAGGGAGCACGATCTACCACTCATTAGGTGAATCGAATCAACACGGCCCTTATCTGAAATTCGGCGACTACAAATGGAGCTGGGGGAATTCGCCAGGCGGCACTATTGTTTCCAACCGCACGCTATACGCGGATGAGATCCGCATCGCAGCCGATAACGGCGCCGGAGTCGCGGCCTCCTGCGCCTTGGTCAAGCCAGGCGACAGCATCACCTGCGGCATCCCCGCTGTGACGAATGTTTCCATGGCGGCGGACGGTAATTCGCCCAGTGTGGCCAAAGCCGGCTCAGTCATCACTGTGTCTTTCACGGTGAACCAGGCATCCAAAACGCCACCGCAGGTAACGCTTGCTGGCCGTACGGCTAATGTCACTGGCGGCCCTGGTAACACCTGGCGCGCCAGCATTACCGTGGGCGCTGCGGATGCAGACGGCGAAGTAGGTCTGTATGCCACGGTGAACAATCAGGAGGGCGACGCAACGACAACGGTGACCAGCGTGACCACCGGCGTTCCGGTACTGATCGCTAAATAAAAAAACAGGCCCCATTCACTTGCGACGATCAGTAGTCGCGATGCAGCGAAGCGAGCAGGGCGAAACTTGGTGAAATTCTGCTCGTGTCGCTGGGCGCACTGCGAGTGTGCGAAGGTAGGCATGCAGTGGCGATTACATGCCTATATGGATGATTTATCCGATGGCGCCGCGAGTGCTATTTGCAGACAATCCGTTACCCAGTAATGAGAGATTGGATACTGATCCGCTGCTGCCGATGGTCGTGATTCCAGGAGCCGTGTAGCCGTTAGTCGTGAGCGCTTCCAGATCCATCTGCTGAGTACCGGCCGCTGTGCCGGCCGGAAGGATGAGCGGCACCGCGTTGGAAACGGTGTTGCCGGTTAAATCGTAGAACGGGACAGGCGCGCCATTGGAGGTGCCAAACAAAAAGACTGCTTGTCGGCCGGCGAATCCTGCAGCACGAATAACATTAGCTCTGGCTTTGAATGAGTAATTGGCGTTAGCGGTATCTATACGCCATGCCACTACTGCATCGGAGCTACTAATCGCCGCCCCTGGTGCTGGATAAACATTGCGATTGGTCTGGGAGTAAACGGTATTGCCGTCGAAGATAGTCTTCGTGGTGTAGTTTGGCGTTTGATCAGTAATCATCAACGCGCGATCGCAAATCAGTAGATTGCCGACGAATTTGTTGGATTTGCCGCTGTTATCCTGCAGCGCGGTGCGGCAGTTGATCACGATATTATTCTGGATCAGGCAGCCATCGCTATTGATCTCGCAATAGAGGCCTGCTCCATCGTATGAATGGTCGCCAACGCCGTGCGCGTACGTATCGATAAAATTCCTTCGGACTATCGTGCCTGTCAAATTGGCTGCCGTGGCGACTGTCCGCTCTTGCAGATACACACCGCCGGCCGAGCTGTTACCCTTGCCGCCATCGACAAACCAGTTGTCTTCAATAACGCAGTTACGGGAATTATTTCCCAAGGTGATGCCGCCGGCGGCGTAGTGCTGCAACGTGCAATCATGGGCATGCACCTGGACAGTAAATTGGTGCGGATCTGCCCATGCTCCCAGCAGACCGACGACATTCGTGCCGTGGCAATTGCGGATTTCAAAATCGACGATGTCCGCCGTGATATTGGTAAATGCGCCGACCGACACCAGCGCCGGCGATTCTTCGAAATCGATGTTCTCGATTGTGACATAGGCGCCACCACGCTGCATCAGCAGACAACCGAGTTCGTCACCCGCGATGGTGATGCCGTTGTAATAGGTGGTCGGATTCGTCTCCGCTGGTGCGTACACATAGATGCGCTTGTTGTCTTGGTCAGAGAGATAGGCGTACTTGGTGGTCCTCAGCTTGCCGAAATTTTGGGTGTAAGTGTAAGAACTGCCCCAGGTGCCGTCATTGAAGCGCACATAGGCGTAGCCGAAGGTGCTGGCATTTGGGTGCGCAAAGTACCAGGCCTGTTTTTCGGTATCCCAAAGCCATTGGGCCGCCGTGGGTTTGAAGCGATACCGGATCTTTGGCAGCGTATCCGATGCGCCGCCCGGGTCGTAGTTGGTCAGATAGATGCGTGCTGCCGATGTGCCTGCGACGTTAATGAAACGAACCGGCTTGGTAAGGTCAAACACCGAATCATTCGCCAGCGCGATAACGGTGCCCGGAGTCAGTGACGACAGCGTAATTGCTCTTTCAATGGTTTGCACGGCAGATGCTTTGGTGGTGCCGTTGTATGAGTCCCGCCCCCGAATTGCGTCGACATAGTGGGTGGGGGCCGGCGTCGGCGTCCTGGGCGGGCGCAAGGAGGCTTGCTGTTGCCAGTATTGAACAGGCGTGAGACCTGCGGCAGTTTGCGCACTCGCCCACGGGAAGCGGGACAGCAGTGCAGCTATAGCAGAATACTTCATTACATCGCGACGAGAAGTCATTAATTACTCCGTATTGGTAGTAGTTAGGTTTTGCAAGTTATTTACTTGCAATGCAAAATTAATAACTTACTATCTCGGCGTCAAGGGAAATCGGAGAGGGGGACACTGCATTTTTGCGATAGGAACTCCTGAGCCATAAGCTGGGTGCTATTGGCTAGAATGTCGTCCCCAGTTTCAGTCCCATCGTTCTTGGCCGGTTGACGGCGATGCGGCGCGTGTCGGGCAGGTCGGCGAACAGTGCCACCGGCAGGCCGGTCTGGCCGATTTTGTCGAGCAGGTTGTCGACGAAGACGGTGGCGGTCCAGCGCGGGTTTTTGCCTATCGGCTGCCAGCCCAGTTTGAGGTTCACTTGCGCGAATCCGGCGTGGCGATAGAACGGGCTGCTGCGGTCGTACAGGGCGTTGGCGCTGCCGGTGTACGTGGCATCAAGCCGGCCGAATCCCGCATAGTTTGCGCCCAGGGTCCAGTTGTATTCTGCCGCCACGCTGCCGCTCCAGCGCGGCACATCCAGCAGCGTATCCCCTTGTTTGGCGCCGGTGCCGGGAACGTCGTTATTGAGCACTGCGCTGACATAGCCTGCGGTGGCGCGCAGCGTCAGTGCGCGCGTGGCCTGGAATGCCGCTTCCAGTTCGCCGCCCTTGCTGCGCGCCGAGCCAAAATTGGCGGTGATATTGAAGCCGCATTGCAGCACGATCTGCTGCTGCACCTTGCTCCAGTCGATGCTGTAGAGCGAGCCATTCAGCGTGAGACGTTTGTTCAGCCACTGGGTTTTGGCGCCGGCTTCATAATTCCACAAGGTGTCCGGCGAGAATGTCCGCAGCGCGCTTTCGCTCAGGCCCAGTGTCGCGACTTCCTTGGCGCACAGCGCGGCGGGCGCCGGGTTGTTGGGGCCACCGGGACGATAGCCTTTGGAGACGGTTGCGTACAGCATCGCATCTGGTGTCGCCTGCCACGATAGATTGAACTTGGGGTTGTAGCCGCGGTCGCGCGACGTGCCGGTGATGGCGGAAGGACCGCCATTGAAAAAACCGTCGCCTTGCTGCGCAAAGCCCTGGTTGACGCGGAACGCCCGCACACCGAGGCGCGCTATCCATGCCGGCGTCACCTGGTAGGAGCCTTCCGCGAACAAGGCCGTCTCGCGTACGGTGGCCTGGCGCGCGCCTTGGAAGAAGCTGTCGTAGCTGGTGCCAAACTGATTGTTGTACCCGTCGGGCACGGGAATCGACGAGGCCAGTGGCGCATCCACGTGATGGTAGTAGGCGCCGGCGATCATTTGCAGCGGTCCGGTGAAATCGGACACCACACGCACTTCCTGCGTGAATTCGCGGTTGATGTAGTCGCCGTGCATGCGGCCCGGGTAGACCGAAGTTTGCGGCTTGGGCGAGAAGAAGTAGTACAGCACCTTGGATGCGTCTTCGTCCACCGAGACGCGGCGGTCGTAATACGAGGTGGACGACACCAGCTCGTAACGCTCGAAGGATTTGCGCAAGGTGAGGTTGGACAGCGATGAGTTCTGCACGCTGGGTTCCGCTACCAGCCGGGTCTGAATCAGCCGGTCCAGGCTACCCGGCGGCACATCGATCTGGAACGGCGCACCAAGCAGCATATGCTGATAGTACAGCGACGCCGTCGCCACCAGACCTTCGCCCAGGTTGACGCGCAGGGCGATGCGTGCGCCTTTGGTTTGCTCGGTGTTGACGTTGCTGGTCCTGGCGCCGCCCGGCGCGATGGCGAGGATGTTGTTGGCCGCGACCGGATAACGGTCGATATAGCCATCCTGGTCGCGGTAGTAGATGCCGATCCGTAGCGCCGCCACGCTGTCGCTGAGCGGCACGTTGATACTGGCATTGCCTTCCTTGTTCCAACCGCCGTCCTGTGTGTGCGACAGTACGACGCTGGCTGTGCCGCTACGCTGGTTGAGGTCCGGCTGCGTGCTCACATACTTGACGGTGCCGCCCATGGAACTCGAACCGTACAGCGTTCCCTGCGGTCCGCGCAGGACTTCAACGCGGGCGATATCGAAGATGGCCGGATCGATCAAGCCCCGCAGCGACAGCAGCGACGCGTTGCTGGACGCGGCGATGGGCGTGTCGTCCAGATAGTAGCCCACCGTGCCGGCCGTGCCGGCCACGGAGGAAATCCCGCGGACGATCAGGATGTTCTGTCCCGGCCCGGATGACACCACGGTCAGCCCCGGCGTCTGCCGCGCGATGTCGGACAGGTGCTCGACGCCCATGTGTTCCAGTTCGCGCCAGTCCAGTGCGGTGACGCTGAGCGGCACGCTTTGCAGCGCCTCGGAACGCTTCTGCGCCGTCACCAGCACCTGTTCGACCGGGCCGTCCTGTGCCTGCGCCTGGCACCAGCCCAAACCGCCGCATATCAGGCTGATTGCTGCGGGCAGAGCGCGTATCGAAGGTGGCCGCATCGTGATTCTCCTCTAGGGCGCCGGGCGCTTTGGTGATGCCGCATCCAGCAGGGCTTTGCGCGTCTCGGCTTGCAAGCGTGCCAGTTGGCCCGTGCTTTGCAATTGCCGGTAGCCCTGCTCAAAGCGGTTCAGCAGCTCGCGGGCATTGGGCAGGTCGCGCCGCAGCACCAGGTAAGTGGGAACAGTCGAAATCGTTTTGGGCTGATAGCTCAGGCGCGCTTGCTCGGTGGGCGTCAGCGAGGTCTGTATCAGCATCTTGCCCGCTTCTTCCTCCATCGGGAACAGATCGATGCGGCCCAGCAGCAGCTTGCGCATATTGTTCAAGTCTCCCGCCGCTTCCTGCACCTGCAGCTTGCGCTGCGCGTGCAGTGTTGAGAATTCGTCGGAGTAGTGGTCGCCGAGCGTGGCGCCGATCTGGTACTTGCTCAGGTCGGACAGGGCGTTCCAGTTGAGCTGCATGTCGCGGCGCTGGAAAAACACCATGCGGAAGGTGTAGATGGAGGTATCCGAATACAGCAGCTTGCGGTCACGCTCCGGGGTATGTGCCCAGCCGAAGCCGCCGTCGTACAAGCCCATCATTACACCCGTGATGGCGCGGTTGCTGGAAACACGTGCGAATTTGACGGTGACGTTGGAGGCTTTGAACGCTTCCACCACCACCCGCGTGAGCAGGCCGCCGTAGGGCAGGTCCAGACCAATGAAGGGCGGATAGTCGTGGATGGTCAGGGTGACGGAAAGCGGTGCGTCGGCCCGCGCTGGCATGCACGTCAACATTGGCAATCCGGCCAGCAGTGTAAGCAGACACGCGCGGCGCCGTGGCCGGGCCGGAGAACCATTGCGAATTGCACAGCACGAAAAGCGCATACGCATATATTGGTGACGGAGAAATGATCTTTCTTTTATCTTACGACCAACTGGCAGTCATGAGGGTATTTTTTAGCGGGAAAGCCGATAATTGCTCCCGGTTCCAGATTAACTGTTGTTCGCGGATTCAGTCTGCGCTGACTGGTACGCGGCGGGCGATACCGCTTGCCAGCGGATAAACGCACGGCGGAAGTTGGCGGTGTCGGTATAGCCAAGCTGGTAGGCGATTTCCGGAATCGACAGCTTGCCCGTTTTCAGGTGCTCCAGCGCGAGCATATGGCGCACCTGGTCGAGCACTTCGCGGTAGGACGTGCCTTCCTCCAGCAGGCGGCGATGCAGTGTGCGTGGCGTCAGATTGAATAGCCGGGCCGCCACGTTCAGGGAGGGAAACGGTCCCTGCTTTTCCAGCATCACACGCGTGAGTTTCGCCGTCCAGCCGGCATCGGCGCTCATCCTGTGCATCTCGCGCTGACATGCTTGTATGGCCTGCTGCAGGGTGGTGGGATCGGCCATGGCCAGCGGCGCAGTCAGCGCCTCGGCAGGGAAGGCGAAGCCGCACCAGGACTGCCCGTAGCGCACCTCGCAGTTGAACAGTTCGCGCGCCAGGTCGGCATAGCATGGCGCCTCAAACGGAAAACAGATGCAGGCGACGGACGCGCCGCCCGAGGTAATGTAGTCGTACAGGTTTTTGATGGTCAGCACGATCGCTTCCAGCACGGACTGCCGTACCTTGCGCAGTGGTATAAGCTCGTCAAACATCAGCTGGACTTGCGCGCCTTTGGCCTGATGCCGCACGGCGACCAGGCGGGTGCGGGTGAGCAGGTATTGCTCCATCAAGGCGATCGCTTCGCTCAGCGTGGCGCTGTTCATGGTCGCATAGCCCAGCATGCCGTGGCTATTGATTCGCATGCGCTCGCCGACCAGCAGGCCGAAGGCCGGTTCGCCGGTGGCATCGATGGCGTCCTGCACCGACTGTTCGAATACATCCAGGGCCAGCACCTGTACCTCACCGGCGGGCAGCGCGTCCCAGCGGTTGCGCACAAAGGACGCGGGCAGGGGCACATTCATGCGGCGCACCTGGTCGGTAATCTGGCGGATGTATTGGACCGGCAGGGCGAATTGCAGCGTATGCATGGCGGCGGGCAGCAGTGAACGAACTGTCGATTGTCAAAAAATGACTGCTGGATGTCAAGCCTGCACCTCGCTGGACTGTGGCGCTTCCCCTACGATCGTGCTGTCAGAACACAACACTTTCAGCCAATGTTCACGCTATTCAAAAAGAAGCAGGCGGCAATGGCCCATATCAATGGCGCGCCGCTGACTGTCCTCCCCAGGGAGACCTTGTTGCAGGCCGCGTTGCGTAGCGGCGTCGATTTTCCCCATAGCTGCCGGGTTGGCGGTTGCGCCACGTGCAAATGCCGGCTGGTGAGTGGGCGCGTCAGGGAGTTGACGCAGTCCGGTTATGTGCTGTCGGCAGCGGAGCTTGAGCAAGGCTACATCCTTGCCTGCCAATCGGTGCCGGCGACGGATATCGCAGTGGAGGTTGATCTGGCCGCGCGGCCAGCGAGCCGCCGCGTCACTGGCCGCGTGCTTGCCCAGCAGCGGCTTACCCATGACATCACGCTACTACAAATACAACTGGATGAAGGGTTGACCTACAAGGCTGGACAGTTCGCCCAGCTTGGCCTGGCGGCGCTGGGCGAACATGCGCGCAGCTATTCGTTTGCCACGCCGATGCAGGCGGATGCACAGGTCCAGTTCTTTGTGCGGAAGGTGGAGGGCGGTGCACTGTCGACGCTCATCAATGAGCGCGACCTGACTGGTGTAGCGGCCATCGTGGAAGGGCCGTCCGGCGATTGCTGGCTGCGCCCCGGTGCCGGCCCGCTGGTGATGGTCGCAGGCGGCAGTGGCCTCGCCCCCATCCTCGCCATGCTGCTGGATGCCGCGCAAACCGCGAACACGCGGCCAGTCACCTTGCTGTTTGGCGCGCGCACGGAAAGCGATCTGTATGCGCTGAACGAGATCGAAGCGATCCGCCAGCAATGGCGGGCGCCGTTCACTTTTATGCCCGTGCTGTCGGCGCTATCCGGCGACGACGCGTGGCCCGGCGCGCGCGGCATGGTTGGCGACCATCTGCCCGTACACATTGGCGAGGCGGCGCAGGCTTACCTGTGCGGGCCGCCGGCCATGGTCGATGCCTGCACGGCGGCGCTACTGGCGCGTGGCGTCGCGCACGAACACATTTTTGCAGACCGCTTTATAACAATAAGGAGACCTTGATGAGCATTTTGCATTACCTGAAGTACTTCCTGTTCCATATGATCGGGCTCTGCGCCCTGGCCAGCATTGTCGCTGGCGGCAGCAGCATCCCGCTGGGTCTTGTTGCGATACTTGGACTGTATCTGCTTGGCGATGCGATCGGTGGCGACGACGTGAGTACGCCCACCTTCCGTCATCCCGGCATTCTGACCTTCCAACTGTGGCTGGCGTTGCCGTTACTGGCGCTGATTGTGTTCGCGTCGGTGTGGAGCGTGTGTACTGCCGATGTTCTCGGTTTCGGCGCGCGAGTAACGCAGCTGACAGGCTACGACGTACTTGCGGCACGCACCGCCACCAGCATGCCGCAGCACCTCGCGGGCATCGTGCTGACTGGCCTGATGATAGGCATGATCGGCACCATCACCGCGCATGAACTCACGCACCGCACCTGGGACCCGGTATCCATGCTGATCGGCCGCTGGCTGCTGGCCTTCAGTTTCGACACCACCTTCGCCATCGAGCATGTGTACGGCCATCACCGCTACGTCTCGACGCGGGACGATCCGGCGACGGCGCCGCGCGGACGCAATGTGTATCTGCACGTGCTCATTTCCACCATCCGTGGCAACGCCAGCGCATGGCTGATCGAGCAAAAGCGCTTGCAGCGCGAAGGACGTAGTGTGGTTTCGCCACGGAATGCCTTCATCCGCGGACATCTGATGAGCGTAGTGCTGGTCGCTGCTGCCTGGAGCGCCGGTGGCTTGGCGGCGGCAGGTTACTTCGTGCTGTGCGGCCTGGCCGGCAAGGCCTTGCTGGAGATCGTCAACTACATGGAGCATTACGGCATTGTGCGTGACCCTGCGACACCGGTGCAGCCGCGCCATTCATGGAACACCAATCGCCGTTTGAGCTCCTGGACCATGTTCAACCTGACGCGCCATTCCCACCATCACGCGCAAGGTGAAGTGGCATACCAGGATCTCAAGCCGTTCCAGCATGCCCCCATGATGGTCAGCGGCTACCTGACCACCATTGTCGTCGCCATGATCCCGCCGTTGTGGCATCGCCTCATGACACCCAAGGTGCTGGCCTGGGACCGAGATTTCGCCACGCCCGCCGAACGCCAGCTGGCCGCCGAAGCCAATCTGCGCAGCGGCATGCGCGCCTTCCAAGCACGGGGGCAGCATGGAATTTGATTACGTCATTGTTGGCGGCGGTTCCGGCGGCGCGACACTGGCGGCGCGTCTGAGCGAAGACCCCGCAACCACGGTCTGCCTGATCGAAGCGGGCGGCGATGGCCGCGGCATTCTGGTGCGGGCGCCAGCAGGTGTGGTGGCGATGGTGCCGGGCCGTCCGAAGATCAACAACTACGCCTACCAGACGGTGGTGCAGCCAGGTCTGAATGGACGGCGCGGTTATCAGCCACGCGGCAAATGCCTGGGCGGTTCCAGCGCGATTAACGCAATGCTGTATATCCGCGGCCAGCGTGAGGACTATGATGGCTGGGCGCAGCAGGGCTGTGCCGGCTGGTCGTTTGACGAGGTTCTGCCATATTTCAAACGCGCTGAGGGCAATGAGCGCGGCGCCTGCGACTGGCATGGCGCCGACGGCCCGCTGCAAGTCGCGGAACAGCGCAGCCCGCGCCGCATCACTGAGGATTTCGTCCGCGCCGGCATGGAGTGCGGCTATCCCCGCAATCCGGATTTCAATGGCGTCAGTCAGGAGGGCGTAGGGCACTATCAGGTCACGCAATTCCACGGAGGCGCGCGCAACGGCGAGCGCTGCTCCGCTGCAGCGGCATATCTGCATCCGGTGCAGGACCGCAGGAACCTGCACGTGCTGACTAACACGCAGGCCTTGCGCGTGGTGTTCGATGGTAGGCGCGCCGTTGGCATTGAAGTGCGTCGTGGCGCCGGCACCCGGATCATCCGCGCCCGTGGCGAGGTGGTCCTCGCCGGTGGCGCCTTCAATACGCCGCAGTTGCTGATGCTATCCGGCGTAGGCGATCCGGCCGAGCTGGGGGCGCACGGCATCGCGGTGCGGCATGCATTGCCCGGCGTCGGCAAGAACCTGCAGGATCATCTCGATTACATCCTGGCCTACCAGTGCGATGAAAAGGATTTGTTCGGCATCGGCGCGACAGGAGCGTTGCGTCTTGCGCTGGCGGCCAACGAATGGCGCAAGACAGGGCGCGGCCTGATCGCCACACCGTTTGCCGAAGGTGCGGGATTCATCAAATCCGACGCTGGCCAGGCGCGGCCGGATTTGCAGCTGCATTTTGTGATCGGGATGGTGGACGATCATGCGCGCAAGCTGCGCCTGGGTTACGGATTTTCGTGCCACGTCTGCGTGCTGCGTCCGAAATCGCGCGGAGAGGTTGGCCTGTACAACGCCGATCCGCAGTCGGCGCCGCGCATCGATCCGCAGTTCCTTTCGCATCCAGATGATCTGGACCTGCTGGTCAAAGGCGCGAAACAAACGCACGCGATCATGAGCGCGCCAGCGCTGGCCAAGTATCGGCACCGCAACCTGTATCCGGTTGACTTCAACGATGACAGCGCGGTCGCGGCGCAGATCCGTGCGCGTGCCGACACAATCTATCATCCGGTGGGAACCTGCAGGATGGGCAGCGATGCCATGGCGGTCGTGGACCCTCAATTGCGCGTGCACGGGCTGCAGGCTTTGCGCGTGGTCGATGCCTCGGTTTATCCGGCGCTCATCAGCGGGAATACGAACGCACCGACCATCATGATTGCGGAGCGCGCTGCCGACTGGATACGCGGCGTCAGCGGACGCCCAGCGCGGTGAGCGCGCGCTGCCAGTAGCTGCGGCGCTGTGGCAGGCCATTGGTGCCGCCGTTGATACGCTGGGTCAGCAGGCGGAAGTTTTCGTCCGCGTCGGCGCCGCTGGTTTTGTCGGCCAGCTCGTTCAGGCCGTGCGCCTGCCAGAACCAGGCGGCGGACATGGCGGCGCCAGTCGGTTGCTGCAGCAGGTCGGGATCTTTCACCGCATCGATGCCCATGGCCTTGGAAAAGCTCGCGTAGTTCTGGCGGCCGGTCAGTTGTATCAGGCCGCGTCCGCGGTAGGCCCAACCGTCGCCACTGGCTTCGGGGCCGTTGCCCATGCGGTTGGCGTACACATTGTTGGCCAGCTTTTCCGGTTGATGGCTGTAGGCGGCTGCAATCTCGTCGCTGGTAAAACGTTGTGGCCACACGGCGCGCAGACGTTCGGCGGAATAGGCCAGGGATTCCTGCAACTGATGGAACTCCGACGACTCCAGCAGCACCTGCGCCAGAAATGCCGCTTGCCGCAATGGCGTCGAGATGTCGCATGCTTTCATGCAGCTGTTGATCGGGTCGATCCACTGTGCGGCGCGCGCTTCCGCATCAGCCGTGGTCAGTATGGCTTGCAACTGCGCCTTGGTGATGTCGCTCATAGATTACTCCTGTTAGATATGCGGGAAATGGACCCGGAGACCGGGTCCACAGTGCGGCGCCGGTGGATCAGGCAGGCGCTTTGTCTGCTGCCGGTGCTGCTACGCGTGGCTGGATCGAGGTTTGCAGGATGTCCAGTACGCGCGCCAGGCCTTCAGGCATGCCACCGTCTTCGGCCAGCACCTGTACGTGGTACTTCGCCGAATTGTCGGAGCTGCGGGTGTTTTCCTTGTGGGTAGCAACCGAGCCTTCCAGGTGGACGTTGACGCTGACAGGACCCCAGCCAGCCTTGATGTCGGCCGAGAATTTGCCCGATTTGTCTTCGGTCTCTTTCGAGGCAAACGAGGACTTCACTTCCATGTCGAAGGTGATATCGACCTTGGTGATCGACAGGCTAGGGATTTTCACGATGGCCAGCAGCGGCACATCCAGCGAGACATTTTCTTCCACCGTCTTCTTCGGATCATTGGGGTCCGCAACCGGGCGGGTGAACGCGAAGTGCGCCAGGCGGGTGCTGCCGACGCCTGCAGGATCGTTGTCGGCCGGTGGCAGGAAGCCGACGTGCTTGATGAAGTCGGCGGTGGCGTTGGCCAGTTTGACCTGGGCGTCGCAAGCGGCGGCCAGCGGACCACCGATCAGATCACCCATCGGCAGACCTTTAAACTGGGATGCCATATCAATCAGTTCAGACATTATTTTGCTCCTCGAAAGTTAAACGCAGTTCCACATAAAGATGCGGGCTTGTATCGCCTGGCCGGTAATGCATTCAGCCCAACGACGAACTAAGCTTAGGGTTTTAAATTCAAGGAGAAATGACCTTTTCTGACGGCTGTCAGTGCTACTGCTTTTGACGAAAAGACGACATCCAGGCACGCAGCCTGGATGGAACAGAACGCGCAGCAAGCTGCGTTGTGTGATGCGTTTCCAGCTCATTCTGCAGCGTCGCGCCCAGCTGAAAAACATAGCGGGAACGCGGCGCCATCGCATCGGCGGGAGCAGGGCGGATGCGTACGCGCACGCTTTCGTGCAGCACCTGCACGTCCAGCGCCAGCAAGGGTGGCCGGCGCAGTATGCGGCGCCACCAGGGCGGCCGCCGCATGCTGAAGTCCAGCTCTATCCTTCGCTCCCAGCCGGCCTTGCGCGACACACAGTAACCGTAGACAGTGAGTTCCAGCGTGTGCAGGCACAAGGCGTAGTTGCGATGAAAGCTCGCGGCTGGAATCACAACAGCCACGCTGCCGTCGCTGTACTGGATGTCTGGTGCGCTTGCGCAGCGGATGGCGGGCTGGCATTGCAAGGCCAGGTCTTGCAGGCTGCGGTTGGCGTCTTTGTACGCAGCCTGCGTGGCATCGCTGAGCAGGCCGACGTGGTGTGTGGCGCCGTTATGCTTAGCCTTGCGCATGATCGTCCAGGAACGCAGGCTTGCGGTCGAAGCCGATGTTGTACACGGCGTATTGCAGCACGATCTGATGCTCGCCGACGTTGTACAGCCCAAAGCTTTTTTCCACGTTCAGGATGTAGCCGCGCGGCGTGGAGCACAGGCAGCGGTTTACCATGTCCATCGATTCCTGCACCTCTTTTTCGGTCCGCATGCTTTGCGGGTTGTCGTTGCCGACCACGATGCGCTTGATGAAGCGGATATTCGCCAGGTGAAAATTATTAGGGTTCAACGCAACCTCCTGTAGTTATTCAGCGGCCTGCTGTTTGCGGACGTGTACCGGACCCTGCGCCTTCACCACATCATTGACCAGCCGCGCCAGGCCTTCGGATTTCTCCGTTGCCACCAGCTTGAGTTTGATGTGGGCAGCGTTGCCGTTCTTGGCCGCGAGCGTGCCGGTGCCGGGGTTGACCATGAGCGTGGCCTTTTTTTCCGCCGGCGCGGCACGCCCCAGCTGGTCGATGATCCCTTCGTGCACGTCGGGCCGTTCCTGTTCTTCAAAGCCGCCGATTTCCACATCCAGATCGATCTCGGCCTCGCCGATAATGAGCGAGCTATGTGGCACCAGCGAAATCACGGGCACCTGGTACAGATAGGCGCTGTCAGGTTCGGCGTTGCTGTGGATGGCCGGAAGCTCCACCTCGATCACGCTGGGCTTGTGGAGGTCGTCGAAGAAGGACGCAATATTTGCCAGCTGCGCTTTTTCAACCATGTGCTGTGCATTCATGATCGAGCCCGCGATGGCCCGCACCATGTCTTCCAAACTAGTCAAGATCGCCATAGGATTTCCATTAGTTGTTAATCGGATTACCACGACCAAGAATAGCGGCGTCGCGGTGGCTCAACCTGACCGAATCTGGCGCTGGCCGCACAAAGAAAAAGGGAGAGCGAGCTCTCCCTTTTTTGCGTGGCGATGCGGTACTTATTTGGGCGGCGCGCCTGCCGTCATTTGCGTCAGCGTTTTCTGGACCAGTACTTCCGAGGCCGCACTGGCCGAGTTCAACAAGGTCATGGTTTGCTCCAGCTGTTCGCGCACATGCGTGCCGACGTCATTGGCGTAACCTGCAATCACGATGCCGACTTCGTCCTTGGTCTGCGCGCGCCGCAAGTCGCTGGCACATGCCTGCGTGCGGCTGCTGATGGCGCTCAGCGTACTGGCTTGCTGCTGCGACCAGGTGCGGGCCAGGTCCTGCTGCAAGTCGGACAGATTTTGGAACGCATCGGCCACCGGGCCGGCGGTCACGGCGTCCAGTTGCGTGTGCAAGGCACGGATGCCCGCTGCCGTCTGCTGTTCCGACCACTGCTTGCTGGCGCTGATCGCGGCCTGGACGATGTGTGCCCAATGGGCTTGTGCGCTGTTGTGGGATGAGCTGCTCATGATTTTCCTTTAAAGAGAGAGTAGAGGTTGTTCAAGGCTTTTTCCCCAGCTGATCCAGCATGGCGATGATGGCCTGCATCTGCGGGGACTTTTTTGAAAAGAAGGCCGGATACTGCCTGTCTTCATCGGAGTAACCCCAGAAATCCCAGCATCCTTTGGGATTCGCCGGGATGCCCCTGGAGCGGATGGCTTGCGGATACAGCACGATCATCTTGTTGGTATCGGCATATTCGTTGTAGCCGGTGCCGGCATAGAAATGGTCGCCGATATACCGTGCGCCTTGCTGGCAGCCATGGAAGGCGATGTGGACAATGCAGCTGTTCTGCTGGCAGTAGGTGGGAACATAGACGTACGCCTCGTCATCCATGCTGCTGAGATCGCCGGTGATAAAGGCACGCTGATTGAACCGGATGATTTTGCCGCTGGGCTCGGCCTTGCTGGGCGGCTTGCTGGCGTCGCCATAAATATGCGCCAGCAGCACCTGGGACTGCGTGAAGTCACAGTTGTTGATATAGGGCGCCCTGGTTTCGCCGCATGGCACATCGTCCGATTCCCCGGTAACGATGGAGTGTCCGGCCGCGACGTCCTTGGAATACAGGATCTGTTTATCCGGATCGGCCACGGCCAGCTTGTAGTAGTTGTAGCTGGCATCCACCACGATCGGCGCCACGGTCGGGTCTTTGCTGCCGCTGAAGATGTAGGCGCGCTGGCGGCTTAAATTGCTGACGGGATCAATCAGGCCCTGGTCGGCGAATCGTTTAGCGTTCTCGAGTGACTTGGCGCCGTCCGCAGCGGCAAAGCGCGACGCTGGCGCCATGCAGGTGGTGACGGCGTTTTGCAGAAAGCTTAATGAGGGATAGGTGCCGGCGCAGTAAAAAGGACCGGCGGCAATGATGCCGACGCCGATAAAGCGGGAAGAGTAGGCGGTGGCCAGCTGCGCCGCCATAAAACCGCCGGAGGAAATGCCGGATACCGAGGTCTGGCTCAAATCGGCGCCCAGCGCGGGCAGTGGCGTTGACTCGGCGTAGGCTTGGGGCAGCAGTGCAGTAATTAACAGGCCGAGTGTCAGCACCTTGAATGAGGCTAGTCGCATGTAACTCTCCTTGCGTAAAAAAAGTTAAAAGAACCTGGGTGTTTCATATCGATGATAGCGAGGAATGGGAAAATGTCGATGTCATTTCATGACATTCAAGGATCAATAATCAGCACATCTCCAAAAGAAAAGCCACGCACGCGTTCCGTCTTTAAAGGCAGTTTGACGTGGATGTGGGTTTCTATTTTCTTGCGCAAGCGTTTGACCATGGTGTCGATGCGGTTCTGGTCATAGCTCAGATAATCCTCACCAAACTCCTTGACGATTTTTTTGCGGGAGACAGCCTCATTCACTTCCACCATGCTGAATATTTTGAGGAAGTTGAATTCAAGGCTGGTCAGATTAATCGACTCGCCGGCCGGTGCTTCCAGCCGGCGGTCGCGCATGTGGAGACGCCAGCCGGGGTTGAGCTGGCGCGCAAGTGTCAGGATGCAAGCCAATATTTCCGAGCGTTGCTCTTCGAGATTGATGGTGCTGTCAGGGGCACGCCGGCCGCAGGCAACCAGGTCTTTCAGGTTAATGATCTGGTAGCCAGCGTCGTGGATTATTTCGGGTAACTTATGGGTATAAGCGTCGTCATGGCGGAGTACAAGTAGTTCCAGCATATCTGTTCCGTTACAATATTGGCAACAGACAAATGTTATTGTGAAAATAAAACGCAATTCTGACAATATCTGGCAGAGTATTAAAAACTAATTAATAAACCACACTTTCGAAAGTTAATCGACTTTTATTGCTCCCCAGTTGAAACGCACGCCGTCATTATTGCCCGGGACAGGGCCGGGACTGTCGGCAATCAAGGCGCCGCTTGACGGGTTAATACGTAAATAAAAGTTAGTTTGTAATGACAGGAGTATCAGCTCGCTGGTGGGAGTTTCTATCCATTCAAAAGCCTGGGCAATACCGGGGCGTACAGTTTGCAGCGTGGCGGCGCCATCGGCGCCCACGCTCAGATAATTGCTGCCCGATTGCAGTGCGATGCGGCCCAGACCCAGATCGCGCACCGTGAAAATCAGCGGCTGGCTGGCGGCGCGGCCGTTGGCGGATTTAAGCTGGATTTGCTGCTCATATGGAATCGCACGCATCTGGCCGTGCGGGTAGGGCTGATAAACGTCGAAGCTGTTGAAGTCGGCCCAGCCGCCGTTCTGCTTGCTGGTGTTGTAGTGGAACAGGCCGTAGCGCACACCTTGCGAGGTCACGGGCTGGAATATCATGGTGAACTCGTCGCCGACGGGCTGGAATTTTTCGCCGTCCAGCGAGTAGCTGAAGCGTGCCTTCTCAGTGAGGAAATCGCACTCGGCCCGCAGCCACAGGCGCTGTGCGGTGATGGCGAGGCGCGTGGTCTGGTTGCGGGCCTGATCGAATAGCGCCAGCGACAGCTTGCTGTTGCTGCGTTCCACGCCGAGCGTCGCGTAGGGCAGGGCAAGCAGGGCCAGGCCGGCGACGTCGTTGTCCAGCAGGCCGCTGACATCCACCGCCACCGTTGGCGACGAGACAGGGCCAATGGCACGCTGCGTCAGCGTGTTGCGCGCATCCCAGAACGCGGTGGCGGGCATGGAGTGCAAACGCAGGAAGCCGGGACGTTCGCTGAGCGACCATTTGTCCTCCACCGGTACGTGGTTCCACTGCCAGACAGGTTTGAGCGTGGTGTCGGAGAATTCGTCGCTGCGCTCAAACGGCGCCTTGATCTGCTGGCGCTCCGTCACGCGCGGCTTGATCCAGGTGCGCGGATTGCGTCCGGGATTGCCGGGCAGGCCGAAATAGGGCCAGCCATCCTTCCACGTGACCGGTGCGAGGCTGAGCAGGCGGCCAACGGCGTTATAGTCCATCATCGAGAAGCCCCACCACTCGCCAGCTTCGGTCAGCACGATGCCGCCCTGGTGCATGGCGGTGGCATCGCGCAGGGACGGATCGGGCGGTGTCACCTCAAACGGATACTGCCTGTTTTTCAGGCGGTAGCCGGCCACCATGCCAAACCCTTCCTCCTTGCTGATGGCCGGGTTGACCTCATACGGCCCGTAGATATTGTCGGCGCGCGCGGCCGGCATGCGCAGGCCGCCGACATCGTTGGCGCCCAGGATGTAGTACTTGCCGTTGATTTTGTAGAAGTGGGCGCCGCCGCCCATGCCGTCCGCTTTCGAGAACAGCACTTTCTCCGTGCCCGGCACGATGTCCAGCAGGTCATCGGTGAGCTGGGCGATGTGCATTGGCTGACGGTCCCAGACGGCATATGCCTTGCCGTCATCGTCAAACAGCACCGACAGTTCTTGCAGGCTGCGCTTCATCTCCCAGCGTGTCCATGGGCCGCGCGGGTTGACGGCGGAATAGACCTGTGTACCACGCCCGTTCACATTGGCGAAGATGTAGAACACGCCGTTGCGGTAGTGCAGGCTGGGCGCCCAGATGCCCTGGCCGTAGATGTTCTTGCCGCCCTCCAGCCGGTAGGCCGGGCCGAAGTCGATGCGGTCGGCCGCGTAGCCCAGGAACTCCCAGTTGACCAGGTCTTTGGAGCGCAGCAGCGGCAAGCCAGGCATGGCGTGCATGGTGCTGCCGGTCAGGTAGAACCATTCGCCGGCGCGTATCAGGTCGGGATCGGACAGCTCGTCGTAAAACAGGGGATTGGTGAAGGTGCCATTGCCGTTATCCGGTGTCCAGGTGCGGATGGACAAGCCGGTATCCGGCCGTGCTTCTTTTTGCGCCACCGCCGGCAGTGTGAAAACCGTCAGTAGCGCGCAAATGATGGCTCGCTTCATATCGTCCCCTTGGGTTGCCTCCTGTGCGCCTAGGGTACCATTTTGCCGCCGGCGGGCCTGCCTGTTTCAGAACTCCGTGCTGGCAGTGAGGCCGAAAGTGCGCGGCGCCCCCAGCACCAGATAGCCCGCGCCTTGCGAACCGCCAGCCGATGCCCAGTAATCCCGGGCCGTCAGATTGTCCACGCGGGCGCGCAGCACTACCTCATGCCCGTCGGCCTTGAACGCGTAACGCGCGCTGGCGTCCAGCCGGTTCCAGGACGGCAGGTTCTGCGTATTTGCCGCGTTCACCGCCTGCGATGAAGTGTGCAGCGCACGTGCCGATACGCTCAACCCGCGAACCCCTGGCACGCTCCAGTCCAGGCTCAGGTTGGCCTGCGTGCGCGGCACGCCGATCACGTCCTTGCCGTCGGTGAGGCCGCCCGCAGTGCGCTGCTGCGTCGCATCCAGCAGTGTCGCGCCGCCCAGCACCCGCAGGCCGCGCACAGGTTCGCCGTAAGCGGTGAGCTCCAGGCCCCGGTTGCGCTGTTCACCGTCGATGCCGAAGATTTTGGTTGCCGGATTCAGCACGCCCATGGGCTGGCTGGTGGCGAACAGCGCGGCCGTGGCGCCATAACGGCCCGCGTCGAGCTTCACACCGGCTTCCTTCTGCACCGACTTGTATGGCGCGAAGACCTGGTTGCGGTTGGCGGCGGTCGACCCGGCCACCGGGCCTTGCTGCAAGCTCTCTACGCGGTTGGCGTACAGCGATACCTTGGGTGTGACCTTGTAGACGATGGCGGCAATCGGTGTATTGGCCGCTTCGTTGTACACCGTCGGCTTGCCGGTGTTATAGGCATAGCCGGTCTGCTTGATGTTCTGATGGCGCACGCCGACCGTGAGCAGTAGCCGGTCGTCGAGGAAGCCCATGCTGTCGGCAATCGCTGCGCTGACCAGCTTGACCTGGTTGGTGGTGCGTGGAGCGGCAAGGTCGTTGCCAAAGGTGGTCAGCACCGGCAGCGCCAGGACCAGGGGCTGATACAACGAGGTATTCTGGTAGGCCGACGTGGCGTAGGCATTGCGCGAGTCCAGGTCGAAGCCGGTGGTGGTCATGGCCAGCTTGTGGCTTGCGGAGGCGGTACGCAGCGCCGCGCGCAGGCCCAGTTCAGCGGTCTTCACATGGTCTTCGCGCGCATTGTCGAAGCGGCGAATCTGGCCGCCGCCGTTGGCGTTGTTCAGATTCAGTGTGCTGGCCAGGCGATTCAGCTCACTGCCGCGACGCCCGCCAACGGCGGCCCACGCCACCACATCCGTGGCCACATCCCATTCGCCGCGCAGCGTGCCAAACACATCGCGCTCGCTGGAGTAGTCCCATGGCTGGCCGTAACTGGCGGTGGCATCCGGCGCTGCCGGCACCGCAAGTGAGGCGTCGACATTGACGGCCGGGCGGGACTGATGCAGCTTGCTGGTTTGCCAGCCCAGATCGGCCGACAGGCGGAAGCCGCGGCCGCGGTAATCCACACCGGCAGCAGCCAGCTGCACCTCGCGGTTTTCGTCATCGATGCCGGTACCGCCTTTGCGCTGCGCTGCGTTGACGCGCACGCCGTAGCGGTTTTCTTCGCCGAAGCGGCGCGCGATGTCGGTGGCGAGGTAGGTCTGCCTGCCGCTCTGCAGGCCGGCCGACACCTCGGTCAGATCCTGGTTCGGCGCCCGCTTGGGCAGCAGGTTGATGGCGCCGCCAATGCCGCCGCCCCCTGGTGTCGCGCCGTTGAGGAAGGTATTCGCGCCACGGAACACTTCGACGCGCTCCAGCAGCTCGGCGGCGATGTACTGGCGCGGCAGCACGCCATTCAGGCCGTTATAGGCCAGATCGTCGGAGTTCACCGGGAATCCGCGGATCACATACAGCTCCTGGTAATTGCCGAAGCCGCGCGCCACGCGTACCCCAGGATCGGACTGCAGCACGTCGGCAACGCTGTGCGCCTGCTGGTCCTGGATGAATTGCTGGGTGTAGTTGGTGCTGTTGAACGGCGTATCCATGATATCCATGGTGCCCAGCAGGCCGACGCGGCCGCCCTTGGCGACCTGGCCGCCGGCAAAGGTCTTGGACAAACCCGCAGCCGAGGCATCGGCGCTGGCGCTGACGACGACCGTCTGCACCGCGTCATCGGTGGTCTGGGCTTGCGAGGAGAGGGCGGTGAGGGCGGAAAGTACGCCTATGGTAAGTGGCTTCAAAGCGGGCATGATAAGGAGGAATGATTGCGAAGAATGATTGACACAATCATCATCATACAACATAATGAGAATCATTATCGTTTAGTTTTCGCATTTACCGCACCCGCCGGCAAGCCAGGTAGATGTCATCCCATGATTCCAATACTGATGAACCGGCGGTTGGGCGTTGCCTCGCGTACGCTGGCTGCAATAGGCGGCGGTTACGCCGTCACTTCGCTGGCGGTGACCGCGCTGGCGCTCACCTTGCCGGGCCGTGAGGTTGACCGCGTGGTGGCCGCCACCTTGTCCGGCCTGGCCATTTTCCCTTGCATAGTCATGTGGTCGTTTGCCACGCGGACGGCCTTGCGCGCGTGGCTTGGCGTGCTGGCCGTGGCGTTGGCGCTGGGCGCCGTAGTCTGGCTCGGAGGCGGCCTATGAAAGAGAGCTTCCGTCAATCGATGGCGTGGCTGCATACCTGGTCCGGCCTGCTGGTGGGCTGGGTGCTGTTCATGGTGTTCAGCTGCGGCACCGCCAGCTACTTCCGCGATGAGATCACGCTGTGGATGAAACCCGAGCTGCATCAGTCCTCGCATGCCGTGGTGGAGCAGGGCGTGGCAGCGGCGCAGATCCAGAACCTGCTGCAGCAGCGTGCCCCCGCCAGCCCGCGCTGGTTCATCACCATGCCGACCGGGCGCGAGCCGGCAGTCCGCGCCAGCTGGGCGCCCCCGCCCTCCGGAGAAGAGGGCCAGCCACGCGGCCGCCGCCGTTTCGAGAACGCCAGCATCGATCCGCTCACGGGACAGGAGCTGAGCGCCGCGCGGGCCACACGGGGCGGAGACTTCTTCTACCGCATGCACTTCGATATGCACTACATGCCGGTGCTCTGGGCGCGCTGGATCGTCGGCATCTGCGCCATGTTCATGCTGGTGGCGATCATTTCCGGCATCGTGACGCACAAGCGCATCTTCAAGGACTTCTTCACTTTCAGGCCGGGGAAAGGCCAGCGTTCCTGGCTGGACGCGCATAACGCCACGGCGGTACTGGCATTGCCTTACCACCTGATGATTACCTACACCGGTCTGGTCACGCTGATGTTCATGTACCTGCCGCAGGGCCTGGGCGCCGTGTACAAGGACAGCGACGCCTTCTTCGCCGATTTGAATGGCGGCCCACGGGTGGAAGCCAAAGCCTCCGGCGTGTCCGCGCCATTGACGCCACTGGCGCCGCTAGTGGCCAAGGCCAGTCAGCTGTGGGATGGCGCTTCTGTCGGCCGCATCATGGTCAGCCATGCTGGCGACAGCGCGGCGACGGTCACGCTGACGCAGCAGGATGGCCATGGCGTCAGCAACAACCTGCCGTCGCTGACCTTCGATGGCGTCACCGGCGGCTTGCTGACCGAGGCCGACAAGAGTGGCGCTGCAGTGGAGACGCGTGGCGTGATGTATGGCCTGCATATCGGCCGCTTCGCCAGCCCGCTGCTGCGCGGCCTGTTCTTCCTGTCCGGCCTGGCCGGCTGCGCCATGGTTGCCACTGGCGTGCTGCTGTGGGCCGTGAAAGAACGGCCCAAGCATGTGAAGGCGAATGCGAACGGCCGTATCGGCTTTGGCCTGCGCCTGGTGGATGGCTTGAACCTGGGCGGCATCGCCGGCCTGCTGATCGCCATGAGCGTCTACTTCTGGGCCAATCGCCTGCTGCCGCCTGGCCTGGAGGGGCGCCCGGACCTGGAAATCCATTGCTTCTTTACCGCGTGGGGCATCGCCGCCGTTGCGGCACTGGCCTTCCCGCAGCGATGGATGTGGCGTCTCCAGCTTGCGCTGGCAGGCGTGCTGTTTGCGCTGCTGTTGCCGCTCAATCCCCTGACCGGTGGCGCCGGACTGTTCACCAGTGTGGCGCAGGGCTTGTGGCCAGTGGCGGGGTTTGATCTGGTGTCGCTGCTGATCGGCTGCGGCCTGCTGTGGGCCAGCAGGCGTCTCGGCAGCGCCGCCAAGGCGCCGCTCAAGGCCAAACTGGCCAAGGTGGCGGCATGAGTGGCGCGTCGAACGCGGCGGCCATGGTCGCGGCTTTGTCCAGCGCGGCCGCCGGCTTTACAGCATTGAGTCTGGCCATGGACCGCCACTGGGAAGCCTTGCACGGCCGCGGCAATGTGCCGCGCGATGGCCAGCGCCGCCTGCTGCGCTGGGCCGGCAGCGGCGGGCTACTCATCTCGCTGCTGGTGTGCCTGTTTATCTGGGGCGCGGCGCAGGGCTGGGTGGCCTGGGCCGGCGTGCTGACCGCGTCGGCATTCGCGCTGGTACTGACGCTGTGCTACGCCGCGCATGCCATCGTGCGTATCGGCTGGGCGGCGGCATTTGTCAGCGTGGTGGCGCTGGCCGCCGTGTTGGGCTTACTGCGCTAGCGGCGGCGCGACATCGCGCACGCCCGCCAAGCCCAGGATGGTCAGCAGCACATTTTGCGGGCCGGTATGGGCGTTATGCCCCGACCACCATTCCAGCTTCTCGGAATGGTAGCCGCCCGAGGTGCCGCCGCCGGACATGGTGATGGCCGGGATGCCCAGGCTCATGGGCAGGTTGGCATCGGTGGAGTGCGGGCTGTCGAGCAGCGCGGGCCGGCCCTGGACTTTGGCCGCCGCCAGCGCGGTGTTGACGATGACGGCGTCTGCCTTCATTTGTCCCGCTGGCCGGTCGCCGATCAGGACCACGTCCGCAGTAATTCCCTTGCTGTTCCAGCGCTGATTGGTGTCCGCCACGCCTTGCTGGATGGCGTCCTTGATTTGCTGCTCTACCTTGGCCAGCAGCGGCGCATCGGCGGAGCGGATGTCGATGAGCATGGTGGCGTCGGCCGAAATGCTGTTCACCGACTGGCCGCCTTGTACCACGCCGACATTGAACGTCACCTTGGGTTGCGTGGGCACGCGGATGTCGTCAATGCGCGCGATCACGCGGCCCGCTGCGTGGATGGCGGACGGCAGGCCGAAGCCCTCGTAGCTGTGGCCTCCGGGACCATGGATCGTGACTTTGAAACGGCGGCTGCCGGTACCGATGTAGGTCACGGGATCGCCGTCGACGCCCAGGGCGGGCTCCAGTCCGATGAAGGCCTTGATGTCCTTGCGCTGGCTGAACAGGTGCTTCACGCCTTTAAGGTCGCCCAAGCCTTCCTCGCCGACGTTGGCGACAAACAGCACGTCGCCCTCGGTGTGTATTTTAGTCTCCTGCAAGGCCTGCGCGATGACTAGCAAGGCCGCCAGTGAGCGGCCGTTGTCGGCGATGCCGGGTGCGTAGATGCGGCCATCTTTTTCATGCGGCGTGAGATCGGTGCCGGCAGGGTAGACGGTATCCAGGTGCGCCGCCAGCACGATGGTCGGGCCTTTGCCGCTGCCACGGTAGGTGGCCAGTACATTGCCCGCATCATCGGTGTGCACATCGGCCAGGCCAGCGGCCTTGAAGCGGGCCGCCATGTCGCGGGCGCGTGCCGCTTCGGCAAAGGTCGGCGCGGGAATGGCGTTGATCGCCAGCGTGTTGGCGTGTGTCGTGGCTTCGTTCTTTTCGATGTAGGCCAGCGCCTGTTTCACCGTCGGCTGCGCCAGGATGCGCGCCATATTCTGTTCCTGCGCATGCGCAGGCAGGGCCGCGGCAATGGCGAGGCTGAGTAGCAGGTGTTTCATGAAACTCCGTTAGGGTAGTCCGGCGATCAGCGTCAACAACGCATCCACGTCCACCGGTTTGACAAAGTAGTGATCGAAGCCGGCAGCATCGGCCTGCTCGCGGTCTTCGCGGCGGCCGTAGCCGGTCACGGCCACCAGCGTGGCGTGGGCGGTATGCGGCAAGGCGCGCAGGCCGCGTGCCAGATCGTAGCCGCTGATGTCCGGCAGGCCGATATCGAGCAGGCACAGTTCTGGCGATGTGGCCTGGGCCAGTTCCAGCGCCTGCAGCGCGGTGTGCGCCACGCTGACATGATGGCCGCCCGCTTCCAGCAGCAGTTGCAGGGTCTGGGCCGCATCGACGTTGTCATCGACCACCAGCACTGCCAGTTTGCGGGACGCGATGGCGCTGTGGCCTGGCTGTTCCTGCGTTGGCTGCTGGCGCGGTGTACCAGGCAGGGTGATGGTGAATGTGCTGCCTTTTTGTTCGCCCTCGCTTTCCACGGCGACGTTGCCGCCATGGAGTTCCACCAGCGACTTGACCAGCGCCAGACCCAGTCCCAGCCCGCCCTGCGAGCGGTCGGAGTTGCGGTCGGCTTGCGCGAACAGCTCAAACACGTGACTGCGCAATTCGGGCGACATGCCGATGCCGTTGTCGCTGACGATCAGCTTCACGTTGCTGCCTTCGGCGCGTGCGGTCAGCCTGATGGCGCCGCCCGACGGCGTGTACTTGGCGGCGTTATTGAGGACATTGACCAGCACCTGCACCAGCCGCTTGTGATCTCCCGTCACCACCAGTGTCGATGGGGGCAGCACCACGTCAAAGCGGTGCTGGCGCGCTTTCATCAACGGGTCCGCCTGTTCGACCGCATCCGCGATGATCTTGGCGACGTCGAGCGGCACGCGCGTCAGCGTCACCAGTCCGCGTGTTACGCGCGAGACATCGAGCAGGTCGTCCACCAGCCGTGTCATGTGATGGACCTGGCGCACGATGATGCTGGCGGTGCGCTGCACGGCCGCCTCGCTGGCATGGCCGCTTTGCAGCAACTGCGCCCCGGCACTGATCGGCGCCAGCGGGTTGCGCAGTTCGTGCGCCAGCATGGCGAGGAATTCGTCCTTGCGGCGATCGGCTTCGCGCAGCTGGCTTTCGGCCTTCAGATGCTGGAGTTCCTTTTCCTGCAGTGATGCCGCCATCGCGTCCAGTGCGCGTGCCAGTTCGCTGATCTCTTCCTTGCCATAGACGATGCCGCTGCGCGCTTCCAGCGTGCCGGAGGCGATGCTGTTGGCGGTGTTGGCCAGGCGCTTCACGCGGCGCAGCACCAGCACATCGCCGACAAACCATGCGGCCAGCAGCGCCAGGCCCAATGTCGCTCCCAGCGCCAGCAGGTCCAGCACCTGATCGTGGCGCGCGCTGGCGGTGATTTCATCGGCCGGTATGCCGATGGTGACGGTGTAATCGGTCAGGCCGTTGTTGCCGACGCGGGCAAAACGGTGCAGGCGTTCGATGCCATCCGGCCCGACCAGCAGCACCGGCTTGCCCGGCTCCGCCGCCATGGCGAGGCGCATCGCTTCTGATACCTGCTTGCCAAACCATTGTTCAGGATTGGGCTTGCGCGAAATGATCTTGCCTTCCGAGTCTGCCGTTAACAGCAGTGAGCCAGGTGGCAGCTTGATATCGGCCACAAAGCGATCCAGCTTGGTCAGGTCCATCGCCGCAAACACTACGGCCTTGACCTTCTGGTCGTCGTCCATCACAGGGTAGGTCAGGTTGACGGTGTGCTTCTGGATCACGCGGCCGAAGATGTAGCCGCCGGCCACAAAGCGTTTCAGATGGACCGCACGGCGGAAGTGCGAACGGTCCGCCAGATTGACCTTGCCCTGGGAGGGCGTGGCGTTGCAGGTCACGTCGCCGTTCATCTGGATCAGGCCCAGATTGGCGTAATCCTGATTCTGGCGCAGGATATTGGCCAGCAGGCGGTTGCAGTCCTCGTCGTCGCCCATCAGGTCTGGGACGCTGGCGACGTCGCGCAGAATCTGGCGCGCACTGGCAATCGACTGGGCCTCGTTGGCCGCCGCCAGATTGGTCAGGCGCAGCAGATTATCTTCTGCCACCTCGATTGCATGGTCCCGCTCGCGCGCGCCGTTGATGAAGGTCATGATCGCGATGGGCGCAATCGCCAGCATGACCAGCAGCACCAGGCGGCTGCGCAAACTATTCAGCTGGAAGAGCAGGAAGGCCATGCGGCGTGGTCAGGCAGCGTTATGAAGGCGGTTACCGAAATTGATGATGGCCTGCACACCTCGGCGCAAGGTGGCCACGTCATCGGAAATATACCCTATCCGTATATAACCTGGCACCCCCAATGCATCGCCCGGCATGATCGCGACCGCGCTTTCGGCCAGCAGCTGCTCGCTGAAGTTGATGGTATCCATGGTCAGGCTGGAAATGTCGCCCCACAGATAGGGGCCGGACGCCGGGCAGTGCATGGTCATCCACGGCAGGCCATAGACCAGGTCCAGCACCAGATTGCGCCGCTGGCGGTAGTCCTCCAGCATGGCGTCCGGTTCGCCGCTTTCAAATGCGGCGGCCATGGCCAGCTGCATCAGCATCGGCGCGGCGGCGGTGATCGGCCCTTGCAGCGTTTCCATGGCGGAGACCACGTGCGCCGGGGCGACCGCGAAGCCGGCGCGCCAGCCCATCATGGCATAGCTTTGCGAGGCCGAATACAGGGTGACGATGCCCAGCTCCTGCCAGTTGCTGCGCGCCGCCAGGCTGATATGGCTGCCGTCAAAGATCAGCTTTTCGTAGCTTTCATCGACGATGGCGCGCGTGCCCGTGCGCTTCATCCAGGCGGCGATGCAATCGAGTTCCTGCTGCTTCAGCACCGCGCCGGTCGGGTTGTGCGGATTGTTGATGATGAGGATGCGCGCCGGCGGCAGGCTGTCGAGCAATGTGTCGTTTATCTCCAACGGCAGATCGACCAGCACCGGCTTCAGCTCCAGCAATTCGCAGGTGGCGACATAGGCCGGCCAGTGCGGTTTGAAGATGATGACGGTGTCACCGGGATCGGCCATCACATACAGCGCCTGATATAAAGCCTGCTTGGCGCCATTGGTCACGAGGATCTCTTCGGTCCGGGCCGGGATGGCGTTTTCCTTGACCACCTTGGCCGCCAACCGCGCACGGATCTGACCGTCGCCACCGACCGCCGTGTAGGCCAGGTAGGGCTGCTCCAGGCCGTGCTGCACCGCGTCCAGCACGGTGGGCGGCGCCTGGAAATGCGAGATGGCGATGGAGAAATCGATCACGTCTTCGCCACGGGCTTTCATGGCGTCGACACGGCCGTGCATGGCCGTTGTGGCCAGAGGTTTAGAGCGGGCAATGCGGTGAGAGAGTTCCATATTGATTCACTTTAGGAAATATTTATTCTACTTCAATCAGACCGGCATGCAAGTAGCTATTCGCAATCGTGCGTTGCCGTCTGGTATGCTAGTGGTGTTAACCAATGAGGATTCCAACGAGGATTTTATGCAGTTCACAACAAAAACAGTTTGCCAGGCACTGACGCTGGCCTTTGTCGCAGGAGTCGGCGCGGCTTCCGCCCATGCGGAAGACATCATCAAGATCGGCCACGTGGCTGCCACCTCCGGCCCGATCGCCCACCTGGGCAAGGACAACGAAAACGGCGCGCGCATGGCCGTGGAAGAATTGAACGTCAAGGGCGTGCTCATCGGCGGCAAGAAGTACAAGGTCGTGATGCAGGCCGAGGACGACGCGGGCGATCCCAAGCAAGCCACCGCCGTGGCGCAAAAACTGGTGGACGCCAAAGTGCAGGGCGTGATTGGCCACGAGACCTCGGGCACCACGATTCCGGCGTCGCGCATTTACTACGATGCCGGCATTCCGCAGATCACGCCATCGGCCAGCTCGCCGCAGTACACGCGCCAGCGCTACAACACCACGTTCCGCAACATCGCCAACGATGAGCAGCTCGGCCCGGCCCTGGCGCGCTACGCGATGCAGAACATGCAGGCCAAGCGCATCGCCGTAGTGGACGACCGCACCTCTTACGGCAAAGGACTGGCCGAGGAATTCGTCAAAACCGTCAAGAAGACCGGCGCCGCCAGCGGCACCACGATTGTCTCGACTCAGTTCACCAACGACAAGGCGACCGACTTCAGCGCCATTCTGACTGCGATCAAGGCCACCAAGCCGGACATGATCTTCTTCGGCGGCATGGATGCGGTGGCCGGCCCCATGCTGCGCCAGATGAAGCAGCTGGGCATTCCGATCAAGTTCATGGGCGGCGACGGCATGTGCTCGGACTCGGTGCCGCGCCTGGCCGGCGAGGGCATGAGCGATGGCCAGGTGATCTGCGCGGAAGCGGGCGGCGTCGAGCCGTCGCAGGAAAAAGGCATGACCGAATTCCACGCCCGCTACAAGAAACGCTTTGGCATCGAAGTGCAGACCTACGCGCCGTACACCTATGACGCGCTGATGACCATGGTCGACGCCATGCAGAAAGCCGGCTCGCCAGATCCGGCCAAGTATTTGCCGGTGCTGGCCAAGATCAGCCACAAAGGCGTGACCGGCAATATCGCGTTTGACGCACGTGGCGACATCCAGAACGGCGTGCTGACCATCTTCACCTTCAAAGACGCCAAACGCCAGAAGCTGGCTGTGATGAAATAAACAAGCCTGCGGCAGTTGGTTGGCACCTGCCGCAATCTATGGCACAATGGGAATGATTCTCATTTGCCATTGATCTATCGTGCCCACATTTGCGCCTACCGCCGATTCCGTCGGCTCGCTGTATCGCAGCCATCATGGATGGCTGCATAACTGGCTATGGCGCAAGGTCGGCTGCCGCGATGGCGCCGCGGATATCGCGCATGACACCTTCATGCGCGTGCTGGATGCCGGCGCCCTCGAAACCCTGCGCGAACCGCGCGCCTACCTGAGCACCATCGCTAATGGCCTGCTGGTCAACCACTGGCGCCGCTTGACGCTGGAGCGCGCCTACCTGGAGGCGCTGGCGGTGCAGGAGGCCGTGCTGGAGCCCTCGCCGGAAGAGCGGGCGCTGGTCATCGAAGCGCTGATGCAGGTCGATGCCATGCTTGCCTCGCTGGCGCCCAAGGTGCGTGAAGCGTTCCTGCTATCGCAAATCGACGGCTGGACGTATGCCGCCATCGCCGCACACTTGCAGGTCTCCGAACGCATGGTCAAGAAGTACATGGCGCAGGCGATGCTGCAATGCCTGTTGATCAGTAACGGCGATGCCTGACCAGGCCGCGCTGGAATTCCACGTGCTGGAGCAGGCGGCGGAATGGTTCGCGGTACTCAGTGCGCCCGATGTGGCGCCCGGCGAACACCAGGCCTGGCAACGCTGGCTGGACGCATCGCACCAGCACCGTGAAGCCTGGCGCCGCGTGGAAAGCATCAACACCCAGCTGCAGGCGCTGCCTGGCGCGCCGGCCCGTGCTGCGTTGGTGGCCGGCCCGCGCCGCCGGCGCGCGTTGAAAGCCTTGCTGCTGTTGTGCGCTGGCGGTGGTGCGGGCGCGCTGGCAATGCGCCGCGAGGAAGCGGGCGAATTTCTGGCGGCGCTGCATGCCGGGCACCGCACGGCGGTTGGCGTGATCGCCGCCTTGCCGCTGCCCGATCGCACCCAGGCCTGGCTCAACACCGACAGTGCCGCCGACCTGGCTTACGACAGCACGCAGCGTTTGATCGTGCTGCGACGTGGCGAGATCCTGCTGCACAGTGGCGCCGACCATCAGCAGCCAGCGCGCCCGCTGGTCGTGGAAGCACGCGGCCTCCGGCTGCGCGCACTGGGCACGCGCTTTGCGGTGCGCCTCACGGAGCAGGGCACGCGCCTGGCGGTGTATGACGGCGCCGTGCAGGTGAACGACGGCGTCGTGGTGCCTGCTGGCGCCCAGGTGGAGATCACCGGCGGCCTGGCGGGGGCGATGACGCCGGCGAATGAAGAAAGCAGCGCCTGGTCGCGCAAGCTGCTGATTGCGACGCAGATGCGGCTGGATGACTTCCTGGCCGAACTCGCGCGCTATCGGCATGGGCATCTGGCTTGCGATCCCGCGCTGGCCGGCATGCGGCTGGTGGGCAGCTACCCGCTGGGTGACACCGATCAGGCGCTGGATATGCTGGAAGCCGCGTTGCCGGTGCGCGTCAAGCGCACGCTGTCGTGGTGGGTCAGCATCACGCCGCGCTGACCATGAAGAAGTTTGCCTTGCTGGTTTGCCTGCCGTCGATCGCGATGGCGGCGCCGCCGATATCACCGATACCCGCTGGCTCCCTGGACCAGGTGCTGCGCGCCTATACGCTGGCAAGCGGCACGCTGCTCAGCGCGGACGGCCGGTTGACGCAAGGTGTCGGCAGTCCGGGCTTGCCGGAACTGTCCGCCCCCGAGCGCGATCTGCCGCGCATTCTTGCCGGGTCGGGGCTGGAAGCCGTGCGCCAGCTGGATGGCAGCTTCCTGCTGCGCGCAGCGCCGATGGCCGCGACTGTCGCGGAGTCGCAGGCGCTGAAGCACCTGCCGGAAGTGGTGGCGCGTGCCGAGCTGTCGCCCGACGATGCCGTGAGCAGTCTGGTCGTCAAAGGCGGCGCCGCGCTGCGGGATACGCCGCAGGCGGTCAGCATCGTGACAGCGGAGAAGATCCGCGATCGCCAGCTGCTGAGCATGGACGATCTGCTGGCGTATGTACCGGGCGTACAGCCCAGCCTTGGCGAAGGCAACCGCGATAACGCTGCCTTTCGCGGCTATAACTCCAGCGCCGATTTCTTCCTGAACGGCCTGCGCGACGACGTCCAGTATTTCCGCGATTTCTACAACATCGAGACCGTCGAAGTCCTGAAAGGGCCGAACGCGATGTCGCTGGGGCGTGGCGGCTCGGGTGGGGCGGTCAACCGCGTTGGCAAGCAGGCGCAATGGCGCGACATCGGCGACCTCGATCTGCTGCTGGGCAGCTGGCAGCAACGCCGCGCCGCGCTGGATGTGGGTGCGGCGCTGAATCCGCAACTGGCCTGGCGCCTGAATGCGGTCGATGAAGATTCAGGCTCGTTCCGTCAAGGCGGCTGGCTGCAACGCTACGGCGTCAATCCGGCGCTGGCCTGGCGCGATGGCGCGACGCTTGTGCACATCAGCTATGAGCATTTCCGCGACCGCCGCAGTACCGACCGGGGCATGCCGTCCTACAATGGCCGTCCCGTGGCGTCCGCGCCTTCTACCTTCTTTGGCGATCCGGCCAATAGCCACAATGGCGTGGATATCGATGCGCTCACCGTGCGCGTCGAGCGGCCACTGGGGCCCGCGCTCAAGTTCAGCAGCCAGCTGCACTACGCCGTTTACGACAAGTATTATCAGAACGTCTTCCCCGGCGGGATGGACGATGCCAGCACGGTACGCATGCTGGGCTATGGCAGCACGACCCACCGCAGCAATCTGTTTTACCAGGCCGACCTGCAAACCACGGCAACTACCGGAGCGCTGCGCCATCAGTTGACGGCCGGGCTGGAACTGGGCCGGCAGCGCACGGACAACGCGCGTACCACCGGCTATTTCGATACGCTGGGGCCGGAAGTGCGCTTCGTATCCGTGCCGGTGGCGCAGCCGACGTTTCACCTGCCGATGACGTTCCGTCCCTCGGCGACGGACATGAGCAATGCCAGCACCGGCCGGAATACCGCGCTGTACGTGCAGGATCAGATGGTGCTGTCGCCGCAGTGGCAGGTGCTCGCGGGCTTGCGCAAGGAGGCGCTGAATGTGGACTTCCGCGATATCCGCAACCAGCTGCAACTGGCGAGCCATGACCGTCCGCTGTCGCCACGTCTGGGGCTGATCTATCAGCCGGGCGACAAACTGTCGCTGTACGCCAGCTATAGCAAGGCGTATTCGCTGCGGGTGGGCGAACAGATGGCCTCACTCACCGTGGATAACCAGGACCTGGCGCCGGAAGTGGTGCGCAACCAGGAAATCGGCGCGCGCTGGGAAGATGGCGACCGGCTGTCCGCCAGCCTGGCGATGTACCAGCTTCGCCGCAGCAATGTGCTGGTCGCCGATCCGGTCAACGGCGGCGATAACGAATTGGTGGAAGGCCAGCGCGGGCAGGGCGTTGAGCTGGAGCTGGCGGGACGCGTCAACCGTAGCTGGAAGCTCAGCGCCGGCTATGCCTGGCAGCGCTCGCGCCTGACCGCCACCCAGTCGGCCAATTCCCAGGCGGGCGCGCAGATGCCGCATGTGCCGCGCCAAAGCCTGTCGCTATGGAGTACGCACACGCTGAGCGCCAGCGTTGAAGCTGCGCTGGGCGTGCTTGCGCGCAGCAGCATGTTCAGCTCCACCAGCAACCGCGTGGCGCTGCCAGGTTATGCGCGGCTGGATGCGACCCTGTACTACCAGATCAACCCCCGCAACCGTCTGCAACTCGGCGTGGAAAACCTGTTCGACCGCGCCTATTTTGCCTCGTCTTACAACGATAACAACATCTCTCCCGGCTCGCCACGCGCCGTGCGCCTGGCCCTGCATACGCGCTGGTAAAAAAATTTTCATTTCGCGGTTCCCTTTTTTGTATCTCGCTTGGCAAGGTAGGTATAGGACTATCGAAAAGCGTAGGGAGTAGCACATGCCGCAGCCACAGGATGAATCAGCACAGCGGGAACGCGTCCGGGAATGGATGCGCAAATCGCCGCTGCGGATCACGCGCGCCCGTACCAGCGTGGCCGCCGTGCTGCTGCGCCATCCCGAACCGATCAGCGCTGAAGTGGTGTTCCGCGAACTGCTGGATACCGGCGAGGACGTGAGCCTTGGTTCCGTCTACCGCATCCTCAAGCAGATGGAAGATGATGGCCTGGTACATCGCGACCGTCAGCTCAGCTCCGGTGGCGTCAAGGCCGTGTATTCGATCCAGGCGGAAGCTGCGCAGAGCCGCGCTTACACCTTCCGCTGCGACGTCTGTGGACGCCAGCAGCGCATTGCCGATGGCACGCTGGCTGCGCAGCTGGCCAACGTCGCAGTGATGGAGGGTTATCTGCTGCCGCCGGAAATCAACATCCCTGCGCGCTGCCGGACCTGCGTGCCGCAAGCCCGGAAGTCCTGACTTTTTTGCCCCAATAGCCAGCCAGGAGCCACGCTCCGCCGCCAGCCAGTAACCAAAACCGATCTACGGAAGACGATGAAATCAATACAGAAAAATGCGGGTATCAAAAGCCGCAAACACGACTCGCTGAAACTGAGCCGCATGCACGTTGCCGCACTGGCCACGCTGGCCATGCCGTTCGCGGTGCAGGCGGAAGCCGCCCCGGACCAGCCGCAAAAGCTGCCGGAAGTTGTGGTCGGCGCCAGCCGCGCCAGCGACATTCAGGTGACCCGTTCGGCCAGCGAGAAGTTCACCGCACCGCTGCTGGATACACCGAAGTCCGTGACCGTGATTACCTCCGAAGTGATTTCGCAGACGGGCGCCGTGTCGCTGACCGACGCACTGCGCACTGTGCCCGGCATCACGATTGGTGCGGGCGAGGGCGGCAATCCTGTCGGCGACAACCTGTTCATCCGCGGCTATAACGCGCAGACCGACACTTACATCGACGGCATTCGCGACAGCGGCTCGCAGTCGCGCGAGATTTTCTCGCTGGAGCAGATCGAAGTGGTGAAAGGCCCTAACTCGGCCTACGGCGGCCGTTCGTCGGCAGGTGGCGGCATTAACCTGATCAGCAAGACGCCGAAAGCGGAAAACTTCGCCAACGCCAGCGTGGGTCTGGGATCGGCGCAATATCGCCGCGCCACGGCCGACATCAACCGCATCATCAACGACGATGTGGCCGTGCGCCTGAACCTGATGACCCACGACGCCCATGTCGCCGGCCGCAATGAGATCAACGGCAACCGCTGGGGCATCGCGCCAAGCATCAGCTTTGGCATGAACTCCAGCACCAAGGTTAACCTGAGCTATTACCACATGCAGTCGGATGAGCTGCCGGATACCGGCATCCCGTTCAACAATCCGTTCACCAGCGGCACCAATGTCAGCAAGAACGGCGATGGTACGCCGATCAGCGTACCGCGCGATACCTTCTATGGCCTGGTGAACCGCGACTTCCGCAAAACCCAGACTGACATCGGCACCATCGACGTGCGCCATGATTTCGCCAACGGCATGGTGTTCCGCAACGTAACGCGTTACGGCAAATCGGATAACGACTACGTCTGGACCCAGCCCGACGATTCGAAGGGCAACACCATGTTGTACGGCACCGTATGGCGCCGCGCCAACACGCGTGTCGCCAGCACCGATTCGCTGGCCAACGCCTCCAGCCTGACCGGCAGCTTTGTCGCTGCGGGCATCAAGCATAGCTACACGACGGGTCTGGAAATCAGCCGCGAAAACACGGACCGCAGCAGTTACCTGTTCATGCCTGGCACCAACAATCCGCTGACCGGCACCACCACCTGCCCAACATCGGGCGCCGCCACGCTGTACAACTGCACCACCACCATCAATCCGAATCCGAACGATCCCTGGGTCTACACGCGCAGCGTATCGCCAGCACGCAATACCATCGTGACCAACACCCGTTCGGCCTATGTGTTTGACACCGTTGAATTCACGCCGCAATGGCTGCTGAATCTGGGCGTACGCTGGGATGATTACCGCAGCGTGCTGGATGTGCCGATGTACACGCTGAGCGGCACAACGACGGCCGCATCGCATGCGGAAGTCAACGCCAACTTCGCCAACCACCAGGCGGGCCTGGTGTACAAGCCTTCGACCAACAGCAGCATCTACGTTTCGTACGGCACTTCTTCGACTCCGCCGGGTAACGATGCTGGCGACGGCCTGGATGGCCTGAGCAGCGCAGTGCAGAACCTGGCGCCGCAGGACAGCAAGAACTATGAGCTGGGCACCAAGTGGGAAGTGCTGCCGGGTGGGCGCCTGTCGATCAGCGCGGCAGTGTTCCGCAGCGAGATGAACAACGCCCGCGTCACCGCGCCGGATGGCACGACGCAAAACGTCGGCAAGAAAACCATGAAGGGTGTGGAGCTGGGTGTGAGCGGCAACCTCACCAAAGAGTGGCAAGTCTTTGGCGGCTATACGTATCTGGATGGCCGCGTCGCCGACAATGGCTTCGTGAACACCGGCACCACCGCCAAGCCGGTGTATGCGCCGTCGCCATACAACGGCAACGTGTTCCCGACCACGCCGAAGAACAGCGCATCGCTGTGGACTTCGTATGCCGTGCTGCCAGGTCTGGTGGTGGGTGGTGGCGTGAACTATGTGGCCAAGGTCTACGCCAACATCAACAACACCAAGTACGCACCGGGTTACAGCCGCTTTGACGCCATGGCCAGCTATGACATCAACAAGCATATCGCGTTGCAGCTGAATATCCAGAACCTGACGGACAAGACTTACTTCGATAAAGTGTCTTCGCCACACTACGCTGGCGTCGGTGCTGGCCGCAGCGCGACGCTGACGGCCAACTTCAAGTACTAAATCCGCATCCCCAGCCAGATCACTGATTCCGTTGCGGCGGATACGGTGGTCTCTAGCAGGCGGGCCAATGGTCCGCCTGCCTTCACATGACCGGCAGCCAGGTCGTGATGCTCCTGTTCCTCCCCGATGATGGCGACGATTGCCGCCAATGCCTCCGCATCGTCCTTGAGTTGCACCATCTGTTGCTGCAAATGCCGCAGCACGACCCGTTCGACCGCCACCGTGGTCTGCGCGATGGCGCGCGCGCCCAATAATCCGGTCAGCACGCCCAAACCATATCCACCGATCGCGCACAACCAGTAGCTTCTGCAACGCCGCACGCCGCGCCCCGTGAGTTCGGCGAGGAAGATCGCGCGGTGCCGCTCCTCGTGAGACTTGAACGATTCCAGTTGCGCGACCAGTCCCTTTGCCGTCAGGCGGGCCATCAGGATCTGTCCTGCGTAAATGCTGACCGCACCGTGCTCACCGGCGTGGTTGACCTTCAGGATGCGGGCAGCGAGCGGTATGCGATTTGACATGGGTGCAATGTACCATGTCCGCAGGCGTAAAAAAACCGATGAGGTCATCATCGGTTTTTCGTCGATCAGGCGCCGGGTGGCGGGCCGCCGGCTCCTGGACCAGGGCCGCCAGGTCCGCCCGGGCGCGGACCCCAGCCCTGTTCATGGTTCTCATTGTTGGAGGTGCCGCTGCCGCCGAAGCGGTAGGACAGCCCAACATAGAACACGCGGCCGTCGAAGCGGCGGGTGCTGGTTTCGCGCAGTGTGGCGCTGTTGATCACGGTTTCCATCTTGTTGGTGTTGAACACGTCCGTGACGTTGGCCACCAGGCTCAATTGCTGCGTGACGTTGTGGCGCCAGCTCATGTTGAACGTGTGGTTGGGCGAACGGTAGCCTTGGCCGGACAGCGTCTTGCCCATCATTTGCAGCGCCATCTGGATCTGGTTGGCCGGATCGTACTGGTAGTTCAGTCGCACGCGGCCGCTCAGCGAATTGGCGGTGCGCGTCACCAGCAAACCGCTGTCGTCGTAGAAGCTTTGCTGCGAGCGGGCCAGGTTGCCGCTGGTATTGAGCGTGAGCGATGGCGTCAGCTTGCCGCTGACGGTGAATTCCAGGCCGCTCGAATGGCTGCCTTCACCGTTGGCCTTGGTGGTCAGCAGCACGTTGGGTGCGACGAAGTAGCGGTAATCGACGATGGCGTCGGTGTCGCGGCGGTAGTAGCCGCGCAGATTGGTTTCCAGGCCGCCGATCTTGGTTTCGTAGCCAACTTCGAACGAATCGGTCTTGGTCGGTTTCAGATTCGGATTACCGGACGAGACGTTGAATTCGTCACGGTAGGTCACGTACGGATTCAGGTCGTTGGCGTTGGGACGGCGAATCCGGCGGGCGTAGGCGAAACGCAGGTTGGCGTTGTCGTTGACCTTGTAGGTCGCATATGCGCTGGGGATGTAGTTGATGTAGCTGTTCTTGCCTTCGATGCCGCCGGTGATCTGGTGGATGTCCATGTCCGTGTATTCGGTGCGCAGGCCGGCCAGCGCGCCCCAGCGTTCGTTCAGGCGCATCTGGTAGGTGCCGTACAGCGCGTACACGGTTTCATCCAGCTCGTAGCTGTTGGTGCGGCCGTTGTTGATCCTGGCGACGCCGGTGACCGGATCGATGTCGGTGTACAGCGTGTCGAAATCGTTCTTGTTGGTGGCGACCTTGTAGCCCGCCTTGGCGGTGCCGCCCCACAGCGGACGCTCGTAGTCGCCGGTGAAGTCGATGATGCGGGTGCTGAATTCGTTGTGCTGGTTGGCGCGCGTGTCGATCATGCCAGGCGTGGCGTATACATTGTCGTAGTTGCTGACGTTATCGTTTTCCGATGCCGACACACGCAGGTCGATCTTCAGCGTTTCGCCGGGCAGTTCGCCTTTGTGATCGTAGCGGCCGCCCCAGCTGAAATTCTTGCTGTCGCCAGTGCGCACCGTGGTGCGCTGGTAGTCGCTGGCCGGGATCATGGCCGTGGCGCCGTTGATGTAATGGTCAGCGGAGTGCTGGTCGTTGGTACGGCTGTTGTACGAGGCGCTGCCAGCCAGGGTATCGGTCTGATTCAGGTTGTAGCTGACGGTGCCGTTCAGGCCCGCCATGTCATTCAGGCCGCGGCCGACGGACTGCTGGCTGCTGTGAACGAACTGGCCGCTCAGTGGATCGAAGCGGTCGCGCGTGACATCGGCCACCGAGTTGCGGCCATCGTGGCGCACGTTGGCGCTGCCCTGGAAACCCCAGGCGCCTTCGTTGTAGCTGCCGTTGACGGCGCTGTTGTAGCGGCCCGCAGTGCCGGCATTGCCGTTGACGGTGGTAAAACCGCCGGGCTTGCGGTTGCGGCGCATCACCAGGTTCAGGATAGGGCCGCCGCCGGCTTCGTTGCCGAACTGCGCGCCGGGATTGTTGATGACCTCAATCGATTCGATGTCGTCGGCGGCCATGGCCTGCAGCGCCGGGCCGCGGTTATCGCCCTGCAGCATGGCTGATGGCTTGCCATCGACCATGATCTGGACGTTGGGGCTGCCGCGCAGGGTGATGCTGCCGTCGGGATCGACGTTGACGGAGGGGACGTTGTTGAGCGCATCGGCAGCGGAGCCGTTGGTGCTGGAGACGTCGGATTTCACATCGTAGACCTGGCGGTCGATGCGGTTGGTGGGGCGTTCGGCTGAAACAGTTACCTCCGGAACGACGGCGTCTTTGGCGTCTTTGGCTTTAACGGCGGTCGTAGCGGGCTTTGTGGCTGGCTTTTCGGGAGTGGTGTTTTGAGCGTAAGCTGGCAGAATAGCGCTGCCGGTAAGGCAGCAGGTAAGCAGTATCTTTTGCATGGTTTTGACGGCGCACCGTCACTATACGGTAGAGTTGCCATTATACCAGCGGGGTATCTGGCAAATAATCGCATTTACGCTTCTTTACTTTGGCTTTACAAACGACATAAAGCGGCGCAAGGCACGCGCGGGCAAGGCAAAAAAAGCGCCGCGACCAGCGCGGCGAAAACCACTTCAGGGTAATACAAAATCATCGTATCACGCCGGGAATCGAGCAAAATTACACTTAGGTAAGGCAACTGGAGAACAACAGCATGGCACGTGGCACCGCACATATCGGAAAAGAAACATACACCACACGGCTGGAGATCGGCGCCCACACGCTGGTCGGCGACGAGCCGGAGCGCAACGGCGGCAAGAACGCGGGACCGGCGCCCTATGATTTTCTGCTGGCGGGACTGGGCTCGTGCACCGCGATCACCTTGCGCATGTATGCCGATCGCAAGCAGTGGCCGGTGGACGCGGTGGACGTCGACCTGCACCTGACGCACGCCGACGACGGCAGTACCGTGATCCGCCGCACGCTGACGATCACCGGCGCGGTGGATGCCACGCAGAAAGCACGCATGGCGGAGATCGCCGAGAAAACGCCTGTCACGCTGACCCTCAAGGCCGGCCTGCGCATCGACACTGTGCTCGCCTGAGCGCGCTACCTCGCAGGCCGTCAATGTAATTGTCATCTTCAACGGAACTTGTTAGCCCGGCTATTTGTCCAACCAAGGCAAAGTGAGCCGTGTGACGTGTATTTTCCTTGGGGGATGATATGGACCTGATTAAGTATCTGGCTAAGCATCTGGCGGGGTTGCTTGCGCTGGTGGCGAGCTGCTCGGCGATGGGAGTGCCCTTGTTGTCGGAGGGCTTTGATAATGTGGCGACGTTGCCAGCGCGGGGCTGGGCGTTCGTCAATAGCAGTTCACCGCCGGGCACCACCGGCTGGTTTCAGGGCAACGCAGCGATCTTCCCGGCGGCCTCCGGGCCGGCGAACGCCTACATCGCAGCCAACTTCAATAGCGCCGGCTTCGGCGGCGCTGTCAGCAACTGGCTGCTGACGCCGGAAGTGATGCTGACCAACGGCGAATCACTGGACTTCTCCTTGCGCCTACTGGGCGAGGGTCTGCTGGACCGCATGGAAGTCTATGTCAGCACCGGCGGCGCCTTCTCGATGCTGGCGGCATTTGAATCGGACAGCGATACCGGCTGGCTCGACAAGACCATCCTGGTCAACGGTCTGGCTGCGCCGGCCATTGGGCGCTATGCCTTCCGCTATGTCGTGGACGACACCAGTATCAATGGTAATTATGTCGGTATCGATACCGTCAGCGTCAATGCCTTGCCGGTACCGGATACCGTGGCCTTGCTGTGTCTGGGCCTGGTTGTGCTGCTGGGCACTGGCCGGTCGCGACGCCGATGGCTGGCCGCGACCGGCCTGGCTGCCAGCGCGCTGGTGGCCAATGCGGACGAGCATGGTGTCATGAGCTTCCCCCATGTGCAGGTGACGCGGCAGCAAGTTCCGGCTACCGCTGCCGCTGCCGCTGCCGATCCCGGGCAGGGCGGTTTCATGGCATACAAGGACCCGCAGACCGGCCAGCTCACCGGCCCGAACCCCGCGCAAGCCGCATTGCTGACAGCAGCCGCGCGCACGCCGGCGCCGCTGGTCAGGCAGCGGCCGCAACTCATCCGCCCGCCGTATGGCGGCATCGGGGTGATGCTGGATGAGCGCCAGGCCCGCTACGCCATGGTCCGCAAGGCCGACGATGGCAGCCTCACGGAAACCTGCGTGCCAGCCGAAGGAGAGACAAAATGAAAGCGCTAATGACTGCCCTGGTGGCGCTGCTGTTGTCTTCCGCGAGCTGGGCCGCCGCCACCATCACCATTGTGAACGGCGATGCGCCAGGTGTCGGCTTCAATGACCCGGCACCGGTTGCGCCGGTGGGTGGCAACACCGGCACCACGCTGGGGGCGCAGCGGCTCAATGCCTTCCAGGCGGCCGCCAGCCAATGGGGCGACAGCCTGGATAGCAGCGTTCCTATCCGCGTGCTGGCGACCTGGGAAGCACTGCCGTGCACCGACTCCGCCGCCGTGCTGGGCAGCGCAGGCGCACTGGAAGTGTTTTCCGATTTTCCGGGCGCGCCGCAAGCCAACGCCTGGTTTGGCAAGGCGGAAGCCAACAAGCTGCTCGGCTTCGACATGGACCCGGAAACGCCGGACGTGCGCGCGCGCTTCAATGTCAACCTCGGCCAGGCCGGCTGTTTTACTGGCTCGCCGTTCTATCTTGGCCTCGATAACAACCACGGCAGCAACACCGATCTGGTCACGGTGTTGTTGCACGAGTTTGCACACGGCTTCGGCTTCCAGACCTATACCGATGACGAAACCGGCGAACTGCTGGCCGGCGTGCCCAGCATCTGGGACTACTTTCTGCTCGATACCAGCAGCGGCAAGGTGTGGAAGGACATGAGCAATGCGGAACGCGCCGCGTCCGCGGTGAAATCGGGCAAGCTGGTGTGGAACGGTGTGCAGGTCACCAATGCTGCGCAACTGGTTTTGCAGGCGGGCACGCCGGTGCTGACCATCCTGTCGCCACCGTCCGAATCGGGCGTGCTGCAGGTGGGAACGGCAGCCTTCGGCCCGCCGCTGGCGAGTCCTGGCCTGACAGGCGAAGTGATGCCCGTGGTTGATACAGCGCCCGATACCGGCCTTGCGTGTACACCGCTTTCCGCCTTGAATGCCCAGGCAGTGAAGGGCAGGATAGCGCTGATCGACCGTGGCGCCTGCACCTTCGTGGTCAAAGTGCGCCATGCGCAGGACGCCGGGGCGATTGCTGTGCTGATTGCCGACAACGTGGCCGGCGCGCCCCCGCCGGGGCTGGGTGGCAGCGATCCCGGCATCTTCATTGCCGCCGTACGTATCACGCAAGAAGATGGCGCAGCCTTAAGGCAGGCACTGGCAGGGCGATCACGCAAGCACTCCGGCCTGTTCGCCAATCTCGGCGTGAACCTGGCGGTGCGCGCTGGCACTGATGCGCTGGGGCGGGTGCTGATGTATGCGCCACGTCCCAATCAGCCCGGGTCATCGGTGTCGCACTACGACACCAGTGCCACGCCGAACCTGCTGATGGAACCAGCCATCAACGCCGATCTGCGGCATGCGGTCAAGCCGCCGTACGACCTGACCTTGCCGTTGTTGAAGGATATCGGCTGGTAAGTCAGGCCGGTGCCGTCGTCACGTAATCGACGATGCGGTCGGCGCAGGCCTCCGAGATCGCGATAAAGCGCGCACCGTTGCGGAAGCGGCCGTGCGTGCCGACCGCCTGGCTGTTGACCACGGTAAGCGTGATCTCGTTGCGGATGGTGCTGCCGGGGAAGCAGAAATTGAGCAGGTACTGTTCATCGGCGGGCATCGCGTGGTCGCTCACAAATGCGACGCCCATGCGCGAGATGTCGATGATCTGCGCAGGCAAATTGTGTTCTCCATGTACATCGGTGAGATAGGCGTCGACCTGCAACAACCGCCTAACATGCTCTCGTCTCGGGTCCATCGTTGTTTGGGATAGCCACTAAAAGTCATAGTATGACAGATGCCGCAGCAACCCTGTCAGCTTTGTGCTCTGCCGCACATACCAGGCTTGTATTCTTTGCTACGTTGATGACATGGCTACCTCAATCAATAAACAAATAGAACGGCTGCTGCGCAAGGTGTTTGGCATTGACGCCTTGCGCGACGGGCAGCAGCGCGTTATCGACAGTGTCATGGCGGGGCGTGACACGCTGGCCGTGATGCCCACCGGCAGCGGCAAGTCGCTGTGCTACCAGTTGCCCGCGCGCCTGCTGGACGGCCTCACGGTGGTGGTGTCGCCCTTGATCTCGCTGATGAAGGACCAGGCCGAAAAGCTGGAAGAGGCGGGCATTGCCAGCGCAGCGCAAGTCAACAGCAGCCTGTCGCGCGCCGACGAGCTGGAAGCGCTGGAAGCAATCGAGGGCGCGGACAAGGACATCGTCTTTTGTACGCCGGAGCGCCTGGTCAGCACCGAGTTTCGGGAATTGCTGCAGCATACCGGCGTCGGCTTGCTGGTCATCGACGAAGCCCACTGCATCTCGCAGTGGGGGCATGACTTCCGGCCGGCGTATATGGAAATCGGCAGCGCACTGGCAGCGCTGGGCCAGCCGCAGGTGTTGGCGCTGACCGCGACCGCAACGGATGACGTGATCGCCGACATCCGCGCCCAGCTGGGCCGGCCTGCGTTACGGGTGGTCAACACGGGCATTTACCGGCCCAACCTGCAATACCGGGTACAGCAGGTCACCAATCCGGAAGAGAAGAACACCACGCTGCTGGAACTGGTACGCAGCACGCAAGGTGTCGGCATCGTCTATGCGGCCACTGTCAAGGCGGTGAAGGAGGCCTACCAGCTGCTGCTGGACGCTGGCGAAAGCGTCACGCTCTACCACGGCAAGCTGCGCGCGGCTGAACGCAGCGAAAACCAGAACCTGTTCATGAATGGCGAGCGCCGCATCATGGTCGCCACCAACGCCTTTGGCATGGGCATCGACAAGAGCGATACGCGCTTCGTGATTCACCTGCAAGTGCCTGGCAATCTGGAAGCCTACTATCAGGAATCCGGCCGTGCCGGCCGCGATGGCGACGACGCCGCGTGCACGCTGCTGTACTACCACGACGACACGCGCCTGCAAAAATTCTTCCTCATGAAGAGCAAGGCGCCGGACGACAGGCATGAACTCGACCGCGAAAAGCTTGAGCGCATGATCGGCTACGCGCAAAGCGGCTTTTGCCGCTGGAAGCTGCTGCTGGATTACTTCGGCGATCCGCTGCCCGGTTTCGAACGTTGCTGCCGCTGCGACAACTGCCTGTCGCCGCCCGTGATATCAGGGGATCAGCTCGAACAGCAGCAGCTGGGTGACTTGCGTCTTGCTGAAGTTATCGTCGGAGATCAGCACCAGGCTGGCATGGCCATTGGCTAGCAGGGGACCGAAGGACATGCCTTCCAGGTTATCCACGATCGGCAGTTTGAGGTCGGCGAGGTCCAGCACCAGGCGCTTTTTGACCAGCGTGTAGCGGGCGTCCTTGAGCGTCGCCAGCTGCTGGATATCGCTGGCGCCCTCGGTATCGATCTCGAAGATCCGCACATAGTCCTTGTACGAACCGTCGTCGGCCTGCACGCCAGAGCGCTCCATCACCAGCATGCGGTGTTCGCTGAGCGAGAGGATTTCCGAAATGCCGTTGTCGGCATATTTGCCTTTGCCCGGCGTGGCGGGAATGGCCTCCAGCGGATAGGCATACTGGCCCAGCACCTTGCCGTCGCGCGTGAAATGCGTGATGCGGTTGACGGCGCCGTGTTCCGGCGTCGGCTCGGGGCCGTCCTGATACATCGGTCCTTCCAGTGACACCCAGATGGTGCGGCCATCGGGCGTAAAGCTCAACCCCTCAAAGCTCTGGTTGTTACGCGGGCCGAACTTGTGTTCTTTCGATACCGTGAACAACGGCGGTAACGGCAGCGTGAACAGATAGTGGCCTTCCGCATTGGCCTGGCGGATGAACGGATCGAGGCCCAGCGTCACGTCGCCTTCGCTGCCGTACCAGATGCTGCCGTCGCGCGGATCAACGCGGATGGTTTCCAGGTCCGGCACCACGCCGTTCTTGCGCTTGTACTCTTCCTTGGTCAGATAGGTCGATCCATCCGGCTGCAGGAAGCTGCTGACCCCAGTCAGCTGCACCGACTTGAACGACTGCAGATCGTAAGCCAGCTTGGCGCGGTAGTAGCGGGCGGGGTTGAACTGCGAGCGGTCGTCGCTGATCATCACCCATTCGTCCTTGTCGGCGTAGTAGTCGATGCCGGACAGGCCGCCCACCGTCGTGCCCTGGAATTCCTGGCGCCACGGCAGCCGTTGTTCGCCGATGAAGCGCATGCCCGATACGGTGTCCGGTGCAGCTGGTTTCTGGCGCGGGAAGGGCGCACAGGCGCTAAGCGTCAGGGCGCAGGCGAGGGTGATGAGCGTCTTTTTCATGGGGCCGCATCATACCATCACTCGATCTGCCAGTCAGGGAAAGGATCGGGTAAATGACGCCATGCGGCCACCCCGGCGGCATGCTCGTCGTCGGTCAGTATGCAGTGGGCAAACGCGGCCTCGATGGCGCTGCGGTCCATGGCGCGGCCAATGAACACGACCTCGTTGACACGGTCGGTGTAGGGCGGCGCCCAGCGGCCCACCGGTTCTACCGAGGCGATCTTGCCCGCGCGCGAATACGCCACCGCCCATTCCGGCCGTGTGGCCAGCCACAGATAGCCTTTGGCGCGTATCAGGCCAGGGAAACCCTGGTCGAGGAAATGATCGAAGCGGCGCGGATGCAGGGCGCGCGGCTCGCGCAGCACAAAGCTGCCGATGCCGTATTCCTCCGTCTCCGGCACATGCTCGCCCGCCAGCTCGCGCGCCCAGCCGGCCATCTGGCTGGCCTTGTCCAGGTCAAACTTGCCGGTGCCCAGAATTTTGTGCAGCGCGACGCGGCCACGCTCGGCATACACGATGTCGGCGCCGGGATTGAGCGCCTTGATCACGGCGCGCACGTCGCCCAGCTGCTCCAGCGTGACCAGGTCCGTTTTGCTGACCACAATCACGTCGGCAAATTCGATCTGCTCCGACAGCAGGCCAGCCAGCGTGCGGTCATCGCCTTCGCCAGCCGTTTCGCCGCGCTGGGCCAGGAAGTCGGTGCTGTTGTAGTCCGCCAGCAGATTCAGCGCATCCACCACCGTCACCATGGTATCGATGCGCGCCACGTGGTTCAGTGAGGCGCCGCCTTCGTCCTCAAAGTCGAAGGTGGCGGCGACGGGCATCGGTTCGCCGACACCGGTCGATTCAATCAGCAAATAGTCGAAGCGGCCTTCCGCGGCCAGCTTGCGCACTTCCAGCAGCAGGTCTTCACGCAGCGTGCAGCAGATGCAGCCATTGCTCATCTCGACCATCTTCTCTTCAGTGCGCGACAGCGCGGCGCCGGCATTCTGCGCGCCGTCGCGCAGCAGGCTGGCATCGACATTCACCTCGCTCATGTCGTTGACGATGACGGCCACGCGTAAGCCGTCGCGGTTGGCGAGTACGTGATTGAGCAGGGTGGTTTTACCGGCGCCGAGGAAGCCGGAAAGCACGGTGACGGGGAGACGGGTATCTGGAACGGGCATGGCAAATCTCGCTTGGTTAATGCAATCGAGTTGCATATTAAGCGGATTCGAAAGTAAACGCAACCAAGTTGCGTTAATTAGTTTTTACGATTGCAGTTGGCGCAGGTGCCTTTGATGAGGAAGTCGATTTCCTGCGTCTGGAAGCCTTCCGGCAGCTTGATCTTGCGCGGCAGGGCGACATCGGTGAAGCAGGTGACCTGTTCGCAGCGGGTGCACTGGAAGTGCGCATGCTCGTGGGCGTGATGGCCAGCGCCAGCGCTGAAGCGCCAGACCTGATCGGCGCCGGCGATGCGGTGGATCAGCTCATTCTCCGTGAGCCATTCCAGCACGCGGTACAGCGTGACCGAGTCCAGTTCCGCGTGCGCTTTTTTGGCGAGATGGGTTTGAATTTCGTGGTGGGTCAGGGACTTGCTCTGGCCCAGTAAAAAGTCAAGCACCATGACACGCTGGCGGGTAACGCGGGCGCCAGTAGCGCGGATCTGTGATTCAGCAGTATTCGTAGGCATCCCGCTATGGTAACACGGCGTATGAAACTGGCTGGTGGCGCAAGCGGCAGGCTTGCGGTTAGAATACCGGCATGTTACGCCGATCCACCGCTCCGATAGTCCATGTATTGCTCGCGCTGCTGCTGCTCCTGACGCAGCAGGTCGGGGTGACGCACGTCTATACGCACTGGCTGGGCGCGGAGCAGCAAAACTTCCAGCTGACCGACGCCGACCAGGCCGAGCATCGCAAGCGCGTGGCCGTCCACAAGGTCTGCGCGGAATGCGTCTCGGTGGCCCAGATAGCTGCGGCCATCACCGCCTCGCCGCTGACGCTGGCCATCTCCACTCTCAGCACTGGCCCGGTCGCGATGCCGGCCACGCTGGCCGCCTGCGAGCGCACCACTTGCGCCTTCCAGCCGCGCGCTCCCCCTCTGGCCTGACACCCGAAATCCGTCCTGAATTTTGAGTTTTTCGCCGTGGCCGCGAGATGTGCGGCCGCGTGCGTGTCATCCCTATTTGCTAGAGGTTTTACATGAATATCCAACGTACGCTGCTGGCCAGCGCGATCCTGTCCGCCTATTCCTCGCTGGCTTTCGGCCAGGCTGTGGTGCCACAAGTTGTGGTCACCGCCAACCCGTTCGGCAACACCGCCAATGACCAGATCCTGGCGCCCGCCAAAGTGCTGGCCGGCGACGAACTGCGCGACAAAGCCGGCAGCTCGCTGGGCGAGACGCTGTCGCAGGAGCTGGGCGTTTCCGCGTCGGCGTTTGGCGCTGGCGCATCGCGTCCCATCATCCGCGGCCTGGAAGGCGCGCGCGTCAAGATGCTGGAGAATGGCATGGCGGTGTCCGACGTGTCCGGGCTGTCGAATGACCACGCGGTGGCGGCGGAAGGCGCGGTGGCGCAGCAAATTGAAATCCTGCGCGGCCCGGCGGCCCTGCTGTATGGCTCGGGCGCGATCGGCGGCCTGGTGAACGTCGTCAACGAACGTATTCCCACGGCGCTGGAACCCAGGTTGACGGGCCAGCTGGAAGCGCGCGGCAGCACGGTCGACAATGGCCGCAATCTCTCCGGCACCCTGGACGGCGCTGTCGACAAGCTGGCGTGGCACATCGACGGCAATCTGCGCAATGCCGGCGACTACAAAATCCCGGGCAACCGCGTATTCAATGACCCGGATTCCGCCAGCGGCCGCCTGCCGCATTCGGACACGCGCTCGCGTACCGGCGGCTTTGGCGGTTCCTACATCGATAGTTGGGGCTTTATTGGCGCGTCGGTGTCGCGCCTGTCCAATGTCTACGGGATTCCGAGCGACGAAGGCTCGAAAATCGACCAGAAGCAAACCCGTTATGATCTCGACAGCCTGGTAAAAACCCCATTCGCAGGCTTTGAAACCTTCAAGTTCAAGGCTGGCTACACCGACTACAAGCACGCCGAAATCGGCGAGGACGGCCTGCCGGAAGTCCTGTTCAAAAACCATGCGCTGGAGACCCGTTTCGAGCTGACCCATCAACCGGTGGCCGGCTGGCACGGCACCTTGGGCGTGCAGACCGAGAACACCAACTTTTCCGCGCTCAGCGCCGAGGGCGGTCCGGATACCGTGCCGGTCACGCACTCGACCTCCAATGCCGCCTTCGTGGTCGAGGAAACCGACTTCGGCCCGGTCAAGTTCAACGCCGGCGGGCGGGTGGAGCGCGTGAAGCGCGAACCGGTCACGGGCGTCAACCGTTCGTTCAACCTGCAATCCGCTTCGTTTGGCGGCCTCTGGCCGTTCGTGCCTGGCTACGCGCTGGGCGCCACTTTCTCGTATGCCCAGCGCGCGCCGTCGACGGAAGAGCTGTACTCCCACGGTCCGCATGACGCTACCGTGACCTTCGACATCGGGAATGCCGATTTCAAGAAAGAGACCTCGCGCAATATCGAAGTAACTCTCCAGAAAACCACAGGCCTGGTGCGCTGGAAGGCCAACGTCTTCCGCAACAAGGTCAGTGACTTCATCTATGGCCACATCACCGGCAACCTGCTGGATGAAGAGGGCCAGCCAGGCGACGAACTGCGCGAGCGCATCTTTGAACAGGCCGACGCCACGATCCAGGGGGCGGAAGCCGAACTGGAATACAACCCGACCGGCGCCGGCTGGTCTGGCCGCGTGTTTGCCGACACCACGCGCGGCAAGCTGGAACGCGGCGGCAGCCTGCCGCTGCAACCGGCGACGCGGGTCGGCGCGAGCACGGCGTACAAGATGGGCGCATGGCGCGCGGGCCTGTCGCTGGTACACGCACAGTCGCAGGACCGTCTGGCCTCGTTTGAGACGAGCGCCACGCCAAGCTACAACCAGCTCAATGCCAACCTCTCGTACACCCAGAAAGCCGGCGCGTATGATCTGACCTGGTTCCTGCTGGCGAAAAACCTGACCAATGACGAGATCCGCGTATCGACTTCGGTGCTGAAGGATATTGCGCCGTTGCCAGGACGCAACATCGTGTTTGGCGTGCGCGCCAAGTTCTAATGCGTTAAGTATGGAGGCTGCCGAGCAAGGCAGTCTTCGGTCCATCTCCCGGCCCCATCAGGCGCCGTCTCACTTCTCCCCCCTTAACCGACGTGGCCGCCTAGCCGGCCAACGGCGGTTTACCTGACCACATTATGTGGTTGGCTAAAAATAAATTTTTCACTGGTGATAATTGGATATATTTCCCGACTGAATAGTTTGCTAGCATCGTTTCCCAATTGAAATTATGAAATAGGCCATGTTTAACTAATGGTAATCTTGTAATTGTTATTGTTAAAAAATAATGAAACGCGGCGGCGTTGCTAGCCAGCCATCTCATGGGTAGGTGTCGGTGTGAAAATTAAATTCCACGGAAAATGTTTTAGCGTATGGCGTAGTGCGATGGCGGCGCTGCTGGTGGCAAGCGGGGTCACGGCGTTGCCGGCGACCGCGCAGAATGTCGCGATTTCCACGAACGGTACGCCTACCTATGCCAAGCAGCTGGCAGTGCCGCCCGGTATCGCCGGCATGGCGCCTAACGTGTCGCTGCTCTACAGCGGCGGCGACGTGAATGGTCCGCTGGGCAAGGGCTGGACCCTGCAGGGCATTTCCAGCATCACGCGCTGCCCCAGCACCAAGCCGATCGATGGCGCCGCGCGCGCGGTCACGTATGGCGTGGACGACAAGCTCTGCCTGGACGGCCAGCGTCTGATCCAGACTGACGCCAACGGCGCCGTGCTGACCTCCGGTGTGCCCATCGATGCCGCGCATCCGTTTCAGACCGGCGACAGCGCGGGCGGAAGCGGCTTGGTGCGCGAGTACCGGACCGAGAAAGACATGTATGCGCGTATCCGCGCGTACGGCGCTGCGGGCAATGACCCGCTGAACGGCCCGGCATACTTCCGCGTCTGGACTAAGGCCGGCCAGTTGTTCGAGTATGGCGCGGCCGGCGATGCGCGCGCGAATGCGTCAATTACCGCCAACAATAAAGTCGTGACCTGGGCGGTGAGCCGGATTTTTGACAGTGCCGGCAATCACATGGACTTCCAGTACGAACAGCGCGACGTCCCATGGGGCACGGCGCTGACCTGGAATAGCCAGGCGCCGTGGGCTGGCCATGAATGGAATCTGCTGGAAATCCGCTATACGGGACATGGCGAGGGCCAGGAACCGGTCAACAAGGTGGTGTTTGAATACAGCGACCGTCCCGACACGCCGGGCCGCGCGCAGGACCGCGCCGAGGCCTATCACATGGGCCAGAAAAAAGTCAGCATCCGCCGTCTGGACGCGGTTCGCACGTATATCAACTGGCCGGCCAGTGCCGGTGTCAAGCCGGCATCGGCCGTTGCGGTCAAGGCCTATAAACTCGGCTACGAGAACAACCCGGTCAACGGCCGTAGCCGTTTGAACAAGATCACTGAATGCTCCGGCAGCAATGACGCCCTCTGTCTGCCGCCGACCACGTTCAGCTACTCGGACGGTTCCGGCGCGCAGTACAAGCTGAACGACAGCTTTGGCGCCGGGCCGCTGGCGACGCTGCCAATGCAAAGCGCTGCCGGCGACCTCGGTGTATTGACCGGCAATTTCCTGGGCAGCGGTCGTACCGACGTGCTGCGCTGGTCGGACAACCCGGCGCAAAATCAGCTGTTCCGCAGCGATGGCAACGGCAACTTCAGCCAGGTGGCCAACTTCAATATCACCGACCAGAATCTGTTCAAGAGCAACGGCTGTTATACCGCCATCGCAGTCGATTTCAATGGCGACGGCGCTACCGACATCCTGCGCATCATGAAAAGCACCAGTAACGGCGTGAATTGCGGCGCGGTGCAAAACATTCTGTATCTGTCCAAAGGGGATGGCACGTTTACGGCCAAGCCGATGAACGGCATTGATTTCAGCCAGGTGGCTGCCGTGGTGCGTAGCGTGCCGCATTGCCGGGGCGATATCCCAGCGCTGGTCCGCACGCCGAGCGCAGCCAGGCACGAGGGCGCGCCAGCGTCGCCCGCCGCCATCTCCTGCCCGGAAGGCTGGGACTACTACTACAGCCAGAATGAAGGCTTGAACTTCCACCTGCTGGACCTGAACAACGATGGTTTGCTGGACATCGTGACCACCAAAGTGCCGGCCTACCAGCAAATGCCCTCGCCGCAGCAGGCCGATGATTTGTGCGGCGGCATGGTGTGCACACATGTCTACCTGGCCCAGGCCGATGGCAGCTTTGCCGAGAAAGCCGATTCCAACGTCCGCGGTCATTCGCTGTACGGGATACCCGGTACCAAGGACAGCACCTACCACCAGCGGCCGTTCATTGGCGACATCAACGGTGATGGCATGGCCGATGTGGTCGCCGACAGCGGCGTATGGTATTCGCGCGGTGACGGCGATTTCGACTTTGGCGGCACGGCGTTCGGTGTCGGTTGCGAGCATTTGCTGGATTTGAACGGTGACGGTCGCGCCGATTGCGTGGTCAGCTCGCCGAAAGCGGGCGTGGGTTCGCAAGTCGCACTGGTTGCCGATGGTGGCGGCCATCTGCTGGGAACGCAGAACTTCAACCTGAATGTGGCCGGCTACGAGCTGACGGGCCTGGTGCCCAATACCGAAGTCCCCAATATGGGCTTCATTACGGCTGATATCGACGGCGATGGCCGCGGCGATATTTTGCGCTGGTCCGACAATCCCGCCGCCAATGCGGTCTACCTGAGCAACGGCGACGGCACCTTCCGTGTCAGCGACTTCAATCTGGTGCAAGGCAATAACCAGTTGCAGAAGAGCGATGGCTCGGCCAGCTTTGTGGTGGGCGATTTTACCGGCAACGGCCAGACGGAAATCCTGCGCACGGTGAATACGCCCAATGGCGGCTTGGGCAATGTGCTGTACCAGAAGACCAGCACCACGCCGCCGGACCTGCTGATCAGCACCGTATCGCCGACCAAGCTGACCACCACCTTGTCCTGGGCTTCTTTGGTGGCGGCCAATCCACCATATTTCTCCGACTTTAACAGCAACATCAAGGCGGTCTATCCAGTGCGCGACCTCAACCTGCCGACGCACGTGGTGTACGGCATGACCAGCGATACCGGTGTGGCGAGCGGTACGCTGACCACGGCGTATTTCTATGCCGGGTTGAAAATGGCCTATGACGGCCGTGGCTGGCTGGGTTTCCGCGAAATGCGCACCCAGTCGCCTACCGTGAACGGCAATTATCTGACGGTGCTGACCGAGTTCGAACAGGACGGCGTCAACACCGGCGCCGCCACGCTGACCCGCACCTGGGTCGGCGATATCTGGGGCACCAATGCCAAGGTGGTCAGCAATACCTACAATATTTATTGCGACAAGACGGCTGCCGCCGATGCGGAAACCAACGCCAATTCCGGCCATCCATGCTACTCGTCGGCCAAAGTGCGCCGCCCCTACCTGTACATGACGCAGGAGGAGGGCTGGGACCTGGATGGCACGGCGCTGCCGGTTGTGGTCACCGTCAATTCGTTTAACGATACCGGTGACGTGACCAAGATCGTCAACACCACCACAGGCACGACCATTGGACAGAATCAGGTCTTCACCAAGACTACCGACAATACCTACGTGCCCAACAACACGGCGGGCGACAAGTGGATACTGGGCCGCCTGAAGACGGCCACTGTGACCGCCGATAACCGGGTCAAGACGGCTGCGCAGGGCGCACTGCATAAACAGGGCGGCGCCGCAACGCGCTTCACCAAGCCAGACCAGATCGACATTCTGACTGCTGCGCAGGTCAAGCAAACCATCAGCACCACCGGTACTGTCACCAACAGCATCAGCCGCATCGCCACCACGGCCGGCTCGGCGCCGTATGCCACCGCCATCAAAGGCGTAGCGTTCTCGGTGGCCGTGGCGCCGAAACCGTTCAAGGTCATCGGCACCGTGGCGGGCAAGCTGTCCGGCACGCTGACGGCGACGGTCAGCGGCGGCATTGCGCCTTACCAGTACCGCTGGTCGCAGATCGACGGCACCCATACCACGCTGTCCAGCACCACCATCGCCAATCCGGTGGTCAGCGCCACCATGGCGCTGGGCGACAATTTCAACGAAGTCTGGCTGCTGACCGTGACGGACGCCGCCAACAGCGTGATTTCGGCCACGGTGCCGGTCACGCTGGCGGTACCGGCGGCAGCGCTGTCGGTCAAGATCGCGCCAAGCCCGCTGACCATCGATATCAATGATCCGGGCGAAGGCTGGGCCAGCCTGGTGGCGACGCCGGCCGGCGGCGTGGCGCCGTACACCTATGTCTGGGCGCGTGCCACCGGCACCCGTTCGACGGTCAGTGATGCGACGATAGCCAATCCGGTGGTCAAGGCCACGCTGGCGATCGGCGACGCGTTCAGCGAACAATGGCGCGTGACGGTAACGGACGCGGCGGCCAAGACTGCCACCGGTGTGGTCACGGTTAACTTCAAGGTGCCGCCTGCACTGGCGGTGACGTTGGCTGCTACCCGTGCCGTAACGGCCAATGCCAGCACGGGCCTGGCCAGCGCCGCCTTTACCGTGGCGCCGACTGGCGGCCGCGCGCCGTACACCTACCTGTGGGAGCGCGTCAGCGGCAGCCGTTCGACCGCGGCGGACGCAACCGTCGCCAATGCCGTGATCAGTCTGCAAATGACGCCAGGGGAGGTCATCAGCGAAACCTGGCAGCTGACGGTGCAGGATGCGGGCGGCCACAGCAAGGCGGCCACCACCGTCATTACCTTCAACAACCCGGCAACCGCCATGGGCCTGACCTTCAGCCCGTCACCGTTCAAGGTCAATGCCAACGATCCGGGTCTGGCGTCGGGCACGCTGGCCGCGACCGCGACCGGGGGCATACCGCCATACAGCTACGCCTGGACGCGCGCCACCGGCACCCGCACCAGCGTATCGAATGCGGCGATCCCGAATCCGGTGTTCAGCGCCACCCTGGTGACCGGCGATAACTTTGCCGAGACCTGGAAGCTGACCATTACTGATAGCAGCGGCAAGATCTATGCGGAAAATGTCAGCCTCGCCTTCAATGCGCCGACCGCGCTGACGGTGCCGCTGGCGGCCACCCGCACGCTGACGGCCAGCGCCGCCACCAGCGGTGTTGCCGCCGCCACCTTCACCGTGACGCCAACCGGCGGCCGCGCACCCTACACCTATAACTGGGCGCGCACCAGCGGCAGCCGTTCGTCGACGCCGGATGCCACCGATCCGACGCCGCTCGTCAGCGCCACGCTGGCAGTCGGCGAAAGCATTGTCGAGAACTGGTCCGTGACCGTGACCGACGCGGTGGGTCACAAGACCACCGCGACCACGGTAGTGACGTTTAACTATCCGGCGCCGACGCTGACCGTGTCGGTTGACCCGAGCCCGCTGGTGCTGCGCGGCAGCGATCCAGGCACGGTATCGGACTCCATGACTGCCAGCGGCAAGGGCGGTATTCCACCGTACAGCTATAGCTGGGTGCACACCTCGGGCACGCGTACCGCGCTGTCCGACGTGAACAGCGCCAGTCCGGTGGTCAGCGCCACCGTGGCGCAGGGCCAGAGCGGCAGTGAAGTCTGGACCGTCACGGTCAAGGACAGCGTGGGCAAAACCGCAGCGGCCGGCGTCACGGTCAGCTATTCGGTACCGCAAGTACTGAAGGCGGCGAGCACGGCGGCGGTGCAGGCCGCCGACGCCACCGCCGGCAACGGCGGCGTCTCGGTGGCGGCACTCACCGGCACCACCAGCGGCGGTACAGGCGGCAATACCTATCAGTGGACGCGTGTCAGCGGCAGCCGCTCGCTGGCGCTGAATCCGACCGCCACCACCCCCGGCATCCGCGCCACCCTGAGTCTGGGAGAGCGTGTGGTGGAAGACTGGCGTTTCGACGTCACCGACTCGGCAGGACACGTGGCATCGAGTGTGACCACCGTGACCTTCGAGTATCCTGGCGCCGCGCTGGTGGCACGCATCACACCGCTCAACGAGACCTTCCAGATGAGCGATCCGGGCACCTATACCGACCAGTTGACCGCGACCGTGACCGGCGGCGTGGCGCCGTACAGCTATAGCTGGACGCACGTGGGCGTCGGCAAGGGGACGCTGCAGGGCAGCGCGACCAGCCCAGTCGCGACCTTTGCCGTCCCAGTGGGCCAGGCGCAAACCGTGAACGACAGCTGGAAGGTGACTGTCACCGACAGCTTCGGCACCGTCATCAGCGCCTCGACCACGACTGCGGTGCACGTGCCGGCAGTGTTGTCGGCCACCACGCTGCCCACCCGCACCCTGACCGCCACCGTCGCCAGCAAGGGCGTGGCCAGCGGTGCGATCAACCAGGGTTCAGTCAATGGCGGGGTGCCGCCGTACAGCGCGGTGTGGACCCGCGTCTCGGGTAGCCGCGGCGTCCTCTCGGATCCAAGCGCCACCAGTCCGGTGGTGACCGCGACGCTGGCGCTGGGCGAAACCGTGGTGGAAAACTGGCAGGCCACCTTCACCGATTCGGCCAACCATACGGTCACCAAGCCGGTCGAGGTGACCTACACCTACCCAGGCCAGCCGATTGACATTGCGTTCAGCTATACCGGGTTCGGTCGCCAGCTTGACCCCGGCACGTTCACTGCACAGGTCAGCGCGAGTGTGACCGGTGGCGTGCCGCCGTTCAGTTATCACTGGCGCACCGCCAGTTCGGGCGTCTCGATATCGGATGCGTCGTCGCCGACGCCGTCGTTCAGCGCCAGTCTGGACTGGGGTAAATCGGTCATCGCCTACTGGTACCTTGACGTGGTGGACAGCATCGGCAAAACGGCGAGCGCCCAGTTAAATCCGAATTTCAGCGTGGTGTCGCAACTGACGCCGTCGCTGGCGGCCAAGTCGCTGGCGATCCCGGCCACCGGAACCGGCACGGGTTCGGTGAGCATGGGCGTCACCGCGACCGGTGGCCTGACGCCATACAGTTATACCTGGACCCGTCTGTCGGGCGACCGCGCGACCATTTCGAATGCCGCGATTGCATCGCCGGTGTTCACCGCAACGCTGGCCAAGGGCGAGACGGTCACCGAAACCTGGCAGGTGGAGGTACGCGATAGCGCAGGCCATAGCGCGACGGCCAGCAACACGCTGACCTTCAAGCGCGCCGCCGCTGCCCGCGCCTTGTCGGCCGATGAAGAAGCGAACGAAGCGGGAGAGAACAAATGAGCCATCAAGTCCGCTTTAACTCATTCAAGAATTTCAACATGACAGCGATACGACATCTAGTGGGCGCCCTGGCATTGCTGACGCTGTGCGGCGGCGCCGATGCCCAGAGCGTGATCCCGGCCGATCCGTCCAGCTTCAGCCGCAGCAGCGCGTTTGAATATGATCCCGACAACGGCATGCTGCTGTCGGAAACCGTCGAGCCGAATAACCCGGCCTTGTGCGTCAAGACGGTGTATACGTATGACGCTTATGGTAACCGCAAGACCGCTACGCAGAAGAATTGTGACGGTGCCACTGGCACGGCTGTATTTGCGGCACGCACTACGAGCACCGAGTATGCGGCCACTACCGCCGCAGCCGGCGATAATTTGAATGTGACAGTGCCGGCAGGGGGTTTTGCTACGAAGGTTTCGAATCCGCTCAATCAGTCCGAGGCGCGGATGATGGACGCACGTTACGGTTCTCCAGTGTTGGTGACGGGACCGAATTTACTGGCAACCAATTGGCAGATTGATGATTTTGGCCGTACATATAAAGAAGTTCATGCGGATGCCACTGCAAAGATTACGCTGTACTGTTATCTGGCCGGTAGAGTTAGCGACACCAGCGCCAATAACTTCAATTGCCCTCATCCGTCAGCAGCGGAAATTCCGGCGGATGCTGTTGCGTTTGTGTACTCAGTATCCGTATTGTCGGCAAATGATCACCAAAATGGTCCGGTCAGCATGGTCTATCTGGATGCGGCAGGACGTAAGATTCGTTCGGTTGTACAAGCCTTTGATGGTAGCGGCCAGACCACCTCCAAAGACCGGTTGATCGTACAGGACACCATTTATAACAATCTTGGCGGAGTGGCTTTTAGTACTCAGCCATACTTCTTGGATAGCGGTGCCTCTAGCAGCGCCGGCACGCAGTCTGTAGGTATCAATGCAACCGTTTATGACGAACTGGGACGTCCGATTGACACTTATGTGAGCGATCCGAAAGGTCTATTTGGCGTTGCACAATTTGGCCCTTGGGGAGGGAAGCAGGCGTCGCATAATCACCTGACCTATCAGGGCATGAAGACGGTGACTACTGATGACCAGGGTAAAAAAGAAACTGTAGAAAAAAATGTCGATGGCAAAATTGGTATTGTCACCAATGCTTTAGGAGCGCAACTTGCCCATGTCTATGATGCTTTCGGCAACCTGCTGAATATCAAAGATGGGCTGCAAAATACAGTAGTGATCAGTTACGACATTCGTGGTCGCAAACGTTCGATGACTGATCCGGACGCAGGTACCTGGCAGTACGAATACAACGCGGCAGGTGATTTGATTTCGCAACAAAACCCTAATCAGGCAGCAAAATCAGCCATTGAAGAAAAGTTTACCAAGATGGAATATGACTTGCTTGGTCGCATGATCAAGCGAGTAGAGCCTGAGTACACTACCAATTGGTATTACGACACATATGCCGACGGTACTGCATGCAATAAAGGGGCAGGCAAACTGTGCGAGACAAAGGCCTCAAATGGTGTCCGTCGTCGATTGTTTTATGACAACGTTGGCCGCCCGGTTAGCACGCGCGTCGATGTCGCCAATGGCCCAAGCTTTGTCAATGCAATCAAATTCGATGCGACGACAGGGCGTCCATCGACCCAGATCTATCCCACTGGTTTAAGTGTAAATTACAACTACACCACTAAAGGATATTTGAATTCATTGACTTTAAGCCAGCCAGCAACTGTCAATCCGCTGCCAGCGGTTGCGGGAGGAGCACCGGGTCCAAGTGTGAGCCTGCCGCTGGGCAGTCTGCTGTGGCAAGCGTTGTCGTACGATGCGTGGGGACATCTCGAGCAACAAATTTATGGCAACAATGTTGTTGCCAAATCGACTTATAACGACCTTACTGGTCGGGTAGATTCCGTTACTGCCGGTATTGGCGATGATACATCAGTGGCGAATTATAAATACGAATGGGACAGTTTAAATCGCCTGCGAGTGCGCACTGATGGCGCGGGTGCCAATGTCGTCACAAACAATTATGACTACGATGAAGTCGGAAGGTTACACAATTACAGCGTTACCTCCTCGGCGATTAGTACCCAGGATCAGGTCCGCAGCATTACGCTTCAATACAATGCTGTAGGCGCGCTGCTTTACAAGACCGATGTTGGTACTTATTCGTATAGAACCCAGGGCGGAACTCAGCCTCATGCGGTCCAGAGTATCGCCGGTGCAGTTACCGCTAGTTATACCTATGATGCAAACGGCAACATGATCACCGGGTCCGGTGGCGCATATAGCAAAATTGATTACACCAGTTTCAATTTACCTGATAGCCAAGGCGGCATTACGGGTGCTGCGGGCTTACCCCGTTACACTTGGCAATACGATGAGTCACATCAACGAATCAAAGAAACCCGGACTTTGGGAGGCGAAACACGTGTCACTTGGATGTTGCATCCAGACAATACGAATGGTCTGGCTTTTGAAAGCGAAGAAAACGCTGGAGTTATAAGTAACCGTCATTATTTGGCGACGCCGGCAGGCGCAATTGGCGTGCTTATGTCGACTGGTAATCTGCCGACGCTCTCTGATCTGGATGTAACGCCTGTCGTTTTGTCAAATTTGACTTTAAACAAAGTCGAATACTGGCACAAAGACATGCAGAACAGTGTGCTGTCCACTACAGATCATACGGGAACCATGACTCAGTCGTTTGCCTATGATCCGTTTGGTAAGCGTCGCTTCGTAGATGGAAATTATGATGCGGACGGAAAGGTCGTTGTAGATTGGAATAGGACGAATAAAGGAATGGATCGTGGCTATACTGGCCATGAACATCTGGATGATGTTGGCATTATCAACATGAATGGACGTATTTATGATCCACGTCTTGGCATGTTTATGCAGACGGATCCATACATTCAGGATCCTACTAATTTACAAAATCTGAATCGTTATGGCTATTGCTTTAACAACCCGATGACGTGTACCGATCCATCAGGCCGATTTAGTTTGTTTGGTCATAAAATTCTGCCTGGGCTGTTTAACAATCGGAACGCTCGCATAGTTGCCGCAATCGCCGCTGCCAGCGTACTCGGACCAGGTGGCTTGGCTTGGGGTGAATTTGGTGTGCTGGGTGCATTGACAGAAAATGCGGTGGCGCAGGCTGCCATTGCAGGCTTCGTGAGTGGCTCGATTGCATCAGGTAACTTAAGAGGAGGTTTGCAGGGAGCAGTTAGTGCGGTGGCGTTCTTTGGGGCCGGTGAATTTATTCAGAACACTCCTGGCTTGGGCACCGCAGGCGGAATTGCTGTGCATGCTGTGGTCGGTTGCGCAACAAGCGAGGCTGGGGGAGGAAATTGCGGCTCGGGGGCTTTAAGCGCTGGATTCAGTAAAGCGCTTGCGCCATATACCGATAGCGTAACGCAGGGTGATCGTTTATTAGGGCCTGTAGTCAGCGCAGTTGTAGGAGGTACAGCATCCGTCTTGGGTGGTGGAAAGTTCGCAAATGGAGCGCAGAGTGCGGCCTTTAGTTATCTGTTTAATTGGTTATCCCATGTTCACGACAGCGTAACTCGTGAGGGAGCTCAGAAGGCCGGCATGAGTCGCGATGAGGCGAAGGCGCTGGGCAATTTGGTCGTAGAGGTTGATAAATTGAATGACGACGGCTCTTTGGGCAGTATTTTTAACGCCGACTCCCAAAACGTTCCACATTCCTATATGCACTCGATGTGCGCTTCTGGCAACACTCAACCTCAGTGTGTAGCTGCTGTTGCAGAGTATATAGAGAAGAGTTTTGCGATGAACTCTTTGCAGGGGCTAGCGCAAGTCTTGCACGCCGAACAAGATTATTTGTCGCCAGGTCATCAGATGAGGACTTATAATGGACATGTAGGTCTTGATCATATTATTGATGATGCACTTCCTGGCAAATTGCGCCCGGTATTAATAAATAATACAAAAGCAACTATCATTGAATACGATAATCGTTGCGGTGGTTGTATTTTGAAACATTGATATGGAGGCTATGTGAAAATCAGGATTGTTATGTCAGCGTTATTGGCATTTCCGGTGGCTGCCTGGAGTTTGCATGCTAAAGCTTCCGTTCCACCTTTATCTAACTGTGAGCTTGTGGCGCCTCCAGCGGCTTCAGGCGAAGATAGTATTCATGGAAATTTAGTTAAAGTATTTCCCCGAAGATCAAAAATTGATTCGTCATATACGGGCTGTCAGACAGTTTGGGTAAATGAAAATAAATATTGGTCCGTGTTTATGGTTGGTGTTTTCGAACGAGGCGAGCTTGTTAAAATGAGTGTTCCCAGTCGTCCTGGTGATTCAATCGAAAAATGTTTAAGGAAAGACGGTCAGCTTATAGCTGGGGATGAGGATGTATGTAGCGCTATGGAGGCATTTCCTTATAGTTCTGCCCCATCCGGTTGTTCTGTTTTACAAAGTAAAGATAAAAAAGAAAATCCCGCATGTAAATTTGATTAACTTGTTGTGTAGCTGGTAATTAAAAAGTTTTTAATTTTTGAAATATATTGGTTTGCTGCGTCTTTAGGTCGCTAAGAGTCCATGCTAATCTCGCGTTCTTGAAATTAATGATTCGGTAACATAAAAATTTGGGCCTTGTCGACACACTTTCTGTAAATCGACGTCTTGCTAAAGTCGGTAATCCTTACGTCTTTGGCGGAGCGCTCGTATTGATGGCTGCAGGCGCGCTATATGGCTATAGCGCGCTGGCGTCGTTGCATCTCCAGAACCAGCAGGATGCCGTTGAGCTGAACCGTCAGCGGGCCAGGCTCGCCAGCTCGGCAGGCCTGGCGCAACAGCATGCGGCACAGTTGCCGTCCCAGCTGTCTGGGGATATGTCGCCGCTGCTGCGGGACTTTCACGAGTTCGCCCTGCAACAGGATCTGACGGTTGCCGAAGCCCGTTATACGCCCAGCGAATCCCGCAACGATGCCGGCCTGGCCCGGAGCCGCATCGACGCCAAGGTGCGCGGCAGCTATGCGGGCGTCAAGCGTTTCACCGCCAGTCTGCTGGCGGTGCACGACGGCCTTGCGCTGGACAGCCTGTCGATCCGGCGTGGCAGCGCGGCGGACCCGAAGCTGGACGTGCAATTGATCTTCAGCCTGTATTCCCGGACCGCCCCATGAAATGGCGCCCACGAGTTGTCGCCTGGTCGGCTGTGGCGTTGGCCTGCCTGTTTAGCGGCTGGGTATGGCTGCAGGATGGTGCCGAACCAGTGCCGCCGGCCGCTGCGCGCGCGAGAACAGCGCAAGCGCCACATCCTGCGCCGGCCATCGCGCGCGCGTTCGAGCGCGAGCCGCTGGTCGATGCCGCCAACGATCCATTCAAGGTTGCCGGTCCGCCGCCGCCGCCAAAGCCGGTTGAAGCGTCGCCGCCACCGCCACCGCCCGCACCTGTGGCGCCGCCATTCCCGTACCACTATCTTGGCCGCATGCTCAGCGTCGACGGCAAGCAGCTGACCTATCTGACGCGCGGCGACGCCATGATACCGGTCCAGCTGCACCAGGTGCTGGACCAGGATTACCGAGTCGATGCCTTGTCCGATGCCGAAATCGTCATCACCTATTTACCTCTCGACGAGCGTGTACGCATCGTAGTACGCTCGGCCGAGAATTAGCCATCGCTGAACTGGAGTATGACCTTGCTGTATAGCCGGATTTTTATTGCGCGTGTTTCCACGGCCATGGCGTGTTTGCTGCTGGCCGCCTGCGGTGCGCAGTCGGTGCGCTCCGAAGCCGAGGCATTGATCAACAAGGGCAGCTACGAGAAGGCGCTCAAGACGTATGAAGACGGTTTGCAGCGTTATCCGCAGAATGTCGAGCTGCGCTCTGGACTGATCAGCGCACAGGAAGCCGTGTTCGGACGCCTGCTGAAGGCGGCCACCGAGGCGCGCGCCACGGGCAACGACGCCAAGGCGGAAGAGATCACGCAGCGCGCGCTGGCGATCCGGCCCAACGACGAACGCGCCAAGTCCATGCTGCTTGATATCGCCCGCGACCGGCGCCAGGCCGCCGCTGTCGCCAGCGCCAGGGAACTGCTGGCAAAGGGTTTCGTCGAACGCGCGACCATCGTGATCGAAGCCGGGTTGAAGGACTCGCCGCGCAGCCAGGAACTACTGGCCATGCAGCGCCAGATCGAGCTGGAGGCGCGGCAATCGGAGCTGGGCGGCGCGCGTCTGGCGGAGATGCGCCCGGTGTCGCTGGACTTTCGTGAAGCGAATCTGCGCATGGTGCTGGAAGTCCTGACGCGCAACAGCGGCGTCAATTTCGTCATCGACAAGGATGTGCGCCAGGACCTGCGCACCACCATTTTCATGCGCCAGAGCCGTCTGGACGATGCGCTGGAACTGCTGACCACCACCAATCAGCTGACCTACAAGGTCATCGATCCCACCACGGTGCTGATCTATCCCAAGACAGCGGAAAAGATACGCGAGTACCAGGACCTGATGATACGCGCGTTTTACCTGTCGAACGCGGACGTGCGCCAGACCGCGCTGCTGCTGAAAAATATGCTCAAGATCCGCGAGCCGTTTGTCGATGAAAAGATCAACCTGATCGTGATTCGTGAAACGCCGCAGACCATCCGTCTGGCCGAGCGCCTGGTGTCGCTGCAGGATCAGGCGGAGCCGGAAGTGATGATGGAAGTGGAGGTGCTGGAAGTGAAGCGCACCAGCCTGACGGAACTCGGCATCAAATACCCGGACGGTCTGACGTTGACGCCAATTGCGCCACCGGGCGGTTACACGCTGGGGAATTTTCATACACTGAACCGCGACAACATCGGCGTCACCGTGCCGTCGGTGACCCTCAATCTGCACCGTGACGTCGGCGACGTCAACATCCTCGCCAATCCCAAGATCCGCGCGCGCAACCGCGAGAAGGCCAAAATCATGATCGGCGATAAGCTGCCGGTGGTGACCACCACCGGCAATGCCGCCAATAGCAACTTCCTGTCCGAATCGGTGCAGTATGTTGACGTCGGCCTGAAACTGGACGTCGAGCCGAATGTTTATCTGGATGACGAGGTGGCGATTCGCGTTGGTCTGGAAGTCAGCTCGCTGGTGCGCGAGGTGAAGACGGCTGCCGGTTCGCTGGTGTACCAGATCGGCACGCGTACCGCCAACACGGTGCTGCGCCTGAAGGACGGCGAAACCCAGCTGCTGGCTGGCCTCATCAGCAACGAGGAGCGTATGAGTGCCTTGCGGGTGCCCGGCGTCGGCGACTTGCCCATGCTGGGACGTTTGTTCGGCTCGCAGCGCGACGATAATCAGCGTACCGAGATCGTGTTGTCGGTGACCCCGCGCATCGTGCGCAACATCCGTCGTCCTGACATCAACCAGGTGGAATTCTGGTCCGGCACCGAGAACGATGTCCGCAGCCGGCCGCTGACCCTGGGCGCCAAGCCGCCCGCGGCCGCAACGCCGGCGACCGGCGCCCCCGCCACCGCCACCGCCACCGCGCCGTCGTTACCGGCACCCGTGATGACGCCGTCGCAGGACGCGGCGCAGCCGGCGCCCGCGCAAGCGCCGGTAACGCTACAGCTGCAGATGCCGGGTGAAGTCAAGGTGGGCGAGATTTTCGCGGTGCAGGTCAACGTCAGATCCGGCTTGCCCTTGCGCGGCATGCCGGTGCAGCTGGAATTTTCGCCGCAGTTCCTGCAGGTGATGGATGCCGAAGAAGGGGCATTCTTCAAGCAGGATGGCGTTGCGGTCAGCAAGACCAGAACGCTGGAGCAGGCCGTCGGCCATGCCGCCATGTCGGTGCTGCGCAATAGTATGGAAGGCGCGCAGGGCAGCGGTACGGTGGCGGCGTTCCGCTTCAAGGCACTGGCAGCGGGCGACGCCAGCATCAACCTGATATCGGCCAAGCCGGTATCCAGCGTCACCGTGCCGCCGCCAGCCATGCCGGCTGCCGGCAAGATCGCCATCAAATGACGTCGATGAATGGCCAGCGCGCACGCGGCTACACCATCATCGAAATGATGGTGGTGATGGCGGTGCTCGGCCTGCTGGCCACCGCCGCCATGCCGCTGACGGAGCTATCCAGCCGACGCAACAAGGAGCGTGAGCTGAAACAGGCGGTCTGGGAGATCCGCCACGCCATCGACGCCTACAAGCAGGCCAGCGACAGCGGACGCATTCCCCGCGCGGCCGGTGGTAGCGGCTATCCGCCATCACTGGCGGCGCTGACCGTGGGCGTGCCGGACCAGCAGGATAACGGCCGGATGATTTACTGGCTGCGGCGGGTGCCGCGCGATCCGTTTTCCGCCAAGGGCATCAGCGCCGAAGCCGGCTGGGGATTGCGCAGCTATGCCTCCACACCGGACGAGCCCAGGGCCGGCGCCGACGTCTTCGACGTCTATTCAAAATCAGAGGAGGTCGGCATGAACGGCATGCCGTATCGCGCATGGTGAGGACGCGCGGCTTCACGCTGATCGAACTGCTGGTGGTGATGGCGTTGATCGGACTGCTGCTGTCGCTGTCGGTGCCGCGCTATTTCGGCCACGTGGAAAAGGCCAAGGAAACCGTGCTGCGTCAGGATCTGGCCATGATGCGCGATGCCATCGACAAGCATTTCAACGACCAGGATGTCTACCCCGACACGCTGGAACAGCTGGTCGAGCGCAAGTACCTGCGCAAGATTCCGCTGGACCCGGTCACGGAGCGCGCCGACAGCTGGGTCATTATCGCGCCGGACAAAAAAGGCGCGGGCAAGGTCTTCGACGTGCGCAGTGGCGCCCAGGGCCAGGCGCAGGATGGGAGTGCGTATGCATCCTGGTAAGCGCAGCCAGTCGGGCTTCACGTATGTGATTGTGCTGGCCGCGTTGGCCATTTTCGGCATCGGCCTGGCAGCGGCCGGAACGGCGTGGAGCAGCACGGCGCGACGCGACAAGGAAGAGGAGTGGCTGGCGATCGGCGCCGCCTATCAGAAGGCGATCGGCGACTACTACACGCAAAGTCCCGGCTCTCCGCGTAACTATCCACGCACGCTGGACGACCTGGTGGAAGACCGGCGCTTCGCAGGCACCAGGCGTCACCTGCGCAAAGTCTACGGCGATCCGCTGAACCACAACAAGGAATGGGGCATCGTGCCTGCGCCGGATGGCGGCATCGCCGGCGTGTACAGCCTGAGCGAAGCGGAGCCGCTGCGCGTCCGCTTGGGCAAGCACTATTCCGACTGGAAGTTCGTCTATCAGGCGGCGCCATAAACACATGAATCTAGCCTATGCAATTTATCGTTCGCACCTTTGATGCCGCCAGCGCCGCCTATGCCGAGCGCACGGTGGACGGCGACAATCCGCAGGACGTGCAGCGCGCGCTGGAGCGCCAAGGCCTGACCGTGCTGTCGGTGACGGCGCCAGCACGCCGCATCAGCTTCGCACGCGCCGCCCAGTTCGACGTGGTGCTGTTCTGCGACGAGTTGCGCACGCTGCTGTCGTCCGGCATGTCGCTGGTAGAAGCGGTGGACACCCTGAGCGGCAAGCAAAGCAGCGGCGACAAGCATGCGGTGCTGCTGGAGATCCGCCAGCATCTGCTGGAAGGGAAGCCTTTTTCCAGTGCGCTGGAATTGAACCGCTACGATTTTCCGGTGCTGCTGATCGCGTCGGTGCGCGCCAGCGAACGTTCCAGCCGCATCGACCACGCGCTGGAAGAATTTGTCGCCTACGAAAAGGTAGGGCGTGAACTCAGTAAAAAAATCGTCAGCGCCGCCATATATCCGGTGATGGTGGTGGGATTCGGCATGCTGGTCAGCCTGTTCATGCTGTCCTATGTGGTACCGCGCTTTTCCCGCGTCTACGAGGACTTTGCCCATGGCATCAGCACGCCGACGCTGATCTTGATACGGATAGGCGCGTTCTTCGACGCCCATCTGCCGCTGGTACTGGCGGCGCTGCTGGCAGTGATGGTGGCCCTGGTGCTGGCTTATCGCAGCGGGACGCTGAAAACGGTGGCCTTGCGTTTGCTGGGCCGCTTTCAGCTGGTTCGCCATCATCTGCGGCTATATCAGCTGTCGCGTATTTTCCAGACCCTGGCCATGCTGCTGAAAGGTGGCTTTACGCTGAGCGACGCCATGCCGCTGGCACGCGAACTGGCGTTCGACGCGCGTTTGCGGCGCCAACTGGATGGCGCCCGGCTACAGGTCAACGAGGGGCGGCGCATGAGCCAGTCCTTCGCCGAGCAAGGCTTGACGGACAATGTCACCGTGCGGCTGCTGCAGGTGGGCGAACGCTCCGGCAACCTCGATAAGACCATGGAAATTATCGCCCAGACCTATCGCCAGGAACTGATGTTGTTCATCGAACGCACCACGCGCATCGCCGAGCCGCTGCTGTTGATGGTGGTCGGTGTCATGATCGGCGCAATTATTATTTTGATGTACATGCCGGTGTTCGATCTGGCGGGAGGAGTGTGATAGTGAATCTGGAAACCGACCGTGCGCGCGCTGCAGCATACGGCTTGCGCTGTTTTTCCTTGCAGGAGCTGTGCGCCGCACCACCGCAGCTGCAGCGTATCGGTTTTACCGATTGCATCGGCCGCGGCATCTATCCGCTGGAGCAGGGTGACGGGCTGCTGTTCGTGGTCGCCCAGCCGTGGGATGAACAGCAGCTGCAATGGCTGTCCAACCGCACCGGCCTGTATCCTGAACTTGGATGGGCAGCGGCGGCGGATATCCAGGCGGCGCTGGAAGAGGCGCAGAGCCGCATCAAGGCTTCCAGCCAGTTGGGGCAAGGCGGGACGCTGCCGCATGCTGGCGTTGCGGATGGCGGCAACAGCATTTCGCTGGAGAGCATAGAGCGCAGCGGCAGCGTGGTGGTGCGCTTTGTCGATTCGGCGATTTATGACGCCTGGCGCGCGGGCGCCAGCGACATTCACTTCGAATGCGACCGGCGCGGTGTGCGCGTCAAACTGCGGCTGGACGGCGTGCTGGTGCCGGCGGCCGACATGGCCGATGTGCAGCGTGCGGAAGAAGTCATCTCCCGCATCAAGGTACTGGCGCAGCTGGATATCGCCGAGCGCCGGGTACCGCAGGATGGCCGTTTCCGTGTCACGCTGGGGCAGCGCGAGCTGGATTTCCGTGTCTCGATCATGCCCAGCATTCATGGTGAAGACGCGGTAGTTCGCCTGCTGGACAAAACCCAGTTGCGCGACGAGACGGACGTGATTTCGCTGGCCAGCCTGGGCCTGGACGAAGACGCCATGGCGCGCATCCGTCGCCTGGCAAAAAAACCGCATGGCATGCTGCTCGTGACAGGCCCCACCGGCAGTGGCAAGACCACCTCGCTGTACGCGGCGCTGTCCGAAATCCGTACCGAACAGGACAAGATCATTACCATCGAAGATCCGGTTGAATATGAGCTGCCTGGCGTGCTGCAAATTCCCGTCAATGAAAAGAAGGGGCTGACTTTCTCGCAGGGCTTGCGTTCCATTCTTCGCCATGATCCGGACAAGATCCTGGTGGGCGAAATCCGCGATTCGGAGACAGCGGAAATCGCCGTACAGGCGGCGCTGACTGGCCACCTGGTGTTCACCACGGTGCACGCCAACAGCGTATTCGATGTCATCAGCCGTTTTGCGCACATGGATATTGATCTGTACAGCGTGATGTCGGCGCTGAACGGGATCGTGGCGCAGCGCCTGATCCGGATTAACTGCCCGCGCTGTACCCAGGCCGACGTGGCCGATGACGCCTTGCTGGCGCGCCTGGAACGCGCTGGCGTGGTGGCCGGCGAGGTGCGGCTGCAGCGCGGCTGCGGCTGCGAGCATTGCCGCCATACGGGATACAAGGGACGGCGGGCCATCGCCGAAGTGCTGCCGGTGGACGATCATTTACGTGCCATGATCCTGCGCCGTGCCGACGTCGCCGACATCAAACGCTACGCGCTGGATTTGCAGGTGCGGCCCCTGAGTTTGCGGGCGCTCGACCTGGTGGCCAGCGGCGTCACCACCATCGACGAAGTGGAACGGGTGGTGGATTATGAATGAGGTGCTGCACCTCCATCTGACGGCGGGGCGGGCCAGTCTGCGCCTGGAGTCCTTGCTGCCATGGCAGCGGCGGCTGACCGATTTGCCGCCGCTGTCCTGGGATGTCCGCGATCCGGCCACACTGGCATTGCCCGACTTGCCGGCACGTGCCATACCGGCCATCGGACCGCTGCGGCGTCGCCTGCGTGTTTATATGGGCGCTGCGCTGTGCAAGCTGCTGATGGCAGCCATGCCGCCGCAAGTGGCGTCGCCAGTGGAGCTGGAAGCGGTCGCCATGGCGCTGCTGGCGCGTGAACTGGGCCTGGCGCCAGCGGAATGGACTTGCACAGTCGATCGCGCCGGTGACCATGTAGCCAAGTCGGTGATATGCGCGATGCCGCTTGCCCTGCTGGCGCAACTGCGTGCGCTGGCGGCACATCATGACCTGGTACTGGAGTCGGTGCGGCCGCTGGCTGGCGTGTTGTGGAACGCGGCTAGCGCCGATGCGCAATGGCGTGCAGGTGAGCTGCGCGCTTTGCTCGTTGTAGAGGACGAGGTGCTGGTGTCGCTGACCGGCACCGGGACGCAGATGCTGTCCGCGCTGATATTCCCGCACCGCGGTGAAACGCTGGTGTTGGAACGCGAGCTGAATCGTCTCACGCACGGCACACAGGCTGGCGTTGACGTGCGTATGGTGTCAACGTCATCCCGGCGCGGCATGGCCGCCGGCTATCCGCAGTTGCAGCTTGCTCTGCCACCCGGCCAGGACAGGCTCGCGGATTTCCGCGATCTATACTTTATCCAGCCAGCGGAGGCCAGCGCATGAAACTGACGCTGGAATTTATCCCACGTCGCCAGCATCCGTGGGCCTGGTATGGACTGTTGACGGTGGCGTTGACCTGCGCCGCCTTGTTTGGATGGCGCTGGCAGCTTGCGCATCAGGAATCGCTGGTGCTGCAACGTCAGCTGTCACAAGTGAACGCGCAGCTCGACGCGCGCCATCATGAAGAGCAGCGTCGCGTCGCACTCGCACCCGTGGTGCAGGCCCGTTTGAAAGCGGAGCAGCAGGTGGCAGCCGCGCTGCATTATCCCTGGAATAATGTACTGTCTACGCTTGAGCAGGCGGATACGCCGAATCTGGCGGTGCTGTCGTTTTCGCATGAACAGGGTGGCCGCAGCAGCCTGGCGGTGGAGGCGGGCGATACGGACGCGTTGATGCGCTTTGTCGCCAGCCTCAACGAAGGTGATGACGGGGAGCGCTGGTATGTCTCCGGTTATCAGGTCCAGCAGGGAAGCCAGACGGCGGTGCGGGCGACGGTGCAATCGCGATGAACGCAAGCCGCACCATCCCGCCTGTCATCACTGGTTCAAGCCAGTGCTTCCGCCGGACCGAAGAACTCATAGTGCGTCTGCGAGACCGGCACACCCAGTTCCGCCAGGTGTGATTTCACGGCCTTCATGAATGGCGTCGGGCCGAGGAAGTAGGCGTCCAGATCGCGGGTGACCGGCAGCCAGTCCGACAGCTGTTGCGGATTCAGATAGCCGGTTGCATGCGGCAGCGGTGCTTGCGTATCGGCGTTTTCGTAGCAGTAGAAGCGCTGCAGCTGCGGGTGTTTGGCCGCCAGCGCATCGATATGATCGCGGAACGCATGCACGCCGGCGTGGCGCGCGGCATGGATGAAGTGCACCGGGCGATTGCTGCTTAACGCCGCAGTCAGCATGGCCAGCGTCGGCGTGATGCCTACACCGCCACTGATCAGCACCACCGGTTTGTCGCTGTCCGCCAGCACAAAGTCGCCTGCTGGCGGGAACACGTCCAGACTGTCGCCGACGTTGACCTGGTCATGCAGGAAGTTGGACACCAGGCCACCGGGTTCGCGCTTTACACTGATGCGCAAGCTGACGCCGTTCGCTGCTGCGGACAGCGAGTACTGGCGGCGCTGCCCAGTGCCGTTGATGTTGAGCGTCAGCCCAATGTACTGGCCCGGTTTGTGCGCCACGACCTGGCCGCCATCCGCCGGTGTCAGCACAAAGGAGGTAATCTCGTCGCTCTCCACCGTCTTCGAAGCCACCTTGAAAGCACGGGCGCCGCGCCAGCCGCCTGGCGCCTGTTCGTTTTCCTTGTAGATGTTCTCTTCCGCCCCGATCAGGATCTCAGCCAGCTGGCCGTAGGCTGTAGCCCATGCCTCGATCACCGCATCCGTGGCGATTTCCTCACCCAGCACCTCGCGGATGGCCTTCAGCAGCGAGGCGCCCACGATAGGGTAGTGCTCCGGCTGGATCTGCAGCGAGACGTGCTTGTTGATGATGGTGCTGACCAGCGGACCAAGGTTTTCCAGCTTCTCGATATTCTTCGCGTACATGAGCACCGCATTGGCCAGGGCGCGTTGCTGATGGCCCTCGTGTTGGTTGGCCTGGTTGAACAGCGGCTTCACTTCCGGATAGTCGCGGAACATCGTCTGATAGAAGTGACGGGTCAGGGCTTCGCCGCCGGTTTCCAGCAATGGGACGGTGGCGGTAATGATGGCTTTATGTTCGGTGCTCAGCATGATTTCAGTCTCTCAGTGGGTTACGACGTAAACAAGTATATCATATGAATGTTTAAGCGTGCACGAAGCGCCAACGGAATCCCGTGGCGCTTCGTCAGGTGCTTAGAGGTCGAACTTCAATTCAGCAACGTAGGTCCGTTGCGGATACGGATGGAAGTTCCAGTACTTGTCGTTATTGAGGTTATCCACGCCCAGCGCCATGCTCCATTGCTGATTGAACCGGTAGCGCAGGCGCGTATCGACGGTGAAGTATTTGCTGGCGCCCATGTAGGCAAAGCCGTTGACGTCCGAATTATCCAGCGTTGAATACTGCGTGCCGCTGTAGCGCGCCGCCAGCGTGACGGACAACTGGTCGTTCACGGCATAAGTCGCCACACCGGTCGCGCGCCATTCGGGGATGCGCGGTTGCCATTTGCCGACGCTGGTTGGCGCCTTATCGTTGCGGATGATTTTGGAATCGGTCCATGTCGCGCTGGCGCTCAAGTCCAGACCGCGCAGCCACACATCATTCTGGGCGTAGGACACTTCCAGGCCCTTGGTGCGGATCAGATCCACGTTCTGGATGTTATTGACCAGGGTCTGAGCGTTGATCTGCGTGTACAGCGCGTCCGCAGTGCGTTCGCCAAACGCGGTCAGGCGCAGATAGCCGTCCACCAGTTTGCGTTCCCCGGACAGCTCCGTGGTCCAGGACTTCTCCGGCTTCAGATTGGGGTCATTGTTGGTCAGTTCGCCGGCCGCATTGACGCCGCCCTGGTACAGCTCCGATACCGTCGGCATGCGGACCGCGCGGCCCAGCGAGGCCTTGAGCACCCAGTCGTCGCTGGCCTGATAAGCCAGCGCGGCTTTCGGCGACACGTAATTCTCACTACGCTGCTGATGCGACGCGGTTGCAGCGGCATTCGAGGTCGCGCCGTCATGTGCATGCCAGTGTTCAAAGCGGGCACCCAGCACGGTCTTCCACTGCGATGCGAACTTCCACATGTCCTGGGCATACAGGCTGTTGGTTTCAGTCTTGCCCTGGAAGGCGGCGTTACGTTTGCCTGGCGCGCCGTTGATCCAGTCGTCGGTTGCATTCTCAATGCTGGCCAGCTTGTACGCTTCGCGCTGATAGCCGAATTCCGCAATATGCTCCTCGTTCGGGCGCCACACGCCCTTGGCGGAAAAGGTATTCCAGCCCGTGCCGCCCTGATTCACGAGACGTCCCTTGCCGCCCGAAAGCGCGCCGGGCAGCGCCACGGTGGCAGCGCGTAGCTGGTCCTTGTCGTAATCATAGAGGCTGGCGGCCACTTCCCAGTCGAAGACACCCCTGGTATTGGTTTTCAGCGTGAGGCCATGCATGACATGCTGCAGGTCTTCGTTGGATAGGTTGAAATCGGTGTCGTTCAGGGTATAGCTGCTGCCATTGATATTGACCTGGCCCCGGTAGACCGGCTGGCCTGAGGCGTCGCGCAGATAAGTATTCGGGCGGCCTTGCGCATCGTTGCGCCACAGCCCAAAAGTGTAGGTCGCGCGCATGGTGGGCGAGAAGTCATATGCCACCTTGGCTTTGAGCTGATCCTGCACCGTGTGGTACTGCGTGGCCGTGCCAAGCAGATACCACGGATTGTTGGTCCGGTCCCGACCCTGCACAGCGCCCGTGACAGGCACGCCGGCATTGCTGGTAGTGGTGCTGACGGCGCGGTTGGGGAAGGTGAGTGGCTGGCCGTCGCTGTCGGTGCGGTTCAGGTCCACATACCACGACCAGGCGCCATGCCGGTCGCCAAGCGCGAAGCTGCCTTGCCTGCCGTCGTAGTTATCGTTGGTGTTGTATAGCTTGAAGGGCTGATGCGTCAGCGTCAGCCTGGCGTGCGCCTCGAACTTGTCTGGCATGCGCGTGACATAGTCCACCACCGCGCCTACCGAATTGCCGCCGTAGGCAGCGGAGAACGGGCCATACAGCACATCCACGCGTTCAATCTGTTCCGGGCTGACCATGCCCCAGCGCGGCGCAAATGTCGCGCCATTACCCAGATAGTTGGACAGCAGGATGCCATCCGCATACACCATCGAACGCGCGCTGTTGCCCGTGCCCGAAGCGCGCGTGGACAGCACGGCGTGATTGTAGTCGCCGATGTAGCGCTTGCGCACCAGAAGACTGGGCAGATACTTCAATGCGTCTTCCGCATCGGTGGCGTTGATATCGCGTTCGATTTCTTCCTTGGTGATGCCTTCGATCGTGGTCGGGATCAGCGTCGGCAGCGAAGTAGGGCGGTTGCCGCTCACGGTGACCGTGCCCAGTACATGCTGGGGCGCGTCTTCAGCGTGGACGCAGGTGGCAAAGGCGGCAAGCAGCGCCAATGCCAGGGGAGACAAAGTGGTTTTCATGGGTGTTCCTGATGATGCGGATAGATAGCCGTTATCCTCTACGGGATAACGGAAACAAGAGCGGAAAGATCAGGAAAGCGCAGGCGGCCCGCGCGGACTGGCGGCACGCCAGGTGTGCAGCGGTTGCGGTGCCGTGTAGAACAGCGGTGGGTAGAAATCGTGACCGCCGATGACGGCGAAACCGCTCGACAAGCTGGTTGGCAGCGCCGGCGCCGTGCCATGCACCGCGCAGTAGGGACAGTGCTCCATGCCATGCATGGTGTTGGTTGGCGCCTTTTTGCCGGCATCCACGACCGAACACATCTCCGCCAGCCTGGCCTCGGTGGTCGAGGCCAGCGCGTGCGACACGGTCGGCGCAAGCGCAGCAAACAGGACGGCCAGCATGGCAATCCACAGATGCAGCGTTTGGCGTCGGAGAGCGTTAAACATCTTTCAATTATAGCCTATAAGCTTAATAGCTAGAAATTGAGAATGAGAAGTGTTATCATTCACACCGTTTTTATTCCACAATAATTCTTCCCATGTCTGCATTGTCCCAGAGCGTATCGCCATTCAAATTGACCGCGTTGGCTGCCGCGGTGTCCGTCCTGCTGGCTTCGGCCGCGCAGGCCCAGCAAACCGAAGACGCACCGATGGAAACGATTCAGGTCGCAGGCAGCTGGCTAGGCTCCGGCCTGCAGAACAGCGTGAAGAATTTTGCCGGCGCGCGTACCGTCGTCAACAAGGACGACATCGCCGAGACCGGCGCGGCCAACATCGGCGACGTACTGCGCCGCATTCCGGGCGTGCAGACGACCGACAACTCCGGCACGGCAGGCAGCGCCATCTCGCTGAACATCGGCGTACGGGGTTTGACCGGCCGTTACTCGCCGCGTTCCACCGTGCTGCTGGACGGCATTCCGCTGGCGGTGGCGCCATACGGCCAGCCGCAGCTGTCGTTCGCCCCCGTGAGCCTGAATAACATCGACTCGATCGACGTCGTGCGTGGCGGCGGCGCCGTGCGCTATGGTCCGCAGAACGTCGGCGGCATCATCAACTTCCGCAGCCGCGCCATTCCCGAAGGCGAGGGCATCAGCGGCGACGCCAGCGTGCGCTACAACCACTTCGGCGAAGGCGGCCAGAACCGCCAGTACAGCGCGTTTGTGGGCGGCACCGCCAGCAATGGCCTGGGCGTGGCGCTGATGTACTCGGGCATGGAAGGTGCCGAATGGCGCAAGGGCAGCGATGAACGCGTCAACGACGTCGCGCTGAAATTCCGCTACCCGCTGAATGCCCACAGCGAGTTGTACGGCAAAGTCTCTTACTACGACGTGCTGTCGCGTACGCCGGGCGGCCTGACGGTGGCGCAGTACAACGCCGATCCCTTCCAGAACACCCGTCCGACCGATTTCTGGAGTGGCGACCGCCGTGGTGTGGACGTTGGCTACCTCAACACCATCTCGGCCACGCAGGAATTTGAAGTCAAGGCCTACTACAACGAAAGCTTCCGCCAGAGCGCCCTGATTAACACGGCCAAGACCCAGATCACCTGGCAGCCGCGCAACTACGAAGTGCTGGGCGTCGAACCGCGCTATACGCAGCGCTTCAACGCCGCCGGCCTGACCCACGACGTCACGGTCGGCTACCGCTACCTGCGCGAGCGCGGCGACGACAACAACTACGTGCAAACCGTGGCCACCGGCGCGAATGGCGCCACCACCACCTTCATCAACAGCACCGATGCCCACGCCGCCTACATCGACGACCGCATCGCGCTGGGCGCATGGCGCGTCACGCCGGGCGTGCGTTACGAGAAAATCTCCTCCACCCGTAACGACGTCAACGGCAAAGCCAGCTTCGAGACCGACAACAACAAAGCGCTGCCATCGCTGAACGTCGCCTACCTGGTGAACCGCGCGCTGACCGTGTTTGCCAACTACACCACCTCGTTTGGCGCCGTGCAGAACACCCAGCTCAACTCGCAGACGCCCAACAATCCGCTGACGCCGGAACTGGCGAAGACCGCCGAACTGGGCGCACGCTGGAAAAGCGCATCGGTGAGTGCCGAAGTGACCGCCTTCAAACTCAAGTTCGACAACCAGATCCTGCAAGTACCGGGCATCACACCGGCGACCTTCCAGAACCTTGGTGCGACCAACCATGACGGTATCGAAACCGCCGCCGACTACAGCTTTGACGAAGCCAGTATGCTGGCGGGCCTGAACGTGTATGCCAACTACACCTACACCAAAGCCATCCAGAAATCGGGCGCGACGGCGGGGCTGGAGGTACCGTTCTACTCGCGCAACACCGATACCCTCGGCGCGCGCTACCGCGTAGGCGCGTGGACCGCCAACCTGTCGACCACGCACCAGACCAAGCAATACGCCGACACCGCCAACACCGTGACCGAAGCGGCCAACGGCAGCAACGGCATCGTGCCCGGCTTCCGCCTGTGGAATACCCAAGTATCGTGGAAACAGAAAGCGTATGAAATCGCGGCCGGCATCAACAACCTCGCCGACAAGCGCTACTACACCCGCAACGTCGACGGCAATGCCGGCCGCATGGTCGGCGCGCCCCGCACCGCCTACGTCCAGCTCCACCTTAGTTACTAAACTCCGGGGTCAGGTCCGTCATTTCTACACGAACTCAACGGTAGGCCTTGTCTGATGGCACGGCTGGCCGTTGCGTGGGAGACGCCAAACGCACGCGCGATGGCGGTGATGGTGTAGGCGTTGGTCTGGTAGGCGGCTGCCATTGCTGTGTTGCGGTCGCCGGGGAATTTGTCGCGATAGGCTTGCAATGGCAGGGCCAGTGCGCCGCGCTGCTGGCGGGAGACGCCGTCAATGTGGTCCGAGAATGTTGTCTGCTGATGCTGGCGGATGAACTCCGCGCTGCCAAGCATGAGCTGGCGATAGATGTTCTGCAACGGGCTACTGATACCGAGTCCGTTCAGGACGAATTGATGGTAGGCCGCCCTGGCGGCATTTGCATTGGGACCAAATTTGGACAGCAGCCAATCCGTCTCCAGCCAGCTTGGCGGCGGCAACACGGCCACAGTGAAATTGAAGCTACTCCAACGCCAATGCTGTGGTTGTGTGACGAACTGAGCCCGCACCGGATTCAGCACAATATAGCGGGCCAGTTCGAGCAGATGCGCTTCCTTCTCGATCAGCACCGCGTGATAACGCCCCTGAAACACATGCCCCACCAAATCATGTCGCCGATTGAAATACTGGGCGTACACCCCGTTCAAATGCCGCATTCCCAAAGCCGGGTTGGCATTGATGGTCTCGACCAGCAGATGGTAGTGATTCCCCATCATGCAGAACGCATGGACCGCGTAGCCGAAGCGCCCGCAAACCTCCCCCAGCAGCTGCAGCCACACTGCGCGATCGGTGTCGTCGCGAAAGATCAGCGCTTTACGGTCGCCACGGCTGGTCACGTGATACAGCGCGCCGGGGTATTGGATTCTGAGAGGTCGGGTCATTCCCACAGCCTATGTCAGCACCGCTAACGTGAGTTGCTCTAAATCATGTAATGCCCGGTTTACAGCTGAGCGCGTGTAGAAAAGACGGACCTGACCCCGGAGTGTAGGATTAAGATGACATTTTGCAATGTTCGCAGCCTACACAGGACTACAAGGTGCTCCTATACCGGCTGTTTAGGTCGCTGGATATAGTGTCTACATCGACAAGACATATATTCACAGGGGCTTAAACATGAACACGATCCACTCCACTCCAGCCGCATCGCCATCCGTCAGCCTGATCGGTGCGCAACAGAATGATTTGCTGCGCGCTTTGTCGCGTGACGATCTGCTGGCTTTGTTTAGTGATCTGGAACTGGTCACGTTGCCAGAAGGTAAGCACCTGTTCGATTTTGGCGATACCGTCGACTACACTTATTTCCCTACCAATGCCATCGTCTCGCTGCAGTATGTGATGGAAGACGGCGCCACGACCGAGATCGCTGTAGTCGGTCGCGAAGGTGTGGTCGGTGTGGCGCTGAATCCGACCGAGCGCGCCAGCTATTCCGCTGTGGTGCAGACCGCCGGTTATGGCTATCGCCTGAAAACCTCGATGCTGCGCGACGTGTTTTACACCGGCGGCCCGCTGGCCCAGCAGCTGATGCGCTATACCAGCATGATGTTTGCCCAGCTCGCCCAAAGCGTTGCCGGCAGCCGTCACACCAGCATCGAGCAGAAGCTGTGCCGCTGGCTGCTGGAACGTCTGGACCGCTCGATGTCGAATGAATTGAAAGTGACACAGGAAATGATCGCCAATATGCTGGGCGTGCGCCGTGAAAGCATCACCGGTGCGGCCGGCAAGCTGGCTCAGGAGGGGTTGATTACGTACCGCCGCGGTTGTGTGACGGTGCTGGATCGGAATGGCATGGAACGCCGCGCAGGCAGCTGCTATCAAGGCCACAATACGATCGCAGCCCCGGTCCAACAACGTTACGCAGCGTAATTAGTGCAGGACGCGGGTGGCTGGCAGGATCAGGAAGCCATCCGAGCCCACCGGTTTGGGCATGCGGGCAGCCAGGTCTTGATCCAGCTTGCGCTGCACCAGTTTGTGCCAGGCGCTGGCCCAGCGGGCCGCCAGCAGGGATTCTTCTGCCGAACGTGCATACAGCGTTCTTTCGACGGCGATTTTCTGTCTTTGCAGGGCGTAGCTGGCGGATATCAAGGTAGTCATGGCGTAGTTTGACTGGCTGGTTGATCGGAGATGCGATGCCATTGTGCCCGTCTCACCCCGGTTCTGAATGTGCGCCAGTTCACCCATAACGATGAGAAATCATTTCAAGCCGTGTAAAATACCCGGCTTGTTGCTTTTCTGCATCGTCTTTTCCCCTTATTTTCCCCATGTGGTCTTCGAATTTTTCTAAAAATGCGCTGGCTGGTTTGACCACGTCCTTTGCGCTGGTCCCCGAATGCATCGCGTTTGCGCTGGTGGCGCACTTGAATCCTCTGGTCGGTCTTTACGGCGCGTTCTTTATTTGTACGATCACCGCGCTGTTTGGCGGTCGTCCCGGCATGATTTCCGGCGCGGCCGGCTCGATGGCGGTGGTGATTGTCGCGCTGGTGGCGCAGCACGGGCTGCAATACTTCCTGGCGACGGTGCTGTTGAGTGGCTTGATGATGGTCCTGTTTGGCGCGCTACGCATGGGCAAGCTGGTGTCCATGGTGCCGCATCCGGTCATGCTGGGCTTCGTCAACGGCCTGGCGATTGTGATTGCGTGGTCGCAATTGCAACATTTTAAGGCGGATGGTTTGTGGCTGCACGGCGCCGCCTTGTGGTGGATGGGCGGTCTGGTGGCGCTGACGATGCTGGTTGTGTATCTGCTTCCGCGCCTGACGAGGGCCTTGCCGCCAGCGCTGGTGGCGATTGTTGGTGTCGGCGTGCTGTCGCAGGTCTTGCATCTGCCGGTGCGTACGCTGGGGGACATGGCGCATATCGCCGGCGGGCTTCCTGCGTTGGCCTTGCCGCAGGTGCCGATGACGCTGGAGACGCTGCACATCGTGCTGCCGTATGCGCTTTTGATGGCGGTCGTGGGTCTGCTGGAAACGCTGTTGACTTTCAATCTGACCGACGAAATCACTGAAACGCGCGGTTTGCCGAACCGTGAATGTGTGGCGCTTGGCGCGGCCAATGTGGCGTCCGGCCTGTTCGGCGGCATGGGCGGCTGTGCGATGATCGGCCAGACCATGATTAATCTGGGCTCGGGTGGCCGTACACGCGTATCGGGCGTGGTCGCGGGCGTAATGATTTTACTGTTTATACTGTTTTTGTCGCCGCTGATTGAACGGATTCCGCTGGCGGCGCTGGTCGGTGTGATGCTGGTTGTCGCGCAGCAGACCTTTGCCTGGAGTTCGCTGCAGGTGCTGGGCAAGGTGCCGCGTCATGACGCGCTGCTGATTGTGGCAGTGACGGCGATTACTGTCGCCACCGATCTGGCCGTCGCCGTCCTGTGCGGCATCGTGATCGCGGCATTGAGCTTCGCCTGGCGCCACGCCCGCGAGATCCGCGCGGACGTGACGCAAGGTGAGGACGTTAAGACCTACACGCTGCACGGCACCTTGTTCTTCGCCTCGATCGCGCACTTCAACGACCTGTTTGATCCGCAGGCCGATCCCGCCCTGGTGCTGCTGGACTGCCGCCACCTGCGCCTGGCCGATCATTCCGCGCTGGTCGCAGTGGCCACGCTCAGCGAGCGTTACGCCAAAGCCGGCAAGACCTTGCAGGTACGGCACCTGTCGCAACGGTGCACCACCTTGCTGCACCGTTCGGGCGTCATGGCTGCGGCATGATGACCTGTCACGGCGCACCTTTGCTGAAGTTCGATATCACTCAATAGTAGTAAGGCGTCTTGCCAGCCCACTCGGTTTTGCCGTAACGCTTGTGCAGTAGCGAGAAGGCGCTGCGGGACAGGGCTTTGGCGTCGTTATCGAGGCAGCCGCCGCGCGTAGATTGTACGGTCACGTACAGCAGCCATGGCAGCTCGGGATCGTTGGGCAGCGCTTTGGCGCGCGCCATGACGGTGTCGCCGAAGTAGCCGGTGGCGGTTTTCAGTGTGCCGAGTTGGGCCAGTTCCTTGTCGCGTGCGGCGGTGTTGCCGACGTTGGGCATCGGCAGCGAGAATTCCGCGTCGATGTTTTCGTAGTAGGCGGCGCCAGGCTTTTCTGGCAGCTTGCACCACATGTCGGCCAGCGTGTCGTCGGCGCTGCGCAGCTTGAGTGGCTGGGCGTAGCTTTGGAAGACTGGCGACAAACCGTATTTCAGCGCGTTCACCACCAGCGCGTAGTGGCGCTCAGGTGCGCCTGGCAGATTGCGGTACTGCTGGGCGATGCCTGCCAGCTCGGGCGCGATTTGTTCGACCAGCTTCGAGGTCGCCAGCGCTTCTTCTTGCGCTTCTTTCTGTTGTCCCATCAGGTCAAAACGCATCCATGCGGCGATGGCAATGCGGGCGCGCCACTCCGCCGGCAGCGACGGTTGTGATGCGACCGCACGGATGTCAGCGGCGGACAGGCCGCTGTTCAGCCAGCGCTGGCCGTCGGCTGCGATGTCGGTAACGGCTTCGTTGTTGGCCGCAGTTTCGCCCGTATCGGGATCGAGGTCGCGGCTATGGGTACGCATCAGGAAGCTGGCTGCGTCCGCCGGCGAAGTGGCGACGGCAAAGCGCTCCTGCAGGAACTGGTTGCGCGCGCTGGTGGACTTGGCTGCTGTCAGGGCAGGGCTGGCCAGCACGGTATCTGCCAGCGCGCGTGCCTTGTCGGCTTTACCGGCCAGGCGGTAGTGGCGGGCAAGCGCGTAGCGCAGCGTCAGATATTCCGGTGCGGCGGTTGGCACTTGCAGCGCTGCCTGTTCCTGTTCAGGCGTCAGGGTGTTTGACAGCATGGTGCTTGCCAGCAGCCATACGCGTGCCTGTGGCTTGTTGCCCTCCTTGGCGTAGCGGCGCCACAGGTCGAGTGCGTGCGCCTGTTCGACCGCGCAGCTGCGTTTCGCCTGATATTCGCCGCACTGCTGCAAGGTCTGGATCCAGTCGATAAAGCCAGCGCTGGCGCGCAGTGCGTCACGTTTGTCCGCTTGTTCGCCGGCTGGCGCTTGCAGCTGATCGTTGGCCAGCACGCGCCAGTCGCCCAGGTGATCCTCTGTGTATGGATTGGCGCGTGGATCATCCAGCAGTTTGCTGAGTTCTGCGAAGCGCTGCGCTGGCGTCAGGCGCGCTTGCATGGAGCGGCCAATCGCGCGCGTGGCTTCGTGCAGCGGTGCCAGCTCCGGATTGGCCAGGATGTGGGTGATGCTGGCCTGGATCGCTGCCAGCTTTTTCTGCTGCTTCGCCAGCCGGGCTGCCGCCGCTTCCGCGTTCTCCGTGCGGATGGTCTGCGCTTCTTTCCATTGCTCGTCCTCGGGCATATAGGTGGCGGCACGCGCTTGCGCACGCACGCTCAGATACTCGCCCCATGGATGTAATGGATGCTTGTCGGTAGCGCCGATCGCCGCAAACAGCTTGGCTGCACGGGCGTAGTCTTCGCTGTAGAAGGCCGCTGCTGCCAGCTGGTACTGCTGCATCTGGCGCCAGTACAGCGCTTCCGTCGCAGGCAGTTCGGCCGGTGCTGGAATCACAGGCTTGGGCTGTTCGTAGCGGTTGCGGTTGGAATCCGGATCATCGCCGCAGATTTTGAACACCTGCTTCTGCGACGCCACCCAGGCCGCCAGCCGCGCGGGCGTGGCGTCGCTGCGCTTGACGAGTTCTTTCAAGGTGCTGGTGGCGAAGCCATAGCTGGTCAGCGGACAGTTGATGTAGCCGTAGGCCAGGCTGCTGCCTTCCTTCGGCTTGGGCACTGGCTGTTTCAATGCGGCGCTCACCGCTGCAGTCCATTCGCCGTAACCACCGGCGCCTTCCGATGCATCGACCCAGCCGCCTTTGCGGTTGCCTACTGCGCGCAGCAGGCCCGCTTCTTCAGCGGGCGCTTTCTTGATCCCGTCCGCACCCAGCATCACGCTGCGCCAGGCCGTGTACAGATACATGCGCTCATAGCTGCTCAGCACCACGCCCAGTTCCCCGGCCTGATAGCGCGAGAGTGCGATGTCCGGCACGTTGCGGTTGACGTATGGGTCCCACGGCCCACCGCCGCTGGCATAAGCACTGGCACAGGCCAGGGCGGCAACAGCGGCGGCGAGGCGGCGCATTGTATAAATCATGGTGAACTCCTTGATGGTGGCGGCAAGTCCGATCCGCTACGCTTCCATGCATAGCGGTCAAACCAGTAAGTTTTGGCATAGCGTCCGCTGACAAATGGCGCGAACGGTTCTTGCGGCGAGAAGCCTGCGCTGTTCGCGCGGCAGCTGGCGTGCAGTGTGTTGGGGGAGTGTTCCAGCTGCTTGCGCATGGCCGCACTATCTTTACCCATGCGGAAAAACATGGGCACGACTTCGTCTGCAGCCAGGCCGTCCAGCCAGGCGGGCGCGCGGCACCACCATGCCAGCGCTGTGACGCTGAGTTTTATCCGCTGCGGCAAAGCGGTACGCAAGTCCTGGACGAGGGAGCGGTAGAACACGCGCTGCGATGGTTTGGCTTCCATGTCCAGCTGTACCCAGCCGGAGGTGCTGACGGCAGCCGCATCAAGCAGCGCGTCGATGATGATGGCGCGGCTGTTTTCAATGTGGGTTGGCGGATTGACGGTGCTCACTTCCACATGCAGCACCGGCGTCACCAGTGCGGAAGAAGGCAGGGCGGGCCAGCGCATGCGCGGGCGTATCAGTGTCTTGTCGCCGGTGAGAAGAATATGCCGCTGCAGCACGGCTGCTTCATGTGTCGACCAGGCCGGCAAACGTGCTTCGTCCCACAGCCAGGCGACCTGCTGCGCGCTAGCGGCAGCAGGATAAAACAGCGAAAGGATCAGGAGAATCAGCGGCATCGGACAATGGGGCAAATAGGCCGCCCCATTGTACCGAATTTACTTGCTTTCCAGCGCCGCGATTGCCGCAGCCACGCCTGCACCATAGGCAGGATCGGCTTGCGTGCAGTTGTCGATATGGCGTTGCTGCACTGGCTTGGATACGCCGTGAATTGCGCGTGCCGTGTTCTCAAACAGCAGCTGCTTCTTCTCGGCCGTCAGCAGGCGGAACAGGTTACCCGGTTGCGAGTAGTAGTCGGTGTCCACGCGATGATCCCAGTGGCCCGCCGCGCCTTCCAGCGCCAGCGGCGGTTCGGTGAACTGCGGCTGTTGTGCCCACTCGCCACGGCTGTTCGGTTCATACGGCGTGCTGCCGCCGCCATTTGGCGTCACGCGCATGGCGCCATCGCGGTGATAGCTGTGGAACGGGCACTTGGGCGCATTCACCGGTATCTGATGGTGATTCACGCCGAGGCGATAGCGCGCCGCATCGCCATACGAGAACAGGCGCGATTGCAGCATCTTGTCCGGCGAGAAGCTCACACCCGGCACCACGTTGGCTGGTGAAAACGCTGACTGCTCCACTTCCGCGAAGTAGTTTTCCGGATTGCGGTTCAGCTCCAGCACACCGACATCGATCAGCGGATAGTCCTTGTGCGGCCACACCTTGGTGAGGTCGAACGGATGGTAGGGCACTTTGGCGGCTTCCGCTTCCGGCATGATCTGCACGGCCAGTTTCCAGCGCGGGAATTCCTTGCGCTCGATGGCGTCGAACAGATCGCGCTGCGAGCTTTCGCGGTCGACGCCGACCAGCGCTGCGGCTTCGGCGTCGCTGAGGTTTTCAATCCCCTGCTGCGAGACGAAGTGGAACTTGACCCAGAAGCGTTCATTGCTGGCGCTGATGAAGCTGTAGGTATGGCTGCCGAAACCGTGCATGTGGCGATAGCCTTTGGGGATGCCGCGATCGCTCATGACAATGGTGATCTGATGCAGTGCCTCTGGCAGCAAGGTCCAGAAGTCCCAGTTATTTTCTGGACTGCGCAGATTGGTCTTTGGATCGCGCTTGACCACGTGGTTCAGGTCCGGGAATTTGAGCGGATCGCGGAAGAAGAACACCGGCGTGTTATTGCCGACGATGTCCCAGTTGCCTTGCTCGGTGTAGAACTTGACGGCGAAGCCGCGGATATCGCGCTCTGCATCGGCTGCGCCGCGTTCACCGGCCACGGTGGAGAAGCGCAGGAAGACATCGGTCTGCTTGCCGACCTCGGAGAACAGCGCGGCGCGCGTGTATTGGCTGATGTCGTGCGTGACGGTGAAGGTGCCGTAGGCGCCGGAGCCTTTGGCGTGCATGCGGCGTTCAGGGATGACTTCGCGCGCGAAGTGGGCCAGCTTTTCCAGGTGCCACACGTCTTGCAGCAGCACGGGGCCACGCGGGCCAGCGGTTTGGGTATTCTGGTTGTCGGCGACGGGGGCGCCGGCAGCCGTAGTGAGATTTTTCATGAAACTTCCTTCGCCTGATGGGGATGAATGGAAACTTCCAGCATAACGACTACGATAGCTTCTTGCCGCTCTCAAAAGGCAGAGCCACAATGAAAAACGCCCGGCAGTGCCGGGCGTTCAATACGACTTGAATTACTTGCTTGGGTAGATGATGTCGTCACGACGGTCATGCGCGCGGGCTGCGTCGTCGGTACCGGTGACTTTCTCTTTACCGTACGATACGGCTTCCAGCTGGCCTTCTTTCACGCCTTGTACTTTCAGGGCGGTGATCAGGGCTTGTGCGCGCTTCTGGCCCAGGGCCAGGTTGTATTCTGCGCCGCCGCGGTCATCGGTGTTGCCTTCGACTTTGATCGCTACGTTCGGGTTAGCGGCCAGGAACTTGGCGTGGTCGGCAACCAGAGTGTCGAATTCCGATTTGACAGCGTACTTGTCGAAGTCGAAGTACACGCTACGGTTTTTGTAGATCGAGCTGTTTGGGTCCAGGTACGCTGGCAGTGGAGCAGCCACTGGTGCTGGTACTGGCGCAGCAACTGGTGCTGGTGCCGGTGCCACTGGCGCCGGGGTAGGCGCTGGTGCTGGAGTTGGGGTTGGAGCAGGGGTCGAGCAGGCGCTCAGCAGAGCGACGGTGCATGCAGCCAGCAGGCTTTGGGTTGTAGCTTTCATCGAAAAACTCCCGAATTGGTTTTGTTTGTGGGACAAATAAGATACACGCTAGGTGTGTGGCTGTTCTGCAGCCGCGAGCAGTATTATATAAGGGTTTCCCTTGGAAAAATTGGTCTTATGCATTATTTTTTTAGCCAACGTGAAAAAGGTGCCAGATCTCTATCGGTTTCTACGTACCAGGCGCGGCGCGCGATGTCGAATTTGGCGCCCAAGGCCTTCACTTCATCTTTCTCCGCAAAGCTGGCGGTCAGGTAGTGGCGGCCCGCAGGCTGCATCGGCTGGGCTGCCGTGCGCTGGTTGCGTTCCAGCGCAGCCTCGGCCGCTGCTGACGACTTGGACAGGCGCATCTGGGCCAGGAAGCTGCTGCGCTGGCTGGCTTCGGCCGGCGACAACAGGGTCAGGCGCGCGCGGGCGCGTGTGGCGGCCACGTAAAACAGGTTTTCCTCTTCACGCCGGGGTTGCATGGGATGCGGGAACTCGCCGTCTTGCAGGAAGGGCAGGATCACGTGGTCGAATTCCTTGCCCTTGGCATTGGCCGCACATTCGATCAGCACCGACTTGCGGTCGCGCTTGCGGCGCACGAAGGCTTCGCGCGCATTCACGGCTTTCCAGAATTCCGCCAGGCTTTGCCCGGACGCGGCTGCTGATTGCAGCAGGCTGTCGATCGACTTGGTAATGACGCCGGCATCGTAGGCGCGCACAAAGATGCGCTTGGCGGTGGCGGCCAGCTGCACGCGTGTACATAGCTCGCTCAGTACGGTGGCCGCTGGCAGGGCGGGATCGACCGTGGACAGCCACGCCAGCGCCGCAATCACGTTGCGCTTGGTGCCTTCGCTGGCGACATCGCGGTAGCTGGCTTCCATGCCCTCGCGGCGCTCGTCTTCAATCAGGAACAGCTCGCCCAGCAAATCCGGACTCTTGAGGATTTGCTGCTTGAAGTTGTCCATGCTGCGCGCGGCAAACTTCATCTCGCTGAACGCCACCATGGCGTCGACGATGGCGGTGCGTACCTGTTCGGATTTGACGGCGCCAAAGTCCTTGAGCGCAATCGCCAGCAGGCCGCGCAGGAACAGGATCTCGTCGCGCTGCAGGTAGCCTGCCATGGGCGGCGTGCGGTAGTCGATATCGGCCTCGATCAGGGCGTTTTCGATGGCCATGGACTGGTGGCGGTCGCGTATCAGGATGGCGCAGTCGTCGTAGTCGTGGCCGTCCGCCTTCCATTGACGCACGGCGGCCACTGTGCGCTGGGCGCAGTCGGCGGCGCTGGCGTAATGGACCTGCTGGATTTCGGTGCGCAAGGGCAGGCTGGATTCCACCTGCTTTTGCTTTAACTCGGCCATGGCATACGCCAGATGCGGGCCGTGGCGATAGGTTTGCGTGAGTGGATAACGCGTCAGCTTGGGGAAGCGTTCGCTGAAGCGGCGGTTCAGGTATTCATCGCTGGCGCCCAGTTTGGCGTGGATGACCTGGTCCTTGTCGCCGGCGCCAACGAAGTAGCATTGCGGCCGGTCGATGAGTGATTCCAGGACGCGGAAGGCGGCCTCGTTCAGGTCGTGCAGCTCATCGCACAGCACCAGCCGGTAATCCGGGAATTGTTCGGCCAGGCGCGCGCCGCCGTACAGATTGCAGGCCAGGTCGTAGGTGGCGTCGAACGGGCCGCGGAACACGGCGCCGGCGCCGCCATCGAGGCGCAGCGTTTCATATTCGATGGTGGTCAGGTAGTCGGTCAGCGGCACGTCCAGCAGCTCGGCCGCCTCTTCGTGGCGCAGGAATTCGACGTCGGTTTCCAGCGCCATGGTGGCCTTGAGCGTCTGCTGGACGTCGAGGAAGCGGCTCAGCGCCAGGCTGTGCGTATGCAGTTCCAGGTCATCGACGCTGCCGGCGTAGCGCTCGCCGGTGCGGTCCATCGCCTGCAGCGCATAGTCCTTGAGCGCGCGCGCTTCGCGGCACTGGCGCACGCCATCGTCATCGATGAGGTCCATCATCCATGCGGAAAAATCCTCGAAGGTCAGCACCGCAATGCGCTCCACGGTGGCCTGCGCAATGCCCACTTCCATCAGGCGGCGGCGCAGCACTTCGCGCGCTTCCGGCGTGAAGGTCAGCGCCAGGATCTGCCCGGGCGCCATGTTGCGCGCCAGTGCCTCGCCGATGCGCAGAGCCAGCGTGGTGGTTTTTGCCGCGCCCGCATTAGCGTCAACCAGCGACACCTTGTTCTGTGCCAGCTGGATGGCGCGCTGTTCTGCGGTCGGGATCAGGCCTTGCGGAGTAAAACGGGGAGGATTGGACGGGTTCATCCGCTACATTATAGCGACCGGCTGGCGCAAGCCGGTAGCGGGGATGGCCGGCGTGACGGCCACTGGGGTCAGGCGTGCGGTGGCGCCCTCGATAAATTGCGCGTTAAACACGCGTTTTTCCGTTTCCGTATCGTGCGAGGCGATGCGCGCGCACAGCAGGTCGGCCGCCGCCGCTGCCATCTTCGGCATCGGCTGGCGCAGCGTGGTCAGGTTGTAGCTGGTCCAGTTGGACGGCTCCACTGCGTCGAAACCGGCTACGGACAGCTGGCCTGGCACATCCAGCCCTAGTTCGTGGCGGGCGGCATCCAGGCAGCCCAGCGCCATGACGTCGCTGCCGCAGATGATGGCGTCCGGCACCGAGCCGAGGCGGGCGATGATGGCTTTGAGTCCCAGCGCGCCGCTGCGGTAGTCGTATTCGCCGGGCACCACCACGGGCGGCGGTAGGCCGAGTTCGGCGATGCGTTCGCAGGCGCCATGCCGGCGTTCGTTGGCGGGGCTGGCGTCATCATGGCCGGCAATGATGCCGAAGCGGCGGTGGCCCGCTGCGGCCAGCCTGGTTGCCAGCATGCGGCCGGCCTCGAGGTGATCGCAGGTGACAGTGTTGACGGCGCTGTCGCGCAGCGTGCGGTTGAACAGCACCAGCGGCACGCGGCGGCGCTCAAATTCAGCCACGTGTTCTTCGGACAGGCGGGCGGCGGCAATCACGCCATCGACCTGGTACTGCCAGACGTCGGCCAGCACGCGGTCGGCGTCGGCTTCGCGCTCCAGCGTGAACAGCAGCACGCGCTTGCCGCGCGCGTTGAATTGCTGGCTCAGTTCGGCCAGCAGTTCCGGGTAATACAGATTGGCCTGGTTGGTGATGATGAGCGCGATCATATTCGACCGCCGCGTAATCAGGCTGCGCGCCGCGGCATTCGGAATATAGTCCAGCAGCGTGGCAGCCTTCATGACCCGTGCATGGGTGGCGGGCGCCACACTGGCGCCCGGCTTGAAGCAGCGCGACACCGCCGATTGCGACACGCCAGCCACCAGCGCCACGTCATAGGAAGTGACGCGGCGGTTCTCGCTGGCGATTACCGCCTTCAGCACATTTGCGCTGTGTTCGACAGTCGGCTTGGATTTGGTCATCGTCTCGTTGCGCTGCTGGAGTTTGCTTTTTTATCAGTTGAACAAGCATAGTGAAAAACTTACCCAATGGCAACAAATATCGCATTTCTGGAAAGAAATATCATTTAAGCTGTGGCTACTACGCAATTTTCCCTGCGACGACTCTTTTTCTGATAGCATATCGCCCCTTAATTTAGAGGAAGGGGCAAGATGGCCATTGCTTGCGGCGTCGATTTCGGCACATCCAATTCCACCGTCGGCTGGGTGCGTCCCGGCCATCCGGTGATGCTGGGACTGGAGGATGGGAAAGCCACCTTGCCGTCTGTCGTCTTCTTTAATGCGGACGACGACGAAGTCACTTACGGGCGCGCTGCGCTGGCGGAGTATCTGGCGGGCTACGAAGGGCGTTTGATGCGCTCGATGAAGAGTCTGCTTGGCACCAGTCTGATCGACGGTCAGACCGAGGTAGGCGGCCGTGCGCTGCCGTTCCGCATGTTGCTGGCCCAGTTTATCGGCGAATTGAAACGCCGTGCCGAGCGGTCGGCCGGGCGCGAATTCACCTCGGCGGTGTTTGGCCGCCCGGTCCATTTTATTGACGACAGCAAGGAAAACGACCAGCTGGCGGAGGATACGCTGGCCGAGGTTGCGCGTTCGGTCGGCTTCAAGGACATCGCTTTCCAGTTTGAGCCGATTGCTGCGGCGTTTGACTACGAGTCGCAGATCGACCGCGAAGAGCTGGTGCTGATTGCCGACATCGGCGGCGGTACCTCGGACTTTTCGCTGGTGCGCCTGTCGCCCGAGCGCGCCAAACAGGCAGAGCGCCGCGATGACATTCTCGCCAACGGCGGCGTGCACATCGGCGGTACCGACTTCGATAAATATCTGAGCCTGTCGTCGGTCATGCCGCTGCTGGGCTATGGCAGCCGGCTGCGCAACAACAGCGAAGTACCGTCCAGCTACTTCTTCAACCTGGCCACCTGGCACACCATCAACCAGGTCTACACCAAGAAAATGTGGACCCAGCTGTCCGACCTGCTGCGCGATTCGGCTGAGCAGGAAAAGCTGGGCCGCCTGCAGCGCCTGATCGATGAACGCGCGGGCCACTGGCTGGCCATGAAGGCGGAAGAAGGCAAGATCGCGCTGTCGGCGGACCCGCTGGTGCAGCTGGATCTGGACCGCCTGGCGCCGCCCGTCACGCTGGAACTGAACCGCGCCCAGTTTGACGGCGCCATCGACCATCTGGTGGGCTCGATCGAAACCACGGTGCTGAACCTGCTGCGCGATGCGAATGTCAAACCGCAGGACGTGGACACGGTGTTCTTCACCGGCGGTTCCAGCGGCGTGCGCCTGCTGCGCGAGCGTATCGGCGCGCTGGTGCCGTCCGCGCGCAAGGTCGAGGGCGACCTGTTTGGCAGCATCGGCGCCGGGCTGGCGCTGGATGCAGTGCGTAAATTCGGCTAAGGGCGACGATGCTGGATCAACCGATTGTCATGCTGGACTTTGAAACCACCGGCCTGTCGCCGCAAAACGGCGACCGCATTACCGAGGTGGCGGCGCTGCGCATTGTCGGGGGCGAGGTGGTGGAGCGCTATGTGTCGCTGGTCAATTGCCGCGTACGCATTCCTTCCTTCATCACGGGCCTGACCGGCATCACCCAAGCCATGGTGGACAGCGCGCCGCCCGTCGAGGAGGTCATGCCGGCGCTGCTGGACTTCATCGGCAGCGATGCGCTGTCCGCCCACAACGCCAGCTTTGACGATAAGTTCCTGCGTGCGGAAGCTGCCGCACTTGGCCTGACGCCGCGCTATCAGGCGCTGGTCTGTTCGCTGAAATTGTCGCGCCGCGTGTTCCCTGAACTCGGTAGTTACAAGCTGGGGCTGTTGTCGGATGCGCTCGGCATCAAGTTCCCCAGCGCTGCCCACCGGGCCGAGGCGGATGCGGAAGTCGCGGCACAAGTGCTGGTGCATATCGGCCAGCACCTGCGCGCGACCTATGGCATCACGCAGGTTGATCCGGCTTTGCTGGTGTCGGTCAACAAACTGGCGGCCGCCAAGGTGGCGCAATTCCTGCGTGGCGCTCAGAGCAATAAACGATAATATTATCATCACAGCGCGTTTGAGCGCGCGCAAACTCCGGTACATCTCGCGTTTTACACTTTACCCAACAACGTTTCACGTTGGTCGGGGGTGTATCGTGAAAAAACCGTGCTCAGCCCGACAGGGCCACGACAGTTATCGCTGGTTTCTCGTTGCCGCCGAGCGCGGTAATCCCTATGCCCAATTCAATCTGGGGCGCATCTATAAGGCAGGCGACGGCGTCGCGCGCGATGAGGCGCAGGCTTTCTACTGGATGAACAAAGCCGCCGTGCAAGGTATCGCGTACGCACAGAATCATCTGGGCGCCATGTACTACTACGGCCGTGGCGTGGATGCCGATGACGGCCTGGCCGTGCACTGGTTCCGCAGCGCGGCGACGCAGGGCGAAGCCTCGGCCCAGCAAAATCTCGGACAGATGTACCGCAAGGGGCGCGGCCTCGTCCGCAGCGACGAGGCCGCCGTGCTCTGGTTTGCGCGCGCCGCCGAGCAGGGCCTGGTCAGCGCACAGACCCTGCTCGGCGAAGCCTATGCGGAAGGCCGTGGCGTAACGCGCTGCTATCCCATGGCCATGGCGTGGTACCGCAAGGCGGCACTGCAACACGACCCGCACGCCCAGGTGCGGCTCGGGCTGATGTACAAGCACGGCTGCGGCGTAACGCGTAACGAAAATCAGGCGGTGGCCTGGTTTCGTCAGGCGGCCATGCGGGATGTGCCGGCGGCCCAGCGCCTGATCGGCGTGGCCTACGCCGAGGGGCGCGGTGTGCGTTGCGATCCGCGCCGCGCCGTGGCCTGGCTGCTGCGCGCGGCCGAACGCGACGATGCCGACGCCCAATACAATCTGGGCGTGATGCTGGCCAACGGCAAGGGCGTGGAGCAGGATCTGGAACTGGCGCTGGTGTGGTATCAGCGCGCGGCGGAGGCAGGCCATGTGCTGGCTCAATACAACCTTGGCAGCATGTATGCGCGCGGCCGCGGCGTCGACCGTGACGAGCGGCGCGCGCTGGAGTGGTACCGCATGGCGGCCGAGCAGGGCGCCGCCAACGCGCAGTTCAATGTGGGGGTGATGTACGCCAACGGCCACGGCGTGAACAAGGATGAGGTGCTGGCGGCCGCGTGGTACCGCAGCGCAGCCGAGCAGGGCGACGCCGGCGCACAGAACAATCTGGGCGCGATGTATGCGAACGGCGTGGGCGTGGAACGCGACGATGTGCAGGCGGTCGACTGGTATGGCCGCGCTGCCGAGCAGGGCCATCCGCTGGCGCAATTCAACCTGAGCAGCATGTACCGCAGCGGCCGTGGCGTGGTGCGCGATCCCGGCCGGTGCCTGATGTGGCTCACCCTGTCGGCACAGGCTGGCGATGTGGCGGCCGGCAGCAACCGCCAGCGCATGCAGCTGGTGATGACGGCGCAAGCCATCGCCGAGGCGCAGGAGCTGGCGCGGCAGTGGCGCGCCGCGCATCCTGCCGCGCTGGCGCCGGCGCAGCATGGCCGCGCCGCAGACTAGGTCAGGCGCCGCGCTGGCGACGGTCGAGGAACAGGCTGTTGCCGTGGACCTTTTTGGCCTGCTTCTTGGATTCGGCCGCAGCGGTGGCAATCTGGTGGTGGGTGTAATACTGGTGCGGTTCGATCCGGATCGCGCCAATCGACAAGCTCATCACGGGGTAAAACACTTTCTTGCCCTGACGGTCTTCACTGAGGTAGCCGCCACGCTCCCGGTCTTCGGTGCTGTAGAAGTCCAGCACCTTGCCGCCAAATTCCTCCAGGATCGCCTGGCAGCGCTGTTCCCAGTTCTCGCTCTGGAACAGCACCATGAAATCATCGCCGCCAATGTGACCGACAAAATCCCGGTCGGGATCGCCATTGCTGGACAGGATATTGCCGGTCAGCTGGATTACATCGTCGCCACGGCGATAGCCGTAGACGTCGTTGAACGGCTTGAAATGGTCGAGGTCAAAATAGCAGACCCAGAAACGCGTGCCGCTTTCCAGCAGCCGGTCGATATGCTCGTTGATCGGCACATTGCCGGGCAGTTGCGTCAGCGGATTGGCGTAGCGCGCGGCGTGGATCTGCATTTGCGTGATCTCGCGCATGAGGTCGTGGCCGGTGCCCATGCCGATGTAGCGGCCCTGGTCGGTAATGATGAAGCCGTTGAACAGGTGGTGGGCGTCGGCCTCCGCCATGCGGAAGCTCAGTTCCTGCAAGCTGGTGGCGCGGTCGGCGAGCAGCGGCTTGCGGTCCATGAACTGCGTGCACGATTTCTTACCATATAGCTCACGCTCATACGGGCGGGCAAAGTGTTCGATCATGGCAAAGCGCGTAATCAGGCCCAGCGGCATTCCATCATCGACCACGGGAATAATCATGAGTTCCGGCGCCTGCTGGAAAATATGGTAGACCTCGTTGTTGTTCATGGCTGGCGACACGGCCTGCACCTGGTGCAGCACCTTGCCCACCGTGGCCTGTTTATCCGTAACGCGTTGCGGATAAACCGCCACGCCGTTGCGCGACAGGGCCTTGACCACTTCCGCTGGCGCGGCGCGCGCCGGCATCGGGTGAGGGCGGCCCAGATGATAGCCCTGGCCGTAGGCGACGCCGACATCGCGCAGCACCAGCAGCTCGGCCTGGGTTTCGATGCCCTCGGCGATCACGCGGGTATTTGATTTCTCGGCGATTTCCTGGATCGAGCGCACGAACTGCAGTTTCACCGGGTCGTGATTGATGCCCTGGATGAAGTGCATATCGATCTTGACGTATTCCGGCCGCAGCTCCGACCACAGGCGCAAGCTGGAAAAGCCCTCGCCGAGGTCGTCAATGGCAATTTGAAAGCCCATTTTGCGGTAATGCAGTACCGCCTCGCGCATCAGGTCGTAATCGTAGGTGGGCTGGTTTTCGGTCAGCTCGATAATCACACGGTCTGGATGGATGCCGATTTGATGGATGACTTCCAGCGTCTCGCCATGGCGCGCGTCGCGCTGCAGCAGCGACTCGGGGCTGACGTTGAGGAACAGCTTGCCCGGCAGCTTGAGCTCGGCAAAACGCTCGAGCACCACCTTGCGGCACAGGTGTTCCACTTCCACCGTCAGGCCGTTGGCGCGCGCCGCCTTGAACAGATTCATGGGCGAATGCAGCGGGCTGTCGGACGGTCCGCGTATCAGACCTTCATAAGCGATGATTTCGCCGGTCTGCATGTGTACAATTGGCTGGAACAGCGCACTCAGTTGGCGGCGTGACAGGATATCGAACAAATGGGCACGCAACACGGCCTCCTCATCATCTTCTCGAGGTTTCAGATAAGTGACTGTGGCGCCGATGGCCGGCTTAAGTGCGGAATTCACGATGAATCGTTTTCCAAAAATCGGTTTAACTGTACGATCATAGTGTCGATTTATGACCGGATGATGAATTTGGGAAACAATTTGTTCAGGACAACGTTACAATAGACTCACCCCACCAAGCAGGATATCTATGCACCGCTTTACCCGCCGTATCATTTTCAGCCTGACCCTGTTGAGCGCGGCCACCGCAAGCGCTACCGGCATTGCGGTGCAAGTGCAGGACGCCAACGGCAAAGTGTTGCCGGATACGGTGATCTACATGGAGCCGGAAAGCGGCGCGCCGGGCGGCGCGAAAACCGCAGCGGCGCAGATCGAGCAGAAGGGCCTGAAATTCATGCCGCTGGTGACCGTGGTGCAAGTTGGCGCCACCATCAACTTCCCGAATAACGACAAGGTGCGGCATCACATCTACTCGTTCTCGCCGGCGCATAAATTCGACCAGAAGCTGTATTCAGGACAGTCGGCATCGCCGCAGGTGTTCGATAAAGCCGGGACGGTTGTCCTGGGTTGCAATATTCATGACAAAATGATCGCTTACGTCAAAGTGGTCGATACGCCATATTTCGCCAAGACGGACGGTTCCGGCGCGGCGCGCGTGGAACTGCCGGCCGGCAAGTACGTGGTCAAGGCCTGGCACTACAATACCGTGGGTAGCGCGACGCTGGAACAGGTGCTGACGGTGAAGGCGGGCGACCTGGCCACCGCAGTTTTCAAGTTGCCGATGAAGCCATTTACGGCGGATGATGGTTCTACTCTTTAAGGGAATAGCCTGAGCATGCGTTTACGTTTTCGCAGCCTCGAAAGCCGGATCGTTACGCTTTTCCTGGTCCTCATCATTGCGGTCCAGGTGGTGGGCTTGTTTGTCATCCAGCGCGGCATTGACAACAATGCGCGCCTGGCCATCAGCAGTGAACTGAATAACGGCTCCAAGGTGTTTCGCCGCCTGCTGGAGCAGAATGCGCAAAGCCTGCGCTTTGGCGCACGGCTGCTGGCGCGCGACACCGCGTTTGTCGCCGCCATCGGCAATAACGACGAAAGCGACCGCGCCACCATCGAGTCGGCGCTGGAAAACAGCGGCCGCCGCATCAAGGCCTCGCTGTCCATGCTGATTAGCGACGAACGCAAGATCAGCGCCACCACCAATCCCAAGCAGTCGGCCGGCCTGGAGAAAATGGCATTGAGCCTGCTGGACCAGGCGGAAGCGGCGGATGGCGCGATTGGCATTGCCATCGTTGACCACCGGCCGTTCCAGATCGTCGCCATGCCGGTCAAGGCGCCCATTACCATCGGCTGGATCGTGATGACCTTCCCGATCGACCGCCAGCTGGCCAACGATATGCGCGAGGTCAGCTCGCTCCACACCTCGGTGCTCACGCGCGACGCGCAGGGCAAATGGCTGTCGGCCGGTTCGACCTTCGTTGGCCCGTCGGCGCAGACCGTGGTCGAGCAGCTACAGGCGCTGGGGCCAACCCGGCCCACCGGGCCTTTCGACCTCACGGTGGAAACCGCCAAATACAGCGCGCGCCTGATCTCGATTGGCGAAGACGGCGACCAGAACGCCAGCGTGCTGCTGGCGCGCTCGATTGATGAAGCCACGGCCGAGTACCGGCGTCTGGAGCGCTGGCTGATTGGCCTGGCGCTGGGCGGCATCTTTGCGTCGGCGCTGGCCATCGTGTTTACCGCCAAGCGCATCGCGCAGCCGATCAGCGAACTGGTGGTGACCGCCAAGCGGCTGGAGGAGGGCGACTACAAGGTGTCGATCGACAGCACGCGCGAAGATGAAATCGGCGCGCTGGCCCACGCCTTTGACGCCATGCGCGAAGGGATCGCCAAGCGCGAACAGGAAATCCGTCGCCTGGCGTACTGGGACACGCTGACCAATCTGCCGAACCGTGCGCAGTTCGTGCTGCTGCTGAACGACGCGCTGGTGGAGGCGCGCGGCCGCCAGGAAGGCCTGTATGTGCTGATGATGGACCTTGACCGCTTCAAGCACGTCAACGACGTCATGGGTCACAGCTTTGGCGACGCGCTGCTGCGCCAGGTCGCGGGCCGCCTGCAGCTGTTGCTGGCCAATCGCCGGCAATCGTCGGCGCAGGTGGCGCGCCTGGGCGGCGACGAATTTGCGGTGCTGCTGCCGGGCGCCGATCTGGAGGCAGCGCAGCGCATGGCGGCCGAGATCCTGCAGGCGCTGGAGACACCGCTGTCGCTGGAAGATCAAATGGTGGATATCGGCGCGGGTCTGGGCATTGCGGGTTATCCAGAGCATGCCGAGGAAGGCGAGACGCTACTGAGTATGGCTGAAGTGGCAATGTACGCGGCCAAGCAGCGCAACGACGGCGCCGTGGTCTACGACGTTGCCATGGACAAATCCAGCGCCAAGAGCCTGTCGCTGCTCACCGAGCTGCGCAACGCCGCCGAACGCAACGAGTTCCGCCTGCATGTGCAACCCAAGATTTCGCTCGATACGGGCAAGGTGGTGGGCATGGAGGCGCTGGTGCGCTGGGTGCATCCGGAGCGCGGCAATGTGTTCCCCGACGAGTTTATTCCGTTCGCCGAGCAGACCGGTTTTATCCGCGTGCTGACGCGCTGGGTCATGGAGCGCTCGGCAGAGCTGTGCCGCGAGCTGGCGACGCGCGGCCACCATCTGAAAGTGTCGGTCAACCTGTCCACGCGCGACTTGCTGGACCAAGACTTGCCGGCCAAGTTTGCCGACCTGCTCACGCGCCACAAGCTGACGCCCGGCTCGTTCTGCCTGGAGATTACCGAAAGCGCCATCATGGACGATCCGGTGCGCGCCCAGCACACGCTGGAGCGCCTCAGCGCCATGGGGGTCGACCTGTCGATTGACGATTTCGGCACCGGCTATTCCTCGCTGGCCTACCTCAAGCGCCTGCCGGTCAATGAGCTGAAGATCGATAAATCCTTCGTGCTGAATATGGAGAACGACGAAGGCGATACCAAGATTGTCCGCTCCACCATCGACCTGGGGCACAACATGGGTCTGCGCGTGGTGGCCGAAGGGATCGAGAGCGAGGCTGTCTGGCGCCTGCTTGCGGCGCTGGGCTGCGACCAGGGGCAGGGCTACTTCATGAGCCGTCCGATTCCAGCCGACCAGCTGTTCTCGTGGCTGGAAAAATGGCATCCGCCGGTCGCGGTGGTGGCCGGCATCGATGAGCCGGACGTCAGCTACGCCAAATAAAAGTTGCCTTGGCATTTCAGCTAACGTGTCATATTTGTCATACTTCACGTTATGATCTGTGTTCCTGATGAACCTTACCTGGATACGGATCACACATGCAACGACGAGCACTCCTGGCATCACTGCTGTTCACCCAAGCCGCCGCCATGGCGCAAACCTGCCCAACGCCTGCGGCAGGTACCACCCTGAACTACCCGGTGTCGCGCACCGTGGACCAGCAGGATAACTACCACGGCACGGTGGTGGCCGACCCATACCGCTGGCTGGAAGACGCCAATAGCGCCGAGACCAAGGACTGGGTCGAAGCGCAGAACAAGCTGACCCAAAGCTATCTGGCGCAAATCCCCAACCGCGAAGCGATCAAGGCGCGCCTGACCAAGCTGTGGAACTTCGAGCGTTTCAGTGTGCCGTTCAAGGAAGGTGGCCGCTACTTCTACAGCCGCAACGACGGCCTGCAGAATCAGTCGGTGCTGTACACCATGAAGACGCTGGCCGATGTGCCACGCCTGCTGCTCGACCCGAACACGCTGGCGGCTGATGGCACGGTGGCGCTGGCCGGCCTGGCAGTGAGCCCGAATGGCAAATACCTGGCGTACAGCACCGCCGCCTCCGGCTCCGACTGGAACGAGATCAAGGTGCGCGATATCGACAGCGGCAAGGACGTCGAGGATCACATCAAGTGGGTGAAGTTCTCGCGCACCGCCTGGCTGCACGATGGTTCGGGCTTCTTCTACAGCCGTTACGACGAACCGAAAGAAGCCACCAAGCTGGCGGACGTGAACTACTTCCAGAAGCTGTACTTCCACAAGCTGGGCACCCCGCAAAGCGCGGACGTGCTGGTCTACGACCGTCCGGACCACAAGGACTGGGGCTTTGGCGCGGAAGTGACGGAAGATGGGCGCTACCTGATTATCAATGCCTCGCAGGGCACCGAAAACAAGAACCGCGTGTTCTACAAAGACCTGAGCAAGAAGGACGCCAAGGTGGTTGGCTTGCTGGAGGACTTCGATGCCGCCTATGACTTCATCGGCAACGATGGCCCGGTGTTCCTGTTCCGTACCGAGCGCAATGCGCCGCGCGGCCGCATCGTCAGCATCGACACTCGCAAGCCGGGTGTGCTGAACTGGAAGCAGCTGGTGCCGGAAACCAGCAACACCATGGTATTGGCGTCGGTCGTCAACAGCCAGCTGATCGTCGATTATCTGAGCGACGCCCACAGCCTGGTCAAGGTGTTCGACCTGAAAGGCAAGGCGCTGCATGACGTCGAACTGCCAGGACTGGGGACGGCCGGTGGCTTCGGCGGCAAACGCTCGGATACCGAAACCTTCTACTCGTACACCAGCTTCACCACGCCATCGACCATCTACCGCTACGACCTGAAGTCCAACAAGAGCAGCGTGTACCGCCAGCCGAAAGTGGACTTTGATCCGTCCGCATTCGAAACCCGCCAGGAGTTCTACACTTCGCGCGATGGCACCAAGGTACCAATGTTCATCGTGTCGAAGAAGGGCATGAAGCTGGATGGCAGCAATCCAACTTACCTGTACGGCTACGGTGGTTTCAACATCTCGCTGACGCCAACCTTCTCGGTGGCGAACCTGGCCTGGCTGGAAATGGGCGGCGTCTATGTGATGGCCAACCTGCGCGGCGGCGGCGAGTACGGCGAATCGTGGCATGCGGCCGGCACCAAGCTGCAAAAGCAGAACGTGTTTGATGACTTCATCGGCGCGGCGGAATGGCTGGTGGCGCACAAGGTGACCTCGCCGTCCAAGCTGTCGATTGGCGGTGGCAGTAACGGCGGCCTGCTGGTGGGAGCCACCATGACGCAGCGTCCGGACCTGTTTGCGGCGGCGATTCCGCAGGTGGGCGTGCTGGACATGCTGCGCTTCCATAAATTCACCATCGGCTGGGCGTGGACCTCGGACTATGGCTCGTCGGACAATGCGGACGAATTCAAGGCGCTGGTCAAATACTCGCCGCTGCATAATCTGAAGAAGGGCGCCTGCTACCCGGCGACCATGATTACCACGGCAGACCATGACGACCGCGTGGTGCCGGCGCACAGCTTCAAGTTTGCGGCGGCCGCGCAGGCCGACCAGGCGCCGGGTGGTGCACCGATCCTGATCCGGATTGACAGCAAGGCGGGCCACGGCGCCGGCAAGCCAACCAACAAGCAGATCGAGGAAGTGGCTGACCGTTGGGGCTTCCTGAGCCGCGCACTGCAAATGAATACTGGCGACACCGCTAAAGCGGCAGGCCAGCAATGAGGGGCGCGCCTGCCGCCAAACCCATCCTGCTGGCGCTGTTGATGGCGGGCCTGGCGCCGGTGGCGGTCCATGCCGCCGACCAGGCGCCAGCCGCCGCCAACACGCCGGCCGTCAAGCAGATTGCCGATTTCACGCGCGGTTTGCAGCCGCAGCCGGGCTTTATCGATGTCTGGCGCGATACGGACAAGGGCAGGGTGCTGCTGGCGGTGGGCGCATTGGAACAACCATTCCTGCTGGTGAGTTCATTGCCGTATGCATTGGGCTCCAATGATGTTGGACTGGATCGCGCGCAGCCGGGCGAAGTCCGCATGGTGCATTTTGAGAAGCACGGTGCGCGCCTGTTCCTGGTGCAGGAAAACACGAACTATGTTGCAGTCTCGCCGGATCGCGACGAACGTGCAGCGGTGCGCGAGTCGTTCTCCAATTCGGTGCTGTGGTCGGGCGATATTCTGGCCAGCGACAATGAACGCCAGCTGGTGGATTTCTCCAGCTTCCTGCTGGCCGACCGTCACGGCATCGCCGCACGGCTGGCGGGCGCCAGGCAGGGCGCGTATTCGGTCGATGGCGCGCGCAGTGCAGTGCTGGCGGCGGAAGCCAAAGCCTTTCCCGATAACGTCGAGCTGGAATCGCTGCTGACCTTTGCGGGGCCTGGCCAGGCCGAGTATGTGCGCCAGGTTGGCGCCGATGCGGCCAGCCTGTCGATGCGTCAGCGTATCAGCATGGTGCGGCTGCCGCAAAGCGAGGCTGGCAGCGCATGGCATCCGCGCGTTTATCACCCATATTCGGGCGGCTTCGATACCAGTTACTTTGATTTCGCCACGCCGCTGTCGCAGAGCATCGACGTGCACTGGCAGGTGCGGCACAAGCTGGAAAAGACCGATCCGTCGGCCGCTGTCAGTCCGGTAAAAAAACCGATTGTCTACTACGTCGACCGTGGCGCGCCCGAGCCGGTGCGCTCGGCGCTGATTGCCGGCGCCTCGTGGTGGGCGACGGCCTTTGAAAAAGCCGGTTTCAAGGACGCCTACCGCGTCGAGCTGCTGCCGGAAGGCGTGGATGCGCTGGACATCCGCTACAACGTCATCACCTGGGTGCACCGTGCCACGCGTGGCTGGTCCTACGGTAATGCGCTGACCGATCCGCGCACCGGCCAGATCGTGCGCGGCGCCGTCACGCTGGGATCGCAGCGCGTGCGTCAGGACATCCTGATTGCGGAAGCGCTGCTGGCGCCATATGGTAAAAGCACACCCGCCGAGCAGCAGCAAATGGCTGAGCAAATGGCCCTGGCGCGTCTACGCCAGCTGGCTGCGCACGAAGTCGGCCACACACTAGGCTTCGCCCACAACTTTGCTGCGAGCCGCATGGGCAATGGTTCGGTGATGGACTATCCTCATCCGATCGTCAAGCTCAATGCGCGGGGCGAGGTCGATCTATCCAATGCGTATGGCGTGGGCGTCGGCCCATGGGACGATTACATCGTCAACTACATCTACGGCGACTTTGGCAGCGGCACCCAGGAGCAGGCAGCGCTGGCCAAATTGCGCGGCGAGGCGCGCGCTGCGGGCATGCTGTACTCAAGCGACCAGGATGACCGCGCCCCGGGCGCTAGCCATCCCGATGGCCTGTTGTGGGACTTCGGCCCGGACACGCTGAAAACCTGGGACCAGCTGGGCGCGGTGCGCCAGCGCGCGCTGCAAACCTTCTCCATTGATGTGCTGCCGGATACGCGCCAGATTGGCGAGCTGGAAGCGCGTCTGGTGCCGGTGTATCTGCTGCAGCGCTATCAGGGCGAGGCGCTGGCGCGGCTGATCGGCGGCGGCGACTTTGACTACACCAGTGCTGGTGACGTCAAAGCCGGCATCGCCAAGGCCGGTATCAGAGTCACGCCAGCGGATGTTCAGCGCCAGGCGCTCAGCCGCCTGACCGACAGCCTGCGCGCCGAATATCTGGCACTGCCAGCCAACGTGCTGGATGTTCTGACGCCGCCGGCAGCGGGCTATGAACGCAGCCGCGAATACTTCACCACCCGCATGGATTCCGTGTTCGATGCCTTCTCGATCGCCGAGGCAGGCGCCGCGCAAACGACCGGCTTCCTGCTGGAAGCTGGCCGCATCAACCGCGTCTCGTGGCAGCACGCACGCGATGCCAGACAGCCGGGCGTGCAGGAAGTGCTGTCGCAGCTTCTGCAAAAAACCTGGAAGCGCGACGTGGTGCCTGGCTCCGTGATTGCAGGCGAGGCAGTGCAGCTGGCATCCAACTGGGTAGTCGCGGACAGCCTGCTCAACCTGCTGGAGGGTGGCAAACTGCATCCGCAAGTCGCTGCCGAAGTACGCCAGTCGTTGCGGGAGCTGGTGCAATGGCTGCAAAAAAATCCCGGCAAGGGCGTGACTGCGGACAGCCGCAAGCAGGCAGCCGAATTGATCGCCGCCTACCTGGCCGATCCACACAGTGTGAAATTGCGTGCATTACCGCCAGTGCCGCCAGGAGCGCCGATATAAAAAAAGCAAATACAAGTTGACTTGCAAAAAAAACAATGACCATAATGGTGCGTAGTTATTTCAAATTCACAATTGAAAGGATTGCAATGAACTTGAATTTTCCACGCAGCCTGATGTTTGCCGCGCTGGCCGCAATGAGTGCTGTGAGTACTGCTCAAGCCACCAATCTGGTCGAAGTTGATGGTGCCAACGTCAAATTTTTCTATGATGCCGATTTCTGGACCGGGACGGCAGCAGTCACCGGCAATTCGATCTCCTTTGGGCTGTCTGATGACTACAATGTCACCGCCAAGTCGAGTTCGTCAACTCATCATCAAGACAACCAGCATACCGACGCTGTCGCAGGTGCGTTGTTCGCAGTGGCAAAGTCCGGCTACAACTTAAGTGGGGCGATGGGTAATCGCGTCAGCGGCACGTACAGCATTCCTATCTACGGTGGTTTTACCACGTTCACTTTGGGTTCGATTTTTACTGCTGGGAGCAGCTATAACAACGGCGTTCTTGGCGGGGGCGTTGGTGAGGATGCGCTATATCAATTCAACTGGTGGGCATCGACTGGCCGTGGGGCATTTAGTGGTGCGGTCCAGGAAAGTCTCAGTACAACGCTCGACACTACGTATAAAGCGGTTCGGGTCGATACCGATTTTTCGTGGCAGGCTCTTCAGGATGGTGTCGGCACCAGCAATCTGACGCTGGGCAAGATTTCTTATGACTTTTCTGTCTCGGCAGTGCCAGAGCCGGAAACCTACGCAATGCTGCTTGCGGGGCTGGGTCTGGTGGGCTGCGCGGCACGCCGCCGCAAACAGCAAGCCTGAACGACATCTGCTTCGTATCACAAAGCCCTTCGGGGCTTTTTTGTTTTTGGCTCACCAGCGTGGTGCTTTTTAACTCCCTGTTTTGGTGCGCAAGGCAGAATGGCTTGCTTGCGCAGCCAATGCCAAGCTATTTGAAATCAATCACTTAAGGTTTTGCACCAAATTGGTACAGATATTGCTTTGTATGAAGCATCTTTATTTTGTGTGCCTACTTTTGGGGAGTGATTTGATGTCTGGATTCAAAGACGGTGCGGATGCACTGTTTATCTTGCTCGGTGCCATCATGATTCTGGCAATGCATGCCGGCTTTGCCTTCCTGGAACTGGGCACGGTGCGTAAAAAGAATCAGGTCAATGCCTTGGTGAAAATTCTGGTCGATTTCTGCGTCTCGGCCATCGTGTACTTCTTTGTCGGTTACAGCATTGCTTATGGTGTCAATTTCTTTTCCGCAGCGGACGTGCTGGCAGCCAAAAACGGCTATGAGCTGGTCAAGTTTTTCTTCCTGTTGACCTTTGCTGCGGCGATCCCTGCGATTATTTCAGGTGGCATCGCCGAGCGCGCACGCTTCCATCCGCAGACGGCGGCGACGGCGCTGCTGGTTGGGCTGGTTTATCCCTTCTTTGAGGGCATCGCCTGGAACCACCGTTTTGGCGTACAGGGCTGGCTGCAGCAGACGTTTGGTGCGGAGTTTCACGACTTCGCCGGTTCCGTTGTGGTCCACGCGGTGGGCGGCTGGATTGCTTTGCCAGCGGTGCTGCTGCTGGGCGCACGCCGTGGCCGCTACATGAAAAACGGCGGCATTGCCGCCCATCCGCCATCGTCGATCCCCTTTCTCGCACTGGGCGCCTGGATACTCATGGTCGGCTGGTTCGGCTTCAATGTGATGAGCGCACAGGCGCTGGACAAGATGAACGGGCTGGTGGCGGTCAATTCGCTGATGGCCCTGGTCGGCGGCACGCTGGTCGCTACCATGCTGGGCAAGAATGATCCCGGTTTCGTGCATAACGGCCCGCTGGCCGGCCTGGTGGCCGTGTGTGCGGGCTCGGATATCATGCACCCGCTGGGCGCGCTGGTCACCGGCGGTATTGCCGGCGCCATCTTCGTCTGGATGTTTACGCTGGCGCAGAACAAATGGAAGATCGATGACGTGCTGGGTGTATGGCCGCTGCACGGCCTGTGCGGCGCCTGGGGCGGTATTGCGGCCGGCATCTTTGGCCTGAAGTCGCTGGGCGGCGCCGGCGGGGTGGCGCTGGCCTCGCAGCTGATCGGCACCATTATGGGCGTAGCAATTGCTGCCATCGGTGGCACGCTGGTCTACGGCGTGCTGAAAAAGACTGTCGGCCTGCGCCTGGACCCGGAAGAGGAATTCCAGGGGGCCGACCTGTCCATCCACCGCATCACCTCCACGCCGGAGCGCGAAACCAGCTGGTAGCTGTTAATTAGCGGTGGATCACCACCAGCAGCGCTTTCGCTTCGGTCTTGCCGACGTTGCGAATGATGTGCTGCTGGTCGCCCGGGTAGCGCGCCGTGCTGCCCAGCTTGACCTTCTTCTTGTCGTTTCCGACTTCCACTTCCACCGAGCCGTGTAGCAGCGTCAGGTGCTCCTGCGCGCCGGGATCATGGCCTTGCGAGGCCAGTTCGCCACCGGCCGACAGCGTCAATTCATACCATTCATACTTACTGGCCAGCTCCAGCGGTCCCAGGATGCGCAGCACATAGCCCGCATGAAGCCCGGGCAGGGTAGGGATCTCGTGCGATTCGACCACGCGGATCGTCTCGACCTCGCGCTCGGCAGTGGCCAGCAGTTCGCCGATCTGCACGCCCAGCGCATTGGCCAGACGCCAGGTGATGGCGATGGTCGGATTCGCCTTTTCCCTTTCTATTTGAGACAACATTGATTTGGACACGCCAGCGATGCGTGACAGGTCCTCCAGCGTGAGACCACGGGCCAGGCGCAAGCGTTGGAGCGCGGCGCCAACCTCCGGAGGAGCATTTGTCGATACAGCAGTTTTCATTGTTTTATTTGGCGGATGGGCTAAATTTCAAGTGAATCGGTACACCTTGGCGGGTTGCAGAGTTCACTGGTTCTCTATAATATTCAATATATTGAACTCGCATTCGAAATAGCGAATTCCGCATAAGGCAGCGAAATCGTATCATATACAAGGACCATCATGAGCAATCAAGCAAAAAGCACTTTCTACAGCGGCCTCCAGCAAACCCTGGATCAACTGCGCGAACAGGGTCTGTACAAGCCGGAGCGCGTACTGGCTTCGCGCCAGGGCGCGGAAGTGGTGAGCGAAGATGGTCGCAAGCTGATTAATATGTGCGCCAACAATTACCTCGGCCTGTCGGGCCAGGAGTGGGTGGCGCAGGCTTCCATCGATGCGACCGAGCAGTATGGCTATGGCCTGTCGTCGGTGCGTTTCATCTGCGGCACGCAGACCGTGCACAAGCAGCTGGAGCAGGCGATCTCCACATTCCTGGGCACGGAAGACACCATCCTGTATGCGGCGGCGTTCGACGCCAATGGCGGCGTGTTTGAACCGCTGTTCGACGAAAATGATGCGATCATTTCCGATGCGCTGAACCATGCGTCGATCATCGACGGTATCCGTCTGTGCAAGGCAGCGCGTTTCCGTTACGCCCACAATGATATGGCGGACCTGGAGCAGCAGCTGCAAGCGGCGGCCGACAAGCGCCACAAGATCATCGTCACCGACGGCGTGTTCTCGATGGACGGCACCATCGCCCAGCTGGACAAGATCGTTGAGCTGGCCGAGAAATACGGCGCGCTGGTCATGATCGACGAATGCCACGCCTCCGGCTTCATGGGCAAGACCGGCCGCGGCACGCACGAGCACCACAATGTGGTCGGCAAAATCGACATCATCACCGGCACGCTGGGCAAGGCGCTGGGCGGCGCCATGGGCGGCTTTACCTCCGGCCGCAAGGAAGTGATCGACATGCTGCGCCAGAAATCGCGTCCTTACCTGTTCTCGAACACCTTGGCACCATCGATTGCCGGCGCCTCGCTGGCAGTGCTGGAGCGCCTGTCGTCGTCGACCGAGCTGCGCGACCGCCTGCACGAAAACACCGCTTACTTCCGCAGGGAGATTGAGCGTATCGGCTTCACCATCAAGCCCGGTACCCATCCTGTAGTGCCGGTCATGCTGTTCGAGGCGCCCGTGGCGCAGAAGTTCGCGGCGCGCATGTATGAGCTGGGCGTGCTGCTGAGCGGCTTCTTCTACCCGGTGGTGCCAATGGGCCAGGCGCGCGTGCGGGTGCAGCTGTCTGCGGCGCATACCCGTGAGCAGCTGGAGACCGTGCTCAAAGCATTCGAACAGGCTGGCCGCGAACTGGGCTTGCTGAAGAACTAAAAATGAAAATCGTCAGGAATACAGAAATGGAACAACAAAAAATTCTCGTCATCGGCGCCAATGGCCAGATCGGCAGCGAGCTGGTAGAAGCGCTCGCCAAACAGCACGGCGCACAGAACGTGATCGCGAGCGATGTCAGCCCGACGAATCTGTATAATGCCGCCCGCTACACCACGCTGAACGTGCTGGATAAGCAGGCCTTGTCGGCGTTGGTGACCGAAGAGGGCATCACGCAGGTGTACCAGCTGGCAGCGATGTTGTCGGCCACTGGCGAAGCGGCGCCGCTCAAAGCCTGGACGCTGAACATGGACGGCCTGCTGAATATCCTGGAAGTGGCGCGCGAGCGCGGCGCCATCGGCAAGCCGCTGAAAATTTTCTGGCCATCGTCGATTGCAGCGTTTGGCCCGAACACGCCGCAAGCCGATACGCCGCAGCTGACCGTGATGGACCCAACCACCATCTACGGCATCAGCAAGCTGGCCGGCGAACGTCTGTGCGAATACTACTTCCTGAAGTATGGCGTGGACGTGCGTTCGATCCGCTACCCAGGCATCATCAGCTTCAAGTCGCCGCCGGGCGGTGGCACCACGGATTACGCGATTGCGATTTTCCATGCAGCGCTGCGCGGTGAGCGTTATGAATGCTTCCTCGGCCCGCAAACCACGCTGCCGATGATCTACATGCCGGACGCCATCCGCGCCACCATCGAATTGATGGACGCACCGGCGGAGCTGGTCAAAGTACGTTCGTCGTACAACGTGGCAGGCGTGTCGTTCAATCCGGAGCAACTGGCGGCGGCGATTACCCGCAAGCTGCCGGACTTTAAGATTGCGTATAAGCCCGACAGCCGTCAAGCGATCGCCGACTCCTGGCCGCAAAGCCTGGACGACGCCACCGCCACTGCGGACTGGGGCTGGAAAGCGCGCATTGGCGTGGATGAAATGGTAGAAGACATGCTGGCAAACGTTGATGTCAGCCTGGGCAAAGCGGCATAAGCCCGCGGCCAGTAATACAACCTTGCCCCCGCTGCGTGCGGGGTGCAGTTATTTATAAGAGAGACATCTGATGGACATGAGCGTTTTTGATTTATTTAAGATCGGCATCGGCCCATCGAGCTCCCACACCGTGGGACCGATGGTTGCGGCACGCCGCTTCTTGCTGGATAACGCTCCGTTGGACGACGTCACGGAAGTCAAGGCGGAGCTGTATGGCTCGCTGGCCCTGACCGGCGTTGGCCACGCAACCGATAAAGCCGTACTGCTTGGCCTGATGGGCGAAACCCCGCAGGACGTGGTGCCGACCAGCGTTGACACCCAGCTGGCGCAAGCCGAAGCCTCTGGCCAGTTGGCACTGCTGGGCGCCCACGCTGTGCCATTCAAGCGCGGTACGCACCTGATTTTCCATATGGCTGAATCGCTGCCTGAGCACCCGAACGGCATGCGCTTTACTCTGACCCGCAAGGATGGCAGCAGCGTCAGCAAAGTGTATTACTCGGTCGGTGGTGGCTTCATCCGCGAAGAAGGCGAGGCCCCAGCTGCGGCGGCGGAAGCAGTCGCCATTCCCTACACCTTCGACACCATGGACGAATTGCTGGCGCACGGCGTGCGCAGTGGCCTGACGATTCCGCAAATGCTGCGTGCGAATGAGCGCGTGCGCATGAGCGAAGAAGCGCTGAATGCGGGCATGGACAATATCTGGCATGTGATGCGCGACTGTATCGCACACGGTCTCGAGACGCCGGGCCAGCTGCCAGGCGGCCTGAATGTGAAGCGCCGCGCTGCCGGCCTGTGGTCCCAGCACACCAGCGTGAGCGATCGCGCCAACGAACTGCCGCACGACGCGCTGCATCAGGTCAGCCTGTACGCAATGGCCGTCAACGAAGAAAATGCTGCGGGTGGCCGCGTGGTCACTGCGCCGACCAATGGCGCGGCCGGCATCATCCCAGCGGTGCTGCGCTACTATGCGGAGGACTGTAAACCGAGTGATCCGGTGACCGGCATCCGTAACTTCATGCTGACGGCAGCAGCGATCGGCATGCTGTGCAAGCGCAACGCATCGATTTCCGGCGCGGAGATCGGCTGCCAGGGCGAAGTGGGCGTGGCCTGCGCCATGGCTGCAGCAGGCCTGGTGGCGGCGCTGGGCGGCAGCAATGGCCAGATCGAGAACGCTGCCGAAATCGGCATCGAGCACCATCTGGGCATGACGTGCGATCCTATCGGTGGCCTGGTGCAGATTCCCTGCATTGAGCGTAACGGCATGGGCGCAGTCAAGGCCATCACCGCGGCTTCGCTGGCCTTAAAAGGCGACGGTACCCACTTCGTCAGCCTGGATGAAGTGATCGAAACCATGCGCCAGACTGGCGCCGACATGCAGGCCAAGTACAAGGAAACCTCCCTGGGTGGCCTGGCGATTCACGTCATCACCGTCAATCACGCTGCTTGCTAAGCAGCGCCTCGAAATCAGCAGGCCGCAATGGCTTGCTGATATGGTATCCCTGAATTTCATCGCATGACTGCTCGCGCAGGAACTCCAGCTGTTCCACCGTCTCCACGCCTTCGGCGATGGTGGTCAGCCCCAGGCTGCGCGCCATGTTGATGATGGCGCTGACGATGGCCTTGTCTTCGCTGTCGGTGCTGATGTCGCGGACAAAGGACTGGTCGATTTTCAGCTTGTAGACCTTGAACTTTTTCAGATGGCTCAGTGACGAAAAGCCGGTGCCGAAATCGTCAATGGACATGCGGATGCCACGGTCGTGCAGCTGATTCATGGTGGCGATGGCGCCTTGCGGATCCTGCACCGCCACGCCTTCCGTCAATTCCAGCTCCAGGTACTCCGGCGGCAAGCCTTCTTCATACAGCACCTGGGCTACTTGCGATGGCAGGTTGGCCGTGCGGAACTGGATGGCGGACAGGTTCACCGCCATCACCAGCGGCGGCAGGCCCGCATCCAGCCAGGTCCGCGCCTGGCGTACGGCCTGGCGCAGCACCCATTCGCCGATCGGCACAATCAGTCCACTTTCCTCGGCGGCCGGAATGAATTCCGCTGGCGATACCGCGCCCAGCTCCGGCGTGTTCCAGCGCAGCAGCGCTTCCGCACCAATGATGCGTCCCGTTTTAAGCGATACCTGCGGTTGATACACCACGTGCATCTGCTCGCGTTCCAGCGCATAGCGCAGCGCATTCACCACCTGCAGATGGCGTGCCGCGCGCTGCTGCATGGCGGCGGTGAAGAAGCGGAAGTCGTGGCGGCCGGCGCGCTTGACCTGGTACATGGCGGCGTCCGCGCGCTGCAGCAGGGTTTCCACATCCAGGCCGTCTTCCGGGTACATGGCGATGCCGATGGATGCAGAGACTTTGAGGTCGTGCAGACCGACGGTGTAGGACTGGCCGGTCAGATCCAGCAGCTTGCGCGCGATGTCGCTGGTTTCTGCGCTATTGACGTTACGCATAACGAAAATGAATTCATCACCGCCGAGGCGGGCCACCATGTCGCCGTCCCGCAGGCAGCTGGTCAGGCGCAGCGCCAGTTCGGACAGCAGGGCGTCGCCCACCGTATGGCCCAGCGAATCGTTGATGTCCTTGAAGTGGTCCAGGTCCAGCATCATGAGTGCCATCGGCGTGCGGCGGCTGCGCGCCTGCTCCAGCAGCAGGCGTGCGCGTTCGTGCAGTTGCGAGCGGTTCGGCAGGCCGGTCAGCACGTCGTAGTGGGCCAGGTATTGCACGCGCTGGTCGGCTTGCTGGCGTATGGTTTCGCGGTCGAAGTTTTTCAGCGCGAATTCGATGTCGAGCGTCATTTCCAGCAGCAGCTCGCGCACCTCGTGGTCGAAGGCGTTGACGGCGCTGGAGTAGGGTGCGAAGAAGCCGATGATTTCGCCGTCGCGCCGCAGCGGGATCGCGGCGGATGACGCCCAGCCATAGCGGGCGCCATGGCCGTGCCAGTGCGCAGTTTCTGCTGCATGCTGGTAGTCCTGGCACCAGTAGGGCTGGCCGCTTTGATAGGACAGGCCGATGGGGCCACGGCCGTGCGGCACAGAAGAGTCCAGCGAGACTTCCAGGTCGTCCAGATATTCGACGCCGCCGCCATAGGCTGCAGCAACGCTGATGCGGTCATGTTCGCGGTCGATCAGGCCGATCCACGCCATCGCCATGCCGCCGTAGGTAACAACGTCGCGGCAGATGCGCTCAAACAGTTCGGCTTCGCTGTGGCTGCGGACAATCGCCTGGTTGCACTGGCTTAGCGCAGAATACAGGCGGCTCAGGCGCTGCGTGCGCTCCAGCGCTTCCTTGCGCTCCGCATCCAGGCGCGCCAGTCCTTGCTGCGTGTGGGCCAGCCAGCCCCAGACGCTGTCTTGCGCGTTGCTGGCGACTTTCAATGGTTCGGAAAAATCGCCGCGTCCCAGCCGTTCCATCACGGTCTGGAGCTGGTCGACCGAGCAGCCCAGCGACGCGTCCAGCTGCCGCTTGGCGCGCCACACCAGCAGCACCAGAACGATGGCGCTGAACATGAAGGAGAAGCGGGCCAGGTTGGCATCGACCTCGGTTTCCGTGACCAGCAAACGGGTACGGCGGTCGACGCTGTCATTGACTTCCCCGATCGGCCGCATGATGTCAGCCTTGCCTCGGTGGTAGGTCTCATCGTGCAGCATGGCGATGGCGCGCTGGACGTCGCCGCCGGCGGCGCGCATGTCCATGGCGGCGATTTCCAGTCCGACCAGTTTGTCGGATTCGTTCTTGGCGGCGGCCAGCAACGCCAGCTCTTCCGGCGCGAAGCGCGATTCGCGCATCAGCTGCATCAGCGGCACCGTCACACCCACCTTGCGCGGGCGCTGGCCGTTACCCAGCACCAGGTCCCAATAGACGTTTTCATAGTTGCTGGGGCGGGGCGCGCGGCCTTCGCGGATCTCGACAATCTCCTGGAAGTTTTTGCGGTACTGCGGTTCGCCGGTGATGACGTAGGTGCGCGCCATGCGCGACAGGTCGTCGGAAGACTGGCGCAGCTCATCGACCAGGTTGTGCGAGTTGTAACGCAGCTCGTTGGCTTCGTCGATGCGTTTCTCGGTCCAGACGTAAAACATGAACGCCGCTGCCACCAGCAGCAGGGTGCCGAAGCAGGCCCACAGATAACTGGCGAAATGACGTTGTGAGGAATGGACGGGCGACTTCATGGTGTTAGGTGACGATCTACAGAGACCAATAGTATATGGCCTGCGGCGCGGACCGGCCAGCACCCCAGAAACGGAAGAATGACCTTAAAACAACGTGAATTTCACGTGAAAGCCCCGGTGGCACTATAATATTCGCTCGCTTTGTACCGTTCTGCAGCCCAACCGGACTTTTCTACTCTATGCAATACGTGTCTACCCGCGCCGCTTCGTCGGCCGCCGCTTCGCCTTCCCAACCATCTTCCGCGCAGTTTTCCGATATTCTGCTGGGCGGCCTTGCCGCTGACGGTGGCTTGTTCCTGCCGGCTTCCTACCCTCAGGTGACTGGCGCCGAGCTGGATGCCTGGCGCAAGCTGTCCTACGCTGAACTGGCGTTTGAAATCCTGAAGAAGTTTGCCACCGATATTCCGGAAGCTGACCTGCGCGCGCTGACCGCCAAGACCTACACCGCAGACGTCTACAAAAACGCCCGCAAGGAAGAAAGCGCTGCCGACATCACGCCGCTGCGCGTGCTGGAAGAAGGCGAGAATGGCACCAGACTGGTGCTGCAGGCGCTGTCGAATGGCCCGACCCTGGCCTTCAAGGACATGGCCATGCAACTGCTGGGTAACCTGTTTGAATACGCGCTGGCCAAACAAAACGCTGAGCTGAACATCTTCGGCGCCACCTCGGGCGACACTGGCAGCGCGGCGGAATACGCGATGCGCGGCAAGCAGGGTATCCGCGTGTTCATGCTGTCGCCGCACAAGAAAATGAGCGCCTTCCAGACTGCGCAGATGTTCAGCCTTCAGGACCCGAACATCTTCAACATCGCGATTGAAGGCGTGTTCGATGATGCGCAGGATATGGTGAAGGCCGTGTCGAATGACCTGGAATTCAAGGCCCGGCACAAAATCGGCACCGTCAATTCGATCAACTGGGCGCGAGTTGTGGCGCAGGTGGTGTACTACTTCCGCGGCTATCTGGCAGCGACCACCTCGAACGATCAGAAAGTGTCGTTCACCGTCCCTTCGGGTAACTTCGGCAACATCTGCGCCGGCCATATCGCCCGCATGATGGGCCTGCCGATCGACAAACTGGTCGCCGCCACCAACGAAAACGACGTGCTGGATGAGTTCTTCCGCACCGGCGTGTACCGCGTGCGCAAGTCAGCTGAGACCTACCACACCAGCAGCCCGTCGATGGACATTTCGAAAGCGTCGAACTTCGAGCGCTTTGTCTACGAACTGGTGGGCCGCGACAGCGACCGCACCCGCGCGCTGTTCCAGAAAGTGGACACCCACGGCGGCTTCGACCTGTCGGGCAAACCGGGCAGCGATGGCGACGAATTCAAACTGGTGGCTAACTACGGCTTCAAGTCGGGCAAGTCCACGCACCAGGACCGCGTCGATACCATCCGCGATGTGGCCGACGATTACGGCATCGTGATCGATACGCATACCGCCGACGGCATCAAGGTCGCCAAGGAACATCTGGAACCTGGCGTGACCATGATCGTGCTGGAAACCGCGTTGGCGGCCAAGTTCAACGAAACCATCCTGGAAGCGCTGGGTGAAGATGCCGAGCGTCCGGAAGGTTTCGAAAACATCGAAGACCTGCCGCAGAAGTTTGTCGTCATGAAGCCGGATGTCGCCGCCATGAAGGCCTACATCGCTTCCAACACGGGCCTGTAATGAGCGAGCCGCGCAAACCGATGCTGTCTGTCAGCGATGCGCTGGCGCTGATGCTGGACGCCGTCCGCCCTGTGGCGGAGTCGGAGACCATCCCGACGCTGCAGGCCAACGGCCGCGTGCTGGCGGTAGCGCAGGTATCGGGCATGAACGTGCCCGGCGCGGACAATACGCAGATGGACGGCTATGCGGTGCGCGCAGCCGACTGCGTCAGCGGCAGCGCGGCGCTCAAGGTGTCGCAGCGTATCCCGGCAGGCCATGTCGGACAGCCTTTGCAGCCAGGGACGGCGGCGCGCATCTTCACTGGCGCCATGATTCCGGAAGGTGCGGACGCTGTCGTCATGCAGGAGCAGTGCGAACTGGCTGGCGATGTGGTCACCGTCAGGCACACGCCAAAATCGGGCGAATGGATACGACGCGCGGGCGAGGACATCGCCACCGGCAGCGTGGTGCTGAAAGCTGGTGCGCGTTTGCGCAGCCAGGAACTGGGCCTCGCCGCATCGATAGGCCTGGCGCAGCTGCCGGTCAAACGCAAGCTGCGTGTGGCAGTGTTCTTTACCGGTGACGAGCTGACCATGCCGGGCGAACCACTGGCGCCGGGCGCGATCTACAACTCCAACCGCTTCACGTTGCGTGCGCTGCTGGAAAACCTGGGTTGCGAGATCACCGATTTTGGCATCGTGCCGGATTCGCTGGAGGCGACACGTTCGGTGCTGCGCCAGTCCGCGCAGGGCCACGACCTGATTATCACCTCGGGCGGCGTGTCGGTCGGCGAAGAAGACCATATCAAGCCTGCCGTAGAAGCCGAGGGCAAGCTCAATATGTGGCAGATCGCCGTCAAGCCTGGCAAACCGCTGGCGTTCGGCGAGGTGCAGCAGGCCTTCTTTGTCGGCCTGCCCGGCAATCCGGTATCGAGCTTCATCACCTTCATGCTGTTCGTGCGGCCGTTTGTACTGCGCCTGCAGGGCGTGGAAGGCGCAGTGGCGCCGCGTGCTTTCAACATGCGCGCCGATTTCGACTGGCCCAAAGCTGACAAGCGCAACGAATTCCTGCGTGCCCGTATCAACGACAATGGTGGCGTGGAACTGTTCCGCAACCAGAGTTCTGGAGTGCTGACATCCACGGTGTGGGGCGACGGTGTGATCGATAATCCGCCTGGCCAGGCAATCGCTGCCGGCGACACCGTACGATTTATACCGTTTAATGAGTTACTGTACTGATGGTTATTACCGTTAAATTTTTTGCCAGCGTGCGTGAGGCGCTTGGCGCATCGTCCGAATCGCTGGCCTTGCCGGATGGCGTGAACACGGTGGGCGCCTTGCGCGACCACCTGGCTGCGCGTGGCGAGAACTGGCAGCAGGCGCTGTCGCACCCGGCGCTGCGCATGGCGTGCAACCAGGTGATGTGCAGCGCCGATACCGCGCTTGCCGATGGCGCCGAAGTGGCGTTTTTCCCGCCCGTGACGGGCGGTTAGGAAGGCTTGTCGTTTTTACTGGCGGCGGCGAAGTTATCGCACATGCCGCAAGCCACGGCGTTGCGGTAGCGGCGCCAGGCAAAGTAAGTGAAAATGCCGGCGGCGATCAGCGCCCATGCGCCGGCACTCAGGTAGTCTTCCCTGGCGGTTGAGCCCTTGATCCATTCGACGGCGGCCAGTATCGCAAACAGCGGCACGGCCGCTTGCAGGTAGCGTTTAATCCAGAATACCGCACCCATTTTGTCTCCCTTGTTTTACGTATTGGACCGAATCACATGCAGTCTAGTTTGACACCTTTTCGCGTCGCCGTCATTGGCGGCGGCCCCGCCGGCCTGATGGCCGCGCAAACGCTGGCGCAGGGCGGGGTGCGGGTGGATGTCTACGACGCGATGCCTTCGGTCGGCCGCAAGTTTCTGCTGGCCGGCCGCAGCGGCATGAACATCACGCACGCGGAGCCCTATGCTGATTTCGTAACGCGTTACGGCAAAAGCGCGCAGCCGTTGCAAGCGATGCTGGACGCGTTTGATCCGCAGGCGGTGCGCGGCTGGGTGCATGGCCTGGGACTGGAGACTTTCGTCGGCACCTCGGGCCGCGTCTTCCCGACCGATATGAAAGCCGCGCCTTTGCTGCGGGCATGGGTGCACCAGTTGCGCGAAAGCGGTGTGCAGTTCCACATGCGCCACCGCTGGCAGGGCTGGCGTGATGATGCGCTGGTCTTCAGCGCGCCGGACGACAACGGCCATCCGGCCGAACAGCTGGTGTCCGCCGATGCGGTAATCCTTGCGCTGGGCGGTGCGAGCTGGGCGCGTCTGGGGTCGGATGGCGCCTGGATGCCGGTGCTGGCTGCGCGTGGCGTGGAGGTGGCGCCGCTGGCGCCTGCCAATTGTGGTTTCGATGTCGCATGGAGTGAGCATTTCAGCAGCCGCCACGCGGGCGAACCGCTGATGACCGTGGCCGTGATCGCGCGTGATGCGCAAGGCCAGGAGATGCGCAAGCAAGGGCAGTTCGTGGTCACGCAGGGCGGCATCGAGGGCAGCCTGATTTACGCCTTGTCCGCCGCGCTGTGCGACCAGATCGCCGCGGAAGGCACCACCACCATCTGGCTGGACCTGCTGCCGGACCTGTCGCCACAGCGCGTGGCTGACGAAATCGCGCGGCCGCGTGGCTCGCGTTCCATGAGCAGCCATCTGCAAAGCCGTCTTGGCATCAAGGGCGTGAAAGCGGGGCTGCTGCGGGAGTGCCTGAGCAAGGACGAATACGCTGACGAGTCACTGCTGGCGCAGGCCATCAAGCGCCTGCCGGTGCGGCTGCTGCGCCCGCGTCCTATCGATGAAGCGATCAGCAGCGCCGGTGGGGTGTGCTGGTCAGCGCTGGAGGGCACCATGCTGAAGGCCGTACCGGGCGCGTTTGTGGCGGGCGAGATGATCGACTGGGAAGCGCCCACCGGAGGCTATCTGCTGACAGCCTGCTTTGCCGGCGGCGTGGCGGCCGCGCGCGATGCGCTGGCCTGGCTTACTCCCAGGTGACTTCGCCGGAACCGGTGCGGCTCACATTGCGCTGATCCGGATTGCCCAGCACGCGGATGTCGCCGCTGCCGCGCAAGGTCAGATCCGCTGACTGCTTGGCGAACACGTGGCTGGTGCCCGAGCCTTTCAGATTGACCGTGACCTTGTCCGCCGCCAGATGGCGCGCATTGAGGTCGCCGGAACCGGTCAGCTCCGCGTTGAGGTTCTTGCAGCTGCCGGACGCGCTGATCTGGCCCGAGCCCACCATTTCGAGCTCCACGTTCTCACTGCTGCCGGCATTCAGATTGAGGTTGCCGCTGCCACGTGCGCCGGCAGTCAATTCGCGATAGCGGCCGTTGAAGTTCACATTGCCCGAGCCGTGCAGCTGCAGTTCCAGGCGCTCGCCGGTAAAGCCGCTGACCTTGGTGTCGCCGCTGCTGTTGACCACCAGTTCTTCCAGCGAGGGCAGGATCAGCTCCACCTGCAGGCGATGGCGTGGATTGAGCAGCATGCCCTTGGTGCCGATGTGCAGATCGCGGCCATCCTGGATGGTTTCAATATTCGACAGCGAGCGCTGCTCGCCGCGCACCTTGAGCGACGCGGTCTGGCCCTGGGTCAGGATCAGGTCAATGGGGCCGCTCAGTTCCACGGCGGTGGCCATGGCGTCGATCTTGCGGCTTTCGCTGCCCAGCGAGCGGCCGGCAACGCTGGTCGGGCTGCTGCTGCCGTAGGCTTTCAGCATGCTGTAGGTTATGCCGATCAGCACAAATGCCAGCAGCAGCAGGCCCGCTCCGATTTTTAATAATGCGCGCATCATTGTTCCTTAACGTCCGCGCAGCAGCGAGACATTCATCGCCGCATAACGCCGCAGGCCGATCATGGTGTAACGGGTCAGCACGATGCTGATGAGGGTCAGGCCGATCCCGCCCAGGACCAGTCCCATGCCGATCAGCGACTGCGTGGTGCGGGCGCCGCTGTCAAAATCGGTGGTGATGTGGACATCGCCGGCCGCCACGGCTTCGGCGCGGTTCAGCACGCGGCCGCTGCGGCTCAGGCCTTCCTCGTCCGCTGGCGGGCTTTCGTTGTCGTCCTTGTTGACCTGCACGCCCATATTGTTGATGGACACGCGCCAGCCCTGGGCTTCTTCCTCTTCTGCGCGGGTGTCGAAATGGCTGTTGGTGAATTCCATGATGTGGCGCAGCGGGCCTTCCAGCGCCAGCTCATTCTGGCCCGACAGGCCGCTGGCGGTCAGCGCCACGCCGCCGATATAGAAGCCGAACGCGGAAATGTAGACGGCGCCCAGCAGGCTGGCGTAAACCATGGCCGGGATGACCATGAACAGGTTGAAGATCGCCAGGCCAATGAAGGAGATCATCATGCGCGCCAGGTTGACCGGGGTCTTTTTCTGCTCGAAAGCGTTCAGGTGGGCGCTGGCGCGCAGCGTCATGGCGATCTTGCGCGGCTCGTCGAGTTCCTGATAGACCTCGGCCTCGCTCCGGCCAGCCACCAGGCCGTCGATAAAGCGTTGCTCGTAGTAGGCCAGCGTCTTGGCCACCGTTTCTGGCGGCAGACCCTGCATGGCTTGCTTGAGCGCGTCGAGGTATTCCTGCTTGGTCATGATATCAATTCCCCAATGTTTCTCTTAGTGAAAGGACGACGGCAGGGGCAGGCCATTCGTCGTGTTGTGCGCCATGGCCATCGTGCCGTCCGCCGTCCGTGCCGGATGCACGATGACTGCGGTGCTGGCGGCCACAAAGGCGAGCAGCGCGAGGGTTTTCAGGCTCAGGGCGAGTTTCATTTACGTTCCAATATAGGGGTTTGCCGATGATTCCACTGTACGCAAGCGTCCGTTCTGGTGCCACAGGCATGTGACAGGCTGCACAAAATGCGGAACAGGCGACAAAAACGGGCTACTGGACGGTGCTCCTCTTTAACAGGTTGGCGGCAGCCACACCGCTGCGCACGGCCGATTCCAGCGTGGCCGGATAGTCGCCCGCCGTGTAGTCGCCGGCCAGCACCAGGCCGGGCAGGCCGGTAGCGTTGGCGGGCCGGACCAGGCCGGGCGAACTGGCATAGGTGGCGCGTTTTTCGGTAATCACCTTGAACCATGCGGGCCGCCCCAGTTCCGGGCGCTGGAAATCCACCGCCAGCTGCACCGCCACCGCTTCGGCCAGCAGCTCTTGTGGCTGGGCTGCGGCTGGGCCGGAGGCGCTGATGACGACGGCCAGCAGGCCGGCCTGGCTGGCGTCGAGCTGGCCGCGGTCGAACACGAACTGGCCGTAATGGTGGCTGTCCGGATCGTCCTGCAGGGCGTAGAACGGCAGGTCCAGTCTGGTCGTGCTGTCGTACTGCAGGTAGACGGTGGTGATGGCTTCCGCCTCAAACGCGGTGAGCTGGTGGCACAGGGTGCTGGTGTCGCAGTCGGGCAGATCGTGCAGCAGCGCGGCGGCCTGGCTGGCGCCGGTAGCAATCACGACGCCGCCAAAGTAGGTGCTCCAGGTGCCGCCCACCGCCGCGCCACTGATATCGAGCTGCCACAGGCGGCTTTCGATATTGCGGATCGCCTGGACCTTGGCGCCGCTGCGTACCGAACCGCCGTGCCGGCCGATGTAGGCGGCTGCCGCATCCGGAAACAGCGCGCTGAGGTCGGCGCGTGGCAGCAGCATGTCGGAGGCGCGGCGTTTGGCGCCCAGGCTGTCGCGCAGCACGTTGAGGAAGACGCGCGCGGAGGCGCGTTCGGGCGGCGTGTTGAGCGCGGCCAGGCACAGCGGACGCCACATCAGCTTGATGAGGCGCGGCGTCTGGTCGAAGCGTTCCAGCAGTGCGCTGACGCTGCAATCGGTGTCGAGCTGCCAGCCCATCCAGCGGGCGCTGGTGGAAAAGCGCGCCAGGCTCAGTTTGTCTTCGCGGTGCAAACCCTGGGCGCGCAGCAGCGCGATGGCCAGGTGCAGCGGCGCAGGCAGCGGCAGCGCGGGCGCGATGAAATCCATGCCGCCGGTGTTGGGCGGGTAGCGCATCTGCAGCGGCAACGTCAGCACGGCCTGGCTGGTATCGACGCCGGTCAGCTGCATCAGGCGCAGCGATTCGCTGTAGGCGCCCAGCAGGATGTGCTGGCCGTTGTCGAGCTGCTTGCGGTCGGTTTCGATGCGGCGCGCGCGGCCACCCAACGTGCGGGCTGCTTCCAGCAACGTCACCTTGTAGCCGGCACGGGCCAGTTCGACCGCTGCCGCGCAGCCGGCCCAGCCGGCGCCAATCACGGCGATGGCGCGCGAAGCGAGCGCCGGTTCCGCCTGGCCGCGCTTGTCTGCCGGCGTGCCGGCAATCGGCTGGTCAACCACGGATGTAGGTCTTCCAGGCCAGCCAGAGTTTGCGGATTGGCGTCAGCGAGATGCGGTGGTCCAGCACGTGGTAGCCGTCGGCTTCCACTTCGGTCAGCAGCGTGCGGTAGATGGCGGCCATCATCAGGCCCGGACGCTGGGCGCGCCGGTCTTCCTTCGGCAGCAGGGCGAAGGCTTGGTCGTAAGCCTGCTGCGCGCGGGCGATCTGGAAGGCCATCAGCTTCTCGAATTTGTCGCTGTGCTTGGCGTTGAGGATTTCGGCGGCGGTGACGTTGAACTGCTGCAGTTCATTGATCGGCAGGTAGATACGGCCTTTGCGCGCATCTTCGCCAACGTCGCGGATGATGTTGGTGAGCTGGAAGGCGAGGCCGAGCTTTTCCGCAAATTGCAGGGTCTGCGGATTGGTCACGCCAAAGATGCTGGCCGACAGGATGCCCACCACGCTGGCTACGTGCCAGCAGTATTTGCCCAGCGCCGCGTAGTCGAGGTAGCGGGTCTGGTTCAGGTCCATCTCCATGCCGTCGATGATGGCTTGCAGGTGTTCTTCTTTCAGGTTGTACGGCTGCAGGTGCGGCTGCAGCGCCAGCGTGACCGGATGGCTCTGCTGGCCGGCGTACATGCTGCTGATCTCCTTGCGCCACCAGGCCAGCTTGATGCGGGCAATCGATTCATCGGTGCATTCATCGACGGTGTCGTCCACTTCACGGCAAAATGCGTACAAAGCGGTAATTGCGCGGCGACGCTCCGGCGGCAGGAACAGAAAGCTGTAGTAAAAACTGGAGCCGCTTTGGGCGGTCTTTTGCTGGCAGTAGTCGTCGGGGGACATGAATAAAAAGCAATGATGGGCTGGTCGAAGCCGCTATTTTATAGGATAGCGTTATAGTGTCGGTCCATTATTTGTTAAGGAATGGGCATGTTTAGTATTCGTGAAATAGATCACCTGGTGCTGCGCGTGGTTGAGTTGCCGCGGATGTTGGATTTCTACTGCGGCGTACTGGGCTGTCCGGTCGAGCGCAAGCAGGAGGAAATCGGCCTGATCCAGCTGCGCGCCGGCAGTTCGCTCATCGACCTGATTCCCGTGGATGGCAAGCTGGGCCGCATGGGCGGCGCCGCGCCTGGCGTCGAGGGGCGCAATATGGACCACTTCTGCCTGCGGGTGGAGCCGTTTGACGCGGACGCCATCTTTGCGCACCTGACGCAGCACGGCGTCCAGGCGGGCGCGATCGAGTCCCGCTATGGCGCGGAAGGCGAGGGGCCGTCGATTTATATTACTGACCCAGAAGGCAACATTGTTGAGCTGAAAGGCCCTCCGGCTGCAAAGTGAGGCGATTTGCGGATACAATATGTTACTGTTTGTAAGGAGCATATTTGTATGAGATCGCCGACTGTTGCAGCCTTGATCCTGATTCCGGCACTTGCTGGATGTGAGGGCACGTCTGCAGAGGGAGCGACACCGATGAAGTCTGCCACCTATTACACCCAGCACTTGCAGGAGGCGCACGACGTGGCCGGCCGCTGCAAGCTGCTGGACGTGCAAAAACAGCGTACGCTGAGCGTCGGCGACTATCAGGAGTGGCAAATTTCCAACGAAGGCGTAAATTGCCAGACCGCGCTATCGGTGTCGGAAGCGGCGTCGTTGCGCGAGTTTGTGCTCAAGCAGTCCAGGCCAGCCGTGCCGGCAGCGGCACCGAAGGCGCCGCCACCCTCATCGTCCGTGAACAGCCTGCCGGAACGCCATCCTGCCAAGCTGGCGTCGGCCCAGACCGTCGCTCCCGCCTGACCGCCCGCCGCGTGGCGTCAAGCCGAGTCAAGCCGTGCGAAGCACCGCTTTCATCTGCTTTTTCATCCGCACGGCGGACCAGAAAATCCCCAGCCAGTCGCGCTTGCTCAATTTGGGGCGGTGCAGGAACACGTCATATTCCGCCGCTTCAATCGCATCCAGAATCCTCAGACCGCCTTGCACCACCAGGCGCAGTTCAAAGCCGATGCGGCCGGGCAGGCGCAGGGCCAATGGCGCGCCGCTCAACATGAGCTTGCGGGCGCGGTCCACCTCGAAGCGCATCAGCGAGCGCCAGCGCGGCCGGGCGCTGGCGTGATCCAGCGCAGCGGGCGAGACCGCGTAACGGTTCAGGTCCTCGAGCGGCAGGTAAATCCGTTCCTTGTGCAGGTCAATCGCCACGTCTTGCAGGAAATTGATGAGTTGTAGCGCGGTACAGATGGCATCCGAGTCGCGCACATTCTCTTCATCCGCCGCGCCGTACAGGTGCAGCATCATGAACCCCACCGGGTTGGCCGAGCGCGCGCAATAGTCCAGCAGCGCGTCGTACGTGGCGTAGCGCGACACCAGCACGTCCTGCTTGAACGCCGACAGCAGCTCATACAGCGGTTTGAGCGGCATCTCATAGTCCCGCACCACCTGCGCCAGCCGTTCAAACAGCGGCGGATGGTCGCTGGCGCCTTGCTCGATGCGCACCAGCGCTGCCTCGTAGGCGCTCAACGCCGCCAGGCGCTCTTCCGGCGTGGCGTCGCCCTCATCGGCCAGATCGTCGGCGCTGCGGGCGAAGGCGTAAATGGCTTCCACCGCCGGACGCAGGCGTTTAGGCAGCAAAATCGAGGCGACAGGGAAGTTTTCGTAGTGATCGACCGGCATAGAAAAGAGAAGAGCGGCGGGTGCCGGGTGGTTTCCAGCGTGTAATGGTAGTGCCATCTTGAAATCAGGGCAAGTTTTTGGGGCTTATTTTGGTGCTTAATGACGCAGAAGTCATTTGCAAAGATGATTGTTAGGCATATAATTAATAAATAACCCTTCAGTCATTAATCAAAGGAAGCTGCCGTGTCCACTAAGAAGAAAGTGCGCCCAACTCCCGCCATGCTGGTTGCCGCCTCGGCGCTGGTACTGCTTGGCGCTTGTTCCAAACAGGTAGAAAAAACCGAAGATGTGCGCCCGGTCCGGGCCATGTCGCTGGTCAGTAGCGATGTGGACGTGAATGCCGAATTTTCCGGCGAGGTGAGGGCGCGCGTGGAATCGCGTCTGGGCTTCCGCGTCGGCGGCAAGATCGTCAGCCGCAAGGTCGACGTCGGCACGCTGGTCAAACAAGGCCAGGTGCTGATGCAGCTGGACCCGCTGGACTTGCAGCTGTCGCAGGCGCAGGCGCTGGCCAATCTGCGCGCGGCGGAAACCAACCGCGATCTGGCCAAGGCCGAGCTGGCGCGCTATCAGGAGCTGCGCAGCAAGAGCTTCGTAAGCCAGGCGGTGCTGGACTCCAAGGATTCAACCTACAAGGCGGCCCAGGCCAGTGTTGACGCCGCACAGGCCGGCTACCGCGGCCAGTCCAACCAGGCGGGCTATGCTTCGCTGCTGTCGGATGTGGACGGCGTGGTGACCTCGGTCGATGCGGAAGTGGGCCAGGTGGTGTCGCCGGGAACGCCGGTGGTGCGCGTGGCCAAGGCGGGCGAGAAGGAAATCGTTATCGGTATTCCAGAAGACAAGGTTGATACGCTGCGCCGCGTGCCGGACGTGCAGGTGCGCCTGTGGGCAGATCCGAAGAACCCGGTGGCGGGCAAGATCCGCGAAATTTCCCCGGTGGCCGACCCGTCCACCCGGACTTACACCGTCAAAGTCTCGATACCGGATTCGCTGGCGGAAGCCAAGCTGGGCATGACTGCCGTGGTGCAGTTCGCCTCGAAGACGCCAGTGCCGCAAATCAAGGTACCGCTGACCGCGCTGTTCTACGAAAAGTCCGCAACCTCGGTGTGGGTGGTGGAAAGCGGCGCCGTCAAGCTGATTCCCGTACAGATCGGTGGCGTGGCCGGCAATGAGATTGTGCTGGCGGGCGGCGTCAAGCCGGGGCAGACCGTGGTCACGGCAGGCGTCAACCTGCTGAAGCCGGGACAGAAGGTGAAGATCCTGGGCAATGACGTGCCGGTCGCACCCAAGGTGGCAGAGGCCGCCAAATGAAGGAAGGATTCAACCTCTCACGCTGGGCGCTGGAACACATCCCGCTGACCCGCTATCTGATTGCCGTGCTGCTGATCGGCGGCATGCTCAGTTATTCCAACCTGGGGCAGGACGAAGATCCGCCATTCACCTTCCGTGCGATGGTGGTGCGGGCCAACTGGCCGGGCGCGACCTCGTTGCAAATGGCCGAGCAGGTCACGGACAAGCTGGAGAAAAAGCTCCAGGAAACGCCCGGCATCGATGAGATTTCGAGCTATTCCAAGCCGGGCGAAACCACCATCATCCTGAAATTGCGCGAATCGACGCCGCCGAAAAGCGTCTCCGACGCCTGGTACCAGGTGCGCAAGAAGATCGGCGATATCCGCGGCACGCTGCCATCCGGCGTGCAGGGGCCGTTCTTCAATGACGAGTTTGGCGATACCTATGGCTCCATCTTCGCGCTGTCTGGCGACGGCTTTACCTATGCCGAAATGAAGGACTATGCCGATTTCGTGCGTCAGCAGTTGCTGGGCGTGCCGTTGGTGTCCAAGGTCGAGCTGTTTGGCGTGCAGGACGAGAAAATCAATATCGAGTTCTCGCACAAGAAGTTTGCGCAGCTCGGGATTCCGTTTGAAGCCATCGTGAACCAGATCGCCACGCAAAACACGGTGGAGGCCACCGGCGTGCTGGTGACGCCTTCCGACAACCTGCAAGTGCGCGTGACGGGTGCGCTCAAGACTGTCAAGGATCTGGAAGAACTGGAACTGCGCGCCAACGGTACCACGTTCCGTCTGGGCGACTTTGCCACCATCAAGCGCGAATATCAGGACCCGCCGGGCAACAAGATGCGCTTCAACGGCAAGGAAGTGATTGGCCTGGGCGTATCGATGGAGAAGGGCGGCAACATCATCCAGCTTGGCAAGCACATGGAAAAGACCGTGCGCGAACTCAAGGCCAAGCTGCCCGTTGGTATCGAGCTGGAGCGCGTGTCGGACCAGCCGGAAGCGGTGAAAGCGTCGGTTGGCGAGTTTGTGCATACGCTCATCGAGGCGGTGCTGATCGTGCTGGCGGTCAGCTTTGTGGCGTTGGGCTTGCACAGCAAACCGCTGCTGCGTCTGGACGTCTGGCCTGGCCTGGTGGTGGCGCTGAGTATTCCGCTGGTGCTGTCGGTGACCTTCCTGTTCATGCGGATGCTGGATGTCGACCTGCACAAGATCTCGCTGGGCGCGCTGATTATCGCGCTGGGCCTGCTGGTGGACGATGCCATCATCGCGGTGGAGATGATGGTGCGCAAAATGGAAGAGGGCATGTCGCGCTTTGACGCGGCCACCTTCGCCTACAAGTCCACCGCGATTCCCATGCTGACCGGAACCCTGATTACCGTCACCGGCTTCCTGCCGATCGGCATGGCCAAGTCGGCGGCGGGCGAATACACCTTCTCGCTGTTCTCGGTGAATGCATTGGCGCTGGTGATTTCGTGGGTGGTGGCCGTGACCTTCACGCCTTACCTGGGCTATGTGCTGCTCAAGGTCAAGCCGCATACCGATGGCGGCAGCGAGCATGATTTGTTTGACACGCCGGGCTACCGCAAGTTCCGCGCGCTGGTGAACTGGTGTGTCGAGTTCCGCAAGACCACTATCGTCGCCACGCTGCTGATTTTTGCGCTGGGCGTGTATGGCTTCAAGTTCATCGAGAAGCAGTTCTTCCCGGACTCCAGCCGGCCTGAACTCATGGTCGAAATGTGGACGCCGGAAGGCACGACGTTTGCCGCCAACGAAGCGCAGGTGAAGAAGTTTGAAGCCTTCATCCGCAAGCAGGAAGGCGTGGTCAGCGTGACCAGCTATGTGGGCACCGGTTCGCCGCGTTTCTACCTGCCGCTGGACCAGATTTTCCCGCAGACGAACGTGTCGCAGATCGTGGTGTTGCCGAAGGATCTGCAGGCGCGCGCCGCGCTGCGCGAGAAGATCGTCGATCTCTTCAAGCATGACTTCCCGGAAGTGCGCGGCCGCGTGAAGCTGCTGCCGAATGGTCCGCCCGTGCCTTATCCGGTGCAGTTCCGCGTGACGGGTACCGAAGTGGACAAGGTGCGTGCCATTGCCGACCAGGTCAAGGACCTGATGCGCGCCAATCCCAACACCATCGGCGTCAACGACAACTGGAATGAGTCGATCAAGGTGCTGCGCCTCGACCTCGATCAGGACAAGATGCGCGCACTGGGCGTGACGTCGCAAACCGTGATGCGTGCCGCCAACACCATCCTGTCCGGTACGACGATAGGCCAGTTCCGCGAGGGCATCAAGCTGATCGATATCCAGATCCGCCAGCCGCTTGAAGAGCGCAACACCATTGCCGTGCTCAACGATACAAATATCCCGACCGCCAGCGGCAAGTCGGTGCCGATCAGCCAGCTGGCGCGCGCCCACTTTGTGTGGGAACCAGGCGTGGTATGGCGCGAAGGGCGTGACTGGGCCATTACCGTGCAGTCGGATGTGGCTGACAATATTCAAGGCCCCACCGTCTCCGGCCAGATTGCGCCGCAACTGAAAGCCTTGCGTGACGCGCTGCCGGCTGGCTACGCGATTACCGAGAAGGGCGCGGCGTCGGATAGCGGGGCGGCGGAAGCATCGATTGCGGCCAATCTGCCGCTGGCGATCTTCATCATCTTCACGCTGCTGATGCTGCAGTTGCACAGCTTCTCGCGTTCGCTGCTGGTGTTCCTGACCGGTCCGCTGGGTGTGGCGGGCGCGGCAATGGCATTGCTGCTGCTGGGACGGCCGCTGGGCTTTGTGGCCAACTTGGGCATCATTGCGCTGTTTGGCATGATTATCCGTAACTCGGTGATTCTGGTGGACCAGATCGAGCAGGACATCAAGGCCGGCCACGATGCGTGGACCGCGATTGTCGAATCAGCGGTGCGCCGCTGCCGGCCGATTATCCTGACAGCGGCCGCAGCGGCGCTGGCCATGATTCCGCTGTCGCGCTCGGTATTCTGGGGGCCCATGGCGGTGGCGATTATGGGCGGTCTGATCCTGGCAACGGCGCTGACTTTATTGTTCCTGCCAGCCTTGTATGCAGCGTGGTTCAGAGTGAAAAAGCCCAATTAATCGCCAAAATCGGCATATTTTCAGTGGAATGTTGGCGACATATTAAAAAACCTCTTCATTTCGCTGAAAAACCCGTTAGAATATCGCGTTGAAGTTGAAAGCTCCTGCGTATAAAGCAGGAAGAGGGCGACCGTTTTTCACTTACAGGTCGCCCTTTGCTTTTGTGCAAACAAGCCGCGAGGATGGCGAAATTGGTAGACGCACCAGGTTTAGGTCCTGACGCCAGCAATGGTGTGGGGGTTCGAGTCCCCCTCCTCGCACCAACTGTATTTTTTATTTTTTGGACGATTTTTACATGGCAACTGCAGTCGAAACCTTGGGCAAACTCGAACGTCGTATCACGATCTCCTTCCCGCTGACCGAAGTCCGCGCTGAAGTTGAGAAGCGCCTGAAAGTGCAAGCCAAAACGGCTAAGGCACCAGGCTTCCGTCCGGGCAAAGTTCCTCTGAAAATGGTCGCAGCACAGTACGGTTACCAGATCGAAACCGAAGTGCTGAATGATAAAGTTGGCCGCGCTTTCAACGACGCCGCAAACGAAGCGCAACTGCGTGTTGCTGGCTTCCCGAACATTGAGCCGAAGTCGGACTCGCCAGCTGGCGTGCTGACCTTCGACGCTACCTTCGAGATCTACCCGGAAGTCGCGATCGGCGACCTGACCAAGGTAGAAATCGAAACTGTCAAAGCCGACGTCAGCGATGCTGAAATCGACAAGACCATCGAAATCCTGCGCAAGCAGCGCGTGCACTTCCACACCAAAGGCGAAGCTGGCGAACACGGCGACGGTGGCGAAGCCATCGCTGCCAACGGCGACCGCGTGACCGTGGACTTCGTCGGTTCGATCGACGGCGTGGAATTCCCAGGCGGTAAGGCTGAAGGCTACCCATTCGTCCTGGGCGAAGGCCGCATGCTGCCAGAATTCGAAGCTGCGACCGTCGGCCTGAAAGTGGGCGAGTCGAAGACCTTCCCACTGGCATTCCCAGAGGACTACCATGGTAAAGACGTGGCCGGCAAAACCGCCTCGTTCACCATCACCCTGCAAAAACTGGAATGGGCGCACCTGCCGGAAGTGGACGCCGAGTTCGCTAAATCGCTGGGCGTGGCCGATGGCGACGTCGCTAAAATGCGCGAAGACATCAAAGTCAACCTGGAACGTGAAGTCGCTGGCCGCGTGAAAGCACGCAACAAAGAAGCCGTGATGGAAACCCTGGTCAAGACCGCTACCCTGGACGTGCCAAAATCGCTGATCGCTCAGGACACCGAGCGTCTGGCTGAAATGACCCGTCAAGATATGGCGCAGCGCGGCATGAACGTCAAGGACGTGCCATTCCCACCAGAACTGTTCGCAGAAAAAGCCGAGCGCCGCGTACGCCTGGGCCTGATCCTGTCGCAACTGGTCGGTGAGAACAACCTGCAAGCCCAGCCAGAACAAGTCAAAGCCCAGATCGAAGACTTCGCACAAAGCTACGAAGATCCACGTGAAGTGCTGAAGTACTACTACAGCGACCGTCGTCGTCTGGCAGAAGTCGAAGCCCTTGTATTGGAAGAAAACGTCGTCAACTACGTCCTGGGCCTGTCGAAGACTTCGTCCAAGGCGATCGCCTTTGACGAACTGATGGGAAGCAACGCACAAGCGTAATTCAGTTTGGGCCGGATGATGTAATATAAACATTCCGGCCCCCAAAGCTGCTTCACAAGGAAATAGAATGACTGGTATGAACCGTAATCCGGCACTGGACACCGAAATGCTCGGCCTGGTACCGATGGTGGTGGAACAAAGCGGTCGCGGCGAGCGCTCTTACGACATCTACTCGCGCCTGCTGAAGGAACGTATTATTTTCATGGTCGGTCCGGTCAACGACCAGATGGCCAATCTGGTCGTCGCGCAGCTGCTGTTCCTGGAAAGCGAAAATCCAGACAAGGACATCTCGCTGTACATCAACTCTCCTGGCGGTTCGGTGTCGGCCGGTCTGGCCATCTTCGATACGATGCAGTTCATCAAGCCTGACGTCTCGACGCTGTGCACGGGTATTGCCGCCTCGATGGGCGCGTTCCTGCTGGCAGCCGGCGCCAAAGGCAAGCGCTTCTCGCTGCCGAACTCGCGCATCATGATTCACCAGCCGTCGGGCGGCTCGCAAGGCATGGCGTCGGATATCGAAATCCAGGCCAAGGAAATCCTGTACCTGCGCCACCGTCTGAATTCGATCATGGCCGAGCGTAGCGGTCAAAGCGTCGAACAGATCGCCAAAGACACCGATCGTGACCGTTTCATGTCGGCGGAAGAGGCGGTAGAGTACGGTCTGATCGACAAAATGTTGACCAACCGGGCTTGATGCATCCATTGCAGCATTGCTAGAAAAAACGCTCGGGCGATTAATCGTTCGGGCGTTTCGTTTTTATTTCGGGTAGCATGTGCATGTAGGCCGGGTTTCCGGCCCGCATCGCAGCGTACTTGCATCCTGTAACCAAAGAAAACTGCCCCATGTCAGACAAAAAATCCTCCAGCGGCGAAAAACTTCTGTACTGCTCGTTCTGTGGCAAAAGCCAGCACGAGGTGAAGAAACTCATCGCCGGCCCATCGGTCTTCATCTGCGATGAGTGCATCGATTTGTGCAATGACATCATCCGCGATGAAACCTCGGCCATCGAGTCGGTCACTGGCGCCAAGTCGGACTTGCCAACGCCGCATGAAATCAAGGACTTGCTGGACCAATACGTGATTGGCCAGCAAACGGCCAAGCGCATCCTGTCGGTGGCGGTGTACAACCACTACAAGCGCCTGAAACACCTGGGCAAGAAAGACGACGTCGAACTGGCCAAGTCCAACATCCTGCTGGTCGGTCCTACCGGCTCCGGCAAGACCCTGCTGGCCCAGACCCTGGCGCGCATGCTGAACGTGCCGTTCGTGATCGCCGACGCCACCACGCTGACCGAAGCCGGCTACGTGGGCGAGGACGTCGAGAACATCATCCAGAAGCTGTTGCAAAGCTGCAACTACGACGTGGACAAGGCGCAACGCGGCATCGTCTACATCGACGAGATCGACAAGATCTCGCGCAAGTCGGACAACCCGTCGATTACGCGTGACGTCTCGGGCGAGGGCGTGCAGCAGGCGCTGCTGAAACTGATCGAAGGCACCATGGCATCGGTCCCGCCACAAGGCGGCCGCAAGCATCCTAACCAGGACTTCGTGCAGATCGACACCACCAACATCATGTTCATTTGCGGCGGTGCGTTTGACGGCCTGGCCAAGGTGATCGAGAACCGTTCGGAGAAATCCGGCATCGGTTTCGGCGCCTCGGTGAAGAGCAAGTCCGAGCGCGCAGTCAGCGATGTGCTGCAGGAAGCCGAACCGGAAGATCTGATCAAGTTCGGCCTGATCCCTGAGCTGGTGGGCCGTCTGCCGGTAGTGGCCACGCTGGCCGAGCTGACCGAAGAGGCGCTGATCCAGATTCTGGTCGAGCCGAAAAATGCGCTGATCAAGCAATATTCCAAGCTGCTGGAAATGGAAGGCGCTGAACTGGAGATCCGTCCTGCTGCACTGCACGCGATCGCCAAAAAAGCGCTGGCGCGTAAAACCGGTGCCCGTGGCCTGCGTTCGATCCTGGAACATGCGCTGCTCGATACCATGTACGAGCTGCCAAATGAAACCAATGTCACTAAAGTGGTTATTGATGAAAATACCATTACCAGTGGCGCTAAACCTTTGCTGATTTATCAGGAGCAGGCAAAAGCGTCTGGTGAGAATTAAATAACTTGTGCACACTTCGCTCTGACGGATGCAAAATTCATTTCGCATCCCAAGGGCAAGGCGGTACAATCAAAACCAATAAAAGAATCAGGCTTCATTCGGAAAGCCACACGTGACACCCTGTCACGCGTGGCTTTTTTATTTGATTCTTTTAGAGTGCGACTGGCTTCTTTGAAAAACATTCTTTTATATAAGGAATTATTTCTTGTAGTTTGGTCTTGTGATTCGGCAAAACAGCGCCAATATCATAATCACGCTTTCACATAAGGTACGCCATGACAACTTCCAAATTAACTGAGCAAACTCAGCTGCCGTTATTGCCACTGCGGGACGTCGTCGTATTTCCGCATATGGTGATACCGCTGTTCGTAGGGCGCCCAAAATCGATCAAGGCGCTGGAAGCCGCTATGGAGCAGGGCAAGAGCATTATGCTTGCCGCGCAAAAAGCCGCTGCCAAGGACGAACCTTCTGCTTCCGATATCTATGAAATTGGCTGCGTGGCCAATATTCTGCAAATGCTGAAACTGCCGGACGGTACCGTGAAGGTGCTGGTTGAAGGCGCTCAGCGTGCACGCATCAACAAAATTACCGATGCGCCGACGCACTTCGTGGCCGATCTGACGCCGCTCGATTCCGAGCTGGGCGACGATTCGGAAATCGAGGCGATGCGCCGCGCCATCGTGCAGCAGTTCGACCAGTACGTTAAGCTCAACAAGAAAATCCCGCCGGAGATCCTGGCATCGCTGTCGGGCATCGATGACGCCGGCCGCCTGGCTGACACCGTCGCTGCGCACCTGCCGCTGAAGCTGGAGCAGAAACAGGTGATCCTGGAGATCTTCAGTGTTGCCAAGCGCCTGGAGCACCTGCTGGGCCAGCTCGAAGGCGAACTGGACATCCTGCAAGTCGAGAAGCGCATCCGTGGCCGCGTCAAGCGCCAGATGGAAAAGTCGCAGCGCGAGTACTACCTGAACGAGCAGGTCAAAGCCATCCAGAAGGAACTGGGCGAGGGCGAAGACGGCGCCGATCTGGACGAGCTGGAGAAGAAGGTCGCACTGGCCAAGATGCCGAAAGAGGCACTGGACAAGGCTACCGCCGAGCTGAAAAAACTCAAGCTGATGTCGCCAATGTCGGCCGAAGCCACCGTGGTGCGCAACTACATCGACACGCTGGTCAGCCTGCCATGGAAGAAAAAATCCAAGGTCAACAACGACCTGTCCAACGCTGAAAAAGTGCTGGAAGGCGACCACTACGGCCTGGAAAAAGTCAAAGAACGCATTCTGGAATACCTCGCGGTGCAACAGCGCGTGGACAAGCTGAAAGCGCCGATCCTGTGCTTCGTCGGTCCGCCAGGCGTGGGTAAAACCTCGCTGGGCCAGTCGATCGCGCGCGCCACCAACCGCAAGTTTGTGCGCATGGCGCTGGGCGGTGTGCGTGACGAGGCCGAGATCCGGGGCCACCGCCGTACCTACATCGGTTCGATGCCGGGCAAGGTGCTGCAGTCGCTGGCCAAGGTCGGCGTGCGCAATCCGCTGTTCCTGCTGGATGAGATCGACAAGATGGGCGCGGACTTCCGCGGCGATCCATCGTCGGCGCTGCTCGAGGTGCTGGATCCTGAGCAAAACCACACGTTCTCGGACCACTACATCGAGGTCGATTTCGACCTGTCGGATGTGATGTTTGTGGCGACCTCGAACTCGTTCAATATTCCGCCGGCACTGCTGGACCGTATGGAAGTCATCCGTCTGTCGGGTTACACCGAAGATGAGAAGACCAGCATCGCCCAGCGCTACCTGCTGCCGAAACAGATCAAGAACAATGGTCTGAAGGAAGACGAGATTGCTGTCAGCGAAGCGACCATCCGCGACATCGTGCGCTACTACACGCGTGAAGCTGGCGTGCGTTCCCTGGAACGCGAAGTGTCGAAGATCTGCCGCAAGGTGGTCAAGATGCTGCTGCTGAAGAAGTCGGAGAAGAAGGTTACGGTCACGCCGAAAAACCTGGACAAGTTCCTGGGCGTGCGCCGCTACGACTTCGGCGTGGCCGAGAAGGAAAACCAGATCGGCCAGGTGGTGGGTCTGGCATGGACCGAGGTGGGCGGCGATCTGCTGACCATCGAAGCTGTGTCGATGCCAGGCAAGGGCGGGGTGATCCGTACCGGTACGCTGGGCGACGTGATGAAGGAATCGATCGAAGCTGCCCGCACCGTGGTGCGCAGCCGTGCCAACCGTCTCGGCATCAAGAACGAGGTGTTTGAGAAGAGCGACATCCACATCCACGTGCCGGAAGGCGCGACGCCGAAAGATGGTCCATCTGCCGGCGCTGCAATGACGGTGGCCATGGTGTCGGTGTTCACCGGCATCCCGGTCCGCGCCGATGTGGCCATGACGGGTGAGATCACGCTGCGCGGCGAAGTGCTGCCGATCGGCGGCCTCAAGGAAAAACTGCTGGCAGCGCAGCGCGGTGGCATTAAAACCGTGCTGATCCCTGAGCAGAACGTCAAGGATCTGGCCGATATTCCGGACAACGTCAAAAACAAACTGGAAATCATTCCGGTGCGTTGGATCGACAAAGTGCTGGAAATCGCGCTGGAGCGCCAGCCGGAAGCGCTGGTGGAAACCGCACCAGTGGAGGCTGTGGCGGCTGCCGCGACCAAACCTGACGGCCAGGGTGACGTGGTAAAACACTAACTGTTTAGCTGTAATATCAAGAAAACAGGCGCTTTTATAGCGCCTGTTTTTTTATTTTTACTTATTTTTCTATTGTGCAGCCTTGACACGATAGTGGGCTGGCTTGTTTAATACGGCCTGAATTTTTTGCGTTCCAGTTATTTTAACGGGAACAGATATAACCTTAGTCACGGGGAATTGCTTTGAATAAGACTGAATTGATTGACCATATCGCCACCACCGCTGATATCTCGAAAGCGGCTGCTGCACGCGCACTGGACGCAGTAATCGACGGCGTGACCACCAGCCTGCAAAACAACGACAGCGTGACCCTGGTCGGCTTTGGCACCTTCTCGGTCAGCGAGCGTGCAGCCCGTACCGGCCGCAACCCACGCACCAAAGAAGAGATCGTTATCGAGGCAGCTAAAGTTCCTAAATTTAAAGCTGGTAAAGCTTTGAAAGATGCTGTAAACTAACGGACTTCGGTGAGCAGCAAAGGTAATCAAGCTGTTCACTGCGGCAGATGGGCGGTTAGCTCAGTTGGTAGAGCGGAGCCCTTACAAGGCTTAGGTCGGGAGTTCGAGCCTCTCACCGCCCACCAAAGATTGTTTATCAATCACATTTGCCAAGCAGTAAATCATGTAGTAAAATGTTGCACCTCAGTATCCAGCTGGAGCGGTAGTTCAGTTGGTTAGAATACCGGCCTGTCACGCCGGGGGTCGCGGGTTCGAGCCCCGTCCGCTCCGCCAACGAGATATTGAGTTTAGTAGTGCCCAACAAGGAGCGGTAGTTCAGTTGGTTAGAATACCGGCCTGTCACGCCGGGGGTCGCGGGTTCGAGCCCCGTCCGCTCCGCCAAGAACAAGATACCCCGCAGCTTTAAATAAGCTGCGGGGTTTTTCTTTTTCCACGTCAGATTAATTCCCCGTATTGATTTAATGCTGCCGCAATTAAACGAACTGTTCGTGGCGTAAATGCACGACTCCGGTGCTATTTTCTTTATTGTTAATATTTTCGTGCTGGTGGCATCTAGCCGGTGACTTTACCGTTTTTGATGACCAAGAACACGCCCGCCTGGCCGAAATACGCCGCACCGGTTTCATATTGCCAAGTGCCCGGCAAGTCAGCCGCGTGACTGGCGACGGCAGCGCTGCATGCAAAGAGGAGCGTCAAAGTAGGGCGCATCGAACATCCTTTGGTGAGCTGGGTCATAAACATAGTTTCTGAAAATCTTCATTTTTGCCGATCGTCCGCTATCAAAGTGATAAGCAGATGCTTGCTAAGCCACCAGTGCCCCTGTAGAATCGTGCGATACTGATTTTTTCGGCATACTCCGGCTTCACTTTGCGGTGCAAGTCATTGAATAAAAAAGAGAATTGGCGAACGCGAGTTCGCCTTTTTTGTATGTGCAAGTAACCATCATCCGAATTGGTAGACCATGTTTGAATTTATTCGTACCCATCAGCGCTTGATGCAGATTTTCCTGGCGATCATTATTGTTCCGTCGTTTGCATTTGTCGGTCTCGGTAGTTACAAGAGCTTTGGCGACGATGCCGGCACCATCGCTAAAATCGATGGCAAGCCCTTGTCCCAGCTGGAATTTGACAACGCCGTGCGCAACCAGCTGGACACCTATCGCCAGCGTATGGGCGCACAGTTCGACCAGAAGATGGTTGACACCCCTGAGTTCAAGCAAAGCGTGCTGGACCAGCTCATCGCGCAGCGCGCCGTGGCTGCGGAAGTCGCCCACAGCAATCTGGCTGTCCCTGACGCTCAGCTGCAGAAGGCCATCATGGACCAGTTCGGCGGTCCGGCTAACTTCAATATGGACACCTACAAACAGGTGCTGGCCGCCCAAGGCATGAAGCCGACCGATTTTGACGCGCGTATGCGTCAGGATCTGGTGCTGCAGCAACTGGCCGTGGCGGTGGAAGGCACGGGCTTTGCACCGCGCACCGTGGCCAAGTCGCTGTCGGACATCGCCGCGCAGGAGCGCGAAGTACAGGAGCTGCTGCTGCCGGTGGCTGACTTCGTGCCGCAAGTGAAAGTGACCGACGACATGGTCAAGTCGTTCTACGAAAAGAACGCCAAGCAGTTCGAAGTGCCTGAACAGGCCAAGATCGAATACGTGGTGTTCAACAACGATGCGGTGCTGAGCCAGATCAGCGTGGCCGACGCCGAAGTGTCGGACTACTACGAGAAGAACAAAGCGCAATTCACCACCGGTGAAGTGCGCCGCGCCAGCCACATCCTGGTGACCTTGAAGAAGGGCGCCAGCGCCGCTGAGACCACCGCAGCCAAAACCAAGGCCGAAGCCATCCTGGCGGAAGTGCGCAAGGCGCCAGCTGATTTCGCCAAAATCGCAAAAGCCAAATCGGAAGACCAAGGTTCGGCCGAGCAGGGCGGTGATCTGGGCGTGATTGAAAAAGGCATGCTGGTGGCGCCGGTTGAAAACGGCATCAACAAGCTGAAGCAGGGCGAGATCAGCGATCTGGTACAGTCGGAATTCGGCTTCCACATCCTGACCGTGACCGAGCTCAAGCCAGCCCTGGTCAAGCCGTTTGAGTCGGTAAAAGCTGACGTGACCGACATGCTGAAAAAGCAGAAAGCCTCGAAGAAATATTCGGAGATGGCTGAAGCCTTCACCAACACCGTCTACGAGCAATCGGACAGCCTGAAGCCGGTCGCTGACAAGCTGGGCCTGAAGATCGAAACCGCGGCCAATGTATCGCGTATGCCATCGCCGATGGCTGCTGCGGCACCGTACAACAACGCCAAGTTCCTGGCTGCGCTGTTCTCCAACGATTCGATCAGCAGCAAGCGCAATACCGAAGCCGTTGAAACCGCGCCAAGCACGCTGGTGGCCGGCCGCATCGTCGAATTCAAGCCTGCGACCAAGCGTCCGCTGGCAGAAGTCGATGCGCAGATCCGTCAGCGCGTGACCATGGAAGAAGCCGCCAAGCTGGCCACCAAAGCGGGTGAAGACAAGCTGGCTGCGTTCAAGAAGTCCGGCGAAGCGACTGGCTTCAGCGCTGCGAAAGTTGTCTCGCGCGCCAAGAACGAAGGCATCAACGGCCTGGCCATGCAGTCGATCATGAAGACGGACACCACCAAGCTGCCAGCCTACGTCGGCGTCGATGTGCCCGGCATGGGCTACGGCGTGTACCGTATCGCCAAGGTGCAGCAGCCTGCCCAGCAGGACGAGGCGCAGCGCAAGCAGGAAGCCGAGCAGATCGGTAACATCATCGCCCAGCAAGAGATGGCGCAATACATCGAACTGCTGAAGCAAAAGGCGAAAGTGAAAATCCTCAAGCCTGTGACGACGACAACCGTCGCCGAAGTGAAGTAAAACAAAAGGCCGCTGAAAACATCAGCGGCCTTTTTTGTTTATGAGTGATGCCTGCGTGACAATATGAGGATTTTCCGCCGCAGCAAACTGTTATGCTGAAAGCCTGTTGAGTTCAAGGGTAAAAGATGTCTTTCAGTAGAACCGCAATCATTCCGGGCCTGTCCGGCGTACTCGCACTGGCGAAGCTGCTGGCGCACGCTTTCGTGGCGATCAGCGGCATCTTCATTTCTCTCGGCGCACTCGCTCGCCGCCGTCGCCATGGACTATGAAACTGCCAAGAAGCTCATGTCGACCTATGATCGCATGGGGGCGGTGCTGAATGAGGCCGATAGTGTAATCCGTACGCTGTCCGCCGAGGAGCGAAGCGCCTATCTGCCTGCCCTGACCGGACTGGTGGCTGACATCTGGCTCAAACTGCAGCGCCCAATTGTGCAGCAGTACGAAGACCTTGATCCAGACGCCGAGTATTTCAAAAACAAGACAAAACCGGATCAATAGTATCCGGAGGTTAGGAATGATGTTGCAAAAATTTGTGGCGACCCCTTTGGTCGCCGTGGCCGCATTTATTGCAGCGGTTGTGTTTGCCGGCTGTACCGGTTTGATCTTTTACGTTTGGCCGACCAGCTTGATTGACCACAAACTGGCCATTACGCCGGAGGTCATACAGCGCTTGCGCGATTTGCAGTCGGAGCGCAAATTCGAGCCTGACGCCATGACATTCTACCCAGGTGCGCGCAATGAGACGGAGCGCGCGGCTGCGCAGGCGGCGGTGGATGCGACCATTGCATCACTGATTACCCAGCTGCCGGCACATCCACAGCGCTCGACCGTACTTGGCACGATGAAGGTCGCCCTGGCGAATTTCGATACCGTGGAATCGGAAGAGCGTGACCGGCTGCTGGGATATTTCACCCAGATCATGGAGATTTGCGGGGTGCAGAGTTCCGCCGAGCTATTCAATGTCTGGCGCTATGGTTTTCCGTACGGCTGGTTCCTCTGACCCGAAGTCACGCGCCTGAGTGATTGGCGATGAGCCACTGCGCCGCCGCGGCGAAGCTCGCAGCATCGATATCATCCAGCGCCAGCGCTACGGCCTGCGCATACTGCGTGAAGTTGCGGTCGATGGAGCGCAGGTAAGCGGGATCATAGTGCTGCACCAGCAGCTGTTCAACCAGCTGCGGCATCTGGCCGGCTTGCGACAGGGCCTGCCATTGCGCGATCTGCTCGCGGCCATGCAGCTGTGTCAGATGCGCCAGCTGGCCATTCAGGGTGTCCGGGCTGACCAGGAAATGCTCGTAGTCTTCCATCAGCAGACGCACGCGGTTCGGCACGGACAGCGACAGCGCGATGCAGTCCGCCGCGCGCATGGTGTCCATCAACGCCGCCGGCACGCGCAGATTGCCGACCTTTTTGCTCTCGGACTCCACAAACACCGGACGCGCCGGATCGAAACGGCGCAATACCTCCCACACCGCCGTCTCGAACGCTTTCTGGCTGGGCTGCGGTGCATTGGGCAACTGGCCCAGCACCGAGCCGCGATGCGCGGCCAGCCGCTCCAGGTCCAGTACCTGCGCACCTTGTGACGCCAGCACCTCCAGCAGGCGGCTCTTGCCGCTGCCGGTAGTGCCGCATATGACCTTGAAGCGCAGCGCGGGCGCCTGCTCCAGCACCGTATTGACCTGCTGACGGAAGGCTTTGTAGCCGCCTTCCAGCTGCACCACCGGCCAGCCGATCCTGGCGAGGATGTGCGCCATCGCGCCGCTGCGATTGCCGCCGCGCCAGCAGTAAATCAGCGGCCGCCATTCGCGTGGCTTGTCGATCCACAGCGTCTCAATGTGATGAGCGATGTTCTTGGCGACCAGCGCCGCGCCGGTCTTCTTGGCTTCAAATGAACCGGTTTGCTTGTACATGGTGCCGACGCGGATACGCTGCTCGTCATCCAGCACCGGCGCGTTGATGGCGCCGGGCAGGTGGTCGAGCGCGAATTCGCAGGGACTGCGCGCGTCGATGATGGCATCAAAGGTGTCGAGTTGGGACAGGACCTCGTCGATGCCCAGTATTTCCGGGTATTTCATTTTGTCTTGATGGTTTTCTGCAGCACCGGCCAGATATTGGCCAGGATGGCAGGGTGGGCTTCGGCCAGTGGGTGCAAGCGGTCGGACTGGAACATCTGCGGCTGGTCCGCTATGCCATCCAGCATGAAGGGCACCAGCGGCGCCTTGATGTCCTTGCTCAGCGTGCCGTACATGGCGAAGAATTTGTCGGCGTAGTCGCGGCCGTAGTTGGGCGGCATCCGCATACCGATCAGCATTACCCTGGCCTTGGCCTGGGTGGCGGCATCGTTCATGGCGCGCAGATTGGCCTGGGCCGCCGCCACCGGCAGGCCGCGCAGGCCATCGTTGGCGCCCAGTTCGATGACGACCACGTCCGGTTTGTATTTGGTCAGCAGGGCCGGCAGGCGCGAACGGCCGCCACTCGTGGTTTCGCCGCTGACGCTGGCGTTGACCACCACGGCATCGATATTGTTTTGCTTGAGCTTCTGCTCCGCCAGCGCGACCCAGCCGGTGCCGCGCGACAGGCCGTATTCGGCTGACAAACTATCCCCCACCACAAGTACCGTTTTTGGTGCAGAATAGGCGCTCGCCGCTGCCATCGACAAGAGCAGGGCGGCCAGTGGTTTTCCAGATAATAAACGATTGAACATATTGAGCATGCCTGATTTCCCTAATGCGTCTTCCCATTTCATGCCGGATGCTCCGGCGGCTGTGTCATCGAAAGCCGCGGTGGCGGCGTCTGTGGCGCCTGCGATTGCCGTCAGCGGCCTGGCCAAGCGTGTCGCCGACGCCAGCGGCGAACTGACAATCCTGCACGAGGTGGATTTTACCGTGCAAAAGGCCGAGACGCTGGCGATTGTTGGCGCCTCCGGCTCCGGCAAATCCACTTTACTGGGCCTGCTGGCAGGCCTGGACACGCCCAGCGCCGGCAAAGTAGTGCTGGATGGCGTAGACATTTATGCACTGGATGAAGACGGCCGCGCCGCGCTGCGCAAGGAAAAGCTGGGCTTTGTGTTCCAGTCCTTCCAGCTGCTGGCGCACCTGACGGCGCTGGAAAACGTCATGCTGCCGCTGGAACTGGCCGGTGTGCCGGGCGCGAAAGAGCGGGCGGAAGCCATGCTGTCGCGTGTGGGTTTGTCGAGCCGCCTGAAACACTATCCCAAATATTTGTCCGGCGGCGAGCAGCAGCGTGTGGCGCTGGCGCGTGCCTTCGTCACTGAACCGCCGCTGCTGTTTGCCGACGAGCCGACAGGTAGCCTGGATGCCGCCACTGGCGAAGCCGTGATTCAACTGATGTTCGAGCTAAATCGCCAGCATGGCTCTACGCTGGTGCTGGTCACGCACGATCAGGCCATGGCGGCGCGCTGTGCGCGCACCATCACCATCGCGGCAGGCAGACTGGTTTGATGCGCCGCCTCGTTGCGGCGAGCCTGTTTGCGGCCGGCGTGGCGATGGCAGCGGAGCCGCCGCAGACGCCCGAGCAATGGCAGCACGCTGCCGTTGCCGATATTGAGGTTGCCTACCAGCTGACGCTGGACAACCATCCCGGCACCTATGATCCCGCCAATCCCGGCTTTGCCTCCCATCTGGCCGAGGCGCGCAAGCTTGGCCTGCAACTGGCGACGCAGGTGCGCGATGGTGCGGGCTATCAGGCGGCGCTGGCCGGTTTTAATGCCGCCATCCACGACGGCCACGGAGGTGTGGAATTCACCAGGCCATTGGCGGCGCAGTGGCGCTGGCCCGGCTTTGTGGCGGCATGGCGCGGCGACAGCATGTATGTCTACGCCACCGTGCCGGGCGGCCCTGCGGCCGGCAGCAAGATCGAGCAATGCGATGGCCAGGCAGTTGCCAAGCTGGCCGAAACCAATGTGTTTGCCTATCAGGGCCGCAGCGAGGAGCGCGGCAGCTGGTGGATCACAGCGCGCGAAGTATTCACCGATGCGGGCAATCCGTTTATCAAGCTGCCGTCCGTGTGCAGCTTTACGAAGGATGGCAAACGCTTCAGCATGACGCTGGCCTGGAGTCCGATGGACAACGACATGCTGCGCTGGCGCCAGCAGAGCTACAATGGCGACGTCCTTCCGGTAGGCTTGACTGAACCGCGTCCGCGCCTTTACTGGGCCGCGATGCCGGACTTCCAGCCCGATGAGCCGCAGCGCGCCGCATATCGCGCCATGTACGAAGCGCTGCATGCGCATCCCGAACGCTATCAGCAGGCCGACGCCGTGGTGATCGACCTGCGCGGCAACCACGGCGGTTCCTCGCTGTGGAGCCAGGATTTTGCCCGCGCACTGTGGGGAGATGAAGCCGTCGCGCAGCACGAACGTGCAAACCTGAGCAAGCAGCAGGTGTGGTGGCGGGCGTCGGCTGGCAATGTGGCGCATGTGCGCTGGTTGGCCGGCATGCTGGACGGGCAGGGACGCGCCGATATCGCAGCCGGCGTGCGGGAAGTCGCAAAGCAGATGCAACTGGCGCTGGAGCGCGGCGACAAGTTCTTCGTCACTGGCGACAAAAAACCGCCTGTGGCAGCGGCGGAAGTGCAAGCTTCGGCCTTCAACCGCCCGGTGTACGTCATCGTGCCCGGCCAGTGCGCGAGCGCCTGCCTGGATGCGCTGGACGTGTTCACCATGTTCCCGAATACGAAGCTGATTGGCGCTCCGAGTTCTGCCGATTCCACTTACATGGAAGTGCGTTACCAGCCGCTGGATTCAGGGCTGGTCCGCGTCGTCATTCCCAACAAGGTGTACGTTGGCCGTCCGCGCGCATCGGGACAGTTTTATTCGCCGCAGATCGAGGTCAATGATCTCGAATGGTCGACCGAAAATTTCCTGAAAGTGATCGAGGCGGATCTGAAAACGCGTTAGCGGCCGTGGTGCTGGACCATGCGGTTCAGCGCCGTGCGGATCGCCGGGATCAGTTCCGTCGCAGTCAGGCCGATAGGGCCAAGGCCTTCCGTCACCAGCACGTCGGCCGCCATGCCATGCAACCAGACTGCGGCCAGCGCTGCCTCCCACTGGGGCCAGCCTTGCGCCAGCAGTGCACCGCACAGGCCGGCCAGCACGTCACCAGTGCCGGCCGTGGCCAGCGCCGGATTGCCAGTGGTGTTGATGACCGCATCGCCGCTTGGGGCGGCAATCACGGTACCCGAGCCTTTCAGGATCACGATGGCGTGCAGGCGCGCGGCCAGTGTGCGGGCCGCGGCCAGACGGTCGGCCTGTACGGCGGCAATCGTGGTGCCGAGCAGGCGCGCCGCTTCCAGCGGATGCGGTGTCAGCACCACGGCGGCCGGCCGGTGCGCCAGCGCATTTTGCAGGGCCGGGTCAACGGCCAGCAGATTGAGTGCATCGGCGTCAGCCAGCAGGGCGCTGCCGCAGTTGATGGCTTTTGCGAGCAGGTCGTGCGCGTGACGCTCGTCGCCGAGACCGGGGCCGACCACCAGTGTCGCCATGCTCAGGTCAAACTCGCCGGCGGAACGGCACATGAGTTCCGGCTGGCCCGGATCGCTGGCCAGTGCCTCGTCCGCAAAAAGGGCATAAACGCGGCCGGCGCCGCTGTTGAGCGCCGCACGCGCGGCCAGGACCGGTGCACCGCTCATGCCGCGTGCGCCGCCGATCACTGCTACATTGCCATAGCTGCCTTTGTGCGAGTTATGGCGCCGCGCGCGCAGGTGGCGCGAGAAGAACTTGACGTCGTTGAGATGCAGGTGGGATGGCACGTAGTGTGCGGCGTCGATTTCAAGCCGGGCCACGTCCACCAGGCCCGCATAGTCGCGGCCATCGCAGGTATGCAAACCGGGTTTGTTGCCGATGAAAGTGATGGTATGCGTGGCGTGGATGGCGATGCCGTCAGGACCGACCACGCAGCCGGTGTCGGCATCCAGTCCGCTGGGGATATCCAGCGCCAGCACCGGGCAGCTGAGTTTATTGACCGCTTCCGCCAGCGTGCGGAATTCGTCCGTCAGCGGGCGTTTCAGGCCCAGGCCAAACAGCCCGTCAACCACCAGATTCCAGTCCGTGCCGGCGATATCGGCATCGTCCCAGGCGCGGAAACGGGCGTCACTGGCCTTGGCGCGCTCCAGCGCAGCCATGCGCTCGGGCGATGCTGTGCCAGCGGGCGTAAAATGAATCAGCGTGACTTGTGCGCCAGTGTAGGAAATGTGGGCCGCCGCCTCCAGCGCATCGCCGCCATTGTCGCCGGGGCCAGCCAGCACCAGTACCTTGGCGTGGGCCGTAGAGAATGGCATCAAATCCAGCGCGGCATTGGCGCTGGCCTGGCCCGCGCGCTGCATCAGGGCGCCCGGCGGCAGCGTGGCTGCGGCGGCGCGTTCGATGGCACGGATTTCGGCGACGGAGTAGAGAGGATTCATCGTGCCATTTTAGCATCTAAAATTTTGGTCACAGCGTCTGGTGCGCGGCGGGCACGCAGCACTACAATATACGCTTCACAGCTTAGCGAGGCACGCATGGATTGGCAATTCTGGATAGACCGGGGCGGTACGTTCACCGACATCGTGGCGCGCGCGCCGGATGGCCGGCTGCGTACACTCAAGCTGCTGTCCGAAAATCCAGAGCACTATGCCGATGCAGCAATTGCCGGCATCCGCCAGCTGATGGGTGTGGCCAAAGGCAAAGCGATTCCGGTGGCGCAGATCGGTGCTGTCAAAATGGGCACCACGGTCGCCACCAACGCGCTGCTGGAGCGCAAAGGCGAACCGACGGCACTGGCGATCACCCGTGGCTTCCGCGATGCGTTGCGCATCGCCTACCAGAACCGTCCGCGCTTGTTTGATCGCCACATCCTGCTGCCGGAGCTGTTGTATTCGCATGTGATCGAGATTGATGAGCGCATGGGCGCCCACGGCGAGACGGTGGCGGAACTTGACCTCACCGCCGCGCGCGCCGGTCTGGCCGAGGCATACGACCGTGGTCTACGTTCGCTGGCCATCGTCTTCATGCACGGCTACCGCTACCACGCGCACGAAACCAAGGTGGCCGATCTGGCCCGCGAGATGGGCTTTACGCAGGTCTCGGTGTCGCACGAAATCAGCCCGATGATGAAGCTGGTGGCGCGCGGCGATACCACCGTGGTCGACGCCTATCTGTCGCCGATCCTGCGCCGCTACGTGGACCAGGTGGCGCAGGAGCTGCCCGGTGTGAACCTGCAATTCATGCAGTCCAACGGCGGCTTGACTGACGCGCGCGCGTTCCAGGGCAAGGACTCGATCCTGAGCGGCCCGGCGGGCGGCATTGTCGGCATGGTCCGCGCCAGCAAGCTGGCCGGCTTTGACAAGGTGATCGGCTTCGACATGGGCGGCACCTCGACCGACGTCTCGCACTTCTCCGGCGAATTTGAGCGCGTGTTCGAGACCCAGGTTGCGGGCGTACGCATGCGCGCGCCGATGATGAGCATTCACACGGTGGCTGCGGGCGGCGGTTCGATCCTGCACTTTGACGGCAGCCGTTATCGCGTCGGCCCGGACAGCGCGGGCGCCAATCCGGGACCGGCCAGTTATCGCCGTGGCGGTCCGCTGGCGGTCACCGACTGTAACGTCATGCTGGGTAAAATCCAGCCGCAGCATTTCCCGCAGCTGTTTGGCGCGGACGGCAAGCAGCCGCTCGATGCGGCCACGGTACGCCAGCGCTTCAGCGAGATGGCCGAGCAGATCGCTGCCGCCACCGGCCAGCCGGCCACGCCGGAGCAGGTGGCGGAAGGCTTCCTGGATATCGCCGTCGGCAATATGGCCAACGCCATCAAGCAGATCTCCGTGCAGCGCGGCCACGATGTGACGGAATACGCGCTGACCAGCTTTGGCGGCGCCGGTGGCCAGCACGCTTGCCTGGTGGCGGATGCGCTGGGCATGAAGACCGTCTTTGTGCATTCGCTGGCCGGCGTGATGTCGGCATACGGCATGGGCCTGGCCGACCAGACCGCAATGCGCGAAGCCGCCGTTGAAATACGCTTGAGCGCTGAAGCGCACGCTGATCTGGACGCGCGCCTGCATGCGCTGGGCCGCCAGGCGCGCGCCGACCTGCATCATCAGCAGGTGGAAGACGAGCGCATTGCGCTGATCCGCCGCGTCCATCTGCGTTACGAAGGCACGGACACCGCGCTGATCGTCTTGTTCGATACACCGGAAAGCATGCAGGCCCAGTTTGAAGCGGCCTATCGCAAACGCTATTCCTTCCTGATGCCGGCGCGCGCGCTGATCGTGGAAGCCGTATCGGTGGAAGCGGTCGGCAAGTCCGATGCGCCATTGGAAGCGGTAGAACCGGCGGCGCGCCGCTTGTCCGGCCTGATGCCGCACGCAGTGGTGCCGATGTACAGCGGCGGCAAATGGCGGCAAACCAGCTTGTACCAGCGCTCCGCCACGCGGATTGGCGATATCGTCAAAGCTCCGGCGATTATCGCCGAAGCCAATGCCACCACGATTGTGGAAACGGGCTGGCAGGCCGAGGTCACGCTGCACGATCACCTGATACTGCGCCGCGTCGCCGCATTGCCCGAGCGCCGCGCGATCGGCACCACCGCCGATCCGGTGATGCTGGAGATCTTCAACAACCTGTTCATGTCGATCGCCGAGCAAATGGGGCTGCGTTTGCAGAACACCGCGTACTCGGTCAACATCAAGGAGCGCCTGGACTTCAGCTGCGCCATCTTCGACGCCGACGGCAACCTGATCGCCAACGCGCCGCACATGCCGGTGCATCTGGGTTCCATGGGCGAGAGCATCAAGACCGTGATGCGCGAAAACGCCGGTAAGATGCGCGCCGGCGATGTCTTCATGCTCAACGATCCCTACAACGGCGGCACCCATCTGCCGGACGTCACGGTGATTACGCCGGTGTTCGACGAAGCTGGCGCCAACATCCTGTTCTACGTCGGCTCGCGCGGCCACCACGCGGACATCGGCGGCACCACGCCAGGCTCGATGCCGCCTGATTCGCGCGTGATCGAAGAAGAGGGCGTGTTAATCAATAACTTCAAGCTGGTGGACGGCGGCCAGCTGCGCGAAGTGGAAACCCGCGCGCTGCTGGCAAGCGCGCAATACCCGGCGCGTAGTCCTGATCAGAACCTGGCCGACCTGCGCGCGCAGATTGCGGCCAACCAGAAAGGCGTCGAAGAGCTGCACAGGATGGTCGCGCATTTCGGCCTGGATGTCGTGCAGGCTTACATGGGCCACGTGCAGGACAATGCCGAGGAAGCGGTGCGCCGCGTCATCAGCGCTTTGAAGGACGGCAGCTACACGCTGCCGCTGGATAACGGTGCGCAGATCCAGGTGGCGGTGCGTGTCGACCAGGCGGCGCGGCGCGCGGAGATTGATTTCACCGGCACCTCGGCGCAGTTGCAGAACAATTTCAACGCGCCGTCCGCAGTGTGCATGGCGGCCGTGCTGTACGTATTCCGCACGCTGGTGGACGATGAGATCCCCCTCAATGCAGGCTGCCTCAAGCCGCTCAAGGTGATTATTCCGCAGGGCTCGATGTTGAACCCGCGCTATCCGGCATCGGTGGTGTCGGGTAACGTCGAAACCTCAACCTGCATCACCAACGCCCTGTATGGCGCGCTGGGCGTGATGGCGGCGGCGCAGGGCACCATGAACAACTTCACGTTTGGTAACGCGCGCTACCAGTACTACGAAACCATCAGCGGCGGCTCCGGCGCCGGCGACGGTTTCGACGGCACCAGCGTAGTGCAAACCAATATGACCAACTCGCGCCTTACCGATCCGGAGATACTGGAGTTCCGCTTCCCGGTGCGTCTCGACAGCTACGAGATCCGCGCCGATAGCGGTGGTGCGGGACGCTGGCATGGCGGCAACGGCGGCGTGCGCAAGGTACGCTTCCTGGAGCCGATGACGGCCGCCATCCTGTCCAACAACCGTATCCACGCGCCATTCGGCATGGCTGGTGGCGAGCCGGGCGCCCTGGGCCGCAATAGCGTGCAGCGTGCGGACGGCAGCATCGAGGAGCTGGGCCACATCGGCAAGACCGATATGCAGCCGGGCGATGTGTTCGTGATCGAGACGCCGGGCGGGGGCGGTTATGGCGTGTCAACTTGAGTTGACATTCCCCGTGTTGTCAACTACAGTTGACGCATGACCGATCTCCACCACCTCAACATCCCGGAAGAGCCGGGCGACGCAATGGCGGCCGCCCTGGCTTTGCGCGAACTGGCCGACCAGATCGAGCGCAAGGCCGTGCGGCAGGCGGTGGAGCAAGGCTGGACGTGGGCCCAGATCGCCGAAGCGCTTGGTGTGACCCGGCAGGCGGCCCATAAAAAACACGCTGCAGCATGCGCCTCGCGGCGCGCAGCCGACCTCACCGGAGACTGAGCATGTTCGCCAAACTGAAACAGCGCTGGAAAGATACCCGTACTATCATGGCCCTGTCACTGGACGCAGAGAAGCGCGCGCTGCAGGAGGGCCACAAGCATCCTGGCGCCGAGCACTACACACTGGCCGCGCTGGACCTGGAAGACGGCTCCGCACGTCGCGTCTTTGCGCGCATTGGCGTCAATCCGGAAGCGTATCGCGCGGCGCTGGCCAGCCGCCATGGCGACGCGCTGAGCGCCATGGGGCTGGACGGCGCTGCCGCCGCGACGCCGAACGCCGAAGCGCCGCTGCCAGTACCGCCTTCAGCATTGTTCGATGCCCAGCCTTCGGGCCAGAGCCTGATGCGCCGCCTGCCCGAGTTGCAGCAGCGCTTGCCGGCGCCGCTGTGTGGCGCCCATGTTTTGCTGGCCGCCGCCTCGATGGCCCACAGTGCGGCTGGACGCGCTTTTAAAGCCGCCGGCATTGACCTGAATGTACTGAGCAGCGCCGCAGAGGCGGAGTTGCGTGCTGTATCTCAATACCGGTAGTGCTGAAATCTGCTACCCCGGATTCCTTGCTTGTCTGCGACTTTGCCGCCGACGTACAGTCGTGTTTTCGACAGGCAAGAGGAGGGCACGATGCGTACATTACTCAGGATTTTTCAATCCCGTAATTCGTCGCGCACGGCGATTATTCTGGCCTTCCTGCTTTGCGGCTTGTACTTTGCTTCCTGGTACATCATCAGCCACTGCCTGACGCCCGGCCTGATTTCCTTCTGAAAGCCCGTTCATGACCAAATACCTGCTGCCAGCGCTCTGCCTGTCCTTGTCGCTCTCCACGGCCTGGGCCCAGACCGAGGCCCCGCCCACGGAGGCCGAGCCAGCGGCGGCACCAGGCGAGACAGTGCTGCTGGTTGGCCAGCGTCCCGGCCCCGGCCTGTGGAAGGTGAGCAAGGACGGCCACGTGCTGTGGGTGTTTGGCAGCTACGGCCCGCTGCCGGAGAAGATGGAGTGGCGCTCGCAGCAGGTCGAGAACATTCTGTCGCAATCGCAGGAATACCTGGCGCCGCCCGGCGCTTCGGCTCATGTTGGCATCTTGCGCGGCCTGACCTTGCTGCCCAAGCTGATCGGCTTGAAGAAAAATCCTGACGGCGCCTCGCTCAAGGAAGTGCTGCCCGCCGATATTTACGCGCGCTGGCAGCCGCTTAAAGCCAAATACCTGCCCAGGAATAACGATGTGGAACAGGAACGTCCCATCTTCGCGGCGCAGGCGCTGTTCGATGCTGGCCTCAAACAGGCCGGCCTGAACAAGGGCCAGGCGGTGGGCGCCAAGCTGCGCGGCATCGTCAAGGAGCACAACATCAAAGTCACCGAGACCGCGATTGCACTCGATACCAGTGGCGCATCGCAGGCGCTCAGCGATTTCAAGAATTCCTCGCTGGCGGATACCGAATGCTTTACCAAAACCGTGTCCCGCCTGGAGCAGGATCTGGACGGCATGCGCGTGCGCGCCAACGCCTGGGCCAAAGGCGATCTGGAAGGCATACAGAAACTCAGCTATCCAGACCAGGAAAGCGCCTGCGACGATGCCATGATGGGCGCTGGTTTTGTCAAGAATCAGCCCGGCTGGCAAAACCTGGAGCAGCGCATCCAGGACGCCTGGGTGATTGCGGCGGAAAAGGCGATCAGCACCAACAACACCAGTTTTGCCGTCCTTGGCCTCGGCAATATTCTCGGTTCCCGCAACTATCTCGCCGCGTTGAAGGCCAAGGGCTACCAGATCGACGCCCCGGACTAAAGTCAGGCCACGGCCGAGATACCGTATTTGCGCTGGGTGTGGTGATATTGCGCCGTCAGCGCTTCCAGTGACGGATGCGTCGGGTCCAGGCGGCGCATGCGCTCCAGCAGGAAGTAGCATTGTTCGGCCAGCGGCGCCTCCCAGCCCAGGTCATCCAGCTGCTTGAGGATGGCCGAGGCGGCAGCTGGCAGCAACGCCAGATTGCCCGGCGCCTTGCGCAGGCCGGCATTCAAAGTATCCACCGCCGCGCGCAGGTCGCCGTGTGAACGCTGGTCGGCCGCGTGCGCGATGAGCTCGTCCACCTGAATCTTGATCTGTTCGCCCATGCCCTGCGCCAGGTCGTGGCGGCCGGCCTTCTCAAACACATTCACGGCATCGTCCATCGAGACGCCGCTCTCCACGTCGTTCATCAGGTTGAGCATCAGGTCGGACGCCTGCTGATCCAGTTTGATGTTGAGGCAGCTATGTACCAGGCCGATTTTCAGGCCGGTCGACAAGCCGCGGCTGCCGGCCACTGAGTTGACGGCATTGGTCAGCTCGGTCGCGGCGGCGGTTATATTGCCTGCCATCTCCTGCACCATACCGGCTGCAATCGCGCGGCACACGTCCACATTCGGGCCACTGCGCAGCGAGCGCTCCATGTCGCGGATGACGCCGCTGGCCTGGTTGGCATCGCCTTTCTTGACCAGCGTCTTGACCAGCTTGACGTGGTCTTCGGGATCGCGGAATTCGGAATACTTGGCCTTGGCCACCACCTGCTTGAAGGCTTTTTCGGCCACGCCGACGTCGCCCGCCTCAAACGCGACCTCACCCAGATGGCGCAGGCGGCGCACCATGTGCGGGGAAATCGCCACCGCGTCTTCGAGGATTTTTTTTGCTGCTTCCTGCTGGCCCAGCGCCTCGTGCGTGCGGGCCAGCAGGTCGTAGGCCGCCATGTAGCGGGGATTCTGTTCCAGCAGCGTTTCCAGCGTCTCCTGCGTCTCCAGATATTTCTGTTGCCCGAACAGGCAGCGCGCCAGGCCCAGGTGCGCCCAGGCGATGGGCTTGGTCATCAGGATCCACTGGTAAATCAATTCCGCATCGGCCAGTTCTTCGAGATCGAACAGCAATTCGGCGCGCAGGCGGGCGAAGTCGACCGCGTAGCGCGGGTTCTTTTCCTCGGCGACCTTGCAGTCGGCGATGGCCTTGCGGATATTGCCAAACTCGATCAACTGGTAGATCGGCAGGAACACCTCGCGCCGGTCCACGGCTTTGCGGATGCGCTGAAGCAGGGCGTCGACCGTGAATGGCTTGAGCACGTAATCGGTCGGGGTCAGCTCGGCGGCGCCGATGACCTTGCTGTAGACGCCTTCCGAGGTCAGCATGATGAAGATGGTCCAGGGCTGGATCAGCTTGTGATGGCGCAGGTCTTCCAGCAGCTGCTGGCCGTCCTGGCCATTGTTCTCGCCGCTCCCATTGCCCAGGTCGTACTCGCACAAAATAATGTCGAACGGTTTTTTCGCCAGCTGGCGGATCGCCGTGCCGGAACTGACCGCATAGTCAATTTTTGTGATCGATGACTGGCTCAGCATATTGTGCAGGTTGCCGCGCATCCCGGGGTTGGGATCAACGATCAGCACTGACAAGTCGCTATATTCTGCCATTGTTTTACATCCATGCTAAGTTTTGTTCAGCATACTCCATGGCAAGTGAAAATACCTTATTTTTGGCGCGAAATGTTGCTTCTGTGGCAGCTTTTGCCAGGTAGAGGCACTATATGGCAACGCTGATAGCGGGTATAATGTCGGCAAAGGAAAATCTGCAAGACCAAGTATCTCGTGCCTCATTCCCCTTTAAACCGCAGCCTAGCTGCATCAACTATCTTCCAACCATGCTGATTCTGCCGGGCTCCAACGCCCTGTCCGCATTCCGTAGCCAACGTCTGTTGAACCAACTGCAGGCTGTGCTGCCATCTGTTGCCGCTGTTCAGGCGCGCTATGTCCACTTCATCGATGCCGCCCAGCCGCTGTCGGCCGACGACACCAGCCGCCTCGGTGGTCTGCTGACCTACGGTGAGCCGGCCCACGCCGACAACACCGAAGGCCATGCCGAAGAGTTCTTCGTCATCCCGCGTTTCGGCACGATTTCGCCATGGGCCTCGAAAGCCACCGACATCGTCCACAACTGCGGCATGGCGCACATCAAGCGTGTCGAGCGTGGCGTGGCGTACCGCATCAACCTGAAGACCGGCATTCTGGGCAGCTCGATCGGCGCACCGAAAAAGCTGTCGGACGAGGAAATCCAGGCCGTCGCCGCGCTGCTGCACGACCGCATGACGGAATCGGTGCTGCGCTCGGCGGATGAGGCCGCAGGCCTGTTCCGCGAGCTGCAAGCGCGTCCGCTGGAAGCCATTGATGTGATCGGCAGCGGCAAGGCTGCGCTGGACAAGGCCAACACCGACCTCGGCCTGGCCATGTCGGACGACGAAGTGGAATACCTGGATGCCGCCTTCACCAAGGCCGGCCGCAATCCAACCGACGTTGAACTGATGATGTTCGCGCAGGCCAACTCGGAACACTGCCGCCACAAGATCTTCAATGCCGACTGGACCATCGATGGCGTGGCCCAGCCGAAATCGCTGTTTGGCATGATCAAGAACACCCACCAGCTGCAGCCGAAAGGCACCGTGGTGGCGTACAGCGACAACTCGTCGATCATGGAAGGCGCCGAAGTGATGCGCTTCTTCCCGCAGTCGGGCAACCAGGAATATGCGCCAGTCACCGAACTGACGCACACCCTGATGAAAGTGGAAACCCACAATCACCCAACCGCGATTTCGCCATTCCCTGGCGCTTCGACCGGCGCCGGCGGCGAGATCCGTGACGAAGGCGCAACCGGCCGCGGCGCCAAGCCCAAGGCCGGGCTGGCCGGCTTTACCGTGTCGAACCTGCTGTTGCCGGGTGCCGTACGTCCATGGGAAAGCGACGCGGTCGTGACCGCACCGGTGGCTGACTACCGCGACAGCGGCCAGCCATACGGCAAGCCGGAGCGCATCGCGTCGCCGCTGCAAATCATGATCGACGGTCCGCTTGGCGGCGCCGCGTTCAGCAATGAATTTGGCCGTCCGGTGCTCGGCGGTTACTTCCGTACCTACGAACAAAACATCGGCAAGCAGTTTGCCGGCGCGCACGACACCGTGTTCGGCTACCACAAGCCGATCATGATTGCTGGCGGTATCGGCAATATCTCGTCGCAGCACACGCACAAGAACGACATCCCGGTCGGCAGCCTGCTGGTGCAGCTGGGCGGCCCTGGCATGCGGATCGGCATGGGCGGCTCGGCTGCTTCGTCGATGGCAACCGGCACCAACACGGCGGACCTGGACTTTGACTCGGTCCAGCGTGGCAATCCAGAGATGGAACGCCGTGCGCAGGAAGTCATCAACAGCTGCTGGCAGCTGGGCGCGAACAACCCGATCATCTCGATCCACGACGTTGGCGCGGGTGGTCTGTCGAACGCCTTCCCGGAAATCACCAACGACGCCAAGCGCGGCGCGATCTTCGATCTGCGCAAGATTCCGCTGGAAGAAAGCGGCATGGCGCCGAAAGAAATCTGGTCCAACGAATCGCAGGAACGCTATGTCATGGCGATTGCACCAGCCGATCTGCCGGTATTCCAGGCCATCTGCGAACGCGAGCGCAGTCCGTTCGCCGTGGTCGGTACTGCCACCGAAGAACGTCAGCTGAAGCTGATCGATCCGGACCTGGGCAACAGCCCGGTCGATATGCCGATGGAAGTCCTGCTGGGCAAACCGCCCAAGATGCAGCGCGACGTCCATCACGTGCAAAACGATTTCCCGGCCATCGACCTGACCGGCATGGATCTGGAAGAAGCCGCCAAGCGCGTGCTGCTGCTGCCGACCGTTGGCGACAAATCCTTCCTGATTACCATTGGCGACCGTACCGTGGGCGGCATGTCGGTGCGCGACCAGATGGTCGGCCCATGGCAGGTGCCGGTAGCGGACTGCGCCGTGACGGCGATGAGCTTTGAAGGCTACCAGGGCGAAGCGATGGCCATGGGCGAGCGTACGCCGCTGGCCGTGATCGACGCTGCCGCGTCGGGCCGCATGGCGGTTGCCGAGGCGGTGCTGAACATCGCTGCTGCACCGATCAACTCGATCGAAGACATCAAGCTGTCGGCCAACTGGATGGCCGCTTGCGGCCAGCCTGGGCAGGACGCAGCGCTGTACGACACGGTCAAGGCCGTTGGTATGGAACTGTGCCCGGCGCTGGGCATCAGCATCCCGGTCGGCAAGGATTCGCTGTCGATGCGCACCACCTGGAAAGAAGGCGATGACGCCAAGGCCGTGCTGTCGCCGGTATCGCTGATCGTGTCGTCGTTTGCGCCGGTGTACGATGTGCGCAAGTCGCTGACGCCGCAAATCCGTACCGATGCCGGCGACACCGCCATCATCCTGATCGACCTGGGCCGTGGCAAAAACCGTCTGGGCGCATCGTCGCTGTCGCAAGTCATGGGCCAGCTGGGCAACAGCGTGCCGGACGTGGACAGCGCGGAAGACGTAAAAGCCTTCTTCGCTGCGATCCAGCAACTGAACAAGGACGGCAAGCTGCTGGCCTACCACGACCGTTCGGATGGCGGCCTGTACGGTACGCTGACCGAGATGGCTTTCGCTGGCCGTGCCGGTCTGTCGATCAACCTCGACATCCTGACGCTGGAAGAAGGCCATGGCGCCGACCAGGGCGATGCCAAGAACTGGGCTACCCAGATCGCCGAACGCCGCAACGAGCAAACTCTGCGCGCGCTGTTCTCGGAAGAGCTGGGTGCGGTGATCCAGGTGCGTGCTGACGAGAAGTCGGTCGTGATGGATGTGCTGCGTTCGTTCAACCTGGGCGCCTGCAGCCACATCATTGGCAAGCCGAACGACCGTGGCGTGATTGAGTTCACACGCGACGCCAAGATCATCTACACCAAGCCGCGCGTTGAACTGCACCGCCTGTGGAGCGAAACCAGCTGGCGTATCGCCCGCCTGCGCGACAATCCTGCTTGCGCCGATGCGGAATACGACCGTCTGCTGGACGAGCAAGACCCAGGCATCACGCCGAAAGTGACGTTTGAGCTGAGCGAGAACGTCGCTGCGCCGTTCATCGCCACCGGCGTGCGTCCGCGCGTTGCCATCCTGCGCGAGCAGGGCGTCAACTCGCATATCGAGACGGCTTACGTGATGCACCAGGCTGGCTTCACCGCAGTCGACGTGCACATGAGCGACCTGATCTCGGGTCGCGCCAAGCTGGATGACTTCCAGGGCATTATCGCCGTCGGCGGCTTCTCGTACGGCGACGTACTGGGCGCGGGCGAAGGCTGGGCCAAGACCATCCTGTTCAACAACGCGCTGTCGGACCAGTTCGCCAAGTTCTTCGCACGCCAGGACACCTTCGGCCTGGGCGTCTGCAACGGCTGCCAGATGATGAGCAACCTGAAACCGCTGATCCCCGGCGCGCAGGCATGGCCCAAGTTCACCACCAACAAGTCGGAGAAGTTCGAAGCCCGCTTTGCGATGGTGGAAGTACTGGATTCGCCGTCGATCTTCTTCAACGGCATGGCCGGCACCCAGACGCCAATCGCGATTGCGCACGGCGAAGGCTATGCCGACTTCTCGCAGACCGGCAACATCGGCGACGCGATTGCGGCGATGCGCTTCATCGACAACCGTGGTGCCGCCACCGAAGCCTATCCGTACAACCCGAACGGCTCGCCGCAAGGCCTGACCTCGGTGACCACGCCGGATGGCCGCTTCACCGTCATGATGCCGCACGCTGAGCGTGTGTTCCGTTCCGTCCAGCACTCGTGGGCGCCGGAGTCGTGGGGTGAGGAATCGCCTTGGATGCGGATGTTCCGCAATGCACGCAAGTTTGTAGGCTAAACAACGCGGCGCAGGCAGATGGCCTGCATAAAGAAATAAACCCCGGAAGCTGACATACAGCTCCGGGGTTTATTTTTTTTGCAATTAGGCTAGACGACAAGAAATTATAAATATAAAATCCATAATAATTGCAATGATGAAAATATTGTTTTGCAACCTTATGGAGATTATATGAAACGGATTCATGGGCTAATTGTTGGCTTGGGTATCTTCTGTAGCAGCGCTTCGTACGCAGCTGTTGAGCGCTTTCACCTCGATTACACGTTCACGGCGCAGGTGCCGGGCGACTCGGCAATGCATACGATTCCCGTTGTCGTCACGGCTGATTTCACCGGCGAGCAGAATGGCGATGTCATCACAAACCTGTCTTTCCAAAACTTTACCTACAATGGCAACGTGCTCCACACAGGGAGGGCGATGGCCTTCCCGGGTAGTCAGAATGCTGCGCCGGTCATTTCATTCAGCGGTTATAGCAACGATTTTTACGTTCATGGTGCTGGCGGCCCCGAATATCCCTATAGCGGTTCTTTTTTCAGCTATACCTTCCTTGATATACCTGTGCAGCCTCCGCCGCAAATTGGCATGGAAATGTTCGTCCCGACGATCGAGCCACTCTATTCCTACACGCCAGAAGACCAGGAAATTAATTACAGCTGGCGTGTTAGCGCCGTCCCTGAGCCGGCCAGCTACGGCATGCTGCTGCTCGGTGCAGCCCTGGTTGGCGTAACGGCGCGCCGCCGCAAGGCTTGATCCGATACGGCATGACATAGGCTTCAATAACTTCAACACTTACGTGATTGAGAAAAAAATGAAAATCGCTCAGGGAATGATTGCTACTTTGGGAATCTTGTGCAGCACAGCTACCTTCGCTGCAACCGAACAGTTTCACCTTAGTTATACCTTTACGTCAACAACGTATGATGCACCCATGCACGAGATCCCCGTTACTGTGACGGCGGACTTCACTGGACAGAGTAATGGCGACATCATCAGTGACGTGGTGTTTAAGAATTTTACGTATAACGGTATGGTTTTTGATACCTGGACAACTCAACCATTTATCGCGGGCACAGGCGTTAAACCCGTGGTCTCGTTCAGTGGTTATAACAACGATTTTTATACTAGTGGCCAGAATCTCGACGGCGATCGTTTCACGGGTTCGTTTTATAGTTACACCGTTGATCCGACTTGGCCATATCCCATGACCATCGGTATGGAAATGTATGTGTCAGGTGTGGGGCCTTATTACCGTCAAAATCCGGAAGATGCAGAAGTCAACTATACCTGGCAGGTTACTGCGGTTCCAGAACCTGCCACTTATGGCATGATGCTGGTCGGTGCAGGTTTATTGGCTGTTTGCGCCCGCCGTCGTCAGGCTTGATTGATTAGCGGGGTTTATTGGCATCTAAAACTGAGCGGCGCAAGCCGCTCTTTTTCTTTATGTGTGAATATCCGTACCGCATCCGGTGCATGGTGCGCGTAATTTCGCCGCCGATGGATTTTTGAATGAAAAAGAGTAATTAAATAATAGGTGTTTTATCGGCTTTATCGCGTCAGCCCAATTGGTGAAGTAAAGCGATACGCGTTTCCCTACATTCAAGAAGCCGGGTTTCATGCTAGTAGTTGGCGCGTTCAAGCCATTTATCAGTGCGAACAAGACGTAAAAAAAGCGCCTGCGTACAGGCGCTTCTTGCTGCCGGAATCCAGCTTACTGGATCTTGGCTTTCTTCATCAGTTCTTCGCGGTATGCGGCGATCTTACGCTGCATCAGGCCTTCGCTGATCTGGCCGCGTGCTTCGTCCAGGGTAGGGAACTTGGTTGGACGCGATTCTTCCAGGCGGATCACGTGGTAGCCGAATTCCGATTTGACCGGGGTCTGGGTGGTTTCACCGTTTTTCAGTGCCACCATGGCATCGGCGAATGGCTTGACCAGTTTGCCTGGGGACATCCAGCCCAGATCGCCGCCATTGGCGCCCGAACCTGGATCTTTCGATGCTTTGGCCAGGTCTTCGAATTTGGCGCCGCCTTTGAGCTTGGCGATAATATCCTTGGCTTCCTGTTCGGTCGCTACCAGAATATGACGCGAGTGATATTCGGTTGGGCCAACTGCTGCTTTATATTTATCCAGCTCAGCCTGAATATCAGCGTCTTTGATTGGATTCTTTTTCACATAATCAGCCAGCATCGCATTGATGATAATGCTTTGACGGGCATTGTCGATTGCGGCATTGACTTCAGGCTTTTTACCGTAGCCTTGTTTATCCGCTTCCTGCAGCAATACTTCACGGCCGATCAGTTCTTTTTTCACCATGTCGCGCAGTTGCGGCGAATCAGGTTGCTGGCCTTGCGCAACGACTTGCTTAACCATTTGATCAACCTTGGCGGCAGGAATAGCCTTGCCATTGACGGTCGCGACGTTCTGCGCGAATGCTGGTGCTGCAGCGACAGCGATCAGTGCTAACAACAGGCGGGCTGGTTTCAACATCATTATTTAAATCCTATAAAAAGTACACGCTAAGGGCGCATGATACCAACGCTGAATCAAAAACGGCGCCCCGCAGGGCGCCGCCTTTCATAACATTACTGCACTTTTGCTTTCTTGACCAGTTCTTCTTGGTAAGCTTGCAGTTTCTTCTGGGTCAGTGCTTCGGCCACTTGTGGCTTCACCTCTTCCAGGGTTGGCAGTTTGGCGGCACGGATATCGTCCACTTTGATCACGTGGAAACCGTTAGGGGTTTGCACTGGCTTCTCGGTAACCTGGCCTTTTTGCAGGGCCACAAAGGCTTGCGAGAACACTGGTGGGAAGGACGAAGGCGAAGCCCAGTCCAGGTCGCCGCCATTGGCTGCCGAGCCGGTGTCTTTCGACTGCTTGGCCAGGTCTTCAAACTTGGCGCCGCCCTTGATCTTGGCGATCACGTCGTTGGCTTCGGCTTCGGTGCCCAGCAGGATGTGGCGCACGTGGTATTCCTTGTCGCCAGCCTGGGCAACAAAGCGGTCGTATTCGGCCTTGATATCAGCGTCCGATACCGGGTTTTTCTTGACGTAATCAGCAACCATGGCGTTGATCATGATGGCTTGACGGGCGTTCTCGAGCGCGGTCTTGACGTCGGCGTTCTTGGCGTAACCTTGTTTTTCCGCTTCCTGCATCATGACTTCACGGCCGATCAGGTCTTTCTTGATCAGATCGCGCAGTTGTGGGGAATCAGGCTGCTGGCCCTGGGCCACGACTTGTTTGACGACCGCGTCCACGCGCGAAGTTGGAATAGCCTTGCCATTAACAACGGCAACGTTTTGCGCAAAAGCTGGAACAGCGACAACGAGAAGTGCAATCAGCAACTTGGCTGGCTTGAAAGTCATTATTAATTCCTGTAATAGGGAAAGTTTAGCGAGGTACTCGGATGGGGTTGGACTAACTATCTGTCTTTGTCTTCAATTATTTTAAAAGCCGATAGCAGCCTCACCGTTCCAAGCGCTACATCATACTTCGGACGGAGCCAATGCGGTAATGGCCAATGCATGAATTTCTTTATGCATCATATCGTGCACGGAATCATACACGAGTCGATGTCTCGTGACGAGTTTAAGGCCTTCGAATTGTAACGAAACAATTCTAACGTTGTAATGGCCACCACCGGACGCCGCGCCGGCATGGCCGGCGTGGGCGGCGGAGTCGTCATCGAGCACCAGTTCCACAGGATTGAGTTTGTCGATAAAGCGGGCGCGCATGCGCTCCAGGCGGGTATCCTGATTCGGGTTCATGCCTGGTCCTTGATATGACGCGACAAATAAACCGTTTGCGCCACGATAAATACAAACATGATAGCGGTGGCGCCAAACGCTTTAAAGTTGACCCAGGCGTCGGTATTGCCTTTGAAAAGCACAAAGGCCAGATACCAATTCAATGCACCCATAAACACAAAGAAACCGATCCACGCCAGATTCAGACGGGTCCAGATCTGATCCGGCAATTCAATGATCTCGCCCATCGATTTGCGCATCAGGTTCTTTTTAAACACCAGGTCGCTGACCAGCAGCAGGGCCGCCAGCAGCCAATACACGATACTGAGCTTCCATTTGATGAAGTCTTCATCGTGCAGGTAAATGGTCAAGCCGCCGAACACGACGAACATGCCCAGCGACAGCCACAAAATCCCGTCAACCTTGCGGCCACGCAGCTTGATCCAGCCAATTTGCGCCATGGTGGCCAGAATACCGACCAGGGTCGCAATGACGATAGGCGATTGCTCTGGCGTGACGGAGCCACCGGAAATCATGCCGCTCAGGTAAGTGTTGATGAAATGCTGGGCCGCATCGGCATTCAAGCCAGTCAGTTTGTAGGCTGCAAAAAACAGTAGTACCGGGATAAAGTCGAACAGGAATTTCATGATGTCTTATTAGTCTTGTGGGTCAAAGCGCAGGGACGCCGAGTTGATGCAGTAACGCAGTCCGGTCGGCGGCGGGCCGTCCGGGAATACATGGCCGAGGTGGGCGTCGCACACGGCACAGATAGTCTCCGTTCTCAGCATACCATGGGTACGGTCGACTTTCTCGATGACATTGGCCGGGTCGATGGGCTCGAAATAGCTGGGCCAGCCGCAGCCAGAGTCAAATTTGGTGTCGGAACGGAACAACGGCGTGTTGCAGCACACGCAGGTGTAAATACCGGGTTCGTGATGATCCCAGAACTTGCCGGTGAATGCGCGCTCGGTGGCGGCATGCCGGGTCACTTGATATTCCATCGGGTCCAGTTGGGCGCGCCATTCGGCGTCGGGTTTGGTGACTTTATTGCTCATGGCTTAGTACTCGCTTAAGAGGAACAGCTGACTTCCAGGTGGCTTGCCCAGTCCGGCGGCAAGGCGGCATAGTGCTCATGTTCGGGCTGTTCGTCGTAGGGACGCTGCAACACGGCCAGCAGGCGTTCCACCTCGGAAAAGTCCTTATTCTGCGCTTTTTCAATGGCCACTTGGGCCAAGTAGTTTCGCAGCACATATTTGGGGTTGACCTGATTCATCACAAGCGCGCGCGCGCTGTCGTCGCTGGCTTCGGCGTGCAGGCGGGCGCGGTAGCGTTGCGCCCAGGCGTCGAACGCGGCGCGGTCGATGAACAGGTCGCGCAGCGGCTCGTCGCCGCTGGCATCGGCCGCACGCATGCCGCTCAGGCGGCGGAAGAACAGCGTGAAATCGACGCCGGGCAGCATCGCAAACATATCGTCAAACAGTGTGCGGTCGGCGTCCAGGTGCTCGTCCAGCATGGTCAGGCCCAGTTTGGCGTGCAGCAGTTCGTCCATTTTGGCGGCGAACGCGGGCTGATAGACGTCCAAAGCGGCCTGGGTCGGCTCGACTTCGCCGATCAGCGGCAGCAGCGCTTGCGCCAGCGCGTAGCAGTTCCAGTGGCCAATCTGCGGCTGGTTGGCGTAGGAGTAGCGGCCTTGCTGGTCAGTGTGGTTGCAGATGTGGTTGGCATCAAACGCTTCCATGAAGCCGTAGGGGCCGTAATCCAGCGTCAGGCCCAGGATGGACATATTGTCGGTGTTCATCACGCCGTGCATGAAACCCACTGTCTGCCAGTGCGCGATCGTGTGCGCCGTACGGCGCGTGACTTCTTCCAGCAGGGCGGCATACGGGTTTTCCGCGCTGCGCAGCGCCGGATAGTGGCGGTCGATGACGTAATCAGCCAGCACCTTGAGTTCGTCGTTTTTCTTGCGGTAGTACCAATGCTCGAAGGAGCCGAAGCGGATGAAACTGGGCGCCATGCGTACCACCACGGCCGAGGTTTCAATGGTTTCGCGCACCACACCCTGGTCGGAACCCGCCACCGACAGCGCGCGCGACGTCGGGATGCCCAGCGCCTGCATGGCTTCGGAACACAGGAATTCGCGGATCGACGAACGCAGCACTGCGCGGCCATCGCCCATGCGCGAGTATGGCGTCAGGCCGGCGCCTTTCCATTGCAACTCGAGCGGACCTTGCGGCGTCGCGACCTCGCCAAACAGGATGGCGCGGCCGTCGCCCAGCTGGCCGGCCCACACGCCAAACTGGTGGCCCGAATACACGGCGGCCAGCGGCTGCGCGCGCTCCGGCACGGCGTTGCCGATCAGGATATCCAGGCCGTCGGCGACTTGCGCCGGCGTCAGGCCGATCAGCTCCGCAGCCGGAGCGCTGACGCTCACCAGATACGGTGCGGGCAGCGGGGTCGGCATCAAACGGGTGTAGAACGCAGGCGGCAAGGACGCGAAGGAATTGTCCAGCGGCAGATTGGCGGCAGTGATGATGTGTTCCCATTCAGAATAAGCTAGCCCGGAATTTTACCGCAGGCCGGCGATGCGGCGGTGCAGCATCGAAATCCGTTGACGCTCTGCGCAACGGCGCACCACACTCGGACCATCCAAACTACGACGAAACGGAGACCTTGCATGCTCATGGGCCAGATGATGGATCAGCCGTTGCTGATTTCAGGCATCCTCGAATTTGCCGCGCGCCATTACGCCAACAGCGAGATCGTCTCGCAGCGCGTGGAAGGCGACCTGCACCGCTACACTTTCCGCGACTGCGCGCAGCGCGCCAAACAGCTGGCCAAGGCGCTGCAGGCGCTTGGCGTGCAAATGGGCGAACGCGTGGCCACGCTGGCGTGGAACGGCTACCGTCACCTGGAAGCCTACTATGCCGTCTCCGGCAGTGGCGCCGTGCTGCATACCATCAACCCACGCCTGCATCCCGAACAACTGGCCTACATCTGCAACCACGCGGAAGACCAGTATCTGCTGTTTGATTTCTGCTTCCTGCCGCTGGTTGAGGCCATCGCGCCGCACTGCAAGACCGTCAAAGGCTTCGTGCTGCTGGGTGCGGCCGACCGCATGCCGGCGCAGACCAATATTCCCAACCTGCTGTGCTACGAAGATCTGCTGGCCGCGCAATCACCGGACTACACCTGGCCGACGTTTGATGAGCACGCCGCTGCGACACTGTGTTACACATCCGGCACCACCGGCAATCCTAAAGGCGCCTTGTATTCGCACCGTTCGACGGTGCTGCATGCGTATGCCTCGGCCTTGCCCAATGTGCTGAACGTGTCGTCGCGCGACTCCGTAATGCCGGTCGTGCCCATGTTCCACGTGAATGCCTGGGGCTTGCCGTATTCCGTGCCGCTGTCGGGCGCCAAGATGGTGTTTCCCGGCCCGGCGCTGGACGGCAAGTCCGTCTACGAGCTCATGGAACAGGAAAAGGTCACATTCTCGGCGGGCGTGCCCACCGTCTGGCTGGGCCTGATTAACTACGCCATGCAAAACCGGCTGAAATTCTCCACCTTCCGCCGCACGGTCATCGGTGGTTCGGCCTGTCCGCCAGCGATGATGAACACGCTCATCGACGAGTTTGATGTGCAGGTCATCCACGGCTGGGGCATGACGGAGATGTCGCCGCTGGGCACGACAGGCGGCTTGCTGAGCAAACACCTGGAACTGCCGAAAGCGGCGCAGCGCCAGATCCTGCAAAAGCAAGGCCATGCCATTTACGGTGTCGATATGAAGATCGTGGATGAACTGGGTGAGGAACTGCCATGGGATGGCGTGACCAGCGGCAGCCTGCTGGTCAAAGGCCCCTGGATTATCGCCAGCTATTTCAAGGGCGAGGGCGGCGATGTGCTGGAAGACGGCTGGTTCCCGACCGGCGACGTTGCCACCATCGATGCGGACGGGTTCATGCAGATCACCGACCGCGCCAAGGACGTCATCAAATCCGGCGGCGAGTGGATCGGCACCATTGACCTGGAAAACATCGCCATGTCGCATCCGGCCGTGATGCAGGCCGCCTGCATCGGTGTATTCCACCCGAAGTGGGATGAACGTCCGCTGCTCGTGGTGGTGCGCAAGCCCGGTCAGGAGGTCAGCCGGGAGCAGTTGCTGGCCCATTTTGACGGCAAGGTCGCCAAGTGGTGGTTGCCGGATGATGTGGTGTTTGCCGATGCCTTGCCGGTCGGCGGCACCGGCAAGATCCAGAAAAACAAGCTGCGCGAGCAGTACCGCAACTACGTGCTGCCCACCGCATAAGCCCCAGCGTTATGCCGCAATCCAGCCCCGGCCACGTGCCGGGGCTGTTGTTTTTAGCTATCGGAAAACCGTTTAATTCAGGAATAAATGTTTTGACTGCGAACTAATTTACCATTACATTATTGCCCTGTGGAATCATTTGTGACTAAACGGAGAGATAAAGATGTTTAAAAATATAACGATACGAACGCGCTTGATCGCCAGCCTGTCCTTCCTCGGCGCGTTGATGCTGTTCCTCGGCGGCCTCAGCATCTACGGCATGAACACCGTCAATTACTCGCTGAAAGACGTGTACACCAACCAGATGGCCTCGACCGTCACGCTGACCAATGCCAAGAATTTCCTGAACCGCTCGCGCTTTGTGATCGACCGCGGCGTGTTCCACCCGGACGCCCCTGATCTGGACAAGACCCTGAGCCGCGCCGACGGCTTCATTACGGATTCCGACCAGGCCTGGAAGGCTTATCTGGCGCTGCCGCTGGGCGATGGCGAAAAAGAACTGGCGGCCGACCTCGATGCCAAACGCACGCTGTACGTAAACGAAATGCGCGCCCTGATGGCGGCGCTGCGTGCTCAGGACATGGAAAAAATCGACACGCTGTCGATGAAGACCCTGTCGGCGCAGTTTGGCGTATTCGATGCAGCCTCCAACAAGCTGGAAGCGTTCCAGATGGACTCCGCCAAGGTGCATTACGACGACAGCCAGTCCTTCTTTTCCGGCTTTACCAAAGGCTTTACTGTGATTCTGCTGGTGGGCGCAGCGCTGATTGTGATTTCCAGCGTACGCCTGCTGCGCGCCATTCTGCGCCCGCTGGAGCACGCACTGGGCCACTTTGACCAGATCGCAAGCGGCAACCTGGCGAACCAGATCCGCATTGAGCGCCACGACGAAATGGGCCGCCTGATGCAGGGCCTGATTAAAATGCAGGACCAGATGTCCAGCACCGTGAGCAGCATCCGTCACGGCAGCAGTGCCATCGCAACTGCCAGCGAGGAAATCGCAGCCGGCAATCTGGATCTGTCGCGCCGCACCGAGAATCAGGCTGCGGCACTCGAAGAAACCGCGTCGTCGCTGGAAGAGTTGACCTCGACGGTACGCCAGAACGCCGACAACGCCCGTCAAGCCAACCAACTGGCGCTGAGCGCGCAGGACGTGGCGGGCAAGGGCGGCCAGTTGGTGTCGCAAGTGGTGGATACCATGGGTAGCATCAACAATTCGTCGCGCAAGATTGCCGACATCATTGGCGTGATCGATGGCATCGCCTTCCAGACCAATATCCTGGCGCTCAATGCCGCAGTGGAGGCGGCGCGCGCTGGCGAGCAAGGGCGCGGCTTTGCCGTGGTGGCCACCGAGGTGCGCAATTTGGCCCAGCGTTCGGCCGCCGCAGCCAAGGAGATCAAGGAGCTGATTACGGCGTCCGTGGAACAGGTTGACGCGGGCACGGCGTTGGTGGACAAGGCCGGCGCCACGATGGGCGATATCGTCAGCAGCGTGGAGCGCGTCACCAGCATCATGACCGAAATCATGGTGGCCGGCGAAGAGCAAAGCGAAGGCATCAACCAGATCAACCAGGCCATCGTTTCGATGGATGAAGTGACGCAGCAGAACGCCGCGCTGGTGGAGGAAGCCGCCGCAGCCGCCAACGCCATGCAGGAGCAGGCCGCGCAGCTGGAAGAAATGGTCAGCACCTTCAAGCTCGATAGCACGCCACGCATGGGCATGCGTGCAGCGCTGCGTCGCCCAACGCTGGCGCTGACCAACTAAGATTGGCGTAAAACCGGCAGCATTTGGCATCCAGGGCCTATCGGCTCTGGGTGCCATTTTCTATCATGAAGTCCCTCTCCGACTCACATGAAAGAAAGCCATGCCCGCTATCACGCCACCGCTGGACGCCAACGTTAGCCTCGTCACCGATTTCATGCAGGCCGTCTGGGGCGACGGCAATCCAGAGCTGATCGATAACTATGTCGGCGCCGGGTTTGTCGACCATGCCTACACACCTCACGACAGCAGTGGCCATGCGAATATGGTGCGGGGCTTTTCTGCCGCCTTCAGCGGCGCCGCGCACAGGGTGGAACAGTGCGTGGCACAGGGTGACATGGTGATGCTCCAGCTTAGGGTCCAGGCCTGCCACAGCGGCCGGTTTCGCGACATCGCCGCCACCGGCAATGCCGTCGAGGTGGCGCAATACCGCACCTTCCGGGTTGCCGAGGGCCGCATCGTCGAGCATTGGGCGTTGTTCGATACCGCCAGCCTGCTGCGGCAATTGCAGCCGGAACTGGTGGTGGCTGGCGACTGCGCGCTGAAATAGGCCGTCGGCGTGACGTATAATCCGCCGAGATTCTTCAATGAGGCGCCATGATTTCCTTCGCTTACCCCAAGCGATTCGACGAACCCTTTGATACCGGTGAGCGCATCTTCGGGCAGGCTTACCTGCTGTATGCCTCCGCTGGCGCCTTCCACCTGGACGTTGAACAGCGCAGCTGGCTGCTGCCACCGCACCGGGCGGCGCTGATTTCGGCGGGCACGCCGATCCGCATTCGCAGCAATGCTGCCGCCACCTCGGCGTCCGTGCTGTTCGCGCCCGGATGCGTGGCACAGCCTTCGCTGCCTTGCCAGGTATTCCGGGTCACGCCGTTGATCGCGGAAATGATTCAATACGCGACCCGCTGGGATGCGCAGCAGGCGGCATCGGATCAAAGCTCGCAACCGTTTCTGACCGCATTGGCAGGCGTCGTCGGCGAAGCTGCCGCTTGCGTCGAAGACCTGTGGTTTCCGCGTGCCCGCACGGCGGAGCTGGATCGTGCGGTGAGCTATACGCTGGCCCATCTCGGCGATGTGTTGAGTTTTTCGGACGTGGCCAGAGCAGCCATCACGTCCGAGCGCACCTTGTCGCGGCGCTTCACCGAAGAATTCAGCATGAGCTGGTCGGAGTTCGTGCAGCGCGCACGTGTCGTCAAAGCCACGGAGCGGCTGGCGATGTCGCGCGACCAGGTGGTCCAGATTGCCCACGAAACGGGCTTTTCCAGCGCCAGCCTGTTCGCCCAGGCCTTCCGTCAGGTCATGGGCGAAACGCCGACACAATATCGGCGGCGGCTAGGCTAAGCCGGAACAGCGTTTTTGGCGAAATGCCGCGCCAGATAGAGCCCCAGCGCTAGCGCACCGAGCACCGTGAGGCCAAACTCCAGCGTCACGCCAGGTTGCACCGGCCATGCCGTCAACAGCGCCAGGCCGGCCAGCAGGTTGAAGAAGCCCCACAGCACATTCAGTACAGCGGACGAATGGCCGACGCCGCGCGGCCTCGCAAACGGCGTCGGAAAGCGCTTGCCCTGCAGGCCCGCCGCCAGATGGGGCAGGGCATTGCACAGGAATGCGCCGGTAAAGAAATGAGCAAAGGCGTGCATGGTGGCCCTCCTTATTGTTTGGCGTTGGTGTGATGTGCCAGCGGCAGTTCGGGCAGCCAGAACAGCATCAGCAGCCCGAGTCCCACTAGCACCGTGCCAGCGCTGAAGATGATGGCCAGCGCGTGGCGGTACAGATCTGGGTTGGCGGCCTGGCCATGCAACTGCATCGCCAGGATCGCGCCGGAGCCGGTCACGCCGATCAGTCCGCCCAGCGAGCGGAAGAAGCCCAGCATGGCGGTACCGACGCCGCGGCGCATGGCGGGCAGGGCGTTCTGCACCGCCATGGTCATGTTCGGCATCACGAGGCCCAGGCCGGCGCCGAGCACAAAGATGGCCGGCTCCAGCAGGCCAAAGCCGGCCGCATGCGCTATGCCCCAGGACAGCGTGGCAAACGACAAGGTGGCCAGGCTCAGGCCCAGGATTTGCGCCGGCTTGTAGCGGCCGCTGGATTTCAGCAGCACGCGGCCGTTCAGCGTGGATGACAGCACCAGGCCCACCATCATCGGCATGGTCAGCAGGCCGGAATTGGCCGGGCTGACTCCCATCACCATCTGGAACAGCAGCGGGAAGAACACGCTGGAACCCATCATGCCGACGAAAGTCAGCGCCAGCACCACGCTCGCTACGTTGAACACGCGGTTGTCAAACAGGTCTGGCGGCAGCACCGGTTCCGGCACGCGGCGCACGTGGAACAGCAGCGCGATGGCCAGCACCAGCGCCAGCGCGCCCAGTTCCTTGACCTGATTGCCGTCCCATCGCCATTCGGTACCGCCCAGCGCCAGCACCAGCAACGCCGACGTCACCGCGCCCGTCAGCAGCACCGAGCCCAGATAATCGATTTTGTGGGCATGGTGCGGTTTATCGTCGTGCATATATTTGCCGATCACGTACACGGCCACCGCACCGATCGGCAGGTTGATGTAGAAAATCGAATGCCACGACAGCCAGTCCGTCATCAAGCCGCCCAGTACGGGTCCGATGACGCTGGTGGCCGCATACACGGCCGCGATGCTGCCCTGACGCTTGCCACGTTCAGCCGGTGGAATCAGGTCGCCGATGACGATTTGCGCCAGCGGCAAAAAGCCGCCCGCGCCCAGGCCCTGAATGGCGCGGAACACAATCAGCTGCGTCATGCTTTGCGCCAGGCCGCACAGTGCCGAACCTGTCAGGAACAGGATGATGGCCGCGTACAGCAGCGGTTTGCGGCCGTACTGGTCGCTGAGTTTGCCGTACAGCGGCATGGTGGCGGTGGAGGCCAGCACATAGGCCGTTACCACCCACGACAGGTGGGCCATGCCGCCCAGTTCCGACACGATGCGCGGCAGCGCGGTGGCCACGATGCTCTGGTCCAGCGCGGACAGGCCGATCATGATGACCAGGCCCATGTAGATATTCCGGATTTTGGTGGGGTTTTGCATCGTCGTCATTCGCCAATCTCATTCAGATAAACCAAAGCGTTGCGGAGTGCCGCTGCGCCTTCCGGCGGCAGTTGCGCGAGTTTGCGGGCCAGCCAGTCCCGGCGGCGGGTGCGGATGTCTTCCAGCACGGTAGTGCCGTGTTTGGTCAGCAGCAGGCCGCTGCGGCGCCGGTCTTCTGGGTCGGGCGCGTCGCGGCGCACCAGATCGAGCCCCTCCAGCGCCTTGATATGGCCGCTCATGGTCGGACCACGCAGTTTTTCCATGCGCGCCAGCTCCGCCACGCCGATGCCTGGATGCAGGCTGATGGTGGACAGCAGCATTTTCTGCTGCAAGGTCAGGCCGGAGGGATCGTTGTCGCTTTCCTGGCGGATGCGGCGGAACACATGGTGCAGCGCGACCCGCAGCTCGTCGGCGAGCGCGATCGCATGCTGGGGGATGGGTTTTTCAGGGCTCATGGCAATAAATATAGGTAGGCTACCTATCTATATTAAGCCACGCCTGGCTGGAATTCAAGATGAAAAAAAGCCCGGCGAACCGGGCAGAGGGAGGAAGCAGGCTTATTTGAGGGCGCCGAACACTTTGCCAATCAACTTGCTGCCCGTGCCCAGCGGGTCGGCGCGGATGGCTTTTTCCTCTTCAGCGATCATGGTGTACAGGCCGTCCAGCGCGCGCTGCGTGACATAGCCTTCCACCGTGGCCTGATCCTTGGCGATCACGCCGATTTTCGGCGCCAGGTTCATGGCCGCATTGTATTTGGTGGCCAGGCCGGATTTGTCGGTGACTTTTTTCACCACCGGCAGGAATTGCACGGCCAGCTTGTCCTGGGTTTTACCACGGAAAAAATCGGTGACCGAGGTCTCGCCGCCGGTCAGGATGTTCTTGGCGTCGGTGACGGTCATCGACTTGACCGCATCCAGCAGCAGCGGCTTGGCCATGGGCACGGCCGCTTCGGCCGCATGGTTCATCTGCACCACCAGGTCGTCCAGTTGCTGGCCTTTGCCCGTCATTTTGAGAATCGGTCGCGCCTGTTCCAGTATCTTGGGCAGCGGGATACGCACCTTGTCGTTGTTGAGGAAGCCACCGTCGGCGCCGAGTTTGCTGACGGCCTGGCTGGAGCCGGTTTCCAGCGCTGCTTTGAGGCCGCCGGAAGCGTCCTTGTTGGTGAGATCGTCCAGCGACAGCGCAAAGGCGCTGGCCGCCAGCACGCTCAGAGGAATCAATACGGCGATGGAACGACGGGATATCTGCATGGGTGGACCTCCAGGTTGGCAGCACCGGCAACCGCCGGTATGCGCTACTGTACTCCACCGCGCCTTACGCCGCCAGCGCCGGCATCTCCCTCGACAGGCGTTCGATGAGGCGGTCGCATTGGAACACGCTCAGCGTGGTCTGGCTGCCGTCGTCGTTGTCGATGTTGATGACCTCATCCATCTCGGTGCGCGGATCGCCCTGCGCGTTCGGGTTGCGCATCATCTTGGGCGCGCCAAAGCGGCGGCTGTCCTCGATGGTCATGATGTTTTCGACCGCATCCACCATCAGTCCATAGCATTCGTCGCCACGGTCCACCACGAGAATCTTGGCTTTCGAGGTGTCTTGCAGCGGCGCCATGCCATACAGGCTGCGCAAGTCCACTACGCTGACCATTTGCTGGCGCAGATTGAGCATGCCATACATGAACGCCGGCACGCCGGGCGGACGCGTGATTTCGCCGGACGTGAAGTCGATGATCTCGCGCACCTGCTTGATCTCCACCGCATAGCTGTTTTCCAGCGCAAAGGTGATGTAGACCTTGCGCTGGCCACGGCGCGCGTCCTGCCGCTGCAGCTTGTTCAGCACCTCCTCGTCCTTGGGGTAGAGGTTGGCGTGGCCGCTGCGCATTTCCTTGATCTCGTTGCTGGAGAAGATTTGCTGGTGGTCGAGGAAGAAGATATCGCCCAGGTCCGGCTTGGACAGGCAGCCGCCGAACATGCCGGTGCGGGTCTTGCTCAGCAGCGGAATCGGCATCACTTCTTCGCTGTAGAAGTTGACGATGTTGTTGACCGAGTCGACCAGGAAGCCGATGGTGGCGTCGTCGATGCGCGCCACGATGATGCGCTGGTCGGCGCCGAAACTGCGCTCGGCGCCCGCCACTGAAGGCGTCGCCGCATTGAGCAGCGTGGCAAAGTCCACCACCGCCACCGGACTGCCGCGGAAGTTGATGCGGCCCAGGCACAGTGCGCTGTTGAGCACCGAGGCCTGCAGCTCGGGCACGCGGATAATCTCCTGGATCGCGCTCATCTCGAAGGCAAACGCCGAGCCGCCCACGCAGAAGCTCACGCACTGGCGGCGCTCGCCGTGCGTGCGGCGCGCCAGGCGGTCGGCGGATTGCAGCGCCAGCACCTGCGGCACGTTTTCAATGCGTATCAGCGCGTCCGGGTCCAGCACCTGCACCAGCCGTGCGCCGTGGTTGAGCAGTATCGTGCCGGCCACCACGCCGCCTTGGTCGCCATCGTTGTAGGTGAGGGTGCTGCGCTGCTCGGGACGCACGCGCAGGATTTCGCCGGTGGCGTGGAACAGTATGCCGACCAGCACGCCCTGATAATCGAGGATGGCGATTTTGTCGGTCGGTAGCGCCGAACGCGCGCTGGCGTCAAACACGCGGCCCAGGTTCACCACCGGGATCACGCTGCCGCGCAGCGTGAAGATCCCTTCCAGGAATTTGGGCGACAAGGGCAGCGTGGTCATCTTGTCCGGATAGTTGACCACCTCGCGGAAGCAGCTTGCGGGCAAGGCGAATTCGTCTTCGCCCAACACAAAAGAACCAAACAGCTCCGTGACGGAGGTGGCGGAAGCATCAGGCATAGGTAGCCTTCGAAGTAGTGGTGACGATTTCCTGCACCGTGTAGTCGCAGGTGGCGCAATCGATGGTCAGCGTGCGGCCGCATTTGCCGCCGACGCGGCAGTAAGCCACGTTGAGGCCGTGTTTGCGCAGGTGATGGCGCGCTGCGTCGGCATTCTGCTGGCCGATCTGCAGGCGGCTGGAGCAGGCATTGAGCATGGTGGCGCCGCCGGCGACCACCACTTCAATATCCGCGTAATCCGCCTCGGTGGCGCCCATCAGGCGCAGCAGCGAAGGCACGGCCTGGTTGACGTAGCGCGCACCCAGTTCCTCGGCCGCTTGCGGGCACTCCGGCAGCAGGCAATGGGCCAGGCCGCAGCGCCCGCGCTTTTTCCAGAGGATGCCGATGCCCACGCACGAGCCCAGCAGCGCCTGCAGTTGGCCGGTGCGGCTGGCGATCTTGATTTGGCCCATGCCGACCTGGACTGGTGGGCGCGGCGCGCTGCTGTCGCGTTCGGGCGCCTCCAGCTCCGGCCAGGGCAGGGGCGCCAGAAACGGCAGATTGGTATGGATGGTTGCTTGCATGGGACACCGCCTTTTATTCCATTCGATATATCATCGGCCGGTCGAACTGGTAGGCGGTGTTGAGGCCAGAGATCGATTCGGATTCACCCACAATCATGATTGAGTGGGCCGCCATGCTCAGGCGCGCTTGCTGAAGGATGGTTTGCTGCTGTTCCTGATCGAAGTAGATCAGCACGTTGCGCAAAAATACCAGGTCAAACTGCTTGGCAGGCTTGAGTGGCGTTAGCAAATTATGTTGGGCTAATTCCACGTTATTCTTCAATGCATCCACCACCCGCAGGCCATTGGCACTGGGACGGAAGTACTTCTTGACCCAGTCCGGATGCGAGGACTGGATGCGTTCCACCGAACGGCCGGTGTACTGGCCGTCGCGCGCCAGCGCCAGGATCTGCCGCGAAATATCGGTCGCGTGGATCTGGTAGCTGAAGCCGGGGTGCGCGGCTTGAAACTCTTCGCACAGCATGGCCATCGAGTACAGCTCTTCACCGCTCGAGGCTGCTGCAGACCACACTTTGAGGCGCTTGCCGGGATGCTCGCGCCACCACTGTGGCAAAAACTCCTGTTCCACGTAATCCCACACTTGCGGGGTGCGGAAGAACAGGGTGTCGTTGGTGGTGACCAGGTCGATAAAATGCGGTATCTCGGCCCGGTCCTGCTCCACCATGTCCAGATAAGCCTGGTAGCTGTTCAGCTTCAGCGCCTGAACGCGCGGGCGCAAGCGCCGCTCCAGCAACACGCTTTTCCGCTCGGTCATCGCGATGCCGGTATGCTTGCGCACCAGCGCGATGAGCGCGGACAGCGTTGCCGGTGTGATACCGACGTCCATGGTTACACCGTAAAGCCGGCTACCGTTTTATTCAGATCGCCGGCACGCTGGTTCAAGCCTTCCGTCGAGCGGGCGATGCTGTCGCAGGCGGCGGCCGATTTCTCGGCCTCCTCGGCGATGTACTGCACCGCAGTGCTGACTTCACGCGCGGTCAGCAACTGCTCGTTGGTGGCCTTGGAAATATCGGAAATCGCATTGGTGGTCTTGACCACGCCGACCAGGATCTTGTCGAACGCATCGCTGGCCTGGCGCGAAATCTCGCTGCCCGCCGACACGCGCTTGACCGACTCGTTGATGAGCTTGGAAATCTCCTTGGTCGCCTGCGACGAGCGTTCCGCCAGCTTGCGCACTTCGTCGGCGACCACCGAGAAGCCCAGACCGTGCTCGCCTGCGCGCGCTGCTTCAATTGCCGCGTTGAAGGCCAGCATATTGGTCTGGTTGGCGATATCGCTGATGACCTTGACGATTTCGCCGATGTCTTCCGACGAGCGGTTGATCAGGTCCATGGCTTCGATCGACTTGGCCACGGCCTTGGCGCCCACTTCCGCCTCGTGCTGGGTGGATTTGGCCATGGCGTCGGCGTCCGAGGTATTGCCGGCGATCGTGTTGATCGAGCTGGTCAGGCCATCGATGGAGGCGTTCATCTCTTCCACGGTGGCGCCCAGCGCCTGGGTGCCCACGGCCACGCCGTTGGAGCGTTCGGCAATCGTAGTCGAGGCGTCGGCCAGGCCGCTGGCCGACATCACGACGTCGCTGATGACGCGGCGCAGGTCGGTAATCATCTTGCTGATGCCTTCGGCCAGGTGATCCAGCGGCTCGTCACCTTCGATCGTGACTTTGCTGGTCAGGTCGCCGCTGGCCGCGCGTTCCACCGAGTCCAGCAGGCGGGCGATTTTATCGCCGTCAGCCTTGGCTTTGGCCGTGACGGATTCTTCCAGTTCCACCTGGGCGGTAATATCAGTTGCGTATTTAACTATTTTGTATGGATTACCATTTAAATCCATAATCGGATTATATGTGGCTTGAATCCATATCGTTTTCTTATTATTGCCAATTCGTTTATAGCGTCCGGCATCAAACTCGCCACGATTCAGTTTTTGCCAGAAACGTTTATATTCGGCACTGGCCGCATAATCGGGATCGACAAACATGCGATGGTGCTCGCCTTTGATGTCGTCCATAAAATATCCCATAACATCCAGGAAATTTTCATTGGCGTTGAGCACGTGGCCCTGCATGTCGAATTCAATCACGGCCTGGGCTTTGCTGATGGCGCTGACCTTGCCTTCATACTCGGCGTTGCGCAGGCGGTTATCGGTGATGTCGGTGGCGAACTTGATGATTTTGTAGGGCTTGCCATCGGCATCCATCACCGGATTGTAGGAGGCGTTGATCCAGATCTCACGGCCGTCCTTGGCCACGCGTTTGTACTCGCCATGCTCGTATTCGCCTGCAGCCAGGCGGATCCAGAACTGTTTGTACGCTGGGCTGGCAGCAAATTCAGGTTCGCAGAACATCGAGTGATGGCGGCCCTGAACATCGCTCAGCGAGTAGCCGAGCACGCGCAAGAAATTTTCATTGGCGTGCAAAATGATGCCTTCAAGATCAAACTCGATGACTGCCTGCACGCGGTTCAATGCCGCGTGGATGGCCTGGAGTTCTACATCCTGCGTCTGGGTTAGCTGGCTAGGAGCGTTCATGGGAGTCCCTGTCTGATATTAATGAGATACTAAATACGTAGGTATTTTGATACAGTGTGATATTTAGTGAGATTCAATATGATATTCGGGGGTAGGGAATATGCGTGGCGTTGATTAATTATTTCCTGTATTTAAATCTGGGGCAAGCTGAGCAATAAGGAATCATGGTTAAGTGTACTCCGCAAACGACAGGTTTTTAAATCACTCGCGCCATTACGAAGCGCTACCGCCGGATTCAAAAGCATGAGCTCGTCACAAAAAATAACACGGTCGTTCGTTTTGTAAGGTATAGTAAGCAAGCCTGCCATTTCAACCAAAACATAAGGAAGAGACATGACTGCTGAATATCAAGTGCACGGTGCCGTTGCCGTCATTACCCTGAACAATCCGCCGGTCAACGGCATGGGCCTGGAGACCCGGACTGCGGCGGTGAAGGGCATCCAGCAAGCGCTGGCGGACGATGCGGTCAAAGCCATCGTCATCACCGGCGCCGGCAAAGCCTTTTCGGGCGGCGCCGACATCAAAGAATTCAATACCCCCAAAGCGCTGGCCGAGCCCAGCCTGCATACCTTCATTGCCACTGCCGAAAGCTCGACCAAGCCGGTGGTGGCGGCGATCCATACCGTGTGCATGGGCGGCGGCCTGGAACTGTCGCTGGGCTGCCATTACCGTGTCGCCATGCCGGGCGCGCAGATCGCGCTGCCGGAAGTGAAGCTGGGCCTGCTGCCAGGCGCTGGCGGCACGCAGCGTCTGCCGCGCGTGCTGGGCCTGGAGCCGGCATTGAACATGATTGTCTCGGGCAATCCGGTCGCGTCGGAAAAGCTGCCGGCCCTGTTTGACGAGATCTTTGCCGCCGATGCCGACCTGTTGACGTCGGCCGTGGCCTTCGCTGAAAAGATTGCCGATGTGCGTCCACTGCCGAAAGTGCGCGACCGCAAGGTGGACTACCCGAACCACGAAGCCTTCCTGCAGTTCTCGCGCAACACGGTCAAGGCCATGGCCGGTCCGTTCCCGGCGCCGCTGGAGTGCGTGGAAACCGTGGCCGCGTCCGTCACCATGAAATTTGAAGACGGCATGAAGTTCGAGCGCGAGCGCTTCCTGCACCTGATCCAGACCACCGAATCGAAAGCGCTGCGCCATGCCTTCTTTGCCGAGCGCGTGGCCAGCAAGGTGCCGGATGTGCCTGCCGATACGCCAGTGCGTCCGATCAAGAGCGCGGCCATCATCGGCGCCGGCACCATGGGCGGCGGGATTGCCATGAACTTCCTGAACGCAGGCATTCCCGTCAAGCTGCTGGAAACCCGGCAGGAAGCGCTGGACAAGGGCATCGCCACGATTCGCAAGAACTATGAAAACACGCTGAAAAAAGGCAAGCTGACGCAGGAAAAACTGGATCAGCGCATGGGCCTGCTGAGCAGCACGCTGGCCTACGAAGATATCGGCCAGGCGGACATCGTGGTGGAAGCCGTGTTTGAGGAAATGGGCGTCAAGGAAGCCGTGTTCCGCAAGCTCGATGAAGTGATGAAGCCGGGGGCGATCCTGGCCACCAACACCTCGACGCTGGACGTTGACCAGATCGCCGCGTTCACCCAGCGCCCGCAGGACGTGATCGGTACGCACTTCTTCTCGCCGGCCAATGTCATGAAGCTGCTGGAAATCGTGCGTGGCAAGGCCACCGGCAAAGACGTGCTGGCGACCGCGCTGGCGCTGTCCAAAAAACTCAAGAAGACCGGCGTGGTGTCGGGCGTGTGCGACGGCTTCATCGGCAACCGCATGATCGAGCAGTACAGCCGCCAGGCTGGTTTCCTGCTGGAAGAGGGCGCGTTGCCGGAGCAGGTCGACAAGGCTGCCGAGAAATTCGGCTTTGCCATGGGGCCGTTCCGCATGGGCGACCTGGCCGGCAACGACATTGGTTGGGCGATCCGCAAGCGCCGCTATGTCGAGAAGCCAGAGATCAGCTATTCCAAAACCGCTGACCTGCTGTGCGAAATGGGGCGCTATGGCCAGAAAACCGGCGCCGGCTGGTACGACTACAAGGCGGGCGACCGCAAGGCGTATCCCAACGAGGACGTCAATGCCATGATCGTCAAGCATTCTGCCGACCTGGGCATCACCCGCCGCAAGATCAGCGATGAGGAGATCGTTGAGCGCCTGGTCTACTCGCTGGTCAACGAAGGTGCGCTGATCCTGGAAGAGGGCATTGCACTGCGTGCGTCGGACATCGACATGGTCTACCTGACCGGCTATGGCTTCCCGCTGTACCGTGGCGGACCGATGTTCTACGCCGATACGGTTGGCTTGCCGAATGTGCTGTCGGCCATCAACAAATACGCCAAAGGACACCAGGGCGGGGCGTGGAAGCCAGCGCCATTGCTGAGCAAACTGGCTGCTGATGGGAAAAGTTTCAACGGATAAATTAACGTTGCAAATAAACCATAGTCATTAATTTTGTGTTCACATTTTTCGGCCGGGGTCGCTATAATCGACCCCGGCCGTTTTTGTTTTCCCGCGCCCAGGAAACGGCTGGCAGTGTGGTGGGCGTCCGAATTCATACTAAAAAATCCAGGGGTTTTCATGAAGCACACCATCATCGCTGCCGCACTGGCAATCGCCAGCTTCTCATCGGCTCAGGCTGCCTCCATCAACGGCCTGCACAACACCGGCGAAGGCATCAGCGGCACGGCAGACGCGTACTACACGCTGACTTCGAGCAGCGTCAGCAACACCGTACCGACCATCACCAACGGCAGCCAGTGGCCGATCAACCCGTGGCTGGCCAACACCGACGCCTCGAAATGGATCACGCCAACCGGCACCCAGGGCGAGAGCCTGGACCCATGGAGCAATGGCACTTACACCTACACGCTGCAGTTCGACCTGACCGGTTACAACGCCGCGTCGGCAGTGTTCAATGCGCGCATTGCGGCGGATAACGCGGTGTCCGTCAAATTGAATACCACTAGCCTGTTGAGCAATGCGGTCGGCTTCACCAACTGGAGCGATTTCTCGGCCCACAGCGGCTTTGTGGCCGGCGTCAACACGCTGGAATTCACCGTCACCAACTACGCGTTGAATGGCGGCAATCCAAGCGGCCTGCGCGTCGAGTTCCTGAACTCCAATGTGGCAGCCGTACCTGAACCAGAAACCTATGCCATGCTGCTGGGTGGTCTGGCGCTGGTTGGCGCCATTGCGCGCCGTCGCAAACAACAATAAAAGTGTGGTAAAAGCTCACATGCCGTAGAGAAAATTTATTGGCATGTGAGCATTTCGGCGAAAAGCCCGATATAATTCTTCACAACAAGCACCTCCTTCGACGCCCTAAAAAACGGGTCGGAACTCCAGGCATCCCCATCGATGCTGGCTGAAACGACTAACCGATTTTTTAGAGGCTCCCATGAAACGCCCCCTGATTACCGTTGCCGTACTGGCATTCACTGCCATGACTGCTGCACACGCTGCCAGCATCACCGGCCTGAAAAACACCGGCCTGGGCGCCAGCGGCAGTGCCGACACCAACTACAGCCTGAGTGCAGCCAGCAGCGATATCGTTATCGGCAACAGCGTACCGGTCATCACTTACGACAGCCAATGGCCGATCGGTCCGTGGCTGTCGAACAGCAGCAGCTCCAAATGGATCACGCCGACCGGCAGCCAGGGACAGAGCTTTGACGCCTGGAGCGCGGGCACCTACACCTATTCCCTGTCGTTTGACCTGAGCGGCTTCAACGCCGCCAGCGCCTCGTTCGTGGGCCGCCTGGCGGCGGACAATGCGGTGGTGGTCAAACTCAACAACCAGGTCATCAGCAGCGCGAGCGGTTTTACCGACTGGAGCAACTTCAGCGCAAGTACAGGATTTGTGTCCGGCCTCAACAAGCTGGACTTCGTGGTCACCAACTGGGCGCAGAACGGCGGCAATCCGACCGGCCTGCGTGTTGAGTTTGGCACGTCGAGTGTCATGGCGGCGGTTCCGGAACCGGAAACCTACGCCATGCTGCTGGGCGGCCTCGCCTTGGTTGGCGCCCTAGCGCGCCGCCGCCAGCAGCACTGAGCAAGCAGTAGAGCAGTAGTAGCAAGTAGCAGTAGTAGTAGTAGAAACTCCTTGGGTTAATAGTTTGCCGCCTCTCCACGAGGCGGTTTTTTTTTCCGGGGTCAGTTCTTGCAATCCAACACGGGCTCGTCTGTTGAGACTACACAGAACGATGGATCTCTTCCCGATGTACGGTTTGCTTCATGAGCAGACCATTACGATTCGAGTTTCCCGGCGCGCTGTATCATGTCACCGCACGCGGCGACAGGCAGCAGGCTATCTATCGTGACGACACGGACCGGTTGTTTTGGTTAGAAGTACTAAAAAAGACCTGTGAACGCTTCAACTTTTCAGTACATGGCTTTTGCCAGATGACGAATCACTACCATCTGCTGGTAGAGACTGGCGATGCGAATTTGTCGCGCGGAATGCGCCAGTTAAATGGAATTTATTCTCAGTACTTCAATCGTCGCCATCGAGTAGTGGGGCACCTGTTTCAGGGCAGATATAAGGCGATCCTGGTTCAGAAAGAAGCGCATTTGCGCGAAGCTGCGCGTTACGTTGTGCTGAATCCAGTGCGCGCAGGAATGGTGCGGTTGCCGGATGATTGGCATTGGAGTAGCTACCATCTCGTGACGAGCCTGGATGCATCACCGCCCTGGATGCAAACCAACTTGATTTTGGCGCAATTCGGAGCCACTCGTCTGGAGGCGATTCAAGCCTATCGCAGCTTTATCGTCGCTGGAATAGGAGGGAGCAATCCTTTCAACAACGTTCGGCATCAACTGTTTCTTGGCGACGAGGCTTTTATTGCCGGCCATCGTTGTGCAGAGTTCGATACCACGTTAAACGAAGTGACGAAAACGCATCGGCGCGCACTAGCGCTTTCGCTGGACGAATATCAGGCAAAATTTCAGGATCGGGATATGGCTATCGCTCAAGCCTATCGGTCCACCGCATATACGATGGCGCAGATAGCGGCGCATTTCCACATCTCCTACGCCACTGTCAGCCGCATCATCCACCGTGCAGAGTAAGCCGTTATTGATGAGGTCGTGTTGGATTGCAAGAACTGACCCCGGATGAAAAAAGCCGCCCGAAGGCGGCTTTTGCGGAGCGGCGGGAAAGGCTTTAGTCCGCTGCGTAGATGTTGTTGTCTTTGGTCTCGCCGATGAACAGTACGCCAATCACGACGGTGGCCAGGGCGATGATGATGGGATACCACAGGCCGTAGTAGATGTCGCCCTTGAAGGCCACCAGCGCGAACGAAATGGTCGGCAGCAGGCCGCCGAACCAGCCGTTGCCGATATGGTAGGGCAGGGACATAGAGGTGTAGCGGATGCGGGTCGGGAACATCTCGACCAGCATCGCCGCGATCGGGCCGTACACCATGGTCACATACAGCACCAGGATGAACAGGATCAGCACCACCATCGGTTTGTTGATCTGCGCCTCATCTGCCTTGGCTGGGTAGCCAGCGGCCTTGATGGCGCCGCCGACTTCTTTTTTCAGCGCGGCTTCAGCGTCTTTCGATGGCTTGTCGAAGTTCAGGCCGTCCGGCGTCATGACGGCGTTGAACGAGCTGATTTCCTTGTCGCCGACCTTGATCTTGGCCACGCTGCCAACTGGCGCTTCCTGCGTGGTGTAGTTCACCGAGGCGTTCGACAGCATGCCGGTGGCGATGTCGCACGACGATGGGAACTTCTTGGTGTTGGTCGGGTTGAACTGGAAGTGGCACGAGGCCGGATCGGCTACCACCACCACCGGCGAATTTTTCAGCGCTGCTTCCAGCTGCGGATTGCCGTAGTGGGTCAGGGCGCCGAACAGCGGGAAGTAGGTCGCCGCAGCCAGCACGCAGCCGCCGAGGATGATGTATTTGCGGCCGATCCGGTCGGACAGCATGCCGAAGAAGATGAAGAACGGCGTCGCCAGCGCCAGCGACACGGCGGTCATGATGTTGGCGTTGGCGCCGTCGATCTTCAGTACCTGGGTCATGAAGAACAGGGCGTAGAACTGGCCGGTGTACCACACCACTGCCTGGCCCATGGTCAGGCCGATCAGCGCCAGGATCACGACTTTCAGGTTTTTCCACTGGCCGAACGCTTCGCTCAGCGGTGCCTTGGAGGTCTTGCCTTCGGCTTTCATTTTGGCGAAGGCCGGCGATTCATTCATCGACAGGCGGATCCACACCGAAATCCCCAGCAGCAGTACCGACACCAGGAACGGCACGCGCCAGCCCCAGGCGTTGAAGGCTTCTTCGCCGATCGCAGTGCGGGTGCCCAGGATTACCAACAGCGACAGGAACAGGCCCAGCGTCGCGGTGGTCTGGATCCACGAGGTGAAGGCGCCGCGCTTGCCGTGCGGTGCGTGCTCCGCCACATAGGTCGCTGCGCCGCCATATTCGCCGCCCAGCGCCAAGCCCTGCAGAATCCGCAGGGTGACCAGCACAATTGGCGCCGCGATGCCGATGGCCGCATAGCCGGGCAGGAGGCCGACAATGAAGGTGGAGGCGCCCATGATCAGAATGGTGATCAGGAAGGTGTATTTACGCCCGATCATGTCGCCCAGGCGGCCAAATACCAGCGCGCCGAACGGACGCACGATGAAGCCGGCGGCAAACGCCAGCAGCGCAAAGATGAAGGTGGTAGTCGGTTCGCCGATGAAGAACTGCTTGGCGATAATCGGCGCCAGCGAGCCGTACAGATAAAAGTCATACCATTCGAACACGGTGCCCAGCGAGGACGCAAAGATCACCTTGCGCTCTTCGGCAGTGATCGGGCTGGAGCGCCCGGGCGTGCGCGCGTCAGCGGTTCCTGTATTTGCCATGATGTGTGTCTCCTTTAGTTTTTTAGGATTTTTTCCCCAGCCGAGATAGTTATAACTTCGTCAGCTTGATCCCAGTCTGTACCCCGAACCTTACGTCATGCTTGCTTGAAACTTACGCGAAACTGACAAAAATATTTGCGAACGACCGTACTAAAAATATGCTATTCTGGACCGCATAACACCTCATTCCATAGGAGACTCTCATGATCGATGCCGTCATTGTTTCTACCGCCCGCACGGGTTTGGCCAAGTCCTGGAAAGGCGCGTTCAACATGACGCATGGCGCCACGCTGGGCGGCCACGTGCTGCAAGCCGCGATCGAGCGCGCTGGCATTGAAGCGGGCGAAGTGGAAGACGTGCTGGCCGGCTGCGCTTTCCCTGAAGGCGCCAACGGCGGCAATATCGCGCGCCAGATCGCCATTCGCGCCGGCTGCCCGGTGACGACTGCCGGCATGACCATCAACCGTTTCTGCTCCTCGGGCCTGCAATCGATTGCCACGGCGTCCCAGCGCATCATCGCGGGCGAGGGCGACATCTACGCCGCTGGCGGTGTCGAGTCGATTTCCTGCGTGGCGCAGGAAATGAATCTGCATATGTACAAGGAAGTCTGGCTATCGCAGCACAAGCCGGAAATCTACTGGCCGATGCTGCAGACGGCGGAAACCGTCGCCAAGCGCTACAACATCAGCCGCGAACGCCAGGATGAATACGGTGCGCAGAGCCAGCAGCGCGCCGCCGCTGCGCAAGCTGCCGGCCGCTTTGACGCCGAGATCGTGCCAATGACTACGGTGATGGGCGTGGCAGACAAGGCCTCGGGCATGCTGCTGTCGAAGGAAGTCACGATTTCGGCCGACGAGGGCATCCGCGCTGATACGACGTATGAAGGCGTTTCGAAAATCCGCACCGCACTGCCGGGCGGTGTGATCACGGCCGGTAACGCCAGCCAGTTCTCGGACGGCGGCGCCATGACCATCGTGATGAACGCACAAACGGCTGCCGCCAAAGGCATTGCGCCGATGGGCGTGTTCCGTGGCTTCGCTGCCGTGGGTTGCGAACCGGATGAAATGGGCATCGGTCCGGTGTTCGCGATTCCCAAGCTGCTGAAAAAGGCGGGCCTGAAAGTGGAGGACATCGGTCTGTGGGAGCTCAACGAAGCGTTTGCCGTACAGGTGCTGTATTGCGCCGATAAGCTGGGCATCCCGATGGATCGTCTGAACGTCAACGGCGGCGCGATTGCGGTCGGCCACCCTTACGGCGTCTCGGGCGCGCGCCTGGTTGGCCACGCGCTGATCGAGGGCAAGCGCCGTGGCGTCAAATATGTGGTGGTCACCATGTGTATCGGTGGCGGCCAGGGAGCGGCAGGTCTGTTCGAAGTGGTGTAAGCCGCATGGACTCGACCATTCTGTCGCGCCGCGACCTCGCTTTCATGCTGTACGAATGGCTGGATGCGGAGGCGCTGACGCGGCGCACCCGCTTCCAGGATCACAACCGTGAAACGTTCGATGCGGCGCTGGATACCGCTGAACGCCTCGCCACCGAGCTGTTCGCGCCGCACAACAAGAAAGCCGACAGCAACGAGCCGCACGTGGTGGACGGCAAGGTGCAGATCATCCCTGAGGTCAGGGCGGCACTGCAGGCCTTCTCCGCCGCCGGCCTGATGGCGGCGGGCCATGACTATGAACGCGGCGGCATGCAGTTGCCGGTGGTGGTGGAGAAGGCGCTCGCGGCGTATTTCACCGCGGCCAACGTCAGCACGTCGGCCTACACCTTCCTCACCATGAGCAACGCCAACACCTTGCTCAAGACCGGCACGCCGGAGCAGATCCAGCGCTTCGTCACCCCGATGCTGGAAGGCCGCTTCTTTGGCACCATGTGCCTGTCCGAACCGCAGGCCGGTTCCAGCCTGTCGGACATCACCACCCGCGCGGTGCCGGACGGCGAGCATCAATACCGCCTGACCGGTAACAAGATGTGGATTTCTGCCGGTGAGCACGAGCTGGCCGAGAACATTGTGCATCTGGTGCTGGCCAAGATTCCCGGTGAAGACGGCAAGCTGATACCCGGCGTAAAGGGCATTTCGCTGTTCATCGTGCCGAAATTCCTGGTCAACGATGACGGCAGCCTGGGTGCACGCAATGACGTGGCGCTGGCTGGCCTCAATCACAAGATGGGCAATCGCGGCACCACCAATTGCCTGCTCAATTTTGGCGAAAAGGGCGGCGCCATCGGCTACCTGGTCGGCAAGCCGCATCAGGGCCTGGCCAATATGTTCCACATGATGAACGAGGCGCGCATTGGCGTGGGCCTGGGCGCTGCTGTGCTGGGCTACACCGGCTATCTGCATGCGCTGGACTACGCGCGTAACCGTCCACAGGGCCGTCATCCGGCGCAAAAAGATCCGGCGCAGCCGCAGCTGGCCATCATCGAACACACCGATGTGCGGCGCATGCTGCTGGCGCAGAAAGCCTATGTGGAAGGCGGTTTGGGCCTGGTAATGTACAGCGCCCGACTGGTCGACGAGCAGCAGACCGCCGAAACGCCGGAAGCGCGCGAACATGCTACCCGCCTGCTTGAATTCCTGACGCCGATGACCAAGTCCTGGCCATCGCAATGGTGTGTGGAAGCGAACAGCCTGGCGATCCAGGTCCACGGCGGCTATGGCTACACGCGCGAGTACAACGTCGAACAGTTCTACCGCGATAACCGCCTGAATGCCATCCATGAAGGCACGCACGGCATCCATGGCCTGGATCTGCTGGGCCGCAAGGTGTCGATGCAGGACGGCGCGCTGTTCAAGGCGTTTGCCGCCGAAGTGCGCAAGACCATCCGCAAGGTGCGCGGCAGCGTTGGCGCACCGGATGTAGCGCCGGTGGGCTATGCCGGCATCGGCCAGGACCTGCTGTCGCACGCCGATGCGCTGGAACAGGCATGGCAGGTCTTGGAGCAAGTGACGCAAAAGCTGTATGCTGTCGGCGACATGAACAAGACGCTGGCCAACGCCAGCACCTATCTGGAAGCCTGTGGCCACATCGTGGTCGCGTGGATCTGGCTGCAGCAGGCGCTGGTGGCAGCCGCATCGCTCGGCGCGAACGATGCGGACTTCTATCACGGCAAGCTGCAAGCCTGCCGCTACTTCTTCCGGTGGGAGCTGCCGAAGGTTGGGCCGCAGCTGGAACTGCTGGCCAGCATAGACACCACCACGCTCGATATGAAGGATGCGTGGTTTTAACAAGGAATAGCAATGCTCAAGCACATCGTGATGTGGAAACTGAAGGACCACGCCGAAGGCGCCGACCGCGCCACCAATGCCGCCAAAATGAAGTCCATGCTGGACGCCTGCGCCAATCTGGTGCCCGGCATCCTGAAGTTTGAAGCGGTGGTGGCCCAGCCTGGCCTGGAAGCCACCTACGATGTGATCCTGTATTCCGAATTTACCGGCAAGGCCGCGCTGGACGCGTACCAGAACCATCCTGAGCATGTCGCCATCAAGCCGTTCTTCGGCGCGGTGCGCGATCAGCGCCAGTGCATGGACTACGAAATATAAAAGGAGACATCCCATGCGTACTACCCAAGAACTCTTTTCCCTGCAAGGCAAGACGGCACTGGTGACCGGCGGCTCGCGCGGCCTGGGTCTGCAAATGGCGCTGGCGCTGGGCGAGCAGGGCGCGAAGATCGTGGTCTCGGCCCGCAAGCAGGCCGACCTTGATGAAGCGGTCGCCTACCTGTCGCAGCACGGCATCAGCGCGCATGCGATTGCCGCCGACCTGTCGCAGGACGAGCAGGCCGCGCAGCTGGTGGATGGCGCCATTGCGCATCTCGGTCACATCGATATCCTGATCAACAACGCAGGCGCCAGCTGGGGCGCGCCGGCGGAAGACCATCCTGTCGATGCCTGGGACAAGGTCATGGACCTCAACATCCGCAGCATTTTCGTGGTGTCGCAACTGGTGGGCAAGCGCTCGATGATCCCGCGCGGTTATGGCCGCATCATCAACATCGCTTCGATTGCAGGCCTGGCTGGTAACCCGCCAGGCACGATGCAGACCATCGCCTACAATACTTCCAAGGGCGCGCTGGTCAACTTCACGCGCACGCTGGCGGGCGAGTGGGGCCGCCATGGCATCACCGTCAACGCGCTGGCGCCGGGCTTCTTCCCATCGAAGATGACCAAGGGCCTGCTGTCGCAAATGGGCGACCAGCTCATCGCCCACGCGCCGCTGAACCGCCTGGGCGATGATGAAGACCTCAAAGGCGCGGCGGTGCTGTTCGCGTCGGACGCGGGCAAACATATCACGGGCCAGATCCTGGCAGTGGACGGAGGCGTTTCCGCAGTATGAGTATTCCTGAGCATTACCAGCGCATCGTACTGGCGGCGCGTCCGCGTGGTGCGGTCGCGCCGGAGAATTTCCGCCTCGAGACCGTGCCAGTGCCGGCACTGGCCGATGGCGAGGTGCTGATCCGCAATCACTATCTGTCGCTGGACCCGTATATGCGCGGGCGCATGAGCAAGGCCGCCAGCTACGCCGCTTCGCAAGCGCTGGATGAGACCATGATCGGCGGCACGGTCGGCGAAGTGGTCGCGTCGCGCAACGCGTTTTATCAGGCCGGCGATTTCGTCAACGGCATGCTGGGCTGGGCCGAGATGGGCGTGTCCGATGGCGTCATGCTGCGCAAGCTCGATACCACGCGCATTCCATTGTCGGCCTATCTTGGCGTGGTCGGCATGCCGGGCATGGCGGCGTGGTATGGCTTCAACCAGATCATGGAAGCGGCTGCGGGTGAAACCGTGGTGGTGTCGGCCGCCAGCGGTGCGGTGGGCAGCGTGGTCGGCCAGCTGGCGCGGCTGCGCGGCTGCCGTGTGGTGGGCATCGCGGGCGGGCCGGAGAAATGCGATTACGTGGTCAATCAACTGGGCTTCGATGCCTGCGTCGATTACAAGGCTGGCAATCTGGACGCCGATCTTGCGGCCGCCACGCCGGACGGCGTCGATGCGATTTTCGAGAACGTCGGCGGCGCCTGCCTCGATGCCTCGCTGGCGCGCACCAATGCGTTTGCGCGCATCGCGCTGTGCGGCCTGATCGCCGGCTACAACGGCGCCGACATGCCGATCAAGAATTCGCGCGTGCTGCTGATTAACCGCCTGACCATCCGCGGTTTCATCATCACCGAACATATGGAGTACTGGCAGCAGGGCCTGCAGGAGCTGGCCGTGCTGGTCGCCAACCGTCAGATCAAATATCGCGAATCCGTTGCGGACGGCCTGGCCGCCGCGCCGGAAGCGTTTATGGGCCTGCTGCAAGGGCGTAATTTTGGCAAACAACTGGTGAAGCTCATTTAAAAATGAAAACATTCCGGGACAAAGTCGCCGTCATCACCGGCGGTGCAAGTGGTTTGGGCCGTCAATTCGCCAACGTGGCGGCACGTGAGGGCATGAAGCTGGTGCTGGCCGATGTACAACGTGACGCGCTGCAAACGGCGGTCGATGAATTGACCGCGCAGGGCGCCAGCGTCATCGCGCAGCTGTGCGATGTGCGCAAAAGCGAGCAGGTGCAGGCGCTGGCCGATGCGGCGGTGGCCAAGTTCGGCGCCGTGCATCTGCTGTTCAACAACGCTGGCGTGGGTTCCGGTGGCCTGATCTGGGAAAACACCGAGGCGGACTGGGAATGGGTGATGGGGGTGAATGTCTGGGGCGTGATCCACGGTATGCGGATTTTCACCAAGTTGATGCTGGCCGCAGCGGAGAGCGATCCCGCATTCGAAGGCCATATCGTTAATACAGCGTCGATGGCGGGCCTGCTGAATGCGCCGGCGATGGGGGTTTACAACGTCTCCAAGCACGCGGTGGTGTCACTGAGCGAGACGCTGTATCAGGACTTGCAACTGGTGGGCGCGCCCATCGGCGCCTCGGTGCTGTGCCCGTACTTTGTTCCGACCGGCATAAGCCAGTCGCACCGCAACCGTCCCGAGGATGTGCGTATGACGACGGGGCCGACGGCCAGCCAGCTGGCGGCGCAGGCCATGACGGATAAAGCCGTCTCGTCCGGCAAGGTGTCGGCCGAAGCAGTGGCGGAGGAAACCTTCCGCGCCGTGGCGGAAGGCCGCTTCTACATTTACTCGCATCCCGAAGCGCTGGCCGGTGTGCGTGAGCGCATGGAGCATATTGTGGCGGGCGCCAATCCCGCCGACCCGTACGCCGCAGCGCCGCAACTCAAGGACCTGCTGCGCGCGAAAATCAAAGGAGCAAAAGCATGATCAGGCTGGGAGATTGGGGCACGCTGAGCGCGGATGCAAAACTGATCCGCACGGAAGTCTTCGTCGAAGAACAGAACGTGCCGGCCGAGCTGGAAATGGACCACATGGATGCGGTCTGCCTGCACGCGGTGGCTTATGACGCCGAGGGAACGCCGGTCGGTACCGGCCGCCTGCTGCCGGATGGCCACATCGGCCGCATGGCGGTACGCAAATCCGCGCGCGGCACCGGCGTCGGCGGTCAGCTACTGCAAGCGTTGATGGAGCAGGCCAGATTGCGCGGCGATACCCTGGTGGCGCTGAGCGCGCAAACGCATGCCGCACCGTTTTACGAACGGCACGGCTTCAGCGTGGATGGCGATGAGTTTTACGAGGCGGGTATCGCGCACATCAACATGCAGCGCAACTTCTGAATCAGGCCTTTTTGCGGCGTGCGGCGTAGGCCAGCATGCCCAGGCCGGCGATCAGCATGCCGTAGGTTGCCGGTTCAGGAACTGCGGTAACTGCGCCGAAGGTGGCCAATGCCGAACCCGCGGTGTAGCCTGGCGCGGTCTTGGTCAGGGTAATGCCGAAGCTATGCGTGCCTGCGCTCAGCAGGACATTGCTGGCGACACCCTGGAAGTAGTTGCCGACGTAGCCGCTGGTATTCCAGGTGATGGCATTGCCGTCCAGCGACAGGGCAAATTCGTCGCCTGGGATAAACATGTCGGTGAGCGTGACGCTTACTTTGGATGGGCCGGCCACCGTCAGGCTGAAACTGTCGAGGGCAGGGCCGATGCCGGCGTTCCAGTTAAACTGGGTGCTCAGCCCTGTGTCTGGAACCGTAATGACGCCCGCATAAGCGTTGACAGCCGTGACACCGGCGAGCGCAACACCTGCCAACAGCATCTTCATGGTTTTCATACATTCCCCTTTGTGAATTATCTAAATTTCACTAGATGCTATCACGAAGGAAATTGTTTATAACAACATTTTTTAAATCAAGCTTCGCTATTGATTAGCAAGCCTTTGAGGCTGTCGAGCTTTTTGCCGATTTGCAGCGACTGTTCCGATGGGAACTGTTGCAGCACTTTTTTGGTCTCGTTATCGATGACTTTCACGACCGACAGGCCACTATCCTCATCGATGCTGAAATGCACTTCGCTGTTGTCTTTCAGAAAGTGATTAATTGCATCTACGGAATTTTTTAACTCAGTTTTACTCGGTGCGCGGGGCTGAGCACTGTCTTTAGGCGCGACAATAGCGTTTGTTGCATCCGTGCCCCCATTTTTACCGGACGCAGGCGTGGACGCCGTCGCCACAGTGGCGATGGATGGCAAGTCCAGGCGGCTGATGCTGCTTGTGTCCATAGTGGCTGATTTCCTTCTTCTGTGTCGTGGGGCGCGGCAGGCAACGGAATGCTCCGCTACTGGTGATAACGGCAGGTCTGAAGAAAAATTGAGCGAAATGTCCCAAAAAATGCATGAGATGCTCGCAGATGCCATCGCGCAACATGATGCCCCGCTGATGGGCCTGGCGTCATTGCTGCGGCATGCCGATGCGGGCGAAGACCTGGCATCGATCGGCCAGGTGTTGTTGCAACGCGCGCAAGCCTACCCCAATGACGCCCACGCCTACATGGATTTTTCCACGGTCTTGCATCTCACGGGCGAGCATGAAGATGCGCTGGCCGTGCAAGCGGAAGCCATCATGCTGCAGCCGCACTATACGATTCCCGCCGCGCGGCCGCAGCCCGGATTGACACTGCTGGCGCTGATGGGGCCGGGCGATCTGGAGGCCAACACGCCGGTTGAATTCCTGCTGCAGGACAGCGACGTCAAACTGGAGTTGCTGTATCTGCGCGCTGATGAGGCGTTCCCGGAACAGGTGCCCGCGCATGACATCATGCTGGTTGCGGTGGCCAGCACGGAGGCAAATCAACCGCTGCTGGCATTGTTGGCGGACTACGTCAGCAACTGGCCGCGCCCGGTAATCAGCCATCCCGAGCAGATCCGTATGCTGTCGCCGGACCGGGTGCCGGCTGCACTGAGCGGTCTGCCAGGTGTGGCGATGCCGCTGGCGGTGCGTGTGGATTGCAGCGCGTTGGGCCGGCTTGCAGTCGCCCAGTTGCCGGTCAGCGTGCGGCCAGCCAAAGGTGAAACGCACTGGCACAGGATAGAGACGCCAGCGCAACTGGCCGCCTATCTGGCAGCAGCGGAGGGTGTGGAATTCTTCGTTGCCAGCGCTGCCGGTGATGGTGCGCAAGCACTGCGCCGCGTTGTCCTGATCGATGGCGAGCCTTGCGTTTGCGATGACATGCGGCGGCACCGGCCAGCGCTATCGGCCATCCAGCAACGCCTCAACCTGCCTTACCTCTGTGTGGATTGCGCGGAGCTGCCGGGCGGCGAACTGCTGGTTGTCGATGTATCCAACGCCAAGGGCAGCTTCACCGATGTGCAGCGCAAGGCGTTCCGCGACCTGCTGGGCCGGGTGGCCGCTCAGTGGACCAGCATTTCGTGCAGCGTGGCCGGGGCGTCCTTGTAGAGTTTGACCACGGTGGACGTGCGCGTGCCATAGCTCGGGCTTTCGATGCGGACGGCTGAGAGTACGCGCTCCAGATCGCGCGGCACGCCGGTTTCCGGCAGACGCAGATCCGGCGCCGGTGCGGTGTCGGACAGCATTTCAAAGAAAGCTTCGTCCGGCGCGCCCAGGCACAGCAGGCTGGCGAACTGGGCTTTGGTTTTCAGCACTTTCGGCCACGGCGCATCCAGCAAGGCGTTGGACAGGCCGTAGACGCCGGGCGCGAGCGGCTGGCCGTTGCGCGCATCGTTGTCGCCCTTGTTGGAATACCAGATCAGCGTATCGCGGTCGCCCAGCACCAGGTTGAAACCGTTGTACTGGTCGGCAGTGGGGCGGATGGCGGCGACATATTCCTGCGGCGACATGCTGCCCGCAAGGTAGTCGGCCACCAGCTGGCCGCGCGATGGCGCCTGGTCCTTATGTTCGGACGGCGCGCGGATGTTGGTGATGGCGGCAAAGCGCGATGGCCCGCCGTCATCGCCCGGCTGGGTAATTCCCATCCAGCTGCCGCCTGCCTGCAAATCGCGGCCCGCGAAAATCTGTGGATGTTCGGGCCACGGTGCGGCCGGCGCGGTGGCGCGTTGGTAGAATTCGTCGCGGTTGGCGGCGGCGATCAGCGGTACCGCAGGCACGACCTGCCAGGCAAAAACAATCAGGCACATGGGACGACATCCATAAAAACTTCGGTGTGGCGCAGGCCGGCGATCCAGGCCAGCAAGCCGGCCTCGTGCACCGCGCTGTCGAGCACGGCGGCAAATCCTTCCGGCGTGGACGGGTAGACTTCCATCCAGGTCTGCACGCCTTCCCTGGTCTCTGGACGGCGTTTGAGTTGGCCCGCAACGCCATGGCGCTGCGCCAGCGTCGCCTGCATGACGGCGGCCGCTGCCTGCAAGGATGCTGCGTCCGCGTCCTTGACCTTGTAGTAGATGTACAGATCCATGCTAGAGATCGAGCGGTTCCAGCACGTACGGCATGTCGAGGAAGGTCAGCGCCACGCCGTCGGCCGAGCCGAGGCGGACCGAGCCAGCTTCGATGGCGGCCAGCTTCATTTCCACCAGCGCGTCGATGCCGCCCTGGCCGTTGGGTGCGGCGTTGACGATCATGCCGCAGGGCTGTTCGGGATCGGCGGTAGCAAACACTTCCATGCCGGCGGCGGCGGTGGCGTCTGGAATGCTGACCAGCGTGGTGCGGCGTTTGAGCTTGCCCAGATACTGGCTGCGCGCAACGATTTCCTGGCCCGGGTAGCAGCCTTTCTTGAAGTTGACGCCGCCCAGCAGCTCGTAATTGACCATCTGCGGAACGAACTGTTCCTGCGTCGCCTTGGCAATCTGCGGCACGCCGGCATGGATTTCCGACAGATGCCAGGCATCGCCAGCACCCACGGTCAGCTTGCCGGCCAGCACCGGCACCACGGCGGCGGCAGTTTCGGCCGACATCAGCCACTGGTAGCGCGGCGCGCCGAAGGCGTCGGCAACGCGGATCAGCGTGCCGGTTTCGGCATCGATCCTGGTGTACGGTGCGGCGGGCAGGGCGCTGAACCACTGGCCCAGCACGGTGTTGGCGCTGGCGCCGCCCAGGCCCAGCAGCAGCTGGTTGGCCGGGGCGTCGGTCGCGTCGCTGAGCTTGGTTTTGGAGCGCAGCACAAACATGCTCAGGCGTTTTTGCACGGGCGCCTGGATGTCGCGCGGCAGTTGCAGGAAGATAGTAGTTACGTTGCGCCACATCAGGAACGAGGCCAGCAGGCGCCCTTTCGGCGAGCAGTAGCCGGCCAGGCGCACTTCGCCCTGGCCCAGGTGCTCAACATCGTTGGTCAACTGATTGTGCAGGAAACTGGCCGATTCCTCGCCGTCCAGCGCGATCAGGCCCAGGTCGGTGATCGGGGCGACAAAGCCGGCTTGCAGTTGTGCGGTGGTCAGCGGAGCCGCTTGCTGCGCTAAAAGTTCGTTCCAAGAAGACATAATTTTCAATATTTTGACGGGGAAGGCATTATCATTACGGGCTCATTATAGTGATGTCGCGGCGATCGCGTCAGATGCCACGCAAAACGTGGCACTGGCGTGGCGTGCCAGGAACTGGCAAGCTGTGCGACTTGACCCAACAATTCGGCTTTAATAATGGCTTTTATCAAAAAAATAATCGGTCTATGTGTTTTGCTGGCCATCGTCAGCGGTGCTTATTTTATGTACTGGTCGCAAAATCCGATCATTCCGCCCGAGGCGGAGTCGATTGAGTTTACGATCGCGCCCGGCAGCGGCGCCCATGCCGCCGGCCAGCAAATCGCCGAAGCGGGCGTCCCCATCCAGCCGCTGCTGTTCAACTTGCTGGCGCGCGTGACGGGCAAGAGCAGCAAGCTGAAAGCCGGTTCCTATGAATTGAAGCCGGGATCGACGCCGCTGCGCCTGATCGACCAGCTGGCGCGCGGCGAGTTTGCGCAAGAACAGCTGACTATCATCGAAGGCTGGTCGTTCCGCCAGATGCGCGCCGCGATCGCCGCACACAAGGGCCTCAAGCACGACACTATCGCGTTGTCGGACAAGGAAGTGATGAGCGCCATTGCGTCCGAATATAAGGATGCGGAAGGGCTGTTCTTCCCGGATACCTATTTGTTCGCCAAGGGCGCCAGCGACCTGCAAATCTACAAGCAGGCGCATGCCATGATGCTCACGCGTCTGGCCGATGCCTGGGAAAAGCGCGATCCGGCGCTGCCGTACAAGAATCCGTATGAGGCGCTGACCATGGCCTCCATCGTGGAAAAGGAAACCGGCCAGAAATCCGAGCGCGCCATGATCGCCGGCGTGTTCGTCAACCGCCTGAAGATCGGCATGCTGCTGCAGACCGATCCGACCGTGATCTACGGCATGGGCCTCAAGTACGACGGCAAGATCCGCAAGAAGGACCTGGAAACCGACACCCCGTACAATACCTATACCCGTTCCGGCCTGCCGCCGACGCCGATCGCCTTGCCGGGCGTGCAGTCGCTGACGGCGGCGCTGGCGCCGGCCAAGACGGCGGCGCTGTATTTCGTCTCCAAGGGCAATGGCACCAGCCAGTTCTCGGACAACCTGAACGACCACAATCGGGCAGTCAATCAGTATCAACGATAAGAGTAAATGTCTAAATTCATCACCTTTGAAGGCATTGATGGCGCTGGCAAGTCCACCCACATTGCCTTCGTCAGCGACTACATCAAGGCACGCGGCATTGAGCTGGTCAGCTCGCGCGAACCGGGCGGCACGCCGCTGGGCGAGAAGTTGCGCGAAATCGTATTGCACGAAAAAATGCACCTGGAAACCGAGGCGCTGCTGGTGTTTGCCAGCCGCCGCGAACATCTCGCCCAGGTCATCCAGCCGGCGCTGGCGCGCGGCGCCTGGGTCATCTCCGACCGCTTCACCGATTCCACCTTTGCCTACCAGGGCGGCGGCCGCGGCACCAGCCTGGCCAAGCTGGAAGTGCTGGAGCAGTGGGTGCATCCAGATGTGCAGCCAGACCTGACCTTGCTGTTTGATGTGCCGCTGGAAGTGGCGCGCGCGCGCCTGGACGCTACGCGCGAGCTGGACAAGTTCGAACAGGAAAAGGCCGACTTCTTCGCCGCCACCCGCAACGAATATCTGCGCCGCGCGGCCCAGTTCCCGCAGCGCTTCCGCGTGATCGATTCCACGCAAAGCATCGCCGAGATTCAGCAGCAGATCGCTGTCATCCTCGACGCCTGCTTTTGAAATAAAATACTGAATAATGAGTGATTCCATTTACCCGTGGCAGCAATCCGCGTGGCAGCAGCTGCAAACGCTGCGCCAGCGCATGCCGCATGCCATCCTGTTCCATGGCGCCGCCGGGATAGGCAAGTCCGATTTCATCGAGCGCTTTGCGCAGGGCTTGCTGTGCGAGGCGGTGCTGCCGGATGGCCACGCCTGCGGTACGTGCGCGTCCTGCGGCTGGTTCTCGCAGCAGAACCACCCGGACTACCGCCGCGTGCGGCCCGAGTCCATGGAGGATGAGCCGGCGGACAGCGAAGACGGCGAAGGCGAGACCAAAAAGGCCGCCAAGTCGAAGACGCCATCCAAGGAAATCAAGATCGAACAGATCCGCAACCTGGCGGATTTCATGAACATCTCCACCCATCGCCAGGGCTTGCGCGTGGTGGTGCTGTATCCGGCCGAAGCGCTGAATATGCCGGCCTCCAATGCACTGCTGAAAACGCTGGAGGAACCGCCGCCAGGCACGGTATTCCTGCTGGCGTCCAATAGCCTGGACCGCCTGCTGCCGACCATCCTGTCGCGCTGCCGCAAGTTCGCGCTGCCGATGCCGAGCCATGCCGAGGCGCTGGCCTGGCTCAAGGAGCAAGGCGTGCCGGACGCCGACAGCTGGTTGCGCGAGCAGGGCGGCGCGCCGCTGGCGGCCATGGAGCAGGCCGAGAGCGGCAGCCGCGAGGATCTGGAAACGCTGCTGCAGATGCTGGCCCATCCAAGCGTGGATCTCGCCTTGAAAGTTGCGGATAAGTTACAAAAAGCGCCGTTGAGCGGCCCGGTGTCCTGGCTGCAGCGCTGGCTTTATGATGTGTTTTCCTACAAACTGTCCGGTAACATCCGGTATTATCCTCGCTATCAGAAAGAGGTGGCCAGCCTGGCGGACAAGATCCACGTCAGCCGCCTGATGGCCGCGATCAAGGGCGCCAATGAGCGCCGCGCGACTGCCGACCATCCGCTGTCACCCAAGCTGTTCCTTGAGGATATGCTGCTTGAATACACGACCTGCTGCGCCTGAAAGGTAAGGAATGTCCGCTGCCAGCCCACTTGACCCGAACACCGTGCCGATGACGCCACGGCCGACGGTGCTGTCGCTGGCGATCAAGGAAAAGGCGGCGCTGTATGCCGCCTACATGCCTTTCCTGAAAAACGGCGGCATGTTCGTGCCGACCCAGAAGCCCTACAAACTGGGCGACGAGATCTATCTGATCCTGGCGCTCATGGACGACCCCAACAAGTATCCGATCGCCTGCAAAGTCGCCTGGATCACGCCGGCCGGCGCGCACAACAACAAGGCGCAGGGCGTGGGCGTGCATTTTCCGGACGATGAGAGCGGCCAGCGCGCCCGGCTGCGCATCGAAGATATCCTCGGCGCCGCGTTGCGTTCTGCGCGCGCTACCCATACCCTGTAACCCTGCTTTTCACTTCACATGACTTTCCGCCATCGCCTTGCCACGCTTGAAGATCTGCCTACCATCGTTGCCATCTACAACAGCACCATCGCCTCGCGCGAGGTGACTGCCGATACCGAGCCGGTACCGGTGGAATCGCGTCTGCCGTGGTTCCACGAGCATACGCCGGACAAGCGTCCTCTGTGGATCATCGAAGCGGCTGACAGCGGCGCGACGCTGGGCTGGATGTCGTATTCGAATTTTTATGGCCGCCCGGCCTATTCAGGGACTTCGGAAATTTCAATTTATATCGCCGAGGCGGCGCGCGGCAAGGGCGTGGGCCGTTACTGCATCGAGCAGGCGATTGCCTACGCGCCGCAGATCAAGGTGCACACGCTGCTGGGTTTCATCTTCGGCCACAATCAGCCGAGCCTGGGCCTGTTCGGCAAATTCGGCTTTGAAACCTGGGCGCACCTCCCCAAGGTGGCGAATCTGGACGGCGTTGAGCGCGACCTGATTATCCTTGGAAAACGCGTGGCGTAAGGTGGATTTGCGGGCTGTCGAAATCGATGGTCATGGTACGGCCGCCCGCCAGGATGACATTGAACGGCGTATCGTCACGCGGTCCGCTGCGTGAGCTGGCAAACAGGTCGCTGAAGTCGCCGAAGCCCTGGTTCTGCGCATCGGTGGCGCGGGTGCCGGCTTGAAGTTGGTCGAGACGCGCGCCCAGGCGCGCGACAGTGCGGCGCAGCTCGGCAATTTCGCGGTCTTTTTCTTCCAGTTCTTCCTCGTAGCCGGCGCACAGATCGCGCAGGCGGCGGTCGGTGTCCTTATGCAGGCGGTCGGTGAGCTGTTCGACCAGCGCCGTAATGCTGCGCGCCGTGTCGTCGCGCCGGAGGCCCTGGCCGGACTGGCTGTCTTCCTCGGCCAGGTCTTTGAGATGCTTGTGGATGGTGGACTTGGAGCCGGTGCCCAAGGCATGGCGGACCGCATCAACCGAGGGGTAGCGCCCCTCGGCCACGATCTGGTCCCGTGTTTCCCTGACCTGTGATTTGCTTAATCCGGTACGCGCCATGTGTTTGTCCTGTTGTCGTTCAGGAGCTGGCTTGACCCACCAGTCCCCGGTTTTGTGCACGGTTGAGTTTAGGGTGCACAATCGGAATCGTCAACATGGTGCTGCCGGCCGCCATCAGCAACAGCGCGGTAAAGGTTTCGTTGGTGATGATTTGCTTGTCCAGCAGGATGTTGGCAAACACAATCTCGATCAGGCCCTTGGACTGCAGTAGCCAGCCGATGATCGAGGCTTCGCCTTTTTTCCAGTTCAGCACTTTGCCGGCCAGGTGGGCGCCGGCCAGCTTGCCGCCGACCGAAGCCAACAGCAGCAGCCCCGCCACGAAGAACACCGAGTAGCCGCCCAGGTCCCACTTGGTGCGCAGGCCCGTGCTCAGGAAGAATACCGGCATCAGCACCAGCAGCACGTTTTTGAACAGCGCGTCCAGCTTTTCCTGGCCGAACCATTCCGCGTCCATGACCACGCCTGCGAGGAAAGCGCCCACCATGAAGTGCAGACCGGCCCAGTCGGCGCCAAACGAGCAGGCGATCAGCCAGATCACGGCCACATACCAGCGGTCGCTTTCCTCCAGACGCGCCATCAGGCGGCGGAACACAAAGGTCAGCGTGGCAAACGCCACCAGGAAGCCGGCCTGGCGGCCCACGCGCTCCCAGTCCAGCATAATCAGCGCCAGCACGCCCCAGATGGCGACGTCATCCAGGCTGGCATAGCGCAGGATGCGCTGGCCCATCGGCTGGCGCAGGATGTCGAGTTTTTCCAGCAGCAGCACCAGCACCGGCAGCGCGGTCACGGCGCAGGCCATGCCGGTGCCCAGCATGAATTGCCAGTTGGCGGCCTTGGCGCCCATCCAGCCCTGGTAGTTCATGAGCAGCAGGGCGGCAGCGCAACCGAACAGCAGCGGCACGCCCAGCGACAGGCCGGCGGTGGTGACGCTTTCGCGGCGGTATTGCCAGACTGTTTTCAGGTCCAGCTCGATACCGGCCAGCATCACGAACAGCATCACGCCCCATTGGGCAATGCCGTTGAGGGTTTTGACCACGTCGGGATTGAACAGGAATTTGTAGTAATCGGGCATGGTGGCGCCGAGCACGCCAGGGCCAAGAATGATGCCCATGATGATCTGCACGATCACCAGCGGTGCGAAGTAATCGGTTTTGCCCAGCCGCCAGACGAGGTAAGGGGCAACAAAAATCAGCAGCATCGCCAGCAGGAAAATTTCGGTGGTACTCATAGGTCTCCTTTTGTTTTTGTAACGTAATTACATAACGTGAAGCGATGGTAGCCGAGTATTAACAGTCCGGAAAGTGTTTTTGATATCGACAGTGGTATCGTTTCCACAAATCGGGCGCACGGCGGGATCGGTTACAATCCCGGCATGTATATCGACTCTCATTGCCACATCAATTTCCCCGAGCTGGCTGCTCGCATGCCGGACATCCTGGCCCAGATGGCGCACAACAAGGTCACCCATGCGCTGTGCGTGTCGGTGGACTTGCCGGATTTCCCGCAGGTGCTGGCGCTGGCGCACCAGTATCCGCACATCTACGCCTCGGTGGGCGTGCATCCGGATTATGAAGACACGCCGGAACCGACCGTCGAGCAGCTGGTGGCGCTGGCGGATGACCCCAAGATCATCGCGATAGGCGAGACCGGGCTGGACTACTTCCGCCTGGAAGGCGATCTGGAATGGCAGCGCGAGCGCTTCCGCACCCACATCAAGGCCTCGCGTATCACCCGCAAGCCCTTGATTATCCATACCCGCAGCGCCAGCGAAGACACCATCCGTATCATGCGCGAAGAGGGCGCTGGCACGGAGGCGGGCGGCGTGGCGGGCGTGATGCACTGCTTTACCGAGTCGCTGGAAGTGGCGAAGGCTGCCATCGAGATGGGCTTTTATATTTCCTTCTCGGGCATCGTGACTTTCAAGAGCGCCAAGGAGTTGCAGGCGGTGGCGCTGGAACTGCCGCTGGAACGCATCCTCATCGAAACCGATTCGCCTTACCTGGCGCCAGTGCCGTACCGCGGCAGGATGAATGAGCCGGGCTTTGTTGCGCACGTGGCCGAGTACATCGCCAAGCTCAAAGGCGTGCCAGTAGAAGAGGTCGCCGCGCAGACCACGGCCAACTTCCGCATGCTGTTCAACGTTGCCGCATGATGCGCCGCCGCCTCATTCTGCTGGGCTTGGCTGCCGCCTTGAGTGCGCCGGCTTTTGCCACTGGGCAGAGCGACGACGAGGTTGACTTCTTCCGCGCCGCCCAGCTGGACGCGGTGAGCCGCGTGCAGACCGCGCTGCTGCGTGGCGTCAGCCCGAATGTCCGTGATCCCAACGGTGAGACGGGGCTGATTGTCGCCATGCGTTACGAGTCGCTCAAGGTGGCGCGCCTGCTTATGGACCAGCCCGGCATCGATCTGGAAGCCAAGGCCCCCAACGGCAATACCGCGCTGATGATGGCTGCCTTCCGCATCAACAAGCAGGCCGTGCTGGAGATGCTCCAGCGCGGCGCCCAGGTCAACCAGAAGGGCTGGACGGCATTACATTACGCCGCCGCCGCGGGTAGCGTGGAAATCACCACCATCCTGCTGGACAAGTACGCCTACATCGACGCCGAAACCCCGTCCGGCATGACGCCGCTCATGATCGCCGCGCGCGAAGGCCAGGAAGACGTGGTGGCGCTGCTGCTCAAGGAGGGTGCCGACGCCACCCTCAAAGATGGCGGCTTCCACCTTACGGCCGCCGAGTTTGCGCTGAAGGCCGACAAGCCCTGGATCGCCAAAACCATCAACGCCTTCCTGGCGGCAAAGCAGGCGAAGCCATAAATAACGTAACGCGTGACGGTATTTTGGTGAGCGATTGAATTGACGGGTATTTGTTGCCCAGCTCACTGCATGGTGGGGCAACAATCTTAACGATAATGTCCTTAGAGCACTCACCAAGGACCACCATGCTGAACGAACGCGAAATTGAAAGCTGCTATCTGGGGCAGTTTATTCCAGTCCACTACCATCACAATATGCTGATGGATCAGAACCGCATGCACGGGTTCAAGTCAGCCATCGACTATGCCGTGAAGCCGGGCATGAAGGTGCTGGAGCTTGGTGGCGGCACGGGCGTGCTGTCGTGGTTTGCTGCCGCCAAGGCGGCCAAGGTGTATTGCGTCGAATTCAATCCAGACATGGTCAAGGAAGCCCGCAAGTTCCTGGCCATGAATCCCAACGGCGAAAAAGTCGAAGTCGTCCACGCGGATGCGTTTGAATACCTGCCGCCGGAACCGGTCGATGTGGTGATCTGCGAGATGATCCACGTCGGCATGCTGCGCGAAAAGCAGGTGGAAGTGATTGAATCGTTCAAGCGCCGTTATACCGAGCGCTTCGGCGGCCCGCTGCCGGTGTTCCTGCCGGAAGCCGTCATCATGGCAGTGCAGCCGCTGCAGCAGGAATACGACTTTGAAGGCTTCTACGCGCCGATCGTACAGTTCCAGGAAACCACGGTGATCTATCCGGGCACGGTGGAAATGGCGCCGCCGGCCGTCTACAGCATCATCGATTTCAACCAGCCGAACGAGCTGATGTATTCGTGGCAGGGCAAGTTCGTGGTCGAGCGCAATGGCGAGATCAATGCCATGCGCTTTGTCACCAAGAACATTCTGGCGGTGGTGCAGGAGCGTTCCACCACCATCGACTGGCTCAACCACTATATGACGCTGCCGCTGGCCACGCCCGTCAAGGCGCGTGAAGGCGATGTGCTGCAGGTGAGCTTCCAGTACCGCGCCGGTGGCGCAATTCCATCGCTGCAAGCCTCGCTCAAGGCCGAGATCCTGTACGAAGCCACGCTGCAACCCACGCGCGTCCCTGCTTACGCGTAAAAAGTCCCCACGACGGCCGGTCGGGAGCGTATATTTCGCCTTTTAAGCGAGAAATATATGACCCAGACCGACCAACGTTACCTGATCCAGCAAAACAAACTTGTCGATGGCGAGGCCAAACCGCCCGTGTTTGCCAAAGTCATGCGCAGCAAGGAAGGCGTGTTTGAAGGCGTGTCCTTCATCAAATCCAAGGAAAAGGCCTCGGTGCTGACCATCGACGAAGCCAACCAGGCGATTGCCTGGGCCAACCAGAAAAAGCCCAACGCCAAAGAGTACGTCACCAAAATCATCTGCCTGGGCCAGTAAGCTGCCGTTTATCCCCTGAAAGCAGCGCTTGGTCAGCGTTTTTATGCAGCTGGTCGCACAGAAATTGCCCCCGATGGGTCGCTTGATTAAAGTGACACCATAGAAAAACAACCATTTCGGGAGCGTCTCATGCTGAGTTTCATGCTGTGGCTGGTGTTGCTGTTCCTGTGCTGGCCGCTGGCGTTGCTGGCGCTGGTGCTGTATCCCTTCTTCTGGCTGATTACCTTGCCGTTCCGCCTGATCGGCATTGGGGTCGAAGGCCTGTTCGAGCTGCTGCGCGCCATCGTCATGCTGCCGGCGCGCATCCTGGGCGGCTCGCCCCGTTAGAAGTTGACCAGGAATCCCGCGCCCAGGGATTTCTGCGAATAGTTGTAGTCGATCAGGCTCTGGCCGTAGCCGCTAAAGCCCTGCACATAGCCCTTGAGATTGGCGGCCAGCGGGAAGGCCCAGCCGAACTGCAGCGCGCCGTGGCGCGTGCTGAAGTTGCGGCGCCCCATGACGGACAGCTCATGGCCATCAAAACGGTAGGTGGCGCGAACGTCGCCATGGCCCATGAAGTCCGTGATGTCGATGTTGTCATTGTCTGAGCGGGCGTTATCCAGCCGCTTCCACAGGCGGAACGACACGCCGAACTTGCCTTTTTCCGCTCCCACTTCCGCGTAAACCCTGTTCCAGCTGCGCGACAGCGTCGAGGTCTGGCCATTCGACTGGTGGTTCAGCGCCAGCGTCAGATAACGCACGTCCAGCACGCCCAGGTCCAGCGCCAGCGGCGTGGTCAGCATCAGCTCGGGCTGGTAATTGGTTTCGCGGAAGGGACTCGACGCCGCGCGGTTGTAGGCTTGCCAGAAGCTGTTCTGGGTGTAGCCGAACCACAGGTCCACCGGCGAACTCATGAGCTGCTCGATCAGCTTCATCTTGAAACTGATCTGATAAGTCAGTTCGACGTGCTTGGATTTGATGCCCGCGGGCGTAAAGTCCTTAAAAGGCGCATCATTGGAGCTGGTGCTGTAATTTGCCAGCAGCAGGTAGGTGTCATGGTGCGGACGGAAATTGAACACGCCGCGTTTGGCGGAGCGGTCCAGTTCCCACTCCTGCACCATGCGCGAGACCGTGTCTTCGGGCGGAATGGTGGTCAGCGCCGCGACCTTGGGCGACACGTTGGGTTCCGGCGGCGGCGCCGACGGCTGGGTGCGGGCTGGCGCATCGGCGGCTTCCGCCACCTTGTCGCTGGCGCCGACGGCCAGTGGGGCCACCGCGTTCTCGCCGGCCGCCTGCACTGTGGGCGCGGTCTTGGACAGGCCATCGTAGCAGGCGAGGCGGGCGCTGGCGTCACCCAGCACGGCGCAACGTTCCAGCCGTAGTTCGAGGTCGGAAGCCTGGGCTAAAGCCAGAACCGGCGCTATGCCCAAGGTCAGGAGGAGGGTAGTTTTTGGTGGTACACGCATGCAGTTTTTCCAGATGAGAGTTAAGCTGTTTGATTATGTTACAGACTACATTAATTGCCATTGATTATGTCGCACGCTAAACAGGCTCTTGATTTCGGTGACTATTGCCGCACTTGAGACTTCCCATAGCAGATCCCAAGGAGATCGTGATGACCCGCAAGACCCCTATCGAGCGTTACCGCAACATCGGCATCAGCGCACACATCGATGCCGGCAAAACCACGACCACCGAGCGCATCCTGTTTTACACCGGAGTCAACCATAAGATCGGTGAGGTACATAACGGTGCCGCAACGATGGACTGGATGGAGCAGGAACAGGAGCGCGGGATCACGATTACGTCGGCGGCCACCACCGCCTTCTGGAAAGGCATGGCCGGCAATTTCCCCGAGCACCGTATCAACATCATCGATACGCCGGGCCACGTGGACTTCACCATCGAGGTGGAGCGTTCCATGCGCGTGCTGGATGGCGCCGTGATGGTGTACGACGCCGTCGGCGGCGTGCAGCCGCAGTCGGAAACCGTGTGGCGCCAGGCGAATAAATACCATGTGCCGCGGATTGCCTTCATCAACAAGATGGACCGGGTGGGCGCGGACTTCTTCCGTGTGCGCGAGCAGATTGCCAACCGTCTCAAGGGCGTGGCGATTCCGATTCAGGTGCCGCTGGGCGCGGAGGACAACTTCCATGGCGTGATCGACCTGGTCAAGATGCGGGCGATTAACTGGGACGACGAGACATTGGGCGTCAAGTTCACCTACGAGGACATCCCGGCCGGTCTGCAAGCCGTGGCTGAGGAATGGCGCGAGAAAATGGTGGAGGCTGCGGCTGAAGCCACGCCCGAGCTGCTGGAAAAATATCTGGACGGCGGCGTGCTGACCGAGGACGAGATCAAGGCCGGCCTGCGCCTGCGCACCATCCGCAACGAGATCGTGCCGATGCTGGCCGGCAGCGCCTTCAAGAACCGTGGCGTGCAGGCCATGCTGGATGCGGTGATCGAATATCTGCCGTCGCCGGTGGATGTGCCGGCAATCGCCGGTACGGATGAACAGGACCAGCCGATCGAGCGCCATCCGACCGATAGCGACCCGTTCTCGGCGCTGGCGTTCAAGATCATGACCGACCCGTTTGTGGGCCAGCTGACCTTCTTCCGCGTGTACTCGGGCGTGGTGAATTCCGGCGACACCGTGTACAACCCGACCAAGCAGCAGAAGGAGCGCCTGGGCCGCATCCTGCAGATGCACGCCAACGAACGCAAGGAGATCAAGGAAGTGTACGCGGGCGATATCGCGGCGGCGGTGGGGCTGAAAGGCGTCACCACCGGGGATACGCTCAGCGCGCCGGACCATGTGATCGTGCTGGAGAAGATGATCTTCCCCGAGCCCGTGATTTCGCAGGCGGTCGAACCGAAGACCAAGGCCGACCAGGAAAAAATGGGCATCGCCTTGAATCGCCTGGCGCAGGAAGATCCGTCGTTCCGCGTGCATACGGACGAGGAATCCGGCCAGACCATCATGTCCGGCATGGGCGAGCTGCATCTGGAGATTCTGGTGGATCGCATGCGGCGCGAGTTTGGCGTGGAAGCGACGGTCGGCAAGCCGCAAGTAGCCTACCGCGAAACCATCACGCGCAAGGCGACGGATGTGGAAGGCAAATTCGTCAAGCAGTCGGGCGGCCGTGGTCAATACGGCCACGTGGTGCTGACGCTGGAGCCGCTGGAAGCGGGCGGCAAGGGCTACGAGTTTGTCGATGCCATCAAGGGCGGTGTGGTGCCGCGCGAGTTCATTCCTGCGGTGGACAAGGGCATCCAGGAGACGCTGCGTTCAGGCGTGCTGGCGGGGTATCCGGTGGTCGATGTGCGTGCCACGCTGACGTTTGGCTCCTACCACGACGTCGACTCGAACGAGAATGCCTTCCGCATGGCCGGTTCGATGGCGTTCAAGGAAGGCATGCGGCGCGCGGGTCCGGTGCTGCTGGAACCGGTAATGCAGGTCGAGGTGGAAACGCCGGAAGAGTTCATGGGGAACGCCATGGGCGATCTGACGTCACGCCGTGGCATGGTGCAGGGCATGGATGAAATCCCGGGCGGCGGCGGCAAGATCATACGCGCCTCCGTGCCGCTGGCCGAGATGTTTGGCTACTCGACCACCTTGCGTTCGCTGACGCAGGGCCGGGCGACCTACACCATGGAGTTCAAGCACTATGCGGAAGTGCCGAAACATATCCTGGACCAGATCGCCGTGAGCAAGGCGCGTAGTTAAAAGGCTTTGAGTTTGAGCTGTACAGAGATGCCGCCGTACAGGCGGTCTTTGTAGGTCGGTATGATGGCGACATTCACGCCGACCCGCTCATATTCATAGCTCAGTGTCGGAATGGCGGCGGGGAACCAGCCGCCATTCCGCATTTTGGGATAGCCGTCAAAGCCGCCCAACACGGCGCCAATGCGTACCGGGCCAACCTTGAATGGCTGGTAGTAGACACCCGCATAGTTGGAGTAAGCGCGGTCGCTGTTGTAGAAACGGCCGGCGGTGACCGAGGCGACTGTCGAGAAACGCCATTCCGCCCCGAGGCCGCCATTGGCGCCGTTCAGGTCTTTGTCGCGCTGGAAGTGGTAGGTGTAAAAACCGCCATTGATCCAGACTTCTTTCAGTGGCGCCGGTTCTATGGTCTCAAAGGTGGCGGCCAGGGCCGTACCGGAAACGCAGGCCAGCAGGGCCAGTCCGGCGATACGCAAACTTTTAATCATCCGTCGCTTTCTTCTTCCAGGTTGATAGACGCTGGATTATAGCCGTGTATCATGCAAGCATGAAACTATGCTTCCTGACCTGCGCCGTGATGCTGGCGCTGCCCGGCGCCGGCGCCAGTGCCGCACCAGACGCGGAGTGGCGCGGCCTGCTCGACGTGCGCGCGGTCGACTCCGACGCCGGCCGCAGCTTCCTGGACAGTGGCCTGGGCAAGACACGCTATGACCAGAATTCGCCGCGGCTCAGCATCGGCCAGGCCGTGTTGCGCGGCGACGTGGATGTGCTGGACAGCGTGAGCGCCAGCCTGGAGCTCAGCGCCGACCAGCAGCATCGCGGCATTGTCGATGTGCGCGAGGCCTATCTTTCGTGGAATCCGGTGCCGGCCGGCGCCTGGAAGACCCGCGTCAAGGCCGGCTTCTTCTTTCCGCCGACCAGCGTGGAAATCGATTACGACAGCGTGGGCTGGGTGCCCAAGCGCACCATTTCCAGTTCCGCCATCAACAGCTGGATCGGCGAGGAACTGCGGACCAATGGCATTGAATGGAGTGCGCGGCGGCTGGGCCGCTACAGTGGCGCGCCGTACGATGTCGGTGTGCTGGCTGCCGTCTACACCGGCAACGACTCTACTGGCACACTTTTATCCTGGCGCGGCTGGTCGATCAGCGACCGTATCGCTGGCCGTAACGACACCGTGAAGCTGGCTGACCTGCCAGTGTACCGGCCGCCGAACGGCTTCCTGCTGCGCCAGTGGCGCGACATCCATCCGTTCCGCGAGATCGACGGCAAGCTTGGCTACTACGTCGGCGCCAATCTGAATTTCGGCACACGGCTGGAACTGGCCGCGCTGCACTACGATAATCTGGCCGATCCGCAGGTGGTGAAGGACTGGCAATACGGCTGGCGTACGCGTTTCGACCATCTCAGCGCCGTCTGGCGTCCGCAGGGCACGTGGGAGTTGTCGATGCAGGCCATGCGCGGGGATACCATCATGGGACGCAATGGCGTCGGGCTGGATTTTCAGTCATGGTTCGTGCTGGCCAGCCATCCGCTGGGGCCAGGCACGGCGGCGGTGCGCTATGACCGTTTCAGCACCAGCGAGCATGACCTGATTCCGTCCGATCCGAACAATGAAGTCGGCTATGGCGTTGCGCTGGCTTACGACTGGCCGCTGGCCGAGCGCCTGTCGCTGATGACAGAAGCGCTGCTGGTGCGCAGCGACCGGCCGGCGCGCTCGCTGGTGGGCGAGGCGCCGGTGCAGAAGGAGCGCAGCCTGACGGTATCGCTGCGCTGGACGTTTTAAATCGTCAGGCGCCAGCTGCGTTTGTACGCGTAGACCATCGCCAGCCAGAACACGCCGGTGAACGCGGCAGCGAAGGCCATCGAGGCAAACTCCGGCCCCAACAACGGTTCCAGCGGCGCGCGGAATACGTTCTGATACAGCGGCGTGATGATGCCGCTGCCGGTGAGCAGGCAGGTCGCAATCCAGGAACCGGCATAGGCCGCAATGGCATTCACGCCCATTGCGCGGCCCAGCGGCGGCCAGCCGCGCACATCGACCAGTTGGTAGGCGAGGGCGATCACGAGCATGCCGAAGCCGCCAGTCCACAGCACAAACGACGAGGTCCACAACTGCTTGTTCAATGGAAGCGCTACCGCCCATGCGCCGCCAATCAGCATGGCGGCGACGCCGGCCCATCCCAGTCTGGCGATGCGTTGCTGGCGTATCCAGTCGCCGGCGCGCATGCCAAGGATGACTGTGGCCAGCGCCGGCAGGGTACTCAATATGCCCTCCGGTTCGTGCGCCAGTCCGGTGGCGGCGTCGTATTGATAGGCCAGGTGGCCAAGCAGCGCGGTATCGATGCGGTCAGCCAGGTTCACGACCGGTTCGACGCCGCCGCTGGCAGCGAGCAAGGCCCAGTAGCCAAGCAGGATGGCGGCCAGTGCGGCCCATTGCGCGCGCACGCTGCGCAGGTAAATCGCCATGAGGCCGGCCACGGCGAAGCAGAAGCCAATGCGCTGCAACACGCCAAGCAGGCGGAAATCCCGTCCATGCAGCAGCAGTGCAGCAATCACGTTGAGGGCGATGCCAAGCAGGATGATGCGGCCGCCGCGCAGCAGCGCGGCGCGTGCCATGGGTTGGGCCGGTGCACCCGCATCCAGTTGCCGCCCCAGCGCGAGCTGGATGGAAACACCGACGATCAGCATAAAAATGGGGAAGATGAAATCGGCCGGCGTGCAGCCATGCCATTCCGCGTGCTCCAGCCACGGGTAGACGTGCGACCAGTCGCCCGCGTCGTTCACCAGCAGCATGGCGGCCACGGTCAGGCCCCGCACGGCGTCGATAGAATTGATACGCATAGTGTTCAGAGTTGTAATTTAATGTGCATGCGGTTGAGGAGCATGGCCAGCACCATCACGATCACCGCATAGGCCATCGCCCACAGCAAGCCGGGCCAGCCGGCGCCCAGCACGGCGGGAAAAGACAGGTGGCAGTACTGCATCGCCGCATATACGATGAAGGGAATGATGTAGACCAGCAGCGGATTGGCGGCCGCCGGCTGGAAGAACGCAGTCCAGCGGCTCCAGCGCTTCAGGTCCACCGCCCAGTACAGCGCGGCGAACAGCAGCACACAGATGGCGGAACTGTACAGGCCCCAGCTTGGGGTGGCGTAAATCTTGGAGATTTTGAAATAGGGACGCAGCACCAGAGCCAGCGCCGCCAGCCCCGCCGCCAGCAGCACGGCGCGCAGAAACGGCGCTTGACGCTCCGCACCAAAGAAAATCTGCGCGGTCAGCATGCCGCATAGCGCGATCGATGTGTGGACGGCGTCCTCGCTGCGTATCGCCACTGTACCGGCCACAATCAGGGCCGCGAGCGCCCACTGGCGGCCGCGTGTAACGCCCCATGCCACGGCACTGTACAGGTATGCCCAGCCAATCAGTCCCAGTATGCCCCACCACTGTGGCGCCAGGCGCAGACTGCCATCGGGGCCGCCACGGAACAGGAATGCCAGGGCAAGCAGGCCGGCAACGCCGGTGGCGCGCAAGCCCCAGGCCAGTGCCCGTTCCTTGAAACGGTACACCGCCCACACCAGCATGGCGCATGCATAAAACAGCAGCGACCACAAATGGATGGACATGCCCATCGCAGCTTCGTTGTAGCCTTCCTCGGCATTGACCATGAACACGCCCAGCACCAGCAAGCCCACGGCACGTGCCAGCACATGCCGCCACAGGCGCCAGCCGCCGTCGCCTGCCGCCGACCGCTGCGCCATGGCGAACGGAATCGACATGCCGACGATGAACAGGAAGGCCGGGAACACCACATCCGGGAAGGTCATGGCATCCGCGTCGGCGGGCGCGTGATCCATCCAGGCGGGCATGCCACGCACGCCAGCCAGGGTGTTCACAAAGATCATGACCAGGATGGTGATGCCCCGGAAGGCATCGATTGCCTGTACCCGCACAGGTTTAGAGTTTGCCACGCAGACCCAGATAGTATTGACGGCCGTTCGAATACGAGGCGATAGGCTGGTCCTTGTTCGTGCCGTAGTAACGCAGCACGGCATTATTCAGGTTCAGCGCATCGAATGTAATCGAGAGGTTGTCGTTGATTTTGTAGTTGAGCGACGCCGCCAGGTTGCCGGTGCCCGCCATCACCTGCGGGAAGCTGTTATACAGCCCGCCGGAGAAGGACGAGCGGTAGGTGTAAGCCAGACGCGCGCTCAGCCTGTCGTCCTCATAATAGGTTTCGGCATTGTAGGTGTTTTTGGAGTTGCCCACCACCGGCTTGCCATCCTCCGCCGAGCCATCGGTGTAGGTGTAGTTGGCCAACGCGCCAAAGCCGCCCCAGATGTGCTGCTGCCACGCCAGTTCCACGCCCTTGTTCTTTGCAGCGATGTTGGTCGGCGACGAAATCGAATAACTGTCGAAGCGCTTGAACGAGGTGTTGTAGTAGGTCAGGTTGGCCGTGCCATAGGTAACATAGGACGACATGTCCATGTAGAACACGCCTGCCGACAACAAGGATTTCGGTGCGAAATACCATTCCAGCGCCGCGTCGTAATTCACCGAACGCACCGGTTTCAGGTTTGGATTGCCGCTGCTGCCGGTCAGGTTGGTGTCATTGAGCGTGACCGCGCCAACCATGGCGCTGTAGTCTGGCCGCGCCATGGTCTTGGCTACAGCCAGCCGGCCTACCAGCGTCGGCGACAGGTCAAACTTGAAGTTCGCGCTAGGCAGTACATCGTTGTAACCGCGCTCGTTCAGCGTTGGCGTGTACGGACCGTTGATGTTGTCCAGCCCAATAGGATTGGAACCGCCCGGGACGTTGGTGATGGTGGCCTGGTTGGTGTGCACATAACGCACGCCCACGTTGCCGCGCCAGCTATCGCCTGCCAGATTGACCATGCCGTAAATGGCGCTGGTCTTTTCGCGGACATCCAGTTCGCCAGCCCAGTTGCGGGTGGTCGGGCCGCCGGCCAGGTCGTACTTGGCGGCCCAGGCGGCGATGGCAGCAGGGCTGATCTGCCAGACATTGCGCAGGAAGCCCGCATCGGTGCTGATGTTTTTGCCGAAATTGCCAGGGAAGGTCGAACCATCCCATTGCGGCAGCGGCGCGGACGTGGTGCCGTCGCAGGCCGGGCAGCTACGGTTCTCCGGCTGGCTGGTACTGCGGTGGTGTTCCGCGTAGCGCACGCCGAACTTGGCCGACTCCATCACGCCTCGGTCCAGACGCAGCTCGCCATCGAGCTGGCCGTATTTTTCCGTGTCTTGCGTTTTGACGTTGGAACCCCAGGCCGACGCGGTCACGTAGTTGGTGAATCTGGAGGTGTCCGCGCCAGGGAAGGACATCGTCGCTGGCGACAGACCGTTCAAGGTATAGGTGGAGCCGGCGCCAGTCAGGCCTGCTTCGTAGCCGATATCGGACGGGGTTTTACCAACGCCGCGCGTGTAGCCCACGCTGCCGCTGATGCGCAAGTCGTCGTTGACGCGGTAGCTGCCATCCAGATCGATGTATGCGGAAGACGATGCCGAACCGGGGCGATAGATCTGGTCACCGAATGCCGAATACAGCGACGAGTTATAGGTTTTCGTCGCGCTGACTGCCGGATACTGCGAGGCCGGAATGGTCGCCGACACCAGCGTGCCGCTCTTGATCACATACGCAGAAGGCACCACGCCAACCGGGGCGCCGGTAATGGGATCGGTGGCATTGATGTTGGCCGAGATATTGTTGTAGAAGCTGCGGTTGTAGTTGGCCGCATCCAGCGAGGAGCTAAAGCCGTTGATATCAAAGCTAAGGTCACGCGAAGGCTTGAATTGCAGGTCAATCGCACCGCCGGTACGCTTGCGCTCCTGTTCAAACAGCGATGCACTGATGCCCGATGGCGCCAGGATGCCAGCCAGTTCCGGATGGGCCTTGGCCGCATTGCTCTCGGCATCGATAGGCGTATAGCCGTAGAACTCCTGGCCATCACGGCGCTCATGGCGTTTTTCGTAGAACAGCTGGACCAGCACACCAAACGTCTTGGCATCGTTTTTCCAGCCGAACAGCGCATTCATCTGCGGATCGGTCTTGCGCGGCAGGTCGGCGTAGATGGCCTGTACCGTGGCTTCGGCGGTGAACTGCTTCTTGAAGTCCAGCGGCTTGCGGGTTTCAATATTGACGGAGCCGGCGACGCCGCCTTCCACCATATCGGCCTGCTGGCTTTTCTGCACCGTGACCGCACTGACGATTTCCGATGGCAGCAGCGCATAGCTGACACTGCGCCCGACCGCGCCGGTCTGGTCCAGCACGAACCAGTCGCCGGTACCGATGGTGTGGCCGTTGACCAGTGTCTGCGTCAGGCTGGAGCTGGTGCCGCGAATACTGACGCGGTCATTTTCGGCGAAGCCGCCTTCACCGCCGGCGGAGGATGAAATGTTCACGCCCGGGACGCGCTGCACGGCATCGGCCACGTTCTTGTCCGGCATTTTGCCGATGTCTTCGGCCGAAATGACTTCGGCCAGCGTGTCGCTATTGCGCTTGCGGGTCAGCGCCTGTTCCAGCGAAGCGCGTATGCCGGTGACCACTACTTGCTCCATCGGCTTGTCCGCGCTTTGCGCCCACGCCGGCGCCGCGCCGCACGCCAACATCATGAAGACTGCCGATGCGATAGGCGTCGGCGTCGTTTTCATCCTTTCCATTGCTGTCCCTCGTCTTGTGGTTGTAGATTTATTCAGTCATTCTCGCCAGATTCTCTTAATTAAATCCAAAAGAAACCTTAACGTTTGCCTAAGGCTGTGGCGTGCAGGCGATTGACTTATATGCAAGAAAGTGCGTAGATATCGGCCATGAACAAAAGAGGTATTACCCCATGAAGATATGCCTGGTTGAAGATGATCTAGAGCTGGGCAAGGCTTTGCAGTCCTCGCTGCAGGACGCGGGACTTGAAGTGGTATGGGTGCGCCGCGCCAGCGATGCGCGCCGCTGGGTCGAAACGGAACCGTTCGATGCGGCGCTATTGGATCTCGGCCTGCCGGACGGCAGCGGGATCGAGGTGCTGCGCGATCTGCGCGCGGCCGGCCTGACGCTGCCCATACTCGTCATCACCGCGCGTGACAGCCTGGAAGACCGCCTGAATGGCCTGGACCGTGGCGCCGACGATTATCTGGTCAAGCCATTTGCCGTCAGTGAGCTGCTGGCGCGTCTGCGCGCGGTGATGCGCCGCGCCAGCGGCTGGACCGAAGCCGGCGAGCCGGTGTGGAAGGTCAAGGACCTGGTCCTCGACGACAAGCGCATGCTGCTGACGCGCGGCGGCGTCAATGTGGTGCTGTCGAAAACCGAATTCGCCTTGCTGCATGCGCTGATGCGTTATCCGGACCGCGTGCTGACGCGGCGCGAGCTGGAGTCGCGCGCACTGCCGCACAGCGAAGGTGCGGCGCTGGATGTGCATATGTCCCATCTGCGCCAGAAAATCGGCGAGGGCTATATCCGCACGGTGCGTGGCGTCGGCTACGTGGTCGACAAATGAAGAACCGCTCGCTGTTCCGGCGTTTGCTGTTCGGCTTCATCTCGGTGATGGCGGTGGTGTGGCTGGCCAACCTGGCGCTGGATATGTACGAGACGCGCACTGCCAAGCGCCGCGATATGCAGCGCGAACTGCGCGCCAGCGCCTTGCGCATCCTGGTGGTGATGCAGACCATGGATGGCCGACCCGAAGAAGAGATACAGCCGGTGGTGCACAAGATGGAAGCGCTGCACTACGCGCTGTACAAGGAACTGGGCTGGTATATTCCGGCCTTGCAAACGCAGGTCTGGCGCCATGGCCGGCTGCTGTATCAGACACCCGATGCCGGCTTGCCGGGCACTGACGCCGTTGCGGGACCCTACCACCAGAACCTGCGCGATAGCTGGGTGGCGTCGGTGGAGCATGATCCGGCCACCGATGTGACGGTGCGGATGGCCACCGAAGTGATAGGCGAGTGGATGCTGCAAGTGTCCAGCGTGGGCTACTACCTGGCGCCGCTGCTGTTCAGCATACCGTTCCTGTTGCTGCCCGCATGGTTCATCATCCGCGTGGGGCTGCGGCCACTGAACGACATCGTTGGCGAGATCGAGCAGCGCTCCGGCGCCAATCTGTCGGCGCTGGCGCCGTCGCCGTATCAGGAGCTGTCGCCGCTGGTGGGCTCTGTCAACCGCCTGATGGAGCGGCTGACGGAAAGGCTGGAACGCGAACAGGAATTCCTGATCGATGCTGCGCATGAATTGAAGACGCCACTGTCCATCATCCAGATCAATGCGGAGAGCCTTGGTGAAGCGCGCACGCCGCAGCGGCTGGCGGAAGCAGGCAATGGCTTGCGTACCGGCGTGCAGCGTGCCACGCATACCGTGCATCAGCTGCTGGCCCTGGCCCGTTCCGGCAGCGACCGCGATCACGCCAGGCTGGCGCCGCGCGATCTGGTGGAACTGGTGGCGGACCGTCTGGCCATGGCCGGCCAGATCGCCGCCACACGCGGCATCGAGATAGAACTGCTGGCGCCCGATACCTGTGCCATGCCGCTGCATCTGGAGAGCATGGCGTCGCTGATCGATAATCTGGTCAGCAATGCGGTGAAGTACTCGCCCGGGCAGAGCCGCGTGACGGTGCGTATTGCGGCATCGGCGGAACAGGTGGTGCTGTCGGTATCTGACCAAGGTCCGGGCATCGCGCCCGACATGCAGCGCAAAGTGTTTGAGCGCTTCTTCCGCTTGCCTGGCCAGGATCAGCCGGGCAGCGGGTTAGGGCTGGCGATCGCGGAACGCGCCGCCGCGCGCAACCGCGCCACGATCCAGCTGAACAATCGCGCCGATAGTGGCGGCTTGCAAGTTGATGTGATTTTTCAGGCAACGCCATAGCAAATTGGCATTATAATTCGGCGCATGAACACCACATTGCGCCTGATTCCCCTTTTACTGCTGCTGGCTGGCTGCAGCATGTCCAACGAGCAGTTGATCTCCGCCTGCAAAACCGATGACTGGGTCGCCATCGGCCAGAACGATGGCACCAAGGGCGAGCCGCCCAGCTTTGGAGAACGCAAGGAGTTTTGCGATGACCATGGCAACAAGGCCGGCGCCGCAGACGCCTCCGCGCGCTACACGGCCGGATGGGCACAAGGTAACTGGGACCTGTGGTATCGATTCGGCGGTGTCGATGGCACGGAGGGCAAGCTGGCGCGCTTCGACGCGCTGGCTGCCTCGGAAGACCTCCGTAAAAACAAGACGCCGCTAAACCGTCCGGCCTACGATGCCGGCTGGGCTGCCGGTAACTCGCTCTACTGGGAAAACACCGGCAAGCGCGATGGCACGGAAGGCAAGCCATCCTCGCAAAAGGAATTGAGCCGGAGCAGGGCGGCTGCCGCACAACTGCATTTTGACGAAGCGGCATATGCCAATGGCTGGCGCGCGGGCAACCGCACCTTCTGGACGGATGCCGGCAGCAACGACGCCAGCAACGGCCTTCCGGACAGCGAGTTCCGCAACCGCGCCGCCGCCGCGCGGAGCGCCGGCGTGGACATTCAGGAAGAATCCTATCGCGCCGCATGGAATGCGGAGATCATCAACTACTGGCGCAACCTAGGCACGCAGGACGCGACGAGCGGCAAGGAATTCGGCATGCGCAGCCGCGAGGCCAAACAAAAAGGCCTGAAGATCCATGAACAGGAATATCGCCAGGCCTGGGAGGCGCGCTTAAGCACTTACTGGCGCGACACCGGCGCGGCCGACGGCTATGGCCAGCCATTCCGCCTTGACGAACGCATGGCCAACGCCAGCCGCGATGGCGTGTTCGTGATTCCCGCCACGCGCGATGCCTACACCAACGCCTGGCGTCAGGAGAATGCGCGCTACTGCACGCCGGACAATGCCTTTGAACGCGGCCGTGCCAACACCGGCATGGCGGTGGAGGTCTGCGCGCCTGCGCTGCAAAGCCAGATGAAGCACGCTTACGTCAGCGGGCAGGATTATGAAATCACCGCGGCCAAGTACCGCCAGGCGGTGGATGAAGCGAATGAGCTGGCTGATCGCGTGCATGATGCGCGCAACCGCCTGGGAAGGCTGGAGCGCGAGATCCGCGCCAATCAGGAAGCCAAAGACCGGCCGGCCAACGAGGAAACCGCCAAGCAGGATCGCCGCCGCGAACAGGACCGCCGCGACCTGATCGATTATTTGCAGCGCATGGAGCGGCGCTGGGATGACGCCCGACATTGGGTCGAGCGTCATGATATGCAAATGCAGCGCCTGCGCCGCGAGATCTATTAGAACTCCACGCTCGCCGACACCGCCACGGTGCGCGGCGCGCCCAGAATCAGGTAGCCCGAACCTGGATAGCCACCGGCAGAAGCCCAGTAGCTCTTGCCGGTGACGTTATCCACGCGTGCGCGGAAGGTGACGTTGCGGTCCAGCACACGGGTAGCGTAGCTGGCGCCCAGGTCAAGACGGGTCCATGCCGGCAGTTCCTGCTGGTTGGCGCCATCGGCGTACTGCGACGAGGTGTACGTGGTGCGCGCATTCAGGTTCAGGCCACTCACGCCTGGCACATCCCATTCGGCGCCGATGTTCAGCTGCGTATCCGGCACGCCGATGACGTCATTGCCCTGATTCTTGCCGCCGTCAGTCACGCGCTGCTTGGCATCGAGCAGCGTCAGGCCGCCCAGCACGCGCAGGCCGCGCACCGGCACGCCATACACCGTCAGTTCGGCGCCCTGGTTGCGCTGTTCGCCAAACACGCCAAAGTGGCCGTTTTTCACGAAGGCCGATGGCTGCTTGGTGCTGAACAGGGCAGCGGTGGCGCCCAGCGTGCCGTGTTCGTATTTCACGCCCACTTCCTTTTGCTTCGATACGTAAGGCGCGAACATCTGGTTTTTATTGTCGACGTTCTGGGCGGGCGCCGTCGGGCCTTGTTGCAGGCCTTCGGCGTAATTGGCATACAGCGCCACGTCTTTCACCGGCTTGTAGACCACGGCGGCAACCGGCGTGACCTTGCTTTGGTCGTAATGCGCGTTGCGTTCCGAGGTGGTGTAGTCGAAGCCATCGGTCTTGATGGTCTGATGGCGCGCACCGATAGTCAGCAGGACTTTATCGTCCAGCATCGACAGCGTATCGGCGATGGCGTAGCTGCTCAGGATTGTTTTCACGGTCAGGTGCGGGTCGCTGAGCACACCGCCAACAAAGAAGTTGGCCGCAGGCGCCGTGACGTCAACCGGCTTGTAGATGTTGGTACTCAGGCCGCCAAATGCGCTGAAAGCGTAGGCGTTCTTCGACTCCAGCCAGTAGCTGGACGCGCTTGCGCTCAGCGTGTGGCCGATGCCGCCGGTACGCAGCTTGGTGCGTACGCCGATTTCGCCAGTCCGCACACTATCGCGGCGGGTATTGTCGAAGCGGTAGGAGGTGGCGCTGCCATCATTGTTGTTGACGGTCGGCTCGGCGAGGCTGTTGTCCTCGTTGCCGCTGCGGACACCGGCAGCGGCCCAGGCTACCGTATCCTTGCCCAGATCCCATTCGCCGCGCAGGGTGCCGAAGGTGTCGCGTTCGTTGGAGCGGGTCCAGTTCTGCGCCCAGGTGCTGCTGCCGTCCGGCGCCGGCAGCATGGCCACGCCTTCTAGCAGCGTCACGGCGGGACGCGGGTTTTTCAGCTTGTGATCCTGATAGCCGATATCGGCCGACAGGCGGAAGTCGCGCGCCTGGAAGTCCAGGCCAATCGAGGCCACGTTCAGTTCACGGTGTTCGCGGTCGACGCCAGTGTCGCCGTCGCGGCGCGCGGCGTTGACGCGGATGCCGGTATTGCCGTCGGCGCCGAAGCGGCGTGCGATATCAACGGCGGCATAACCCTGGCCGCCGGTTTCCACGCCCACGGTCACTTGCGTGAGCGGCTTGTTGCCGGCGCGTTTAGGCAGCAGGTTGATGGAGCCGCCGATGCCGCCACCGCCCGGCGCGGCGCCGTTGACAAAGGAGGTCGCACCGCGGAACACTTCCACGCGCTCCAGCAGTTCCGAGGCCACGAACTGGCGCGGCAGGATGCCGTACAAGCCGTTGTAGGCCAGATCGTCCGAACTGACCGCGAAGCCGCGGATCACATACAGTTCCTGAAAATTACCGAAGCCACGCGCCACGCGCACCGACGGATCGTTTTGCAGCACATCGGCGACGCTGCGCGCCTGCTGGTCCTGAATCAGCGCCGACGTGAAGTTCAAGGTGTTGAACGGCGTGTCCATCATGTCCACATTGCCCAGCATGCCCACACGGCCGCCACGCGCCACCTGGCCACCGGCGAAGTTCTTCGGCAGGCCGCCGGCCGACGCATCGGCGGAGGCGCTGACGACGACCGTCTGCACGTCATCGGCGCTGCCGGCCGCCGCTTGCGTTTGGGCGTGGGCGGTGGCGCTGGCCAGCAGCATGGCTGCCAGGGCGAAAGGGGACAATTTCAGGTTCAGGGTGTGCATGGCTTTTTAACTAATTAAATGAGATTGATTCTCAATTATAGCGTTGGAAACGTTTTTTTGCTGCTGAATGAGACTAATTTGCATTATCATTGGAGTCTGAATACCGTAATCTGGATGACAAAATGACACCAATCGCCGTCCGCCGCTGGGCATGGATACACAAGTGGAGCAGCCTGGTCTGCACCGTGTTCATGTTGCTGTTGTGCGTTACCGGCCTGCCGCTGATCTATCACCACGAGATCGATCACGCGCTTGGCAACGCCATCGAAGCGCCGCAGATGGCGGCCGGTACGCCGATGGCCAGCCTGGATAAGGTCATCGCGGCCGGCAAGGCGCTGTATCCGGACAAGATGGCCATGTATTTGTCGCAGGAGGCCGACGATCCGAAGATCTGGTTCCTGACCATGGGCGACAATCCGACCGACGAAAAATTCAAATCGATCGCCGTGGATGCGCGCACCGCCAAGGTGCTGGGCGAGCCCAGTTTCGAAGGCAGTTTTCTGGGCGTGATGTTCCACCTGCATGTGGATCTGTACGCAGGCCTGTGGGGCAAGCTGTTCCTCGGTTTGATGGGACTGCTGCTGGTGATGGCGATTATTTCCGGTGTCGTGCTGTACGCGCCGTTCATGCGCAAGCTGGATTTTGGCGAGGTGCGCCGCGAGCGTGGCCCGCGCGTCAAGTGGCTGGACCTGCACAATATGCTGGGCATCGTCACACTGACCTGGGCATTGGTGGTGGGCGCCACCGGCATGATTAATACCTGGGCTGACCTGCTGCTGAAGTATTGGCAGTACACCGAGATGGCGGAAATGGTCGCGCCATACAAAGGTCTGCCGCCGCCCACGCAGCTGGGATCGATGCAGCAATCGCTGGAGCACGCGGTCGCTGCGGAGCCGGGCATGAAGATCGGTTTTGTCGCCTTCCCAGGCACGCCGTTCACCAGCCCGCACCATTACGGCATCTTCATGCGGGGTAACGAGGCGTTGACGTCGCGCCTGTACAAGCCAGTGCTGATCGATGCCCAGACCACCCAGATTACCGACCGCCGCCAGCTGCCGTGGTACCTGACCGGCCTGCTGATTTCGCAGCCGCTGCACTTTGGCGACTACGGTGGCCCGTGGATGCAGTTCCTGTGGGCGGCGCTGGATGTCATCACCATCTTTGTGCTGGGCAGTGGCCTGTATCTCTGGCTGAAGCGGGGCGCACCGGCGCCCGCGCGCGCTGCAGCAGCGGCAGCCAAGGAAGAACAGCAGCAGGTGCCGGCATGAGCGGCTCGTTCCTGCGCATGTGGGCTGCCCCCATCGCGCTGTCCGTGCTGACCGTGATTGGACTGATGTCCGCACTGTTAGGCGATGGTATGTGGGACCATGTATCTGCTGTCGCGCTGGGTGTACCGGTGCTGCTATGTCTCTGGCTGGGCTTGCGGCGACGCACAAAAAGCGATTGATTTATTTGCATTTATTGTTATCATTCCCGTGCCGTCTACTGAGGAGATCGCATGGAAGCAACGCACCCGCATTACGATAAACTGATCGCTGCAGCGCGTCATGCCGGACCGGCCACGGTCGCTGTCGCGCACCCCTGTGACCGCAACGCGCTGGAAGGCGCGCTGGACGCGGCCAATATGGGCTTGATTAAACCCATCCTGGTTGGCCCTCAGAACCGTATACGCCAGGTCGCCGATGAAGCGCGGCTGGATATCTCCGCACTGCCCATCATCGATACCGAACACAGTCACGCCTCTGCCGCACGCGCCGTGCAGCTTGTGCACGAAGGCGCCGCGACCGCGCTGATGAAGGGTAGCCTGCATACCGATGAATTAATGGGCGCTGTCGTCGCCACCGCCACCGGCCTGCGCACCGCGCGCCGGCTCAGCCACTGCTTCGTGATGGATGTGCCAGGCCGTGCCGAACCGCTCATCATCACTGACGCTGCCGTCAACATCATTCCCACGCTGGTAGAGAAAGTCGACATCGTGCAGAACGCGATCGACCTGGCGCATGTGCTGCGTTTCGATCCCGTCAAGGTCGCCATCCTGGCGGCGGTGGAAACGGTCAGCGCCAAAATGCCATCCACCATCGATGCCGCCGCGCTGTGCAAGATGGCCGACCGTGGCCAGATCACGGGCGGTTTGCTGGACGGCCCGCTGGCGATGGATAACGCCATCAGCCCGGAAGCTGCCGCCATCAAGCATCTGGTCTCGCCAGTGGCGGGACGGGCCAATGTGCTGGTCGCGCCGGATCTGGAGGCGGGCAATATGCTGGCCAAGAGCCTGACCTTTATGGCCGGCGCCAGTGCGGCCGGCATCGTGCTGGGCGCGCGTGTACCGGTGATACTCACCAGCCGTGCCGATACTGTGCAGGCACGCCTGGCCTCGTGTGCGGTGGCTGTACTGGTGGCGCATAGCAAACTGTCTGGCGCGCGTATTCTCGGAGGCTGAACAGATGCAGGCCAATGACAGCATCATTGTGATTAATGCTGGTTCGTCCAGCATCAAGTTTTCCATGTACAGCGGTCCGGCGCTGGATCTGACGCTACGCGGCAAGATCGAGAACCTGTACAGCGGCGTGGCCCGTTTCATCGCCCAGAACGCGGATGGCAGCGTGGTCGGCGAGCGCGAATGGCGTGATGGCCCGCTCAACCACGAAGGCGGCATGCGCTTCCTGGTGGACTTCGCACAAACCCATCTCGATGGGCACCGCGTGATTGCGGTGGGCCACCGTATCGTGCATGGCGGCGTGGCGTACAGCGGCCCGCAGCGTCTGGATGCCGCGCTGGTCGATGAGCTGGAAAAGCTGGTGCCGCTGGCGCCACTGCATCTGCCGCACAATCTGGCGCCGGTGCGTTCGGTACTGGCGATGGCGCCGGATGTGCCGCAGATCGGCTGTTTTGATACCGCCTTCCACGTCGGCCAGCCGGCGGAGGCGCAGGAGTTTGCGCTGCCGGCCCGCATCACGGACCTTGGCGTGCGCCGCTACGGCTTCCACGGGCTGTCCTACGAGTACATCGCCAGCGTATTGCCCAAGGCAGAACCCCGGCTGGCGCAGGCGAAAGTCGTCGCTGCCCACCTCGGCAACGGCGCCAGCATGTGTGCGATGCAGTCCGGCCGCAGCATGGCCAGCACCATGGGTTTCACTGCGGTTGACGGACTGCCCATGGGCACGCGTTGCGGTGCGCTCGATCCGGGTGTGGTGCTGTATCTGATGCAGGAACTGGGCATGGATGTGGCGGCGGTACAGAAGCTGATGTACCAGGAATCCGGTCTGCTCGGCGTCTCCGGCATCTCGTCCGATATGCGTACGCTGGAACAGAGTGACGAGCCGCGCGCCAAGGCGGCGATTGCGCTTATGGTCTACCGCATCGGCCGCGAACTGGGTTCGCTGGCTGCGGCATTGGGCGGACTGGATGCGCTGGTGTTCTCGGGCGGCATCGGCGAAAACAGCGTAGCGCTGCGTTCCGCCGTCTGCAAGGATGCGGCCTGGCTGGGCGTGGCGCTGGACGAAGCTGCCAACGCCGCCAATCCACGCGGTGTCACGCGCGTCAGTGCGCCTGGCAGCAAGGTGGACGTCTGGGTAATCCCTGCCAATGAAGAATTGATGATTGCGCAGCACGCGCTGGAACTGGTGGAGGCTGGATGAGCACCGAAACCCTCTATCCCATCTTGACGGGCAAGCGCGCGCTGGTGGTTGGCGTCGCCAACGAACATTCGATCGCCTGGGGTTGCGCGCTGGCGTTCCGTAAGCTGGGCGCGGACGTGGTGCTCACCTATCTCAACGACAAGGCGCTGCCGTTTGTGGCGCCGCTGGCGCAGCAGATCGATGCGCAGTTGCTGCCGCTGGACGTGATGCAGCCTGGCCAGCTGGAGGCAGTGTTTGCCGCACTGGCAGAGCAGGGCAGGCTGGATATTCTGGTCCACTCCATCGCCTTCGCTGCCAAACAGGATCTGCAAGGCGGCTTGCTCGACTGTTCGCTGGACGGATTCCTGCAGGCGATGGACGTGTCCTGCCACTCCTTCATCCGCATGGCGAAACTGGCCGCGCCATTGATGACGGACGGTGGCAGCATGTTCGCCATGAGTTACCATGGCGCCGACAAGGTCATCCCGAACTACAACGTCATGGGACCGGTAAAGGCCGCGCTGGAAGCGGCATGCCGCTATCTGGCGTTTGAACTAGGACCGCACAATATCCGCGTGCACGCCATTTCACCGGGGCCGCTGCAAACCCGCGCGGCATCGGGACTGAAGGACTTCGATCATCTGCTTGCCGACGCCGTGGCGCGGGCGCCGCTCGGTGAGCTGGTCGATATCGTCGATGTGGGCAACACCTGCGCCTACCTGGCCTCGCCCTATGCCAAACGCCTGACGGGCAGCACGGTCTATGTGGACGGCGGCCTGAATATCATCGCTTGAGGAGAGTTGAAAATGCAAGTAATCTTGACCGGACTGCATGGCGACGCCTGTGAAGACAGCGTTGCACAAGGCCTGGCGCTGTATTTCCATGTCAAGCAAGTCAGCATGGTGAGGCAGGGCGATAACGATAGTCCGTGGGCGCTGATTGAAGTCGCGGATTCCTACGAACGTGTCTGGAGCGTTTGCAATCAGTTGCGCGGTGTCTTCCATCGCGGGAAGGCGATCCACCTGTATATCCCGCTGCATCAGGAAGACGTGTTCCACGATCTGGAGCCGCACCAGCGTATCGATATCGCCTAACGCTGACTGGCCAGGAAGCCGTGGATCTGCGATACCACGGCAGCGCCTTCGCCAACGGCGGCGGCCACGCGCTTGGTGGAGTTGGCGCGCACGTCGCCGATGGCAAACACGCCGGGAATGCTGGTCTCCAGCGCCGCGCGTTCCGCCTGCGCCGCGCCGGGCAAGTCGTAGCCGGTCAGGATAAAGCCTTTGTCATCGACCTGCACACCGCAGTCGCTGAGCCAGCCGGTGTTAGGGTCTGCGCCGATGAACAGGAACACGCGGCAGATATTGTAGTCTGCCTCGTCGCCGCTGCGATGGTGACGCACGCGGACCTGCTGCAGGCCTTCTTCTGCGCAGCCTTCCAGCGCCACGATTTCCGATTCCGTGTGCAGCTCGATGTTGGGCGTGGCGGCAATGCGGTCGATCAGATAGCTGGACATGGTGGACGCCAGGCTGTCCTTGCGGATCAGCATGTGCACTTTGGCGGCGTGGCCGGCCAGGTAGACGGCCGCCTGTCCCGCGGAGTTGCCGCCGCCGACCAGTATCACTTCCTCCGTCGCGCACAAGCCGGCTTCCAGCGGCGAGGCCCAGTAATACACGCCTTTGCCTTCAAACTGTTTGAGATTCGCGAGCGATGGACGGCGATAACGCGCGCCGCATGACAGCACCACGCTCCGCGCCTGCAGCCGCGTGAGACTGCCGCACATCTCGACCTGCAGCGGATAGGCGCCGCACAGCAGACGGCCCGCTGGCGCCGGTATCGCCATCTTCACGCCGAACTTCTGCGACTGCACAAACGCGCGGCCGGCCAGGGCGCCGCCCGAGATCCCCGTCGGGAAGCCAAGGTAGTTTTCGATGCGCGCGCTGGCTGCGGCCTGCCCGCCATAAGCGCGTGTTTCAAGCACCAGTACCGTCAAGCCTTCCGACGCCGCATAGACGGCGGTGGCCAGACCGGCTGGGCCGGCGCCAACGACAATCACGTCCCAGACCTGGTCCGGGCTGAGTTCCGGCAGCGTGCCCAGGCAGCGGCCAAGGTCCACAATGCTGGGATTCTTTTTGACGTCGCCATTGGGGCAGACGGCCAAAGGCCAGTCCTGGGTTTCGGGCTGATAGCGTTCGCACAGGGCGCGCGCCTGCTCATCGCTGCGCGGGTCCAGCACGCGGTGCGGCAGGCCGTTACTCGACAACCATCCCTGCAAGCTATGCATGCGCGCATGGCCGGGCGTTGCGACCAGCACCAGACCGCCATCCTTGTTATCGATCTGTTCGACGCGGCGCAGGATAAAGGCGCGGACGATGCGTTCCCCCAGCTCCGCCTCGGCGATCAGCAGCGCGCGCAAGGATTCCGTGGTCAGGACCAGCGCTTCCACGTCGCCGACAGCATGGCCGTTGACCAGCGTGGGCGCGCCGGAGAGCTGACTGATTTCGCCAGCGAATTCGCCAGCGCCATGTTCGGCGATCACCGAGGTATTCCCCAGACCGTCGTGCCGGCTGATGCGGATGGCGCCTTGCATCACCACGTACATGCCAAAACTGGTCAGGCCCGCGTCGAACAGGCATTGGCCATCACGGAAGGCGACCAGCGTGCCGAAACGCTGGATGCGCTTGATCTCCGTGGGCGTCAGCTTGGGCAGCGCCTGCGCGGTGCGGGTCTTGAAGGTGTCGTAGATAGCCATAAGCTGTAGTCTAGCGCTATTTTTCTGCTGTCCGCCAGATTCTAAAGTGAGATACTTGCAGATGTTTAGCGGAGGAGACACAGTGAACAAGTTGTTAAGTGCAGTGATATTCAGCCTGTCCGCGCAGACGGCGGGTGCAGCCGATTTATTCAATGGCCGCGATTTCAGCGGCTGGGAATTGCAGACCACACCCGCAGCCGCGATCGAGGACGCCTTCCGCATGCTGCCGGATGGCGTGATCGCCTCCACGGGCAAACCGTCGGGCTTTCTGGCCACCCGGCAGACCTACGGCAATTACAGGCTGCACGTGGAATGGCGCTGGAGCGGCAAGCCTGGCAACGGTGGCGTGCTGCTGCACATCAGTCCTGGTACTTTTGACCGCGTCTGGCCCGTCAGCCTGCAAGTGCAAACCAAGAATGGCAATGCCGGTGACCTGCTGCCTATGGCGGCCGCCAGTTTTGACGAGACGCTGACCAGCAAGCCGGGCGCCGAGCCACGCATCAAAGCCCATACGGCGGCGGACAGCGAAAAACCGGTCGGCGAATGGAATGCCTGCGATATCCTCAGCCGCGACGGCGTGGTGGAGGTGACGCTGAATGGCGTGCCGCAAAACCGGGTGTCGCATGCGATACCGGCATCCGGCCGCATCGGCTTTCAGCTCGAAGGCACGCCATATGAGCTGCGCAACGTGATGCTTACGCCGCTGGACTGAACCAGCGGGCTAGGGCTTGCGGCAGCCCGTCATGGCCCGTCGTCTCGTCGGTGGCCCAGGCCACGGTGCCGTCGGGGCGCACCAGCAGGGCGCTGATACCCAGCGATTCCCTGACACGAGCGGCGACGTATTCAACACGTTCGCCGTAAGCGGCGGCACAGGCCTGGCGCGCGGCGTCCCCGGTGAAGTCCAGCAGCAGTGCGCGGCCGCCGTGCATCAAGTCGCCGACCCGAGTGCCGTCCTCATATTCAAAGTTGGGCACACTGAGGCCGGCCAGTGGATGGCCAGCGCACAGATCGTAGCGCGTGAAGATGCCCCATACGCGCGCCGCGAAGTAGGTGGCGCCGTCGCGCGTCCCAACCAGGTCGCGGAAGATGGCATGCAATGCCTGTCCTTCCGGTCCCGGGCGCATGGCAGCCACCTGGGCGCGTGACCAGTCCAGCACTTGTGCGCCGACGGGATGGCGTTCGTCATGGTAGCTATCGAGCAGGCCATCGGGCACCCTGTCATGGATGGTGGCAGCCAGTTTCCAGCCCAGATTCATCGCATCACCCAGTCCCAGATTGAGCCCCTGGCCGCCCAGCGGTGAATGAATATGGGCCGCGTCGCCCGCCAGCAGGATGCGGCGGTTACGGTAGCTGCCGGCCTGGCGGGCGCGGTCGGTCCAGGTGGTGGCGGTGTGCACCGCGCTGAGTGTCACGTCGGTGCCGGAGATGCGGCGCAGGACTGATTGCAGGTGTGCCAGCGTGATGGGTTCTTCGCTGTTGTGGAACGCGCCGCCGTCGAAATCCTGCATGGCCAGGTAGCCAGGCTGGGACTGGAAGTACATCCCGCGCGGCGTCATGGTGCGGCCCGGACTGAGTTTTTCCGGATCGGCGATATCGACGCGCGTGGTGTAACCCGTGAACTCTGGCTCCGTACCGGCAAAATCAAACCCGGCGAGCTTGCGCACCATGCTGCGTGCGCCATCGCAGCCGACCAGCCACCGGCCCTGGAACGACTGGCTGTTTGCCTGAACCGAAACCGCATCTGCGCTCTGCTGGCACTCCGTGATGGCGTGGCCGCGCAGGATGTGCACGCCCAGGGTGCTGGCGCGGCGCGCCAGTACCGACTCCAGTTCCTGCATCTCCGCCAGCAGATTGGTGGGCGTGGAGCTGGGCAGGCGATAAGGCCATTGTGCCGTATCGATGTCGGGGTACTGAAATGCGATGCCGGCAAAGTGCCCGGCCTGCACCGATTTGTTATCGCCGAACGGATTCTTGAGCCGCCGGGGCACTTCGAGCTGCTCCAGCAGGCCACGGCGGTCGAGCGCTTCCACGCTCAGGGACGACAGTCCGCGTGTGCCGAACGGCAGTTGCTTCAACAAGGAATCCGGTTGCTCCGCCTTTTCCAGGACCAGCACCGAGCATTCTGCCAACGCCAGCTCGCAAGCCAGAAACAGGCCGACAGGGCCGGCGCCGCAGATCATCACGTCATAGGTAGTATTCATGCAGCCAGTCTATCGGCAGCGATCGCGCCCGGATTGTACAAACGCGACAAAATGGCAGCGCTCAGGCCTTCCCGGCCTTGCGCGCGAAGGCGGCTGGTGTGGTGCCGCTGTAGCGTTTGAACTCGCGGCTCAGGTGTGACTGGTCGGTATAGCCCAGGCGTTGCGCCAGATCAGCGAGGTCCGAATCCGGCTGCTGCATGAGCTGATTGCGCGCCTGCTCAAAGCGCACCAGTCCCGATACGTCTTTGACCGTGTGGCCGGCGGACTGCTTGAATTTGCGTTCCAGCGTACGCACAGTGGCATGCGCCGCTGCTGCGACCTGGCTGACCGGCAGCGCGCCGTTTGTCTGGCGTATCGCCTCGCCGGCCTTGCGCAATGTGGTGTCCAGTTGCGCCTGCGCGCCGAGCAGATGCTGTTCCAGCGCGGCCACCGCCAGGTCGATGCGGCCGGCCAGCATCCACTGCGCCAGTGTCGCATGCAAGCCGGCCACGGGATGCTCGAATAGCTGGATACTGTCCTTGGCGGGCGGCAGGCCAAGTAACTCAAACACCGTCCACGGAAAACAGCGGATGGCAAGTATGTCCAGGAGGCCGTGCGCGCTGAAATGGACTGGCTGATTTAACAGTCCGACCAGAAATGGCGAAGGCAAGGTCTGGATGCCGTCCGCGCTGCAGTTGCCGCCAAAATGGAAGATGATTTCAGCATACCCGTCCGGCATCACTTCGAAGGACGAACGCTGCGGTCCAAGGTCGCGGCGGAGATGCCAGAAGCACTTGACGACGTCGCGCAGCGCTTCCGGCGGTTCGAATTCGGTCGGCCGCATCGCTTACCAGGCCAGTACGCGGGGACCGATCAAGGCGCCCAGCGCGGCGGGAACCAGCATGCCGAGCAGGTACCAGAAACCGACGAACACAATACTTAGTTCGGGACAGTGCAGACAGTACACGACAGCAGCCGTGGCGCCAGCGGCAAAGCCTGCGGCGGCGCCGGCCAGGCGCAGGCGCGTCGGCGTGCGCTCGCGCATCACGCGCAATATCGCGACGAACATGGGTAGGGAAATGAGTGCAATCAGCATGGTGCAGTAGTGCCAGGTGCTGCCCCAGAACAGATCGGCCCGTGCTTCGGGTGCGGCATTCGTCAGCAATGCGGCGCTGGCGGTCCATGCCAGCAGCAATGGCGCGGCGATCAGCGCCGGCAAGGTCCGGGTGCGCGCTCCCGGCACCGACAGGCGGCGAGCGGCAATCAGGCCTGCCGCCATCAAGGCCACTGAGAACGCCAGCTTGCTCCAGAAAGCGGGCAGCATCAGCTCCGCCATCAGGTCGCGCCGTACGCCCAGCAGTACCAGCATCATCAGGAAGCTGGCCAAAAGGCCCCACAGCAAAGGCGATAGCGCAGAACGGGCAGACGGCGCGCTGATGGCGACGTCGGGGCCGCTGGCAAGCATGTCTATCAGGTCATCGGTTTTCATGATGCTTCTCTCAGTGTCGTTGCCAGTGCTTTCAAGCCGCGGTGCACGGATACTTTGACTGCCGCTTCGGACATCTTCAGCAGATCCGCCGCCTCGCGCATCGACAGTCCATCCAGCTTGGTGTAGACGATGGCTTCGCGCTGCTTGTCCGGCAGTGTGGCCAGCAGCTTGAATAAATCGCGCTGCGCCTCGCCGGCCTCCTGGTCGGCGCTGGAAAACAGCGCGTCTTCGTCCTCCAGCGGCTGGTGCAGCGCGTCTTGGCGTGCGTGACGGCGCAGCCAGTCAATCAATTTGTAGCGGGCGATGGCGTAAATCCACGCGGTCAGCGGCAGGCCGTGCTCGTAGCTCAGGCGCTGGTTGTGGATCGCCAGCAGCGATTCCTGCACCAGGTCTTCCACTTCGCTCGGCCAGCCGCTCAGGCGCCGCCGCAGGAAGGCGCGCAAGTAGGGCGTCGTCGCTTGCAGGAAGTGACGATATGCCTGGGCGTCGCCATCCAGGCCCTGCACAAACAGCGCATGCAAGCGCAGCTCTGTGTGACGCAGGGCGTCTGTCTCTGTTATTCGCTCTGTGGGCGCTTTTGGTAACAGCATGTGTTTGATAAATATCGGCTGAAAAAATTTTTGTCTCGCGCTGTAACCATTTACCCGGTCCCAGCGAATTACCTGTCACTCTCACATAAACAAGCAATACATCATGAAACGCCAACTCACGCCTGATCCTGCGTCGGCATCATATGCCGACAATGACCGCAAAGTCAAAAGCCTTATCCATCCGGGTTGGCTGCGCTGTGCCCACTGGTTGAATGCGGTTGCAGTGGTGATTCTGGTCCTGAGCGGCTGGCGGATCTACAACGCGACGCGCTTTCTCGATTTCGCGATTCCCAAGGAGCTCACGCTGGGCGGTTGGCTGGGCGGCGCGTTGCAGTGGCATTTCGCCGCCATGTGGCTGCTGGTCGCCAATGGCTTCTGTTATCTGGCGATCAATCTGTGGACAGGGCGGCTGCGCCGCAAATTTTTCCCTATCTCGCCGGCCCAGGTGCTGGCGGACGTGAGCGCCGCCCTGCGCGGCAGGCTGGCGCACGCCGATCTGCGCCACTACAACAGCGTGCAGCGGCTGGCCTATGTATTCGTCATGCTGGACAGCGTGCTACTGGTGATGTCCGGCCTGGTGCTGTGGAAGTCCGTGCAGTTTCCGATTTTACGGGAGCTGATGGGCGGCTACGAAGGCGCGCGCCGCGTGCATTTCTTTGCCATGGCCGGGCTGTGCGCCTTCATCGTGGTGCATGTGGCGATGGTGGCGCTGGTACCACGCACTTTGCTGGCCATGCTGCGCGGCCGTTAAACCAACAGGATACATCATGTCGATTATTATTCCACCGGATGGCGCGGCCATGCTCAAAGACGCCATCGCCAAAGTAGCGCAGCCTTCGCGGCGCGCCTTCCTGCAACGCAGCCTGACGCTGGGCGGCCTGAGCCTGTTGACGGGATGTTCGCTCGACAGCCAGGAAAGCGTGGAGCAGGCGCTGATGTCCGTGTCCCGCTTCAACGACCGTGCACAGGGCCTGCTGTTCGACCCGAATCGCCTCGCGCCGACCTACCCGGACAGCATGATTACGCGGCCATTTCCTTTCAACGCCTATTACGAGGAAGACGAGGTGCGTCACGTCGATGGCGAAGCCTGGCGGCTGGAGCTCAGCGGTCTGATTGCCGACCGCAAGCCATGGACGCTGCGCCAACTGCAAGCGATGCCGCAGCAAAGCCAGATCACGCGGCACATCTGCGTTGAAGGCTGGAGCGCCATCGGCAAGTGGGGCGGAGTGCCGTTCAGCGTGTTCCTGCGCCGTATCGGCGCTGACCTGAGCGCCAAATATGTCGGCTTCAAATGCGCCGACGACTACTTCACCAGCATCGACATGGCCACCGCGCTCCATCCGCAAACACTGATGGCGCTGACCTACGATGGCCAGCCATTACCGCCGCGCTATGGCTTCCCGATGAAGCTGCGCATGCCGACCAAGCTCGGCTACAAGAATCCCAAGCACGTACAAGCCATTTTTGTCACCAATACCTACTCTGGCGGCTACTGGGAAGACCAGGGGTATAACTGGTTCGGCGGCAGCTGAACCTTCATTTATTTTCTTACAGAGGAACCATCATGAAAAAAATTACCATCGCACTGATCACCGCTTGCCTGACCATGACCGGCGCCGTCTACGCTCAGGACAGCATGAAGAAGGAAGAGATGAGCAAGGACGCCATGAAGAAGCCGGCCAAGAAAGACCACATGGCAAAGGACGAAATGAAGAAAGACGCCATGAAGAAGGACGACATGAAGAAAGATGAAATGAAAAAGGATGAAATGAAGAAGGACGAGATGAAGAAGTAAGCAGCGCAAAAAAACCGGGCCAGCGAGTGGCCCGGTTGATTCACATTACAGCGACTTGAGGAAGGCTAGCAGTGCATCGCGGTCAGTCTTCGACAGATTCTCGAAGCGCTGGCGCGCTTTGGCTGCTTCGCCATCGTGCCACATGATGGCTTCGGTCAGGTTGCGTGCGCGGCCGTCGTGCAGGTAGCCGACTTTGGCGCTGTTGCCCATGACCTTATCGGTGTAGCCCAGGCCCCACAGCGGCGCGGTACGCCACATATTGCCCTTGGCCTGACCTTCAGCGAACTTGTCGGCCAGGCCGGTGCCCATGTCGTGCAGCAGCAGGTCGGAGTAGGGACGGATGGTCTGGTTGCGCAGTTCCGCAAACAGGTGGCCGCTACCCGTCTTCATTTCCGCCGTGTGGCAGGCCACGCAGCGCATGCCGGTGAAGACCTTGGCGCCGGCAGCCACCTTGGCTGGATCGACGTTCAGTTCATCAATCGGCGCCACGCCTTTCGGGAAGCCGCTGGCCAGGCTGCGTTGTGCAGGCACGGCCACCAGCGCCAGATAGCGCGACAGCGATTGCAGGTCCACTTCCGAGATGCCTTTTTGCTGTGCGGCCGATCCGCAGCTGGCAGGGTCGCTATTGCATGAGCGGTTGCGGTACACCGGCGAGGTCACGGCCATGTCCTGCAGCAGCGCAGTTGCTGCTTGCTGACGCAGCGTCGCCTTGGATGCCTTCCAGCCGAAGCGGCCCAGACGCACCGCGCCGGTTTCCGAATCGTAGACATAGTTGGCGACCCCTTTGACGCCATCGACGTCCGGCGACGCGCTTGCACGCGCCAGAATATCAGCTTCCGCCACGGCTTCCAGCAGGCCGGCGCCGATGATCGGCTGGGCTGCGCGCAGCGACACGGTATCCGGCGTAGGACCTTCAAACGCCAGCACCGGTTTGCGCAACTCGACGGCGGTGCCATCGGCCAGCTTCTTGCTGGTGGTTTCGAAGCTCGACACGCGCACGCCGGTTCCCCAGTTCTGCGGCACGCCGGTGGACGACACGGCATTCATCTGCACCGTGGTGCCATACACCGGATGCGGCAGCTGCTGGCCCGAAGCGTTGGTCGACGCCACCCGCACCGACATGCTGTCCAGACGCTGGTTCAGCGCAGTTGGCGCGTAGCTGCGGCCATTGTTGACGTGGCAGGCAAAGCACGACGACTGGTTGAAACGCGGTCCTTGCAGGCCGACGGCAGCATCGTAGCGGTCATTGCCAGGTTCGTTGTGATCGCCGGTGGTGAAGTTGGTGTGGAACAGGCGACGGCCCTCAACAAAACGCTGCATGTTCTGCATGCCGATATTGGTATGCGGCTGCTGGAACATGAACAAGGCGTTGTCCGAGTAGTTGTAGCCCACCGAACCGGCGCCGCCGGACAGGGTTTCCGTTGGCAGCGGCACGGAGTTCAGGCGCGGCTGCACACCGTACCATGGCTTCAGGCCCTGGCCGACGACATACACCCACTCATACGAGTAGTAGCGGATGCCGCCGTTGTCGCCCTTGGACTGCATCGAGTCGGTGGTCGAGAACATCGATGGCGATACCTCGATCACGTCGCCCTGTACCAGCGGACGCGCCTTGATGTCCTTGCCGGCGATCGGGAAGCCGTTGGTGTCCAGCGCCGTCATGCCCGGATATTCTTTGACCTGCAAGGTGCACGCGCCGTTGATGCCGTTGGCGCTGGCCAGCTTGTTGTTAGCGGGGTAGGCGATCGGCTTGCAGACCTTGACCGTGTCGTCCACCAGCTGGCCTGGCGCCATCCAGCCATAGCCGGTCACGCCCGGCCGGTCGATGGCGCGGAAGAAGGCCACGCCGCCTTGCAGGAAGTCGACGGTGGTGTACTGGTTGACGATCAGCTGCGGCTTGGTCACGCCAGGCACTTTGCTGTTGTCGATGATCTCCATGCCCCAGGTACGGTTCTTGAAGTATTGCGGCACGAAGGTCAGGTAGTTGCCCGGACCCTTATCGACCGGCAGGCCGGTGACCGGGTCCACCGTTTCGTTGGGGCCGTAGCCGATTTCGTTCCACTCTTCGCCGCGCTCACGGCCATGACGCGCCAGGCCGCGGGCGCCGAAGCGGGTCACCAGCGTACCGTCAGGCAGCGTGAATTGCAGCGATTCGATCGGTTCGCCGGAAGCAGGCAAGGGCGCCCAGCCCGCACCGCTGGCCGGGAAGTTGAAGGCCGACGTCGCCGAGCTGCCCAGCGAGTTGTCGCTGCCTGGCGTCTTGAACTCCACCTCAAACAGCGAGTAACCATACTGCGTTGCACGGGCCACGCCTTGCAGGCGGAGGTAGCGCGCGTTGACGCCGAGGTTGAAGAACTCCTCGGTACCGCCTTTGCCGTCGGTGACGGAACGGATCTTGGTGAAGTTCTGGCCGTCGTCCGAGACCAGCAGATCGTAAGCCTTGCCGTAAGCGTTCTCCCACAGCAGCTTCATATAGCCAACCTGGGTCTTGGCGCCAAAGTCGAACTGGATCCAGGCGCCGTCGCCGTCCTTGGCGTCGCTGGACCAGCGGGTGCTGGTCTTGCCGTCAATCGCGTAGACCGCCGCGTTGGCGGGATTCTCGACCTTGGACGACGTGGCCGTGACGGGCTTGATGGTCACGCCTGGCTTGGTCGGATCCACCTGCACCGGATCTGGCGTGGTCGGATCGGTCGGCGTGCCTGCCGATCCGCCGGAATACGCCTGGATCTCGAAAATCGAATAGCCGTAGTTGGTCGAACGCGTAACGCCTTGCATGCGCAGATAACGGCCCTGGGCATTCAGGCCCGTCCAGTCCTCGGTGCCGCCTTGGCTGTTGTCCACGGTTTTAATCGTGGTGAAGGTCTTGTTGTCGTCCGATACCTGCAGCAGGTATTTGGTGGCGTGGGCGTTTTCCCACTCGATGTGCACGCGGTTGATCGGTTTGCTGCTACCGAAATCCAGCGTCAGGTTCTGGTCGTCGCTGAACAGGCTGCCCCAGCGCGTGTTGGAATTGTGGTCGATGGCAGCGGCGGCCGACAGGTCACCTCGCTCCGAACCGCTGGACGTTGCGCCAACCGGCGTCAATACCACCTCCGGCTCGGCCGCCGCGCCGCCCATCCGCATGGCGCTGGCGGTACGGCCGCTGTCCGTTGGCGCGTTGTCGCTGCTACCGCCGCACGCGGCCAGCGCCAGGCTCAGTGCGAGTGGCAACCCGGTTATTCTTAGTCGGTGAAACGTTTCCATCGTTCGCTGTCGATCTGAACGTATAAGCATGCTATCCCCTTGGCTTTTGGCAGGTATAAAAGGTTGCCAACGGCACATCACCGTGGCGCCGCGCATTTTGCTACAGAAAATGTTTTCGCAGCGCACGAATGATTCAAGTATGTGAAGGCGCCACGATATTGCCATATGGCAACGAACGTGAAGATATATTGAGTGATATGACCTGTCAAGCAGATAAAACAACGTTTCCAAATACTCTTTTGGCTATAAAAACAAATGTTTTGCTAGATTTAAAACAGTCAGTTTATACTTTTTGCGTAGTGAAATTACATAATTACATAACCTGGGGATACCTCGATGCATACTGCGATGAGCACCACGGAGATTTTTCTCCTGGCAATGTTGATCATCTTTTCCGTTCCTTATCTGGTCTGGCGCCTGTGCGACACCAATTACTATGCGCCACTGGTGGTGGTGCAAATCATCGCCGGCATCCTGCTGGGACCCGGCGTGCTGGGCTCGGCTTTTCCGGATTACTACAAATTTGTGTTCACGCCACCGGTCATCCAGTCGCTGAACAGCATTGCCTGGTGGGCCGTGATGCTGTTTGTGATGATCGCGGGGATTGAACTGGATTTGCCCAAGGCCTGGGAGCACCGCCGCGAAAGCGTGATCACCGCCACCATGGCGCTCGGCACGCCGTTGCTGTTTGGCTGCGTGGCGGCGCTGGGCATGTTGTCGTACAGCGGCTGGATCGGCCCGAACGGCAAGGACTGGCAATTCGTGCTGGGCGTGGGCATGGCGTGCGCCGTGACCGCGCTGCCGATTCTGATTCTGCTGATGGAGAACCTTGAGATTTTGCGTCAGCCTATCGGCCAGCGCATCCTGCGCTACGCCAGCCTGGACGACATTGCCATCTGGGGCGTACTGGCGCTGATCCTGCTGGACTGGACGCGCGTCGGCCGTCAGCTTGGCTTCCTGGTGCTGTTCGCGCTGGCGGCGTGGGGCTTCCGCAAGCTCATGGCGCGCCTGCCGGAGCGCGACCGCTGGTATGTGTCGCTGATCTGGCTGGCGGCGTGCGGCTTTGCAGCCGACTGGGCCGGCCTGCATTTCATGGTGGGCGCCTTCCTGGCCGGTGCGGTGATGGACGCGCACTGGTTCGACCAGGAGAAAATGGACCTGATGCGCCACCACGTGCTGCTGGCGTTCATGCCGGTCTTCTTCCTGAGCACCGGTTTGCGCACCAACTGGGGCATGGGCGGTTCGGCGGTGTTCATCGCCGCAGCGGTGCTGCTGGTGGCGTCGGTGACGGGCAAGCTGCTCGGCGTGCAGATCGCCGGCAAGATCCTGAAATGGCAGCCGGGTGAGGCATCGATCATCGGCTGGCTGCTGCAAACCAAAGCGCTGATCATGATCATCTTCGTCAACATCCTGCTCGACAAAGGCATCATCACCAATGAGACCTTTACCGCCATGCTGTTGATGGCGGTGGCCAGCACCATGTTGACGGTACCTGCCGTCGCACCGAAGCTGCGGCAGGTGAAAGAGCTGATTTTCCGGACCAGCTAACGCCGGCCGGCGCCGTCAGCGTATCAGGCGCGCGGGCGCTGGCGGTGGAATACCATTGGGCTGTAAGGCACGTTGGACGGCGGCGCCGATTTCAGGATGCCTGGTTTCATGGCGCCGACCACGTGCATTTCGCATGGCTTGCAATCGAAGCGCAGCGTGTAGGTTTCGTCGCCGCTGACCAGCGTCATCGGCTCCGCACGCACCTGGCCTTGCACGCCTTGCACACCCTTGGCCTGTTTCGGGCACAGGTTGAACGAGAAGCGCAGACAGTGCTTGGTAATCATCAGTGGCACTTCGCCAGCTTCTTCGTGCGCCTCGTAGGCGGCGGCGATCAGCTGCACGCCATGCTTGTGATAGAAGGCGCGGGCCTTTTCGTTGTAGACGTTGGCCAGGTAGCTGAGCTGGGTGTCCGGGTACACGGCCGGCGGCTCGGCGGCAGCCTTGCGTTGTGGGCGGTCCCAGCCCGCCAGGCGCACGGCTTCATGCGCTTCAATCGCTTCGCGGCGCAGCGCATTGATGGCGGCCGATGGCACAAACCACGGCTGCGACAGTTTCAGGTCTACGCTTTCAGCTGCAAACATGGTGTTGCCCAGTTTGGCCAGGCTGGCGCGCAGCGAGGTATCGGCCTGGTCGGCGTTCTGTGCCGTTTGCAGCGCGATGGCGGCGGTGGTCTCGCTGACGAAACCATCTTCATCGGTCAATGACAGGCGCAGGCCCTGGCCTTGTTCGCTCAGCGCCAGATGCAGGCCGACCTTGCGCTCGGACGACTTCTTGTTCAGCGCAGCTTCCCAGTGATGATCGCGGTTGCGGTTGACCGACAGGCCGACTTTCAGGCCGGTCAGCGCGCTGACCGCCTCGTTAGGGAACACGCGCCAGACTTGGCCGTCTTCGTTTTCGTCCAGCTTCTTCACCACGTTGGCCTGCACGCCGTACACCTCACGTTTGTGCAGATAGTTCAGCCCATCGCCGTTGGCCATGGCGTCGTTGGTGACAACGTCGAAATGGTCGGTGGCGATGCGGGTCACGGTGCCCAGCTCGACGCCCACGTATTTCGGGCTGTCGAAGGCGCCGATGTCATCCAGGCGGCCGTTGGCAAAGTAATCGGTGTGGCCACGGTGGAAGGTCTTGTCGACGTCCGGCGTGAACAGGATGCTGGTGTTGCCGCTGGCAGCGCGCGTGAACTCGGTGCGGCGTTCGAGGATTTCGTCCAGCAGCAGGCGGTAATGGGCGGTGATGTTTTTCACATAGCCCATGTCCTTGTAGCGGCCCTCGATTTTCAACGAGCGGATGCCCGCATCGATCAGCGCTTCCAGGTTAGCGCTCTGGTCGTTGTCCTTCATCGACAGCAGGTGTTTTTCATAAGCGACCACGCCGCCTTTGCTGTCGCTCAGTGTGTATGGCAGGCGGCAGGCTTGCGAGCAGTCGCCGCGGTTGGCGCTGCGGCCGGTGTCGGCGTGCGAGATGTAGCACTGGCCCGAGTACGCCACGCACAGCGCGCCGTGGACGAAGTACTCCAGCGGCGTATCGACCTCGGCATGGATTTTCTTGATCTGCTCAATCGTCAGTTCGCGCGCCAGCACCAGCTGCGAGAAGCCCACATTGCCCAGGAATTTGGCTTTTTCCACGGTGCGGATGTCGCACTGGGTACTGGCGTGCAGCTGGATCGGCGGCAGGTCCATCTCCAGCAGGCCCATGTCCTGGATGATCAGCGCATCGACGCCGGCATCGTACAGTTGCCAGATTTGCTTGCGCGCGGCTTCCAGTTCGGCGTCATGCAGGATGGTGTTGATGGTCACGAAAATGCGTGAACGGTAGCGGTGTGCAAACTCCACCAGGCTGGAGATATCCTCGATCGGATTGCTGGCGTTATGGCGCGCGCCGAAGGCCGGGCCGCCGATATAGACGGCATCGGCGCCGTGCAAAATGGCTTCGCGGCCGATTTCGGCGGTTTTGGCGGGCGACAGCAGTTCAAGCTGGTGGGCTAGCAGTGACATGGCTTGATTCCTTACGTGTGAAGGCGGGAATTATAGCAAAATCAAGGCCTTAAGTCAGCTCCAGCGGTGGCGCGCGTGGCTTTCAGTCACTCACCTCGAACGCCGCCGGATCGAGTTCGCTCAGCGTTGCCGGCTTGTTATCGCGCCCGGGCGCCACGGCGTGCTGGCTCAGGCGGGCGCGCAGCTGGGCCAGGTAGTCGGCGCGGCAGCGGCGCAGCACGTAATCGCGGAAATTGTCCTGCTCCAGGTCGCGCCAGGCGCGTTCGCGGGCGGCGTCGGAACGGGCTACCGCCTCGGCGCGGCGGCGTGGTGACAAATCGGCATCACCGCTGGCCAGCCGGGTATAGCCGTAGCGGTCCATATAGTCGCCGGTCAGGGTTTCGATGAGGTTGATGTCGTCCGCCGACAGCTGCTGGCGGAATTTGTCGATATTGGCGGCAATCGGCGGGTAGCAGTTGGACGACCACAGCGCCGACAACTGTGCAATTTGTCTGGCCTCCTGCGAGGCGCCGATATCGAGCATCTGCGGCTGGAAGTCGATGCCGAGGAAGTGGCACAGGGTTTCCAGCGTGGCGCGCTGCTGGGCGACAAAATCTTCGTAGCGGATGGTGAGCACGCGTTCAGGATAGCGCTGCATCACGTGGTCGGCGGCCCGGTGCGCGGCCAGCCAGGTTTCCGCGTTGAGATGGGTGTCAAAGTCGTGAATGATAGCGCGGTTCATGGAGGCCACCTGGGCGCGCGGATCGCGCACCACGTTGATGAACAGCATGGTGGGCAGTAGCGCCATGAGTTCGTCGGCGTAGTGGACATTGTCGAGTGACTTGTCCATGACCACGCTGGCGCCTTGCTGGGCGCCGGCGCGCATTAGCAGCTCCCAGTGGATGCGGTGGATGCTGCGCGGCTGGTGGCGTAGCGTTTCAAAAATCTCAACGGGATCAAAGCTCATCTGCGGCCACTTGACCATGCTGACCGCCTGCAGGCCACACAGGTCGGTGACCAGGCGGAAGTACTGGCGGTCGTCGCGCAAGTCGCCATACAGCGGCAGCAGCGGCATGAAATCCACGATGTGCAGCGGGTAGGGCGAATAAAACTGCGGCGCCATATTCAGCCGCAGCCGCAGCGCATGGCTGCCGCAGCGGCGTAACGGGATCATCATGACTGGGCGTGGGGCCTGCTGCGCCGTCTGGGAATGGGTATGCATGCAACTCTCCTAGAAAAACAGCCAGCCAGACAGTGCTGCACACAGCACCGCCACAGCGGCATCGACACGTAAGCGCAGCAGCGCAAACAGTGCCGCCACACAGACCAGTACAGTGGCGAGGTGTAGCGGATGGCTGCGGCTGATGGTGACGGCGGCCGCAAACACCATGCCCGACAGCGCTGCGCGCATGCCGCTGAGCGCCGCCTGTACTGAAGTGCTGCTGCGGATCCGCTGCATGGCGCCGCTTGCGGCCACAATCAGCATGGCGCTGGGGACGAACATGCCGATGCTGGCTGCCGTTGCGCCGGAAAAGCCGGCAACCTTCAGCCCGATCAACGCGGAGCTGATCATGGCCGGACCGGGACTGAGCTGGGTAATCGCCAGCGCGTCGGTAAATTCGGCCGGCGTGAGCCAGTGATAGGCTTCCACGACCGTATGCTGGAGCAGCGGGATGAAGACATAGCCGCCGCCAAACGCCAGCAAACTCATACTGGAGAACACGCCGAGCAATTGCAGCAGGATGGGCGATGCGCTCAACAGCGCCAGCGCGGCGAGCGGCGCTACCAGCAGCATCGCCAGCCGTTGTGGCCAGCGGCGACGCGTGCCTTGCGGCGCCGCCAGTGGCGCGCGGCTGGCCAGCGCTGGCGACGGGGCCGACCGACCACCGTAACTGTGATAGCCAATCGCGGCTGCCACTGCCATCACACTCAGCGTCGTTGCCAACCCCGGCTGCCAGACCATCACCAGCGCCGCGCCCACGCCCAGGGCAGCCTGTCGGCCGTCATGTACTGCGCCTTGCCACAGCCGGCAGCCGGCTGCCAGCACGATTGCGACGATCGCCGGCGCGATACCGGCAAATATGGGGCGCAGCGCATCGCTGCTGCCGTAGCGCAGATACAGCGTGCCCAGGGCCACCATGCAAAAAAACGCCGGCAAGACCGCGCACAGCAAGGCGATGACGGCGCCGGCCGCACCACGCAGGCGGTAACCCGCATACGCCGCGACATTCACCGCAACGGGACCGGGCAGCACGGAGGCCAGCGCCAGGCCATCCAGCAAATCCGCCTGCGGCAGCAGGCGGCGCCGTTCGCACAACACCTGCTGGGTAACAGCCACCATCGCCATGAAGCCGCCAAACCCGGTGCAGCCGATGCGCAGGAACAGCAGTGCCAGCGTCCACAGGCTGACTGGCGCAGCGGTGCGCTCCGGCGCTGCCGCTGCTTGCATGCTGAGCGGGTCAGGCCGCATGGCCGTAGTGCGCGCCGGGCGCAAAATAAGCTTCGAAGCAGGCGATGAAGCGCGTCAGCTCGCTGGCCGGCAGATGATTGATGCCGGCCGCCGACTTGCGTCCACCGCCGCCAAGAAATTGCTGGCACAGGCGGCAAGCGCTGCGTGCTTCCGGCTGGCCAGAGCGGATGCTGACCAGGTAATCGCCATCGCTGCGCGTCAGGATCACCGCGAAGCTGGCTTGTGGGTCGTCAGCCGCAAGGCGGTTGGCCAGCACGCCATTGGCGCGGCGTGCCCACGGTGCGTCGGGCAGCAGATAGACGGCGTTGCCGTGTTGCTGCCAGTGCGGCTGCACGCCATGCAGGCGCGCGCAGTCATCGCGGTAGCTCGCATACAAGGCCTGGTAGAGCGGGGTGTGCAGCATGTCCGAAGGATGCGGGCAGGCGCTGATGGCCTGATACAGTGTGGCCGGCGGAATGTGCAGATCGCTCTCGCACTCGCCGTAGGCGTTGTAGTTGAGCGTCTGGCCAAGCTGCGCCAGCGCTGCGCAGTCGTCCGCGCTGAGGTGCAGGCTGTGCGCCAGTTGCTGCGCTGGCGCGGCCAGATTGTCGCCAAACGCGGCCACCACCGCCCAAGGCCGGTAGCGACCCTGCTGCTGGCGGTCCACCAGGATGCTGGTGCAGACGTCCGGTGAATCATTGTGATGCAGGTTCAGACGCGGATGGCGCGGTGCGCGCTCGGCCGCATGGTGGTCGAACCACGTGATGCTGGCGCCATTGGCGAGCAGGCGGTCCAGTTCAACGGCGTTGGCGTCCAGCGAGATATCGAGCACGAGCAAGTCCGGATCCGGCACGTCGGGCACGCGGCGCAGCAAGGCGATATCGCGTTTGACACCGGTAATCAGCGTGCGCTGCGCCGGTGTCGCCATGCGCAGCATGTGCAGCGCACAGATGCCGTCGGCATCGCCGTTGAAGATGTCGTAGCCCATGACATCAGCGCAGGCGCGGCGCCAGATGCTGCAGGAGCCGCGCGCATGCCTGGTCCGGCGTCAGCAGTTCGGTATCGAGCACCAGCGCGGGCGCCAGCGGCACTTCGTAGGGCGCCGAGATGCCGGTGAATTCGGGAATCAGGCCAGCGCGGGCTTTCTGATACAGCCCCTTGGGATCGCGTTCCTCGCATACCGCGCACGGCGTGCTGACATAGGTCTCGATGAAGTTGGCCTGGCCGATGATGGCCTGGGCCATGGCGCGGTCTTCGCGCAGCGGCGAAATGAAGGCGCAAATCACGATCAGGCCCGCGTCGTTAAGCAGGCGCGCCACTTCGGCGCTGCGGCGGATGTTCTCGCGGCGGTCACGGCTACTGAAACCGAGGTCGCTGTTCAGATGATGGCGCAGGTTGTCGCCGTCCAGCACATAGACCAGGCGGCCGTCCGCGCACAAGCGGCGTTCCAGCGCGTAGGCCAGGGTGGACTTGCCGGCGCCGCTGAGGCCCGTCAGCCAGATAGTGGCCGGCTGCTGCCTGAGTTGATGCAGGCGTTCTTCCGCCGTGACGGCGCTGGCATGCCAGAACACCTGTGGCGTGGTGTCCTGCAGATTTTCGATGCGGCCCATGTCAGCTCCCTCATGCGTCCGCGTCAGCAGTGCTGTGCGTCAGGCGAGGCGCGGCCTGGGCTGGCCGGCGCAACGGCTTGGCGACGGCAGTCATCGCGTGCCCACCCGCACCGGCAAGGCGGAAGGTGCTGACCACAAGGTTCAGGCTGTTGACCTGGTCCTGCATGGCTTGCGCGGCCGCCGCGGCTTCTTCCACCAGCGCCGCGTTCTGCTGGGTCACATCGTCCATCTGGGTCACGGCGTTGTTGATCTGCTCGATGCCGGCGGATTGCTCCTGGCTGGCCATCATGATCTCGGTCATGATATCCGTCACGCGTTTGACGCTGGATACCACCTCGTCCATGGTGGCGCCGGCCTGTTCGACCAGGCGATTGCCGGCCTGGACCTTGTCCACCGAATCGCCGATCAGCTCCTTGATTTCCTTGGCTGCCGCAGCACTGCGCTGGGCCAGCGTGCGCACCTCGCTGGCGACGACGGCAAAGCCGCGGCCTTGCTCGCCCGCGCGCGCCGCCTCGACAGCGGCGTTGAGCGCCAGGATGTTGGTCTGGAACGCGATGCCATCGATCACCGCAATGATGTCCACAATCTTGTGCGCCGAGGTGTCGATGGCCGCCATGGTATCCACCACCTGGGCCACCACCGCGCCGCCTTTGGCCGCAACGTCGGACGCGCTCACGGCCAGGCCGTTGGCCTGCCGCGCGCGGTCCGTATTCAGGCGCACGGTGCTGGTCAGTTCCTCCATCGATGACGCGGTTTCTTCCAGCGTGCTGGCCTGCTGCTCGGTGCGCGATGACAGGTCCAGGTTGCCATTGGCGATCTGGCCGGCGGCGCTGGCAATCGTGTCGCTGCTGGTGTACACCTGGCCGACGATGCGGGTCAGGCCGTCGCGCATGGTCTGCATCGCGTGCAGCAGGCTGTGGTCGTCGCCAGCGCGCGGATGAATCGGCACGGTCAGGTTGCCGGCAGCGATTTCGTTGGCAATGTCCGCCGCTTCATTGGGCTCGCAACCCAGCTCGCTGACCAGGCTGCGCGTGATGAGCCAGGCGGCGGCCAGGCTGCACAGCAGGGCCAGCGTGCCGATCATGAGCATCTGGTTGCGGGCGCTGTCATACGCCGCTTCGGCCAGGGCCACTGCTTCCGTATTCTGTTTTTCCTCGAGCGCGATGAGCTGGCGCAGCAGCTCCCACCATTTTTTCTGGATCGGCCGGAACTGGTAGCGCAGGATCTGGTAGGCCTGGTCTTGCTGCTGCTTGAGCGCCAGATCCTGCGCCTGCCGGTAGAACGGCGCCGCCAGTTCACCTTGCTTGCGGATGTCCGCGAGCAGGGCGGTTTCGTCCGAGGTGGTCAGGTTGAGGTCGGAGAACATCTTGCCCAGCTTGTCCATCGCGGCGGTGTATTTCTGTTCCTGGTCGGCGATGCGCTTGATTTCAATTTGAATTTCCTTTTCCTCTTTGAGCAGGATCAGGTTGCGCAAGGCCAGGGCGCGCTCGGTGACGGTCAGGTCCATCGTCTGGGCCAGCCGGGTTTCGACGTCGTTGACCTTGGTAATTTCTATCATGCGCGACTGGATCTGCTGCATGCTGCGCAGTCCGAGCACAATGATAATCAGCAGCAGAACCGAAACCAGGCCAAACCCGATGCCCAACCGTTTGGCGACGCTTACATTTCGCAATGCCATGTCTTTCTCCCATGTCCATACAGCGCATAAGCACATGCGCAATTCGTATATAGAATCTTAGGAGTTAGGGCTGGGTCAGATTGTCTCCATTAGTCACGTTCGGCATTGCTACAACATGATAAAAAGTAGTTGACGTTGACTTGTGGAAATTAGCCAAATCGCCGCTGCGGGGCGTCAGCGGCGTGCTGTGCGGCTGGCGCCGGAGCAGGGCTTGCATCCATGAAGGGGCGAAAAAGCTACTCAGCCGTCCAGTAGCTGTCCAGATTGCGGATTTTCCAGGTATGCGCTTCTTCCGAGGCGGCAATCGCCTCCATGGTGCCGGGACGGCTCAGGTCGATCGTGGTCGGCGCCTGATAGGCCATGGACGTAATCGAAAAGAACACGCGCACCGTTGGTTTGAGCAGCGACTTGCTGTTGTCGATCACCACGCCGAGCCGGTTGGATTTCAGGCGCACCAGGGTGCCGACCGGATAAATACCGATACACTTGACGAAGGCGGCAAACAGTTTTTCGTCAAAGTGGCCTTCCTTGGCCCAGGTGGCCATCTTGCGCAAGGACTCGGTCGGGCTCCAGCCTTGCTTGTACGGCCGATTGGAGGTGATCGCGTCATATACATCGCAGATGGCGCCGACCCGCGCGGCCTGGCTCAGGGTCTGCGTTGCCAGCTGGTCGGGATAGCCCATGCCGTCCATGCGTTCGTGGTGATGCAGGCAGACGTCCAGCACGATCTCCGGCATGCCTTCCACAGTCTTGAGCATGTCATAGCCGGCGCTCGGGTGGCGCTTGACCGTCAAGAATTCCTCATCTGTCAGGCGGCCTGGCTTGTTCAGGATGGCGGCCGGAATCGCCATCTTGCCGATATCGTGCAGCAGGCCGGCCAGACCATAGTCGCGCACTTCCTCATCGCTGAGTTCCAGCTGGCGGGCCAGCGCAATCATCATGGCGCACACGGCGACGGAATGCATATAGGTGTAATCGTCGGCCTGCTTGAGGCGCACCAGGCTCACCAGGGCGCCGGAATTGCGCATCACGGACGAGGCGATTTCCTCCACTAGCGGCATGGCGGCCTGGGCGCTCGCCATACGGCCCATGCGCGCGTCCTCAAACATCACGCCGACCGCGTCGCGGGTCTTCTTGAGAATTTTGGTGGCGCGGGCCACTTCATCCTGCATGCTGGCTGCGGCCTGGGGCACGAACGCGAAGGCGGGCGGCGAGGGCACGGGCTCCTGGACCGGCGCGGCCGCGTTGGCCTCGTCTTGGTCCTGGTCTGGCGACTCGACGTCGCAGCCCTTGCTGGTATCGATCCACAGTTCGCGTACGCCGCTGGCCTGGAGCTTGTTGACATCCGTACTGTTACGTAAGGGGAAAGTCGGATTCCAAAATGGATTGTCGAACCACGAGCCGCACAGTTCGTGTACATACATGCCCGCACGTGCGTGGTCGACAGAAATTTTCTTCAGCATAGCTAAGTTGATTTTTCTAAACGACAAGCTCGGGGTGGCGGAGCTCTGTTGCTTGGTTTGCCGGGCGACGGTGGCTGGGTCGGGCAAACAAAGTTGGCAATGTCCGTATGCCATTGCCTTAAGATAATACTTCAAGGCAAATGGTAACAGACTGGCATTCAGGATACAACGCGCCAGCCCGGCCCCAAAGAAAAAGGCTGCGCGCCCGGGGGCTGCAGCCTTTGGTGCCGTGCGTGCGCGGTGGCGCTTACGGCGAGACGCCAGTCAGCGTAGACAATGGCAACACCCGCGACTTGCTCTTGGATGGGACCGGCGTATCGCGTTTCAGCCCCAGGAAGCGTCCGTTGTCATCGGCAATATTCAGCACGCCCGAGGTCACGCCATCAGACGTCAGCAAGCGGCCCAGCACCAGGGTGCGTACCCCGGCATTGGCGGCAACACCGTTGGAAACAAACGCGTTTTCGTACAGGCCGGTAGTGACAATCGCATTATCTTGCGAGGAAGGGCTGAACTTAAAGCCGTTGACGACGCCTTCGGCAGAGAACAGGCGAGGGGCGATAAATATATTCCAGGAGAACTTGTCGACATCCACACCCGTCGTGGCGCCCTCAAAGCCGATGTTGTAGAACTTATTGCCGTTAAAAGGATCGGTCTGGCCGGCGCCCGGTACCGCCGAGAGGCCCGTGAGGCCGCTAATGCGGCCGCCGGTAAAGGTATTTTCATTGACCCAATTCAGCTGGCCATCGCTCTCCGTGGTCAGTTGCAGACCGATGTCGTTATGGGTCAGGAGGTCGAAATTAATCTTGTTGTATTGCGAACCGTTATGTCCTTCACCGGTGAGCATGATGGCGGTTTTAAAGCCGTCGATCCAATTCACCTTGACCGTGGCATTCACCGCATTGACCAGCTTGATTGCAGTGCCGGTGTAGCCGTAGCGCGGCGTATCTTCCCATGCATGATTGTGTAGCCGGGTCAAATCCAGCACATGGCCAAATCGGCCAATCACGACAATGCCCTCAGCTGCATTGAAGGTCAGCTCGCCTCTTGCCGTCAGACGGATGTATTGGTTGTCGGGCAGCGTGATCGAATTCTGGAAGGTATAAGAGCCTTCCGGGATCAGCACTTCCTGGCCTTTTTTGGCGGAGTCGATGGCGTTTTGCACTGCCACGGAGTTATCCGCTGCGGTTTCGCTCAAACCAAACCATTTCGCATTGATGGTGCTGTCGTAGACGCGTTTATATACCACCCGGCCAGCTCCGCCGTTGGCATTACAGGACAGCGTGGTGCCGTTATTGGCCACTGCCGTCGAGCCGGGAACCGGAACGAACATGCCTTCTCTGCCAGTGTCGGTGATAAAAATCAGCGCGTCGCTGCATTTCGTCGATGCCTGAAGCTGGCTAATGCTCAGGGTGGTCTGGGCCTGAGCCGCCGGCGCTGCGGCAATGAAGGCAAGTAACACGGCTGCACGAATGGGTTTCATTTTGCCTGCACTTTCGATGAATGTTAGGAACGATTGTTTTACTAACAATAAAACGTGGTGGGCGATGTTAGCAGATGTAAGGCAGTGGAAATCTCACCAAATTGCACGTGTGGGGCAGGAAACTCAACACCGTTGTTTTTCAATATTAATAATTATCATTGTGATAATTAGAGAGTTTTCGGCGCGTCAACCCAAGGGACAATGGCGCAGCAATTTTCCAGCAGTGTCACGCGCAGTCTGTCTTTGGGGGACTTCCATGCGGCTCATCCGACTCACCCTGGCGGTTGTGGTTTTTTTATTCAGCGCCAGTTCGCCGGCCCAGCCCGTAACGGGCGCCACCCGGCTTGAAATTCATCAGGCTGCACTGCAAGATCCATTTGACGACACGGCGTTTGAGCGCTACTTGAAGCTGTTGGGCACAGTCAATCAGCCGCCCGGTATCCGGCTGTATGTGGTCGAGGGGGACTTGCTGCTGACGCGCGACGAGGTGCGCGCGCATCTGATCAGCCTTAAAAATAGCGGCAAGGACGACAAGGGCAGTAATCTCGCCACAGGCGAGCTGATCTCGAACGTGGTCGATGGCAAGCGTGACTATTGGGAAAAGCAAGAGCAGCGCAAGCTGTTGTATTCGGTTACGCGCAGCACGTTTGACAGCGATGCCGAATATCAGCTGGTGGTCGATCATCTCAAGCAGGCTGCGCGCGACTGGGAGCAGGCTTGCGCTGAATGCAACATCAAGTTCTCGCAAGTGAGTGAAGGCGGGCCCAAGAAACCGCTGTTCGACGTCGTGAAAGTCGCTACCGGCGGCAAATTTGCGGCCGCGTCTTTTTATCCTTCCACGCCGGTGGCGCGCCGCCATTTGTTTGTCGATCCCATTTATTTCAGCGGCAATGCCGACAAGATCGGCGTACTCAGGCATGAACTCGGCCATATCCTGGGGTATCGCCACGAGCATGTGATCGGGGTGGCAGGCTGCGAACCCGATCCGGTGGGCGATGCATGGACTCCGCTGACACCGTACGATGCGCACTCGGTCATGCATTATTTTTGCGGCAATGCTGGCACGCTGGACATGAAGCTGACTGCCGTCGATATCCAGGGCCACCGCAAGCAATACCTGGGATCCGCGGAAAAGAAAGCGGCGGCGCCGCAGCACCGGCATGCTGAACTCGTGATGCGGCTGGAAGGTGGGGAAGCGGCGCACAACCTCGCGCTGGCGGCAGGCGAGCTACTCGCGCAGAGTCTGCTGGAGAGCAAGTCCTACCAGGTCAAAGCGAAAGATTCAATCTGCACGATTTTTAAAAACAGCCTGGGTTATCCCAAGCGCCTGCGCTGTCCCGAGCCGCAGTTCATCGCCTTGCTAAAGCAGCTCAATCCCCATATCGCGTCAGACAAGCTGGCGCTGGGCCAGGTGATCATGGTCCCTGACAGCATGGGGATCAAGCCGTACAACTATTCGCGGGTGTATTACGGCTGGGATGCTGACGCCCAGCCCAGATTGCGCGATGACCAGAAACTATGGAATGTGACGGAATTTAGCCGCAGCAGCGATGGCAAAAAGTCGGTGCTGACTTTTGAGGGCTACGAAGTACGCATCAAGATGGCCGAGGATGCGCCGCCGCTGCATTTCAGCGATGCACTGACCAGCTCGGTGAATGTCTACCTCAACGTTGTCCAGCCCAGGAGTAGCGCGCCAGTGCTGTATTCCTCCACCAGCCCCGAGGACAGGGTGATGCAGTGCCACCAGAGCGAAAAAGCCCCGGCGGTCGAGGGCGACTACCTGACCATGCTGCGCAATCCCACGGCCGGCGCCGTTGCGCTGCCAGCCTGCGCGATGGGCTGCGCGGAAGGGCGTTGCGCGCAGATTCATTTTGTCGACACGCGGGTCTATCCCAACCCCGACATCCTGCCGGCGATAAAAAATTACGCGGGACCGGCAGGCGACGGCGATGAGGCTGCCGATCTAAGGCTATGCCTGGAGATTCCGTTCAAGGCCAGCGAGCACCACGCCACGCATTTAGCCGGCATCATGATAAGCCAGCCGAACGGTTATGGCTTTTTGGGCCTGAGTCCGGGCGCCCAGCTGTTCACCTATGAACGCGATGGCTTGTCGGACGAGAAATTCGCTGACCTGATCAGCGAGGCCATGGACCGGACCGACAGGCCGCAGCGCAAGCTGTTTTTGTTCGCCTCCATGTTTGAAGCCTATCCGGATGGGGCAGTCGACGCCGCAAGCGGCAGCCTCAAGGACGCCAACTTTCGTTTCCGCAGCCAGACCGCTAAACGGATACGGGAGCTGAGTCCGCTGTGGATCACCGCAGCCGGACAGGCCGACGAAATGTCGGCGGCGCAGGTGCCGGTAGAGCTGACACCGCGTACGCCGATGTCGCCGATGAACCTGGGCGACCAGGCGAATGTGGTGGTGGTGACGTCGTGCACCGATTGCAGCGACCACAATGCCAAACTCGATGACGCGGCCAATTATTCGCAAGGCTATCATATGGTGCACCTTGCCGCACCCGGCAGCAACGTGCCCGGCTGGGCGACTACGACCCGCATGGCGCAACCGAAAGGCGGCACCTCGCAGGCGGCAGCCTTTGTTGCCGGCCTTGCGGCCTCCATGCTGAACTGCCACGGCGATTATTTTCCCGACGCGGCCAGCGTGCGCCAGCGGCTCATGCTGACCTCGCGTGCGGTGCTGGACCAGGACGATGCCAAGAAATTGCGTGCCGGCATAGTCGATGCCGAGGCCGCGCTACTGGATCCGTCGCGGAGCTGGCTCAAGAAATATGGCGATGCGGACTATGTCGAGATCCGGCCGAAGAACTGGTGCGAGACGGTGATCGGTTTGTCGGACGCCTTCAGCAAGGAAACCATGAGCGATGGCTTTTTTGAACTCAAGCAAGTACAAGCCATTGCCCGCTATGCGCGCGGCGCCGACCAGGAACCGTCGCGCTGGGTATTCACGTCGCCGGAAGGGGCCGCCGATATTCGCCGCAGTTCGCCTGGCACCTGGAGCCCGGGCGCCAGGTTGCTGCAACTGGCTGACGGCAGCCGCATTTCGCTGAACCAGATTCAACACCTTTTGCTGGCCAAGAAAGTGGGCGCAGGGGAGTGCAAATGAGCGCCGCGTCCCGGAGCTGGCGTTATGCAACGTTGCTGGGCGCTGCGCTTACGCTGGCCCCCGTGCTGGCTGAGGATGAATGCGGGAGCGGCGCCACCATGCAGACGCAGCTGGGCAGCGTCATCCAGGTCGGCGCGATCCTGGAAAACGGCGGACTCAACGAACAAAATTACGAAGAGGAGGTGGGCAAGGTGCGCTACTTCCGTGCACTGCTGGCGGTCCGCGCGCCGGACAAGGCCAAGTGGTATCTGACCATCCGCGACCAGTCGCTGCGGCCACTGGAAGTGTTTTCATCGTCACTGAACCTGGATAAAAAGGCCATCTGGACGCGCCGGCTCTATGGCCAGGGCAGTACCGCGTTTGATTTGAAGGCAGATCCCGGCGTGGAAATTGAAATCCGCCAGGTCATCCTGATGCCGGATGCGGCAACGCGCCCCTATTATTCCTTGCAAAAGGCCGGCGTGTACCGTTTTTTACCGATTGAAAAAGCCGAAACCGGCCGTCGCCGGCTCGGTGATGCAGTCGGCATGCTGATGGCGAGCTGGAAGGGCGTGTCCTGGTGTTGTTCGGGCGTGGCCGTGGCGGAGAACCGCTTGCTGACCAACTGGCATTGCGGTGCGCCCGAAACCGGCGTGAACGCAGACGACTACTGGAATCAGGACATCTGCGACAACACCATCATCGACATGTCATGGGATGGCGACGGCAATGACCGGGAGTTTGTGTGCCGCAAGGTGATCGAGAAAAACCAGCAGAAAGACTATGCCATCCTGGAAATCGCCGCCAGAAATGGGCGCGACGCGCTCCTGCCTGCGCCGGTGCGCGATAGCCCGGTGGCGGCAAAAGAAAACATCATCATCGTCCACCATCCCGCATGCCGGCCGAAACAGGTCAGCCTCAGCTGCCGTGTGGTCCAGCCCGTCTATGAGGGCTGGAAGGGCCAGGGCACGCCGGACTTCACCCACGATTGCGACACCGAGGCGGGCAGTTCAGGCGCGCCGGTGTTCGATCTACAGAACAGGCTGGTAGGCCTGCACCATCTTCAATTCAGCAAACCGGGCGGGGTGTGTGACAAGGTCAACAAAGGCATCCGGATAGAAGAAATCCTCGCCAGAAAGCCATGAGGGATTGAAGCACGTAGTTAACTCAAGATTCCAACCACTAGGGAAAAAAATATGAACCGTATCAAGGGTATTCTTGCCGTGTCAGTCGTGCTGCTCAGCGCTTGCAGCACGGAATTAAAATCAGTGCGCGTCATGAATGGCGAGCCGCTCAAGACGGGCGCCTTATATAACCTGAGCTTCACGCAATACAAGTTGGTGGTCAGCCGCCGGCTCGCGTGCACCGAGAAGAAGGGCGTTAACGGTAGCCGGCAACTGCTCAGTGTCGACTATGCGGTGGACGCTACCGCCAGTGAATTGCCCGATCCCTTACGCTACTACTCGCTGGATTTCAAATCGCTGCAAGGTTTCTTCAAGACGACAGATGTGTCGGTGGCCTACCATCCCAATGGCGCAGTCAAGTCGATCAATGCCTCCGCCGAAGACAAGACCGGCGAATTCATCGGCAGTGTCGCCAAAAACGTAACCAAGCTGGCGGCTGCCGGCGCAGCGTTCCTCAGCGTCGAACCACCGGCCAATACACCACGCTGCAGCGCTGAGCTGGTTGCACGGCTGGCACAGGTGGACGCGCTTGAGCAGTCGATCAAAGACGCCACCAAGCGCACCGAGGCGCTGACCAAGCGCCTCGCTGATCAGACCGCCGTGGGCACGACGCTGGGACGGGGCTGGGATGATGCCAGCCGCAAGACGGTGGCCCTCACCATGGTGGCGTTGCAACAGGAGCTCAACAAGCTGGATGACTACAAGGTGTCGCTGAAGGGCTTGCTCAAGACCCTGTCGTTTACCTCGCAACCAATTCTGTGGCCGCAAAACGGCGAGGTGTTTTCAAGCAGGACAGAGGCGCCGATTCCAGCGCTGAGCAGCAAGCAAATTCCGGAGCGCGGGACAGAGGCGCCGATTCCAGCGCTGAGCAGCAAGCAAATTCCGGAGCGCGGGACAGAGGTGCCGATTCCAGCGCTGAGCAGCAAGCAAATTCTGGAGCGCGGGACAGAGGCGCCGATTCCAGCGCTGAGCAGCGAGCAAATTCTGGAGCTGGTCAACTTGCAAGTGCCGGCTAACCGGCAACTCACGCAGGCCAGCTATGACTACGACAGTCTGGCAAAGTCAACTGGCGTGTACTTTCAGATTTCGCCACTGAGCACGGTGGCGCGGCAGGCGCCGACGCCGCCAGCCAACTTCAAGGCAGCGGTGGCGGACGATCAGCCGGAGGGCTTTAAATACCGCATCCCCGCCGATGGCCAGCTGGATTTATGCACCGACGCCTACTGTGCGAACAAAGTCGCCTCGGCAGACCCTGGAAAGTTCAGCCAGCTCGGTTATGTGTACACGATTCCGCTCGAGAACGCCTTCTTGTCCAACAAAACCATCGCCGCCACGTTCAGCGAGCAGGGCATGGTACAGACGCTGGGCGTGAAAAGCAGCGCCTCATCCGACAAGGCCGCCAGCCTGCTGGGCGATATGACCGATCTTGCCACCACCGTCCATAAGACGAAATCGGAGCAGCAGCTGACCGATTTGCAGGCCAAAACCAAATTGCTGACGGCCCAGAAGGACTACAACGACGCGCTCAAGGCGCTGGCGCCTGCGGGCGACACGTCAGTGGCGGATCGAACCGCGCAGTTCAAGAGCGATACGGCACTGATGGAGGCGGAAGTTGCCAATATCAACGCCCGGAAAACGCTGGATGATGCTCGCCGCGCAGCTGGCGGCTAGGCGATCGGGATGGCCCGGCGGCGCCACACAGTGCGCGTCTGCCGGCTACGCTCAGCGTAGGATAGCAATAAATATATTGACATATTATTCACTCATGGGCATGCTCGGTACGCTGCGTGGGACGTCGTCATTGCGTGGCGACGATCCATCCCCAGCCTGGGCGCGAGCGCCATTTTGTGAGGAGTCCGGATGTCTGATGTTGTACCTCAGATTCGCAACAGGGTTGCCGCAGTCCAGCCGATTGCCTTCGCGACGGCCGCCGGCACCTCGCTAAACCTTGTGATCCCGAGTCTGGGACTGGGCGGCGCAGAACGGTGTGTGCTTGATGTTGTCGCGGCCCTGGACGGCCGTGTCGACGGCCATCTGTTTGTCCTCGAGCAAGCCGGCATCCACTATGCTACGCCCGTCTTCCGTTCATTCACGGTGCATTATGTCAAGGGGCGTAACAGGGCTGAAAAACTCGCTCGCATCGGCGCCCAAGTATTAATGTCCGCCCATCCGGCGGTCGTGACGCATATGATACGAAGCACTGACCTGCGCCATTTGTGGGACATGGGAATCGCCACCACACCCGTGATCCATAACTCGCGGCAGGGATGGCACGAGCCCCCTGCGGCTCTGCACGAAGGCAAGGTACCGCGTGTGGTGGCAGTCTGCCGGTCGGTTGCCGATCAATTGCGGTCGGCCGGCCTGAGCAGACCGATCACGGTGTTGCGCCATGAGCTGGGCCCACGGCCGGGCATGGCTTTCGACGCCAGGGCGCGGGCCCGCATGCGCGCAGACATGCAGATCGCCGACGACACCTTGCTGATCGGGATGGTCGGCCAGTTCAAGGCCCACAAAGCCTATGTCCGCGCAGTCCGCGTGCTGGCCGAGCTGCGGCTGCAGACACCGGTGAAGCTGTTGATTGCGGGCGGGTGGGACCACGCCTATGGCGCCGGCCGGCTCGCATACGCTGCGGTGATTGCGCAGGCGCGCGAATTGGGCGTCGAGACGGATTTGATTTGCATCGGCGCAGTAGAAAATATCAGCCCCTGGTACTCCGCTTTCGATGTCTTCCTGAACACCAGCACCTATGAGGGCATGAGCATCGCCACCCTGGAGGCCGTGCGAGCGGGGTGTCCGGTTGTGAGCGCGGATGTCGGCGGCCAGACCGAGGCGGTTGCTGCGCAAGACGTGCTGGTGCATGAACCGGCCGACATCGATGCCTATGTCGATGCGATCCGGTCCGTCATGCACGCGGGGCGCCGCGTCGTGCCGGCGCCGGTACGACCGGACCTGGTGCCGCGGCTCTGGTCCTGGATCGCTCACTATGGCGATCTGCGGCGTCCAGCAGAAGGCGGTCTGCTGCAAGCGCTCTTCGTGACGAGCAATATGAATGCTGGGGGCGCCCAGCGCTCACTGTTCAATCTCTTGTCGAGCGCCGGCGCGGCTGCACGCTATGGACTGTGCATACTCGACGAAGTGCTGGAAACAGACTTCGTCGCCAGTCTGATGGCGGCCCGGATACCGTGTGTCGGCCTGGCGCAGGTCCGCACGCTGGTCGAGAGAACGCAGGCCATACTGGAACTCGCGCGACGGCTGGGCGTACGCACCATCGTATTCTGGAACGTTGATAGCGCCTGCAAGCTGCTGCTGGCCAAGACGCTCGAGCATGCCGAAGTGCGCCTGGTTGACGTCAGCCCCGGGCCCAGCCTGTTTGACGAACTTCAGGCCAGCGGCGAGCTGCAACGCCGCATCGCGTTCTCATCCGATGATTATTTGAGGCGCTTGGATTTGCTCGTCGGGAAATACGCTGGCGGTGTCCCTGAGGCCGCGTCGCGTTTATGTCGCAGCACGGCCGTCATCCCGAACGGCGTACCTGCGCGTAAAAACGGCACGCCAGACGTCGACCTGTTGCCACCGGACGCCGTCCCCGAGCTGGCCGTGGTCACGACGTGCCGGCTGAGCCCAACCAAATGCCTGGCATTCCTGGTGGACGTGTTCGCCGAACTCCAGGCCCAAGTCCCTGGCGCAAGCTTGACCGTGGTCGGCGGCGTCGACCCACGGCATGCCGACTACGTGCAGTCTGTGTTAGGCGACATTGCACAGCGCGGAATAAAGGGCATCCATTTCATCGGGCCGCGCTCGGACGCCTTGTCGTTTTTGCCTGCGTTTCGCGTATTTGTCATGGTGTCCGAAGCACAGGGTTGCCCGAATTCGTCGCTGGAGGCGATGGCGTGCGCACTGCCGGTGGTCGCCAACGCGGTCGGCGGCACCGCCGACCAAGTGGTGCACGGCACCACCGGCTACCTCATCGAAGACTATTCTGCTCAGGCGATGGCCGGCTGGATCGCCGAGCTATTACAGCATCCCGATAAAGCACAACGATTCGGGCGCGCTGGGCAGGCCCGGGCCCACACCCATTTTGCCATGTCTCAAATGGTACAACGCTATGCCGAAGTGCTCTGACTGTTGAAAGGTAGCCGATCATGGACCAGCTCTGCATCCATCTCCCGATTAATCGCGATTACGAAGGAGAGATCTGGCTCGAGGATGGGGAAGGGCGGATACTGCTCGGTCCGTTTCCGATATCGGGCCGCGTGGCCGACACGATTGCCGCTGAACATAAAAACCCCACACGGGATCCGCTGTTGCCCTACGGCGACCCGCCAACGGGCACTTACAAGTTGGTGGGGATCCGAGAGACGGGCGGGGCCAGCAAACTACGCGCCGATCTGTACGGCCGGTCGGGCGCCTTCGTTCTGTTGCCGTGGAGCGGCGACGCGGCGCTGGCGGACGCGACTGGACGCTTCGAAATCCTGATCCACGGCGGGGCGCCGGGCGCGGCGGGATCGCTGCGGATGGGATCCGGGCATTTTCGGGTGTCCGACGCCACAATGGCTGCACTGACGGCGCATATCGAATATGCCGGCTTGCCCCAGTGGGTCGTCTGCGGCGAAACCGGCACGCCTGCCACGCCGGCGGCTGGCAAGCCTGCGGCGGCGGACGCGTTGCGCGCATGGACCGCCCATCGTCCATCCAGCACGGGCACGCGATCGTCACTGGCCGTGAGCGTGGGGGAATACGGCCCGGACGGAGGCGGCGCCATTGGCGACGGCGTCATTGCCGTTAACGCCGAGGCGGATGCACCGTCGATCATCGGACAGGCTGGCGACAAGCTTATCGAGTCGGCGCGGGACCTTGGTCTCAAGACGCTTGACACCTATGGTGGCACGCCCGTGCCGAACGAGCTGATCGATTGGACCGCCCCGGCGGCCCAGCTTGCGGGAGGGCTTGCTGGTGCCGGCGAACTATTGGCCAATGGCCAAACAGCGGCGGCTTACGACGCCGGAAAAGCCACTCTGTTGGAAGTCATCCCCGGCATCGCAGCGCTAGTCGCGGTGGATATTGCCGCCCCGACTCTTATCGAAGCAACTGTCGCCGTGGGCATAGGATCAGCCGTCGCCGGAATGACGCTGTCCGCCGGCGCCATTCTGGTGACCTCCGCCGTGGTGACCGTCGGCGTGGCCGCAGCCGTGGCCATGGGCACCGAAAAGCTGACGAAGGTAATTGTCGATCTTGCGGACGAGCATTTGCACTGAGTTACCGTCGGTTTTGCATCGCGTGCTGATGGCGTGAATTGGCGGCGATCGGCGCTGACGAACTGACTCCTGGGCAAGGACGATGTCGAGCAGCTCACGGAGCTTCTCACAGGCGAGTGTTGGGCGTCTTGATAGCGCTCGCCGATGAAGGCCAGCGCGCTTGCACCCACGTCGGGCACCAGTTGGAAATTACTTGGCTTGCAGCGTTTATCTAACTAGCGACGACGGCTTAGATCCTTTTGATTCGATCCAGCAACGCTTCAACATAAGTAGCGTGACAAATCAGTTATATATTAAGTATTTGAATTTAAAGAATTTTTTGGATAATCCAGGTTGGACCTGTCCTAATATTTATGCCGATTACTCTTGCTTTCTAGCATTGTCTCCACGTAAATATTATGACGGATGGAGTAGGTACTTTCACGTCCACATAAATATTATGACGGATGGAATGCTTGATCTGATTTCGCATATCAAGACCTGCTTCACACGTTCTTCCGTCTGTAGGCCTTTCCAATACCGCTCACTGCCGACCGCGTCGTAGCCGCCGATCACGCCCTTCCTTCGTATGCGCGGGTCGCCTGTTTAGTAAGGTCGACGGTAATGCAGCCGCCCATGCCGCGCAGGGTTTGGTGCTGGACGCGGCCGTTGTTATTGTCCGGTGGTGGTGTCACCGGGCTGCACGCCGATGGCCTGAGCCAGGGCATAGAGGCTGCTGGTGGTACCGTCGTTGTTGCCAGACTGCATGACGTAGTCGATGAAGTCCAATTCGGTGACGCTGCTAATCTCCCCACGCAGTTTGACTCTCCTTCTATTGCCTGGTGAGTGCCGCGACACGCTCGTAAGACCGCTCGAATCTCAATTCCTTCAATTTCTTATTGAGCTGTTTCAGCGTGCGCCACTGCTTGCGTGACTTTGTCGATTGGGTCTTGAGGAGCGCTGAAAGCTGGAGCGCCGCCTAGGCGGAGGCTGACTCGACGGTTTTCGAGTGCAGGTAGGGCCGGACGGTGTTTTTGGACATGCCAAGCTTCGCTGACAAGCACGGGCGCAACACCCTGTTGCAACTTAGCCCTGATGTGGCAGGCCGCTGAACCCTCGTACGCAGAATTTTGTGGACCTATTATCGGGATAGGAGTGAATTTAATAATAAGATTCGGGAAAACGTTGAATTTCTACGCTTCAGTTCTGTATATCTTCATTGTTCCACATAATGCGGAATTGTAAGTGAATGCGGAAATGGTGATTTAGCGCTGGAATCTAAAAATTCGATCTGATAGATTGCAGAAGACTGGCACAAAAATCCATAACGCTAATTCAATTGCGAATCGAGGGTGCATCGTATTTGGGAGATTGATAAAGCTTGGCTCGGCTTAGAGCCCTGGCATTGTAGCCGCTATTATTGATTCCCAATTCATGACGCCATCTATAAATCGCTTGTGCTCGTGCCTGGCGCTGCAGTCAAGGCGCATTGCCCTCCGGAATATATTAAGGAATTTGGCCGTTATCACACTAGAGGAGGTGCTGAGAAAGAGATATCGCAACGCACTGCTGTAGCATCAACGACCGCTGAACTACGTACCTCTCAGCAAAGAGAAATTGCCTCGGAAAACGCGCAGTATTTCAAGAACTTGCACAGATGGGTATGTAGTACGGTCACCATATGGCGCGGTGATGCGCCAGGATTTAACACGTTCAATTTTTTAGGTGATGAAATGATCTAATAATACGTAGACAGGAAACGGTCGTTTGCCGCGACCGTTTGCCTCGAATGAACAACTTGAGCGAGCGATTTGATTTTCTTCGTAATTCAGAAGAGAGTCAAGGGTTTTATCATGCCTACGTGTTGTAGTTTCAGGACATCGTCATCTCTTCATCGGAGGACGTATGCCAGCACGACCGCAGCAGACTGTAATAGTCATCGATGACCAGACACCCGCGCCGCCCTCTGTAAGGGAGTTTGCGGGGAAGAAGGCTCATCTCTTCTATTTCCAATCCCCCAAAAACGGCCGCCGCTTTATATTCTGCGGCCAGCTCAATTTCTATCTCGCCATTTTGCTTAAGGGGGAATTGGGTGTGGTCGGCTATGGGCCGAGAACAACTGCCGACACTCCTGGTTTCACCGCGCAGTTACGTGACGGGAGAAGCAAGGACTATGAAACTCGCTATCTACTCGATGGCTTACGTCCCCCGCTGATTGCCTCTCTAACCGGAACAGGTGCTGCTGACACGACAAGGACAGCGCAGCCGATGCTGATCACCGATCACTACGTACGCGATCGGCAGGTGCCGATCGAAAACTGGATCTTCTTGTGCGCATCCATGAACAGAGCAAGGCTTCATTCCTGTGAAAACGAGGCCGGGGTGATGTGCTCGATGCTTGAACGCCTTGGTTCTGTCAGCTTCGAGACGCTGTTGTCGCAAAGCGGAATCGATAGAGCCTGCATGCTCGCCGCGATCGCCAGAGCCATACAAGCCGGCGCTGTGAGCTGCGAAACGCAGGATGCACCCATCACGCGTCTATCCACGGTGTCCACGCTGAGGAGCCAAAAATGATGCAAGCAAAACACCGTTGCAGCATGCTGAAGATTCCCTTGCGGGGGTGGCCAGCGATTGATTTGAGCGCACTCACTGGTCGCAAGCTGGCAGTCACCAAGTCGCGCTGTGAAGCCGTCGAGCTTTATGCGCAAGGCTATCCGCAGGAACACATCTTCGAGCAAACTCGCATCAGTCGGCAGGTCTTGAGCCGTCTCATGCGGCGCTGCCAGAGCGTCGCTACTGATGGCCAGATTTTTGGATATCGAGCTCTGATTCTCGGCTGCAACATTCAAGGCTACACGCGGCACATTAAAGTACAGAGGATGGAAGGCGACGCAGCACCAGGTTGCTCTGCCGCCTTAGGCCAGCTGTTTGGGCGCTTTAGCCTTCTGGAAGAATTTATTCAGTCTGAATTCTTGCGAACCCGTCGTGAAAATAAGTACCAGAATGCTCGCCTCAGCATCGAAGAATTACATGGCAAGGTCATCGATTGGCTGGAGGAAAAAGGGCTCAAGGAAAATGAGTGGCCCCTCAACACCAAGTCTGAAGGAATTGAAACACTGCGGCGATATTGCAAGCAGCTTATACGAGTCCACGAAAAGCGCTACCTTGCCGCACGCTGTGGCCCACTGGCTGTCGGCAATAGCAACATCGGTACGGGTAACGCGCCAGTGTTCAAAACAAGAAGACCCTTCGGCGCCGTGCAGCTCGACTTCCATAAGATCGACTCCGCCAGCATTATCAGGGTCACCAATCCCTTTGGCGTGGAGATCGTGGTGCCTTTGCCGCGTTGGCACATTGGTCTGCTCATCGATGAGCACTACGAGTTAATTCTTGGCGCGATAGTGGCTCTGGAAATCACACCAAGCTCGGATTCGGTGCTCGAGACCATTGAAACGGGACTTATACCAGTGCTGGCAAAATCTGGGAGCGTGGCCATTGCCATCGGCGCAGGCAGGAAAGTCTTTGCGAATCAATTGCTCGCTGGGCTCGCCGGGCAGGGGTTTGATGTCATCCGCATGGATAACGGATGGTCGAATATCGCCATTCATGTCATCGACAATATCATCGATATCATTGGCGCCGCAGTCGATTTCGGGCCGGTTCGATCATGGTGGACTCGCCACAATATCGAGCGAGTATTTGGATTGATGACAAGGGCGGCACTGCAAAGCAGCCCTGCCACCTATGGTGCGAATGTCTTAGATACCCGTCGCGAAAACCCGGAACAAACTGCGGTCCAGTTAGATATAAGGCTCACCGATCTGATTTGCGCCCTGGAGAAAGTCACCGCCGATCACAATGAACAGCGTACTGCTGGGCTTCTGATGGCGCAACCCATCGATGCGCTGGCCGCAGTGATGGACAATCCCGCTAGCCCTTTTATTTACGCTCCCATTCCAAATATCTCTCGCCGGGACGAAGGCGGGCACGGGGTGATGATGTACAAAGCATTTACGGTGGTCATCAGAGGGAGTCTTGCAAAAGGTGAGCGCCCCTACATCAAGATTGGTGGCTGGCGTTACACCAGCAAAACGATTGCCCAGGACTTCAGTCAGATTGGCAACAAGCTGAAAGTGTACTGTTCGCTCAGGGATGCGCGCATTGTCTATGCCACTAACCTCACGACATCAGAAGACATCGGCCGACTATATCCGCCGGCAAAATGGGACGAGACCTTTGTGAGTTTTCGGATGCGGGCGCTATTCCAAAGCAACGGCCAAACCATGCGGCGAAAGGAAAAGCGAAAATCCAAGACCCACGAATGGCTGCCAGACGACGATGTGCCGGACCAGCCGTCTCGCACAGATGCGATGCGTCTGGCACAGCAAGCTCTCGAGAAATCGAGGGTCAAACCAACGTCCGAGGCGCCGCCAGCGACGGCGCCTGATGCGACGATGCCGGCGGCGGCGCCGTCGTTCGATGAGTCGGATAGTGGCCTGTTTAATCTCAATTCGCTGCCCAATACATAAAAACTTTGATCGAGGTGAACAAAATGAATGACGACACAAATGGCAGTGACCAAGGGACGAATTCAGCACCAGGTAAACAACGAGGGAAGGGGCGCTCTCGTAGTGACGAATTGCGAGATGCGCTTGCGCACCCTTTGATGGTCAAAGACTATATTCTGAGAACCGCGCCTATAAATGAGCTTCTCGTCAATTTGCGCAGGGCGGTCATGCTCCGGGAACAAGGCTGCTGTTTTACCGCGACCAGTGGTTACGGAAAAACCTATGGGCTCGCGTTGGCGGAGGGCGAGTTACGCCGATTGTTTCGTGACGTACCGATCTATCGGCATCTGACGCAGAACCAGCAGCAGCCATCCATTCGAGCGTTCTTTAAGCACTTTCTCATTACGATTGGCGAAACGAATACCAAGGGAGAGACGCCCGATTTGCGCACTCGCCTGACCAACAATTTGATCGACGCCGGACGCGCGAGTCCGTTGAAACTAATGGTGTTTCTGATTGACGAAGCCCAGGGAATGGCGTTGCAAGACTTTAACTTTCTAAAGGACATCGGTAACGACTTAGAGAAGCTTGGGGTGCAGTTGGTAGTTGTCATGATGGGGCAAGAACCCGACTTCTCAAATGTAGTCTCTTTATTGCGGCGTGCAAATCGAGTTGACTTAATTACCCGATTTGCATTGCGTCGGATGAGGTTTCGTGGACTATCCACAAAAAAGGATTTTGGTGAGTTACTCGCGCTGATCGATGAACAGATTTACCCTGCGGGTACTACTTGTACCTGGCCGCAGTTCTTCGTCCCCAATGCCTGGGCAGCTGGCTTTCGGATGAAGGATCAAGTCGATCGGCTGGTCGGCGCACTTGAAACATTGCTGCCCGACGGAGGACTGGCCCATGGTGTCTCTGCTCGGCAGCTATTCGTAGCCATACGCAGATTTATCGTTGAGATTGCCGATCTGGAGAAGCAGGGGAGGGCGTTTCCTGATGATCTATGGGACATGGCAGTCCAATATGCATTAATCCAAGATGCTGCCGAGATCGCGGCCCAGGATAGACGCAAGGGGAAAAATAGCGGGAAGAAGGGCAACTGGGAGGCGGACCTATGACTAACAAGTATTTTATCGCTGGTTCCGACTTGGCTCCATTGCCATATGAATCTTCCAGATCGGTGCTGGCAAGGCTAGGGTGGCGAACCGGGCGGACCATGGCTCCGATCCTCGCTGCATACCGGAGTAGTCTAAATTCCGGTATTGAGACAGACGAGCAAATTGGCTCTCCTCTGTATGTCCTCACAAGAAATTGGCTGCGGTCGATGAGTGATGAGTTGCGGTTCTACGAGAATGGACGCATTGTCCCGGAAGGAGAATACAAGTTTTTTGAGAGGCGTTTTCGCTTTTGTCCGTTATGCTTGGAAGAGTGCTATCACAGTTATTTTTTCCAGTGGAAAGCCCTCCATATCTGCCCTCGCCATCGCTGCCAGTTGGTGGTACATTGCCAGTGCTGTGGAAAAGACGTGGACCAGTCTATCCCTGATTTTCCTCAGAGCCAGAGCCGCATCGGGCGGACCGAATACGACTGCCAATCATGCGGGCAGCCGATTTGCGGTGCCGGGCCTGACCTACAGTTGCATTTGCAGCTCAGAGCTGATTCTTTAAATCTATCTGAGATCTTGGGAAAGGTTGCCAGCCAGTTTGCAGGTGAATTTGAACGGATGTCTTTCCTATACTCGGCACTCTATCGGTGGACTTGGCACCATCACGACGATTTCGCGGGTAGCCTGCAGGTTCTTGATGGCCTGCAGAGGTTAGTGGCGCAGTGCCCCTTACCGGTGGGTCTATCTCAATCGCTCGGGTTGACATTTCTTCGGTGGCATTCTCGTCAGCTTGAAGAAATTTCGAAGGACAGAGTCGCGAACAAAGTTGGATCGTCTCGGTCTGTCATCAGTGCGCGAGCGGTTTATCTGGTTACTCGCAGACGCATCGCACGATGGATATTTCGCCGTGCCAGCGTCGAAGAAGAGGATCGCCGGCTTTGGCAACGGTTTTCCGACATAAAACCGCAGCTGTTGGTAGATGATTGGCCACGGCTGGAGTTGGCATATCTCTTCCTCTGTTCGTACATGGAGTCTTTTGTTGCGCTGCCGCTCGATCGGCGCCATTTAATCGTTTTTGCGCCACAGCCCGAACCATATTGGCACACGGAACGATTGCGAGAATTCTCCCGTTCCGCTTATAGTGCCTGGTTTTTGTGCTCATTTTCTATGATCTATCACGGACTTAGCAAACATCGCGATCTGCCAGTACTCAATGCTATTCAAGTGATGAAGAGGCACCCCGTCTGGCTAACTACCATCAGTATTGTCCAGTCGGTTGGAGTAAACTCAGGTATGTGCTATTTCCCAACCGTGGAAGGGATGCCCTTGGCGCCTTTTAAGACCGGGAACGTAAGATAGTGTCCCCGGCTGGTGACGTCGTAGCGGGGACACGGACGGCGAATCCATATTCGAGATGGTTAACCCGGCTAGCATACACTTAAGGCGTCATTGAAGGTAGTGCGTCACCACAGATCTGGAGACGTTTTTTGAATTCCCGGTCAGGCTTTCGAAGTGATCATTCTGACGGCACTCAATTCGCTTAGTGTAAGTCCAACCCATAATGTGCAGGCGCTAGCGATAAGACGCCTTTTGCTGTGCTTTCAGTGACGCTATTGAGAATAATTCTAAACCTCCCCATTGACACCTCTTTTCCCAAGACGGCATTCGGGTCCAATTCAATTTTATTACGTGACGTCACTTTACCATTTTCACTTTCCCTTACATCGAACAAGATCAAGCCATCGTTAAACCCAAGAAAATTGATTGTCCCCTCTTTTTTTTCGACAGGGAGATCGCGGTATCTGAATTTCACCACTGGGACGGGGCCATCCAGCCCTTCTAGCTTCTTGCCACCCTGGTTGTCTTGATATACGTCGCAAAACTTTCCAGTCGAATCCAAGTAGTAAATTCTTTTATTTGATTTTTCGAACTCTCCTTCGGCTTCAAGAAATGCTTCGCCTTTGAAATCAAATTTTCTGGTTACCTTGTACACCCCCTTACGGATCGCCGCGAGGGGGCCAAAAAGACCGGATGTATGCGTTAAATTCTGCTCGATGTTGATAATCAACTCACCCCTTTGAATTGCGTCGTATTGGAATAGGGGTTTGTTCTTCTCCGCTTCGACTGGAGTGTTCTTGGGCGTGGCAGGCAAATAGCTGGTCCTTGTGGTTCCATAGAACTCTCTCACTTCTGCCTTGACGAAATTACAGTCCCGAGAACCGTTCTCACCGTGCGCCAGACCGGCGAAAAATACCAATGCAACTAAGAACCAAGATTTCATGTATGCCCCCTCAGAAGTAGTCACACGTTAGGGTAGAACGAGAGAAAAATAATGTTGCAAAACTCAAAATAGCTAGAACACCCAGTCGTTAACGTCATGATTTGCTCAGGTGATTTCCGCTCGTACCGCTACTTTAGATGTCGTATGAATTTTCTTAATTTCAAATTTTCAGTTTCGAGTTCCCGTGAAGAGCTGCCTCGTTAAGCAAGGGTGAGAATCTTTTCTTCTTCGATGGCGATAATTCCATCAGGGTCCCGCACCGCAATGTATTCATACACGTCGTCGCCAACAATGCTCGCATCTTTGGTGTCAAGGTAATTCAAGAAGATTTCACCAAATTCGGGACGGTGGGAGAAAAACTTCCTCACGCATTCTTGTACCCGCTCGGGCGTATCCTGACGCACGCCCTCCAGCAAGGCCAGTTGGTCTTCCGCTGTCGGATAAATCAGGCCGCCTACAAAGGCGTCCACATGGTACAAATCCAGCACATGTTCGCGGAATACAAAGTCTTTGGAGTAAACGCGCTTCAGATACTCCTCCACCGCCGCGCTAGGTGAGGTCGCCGTTACATAAGCAGGCTCCCACATCGAGAGTGAGTCTTCATGGGCAACGAGAAAGCGTTTCAACATATGCATAAACCTAAGGAACGTAAATCAAAAAAAGGTACTGCGCGACCACCGTTTTCGTTCCGAATTCGATTCGCCCCACACGTACTGGCCGACTGTCCTGGTTCTGCCTTGGGGCGTTATCCGGTAACTTTCCATGGCTAACGAGCACGGCTGGAATGGCCGCGCCTTTGTGGCGCGCTAAACGCTTGGAGTGACAAGAATGCCAAAGGCACCACTATTCGTAGATTATAGTCTACATGATGTCATGGCTGTGAGAATTTGTAGAATATAGTCCGTGGATTGCTGGTCACATGGAGTCCATGCTCCGGCAAATGGGACAGAAATATGATCAGATACGCAAGCAACTCGCCTTGAACATTCGGGCGATGCGCGGCCGCAAGGGCCTCTCGCAAGAGGATCTCGCCTTTGCGGCAGGACTGGACCGGACTTACATCAGTCAGGTGGAGCGGTGCGTCGGCAATCCTTCCTTGAAGGTACTGTGCAGTATCGCCATGGTCCTGGAGGTGGATATCCAGGAACTGTTTGACGCCGTAGCGGACAGCGCACTACAGGCGCTGCCTCCCGCATAAGCCCGAGCACAAGTTGCCGATAGCGGACTGGCCGTTCGGCCACCAACAGTGGCAGGTCGTGGACATACAATGTCAGGCGCCGGGTGCCGGGGAGGGACGCTCTACGCTGGCACCCGCGCCGTCCTGATCGTCAATCAACCACCATTGGCCAGTGTGCCCAGTCGCACGGTTGATACGATTGAAATCGAAGGCCGCTTTCTTCGCGCGCTCGACCAAGGTGGCGTCCTTGACGAAGATGGCCAGTTCCAGCGCGCGGGAGAGATAACGCCATGCCATGAACAATTGCACGGGCTCCGCAGAGTCGGCCAGTGCCGCCGAGTCGAGATAGGCGTCTGCCGCCAGTTGCGCCAGTTCGCGCGGCCGCTCAATGCGGTGCCGGTCCGGGTGCTCGCGATTCCAGATACGGCTGACTTCCCACGCTAAATCCGCGTAGCGTGCGCGCAAAATGGGATGCGGCGTTTGTCTGGCGCGCGCTTTCCAGTACTCGATCACTTCGGCATCGACCTGCTTGGCGTCGGGCATGTGCACCTCATTGCCGTTCTTGTCTGTACCTGATGCTGTCGGACCGAAGTAGGAATCCCAGGGGCTGCGGTCTGGCGGCATGTTGGGGACGAAGCGATGGCCGACGATCTCGGCGAAACAACCGAGCCGTTCATCATTGGTCAGTGCCACGACATCTGGTACCAGCGTTTCCAGTTCAGCGGCAAGGGGATGTTCATCAAGCCACGACGGCGCGGTGGCCTCGATCTCCGTCAGGCGACGGGTTAGGGCAGGGGGAATCTGTACCATGGATTGTCCTTATTAAGCTTTGCATCGCAACAGATTGTGGGCGGCGTTTTCTTCGAACAGGCCGGATTTTCCTATCTATATACCCCTGCATGGTGCCATCGTGGCGCCAGACACCTTGCTTCTTGATTTCACGGAAGTTGGCGCCGGCGCGGTGCGCGCTGGTGGCCACGCCACAGGCTGTGCCTGGACAACTCGGGCGCATAGTCGAGCCCAGCCAGCTGGGCGGCGCTGGCCAGGATCGTGTTCACACTGGCAGGATTCAGCCCGATGGCGCTGACCCCGCCCCACTTCAATCTCCGCTTCCCGGTGCTACTTGAAAATCCGGAATCGTTCGTCATCCCTCTTGTTCGGCAACGAACTGGGCTTTCGTGAGCTCGTGCGCAATATCGTTCCACCCAGCTTCGTGCGCGTACTTGACCATCCGTTCCACCGTGCGTGCCGGCGCCGCTCGGCGTAGCGACTCAGGAACGTCCGCAGGGTGCATCTTCCAAGGCAGTAGAGTGTGCCCCACCTCGGCTGCACACCGACATAGAACGGAAGCGATCCGAAAGCCGCCTTCATCGACATCGCCCCAGTGGTGCACTGGCGTTGAGGCCGGAAGTGTGGAAAGCAACCGGATATACATTAACCGCCAAGCAGGGGACGGCATCCCTGCAGTGTAGAGGCACAGCACATCGGAATCATAGTACTGGCGAGCCCACACATGAAAGGTGGTCTGGTTTTCGATAGTCAGTATTTGGCTGGGCATCGACTCGATGCCCAGCACCGTCGACGGGGGCAATGCGCAGTAGGGACGATCCAGGGGGAAGGCGCCTCGCTCTCGACGAACCACTATGTTGCCAGACAAGCGGGCGGGCTGTTGCTCGCGATAGAGGCCAAGTTCGTGCAGTACCTCCGCTTCCGAGCGTGCATCGTCCTCGACGTTGCCTGTCAGTAGAACATCGAGGCAAGGCACCAGGGACTCGATGCACTTGCTGTCCTTGAACAGGCGCGCACTGGCATCCCGGACCGGCGTCTCCATGGCGCTGTGCGCCACCTGGGCCTGGCAATAGGCGATGACGTCACAGGCCATGACCCATTTGGTGACGCCGTCAGGCCCAGTGCCACGAACCTTTTTGAGCCTCTCCCAACTGGATAAGACGTCGTTCAAGACCGAATGCCCAGCGAGGTACGTGGCAAGGGTTTGTCGAGCCGACTGGACCCGCACTGCATGGGGCACCTTACCCAGGATCGAAGCCAGCTTAGTGGCGTCAATCAGTTCAATGCGCTCGATGAGGCCCTGAATGTCACGCCGGGGACGCATGACCGTGATCGCTCCTTCCGCTTGTGCGAAGGCCATCACCGCCTCGAAGTCTTCTTTTGCCTTCAGGCTGCGCAACTCGCGGTACTCGGACAGCGAGGAATCCGTTAGGGTGGGGCGCCGCGCGGCGGCGCCGGCCACATGCTTATCGGAGGACTTCAGCAGGCGCTCCAGCGCCTTCCTGGCTAACGGATCCATATCGGATTGGTCTTCGCGATTCATGCTGCGGCGCCCCCTGCCGGGCTAGCCCGCGACTGGTATTGCCTCCTGATCTCAGCTTCAATAAGCTCCGGGTTGAACTCAGGCAGGTCGGCGCGGAACATCTCGCGCGTCTCGGGATCTACGTCGTGCCCTTCGAGTTCCACCACGTTACTCTCCGCATCGCGCATGATGTCGTAATACCGATCGAGGAAGGCGGTCAGGCTACCCAAGGCGTCGCCCGTGCTGGCCATGAAGACCTGCAGGCCCAGCTCCTCGAAGTAACGCATGGTAGCCACGATGTTCCTCGGGTCCATCTTGATGAAGGCCTCGTCGATGACCAGCAGTCGGATGCCGCTGTCGTCCCCACGCTCCAGTCGATAGGCCGACGACAGCGCGGCGCCCGCGATCACGTACAGTGGCGCGCGATGCTCGCCGCCAGAGCCGGACCCAACGCGTTTGCTAAGCCAGCCGATATGCTTGGTGGTGCTTGTGGAAGCTTCCTCGCGGAGCACCTCGATATCGAAGTCGAAGAACTCTCGATAGTCGTCCAGTGGTGATTTTACTGCGGCGGCGCCGGCGACCGTCTTTTCGCGCATGAGCTCCTCGAACTCCTTAGGTAGCTCTCCAGCCCCGCCGAGCAAGTCCTCGGTCGGGCCGTACTGGGCGACGTCCTTGATGAACTTTAGCAGCACGGAAAAGGCCGGCCGCACATGCGAGCGGAACTGGTAGCGCTCGTTGTTGGTGAACATGGGCGCTAGTCTCAAGGCCTCGTTCATCCGGTTGACGGTGTCGCTCAACCATTCGAGGTGCTCGTGCAGAGCCACCGCGACGTCATTGCGGAAGGTGCTCTTGGCTGCGCTGAGAGCATCTTCCATTCTGGCCTTGTTCTCTCGCAGGCCGGTCTCGGTGAGAATGGCGACGCGCGCCCCCAGCCAGACACGCGCGCTGCGCCAGTCTTCTTGGGGGCTTGACGGCATTAGCTCGTTGTGCCTGACAAGGAACGCCGACAGCTTCTGCATGGCGTTCGACGCTTTCTGTCGGGAGTCGTCCTTGGCTCCAACGCTTCGGCGAGTACAGTCAATGACAATCTCTCGGAACGACAAGCCCTGGCGCTTCAACAGTCTCTCCCACTGGTCCGACGCATAGTCGACGTCGAAGCCATCGGCCGCACGCGCCATCTCGGAGACCTCCTTCTGGGTGGTGGCCAACGCCTGCTTCCTCTTAGTATCCTCGTTCTTTTGCCGGCACTCGGTCTCTGCTGCGCCGACGGCCCGAACCGCATCGAGCTGCTGTTTTCGCAGCGCGATCACTGCCACCTCCGCCTCTTCGGCTGCACGCACCAACTGGCGATATTCCTCGGTATCCAAAGCTTGCAGGCGCCGCGTCAGATCTCCCTCGTCGCTGGCCTCCTTGGAAATCCGGTCAAAGGCCTCGAGGACATCCTGAACCTTGTCCTGCTCCCCGCCCACGAACGGACCTAGGTTGTTCAAGAGGACCTTGAGCTTGGCGTACCTGTCCTTAAGTGCCTCAACCTGGTCTTGAAGCTGGCGGGCGCGTTCGGCGATGGAATTGCGCGTCGCTGTTGAGGTTGGGCCGATCTTGAAGAGAACGGGATCCGTTGGTCTTTTTCGCACCATCTCACCGTCGGCCAGCAACATGCCGTCCTTGGTCATCGCGAACCGATGGGCAAAGCACTCGTCCTCCGTATCGGCCCGCTGCGTGTCGCCGAACTTGGACCGAAGGTAGTTGACCGCTACTGCGCTATTGCCGCTGATTAGCTCAGCGACGGCACCGCGCCTTGGACTGCCGCGATTGGAGAATTTGCTTGGCATTACGACCTTCGCCTCGTAGACCCCAGCCCGGCGTGACACACCGAATGCTTTGCGCTCGTCGAGCTCATCGACCAGCAGGGCCTGCATGTTCGACATACCCAGATAGGACTCGATGGCCGATTGCCAGTCCGGGTCGTCGATACGCACCAGATCGCATACTGGGGTAGCATCCACTCCGGCGTTGGCCAGCACGCGCTTGAGCGCCGCAGCCGGCCCCTCCAGCGGCGGCTTACCCTTAGCGATGCGCTCCTGGTTCTCTCGCACGTCAGTGAGCTCGGCTTCGGCTGCCGTCTGCGCGCGGCCAACAGACTGCATCTCCTCGAATACCTCGTTGCTGAGCAACTTGGCCGCGCGCAACGCCTTGCGGACCGTCGACTCCACTGCGTCGCGGCTGCTAACCTTGTCGCCCTCCAGCAGGGACTGGATGTCCTTGAACGCCTGAGTAGTCGCTCCCGCGCTGGCGGCTGCGGGCTTCCCAGGGATTTGTACGTCGATGGCCTTTCCGATGGCTTTGACGATGCGATGCAACCCCGTTCTTTGTTCGGCGAGCCGGTTCTGTACCCCGGCAAGGCTTTCGCGCAGCAGCGCAGCATCTGCATGGGAAGCATGCTTGTCACGGTCGGATGCACTGTCGCGTGCGTGCTGCTCGGCCACACCGACTCGGCGGTTCACGTCGTCACGCTGGGCGCTTGCGACGTCGAATGCCGCCGCCGCACGGCCTTCGGCCTCCTCGGCGGCGGTTACCGCCTCATTGGCGACCTCGAGTTCGGCCGCTTGAGCCAAGGCTGCGAGCGAGACCGAATGGATGTTGCGACGGTGGGCATCGGCGAAATCGGTCTCAATCAATTCGGCCTCCTCAAGCTTGGCCTGGACGCTGCGCACCAGGGCGGCCATCTCTTGGAAGGTGTGCAGCACTTCCTTGAAGCGCTTGATATTGGTTGGCCGGGTTTCCAGCACCTGCTGGCGGACGATATCGTCGACGCTCTTGTCAAATTTCATCCGCAGCCCGAAGCGGAACGCTTGGCGATAGGCGTCCAATCGCGGCGCGCCGCGCGCACCTCGTAGTCGGAATAGCATCGCGTTGACGAAACGCTCGGAGTCATGGAAGAGCACCTCCTCGCCATGAGCGCGCTGCGAGAGCATCTGTCTGAAGCTGGACCACGGGCGCGGCCGATACTCACCATCGACCAGCTCCAAGTGGTCGCTGAGCGCGATGTCTGCGGGCAGAATGTAGCGGCCCTGCACATCTGACTTCTCGCGGTCGGCGCTCACGTAGATACTTACACCCGTGGAAACGACCTCTTGGGTCGCTGTGTCCTCCCATACCAGGGTGATGTAGGTGTTGGCGTTGTCGCGCACGCGAGCGTCGGGCGAGTCGCCGTACTGACCCAGGCAGTAGCTGCGAATATTGCGGCTGTTGTGATTGGACTCGTCGGCCTGCGCGTTGAAGGCGACGCCTGCGCTGCCGCGACTCTCGTTGGCTCCCAGCATGACGATTTGTACGGCGTCTAGGAGCGAGGACTTGCCGCTACCGTTGGCGCCGAAGACGCCGCAAGTCATACCGACGTCGACGTCGCGCATCTCGTACAGGAAGAACTGGACCACCCGGATTCTAATCAGTTTCTTCATGCAACACCGCCTTCTTCCAGGGTGGGCGCAACCGTATGGCCTACGCCATCAACCTCGGCGTCCGGGTTGGTGAACAGAGCGATGCGGGCTAACGCCGCCTCTCCTAAGACGTCGGCGATACCGGGCCGGATGATAACCACGTAGGGCTGGTCCGCATCGTGTCCGAACTGACTGGTCTCCTCGTCCGACACACGGGCGATGCCCCAGCGCCGCATCCACTGCATCAGTGCGACGAGCTTGCCGCCGGTGGCCAGTTCGCGGCCACCCGTCGTCTGCTTGTATTTGACCTCCAGCGTGACCAGATCGCAGGCTACCTCGCCGTTTTCGTCGTGGTGCCCGGAGCGCGTCTCCTCGTCGAAGATCCTGCGCAGCACCAGCGCGAGCAGTGTCTGGTCCACGGTTACTGGTGACGTCCTGGCATGTTTGGGGATAGCGCAGGCATAGCGCAGCTGGCTGTTGACCCGCACGACGTAGCCCAGCGGATCCAGGGCGCGTTTGAATTCGCGCTCGAAGTCACGGATCAGCCCGTAAGCGAGTTTGCTGCCGCGATCTGCGGCGTACAGGACCTGCTCGGTGACCAGCCGATTTGCCGCAGCTTCGAACTCATCTTCGGTGACCACGTTCTTGGTGGACTCGGCCGCATTCTCCCAGAAACTCATTGGTTTCCTCCCTTAGCTGGCTTGGTTGTTCTTGCGATCGTGAAGGGCAGGTGAGAGATACCTTGGCTCTGGACTTCTTCGCCTTCCATGCGGACAGTGGTGAAGCCGCTGCTCATCGCCCGTGCGTTGGCGCGCAGTAGTTTGCTGGGTGTTGCATTCGCCGTTGCGATGGAGCACAAGACCTGCAGCGCTCGGACTGATTCGATGCTGTCTACCTGGAGAGAGGCGCTGGGCACCGTATCTTCCTCGCCGAGCTGCTGGCGCACGAAGGCCGCGAGCTTTGGCAGCGACATGATGCGTCGGTCTCGCGCCAATAGAGCCAGGCGTGCCCGAGCCTCCTGTTCGGGGGACATGAGCTGCTTGCGTAGTCCGCCGGGTGGCGGACGCTTAGTCTCGGCGCGGGGCACGGCCAAGCGTTCGCCGGCGATACAGTCACCTGGCGCGAACGGAGCCAGCGCGGCCGCATTGTTGCCATGCTTGACGACGGCGTCGATGGCGTGGCCGATCAACTCGTCGAGGGGGCGGGTAGCACGCAGCCGGTAGTCCAGGTAGGCCAGCGCAAGTTTGTTGGCGCGTCGGATTTCGTCGTCCAGTCGGTCCAGGTACTCGTCGATTCGGCGCAGGTCCTCCACCTTTTGGATGTCGCGTTCGAACATGGCTTCGGCGCGGGTAGGATCTCGCCCGGCCTGCTTCTCCAGGTACCACTGGATCAGTCGGACACGCAGGTCCTGGGTCTGCTGGACATGGGCCACTAGACGCAGGATCTCCTGGCGTCGCGCCAGGGGATGCTCGCGTGTGCGCAGTTCTTTGTAGTCGCCGATGAACATGCGCTCAACGTAGTCGTCGAAGAATCGCCGCACGAATTCGCCGGTTGCGTCGACGCGGCCGATCTCCAGCATCAGGTCGCGCACGTTGGTGCCAGCGATCCGGACGTGTTCGAGAAGGGCGCGTGACTGTAGTGCGGCCTCGTGCAGCGAGGCTCCGTCCGTACTCTCGTCCAAAAGTAGCTTCAGGTTGGCCTCGATGCTACGGATCTTGCCGGAGACGAATTCAGGGCCCGTGTGGGCGAACTCGACGAGACGGTTCATGAAATGGGCGACGGCTGGCGCCATCGTCACCATCTCGCGCACGCCCACCCGATCCACGCGGATCCATCCGGCGTCGCGCAGACGATTGAAGACCACGATGGCCCGGGTCGCCAGCGGCGTGGCTGGAGTCACGTCGTCGCCTTCTGGGGCCCAGTCCTGATATTGGAGTTCCTCGGCGATGTCTGCGGTGATCTCGCGCATTAGGAAGCCTGTGCTCGGCGGCAGCGGGGCCTCGGGCCCGAAGCGTTTGGCATGCAGGACGCACAGCAGCGACCAATACTGGAAACGATTTGCCGATGCCAGCGGCGCGAAAAGGTGGTCGGGTAAACGCTTGAAGAGTGGCGGATAGCGCTCGGCCACCTTCTCTTGCCGAATTTGGTCGGTCAGGTCACGAACAGCCATTGTCGGCACTCCTCTGCGTTCTCAACCGCCAACTGATAGTCGGGCGGGACCTGTAGACCCACATCTGTGGCCGCCATGATTTCTTGCGTCATGTAGTTCAGGAGGGCAGCCCTACAGCTCTCTACGCGTGCTGAGGCTCCGTGGAAGTATTCGTTTCTGACGACCAGTTGCTGCGCTGGGCTAAGGCCAGGGTGAGCGGCAATTCTGACTTGAAGAACGGTGGACCAGGCAGTATCGGTCGCCACGTCGGCCGAACTAGGCTCCGTGAGTAACTGGACCTTGCTCATGCGCCCTAACACGAAGTCACGGAAATCCTGCCGCTCCGGACAGTATCCGCGGACGTGCCACCGTCGTCCCGCTCGCAACAGGCTGTGTGGCTCGACGGTTCGCTCATGCGGCTCCGGAGTGCTCATGGAGCAGTAGACGAACCGCACCCGGAGCCGGTCCGTGATAGCCAAGTTTAGGCGTGAGAATGTGCGAGGGGAGATATGGGCGAATTCCCATGAAATGGACTGGGGTTTACCTGGTACGTTCAGTGCATATGGAGCCAGCATGGCGCTGATGGAGTTCTGCCGCTTGGCGTTTGCGGCGCGTTCGGCGTCCGCATATGCGATGGACGTTGCCACATCCGCCTTGAGCTTGTTGTCCCACGCCACCCAGTCTGGGTATGACTCCCGGAAGTCGCGCAGCCACTCGCTTGCCCGTATGGGGCTTAGCCCATACTCGGAGATGAGACGGCTGCGGCTGACGCGACCTTCCCAGAGAAGGATCCTGCCCACTTTGGCATCTCTTTCCCGACGGCTAGCAATAGACATGGGTGTCACCTCGTGATGGTTGTCTATATGGTATGGAAAAACATACGATATGTAAAGCCATATGGAGCCGGTGCAGGCGGCGGCGATTTTCCTTGTGTTAGGCGCCGTGCCAACCAAGTGCAGCCACTAGGGGCCGCTTCGCTAAATTCACAGTGGCGCGTTACAAGTACTCGATGTCCCATCCCTTGGCGCGAAGCAACGCCTGTGATTCGGCCGATACCCGTTCCGCGTTGACGGCCACGCACAAAAAACTGGTTGGACGAGACATGGCCACATAGAGATTGCGAAATTGTCCCTTCAAGAGTTTCTGTGTGGGGAGTGCTGATGTTCCCACCAACACTTTTACCGCTTCCTCCAGATCGAATCGTTGGCTGGTTCCACCGTGCGACTCAAGCACCAGCGTAGCGAGGTGCGTTTCACCCTTCATCGACGCCACAGTGCCAATGGGGATCGTCAACTGCCGCTGCTCATGCTCTACTCTGCAGTGATGCTGCTCGGTCCCGTGGACCGCCACCGCATATCCCGGCGCCGCGAACACGTCCAACTGTGAGAATGTCTCCAGGCTCATGCCGGCGGGCAGCAAAGGTTGCAATCCCTCGTAGAGCACCGCAGGAAGGGCTGATCGCTCCCCTGACTGGGCGTAGTCTGCCCTGCGCATTAAGAGATCGCGCACCAGGCGACGCAAAGAAATAACATCATGACCAGCATGCAGTAGTTGTCGCATCAACTGCGGGGCGTCCCGAACGTCGGCCACCGCCGGGGACTGGGCGGCTCGCAACACCAGTAAGACGGCGCGTCGCACCTCCATCGCACTGTGCGCAAACGTACCTGCTTTATGCGCTGCGGCGCTGGCGTGGGACAACAGCGCCCAGAACCGCTCGGGTCTGTTACTCGCGCTGACGGTTGCGCCGCCTAAGCCTGGCCAATAGTCCCCCAGATGGCGTCCCGGACTGGCCTTGGCATCGCCTTGTTTGCGAGTGCACATGGCTTTTACCGGACCGCTGCGCAGCGCCACGTCATCGAAGTACTGCAGCACACGATGGCCAAACGTGGAAATGACTTGCTCTACGCGCTCCGTTGCGTAGACGATTAATAATGGCGCGCGCACATCGGCGCGCTCGCCCGTCACCGGGGTGCCGGCCAACTGCACTCCGGCCACCGCCCGAGCGATCTGTGGGCCAAAGCGCTTGCTGACGCTGATGGGAAGCGCAAGCGCTTGCGGAAAGGTCAAGTGCTCGGCGCCGGTATCATTCGTCAAGATGCGTTGATTGATGTCGCCATACCGCTGAACAACGGAGCGACCACCGAAAATTTCCTGCAGCAACTGCTCCTGCTGCCAGGATGTGTCCTGCATCTCGTCGATGAACACGTATGGGAAGCGCAGCGCGAGTCGATCGGCCAACAACGGCCTCTGCTGCAGTATTTTCTCCGCAAAGGCGAACATGTCGGCGTGGCGAAAGACACCTTTCTGTGTGAGTTCTTCCTTGATTTTCACCATCACCGGATGCGTCTTTGATGCTGGCTTAGGCAAGTTGCCACCCTCGCTGGCAAGCTGCAGGCCTGGCCCGCGGTAGACTAAACCTTTGACTATGGGCTCGACGCCCTGGTTCATCGCCATGCTGGTTTTTAACGACCAGTTCGCCTTCGCTTTACGCAGCGCCTGCTGGGAGAATGCGTCATCGTCAATGAGATCGACGCGAATGCCGACGCTGCGCAAATAGGGCAGGGCCAAGAACTGGTTGACGAATGCGTGGATTGTCCCGATGAAATGCGGGTAGGCCAGCAGGCGCGCGCCATCGCTACTGCGGGCCAAGCGTTGCTGTATCTCGTCGCGGGCAACGTTGGTGTGGCTCAGCACGCAGATGCCGCGGCGCGCATGCGGCCACTTGCGCGCTAACAGCAATAGCTTGGCCGCCAGGATGGTTGTCTTGCCACTGCCAGGTGCCGCATTGATATCGCGTGAGTCGCCTTCCAGCAGCACCGCCCGGCGCTCGGCGTCGGTGAACTGCAGATCTGGAGCCAATATCGCCAACGCCTCCAAATCCTTTGGAGTGATGATCGGCCGCGTCATGGCGCCTTCGCTTTGGGCGCCAAGTGCTGCAGCGCGCGCTGTAGGTAGGGCGGCAGCTTGGCGAACAAGTCATCGCCTACGCCGTATTTTTTTGTTGCGAGGAGATGCGCGGCATATTGGGCGCAAACCGCCTTGGAGGCCTTTTTCTCGTGCAGCGGTTGATAGATGAGCGCGGCAAGCTTATCGTCGGCATGGCCCGCTGCCAGCAGGACTGCCCACTCATCCTGGGCGGTTGCCAGCGCCACTAGCTCGTCTTTCTCCTCGAGTAACTCATCCTTCGTTTTTGCTGCCTTGGCCAGTGCGATGGCGCTGTGCATCAATTCACCGCAGCCATGCCGTGCCAGGTCATACTCAAACGTCCAGCGGTCGGATACGCAAACGATCGTGCTACCACCTTGCGCACGCGTTTCCTTCGCCTTGACCAGATCAGCGAGCTCCTGGGCCGTATAATCGGCGTCAAATCGCTTCGCGGTCGCCTTGACCACATAATCAGCGGCGGCATCGGGTACGACGTCGCGATCAGTCAAGCAGGCGACGGGTATAGGCAACAAGACCTTTTCGTCTGCGCGCTGCAAGATGCGGGCGTAATGATAGAGACCCACGCCACCCACGTTCACAATCGAGACACCATGATCGGAAAATGATCGGTCGCACGCCTTGGCCAGCGCCGGCAACAGCAAGGCTTCGGCGGGCCCCTCGACGATGGCCACGCCACGCGCAAAAAACAGATTGGCCTTGGTCGCATCGATAAAGCGACGCAGAAATTCGTAGTCACTGGTTTTGAGCTTGGTCTGGCCGTGGCCCAGCGGAAAGAGCTCGCCGTTACTGACCAAGGTTAAATGCGCGATATCCGCGCCGGCCGCAAGCGACGGGCTATGGGTCGTCATCACAACCTGGACGGGCTGCTTACCCTGATCGGGAAGGCTCGACTTCTTCTCTAGCAGAAGCTGGACACGTTCTTGGAGCTGTGGATGCAGATGCGCCTCGGGTTCTTCGATGAGGAGCAGGGCCAGTTCATCTCCATCGCTGAGCAGCACCAATTCCGTGGCCATGAACAAGGCGTTGTTGTATCCAAGGCCCCGCGCGCAGCGTTCGTCTGGTGCGATATGCGCCTTCGGCTGCAGACTCAGCTCAAATTTTTCGAGAATGGCTTGCAAGGAGAGGTCCGGTGCGATGCGGATACGGGACGCCAGAAGATCTCCGGCAAAGGCAAACTCCTTCAGGTACTGCGTATTAATCGCCGTTTCGACGCCGCCGATGACGTCATGCTTACCCAGGTGATGCTGGGCGAAGGCCATCAGGCCAACCAGATTGGCTGGGATACTAGTCGGATTGGTGGCATCGAAGTCATTCTTTTCCTGTCCCTCGATGTTTTTGTGAGCGCTCAGGATTTGCGATAGGCGCGAAAGCCGGCCCGGGCTGAGTTCGGCTTCGGCATCACGTAAGGGACGCAGATACGTGGCGCGCACCAGATCGCGCACCGCAGCGCCAATTTCCGGGCCATCGCCGTTTTTTCCTGCGCGGGTAAATGCTTCCACGCGCTCACGCTTGCCGCTGCGCGAAGCGATGCGGCGTGCCGACAAGTGCAAAATCAGCGACACGCTACCATCGGGTTCGTAGGAAAGCCATTCCACAACAGCCGCCTCCTGATCTGGCGTCAGCCCCGCGAAAGTCGCTTCGATAAATAGCGACTCGGTCCGCGCATTGCCGACAATATGAAAATCAGCGTCGAGCAGGCGGACGAATTCGTAGCTCGTGGTCCAGAGCACTTGACGGATCGCATCGATTACGGTCGATTTTCCCGCATCGTTTTCACCAACCAGGATATTGAGGCCGGGTGACAGCCCCCAGTCCAATGCCGGCGCCTTGTCGCCGTTGCCGAACACTCGGAAGTTTTGAGCTCGAATTCGTTTGAGGAACACCGGGTAGACACCTATAAAAGGTTGGGACTATGTAGGGATAGGCTTAATATTCCAGCGATTGTTGCGTACCGAAGTTGATAGCAGCGGCGCAACGAAAGTAGTCTGATAATAACAATTTTACCCAAGGGGAATCTCTCACATTCCCACACCAAGCGCGATTTCCATACGTTTGAAGTGGCCCGGGTAGATAGCGTGTTCGTTTGAGCGCTGAATTGCCTCACTCAAGTTGCCTCGCTTGCCACTGCGTGGCAAAGGCAGCCGCTCGGGATCATAATCTTCCCAGCATGTGATTTTCCGGAAGCATATCTTTACCGCCTGATATGACGCGGTGCGCAGCACACCTATAGGAATGGTGCGGAAGCGGCCTATTCTGCGGCGACGAGGGCGAGGTTGGCGATCAGTGGCGGTAGCACAGGGCATCACTACCTAGGCAATAGGAGCATGCCTGAATGACGGGTAGATGCCACGCCTTCGATGGCTGAGAAAATGGATGTCTGATAGAAGCCACGATGGCGCGCATCTACCGTTAATTATCGAATTAGACTCAATCCAGCTTGCAGAACGCCCGACTTCGATATAATTTCCACTTGGAAATTATTAATCAAGGAACTAATGAACAGGTTTATCAAAACAATCTTCATTCTCGGCTTGAATAGTTGGCTTTGGGGCTGTGCCCCTACAGTTGAAACAATCCGTCCCGTGACCAGCTCTCGCTACTCGGACCCTCAAGACAAGCTTACCGCCAATGACTGGTTTAACTATTACCGCAATGAGAAAGTAGGTATTTCTCGACCATCAGTTTGCAGCGCGGACTCTCGCAAAGTCGCTTTCTTCGTCACACTCTCCGGTGGTGGCAGTCGAGCTGCCTATTTTGCAGCCCAGGTATTACATGAAATGGACCGGATTGGAGAACAACCGCTGACGCCGTACATTGACGGCATCTTTTCCGTGTCCGGTGGCAGTTTGACTGCGGCGCTGTTCGCGATGAGCGGAGATGGCACTGTGCGTGGTCAACCAAGACCCGTGTGGTCTGACACCATGACCGATGCGGTTTTGTCTAAGCCCTTGGCCCATGCGATGCTAAGGCGGCTCGCAACTCCAAACATATTGGCTGGCTATACTTTTGGCAACACGACGCGTACGGATTTGCTTGAGAATGCTATTGAGTCGGAGATCCTGGGAATGCCAGAGGTAACGTTGACGCTAGGTGATGTTAATCCAGCCAGACCACCGATCTTCATCGTATCGGCAATAGCAACGTCCGAAGGTATCGATGCCTTTGCGCCTCAGCCATTCGGTTCACTATTTATGTTCGGACCGCGAGACTTAATCAGAATAGGCGTCGACCCTGACTCTGTACCGATAGCCAGAGCGGTTTCTGCTTCAGCCGCATTCCCAGGTTTACTTTCTCCCGTAGTGCTCCCGCGGTTTCGCCTAAGCACTCAAGAAGGCTTTCGGGGCCAACCACGATATGTTCATTTGATTGACGGGGGGAACGCGGACAATCTTGGTCTACTTGGCGTCAAACACGCACTGCTAGAAAAGGACTACCGCCTGCTGCGCGAATGCGAGAGCATTATAGTTGTCTCAGTCGACGCTTTTGGTAAGCAAGGCTTCCACCGTGACACCTCGAAACACGAATCGTCTCCGGTCGGTCTGTTCTTTGATCACAAGAGCGCCTTAGCGAGCTTTGATGCACTTCTCGCGGCAAACCGGGTCCGGTTGCTTGGTGAGTTCAAATCGCGCTCCTTTGCCCCGTCAGGAAGCGAAGACTTGTGTCGCAAGGATGGCTTGCCTGATGAAGTCTGCGGCGGCGGGGTGCGGGCTAACTGGAACGAAATCAATCAACTGCTGAAAAAAAAGCTCTATTTCGTCCACTTGAATTTAGACAGCCGGGAAACGGCGTCGCAGACGAACATCAGGTACTGCGATGGCGCGTATGGGGACAAGGATGGAAAGTGCGAAAAAATGCCGGTCAATGGGTACAGGCTAGAGTGCGAACAACGATCGCTTAGAAAGCGTCTTCAAGAAATTCCTACTAAATTTGGGCTAGAAAAGAATGAGATGAGCGATATCAAGACCTTCGTTTCGCTACTCAACCATCCCAAAAACATCTGTTTGCAGCACTTGGCGGAGGTCGTTACTGGGAACCAGAAACATGACGTCAGTTTTTACCGGGAGTCGTCGGAGAGCTGTGACAGGACAGAGGATGTAGAAATGGGGGGGGCGCCAATAACGGGAAATCATATCCGGGGTAGAATTTTTGGTGACGCCATCTTCAAAAATAATGAAAAGGTCTCCAACAAGGATCGCCAGTCTTTCGCTGATTCGTGTAAGCGGGACTGGACATCAACGCATGACGACAGCATTGATTTCCTGCTTGATGCAAAGCAAAAGCTGATCGCCTCTCCCGGGCATCTAACCGATTAAATTCTCGTTTGCTCTACGAATGCCCCGCCACTGAACGAGCAAGTCGACTCTCTGCAGTCGACCGCAGCTTTGATGCGATGTGGTTGGCGTCAGGGCGGTTAGATTACGGGCTATCTAACTCGCGTGCACGACGGACCATGCTGCGCTCCATCCGATGCTTCGCGAACGAGACTGAGGCATCGAGATATCGTAGCGCAGACTTGATGTCCCGCCAACCAACATATTCCATGAGACTCTTTACGTCCCAGCCATCGGACGCCGCCCAGTTCGCGAAACCGCGGCGCAGCGAATGACCGCTATATGCGCCAGCTGCGTCTAGGCCTGAATTTTTCAGCATTGCCCGCAACAACGGCGCAATGCTGTCGATATGCAGGCCATTTTCTCCGATATGCCCCCAGCGATCAATGGCGCGATAGACCGGGCCGGAAGTCAGTTGCGCGGCACTAATCCAGTCCAGGTAGGCGTCGACCGGGCACAGGCGCGACAACGCGGGCGCGCGGAATGTGCTGCCGAGATTTTGCCGATCTCCTTTGGTTCGCCCTAGGAAGCAACTGATGCCTTCGCCGGCGCTGGCCTCGACATGCTCAACGCGAAGCCGGCTCAGTTCGTCGCTGCGAAATCCGCGCCAGAACCCGAGCAGGATCAGCGACTTGTCCCGCAGATTGCGCAACTCGCCGGCACGATTATTGTCACGCCGAGCGTCATCGACAGCGTGATCGAGCGCGTCAACGGCGCGCTCCAGTTCATCAAGTTGCAGGGGTTTTGCCTGTTTCTCCTGCGCCGGATGCAGGGCCCTGATGCCGCGCATGGCTTGGCGGACTATCGGCGCCTTGGTTGGATCAGGAAAACCTTGGGCGGTGTGCCACTGGGCGAGCGCCGCCAGCCGCTGCCGCAACGTACTGACGGCCAGCGTATCGGCATATTCCGCGAGGTAGCGGGCCACGCCATCGGCTGTGGCGGGCAGCATGCCTTTCCATTGCACTTCGAAGTGCTCGATGGCGGCGCGATAACTCTGACGCGTGTTTTCGCGTGTGGCTGCCTCAATATATTGATCGAGCTTGGACATAGCATCCTCGTGAACGTGTTTCGGCCAGCCTAGATTACCGATGGACCAGGTGCGCTGGTTGAACCGCTGGATCCAAATTCTTCAATGCAGTGATGTAGAAAGTCGACCCGATCGGCGAGGTCCATGCGTGCATTGCTGTCCTCTGCGGGTGTGCGGCTCAATTGCTTGTTCCAATAGCGATATGCGCGAACAAGATGCTCCAATATGTGTTTGTGCGGTGACTCCAGCGTGCCGCGCAGACGCTGAAAATGCAAGCCAACCATCACGTACGGCCGTCGAATGCCGCCACCGGACACCTCCTTTTGAGTGCTCCAGAGCGCGTGGGCCAATGGGCGTCCGAAGTACTTGTCCAATACGCCCATGGCGACTTCCTGCGCCTCGGAATCGGCGACCGAGATAAGGCTCCCGATGTAACCTCTGGCGCCGCCAAACATGAAGCGACCAGCCAATTCATGCCAAGAGACGCAAGCGTTATTGAAGATGAACGGGAACCTGCCGGCGCCGGCATTCGTTGGCGTCGCAAGCAGATTCCCATCGAACATCCCCAGTGCTGCGGATCCAGCAATTCTGTCGATTGGTTCGCACGATTCGGGCGTGCGGTCGCCGAGGGGCACCGCGCAAAAGTCCTTCACCGCAGTTCCTATGATTTGCAGACGCGCCACCTTGTCTTCCCATGGTACTCCATCAATAGAAACGAATTTTTCAAATGCCTTGACTTCGAATTTCCCATCAAGAGCTTCCGGGGAAACTTGCAACGCCAGATCCAGGACCAGGGTTCGTTCAGCGCCGCTGGAATCGACGAACCTGTGCGTGTCCCGAGATCCCTTGACGTCGCCGCAGTGCGTGGCGATGAACAAAAGATCATAGGGTACCAGGTCGATCAAGTGGGAAACGGAGCGGATATTGGCCCTTTGATTGCGAAACGCTATGATCATCGGCCCGCGTTTAATAAGGCTGCGACCGGCCTTGACCACTTCGTGAGACGCGACTTGTCCGGGATCGATCATGGCGATCAGCCGGAGAGGCTTGCCGTCATTGATCGTCGCTGCGAGGCCGTGGACGATGGACTTTCCCAGATCGGGATACGCGAACAGGTGCGTGGTCGGCATTTCTTGCACGGCGAAGCCCCACGGTATTCCGCTGGTGATGAACGTGATAGATTGAACGCCCGTCAAGTTGAGATCCTTCAAGTACTCACGCATCTTGCGCGCCAGCCCCTGCAGTATGGACGTCGTGGACGCATGCCGGTCTTCGGTCGCGCCATAGAACCGCTCGTTAATATCCTTAATGAGCGACTCGGCCGGCGTGGAGATCAACTGCAGGCCGGCGCCGATGGCGTAGGCATAATTGGCGGCGATAATCTGTGCCAGAGAATTGCCGTCCTCGCATACGACCAGATGAGCGGCCGACGGGGGCACATATCGCACCTCGGGCTCGTCGTCGACAAATTCCAGTTGACGCTTTGTCCTCAGCGCGAGAAGCAGGCCCGCTCCAATGTTCTTGCGGCTCACCTTGACAGAAGTCCCTTTCTTCAAGCGGATTCCAGCCGGCGTTAGCCACTGCTCCGAAATGGCTTCCACCCGCTTGATCAGCGATGCCGGAACGTGGCCGTCCAGGCTTTGACGGACCCGCTCCGTGCAGCCGCCCAAGATGACTTTCTTCGGCTTGGCTTCGGCCAGCGCATTGACCCGCCGGATGACTTCAGCCTCGGCATCAGGGCGGCCCAGACGAGGACTATCCAAGACAGGAAAATAGGTACCATTCGTTGAAAGGGCAGCGGAAAGCTGCGCCGCAAGTTCAGGTTCGTCACAGATCAAAGCTACCTGGTTGAACGTGGGAATTTTCATCGTCGGGCTATTTACTTTCTTTTGAGGGGCGGCCGGGATTCGTTTTTTCAAAGGTATCTATTGCCGCAATCCTAGATTGAGTCTTGCCAGCCGCTCGTCATCAAAGGCGTCAATCCAATGTCCCTCCGGTGTTAACGTGACGAAGACGCCTATTATCCAAAGGAGTCGTTCAGCGTGTCCGGAGAGCTGAGCTAGTTCGTCTTCAGACTTCCAATTATCTCGACTGCTGTAGTGGCACGCTAGGTCCTTTCCAAATAATTCAAACCAGTTCGCTAAGCCTGCCTCTTCTAAGACGATCATTGGTGCTAGATCCTTGCGGAGTCCTAAGTCGGATGCGACCATGAAGCCACTCAACGTCGCTGAGAATCCGAGTATCCTATCCAAAGGAGCTACTACATCGTTCAAGAGCCGATCGACGTTCTTGTGTTCAAGGTAGCGATGCCTAGCTTCTTCCAGTCCACGCAATCCACTTCGAATGCCGCTAGCCATTTTTTGAAGTAACTCGGCGTCTATTGCTTCATTGGCATCGATCCCAGATGACGCAACCCCTCCGAAATACTGAGACGCAGAGTTAAATGCGAGGTTAAGCGAGATTTGAGCCCAAGGTAATTCCTGCCGGATCTCAAAAATCATCGGATAGCGCCTTATCCAGCAGTCAAGGTAATGCGCACGTCCTAACGTCATTCTGATATGACGACCGGCAATTCGCCTATCCTCAGGGACCTCCCGACTAAAGGACGCTTCTGCTATTTCGCGAGGAATAATAATACGGCACCTCCATTGCGTATTGCTTTTGACAGCATTCGCAATACCACAGGACGCAGCGTTTAGTTCTGAGATATTCGGGGTCCTGTTCAAGATGGTCTCTAGCGCAATGTCCAACCTGATCGGAACGACGATTGCATCGACAGCGCTTAGCGAAGACAGGCTTAAAGTGTCGTTAGCAATCGATACGATCGATTCACGCATCTTGACACCAAGGCGTCCAATTGGCGTACGTACATTGAGGTAGCGGTTTGTCGTGACCGCCGCGCTTGGCTTAGTATTGGGCTGCAGACCGCCTTCAATGAGTTGCACGTCAATGCTTGACATGAAATCGCCAATCTGAGAGGACAGATTCGACATTTGCTCATCCTGTCGGGAACTGATGAAGAACTTAAAACAGCTGCGCGCAAAGTCTTCATTGATGCCATCTATGTCGAATTCGATCTCACCGCCGATGAGCAGTTGGCGCGATGAAATCGGCATAATGACGGCAACCATGTCGTCAGAACCGATCATAGTCAGTGGTTCGAATTTCTCATCTTGACGGTTATAGGCAACCGCTACACAGTCGGGAAGAATAAACCGCAGACGTTCATTATCTACACTGACAACGCGCCAGCTTAATTTGCTAAGTACGGTTACGCGTTCCTGAGAGACCAGCGATTGAGAGAGGGCTTTAGTATGTCCCTCAGCCACTGAATCTGGAATACGGTTTACAGACTCGACCAAAAAACCAGTCAGTTGAGCTTGCGTTTGAAGGAAAAGATCATCGAAGCGCTCCCGCACACGAAACGCCACGACGCGCTCAAGAATGTCCCTCTCCCTATCAGACAATCCTTCGGTCAACGGCGACAACTCTTTGCATATCATTTCATCCACAGGAGAGATCCCCCCCGCTGAGTCGATTCCTGTTAATTTTCGAGCAGCTGACACATCACCAGCGATGTCACGCATTTGAGTGAAAGCACCGTCCATGAGCGAGGTCATGGTCGCCCTAAGATGAGCTGCACGGGACGTCAAATGTGCAATTACAATTGCAGCATGTTCCGAATTGACTGGACCATGATCAACAGAACGTATACGGTCTAATTTTGCATTCAGCTCTTTTGATTCAAAGTCGGTGATCTGATCGTCCAAGGAGCCTGGGCCGTGCTTGGCAGGATTCGAATAGAAGTCGCGCTCCGCTCCGACGCCTTCAGTTGATGTCAAGTAGGATGCAGCTCCTTTGGGATAGACATACACTTGAGTCTTCGCGCCGCTCCGTCGTGCCTCGAAGCCCCGCTGCAGCGATTGCGGAATAAAGTGCTGTTTTCGGCCGGCCAATCTATTCTCCCATGTGGCTTGTTACTGATGTTCGTTAATTGAGAGTGTTTCAATGCGATCTTTTACGAACGGTGAGACGCTGCAGGCTACAGATCGCTAATGCTCATAGATCTTCGGCCCGGTAGCGTGCGACGCTGTCGGCCGTCTCCAGCAAGATACCGCGCCACTCCACTTCAAAGTGCTCGATGGCTCCGCGATGGCTTGGGCGCGTGTTTTGGCGAGTAGCCGCCTCGATGTACAGATCGAGTTTGGACATGAAAATCAATGACCAACTTTGGCGCTGATGTAATTGAAAATGGTACGGATAGCATTGACCGCCAGATGCGCTTCAGCTTCACCTAAAAGATCATCAGAAGGATGTGCGACGCTGCCGTTATTGCGCAGCGAGTTCAAGGCGTCAACTGCCTGGGCAAAGCCCTGCAGCACGCGCACCAAGTCGTTGTCATACGAACCGAAGGACTGCAAGGACGGATGATCTTGCCGCAACAGCTTAAATAGCAAGGTAAGCGATGCTTCATCGGGCACAGCAATGCCACTCTCAAGGCATAGGCTACGAAAATATCCGTGCATTGCTGTGTGCAGCCGGTCCACCGCGCTGACCGGGCCGCTGGCATGCATGAGATGTTCGGCGTCGTTCAGTGCACGTCGCACCACGTCACTGCTCGATAGGCGTGCTGGCGTATGGCTCTTCACAACCTCAGGCCGATTGCGTATGAACACGGAGAGCTCCGGCATATCTATCAGCAAGAGACCAGTCAGCTTCTCGTGATTGATGAGCTGCTCCACGGCTGCCAAGTCAAAACGGATGAAATGCTCCAGCGCCTCCAACACGCACTGGCCGTAGTCATCGTCGCCCCAGCTCAAACTGCGAATGAGACGCTTGTGACCCTGGATGTAATCGCTCTGGCCGGACACATATCCGAACTCCTTCCAATCCTCAGCGGTGAATTCGTCCTTGATCGCTTTTCTGAGAGCCAGAATCAGCGCTCCACGTTTTTTGCCATCTGAGGCGTATTTGTCGATCGTCACTATCCAATCTCCTCGGCAAGGCCGAAATGTCGCTGGCCAACGGCAAAATTACAGCAAAGACCGGGAAAAATGCCATTTTCTTGGTATGACACCGGATAAATCTACTTTATCCGATGTAAAATTCAAACGCAAATCACCTTGAAGCCGATGCCGAAGTAGTATGTAATAACGTGGTATGTAATATGTTATCCTATTTCATCCTCGGAAGACCCCATGGCACGCAGCGGGCTTTACAAATCGGACATACAAAAGGCGCGTGACGCCCTCATTTCGCAGGGGACAAACCCGTCGGTGGACGCCGTTCGTGTGGCGTTGGGTAACACCGGGTCCAAGACCACCATCCACAAGTACCTCAAGGAACTGGAGGCCGAGGATGGCGGCGCCGGCGGCAAGCGCAGCTCGATCAGCGAGACGTTACAGGACCTGGTCGAACGGTTGGCCGCGCGGCTGGAGGATGAAGCCCAGGAACGGATAGCGGCGGCCCGCGCGACATCGGATGCGACGGCGGCCGAACACGCGGCGCTGCTGCAGGCGGCCCAGAACGACAATGCGCTGCAGCGGGCCCGCGTGCTGGAGCTGGAAACGGCCCTCCAGGAGCAGGCGGAGGCGCTGGTGGCTAGCCGTAGCGACCATCAACGGGAATCGACCATGCGCCAGGTCGCAGAACAGCAGGTGGCCGACCTGCAGCAACGACTTGCCGAGAATGAGGCCCATCGGCAATCGCTGGAGGAGAAACACCAGCACGCACGACAATCCCTGGAGCACTATCGCCAGTCGGTAAAAGAGCAGCGCGAAGCCGATATCCGGCGCCACGAACTACAAGTGCAGCAAGTGCAGGCCGAGCTGCGCCTGGCACAGCAAGCAGTCGCCGTCAAACAAGACGAGATCACTCGCCTGAACCAGGAAGGAGCGAAGCTGGTGTCGGAGTTGTCGCACACCAAGCAGAACCTTTACGAGCAGCTGACGCAGGTCCGTAAGCTGGAGCAAAAAGTCGATTCACTGCAATCGCTGCAGGTGCACGCCTCGGATACGGAGCGACAATTGGCCAGTAAAATCGTCGAAGCAGAACTGCTGACCGAACAGCTAAACAATGCCAACGACCAGATCGCGCCGATTAAGGCACAGGTCCGCGAGTTGGAGCTCTTGCTTGCCCAAGCCAACGCGAAGGTGCAGGCACAGGAGCAAATCGGAGAGCAGCTGCGGGCCTATCTCGACAAGATCGCCTCCACGTCGACCGCACCCGAGGTGGGGAAGTGAACAGAACGATCGTTGAGCGCAACTTACCTCAGGCCGGGCGGTTTTAATCGTCGATCGGAAGCTGGGGCTAACTGAGTATTCGCATTCGAAACCGCCACCCGGTCCGATGCTACTTGGCGCTGCGGGCGAGCCGGAAGCCAAGAGATACAAATTTTTTTGAGACTAGCCACTCACGTATAGCATGATCTAAAAATGCGGTGACTAGGTAGCGGACGGTTGGAGCCTAGAAAACTCCTCGCTGATGCACTAACAGCGGATCAGAAGGAAGCTAGTTCCTTCAATAAATCAATAAGTTACGGTGCAATTTGGGTATTTTTACACGAATCCCGGCCGACCCTCTAATACGCTCGTGTTCAAATGGAAGGCCCCGTAAAATTAACAATGAACAATAGATACCGCTTCAGATAGTGAAAATCGTTCCGGGATGACATAATTAGGGCTTCCCACCAGCGAGCAGGATACGTGACTATCTTCTACCCTCATGAGCCCCCAGCGCCGTCAGATGAGTATGCCTTTGAGGAAATGTGTGCTGACGTGTACGGCGCTGTATTCAGCGACACGAGCCCGAAGCGTAACGGGCGCCGCGGCCAGGCCCAAAAGGGTGTAGACATATTCCTTAGTAGCTCGCACGGTTTGATTGCAATCCAGTGCAAGCGCTATCAAACTGGCTCCTTGACTATGAAGCACCTTCAAGATGAGGTTGACGCGGCCGATAAATGTGGCGTGCAGATAGCCCAGTTTATTTTCGCTACCACTGCGGCAAGTGATTCCAAGCTAGTTGTGGGAATAATCCAGCTGAACGAGCTACGACGAGCGGCTGGCCTATTTCCGGTCGAGATCGACTTCTGGAGTGAGATCCAGGCCCACATTCAGCGCAGACCGGAGCTACTCGCGCGGTACTCACCAAACTCGCCTGGAGGAGTCGTTCATAACGTACAGCAGCAGCTGGCCCAGATGATGGCCCAGATGGGCCAGCTGCAAAAAAGTGATCCGGAAGCGGAGAAAGTGCATAGGGCGGCATTGGACACGCTGTTGAACCGCTCGCTCGACTCAGCCGCCGGGCTACAAAAAGCTGCACGTTATAGCGACGCCGAAGCCGAGTTGGCCTCGATCGAGGTCGCCTATGCTTCTTTCGAATTGACGCAGAAAGCCCGCTGGCATACGTTACGGGCTGCATGCCGCCTGCACCTTCACACCAGCGAAAAAGCGATAGAAGACTACCTTGAAGCTTATCGGCTACAGCCGAATGACGAAAGGATCGTTGCGGACCGGATGAGCGCGGCTCGGCTGGGAGGTGATCCAGAAGAGGCTGAGCGAATAGGCAAAGCCGCACTTAGTCAATTCCACGCATCCGCGTCGATCTGGGCGACGCTCGCTCTCGCCGCGCTGGACCAGGAGCGCACAATATCCGAAGCGTTCTTCCCACCCGAGCTACTGGGAGCGTCAGAAGTACTTACTGTGCTTTGCGCCGCCGCAGACAAACAGGACAATTTTCTCAAAGCATGGGAATACGGTCAGAAAATCCTACGCCATACCGATGCACGGCCATCACACCGTACTACAGCTTTCGGCGCCGCACTCGCGCTCACAATGGCGCGGCCCTTAGAGCCCACCGCAAAGGCTCTCGACAAGGTAGCAACGAACGCACTGACGGATGTGATTGAGTGCTTTGAGCCGCGGGAAGAAAAACTTTGGCGCAATCAAAGTAAAATCTGTCTGCCTGCCGACGCAGGCAATCTCTGTTACGCCTATCATCTCCTCGGACGTTATGAAAACGTTCTGGCGGTCTATGCCGAAGCAAATAGTCAGCCGGAGATCCAAAAAAGGATGCACGGTATAAAACTAAGCGCCCTTAATGCAATGGGGCGGCAACAGGATCTCGTCAGAGAAGCCACGGAAGCCGTTGACTGGCTTCAGCCTGCTTCTCTCTTGACGGTCGCAGAGGCGGCCGTTGGCCTCGGTAACGTCGACCTGGTCGACGCGTTGGTCACTCGGGCCATCGAACTCAATGAGGACGAGGACGTCGACGCTTTGAAAGCGCTTCGCACTTTGGCGCTCTTGCATGCCGGCCGACGAGAAGAAGCAGTCTCGGCGGCGATCGCGATTTCTGAACCAACGGCCGAACGCCCTCGCGCCTGGCTAGCCACTATTCGGACCCTGATAGGCGCCGGTGAAATAGATACAGCTTTGGAGCGTATCGAACGCATCGCTGATCGCGTTGATGCGGGCGCCCCACCTTCCATTCAAATTCTGCTCGCAGACTGTCATTATTTCGTCAAACAGTATGCAAAGGCGGGCGCCATTTACCGGCGCTTCTTCGTGCCCGGGACTTTTAACGATCTGGCCGCCCGGTTGTTCGACTGCTTTGTCGAAGCAGGGATGCGGGCCAATGCGCGCGAAATGCTTTCGGCCATGGCACCTGAATGGATCGATGATGATTTGGCTCGAAAGGCGTCGATTAGGCTTGCAAAACGTGCAGGCGACTGGGAATTGCTGCGTAAGATATCAGAAGAGCAGTGCCAACGACGTCCGGACCACGTCGGCGCTCGGTTGCTGGTGCTATACAGCGAGCGCTATGGCGGATCAATGGAAAAGTTTCTGCAGCTCGTGCGTACTTTGCCCGAACACCTTGAGGGGACAATCAAGCAAACAGCCGAAATAGCCGCGCATCAGATCCAATACGGTGCAAGCGAGCAGGGTATGCGCCGGCTGTATCGCATGGTTCGGGCTGATATGCAATCGGACGAGGTTGCCAGCGCGTACCTAACCACCATATTGGGACGAGGCGAAATCGCTGAATTGAGCGGCAAGCCAGAAGTGGTAGGCCCCGGAACAACCTGTGTGTTGGTATCAGCCGACGACTCGACTGTCGTCATAACCATAGAGCCAGTTGGCTTCGATGACGTGCCAAAGCAGCGAAATTACTTCGCGCCAGAGGACAATAGGGTGCTCGCCTTGATCGGCAAGAGCGTGGGTGAGACAGTGACGCTTCCGGGCGCATATGGGTCCGCACGTTCGTTGGTCATAGAGAGCATTGAGCCTGTCTATCGATACACGCTTACCCGACTCCAACGCCTAACAGAGGAAGCGGCTGGCGGACTTCCGGACATTCATGCCGGCAAGATCGTTAAGAAAGACGGCGCTGTTGACCTATCGCCTATAGAGGCGATGGTGCAAAGTGGTGGAAACGGCCCCAAGCATGCCTTCGACACCTATGCAAAGATGCCGATGACGCTAGGTATGCTCGCAGCTCAGTTGGACACCACTACGTTGGAATTGGTGAATGCATGGCCCACTGACGCGGCGGCGTTGCGTATGCGATCAGGTAGCGAAGCAGAGACAGCCAAGGCAAAGTCCGTGATGTCCAAAGAGATAGGCGCCATTGTCATCGATCTGGCCACGCTGGGGGATCTTGTAAGCCTCGGTTGTGATGCGGCGCTCGGTTGTGCTCCCGCCGTCTACCTCAGCGCCACGGCTGCTCAAATTCTGCGCCATCTGCGCGAGAAAGCTTCGGGCCCATCCCCGGTTGCCCGTGTCGGCGACGTTGGCGGTAAGCTGGTGTTTTTCCGCTACCCTGAAGACTATCAGGCTCGCCTTTCAGAATTCTACGACCGAATTGACCAGGTGGTGCAGCGGTACTGCACTGTTTGCCCCGCCTATGGTACCGATAGCTTACCAAGCGAGTTCGTGGAATTGGACGGCAGCCTCGGCGATGACGAATACGAGGCACTTCTACTTGCGGTAGAAAAGAAAGCTGTGCTGATTTCGCTCGACATGCACTTACGTGAGTTGGCCGACACGGTTTTGGTGCGGCATACATTGTGGCCGCAGGCGCTGCTTTCGTACGCGGCCCAGCATGACTACATACCTTGGTCAGACTACCGCAATGCCACGCAACTGCTTTTCCGTAGGCATCGCCATCTGACTGTAATTGATGCTCACGACGTATTATTCATGTTCCTGCAAGGTGGTGATGCATTACAGTTCGGACTGCAAAAGCTCGTAAAAATGTTCGGCGATTCCGATACTAATTTTAAAGGGGCAGTTGAAATAATCGAGGCTGTGATTCGGTTCCTGAACGGATATGTCACGTCGCTGCCTGCACTGCTGGAGTTTGTCGAGATTCTATACGAACCGTTGTTCAGGCACCCTGAATGTCCGACCGATTTCGGAGCGTATTGCGATCGGCAGATGCGCATGTTCGCAGAGCGCCGGCGGGCATCCGTGAGCGGTGGGCGGCATGGTACTTTGAAAGCAGCTGAAGACCAGCGCGTACATGGCATCTACCAGCTGATGACTTCGCGACTGGAAACAGCAGCCGGACGGGCGAAGGCACCATAAAAAGTGCGAGCGCTTCCAATCAGAGTCGTATATGCCACTCCGCGGCCGGAATTTGTTTTAGACGTGCTAGCTCAACCTTGAGGATTAATCGGAAAGTGGTCGCACGGGATAACCTCTTCAGAGATACAGTCAGGGAGCTTGCCGAGCGGGCTGGTCACGCATGCTTGAATCCCGACTGCCGGCTACCGACATCCGGAGCGTCACTTGGCGATGAGTAAGGTCGTTATCGTCGGGGGCGCAGCGCACATCAAAGCAGCGGCGCAAACTGGCCCACTATGATCCGTTACAAACACCCCAAGAACGGCGCCATGCGTCAAACAGCATCTGGCCGACTACCTGCGAGACAGCGGGCCAGGCGCGGCGGCGCAACCTGGTTGGGCACAGTTCGCCGCTCTGACCGTCGTGCGCCGCTGGAAGAGTTTCGCTCGCGAAAGCCGTACTCGAAAAAAAAGCGGCCACTGGCCGCTTCCTCATGCTAACTTGCGCTTCCGGACGCTGGAAAATTCGGGAATGTGGATGACAGACGGTCCGAACACACCCGAGCGGGCGTTCCGGCTGATGGCTTTGCCACCCAGCGTGACTCGGATCCGGCCCTGTGATGGCTTGACCTCACCGACGATCGGCACCCCTATCGAAGCGACCATGGCGCGGCGAGCGGCCGCTGCCAATTTGTAGGCGCTGTACTGGCTGGGTGGCGTTTTCTTCAAAGCGGTCATAGTTCAATCTCCTGCCGATGGAGTGATTGATGCAGGTAGTTTAGCAGAATCGCCCAACTGCGACTATCGGCGCTCAAGTCGAAGCGCATATCCCGGCCCCAGCCGTGTACATTCCACCATTCAGGGTCTACAGCAATGACCTCCTGAACCGTCCGGCATGCACGCAGGGCCTCGGATGGCGCCATGGTAAGTTCCGCAAGGGCGAGTGGTGCGTCAAACCCGAATTTCGGCCACACGGCGAATCCAACGAAACCGTCGGGGTTGTCCGGGTCGATCGGCCCGTTTCCGGCCGCGAAGAGCGAAATATGGTTAAAGCCCAGCCGGTATGCCAATATGGCCATCAGGCCAAATGCGACGCTGGCCAGGCGCTCGGGGGCGTCCCCAGTGAGCATCAGTCGGCGGATATAGAATTGGAGTACTACATTGCCCGTCCATCTCAAAAAATTTGCGTTTTGCGGCTTGCGCCGCCTTAATACCTGCAGGGACTTCAGTGTCGTTGACAGTTTTCAGGCCCTACTAAGGAGCCCTCACTTCCACTACCGCTGTGACCAGATCAATCTCCTACTTGGTGCAAATGGAGGAGGGAAGTCAACCGTGCTGCATATGATTGATCTGCTGCGCGACCCAGCGCGTATTTGTACGCTCCCCAGAGAAAATCAACCCGCCGATAGCCACTCCGCCTATAGCCTGGAGTTTAGCAATCGCGTCCAGTTGCTAGGCCTATCGCGTCCTTTGGCAGATCCCGATAGTTTGCCGGCGCAGCATAAACGCGACGATGTGTTTGACTGGCAGCACTTGTGGCTGCGTGCCTACGAGTTAGACAAAAATGACAAAGCAGTGACTAAGCTGACTCCGTTCGGCGGCCCCGTGAACAAACGAACGCTTGCCGTAACCACACGTGACGGCTTGGCTGCACACTACGCCCAAAGTGGCGCCCATGTGGTCTGGTTCACGCCGGCGCAGTGGACGACGGCCGAGGCCGCCGCGGTCCTACACATGGAGCGCGCCAGCCTGCTCGGGCTAGCCGATGGCGAGACGAAACATGAAGACGATCCGTACTTCGAAACTAGCAAAGATTTTGACATCGCGACCGCATACGTTGACGAACAGGACCGCTTGCATTTATTGCTCGAGGACGATACCTTCCAACATAGCCGTGTTGATACTGCGGCGCTGCCGATGGGCTGGCAGCAATTGGTCGCAGTGCTGCATTGGCTAAAGCAACAGGAAGGAGCGATTTGCCTGTTGGAGGAGCCTGACACCCATATGCATCCGCATCTTCAGCGGCTGTTAGCGCGCCGCATGGGAGAGATAGCGAAAGACAATAAATTGCAGCTATTTGTCAGCACCCATTCACCCGTGATGCAGGACACCCGCACGTGGGGCCCACTGGTAGATAAGGTCAAAACTTTCGAGGCCGCCGGTGGCATCCTAGATAACGTCGTGCATCCCCAGCGTTTGCTCGACTTGCTTGGAATACGCGGCTCCGATATTGGCCAATGCAACGGCGTGATCTGGGTAGAAGGGCCGTCTGACCGATTCTATATTCGACATTGGCTCACGTTGTGGGCTCGCGCAGGGAAGATTCCTACATTCATCGAGCATGTCGATTACAGCTTTATGTTCTACGGCGGTGCGGTATTGGCGCATTTCTCGACCCAGGACGAAGAGGACTTCGTCAAGATGCTGCGACTGAACAGAAAGGCGTTTATCGTCATGGATCGCGACGATGATTTTGCTGAGGACGAGCAGGGCAACTGGCAAGCGCTCAATACTGCGTCAGCCAAACTGCGCGTGGCCAACAGCCTCGGTGGGTTGAGGCGCTTGGATGCGCCGTTCTGGATTACGCCAGGCCCCACTATCGAGTCGTCGCTACCAGTGGAGGCCATGCGGCGCCGAGCCCCTGCAGGTCGAGGCGGGCTAGGGCGCGCTGCTGGCGTCAAGGTAAGAAGGGCGCTTGCTTACTGCGATGATTATCAGTCGCACGATCAGTGCAGTGCTCACCAGGAGAAGATCGACCGTTTTGTGCATCAATTGGCCGGCCATATCAATACCTGGTGCAAGTAGTGGGCTTGGGCGCACCGAAACATTGTGCTTTAGTTGTGAGTTGTCTTCTAACTGCCTGTAATCGGTCAGATATGTCACCCGCTGCCTAGGCTGCCGCAAGCGCGCCCTTGGCAGCGCGCTTCAGCGCCTGCGGCGGGTGGCCGAAGGCACGCAGGAAGGCGCACCGCATCCTCTCGGGATCGGCAAATCCAGTCTCTTTGGCTACCACCTCGATGGCGTGGTTGCTATCCTCCAGCATCATTTTGGCCGCCTCGACGCGCAGGGTTTCGATGGCCTTGGCCGGCGACTGGCCGGTCTCGATGCGGAAGGTGCGACTGAATTGGCGTCGGCTCAGGTGCGCCGCCTCGGCCAATTCGTCCACCGTCAGTTCCTTGGCCAGGTTGCTCTTGGCGTAGTTCAGTGCGTTCTGTATGCGGTCCGATTTTGGTTCCAATTCCAGCACCGCGGAAAACTGCGACTGGCCGCCGCTGCGGCGATGGTAAACCACCAAAAGGCGCGCCAGCTTGCGAGCATTTTCAACACCCAGGTCCTGCTCCACCAGTGCAAGTGTCAGGTCGAGGCATGCCGTCATACCTGCCGAGCTCCAGATATTGCCGTCGTTGATAAAAATCCGGTCTTCGTCCACGCTGGTCTTCGGATACATGCGCTGCAGCTTGCGTGCCTCTGCCCAGTGCGTGGTGACGCGGCGTCCGTTCAGCAGCCTGCGTTGGCTCTGCTCGCTAAAGGCAGGCACAGCGACTACGCGCTGTGCCTGCGTGCGATATCTGCCAAGACAGTGTGTGGTTCTGCATCTCCAAGGAGCGGTGGATGTGAGCGCCGGCACCAATCAACGATAACGTCATTGTTGCGCAAAATTCGATAGGTGCATACCAGCTCATGACCTAAGTCATAGTTCAGATACTGAAGCACCTCGCGACCATTGAGACTAAGCGAAGCGATGTCTGCTTCCTGCTCAATCTTTTCCAACACTGCAAGGAGGTTTCTGGCATTTTGCATCGCCGCCTCCTCAGACTCGCTAATGTCCGCACACTGAATGTCGCCGTCGTCACCGCTGACACATCCACGGAATCCTCCATCGACTTTTTTGAAAGCGCAGATCTGATTTATGGCTTGGGGACGCTTGGAATCGAGGACGTATTTTTGCATTACGGCTCCTAAGGCAATGGATTGTGTACCTAATCTATCACACACAACCTGACAAGGAAGCTGGCAGCCGGTAAGTGCGGTACCCATCGGTAAATGACGTGACCGCGGTTATGCGGTGCCGTACAAGTACTTCCGAGACGTCGCGTTGAAAGTCATTTGCCAATGAACCGCAGCTTGTCCACTCGCCGCCGGTGGCTAGGTTTTGCTAGCGGTGCGCTAAAGTCACAGCAGTTGCGCCATAAAAGGCGCTACGAGAATTCTCAACATACCTGCCTGCGCTTGCGGGAAGAATCCAGGTTCCCACCAGCAGAAATCGTCCTGTTGAAGCTGGCTCAAGATTTACACAGTCTCTCGCGGCCTTTAGGGCTTTCATAATGCGCTCTCCGGGCTCGCCAGGAAGTTGTTGCGCGCCGCTAAGTAGCAAGACCACGGTAGGGGATTGCCGCTGCATGATTTCCGCCAGGGCATCTGTCAGCGTCCATTCGCCGATCCTACTGGTAGAGGCACATTCAAGCCCGCATCGTGCGCAGAGCAACTGAGCGAGGCGCGGTAACCCATCTCCAGCCATGAGATGCGCCGCATCGACCAATACCGCCAGCATTCCGCCGGCCTCCAGCATTGGAGCCAGGTCCCAAAAAAATTGTGCAGACTCTTCGTGGGAACGCACTTGAACAAACACGCCGGAAGCCAACCCGTAATCGACCGGCCCAGGGAACAGCAATTGATCGGCTAACTGACGCGCACTCAAGGAGGAATTTCTCATGGATTTGGGAGACGGCTAAAACGGCATCACTGTCGTTATGTAGTTACCCGAATAGTACGCATTTTATGTGGAATAGCGCAATCATGGGCAGTAGTCGAGTGCCAAGTCAAGAATTAGCCGCATCGGCCGGCCTGTATCGAAGCCAGGGTGGCAACTGGCTGGGACAAGGTGCTCGATGCGGATGCGACTGCCGTAACGGTGAAGCAGGTCACTGAAGCGCAGGAGCACGCGACCCTCTCGGTGACCGTCGACCAGGTGGTCAAAAAGTGGGAGGAAGAACTGGAGAGTAGTCCCATCGGCAGTTTTGTATTCTCGCGCCATACCCCACCTTTCCAGACGCTGGCTATCGAAGAACTGACACCCGCAAACTCGCGCCGGCAGGAGAGCGTGTCCCTGTATGCCGACATCGACAACTTTACACGCTACGTGGCTGATCGCATCGATGATGACGAGAAGGCCAAAAGCGTCGTCAAGGCGCTGCACGTGCTGCGGGGTGAGCTGGACAGTGTTCTGCATGAAGACTTTGGCGGCAAAAAAATTCGCTTTATCGGCGACTGCGTGCACGGAATCTTGATAGAAGGAACCGCCCCGACGACCGATGATGCCGAGACGGCCAAGAACGCGATTCTCTGCGCTGCAGCGATGCGCAGCAGCTTTAACCTGGCGCTCGAAGAGCTGAAGAAAGTGGGCATCGATGCTGACGATCTGGGGCTGCAGATTGGACTGGAACATGGCATCACGTCCGTCACCAGACTTGGCATCAAAGGCGAGCGCGTTCGGTGCTGCATCAGCCGCTCGGTGTTGCAATCGGAGGCGGAACAACGGCGCTGCGCTGGCCGCCAGACCGCAATCGGCTCCGCACTTTACGATAACGCGCCAAAGGCGTTCCAAACCCTCTTCGGGTCAACGCGGCGCCGCGCCGACTTTGACTACGCTACGGCGATGGAAGCCCTTGAGCCCAAGGAAGACTCAAAAAAAAATTCCGCCTCTATTGGATCTAGCCTAGTCAAAGCGGCGCTGCCAACCGCCGCCAGCGCAGGATTCACCTTTAACGCCACGGCGGCCCAGCCCTCTCGGAGCCAGCGAGGCTTTTCCTGATGTGGTTTCAACAGCCGGGTGATCGCTTGGCGCTGGAGAAGCAGGTCATTGCTTCTCTTGTTTCCGAGGGCTGGGTAAAAAATGTCATCTGGCATATCGACGAGGGCCACGGAACGGCGCGCGTCGATGTCGATTTGCTGGCCGGCGAAAAATGGTGGGAGGCCAAAGTTGTTTATCCTTTCATTTATCCGTACGCGCCACCACAGGTGATCCCAAGGCAAGAGGCGAAATGGTCGTCCCACCAGTGGGCACGCGGTGAGCTTTGCCTGGAAATACGAGCGGATAACTGGCATCCCACCTTGACTGCCGCTGACATGATCCGCAGCGCGCGCAAGCTGCTCGAGACCGAGGCGACGCTGGACGAGTCAGGCGTTCCACTGGAGGTGCTTAGCGATCATCGTTTCACGGAAGGGCAGTACCTATCGTGGGAACTGATGCGGCTGGTTATAACGGACGAGCTCATTGCCGAAGTTGAACGGCGCGATAAGGTCGTCAGTCTGCTTGAACTCGCGCGCGTGGAGTACGACTTGTCCTGGGTGTTTACGGGCATTTCTTTAATTGGCGACACACATTTCGATGAATGGATCGATGTTGGCGTTCCCAAGCAATTCAGCACCTACGGTGTCAGTATTGGCCGTATCGCCAAGCTGGGGGAGGGGGACGACCGGTATCTCGCACTAACCAATGTCGACAGCGCGCCGGCAGACGTTTGGAAGCATTTTTCCGACATCCCTTTTGACAGCCCCAAAGTAGTGGTCGGCATTTTGAACGGCAAGGTTTTGGCGAAATTCCTTGGCACAGATAAAGTTTTTGAGATTGCAAGCGTTCCTATGGATAACCAACAACGTACACCGGTTCGTAATGACGCGGTCATTGGGAAGCGGGCCGCGATCGTCGGATGCGGCTCCATGGGGAGCAAGGTCGCTGCCAGTCTTGTTCGATGCGGTGTATCACATTTTCTTTTATTCGACGGCGATGTCTTGAAGCCTGGGAACCTGGTGCGCAACGAACTCGACTGGTTTGCCGTCGGCGCACACAAAGTCGATGGCGTCGTCAATCGCCTCCGAGCGATCAACCCAAAAGTGGAAGTCGACAGCTGGAAAGGGCGCCTGGACGGGCACTACTCGACGGCGACGATACTGAACGCCCTGGAGAAGCTCGGGAAATGTGACTTAATTGTCGAAACATCGGGAAGCGGGCACGGGTTTAGCGTCGCTGCCGCAGTCGCAACGCAAGAGCGGATTCCGATGGTCTGGGGCCGCATATTCGGCGGCGGCTACGGTGGGTACATCGTTCGATCCAGGCCCGGTATCGAACATCCACCACTCGATGTGCGCCATCAGGTATATGTGGCCATGACCGATCCCTCGCTGCCGAAGCCGCCAGATGACAGCGACATCGATTACGGTAGCGAGCATGACGAACGAGCGATGATTGCCGATGATGCCGATGTCTCGATCATCTCTGCTCACCTTTCCCGCATGGCACTTGACACGCTTCGGCCGTCAGGCCAATCCGATTACCCCGAGTCTGCATACCTTATCGGATTACGCAAGGAATGGATCTTTGAAACGCCGTTCGAGACACGGGCAGTGACGCTACCTCGAATTGCACAAGAGCTTGCCAATGATTGAAGTGATCTTGAGTGTCAAGTGCGCGAGAAAATTAAAGAAAGAGCTACGCGCTGCCGGACACAATGAAATCGGGGGCGTACTTGCCGCCGAGCAGATTGGCGATAGCCAATTCTTGGTGAAAGCACTGTCTGTCCAACGAGACGGCACGCCGACATCATTTGTTCGCGACCCAGTGCAGCACCGCAAGTTCATGCGCCGCTTTCATCTGCTGACCGGGAACCAGCCGGAGCGATTCAACTATCTTGGCGAGTGGCACTCGCATCCCAGTTTTCTGGCGCTGCCAAGTGAGCCCGATCTGCGCCAGATGCACGCAGAAATAGCTGACCCTGATCAAACCGCTTCCTTTTTGGTGCTGCTGATCCTTAAGCTGGGCAGAGATGCAGGACTAGTCGGTTCCGTTCACGCCTTCCGGCGAGGCCACATGTTTATCCGGGGTTCTTTAAAAGCTGAACAAGGGGCAGTCATAAGCGAGGAGGGATCTGTCATTGCGCCAGGACCGATGCGAGCGCTGCGCAAATTCTGCGGTTGAATGCGCTATTGTGCAAACGCTCTATCTAGTGTGCTGAACGGACTTCACACATTTAGTTCGCGGCCTATGGCGTTTACCAGATTTAGTTCTCTTATCCGATCACTTTTAGTTCGCCGAATGTTTGACCAGTACTGCAGCACGAGCCGTGCCGTTCTTGCGGCGCCGCTTCAATGGTGCCGCGATATCCGCGCCGCCCAGCGAGGGCGCGCACGATGTCATACACCACTTCGCGGTCCGTGCCATCCATCCGGTATGTGCGGGGGCGGTTGCCGCGCGCAGCCGACGGGCTGCTTGTCGTGGCATTGCAGGGGACAAGGCTGGGGCAGGTTCGCCGCTCCATGCGGTGGAGACTGGTCAGCCAAGGGCGCCGGGCATAGATGGCTGGCGCGATTTCATTTTTCCATCCACATCATGTGAGGATGTTCGACCGGGATGGACGACCACGGTCCTTTACTGCCTGAATTGCCGGTGAACTTCTCAAGGGCGAACACGCGTTTGCCAACATAGTTCACCGGAGTCTTCTCGCACGCCTCCATCAACTGCTGCAGCGCCTTGCCTGCGGCACCAGCGGCGAATGTATGACTTTGTACCCACACCCATAATGGCTCTCCGGTCGAATTCTTTTCGGCCAAGGTGATCACATAGCCAGTTTTCGACTTGATAATGCTGCTAAATTTTCCGACGAAAATCTTCTGGCCGACCGCGGTGACATCGGTGCCCGAGTAAAACCAGATCGGGTGAAAGGCCGAGAAGTAGGTGCCCCCAGGGTTCCACTCCGCCAAGAGTTCCTCGGTGCGTTTTTCGTGCATCGCCATACCAATCCATGCCAAGGCGTAGCTCTCGACCAGCTGAGAGCGGCTCTGCGTCGTGCCGCCGCCGGACGTGGTCCGCACGCGCCCAGGTCCGCCGGAGCCCCCGCTGCCGCCGGTGACGGTAGCAGGCGATCCCCCGATTGCTGCTGGTTGCGTTCTAGGGTCAACCCAGATCGCAGGGTGCGCCGACCGATGCGGGCTGGCCGCCCCTGCGCCGCTGGTAGGTGGCAAGGGCGTGAGCGTTGCCGGCTTGGGCATGCGGGTGCAACCTTTGGCATGCGACGTCCCTTTGGCCGCAAAATATGAGCTCGGGCTATTTTTTCGCAGCTTCTTGGACAGGACGGTGATGACAGCTTTGACGCGCACGCCACAGTGGGGATCGGCACATTTGTAGCCAATATCGTCGTTGGCAGAGGCAGTGGTCGTAAACAGCTTTTCCAGCTTTGCAATGCTCACGGGCGTCCCAGCGGGGCCCAGTATGGTGTGATTCGTTGTCAAAATAGCTTCCTGATGCATGCGGTATCCTTCCTGATGGCCAGAGGCAAAATATCTGGCCGAAATTGCTAGAGCCTTCACATCAAGATAGGGGTAAAATTTCACGTTGCAATAGAGATTAACTAAAAGAAATTGTTTTGGCGACCTGCTAGTAAGGTCTGGCCACCTTCACGATCCAGCTGAAAAAGTCGCGCCGTCCTGTCCCGTCGCGGACGCAGGCGTTCCCGTGCCGAAATACAGTGCCTGCTATCGGTCCGTGCGCATTCCGACTTCTCTGAGAATTCCCGCTGAGGTAAACCACCAGTTGTATCGCTGGAAATCCGAAAAGACGATGCAATTCGTGGTTTTGGTTCATACCGGCAGGAGAAACAGGTTAGCGTGCTTGAAAGCTTGCGAACGGCAATGCAACTTTCGAAGTAAATATTGAGACATCAGGCAGGCCTCAAAAATCGCCCACATAAATATTCGGACAGATGGCCAAACAGCCCAGGCCAGGTTAAAAACGGCGATGTGTCTTAATTTTTATGTTGGAGCGTTTGAACTGTCTTTTGTTACTGCTGAGGCCGGTCTAGATTTCGTATAATTTATATTATGTAAAATGGTGGTCGTCGTGGCCTCTCGTTGCGGACAATCGTCCGTTTTCATAAAACTGTTCCCGATATTTGCATAAAATTGGGGTGACCCGGTGCTCTCATGATCGCGTGATCTCATGTTGGGTTCCTATTGGATTCCAACTTAAACTTCATCGGCGATCGCGCTTTTCCTTTGGGGTCATCACGCCGGCGCTGCCGGCGTCATTCTGCTGGCTCTACTTATGCTGCTAGGTGTTCTGGGATCAGTTCAGCGAAGGTTTTGTAATGATCACCTTCAAATCCGGCCAACGCTTGCAGCAATGCGGCACTTTTAAGATCGCACTCAACAGGAAACGCTTTGGCGCCCGCAGCCAACAGCCAGATGGTGCGCGTAATCCCGTTTGTGAAAGCCAGCGTTGCCTGGATTCGTATTTCTGTCCGTTTGAGTTTGTGCAAGCCAAAGAATGACTGCTCGTAAACGCCGATTCGCTCAGCGGATTCGTAGCAGTGAACCAGGGCCAGGGGCACCGGATTGACTGCGCCAAGACCGAACCCAGCGACTGCGTCTTTAAACTTTCGGTCGCTGGGCCATGATTCTGTGCCCTGATGGGCAATATCGTCGTGACTGCTGCCTTCGCGGCGCCACAGCGCGAGAAACTTCTCTGCATCGACGATTACGACCGCCCTCCTTTCGTTGTTGTAGTTCGACCTGGTCGCGCACATATAGACGCTGCCTTCGGACGTAGGGATCTCAAACATGGCACCGTGACCGTAGTGAATTCTCTCTATACCTCGTAATAACTGCATTGGCTGCTTTCAAGCGTAGATGGAGCCCTATGTTGCCACATGGCACTACATCTCGGCAAACGCCGACACTGGGCTTGCATGGCCGGACCTGATAGCACGTATAGCCGGGCACGTAGCCACCCTACGCTCTGTACAAAAACGATTATTTCGACTTAAAAACGATTAGAAATGCTCAGTTTCCTAGGAAGTGTGGCACTAATCCACGCCAACCGAAGACCTGACCGTCTTCGTGAATCTGAAGGCAGCGATTAGCGATGAGCCTATAAGCGTATTTCGCGGTGAGAGATGATCTTTGCAGTATGACAGCGTCAGTTTCCCCCTGCAGGAATAGGCTAACTGCTAGCTTACGCGCGTGGTACTCACGCCGAATATGCACCTCCAAGGCTGCCTCATCTGGATGCTGCCATTGCGCTGTGTTGACGGTTTGCCCGACAACAACCCGCTTGGAGAATTCTAGATCGCAGACCTCACCCATGGGTATCCCTCGACAGGAGGATTGAGGTTGGGGAAGATATCACTGATAGCAATAAACTGGTATTCAATTCCCGCGAGCACGTTTCTACCAGGGCACCTCATCCCGTCCAAGCTATGCTTAGACGTCTGATGTTTGCTAGGCTTCTACCTCAGACGTTTGCTTGTCCAAATCAAGATGCCCAAAGGTGCGGATCGCCAACAATGAGTGGATGACCCAATTGGCCATGCCCACCCCAAACGCATCGGCGTTAGCCAGCCCGTGCGCTACCCGGTTACGCAGATTTAGCCCCTTGGGACTAGTGTAAAGCGCGCGCATATGTAAGCCGAATCTTGGATGGGCGCGTGCTCTGAACGTTCGGTTCACGAGCAACGTCCCCATGCCGATGGTCTCGAAGCCACCTTCATGGGCGTTATGCCGCATTGGCGATTCGTCATATGCGCGTAGCATTTCTCGTAAGCCAGCCTCTACCTGCGGCACCAAGACATGCACGGCTTTTACGTGATCGCCGCTATACCACGCCTCGATACCCGCACGTAGCAGCCCGTGGCCGTCCACCGGAAACAGAGGGCTCTCGACCAGCAGAGCGAACAGCATACTGGCTTCCGGGCTCCAGCGTTCTTTCATCCGCAGTAGGGCCCGATGCAACCAGGCACTTGAGCCGCCGATATAGGTCGCGGCCGCATTCAGGACACGTCCTGGCATGTCTTCTTTGACCGAGCCGATGGTAGCAGTCGTAAAGCCACGGTCGTCCGTGATCGTGATTTCTATGTGGGCATGCAGAGGTGCGTTCGCCGCATTTGCTTCAACCTGTTTGCGCAGTTCATCCGGGTCTGTAGTCAGATGGAAGGCAATGCGCCCTGCCGCCTGTTTAAGTGATTCGGCAGTCAGTTCTTCTAGCCATTGCTCCATCTCTTCCTCGGTGACGCTCATAGGGACGGACGTCAGGCGCATAGACTGCAGCACTTCCTCCGAGCGAGCTATGATCTCGGCATCGACTCGCGAAGCATCTTCGGCCAGATTGTGTTGCCGATACCGAATGCTGAGATCTTCCAGCCACGCCGTCGCGGTCATTGCGTTGGTCTGTTTGGCGAAGGTTTCAAACGCGCCTGCCGCTTGCTTGAGTGCGGCCACGCCAAGCTCTGGCCGCTTTGCCTTTGCTGCCCAGCGACCAATGCGATCGGCCGCCTGCAAAGCTAAATGCGGCTCAAACCTCTTTTGATCGGTTAAATCGGAGCAGGTGTTAAGCGCGTCGTTCAGCCAGCTAACCATCTCCGCTTGCTCCGCGTCGGTTAGCGTCAGCCCCTTGCGGTCGAACACAAGATCATCGATCAACCACCACTGATCAACGAAGCCAGCGGCTCTATTGACACGGTTGAACTCGAAGGCCGCTTGCTTTGCACGCTCAATGAGTGCGCTGTCCTTGACGGAGATCGCCAAGCCGACTGCGCGATCAAGGAATCTCCATGCTTTGAACAGCTGCAGCGGCACGGAAGCGTCCGCCATTAATGCCCCATCCAGGTAGGCGCAAGCCGCGCGCTGGGCAAGTTCGCGCGGCAGCGCGATAGGTGCCTGATCTGCATGAGCACGGTTCCAGATTCGGCCGATTTCCCAAGCTAGGTCGGCGTAGCGTGCTCGCAGTAAAGGGTGTGGTGTCTGCCCGGCGCGGAATTTCCAGTATTCGATCACCTCGGCTTCGATTTGGCGCGCATCGGGAAAATGGACTTCGTTGCCGTTGCTATCGGTGCCGGATGAAACCGGGCCAAAGTAGGCGTCCCATGGCCCACGCTCGCTAGATGTGGCCGGCATGAAACGATGCGCGACGATCTCGCCGATGCAGCCGCGTCGCTCATCCTCGTCGAGTGAAGCTGGCGCTGGCATCAAAGCTTCGAGCTCGGCCGCCCACGACATTTCGTCGAGCCACTTCGGCGTATTGGCTTCAAGTTCAGACAGTCGACGGGCTACAGCGAGGGGAACGCGGACCATACATTTATCCTCATGAAGTTTTATGACACAGCAGGGGAAGAGCCGCGTTATCTTCAAATAGTCATCATTCTCAGTATAAGCTGTGTGGTGCCATACCGACGACAGCGCCATGCGAGAGACAGTTTCGTGCAACCTGCTCGGCAAATTGACAAATTCTTGCAACCAGATTTTGCGAAAAATCGTTCCCTTTTATCGCGAGTAGCCCAGACACGATAACCACAATTTTGTGCAAACTGACGACAATCAATTCGAGGGATAAGCATGTGCTGGCAAAGCGTAAGCTGCGCTTCCTAATCACAACCGCAAAAACCGCAGCATAGTGGATATGGATTACTCCGGCACCAAGGCGTCTGACCACAACGCCGATAGCTGATGCCGCGTATAATTGCGCCTCCTAAAAATCGGCGCCAAGCGCTACATCAGTCATCGCATGAGCAATAAGACATTTGGACCAGGGCCTCAACAGCATCTCAATGCAGTTGTTGGTAAGGGATGGGCATTCGATAAGCAGGTTTCCTACGCCACCGGCTTCGAGCAGGCAGTAAATGTGCTGCTGGCTGCCGGCGTTAGTGAATCCTACGTAGACCCGGAGACTGGTGAACAGGCGTATGTGGCTATCGATGCTCTGGTTTATCCAATTTGCTTCTGCGCTCGACACTTTATCGAACTGTTCCTCAAGCGCGAAATCGGCCGCGTGTCCGCCTTGCGAGGAGATAAACGCCGCGATGCCGCTGGTACTCATGATCTGGGTGAGCTGTGGGACATTCTGAAGCAATACTTGAGCTTTGACCGTAGGCTGCCTCCAGCTGCAGCTGTTCTTGAAGAGTACGTCACAGAGTTCGACACAATCGATGCCACAGGAGAGACGTTTCGATATGCCGCCAACCGGCAGAATGAAGCGCATCTGGGTGAGCATAGCTACATTAACATCGCCAAACTGGCGAAGAGGTTTAATGAGCTCACTGAGCATGCAAATCATTTTGAAGCACTCGTCGACTATTTGACCGAGGAGTATCGATGCAAAACGTATACTGCTAAGCTCTCGCGTGCAGACATCTCAACGATCGCAGGCAAGCTCCCGCCAGCCAGCCGCTGGAGCACGGAGGAATTTTCCAGTGCACGTACTGCATTGATGACCGAGTTTGAACTGAGCAGCAATGACTTTTCAAAGGCCGTCGCTATCATCAAGAAGAACCGCGAGTTATCTTTGAAAATCGGCGTCGAGATACCGCTGCAGGACATCACAACAGATCTTCTAATCGCCATCAAAAACATCTCGGAAGATAAAGCCCGGCATGACCAAGTTACGGCAGAGCAGTGGTGCTCGCTTGCTGCTGTATGTGACATCGCGCGCAGCCACTATTTCTGTGAGGACTATGAAGGCCTGAAAAGCACATACCTCTCCACTGACTTCGATGGGTACGTCTACCCGCCGCACGTCGTTCGTGACCTCGTTTCGCGAGGCAAGATATTTGCTGGCGGCTTAGAGAAATTAGGTCAGACGACGTTGAAAGAAAAATTTGAAGAGCTCTTCCCCGAGCCGCCTGTGCAGCCAAGGTTGAGCATGGAAGAACAAATGAAAAGCTTCCTTAAGGCGCAACGCTCTGCAAGGTTCAAGCGCAGGATAAAGAGGACAATTGGCTGGTTGTGCAAGCCGTTGTTGCGCTGCTTCTCTCCACGCAAGTCTAAATCTTCACAATGACCAACCCTAGTGTCGATGCAGTTAGAGATGAATTTCGCCGCAACGTTTCGTCGGTAGCCGAGCATCTCATAAAGGTGTTCGGCCTCAAGTACAAACGCGAGGTCGAACACCTGAGCGCACCGCTCTCGCGCTGGATGGACTTTCGCTTACGCTATATCGATCCACAACCACGTAATGTCGTAGTGTCGGACGCCTTTCCAAAGTCTAAATTGCCTACAGGTGCAAGAACCGCATTGGCACAAATGGCACACAGGTTTGAAGTTGGGCGAGACGTCAATCCATATCAAGGACGGGGCTTAATACTGCGGAATGATTACAGTGGCTCGCAGACTCACAGCCGCACAGATCTACTATGGGCGGATTGGAACATCACACACCTGCATCTTTCCGACGAGCCGCTTCCCAGAGACAGGTACTTTTCCAAGCCGGCTGACTTCCTGCTTTACTGTCTTGTGACACCGACTGAAGTCGCGTTTATCGATGTGCAGCCACATCCCGACCGCGTAGGCTTTTCAGAACCCGAGCTATTCAAAACGATGGTTCGCTGCTGGCCAGAATATATGAATCAGTTTGCTCTGAAAGGTTTCACCAGCAGTGCGCCCAATCCAACAGCTCAGGAAATTCACGAGACACGGGAGTCTGGCCTGTTTCGATTCTTGAATGTCGATGGCAAACTGTATATGGGACCTGGCATGGGCATCACAACCGCGACTACCCCATTGCGTGTGACCAGGGAGGCGGACCGCGTTCTCGACTATATTGATGAACTCGCTGAAATGGCATGTGACCCGAACGGTTCGATTGCGAAGCATGAGCGAGAGCGTACGCCAGTTGTGGGGCGTAACCTGTCCTTTGGGATTTCGGAACAGGGGCTAGCCATTCTGGATAATGCTTTCTCACATCTCTTCATACTTCCCCGAGCGGCCGTGGGCACTGAGCCAACAGGCATGGCGCTGCTGCACGATTTATTTCTGCCGAGATGGGCGCAAGATGCGGCCATCCGAGCGCTAGAATCACCTCGTAGTTCTCATTTCGAGCGGAACTAGGAGTAGTACACGCCCGGATTAGCGGCGCTCAAGACAAAAAACTGCGTTGGTAGAAATTCTCAGTGCTGATCCACCCTTCCCTGCTCTTGAAGTCAAGATGCTCTACATAGTACCGTGCGATGTTCAGTGCGGGCTGGATGTTCTGAATCAGCGCCTCCAGCTCGTCTGGCGTCCCGCAATCCGTTTCGGCGAGCAGAGATCCGACATCGCGCACGTAAACGAATTCATCGCCGTCCCATAAGCGCGAAATTCTCTGAACAAACCTCGTATTCCTTCTAACTCTAGCCTCGTAAGACTGCCTCGCTGGACTTTCCGGCAGGTTTTCCTGGGCGAGAAATAGCGTCTCTCTCGTGGCTTCTTGGTTCTGAATTTGGGCGTATTCAGACAGTTGAATATGTACCGCTTTAAGTTGCTCTTTAAGATTTACGCGATGCCACGGAAGCATATGCTTATCGATATCTTTATCTGAGCTGCCCAGTGCCTTCATTTGCTGGCGGAAGGCATCGGCGATTTTTAAAGCTTCTCCTCGCGAAAAGCTGGCGTCTGGTCGGCCTGTATGTGCGAGGAGCTGAAAGGTGACATCGGCTGTAAGTCCCACGCTTTCCTTGATATGCTGAAGTAGCTCGTCTGCTTCAGTGAGTTTATCGCCCAATTCTTGCAGTTGTGCTTCAACTCCGAGTCCTTTAATGGATTTGAATCGTGATAAGTCTGAAGCCATGACCATCAACAGGCCGGCGGTAAGCAGCAAGCCTCCTACTTGTAGTTTGTCAGCAAACGACTGTTGCATTCCCAGTCCCAAGCTGAACAAGCCCATTGCGCCAAGCGCAGCATTTTTGGCTGTCGCTCCCCACTTCTTCAAGAATGCATGCACTCGAAACTCTGTCGCCATGAAGTTATTTCTTAAAATTGTTAGAGCTTAAGGCTACATTACTTATGCGGTTCTACTCAACCTATAAATCTAAGCGCCATCGCATCAGGATAGCCGCAATGCGCGCAATGAGAAATTCAATAGCAGTCACCGATGCGCAAGCATCTGCAGTAATGTTGGCAAAAGACGCTGTGCCCTATAACTCATGTTTAACTCAACAGAAGTTTTTTACAACATAAGCTTTGTTCACCTAATAAATAAAATGGTTTCTACTAATTCGACCTTTTCGTTGATGATATCCAAGTCTATCACTCGCATGCTTAATAAGGTGTCGATTGCATTATCATAACGAGAATCCAGTGCTTCCTCGTTATCTGTTAGGTCACGTAGCTTTTTTTTCAGATCCGCACTATTGAGTACGCGACGATTAGTCCATCTGCCGGCATCGTAAAGCGCCTGACAAAGGGCACCTTGATCAACAGTGATTTGCCGTACACTTTCGCTAATCGTCGCAATCGCAGTGACGACCGCCAACCCCACAAGAACTGCAGATGTAGGAGTTACAAATACGCCGACGATTCCCGCAATTCCACTAGCCAATTTAAAAGTATCAATCTGATATTGGCGCCCCCCCGCACCCGCAAAAACATTATCTGGGCCTTCGCCCAAATTTGAGGACTCTGATGCCAAGATTTCAAATGTTTTTCGAATTAACTCAGCTGGAAGTAATTCTTGATATTTTACAATCGCTTCTTCCGTAAACTCATCGAACTTATTATTCATTGGTACCCCTAGTGCATTGACTGCGTTGGCGATTGTAATCTTTCATAAGAAAATCATACAAATTTGATGATGTACGTTCTTTAGCTGTTTCGTATATTTGCATCAAAATTGACAATTTCACGTGAACTTCGTCCGTTGGTGAGGCTGTACTTGCTGCATTTTCCAATTGGCACCGATAAACGGCAAGCCGATAGCATAATTTTTTTGGAGCTCCGAATATTAGCCAACGTGGAACCTGGTCTAGAAAAATAGCATGGTTTTTTTCGTCTACTGCACGTTGCATTGTGGATATTAAAGAATTAGACGAACTATTCCTCAAATGTGTTGACTTCCTCCATAACCTTTGTATCAACCAATCTAACTCGTCTATCAGGCTGCGCGCTAAATCCTTTGTAGTGGGATCAAGTTCCAAAAAGTTATCTAGCTCTATGCGGAGGCGTGACATGCGTTCATTGCTCGCAGGATGGCTAGATTTATATTCAGGCATATCGTTAAGCTCCTCGACCCATCGGCCGAGGGACAAGAAAATAAACGCACCTGCGCATGCACATACTTTTTCCTGGGGCGTGCTTGCTTGCGTGATCCCCAGCGAAAAAGCAATTCGATCAGCTGCGAATTCCACTTCGTGGGAAGTTGTCGGCATATCATTACTTTCATCCAACAAAATATGCGCGCATTCATGTCGAACGAAAAATCCATTCACGAAATGTACAATAGTTCTGCCAAGCTCTAAGGGATGTCCTGGGCGGCGCGAATCGCCATGGAGTGGAATCGGATAGTAGTCACGCAGATAATCATTGCCATCAACGACGCCAAGAAAAGCATTCCGATGTAATTGTAACTGCAACTGCTCTGCAACTTCATCGAAATGAAACTTATCGAGAATTTCACATTGCCTTAAAGAAGAATTTTTAATGCGTAGTGCTCGCTCAATACCGCTGGAAGAGTAGCCAATTGCTTTAAAGTAGGCATCCAGAAAAAGCTCGCTAGACTTAAATTTTAAATGAATACCGATCAAATCGCTGCAATATTGGGTCAGTAGCATAGCGCCGATTGGGAATACAATGACCCTGCATTCTTCATTTTTTGGAACTTTCCAGACCGCACCATTAAATTCGCAGGAATATGTAGAACCAACCGCAAGCGTGGATCCAAGCTTGAATTTTTCTTGCAATTCAGCAGACATTTGTTTAACTTGCTCTTCAAAGACCCAGCTCGCAATATCAAAAGAATCTAAGATTTTCTTGAAAGTATTAATGAAATTACTATCAGGCGAAGCCCCGACGATAGCTAATTGGTCACGTAGCCATTCTGGTACGTCATTGAGGTTTGAGCCGTAGCCGTTTACCGGAATGAATGCTACTAACCAGTCATAGAACTGTTCATGCCGCTTCAGTAAATTTAAAAATTCGGGAGCGGTGAGTTTGCGTGATTCGCTAAATTTGACTGCAACATCGCTAGTGAGGTCAGGCAACATTTACGACCGCTCCAAGATTTAGCTAATTGCGATTATTGTATCTTTAAGCTACCTCAATTCGCTAGTTTTCTTAACCGTGGACTTCGCAAACGCGCCATTCCCCCACCTATGGTGTAGTTTCACGCCCTGGATCTATGTTGCTTAAAGAATTCGTACACGCGGCACCAACTCCCATGCCGGCGCTCCCAGTCGAAGCTTCGGCTTACGATGGCCCGTTGCGACAGATGGCGTAGTACCTAACTTAAAGGTCGCGATAATGTCATTGAGTCGCTTAGCCTGCTAAGACATCGCTTGAGCCTCAGCTGCGCCCTGCTCTACCAAGCTCGCGTTCTGCTGCGTGGTACCGTTCATTTGGGCAATGGCCTCATCTGACAGCTTCCCATAGAACTTATCTTGCTAAAATACCCGGCCTGCGGCAACAAGGCGACGACAATTTACAGATTTCGGCGTGCCATGTCGCCCGCTGCAAGAAGTTGGCAAAACCGGATAATCGTCGTCGGCTGGTGCGCATCCTGCGCGGAGTCTATACCGGCATGTGGCTGCCGTGGACGCACTCGCCGTTTGTCGAACTGTCACGTAGACGGGATAGTTTTTTGGTGAACTAATCTTCATATTTGCTACGCTAACGCTTGGTACTCCAAATAACGACACCAAAATTCTTGTCGCTCTCCCAGAGCGGCCACACATCCCTATCAGACGCCCAATATTCCACACTCGCCTCCGACGTGATTGCCAGCCCTTTACCATACCGTAACGAGGTATTTAAAGCTGTCACGCCAAGCGCTAAAATCACGGGCGCCAGGATAGCACCATATAGCACCGAGTGCGCCGCAGCGTAAACGACCGCTTCGCTCAATCCTGGTACCTTCAGTTGCTTAGTGGCCAAGAAATTGCATTGTTTCTCACTGAAGTCGAGTCGATACAAATTCACTTGTGAATGCGTCAATGGCCCATCGGAGTCAAGTGCAAACACATAGACATTGCCCGTTCCCTTTTCGGTCACCAACCCCAAGCCTGCACCGGACAAATTGAAGTAGATTTTCTCGAAGCCATCAACAACAGTGAATTGCAGTGCGGGGGCTGCAGTGTCAAGTAAATCTGTCTTGTTTGACCGGTACACTGTCAACGCTTCACCTTGCGATACCGCGACTAGATAATATCCCGTGTCCTCGCGTGTCATACCGACGCCGTTGGTGCCTTCATTCCGCGAGATGGTCGTCAGCAGCTGCACCGGTTCATTGACTTGGGCGTTTCGGATATCGTAGATTTTTACCCACGATGGCTTATCATCATCATCCACGTTTTGGATGCCCCAGGCCATGAATGTTCCACATGCTTGCGACGAACACAAATGGAACAGGTCCGGTTCGACATTGACTGTTGGGTAAACCTTTTCTACACGCCCTTGTTGCTCGGCAGACGAAATTTGATCAGCGATCAAATAATCAGGGGTCGAGCCCCTGGTTCCAATCCCCAGGATATTGGTATGTGTAAAGATCGTCTTACTGCGCAGTGCCCCGTACTTGTCGGGAAAGCGAAGAAAACTGATGCCCTTGAAATGCGATGCGAATTGGTGAGTCGGATCGCACGCGGCAGGGGACTGATAATACTTTCGCTCCGGCTCGGCCAACGGCTTGGCAAAAAACGCCTGGACGTCCGCAAGCCGCGTATTCTCGTAAAGCGGCACACTGACATCGGCTACCTGCAAATCCCACGAAGCGTGATTGACGCCGCTGTCGCTGGCTTTTATGCTCGCACACAGCCAAAGTGACCCGCCGAGTGGGAACGCCCGGGTGGTCGGGTAGTATTTGCCGTCCATCCTGTCATACACCCCGCTATCCGTACCGATATCGAGACTATTGGCGCCGGTGGCAGGGTTGGAAAAACACAGAAAGACCGGGAGCCCTGCGCATTCGTATTTCACCCAGCCCAGGCAATAAAAATAACCTTCGCACTGGATCTCTGCCGATACCGAATCCGGAATGGTTTGCGGCCATTGGGAACCGTTAGCCAGCCCTGACCCGCTACGGAACCAGTCGGCCAAAAAGGTCATTGGTGTTCCGGTGTGATTGGTAATACGCAAGCTGACAATATGGCTCATGACTACACCTTCCTTGTTGTATAGCTGAAGCACCGAGATAGCTTAAGCGGTCAATTGCCCTGCCTCAGTTCATCGGAGTCCATGGTTGCGAGAGAGAAGGTGCACAACCCCAGATTTGATTGGATTGATCAATGGCGTAGATATAATCAATGCTGTTCGCCACCGTGGTGCCAACTGCCCCCTCGACGGTCGATACAGTAGTCGGAGTGCCCAGCGATACCCAAGTGGCGTTATTGCTTAAATTGCAGGAGTACAAGACCCCGTGGTTGTCTGTAACGTAGGCGCTAACATTACCTGCCGCGTCGATGGCGACGCCGACGGGCGTTGCACACGGCCCAGTCAGTGGTTGCCCGGCGTTGAGACTGCTCCAGACGCCGACCCAGCAAATGCATTGCAAATTACCGTTAAGATCCAGCCCAGCCGTATAAAAATATCCGCTGGGAAACCAGACCGCGCCGATATACTTGGAGATAGTCGATGCGCAGTCAGCTGACGACCATGTTACGGGGCCGCTTGGGGGCACATTGCATTGATAGACGTTATTGTCTGACCCATTTACCGTTACCTGGATGGCATTTTCTTGGGTATTCACCGTGACGCCCAAGCACGACTGTATATTGGCTGAGCTGCTGATGGGGCCCAGGGTGTACCAGTCGCCAGTAGTCATTCCAGTCGAGGTGTACCACACATTGCCATCATCCCCCATGCAGAAAACATAGGCACTATCATTGAAAAAGCTCGTGCCCAGGGCAGTTAATTGCACCGGGCCGGAAGGTGGACTGGGGCACAGTAATGGGGTCCAGGTCCCGTAGTTCCAGGCAGCAGTTATCCCAGTGTTTTGATTACACCATACGCATCCGGTTTCATCGACCGAAAAAACGTACGCGTTTTGGACGCCATCGTTGGCGATGCCTAACGCGGTCTGGAGCGGAGTTCCCTCAGGGATGCCCAGATTGAACCAGGTGCCTTGTTGTTGGTTATTCGCGACCCCGCAACAAACCAGCAAGTTCCCGTTCTGGTCTATGACATAAATGTATGGCAGTGAGGAAAGCGACGTTGCGCCGATCGGCACGACAGGTGCTGTGCTACCAACACTGGACAGAATATTACTGACGGCTTCTTTCATGACTGCTCCTGATGGTTGTCGGTTGGTGGGTCTGCACGCCCTGCTGCTGGCACGGCGAGATTCGCGTTTTTACTGTCTTTAACGTAACCATGCTATTCTTAAAACTTCTACGCGTATGTCCCCAAAACTGCTGACAATGTGGCCGGATCAAATATCGATGTGATCAAGGCCGTGCTCAGAGCTTTTTCACGATAGGCAAACGCAGTACCAAACGGGTCCCGGCATTGCCGGACTCCAGCTGGATCATGGCGCCGATGGACGCTGCCCGGCGCAGTTGGTTGCGCAGCCCTTTGCCCTCTTTTTCCAATCCTTGATCGACTGAAAATCCCACGCCGTTGTCGGTGATGACGACCAGTACAAAGTCGGCCTCGACGCTGGTGGCAACACGAATTTCAGTCGCCGCCGCATGCTTGACGATATTGGCGAACGCTTCCTGCAAGATGCGCAGGATGTGCAGGGCATTGCGCGGATCGATCCATTCCATCTCCGGCACATGCTCGACCTCCCAGCGCAGCTTGATGCCGGCACTTTCAAGCCGCGGCCCCAGGCGGAACCGCAAGGTAGCCAATAGCAGCAGCAGATCGGACTGGATCGGCTCCATCGAATCGATCGTCAGCTTGAGATCGTCGATGCAGTTCTTGAGCACATCCGCCACCATCGCCGTATCGATATGGCCGCGCTCGACTGCCAGCAACGCGGTCAACAGCGACGAGCCCATGCCGTCATGCATATCCTGCGTCAGGCGCTGGCGCTCATCGTGCAGTGTCTGGATGCGGGCGATTTCCCGCAGTCGCCGATGGCTTTCCTGCAATTCATCTTCCCGCTCTTGCAGACGCTGCTGCAATCCGGCGTTGACCAGCCTGACTGCGTTGTTGGCCTCCAAAAAGCGCCGGTAAATGATGTACATGAAAATCAGGAAAGCGCCGATGTTGTTGTACGGCCCCAGATAGATGTTCTCTATATTCACGTAATTGTTCTGCAGCAGCCAGTCATAGATGCCGAGCAGTAGTCCGACGATGCCCCACACGCTCAGCAGCAGGCCATCGTGCGAATGCGTGCGCCAGCATTGGTAGCCGCCAACTGCCCCCACCGCCGTTCCCACGAACATCAACAGGATGTAGGCCAGCGGCGCCAGCGTATACGAGTCGAACATGAAGGACAGCCACGGCAAGGTCAGCAGGCCTATACCGATGGTGACCGCGCAGACCGTGCGATTGAGCCAACGCACCGGACGCCGATGCAGATGGTTGAGGAAGAAATGCGTGACCAGCACCATCCAGAAGATCGCGTTAATGGTGATCCAGCTGAACCATTCGTCGGCGATCGGCAGCCGGCTCTCCCCCACGTGGTAATGCAGGGTGCGCAAGAAGGAGGCGACCGAGATGGAGAAGAACAGCAGATAGATCGTCTCGTCACGCAGACTCAGCCACACAAAGAAGGAAAACAGTCCCACGGCCAGGAACGCCGCGCTGCTGGTATAGGGCAGTTGAACCTGGAGCAGATAGCGCGCCCGGTAGCGCCAGTTCAGGCTGGCGTCCGTGCCCAGCCAGAGCGAGGAAATGCCGCCGCCGGACGTACTCGGACGCTCGATGCGCAGCAGGATGGTACGCGGCGCTGTGGCGTGGGCGGTGCCGTCCAGGGCGATCCACAGCGGGATATTCCAGCCGTTCCAGTAGACGTTCTGATGCGACTGGTATAGCAGGCGATGGTCGCCGTAGATGGCGATCTGGCCGTCGGTTTTCCAGCGCGGGATGTACAGATAGCGCGGGGTGGCGGACGGGGGCAGCATCGGTACCTGGATGCGGTACCAGGTCACCACGGTTGCCGGGCCAAGTGCTTGGCCCTGGTCAGCCAGCGGTGTCAACTGGCGTACCAGTGCGTGCGGCAGCGCCACCCTCTCCCACCGGCCTTGCAGCTGTGCGGCGTCGGCCTCGTAAGGCGGCGCGGAATAACCGTGGCCGGCGGTGACCAGGAGATCGGCCTGGGTAAGGTGCAGCGGGGCGTCAGCGTGTGCCAGTCCGTGCTGGAAAAAGCTGTAGAAAATCAACAACCACAAAATGCGCAGCACCGCTTCAGTCTCCCAGCAGACCTTGGTGTCTGGCCTCGTAGATCGCTTCGGCCTTGGAATTCACCTGGAGTTTTTTATAGATGCGCCGCACAAACGTGAGCACCGTATGACGCGATACCGAAATCAATTCGGCGATCTCATCCGCTGTAAATCCTTTGGTGATGAGTTCCAGGACTTCCTGCTCGCGGGCTGACAGCAAAGGCCGTGTCGCCTCCTGCGGCACCGGCACCGGGGCCAGCGGAGTTTTCTGGCGAAAGCGCATCAGCACCTGGCGGGCGATCAGCGGGCTGATCGGGCTGCCGCCCAAGTGCAGGCTGCGGATTTCGTCCACCATGCTGTGCGCCGCGCTATCTTTGAGCAAATAACCGGTAGCTCCCGCCTCCAGCGATTGCATGACATGCATTTCATCGCCGAAGACGGTACAGACCATGATGCCGCAATCGGGCTGTTTCAGTTGTGCGGCGCGGATCACATCGATGCCCGAACCGTCCGGCAGGCCCAGATCGACCAGCAGTACATCGATTTGGAGCATGTCGAGCACCTGCAAGCCTTGTGCACGGGTGCTGGCGACGGTGAGCAACGTCATATCGGGCGCGTCGTCGATCATGTGGCGCAGCATGCGCTGAAAATTGACGTCATCCTCCACGAGGACTACACGGATCAGGGAATCGCTGGCGTTTGTCTGCATAGGGAAGCGGCACGCCGGCGCAAGTGCAGGCGGTATGGGGTTACGCATCACGCGAATAGTTCATGATGCCAGATTCGGCGGCATCTTCCGCTTCCTGGCCGGGCCTTGCTGTCAGTAGTTCTAGGGACAGACTGAGATGAATTACAAGCATACCATGGTTACATTCATGACAACACTGATCTGACGGCGCTCGCGCTGGACGAACAATGTAGGTGAATCCGGGAAATCAGTCTCTCCGCGCTTATTCGCTGCGGAAATAACGCCTCGGCGGCATGCCGAAGTGGCGTTTAAACATGGCGATGAAGTTGCTGGTAGTGGCGTACCCCAGCGTGTCAGACACGGCATTGACGGACTTCCCCTGTGCCAGCAGTTCCAGCGCGACCGCGAGCTGGAACTGTTCCCGCCACTGCCCAAAACTGCAGCCGGTTTCGCTCTGGAACAAGCGGCTCATGGTGCGCGCGGACAGCCCGGCCCACGCCGCCCATTGGGCCAGGCTGCGGCCATCTCCCGGCGCCGCCGTCAGCGCGCTGGTGATGCGCAACAGGCGGCGGTCCTGCGGCATCGGTATATGCAATGTGGTTTGCGGCTGTTGCTGCAATTCGTCCAGCAGGACCGCCATGACGCGTTGCTGAGGCGGCGTCAGCGACTGTTGCGTGCCCCATGTCACCGCTTGCCGCACCAGCGCGCGCATGATATCGGTAACGCCGATCACCGTGGGATGGGACGGCAGGCGCGCGCTGGCCGTAGGTGTCAGCAAGACGCTCCAGCCGCTCATCGCACCGCTGATGCTGACCTGATGTTCCTCGCCTGGCGGTATCCAGCCGGCCCGCCGTGGCGGAAGCAGCCAGGTGCCGGACGCCGTGCGGACCTGCATCAGTCCGCTCTCGATGCAGAAGATCTGGCCGCGGTAATGGCGATGGCTGGGGTAATTCCTTGTGCCCAGCTGGAATTCCGTCTCAGCGCGGGTGTCGCCCCATTGGGCGATCAGTTCCGGGCCGTCACGCTGTTCGCTCTGATCTTGCGGCATGGCTCAAATTCATTATTTTTAGACCAAACAACGTTATCACTTGCAGCCTTTCTTGTCGAATACTGAACAGCGTTACCACGAGATAGGATTTGTCATTCATGAGCAATACAGCATTTCATGTCGCCATCATCGGCGCTGGCCTGGGCGGATTGTGCCTGGCGCAGGGATTGAAGAAACACGGGATTGCATGCGATGTGTTTGAACGCGATGCCGCGCTCGACAGCCGCCCGCAGGGCTTTCGGATCCGTATCAACGCTGATGGCCAGCGGGCGCTGCAACACTGTCTGTCGCCCCGGCAGTTCGCGCTGTTCAAGGCGAGCTGCGCCGATGAATTGCCGCGCACGCAAGCACTCGATACGCAACTGGGCGTGGATACGCGCTGGATCGATGCCTGGCGCGATGATGCCGGCGCTGGCAAGGAACTGGAACTCAAAGCGGACCGCCAGATGCTGCGTGAAGTGCTCATGTGCGGCATTGAGGACCGGGTCCACTTCAATAAAGCGCTGCATGAATTGAACCAGCATGGCGGCGACGTGGTGGCCGGCTTTGCGGATGGCAGCCACTGTCGCAGCAGCTTGCTGGTCGGCGCGGATGGCAGCAATTCGCGCGTTGCGGCGCTGCACCTCCCACAGGTGCGGGGGCTGGACACCGGCGCGGTGTGCATTTACGGGAAAATGCCGCTGAAGAAAGGGATGCCGACGCAGATCGCGCCGCTCCTGCGGGAAGGCACGTCGGTGATATTCGACGTCAATCTGGCGGTGGTGGTGGACGCGATGCAGTTCGCGTCCTCGCCTCTGCTCGATACATTTGGCCTGCGCGCGGTCCCCGATTATCTGTACTGGGCCATCATCGGCCTGCGCGCGCGCTTTGGTCTGGCCGGGCATGCCCATTTGCCTGCCAACGATACGCAACTCCGGCATCGCATCAGCGCCGTCACGCACGGGTGGTCGCCAGGCTTGAAAGCCTTGTTTGACGAGACGCCTGCCGGCCTGTGCGCCATGCTGCCGGTGCGGCAAGCGCCCTCGTCTGTCGCCTGGACGGCCAGCCGGATTACCTTGCTCGGCGACGCTGCACACGTGATGAGTCCTGCCAGCGGCCTGGGCTGCAATACAGCCCTGCAGGACGCCGAGCTGCTGGTGCGTCAACTGGCTTCGGCAACGGCCGGCACGCTTGACCAGGCGATCCGTTTCTATGAACAAGGCATGCGCGAGCAGGCTGGCGCGGCGTTGCGCTCGTCCGCATGCAGCGGCGTTCAACTGTATGGCGCACCGGCGGAGTGGTGACGGTCGTAGCGTCTTTCAGCGAGTTGTGCACAATCGACAACAAAATTTCCAATACGTATTGTGACATTTAGCTAATTCAGTAATACTAAAGTTGAAACTTTTGCATGCCTTATTACCAAGGAATGTATGTTTCCATTGAGTATCACTGTTGTGCCACGAATGGACGACCGATTTTCGACTAACCACAAGACGAAAGGGTAATGCAGGCATGAAACGATCAGACCACCCGTCGACACCCCGCCTCAAAAAGACCGGGACCACTTTGCGTTCTACCACTGGACGCATGTTATTTGCCTTCATGGCTGCAGGCTGGGCCATCCCCGGCTCGGCTGCCGTGAGCGCGCCAGACCTTACCGCCCAGACCCTGCCTACTGGCGACTTCTGGCAGGACGTCGGCGACGGCAGGAGCGCCAATGCGGCCACCGCCCTCGCCTCCGGTCCACGCAAATTCCACGCCGCCAAGCTGAACCGCTCCGGTTTGCAGGGCTTCGCCAGGAGCGCGCCACTGGAGCGCAGCGCCGACGCCGCCATCACGCCGCTGATCATTTCGCTGCCGCATCCGGATGGCGGCTACCAGCGTTTTGCCATCGTCGATTCGCCGATCATGGAAGACGGCCTGGCCGCCAAGCATCCGGAAATCAAGACCTATGCCGGCAAGGGCATCGACGATCCCAGCGCCAGCCTGCGCATGGACATCACCCCGCTCGGCCTGCACGCTTCGGTGCGCTCGCCCAAAGGCGCCTGGTATGTCGATCCGCAAGCGGTGCTCGACGACAGTGTCTACAACAGCTATCACAGCCGTGATTTGCCGAACGTGCACGGCGCGCTGCGCGAAGCACCATTGACCGATGCCCAGGTCGCGCTGTCGAAAGGCTTCTACCACGCTGACGAAGCGGTCGAAGTGCGCGGGGCCGGCTTCACGCCGGGTGCGGCCGTTACCGTCTCGGTCAGTGCTGAAGGCGACAGTGGCAACCGCCAGAGCCTGGTGGTCAACGCCGACAGCGAAGGCGTAATCAACACCACGCTGGTGGCCGACCCATCGCGCAACACGGGCGCCTTCGAGGTCAGCGCCAGCGACGGCCGCAGTACCAGCACCGTGGCCTACCACGTGGTGGACGACCAGGTTGCGGCCGCACCGGCGTCCGGCAACCAGCTGCGTACCTACCGCCTGGCGCTGGTCACCGATCCGTCCTACGCCACCTACTTCGGCGGCTCGGCCAACGTGACCGCTGCCAAGGTCAGCCTGATCAACCGCGTAACCCAGGTCTATGAAGATGAGACTGCGATCCGCCTGGTGCTGATCAACAATACCGACGCGCTGAACCTCGACACCGCCGCGCAAATGACCGGCACCAACGGTCCTTGCGGCGGCGCCGCGTGCTTTACCGCCTCCCAGGTGTCGAGCTGCGGCGGCGCGACGCTGACCCGCAACCGCGTAGTCGCCGGCCTGCTGGCAGGCGCTGGCAACTTTGACATCGGCCACATCGCGCTGGGCCTCGACGGTGGCGGCATCGCCAGCCTGGGCGTGGTGGGTGGCAGTAACAAAGCCCAGGGTTGCACCGGCATTCCAACCCCGGTCGGCGACTTCTACGCAGTCGACTACGTGGCGCATGAAATGGGTCACCAGTTTGCCGGCAACCATACCTTCAACGGCGTGATCGGCAGTTGCTCGGGCAGCAACCGCAACGCCGGCACGTCGGTGGAACCGGGCAGCGGTTCGTCGATCATGGCCTACGCCGGCATTTGCGGCACCGACAACCTGCAAACCCACAGCGACGCCTATTGGTCGCAGCGCAGCTTCGATGAAATCGTCGCCTACACCGCAGGCGCTGAAACCAATGTCAGCGAAGTGCAGAACCTGGTGCTGTCCAACTTTGGCAGTGGCCAGCAGTTCAAGCTGAGCTACAAGGGCAACAAGTCGGTCGCCATCATCAACGGCAGCAACTTCACCACCTCCGGCCTCAAGGCGGCGATTGAAGGCATCAGCGGCTGGCCTGCGGGTGGCGTCGTCACTGTGAGCACGCTGAGCAACAATAGCGTAACCTTCACCTTCAGCGGCGCGCTGCTCGGCACCAATGTGGCGCCGCTGCAGCTCACCGATTGCAGCGGTGCTTGCACCGGCTATGTCGGGGAAATCACGGCCGGTGGCCCGACTACCCGCCGCGGCGCGCTATCGTTCACGGGCAATACCTCGCCCGTGGTGACGGTTGCCGCCAGCTACGTCATCCCGGTGCGTACGCCGTTCGCGCTGACCGGCAGCGCCGTGGATGCGGAAGGCGATACGCTGACCTATCTGTGGGAACAGAACGACCGCGCTGCCGGCGCCGGTACCGGTCTGGTCAGCAATACCAAGACCAACGGTCCGCTGTTCCGCCAGTTTGGCGTGCGCGCCGTGGTCAGCGCCGACGACACCATCAAGTATGGTTCGCCTGGTGAAAACCACGTCAGCACCAATCCGACCCGCGTGTTCCCGGACCTGGCGCAGATCCTGGCCAACAACACCAATGCTGAAACCGGTGCCTGCCCGGCCGCTTCGGCGACGCCAACGCCGGCCGAGATCGAGTGCTTCTCGGAATACCTGCCAACCGCAGCCTACGTCGGCTACGGCGCCAACGCCAATCCGCCCTTGCTGAACTTCCGCCTGACCGCGCGTGATGGCCGTGGCGGTGTCGGCAACGCCAGCACCGTGCTGGCACTGGCGCCCGGCGCGGGCCCCTTCCTGGTGACGTCGCCCAACACCGCGGTGTCGCTCGATGCAGGGTCGACCCAGACCGTGACCTGGAGCGTGGCCAACACCAATGCTGCCCCGGTCAGCACGGCCAACGTCAAGATCAGCCTGTCCGTCGACGGCGGCAACACCTATCCGTACACGCTGGCGGAAAGCACTGCCAACAACGGCAGCAAGGCGGTCACGCTGCCACTGGTGGGCAGCACTACCGCGCGCATCAAGGTGGAAGCGGTGGGCAACGTCTTCTTTGACGTCTCCAATGCCAACTTCACGATCCGCCTGGTGGGCGACGTCAATGGTGACGGCAGCCTCGGCTGCGACGACTACGCCATCATCAAGGGCGCGCTGGGCAAACGCAGCGGCCAGGCTGGCTACGATGCGCGTGCCGACCTGAACCAGGATGGCGTGATCGACGTGCGCGACCTGACGCAGGTGTCGCAACGCATTGCGGGCGGCTGCCACATCTAAGCCGCAGCACCTGAACGGCGCCGCCATGCCGTGGCGGCGCCGATCCCGAATCCTAGCCTGAGGAATAACCATGTTGAGTATGAATAAACTGAAATACGCGGCCGGCGCCGCACTGCTGGCCACCGCGTTTGCCGCACCGTCGGCCTACGCGGCCGATCCGGTGCTGAGCATTGTGGCCAACCCGTCGAGTGGCGTGGTCGGCTCGACCATCGATCTGGACATCACCATTTCCGGTGTCAGCGACCTGTATGGCTACAATTTCTCGCTGCTGTTCAATCCGGCCTACCTGCGGGCGTCCAGCGCCAGCGAAGGCGCCTTCCTGGGGGCGGCTGGCAGCGCCACTGACTTTGGCGTGGCCGATCTGTCCGGTACACCGGGCCAGGTGTTCTATGTATATGGCACCCGGTTTGGTCCAGTGTCGGGCGCCAACGGCGGCGGCATACTGGCGCATCTGCGCTTTGATGTCATCGGCGCCGGCACCAGCACGCTGAGCTTTACCGATGTGGCGTTTGTGAACTCGCTCAACGGCGACATCACGCCGCAACTGGCTACAAACACGCTGGTGACCAGCGCCGTGCCGGAACCACAGAGCTATCTGATGATGGGCGTGGGCCTGATCGGTCTGGCGGCGCTGCGCCGCCGTCAGGTCAGCTAGCGAGGTGGCAGCCAGAGGCGCTTGCGCCAGGCGGCGCCTCTGGCTTTAAAAATTATTGAAGTGACAATTCGAGAGATAGTTTTCAAAAAGACAGCGTAGAGTATTCGTTTGTAGGACTAGGCCTACAAACATCAGCATCGCTAACCTTCTTTGGGAAACTGCTCATGTCGTTCAGCAACCGAATTCACATTTTCGCCACCACCCGCAAGGCATGGATCGCCAGCCGGGCCACGATCGTCGCGCTGGGGCTGTTTGCCATGCAGCAGGCCTTGCGCCTGCCGGCTGGTTTCGGTATCGAAGACTTCATGGGCTGGGCCAGCAATACCGATAACGCGGGCGGCATCCGCCAGGCCATCATCTATTGGGATTCCCTGCCGGTCTTCCACAACGGCCCCACGTATTACCTGCTGCTCGACACCTTCTGCTTCATTCCACTGTACAGCTTGCTTATCTATGGCGCCACCTCGGCCCTGCATATCCGCTTTACGCCGGGGAATTGGCTGCTAAGGGCACTGTGGCGAATAACGCCGTACTTGCTGTTGCTACTGGTCCTGGATGACCTGGCCGAGAATCTGTCCGGTTTCAGCAAGCTGGGCTACCCCGTGCCGCATTACTTCGGCGCGCATGCCGACGTGTTTAATAAGCTCAAGTTCCCGTTGTTGTTTGCCGCGCTGCTGCCCGCGCTGTACTACATGCTGGCCTGGTGGCTGGGCTTCCATTGCAGCGACGCGGTAGTACAGCTGCGCCGCGAAAAATGGCATGGTTATATGGGCGTCGTTGGCCGCAGCCGTTACGTGCTGGGCGCGCTGGCGCTGTTTGCGGGCTTTACGCTGGTGATGGATCAGTGCCGCGATGTGGTGCTGTCGATGGTCGACGGTGAGGGCAACTGGCCGACGCGGGTGACGGTGATCGTGCTCAACGCGCTGGCAGGCGCCATGTTCGCCTACTCCTGTTTTCTGTGGACGCGGCTGGTGTGCATGGTCGAGCGTATCAGCCTGCCGCAATTCACCACAGGCGCCGTGTCGTCCTCGGTGGGCTACTTCGCGCAGCAATGGGCGCGCTTCCTCGCTCTGCTGCCGGCGTTGATGATGGTGATTCTGCTTGGCTACGTCACCGGCGATGCACTGGCGTCGTTGCGCATGCGGGGCCTGGACGACGGCAACGTAATCGGCTGGCTGAGTTTTTTCGTGGCGCTGGTGGTGCTGCTGTGCTGGCTGTTCGTCAAAATACGTCAGTCCTTGCACAAGGATAATCTGGCCAGCTACTACAACGCGATGGGCATTGGCCACCTGCTGGAGGAGCGGTCGCGGTTGCCACGTGGCGTGCCCGCAGTTTTCCAGCCGTTGGCCGATCTGCTGTCGCCGACCGCGCTGCCGCTGGTGGCGCTGTCGCTGCTGTTGCTGTTGCGCCTGATGCCGGGCTTGCAGCCGCAAGCATTTGCGGAACTTTGCCTGAGCCTGACCTGGTGGCTGGGCGTGGCCGGGGTACTGTCGCTGATCGAACAGCGCACTTCGGTGCCTTGGGGCCTGTTCCTGCTCATACTGATAGGCGTGCTGGGCCTGTACAACCTGACCAACAACCACCAGTTCTCCTTGCTAGCCCATGGCGCTGCACCGGACTCGGTCAAGGAATATCCGGCACTGGTGGGCGGAATCATCATCGGGTTGCTGGCAGCCGTATGGTGGTTGCTCACACATACGCACCGGAAGACGCTCAGCAGCCCGACGGCCAGCGGCGGCCTGCTGTTCCTTGGCTATACCCTGTTGCTGGTGGTATTGCTATTTGGCGGGCTACGCTTCGCGGAACACTATAGCGAGCCGGCTTCCATGCTGACAGCGAAGGTGAAGCGAGACCTGCTGACCACCAAGTTACACCAGCGGGAAGACACGTCCAAGGTCTTGTACGTGTTGGCCGCCGAGGGTGGCGGCATCCGCAGTGCTTACTGGACCGCGCTGATGCTGGCCAAGCTGCACGAGGAGCCGAAGCAGGAGGTGTCCAAGCGGCTGCTGGTGGTCAGCGGCGTCTCCGGCGGCGCCTTGGGGGCGGCAGCCTACCGCGCCTGCCTGCGCCAGCAAAAGACGCTGGTCAGTGAGTGCATCAAGGAAGGCTTCAAAAAGATGGACCCGCTATCGCCCATGCTGGAAGCGTTCATGATGGAGGATGTGCTGGCGCGTATCGTACCGACCAGTCTGTGCGTCGTGCCAGGCTGCGCTTACCTCAGCCGCGCCCTGCCCTTTGAGCGCGCCTGGATCGCGGCGTTCCGCACCATGGCGCAGCCACTGAGCCCAGCCTGGCCCGGCGAGCCGGAACTCATGCTGAACAGCACCGCCGTCGAAACGGGCAACCGCAACACCTTTTCGACCGTCAAGCTGGAACCGTATGAAATTCCCACCAATAACGACATCATCGAGGAACTGGACGGCGAACCGCGTCTGGTGACGGCAGCCCATGCCGCAGCGCGCTTCCCGTTTATCAACCCGCTGGCGGTTGCAAAAGGTCCGGGGAAGAAGGATTTTCGCCATCTGGCCGACGGCGGCTACTACGACAATAGCGGCGTAACAGCGCTGGCGGACCTGATGCCCACCATCCGTGAGCGCTATAAAACAAATCCGATCCGCCTGATCCTGATCCGCAATGGCCAGCCAGTCGCCGATTGCGAAAAAAAACGCCGGCTGGCGCCGCTGGCTGGCTGTCTGAAAAACGAAGCGCCGGCGCACCAGGACCGGGATAATGCGTTGATGCAGCCGCTGAAAACACCGGGCCAGACCTTCTATGCCGATGCATTCGGGCCGCCCGCCACCTTGCTGCATGTCTCCGGCGTGGGCGCACATGGCCGGCAGCCGGCCGGTAACGCCCTGTGGTATAGCGATAAAAAAGATCCCAACAAGCTCCAGCCGTGCACGCTGGATCAGGAGAGCAGCGTCAACCTGGTTCCGCTCGGCTGGTACCTGTCCGAAAGCGCCCGCCTGGCGCTGGAGCAGCAGGCGAACAAGGTGGATTTGTCCGCTTGCCTGAAAGAGTTCACGCCTGACGCTCCGGCCACAGCCGCCTTGCCGTAACTTGTAAATTAGCGTTACGCGTAACGCTAATTTATGCCGAGGCCCTGGCGATCTCGCCGCCGTCGATCACGTAATGGTGGCCGGTGATGAACCGGGCCTCATCCGACGCCAGGAAGGCGAAGAAAGCGGCGATTTCCGCCGGATCGGCATGGCGGCCCAGCGGGATATTCGCGTTCACCGCCGCAAACATCTCCTCGGTATATTCGGCCTGCTGCATCGGCGTCATGACCGCGCCCGGGCACAGCGCATTGACGCGGATCGCCGGCGCCAGTTCGACCGCCATGGTCCGGGTCAGCGCCAGCACCGCCGCCTTGGAGGCGTTGTAGTCGGCATAGTGCGGAAACGCCGCCAGCCCGTTGACCGACGACATATTCAGGATCACGCCCTGCTGCATGCGCGCCAGCGTTTCCCTGGCCACGTAGAAGATGCCATTCAGGTTGGTGTCTATCACCTGCCGCCATTGTGCCGGTTCGATGCTGCGGATGCCGGCATGGCGAATGCTGATGCCGGCGTTATTGATCAGCACATCAATCGACTGGAAATGGCGGTCGATCGCCGTGAAAGCCTGCGCCACGGCATCCGGGTCCGACACATCGGCCACCAGGCCTGCCACCAGCGCAGGCAGTTCGGTCATGGTCTGGTCGATCGCCTTGCCGTTCCTGTCAATAATGACGACCCTGGCGCCCTCCTCGGCAAAGCGCTGGGCGGTTGCCTTGCCGATGCCGCTGGCGCCCCCTGTCACCACCACGTTCTTGTTGCTGAGTCCCTGCATCGCTGCCTCCTGGATTAGATTTGTTCGTATTCGTTATGGCTCGGGATCGCAAAATCCAGCACCCACTGGCCGCTGTCGACGCGCTCCTTGATGTAGGGGAAGTCGCGGTACAGCTGCCCCAGCAGATGGTGGCCGACCACCACGCTCTTGTCGCTGCGGCCCCACGCCGGCAGCACGGTCAGCTCGGTGTCGAAATCCAGGTTCATGAAGAACGGGAAGCTGTAGCGTTCTTCCCCGGTTGACACCACCCGGTGCAGCAGGGACTTGATGTGGCCGCCCGACATGAACTCCAGCATGTCGCCTGCCAGCACCAGCAGCGTGTTCTTGAACACCGGCATATTCTTCCAGCTGCGGCCCACCTGGTCGAACGCCAGCAGGCCCGGCGCCGACTGGTGCATGATGGTGAACACCTCGTAGTCGGTATGGGCGCCCATGCTGGCGTCGTCCTGGCCCACCAGCACATCGTTTTCCAGGTAGTGGATCAGGCGCAGCTGCGAGGCCGGGCGCGTGATATAGCGGTCGAAATGGCTGTCTTCCAGCTGCGACGCGCGCGCGATCAGCCGCAGCAGCTCGGTGCCGATGCGCAAATTGGCGTCGTAATACGCCTGCAGCGCCGCATCCATGCCATCGACATGGCCCGGATAGCGGTTCGGACCAACGAGCTTGAATCCGCGCCCCGGCGCCTCGGCACTGTCATAGCCGATGTCGAAGGCTTCGTAGGCGCGGATCTTCTCGTCGCTATAGGCGCCCTTTTCCGTGACCGGCACATAGCCGCGGTGGTTGGGCGAGGCGCCGATGTAGTACGCCATCTTCTGCTCCAGTGGCGAGGCAAAGAAATGGCGCGCTTTCTCGTGCAGCGACTTGAACAGCCGTGGCGGCACCACCTGTTCCAGCCGCGTGAGGTAGAAGTAGCCGTGCTTCCGCAAGGTGTCAAACACATGGTCGGGCGTGATGGCGCCGTTCACCATGTCTTCATAATTGAATACTGGGAAGGAATGAATAGTCACAGCACTTACCTCCTTGTTAAAGTCATGGCGTTGCCCTGGACTGGCCCGCCCTGGATGTTCTGGTAGCGCCTGGCTGCGCGCTCGATATCCGCCGGCCTGCCCGTCAATGGCCCCTGCAGAAACGCCGCCACGATGTCGTTGGTGGCGTGCAGCGTCTCCGTCGGGCCGCGCGACCCGCCCACCAGCTGCGCCAGCAGCCAGCGCGCCGGCGGCGAGAACATCAGGGGGGCGTCGGTAAAGCTGTAGTGGTTGGCGCGGGCGATCTGGTAGCGGAAGCCCTGGTCCCGCAGGTTGGCGATCAGGCGCTGGTTGCCGCGCTGGTACATCTCCGAATGGCCGGTCTCGCCATGGTCGCTTTCGACCAGCAGGAAAGGCCGCCCCAGGTGGCGCTCGGCCAGCGTCCCGTACAGGGTGCCGTCGATGTTCGCCGCCGCCTTGACCCGGCTATCCCTGGCCATCACAGCCACCGCCGTCGCGCCGCCAAAGGAATGGCCGATCGCGGCGATACGGTCAAGGTCCATGCGGCCGGACAGCGCCCCCCAGCGGTCCTTGCGGGCCAACTGGTCGAGCACGGCATCCATGTCCGCCGTACGGATGTCCAGATGCTCGCTCATATAAGCCAGCCGGTACGGGTCATTGGCGGCGAAGCGCTCGACCGGCGTGGCGATATAGCCATCGGCCAGCGTGGTCACTGCCGCCTCAAACGGATGATCGACCGCCAGCACCACAAAGCCACGGCTGGCCAGGTCGCTCAGCAGACTGGTGTAGAACGATCGCGAGGCGCCATAGCCCGGCGAAAACAGCACCACCGGCCATTTGGCGCGGTCGTCCGACAGTGGCGCCGCCAGCAAGCCATGCGTATTGATGCGGTCGTAGCGCGTCATGACCATGCTCGGCACCACCGACACAAACCGCGGCAAATGCCCGAGGCCGTCCAGGTAGACCGCATGTTCCCCGGCGACGCCGCGCGGTGCCGGATACCAGGCCTGGACGATGATGTTGCGCCTGTCCTGCGGCGCATCGGTGGCCGGTTCCGGGCGTGTCGCATCCACCCAGCGGAATACCTCGGTGCCAACGGCGTACGGCCCGCTTGGCGCCGGCAGGTCTGGCACCGGCAGGAACACCCAGCTCATGCCCAGCGCACAGACGGCGCCCGCCTGTCCGGTACGCGCGGCAACCATGCGCCACCGTGGCCCGTCCTGCAGCACAGCGCGCAGCAAGCCGAGCAGGATGAGCAGGTAGACCGGCGTGAACTGCCAGTACCAGCCCTCCAGCAGCACCTGCAGCAGGCAGCCCGCAGCCAGCAGCGACAGCATGCCAATGGCGCGCGGCGCGCGCGATCGCCGCGACACCAGCGATGCCAGCGAAAACAGCACGGTGCCGCCGACCAGGAGAAAGTCGATCACGCTCACCCGCCTATCCTTGCCAGCATGCCCAGGCTTTCCTTCAAGTTCACCTGGAAATGATCGCGCTGCGACGGCACCCACATCGGCGGATCGAAGGTTGCCGCGATCCGGTTGGATTCGATCCTGATGCTGCCGGCCAGCGGCTCGCGCACCGCAAACTCGTCGCCCGCATGCTCGATCTGGAACCCCTGCGCCTCGATGTCCTTGAGCTGGGCCTTGAGCACCTCCTGCAGCCGGGCGGGACGGGCGGCATGCGGCACCACGATCTCGATGGCCTTGAGATCCGGCAGCGGCACCAGCACCGACGCCGTTATGGTCGATTTGCCGTTGGCAGCCGGGAAGCGCAGTGCCGCCGCAGCGCGCTGGATGAGGTTTCTGACCTGGTCCACCTCCGCCGATGGCGCGTAGCCGGTGGCCGGCGTCACCAGATTATTGGTCAGGATGGTCACCGATTCCACCTCACCGGATGCGGCGATCGCCAGCCGGAACGTCAACGTGCCCTGCACCTCCTTGTACGCCGTGATCTGCTCCGCCAACTGGCGATGGAAGTCCAGGATCACCTTGCGCCCACCCGCCGGATCGAGCGCGCCCTTGACGATGGGCGAAGTTGGCCGCAGATGGCCAACCAGCGCAAGCCGCCCTTCGATCGGGTCCATGCTGCCCTCGATGGTCTGGGTGCCGTGCACGATGCGGTCGTCAAACAGCAGCAGCTGGTTGAACTGCGCTGGCACCAGCTCGTACAGCGACTCGCCCTGCACATGGTGCTTTTTGTAGCTGGGCACGCCATCGCGCATGATCAGCGTCTCGCCGCCGGAAAACTTGCGGCTTTGCCAGCGCGTAAGCGAATAGACAAAGCCCCAGGTGCCGTTGTGGAAATCGCTGTGCAGTCCCAGCGTGCAGCCGTTAATCATCAGGTGCAGATTAGGCACGCCCATCGGCACCAGCCCCAGGTGGTCGATGCACCACTGCTTCATGTGCTGCATGAAGCGGCCGAACAGCGGCTCGGGGAACATCTGTTGCGGCACCGTGCGCAGATAGGTGTACATCTGCGGCGCGCAGAAGTACTGCCAGCTCACGGTCTGTTTATAGGGATCCTTGACCTTGAGGTCGTAAGCCTCGCGCATGGCATCCGCTTCCGGGAAAAATTCGTTCACAACATGCTGCCGTTCTATCATCCTGTTCTCCATCAATTGGGTTGAAGCGATGCGCGTTCAGGCCGTCGCATGGGCGCGCATATCGCCCAGCGCGACGCGGATCTGGCGGTTGCCCGAATACGGCCTGCGGCCGTGCGCCAGCAGCAGGTTATTCACCAGCAGCACGTCGTTGGTCTGGGTCGGAATGCGGGTCGAGCACTGGTTCAGCACGCTATCGATGGTCTTGACCCATTCGGCCGGGATCTCGCTGCCGTCGCCAAAGAACACCGTGCGGGGGAATTTATCGCGCGAAAAATGCTTGCGCAGCAGCGCATCGACTTCCTGCGGCAAGGCGGCCGGATGGTGCAGCAGGATCTGGTTGAACCAGGCCTCGGTGCCGCGTTCCGGCACCTGCAGCACGGCGTGGGTGCGGAACGAAACGGTCACATCGTTTTCGGACGGCGCATCGATCTCGTGGCCGGTGGGCGCGATCTTGTCACGCAGCTGTTCCAGCGTATCCACCTTGAAGAACTGCTGCCACGAGGCATCCAGGCCGCGAATAAAGCGCCGGCGGTAGACCAGGCCCTTGGCGCGGAACTCGCTGAGCATCTCCGGCGGCAGTGCAGCCAGCACCTTGCGGCCGTCCGACAATGTCCACTCGCCGCCCTCGGGCGCCGGCTCCAGACAGTAAAACAGCTGGCGCGACGGCCAGGTATGGGTGTGCGAAGCCTCGTTGTGGAACTGGATTTCGAGGTGCTTGGGATACGGCGTGGCGAAATACACATTGTCGCTGGCGCTCGCCAGCGGCAGATCGCCGTAATGCTTGTACAGCATGTCGCACGCCACTGCGGCGCTGTTTTCGAACCCGTCCAGCCCGCCCACCTCAAAGCCACGGAACAGCACATAGCCATCGGACCATAGCGCCGCATCGATATCCTTGCGGTGACGTTGAATCCATTGCGAGAGCGACTCGCCTTGCGTACCTGAGATATTCATGATTTCCCTTCGTGTAAAGTTGATCGCTTCAAGACATCGCCACCAGAATCTTGCGTGGCCCGTCAAACGGCATGCGGCCATGCGCAGCCAATACGTTGTCGACCATGAGCAGGTCGCCCTGCTGCCAGCGGAACAGTCTTTTTTCGGCCTGCAGCACTTGCCGTACCGCCGCCAGGGTGTCATTGCTGATCCTGCCGCCGTCGCCGTAATACGCCGCCATCGGCAGCCCGGCTTCAATGTGCGCGGTGACGCTGCTGGCCATGGGGGTGTTGGAGGCATGCCAGAGATGGACCTGGTTGAACCAGACGCGTTCGCCAGTGACCGGGTGGGTCTGCAAGGCCGGCCGGATTTCCTCGATCCGCAAGCCGCCATTGGCCTGCCAGGCGTAGCCAATGTCCATGTCGCGGCAATAGGCCTCCACCTTGGTCTTATCGGTGGTTTCAAACGCCTTGGTCCAGGAGTTGTAGCGCGATTCGGCCGACGCCAGGTTGCGCACGTACATGAGCTGGCGGCGCGCGAATTCCTCGACGATCCCGGGCGGCATGCGCTTCAGGATGGCCCGGGAGTCGGCAATCGGCGTTTCGCCATTGATGGCCGGCGCCGTGGCGCAAAAGAAGAACAGCAGCTCCGGCCACTGGCAGCTATAGGACATCTCGTTGTGCAGCGGGATCTCCAGATGCTGCGGATACTCGGTCGAGGTATACACGCCCTCGGCCACCTGGCTTCGAGGCGAGGTGCCGCCCGCATAGCCGCGCAGCTGGGGCGCGATGGCGCCCACCACGCGCCTGAAATCCTCTGCGCTGTGCAGCGGAAAGCCGCGAAACAGCAGCGCGCCCGTGTTGCGTAGCAGCCTGAGCAGATCCGGCGCCGAGGCTTCAAACCACGCGTAGCCATCCGCCTCCTGGCTGGCTTCGATCAGGTAAGGGAAACCGCTGGTGCTGCTCACTTCCAGCGGCGCGGTGTCGCAGATATTGTCCATGATGTGCATTCCCCGATTAACCCAGATACCACTGCTTGAGAATTTCTTCGGCCGCCAGGCCGGCATACGGCGCTTTCAGGATCGACAGATGGTCGCTGCCGTCGATCTTGACCACCCGCAGCCCCGGTTCGGCGCGGCGCCACGCGTTGAGGTCCACCGCGTCGCCGCCCTGCTCCGGCGTGGCCAGCAACAGCAGCAGGCTGCCGCCGAAGGGTTGTTCGTGCAGATAGCCGATCGTGCACTGCCGTAAGAACGTTTCGATGACGGTCTGGAGCGCGGTGATCCTGGCTTTCGCGGGCAGCAGGCCGGCTTTCTTCATGCGTTCGAACACCAGCTTGATTTGCGCCGCTTCGTCGCGCCGCGCCAGATCGCCGTCGGAAATGCCGAGGCTGGTGTCGCCGGCCAGCTCGACCAGATAGATGTACTCGGCCATCGCCTCGCTGCGCGCCCTATGGCCTTGCGCGCGTGGCGCTTCGCTATCGATCACGACGACCGGCGCCACCACCTGAGCGGCCTGGATCAGTTGCCGCGCCACTTCCAGCGCGATCCAGCCGCCGAAGGAATGGCCGGCCAGGTAGTACGGTCCGGCAGGCTGCACGGTCCTGATCGCTTCCACATAATGCCGGGCGGCGGCCTGTACCGTGCTGGCCTGGCCCAGCAAGCCCTCCGCCTCGAGGCCGATATAGGTGGCGCCATGCGCCAGGCTGGCGCTCAGATCCAGGAACGACGTAGCGTTGGCGCCGGCGCCCGGTATGCAAAATACCTTGGTCCCATGCCCGTCGCCGCTGCTGATGACGACCGCTGCGGGATGGTTGGCGGCTTCGGCGCGCGCCGCCGTGCCATCGATGCTGGCCAGCACGGATGCGATGGCGCTGCCCAAGTGCCCGGCGCGTACCGGGTCCATCATCAGACTCCAGTGGTCGCCGCCGATGGGGTGAACCTGCAGCCGCGCGCCTGCCACCTGGCGCCAGCCATTGGCCGGATCGGACGGCTTGTCCGGCTGCGCCGTGAACAGATGCACCGGCACAGCGAGCGGCTGTGCCGCATAGTGGTGCGCAGCCACGCGCAGATTAAACGCAAGTTCCACCCTTGCATCGAACTCGTCCACCGCCAGCCCCTGGCTCAGCCAGCCGTGATGCTTGGCACAATCGAGTGCCGCCGGCAGGTCGGCTGCCGCCATGAGCTTGGCCACTTCGGTATCAGCCAGCTTGTAGCCCTGGTATTCGATGTAAGACACCAGCAGCATTTTCTTGTCGTTGAGGTCGATTTCGCGGGTGACACCGTGGTCCGTGCCGCGATGCCAGCTGTCGATGAGGCCGACAAACTCCACCGTCTGGTCCTGCGCCATGAGCTGGCGCGCAACCTCGTACGCCAACACACCGCCCGCCGACCAGCCGGCCAAACGGTAAGGCCCGCCTGGCAGCGCGTCGCGGATGATCTGCGCATAGCGCTGGGCGATCTGTTCATAGCTGCTGCCAGCCGTGACCGTGCTGCGGTCGGCACGGATGCCGTACAGCCCGATCTCATCGTCGATATGCCGCGCCAGGCGGTCATAAGACAGCACCTCGCCGCTGGGCTCATGGATAAAGATCAGTGGCTGGCGCTGGCCGCCGCGGCGGATCGTGACCCATTGGTCGGACGTCTGGGCGCCGCCATGGTGGGCGGTCAGCAGTTGCGCCAGTTCGCTGAGCTTCTGCGCCAGCAGGATGTCTTGCAGCGTCACCTGGAAGCCCTTCTGCTTCAGTCCTTCGATAACCTCGAACACCATCAGCGAATAGCCGCCCAGGTCATAGAAGTTATCGTGGCGGCCGACGCGCTCGACACCCAGCAGTTCCGACCACAAGGCCGCAATCATCTGCTCGATCTCGCCTTGGGGCGCCTCGTAACTCTGCTGCGCCAGGCCCTGCCCTTCGGGCGCCGGCAAGGCCTTGCGGTCGAGCTTGCCGTTAGGCGTCAGCGGCAAGGCCTCCAGCGTCACAATGGCGGACGGCAGCATGTAATCGGGCAGCGTGCTGCTCAGTTGCGCCCGCAGTTGTGCCGGGTCGGGCGCAGCCGCATGCGGCGCCGCAACGATGTAGGCCACCAGGCGCTTGTCGCCGGGCTGGTCTTCGCGCGCGATGACGGCAGCCTCGCGCACACCGTCCAGGCGGCTCAACTGGGCCTCGATCTCGCCGAGCTCGATGCGGAAACCGCGCAGTTTGACCTGGAAATCATTACGGCCCAGGTATTCGATGCTGCCGTCGGCACGCCAACGGCCCAGATCGCCCGTTTTGTACATGCGTGCGTGGGCGCCGGCGGCGAACGGATCGTCCACAAAACGCTCGGCCGTGAGTTCTTCGCGGTTGAGATAGCCGCGCGCCACACCGGCGCCACCGATATGGAGCTCACCAGCGACGCCGATCGGTACCGGCTGCCGTGCTTCGTCCAGCAGGTAGATGCGTGCGCCAGGCATGACCTGGCCGATATTCGGCGTACGTCCGTCAATCAGGCCGCAACTGGCGTCAACGCTGCACTCTGTCGGCCCATACATATTGAAGAACAGCGTGTCTTCCACCGCCGCCAGCTCATTCCACGTGACCGTATCGATCGCTTCACCACCCAGCAGCAACTTGCGCAGCGTGCGCGCGCGCCCTTTTAGGAAACCTGCGTTCTGCAGCATGCGCAGGTGCGACGGCGTGCACTCCAGCGCCTCGATACGGTGCTCCTCGATAAAACCGAGCAAGGCTTCGCCGCTGAGGCGCGTGGTTTCCGGGATCAGGTAAACCGTCCGGCCCCGGGTCAGCTGGCCCCAGGCCTTGACCGCCATATCGAAACCGAACGACGAATTCCAGGCCACGCGGCGGCAATCTGGCTGCACACCATGGATGCACGCTTCCAGCCCATGCAGGAAGGTCAGCACGTTGCGATGCTCCACCATCACGCCTTTGGGCGTGCCGGTTGAACCCGAGGTATAGATCATGTAGGCCAGGTGTTCGCCCGACAGGCCGATCTGGCTGGCGTCGGGATTGTGCCTTGGCCCGTTGCCCCAGGCCGATTGTTCCCAGGGCGCTGCATCCAGCACCAGGCAGGCGCTGCCGCCTGGCAGGTCCAGCCGCTCACGCAGCGCCGCTTGCGTGAGCACGGCCACCGGGGCGCTATCCTGCAGCATGTGCGCCAGACGCTCGTCCGGATAGACCGGGTCCAGCGGCACATAGGCGCCGCCCGCTTTCAGCGTGGCGAACAGGGCAATCACCATGTCCAGGCTACGTTCGGCGCAAATCGCGACGCGCGCATCCGGCCCCACGCCCAGTTCGCGTAAGTGATGGGCCAGCTGATTGGCGCGTTCGTTCAGCTCGCGGTAGCTCAGTTGCTGCCCCTCAAACACAATCGCAGTGGTTTCGGGTTGGGCCGCAGCCTGCTGTTCGAACAGGGCATGAATCAGGCCGCCTTGCGCCGGCGGGATGGCGCTCTGGTTGAAGCTGTCCAGCACCAGGCTGCGTTCGGCAGGGCTCAGCAGATCGATCTGATCGACCAGTTGGGCATCGTCCGCGACCATCTGGCGCAACATCGCATGCAGATAGGTCCATTGGCGCTGGATGGTGGCTTCGTCGAACAAGGCCGTGGCGTAATTGAGCTGGCCGCCGATGCGGTCATCGATTTCACGCAGCTCCAGCGACAGGTCGAACTGCGCGAATTCCGGTGCGCCGCCGACCGTTTCCGCCGTCAACCCCGGCAGTTCAAGCTGTACCTTTGGCGTGTTGTGCCAGGACAGCATGACCTGGAACACCGGATGATGGGACAGCGAACGCGGCGGGTTGAGTGCTTCCACCAGGCGTTCGAACGGCACATCCTGCAGGCTCTGCGCCTGTACCGCCATCTGTTTTGCCTGAACCAGCAGCGACTGCACGCTGGGGCGGCCCGAGAGGTCGATCTTGAGCGCCTGCGTATTGATAAAGAAGCCGATCAGCGGCTCGACTTCGACCCGGCTGCGGCCGGCGTGCGAGCTGCCGATCACTACCTGCTCCTGTCCGCTCAGGCGGCTCAGCACCGCCGCCCAGGCTGCCACAAGCGTCATGTACATGGTCGTACCGTGGCGCTGGCTCAGCGCTTTCAGGCCCTGGGTCAGTTCAGCATCGAGATTGATGTCGACATTGGCGCCGCGATAATCCTGCATCGGCGGACGCGGCCTGTCAGTCGGCAGGCTCAATAGCGCTGGCGCGCCCTGCAACTGCTGTACCCATTGCTGCAACTGCTGTTGCAGCAGCGGTCCTTGCAGCCACTGGCGTTGCCAGACACCGTAATCGGCGTACTGGATCGGCAACGGCGGCAGCGGATCCGGCTGGCCATTGCGCAGCGCCTGGTAGAGGGTGGAAAATTCCTGTGCCAGCACCCCGGCCGACCAGCCATCGGAAATGATGTGGTGGGTGGTAACCAGCAACACGTGGTCATCATCCCCCAATCGCAGCAGACGGCCACGGATCAGCGGGCCAAGCGCCAGGTCGAAGGACTGGCTGGCTTCCTCCTTGCTGATACGGTCCAGTTCCAGCGCGCTGGCGCCGTCGAGATCCTGATGCGTCAGCGCAAAGCCGCGCGGTTCATCGATGACCTGCCGCACCTGGCCGCCAATGCCGACAAAGCGCGTGCGCAGCACCTCATGCCGCGCGACGATACGGTCCAGCGCGCCCTGCAGCGCCGCCTTGTCGAGCGCGCCACGCAAGCGCACCGCATCCGGGACGTGGTAGGCCTTGCTGGCGCGTGCATCGACGCGCGAGATAAACCACAGCCGTTGCTGCGCCAGCGACAGCGGCAGCGGCGCCGAGCGGTTTGCCCTGGCGATCGTGCTCAGCGTATCCTGGCCCGCTTCGGCCACATCCAATGCCAGATCCGCCAGCCGCGGATGCGTGAACAGCACCGACAACGGCAGTTCGATGCCCAGGCATTCGCGCAGGCGCGACACCAGGCGCACGGCCAGCAGCGAGTGGCCGCCCAGTTCAAAGAAATTGTCGTGCCGGCCCACTTGTTCAACACCCAGCAGTTCCGACCAGATCTGCGCCAGCGTGGTTTCGATATCGCCGATGGTCGCCTCGTAGGCGCGCTGGACGAAGGCATAGCCATCCGGTACCGGCAAGGCTTTGCGGTCCAGCTTGCCGTTTGGCGTCAGCGGCCAGGCGTCCAGTGTGACAAACGCCGACGGCAGCATGTATTCGGGCAGCTTGTCGGCCAGCGCAGCGCGCAACTGCGCCGGCTCTGGCGTGGCTTCCCCGGCAAGCAGGTAAGCCGCCAGACGTTTGTCGCCGGGCTGGTCTTCGCGCGCCACAACCACCGCCTCGCGCACGCCGTCCAGTCGTGCCAGCTGGGTTTCAATCTCGCCCAGCTCGATGCGGAAGCCGCGTATCTTGACCTGGAAGTCGTTGCGCCCCAGGTAGTCGATCACGCCGTCCGCGCGCCAGCGGCCCAGATCGCCGCTCTTGTACATGCGCTCGCCATCCACGAAAGGATCGGCCAGGAAGCGTTCCTCGCTCAGGTCCGGTCGTCCCAGATAGGCACGGGCAACCTGCACACCCGCGATATAAATTTCACCCGTCACGCCCAGCGGTACCGGCTCCCGGTTGGCATCGAGCAGGTAGAGACGGCTGTTGGCGATGGGCGCACCAATCGGCGGCAGGTCTTCCCAGCTTTCGGACGGCCCGGTCAGTACATGCGCAGCCACCACATGGCTTTCGGTCGGGCCGTAGTGGTTATGCAAGCGTGCCTGTGGACACTGGGCGAACAGGCGCCGGATGGCCGGCGTGATGCGCAATTGTTCGCCCGCCGTAATCAGGTCTTGCAGGGCTGGCAAGGGCTGATCCTGCTGCGACCAAAGTTCGCTCAGGCTGTTCAGCGCGATATACGGCAGGTACAAACGCTGTAAATCCTGTGCGCGCATCCAATCGGCCAGGGCCGGCAGGTCCTGGCGCAGGGACTCGCTGAGCATCACCAGCGTACCGCCGCTGCACAGGGTCGAGAAGATTTCCTGGAAGGCGACGTCGAAGCCCAGCGCTGCAAACTGCAATGTCCGCGCCGGCAGCGGCAGATCATCACGCTGCCAGCGCAGCAGATTGACCAGGGCGCGGTGTGGCATGCAAACGCCTTTCGGCAGCCCGGTCGAGCCCGAGGTGTACAGCACATACGCCAGATTTGCCGGGCTGAGTCCGCTGGCCGGCAGATCGTCGGCCGGATGCTGGCGCCAGGGCGCGTCGCCATCGGTGACCACCAGATGTGCCTGGCCGGCGAAACGGTCGCGCAAATGCTGCTGGGTCAGCAGCGCCGCTGGTGCGCTGTCGTGCAGCATGTGGGCCAGGCGCTCATCGGGCAGCACCGGGTCGAGCGGGACGTAGGCGCCGCCCGCCTTCAACGTGGCGACAATGGCAACGATCAGGTCGATGCCGCGCTCGAAGCACAGCGCCACGCGGTCGTCCGGCTGCACGCCCAGTTCGCGTAGATAGTGCGCCAGCTGGTTGGCGCGGGCGTTGAGCTCCGCGTAAGCAAGCCGCTGTCCCTCGAATTCCAGCGCCACCGCATCCGGCGTCCGTGCAGCCTGCTGTTCAAACAGTGCATGCACGGTCGCTTCGGGGCCGTCCTCACGGCGCGTGGCGTTAAGGCGGTACAGCACCTGTTCGCGTTCAGCGCGCGACAGCGCGGGAATCGCCTGCATCGGCGTGTCGGCTGCGCTTTCCAGTGCCGACACCAGACCTTCCAGCACCTGTAGCACAAAGCCGCCAATGCGTTCGGCGGAGAGCGAATGAACGATTTCGGTCGTGACGCGGAACCCCTCGCCCAGGTCATCGACATGCAGCACGAACGGATAATTGGTCTGGTCGCGGCTTTCGATATGGTGTATGCCGTCGATCACTTCGCCTTCGCTGGCCTGCTCCGGGCGGCTATAACGGTAGTTCAACAAAGCGGAAAACAGCGGGGCGCTGCCGGTCAGGGCGCTGCAGCGCTGTGCCAGCGTCAGTGGAGCCTGCTCGTGATGCAGCAATTCGACCAGTAACTGGCTGGTTTCGCGGACACTGTGGAGCGCACTGTGCACGCCCAGCTTCACCCGCAGCGGCAGCGTGTTGATGAACATGCCCATGGCGCGATCAGCCCCCGCCCCGCCCTGCATGCGGCCGAACAGAACCGTGCCAAACACCACATCGTCGCGCCCCGTGCAAGCGCCCAGCACTTGCGCCCAGGCCAGATGGAACACGCTGGCCGGGCTGACGCCGTGCGCCGTTGCCACGCGGCGCAGACGATCCGCCAGCGCAGTGTCCAGCACGTGACGCGACTGCACCGTGTTTGCGCCGTTGCCTTGAATATTCAGCAGATCGAATGGCGCGGTGCTGCTGTCGACGTCGCCAAGCATGCGGCGGAAGAAATTCTCGTGTTCGGTTTTATTGTTGCCCAGCCTGGCCTGCGCAACGAAATTGCGGAACGGTACGGGTTCCGCCAGCTCCGCTTCGCGCCCCTGCATGAACATCACCACCTCGTGCACCAGCAGTTCCAGGCTGATGTGATCCATGACCAGGTGGTGGTACAGCAGCTGCAGCAGCCAGCGTTGTCCATCCTGGTCAAACGCAGCAAAGCCCTGGATCAACGGCGCGCGGCGCACATCCATGCGGAAATGGCGCGGATCGACGTGGGCCTGCAATTGTGCCTGCACGTCGCCATCGTCGAACGACAGCGTCTGCACCTCAAGCTGGGCCTGGCGCAGCACTACTTGGACCGGATCTTCCAGCCCGTCCCAGTGCATGGCGGTGCGCAGTACGTCGTGGCGGGCGATCACCTGGTTGACGGCGCGCAGGAAACGGTCCAGCAGCTCCTGGTGATCAAAACTCATCAACAGGCGGTTGAGGTAGGCATCGCCCTCCTGCTGCAACAGGTGGTGGAACAAAATGCCTTCCTGCAGCGGCGCCAGCGGATAGATGTCCTGGACATTGGCCACGCCGCCAGGCGTCGCCTGGACGATGCGGTCGATTTGCGTCTGCGTCAGACGGACCAGCGGCAGCATGTCGGGGGTGATCTTCGATTGCACAGCAACGGCGGGCGCATGCTGCGTGCCGGCCGGGCGCGCTTCGGCCCAGGCCAGCAGTTCGCGCTTGTGCAGTTTCAGCGAGGCGATCACATTCGGCGTCATGAAGCCACGCGCCGCCTTGATGACCAGTTCGCCTTGCTCCACCCTTACTTCGACCTGGTTTTCGCCAAACAGCTCGATCAGGCCCTGTGCATTCATGGCGCTGTTTTCTACTTCCATGTTCATAGTCGGAACTCCTCGGTTTCTTCGTTTTCTGGGATAGTGGATGCCGCAAACGCCGCTGGAATAGCGTTGCGCGGCACGTCAATGGCATGCGAACCGGATGTTGGCGATAGCTGAATGGCGGCTGCCATGGCCGCCAGGCCGGGATGGGCGAACAGCGCGCGGATGTCGAGCGACCAGCCGCGTTGGCGTAACTGCTCCAACAAACGGATCGCCAGCAGGGAGTGACCGCCGAGCTCGAAGAAGTGGTCGCGGCGGCTGATACGTTCGATGCCGAGCAGTTCGCTCCAGATCTGTGCCAATGCCTGTTCGATCTCACCGGCCGGCGCTTCATATGCGAGACGGATGAAGGCGCCGCCGTCGGGGGCGGGCAAGGCTTTGCGGTCCAGCTTGCCGTTCGGGCTGAGCGGCAGCGCGTCCAGCTGCACATAGGCGGCCGGGATCATGTAGTCTGGCAGATGCTTGCCCAGTTCGGCGCGCAGGAATGCCGCATCAGTGGCGCCGTCCTGCACCACATAGGCGATCAGCCCGGCGCCGTCGGCACGGGCGATCACGACCGCTTCGCGCACGCCGGGCTGGCGTACCAGCTGCGCCTCGATTTCGCCCAACTCGATGCGGAAACCGCGCAGTTTGACCTGGAAATCATTCCGGCCCAGGTAGTCGACCGCGCCGTCCGCGCGCCAGCGGCCAAGGTCGCCGGTGCGGTACATGCGCCCGCCAGCGACAAAGGGATCGGCCAGGAAGCGTTCTTGCGTCAGCTGAGGCCGGTTCAGATAGCCACGCGCCACCTGCGCGCCGCCGATGTAGACCTCGCCCGCCACACCGACCGGCACCGGGCGCTGATATTCGTCGAGGATATAGATATGGGTGTTGGCAATTGGGTGGCCAATCGGTACTGCCGTGGTTTCTTTACCCGTGCATGCCCATGCCGTGACGTCCACCGCTGCCTCAGTCGGGCCGTAGAGGTTGTGCAACTCCGCCTGCGGCAGCTGGGTGTGAACGCCGTGCACCAGTGCGGCCGGCAACGCTTCGCCGCTGCAGATCACGCGCTGGATGCTGGTGCACTGTGCCACCACCTCTGGCTGGCTCAGGAATACTTGCAGCATCGATGGCACGAAGTGCAGCGTGGTGACACCGGTTTCGCGAATGATGTCACCCAGGTAGGCCGGATCTTTGTGGCCGTCAGGACGCGCGACCACCAGTTGCGCGCCACTCATGAGCGGCCAGAAGAATTCCCATACCGAGACATCGAAGCTGAAAGGCGTCTTTTGCAGCACCACATCCTGCGCGCCGAGCCCGTAAGTCTGCTGCATCCACTGCAAGCGGTTGACGATGCCGCGATGTTCATTCATCGCGCCTTTCGGCTGGCCCGTGGAGCCGGACGTGTAGATGACGTAGGCCAGGTGCTGCGATCCCAGCCCCGCGTCAGCTGGCGCCAGGTTGTCGGAGTCATAGGTGGCCAGCATCGCTGTGGTCGCGCTGGCATTGAGCGCCAGGTGGGCCTGGGCAGGATCTGGCAGGCGAGCGCTCAGGCTGGTCTGCGTCAGCACGACGACCGGTGCGCTGTCGGCCAGCATATGCGCCAGACGGTCATCCGGGTAAGCCGGATCCAGCGGCACATAGGCGCCGCCCGCTTTTATGACAGCCAGCAACGCGACGACCATAGCGTCGCTACGCTCCAGCATCACGCCGACCAGACGGTCCGGCCCGACGTCAAGCCGGCGCAGGTGACGGGCCAACTGGTTGGCTTGTGCATTCAATGCTGCATAACTGAGCTGATGCTGCTCGAAGCGCACGGCAATGGCGTTCGGCGTGCGGACAACCTGTTGTTCGACCAGCTCATGCAGCATCGCCGCCGGATAATCGGTGGCCGTGTCGTTGAATCCGTACAGCACTTCATGGCGTTCTGTCGCTGGCAACACTTGGACCTGCGTCAATGGCAGCTGCGGATTGCGCTCCAGCGCATCGACCAGCGCTTCCAGCGATTGCAGCATGAACGCGGCCACACGCTGTGCCGGCACACTGTCATGAATTTCCACGCTCAGCGTAAAACTCTCGCCCAAATCATCAACATGCAGCACAAACGGGTAGTTGGTGCGGTCATGACCACCCAGATGTTCAATCCCTTCGAGGATGACGCCGCCGCCCTCCTCTTCATGGCTGTAACGGTAGTTCAGCAAGCTGGTGAACAAAGGAGTGTTGGCTGGCAGCGCGCTGCAGCGCTGAGCCAGAGGCAGCGGTGCATGTTCATGCCGCAGCAGTTCGATCAGCGCGCCGTGGGTGCGCTTGAGACCCTGCTCGACCTGATCGCTGTCCAGGCGTACGCGCAATGGCAGTGTGTTGAGGAACATGCCAATCGCCCGCGCGATGGAAGCGCCACCAAGCATGCGGCCAAACAGCACGGTGCCAAACACGACGTCCTCGCGGCCCGTGCACAGCGACAGTACCTTGGCCCAGGCCAGATGGAACAGGCTGGCCGCGCTGACGCCGCGTATCTTCACCTGCGAGCGCAGCCGTGCTGCAAGTGCAGGCGTCAGCTGTGCCGTAGCCTTGCCGATGCGCGCCTCAGTCCCTTGCACGTCCAGCAGGCCGAACGGTGCGGTGGGTTCATCCACATCGCCCAGCATGCGGCGGAAGTATTCTTCATGCCGGGCCAGATCCATACCCTGCCGCGCTTGCGCGACGAAACGGCGGAATGGCACCGGCGCAGGCAAGGCAGCCTGCCGGCCCTCGAGCATCAGGACGATTTCTTCGATCAACAGCGCCGAAGCGGTGTGATCGAGTATCAAATGATGGTGCAGCAGCTGCAACAGCCAGGTCTGGGTGGACGTATCGGCTATTGCATAAGCCGCCAGCATCGGCGCCTGCCGGACATCCAGCCGCAGGTGCTGAGGATCGGCGTACGCCTGCAACTGGCTCAATGCGTCGCCGGCGTGGGGATCGGCCGCCAGCATCTGCACCTCAACATGCGCCTGCCGCCACACCACCTGCACCGGGTCGGTCAACCCTTCCCAATGCACGGCGGTACGCAGGATGTCGTGGCGCGTGATGACCTGGTTCAGCGCGGCCACAAAACCGTCCAGCCGCGCGCGGCTGTCGAAGCGCAGCAAGGTGGGGATCACATACATATCGCCTTCTGCCTGCACGCGGTGGTGGAACAGAATGCCTTCCTGTAGCGGCGCCAGTGGGTAGATGTCCTGGATGTTGGCCGCGCCGCCCGGTGTGGCGCGCACCAGCTGGTCGATCTGCGCCGGTTCCAGCGTGACCAATGGCAGCATGTCCGGCGTAATCGTCTGTGTTCCTTCCGGAATCACATAGTGCATGGGATCGGCGCTGGCGCGCTGTTTCAGCAGCTCGATCAGATTGTGTTTGTGTGAACGTAGCGATGCCATCAGTTCGTTATCCGCAAGCTTGCGCTGGTCGCCCACCACCGATAGCTTGTCCCCGTTCAGACGCAGCGAGATGCCAACCGCGTCCAGCTTGTCCAGCAGTTCTATTGCACTCACAGTTCGACCTCCTCAAGTTGAATAGTTGAGCTAGCCAAATGCGCCAGACTCGGTGCGTTGAAGATCATCTGCACATCGGCCTGGAGCTGCTTTTCGCTCATCTCGTAGATCAGCTGGATGGCCAATGCCGAATGCCCTCCCAGTTCGAAGAAGTTGTCGTGCCGCCCCACGCGCTCGGCGCCCAGCAGACCGGCCCAGATGGCGGCCAGCTTCTGTTCCACCTCGCCGACGGGCGCTTCGTAGCTGCGCTGCACCAGGCCCTGGCCCTCAGGCGCGGGCAAGGCCTTGCGGTCCAGCTTGCCGTTAGGCGTGAGCGGCAACGCCGGCAATGCCACATACGACGCGGGTAGCATGTAGTCGGGCAGCTGGGTGCTCAGGTCATTGCGGAGACTGGCCGGATCTGGCGCCGGTGCGTCCGCTTCCGGGACGATGTAAGCCACCAGGCGCTGGTCGCCCGGACTGTCTTCACGCGCGATCACGACCGCTTGCCGGACGCCGCTCAGCCGTGCCAGACGCGCTTCGATCTCGCCCAGTTCGATGCGGAAGCCGCGGATCTTGACCTGGAAGTCGTTACGGCCCAGGTATTCGATGGTGCCGTCAGCCCGCCAGCGACCCAGGTCGCCGGTCTTGTACATGCGGCCCTCACTGTCAGACGAGAACGGATCGCGGACGAAGCGTTCGGCCGTCAGTTCCGGCCGGTGCAGATAACCTCGTGCGACGCCAGACCCGCCGATGTAGATTTCACCGGGGGCGCCCAGCGGCACGGGCTGGTGCTGCGCGTCCAGCAGGTAAATCCTGGCGTTCGGCATGACGCTGCCCACTTGCGGTACGTCGCCGGTGATCGGGCCGCAGGCAGCGTCCACGCTGCACTCGGTGGGACCGTACATATTGAAGAACGCAACGTCCGGGAATGCCGCCAGCGTGCGCCAGGTTGCCGCGTCGATAGCCTCGCCACCCAGCAGCAGCTTGCGCAGCGACGGCACCCGCTGTTGCCCCAATCCGGCCCCTTGCATCATGCGCAAATGGGATGGCGTACACTCCATGGCCTCGATGCCATGCTGTTCCAGGTAGCCGAGCAAGGCGCCAGCGTCGAGCCGCGTCTCTTCCGGCAACAGGAACACGCTGCGGCCCATGGTTAGCTGGCCCCAGGCCTTCACCGCCATATCGAAACCAAATGACGAATTCCAGGCGATGCGGCGGCAATCCGGCGCCGTCCCGTGGATGCGCTCTTCCAGGCCGCGCAAGAAGGTCAGCACATTACGATGCTCGACCATGACGCCCTTCGGCGTGCCCGTTGAGCCGGAGGTGTAGATCACATAGGCCAGGTGCGCAGCGTTGAGCTGCACATCCGAAGCCAGCGGATTGCTGGCTGGCGCTGCCGCCCATGGCGCCACTTCCCACGCCGTGGCATCCACCGCGATGACTGGGCAGGCTGGCGGCTGGTTCAGGCGGCCGCGCAGTTTTACCTGGGTCAGCACCGCCACCGGCGCGCTGTCCTCCAGCATATGCGCGATGCGTTCGTCGGGGTGGACCGGGTCCAGCGGCACGTAGGCCGCGCCCGCCTTGAGCGTGGCCAGCAGGCTGACCACCATGTCGATGCTGCGATCAAGGTATAAGGCCACCCGGTCATCCGGCCGTACGCCGAGCGAGCGCAGATGGTGCGCCAGCTGATTCGCGCGCTGGTTGAGGGCGCCGTAGCTCAGTTGCTGCCCTTCGTAGAACACCGCCAGCGTGTCCGGTTGTGCCGCGGCCTGTTCTTCAAACAAGGCGTGAATCAGGGTTTTGGTCGGATAACCGCGCTGCGTCGCGTTGAAGCCTTGCAGCAGCAGTTCGCGCTCCTCCTCGCCCAGCAGCGGGATCTGATCGATGCGCTGGCTGTCGTCGGCCACCATGGCGCTGAGCATGGTCTGCAGGTAGTCCCAATGACGCTGTATCGTGCCGTGTTCGAACAGCGCGGTGGCGTAATTGAGCTGGCCGACAATGCTGTCACCCGCATCTTCCAGGTCCAGCGACAGGTCGAACTGCGCGCTGCCGGCGCTATTGCCAACGCTTTCCAGAGTGAGCCCGTCCAGATCGACGCGCACTTCGGGCGTGTTTTGCCAGGCCAGCCGAACCTGATAGACCGGGTTGTAGGCCATGGAGCGGGTTGGATTGAGCGCCTCCACCACTTGTTCGAATGGCACATCGCGATGGTTTTGCGCCTGCAAGGCCAGCTGCCGGGACTGCGCCAGCAGTTCGCTCACGCTCAGCGGCCCCTCCAGATCGAAGCGGATTGCCTGTGCATTGACGAAAAAGCCGATCAATGGCTCCAGCTCGGCCCGGTTACGCCCTGCTTCCGAACTGCCAATCACTATCTGCGACTGTCCGCTGAGCTTCGCCAGCACGGCGGCCCAGGCGCCCAGCACCGTCATATACAAGGTGGCGCCGTGGCGCTGGCTCAGCGTGCGCAGTTTTCGGCTGAGCTCCTTGTCCAGCGCGACCTGCAAGGTGGCGCCGCGATAATCCTGCGTTGCCGGACGCGGATGGTCGGTTGGCAAGCTGATGAGTTCCGGAATATCCTGCAGCTGCTGCACCCAGTATTGCAATTGCTGGCGCAGCACCGGCCCTTGCAGCCATTCGCGCTGCCATGCGGCGTAGTCGGCATACTGGATCGCCAGCGGCGCCAAGGGCATAGGCTGGCCATTGCGGAATGCGCGGTACAGCGACGAGAACTCGCTGGCCAGCACGCTCAACGACCAGCCGTCCGAGATGATGTGGTGCATCGTCACCAGCAGCAGGTGGTCATCATCGGCCAGGCGCAGCAGGTGGGCGCGGATCAACGGACCCTGGCTCAGGTCGAATGGTGCGACTGCCTCTTGCCGGCAGATGGCTTGCAGTTCGTCCTCGCCGATGCCGGTTAGATCGCTGTATTGAAGCGCAAGGTCCTGGAACGTGCCGATCACCTGGCCCGGCTGGCCGCCCGTGACGACAAAACGGGTACGCAGGACTTCGTGGCGCTCCACGATGCCGGACACGGCGGCATGCAGCGCCGCCCGGTCCAGCGCACCGCGCAGACGCAATGCGCCTGGAATGTGGTAGGCCGCGTGGGCTTGCGCATCAATCTGGGTGACGTACCACAGCCGCTGCTGCGAATACGACAAGGGCAACGGTGCGCCACGGTCTGCCGGCACGATGTCACTCAGCGTATTCTGGCCGGCGACCGCTACCTGGGTCGCCAGTTCAGCCAGCTGCGGATGGGCAAACAGCGCCGCCAGCGGCAATTCGATATCGAGCTGCTGGCGCAACTGTGAAATCAGCCGCACTGCCAGCAGCGAATGGCCGCCCAGCTCGAAGAAATTGTCCTGGCGTCCCACTTGCTCGATCCCCAGCAATTCGGACCAGATCCGCGCCAGCACCTGCTCGATTTCGCCTTGTGGCGCCTCATAGGTGTGCTGGATGTAGGCGTCGCTGTCCGGCGCCGGCAGTGCTTTGCGGTCCAGCTTGCCGTTTGGCGTCAGCGGCAGCGCCTCCAGCGGTACATAGGCCAGCGGCACCATGTATTCTGGCAGACGCTCGGCCAGTTGCGTGCGCAGCTGTACCGGATCGGGACGCGGCGCATCAGGGGTGGCCACCACATAGGCCACCAGGCGCTTGTCGCCGGGCCGGTCTTCGCGGGCGATCACCACGGCCTCATGCACGCCGTCCAGACGCGCCAGCTGGGTTTCGATCTCGCCGAGCTCGACGCGGAAGCCGCGCAGCTTGACCTGGAAGTCGTTACGGCCCAGGAACTCGAGCGTGCCATCCGCGCGCCAGCGGCCCAGGTCGCCGGTCTTGTACATGCGGCCGTGTGCCACAAACGGATCGGCCAGGAAGCGCTCTTCGGTCAGCTCGGGCCGGTTCAGATAACCACGCGCCACCTGCACGCCCCCGATGTACAGCTCGCCAGCCACGCCCAGCGGCACTGGCTGGCGGTACGCATCTAGCACATAGACGCGGCTATTGGTAACGGGCCGGCCGATATTGCCGGGCTGATATTGTGGTGCGCAACGGGCGACCGTCACGTTGATCGTGGTTTCGGTCGCGCCATAGGCGTTGCTCAAGGCAGGACGATGGCCGGGGCGCTGCCACCAGGCGTCAAACGCCGCAGTGCTGGCGCCATCGCCGCCAATCACGATGTGACGCAGGTGGGAGGGAATCGCGACTTCCGGCTCCAGCGCCAGCCGCTGCCAGAACAGCGGCGGCAGATTGGCGACGGTCAGCGCGTGCTCGGCGCACAGCTGGCACCAGCCTTGCGGGTCTGTCACCCAGGCGTCGGTGCGCAGGACCAGGGTTGCGCCATGCAGCAAGGCGCTGAAGATTTCCTCGACCGACACGTCGAACGTCAGCGCGCAGAATTGCAATACCCGGTCTTCCGGCGTAAAGCCATACAGCTCGTTCAGGACCGCCGCCTGATGCCACAGGTGGCGATGCTCGACCATTACGCCTTTGGGCTTGCCGGTCGAACCCGAGGTGTAGATCACATAGGCCAGATGCGACGCATCGAGCTGGACATCAGCAGGCTCCGGATTGCGGGCCGACAGCGTGCCCCAGGCGGCCTGTTCCTCCGCCTCGCTGTCGATCACGATGGCGCGGCAGCCGGGCGGGAGTGCCAGCCGGTGTTGCAGATGCGGCTGCGTCAGCACCACCGACGGTGCGCTGTCTTGCAGCATATACGCCAGCCGTTCGTCGGGATACACCGGATCGAGCGGCACATAGGCGCCGCCCGCTTTCAGCGTTGCCATCAGGGCGATCATCATGTCGATGCTGCGCTCCATGTACAGCGCGACGCGGTCGTCCGGACGCACGCCCAGCGCGCGCAGATAGTGGGCCAGCTGGTTGGCCTGGGCGTTGAAGGCGCCATAGCTCAGCTGCTGCGTGCCGTGCATCAGCGCCAGCACATCGGGCTGGGTGGCAGCCTGCTGCTCGAACAGCGTGTGCACCAGCTGCGGTGCGCCGTGCGGACGCTGCGTCGCATTGAAGCCGTCCAGCACCAAGGCGCGCTCGGCATCGCCAGGCAGCGTGATCTGCTCGACGCTCTGGCGCTGGTCGGCGGCCATCGCCCGCAGCATCGCTTGCACGTAGCCCCAGTGGCGCTGGATGGTACTTTCATCGAATAGCGCGGTGGCGTAGTTAAGCTGGCCGACGATGCGGTCGCCCGCTTCTTCCAGGTCCAGCGACAGGTCGAAGGAGGCGCTGCCGGGCAAGCTATCCAGGCGTTCCACGGCCAGATCCGCAAGATCAAGCGCCACGTCCGGCGTGTTATGCCATGTCAGCATCAGCTGGAACACCGGGTGATGGGACATGGAGCGCGTCGGGTTCAGCGCTTCCACCACCTGCTCGAACGGCACTTCGTGCAGCTCTTGCGCGCGCAGCGCCGTCTGCCGGACTTGCGCCAGCAGCGCGGCCACGCTGGGGCCACCGTCCAGATCGATCTTGAGCGCTTGCGTGTTGACGAAGAAGCCAATCAGCGGCTCCAGCTCGATGCGGTTGCGGCCGGCATGCGAGGTGCCGATCACGACTTCGCTCTGGCTGTTCAGGCGCGCTACCACGGCGGCCCAGGCAGCCAGCACGGTCATGTAGAGCGTCGTGCCATGCTGGTTGCAGAGGTCGCGCAGCGCCCTGCTCAGGCCGGCGTCCAGGCTGACTTCGATGCTGGCGCCGCGATAATCCTGCAGTTCTGGCCGAGGACGGTCGGTCGGCAGCGTCACCAGCGCGGGCGCCCAGCGCAGCGGTTCGACGCAGGCTTGCAGCTTGTCCTGGATCAGCAAGCCTTGCAGCCATTGCTGCTGCCATGCGGCGTAGTCCGCGTACTGGATCGCCAACGGTGGCAGCTGGTTTTCTTCGCCGAGCCGCAAGGCACGGTAGGCGGCGGAGAATTCGCGCATCAGCACACTGAGCGACCAGCCGTCAGAGATGATGTGATGCATGGTCACCAGCAGCACATGGTCGTCATCGGCCAGGCGCAGCAGATGGCCGCGGATCAGCGGCCCCGCCGCCAGGTCGAACGGTGCTGCTGCCAGCGTGGCGCACAGCTGGTCCAGCGCCGGCAGCGTCGTATCGAGGTGCTCCAGCAGGAAAGGCTGAGCTGCATCGATCACCTGCCACGGCTGGCCATCGACCGTGACAAAGCGTGTACGCAGCGATTCATGGCGGCCGATCACGCTGTCGAGCGCGCTCTGCAACGCGGCCTGATCGAGCGGCCCGCGCAGGCGCAACGCGCCGGGAATGTGGTAGGCCGCACTGGCTTGCGCGTCCATACGGTCGATAAACCACAGGCGCCGCTGGGCATAGGACAGCGGCAACGGCGCGCTGCGGTCGACTGGCGTGATGGCAGCCAAGGTGCTGCGGTTGGCGAGCGCCACCTGTGCGGCCAGCGCCGCCAGTTGCGGATGCGCAAACAGTGTCGCCAGCGGCAACTCCACATTCAGCTGCTGCCGCACCTGGGAAACCAGGCGTACGGCCAGCAGGGAATGCCCGCCCAGCGCGAAGAAGTTGTCTTCACGGCCGATCTGTTCTACGCCCAGCAATGCGGACCAGATCCGTGCCAGCACCTGCTCATTCTCGCCCTGCGGTGCGGCGTACGCACGCTGGATATGGCCTGCGCCTTCCGGTGCCGGCAGCGCGTTGCGGTTCAGCTTGCCGTTTGGCGTCAGCGGCAGCGCGTCGAGCGGGATGTAGATGAGCGGCACCATGTAGTCCGGCAGGCGTTCGGCCAGCTGCGAATGCAGCTGTGCCGGCGCCAGAGGCGGCGCATCGGGTACAGCGACCACATACGCCACCAGGCGGATATCACCGGGACGGTCTTCGCGCGCAATGACGGCGGCTTCGCGCACGCCAGGCAACCGTGCCAGCTGAGTTTCGATTTCACCCAGCTCGATGCGATAGCCGCGCAGCTTGACCTGGAAGTCATTACGGCCGAGGAAGTCCATCGTGCCGTCCGCACGCCAGCGCCCAAGGTCGCCGGTTTTGTACAGGCGTCCGTGATCGACAAACGGATCGGCCAGGAAACGCTCCTCGGTCAACTCTGGCCGGTTCAGGTAGCCGCGCGCCACCTGCGCGCCGCCGATATAGATCTCGCCAGCCACGCCCAGCGGCACTGGCTGGCGGTGCGCGTCCAGCAGATACAGCCGGCTGTTGGCGATTGGCGCGCCGATCGGCGGCAAATCGTCCCACGCATCGGGATCGCCTTCGAGTACATGCGCGCTGACCACGTGGGTTTCAGTCGGCCCGTAGTGGTTGTGCAGACGCACCCCGGTGTGGCTGGCGCACATGCGCCGGATGGCCGGTGTGAGCCGCAGTTGCTCGCCGGCGGTGATCACGTCCTGCAGCATCGGCAGCGGCGCCGCCCGCTGCGACCACAGTTCGCTGAGATGGTTCAGGGCGATATATGGCAGGAACATGCGCTCGATGGACTGTCCGCCCAGCCATTCAGCCAGCGCAGGCAAATCCTGCCGCAGGGCTTCACGCAGCAGCACCAGCGTGCCGCCGCTGGACAGGGTCGAGAAAACTTCCTGGAACGCGACGTCGAAGCCCAGTGCTGCGAACTGCAGCGTGCGCGCCGGTTCCGGCAGCTGTTCCTGTTGCCAGGCCAGCAGCTGGACCAGGCCGCGGTGCGGCATCGCTACGCCTTTCGGTACGCCGGTGGAACCGGATGTATAGATCACATAAGCCAGGTTCTCGGATTGCAGGCCAATGCCATCCGCCGTCAGGTTGCTGACGTCGTTCGTGGACCACGGCTGCTGATCCTCAAGCAGCAGCACCGCCGCTTGCGCGCTATCGAGACGCTTGAGCAGGGTTTGCTGGGTCAGCAGCACCACCGGCTGGCTGTCGCGCAGCGTCAGCGAGAGGCGCTCGTCCGGGTAGCTTGGGTCAAGCGGCACGTAGGCGCCGCCGGCTTTCAACGTGGCGACCATGGCAATGACCATGGCCAGGCTACGTTCCGCACAGATGGCGACGCGCGCATCTGGACCAACGCCGAGGCTGCGCAAATGGCGGGCCAGCTGGTTGGCTTGCTCATTCAACTGGCGATAGCTCAGCCATTCTCCATCAAGTTCCAGCGCTGTACGCTCTGGATGAAGTGCCGCCTGCTGTTCGAAAGCCTGGTGCACCAGAGCTGGAACGTGGTAGCGGCGTTGCGTGTCATTGAAGCGATGCAGCACCAGGTCACGCTCGGCTTCCGGCAATGCTGCAATGCCGTGCATCGGCGTGTGCGGCGCCTGTTCCAGTGCTGTCGCCAGCCCTTCCAGCACCCGCTGCATGAAGCCGATAATGCGCTGCGCCGATACGGAAACATGGATTTCGGCGGTCAAGGCAAAGCCCGCGCCCAGGTCGTCGACATACAGGCCGAACGGATAATTGGTGCGATCGCGCACGCCAAGGAAGCGCACGCCTTCCAGCACTTCAACCTCGTCCACTTCCGCCGTGTGGCTGTGACGATAGTTCAGCAGCGCCGAGAACAGCGGCGTACTGGCCGGCAGGCCGCTGCAACGCTGGGCCAGCGCCAGTGCGGCATGCTCATGTTGCAGCAGTTCCGTCAACGCCGTTTGTACTTGCGACAGTCCAGTTTCGACATCACTGTCACCAAGCGAAACGCGCAGCGGCAAGGTGTTGATGAACATGCCGACGGCCCGGTCGGCCCCTTCCCCGCCCTGCATACGCCCGAACAGTACCGTGCCGAAAACGACGTCCGCGCTTCCCGTGCACTGCGCCAGCACCTGCGCCCACGCCAGATGGAACAGGCTGGCCGCGCTCATGCCGCGCCGGCTCGCCTGGCGGCGCAAGCGCGTCGCCAGCTCACTCGGCAACGTGAGGCGCGCTTGTGCGACTTGCGAACCATCGCCCTGCACATCCAGGATGCCAAACGGCGCGCAAGGTTCAGTGACGTCGCCAAGCATCTTGCGGAAGAATGCTTCGTGCTCAGCCTCGCTGGCGCCCAGCCGTGCGTGGGCCACGAAATTCCGGTATGGAACCGGTTCAGGCAGGCTGGATTCGCGTCCCTGCTGGATCAGGGCGATTTCCTGGGTAAGGACTTCCAGCGTCGTATGGTCCATGACCAGATGGTGATACAGCAGCTGCAACAGCCAGCGCTGGCCTTGGGCGTCAACAGCGGCAAAGCCGTGCAGCATCGGCGCATGGCTGAGGTCCAGTGTGAACCGGCGCGGATCGGCATGCTGTAGCAGTTGGGCTTCGACGTCGCCGTCAAATGCCAGCAGCTGAATATTGAATGGCGCTTCCCGCCACACCACCTGCACCGGTTCGGCCAAGCCTTGCCAGTGGACCGCGGTGCGCAGGATGTCGTGGCGTGCGATGACCGTACCCAGTGCGGCAACGAAAGCAGCGTATCTTTCCTGGCTATCAAAGCTCAGCAGGGTTGGCAGAACGTAGGCGTTGCCTTCGGTCTGTAGTAGATGGTGGAACAATATGCCCGTTTGCAGCGGCGCCAGCGGGTAGATGTCCTGGATGTTGGCGATGCCGCCTGGTGTCGCCTCGACGATTCTGGCAATCTGGGTTTCATCGAGATCCACCAGCGGCAGCATGGCGGGCGTGATGGCCCTGGAATCTCGCTGGATGGCGTTGGGCGGCACCTGGACTGCGGACTGCGCCAACTGGTTGGTCGCCTGAATCGCCGCTGCCATGCCAGCCAGGCCAGGATGGGCAAACAGCGAGCGGATGTCGAGCGACCAGCCGTTTCGGCGCAGCTGTTCCAGCAGGCGGATTGCCAGCAGGGAGTGGCCGCCAAGTTCAAAGAATTGCTCGTGCCGGCTGATGCGCTCGATGCCGAGCAGTTCGCTCCAGATCTGTGCCAGCGCCTGTTCGACCTCACCGACAGGCGCTTCGTACGCCAGACGGGTGAAAGCGCCGTCATCCGGTGCCGGCAAGGCTTTGCGGTCCAGCTTGCCGTTCGGGCTGAGCGGCAGCGCGGCCAGCTGCACATAGGCGGCCGGGATCATGTAGTCCGGCAGATGCTTGCCCAGTTCGGCGCGCAGGACTGCTGCATCGGTGGCGCCGTCCTGCACCACGTAGGCGATCAGCCCGGCGCCGTTGGCACGGGCGATCACGACCGCTTCGCGCACGCCGGGCTGGCGCACCAGTTGCGCCTCGATTTCGCCCAGTTCGATGCGGAAACCACGCAGCTTGACCTGGAAGTCATTCCGGCCCAGGTAGTCGACCGCGCCGTCAGCGCGCCAGCGGCCAAGGTCGCCGGTGCGGTACATGCGCCCGCCAGCGACAAAGGGATCGGCCAGGAAGCGTTCTCGCGTCAGCTGAGGCCGGTTCAGATAGCCACGCGCCACCTGCACGCCGCCGATATAGACCTCGCCCGCCACACCGACCGGCACCGGACGCTGATATTCGTCGAGGATATAGATATGGGTGTTGGCAATCGGGCGTCCAATCGGCACCGCCGTGGTTTCTTCGCCGGTGCATGCCCATGCGGTGACGTCCACCGCTGCCTCGGTCGGGCCGTACAGATTGTGCAGCTCGGCCTGCGGCAGCTGGCTGCGAACGCCGTGCACCAGTGCGGCTGGCAACGCTTCACCGCTGCAGATCACGCGCTGGATGCTGGTGCACTGTGCCACCACCTCCGGCTGGCTCAGGAATACTTGCAGCATTGACGGCACGAAGTGCAGCGTGGTGACCCCGGTTTTACGGATGATGTGGCCCAGGTAGGCCGGATCTTTATGGCCTTCTGGACGCGCGACCACCAGTTGCGCACCACTCATGAGCGGCCAGAAGAATTCCCACACCGAGACATCAAAGCTGAAAGGCGTTTTTTGCAGTACCACATCCTGCGCGCCGAGCCCGTAAGTTTGCTGCATCCACTGCAAGCGGTTGACGATGCCGCGATGTTCGTTCATCGCGCCTTTCGGCTGGCCGGTGGAGCCGGAGGTGTAGATGACGTAGGCCAGGTGCTGCGATTCCAGCCCCGTTTCACTTGGTGCCAGATTGGAGCAGTCATAGGTGGCCAGCATCGCTGTGGTCGCGCTGGCATCGAGCGCAAGGTGGGCCTGGGCAGGATCTGGCAGGCGTGCGCTCAGGCTGGCCTGCGTCAGCACGACCACCGGTGCGCTGTCGGCCAGCATGTGCGCCAGACGGTCATCCGGGTAAGCCGGATCCAGCGGCACATAGGCGCCACCCGCTTTTACGACGGCCAGCAGCGCGATGACCATGGCGTCGCTACGCTCCAGCATCACGCCCACCAGACGGTCAGGCCCGACGCCAAGCTGGCGCAGGTGACGGGCGAGCTGGTTGGCTTGTGCATTCAATGCGGCATAACTGAGCTGATGCTGCTCGAAGCGCACGGCAATGGCGTCCGGCGTGCGGGCAACCTGCTGTTCGACCAGCTCATGCAGCAGCGCCACCGGATAATCGGTCGCCGTATCATTGAAGCCGTACAGTACTTGCTGGCGTTCTGCCGCTGGCAGCGCTTCGAGTTGCGCCAATGGCAGCTGCGGATTGCGCTCCAGCGCATCAACCAGCGCTTCCAGCGATTGCAGCATAAATGTGGCGACACGCTGCGCCGATACGCTATCGTGGACCTGAACCGTCAGCCCAAAGTCCTGGCCGAAATCATCGACATACAGACTAAACGGGTAATTCGTGCGGTCCCGGTCGCCGATGAACTCGATGCCATCAAGTAGTTCGGCGCCGCCGCCCTTGATCTGGCTATGGCGATAATTGAGCAACGCCGAGAACGGCGGCGTATTGGTCGGCAATGCGCTGCAACGCTGCGCCAAGGCCAGCGGCGCATGTTCGTGCCGCAGCAATGCCACCAGCGATGCATGCGTCTGCCGTAATCCCTGCTCCACCGTCTGCTCGCCTAAACGCGCACGAACCGGCAACGTGTTGATAAACAGGCCCATCGCCTGGTCGGCGCCAGCGCCACCCTGCAGACGGCCAAACAGCACTGTGCCGAACACAACATCATCGCGCCCCGTGCTCGCTGCCAGCACTTGCGCCAAAGCCAGGTGGAACACGCTTGCCGCACTGACGCCACGTGCCTTGGCCAGGCGTCGCAAACGTTGCGCCAGCGCAGATTCCAGCGCCAGCCTGACGTGCGCCAGATGCGAGCCATCGCCCTGCACGTCGACCAGCCCGAACGGTGCCGTCGCCTCGTCCACATCGCCCAGCATCTGGCGGAAGAAGGCTTCATGCTCGCTGGTACTGATGCCCAGCCGGGCCTGGGCGACAAAATTGCGGAACGGTACAGGCGCGGGCAGTTCGGCTGCACGGTCTTGCAGCAGCAGGCCCACCTCGGCAATCGCCAGTTCCAGCGCCGTGTGATCCAGTCCAATGTGGTGGTACAGCAGTTGTAGCCACCAGCGCTGGCCGTCTGCATCAGGCGCCACAAAACCACGCAGCATCGGGGCTTGGCGGACGTCGATACGCGCGTGCCTCAGTGCGGTATGTGCCTGGAGCTGGGTTGCCGTATCGCCTTGCGCGCTATCGAACGCCAGGTTTTCGATGTGCAGATGCGCCTCGCGCCAGACGACCTGCACCGGCTCGTCCAGACCTTCCCAAAGAATCGCCGTGCGCAGGATGTCGTGACGGGCGATGACCTGGTCCAGCGCAGCAAGGAAGTGGTCCAGACGTTGCTTGCTATCGAAGCGCAACAAGGTCGGCAGCACGTAAGTATCGCTGTCTGTCTGCAACAGGTGGTGGAACAGGATGCCTTCCTGGAGCGGCGCCAACGGATAAATGTCCTGGATGTTGGCGGCGCCGCCCGGCGTCGCCTGGACAATGCGGTCGATCTGGACGGCATCCAGCTGAATCAGTGGCAGCATGCCGGGCTGGATGGCCGTGCAATGCGGTGGAATCGCATTGGCGGGCACGTCTACTTCGGCCAGCCCCAGTTGCTGGCCCTGACGGATGGCTTCTGCCAGTGCAGATAGCGCAGGCTGCGCAAACAGGGCGCGGATATCGATGAACCAGTCGCGCCGGCGCAATTGTTCGACGAGCCGGATGGCCAGCAGCGAGTGCCCGCCGAGCTCGAAGAAATCGTCCTGACGGCCAACCTGGCCGACGCCCAGCAACTCCGACCAGATCTGGGCCAGCGTGATTTCGACCTCGCCAACGGGCGCTTCGTACGCGCGCTGGACGAAGGCATCGCCCGCCGGTGCCGGCAAGGCTTTGCGGTTTAGCTTGCCGTTGGGCGTCAGCGGCCAGGCGTCCAGTGTGACAAAAGCGGACGGCAGCATATATTCGGGCAGCTTGTCGGCCAGTGCTGCGCGTAATTGCGCCGGATCGGGCGTCCGCTCCGTGGCAAGGATGTAGGCTACCAGGCGCTTGTCGCCGGGTTGGTCTTCGCGCGCCACCACAGCCGCTTCGCGCACGCCGTTCAGCCGCGCCAGCTGCATTTCGATTTCGCCCAGCTCGATGCGGAAGCCGCGTATCTTGACCTGGAAGTCGTTGCGGCCCAGATAGTCAATCGCGCCGTCCTCGCGCCAGCGGCCCAGGTCGCCGGTCCTGTACATGCGCTCACCGTTGACGAAAGGATCGGCAAGGAAACGTTCCTCGCTCAGGTCGGGGCGTCCCAGATAGGCGCGCGCCACCTGCACGCCCGCGATATAGATTTCGCCCGCCACGCCTACCGGTACTGGTTGATGGTTGTCGTCGAGCAGGTACAGGCGGCAATTGGCGATGGGCGACCCGATTGGCGGCAGATTTTCCCAGCTGTCAGGGGCGCCAGTCAGCACGTGTGCTGTTACCACGTGGCTTTCGGTCGGACCGTAATGGTTGTGCAGGCGCGCCTGCGGGCACTGCGTGAACAGGCGACGGATCGCGGGAGTGACGCGCAACTGCTCGCCCGCCGTCATCAGGTCTTGCAAGGCGGGCAATGGCTGATCCTGCTGCGACCAGAGCTCGCTCAGGCTGTTGAGGGCGATGTACGGCAGGTACAGGCGTTGCAGGTTTTGCCGTCCCATCCAGTCGGCCAGTGCCGGCAGGTCCTGCCGCAGCGATTCGCTCAGCATCACCAGCGTGCCGCCGCTGCACAGGGTCGAGAAGATTTCCTGGAAGGCGACGTCGAAGCCAAGAGCTGCAAACTGCAGCGTGCGTGCTGGCAGCGGCAGATCATCACGCTGCCAGCGCAGCAGGTTGACCAGCGCGCTGTGCGGCATGCAAACGCCTTTCGGCAGGCCGGTCGAGCCTGAGGTGTAGAGCACATACGCCAGATTCGACGGGCTGAGCGCATCGGCTGGCAGATCGTTGAGGGAATAGTGGCGCCAAGGCGCATCGTCATCGGTGACGACCAGGTTGGCCTGGCCGGCGAAACGGTCACGCAGATGCTGCTGGATCAGCAAAGCGGCCGGTGCGCTGTCCTGCAGCATATGGGCCAGCCGTTCATCGGGCAGTACCGGGTCGAGCGGAACGTAGGCGCCGCCCGCTTTCAGCGTGGCGACTATGGCGACGATTAGGCCGATACCGCGTTCGAAGCACAAGGCCACGCGGTCATCGGGCTGCACGCCCAGTTCGCGCAGATAAAGCGCCAACTGGTTGGCCTGGCGGTTGAGCTCAACGTAGCTGAGCCGCTGTCCTTCATATTCCAGCGCGACTGCGTCAGGCGTCTGGCTCACCTGCTGTTCGAATAGTGCGTGAACGGTTGTTTCGGCGCCGTAGTCGCGCTGTTTGTTGTTGAAGGCCTCAATGACCAGCCGGTGCTCCGCATCATCCATCACAGGCAGTGCAAGCAAACTGGCTTCCGGCGCCGCGATTGCCGCCAGCGTGAATCGTTCGATGCGCGTGACGTGCTGGCGGACTTCATCCAGCGTCAGCAAGCCGGTGTCGAAATTGAACTCGATATGGACCGGCTTTTCCTGCTCGTAGTCCCTGACATAGATGCCGAGCGGCTGCCGCTCGTAGCCGTTATGCAGCGGGAAGGTTTTGGTCTGGATGTCCCCTTCAAACTGTAGGTCGCCCATAAAGCCCTCGACCGACAGCTGGATGTCGAACAGACCACGGCGGTCGCTGACGCCAGACAGCAGATGGCGATGGATCTCGGTCAGCGGGAAGCGCTGGTGCCGGTAGCCGCGTTTCAATTCAGCGGCAACATCCTGCAAAATACGGGAGAACGGCTGCTCGTGGTCAACCAGCACGCCGACCGGAATCACCGACGAGAACATGCCAACCGTGCGTCGCTGCGTGGCGCCAGTGCGGTTGTGTACCGGCATGCCGATCACCACTTCCCCGCTGCGATTGAATGTGCGCGAAAAGTAAGCCGCCAGCACCGCCATCAGGAAATGCGTGCTGGAGCCGCCATGTTCGGCGGCGACTTCATTCAGGCGCGTGTAGGCGGCGCGCTCCAGCTGCCACACGGCTTGTCCGAACGGACGCTCTGAGCGCCCTTTCCTGACGCCCGGCTCAAACAACGGCTCCGGCAGCTGGGCAAACCGCTCCAGCCAGAACTCGCGGTCTTTGACATAGCGGGGCGAGGTAAAGTACTCGCCATCCCAGGTGACGAAGTCGCTATAGGAAGGGACTGCCGCCTCCGGCGCCTGCTTGTGCAGCAGGCGGTTATAGGCTTCGACCAGCGCGCTGCCGAACAGGGAAATCGACATGCCATCCGATACCAGGTGGTGGAAGCAAACCAGCCACAGCGCACGGCCAGGGGCAATTTCCATCCAGTGCATGAACCACAGCCGCGAAGCGTACAGATCGAACGGCGTGCTGAATGCCTGTTTGATATGCGACCACGCGTGCGCCTCCGGATCTTCTTCGCCACGGAAGTCGAAGCGCTGCAGCGAAGGGCCGATCCCGGCCGCGAAGTGCTGCTGGCAGCCGTCTTCCCCCGGTTCCAGCACGATGCGCAGGGCGTCGCTGGTCTGGACCACGTGCTCGATGGCGGCCTCGAAACAGTCGAAGTCCAGTGAGCCATCTACCTGCACCACAATGCCGATGTTATAAGAAGGCAGGTCTGGCGCGAGGGACTGATCCAGCCAAACCGCGTGCTGGGGCGAACTGAGTGGGTAGAGAGCTTCGCTGTTCATAGACGTGAGACTTTCCTTGTTGGTGGTTCAATTAAGGACGATGCCGGACCGTCCGCAATCGCGGTCAATCGTCCGACCGCTCAGGTACCAGGCTTTCCAGCTGCCGCAACTTGGGACTGGCCAAAGCCACAACGCTCAACAAAAAACCACAGGCGCCGGCGACGAAGAAAAGGAAGGCGATGCCGCGTCCCTTGCCGGTGCCGAACCAGCTGCCGACCGAATGGGTCCAGGCGCCGCCGGCGGCGAAGGCCGGCTCCAGCACCGCATCGACCAGATAGCCGCCGATCAGCAGCACCAGGCTCATGACCAGCAGGTTGGACGCCGACAGCACCGCAAACACGCTGCCCTGCTGCGCCAGCGGCGCCTTGCGCATCCACAGCGCACCGGAACAGGCGACGGAGGCGCTGCCGCCAAACAGGCACGCAAACGCGGCCACACACCAGATCACGGGCGACGTGCTCAGTCCCGCCACCAGAATGGCGGCGGACTGGATCGCATCGCAGATCAGTACCCACAACATCAGATGGCGCTTGATGATTGAGGTGGCAGCCAGCAGCGAACCGGCGAGTGCGCCCACCACGCCGACCGACATGACCAGGCCCAGCACGTCGGTCGAGTGGGTTGACAGCACCAGCGGCGTGAGCATCACCGTGGCCAGCACCAGCAGGCACTGCACCAAAGCGCCGTACAGCAGCAGGCTGCGCATCAGGGGGCTGTCCTTCAGATAGTCGATCGCGCCCTGAAAACTGGTTCTGGCGCTGACCAGGAATGAGTGTTGCGGATTTATGGACTGGCGGCCGCGTATGGCATTGCGTACCCTCGACAGCGCGCTGAACGCCAGGAGCGCGCCACCCGTCAGCAGGCTGAGATGCACGCCCATCACGGCTTGCAGGCCCAGGTGCGCCATCAGAAAGCCCGACGCGTTGGGCGCTACCACCTGTACCACAGCGCGCGAGACGCCACTCAGCCCGCTGACCTGGGTGAACCGGTCCTTGGGCACGAAGCTGCTGATTACCACGCGCACCGCAGAGCGCCGTAACGAGGCCACCGCTGCCGACAGCGCCGTATAGACATACAGCACTTCCACGCCGATCTGGCCAACGGACAGCGCCAGCACGATGGCTGCGGTGCTGAAGATCGACACCAGATCGCAGCACACCACCACCCATTGCCGGTTGTAGCGGTCCACGAACGCGCCGGTGAACGGCATGATCAGCATCGAGGACACGGCGGCGGCCAGCACCGATAGCGAATAGTCCTGCACCGAGCCGGTATGGGAATAGATCCACACGCCGATAGCAAAACTGATCAGGGTAGACCCCAGGTCAAACGCCGATTCGCTTAGCCACAACAGCAGGAATGTCAGCCGCACAGACGCCGGACGGTCTGGTCTGACGACAGGCTGAACACCAAACTGGTCTTCTATTGGTACTTGCATTGAATGCCTTTGCTGATCGCCAAAAGGATGCCGATATTCGTGCGGATAAAAAGTGACTTGTTTTAATCGTTATTATTGAATTCATGCAACACTGACCACAATATTTTATTGTAAACCTTTTGAATATCGCAAGTTAATTATTAAAATTACATGCAGTAAATTAGAATTTCCAAATAACACGAAGTTGTATAGTCATGTTTATTCTCAGCGACATGAAAATACTACATAGAGATCAGCCAGAACGGATTGTTATTAAGTAGTTACCCAACATCTCATAGGGAAGAGGCTTGCGGATTGCTATGTTAGGTGGAATGCGGCGTAGGATGACGAATAGGAACGTATATTTTTTAAGATTGAATATCATGTCATCAAATTTAAATAATTTCTTAGAGAAAATTTCATTTCGTTATTTTGAATATTTTCTTCGAAATATAAAAAGTAAATTTGAATAATATATAAGCTTAAAACGGCATCGAATATAGCCGATCTGCAGGTCAGCTTATGTCCGAAATATAAAAGTCAGTTTTGTGACAATTCGCTGGAATTCCCAAAGGAAACGACTGGTAGTGAAGTGGTTTCGTGACGCCGATTACTCTCTCCGGCCGCTTGCCAGATAGCGTCAGAATGCGGTGCTTTTGCCCGCCTAATATTTATCCATTGACAACAAACAGCAATGGACCTATATGAACGCCCCACTCCCGCGCGCGCCGCTTCCGGAGGCTGCAGCAGCGCTCCAGCTGACCGGTTCGACCACGCTGCAGCCGTATATGCAACTGGCCGCAGAAGCCTATATGCAGCTGCACGATGTGCGGGTTGTCATCAACGGCGGCTGCGGCAGCGCGCGCGGCTTCAAGGCGCTGATCGACGGCACCACCGACATTGCCATGGCCAGCGGTCCCGCGTCGGAAAGCATCGTCAGCGCGGCGGTGGCGCGCGGGGCGCCGCTGCATGCCACCATCATTCGCCGTGACGCCATCCTGGCGGTGGTGCATCCCTCCAATCCAGTCCAGGCGCTGACGCTGCGGCAGCTCAACAATATCTTCACCGGCAGGACCACCAACTGGCACGCGGTCGGCGGACTGGACAGGCCCATCGAGGTGCTGGTGGGACCGCCAGCCGGGGGCGTCTCCATCAGCTGGCGGCAACTGGTACTGGGCAGCGAGGACACATATACCGCCTCCAGCCAGGTGCTGGGCGCGGCGGCGCGGCTGGCGCAGGCGGCCGCCCGTCCTGACACCATCACCTTCATGCCGCAAATGGCGGTGCTGCCGGCCCGCGTGAAAGCACTCAGGATTGATGGACTGGCCGCAGAGTCATCGCCGCAGCAATACCCGCTGTACGCGCCGATGATGCTGGTGACACTGGGTCCGCCATCGCCGGCCGCGACCCGCTTCATGGCGCACGCCGCGCGCACCGCCACCGCGCCAGCCAGGGGAGAATCCCGTGAATAGGCGCGAGGCCTGCCTCATGCTGGGCGCTGCGTTGCCGCTGGCAGCATGCAGCCGTCGCCGCCAGCCCGCGCGCCACGCGCTGCTGGTCAGCGGCGCCGACGCCATGCTGCCGCTGCTGCAGGCGCTGATGCGCGCATTCCAGCGCGAGCGGCCGGCGCTGGACGTCATCGTTGAACGCGGCGGTTCACTGCCAGCCTATATCGCGGCCAGCCGCCGCGCCATCGACGTCGCGGCCATGGCGCGCGTGCTGTCGGATGCGGAGGACGGTCCCGGCGCACGCCACTATCTGATTGCGCGCAGCGACATCCGCATCATTGCCCATCCCGACCTGGCCGTGACCAACCTCACGCGGGCGCAAGTGCGTGGCCTGCTGGCCGGCGACATCATCAACTGGCGCACGCTCGGCGGTCCGGATTTGCCGGTGATCGTGCATGCCCATCCGCGTAACACCGCGCCGCGCCAGTCGACTGAACAGCTGCTGCTGGATGGTAGCGAATTCGCGCCGGAAGCACGCGAGGCGCCGGACGACGCGGCACTGGCTGCCGCCGTCGCAGCGCAGCCGGGCGCGATTGCTTATCAGGCTGGCCATGCGCGCAGCGGACAGGAACTGGCGGCCGTGCTGCCGGTTGATGGCGTGACCGCCAGCACGGCCACGGTCCTGTCCGGGCGCTATCCCTACACCCAGGGCTTTCACCTGCTGCTGCACGGCGCGGCGGGCGGCGAACGTGAGGCCTTCGTCCACTTTGCCCGCAGCGCCGCTGGCCAGGCGATTGTCGCCAGCCTGGGCCTGATCGCAGTTTGCTAACCCTGGAGAGTCTACCCATGTCCCTGCCCCTGATACTGCAAACGCTGATACGCCGATGGCGCGAACACAGCCGCCCGGCGCGCTGGCTGGTCCTGGCCGCCCTGCCGGCACTCTGCGGCCTGGCTGCCGCGTCGCTGTTTGAACTGGTGCCGCGCAATTACGCGCTGACGATTTCAGGCGGCGACCTCACCGGCAACCGGCATTTTCTCGCGCGCGCCTTGCAGCAGGTGGCGGTGGACAGCGGCATCACGCTGACGCTGCGGCCCACTGGCGGCTCGCAGGAAGCGTTGGCGCTGGTCGCGGCCAACCAGCTGGACCTGGCCTTTATCCAGGGCGGGCTGGATCTGCCGAGCCCGGATGTGGTGCAGGTGGCGACCGTGGCGCCGGAGCTGTTGCATTTTCTGGCGCGTCCCGGGATTGAGTCGATTACCGATTTGCGCGGGCACCGCGTCAACCTCAACAGCCGCAAGGGCGGCACCCGGCTGGTGGCGCATCAGATCCTCACGTTTGCCGGCCTGCGCGAAGACATCGATTACGTGGAGTCCAACATCGCCACCGAAAAACTGCTGGAGCAGCATGGCGAGCGGCTGCCGGACGTGATCGTCATTACCTCGTTTGCGCCATCGGATGTGGTTGATTATCTGGTCAAACAGCAGGGCTATCACTTGCTGGAAGTGCCGTTTGCTTCGGCCTTTGCGTTGCGCCATACCTGGGCTGCGGATGCCGAGATCGGCGCGTTCATGTACAGCGCGGCGCCGCCGGTGCCGCCCCGCCCGATCAAGACCGTGGGCATCAAGCTGCTGCTGGTGGCCAACCGCCATGTCGACACCAAGGCCATCGTCAAGCTGCTGGAAAGCCTGTACAGCCCCACGCTGGAGTCGCGCCTGCAGATCCACCTCGACGAGGCGGCCATCCTGTCGGCCGGCAGTTCGGCGCTTTCGGAAGGCACGCGCCGCTTCATCGACCGTGACAAACCCTTGTTGTCACGCGCGCTGCTGGACCAGCTGAAGGCGGCAATCGGGCTGAGCATGTCGGTGTTCTCGGCCGGGCTGGTTGTCCTCAAGTGGTTTAAATCGGTGCCGGCGGAAGATGGCTCGCCTGATTGCGTGGCGCAGGTCACGGAACTGGATGCCGCCGTCGATGACCGCCTGCTGCACGGCACGCTCAGCACGCAGGTGCTCAGCGAATTCCACGCACGGCTGGCGAGCATCAGGGCACTAGCGGCCGGCGATGACCATGCGCTGCCGGCCATCACAGCCATCAGCCAGCGGCTCGACAGCCTGCGCCAGGCCCAGGGAGATGACTTATGAATGCGCTCAACGAGGAAGATGCCGCCCGCCTGCTCGCCGACAGCCTGATTGGCCGCGCCAGCCGACCCAGCCTGGCGCGGCTGCTGGCGCAGGTGAGCCGGCGCCAGTTCCGGGCCGGCGCGCGCATCTACGCGGCTGGTTCGGCCGCCGATTGCTGCTACCTGCTGGTGGCGGGCGCGGTTATCCTGGTATCGCCGCGCGGCAGCCGGCGTGCGGTCAGCGCCGGCCGGTTCGGCGAAGAGGCTGCGTCCAACGCCCATGCGTACCTGACCAGCGCGGTGGCGGCGGAAGACGTGACCGTACTGTGCCTGCCACGCGCCGCCATCCAGGCGCTGGTCGAAGCCAATCCCCGGCTGCAAACCGATTTGCTGTTCTCGCTGACCAGCCATCTGGCCGGAGAAACCGTGGCGCGGCCGCCCAAAACTCCGGTACCGCGCAGCGGTTATCAGCGCCACGCCGCACCGGGCTGGCTGCTGGTCACCACCCTGCCCCTGCTGATGCTGGCGTTCGGCGACCGGCTGGGCATCGAGCGCGGCGGCGTGATCTTCCTGGCCATTTTCTCCGCCACGGTCGCCATGTGGATCTGCAATCTGGTGGACGACTACATTCCCGCGCTGTTTGCATTGATGGCGACCTTGCTGACCGGGCTGGTGCCGGTGCCGGTGATCCTGTCCGGCTTTGCCTCCGATGGTTTCCTGATGGCGCTCAGTACGCTCGCGCTGGGCACGGTGGTGGTCAGTTCGGGCCTCAGTTACCGCGCCATGCTGCTGTTGCTGCGGCGCCTGCCCAACCACCAGGGCTGGCACAACGCCGGCCTGTTCGCCACCGGTTTGCTGCTGACGCCGATTATTCCCACGGCCAACGGCCGCATCGCGCTGCTGGCGCCGTTTTATGCCGACATGGTGGACAACCTGCGCCTGCGCCAGCCGGGCGCGGCGGCTACCCGGCTGGCCGTCAGCTGTTTTGGCGGCGGCACCCTGTTTTCCGCGATTTTCATTACGAGTAAATCGGTCAACTTCGCGGTGTTCGGCCTGCTGTCGCCGCAGGGCCAGGACCATTTTCAATGGATGGGATGGCTACAGGCCGCGCTGGTATCGGGCGCCGTGCTGCTGCTGGCCCAGGCTGCAGCAGCGGCGTTCGGCTGCCGCAACGTGGAAATGCCGCATCTGCCGCGGGCGCGCCTGGACGAGCAGTGCAACCTGCTGGGACCGCTCACCAACCGCGAAAAGGCGGCCCTGCTGGGCACGGTGTTCATGGTGGTCGGCATCGTCACTGGCGCGGTGCACAAGGTGCAGGCGCCGTGGCTCGGCTTCACCATGCTGTTCGGGCTGCTGTTGTGCGGCACGCTGGGCAAGCAGGAACTCAAGGAAAAGGTCGACTGGACCTTTCTGCTGTATTTGAGCGGGATTACCGGCATCGTCGCAGCCTTCAATCACCTGGGGCTGGACCATGAGCTGGCCACCCGTCTGCCCAATCTTGGCGTCAATATGCGCGACCATTTCGGCTGGTTTGTGCTGCTGCTGTTCGTGGTCATCAATATCATCCGGCTGGCGGCGCCCATCAATGCCACGGCCGTGATCCTGGCCACCGTGCTGATGCCGCTGGCCCAGGTCAACGGCGTCAACGAATGGCTGGTGGGCTTCATCATCCTGATGTTTTCCGAAATCTGGTGGTTTCCCTACCAGTGCAGCTATTACCTGCCCATGCAGCAGATGAACCGCGAGCAGCCGTTTTACGACGACACCCGCTTCCTGCTGCTGAATGCTGTGCTCAACCTGGCGCGACTGCTGGCTGTCTACGCCGCCTTCCCATACTGGAAAATGCTGGGGATACGATGAAACCTGAAAAACTCATGCTGGGCCTGTTCATGTGCGGCGCGCTGCTGCTGTTCGGCTGGTACAACATCCACAAGCCCAGCATCCTAGTGCTGCATAGCTATGCGCCGGACTACGCCTGGGTGCGAGATGTCAACCTCGGTCTCAACCGTGTATTCGACCGCAAATACCTGTACCAGGTGCGCTGGTATTACATGGACACCAAGCGCCATCCCTCGGCCGATTTCAAGACCAGCGCGGGGATCGCCGCCCGCAACGTGATTGCCGCCATGCGTCCGGACGTGGTGATTGCCATTGACGACGATGCACAGGAATTCGCGGCGCGCTATTTCGTCAACGATAAGCGCATCAAAATCGTTTTCGCCGGAGTCAACCGCGAGGCCGCCGATTATGGCTATGTGCACGCGGCCAACGTGACCGGCGTGCTGGAGCGCATACCGCTCGACGCCATGCGCGAAGCCCTGCGCAGCGCCGCCGATTTCAAGGCGCTGCCGCATCCGATCCGCGTCGCCTTCCTGGGCGACCAGTCCGAGACTGTGGACGGCGATGCCAGCCAGGTACAACACTATCGATGGGACCCGCTGGTGCTGGGCAAGGTGCTGCTGGTCGATAACTGGCCCGCATGGCAGGCCGGCGTCAAGGCGCTGGCCGCCGAGCACGACGTGGTGCTGGTCAGCGGCTACCGCACCTTGCGCCGCTCCGCCACCGATCCCGCGCTGGTGCCGGCGGCGGAGGTGGTGGCGTGGACCGAGGCCAATGCCGCCGTGCCGGTGATTTGCTTCAACGGCTTTTATACCGAAGACGGCGGCATGCTGGCGATCGGCAGTTCCCCTTACGAACAGGGTGAAGTGGCCGGCCGGCGCGCGCTGCAGATCGCGCTGGAGCATCGCGATCCCGCCACGCTGCCCATCATCGCATCGAGCCAGTTCATTGTCACCATGAACGGTACGCGGATGCGGGCGCGTCATTTTTCCCTGCCCATGGTCTACGAGGCGGCGGCGCGTACCGGCAACCAGTTCCGCCCGTGACGCGTCAGGTGGCCGGTGGGGCCGACGGTGCCAGTGCGGCCAGCGCATCCACCGGCATGTCCAGCATATGCGATGGCAGCACCCGGTTGTAGATCACGCCAAACGTGGCGCCCGCCTGCGCCGCCGCCAGCTGGAACTGGCGGCGCAATTCCAGCGCCACATTTGGGTCGGCATTGTCGCGGTAGCGCTGCTGCAGGTTCTGCATGCCGCGCAACTGGTCCTGCAGCGGCGAGAGCTGGTCGGCCGCGGCCCGGCCGCCCACATACGCACCCTGGCTCATGCCCATCAGCGTCAGCAGCGTGGCGGAAATCTGGATATTGCCCAGTTCATTGGCGCCGCTGGCGATCACGTAGGCGGCAATCACAAAGGTGAACACCAGCATCTGAAATTTGTAGATGTCGAAGCGCTTGTTGGTGAGCAGCAGCCCGCTGGGCCGCCCTTTGCCCTGGATCTCGGCAATGGGCGCGGTGAACCAGCCCAGCTGCTGCACATACTGGTAGATGAGCGGGTCGAGATCCTTGCGGATGTTGGTGGCGACCTGGCTGGCCGCCGTACCCGCCGTGGATATGCCGATCAGATACAGCAGATCGGTTGACAGCTCTTGCAGCAGTCCCGTGCGCAGCCACTGGTAAAACAGCAGGGTGGCGACGATCAGCGTAAACATCAGCATCTGCAATTGCGACAGGCTGGCCTGGCCGTTGGCGCCGGTGATATTCCACGGCAGCAGCCGGCCCGCGCCGCCACGCCAGCGGCGTCCGGGCTTGCCATCGGCGTCGATGCTGCGCGCGCCGGTGGGAATGGCGGCCGCGGCCAGCAGGTAAAAGAACACGGCAAACAGCAGCGCCGCCACCACGCTGCCGCCTTTGCCAGACACGGTCAACGGCAGGTCGCGGCCGAAGTATGGCTCGCCGCGCACCTCGTCGGCGTAGGCAAACGCGGCAATCTTGAGGTGCAGGGTCTGGTCGCGGTCCCAGAAGCGCCAGAACCGTTGCGCTTCGGTCTGGTTGTCGAAATCGGCAATCGACGGCACGCGGAAGAAGATGCGGGTATTGGCCTGCGTCTGCTCCGGCGTGCTCTGGCTGGGCAGTTTGACCACCTCCACGCTGTCGACCGTGAACGGCAGCGACAGCACCTGCGCGCCGCGCCGCAATTCAAAGTAGCCCAGCACACAGATGCGGTCCAGCCGCTCGGCAAAGTTGGGATAAATCGTCAGATAGCTCAAGGCGCCGCTGGCCAGGCTGGGCGACGGCAAGGCAACCCGCGCGTTGTCCAGCCGGGCAATCGCGGCGTCAATCGGGGCCGACTGCTGGCTGCCCCCACGCGCCGGACAGACCGCTTCGTCCGTGGCATGGGCGCTGCCCAGCGCCAGTACGCCCAGCAACACGCAGAACAGGAATTTCATGGTCCACCTCCCAGGTCAAATGGCGTCCGGCGCAGCATGCGCCGGCTCCATTGGATTCTGCGGCGGCGTTTGCGCCACTCGCTGACACAAGCTGACGGCGCCCGCGCGGCGCGTCAGGATTGGTCAGCAACGGCGGCGGCGCCGACGCTAATCTGGTTTGCACCGGCAGTCGCCGGTACGCCTGACGCTGCACTGTCGCGGCAATGCCAGGTTTTCAAGTGCGCGACTATGGAAGGAAATGACAATGACACTCAGAATCGTCACAGCCAGTTATGGCATACCGGGGCACTACGCCGACGTCACCAAACAGATTCAGGACAAGGTGGAGGGAAATAACCGCCACATCGACATCTCCAATGATTCGATGGGCGGCGACCCGGCGGTGGGCCATCTCAAGCAGTTAAGTGTGGTGTACTTCGGCCTCGATGGCGGCCCCCATGCCGCCGTCGGCACCGAAGGCGCTACCATTGTGCTGGAACACGGGCTGTAGCCTGGCTAGAAGTACTTCGACAGGTAGAACATGCCCGAGTCGGGGAACACGGTGGCAATCCGCTGCTGCGGATAATGCGGCAGCAGTTGCGCGATACCGGCCGCCACGCAAGCGCTGGAGCCGCCGGCCAGGATGCCCTCTTCCTGTGCCAGGCGCTCAAGCCAGAGCAGCGCTTGCTGGTCCGGCACCTGGACCACGTCATCGACCACGGCCGGATCAAAACTGACGGAGGGACGGGATTTGCCCAGGCCTTCAATCACCGTCTGGAAGGTGCCGTTCGCCGGCCGGTCCGTGACCTGTTTGCGATAGGCCGAGTGCAGCGGTTCGACGCCGATGACCTTGATGCGGGGATCGCGTTCCTTGAGGTAGCGGCCGATCCCGGAGATGGTGCCGCCCGAACCGATGCCACACACGAACACATCGATTTCTCCGGCCAGCTGCTGCCACAGCTCGGGTCCGGTATCGGTGTAGTGGGCTTCGCTGTTGAGGCGGGAGCAGTACTGGTCGAGGTAATGCGCCTCCTGCTCCTGTGCGATGCGCTTGGCGGCGCTGGCATAATCCTCGGCCGGCGCGCTGGTGGCACAGCGATGGACACGCGCGCCATACGCTTCTATGCGCTTGACCTTTTCCGCGCTGGTGGTGTCGGGAATGGTCACTTCACAATCCAGGCCAAGCACGGCGCTGGCCATGGCCAGGGCGGCGCCCGTGTTGCCGGACGATCCTTCCACCACGCGCTCCGTACCCTGCGGCATGCGTTGCAGCATGTGCCGCACCATGCGGTCCTTGATACTGCCGCCCGGATTCATGTACTCCAGCTTGGCGACCACGTGGGCATGACGAAAAACCCGGGACAATCTAACGACAGGCGTGCTTCCAATTGCCTCCAGAACGGAATCCTTCACTTGTGACACCACATGGGCTCCTAGCGTTATGCAAATTTGTACTAATGATATAGATGTTTCCTTCTTTCCATAAGTACGATAGTATTAACGTAACGCGTCACTGTAATTGAACACACCAGTCAAGGGACTCATGAAGCAAGCGGCCGACAACAAAACTCTGGAACTCGCGATGCCCGGCGCCAAGCGCGGCCGCGGACGCCCCACCACCGGCAATGCCATGAGCAGTGCCGAACGACAAAAAGCTTACCGCGACCGCAAGCGCGAAGAAAAGACGGCCATCGTCATTTCCCGTAACGCGTCACAGGAAATTCCGGACGATGGATCGCCACGCCGGCTCATCGCCGAGCTGGATAAGGCACATAAAACGGTGGAGTTGCTGCGGCGGGAAAACGCCTTGCTGCTGGAAGAGTTGACGGCCCTGAGGCGTCAAAAAACGTAACGCGCTGCCAAAACACAGGAGGGAAAAACGCAGCGCGTTACGATGAAAATGTGCGGACAAGCGCCCTTGTCCGCGTTGCCCGTTTTATTTCTCGATGATGTGCTCCGCCACTTTCAGGCCCGTATGACGGCCCGGCAGCGCCACGTGCGCTAGCAGCGTGTCGCCCGGCTGCACCAGCGTGGCGTGGCGGATCTTGCCGTCACCGCCCATCAGCCGCACATGCCAGTCGTTTTGCAGGAAGGTGTTGAGGTAGATGCGGTTCGGATCTTCGAGCGGCGTGGTTTCGTGGTCGGGCGTGACATCACGCGCCGCCGCGTTGGCGTTTGCCACTGCCGCGCGCAGTTCCGGCGACACCTCATCGAGCGCCACGCTGCAGCGTATCTTCAGCAGCGGACGGCGCTCGATCTTGGCGCGGCCTACCGTGATGACGCGCGAATTGCCATGCAGGTCCACGCACAGCACCTCGGCGCCGGCCTGCATCTCGCTCAGATACATCACATTGTCGTCCGGTCCCCAGATGTAGGAGTGCACACCGCCGGCGTTGACGCGGAATTCGCGCAGGTTCATATGCGGCAGGTAGTGGGTTTCCGAACACACGAACAATCCACCCCAGCCGGTTGAACCGACAATCATGCCCTCTTCCGCGCTCATGAGCGAGGTGGTATCGACGCAGACGCGGTGGCCCAGGCCCGTGTGCTGTACTTGTTCGACACGCGCTTTCACGAGTTTCAGCGCGCTGTCCTGGCGCCGCGCCAGGCCCTGGGTCAGGCTGGCGATGACTTCCGGCTGCTCGGTACGCATCACCACGCCGATGCCGTGCTCCATGGTGGCAAACGCGTTGAGCGACTGGTTGACATCATCGACCACGCCGTCCAGACCCTTGATCGGCACGTTACGGAAGATCATGGTCGATTTGCCTTCGGTTTTGGCCAGCAGCAGTTCGTACGGGATGTAGGTGGCGTGGGCGATATCGATGACCACGAAGTCGTCCCCACGCTCGCAGACCGATATGCAATAAGGGAATTCCGCCTGCAGGTCCACCACGTTGATGAACAGGCCGGCCTTGTGGCCCGCCGCCACCGCCTTGCGGCGCACGGCGTCATCGCGCGTCAGCACCCAGGCGCCCGCTTCCAGGTCCTTGAGCTGCGACGGGGTATCGACCGCGACCACCTTCTGCTTGCGGGTGGCGAAGCTGCGGTGCTGGCCGTGATCCAGCACGATGTGGGTGCAGTTGCTGGCTTCCAACGCTGGCAGGATGGTCTTGCCGGCCTGGCGTGCATCGAACCACCATTGCGTTTCGCCCGCGCCCAGCACCGGCGTGCTGTCGGCGACGGCTGGCTGCACTGCTGCCTCGGTGTAGACGGGGGCGGCGCTGTCGATTTTTTCGGCTAACTCTAACATGTCGTTCTTTCCCATGATGTTCAGGCTTCTTCGCGCAGTGCGATGCCCAGGTTTTGCAAATGCGGCGCGTTTTCGCAAGCCAGGTAGCTGGCGCTTTCGCTTTCGCTCAGATTGATGTGCTGATGCCAGGCCCACACCGGCACATAGAACGCATCGCCACGCTGCCAGCGCACCTCGCGGTCGCCGATGACCGACATGCCCTGGCCTTCCAGCACGTAGATCAGGGTTTCGTAGTTGTGGCGGTGGCGGCGCGTCTGCTGGCCCGGCGTCAGGCCGCCGACGGTCATGCTGATGACTTTCGATGGCAGGTCGACGATGTGCACCGCGTGCTGGCGGTCACGCGAGAAGTCTGCGTCATCGCCGCCGTGGCGGCCCATGACGTCCACATGCACCAGGCGCTCCGGCACCTCGGCCTGCAGCTGCGGTGGCACCCGGCCGAAATCGCGGGAAGAATGCTGGGTCATTGGCGCGCTCCTTCCATGACGCCGTCAAAGAACGCCAGGCGCGCCGCGATCATGGCCTGCGCGCCTTCCAGCATGCGTTCCTCGCCCTGTGGATTGTCCTGCTGCAGACGTTGCAGAATCTCGCGCATGGTGTCGGCGTGGTCGTCGTCGCATTCCACGTGGATGCGGAAAAAATGCAGGCGCTCCGGTGCGATGCCATTGGCTTCGAAACCGGAGATGATGTCGCTGTACAGCGCCGGCACGATGGCTTCCGCGCCCAGGCACAACGCGCCCAGGCCATACGCCGGGTCGGGCTGTTTGCAGTAGTGGAAGGTGGTGCTGATCAGCTTTTGGGTGCTGTCAAACACCGGCGCCTGTTGCAGGTCGATGCCAAACTGTTCGATCATGCGGGCAAAGATGCGCGCATGCGGCTCGCCGCCCTCTTCGCCGAAGCCCAGTTCTTCGGCCAGGTTTTCCGCCAGCCGCATGACATCGCCCGCATCGTGCAGATTGGCGATCAGCGCGCACAGGTAGCGCGTGAAGTAGGCGCTGTATTTGGCGTGCTGGGTCAGGAAGATATTCAGTTCACGGTCGGTGATGCTGCCGTCCCGGCAGCGCTGCACAAACGGATGGCTGCGCAGACGTTCCACATGCTCTTCGGTGATGCGTTGATACATGGTGTTGTTCTCCTTGTCGGGATCTTGGAATAGTCAGGAATAATCAAGAATAATCAGGACTGCAGATTAGCCTTGGCCAGCCCGGTCAGCACGGCGCCGGGACCGACTTCCTGGAACAGCATCGGTCCCTGGGCGGCCAGGTAGGCCAGGCTTTGACGCCAGCGCACCGGGTGCGTCAGGTGGGCCGACAGGCGTGCCGGCCAGTCGGCGCCATCGTGCGGCTGGGCCGACTGGTTGGACATCACCGGCATGGCGGGCTTGCGATAGCTTTGCTTGGCGCAGAAGGCGCGGAACTCGTCGGCTGCCGCCGCCATGTGCTGGGTGTGGAAGGCGCCGCTGACCTTGAGCGGCACTACTTTGCCGCCCTGGCGGGCCGTGATCTGGCGGCTGGCCGTTTCCAGTGCGGCCGTCCCGCCCGCGCACACCACCTGGTTCGGCGCATTGTCATTGGCGATCGAGAAGTCGCCGCCCAGCTCCGCCGCCACGGCATCGAGCACGGCGCGGTCCGGGTCCAGCACGGCGAACATGCCGCCCTTGCCGTTCTGGCGCGCCATCAACTCGCCGCGCTTCTGCACCAGCGCCAGGCCGGTGGCGAAGTCGATCACGCCCGCAGCCAGCATGGCGTTGTATTCACCGAGGCTGTGGCCGATGACGTAGTCGGCCCGGATGCCGCTGCGGCGCACCAGGTCCATATGCATCAGGGCCGATACCGTGTACAGCGCGGGCTGGGTGTAGGCCGTGTCGTTCAGCTTCGGACCACCTTCCGCGCAGACCGCCGCCAGGTCATAGCCGAGGATCTCCTGCGCCTGGCGCATCTGCTCGGGAAACTGGCTGAATACCGCGCTGCCCATGCCCTTGTGCTGCGCCCCCTGGCCGGGGAACATCAATGTCATCATTGCACTCTCCTTGCTTTTTCAAGAATTTCCATTAGGTTGTCCATGGCTGCCGCGTGGGCGCTTTTGAGGAAGAAGTGATCGCCGGGGAACAGCCGTCCCGCGAATCCCTGCCCAGAGAAAGCGTCCCAGCGGTAGATCCGTTCGATCGGCACCTCGGGATCATCAGCGCCGCCCCAGACATGCAGCGGGCATTGCAGCGTCTGCGCTTGTGGGCAGTGGTGGCCGTCGGCCACCATGAAATCTGCCTGGAAGGTACGCATGAATACTTCCATGAACGGCCCGTCGGCCAGTAATGCGGGGTCGGTGCCGCCCAGCCGCTGCAGCTCGCGCAGGATTTTTTCGCGCGAAAAGGCGCCGCGCTGCACCGCCGGTGGCTGGGTGCGCGGTGCACCGCGTCCAGCCAGGATCAGGGCGGCAGGACGGCGGTGCTGCGTCTGCTGCTGGCGCAGCGCCAGCTCAAACGCCAGGATCGCGCCCATGCTGAAACCGAACAGCACATACGGCCGGTCCAGCAGCGGCTCCAGGCCCTGCTGCACCGCCGCCATCAGCGGCTCGAGGCTGTCGTATGGCGCTTCGCCGAGGCGGCGTCCGCGTCCCGGCAGCTGGACTGCGACAAATTCGATCCAGTCCATGGCCTGGAAGTAGCGCACCCACGGCACAAAAAATCCGGCATTGCCGCCTGCGTGATGAAACGCGATCAGGCGCAGGCGTGCCTGCGGCGCGTGGGTTTGTGCACCGATCCAGGGCGACCTTGGGCGGACCGTCCGTATGGGCGATTCGGCGGCCGGGGTTTGCAGTTCAAACATGTCACATCCTCCATCCATGCCAGGACCAGTGCCGCATGCGCAGCACCGGTGGTTGTGTGTCCGCCAGTGCGACCGCGCCGCACCAGCCAGATTGTTGCAAGTGCAGCGGCAGCAGCTGCATCGACGCCATAGGCGCCGGCGCTTCCAGCATGCGCAGCGCGTAGCCGGGCCGGAATTCAATGCTGAAGCCATCGAGCGGGCTGCTCAGGCCAACACCGAGCGCCTTCAGGCAGGCTTCCTTGCCGGTCCACCAGCGGTAGAATCCGGCCAGCCGCTGGTTTTCATCCAGCGTCCAGAAGGCGTGCTTTTCCTGCACGCTGAAGTGGCGCCGCACCAGCGGCAGCAGCAAGGGCACCGGCGCGCAGCATTCGATGTCGATGCCGATTTCACCTTGCGGGGCCAGCGCCACCACCGCCATGCCATGCGAATGCGAGAGATTGAACGACAGCGGCGGCATGCCATCGGCCAGGCGCGGCTTGCCGTTGGCGTCACTGCTCAAGGCCACCTGCTCCGGCGCCAGGCCCAGCGTGTGGCCCAGGATTCCGCGCAAAGCGGCATGCGCCGCCAGATAACGGCGGCGCAGCGGCGCAAAGGCAAAGCGGCCGGCGCGGGCACGCTCGGACTGGTCGAGCACTTCCAGGCAGTCGTCGTCGGTCGCCAGGCAGTCGTCAAGCTGCACCATCCAGGCGTGCAGTTCACCTGCTGGCGGTCGTCGGGCTGGCGCGTGCGGCATGCTGTGCATCGTGGCGTTTTCCTTGTTGGCGGCAGATGCAGGGATGAGTGCTCCCCCGGCGCGGCCGCACCGTTAAAAAAATCAGTTCAGGTGTGGCGCCGCCTCAGCGGCGCCAGGGGTCAGCTTTCCACTTCCGGTGAAGCGCGGGCGATGCTGCTGGCGTAGTCGCGCGGACCACAGGACTGGCGCACGGCATTCCACGCCGCCGCCGCATCCTTCATGGTCTTGCCCGCATTACGCGGCTTGTCGGCCAGGTAGGCGCGCACGAAGTTGTTGTACTCCCACGTGTGCATCAAGGTCGACTTGTAGTTCTTGTCCTTGCGGCGTTCGAATTCCGCCACCCATTCGCGCGCCAGGTCGCCGTAAGTCAGTGGTGCGCCCACGTGATTGCGGCGGTAGCGTTGCAAGTGCGCGGTGAAATGAAAGTGCGGACCGATCTCGGACTCGAAGAACGCCCGCGTCTCGGCATCGCACTTGTAATCCGGGCCGATAGGCTGGTCGAGCGCCAGCTTGCGTGGCCCGCCTGGCGGCAGGCTGCGCGCCGGCACCTTGACCTGGCGTGCAGCACGGGGCTTGCTGGCCGGTTGCGGCCGCCCCGCCAGATGCGCGCGCACCCGCTCGACCACCTCATGCTTTTGTCCACTGGACGGCAGGCCCGCCTCGCGGCAGTACGCCACCAGTTCCGCCATGTACCAGTAATAGCGGTCCAGCGCATCCGGCGCCATGTCTTCGGCAAGCGCGGGGCGGTCCGGATGGACTTTCAGCATGCCGGTTTTCCTGGCCGGCTGTCGTTGCGGGCGCGGCTGGTTCACTGTTGTACCGCCACGTAGATGTCGGCGCTTTTCTCGCCGATCACTTCGAAATCGCCGCTGTAGGTGCGGTGCAGGTCTGCGCGGCTCCAGATATGTTCCCAGGCCTGGCGGATCGCGCGCGGATCGTCGATCGTGAACTTGGCGTAGGTGGCGGCTGGCAGCGTTACCTGGTGCAGGCCGGCCGGCACGTCGTCGCCCGATGGCACGCGGTTACCCAGCATCAGCGTGTACGCGCCGTTGGCATCGCTCTCGTAGTCGAAATACGCTTCGTAGATCGCCGGATCGACAGCGCGCGCCACCTTGGCGGTGACGCCCTGCTGGAAGAACTGGCCCCAGTGCTGCTGGATCTTTTGCATGCCCGCTTCGCTGTTATCGGTGCGCAGGGTAATGCCGGCGATGGTCACAGGCTCCATCGTCACCAGGTCGTAATGCATAGTCATTTTTACTCCTTATATAAAAAACAATGTGAATATTAAGGCATTTTGAGGCTGGACGATCACGCAGTTACCGAGCGCCCCTGCCAGATGCCGGAATTCCAGCGCAGGTAGTTGATCGTGCCGCGCAGGCCTTCATCCACCGCCAGGCCTATCCACAAGCCAGCCATGCCGGCCGACGTGGCCAGGCACAGGTACAGCGCCAGCGGCACGGCCACTAGCCAGGTGGTGCCCACGCCCACCAGCGCCGGGAAGTTGGCGTCGCCGGCCGCCTTCAATGCGAAGCTGGTCAGGGTGCCGAACGAGCGCGCCGCTTCCAGCACCAGGCCAATGGTCAACAGGCCCAGACTGATCTCGATGACTTTGGGATCTGTCGTGAAAACGCCGATCAGCTGTGGACCGAAAGCGCGCAGCGCGGCCGCGATAATCAGGCTGCCCGCGATGGCAATGCGCAGGTTTTTGCGCAGCGTGGCGTCGGCCGCCTGCGGCTGGCCTGCGCCAGCCAGTATCGCCACCAGTACCTGGTTGCCGATCGAGACCGCCGCCGCCCAGCAGATGGCCAGCGTGGCCAGGTTCATCACGTACACGCGTGCCGCCATCGCCTCCGTGCCCAGACGCACGGCAGCGGCGGCAATCACCAGCATGGCCAGTTCCGACGACACCGGCTGCACCACGGACGGCACACCGATACGCAGCACGGTGCGCAGCGGCACGGCCGGTGCGCTCAAGAAGGCGGACCAGCGATAGCGCGCCAGGCCGCTGCTGACGATGACCGCCAGATAGAATACGATCACCAGCGCCTGTGCCAGGATGGTGGCCAGCGCCACGCCGTAGATGCCCATGCCGCGCTGCTGGAACAGCAGATTCAGGCCGATATTGGCCACGATGGCCAGCAGGCCGCCGAACATATTCCAGATGGTTTTGCCCTGCGAGACAAACACGCACGCCAGGCCGTATTTGACGCTGATGAGCAGCATGGCCGGTGCGATGTAGTGCAGGAAGTTGGCCGCATCCAGCAGTTCCGCGCCTTCCAGACCCAGGCCGGCGGCGATTTGCGGTGCGGTCTGACCCACCACCAATGCCGTCACGGCGCCCAGCAGCAGGTTGATGACGATGGCCGCGCAGTAGACGCGCGAGACTTCCTCCGGCTTGCCGGCGCCGATGAACTGGCCGGCGACGTTGCTGGCGCCCTGCGCCATCATCATGAACACCAGCACGAAGACCATGAAGATCGGAATCACGGTGCCGACGCTGGCTGCCGCCTGGTCCGACAGGCGGCTCAGGAAGTAGGAGTCGGAGAAGAAGATCGAGAATGTCAGCAGCAGTTCGATAAACACCGGGATGACGATGGCCCACACGGGCGGCATCTGCTGCTGGGAGGATTGCGGCTTATTGCTCATGCTGGTTTCCTTCAATGGCTGGTGATAATGGGGGATTCATATGTGGTGTGAGCGCTGGCGCGATGTCGTTGGCGGCGGCACGCAGCGGCCGGTCCAGCTGGATCGGCGCGGCGTGCAGCTCGCGGCCGGCCGGTAATGGTGCTGGCACCGAAATCTCGTCAAGGATGCGCTGGCCGATCTCGCTGCGGTCGAACTGGTTGAACAACGCGATGCGGTTGCGCGCCAGGTCGCCGCGGTTCCAGCGCTCATAGAGTTCCTGGCGCATGCCGTAGCTGTCGCAGGTCAGGTCCCACGCCATGCGGAACAGGCGCGATTTGCGGTCAACATCAATGTCCTTGCCGCGCATGTAGCGCTCCAGCAGCGGGCGCAGTTCGGGTGTCGCCAGGTCCGCTTCACTCGGTTGCATCAGCAGGCCGGAGGCGCCCAGTTCACGCAGGATCTCGCTGGCGCGGGTGCCGAATTGTGCCGCAAAGGTGTCCGGCCCCAGCGTCGAACCCGGCGCCAGCAGGCCGCCTGCGGTGCGGCTGCGCTCCTGCTGCATGCCGAGCAGCGCCAGGCGGGCCATTTCGACATAGGTGGTCAGCTCACCCAGCTTACCCTGCACTTCGCGGAAGCTGCTGACGCCTATCGAATCGCTGACCATGGCCGCTACCGCCAGCGTGGTCCGCATGCGGTGGTAGAAGCGGATCTGGCCCACGTACAGCGACCAGGCGTTGAGGCGGCGGAAGCCCTCGAATGCGGTTTTGCTGTCGCGCAGCAGGAAGATGCGGTTGCGCGGCACGAACACGTCGTCGAAGAACAGCATGGCGTCCTGCTCGTCGTAGCGGCTGGCGAACGGATGGGAGAAGCTGTTTTCCGGCCGCGCCAGCGCCTCGCGGCACATGATGCGCAGGCCTGGCGCCTGCATCGGCAAGGCGCACCAGATGACGAATTCGGGACGCTCGCGCATGGCGAAGGTGGGTGACATATAAATCAGCACCTCGTGCGCAAACGGCGACATGGTAGCCAGCTGCTTGGCGCCGCGGATCACCACACCTTCGGGTGTCTCCTTGATGACGCGCAGTGCAAGGTCGGCACTTTCAGCCGGACCGGACGAACGGTCGATCTGCGGATCGCCGATGGCATGCGTGATGCTCAGGTCATGCCGGGCACAGTACGCATGGTAGTGCGCCGCGTTGACGCCAAACTGCGGATCGACTTTCGCCAGTTCGGCCTGATAGTCGTGCAGGCCAACCACCACATTGGCCATGAAGTCCGGAACGCGCGGCAGTTGGCCCCAGCTGTTCTGCATCCACAGGTGGGAGTTGGACCATTTGGCGTCCAGCTGGGCGTCGTCCTGCGGCAGCGTGTACGAGTGGCTGATGCGGTAGCTGGCATCCGCCACGGCGACCGTCATCTGCTCGCGCAGCGCGTCGCTGTGCTGCAGGTCGTACAGGCGCGCCATCTCGTTACGCAGACCGGCGTAGGCTGGGTGCTCAGTCACGCGGACACGCTGGCCGTCCAGCCAGACTTCACGGTTATCGTCCAGGCTGTCCAGATAGGCCTGGCCGGTCAGCGCGCCGTGGGCATGGTCCAGCCGCATTTCCAGCTGATAGTCCAGCGAAGTAAAAGGATTTGAATGATTACGCATGGGTGCCTCCTTCAACAGTCGGCGTATCGGAAATGGCTGCCGCGCCAGCGCCGATGCGGTGCAGGAATGCGGTCAGCAGGCGGTCGAATTCAGCGCTGTGGGTCAGGAACGGGTAGTGGCCGGAGCCACTGATTTCAACCAGGTCCGAACCCGCCAGGTGAGCATGCATGGTCTGCGAGTGCACCGGGCGGATCACGGTATCGAGGTCGCCATACAGGAATTGCACCGGCTGGCGCAGTTCACCCACCCAGTCCAGCGTGGACAGCGTCATCATCTCGTTCAGGTAGCGCATGGCCACCAGCGGATTCGCGCACTGGCTGCCGATCAGCAGACCGCCCATGCGTTCCGTGACCTGGCGGCGGGCATCGTTTTCGTCCCACTGTGCGGCGACGGTGTCGAAGTCCTGCTTGAGCGAACCGGAAACCACCTGAATCATCTGCATGATTTCGTCGATGGACAGGTCGGCGCCCGCCACTGGCGGCAAGTCGGCGCCGTCATAGAAGCCGCCCACCATGGTCAGCGAAGCCACTTGATCGGCATGGAAGCGCGCCAGGTGGGACGCCGCAATGGAACCGAAGCAGGACGACACCAGATGTACCGGCTGGTCGGGCTGCACCACGCTCAACACCTCGGAGAATACCTGCGAGACGCCGGCCGTGTTGGCGGCGCGGATGCCTTTGCTCAAGCCATAGCCCGGCGCGTGAATCACGATCAGGCGGTACTGCGAGCGCAGCGAGAGGATCTGTTGCAGCCATACCGGCACCGTCAGCGCGACGGCCGGCATGAACAGCAGCGGCGTGCCCTGGCCAGTGACGAACACTTCGACCTGCGGGCAGGATGGCACGTCAATCAGCCAGTGCTGCAGATCGTCCGGCGACGCGTTCTGGGCGCTGCCTGGCGCCTCGCCCGTGACGGCAAGCTGGCCATCGCGGTATTGGTCGCCGTACCCAAACAGGAACTGCTCGATCTCGTTGCCGGGTATGCGGCGCAGCAGCTTGGCGCCGGCGTAGTCTGTGGTGGAAGCTGCTGGCTTCGTGGTGATTGCAGCCGTGGCGTCGATCGATGTATTGGCCGGTGCGCTTGCCGCCGTGGCTTCCGCCCCCTCACCTGCAGCCACGCCACCGCCTAGCAGACGCCCTGCCTGTTCGACGTGGTTGGCGATCAGGAATTGCGCCACCTCGCGTACCGACTGGTAGTTCAGGAACAGCGTAGCGGGCAACGTACCGGCCAGTTCTTCCAGCGCCCGGTGCAGGTTCACGACGATCAGCGAGTCCACGCCGAAGTCCGCCAGGTCGGCGTCCAGGTCGATTTTTTCGCGCTCGATCATCAGCGTGTCAGCGACAATGGCGCGCACGCTATGGGCCACCGCTTCCTCGGTCAGCGCCGCCTGGACATGGCCAACCTTGCTTTGCTGGGCGATCTGGCCGATGACCTGGCTGGCCTGCTCGGCAGCCTGGCGCACCGGCGTTGGCGCTGCTGCCGGCGTGGCGGCGGAGACGGCGGTAACGGCAAACGCCGTCATATCAGTTTTCTCCTGGCGCTCCGGCAGCTGCACGCCCATGCGTTGCAGTACCGCGTCGCTCACATTCAGCGCCATGACCTGGCCCTGGCCCGAAGCGACCAGACGCATGATCGCCTCACCACCCTGCTCCGCGTTCAGCGGGAAGATGCCTTTGGCGCGCAGCAGTTCGGGATCACCACGGTCATTCCCTTCCCAGAAGCCCCAGTTAATCACATGCACCGGCCACTCGGTTTCCTGGCGCAGATGCAGCGCAAAGGCGTCCTGGAAGTTGCAGGCGACCGTGTAGGCGCCCCAGCCCTTGTTGCCGACAAACGATTCGCCCGATGAGAAGAACATCAGGAAGTCCACAACCTTGCCGCGCAATGCGCGGTACAGGGCGTGCGAACCCGCTGTCTTGGCTTGCAAGGCGTTGTTGAAGTCCTCTTCAGTCAGCGTCGCCAGGCGGCCACCCGCGAACGTCATCGCGGAATGGAATACGCCACGCAGCGCGCCCAATTCGCTTTCCACCTGTGTGATGGCCTTGGCCAGCTTCTTGTCGTCGCTGACATCTGCGGCGTAGTAGCGCACGCGTGCGCCGCTGCTATCGATGGCAGCCAGCTTGGCTGCAATCTCATCATCGGCAGCACGGCGGCCAATCCAGGCGATATTGGCATCGCAGTGGCTGGCCAGATACTGGCTGATACGCACGCCCACATTACCGGCGCCACCGACGATCAGGTAGACGCCATCGTTTTTCAGCTGTGGCGCAGCTGCGGGCGGCAATACGGCCGGCAGCAAGGTGCGGCGCAGTGCACGGCCAGCGCGAAGGGCCAGCTGGACGCCATCGGCGACGCCGGTGACGACGCGGTCCAGGTCCGCCAGCAGCGCCGGCGAGAGTTCCTGGCTGCCTTCCGGCAGCGCCAGATCGAACAGCTGGCTGGAGACATGCGGCAGCTCGTTCGGCAATGCCTTGGCCAGGCCCGCTACGCCAGCGGTGAACGGCTGGATGATGTCGCCGTCTACTGCGTTGAATATCGCGTTGGTCACCGCACGCAATGCCCAGCGCTGACGGGCCGTATTGGCGGATTCAATCGCCTGCACCACGCGCAGCAACACGTTGACGCTGCCGTTTTGCAGCGCGCGGAATTCCTTGGATGTACGCGGATGCCACTGGTCGATATTCAGGCCGCCGAGGAAGTAGACGGTGCCCACTTGTCCCACGTGCTGCATGCAGGCGGGGATCGCCATTTCGTCGTCTGGCGACACGCTCCAGGCACGCTCGGACAGTACTTCGGTTTTCGTCGCCAGGACAATTTCATGCACCTGGCCTTTGATGCGTTCTTTGAGCGCGCTGGCCACAAACGCGGCAGCCGCAGGATAAACCAGCAGCGTGGCGCCGGTGGTAACTGGTGCGGCCGGCGCCAGTTCAGTCGCGCTGGCGTCTATCCATCGCGGCTGATAGAACATGCGTTCAAACAGCGGATCGCTTTGATCGATGCCAGCACCCTGGGCGCTGACAGTGATGCGGCCTTCGCGGTCCAGCACATCAACCGACAGGCTGCCGGCCTGGCCGGCACGGATAAACAGATAACCTTCTGCACCTGGTTCGCCGATCAGCGCCAGACGATCGGCGCGGCACTCAACGCCAGCGACGTAGTCCTGCACCATGCCAGCGGCGCCGGCCACGGCGATTGCAGCATCCAACAGCGCGGCGGCGCTTGCCCACGGCTTGGCGCCCGCGCCGCTCAAACGGTAGTGCGCCAGTGCGAAGCCGTCGCCGCTGCCAACTTCGGTCAGCGCGCAATTGCCCGCCTGCCCGGCTGGCCAGTTCATCGGCGTCAAGGAACGGTCGCAACGCGAGTGCCAGCCGGCGACATCGGTCGGCGCCGATACTGGCTGATTGCCACCGTCGGCCGGACGCAATTCGGCGCTGCCGGCCAGTGCCTGCTCGGTATCCGTCAGGCGCACCAGCGGCCATGGCGAACCGGCACCGATATCAAGGCTGCGCGCGGCTGCCGCATCATCGGCAGCGCCATGGCGCCAGCGCACTGCGGCCAGGCTGTGTACACCCTGGAAGTAGTCGGCGGCCTGTCCCAATATGGTCATGGCGCCGCCGGTGGCTGCGGGCAGATCGAAATGCAGGCTGCCGCCGATGCTGCGCTGCGGGTTCAGGTAAGCGGCCAGACCTGCAGGCGCAGCGGCCATGGCCGGAGCGACAGGCTGCGCGGCGGTCTGCACCCAGCAGCGTTCCCTGGCAAACGGATACAGTGGCAGGTCGATGCGGCGGATGCCCAGGCCGCGATAGCCTTCCATCCATGGCACATTGGCGCCCTGGCACCACAGGCGTCCCAGTTTGTTCCAGCGGCGGCCTTCCACCATGGAGCGCAGGAACTCAGCATCGTGTTCGCCATCAGCCTGCACGCGGTCGCGTTGCGAGCGTGGGCTGGTCCAGCAAGCATCGATGCCATCGTCGCCGCCAAGGAAGCGTTCCAGCTTGTCGCGCAGTTCTGCGAAGTTCTCCGCTTCCAGCGCCAGGCGGCGCGGCAACGCTTCGCGGCCAACCTGCAGCGTGTAGGCGATGCGTTCGAAGCGTTCGGCATCGTTGCCGGTGGCGGACAGCGATGCACCGCCGAAGACTTGCGTACTCAATTGGCCGAAACTGGCGGCTTCGCGCACCTGCGTGGCATTCAACGCACAGCCGTAACCCTGATTCAGCTGGCGGGCCAGTGCTTCGGCCACGCTGTCAACCAGCGCCAGGTCGGACCAGCGGTCGGCCGCGTCCAGCAGTTGGGCGGAAATACCGAGCACGTTGGCGATGCTGCCCAGGACTTCGCCCGCATCCTGCGCGGCGCTGGCTTCCAGCGTGGCCGATGGCGTCAGCGAAGCGAGGAACTGGCGAACCACTGCGTGCAGTTGTTCATGGTTCTTGGCGGAGAAAACGAACAGCTGGCGCGCCTCCGGCTGGCGCACTGCGGTGGCGGTGCTGCCGGTGTACTCTTCGATGATAACGTGTGCATTGGCGCCGCCCGCACCGAAAGAGCTGATGCCGGCGCGACGCGGTACGCGGATGTCGCGGCCATTTTCGCGCATGACCGGCGGATTCCATGGCGACAGCGTGCGCTGCACCACAAACGGCGTTTTGCTGAAATCGATATTCGGGTTCAGCGTTTCGGCATGGATTGACGGCACCAACTGGCGGTGACGCATTTGCAGCAGCACCTTGGCGATGCCGGCAAAGCCGGCGGCCGATTCCAGGTGGCCGATGTTCGATTTGACCGAACCCAGGGCGCAATAGCCGGTATCGCTGGTGTGGTCGGTGAAGGCTTGCGTCAGCGCGCGTACCTCGATCGGGTCGCCAAGCGCGGTGCCCGTGCCGTGGCCTTCGATATAGCTGATGGTGCGCGGGTCGACGTTCGCAGCTTGCAGTGCATCGCGGATCAGCGTCGCTTGCAGTTTCGGATTCGGTACGGTGTAGGCGTTGGCCTTGCCGCCGTGATTGATCGCGCTGCCGCGGATCACACCGTAAATGCGGTCGCCATCGCGTTCGGCGGCGGCCAATGGTTTGAGCAGCAGCGCGCCGACGCCGTCGCCCGGCACATAGCCATCGCCACCATCGCCATAGCTGCGGCACAGGCCTTCGGTCGAGGCAAAGCCGGTTTTACTGAGGAACAGATATTTGTTCGGGTGGGTGGTGATGTTGACGCCACCGGCGATGGCCAGCTCGGTTTCACCACGTTTCAGGCTTTCGCAGGCCAGGTGCACGGTGGTCAGCGACGACGAGCACATGGTATCGAGGCCGATGCTTGGGCCGGTGAAGTTGAAGTAGTAGGAAACGCGATTGGCGATGGAGCTGTACGAGGAGCCGGCGTTCGCGGTCTCCACGCCGTATAGCTGGTACTGGCCCCACATGGCGCCTGCGTACACGCCGATTTTGCGGCCGGACAGATGTTCGCGGGCGTAGCCGGCATCTTCGATGGTGTGGTAGACCGTTTGCAGGAACAGACGTTCTTGCGGATCAAGCGAGTTGGCCTCCAGGTTGGAGATGTTGAAGAACAGCGGATCGAACTTGTCGATGTCGTTCATGAAACCGCCCCAGCGCGTGTAGGACTTGCCTTCCACGCCTTTTTCGGTGGTCCAGATCTCGCGCCAGTCCCACAACTCCGGTGGCACTTCGGAGATGCAGTTGCGGCCATTGGTCAGGTTTTCCCAGAATTGCTCCATGGTGTCAGCCATGGGGAAACGGCCACTCATGCCGATGATGGCGATGTCGTCGCTGCGATGAATGGAGCTGGCGGCGGCTTGCGGCGCCGGTGCGGGCATCACGGGTGGGATATATGCCGGTGCGGCATGGACCACTGGTTCGGCCACGCTCACGGCGACTGGCGCCACCGCCGGTGTGGTCGCTGCCGGTGCGGGAGCTGCCGCAGGCGTAGCGGTGGCGGCTTGCGGATATTCTTCCGCCAGATACGCAGCCAGTTCACCTATGCTCTGGAATTCAAAGAACAGCGTCTTGGCCAGCTCGCCGAAGGTTTCCTCAAGGCGGCGCGTGATGGCGACCACCATCACCGACTCAATGCCATATTCCTCAAACGACGTATCGTTGCTGAGTGTTCGCTCATCCAGCTTGGTTTCCAGCGCGATGGCCTGCCGCACCATGGCCTCCACCTGCCGCTGCCACGAGGCGTTTAAGCCTGCATCACCGATTGCCATACCATCTCCTTGATCATCAAAAATGCCTGCTGCTGCAGGGTGTTCTATGAAAGCGTCGCCTCAGGCGTCCGCCGGGTTGCCCAGAAGGGCGCGATCGATCTTGTCTTTGTCGCCGACGGCCAGCGCGATGTTGTCGTGCGTGCCGCCCAGGATGCCGAACAGGCACTGCATCGCTGCATCCGTCGCCAGTTCTTCCATGCCGTGCAGCTGGCGGATGTACTCGCGTTCCTTGTCATCCATACGCATGCCGCCGTCGCGCCATAATGGCCAGCCGACCGCGTAGCTCAGGCCACTGCGGCGCCCTTCCCGCATCTGCTGGTTGCGCGCCTGACTGAAACTGTTGAGGAAGGCGTTGGCATAGGCGTAGTCGGTCTGGCCGACAGGTCCCATGTAGGCAGCCAGCGACGAGAAGCAGACGAAGTAGTCCAGCGGCTCATTGCGGGTGGCGTGATCCAGTACCAGTGCGCCGCTCACTTTGGCTTCCAGTGCTGCACGCTTGCCCGCTGCGTCTTTACGCAACAGCAAACCATCGGCGCGGGAGCCAGCTGCATGGAACACCGCGCGGATTGGTCCCCACTCGGCCCGAACCTGCGCCACGGCTTGCGCTACCTGGGTGGCGTCGGCCACATCGGCTTGCAAATAGCGGCAGTTCGCATGATCTGGCAGTCCGCCTGCGCGCATTTGCTGGCGTGCCTCGTTTTCCGCTGTACGGCCCAGCAGCGCGACACGGCAGCCGCGTGCCAGCAGGAAGCTGGCGACCAGCCGGCCGATACCACCTGCACCGCCGCTGACCAGCACCACGCTACCTTCCGGCAGCGCGGCCCGGCCAGCGGCGGGGACTGCCATCGGCTGCAGGCTGGCGGCGGACAACTGACTGTTGCGGGCGTCGTATCGGTAGTTGACCGGGCGATTGGCGCCTGCGGCACGTGCCTGAATCTGAGCCACCATGGCTGCCATCGCCGCCATATCGGCCATATCGTTTGTGGTTCCATGCAGCTCGACGGCGCAGAAGCGGATTTTTGGCGATTCGCTGCTTACTGCGCGGCCGAAGGAACCCAGCGCCTGCACCGCCGCCGAATGCGGACCGGATTGCGGACCGGTGATGGCGATGACCGTCAATGGCTGGCGCAGGCGGCTGCGCATCGCGGCGCGGGCCAGCGCGAATGCTTCATCGAACGCCTGATAAAGTGGTTCTCCATTTGCCGATTGCCCGATGCTGCCGGCACCATCGCCGTTGCTGCTCCAGTTGCGGTAGTCGAGCAGAATGACTGCGGGCGGAGTGCCGGCGGTGGTCAGCAGCGCGCTCCATGCGCTTTCGTCGCTTGACTGGATGCCGTTTTGACGCTGCGCCGACGACCAGCCGGCAGGCAGCGCAGCCGGATGCAGCGGGCTATCGGACAGCAGCAGGACCTGTGATGCCGCCGCCGTGCCAGCAGGAACAACCTGCCAGTGCGGCACGTAGTGGTGAGCGGGCTGGATCGGCTGCACAGCAGCGATATTGATAGCCTTGCCCGCGCAAGCTTCGATGCGTCCAATCGCCCTGCCCTCCGTGTCCAGCAGCTGCGCCTCATATTTAGGCAGCCGGCTGCTGGTGGCGGAAATCTGAAAGTGCACCACGGATTGTTGCGGGCAGTCTGCCGCCAGATACAGCCGGCGGATGTGGAACGGCACGCTAGGTGGACTGCCAGGACGCAGCAGTTGCTGGTGCAGCGCCATCGCTTGCAGCGCGCCGTCCAGCGTCAGCATCCAGCGCGCGTCGGCATCCGCGCCCGCCACGCAGCCTAGTTGGGCCACGGCACTGCTGTCGTTCCAGGCCAGATGACGCACAGTGCGATACAGCGGACCGAGACGCATGCCTCCCTGCTCAAACAAGCGGTAGCAGGCATCCTGTGGCAGTTGCTGCATACCCTCTCCGCTGTGTAGCGGTGCGGCTTCTGCGGGGCGCGACGCTGGCGCCAGCAGTTCGGCATTACAGTGTTCGATGCGCTGGCCCGGCTGCTCGCTGACCAGAATGCAGCGGATGCGGCTCTGGGCGGTGGTATTCCATTCCAGTTTCAGCGTGCCGCCGCCAGTCGAGGTGTAGGGCTGCATCCAGACGATGTCACCGAAGCCTATCCAGTCGGTGGTATTTGCGGTGGCCAGTGCAGTTTGACGCAGTATCGCCAGATAAGCCGCCGCAGGCAGCACCCCCTGGGCACCGATGTCGTGCTGGCGCAATACTGCAGCATCAGCCGCCAGCGCGATCACGCCGTCGGCCGTCATGGACGGTACGATCGCTGCTTGCGCTACCGGAGCGGCACTGCCGCTCATGGCTGGCAGCCAGTAGCGGGTACGAGCGAATCGATAACCCGGCAAGGCGATGCGGCGCGCATCCTGCGGTGCCGTGCCGGCCCAGGGCCAGGCAGCTGCGCCATGCTGGTTCCAGAGCTGACCCGCTTCGTCGAGCAGCGCCTTTATTTCGATGTCGTCATTGGCGATAAATGCACGTGGTGGCGCGGTGCGCGCGCTGCCTGCTTTGGCTGGCCGCATCGGTGCGGTTTTGGCCATGCCGCTCCATACATTGGCGGGCAATGGCGCGCCGTTCACAAAGGTGCGCAGCAATGCAGACAGCTGGTCGAGCGACGAGACAGCCAGCAGCAGGCGCTCCTGCATGCTGTCGCGTGCCGTCTGCAAGGTGTAGGCGACATCGCACAGACGCAGCGAGCCTGGAGTCACGCGATCGATATACGCCGCCAGATCCAGCGCCATGTCGCGCAGCTGGGCCTCGGTTTGCGCGGACAAGGGCACTGGCCACAGCGTGTTGTCCTCGGCGATGGCCGGTGCGGCTGGCTGGTATTCCTCGATGATGACGTGGGCATTGACGCCGCCGAAACCAAAGGAGCTGATGCCGGCCGCGCGGCGTACTGGCGTGCCGCTGGCGTCCATCGCCCGTTTCCAGTCTGCCGTCTGGCGTACGATGTAGAACGGGCTGCCTTCCAGCTCGATATTGGGATTGAGCTGTTCCAGGTGCAACGTCGCAGGCAGCACGCCATGCTTGACGCACATGACGGCTTTGAGCATGCCCGCTATCCCGGCCGCCGCTTCCAGGTGGCCGACATTGGGCTTGACCGAAGACAGCGCCACACTACCCGCCGACACCGGCGCCAGGCCGGCCTGCTGACGCAGCGTTGCAAAGGTCTCTTTGAGCGCCTCCACCTCGATAGGATCGCCCAGTGCTGTGCCGGTACCGTGGGCTTCCATGTAACCGAGCTGGCCGCAGTCCATGCCCGCCGCGCGGATCGCGTTGCTGATGACCTGTACCTGCGCCGCCGGATTTGGCGCGCTCAATGCGCTGGCGCGGCCGCCATGGTTGACGGCCGTACCGCGCAGCACCGCGTGTATTGGGTCGCCGTCGCGGATGGCGTCCTCCAGTGGCTTGAGCAGGACCAGACCGATACCCTCGCCACGGGCATAACCATCCGCACGGGCGTCGAAAGTTTTGCAGCGGCCGTCAGCTGCCAGCATGCCGATTTTGTTCAGGCAGACATGCGGCACAGGGTCGATCATGATGTTGACGCCACCTGCAATCGCCAGCGAGCAGTCGCCGTTCTGCAGCGCGCGCACCGCGTTGTGTACGGCGACCAGTGAACTGGAGCACGCGGTGTCAACCACCTCGCTCGGACCGTGCCAGTCAAACAGGTAGCTGATGCGGTTGGACAGGATAGTACGCGACACGCCGGAGAGCGTGAAGCGGTCGATCTCGCGGCCCGGCTGCAAGGACAGCGTAGCGTATTCGTCGCCGGTGGCGCCGATAAACAGGCCGGTCTGGCTGCCGCGCAGTGCGCCCGGGCGTTGGCCGCCATTTTCCAGGCAAGCCCATACCGCTTCCAGCAGCATGCGCTGGCGCGGGTCCATCAATTCCGCTTCACGCGGGGCGATGGAGAAGAAGCTGGCGTCGAACGAGGCCACATCGTCCATGAAGGCGGCGCGGTGGACATTGGTGTAGTTTCCTGGCCCGTGAGGATCGCCGTCTACCGCGCGCCAATCCCAGCGGTCTGCCGGGATCACGGTGCTGCAATCACGCGCTTCCTGCAGATTGGTCCAGAAAGCTTGCAGGTCTGCGGCCTGCGGCATCACGCCGGCCATGCCGATGATGGCAATGGCGCCGACGGCAGCGCGTTCTGCGGCTTTGGGTTCCTGTGCGACGCTGACCGGGGCTGGCGTGATGACTTCCACGACGGCCGGCATCAAGGCTTGCGTCAGCTGCCCTGCATGCTCGCGCAGCAGATATTCCAGAATCTCGGCTACGCTGGTGTAGCGGAAGAACAGCGCGGGATTCAGCGCGACCTGCAGCTCGTTGGCCAGTTTTGCGGCCAGCAGTGTGTAGTGGAGCGAATTGAAGCCGAGGTAGCCCAGATTGTCGTCCAGCGCGACGCTGCCCAGTTCTGCGCCGAATACTTCGACCACACCGGCGCACAGCCACTGTGCCAGCTTTTCTTCCAGCTGGCGCGGGTCTTGTGGCGCAGCCGCTACTGCGGTTGCAGCCGATACCTCTTCCCCCGCGTTGACGGCACCGGCGGTCAGGCTGTCGAGCGTGTCCTGGCCCAGGCGTTTGCGGTCTACCTTGCCGTTTGGCGTAATCGGCAGCGCTGGAAGTACGATGATCTGCGACGGCACCATGTAAGCAGGCAGGCGCGCTTTCAGCTGCTGCCACATGCCTTCATCACGCAATTCGCCGGCCGCCACTTTGTCGCTGGCGGAGGCAAAACCGACCAGGCGCTGACCGCCCGCATCGTTGCGGACCACCGCTACTGCACGTACCAGGCCGCAGCCTTCCAGCGCGGCTTCCACTTCGCCCAGTTCAACGCGGTAGCCACGCAGCTTGACCTGTTGATCGATACGCCCCAGGAATTCGATATTCCCATCAGCGAAGAAGCGCGCACGGTCGCCGGTGCGATACATCAGCATGCCGGATCTTTCATGCAGCGGATCGGGAATGAAGGCGCGCGCAGTCAGCTGCTGCTCGTTGATGTAGCCATCACTGAGGCATTCGCCGCCGATGTACAAGTCACCTGCCTCGCCCACCGGCAGCGGCGCCAGTTGTTCATCCAGCACGTAATAGCGGGAATTCTGGATCGGACGGCCGTAAGGGATGCTGCGCCAGGCCGGGTCCAGCGCGCCGACGGGATAGAAATTCGACCAGACGGTCGCCTCGGTGGCGCCGCCAAGGCTGATGATCTGGGCTTGCGGCGCGAGTGCGCGCGTTGCATCGGGCATCGCCAGCGGAATCCAGTCACCGCTGAGGAAGACGATGCGCAGGCGTGGCAGGACCGCGCTGCCATTGGCGTTCGTTTTCAGGAACGGCAGCACCATTTGCAGATAGGCCGGCGCCGAATTCCAGAACGTGATCGGCTCATCGCGCAGATATTGGGCGACGGCCAGCGCGTTGGTGCGGTCCACATCGCTGACGATGCGGATGCTGGCGCCGTAAGCCAGCATGCCGAACAGGTCGAAGATCGCCAGGTCAAAACTGAGCGGATTGACAAACAAGACACGGTCAGATGGATTGAAGCCGAATTCGCGCGCAGCCCATTCAATCAGGTTAATCACTGGACGATGGCGTACCACTACGCCTTTTGGCGTGCCTGTGCTGCCGCTGGTGAAGATGATGTAGGCGCGGTCTTCCGCCTGCACCGGTTGGGCTGGAGTAAAGCTGGCCGACAGTTGTTCGATGGTGGCGCTGTCGGCATCGATCAGCAGGACGCGGCGGTGGTTATCGGTGAAGCGGCCGTAATGGGCTCGCGTTGAGACGACAAAGCGGGCCTGCGCCTGATCCAGCACGCGTTCCAGACGCTGCTGCGGATCTTCCACATTCAGCGGAATAAAGGCGGCGCCGCATTTGAGAATCGCCAGCAGGGTTGCGATCAGCTCATGCGAGCGCGATTGCATCACGGCGACAAGATCACCATTGCGTACGCCTTGCTGCTGAAGGTAGTTCGCCAGACGGTTGGCGCGGCGATCCAGTTCTTGATAGGTCAGCACCTGGTCGTCGCCGACCAGTGCGACGGCATATGGCGTGGCCTGGGCCTGGCGTTCGATCAGGGTGTGGACGCAAACCTCGCGGTCATAGTCGCGGTCCGTCGCATTCCATTGCGCCAGTTGTGCGATACGGCCCTGTGCCGCTTTGTCGAGCGGCATGGCGACCGGTGCTAGCAATGCATCAGCGTTTATCGTCAGTTGATCCAGTGCGGCGCAATAAGCGGCGAAGCTGGCGGACAGGCGCGTCAGATCGCAGCTGCGGCGCACTGTCCAGCACAGCACGATACCTTGTGGGGAACGATGGACCAGATTGTCCAGATCCACGCCGGGCGTATCGGATGCGGCATCCAGCACGGTAATGCCAGGCCAATGCGGCTGAGGGGCATCCAGGCAGTTGGTCAGCACGACGCTGCGTTGACGCAGTTCGCCGCCTTCGGCCAGCACGCTGCGCAAGCCCGCAAATGGATCGGCCAATGCATGGAATCGGTCGTGCTGCAATTGTGCTTCCAGCTGCCGCGCGAGTTCCAGTACGTTCTGGTGTAGCGGTTGCGCGGTTTCGGCCCAGGCGAAACGGGTGGCGTCGCCAAAACCGTAAGTCGATTCCGGATAGCGCAGGCCATAATCCACCACGCCAATCGCCATCGGAGCGCGATCAAATGACAGCACCGAGGCCATGGCCGCCAGCAGCAGCGCTTCCACACCGACGCGGTGGCGGTCCGCCAGCTGTTCCAGCGCCGCGCTGTTCTGAATCGTGTGCGACCAGCGTTCGGTCCCGCTGCCATCCGCCGCCGGCAGCACCGGACCAGCCGCCAGTGCGCTGAAGCGCTGGCGCCAGTATTGCGACTGCACCGGCAGATCGGTATGGCTGCCGCGTGCCACCAGCCATGGTTTCCACAGCGGCGATTCCGGACGACCGCCCTGTCCCGAATAACGCCGGAACAATTCGTCGTAGAACAGCCACGAGGAATGGCCGTCGAACGCCATCATGTCCAAAACCGTGGACAGGTAGCCGCTGCCGTCCGCACGCGTCATCATGTGCAGGCGTAACGCGGGCCACTGGCGTTCGGCGCCGCATTCACGCAGGAGTTGTGCGTGTTGTGCGGCCAGATCTGGCGCATCGTTGCCCAGCGGGGTGACGGGAATGCGATAGCTCGCAACGGCATCAGCGCATTCGAAACTGCCCCGTTGTCCGGCAACCGCCGACAGCATCGGGTGGTCCTTCAGCAGTCCGGCCAGGGCAGCCTGCATGGTGTCCACGTCCAGATGTTCGAAGGCGAAGCTGCGCGTGATGTAGCCGGCTGCGCTGCCGGGCTGGCGCATGCGCTCGGCCAGGTAGCCTCGCTGCAGGGTGGTCATCGGTACGCTGCGTTGTGCGGCCGCCGATACTGCTAGCGACGGCAATTGCGGTGCGGCGATCAGTGTGGCGCTGGCGGATTCCCAGCATGCCGGATCGCTACCAGCACGGAGCAGCAAGGCATCAAAGCCGTTGCGGAACTGTTCCAGGAAGCCGTCTGCAAACCAGGACGGCACGCAGTCGAAGGTGACTTCGAGTTCGCCGTCGATGTCGCGTAACTGGCAATGCAAGGCGGTATCCGGGGTCTGCGCCACGCCATAACCGAAGCACTGGCTCCAGCTGGGTTCTTGCGATGGCTGCGCCGCGCCCAGCAAACTGGTAAAGACGATGGGGAAGCTGCGTGCGGGACGGCCTGGCCCCAGGCTGCGCAAGGCGGCCATGGCGCTGACATAGCCGTGATTCATCGCGGCCAGCAGCTGCTGGCTGTATGACTGGGCGCGTTCGGCTACGCTTTGGCCAGGGGCGACATCTGCATCAAATAGTGCGGTGGACGTAAATGGGCCGACGACACGCGCCAGATCGGCATGGATAGGCGGCCGGTTCTGCATCGTCAGTATCAGGCCAAAGCGCGCCTGTTCGCTCCAGCCGCGCAGGGCTTCGCAAAACAACGTCAGCACGCCAGCGGTGGAGGACAGCTTGCGGTCCGCCAGTGCGGATTGCAATGCTGCGTACGCGGACGCGGGCAAACGCCACGACAGGCGTTGACGGTTATTTTCCTGCGCCGGACCTTGCCGCATGGTGGCGGTGTAAGGCAATGCCGGGCCGTCAGGGCAATCGCGCAGGCGCTCCTGCCAGTAATTCAGGCAGCGTACGTAGCCTGCGCTGGTTTTGAATGCTTCCATGCTGTGCACGAAGTCGCGGAATTCGAGTGCGGGCGCTTCCGGCCGGAATCCGGGCTGGTCGTAGGCAGCGCGCCACTCGCGGTAGATCAGGTCTGCACTTTTGGCGTCCACAATCCAGGAGTCCATGCTGACATGCACGCGGCTATTGGCTTGCGGGCCGCGCGTGATGCGGATTTCGTACAGCGGCCAGTCGCCGGCACGATACAGCTTGTGCGACAGCTGCTGACGCACGCGTTGCGCGCCCTGCTCCGCCGCAGCTTCGCTGGTATGGTCTTCGCAGACAAATGCCGGCAAGGCGCGGCTGCGGTGTATCCGCTGGCTCCCGTTGGTCATCACTTCGGCGCGGATCATCGGATGGACAGCCGCCACGGCATGCCAGGCCTGTTCCAGGCGCGCCGGGTCAAGGCCGGCAACGTCAAATTCCAGATAGACGTGACAACCTGCCCGGTCCAGGCGTACCGGATTGGATTTGGCTGCCAGATAAGCGCCTTGCAGGTCGGTCAGCGGGAATGGCTGATCTGCCGCACGGTCGTCGCGCAACAGCGTTGGGTGACGCTGTTCTGCCGCTTGCGCCTGCATCTGCGCCAGTACGCGCTTCTTGTCGGCCAGCGTCAGGTTCTTGAAATCGTCAATTTGCATGAGAGTAGGACCGATCCGGGTTGGTCGAGAGTTGGTTGAACAGAGCGATAAGCTGCTCTTCGGAGACGTCGTCCAGCGGCGCTTCGTCTTCCACGGCGGTGATGGCGCCGGCCTGCTGTACCAGTCGCGCGAGGCTCGCTGCGCTGTCTGCACCGACGATGTCCTGCACCTCCAGGTCAACGCCAAGCTGGGCTTCGATCTGGAAACGCAGGTTGATGGCTTTGACGGATTCCATGCCGTAGTCGGACAGCGAAGCGTCGGGATCGATGGCGTCCGCCGCCATCCCCAATTCCGCACCGAGAATGGCGCGAACTGCGGCCAACGGCAGTGCGATATCAGGCATAGGCTGTATCGCCTGAACGGCTGCCGGCTGGACGATTGCGGCGACGGGCATCGCCACAGCCAGGCGTGGCGCCACTGCCGCAGCAAGCCAGCAGCGCTCTGTCTGGAACGGATAAATAGGTAGCGCGATGCGGCGGCGTTGCTGCGGCGTGAACCAGGATGCCCAGTTCGGCCAATAGCCTTGCACGATCAGCGCCGCAAGCGCATCCAGGTCGCTGCGCCGGGCGCCCGCCGACAGCTGATGCCATAGCGCGTCTCCCTGCTCGCGCAGCGTGGTGGATGCGGGCGGTTGGCGCTTTAGCGTCCAGCGGCCGTTCGCATTGGCGTCTTCCAGCAAAGCCTTCAACTCGGACAGGTCGTAGAACGCCAGCAGCACGCCGTGGTCGAAACGGCTACGGCCGCAGCTCAGGGTGTAGGCGACTGCGCTTGCCGAAGCCTCGCAGCCGTCGTTTCGCAGCCACTGCTGCAAATCGCGCAGCTTGTCGCTGAGGGCCGCCTCCGTGCGCGCGGTGACCGGCACCAGATGGCAGCGCGATGTTTCGGTGAGCGCAGCCATGGCCGGCGCCTGTTCCAGCACGCAGTGGCCGTTGGTGCCGCCGATGCCGAACGAATTAATCACCGCGCGGCGTACGCCATCCGTGCCGGCTGCCCACGGCCGCACCTCGGTGTTGACGTAGAACGGCGTGCGATCGAAGTCGATTTTTGGATTGGGCGTCTGGTAGTTGATCGACGGGACCAGCGTCGCGTGATGCAGGCACAGTGCGGTCTTGACCAACCCCGCCATGCCGGCAGCGGTGGTCAGATGGCCGATGTTGGGTTTGACCGAACCGATGGCGCAGAAACCAGTCTGCGTAGTATCCGTCTGGAAGCTGCGCGTCAACGCCTGCAGCTCAACCACGTCGCCCAGCGCCGTGCCGGTGCCGTGTGCTTCGACATAGCCGATGCTGGCGGCGTCGATGCCCAGCTTGCGGTACAAGCCTGTTTGCAGGCTGGTTTGTGCGAGGCCGTTAGGTGCGGTGATGCCGTTGGAACGGCCGTCCTGGTTCAAGGCCGTGCCACGGATGACGGCGTAGACATGGTCGCCGTCGCGCAGCGCCGCCTGCAGTGGTTTGAGGACGGTGAAGGCAACGCCTTCGCCATGCACGAAGCCATCGGCTGCCGCATCAAACGCGCGGCAATGGCCGGTCGGCGAGAAGATACCCAGTTTGCTGCTGGCGACGTAGAACTCCGGGTCCAGCGTCAGGCAAACGCCGCCGGCCAGCACAATGTCCGACTCGCCGCTGCGCAGGCTTTGGCAGGCCAGGTGCAAGGCTGTCATCGACGAGGAACAGGCGGTATCGACCACCAGGCTGGGACCATTCAGGTTGAGGAAGTAGGAAATGCGCGCGGCGATCAGCGACATATCGCTACCCAGCAGCGTCGCTGCGCTCGATAGCTGTCCCTGACGGGTGCCGAGGCCTGCGTAGTCTGGCTCACGCGCGCCGACGAAGACGCCCACCTGCTGCTGGTGCAGGCTGTCGGGCGCATAGCCGGCATCTTCCAGCGCACGCCAGGACTCCATCAGGCACAGACGCTGCTGAGGGTCCATCAGCGCCGCCTCTTTTGGCGCCAGGTTGAAAAACAGTGGCTCGAACTGGTCGATGTCAGACAGGAAGCCGCCCCACTTGCTGTTGGAACGTCCCGGAACGGACATATCGGCGTCGTAATACGCTTCACCGTCCCAGCGCTCGGCGGGCACGGGACCGACGCTTTCAATACCCTGCTTCAGATTGTTCCAGAAACTGCGGTAGTCGTGCGCGCCAGGCACGCGCAGACTGATGCCGATAATCGCAATGCCATCCTGCGCGTTGACGGTGGTGCTGGCAGCGCTCTCGGAAGCGGCAGGCGCAGGAGCGCCCGTTTGATCCAGATGGCGGGCCAGCAAGGCAATGCTGGGATAGTCGAAACAGCGCGCTACCTGCACGTCGAGTCCCGTCATCAGCGAAGCGCTGGTAGCAAAACTCATCAGCATGGCCGAATCCAGGCCCAGACTATCGAACTCGCGTTGCGGGTCGATGTCTTCAGGGGCGACGCCGAGCAGTTCAGCGGCCACCGTGATCAGCACAGGCTCAGTGGCCTGCGGCACACTGGCCGCAGATTTCGGCATGACCGGCACGTCGCCTTGCGCCTGCTGCATGGCGACGCGGTCGATCTTGCCATTCGGGCGGCGTGGCAACGCGGACAATTGGGTGTAACTGCCCGGGACCATATGTGCCGGCAGGCGCGATGCGACAAAGGCGCGCAGCGGCTGGACGTCAGCGTCCATGCCGGGGCGTGCGACCCAGAACGCCAGCAGGCGTACGTGCAGTTCCGACAGCTGCTGCGCCACCACCGCCACTTCCGCAATGGCAGGATGTTCGCTGAGCACCAGTTCCACGTGTTCCAGTTCCACGCGCAGGCCGTTGATCTTGACCTGGTGATCGTAACGGCCTGTCATGCGCAACGTGCCATCGGTCGCCATGCGCGCCATCTCGCCCGTACGGAACAGGCGTTCTGCGGCGGGCAAGCCGGCGACGGTTCCCGGCAAAAAGCGTTCTGCGGTGAGCGCTGGCTGGCCCAGGTAATCCATGGCCAGGCAAGGGCCGGACAGATAGACTTCGCCTTCGGCGCCGCGCGCGACGGGCTGCATATGCGCGTCCAGCAGCCGCACCGTGGTATTGGCGATGGGGCGATAGCCGCCCTGCACGGTCACGACGGCCGCACCGGGATAGTCTACCGCATCGTGCAAATAGGTGTTGGTCTCGGTGCAGCCGAAATCGTGCAGGATTTCCGTCTGCGGGAACGCCAGCAGAAAGCGCTGCTGTACCGCGGCGCTCAACGGACCGCCATTAATCACGCGCCGCAGGCGTTGCGGATGCGGGGCGCCGTTCTGGCGCAGGTCCAGCAGCAGCTGGATCAGTTGCGGGTTCAATGTCAGGTGGCTGACCTCACGAGCACCGAACCAGCCAAACAACGCGCCCGGTTCTCGGACCGTGCTTTCCGGCGCGATGGCGGTCGGCACGCCGGCCAGCAATCCGCCCAACAGTTCCCACATCGACGGCATCACGTTGATCGGCGAACGCTGGCCGATCACATCGCCGGAGCGGAACGGGTATTCCTGCCACATCCAGTACAGCCGGTTAATCAGTTGCAGCTGGCTGTGGCGCACGCCTTTGGGCTGGCCAGTAGAGCCGGAGGTGAACATGATCAGCGCTGGCGCTCTGGCCGGCATGACGGGCAGTGCCTCGATTGCGATGGCGCCGCTGCTGTAATCCAGCGTATCCAGCGCCAGTTGGGGAAGCTGGCCGGCAGCGAAGCCGCCCGCGCTGGTGGTCAGCATGGCGACCGGCCGCGCGATGTCGCACAGCGCCTGCAGATAAGCTTGCGGGAAGGTGCGGTCCAGCGGCAGATACACCGCACCCAGCGCCCATATCCCCATGATGGCAGCCTGCAGATCGGCGCAGCGCTCCAGATACACGCCCACGACCTGGCCTGGCTGCACGCCCATCTGCCGCAAATGCGCGGCCAGCACCAATGCGCGCTGGCGCAATTCGCCATACCGCAGCTGGCGTGGCGTGCCAGCGACTGGTTCATCAAACGCGGCGATGCGGTCGCTCCACGCCGTGCTGCGATCGAAGAACAGGCGCTCCAGGCGCTGTTCAAACGGGAACGCATGGCGTGGACCAGCCACTTCGCTCGCAGTGGTCGTGCCGCTGAATGCGGCTGGTGCTGCAGGCGCTGCCTCGGGGGCGGTGCGCCGCGGCGATGCCGCCTGCGCCAACCAGTTCAGTAGCTTGACCATGGCTTACCTCAAGCCTGTGCCAGCATGACGTCGACACGGCCCTGGGCGCTGACCGTGACGTTGTCGGCCAAGGCTTTGGACACCATGCAGCCACGCTCCGCCTGCAGGAAGCAGCCCTGCACGGCGCCGCCAAACAGTGCGCGGCCGGCGGCGGTCAGATACACCACCGGCTGGTGCTCGATTGCGGTCAGCACAGGGCCAGTCGGGGTGCTGGCGAAGATGCCACGGCTGCTGTTGCGCAGTTCTTCGTACGCCACGCCTTCCAGTTGCAGGATCGCGGCCAGCGTCATGAGATAACAGGAGTTGGCGGCGGCGACCAGCAGTTCTTCTGGATTGGTGCCACGGCCCTTGCCACCCAGTTCCGCCGGAACGCTGATTTGCTGTTCGACGGCGCCCGCGTGCAGACGGCCTTCGCCTTCCATCAGGGTACCGTTCCATTTACCTTCGCATACAAACGCGTGTTCTGCTGCCATGTTGATGTCCGTTTCTCTGTAGTTGATTGAATGGTTGATTGAATGGTTGATTACGCGGCCTGCGCCAGTTGCTGCCGCAACGCGTTCTTCATGACCTTGCCCGTGACGCCGACCGGAATATCGCCCTCGCCCGCCATGACCACGCGCGCCAGTGCCGGACGCTGTTTCGCCAGCTGGTCGGCATTGATGCGCTCCAGTAGCTGGTCCGCGTCGACTTGCGCACAGGCTTGGGGATAGACCCACGCCACCGCATCCTGCATGCCATCGGCCGCAGCGACGCCCAGCACGGTGCAATCCAGCACATCGCGCTGATTTTTGAGAATCAGCTCCTCGGTCTGCAGGCTATACAGCACGCCCTGTGCGGTGCGGATGGCATCAGTGATACGGTCAACGTGATAGAAGCAGCCCATGTTGTCCTGGTAGACCAGGTCCCCGGTCAGCCAGTAGCCGGCCAGCTGGCTGCGGTGGGTCAGCAGCGAGTCGTTCCAGTAGCCACTGGTGACGCTGGGTGATTTGATCCCCAGCTTGCCGACCTGGCCGACTGGCATCTCGCTGCCATCATCGGCCAGCACGCGGGCTTCCACCCATTCCTGCGGCAGGCCTACGCAGCGGTCGAAGTTCTGGTCGCCAGCGGTGTAGACCACGCGGAAGCTGGAGTGTCCCATCTCGGACGAGCCCAGACCGTCGATGAACTGCGAACCTGGCAATTTTTGCTGGCCGCGATAGTGATAGCCGTGCTTCACCAGCTGGCGGATATGCGCTTCGTGCGCGGCGTCGCCACTGTTGATCCAGTTGTTGACGGAGTCCAGCTTGCGGCCTTCCAGTCCACTGGCCACCATGCCGACATACGTCGATGGGAAGGACACCACCGTGGATGGCGCAAATTCTTCAATACATCCCAGTACGGCATCGCCTTCGGGTCGCGACACGATCATGAGCGCGGCGCCGCAGAGGATGGCGTGCATGCTGTACGCGATTGCTGCGTTGTGCGACACGGGAAGGCTGGAGAGATAACGCTCCGCGCCCTGCGCCGGCGGCAGGCCAAGCAGGTGGCGGATGCCGTGGAACCATTTGCCATGCTGGAGCAGCACCGGCTTGGGGATGCCGGTGGTGCCGGAGCTGTGCGTAATCATGACCGGATCGAGATGATCGTGGCGATACGGATAGCCAGCCGGCAGCGCTGCTTCCCCCTGCGCGCGGATCTGCGCCATGTCCACCATGAAGCGGAAGTCGTCCGCCTGCATCAGTGCTTGCAGCGCCTCGAACTGCGCGTGGTCCGCCACCACGGCCACCGCGCCCACGCGCTTGAAGTGCTGCAGCGCGATGGCGGTCTGCATATTGCCATTGGTGAGCACGGGGATCGCGCCCAGCGCGGTCAGCGCCATGTAGTGCAGCAGATAGTGAATGCCATTGCTGCCGTAGACGGCAACCGGATCTTTGGCCGTAATACCCTGCGCGGCGTACCAGGCGGCCAGCGTGTCGGTCGCCTGCTTCAGTGCGCGCAGCGACAACGGCGCGTGGCACGCTTCGCCCATCAGGTAGTAAGGCTGGTCCGACCAGAGCAGCGGCTGCTCATTGTCAGGATTCAGCCCCGCAGCCACATGCAGGAAATTACCGGCGCCCAGGCCGGGGTTCAACTTGAGCCAGTAGCGTTGCTGGGCGTTGAGCAAAGGAGCTTGCTGAGTCACGTCCATCTCCTCACGCGACCGCATGTTGGGCGTAACGCGCGCTCAGGGCACCCAGCAGGTGTTCCGGATGCGGATTCTGGAAGACGTTGCGGCCCACGCACAAGCCTTTGGCGCCGGCGGCCAGGCCTGCGCTTAGCAACTCCAGCGTTTCTTCATCCGTGCTGCGCGCGCCGCCGGCAAAGAACACGTCAATGTCGCTGCTCAGGCCTTTGAGCAGTACCGGAATGTCGGCGATGGTGTCAGGCCGGGGAATCTTGACCGCGTCCGCGCCCAGTTCCCACGCCGCGCGGATCACCCGGCGCATGCCGGCGATGGTGACTTCGCTGCTGGTATTGCCGCCTGCATGAAAATACTTGGCCATCACCAGCACCGGCAGGCCGTATGGCGCCGCCTGGTCGACCACGGAACCCAGCAGCGCCAGGTTGTGCGCGTCGTTGACGCTGTCGAACACCAGGTCAACGCTCAACGCGTCCGCGCCCAGGCGCAGTGCGGTGTCCACTGTCGCCAGCAGCTCTTTGCGATTGGGCTGGGTGGCGAGCGACATCATGCCGTTCATTTGCAGGATCATGCCCTTGCCCAGCAGGCAACCCGACAACGCCAGGCGTTCCAGCATGCCTTTGTGCGCCACCACCGCGCTCACGGCCGGATGCGACAGGCAGCGCACCAGGCTGTCCGAGCTTTCCATGCCGGAGATCGGGCCGGAGGTCAGGCCGTGGTCGACCGGGATAATCAAGCCCTGGCCGGTCTGGTGATGCACTACCCGCGACCAGCGGTTACGTTTTGCTCCAACCATGATGTGCTCCTCTGTATTGTTCGGGACTCATACGCAGCGGTACGCCGCGCGGGGGATCAGGCCAAGGCCGCAAGCAGCGCCGGCTCCGGCATGTGGTGACGCCTGGGCAGCACGGCGCGTTCGTCGTAATCGTTGGCGGCGTCTATCCAGCACGCGAACAGGGCGTGGGTGCCCACGTCCATGCGCGGACCGGCGGCGCGGATACGGAATGGCGTGCGGCGCAGCAGGCGCTCCACGCCAGGTGGGGAGACGGTAATCAGGCGGCGCGCGCCACGTTCGGCGGCGCTTTCGACGGCGGCGGCCAGCAGTTGCAGCGTGGCTGCCGAGGACAGCTGGCCAGCCGCAGGCGTGCTGACGGCTTCCGGATCGACGGCGGCAAAGCGGGACAGCTCCCACACCTCGTCGGAGCGCGGCGCCGGTGCGCCATTAAGCAGTTGGGGAAAAACTTCCTGCAGCAGATAGGGGCGCGTGGTGGGCAGCAAACGGGCGCAGCCGCCAACCCGGTCCTGTTCGTCCCACGCCACCAGGTAGACGGTGTCGTCGTGGTCGAACTGGTCCAGTTCCTGGCCATCGCGCAGGTCCAGGTCCCAGCCCAGTTTCTCAACGAACACCTGGTGCCGATAGCGCGTCAACTTGGCCATGCGCTCTGGTCCCAGCGTACTGGCGGTTCCGACAGTAATTCTCATGCTGCCCCCTGCTTGTTAGCGAGGCATCATTACATCGGAATTTGACCTATCGCATAACTACCAACATTGGTAGCGAAATAACGTAACGCCGGGCTTTCAGCCCAGCATGCCCAGCAAGGCGGCTTTCGCCACGGCCGCAGTTTTGTTGGCGGTACACAGTTTACGGACGACGTTCTTGACGTGAAAATTGACCGTGTCAGTCGCCAGCGACAAAATCTCGGCGATTTCCGACGCCGACTTGCCATCTGCGGTCCAGCGCAGCACTTCCACTTCGCGCACGGTGAGCTTGTCCATGCTGGGCGAGGCCAACTTGGAGGTGAATAGCGGCGACAGGTACAGGTGCGCGGTCTGCACCAGCCATCGGAACTTGGCTTCGTTGCGCGCAAGTTCAGTGGCGGTGACGGGTTCATGGGAACGGGCCAGCGTCAGCATGTCCACGCAACCGGCGCCATCGGAACAGGACTGCGCCCAGCCGTGGCACAAACCTGCCGCCTTGGCATCGCTCCAGAATGCCGGTGAGGCCGACCTCAACGTATCGTTCCAGACGATGGGCACGCGCGACATCCGCCCGTGCTGTACCGTGGGGTCGCAGCTCAGATAGTTTTCGTATCGGTAATATTTCTGCCAATCGGCAGGGTAGTTGCTGAACAGCGCGGTGGGTGGATTGGACAGCGGATACGGCGCGCGGATCCCGTATGCACAGTATTCAAAGCCCAGCAGCCTGCCGCAAGCGGCAATCGCATCGAAGGCGCGTTCCACATCGGATTCATTGCTCAGCGTATCCATCAACTCCACTTGCCAGTTATCGACTGTACCGCGCATTACAGTGCCCCTTGTTATATTAGCAATAGTGAAATTATATAATAAGCATATTACAAAACTGCTACTTGGCCGGAGTAAACCGCCCGAGTGTCGTGATTTTTCAACTGTGAAATTTCGTGAGTTTCCTGGGGTCATTAACGTGCCTGCTCACACGTGCGGAACCGCACAGTAACCGCAGAGCAAGCGCGCTATCGTCCGATTAACAAAAAGGAGATCAATATGATCCTATGGATAATCGCAGCGGTTCTGGCCGCCATCATTCTCGTGTTCACCTACGGCCCGTTGCGCCGCAGCCTGGTCACCCCGCATCTTTACGCACTGTTCAAACGCATCCTGCCGGCCATGTCCGATACCGAGCGCGATGCGCTGGAAGCCGGCACCACCTGGTGGGATGCCGATTTGTTCTCCGGCCGTCCCGACTGGAACAAATTTCTGCAGATCCGGCGCCCGGCACTGAGCGTGGAAGAACAGTCCTTCATGGATAACGAAGTGCGCCAGTTATGCGAAATGGTGGATGACTGGGAAGCGACCCAGGTGTGGCAAGGCTTGCCGGCGGCAGCGTGGCAGTTTGCGCGCGACAAAGGCTTCCTTGGCATGATTATTCCCAAGATGTATGGCGGCAAAGCGTTTTCTGCCTACATGCATTCGCAGGTGGTGATGCAGCTGTCCACGCGCTGCTCGGCGCTGGCGGTGCAGGTCATGGTGCCCAACTCGCTGGGACCGGCCGAACTGCTGCTGCATTACGGCACCGACCAGCAGAAAGACTACTATCTGCCGCGCCTGGCCAAGGGCGAAGAGATCCCCTGCTTCGCGTTGACCAGTCCTTATGCAGGCTCGGACGCCGCAGCGATACCGGATACCGGCGTAGTGTGCATGGGCCGGCACGAAGGCCGCGAGGTACTGGGCTTGCGCGTGAGCTGGAACAAGCGCTACATCACGCTGGGACCGATCGCCACCCTGCTCGGCCTGGCGTTCCGCGTGGTCGATCCGGACGGTCTGCTGCCCGTAGGCTCGACGCCAGGCATCACCTGCGCGCTGATCCCGGCCAACCATCCTGGCGTGGTGATAGGCCGCCGTCACTGGCCGCTGAATGCGGTATTCCAGAACGGCCCCACCAGCGGCAAGGACGTATTCATTCCGATGGACTGGATCATCGGCGGGCCGCAGAAAATCGGCAAAGGCTGGCGCATGCTGATGGAGTGCCTGGCCGCAGGCCGCTCCATTTCGCTGCCCTCCGCCAGCGTGGGGACTGCCAAGCTGGCCGTGCGCGGCACCAGCGCCTATTGCGCGATACGGCGCCAGTTCAATACGGCGATTGGCAAGTTTGAGGGCGTGCAGGAAGCGCTGGCCCGCATGGGCGGCAATCTGTACATGATGGATGCAGCGCGCAGGCTGTCGGCGCTGGCCGTCGATCTGGGAGAAAAGCCTGCCGTCATCTCGGCAATCGCCAAATACCATGTGACAGAGCGCGGCCGTGCGGTCGTCAACGACGGCATGGATATCCTGGGCGGCAAGGGCATTTGCATGGGACCATCCAATTTCCTGGCGCGCGCTTACCAGCAAATCCCGATTGCGATTACGGTGGAAGGCGCGAATATCCTCACGCGCTGCCTCATCATCTTTGGCCAGGGTGCGATACGCGCCCATCCCTACGTGCTGAAAGAAATGCGCTCCACCACCGAGAGCGACCAGCGCAAAGGCTTGCTGGATTTCGACGCCGCCTTCTTCGGCCACATGCGCTTTACCTGCGCGAACGCCTTGCGCGCTGTGTGGTACAGCTTGACGGGCGGGCTCACTGCGTCCGCACCGGACAAGGCCCCCGGCGAGATGGCACGCTATTACCGCGCCGTCAGCCGCCTGTCCACCTGCTTTGCGTTGATGACGGATATGTCTATGTTCATCCTTGGCGGAGACCTGAAACGGCGCGAGCGCATCTCGTCGCGCCTCGGCGATGCGCTGTCGATGATGTATCTGATCAGCGCGACGTTGAAGCGCTATGAAGACGAAGGCCGGCAGGAAGCCGACGCGCCCTATGTTCACTGGTCGATTCAGGACGCCCTGCAAAAGGCCCAACTGGCGCTGGATGGCGTGCTGCAGAACTTCCCGAACCGGTTTGCCGCCGCCTTCACGCGCCTGCTGGTATTCCCGTTTGGTCTGCCGTATGAGGCGCCGTCGGACAAGTTGGGCGCCCAGGTGGCGCAAGCCATGCAGACCCATGGCGATGCCCGCGAACGGCTGCTGGCCGGCAGCTTCCTGGCCGATGACCTGCGCGATCCGGTGGCCTGCGGAGAATTGGCATTCGGCCTGCTGGCGATGGTGGAAGGCATCGAGCACCGTCTCAAGCCGGCGGTCAAATCGGGCAAGCTGCAGCCCATCCCGCAAAGCCTGCCCGAGATGGAGCGCTGGATCACCGATGCCGCCGCACAGGGTGTAATGACGCCGGAAGAACGCCGCGCCATGTCTGACTTCGCGCGCTATACCGACCTGTCGGTGCACGTCGACGACTTCCCGCCGGACCTGAACGCGGCGGCCGATGCCGACCAGCGCCGCCGCATGTCGGCGCCAGCCAGCCCCGTCATCACTCCGGCGTAACCAGCGAGAACGGCATGCCGGCGAAGAACCCCAGGGAACCTCTGGTGTCGCTGCGCCAACCAGCGATCACACCAGCGGTGAACTGCGGCTGATTGCTGTTATAGGCGCCCAGGCCGAGGTTGAACGGCAGGTAAATCGGAATCGCAAGCGAGCGTATTTTGTTGGTGCGGTCGTAGCTGAGAATGGTGGAAAACGCCAGGAACTTGGACTGGTAGCGCGCCTCGGCACTGACGGTGTTGGACTTCTTGCCTGCCGGTTCGCCCAAAGGCAGGCTGTTGCATTCCACCCAGCTTGCGTCCTTGGCCATTGCCGGGCAAACCACTGTATTGTCCGCGCCATCCCGCTTGTACTGATGGGCATAGCGCAGCAGGAACAAGGTGTCCCAGTCTTTCGGTGCAAAGCCCGCATACGCTGCCAGCGTATAGGACTTGTTATGCGTCTGGGTGGCCACCGGGTTGTTGGGATCGGCAAACGCGGTTTTTTTGTCGTAGTAGGAGAACTCCTGATAGCCCAGTTCACCGCTACCGCCCCACAGATGGTAGCCGCCAGGCAGCATGGGCGCGGTCGCTTCGCCACCAATTTTTGTGTAATCGAGCTTGATCCGGGTGTCATTGCTGAGTTTGTCCAGCAGGACGCTGTTGTTGACGACCTTGTGTTTGTCATCCTTGCTGAACGGCGCCGATACCGTTACCGCCAGGCGCTGGTTGCTGGTGCGTTCCCATTGCAGCACATATTTGACGGCGACCGTCCCCTCGCCGCCCGTGCTGCTGATCTGCACACCAGAACCGCTGACTTCCGAGTTCAGCAGGGGATGGTTTTCCATGAAGGTCAGGAATGCGCGCTCGCGCAGCATCTCGCTTTTGCCTGGTGAAGCGACGCCGGCGGTGGTGGATTTTCCATCGACCGGTTGCATCAGCTTGAGCATCATGTCATTGGCGGCGGCAACAGCACTCCAGTTCTGGGTCCAGACCTGATCCAGCTGTGTCTCCATGTCCTTGTCGGCGGGCAGATAGGCCGCCTTTTCAGCTTTGGCGAGTTTGATGACGCTGGCCAGCATGTCGGCCTTGGCCTGATCCGCAGCGTCTTTCTTTGCCGCCGCATCCTTGTTGTGCAGGCTTAGCGCGATCAGCGCGGCTCTTTTGGCTTCTGGCGTCTTTGCGTCGGCCAAGCTGACAATGCTGTCTTCCAGTTCTTGATCCGCGCACTTGCTAAGCTCGATCGCCTTTTTGGCAAGCTGAGCGAGTTCGCTGGCTTTGGCGATCTCGGTATCTGTGAGCGAGACGTAGCCGGGCGTGGCTTTCAACTGCAGCTCTGCATTGCGGATCTTCTCGTAGGCCTTGTCCAGTTCCGTCGAGGCGGTAGTGACATTTTCCAGTACTTTCTTGCCTTCCAGCGCCCGGTCGGCCATCAATGCGCGATCGCGGCTGCGCTCGGGCAGCGAGTTAATACTGTTGATGTAGTTGGCCAGGCGCTGCTCCAGCATTTTCTTCGCCTGCTGGGCCTCGATGGATGCCAGGCGCGCGCATTCCACCTTGTCCGAGGTCTTTAATCTGGACATATCCTGATCGCAGTCCGGTGTTGCCAGCGCTAGCTGGCTGACGCTCACCAGCACGGCAAACAGCAGCGTTTTGAGCTTGTGCATTTTATTAACTCCTCGACAAGAGAAAATCTCTATTGTTCGCTATCGAACATAGTAAAAAGATATCCAAATGTCACAGTGTTGCGTATTTGGCTGAGTTCAGGATAGAATGAGAATAATTCTTATTAGCATTTGAACCCTGAATGACAAGCGCGAGGTATCCACTGCAACAGAACATGGCATCGCTGTATGGCGAGCACCATGCCTGGCTGCTGGGATGGCTGCGCAAACGTCTGGGCTGCGGGCATCACGCGGCCGATGTTGCACAAGACACGTTTTTGCGCCTGATTACCGTCGGCGACAAGCTGCCGCAACTCGATGAGCCGCGCGCTTTTCTGACCACCACCGCCAAGCGGCTGCTGGTGGACCGCGGCCGGCGTCAGGCGGTCGAGCAGGCCTATCTGGCGGAGCTGGGACTGCTTGCGGAACAACTGCCCTGCTTCCCGTCGCCGGAGGAAGTGCTGCAGGCGGTGCAGTCGCTGGAGCGTATCGCCTACGCGCTGGAGCAGCTGTCCGCCCGCGCGCGCGATGCCTTCCTGATGCATTTCCTCGACGGCGAACCGCACGCCTTGATTGCGCAGCGTCTGGGTGTCTCAACCCGCATGGTGCACAAGTACCTGGTGCAGGCGCTGCTTGGCTGCGACGAGGCTGTGGGCCAGTCATGCCTGTAAGCCCGGAGCAAAACCGCATCAGCAGGCAAGCGGCCGAATGGATCGTCTCGTTGACCGTTGACGACAAGGCCGAACGCGAACAGGCGCGCGCCGGTTTCGAAGCCTGGCAACAGGAAGATCCCCGCCACGCCGCCGCCGCGCTGCGCATGCAAGCCATGCTTGGACAACTCGACGCCCATGAAGGCCGCCCCGCCCGCGCCGCCCTGACCAGCGCAGGACGCGCATCGCGCAAGCGAGTGGTTGCACGCACCGTGACGGCGCTCGCGGTTGCCATTGCGGCTGGTGCGCTCAGCCTGGGCGTGCCTCTGACACAGCCGTCGCTGCTGCTGGCGGATGCGCGCACCGGCGCTGGCGAATGGCAGACGCGCATCCTCGCCGATGGTAGCCAGCTCACCTTGAGTAGCGGCAGCGCCGTCAACATCCACATGAGCGAGGGCCAGCGCGTGGTCAGCCTGCTGCAAGGCGAGATAATGGTGGATGTGGCACGCGATCCATCGCGACCATTCTTCGTGCAGACGGAAGACGGCAGCATACGCGCACTGGGCACGCGCTTCACGGTTGAACGCGGCGCACACGCCACTGAGCTGGCGATGCTGGAGTCAAAAACGGAAGTTCGTGCGGCTGGCCGTCCTGCATTGGCCACCGTGGTGGCTGCCGGCGAAAAGGTCCGCATTACGCCGGACAGCGTGGGGCCGGTTGCCCACGTCGATGCGGGCAGCATCGCCGACGCCTGGCGCGATCATCAGCTGGTGGTGCAAAACCGGCCGCTGGCCGAGGTGCTGGATCAACTGGCACGCCATCATCGCGGCGTGATTCGTTACGATGCAAGCCAGATTGCGGCCATGCGGGTCAGCGCGGTGCTGCCGCTGGATGACACGGATCGCGCCCTGCACCTGCTGCTCAACAGCTTCCCGGTACTGCGTATCCGCACCATCACGCCTTATGTGGTGCTGGTGGATGCGCCAGCGGCGCCATCGAAGTAAAAAATATTTTCAATATCGAGTTCCGGTTCGCGTTTTTGGCGCGTCATGGTCTATGTAAGCACGCAAATCAGACCAACGGAAAGAAGAATCCATGCATCATCAAGCACGTACCAAACTGGCTCCCCTGAGCCTCGCCCTGCGCCTGGCATTCGCCGGCGCGATCGCGGTAAGCGCCGCTGGCAACGCCTATGCGCAAAGCGCGGCGGCGCAGTATGACATCCCGGCCGGCCTGCTGTCGGACGCCCTGAACCGCTTCGCCCAGCAATCCGGCGCCGCCATCGCGCTGGACGCGGACAAGATCCAGGGACTGCGCAGCGCAGGCCTTAAAGGCAGCTACAGCGTGGAAGAAGGCTTCAACGCCCTGCTGCGCGATACGCCCTATGCCATTGCGCGCACCAGTGCGGGCTACGTGTTGGTGGCCAAGCCGGCCGCCGCAGCTGCACCCGCCGCGCCTCTGCGTGGCGAACAGGCGCTGGCGCCAGTGACGGTCAACTCCACCCTGCTGGCCGACGAACTGCCGCGCGCCTATGCCGGCGGCCAGGTCGCACGCGGTACGCAGCTTGGCATCCTGGGCAGCGCCAGCACCATGGACACGCCATTCAACACCACCGGCTACACGGCGGCGCTGATCGAAGACCAGCAGGCGTCGACTGTCGCCGCGGTGCTGATGAACGATCCCTCGGTACGCTTCACCACGTCGGAAGGCCACATTTACGAAAACTTCAGCATTCGCGGCTTTGAAGTCGGCGGCGAAGACCTGGCTTTTAACGGTCTGTACGGGCTGTCGCCATATGGTCACGCACCGACGGAGTTCATCGAACGCGTGGAAGTGCTGAAAGGTCCGGGCGCCCTGCTGGGCGGCATGTCGCCACAGGGCGGCGTGGGTGGCGTGATCAACCTGATTCCCAAGCGTGCCGAGGACAAGCCTCTGCTGCGCCTGACAACCGACTACACCTCCAGCTCACAGTTCGGCGTGCATCTGGACGCGGGACAGCGCTTCGGTGAAAACGGCCGCTATGGCGTGCGCTTCAACGGCGGTTACCGCGACGGCAAGGTCGGCGTCGACGATCAGAAAAAGAAACGCACGCTGGCGGCCATCGCGCTGGATTATCGCGGCACGCAGCTGAACCTCGCGCTGGATGCCTACACCAACCGTGAAAATATCGACAATGGCAGCTCGTGGATGGCGTCCTTTCCATCCACCGGCGTGATCGCGCCGCCCAAGACCGGCACCAATCTGCTGCGCGGCATCCACGGCAAACTGTCCAACGATGCTGTTGCGGTGCGCGGCAGCTATGAGTTCAATGATGCCATCACTGCCTACGCGGCACTGGGGCAGTTGAGCTACACCTACGAAGGCTATATCAATGGTACCCGCGCGGCGATACGCAATGCGGCTGGTGACTATGTCGGTAATACTTTCAATCAGCGTGGCACCACCGATACCACCTCGGGTGAAATCGGTGTGCGTGGCCGCTTCGTCACAGGACCTGTCAAGCACCAGGTCGTGGCCAGCTACACCTCGCTCGAATTCGATACCGGCCGGGCCACGGTCAACACCAGCGCCAACTACAGCTCCAATATCTACCACCCGGTCAACCCGGCGCTGGCACCTGATCCCGGTCCTGCGCCTAAGGTCAGCGACGCCGCGCTGCGCAGCGTCGCACTGGCCGACACATTGTCCTTCGCCGATGACAAGGTCCTGCTCATCCTCGGCGCACGCGAACAGCAAGTCAAAACCCGCACGCTGACTGGCACGCCTACGCTGTACGACAAGCGCGCGCTGACGCCTGCCGTGGGCATCGTCGTGAAGCCATGGTCGCCATCGGTGGCGCTCTACGCCAATTACATCGAAGGCCTGAGTCAGGGCGGCACCGTTACCGACACCACGGCCAAGAATTTTGGCACGGTGTTTGCCCCGTACAAAAGCAAGCAGCTGGAAGGCGGCGTGAAGTGGGACCAGGGCGCCTATGGCAATACCGTCAGCGTGTTCCAGATCGAGCGCCCCAGCATGGTCAAGGATACGGCTTCCAACACGTATAACGACGATGGCCAGCAGCGCAATCGCGGCGTCGAGTGGAACACCTTTGGCGAGATCGGCGGCCAACTGCGCCTGCTGGGCGGCGCGGCTTATACTGACGCCAAGATGACCAAGGCTTCGACTGTGGCGCTGACCGGAAAAACCATCTACGGCACGCCAAAATGGAAGGCCAACCTGGGCGGCGACTGGACTGTTCCAGGCGTGAATGGCCTGATCGTGAATGCCCGCGTGGTGTACACGGGCAGCCAGTGGGTCAATAGCCTGAATACGCAGCAGATCGATAGCTGGACGCGCCTGGACCTGGGCGCCCGCTACAGCCTGCGCGTCCAGGACCATCTGGTGCAGCTGCGCGCCAACGTGGACAACGTCGCTGACAAGAGCTACTGGGCTGGTTCCTTCAACGATGGCTACGTAACGCAAGGCGCAGGCCGCGTGTACAAGTTGTCCGCCTCGGTGGACTTCTGATGCGCCGCGCCTTCCTTCGCACTGGCGCGGGTTTGCTGGCCGGCGCGATGCTGCCCGCTCTCGCCGCCATGCCTGCGCAAGACTGGCAGACCGCCAGCCTGCCGCAGGCCAGACAGCTGGATCTGGCGTCTGCCCGCACGGGACACCGCTATCGCATCTTCATCAGCGTGCCGGAAACGCCAGCGCCGGCAGGCGGTCACCCGGTAATCTACGTCCTGGATGGCAATGCCGCTTTCCCGAGCGTGGCGCTGATGGCGCGCACTGTCGCGCGCCGCAGCAAGGTGACTGGTCTGCACGCGCCGGTGGTGGTCGGTATCGGCTACGCCAGTGGAGAAGACTTTGATACCGCAGCCCGTGCGCGTGACTACACGCCGCCAGCAGGCGGCAAGGCGGCCAAAGGCGAAGGTGGCGCGGATCTGTTCCTTGATTTTATCGAGCAGGAGCTGAAGCCCGTGATACAGGCTGGCGTGGCGGTTGATCCGCAGCGCCAGGCCTTGTTCGGCCATTCTTACGGCGGCATGCTGACGCTGCATGCCTTGTTCACGCGGCCGGCCGCTTTCCAGACTTATATCGCGGCCAGCCCGTCGATCTGGTTTGCGGACCGCTATGTGCTGAACGAAGTAAAAGGTCTGTCCACACCACGTGCACAAAAGGCGCGCGTGCTGCTGACCGTTGGGGAGCTGGAGCAGTCGCCTGCACCAGCGTCGGCCAAGCCCAACGACCGTTCCGCGCTGCTAGCGCAGAAACGCATGGTGGATGAGGCCAGGGACCTGGCCGCGCAGCTGGATGCGCAACGCTCTGCCTACAACCTGGAACGTGTGCGCTTCATTGAGCTGCCTCGGGAAAATCATGGTTCAGCCCTGTTCCCGGCGCTGTCGCGCGGGCTGGAATTCTTCCTGGAGTGAGCATGCATAGCGGAGTGATTGCCTTGGCCGTGGCGCTTAACCTGCTGTCTGCGGTGCTGTTTTATCTGGCGGCACCACGCCAGCAGTGGCGCAGCGAGGCCCTGTCTGCAGGTGTGGCGCGGCCTGCCGCGTGGTCGGCACTGGCCGTTTCGCTGCTGCTGTGGCTAACGCAGGCACACGTTGCGACCGCGCTGTTTGCCGTACTCACATTGACCATGATCCTGTTTGCCGTGCTGCCGTATCTGGCCGCATGGCGCAAGCTGAGGAGCGAGCGATGAGCAAGGACTGGTTCAGCAAATCGTTGGCGGGGATGCTGCTGGGATGTGTGCTGTCGCTGCTGTTCAGCGGCCTGTTTGCCTGGTTGACGCCGGGCGGCCCGGGTGCGCCGAACAAGTTCCAGACCACGATGTGGGTGACGGCGCCGGTGTGGGCGGCCATCATGTCCTTCGTGTTTTTCTTCCGTAGCGGCGCGCAGGCCTGGCGCTGGCTGGGCGGCGCGACCGTGCTGGCTGCGGCCGCGCTGGCGGCCTGTCGCCAATTCCTTTCCTGAGGTTCGCCATGCGCGCCGATATCATACGCATCTATAAATCCGTCCATACCTGGACCGGCATCGTTTGCGGCTTTGTGCTGTTCATCGCTTTTTACGCGGGCGCATTGACGATGTTTGAAGAACCGCTGTCACGCTGGGCGGCGTCGCCTGCGCGTGCAGCGTTGTCGCCGCTGGACCGCAGTCCGCAGCTCATCAAGGAGACGCTGGCTGCGCGTACCGATGCGCGCAAGGAATTCACGCTGCATTTGCACGATGAAGCGCAGATCCCGGCACGCATCACCTGGACCAAGGGACGCGGCGACCGCCAGCCTTGGACTGCGGACTACACCGAAGATGGCAGCCTGCGTGTCGTGCAGGCCAAGCCTTCCGGCCTGGCGCAATTTATCGATCATCTGCACCGAACGGGCGGCTTGCCTGGCGATGCGGAGGTCACGGAGTTCATCATGGGCCTGGTCAGCCTGGCATATGCCGTGGCACTGGTGTCGGGCACGATCATTCTGCTGCCATCGCTCGTGAAGGACTTCTTTGCGCTGCGCGTCGGGAAAAATCTCAAACGGATGTGGCTTGACGCCCACAACGCCATCGGCATCGCCAGCCTGCCGTTCCATATCGTGATTGCGGTGACCGCCATGATCTTTGGGCTACATGACAAGATCTACGATATTCAGGAAAAGCTGGTCTACAACGGCAATATGGCACAGATCATGAAGGCTTCCAGTCCGAATAACGCGGTCAGGCCGGACAAACAGCCGGCCGACATGCTGTCCCCGCAGGAGCTGCTGGCGCGCGTGCGTGACTTTGCGCCCGAGTTTGAGCCGGTCTCGATGCAGTACCGCGCACCCGGCACCGTGGGCGCCACGGTGCGCGTGAGCGGCAACGATGCCCGCTTCATGCTGCGCCGTGAAGGCTTTCTGCTAATGAGCCCAGTCACCGGCCAGATCGTGGACACGTCCTACTTCCCGGGCAAGCAGAATAGCTGGACCGAGCCGGTATCGGCAGCCTTTTCGCTTCACTTCGGGACCTTTGCCGGTGAGCCAGTGCGCTGGGCCTACCTTGCGCTGGGACTGGGCGGCGCTGTGCTGTTCTACACCGGTAATCTGCTGTGGATTGAAACCCGGCGCAAGAACCAGCGCGGCGGCGAACCGGTGCTGCAAACGCGGGCCGCCTACTGGCTATCTGCCGGCACGGTCGGTGTCTGCGTCGGCAGCATGGCCGGCATCTCCGTGATTATCGCCGCCGCCAAACTGCTGCACGCTGAATGGCATATGCCTTTGTACTACACGGTATTTGTGGCGTGCTGCGGATGGGCGTTCTGGCGCGGTGCGGCCAGGGCCGGCGCTGAACTGCTGTGGTTTGCGGCGCTTGCCACGCTGCTGATCCCGGCCGCTACGCTGTGGCGTGGCTTGCCGGGCCACGCTTACGGCGTCGATATTGCGGCGGTGTGCTTTGCACTGGTGTTTATCCGGTTGGCGCTGGCCGCGCGGCGGCGTCAGGTATCGGGCGTGACGGCCAGCGTCTGGGCGCCTGCCTGAAGCGCTTCCAGTTCGCTCTCGGTGAAACCGGCCTGGCGGCGGGCCTCCAGATTGAAGGGGCCACGCAGGGTCGGCGCATTGTACTGGCGTGCCAGTTCATAGTAGGTCGGCATCAGTTCCAGGCTGCGCAGGCGGCACAGGTAACCGTACCAGCGGTTGCCGATTTCCACGTGGCCGATCTCGTCGCGCAGGATGATGTCGAGGATGGCCGCGGCTTCCTGGTCGCCGGCCTGGGCCAGCTTGGCGCGCAGTGGCGGATTGGCGTCCAGGCCGCGCGCTTCCAGCGTGCGCGGCACCAGCGCCATGCGGGCCAGGACATCGTCGCAGGTTTTCTCTACCATTTCCCACAGCGCGCCATGGCCGCTGAAATCGCCGTAGCGGTAGCCCTGCTTTTTCAGGTGTGCGTCCAGCAGTGAGAAATGGTAAGCCTCTTCCCGGGCCACTTGCAGCCAGTCCGTGTAGTACGCGGCTGGCAGGCCTGGGAAGCGCCAGATGGCGTCCAGCGCCAGGTTGATGGCGTTGAACTCGATGTGCGCCAGCGCGTGTATCAGCATGGCGCGGCCTTCGGTGGTGTTCATGGAGCGTCGCCCTACTTTCAGCGGCGGCACCAGTTCCGGCTTGTCGGGGCGGCCGGGAATGGCGGCCGACGACGCCAGTTCGGCGGCTGGATCCGGCGTGCAGCCGCCCTCCTGCACCGCTGCCGCCATCGCATACACAGCCGCCACCTTGGCGTCCGGATCGGCTTCGATCAAGCAATGCAGTGCGCGGGCGCGCAGTTCCTGAGGTACAGCCATACGGGTCTTTCAAATCAGCGAGGGCGATAGTTTATCACTGCGCGCTTGGTTCCTGCGGAACTAGTCCCTGTCCTACACCGACACTGCACGCGCACCGATACCTCAACTATCGCGCGGAACGCATCATTAGCGCTGTCACCACGTCCACTGACGCGGGGCGTTATTAACCAATTGGAGACCACTATCATGAGCTACCTGGACCGCGACACCTATGGCATCTACCGCAGCGATGAGGACACCGGCCCCGGCCCACGTCTGATGGGCGCGGACACGCTGATCGGCGAGGATGTGTACAACCGCCAGGACGAAGACCTCGGCGATATCAAGGAAATCATGCTGGACATGCGCAATGGCCAGGTGGCCTACGCTGTGCTGTCGTTCGGCGGCTGGCTGGGCATGGGCGACAAGCTGTTTGCCGTGCCATGGCAAGCGCTGCAACTGGACACCGCCAACAAGCGCTTCCTGCTGGACGTCTCGAAGGACCATCTGAAAAACGCACCGGGCTTTGACAAGGACAACTGGCCGGATATGGCCAGCGCCGAATTCAATAGCCAGCTCCACAACTTCTATGGCACCAGCCAGAACGTGCCAGGCGGCGTGACCGCCAGCGGCAGCGTGATGGGCACCAGCAGCGGCAGTCTGCAAAGCGATCCTGGCTACGGCAGCAGTATCGGCACCGGCGGCACGGGTAATATCGGCGGCACCGCCGGTTCGTCCGGTACGCTGAGCGACGACCCTGCCCGTAACCGCGGTAACTACTAATTACGCTGGCTTTACCGGCGCACATATTGGCTCGCCAAGGCATGCGATAGACGGCATGCCTGGCGGGCATCTCTGGTTTAATCGCTGCATCGATAGCGCTATGACCAGCCATGCAAAAAACCTTCGCTACTGCCCTCCTCGCGCTCGCCGCAGCGCTCCCCGCCCACGCTTTTGAACCGCTGCCCGCTGAAACCATGGACGACACGCGCGTGTTCAAGGTCGAGGTGCTGCAGGTAACCGACATCGAACCCTATCGCGATGCGCTGAATGGCTTTCTCAAGTCCCTGCAAGCCAGCGGCCTGGTGGATGGCAAAAACCTCAGCGTGCATAAGTCCACGATTGATTTCGACGTCGAGAACGGCGGCTTCTGGAGCAAGCTCGGCGTGCTGCTGCGCATCCGCCAGGAAGCCTCGCGCATTGTCGAGGCCAAGCCGGATCTGGTGCTGACCATCGGCACGCCCGCCACCAAGTATGCGCGCGGCATGATGGCGGATGCCCATATTCCACTGGTGTTCACGGCAGTGGCCAATCCCGAGGATGCGGGCTGCGTGTCGCTGGTGGACGCGGGCGAAGGTGCCACGGGCTCCACGCTGTACACCGATATGACCGACAGCCTTAAGCTGGTCAAGGATGTGTTTCCGTCCGTGCGCCGGATCGGCATGGTGCATACGGATGATGAGAATGGCGTTGCCAACGTGGCGGCGGCCACCGTGAAAGGAAAGCCGCTGGGGCTCGAAGTGAGCGCTCGGCTGGTCAACAAGTCAGACCATATCGCGCCCTCGCTCAAGGAGCTGCATGCGGGCGGCGTCGAAATGTTTGCCGTCCCGCTGGACACCTATTACGGTCTGCATCGCTACGAGGCCGCCATGGACCTGGGCGACTTTGGCATTGAAAACAAGGTGCCGGTGGTGACGCTGGCCATGGTCCGCGTACCGGGCGCAGCGCTGTATGTGGGCGCGGATTTCAAACAGGTCGGCCAGCTGGCGGGCACGCAGGCGGCCAAAATCCTGCAGCGCCACACCAAGCCGGATGTGCTGCCGATTCTGCGCCAGAGCACGCCGACGGTACTCATCGACCCGGCCCGTCTGGCGGCGCTGCAAGTGAGCTTGCCGCCGACGCTGGCGGCGCGCAAAAAGGAAACAGCCAATGGTTTCTGGCAAATCGATCTGACGCAATAAGTTGCTATACTTGCCCCATAATTCATCTGGAGACAGGGGCCGCCATGCGGCGCAGGCGTTTTCTCATGGTCACGGCGGCCACTGCCGCAAGCAGCCTGGTGTACGCGGCGCCGGCGCCGCAGCGCATTGTCCTGGCCGGGCTGGTCACGGAGGCTGACCGCTACGCCGCCAGATGGCTGACCCTGATCTACACAGAGGCATTCCGCCAGCTCGGCGTCACGCTGGAAATCCACAACTACCCCGCCAGCCGCGCATCCGCCGAAGCGCTGGCCGGCAATGTCGACGGCGAAATGGTCCGCAACCTGGAATACCAGGAGATGCAGCAGGTGCTGGTGCGCGTGCCGGAGCCCACCATGTTTGTGACCACCGCCAGCTATGTCCATCGGACCGACATCACACCCGCCGCCGGCTGGGAGGGATTGCGCGATACCCGCTATCACGTTGAATACCGCGCTGGCTACCTGGTCATGGGCAAGAAGCTGGCCGCCGTGGTTCCCGCCGCCAATCTGACCAGCGTACGCAGCGCACAGCTGGGCTTGCGTAAACTGGCGCTGGGACGCATCGATGTGTACGTGGACAATATCGAGGTGGTGGAACCCTTGCTGTCGTCGGACGAATTCCGCAACCTTGGCATACGGCAGGCCTCGGTCATCGAGCGGAGCGCCGTCTATTGCTATCTGAACCGCAAACACGCCGATCTGGCAGGCCGGCTCGGCGTGGTGTTGAAAAAGATGCGCGAAAGCGGCCTGATCGAGCGCTACCGACAACAGGCATTGGCCGATTCGCGCTGATGCACCAAAACCGGGCATTTCCATTGGCACACTTCTTGATAGAAGGATATGTGTGCTCAACTGGGAATGTTCGATATGGAAAAATTCTTCAATGAAATGACTGTTGACGGCCTGGCACACACAGCCAGCGCCGACGTCCGTGAACACTACCGCGAATTCTGCGGCTGGCTGCAACGCCAGTCGGCGGAAACCATCGAACGCAAGCGCGCCGAAGCGGATCTGACCTTCCGCCGCGTCGGCATCACGTTTGCCGTGTATGGCGACGATGCCGGCACCGAGCGGCTGATCCCCTTCGATACCATCCCGCGCATTATTCCAGCGCCTGAATGGAAGCAGCTGCAAACCGGGCTGGTGCAGCGCGTGAAGGCGCTGAATATGTTTATCCACGATATCTATCACGAGCAGAACATCATCAAGGCAGGCATCATTCCGGCCGAGCAGATCTACCGCAATGCGCAGTACCGGCCGGAGATGCAAGGGATTAATGTAGCGTCCGACATTTACGCGCATATCGCCGGCGTCGACATCGTGCGCGCCGGCCAGGGCGAATTCTACGTGCTGGAAGACAATCTGCGCGTGCCGTCCGGTGTGTCTTATATGCTGGAAGACCGCAAGATGATGATGCGGCTGTTCCCGGAGCTATTCGCGCGCAACAAGATTGCGCCGGTCGACCATTATCCCGACATGCTGCTGGATAACCTGCGTTCGGTCGCGCCCATGGGCATCAACGATCCCACGGTGGTGGTCATGACGCCGGGCATGTACAACTCCGCCTATTTTGAGCACGCCTTCCTGGCGCAGCAGATGGGTGTCGAGCTGGTGGAAGGCAAGGACTTGTTTGTCAGCGATAACACGGTGTTCATGCGTACCACGCGCGGGCCGAAGCGGGTGGACGTCATCTATCGCCGTCTCGACGATGATTTCCTCGATCCACTGGCCTTCCGGCCCGACTCCTCGCTTGGCGTGCCGGGGCTGCTGTCGGTCTACCGCGCCGGGCGCGTGACGCTGGCCAACGCCATCGGCACCGGTGTGGCCGACGACAAGTCGATTTATCCCTATGTGCCGGACATGATCCAGTTTTACCTGTCGGAAGCGCCGATATTGAACAATGTGCCGACGTATCAGTGCCGCAAGAAAGAAGAGCTGGAGTACACACTGGCGCATCTGCCCGAGCTGGTGGTCAAGGAAGTGCATGGCGCCGGCGGCTACGGCATGCTGGTCGGCCCCGCCTCGACCAAGGCGCAGATCGAAGACTTCCGCCGGCGCCTGATTGCCAGGCCGGACGGTTACATCGCCCAACCGACGCTGGCCTTGTCCGCTTGCCCGACCTATGTGGAAAACGGCATTGCCCCGCGTCACATCGATTTACGTCCCTTTGTGCTGTCCGGCAAGACCATTTCCATGGTGCCCGGCGGCCTGACGCGCGTGGCCTTGCAGGAAGGTTCGCTGGTGGTGAACTCGTCGCAAGGCGGCGGCACCAAGGACACCTGGATACTGGAACGATAAGGAGACATGCCATGCTGAGCCGCACTGCCGACCATTTGTTCTGGATGGCGCGCTACACCGAACGCGCTGAAAATACCGCCCGCATGCTGGATGTGAACGTGCAAACCTCGATGCTGCCGCAATCGGTGCAGGAGCAGACGCAGGGCTGGCGTGCCCTGCTCGGCATCTCCGAGCTGCAATACGCGTTCGATCAGCAATACCAGTCGCTCGAAGGACGCGAGGTGATCGACTTCATGGTGCGCGATCCCGGTAACTCGTCGTCGATTGTTGCCTGCCTGACGCAGGCGCGGGAGAACGCGCGCGCTGTCCGCGGCACGCTGACCACCGAAGTCTGGGAGATCCAGAACCAGACTTGGCTGGACATGCAGCGCCGGCTGCAAACGGATTTGCTGGAAACCGATCCCAGCAAGTTCTTCGAATGGGTCAAGTACCGCTCCCACCTGTCGCGCGGCGTCACGCTGGGCACCATGTTGCGCGATGAGGCGGTGCATTTCATCCGCTTGGGCACTTTTCTTGAACGTGCCGACAACACGGCGCGCATCCTGGACGTCAAATACCACAGCGGCGCGCCGGAGAGCGGCGAAAGCATGAGCCAGCGCGACTTTTACTACTGGGGCGCGATGCTGCGCTCGGTTTCCGGCTTCGAAATCTATCGCAAGGTCTACCGCGATGTCATCACGCCGGCCCGCATCGCCGAGCTGCTGATGCTGCGCCCTGACATGCCGCGCTCGCTGCTGGCGTGCATGGACGAAGTGGTGCAGAACCTGCACGAGGTGCGGAATGATGTATCGGCCGATACCGAGCGCTTTGCCGGACGTCTGCGCGCGGAGCTTCAATTCGGCAAGATCGAGGACATCCTGGCCGAGGGCCTGCACGATACCCTGACCCGCTTCCTGGCGGATATTTACGAACTGGGCAACCGCGTCAGCCGCGATTTCCTGGTGCCGCTGGCGGCATAAGCGAAAGGCCCTTCCATGCAACTGACCATCCGGCATGAAACACGCTACACCTACAGTTTGCCGCTGGCCTACACCATCCAGCAGCTGCATCTGACGCCGCGTATTGAACCGCAGCAGCATGTGCTGTCCTGGCAGCTGTCGGCGCCGGGCCATCTGCACGCCTATACCGACGCCTACGGCAATCTGTCGCACATGATGACCATGGAGACGCCGCATCAGACGCTGTCGATCGTGGCCACGGGCGTGGTGGAAACCACGGCGCCCGAGCGCGGGCGTGTGCCGGCCGGCGATACGCAATCGCCGCTGATCTTTACCGTGCCGACACGTCTGACCGCCGCCACGCCCGGCATCCAGGAGCTGGCAGCGTCCTGCCTGCCGGACGGCCAGGCGATGACGCGGGATCTGATGTCGCTGGCCGAGCACATCTTTGGTGCAGTCCGGTATCAAAGCGGTGCGACGGCGGTGTCCACTACGGCCAGCGACGCGCTCGCCCTGGGCCAGGGGGTGTGCCAGGACCATGCCCATTTATTCCTGGCCTGCTGCCACGCGCACGGGATTCCGGCGCGCTATGTGTCCGGCTATATCGATCCAGGCAATACCGGCCATGCTGCCAGCCATGCCTGGGTGGATGCCTGGGCCGATGACAAGGGGTATGCGGGCTGGGTCAGCATCGACGTCACCCATGCGCGCCTGATGTCCGATGCCTATTGCCGCCTCGCCATAGGCCGCGATTACGACGGCGCTGCACCTGTGCGCGGCGTGCGGCGCGGCGGCGGTACCGAGTCGCTGAGTGTGGACGTACAGATCGTGCCGCAATGAGCCGGATAACCTCGATTAACCATCTTAAAACTGTGCGACGATGACTTATTGTGTGGGCATGCGCCTGAATGCCGGGCTGGTATTTTTATCCGATTCGCGTACCAATGCTGGTGTGGACCAGGTCGGCACGTTCCGCAAGCTGAGCGTGTTTGAAATACCCGGCGAGCGCCTGATGGTGATGATGACGGCGGGGAATCTGTCGATCTCGCAATCGATACGCCAGTTGGTGGCAGAGCTCAAAACCGACGATGGCCATAGCATCTGGACCGCGCCGAATCTGTATGAGGCGGCGCGCATCCTGGGCCAGGCGGTGCGCCAGGTGCATGCGCGCGATGCGCAGGCGCTGTCGGAGTTCGGGATTGAGTTCAACGTCAGCATGATCTTCGGCGGCCAGATCAAGGGCGAGCGCTGCCGGCTGTTCCAGATTTATTCGGCCGGAAACTTCATTGAGGCGCGTGACGAGAACACCTATTTCCAGATCGGAGAAGCCAAGTATGGCAAACCGATCATCGACCGCGTGGTCACACCAGCCACCTCGCTTGATGACGCGGCCAAGTGTGCGCTGATTTCCATGGATTCAACGCTGCGCTCGAATGTGTCGGTCGGCCTGCCGCTGGACCTGCTGGTATATGAGAGCGATCAGCTGGCGCTGACCCATTTTGTAACAATTGATGACCGTAATGCGTACTTCCAGATGATACGCAACACCTGGGGCCAGCAGTTGAAGAGCGTCTTTGAGGGGCTGGATGCACCGGTCTGGAATGCGGCGCCCGGCATCGCGGACAATGTGTTGCATGCGGCCAACACCGTCAATCAGCCTGTACGTGTGACACCACCGGGCGGGACGGTGCCGGCGAGCGCGCATGGGCCGTTGCAAACTTTGTCGCAACAATTTCACGACGGGCAACAGTAATTGGGGTGGCGCCACCAAGGCGTATGATAGGATAATGACAACCCTGTCCCCGGAGTACCGCATGACCGACGCCATTCCATCCAATTCCGCAGAAAGCATCTTTTCGGTCGATATGTTGTTGAAATATATGGGGAATGACGATAAGGCGCTGGCTGTGGTGTCGAAAATCGTCCGCGACGCTGTCGCACCCCGCATGGCGCCGATTGAGCTGGCGGCGACGGCCTTGCGTGAGCAGCGCCTGGCCGATGCGGGCAAAATCCTGCACACGCTGCGCGGTTCCATCGGTACGCTGGGCGCCAAGCGCCTGGTGACGGCCTCGCTGTCATTGGAAAAGGCGATTGCCGAACAACATACCGAGCTCATCCCTCCCTTGCTGACCACGCTTGAATCCGAGTATCAATTGGTATTACGCAATGCTGATGACTGGCTGCAACGTAATATGCCTCAGGGCGTGTAGTACCCACCTCTATCATTCACGATTTATGAAGCCCTGTTTTTGCTGCATTGCACAGCAGGAGCAGGCTGCGCATGGTTATTTTGGCCATTAACGAATGGTTACAATTGTTACCCCCATTCGCCATCTGAGAACGGGCGGTAGAAATTCTTCATGCTAATATCGCCAGCAACTGAAGTCTGGGTCGGCAAGCTTGTCAAATGTCAGAGCGTGCGCCACGGTTTGCAGCGACTTTGTAGAATGCTGCGTCTTGGATTGCATTTTGCATGCTATTGCGTAATCGACAATTTGCCCAGGCGCAAGTATAATGGTGCAGCGCATCGTGGCCCATCGGTGACCGGTGGCCAAGCTTTAATCAAGGATGTTAAATTTATGGAATTATTCAACAAGTCTGGTGTATTGGTATCTTCGGTGCTGGTGCTCATCGGTGCACTCATCGCCTGCCAGGCTCAGGAAGACGCAATTCCATCGTCATCGGTGATTGAAGCTGCTGCCATGCAAATCGGCCCTAACGGCCAACCAGCTGCCGAACGCCGCCTGCAGGAGTGGGCCGATCAAGGGTCGCCAGTGGCCCAGCGCGAGCTGGCGCTGCGCTACCTGTCCAATCCCTCCAAGCGCCGGGAAGCCATGGCCCTGTTTGAACGTGCTGCCAGTGCGGGCGATGCCCAGGCTGCCGTCGGCCTGGTCGGTATGGCCCACGAAACCGGTGTCGCCAGTTCCGGCAGCGCCGGGACAACGCTGAACACCAGCCGCGTCCTCAAGGAAGCGGCTACCGCCAATTATGTAGCGCACTAAGAGCCCGGCATGGACCGGCTACGCGCACTGGAAGTGTTCGTGGAAGTCGTCAAGCGCGACGGCTTTGCCCGCGCCGCCGAGGCGCTGGACACCTCTCCTGCCAATGTCACCCGCTATATCAGCGACCTGGAAGCCCATCTCCAGACCCGCTTGCTGAACCGCAGCTCGCGCAAGATGTCGCTGACGTCCAGCGGCGAAGCGTTGTTTGAGCGCGCCAAATCCATTCTTGATGATGTCGCCGAGGCGGAAGCGATCGTTTCGTCCGCCACCATGCAGCCGCACGGTGTGTTGCGCATCAATGCACCGCTGAGTTTTGGCGTGCTGCATCTGGCGCCGCTGTGGGCCAGGTTCATGCGGCTGTATCCCGAAGTGCAACTGGATGTGTCTTTGATTGACCGCGTGGTTGACATCGTCGAGGAAGGCTATGACATGGCGGTGCGTATCTCGCGCGCCGGTTCGGCGTCCAACGTGGCGCGCAAGCTGGCAACCTCGCGCAACGTGCTGTGCGCGTCACCGGATTACATCCAGCAGCACGGCATGCCGCAAACCCCGTCCGACCTGCTGCGTCACACCTGCATAGGCTATAGCTACGCCGCCAGCGCCGATGAATGGCAGATGCTGGACGCCAGCGGCCAGCCGCATGCGGTGAAGGTGCGCTGCGCGATGCACACCAACAACGGCGATACCGCGCGCGCCGCCGCCCTGGGCGGCCTGGGCGTTATCTGGCAACCGACTTTCCTGGTCGGCGATGACTTGCGCGCCGGCAGGCTGCAGCGTGTGATGCCCGACTATCAGATGCCGGATATGGATGTGCTGGCGGTCTACCCCAGCCGCCGCCACTTGAGCGCCAAGGTACGGGTGATGATCGATTTCCTGGTGCAGGAACTGGCGGGCACGCCCTGGGATCAGTGATGGGTGGCGAGGTGTCGCTCGTACCAGTGCAAGAACTGCCTGAGCCCACGCCGCAAATCATGCGTGGGCGCGTAGCCGAGTAGCTCCGTCGCCTTGGAAATATCCGCCTGCGAATGCTGCACATCTCCTGCGCGGAAGGGACCGTAGCTTGGCTGATAGTCGTGCAAATGGGGGTAACGATCCACCAACAGTTCGTGCAGCAGCAGATACAGATTGTTCAGGCTGGTCCGGGTGTTCAACGCCACGTTATACACCTGATTGACGGCGCCGGATGTGCCGGTCAGCGCAGCCAGCAGATTGGCCTGAACGACGTTGGCGACATAGCAAAAATCCCGGCTGGTTTCTCCATCGCCGTTGATGACCAGCGGACGCTGCTCTATCATGGCCCGCACCCACTGCGGTATGACTGCTGCATAGGCTCCGAGTGCATCCTGGCGTGGGCCGAATACGTTGAAGTAACGCAGCCCGATCGTTTCCAGCCCATAGCAGCGCGCATACACGCCGGCATACAGCTCGTTGACGTGCTTGGTCAGTGCGTAGGGCGACAAGGCCGCGCCGATGTGCTGCTCCTGCTTCGGCAATCCCGGATGATCGCCATACGTGGCGCTGGATGCCGCGTAGATCAGACGCTTGACCCCTGCCATGCGCGCCGCGTCAAGCACCTGCAAATACCCTGTGATGTTGATTTCGTTGTACAGCAAGGGCTTGGTCAGCGAGCGCGTCACGGAACCGAGCGCGGCCTGATGGAGCACGTAATCAGCATGGTCACACGCCTGACGGCAAACGGCAAGATCGCGGATATCGCCTTCGATCAACTCGAAATGGCGCCATGCCTTGTCGCCAACCAGGTCCCGCACCTGATCCAGATTGTGCCGGTAGCCGGTCAGGAAGTTATCGACACCGACCACGTGCTGTCCCAGTTCCAGCAGCGCCTGCAGCAGGTTGGAGCCGATGAAGCCGGCCACTCCCGTGATAACCCAACGATGCTGCGCCTGCCCCAACTGCTCGCGGACGATCTGGTAAGTGCTCGTGGTGGGCGTACCGTTTTCGTAGTCGCTCATCACAACCTCCACACGCTGAGTCCGCCCTGACGCAACGCCTGCGCATCAAACTGGGATTTGAGGTCGATGAAGCAGCCGCTGGGCGCTACCTTGTCCAGCATCTGGCCCAGCGGGCGCTCAATCAGCTGTTTGTGGGCGACCGCGCTGATCAAGGCTTCGGCGCACGGTAGTTCGTCCCAGTGACGCAGGCGGATGCCATACTCGTGCATGGCTTCGTCGGCATCGGCCACCGGGTCGTGCACATGGACTTGCAAACCATAGGATTCCAGCTCGCGGATCAGGTCCGCTACTTTGGAATTGCGCAGGTCCGGACAGTTTTCCTTGAAGGTCAGCCCCAGCACATTGACGCGGCAACCACGCAGCTTGAAGCCGGCGCGGACCATTTCCTTGACGGTTTTTTCAGCCACAAACTTGGCCATGCCATCATTGATGCGCCGCCCCGCCAGAATGACATCGGGATGATAGCCAAGCATGACGGCTTTATGGGTCAGATAATAGGGATCAACGCCGATGCAATGCCCGCCCACCAGCCCGGGACGGAACGGCAAGAAATTCCATTTGCTGCCGGCCGCCTGCAACACTTCCGCCGTATCGATGTCGAGCCGGTCAAAAATAATCGCCAGTTCGTTCATCAACGCGATGTTGAGGTCGCGCTGGGTGTTCTCGATGACCTTGGCCGCCTCCGCTACCTTGATGCAGGAGGCGCGATGCACGCCGGCAGTAACCACCTCTTCGTAGAGCGCGGCCACGCGGTCCAGCGTGGCTACATCATCCCCGGAAACCACCTTGCAGATGGTCGCCAGGCGATGCTCGGTATCGCCTGGATTGATGCGTTCCGGCGAAAAACCCACATGAAAGTCGCGCTGCCAGTGCAGGCCCGAGCATTGCTCGAGGACGGGAATGCAGACTTCTTCCGTGGCGCCGGGATAGACGGTGGACTCGTAAATGATCACCGCCCCCGGTTTCATATATCGCCCGACGGATTGGCTGGCGCCCAGCAAGGCGGAGAAATCCGGATTGTGCGCAGGGTCGACTGGAGTCGGTACGGCAATGATGATGTAGTCCGCTTCGGCAAGCGCGGCCGGATCGCAACCCACTTCCAGCCAGCGTGCGGCGGCAAACTGTGCGGCGCTGACCTCGCCGCTGGGATCGATGCCGCGGCGGTAGCTTGCCACTTTGCGCGCGGACAAATCCACGCCGATGGTACGGCGTTTGGCGCCAAAAGCAACGGCCAGCGACAAGCCCACATAACCCAGTCCGACAACGGCAACAACGTCCATTTGAGCCACCCCTTGAAAGAATGTTGAACCTGCGTCAACCGATTTTACGAAAGCCCATCGCTGCGCCGTTTGCGGCCGATCAACGAGTGCTGCGCCCATCGTTTTTACTCTAGGGTTTTCGGGAGATCCTCATGATGCTGATGCGAACTTGTCTGGTATTGGTGCTGCTGACTGGCTGCAGCCGTACGCACGGTGAAAACGAATTGTTGGCGGACGCGCGGCAATACGCTGCCCGCGGCGAGGCGCGATCAGCCATCATCCAGCTGAAAAATGTGTTGCAACGCGCGCCAGACAATGGCCAGGCACGCCTGATGCTGGGGCAGTTGTATCTGGATATCGGCGATATGCCCTCCGCCGACAAGGAATTGCGCCGGGCGCTGGCGTTAAAAGTGCCCCCGGCCGCCGTGTGGCCGCCGCTCGGCAAAGTATTGCTGCTGCAAGGACAGTATCAACGGCTGCTCGACGAACTACCGGCGGACGATCAACAAGCGGACTGGCTTGCGTTGCGCGGACATGCCCTGTTCGGCCTTCATCACGACGACGAGGCGCGCGCGGTCTTCACGCGTATCGCCGCGCAGCATGCAGGCACCGTCGCCGCCTTGCTCGGCCAGGCCCGGCTTGCGCTACAGGATGACAGGAAGGAAGACGCTCTGGCGCTGGTGCGCAAGGCAGTGGCCCAGCAAGGCAACGACGTTGAGGCGCTACGTTTGCTCGGCGATGTGCTGCGTTTGCTGGACAACAATGCCGAGGCGCTGACGGCCTACCAACGCATCCTGAAACTGCACCCGGCCCAGGTGCAAGCGCATGTGGACCTGGCCAGTTTATACATCCAGTCCGGCAAATTGGAGGAGGCACGCAAAGAACTCCAGATTGCGCGTCAGACAACCCCAAACAGCCTCATGCTGATCTACACGCAGGCCTTGCTGGAGTTCCGTGAAGGAAAAATGACGCAAGCCCAGGATCATCTGGCGCTGGTGCTACGCGCGGCACCGGACCACCTGCCCAGCAATTTGCTGATGGGGGCGGTATTGCGCAGCAAGAAAGCGTATGCGCAGGCGGAACAGCATCTGCGTAAATTTCTGCAGGCTTCTCCCGGCCATCCCTACGCCAGCAAACTGCTGGCCTCGGTACTGATCAATACCGGCACGCCGGCACAGGCGCTGGCCGTGGTTGAGCCGCTATTTGACAGCCAGCAGCGCGATCCGGAAATGATGGCGCTGGCCGGTGAGCTGTACATGCGGCTGCGCGAGTACGCCAAATCCGCCGATTATTTCGAGCGCGCCAGCAAGCTGTCGCCGCAGGCACCGATGCTGCATGCGGCATTGGGCATGAGTCATCTGGGGGAAGGCAATAACGATCTGGCGATTGCCGAGCTGGAGCAAGCGGCAGGGCTGGACAGCAAATCATCACGGATTGGCGCGTTGCTGGTGATGAGTCTGCTGCGCAGCCATCAATATGACAAAGCGCTGGCCGCAGTGCTGCGGCTGGAATCCCAGTATCCCGACAATCCCATGGTGCACAACCTCAAAGGCGGCGTGCTGCTCATGAAACGTAACACCACCAGCGCCCGCGCCAGCTTTGAGCGCGCTTTGCAACTGGATCCCCTCTTCTTGCCCGCAATGGATAACTTGACCACCATGGACATCAACACTAAAAAACCTGAGCAAGCACGTCAGCGCTTGGAAGCGGCGCTGGCCAAGGATAAGAGTAACGCGGATCTCATGCTGGCGCTTGCCAGTCTGGCCGCGACGCAGGGACGGCCAGACATCGTCAGGAACTGGCTGGAGCGCGCCACGCAAGCCAGACCGGAGGCGCTGGAACCCGCGCTCAGACTGGTGCAGTTCTATGCGCGGAGCAACGATACCGCCAAGGCGCTCATGCTGGGACAAAAGCTGTTGACCAGTTATCCCTCGCATGCGCAGCTGCTGACGCTGGTGGCAAGCTTGCAGTCCCGCAGCGGCCAGACGGAAGCTGCCCTGGATAGCTGGACTAAGCTGGCAAGTCTGCAACCAGAATCGCCTGACACCCTGTTGCAGCTTGCAGCGGCCCGCGACGCGGTACACGATCGCGACGGCGCCCGGGAAGCCTTGCGCAAGGCGGTCGCGTTATATATCAAGGCGTACGAAGCGCAGCCATCTCCGGTCACGGCGCAAGCGCTGTACAGCGCGCTCATTCAGGGCGGAGAGACTGCGGCAGCCGCCATCCATATGAAAAAATGGCTGGCCAGTCATGCGGGCGACCATGCATCCCGCCTCTATTACGCCAGCAGTCTGCTGGCAATGAAGGACTATCCCGCCAGCACCACACAATTCGAGCAAGTGCTGAAACAAGTGCCCGGCCATGCCGTCGCCTTGAATAATCTGGCCTGGCTGTATCAGCAACAGCGCGATCCGCGGGCGCTGGCGTACGCCGAGCAGGCGTATAAACTCGCGCCGGACAACCCGGCGATGAGCGATACATTGGCCTGGCTGCTGGTAGAACAGGGTCGGCTGGACCGCGCCTTACCCTTGCTCAAACAGGCGGTGGCGAAAGCGCCCACCAGCACGGAGCTGCGCTTTCACTATGGGGTGGCGCTGTCGAAGTCGGGTGACCAGCGCGCCGCGCGTGAACAGCTGGAGCCGCTGCTTGCCATCAAGGACTTCGATCATCGCGACGCCGTCAAGGCATTGCTGGCCCAATAATTCCATCCTTCATGAGACGCCCCGTAATACCGGGCTCATCCCCGGTAGGGAAGAAATATGGGTAGAAGGAGCGCACGTCGGCGCTCTGCTCCATGAGGCCGCCGTATTTGCGGATTTGCTCGCCCATATAATCCAGTTCCAGCCGCAGCAGCACGGCGGGCGCGCCCACCCTGGTACATTCGCGCTTGCCGCCGAAATCACGGAAGCCCAGCATACGCTTATAGAACATGACGTGACGTGGATTGACCTCGATCACGTAATCGGTATAACCGTGGATGTTGTGGGCATAGATGTAGGAAATGTGTATCAGCGCCGCGAATACGCGCTTGGAGACCCCCTTGTCGATGGCCAACTTGGATGGTTCGCATAGCCGCCGGCTGTCGGCGCGTAGCTGGTCCAGTTTGTCGCGGAAGTTTTCGTCGGCGGGCAGGCCGATTTCGGCATCGTCCAGGCACAGCGACATCGTTCCCACGGTTTCGCCGCCAGTTTCGGCAAACAGTGTGATTTTATTCGGCACATGGCTTGCCGCAGGATCGACCGAATAACCGCGCCAGCCATACATCTTCTTTAACAACAGGCTGGCGGCCTCGCGTCGTCCTTCAGAATTCGCCATACGGATATGAAAGGTTTGCTGATCCAAGGGATGATCCAGTGCGGCTTCGGCCTGGCCTTCGCCGACCACGAGGTCGCGCATTTCGCTGTTGACCTCAAATGAAACAATAGCGTCGTCGTATTGCACGGTTGGCTTCCTGTCGAGTAGTACATGACAGTCAGACCTCCCGCTCAGCTCGAAAGTTCCCGAAAAATTCGATTTTTTTCAGAACCAGCCTTCCGGGATCACCAGAATATCGCCGGGCAGCATTGCAACATTGGCGGAAATATCGCCGTCACGCAGCAAGTCTTTGAGCCGCACGGCAACGCTCTGGCGCTTGCCCTCTACCGTGCGGATGATGCTGGCCTTGTTCCCGGCAGCGAAATCGGTGATGCCGCCGACCGCAATCAGCACGTCCATCAGCGACATGCCCTGGCGGTAGGCCAGCGCCTGTGGCCTGGCGGCCTGACCGATCACGCGTATCTGTTGCGTGTAGGGGCCGACAAAGCTGGTCACAATCACGGTCACCACCGGCTGCTGTATGTATTTACTCAGCGCATTTTCGATATCGCGCGCCAGCGCCGTGGCGGTTTTCCCCGCCGCCTGCAAGTCCTCCACCAATGGCGTGGTAATTTTTCCGTCCGGCCGCACCGGGACACTCAGCGAAACTTCGGGATTGCGCCAGACATTGATGTTGACTACATCGCCAGCGCCGATCTGGTAGTCGGCCTGGACTGGCACCACGTCCGGCGCGTCCAGCGATACGTGATGGGCACAGCCGGTTGTCAGCAGCAGCAATAAAACAATCAAGGCACGCATGATGGTTCCTCCTCACTGCAATGATTGAGAAATCCTGCCAGACGCTGCTTGATCTGCCTCAACGACTGCCCAGTTGAGAAAAATATAATCGGAATTCACTGTGGCCTTGCGTCTGGAGACTGGAATATGGAGGAATTGATCAGTCAGCTGATATCCAGCCTGAAAGGCATCTGGAAATACCGCTGGTACGCAGTCGCCATCGCCTGGCTGGTCGCCGCCGCCGGCTGGGTCAAGGTGGCCATGCTGGCGGACGACTACCAGACCACCGCACGCGTGTTCGTGGACACCCAGAGCATCCTCAAACCCCTGCTGGCCGGCATGACCAGCGTGCCCAACGTTGAACAGCAGGTCGCCATCATGAGCCGTACCCTGCTGAGCCGCCCCAATGTCGAGCGTGTGATGCGCATGGTGGATCTGGACCTCAACGACCGCACGCCACGCGACCAGCAGCAACAGCTGGATGAACTGATGAATAAAATCAAAATCAACGGCACGGCCAACTACGATATCTATACGATCACCTACAACAACCGCAATCCACGTACGGTGCGCGACGTGGTGCAGGCGCTGCTAACGATTTTTGTGGAAGGCAGTTTCAAAGGCAAGAGTGGTGAGACGCGCAAGGCAGTGCAGTTTATCGATGACCAGATCAAGTCGTATGAAGACAAGCTGACTGCCGCAGAGAACAACGTCAAGGAATTCAAACTCAGGCATACCGGCCTGCTGCCGCGCCAAGGGACGGACTATGGCAGCCAGCTGATGCAATCATCCGACGCGCTCAATGCCGCGCGGCTTGAACTGGCCGAGGCCGAACAAGCCCGCAACGCCATCGCCAGCCAGATCAGTGGCGACGAACCGATACTGGGTGCCGCTGCCGGGCCGGCTGCCGTCGACAATCCCGAACTTGACGGACGGATTACCGCGCTTAACAAAAGTCTTGATGCCTTGCGCCTGCAATACACCGAGTTACATCCCGACATTATCGCTGCCAAGCGGCTGGTCGCCCAGCTGGAGGCGCGCAAACGCGAGGAAAGCAAGCTCAAGCAGAATAACGATCCTGGCAAAAACTATAGCCCCATGCTGCAACAGCTCAAGATTGCACAGACCGAGGCGGAAGCGCGCGTGGCGGCGATGACGGCACGCGTGCAAGAGTACACGCAACGCCATCAGCGCCTGCTGGCCCAGGCCAATGCGGTACCGGAAGTGGAGTCGGCACTGGCACAGCTCAACCGGGACTATCAGATCAACAAGGAGAACTACGAAAAACTTATCGGCCGACGTGAAGCGGCCAGGCTCTCGGGCGACCTCAGCGCCACAACCGACATGATGTCGTTCAAGATCATCGACCCGCCCACCGTGCCGCTCGCCCCCATCGGCCCCAACCGCCTGCTGCTCGATACCGTCACGCTTGGCGCAGCACTACTAACCGGCGTGGCGGCGGCATTGCTGATCAGCCAGATACGCCCGACTTTTCTTAGCCCGGCAGAACTGCTCAGCCGCACAGGAATACATGTCATCGGCACCGTTTCGATGAACTGGACTCAGGCGCAGAAGCGCCGGCGCCGACGCGGCAACTGGCTGTTTTTCGCGGCCGTGGCCAGCCTGCTGCTGGCTTACCTTGGCGTCATTGGTGTCACCTTGTTGCGCTACTAGGAGAGCCGCATGGACGTGATTGCTCCGCGCAGTGTTGAGATTAACCTGGCCCGCCTGCAGCAGCTTGGCATGGTCACCCAGGATGGCGGCCGTACTGCAGTGGCGGAGGATTTTCGCTTGATCAAAAGACCGCTGCTGCGCAACGCCCGCGGTGAACACGATGTTCCCGCCATTCATCACGGCAATCTGATAGTCGTCACCAGCGCCTTGACTGGCGAAGGCAAAACCTACTGCGCCATCAATCTCGCCATGAGCATTGCCATGGAAATGGATAACACCGTGCTGCTGATTGACGCCAACGTCGCACGGCCATCAGTGCTGAGCGTACTGGGCTTATCTCCCGAGCCCGGGCTCATGGACATCCTGCTGCACGATGAAACCAGCCTGGCGGATGTCATCCTTCGCACCAATGTCCCCGGCCTCAGCATTTTGCCAGCGGGGCATGCCAACAAGCGCGCCACCGAGTTGCTCGCCAGCCGCAATATGCGTCGCCTCCTCACTGAAATTGCTGAACGCTACGCCGACCGCATCGTCATTTTCGACTCGCCGCCGCTGCTGATGACAACCGAGGCAAGCGTGCTGGCGGCGCAGATGGGGCAGATCGTGATGGTCGTGGAAGCTGAGCAGACCACGCAGCATGCCGTCAAGGAGGCCCTCAAGCACATTGAACGCTGCCCGAATATCAACGTCGTCTATAACAAGAGCACGGCTTTCCCGGGGGCGGAATATTATGGTGATTATGATTAGCGTCAGGCCGGGCGGGCTGCCGCGCAACGTGGCAGTGTTGCTACTGCTGGCGGCGCCCGCCGTGACAGCCCGCGCAGAATGGACCGTCACACCGACCATCCGCGTGCGCGAAAGCTATAGCGACAACTACAACCTGGCGCCACCGGAGCAGGCCCGCGGCCAGTTCACTACGGAGGTATCGCCAGGCATCCGGGTTTCGACATCGACCCCACGCCTGCAACTGGCGCTGTCCTACACCCTGCAGCAAATTGCCTACAGCCATCAGCCTGACCGCACCGGCCAGCAACTGGACGCGCATGGCCACGGTGAAATTGTCCCGGACTGGTTATTCCTGGACGCGAGCGCCACCATCAGTGCCTACAATGTTTCCGCGTTTGGTCCGCAGTTGCTGGATCCCACCCAGAGCACGTCAAACGGCCGTACCGTCCGCAGCAGGGTACTCAGTCCCTATTTGCGACATTATTTCCGCGGCCTGGCGACAGCGGTGCTGCGCCACGACGATCAGCATACCGGCAGCGGCGGCTTGCTCGATGTGCGCAGCAAGGCCACTACGCTGCAACTGACCGGCGACAATGGCGGCAAGGGCATGAACTGGGACCTGAACCTGCGGCATGTCCAGACCGACGATGCCGCGCAGACGCCGATCACCATGGAGGACGTCAATCTCACGCTCAGTTATCCCGTCAACACCAGCATCGGCACGTTTGTCACCGCCGGCTACGAAAAGCATGACTTTCACGCACTGGGCGCCGCGCCGCGCGGAAAGTCCGGCTCGGTAGGCGGCGTGTGGACGCCCTCGCCCCGCACGCGACTGGCCGCCAGCATCGGCCACCGCTACTTCGGCAAGACCTACAGCCTGGATGCCGGCTACCGCCTGCGCAACATGTTCTGGACCCTGAACTACAGCGAAGACATCACCAGCACCCATGGGGAGTTCCTGAGCCTGCCACCAGCGGCGCTCAGCGATTTCCTCTACGACCTGTGGGCCACGCGCATACCCGATCCACACAAGCGCCGGCAAGCCATCCAGTTGTTTCTGGCGATTTCGCAGATGCTGGGCCAGAACGGCAACGTCAACTTCTTCAGTCACCGTTACTATTTGCAGAAGCAGGCGCGGCTCTCTGGCGTCTACAGCACGCCGCGCACCACCGTGGCCTTGCATCTCGCCAGCACCGGCCGTACGGCGCAGACCAGCAGCGCGATTGACAGCGCCCTGCTTGGTCAGGACCAGCTCATGCTCACGGACCGGACGCGCCAGGACAGCATACAGCTGGGATGGAGCTGGCGCATGTCAGCACGTGGCACCGTGACCCTCGGTGTCAGTCACAGCCGTGCCAGGTCATTGAGCACCGGCCGTGAAGACCATAACCGCGTACTGAGCCTGAATCTGGCTCGCCAGTTATCCAGCCGCATCAACGGCACTATCGATATCCGCCACGCCCACCATACCAGCAACCACGGCGGGAATTATCACGAAAACAGCGTCGGCGCTGCCCTCACCCTCACGTTCTAGGGAGATTCAACCATGTCACGGCCCTATCGTATTATCTGTGTTGTTGCCGCGCGCCCCAACCTGGTCAAAATGGCTCCCCTGCTGCGGGCATTCGCCCCGCCAGAAACCCAGGTCGAAACCATCCTGGTCCATAGCGGACAGCACTACGACGTCGAGATGGATGGTCAATTCTTCGACACGCTGCAATTGCAGGCGCCGGCATTTCAGCTGGCGGTGGGCTCGGCCAGCCATGCCGTCCAGACAGCGGAGGTGATGCGGCGTTTCGAGCCCGTCCTGGAACAGACGCTGCCCACTGCCGTCCTGGTGGTCGGCGACGTCAACTCCACGCTGGCCTGCGCGCTGACCGCTGCCAAATGCAATATTCCCGTCTTACATGTGGAGGCAGGACTACGCAGTTACGACCGCGCGATGCCGGAGGAAATCAACCGCGTACTGACCGATCAGCTGGCGGAGCTGCTGTTCACCAGCGAAGTCAGCGGCACCAGCAATCTGCTGCGCGAAGGCGTGCCGGCACACCGCATCCACTTTGTCGGCAATGTCATGATCGACACGCTGCTGGCGCAACTGCCTTTCGCACCCTCACCCACCGACGTGCTACGCCAAGCCAATCTGGCCGGTTTCATCCCGGATGGCTCGTCGTATGCCTTGCTGACACTGCATCGACCGTCCAATGTGGACGAGCCGCAACGCCTGCGTGCGCTGATCACCGCCATGGTCAAACTCAGCGACGATCTGCCGGTGCTGTTTCCATTGCACCCACGCACCCGCGACATGCTGCGTCGCCACGGCCTGGTCGGGCTGCTGGACGCGCCCCGCCTGGCGTGTCTTCCCCCCCAATCCTATCTGAACATGCTGGGTTTAATGAAAAACGCCAGCATGGTCCTGACCGACTCTGGCGGCGTCCAGGAAGAAACGACAGCGCTGCGCATCCCCTGCCTGACGTTGCGTGACAATACCGAGCGCCCGGTCACCGTCAGCGAAGGCAGCAATGCGATTGCCGGCCGGGATCCTTCCGTGATTCTGGCGCTGTGCCGCGACATACTGCGTTATGGCGGCAAAGCCGGCAGCATTCCGCAATACTGGGATGGTCATGCCGCGCACCGCGTGGCGCAGGCCACGACCAACTGGCTGCAAACGCGCCGGGAGCGCTGCTGATGAACGCGCTAACCATTGACGTCGAAGACTATTTTCACGTTTCCGCATTCGCTCGGCACATCCGCCCGGAGCAATGGGACAGCCTGCCCTGCCGTGTGGAACGCAACGTTGATCTTATTCTCGACCTGCTGGCGCAGCACGGTGCGCACGCCACCTTTTTCACCCTGGGCTGGGTCGCGCAACGCTATCCCAACCTGATACGCCGCATTGTCGCCCAGGGACACGAACTGGCCAGCCATGGCTATGCACATCAACGTGCCAGCGAGCAAACGCCGGCCGAGTTCCGTGACGACATCCGCTTAAGCAAAGCCCTGCTTGAACAACTGAGCGGCCAGGCTGTGCTTGGTTATCGCGCGCCCAGTTTTTCGATCAGTCCGGAGAACTGGTGGGCCTTGAGCAGCCTGGAAGACGCCGGCTATCGCTACAGTTCCAGCATCTATCCGATACACCATGATCACTACGGCATGCCGGATGCCCCGCGTTTCGCCTGGCATCCAACAAGCTCCTCCGGTTTGCTTGAACTGCCTGTCAGCACGGTCCGCCTGCTTGGGTACAACTTGCCGGCGGGCGGTGGCGGATATTTCCGTCTGCTGCCGTATCGCGTCTCACGCTGGGCTTTGCGACACATCAATTCGCATGATGGTCAAGCTGGCATATTTTACTTTCATCCGTGGGAGCTTGATCCAGACCAGCCGATACCGCCCGGCATTAGTCTTCAGGCCCGCTGCCGGCATCGTCTGAACCTGCATCGCATGCAGGGCCGTATCGCCAGACTGCTGAGCGACTTTCGCTGGGGGCGCATCGATCACATCTTTTTGGAGCAGACATGACGCCGCACTACACAGTCGGGCTGATGGGATCTCAGGACCGCATGCGCTGGGACCACTTCGTGCAGCACTGCGAGGAGGCCACGTTCTTCCATCGCGCGGGTTGGCAGCAAGTCATCGAAGAAGGCTTTGGTCATCCGACCTGGTTTATGTATGCGGCCAATGCGGACGGCATCAAGGCTGTCCTGCCGCTGGCGCACATCAAAAGTCCGCTGTTCGGCAACACCCTGTGCTCCCTGCCATTTTGCGTGTATGGCGGCATCGCCGCCACCGACGAGCAGGCTGCGCAGGCATTGGACGTTGCGGCACAGCAGCTTGCTGTGCGCCTCAACGTTGACCACCTTGAGTACCGCCATCTGCGCTCGCGCCACAGCGACTGGTTGCACAAAAAAAATTATGCAACCTTCCGCAAAGCTCTTCATAGCGATCCCGAACAAAACATGGCGGCGATTCCGCGCAAACAGCGCGCCATGGTGCGCAAGGGTATCGCAGCCGGGCTGGTCGCGACAGCCGACGCAACGACTCAGCGCTTTTACGACTGTTATTCGCGCAGCCTGCATCGGCTGGGCACGCCAGCCTTCAGCCGCCGCTACTTCCAGTTGTTGCAGCAAGTATTTGGCGACCACTGCGAACTTCTGTGTGTGCAACATCGTAATCAAGCAATCTGTGCTGTGTTGAGCTTCCGTTTTCGCGACGAGATATCGCCTTACTACGGCGGTGGCGGCGAACAAGCCCGTCTCATGGCAGGGAACGACTTCATGTACTGGGAAGTCATGCGACGGGCTTGCAGCCGAGGCTGCACCCTGTTTGATTTTGGACGCAGCAAATACGGCAGCGGTTCTTTCGCATTCAAACGGAATTGGGGCTTTACACCGCAGCCATTGCACTACGATTGCCGGCTCTACCGTGGCAAACAGCTCAGGGATAACCAGCCCATGAATCCCCGTTTTCAATTGGCCATCAAGGCCTGGCGCCTGCTGCCTTTGCCCGTCGCCAACCTGATCGGCCCGCATATCGTGCGTCAACTGGGGTAATGACGATGCGCGACCTGCTCTTTCTCAGCCACCGGCTGCCATTCCCGCCCAACAAAGGCGAAAAAATACGCGCGTATCACGCACTGCGTTACTTGCAGCAGCATTTCCGCGTGCATCTGGGAACGTTCATCGATCATGAGGCGGACGCCGACTATACCCAACAGCTTGCAGCGGACTGCGCCAGCAGCTGCTTTGTCCGTATGCCGCCGCACTGGGCCAGGCTATCCGGTCTGTCCGCCTTGCTGCGTGACGAAGCGCTCAGCCTGCCTTACTTCCGTCGCACCATGCTGCAACGTTGGGTCAACAAGACGCTGACGCAGCACCATGTGAGTGTCTGCCTGGCCTATTCCGGGCCGATGGCCCAATACATACCTTTCAGCACCGCCCACGGCCCGCTATGGCGCGTGCTGGACCTGGTCGACGTGGACTCCGAGAAATGGCATAGCTATGCGGACAAACAGCCCTGGCCACTGTCCGGACTGTATCGGCGCGAAGGCCGGCTGCTGCTGGAATTTGAACGCAGGGCCGCAACGGAATTCGACCGCACGCTCCTCGTCTCGCCGGCCGAAGCGGAACTGTTCAAGCGGCGGGCGCCTGAATCGGCGCACAAAGTGGATTACTACTGCAACGGCGTTGATAGCAGCTATTTCTGCCCTCACCCTAGCCACGTTTCGCCATTTTCCCACGCGTTCACGATCGTATTTACCGGCACCATGGACTATGAACCCAATATCGATGCGGTCAGCTGGTTTGCCGAACGTGTGATGCCAACCTTGCGTTCGCAGCATCCCGAGCTGGAGTTTCATATCGTTGGCTCACGGCCAACGGCGCAGGTACGCGAGCTCCAGCGCATGCCAGGCATCCACGTGAGTGGAACGGTGCCCGATGTTCGCCCCTATCTCCAGCATGCCAGCCTGGTAGTGGCGCCGCTGCGCATTGCCAGGGGCCTGCAGAACAAGGTGCTGGAGGCGATGGCCATGCAGAAAATAGTGGTGGCCTCGCCGCAGGCACTGGAAGGCATACAGGCCGAACACGGCAAGGAAGTCATCTGTGCAAATGGCGGGGCGGAATTTATCAGTGCAATCTGTCGACAATTACATGCCCCTGACGCCGGTCTGGGCGCTGCGGCCCGGCGCCGAGTACTGGCTGACTATCGCTGGCACAGCAACCTGCAGCGATTGGGACTGGCGGTCGGCATCACGACGCCCAGCCCCGCAGAAGTTGGCGCGGAATTCGCACCATGAGCCTGCATCGCGCCGCGCTGCTGTCGCAGCTTCCCGTGCCGCCCCTGCCGGCAAGGCGCAGCCCTGGTCCCGTTGCCTGCCTTGCCGTGGCGCTTGGCGCGACCCTGCTCTTTTATTTCCCTACCGCGAGCGGCATCGTTCATATCTGGATGCGCTCTCCCACGTTTAACCACGGCTTCATGATTTTCCCGGTAGCGGGCTGGATGATCTGGCGCCAGCGCGCCAGCCTGGAGGACCTACCGCGCGGTCCTTGGCTGCCGGCACTGCTACCCTTGGCCGGACTGGGCTTTATATGGATGTTGTCGGAGGTCGCCAACGTCCAGGTACTGCAACAGTACTGCCTGCTTCTCATGTGGATTACCACTGCCAGTCTGATACTTGGCAACGCGATCATCGGCGCCCTGGCTTTTCCGCTTGCGTACACACTGCTGGCGGTCCCGTTTGGCGAAGTATTGATCGCACCGCTCATCGAGTTCACCGCCCGCTTTACCGTGGCCGTGCTCCAACTGGGCGGCATACCGGTCTTTCACGAAAATAACTATATTTCCCTGCCCACGGGGAATTGGGCGGTAGCAGATGCCTGCAGCGGCTTGCGATACCTGATCGCCTCCTTCGCGCTAGGCATGATTTACGCCTACGTCAATTACCGTGCTACGTACAAGCGCATGCTCTTTGTTGTGGTCGCCATCATTCTCCCCGTGCTCGCCAATGGCATGCGCGCTTGCCTGATCGTGCTGATCGGCCACTGGAGCAACATGCGGTTTGCCGCCGGCGTCGATCACCTGGTGTATGGCTGGCTGTTCTTTGGGCTAGTGATGGCGGTGTTGTTCTGGTGCGGCGCTTACTGGCGCGATCCGGACGCTGTGCCGCCGAGCACCGTGACGTCGCGCACGCGGGCGTCCACCGCAAACTACGTCCGCATTGCCCTGATCGCCGTTGCGTTGAATGCCAGTTGGCCGCTGCTGGCGGCCATCGCTGAGCGTCCGGCAACAGTCACAGCGGACGCCCTGCCCGAACTTCGCCTGGCCATGCCACCGGCGCCCTGGCAGGTAGCGCCTTTACGGCCTGGGAACTGGCAAGTGCTTCACCGCGGCCAGCCACAGCGTGTCGCAAATAACTACGGCGATGGCAAGCGTACCGTGTCTTTGCAGATATTCTGGTACGCGCACCAATCACAAGGAGCGGAACTGCTGGCGCCAGTGCGTCGAACGATGGTGTCTGGTATGCCCCAATGGGAGGAAGTGCGTCACGAGCAGCGTCATATCAGCGTCAATGGACGAGCGATCCGGGTCTGCGAATCAGTGCAGCAAGCTGCGAACTACAAGATGCTGGTCTGGCACTGGTACCGTCAGGACGGCACCGAAAGTTGCAACCCGTACGTCCTGAAATTGCTGCTTGCCAAAGCAAAATTATCAGGCAGTAGTGATGCGGGGGCGGAAATCACCCTCGCCTCGGCGTATGACGAGCAGCCTGCACAAGCCGCTGCCGCGCTACTGAGTCTGCTGACGGCCATGCAACCGGCCATCGACGAAAGCCTGCGCCATGTCGACCGCTGAAACTATCCCGCTGATCGTGCACCTGATCCACCGCCTGGATGTGGGCGGGCTGGAGAACGGCCTCATCAACCTGATCAACCATCTGCCTCCCGAACGCTACCGGCACGCGATTGTCTGCCTCGAAAGCGCCAGCGATTTTCGCCAACGCATACAACGGCCTGGGGTTGAGATTATCAGCCTCAACAAGCGACGGGGCAAGGATTGGTCGCACTACCTGCGTTTATTTCACACCCTGAAACGCCTGCATCCCTGCCTGATCCATACCCGCAATCTGGCCGGCATTGAAGCCCAGTTGCTGGCGGCAGCGGCCGGCGTCCATTTGCGCGTGCACGGTGAACATGGCCGCGATATCGATGATCTGGATGGCAGCAAACGCCGCTATCGTTTGCTGCGCAAATTACTACGGCCCCTGATTGGACAGTTCATTGCCGTCAGCCGGGAACTGGAGGAATGGCTTATCAGCGCCATCGGCGCACGTCCCCAGCGGGTGACACATATCCGTAATGGCGTCGATAGTCTGCAATTCCATCCACGGCTTGGCCCGCCTGCCGCGATCGGCCCTCAAGGTTTCGTTTCAGAGCAGACATTTCTTATTGGCAGCGTCGGCCGCATGGAACAGGTGAAAGACCATCTGACACTGGTGCATGCCTTCTTGCACTTGCTGGACGCCGAAATCATCCCGGCCGCACACCTCAGGCTTGCCATCATCGGCGACGGCAGTTGCCGACAGGCCTGTCAGGAAGCGTTGCGCGCGGCGGGTGCGGCGCATCTGGCCTGGCTGCCCGGCAGCCGCGATGACGTCGCGCAACTGATGCGCGGCATGACGGTGTTCGTCCAGCCCTCTCTGACTGAAGGCACTTCCAACACCATCCTGGAAGCCATGGCCAGCGGCTTGCCGGTGGTGGCTACCGCCGTCGGCGGCAATCCGGATCTGGTGCAGATCGGCTGGACTGGCGCGCTGGTATCGCCCCGCAAGCCGGCGCACCTGGCGGATGCCATCGCCAATTATTACCGTATGCCCGGGCTGGCGATGCAGCACGGCGCCCGGGCACGTCAACGGGTGCTCAACGAATTCAGTCTGACTGCAATGGCAAACGCTTATCTGGCGGTCTACGACCGCCTTACCCTTGGTTGACGAAAGGATAGTCATGTGTGCGATTGCCGGTATTTTTGATCTGTATCACCAGGCAGACATCAATCCCCTGCTGCTGCAGCGGATGACAGACGTCCAGCGCCACCGCGGGCCGGACCAGAGCGGCATGTACCGGGAAGCGGGTGTCGGTCTCGGGCACCGGCGCCTTTCCATCATCGATCTGAACGGCGGCCAGCAACCGGTGTTCAACGAGGACCACAGTATTGCCGTGGTGTATAACGGCGAGATCTACAACTTTGCGGCACTGATGCGTGAGTTGCAGCAATTCGGCCATACTTTCCGCACCCACTGCGATACCGAGGTCATCGTTCACGCCTGGGAACAATGGGGGCCACGTTGTGTAGAACATTTTCGCGGCATGTTCGCGTTTGCTCTGTGGGATCGGCGGCAGCGCAGCCTGTTCCTGGCCCGCGACCGGCTGGGCGTCAAACCGTTGCACTACGCCGTTTTAAACAACGGCCACCTGATTTTTGCCTCTGAAATCAAAGCCTTGCTGACTCACGACGAGCTGAGCCGCGAGCTTGATCCGTGCGCCATTGAAGACTATTTCGCCTACGGCTATATTCCCGACCCCCGCACGGTATTCAAGCAGATACGCAAACTGGAGCCCGGGCATGCCCTGCTGATCCGCCATGGCAGTCCCCTGGCCTCGCCACGCCGTTACTGGGAGGTTCCATTCACGCCTACCACCATTGTTAGCCAGGAACAGGCCGCAGATGAATTGTTGGCACGCCTGCGCGAAGCCGTGCGCATCCGCATGGTCGCAGATGTACCACTGGGTGCGTTCCTGTCTGGCGGTGTGGATTCCAGTGCCGTGGTCGCCATGATGGCGCAGATGTCCAGCACGCCGGTAAATACCTGTTCCATTGCATTTGACGATGCGCAATTTGATGAATCGGCCTACGCCCTGGCCGTTGCCGAGCGCTATCGCACCTGCCACCACCGTCAATATATGCAACAGCACGAGGTGGCGCTGATCGACCAGCTTGCCCAGCTCTATGACGAACCGTTTGCCGACAGTTCAGCACTCCCGACCTACCGTGTTTGCCAACTGGCCCGCCAATACGTCACCGTAGCGCTCTCTGGCGATGGCGGTGACGAAAATCTGGCAGGCTATCGCCGCTATCGCTGGCATCTGCATGAGGAACGCTGGCGCAGCATGCTGCCATTGCGCTTGCGCCGCCCCCTTTTCGGGATGATGGCCAGGTGCTATCCCAAGGCCGATTGGGCGCCGCGCCCGCTGCGCGCCAAGAGTACGCTGCAGGCGCTCGCACGCGACACTGTCTCAGCCTACTGCGATGGCATCAGCATCATGAAGGAAGACCTGCGCGCTCAGCTGTTTAGCCCAGCCTTCAAGCGTCGTCTGCATGGATATCAAGCCGTTGAAGTATTACAGCGGCACGCGGCGGCGGCCCCGACCGAACATCCATTGTCCCTGGTGCAGTATCTGGATCTGAAAACCTACCTCTGCGGCGACATCCTGACCAAGGTGGACCGCGCCAGCATGGCGCATGGTCTTGAGGTGCGCTCACCGCTGCTCGACCATCAGTTGGTAGAGTGGCTCTCCGGCCTGCCGCCTGAACTGAAGCTGCGCGGCGCCACCGGCAAATATGTATTCAAGCAGGCGCTGACGCCCTATCTTCCGCAATCCCTGCTGCACAGGAAAAAAATGGGCTTTTCCGTGCCACTGGCGGATTGGCTGCGCGGGCCGGCCCGCGATCGCCTTGTGCGCAGCATGCGCAGCCCGGTCATTGCAGACAGCACGATATTCAACCAGGAAACCATCCAGCGTCTGCTTCAACAGCATTTTTCTGGTTTGCGCGACCACAGCGCCGCCTTATGGTCGCTGCTGATGTTTGAGTCCTTCCTGCGCCAGTTACAAGATTCCCCTGGTCAAATCCTACAGCAACAGGCCGCGTGATGCGTATTCTGCATATACTCGACCACTCTGTCCCGCTGCATAGCGGCTACAGCTTCCGCACCTTGGCGATCCTGCGTCAGCAGCGACACCTGGGATGGCAAACCATCCATCTGACCGGGCCGAAACAGGGGGCGCCGGAAGCCGAACAGGATATCGACGGCTGGCATTTCTTCCGCACGCCGATCGTCCAGCGGTGGTACGCACGCCTGCCGGTGTTGGGCCAACTATTCCTGATCAATAACCTGACCCGCCGATTACATCAGATTGCCAAGGCAGAGCGTCCACAGATACTGCACGCCCACTCGCCGGCCCTGAACGCAGTTGCCGCGTTGCGCGTTGCGCGCCAGCTCAAGATTCCTGTGCTGTACGAAATCCGTGGATTCTGGGAAGACGCGGCGGCCTCCCACGGTACCAGTCCCGAGGGAGGCATGCGTTATCTGCTCACGCGCGCACTGGAAACGTATGTCTTGCGTCATGTCGATGCCGCCACCACCATTTGTGATGGGATGCGCCGCGACATCCTTGCACGTGGCATACCAGGACTGGACATCACGGTGGTTCCCAACGCGGTCGATGGCGAGTCTCTGCATCAGCCGCTGCGGACCGATCACGTGCTGGCTGGAAAGCTGCGTCTCAAAGGACTGATACTGGGTTTCATCGGTTCCTTTTATGCCTATGAAGGACTGGCGTTTCTCCTCCATGCCATGCCGCGCCTGCTTGCTGTGATGCCCTCCGTGCAGTTGTTGCTGGTCGGGGGCGGACCGCAAGAGGGGGACCTGCGAGCACTCGTCAAGAAGCTTAACCTGCAGGACAAGGTCAGCTTTATCGGCCGCGTGCCGCAGCACGAGATCGCGCAATACTACAAGCTAATCGATATCCTGATCTACCCACGTCTGCCGATGCGACTGACCGAGCTGGTGACGCCGCTAAAACCCCTGGAAGCCATGGCGCACGGCCGCATGCTCATCGCCTCCGACGTTGGTGGACACCGGGAAATGATAGAGCATGGCAAGACCGGAATGCTCTTCACGGCAGGCGATGCCGATGCCTTGATCGGCGAGGTACTGTATCTGGTAAAACACGTTGAGCTGTGGCCAGTATTGCGCCAGCAGGCCCGCACCTACATCACGCGCGAGCGTAGCTGGACCGCCAGCGTCTCGCGCTACGCGGCGATTTATCAACGTTTGCTGTCATCAGCATGAACGGCGTACGCATCGCCCTCATCGGGCCGCTACCGCCGCCCGCAGGCGGCATGGCCAATCAAACCGCCCAACTCGCGGACTTACTCACGCAGGCCGGCTTCGAGGTCGATCTGGTCCAGGTCAATCCGCCATGGTGGCCGTTCTGGGCGAAAGACCTCCGCGGCCTTCGCGCACTTCTGCGCCTGACCGGCTATGTGTTGCGCGTATGGACGGCGGTGCGCAAAGCCCAACTGCTCCATGTCATGGCGAATTCCGGCTGGTCCTGGCACCTCCATGCCGCCCCCGCCATCTGGATAGGACGTCTCTGCGGCAAAGGGGTGGTGCTGAATTACCGCGGCGGCGAAGCGGCGGCGTTTCTCGCCAGACGGGCCTGGCTGATCTGTTTTACCATGCGCCGCGCCCATGCGCTGCTTGTGCCCTCGGCCTACCTGGTCCGGGTATTCGCTCAGTACGGTCTTAGCGCGCAAACCGTTCCCAATATCATCGACCTGGCACGGTTTCAGCCGGCAATGCATCGTCCGCGGCGCGCCACCATCCTGATTGCCCGTCATCTAGAGCCGCTGTACGACCACGCCACCGCACTGCGCGCGTTCGCCTTGCTACGCCAGAGCCTGCCTCATGCCTCGCTCATCATCTGCGGCGAGGGACCGGAATTGCCACGCCTGCAGCAACTGGCCGAAAGCCTCAACATCCACTTGGCCACACATTTTGCCGGCAAGACCGAAAATGCCGCCATGGCCGCACATTATCACCAAGCGGATCTGATGCTGAATCCGAGTCTTGCAGACAATATGCCCATCTCGGTGCTGGAGGCGTGGGCCAGCGGTGTGCCGGTCGTCAGCACCAACGTCGGTGGTGTGCCTGATCTGATACAAGACCAAGTCGACGGCTTACTCGTACCACCAGGTGATGCCGCCGCCATGGCCAAGGCCATGCTCGCACTGCTGAACAATCCTGATCTTGCACAACGCTTGGCAAGTGCAGGCCTGGTGCGCGCGCAGCGCTATAGCTGGTCTCACGTCGCGCCCCTGCTCAACGCCCAGTACCGCCGCGTATTGAAGCGGCCGCCGCAGTTTGGATATACCGCACTGGTATCTCGTGTCCTGTTTCCGCTGCATGAACGCCTCAAGCAGCATCACAGCCTGGCGCTATTGCGTCAGATGGAAAGCAGCCAATGGTGGCCGCGCGAACGGATTATGGCAATGCAGCAAGCGCGCTTGCGCGCCCTGCTGCTGCATGCGTCCGAGCACGTCCCGTATTATCGCCAGGCCTATGCGCGCTCCGGTTTTGATGCCACAAGTTGCGCGGACTTGGGGAAATTGCCCATCCTGCGCAAATCCGACATCAACGCCCATCGCGAGGACTTCCGCGCCGACACTACTGGACAATTGCAGCGCTACAGCACGGGCGGTTCCAGTGGTGAACCGCTGATATTCTATCTTGGCAAGCAACGTATCAGCCATGACGTCGCCGCCAAATGGCGCGCAACGCGCTGGTGGGGCGTGGACATTGGCGACCGCGAAGCCGTCATCTGGGGCTCGCCCATCGAGCTGCATGCCCAGGACCGGTGGCGCACCCGCCGTGATCGCCTCCTGCGCAGCGTGCTGCTGCCTGCCTTCGACCTCACACCCGCCCGGCTCGACCAATACCTCGCGCATCTGCAAAAACAACGGCCCGCCATACTGTTCGGTTATCCGTCCGTCATGTGCCTGCTGGTGCGGCATGCGCACATGCGGGGAATTCCACTGGACAAGCTGGGCATCCAGATTGTGTTCGTCACTGCGGAACGGCTCTACGAAGACCAGCGCAGGCTGCTTACGACTGCGTTTGCCGCGCCAGTGGCCAACGGCTACGGCGGCCGCGACGCCGGCTTTATCGCCCATGAATGTCCAGAAGGTGGCATGCATATCACGGCAGAAGATGTGATCGTCGAAATTCTCGATCCACGGGGCCAGCCGCTGCCGCCGGGAGAAAGCGGGTCCATCGTCGTCACCCACCTGGCCAGCCACGACTTTCCATTTATCCGCTACGCGACCGGCGACATCGGCGCGCTCGATCCCCATCCTTGCCCCTGCGGCCGTGGCCTGCCGTTGTTACAGCGCGTGGAAGGCCGTGTGACCGACTTTGTCATCGCGCGCGACGGCACGGTAATGCATGGCCTCGCCCTGATCTATATTTTGCGCGACCTGCCGCAAGTGCATGCCTTCAAGATCATCCAGGAGAGCCTGGACTGCACACGGATACTGTTGGTCAGCAACGACGGACTGTCGCCTGCACTCAAGCTCAGCATCATCACCCAGTTCCGTGCCCGTCTCGGCAGCAGCGTCGATGTCGTGATTGAGGAAGTGGCCACGATTCCCGCCGAAGCATCCGGCAAGCACCGCTATGTCATCAGCAAGCTTGCCGCCACGTGAAGGAGCACTGCCATGCCGTTGCTGGTCAATTCCGTGATGCTGTTGATGCTACTGTATATTTTTTACAAACTGCGCGCAGCGCACCTGCTGCTGTACGATCTGCGCGACCAGTCGCGTAGCGATCACACCAGCCTGTTCCGGCAACTGGAAGCGCTGCAGGGCCTGTACGCCGAGCTCGGCTTGCGAAACAGCCTGCCGCCGACCCGTGGCTGGGCCGCATCCCCGGACTTCCTGCTGGAACTGACGCGCCATGCACGTAGCGCCCGGCCGCTGACCGTGGTCGAATGCAGCAGCGGCATTTCCACCGTGGTGCTGGCGCGCTGCATGCAACTCAATGGTATCGGCAAAGTCCTGAGCCTGGAGCACGATCCCCATTTTGCCGCGCAGACCCGTGACCAGCTACGCCGCCACAATCTGCAAGATTGGGCGGAGGTGCTGGATGCGCCGTTGGAGCCACATCTGTGGGGCGATGAATCCTGGCCATGGTACAGCCTGAACTTGCTACCGCAGCGGGTGCAAATCGACATGCTGGTCATCGATGGTCCACCGCAGGCCACGCGGACCCAGGCCCGCTATCCTGCCGGCCCCATGTTGTTCCGCCGACTGGCTGCCGAGGCCACGGTGTTCCTGGACGATGCCGCCCGCGCGGACGAACTGGCGATCCTGGAACGCTGGCGTGAAGAATTTCCATCCTTGCAGCAGTCCGCCCGGGCATGTGAAAAAGGCTGCGCGGTGCTTACAAAATCGATCTGACCATGGCGGTTTCCACCGGGTGTACGCGGTGATAGCGGTCCCGCGCCTGCCGCTGCGCGGATTGATGTGCTGCCAGTGATGCCGGCGTAAGCTCCACGCCAAATTCGCTGCTCCCGGCCCCGAACAGGCGCGTCAGGACCATCCGGCCGACCGTTACGCGGTAATGCGACGGTTCCCAGTAATTCTGCATCTCCGCTTGACCGCTGAGCTGCGGCGGCGGCTCCGTGGTGATACTGTTGAAACCGGAAAAATCAAACAGCTGCACATCGCAACCGAGCTTTTGATACCGTGCCACCAGCGTCACTAGCTCCAGTTGCCAGTGCTCCAGCGCCGGCCATCTTCCCGCCCAAAATAACGCATCACTGGTCATGGCATGGGTCGGATTGATGTACAGACGTAACTGCGTTCCTGCCTGACAGAGTTCACCAACGCTGTGGTCGAACTCGCGCATGGCGTCTGGCGTGGGTCCGGGACCGCGCACAAAGTCCTGCACGCGCGGCAGGATGACGGCGCCGGTTCCACCCAGCCGGGTAATCCGGTCCAGCACACAGCGTCCATCGCGTTGACCGAACAAGGCCAGGCTCGACAGGCACACCTGCCCGAATGTACCGCGCAGCACGCGGATCGAATCCAGCGTCATGTCCAGGCTCAAGGCCCGCTTGAGGTTAAGCAGTTGGCGGCGGTAGCTGATGGCGGCGACCAGCTCCCGATTGAAGTCGGTATTGCCCACTTCCATCGAGAACGAAGGCGCATCTATGCCCCACACCACCGTACCCGGCGGATGAATGGCCACAACATGCCGGACCATGGCGGCGGCATCGGCCAATGTGGCGCCAGAGAGCCCGCCGTTAAACACGCGGCGCGTTCCGAACAGCGGCATGCGGACCGGCAGGCCCAGCTCGGTGCGCGAGTTACCAATGTAGAGGATGTCCGGCCGATACTGCGCCAACGCATAGGTCTTGCCCCATGGACTGAGCTTTTCCCTGCCAGGCAGCAGCCGTTGCACAGGCGGTGTCTCCCATTGGTGTATCAAATAGGGATCGACCTGGTAGTTGAGCGCGAGCACACCGCCGATCACAACCATACTGATGCCGCAAAAGGTAGCCACATACCCATGCCATGACGCCGATTTATCCATGCTCAGAATTGAAAATAGAGAAATTCACTGACCCGATTCATATTGAACAGGCAACCAAGAAACAGCATCGCCATCACGGCGCCGCGCCATCTTGCGGGTGACCACCGCGTGGACGCATCAAAGATTTCCTGTGTATTGGGCGCAAACAGGGCAAGCGCTACGGCCAACATCAAGGCAGGTAGCGCCGGCCCGTTGACATCGATCCAGCGTATGCCCTCAAACTGCCATCCCAAGGCTTTTAACGGTGATGCCCAGGTTGCCAGCCCCCGTGGTAGAGAAACACCATTTCCGCCGACCAGGCCCCGCAACACATCGCCCGCAGTGCCCAGGTCGGGCGCGCGGAACACCACCCATGCCAGCATCACTGCCAGCAAGGTCAAGCACCAGGCGCACCAACCCGGCAATGGCCGCGCGAACGTTTGCCAGGCCTGATGCGCCACCAGATAACAGCCGTGCAATCCGCCCCACACCACAAACGTCCAGCCAGCGCCGTGCCATAAGCCGCCCAACAGCATGGTCAGCATGAGGTTACGATAACGACGCCATGTGCCATGCCGGTTGCCGCCCAGCGGGACATACAGGTAATCGCGTAGAAACTGGGACAGCGTCATATGCCAGCGCCGCCAGAACTCGCTGATGCTCACGGCCTTGTACGGCGAATTGAAATTCAATGGCAATCGCACGCCGAACAGGCGCGACAGGCCGATCGCCATGTCCGAATATCCGGAAAAGTCAAAATACAGCTGGACCGTATAGGCCAGCGTGCCTATCCAGGCCTCCAGCAACTGGGGATGGGCACCGGCAGCAAACACGGGCGCCACCAATACCGATATCGGATCTGCCAGCAGTACCTTTTTGCCCAGTCCCACCACGAAAATCGACAGGCCGATGCCGATATTGGCCATCTCGAGCCGCGGCCAGTAATCGAACTGCGCCATCATTGGCTTGTGATGCAGAATCGGTCCCGCAATCAGATGCGGGAAATAGCTGACAAACAAGGCGTAATGCACCAATCGGTACTCACCAACCTTGCCGCGACTGCAATCAACCAGATAGGCCAGCTGCGTAAAAGTGAAAAACGAAATGCCGATGGGCAGAATGATCGCCCAGCCTTGCCAGTGCCCACCCAGTTGGTTGGCCGTATCGACAAAGAAATTGGCGTATTTGTAGTAGGCCAGCAGCGCCAGATTCGCCGCGATGCTAAACAGCAGGAAACGCCGATGCCGCGCGCACCAGTAATTGAACAGGATCGATACCAGCAGCAATGGCAGATAGCGTAGATCCCAGTAGCCATAAAAGAACAGCGACACCAGCGCCAGCCAGGCGGCGATCCATTGCCGTCGCCAGCGCAGCAAAATAACATAGCCCGCGAACACCACCGGCAGGTAGAGAAACAGAAAGCTGAGCGAGTTAAACAGCATCTGACAGCTCCCGGTAGCAATCCGCGAGGCGCCGCGCGACACGTTGCCAGGTATAAGCCTGTACCAGGGTTTGCACCTGGCTGCGCAGCGGCGGATAGCGCAGAAAATGCGTAAGCGCATCGCGCAGCGCGGCGGTATCGTTCCAGTGCACTTGCCGGAGGGCAAACGCGCCATCGGCAAATTGCAACGCGCTTTCGTCCGTCATCACGACCGGCGTTCCCGCCGCGAGCGCCTCCAATACCGATAGCGGAAACACTTCTCCCTGGCTCGGCAAGGCCAGCACTGATGCGGCGGCATAGGCGCTGGCCAGCAGCGGGTCATGATGGTCCAGCTGCCCCAGCCAGCGCACATTCGGTGCCGCCAGCAACTGCTGCAGGTAATGCTGATGTTGCCGTTGAGGTCGGCCAATCAGCACCACGGGCACATCCAACTTCGCCAGCGCGCGCACCAGGCCAAGTTGATTTTTATATGGCGAAATCGATCCCACCATGAGCACGAAGGGCCTCATCAAGCCGGTATGCCGCCAAAAAAGGTCGCCGCAAGCGCCAAAGAAGCGCGTATCGATACCATTGGGCAGTACCCGTATGCGTGAGCGCTGGATATGGAAGCCGTCCAGCAACGCCTGCTCTTCTGACGGCCCCAGCGCGACAATCATCTGTGCCAACTGCAGCGCCCGCTTGGTCTGGGCATAGCTGGTCTGCACCTGCCACTTGGTCAGGCGGCCAGCCAGGCTGTCGGCCATGCGGGCACGGAATGCCACAGCCCGGTTCCATCCCGGCGACAGCAACGCCGATAACAGTACCGGCACACCCATCTCGTTTGCCAACTCCACCACCCGGTAATTACCGTTGATGCATGAAAAAACATGCAGGACATCGTAACTGTCCAGCCGCTCACGGTTGGGATCGACCAATTCCACCTTCAACCGCGAAGGCTCCAGTTGTGACAGCGCCTCCAGCGTGGCGCGAACCTGTACCTGCAGGCCGCCATCGCGTTGAAACAACATCGGATAAGACAGGATACCAACCCGCATGATGCCCTCTCATCTGTGCAAAAGCGCCAGCGCTTCCTGGGCCAGCGCATGGCGAAGTCCCCACATGGCCAGCAGCCAGCATGTGCCGCCCGCCAGCGCCGTCAACGCCAATTGTGAAAATTCCTGCAGATGCGGTGTATGCCACTGCACCGCCAGTGCCCCCGTCATGCAGCCTGTCGCTGTCGCGGCGCTGCGCCATGTCGCCCCAAGCAGCACGCTCCAGCGCAGACCGACAAGGTGATGCAAGTAGTAATAGGTCAGCGCGCTTCGCCACATCGCCCCCCCCACCACCGCCCACGCCACCGCTTCAAGTCCATAGGGCGCCGTCACCAGTACGGCGGCAATCCGCACCACGACAGCTTGCGCATCCAGCCGGGCCTGCGCCTTCACTTCCCCCATCGCGACAAACAGGTACCTTGCCATGTTGAAGACACTGTACAAACCGGCGCTAAGGCACAGCACGCGTATCATCGGCACCGCCGCCATCCATTGCGGACCATATAGCACGGACACCAGTTCTGGCGCCATGAAGGCGACAAACGCGAAAAACGGCCACGCCATCGCGGTGATATAACTTGCCGTACTCAGGTAGGCCGCCCGTAAATCGCCGCCTGTCCGCACCTGCGTCGAGAACAGCGGGAAAATCACCGGCGAAATCGCTGCCGTGACCATCTGGTTGAAAACGTTAATGACACCGGTGGCTTTGCCATAGATGCCCACATCCGCCATGCCGGCCACCTTGCCGATAATCAGATCCGGCGCCGCCACACCCAGCTCATCGATCAAGGTTCCAGCGGTCGAGAACGAACCAAACGACAGCACATCCCGCATGCCGCGCCAGGATGGCAAGCATGGCAAGCCGTCAGGCCGACAGCCGAACGCGACGATCACCGTGGCAAGCGTGCCGGCAACGGTGCCCAGCGCCAGACTGAGGAAGCCCCAGCCCAGCATTGCGAGCACGACCGAGCAGGCTATCTGCGCCACAGCCTGGCTGACGTTGATGGCAAAAATCGCCTTAAATCGCATCTGCCGGCGCAGACACGCCAAGGCCACCGCGCTGAACGGCAGCAGCAGGAGATTGAAGGACAACAGCTGTAACACAGGCAACAGGCGCGGTTCGTGATAGAACTGCGCGGCGGGATAGCTCGCGGCAAACAGCAGGATTGCCAGCAACCAGCCTATCAGCAGACTCACCCCGAGTGCCGCACGCAGTTTCTGACTGCTCAGCGTCTTTTCCTGTATCAGATAAGTGCCGACACCGAAATCGCGCAACACCTGCACCACGCCGGTCAGCACCGCACCTATCGCATACACCCCCGTGTCCGCAGGCGTCAATAAACGCGCCAGGATCATGGTGCTGCCAGTGTTCAGCAGCAGCAAAGTGTATTTTTCGGCGAACGAGATCAGGAAGGAGAGTCGTGGCGTCACAACAGCCCCTCATAAAACGCTCGCACCTGCTGCCCTACCACGCGGTGGCTATAAAGCGCCTCCGCTTCACGCCGACCTTGATGCCCCATGTCGGCGCGGCGGGCCGGATCTGCCAGCAAGCCGGCCACCATGTCAGCGGCAACGTCCACGTCATTGACGGGAACCAGCATGCCGCCCAGGCTGCCACGCAAAATATCCGCACTCCCGGGAACGTCCGTGGCCACTGCGGGAATACCGCAAGCCATCGCTTCAATGGTGGCAAGGCCAAATCCCTCGCGGCGGCTCATGAGCACATGCACATCCAGTGCGGGCATCAACGTGGATATTTCGTTGACGAAGCCAGTGAACACCACACGTGGCAGTATCTCCAACCGGGCCGCTTGGGCGCGCAAGGAAGCCTCCAGCGGGCCGCTTCCGGCCAGTACCAGATACAACTCGGGGAAGCGCTTGCACAAGATGGCAAACAGCTTGAGCAGCAAGTCCGGCCGTTTCTGCTCCGACAGCCTTGCGACTGCACCAATCACCAGCGCATCTTGAGGCAGCTGTAGCCGCTGCCTCGCTTGCAGGCGCAATGCCAACGACGGCCTGAACTGGTCAACATCAACCCCATTCGGTATCACTGCGAGCCGCGTTGACGCCAGCAGATACGGGCGGTAGATGTCTTTAAAGTGTTCCAGGGACGAAGCGGACACGGCATACACACCGCGTACGCCGGCAAACGCCTGCTTGAGCAGCTTGTCGTGCCATGCATCAAAACGCACTGCGGGGAACGCATTGTGCACACTGATGACAGCCGGCAAGCGGCAATGACTGGCCAGCCACAGCACTGAAGCGCCATAATTGGTCCAGCATAAGGCGATATGCGCCAGGTCCGCCTGGAACCCCCTCAATCGTGAAGCAGCGATCCAGCGGGCGCGCCAGACACGCAGATGACGCCAGCGCCAGTCCTGCTCAAAAAAAGCCGGAGGATCGAATGCTGCGACCGCGATTTGTTCCGCCGTCAACCGTTGCGTCCAGTCTTTCCATCCATCAAAGTGACGCAGTGCCAGCGTGACGCGGTGACCAGCGGATTGCAGATAGCGGGCCTCCTGCGCCATCCGCAATTCCATGCCGCCCAGTTCGCCGGAATAACTGGTTACCAACACCGTACTGCGGTTGCAGGAAACACCGTGGCGGGATTCGTAAAAATATCCCCGTAAATAGGACAGTTCCCATTGATGCCTGAAAGCACGGCCCGCATCGCGCTGCAGCAGCGCCATCGACAGGCCAGCCAGCTCCGATAGCGCGCGCGTCCACATCCAGCGTGGGATCCCCCACAACTCGACAAACACGCCAGGATGCTCTTGCCGGTATTTTCCCCGTCCATAGCGCCAGGCTTTCTGCAGGATGTAGCCGACCTGGATCTGCGGTTTGCGGATGCGGTGGCGCACTTGGGCCGCCGGGAAAAACCAGGACCGGTAGCCGGCCTGGCCCAGCCGGCGGGTCAACTCCGTTTCGCTGCCCATCGCATAGTCAGTACCGTTTGGGCCAACGTCGACATCAAAGCGGTGGCCGGCGGCAAACACGGCAGGACGCACCGCCATGTTCGCGCCCCACACCAGGCCAGGAAACACCGGCCCATCCGCAAGATCCGGCGCCGTCAGGCCGTAGGTCAAGCCGGTCGGCACCAACTTCAGCAGCCAGTCCGGCGGCGTTTCTGCCCAGTCAGCGCTGATGGCGCCACCAAACACACTATCGTCCGGATTTCGCCGAGCGCAGATTTGCCACTGCTGCAGCCAGTTCGCTGCCGGCGTGGCGTCATCATCGGTAAAGATAAACAGTTCGTCATCAGCGGACTGCGCCAGGGCGAGGTCGATTGCGCGATTCAGCGCCCGGTTTTTGCCGGCTGCCGGTTCGTGCAGGCATTGCAGCGGCAGCCGATCGCGGTAGCTTGCCAGTATCGCCGGCGTCGCATCCTGGCTGCCGTTGTCAACCACCAGCAGACGCCAGCCGCCAACGGGCGCCAGCAAGTGACAATATGCATCCAGCACTTGCGTTAAAGTTTCGGCGCCATTGCGCGTGGCCATGAGTACGGTCAACAAGGCAGCTTCTCCCCTGTTCTAAGATTAAATGGGCCAAAAGCCAGTGTAGCGACAGGCTCAATCGCATCGTTGAGCCACATCAATGACTGCCATGCGCGACATACTCGTCACCCTCATCGTCTTTGCCAGCTTGCCGTTCATCATCAAAAACCCCGTCAATGGCGTGCTGATGTGGATCTGGATTAGCGTCATGAATCCCCATACCCAAGGATGGGGATTTGCCACCACCTTCCCGTTCGCCCAGATCATCGCCGTCACCACGCTGTTCAGCCTGGTCACTTCGCGAATGCCGAAAATGCCGCCGTCCAGCGCCGTCACCATCGCCTTGCTGGCCTTGGTGACATGGATGAATATCACCACCTTGTTTGCCATCTTTCCCGCCGCATCGCTGGCGCAACTGAGCAAAGTCATGAAGATTATGCTGATGAGCCTGGTCGCAATGGCGATCATTCGGGACCGTGAGGACATTCACAAGATGATCTGGATACTGGTCATATCACTGGGTTTTTATGGGGTCAAAGGCGGCCTATTCACGATCCGTGGTGGCGGCAATTTCCGCGTCTGGGGCCCGACCGGCACCTTCATCGGTGGCAACAACGAAATTGCGCTGGCGCTCGTGATTGTGATTCCGCTCATGCGCTACCTCCAGCAGAGCTGCGACCAACGATGGCTCAAGCACGCTTTGTCCGCCGCCATGCTGCTCTCCGCGTTGGCCGCCCTGGGCAGCTATTCCCGCGGCGCCTTGCTTGCCATCGCCGCCATGATGGCGCTGATGTGGCTCAAGAGCCAAAGGAAAATGCTGGGCGGATTGCTGATCGTGCTATTGACGCCATTGGCGCTATTGTTCATGCCCGATCAATGGAGCGAGCGCATGGACAGCATCGGTCATTATCAGGCAGACACGTCCGCCATGGGCCGCATCAATGCCTGGTATATGGCTTACAACCTCGCCAAAGACCGTTTCTTCGGCGGAGGATTTGAAGTGGCCGAGCCGCTAGTCTTCAGCCTCTACGCTCCAGATCCGACCGATGTACATGCAGCACACAGCATCTATTTCCAGGCATTGGGCGAGCATGGGTTTATCGGCCTCGGCCTGTACCTGCTGCTTGGGATACTGACCTGGCGCTCGGCAGCGTGGGTGGTACGTAACAGCCACCACGACCTCGAACTGAGATGGGCGGGCAACCTGGCCAGGATGATACAAGCCAGCCTGATCGGCTTTGCGGTAGGTGGCGCATTCCTCAGCTTGCTTTATTTCGATGTACCCTACTACTTGATGGCCGCCGTGGTGGCCATGCACGCCCTGGTCAGGCAACGTCTTCAGGTGCGGCCATGAGATTATCCATTCTGATCTACCATCGCGTACTGCCAAGTCCGGACCCACTGCTGCCCGGCCTGCCCGATGTACGCCAGTTCGACCGGCAGATGGGCATATTGCGGCGCGGCTTCCATGTACTGCCGCTCAGCGTGGCCATTCAGCACCTGCACCGGGGAACGCTGCCGGCCCGCGCTGCGGCGCTGACCTTTGACGATGGCTATGCCGATAACGCCGAGTACGCCCTTCCCATCCTGTTGCGTCATGGTTTGAGCGCCACCTTCTTCATCGCCAGCGCCTACCTCGACGGTGGCCAGATGTGGAATGACCATGTTATTGCCTACGCCCGCCGCAACAAGATGAGTGTGCATCAGCTCGATGACATGCTGCGGCAGTTGAAGTACCTGCCGTTCGACGCGCGCCAGCGCGTGGCGGAATCACTGGCACCGACCGCAGATCCTTGCCTCATGCTGCGTAGTCATCAAGTGAAGGCGCTGGCGGCCGCAGGCATGGAAATCGGCGCGCATACGCACCAGCATCCTATCCTGAGCCGCATGGGGGACGACGATGCCCGGCTCGACATCGCGCGCGGTAAAGCGGTACTGGAAAACATTACGCAACGGGCGGTAAGCCTGTTCGCCTATCCCAACGGCAAACCTGGCCTTGACTACGATCAGCGCCACGTCGGCATGATTGCTGACTCCGGCTTCAAGGCAGCTTGCAGCACCGCTCCCGGTGTCGCCTACGAAGGAAGTGACCTGCTCCAACTGCCACGATTTACACCTTGGGAACCGGATCGCCTGCGATTTCTGCTGCGGCTGCTGGAACAGCGGCGGCATGGTGTTTAGCCAGCCATTGCTCCAGCATCATCAGCACCCAGACCATGGTGCCATGGTAGGCCGGATGCTCCTGTACCAGCGTCTGTGTCAGACGATCAATAAAATCAGCCCGCACAATACGCCGCGTTTTCAAGGTGCAGAGGCTATCGTGCGCCAGTTCGCGCAGGCTGGCGTCAGCCAGCAACCAATGGCCAAACGGCATGCCGAAGCCATGCTTTTGCTTGCGCAGGATGGCCGCTGGCAGATGTTCTTTCAGGGCATGTTTAAAGAAATAGCGTAGCTGCGTGCCATTCAGCTTGTCGCGCGGTGAGAGCCGCGCAGAAAACGCCAGCACATCATCGGCAAGCAACGGGAAAGCAGCCTCTACGCCTGCCAGGGCGCAGGCCATGTTCACTTTGCACAGATCGTTATCCGCCAGCGTGTAGCGCAAGTCCAGCGCCTGCATGCGGTTGATTAAGCTCAGGCCATCCGACTCCGAGTAACAGGCATTCAGCTGCGCCAGTGGCGAGCGCTGATCCACAGAGGCCAGAAAATCTGCATCCAGCATCTGCGACGGACCGTAGCGCTGCAACAGATTATACGTTTCCAACTGCGCGGGCATCGGGACCAGCGCTTGCTCAATATAACTACGCGCTTTGCGCAGTAGTGTTGCCTGTCTGTGGCGCAGCAAGCCGAACAGCAACGGTTCCAGCACCGCCTGCCGTAGCCAGAACGGCAAACGCTCATAGCGAGCAAAAACGTGTTGTCGCGCATAACGCGCGTTTCCGCCGAACAGCTCATCGCCGCCATCGCCCCCAAGCAGACGGGTGACGCCATCCGCACGCGCCATCTGCGCGCAAAAATAGGCAGGTACGATGGATGAATTGCCAAATGGCTGGTCGCACGCCGTTGCGATACGAGGAATTGCATCCACGACATCGCCCGCAGTCAGATAGTACTCGTGGTGCTGCGTTTGAAAATGGCGGGAGGCAATGCGTGCATAAGCCATTTCGTCATAGTCCTTGACGTCAAAGCCTATCGAATACGTGTGTGCAGGTTCTCCGCCAAGCTGTGCCAATAGGCCAGCCAGCGTAGAACTGTCCGTACCGCCACTCAGAAAAGCGCCAACCCTCTCTGCACCATCTGCCGACTGGCGTACGGCATCCCGCAGCAGGCTTAAAAACTGCTGCTTTTTTTGTGCAAACGGTAGCCTGTCGGTTTCCTGAAAGCGCATCCGCCAATAAGTGGCGCACTCCAGCTTGCCCCGTTGATACAGGACATACTGTCCTGGCAGCAGTCGATGCTGCTGCCGATAAACGCTACGTGGGGCGGGAATCACGTGAAAATAAAGATAGTCATACAAAGCCTGCGGGTCCAGCTCACCAGCCAGCGCGGCAACCGATGAAGAAAATACCAGCCCCGTCTGTGTTCGCTGATAGTACATCGTATGCACGCCGCTGCGGTCCACCGCCAGCAGCACCTGGCCTTCATTGCCATCAATGATGCAGACGGCAAAATGCCCCGACAGCTTCTCGCAAGCCTTTGACCCGCGCAGGCGCCACAGGGCTGCCAGCCTGGGCGCGACCAGCTCGCGGCTGCCGTCCAGTGAAGCGCGCCCCCAGACTGCGGCCAGCAGCCCCGTTTCCTGGTGCAGACTGATGCTGTCACGCGATGCGGCGACAGATATCCCCGCAGCACCTAGCGACAACCGCCGTAATGGACTGCCATCCAGGCCCAGCACGGCATCACGCGGTGCCGGGGCATTCAGATAACCGCACAAGCCGCTCATACCAGTACCTCCAGCGGTGCAGGATGGCCCAGAAATGCAATCGGGCTGGCAGTCAGTCCATATGCCCCAGACTGAAAGACCACCACCAGATCGCCAGGTTCCACCCGCGCCAGCTCCATGCTATCGGCCAACAGGTCCAGCGGCGTGCACAGTGGCCCGACAACCGAGGCAGTCTCACGTGCGCCGGCATGCACGCGGTTGCCGATCGTGACCGGATAGTTCTTGCGTATCACCTGCCCAAAATTTCCGGACGCCGCCAGATGATGGTGCATGCCGCCATCCGTAATCACAAATACCCGGTCATGCGACACCTTGCGTTCCAGCACGCGGCAGACATAGATGCCCGCTTCCGCGACCAGATACCGCCCCAGTTCCAGTATCAGCCGGGTTTGCGGCGACTCCGCTGACAACATTTGCATGGTGTGCTGCAATCCCTCCGCTACCGCCGGCAGATACAGCGCCCGCTCACCGGGAAAGTAAGGCACACCAAAACCACCGCCGATATTCAACATTCTCAAGGCGGAAGGCGCGTGCGCGGCCAGACGCAAGCCCAACTGTACCGACAGGTGCTGCGCCTCGCAGATCGCCTTAGCGGATAAATTCTGTGCGCCACAAAAGAGGTGAAAACCGTGAAAGTCCAGTCCCAGCGCGCCCAGCTTGCGCAACATGGCAGGTACGCGCTCCGCATCGACACCAAACTGGCGCGCGCCGCCAGCCATCTTCATGCCGGCATACTTGAGTTCAAATTCGGGATTGACACGCACCGCCACACGCGGCGTCAGCCCCAGCAGATCGCCCGCACGTGCTGCGCGGTGCATTTCATCTTCCGATTCCAGATGCAGCAAGACGCCCGCAGCAATGGCACTGCGCAGTTCCGCATTGCTCTTGCCCGGCCCGGCAAAGCTCACTTGCGAAGCGGACATACCCGCATCCAGCGCGATTTTCATTTCACCACCGGACGCCACATCAAAGCCATCCACCAACGGAGCAATCAACTGCGCCACAGCCGGCATGGGATTGGCTTTGACCGCATAGTGCAACTCCAATCCTGCCGGCAGCGTCTGCCGCAGCAAGGCGATGCGTGATGCGATATGGCTCCGTTCGTAAGCATAAAATGGCGTACGGCCGACGCGTTCCGCCAGCCGCGTCAACGCAATGCCGCCGATGTGCAAACAATCATCCAGCACCGGGAATTGCCGCTGTTCCTCGTGCACGGGGGTCATGCGCGTTCCTCCAGTTGCAGGGCCAACAGTTTGCGGTCGATCTTGCCGTTGGGATTGCGCGGCAGCCGCTGCTCGCGCATTTCAATCCGCGCCGGGACCATATAGGTTGGTAAGGCGCGCTTGCAGGCTGCCAGCAGCACCGCGCCATCCTGCGCCCGGCCAACCGCGATGAGCACGATTGCCTGCCCCAGCAGGTGATGTGCTACGCCAAACGCAGCCGCCTCGCTGACCAGACCGGTACCGTAGACCACCGATTCCACCTCCGCCGGACTGACGCGATAGCCGGAGGTCTTGATCATGTCGTCACTACGGCCGATAAAATATAGAAAACCCTCCTCATCCACTCTCACCGTATCGCCGGACCAGACTGCCAGTTCCGGCACAGTCACACCGCCCGTACGGTCCGGCAGAACACGAAAACGCTCCGAGGTGCGGGCCTGGTCGTTCCAGTAACCCAGCGAGACCAGCGGTCCGCGATGCACCAGCTCTCCCGGTTCATTCGGGTCGCAAGGCGTGCCATCCTGGCGCAACACCAATATTTCCGCATTCGGGATCGCCTTGCCGATTGAATCCGGGCGCCTGTCCAGCTGCTCCGGCGCCAGATAGGTGGAGCGGAACGCTTCGGTCAACCCATACATCAGGTAAATCTCTACCTGCGGCAGCGCCTTGCGTAGCGCCTTGACGGTGTGTAGCGGCATGACGCCACCGGAGTTCGTGATATAGCGCAGCCGCCGTGCATGAGTCCAGCTCAACTCCGACAACTGTATCCACAGCGGCGGTACGCCGGCCAGACCAGTGATACGCTCCCGATCAACCGCATCCAGTACATCGCGCAGCAGCAGATGATTCAGCAGCACCGCGCAGGCGCCCACCGCAAACGCCGTGGTCAGCTGACTGAGACCGTAATCAAAACTCAGTGGCAGCACGCACAAGATACGGTCTTCGGCCGTATTATTCAGGTAGCTGGATACACTCAGCGCGCCAGCCACCAGGTTGCGGTGCGACAGGATCACGCCCTTGGGCTTGCCCGTGCTGCCGGAGGTGTACATTATGGCCGCCATATCGCTGTCGATACAGGCATGCGCGGGATGCGGCGCGGCGCCGACCATGGTTTCACGCCACGAATGTAATTGTATGCCGGCGATTTCCGGCAGCCCTTCCATGGAACCGATCACGATGACGCTGCGCAGGTCCGGGCACAATGCCAGCACCTCGGCCAGCTGGTTCAGCCGCTCGCGCGACGTCACCAGGATGCGGACATTGCAGTCCGCCAGGATATAAGCCACCTGCTCCGCTTTCAGCACCGGATTCACCGGCACAAACACACCACCCGCCGCAGCCGCACCAAACATCGCCGCCACCGCCTCCTCACGCTTCTCCAGATACACCGCCAGACGCTCGCTGCGTCCGAAACCAAGCTGCAGCCAGGCATCCGCCGCCACGCGCACCATTTGCGCCAGCGCGCCGTAATTCAGGCCCACGCCCTGATAGCACAGCGCCTGCCGCCCGGCCATGGTCTGCGCCGACGAGAAAATGAATTCATGGATAAGTTGCGTCATGGCGAAGTCCTTCACTGGACGTTGGACAGTCTTCCATCATCGGAGATTCGACACAGCCGTATTTGATCCCGATCAAAGTCCCAATGCGCTTGAGATAACGCAAACCGTGCGCCAGGCGTGCATAGTCTAATCGGACTTCCGCCGTTCTCCGCACCACTGCCATGATGACCAACACCTTCGCGCAACTTGGCTGGTTCAACGCCATGCTCTATCTGCTGGCGCGGGGTCTGGCTGCGATCACGGGCGGCCGCTGGACCCTGTTTCGCTACCGGTTCGTCGCCCAGCCCATTGGCGATACGCCACTGCTACCGTTGCGCGGCACAGACATCGAAATCCGCCTGCCGGCGGCACACGAAGCACTGCCGCCAGACTATCCCCGCCCGGCCAATGTGATCGGCCAGCGCTACGCCCAGGGCGCCCGCGCTCTGGCGGCCTGGCGCAAAGGCCGGCTCGCAGGTTTTCTATGGCTGATCCAAAGCGCCTACCAGGAAGATGAAGTGCGCGTCCGTTATCTGCTCGCATCGCCGCACACCAGTTGGGACTTCGACGTCTGGGTGCGGCCGGAAGAACGTCTGGGCTGGGTATTTCGCAAGTTATGGGAAGCCGCGCGGCTCGACCTGCGCCAGCGCGACATTCAATGGAGCTGCAGCCGCATCTCCGCCTTCAACGCTGTTTCACTGCGTGCCCACGCCAGCATGGGCGCCGTGAACATGGGGAGCGCCACCTTTCTGCGCTGCGGCGCGTGGCAGTGGATGCTCGCCAGCCTGCCGCCATACGTCCACCTGTCCCGCCATCCCGCGTCCTATCCCCAACTGACATTCCAGGAGCCGTCATGCCCCCTCTTCAACAAGTCTGCCAGATCCTGAGAACCACGCTGGGCCTGCACCAGATGCCGCTCTCCGAAAAGACACCGCTGCTGGGCAGCCTGCCGGAACTCGATTCGATGGCGGTGGCCAACCTCATTATCGCGCTCGAGCAGCACTACGGCTTCGAAGTGCAGGACGACGAGATCAGCGCCCACCACTTTGCAACGGTGGGAACGCTGTCCGACTTCGTCGTCGGCAAAATGGCGTGACCGTGGATACCTTGCCGTTCAATGCCTTGCCGTTCTTCCTCAACACCGACGAGGGTGAGCGTTTTTGCCTGTATCATGAACCGGAGCCTGGCGTGCAGCCGCGCGGGACCATCCTCTACGTGCCGCCATTTGCCGAAGAACTCAACAAAAGCCGGCGCATGGTGATGTTGCAGGCACGCGCCTATGCGCAAGCGGGTTTCGGCGTGCTGCAAATTGACCTGTATGGCTGCGGCGACAGCAGTGGCGACATCGGCAAGGCGCATGGCGAGATCTGGCTCACTGATCTCGAACATGCCTGGCGCTGGCTGGACCAGCGTAATCTTGGCCCGCGTCACCTGTGGGGATTGAGACTGGGCGGATTGCTCGCCCTGCACTTTGCCAAACGTGTGAATCCAGCATCGCTGATCTTGTGGCAGCCCGCACTCAGCGGACGCGCACATCTGAACCAGTTCGCACGCATGCAGAGCGCAGCCAGACTATTTTCAACTGGCCCGTCTGTCGAGCAGAATACCGAAATCGGCGGCTACCTGATGTCACCCTCATTGTCCAAGGCCATCCACGAGCTGGATGCCGCTAAGCTAACACCAGACTGCCCGGTACAGTGGCTGGAACTCAACACCAGAATACAGGATGCGGCCGAAGACTATGCAACCGCCGCCGGCATCTCCCACCCTGCTCTGCAACCCGCATCGGCCTTGTTGATAACGCGCTGGCGCGATGCCGGGGCAACTGTGCATACCTGGTCGCTGCACGGCGATCCGTTCTGGAGCAGCGCAGAAATCGGCATTGTTCCGGACCTGCTGGCCGCGACCGCCCAAGCCATGGAGTCAGCCTGATGGCACACGAACGCGTACTCCGTTTCCTGTGCCGTGGATGCTGGCTGATCGGCATATTGCACGTGCCAGACCAGGCCATACAGCGCGGTGTCCTCATCATCACGGGCGGGCCGCAGTACCGCATCGGCAGCCATCGCCAATTCGTGCTGCTGGCACGGCATTTGGCCGCCCATAATGTCCCAGTGATGCGGTTCGACTATCGCGGCATGGGCGACAGCGAAGGCGAACCGCGCACTTTTGAAGATATCCAGGACGATCTGGAAGCCGCGATCAGCGAATTCTTCACCACCATGCCGGCAATGAAGGAACTGGTACTGTGGGGCCTGTGCGACGGCGCCACAGCCGCCGCCTTCCACGCCTGGAGCGATCCACGCATCAAAGGGCTGGTATTGCTGAACCCATGGGTGCGTACCGATCAGGGCGCGGCAAGAACCACGTTGCGACACTACTACCTGCAACGCATCCGCGACCGGGAATTCTGGCGCAAGCTGCTGCGTGGCCGCTTTGGGATGCGCGCGGCGGCAACCTCGATGGGAAAACTGGCGGTTGCCGCCAGTACGCCGTCAGCCCAGGTCGAAGCGTTACCAGATCGGGTGTATCAGGCATTGCGGCAGTTTCGGGGCCAGATTCTGATTATCCTGGCGGGCGCAGATCTGGGCGCGCGCGAATTCATGGCCTTACCGCGCCAGCACGCGCATTGGCGCAAGCTGCTGGCTGCACCACAAATACATCAAACCGTAATCCCCCACGCCAATCACACCTTTGCCCGCCAGGCCTGGCGCGATGAAGTGGCAACCATCTGCACCAACTGGATACGGCAATGGTAAAACGCGTACTCATGATTGCTTACCACTATCCGCCGGTCTGCGGCGGCAGCGGCATGCAACGCACGGCCGCATTCACACAACACCTGCCGCAGTCCGGCTGGGAACCGGTGGTGCTGTCCGTCAGCCTCAACGCCTACGCCGAATGGGCTCGCGCCGCAGAACCGCGCGTGCAAGCCCACCGCAGCTTTGCGCTGGACGCCGCCCGCCAGCTCTCGATACAGGGACGCTATCCAGCCCTGCTGGCGCAGCCAGACCGCTGGTCGTCCTGGTGGCTCAGCGCGGTGCCAACGGGGCTGGCCCTGATACGCAAATTTCGCCCGCAAGTCATCTGGTCCACCTATCCGATCGCCACCGCACACCTGATCGGAATGACGCTGCATCGCCTCAGCGGTCTGCCGTGGATAGCAGACCAGCGCGACCCCATGATCGACCAGGACTATCCCCCGGACGCGCGCCGCTACCGCATCCATCGCTGGATAGAACAGCAAGCGGCACAGCGGGCCGCAGCCATCGTCTGCACCACGCCGATGGCCGCCGGTGATCTGGCCCGACGCCACGGGGCCAGCACAGCGATTTCCCTGATCGAGAACGGCTACGACGAAGCCGGCTTTATCGCCGCTGAACTACTGCCGGCGCCAGTACAAGACGCCCAAAAACCATTCCGTCTTCTGCACAGCGGCGCCATCTACCCATCGGAGCGTGACCCACGCGCGCTGTTCGCGGCGCTCACGCGCCTGCTGGCCACGAATGCCATCAACCCCGGAAATTTTCGCCTCGTGCTGCGCGCAACAGGCCATGACGATTACCTGCGCGGCCTCATACAGCAGCACCCTGGCCTGCAAGCGCTAGTCGAACTCGCTCCACCACTCCCTTACCAGGCAGCGCTGGCCGAAATGCTGCACGCCGATGGACTGCTGCTGCTACAAGCGGGCAACTGCAACGGTCAGATTCCCGCCAAACTGTACGAGTACCTGCGCGCACGCCGCCCGCTACTCGCGCTCACCCACCCGGACGGCGATACCGCCACCACACTGCGCAACGCCGGCATTCACACCATCGCACGTCTGAATTCGGCCGAAGAGATCGCCGTAAAACTTCCAGAGTTTCTGAACTCATGCCGCGAACAACGCGCACCACTGGCCCCTGCCGACGTCGTCGTCCGCCATGCACGTGCGGCGCGGACGCGCGAACTCGCAACCTTACTAGACCACATATGCAAGGAGCCGCGATGAAAACCCTGCTCGTTCTGCTGTCATTATGCGCAGCCGCCCATGCCGACGACTGCCCGGATTACATCAAGCACAGTCCCGGCGGCGACTATAACAACGCAGAAGACCGCCAGGGACTGGCCGCCGTAGAAAACTACCACTTCACACCAGACGTCGAACGCCTGATCCGTGGCGTCAGTGGCCTCGTGGGTGCGGATATCGGCTACACACTGGAACACTTCCCGAATCACAGCCGCGCATTGGCGGCGATATCCCGCCTTGCGCTGCGAGAAAAGAATAGCAAACCACGCGGCGCTCACTACACCGTTGAATGCTACTTCGCCCGCGCCCTGCGTTTCCGCCCGGACGACGCTAACGTCCGCTCGCTATACGGCGGTTATCTTTTAGCGCTCGGCCAGACAGACGGCGCACTGGAGCAACTGCAGCAGGCAGCGCAGCTGGAGCCGGACAATCCGACATCGCATTACAACCTCGGCCTGCTCTACCTGAAAAAGAAGGATTTCGACAGTGCGCGCGCCAGCGCCAGAAAGGCGTACAACCTCGGGTTCCCGCTGCCAGGACTCAGGAACAAACTTACCGCAGCCGGCGAATGGCGCGAGTGACTACTTCAAACCGTGATGGTTCATCAAGTCATACAGTGTCGGACGGCTAATCCCCATCAACTCCGCAGCCTTGACGATACTGCCATCCGCCCGCGCCAGCGCCTGCACCATCACGCTGTATTCCGCTTTTTCGCGCACCTGGCGCAAGTTCAGGCTGCGTTCTTCACCGTCCGACAAGCCCAGATCCGCAGGCTCAATTTGCGCGCCATCGGCCATAATCACTGCGCGGCGTATGCAGTTTTCCATCTCGCGCACGTTACCTGGCCACGCATATGCCTCAATCGCCGCCAGTGCCTGCGGACTAAAAGCCAGCAGCGAACGCGCTTCGGCGGCGCAGAATTTATTGCGGAAATGCTGCGCCAACAGGGCACTGTCGCCCGTGCGTTCACGTAACGGCGGAATATGCAACACAATCTCGCTGAGCCGGTAATACAGGTCCTCACGAAATCCCCCCTCCACCGCCAGCGCTTTCAGGTTGCGATGCGTGGCGCACACCACCCGCACATCGACGCTGATTTCAGTACGCCCGCCAACCCGTTCGATCACACGTTCCTGCAAAAAACGCAGCAGCTTTGCCTGCAAGGGCATGGCCATGTCACCTATCTCGTCGAGAAACAAGGTTCCGCCATGGGCCAGTTCCAGCCGTCCCTGGGTCTGACGCTGGGCGCCGGTGAACGCGCCTTTTTCATAGCCGAATAACTCACTTTCCAGCAGATGCTCGGGAATCGCCGCGCAGTTGATGGCGACAAAACGCTTGTCGCGCCGGGCGCTCAGTTGATGCAGCCCGCGCGCAATGAGCTCCTTGCCACTGCCGGAATCCCCCTGCAGCATCACCGTCGCCGAGGAAGACGCAACTTTCTCCACATTGCGGCACAACTTCAACATCGCAGGATCACGGCTGATGATGCCAGCCAATGGCGAATCCGCCTGAATTTGCAGCATGCGCCGGTTTTCCTGCTGCATGCCATGCAAATGAAAGGCGCGCTCGATCACCAGTGCGAGCGTGTCCCCGTCCAGCGGCTTGGGGTGAAAATCATACGCGCCCATCGCCACCGCTTTCAAGGCATACGCCCGGTCCTGGTTCCCGGTCAGCACGATCACTTTGGTATCCGGCGCGGCTGCCAGTATTTGTGGCAGCAAGGCCAGTCCCTCGCTGGCGCCATCGGGGTCGGGAGGCAGGCCCAGGTCCATGGTCACCACGGCTGCCTGATGCCGGCGTAACTGCGCCATGGCGGACTCGCGGTCGTCCGCCACCAGGACCTCATACGCATCCAGACGCCACCGCAACTGTGTTTGCAGTCCTGGATCATCCTCAACGACCAGCAGCTTATTCTTGCCCATGAACGGCCTCCTTATGCAACGGTAGCGTGATGCGGAACGTGGTGCCACAGGCCGGCTCGCTGTGGACCTGCACCTGCCCGCCGATCTCGCGCAGATACTCGCGGCTTTCAAATACACCGATGCCCATGCCGGCAGCCTTGGTCGAGACGAAGGGGCGAAACAGGCGTTCTCGGATAAACTGGGCATCCATGCCGTGGCCGGTGTCGCGCACCTCCAGCACGGCGCAGTTGTCGTCTTTCTGTAAGTGCACCTGCACCTGGCCAGCGCGCGGCGTGGCTTCGATGGCATTCTGGATCAGATGACCGATCACGCGCGCCAGCCGCGGCCCGTTGGCCTGCACCAGCAGCCCGCTGTCGCGTAGCTCCAGCGATGGACGCGGCTCGCAAGCGCTGTAATCACGCATCACGCGCTGCAGCAGTGCGTCCAGCACCAGCGCGGACGCCATGTCCGAGGCCTGATCGCGGCGCAGTTTAAGCAGCAGGTTGCGCATCTTGCCCAGCGAATGCGACAGCGTGGATAGCATATCGTCCTGAAATGCCGGATTCGCCTTGTGCTTTTCCGCATTCACCAACAACAGGGAAAGCTGCGCGACCAGGTTTTTCAGGTCATGCACGACAAAGGTTGACATGCGGTTCAGCGATTCAAATTGCCGCGCAACCGCCAGATTGTCCGCCGATGCGCGATGCGCAAGATAACTGGCCGCCTGGCTGCCCGCAATCTTCAACACATCGCGCACCTCCCAGTTGATGTGCAACGCGGTGCGCGGCGGCGCCAGGCAAATAAAACCGAACAGGCTACGCTCCAGCATCATGGGCACAATCAGCCAGACGCCGTTGGCCCATGCTGGCCTTGGCGCATGGTCATCCGCCAGCTCGATGACCCAGTGCCGGCTTGAGAGCAGCTGACATATCGCGCCATCCGCAGGTTCCTCCGCTTGAGGCAGCGGCAGGTTCCAGCGCGTGACGGCAAGATAATTGCCATCATCATGCCGCAACCAGAGCAGGCCGCCGGGACTTTCAACCAGCGCCGCCACGGCCTGGATGGCGCGCTCCGACAGGCCATTCGCATCATCGGCCAGCGCGTGCGTAAAACGCTGCCATTCCTCGCGATAGTCGTAGCGCCCCTTGTAGAAGTGCTTGCCGATGAAGAGTTTGAGCCTGGCCCGTGCGCTGCCGGAAAACAGCAGCGCCGCCAGGATCAACGCCGCGCCAACCAGGCAGGCCAGCTGCATCAGGCCGCCCCATGCGCCGCCGATGGAACGCAGATACCACGCACTCGCCGCCATCGCCAGCAAATACAGTGCCGCACCAAGCAAGGCCGCCGAACGAAACATGATCTGACGCGACAACTGCAGCGACGGCGTCCATGAAGGCCCGCGCATCAGGGACGCCGCCAGCAGGGGCGCGCTGAACGCATTGACCACGCCACGCGCCGCCCAGATATCCGCGCTCAGACGGCGCAGCAGCATCGCATCGCTGTACAAGTAGAAGTCATACGCAAACAAGGCGCCGATGCCCAGACAGGCGAATTTGATGCCCCAGCGCGCGTTCTGCGGTGCGCGGCGATACAGGTGCTCCACCAGCAGCATGCCCAGAACCGCCACAGACAACGACATCGCCGCGCGTACCAGCGGCATCGTCGCGGCCAGCACTGCCGCCAGCAGCGACAGCGCCGGCAGCAGCAATACGGCCAGCAGCCAGCGCTTGCCGGCGCCCGACAACACCTGCAGCAAAATCAGCCAGCCGGCGCTGCGCAGCATCTCCGACAGATCAATGAGGAGAAACGTCCGCCATGCGGATGGCGCGGCAAACGGCAGCACCGCTACCGCAACGCCGGCGGCCCACAGGGCGGTAAGCAACAAGGCGCAACAGATCGCCCGCCTGTGAGGCCAGGCGCGACGCCCAGGACTGAGCACCCACCCGGCCAGACCACCAAATGCCAGCGCCGCCATCGCGTGACTGCACAGCGCGACGATGGAAACGCCAGCCCCCAGCATCACCGTCCGCCCTTGCCAAACAACACCACCTGCACCGTATCGACCAGGATGAGCAGGTCCAGGAACAGGCTGTTGTTCTTCACATAGTACAAATCATATTGCAACTTGCGCACCGCGTCCTCGACCGAAGCGCCGTAGCGGTAGCGCACCTGCGCCAGGCCAGTGATGCCCGGTTTGATCCCGTGCCGCACGTTGTAGTACGCGATCCGCTGGCGCAACTGCTCGACGAAATAGGCGCGCTCCGGCCGCGGACCGACAAAACTCATGTCGCCCCTGAACACATTCAGCATCTGCGGCAGCTCGTCGATGCGCAGCTGACGTATCCAGCGCCCCACGCGCGTCACACGCGGATCGCCCTCGCTCGCCCAGCGTGGCTGACCATCGCGCTCCGCATCCGGCCGCATGCTGCGGAATTTCAGCACGTGGAACACGCGGTTGCCCCGGCCGACACGCTCCTGCCGGAAAAACACCGGCCCGCCATCGTCCATCTTGATCGCCAGCGCCGTTGCCAGCATTACCGGCGTCGCGATCAGGCCGATCGCGGCACTGGCCGTCAAATCGAAAAGCCGCTTCACGGCCGCGCGTGTGACGCTCTGGTCAAAGCCGCCGCCGAAAATCAGGTAACTGGGCTGCAACGAATCCACCCGGATCTGGCAGGCTTCGCGCTCAAAGAAGGTGGCGGCATCCGTTACCGGCACGCCGCCCAGGGCACACTCCAGCAACTGGCGCACAGGGAAAGCGCCGTTGCGCCGGTCGCCGACCGTGACGATGATCTCGTCCGCCGCGTAGCGCCGCGCCAATGCCAGCAACGGCAGATCCGCCGGCAGCAGCATCGCCGGCGGCACCGCACGCAACTCGCCGGATACCGGCACAAACCCTACCACGCGAAATGGATGGAAGCCGACGCTGCTTGCCGCCAGCGCCATGCACTCCAGCGCGAGTGCGCCATCCCCCACGATAATCAGCCGCTGCTCCAGCATGCGCGATTGCGCCGACGTGAAGACAATCAGCCGCGCCAGCAGCACCGCGCCACCGCCCAGCAAGAACACCGTGCTGCCCAGCCGTCCCAGCTGTATGCCCGGCAGCAAACCGGCCAGCAAACGCATCAGGCAAAACCCCAGCACAAACGACGGCATGATACGCAGCAGTGTACTTTTGACATCCTCGCGCGACTGGTCATGCTGGTACATGCCGAGTGTGCCCATGCTGAACACCATCACCAGCGCAAACACCACTGCAGGCCCATACAGCTGGCTGGCATCGGACAGCCACAGAGGCGCACTGGCCACCGCCGCCGCCAGCAATATCGACAGCTCCAGCAATAGCAGCATGACGGCGATTCTGGACACATAATGGTGAAAGATGCGGATCACGGTGGCCTCCCAGGCGAAGCTTTCATCATGGGGAATGCTCAAGCTCAGACCTTGAGCGCCCGCAACCCACCTCGCCAAAAGGGCTATTTGTGACGCGACTATGACAAATGGTCTATAGTCATGGTTCTCTATTGCATTTCCACCACGTAATCATGAAATTTGATGTTGCAATTGTCGGCAGCGGATTGGCCGGCCTGTCGGTCGCCCTGCATCTGGCCGAAACACGCACCGTAGCGATTATTTCCAAACGTGCGCTCAAGGACGGCGCCAGTAACTGGGCGCAAGGCGGCATCGCCGCCGTACTGGATTCCGGCGACAGCCACAGCCAGCATATAGAAGACACCCTGATCGCCGGCGGCGGCCTGTGCGACGAAAGCGCGACGCGCTACATCGTCGAGCACGGCCGCGAAGCGATCGAATGGCTGATCGACCAGGGCGTGCCGTTCACGCGCGACGACTCGGCCGAACTGGGCTTCCACCTCACGCGCGAAGGCGGCCACAGCCAGCGGCGCATCATCCACGCGGCGGACGCTACCGGCAACGCCGTGCAGACCACGCTGGAAGAAAAAGTCCGCGCCCACCCGAACATCACGCTGTTCGAACACCACTGCGCCATCGACCTGATTACCTCGGACAAGGTGCATCCGCTCAAAAAAGGCCATGCCCAGCCCAAGTGCTACGGCCTGTACGTGCAGGACGAGCAGACCGGCCAGGTCCACACCTTCGCCGCCGAGCAGACGGTGATGTGCACCGGCGGCGCCGGCAAGGTCTACCTGTACACCACCAACCCGGACACCGCCAGCGGCGACGGCATCGCCATGGCCTGGCGCGCGGGCTGCCGCGTGGCCAATATGGAATTCATCCAGTTCCACCCGACCTGTTTGTACCACCCGTACGCCAAGTCCTTCCTGATTACCGAAGCGATCCGCGGCGAAGGCGGTCTGCTCAAGCTGCCGCCGGAAGCCGGCGCCGCTGCCGGCCAGCGCTTCATGCTGTCGCACGACGAGCGCGCCGAGCTGGCCCCGCGCGACGTGGTGGCGCGCGCCATCGACTTTGAAATCAAGAAGCGCGGCCTGGACTATGTTCACCTGGACATCAGCCACAAGCCGGCCGAATTCCTGATCGAGCACTTCCCGACCATCTACGCGCGCTGCATGGAACTGGGCATCGACATCACCAAAGAACCGATTCCCGTGGTGCCGGCCGCCCACTACACCTGCGGCGGCGTGGTGACCGACATGCACGGCCGCACGGATTTGCCGGGCTTGTACGCGGTCGGCGAAACCGCCTGCACCGGCCTGCATGGCGCCAACCGCCTGGCCAGCAACTCGCTGCTGGAATGCGTGGTCATCGGCCGCGCCTGCGCCATGGACATCACCGCCAAGGAAAAAGGCGAAGTGCCTTATCTGCCGGACTGGGACGAAAGCCGCGTCAGCGATGCCGATGAAGAAGTGGTCATCTCCCACAACTGGGACGAGCTGCGCCGCTTCATGTGGAACTACGTGGGCATCGTCCGCACCAGCAAGCGCCTGGAACGCGCGCAGCACCGCATTGCGCTGCTCAAGGAAGAAATCGACGAGTACTACCAGAACTTCCGCGTCACGCACGACCTGCTGGAGCTGCGCAACCTGGTCGATGTCGCCGGCCTGATCGTCAACAGCGCCCTGCTGCGCCGGGAAAGCCGCGGCCTGCATTTCAGCCGCGACTATCCGGAAACCCTGGCCAAGGCGCTGCCCACCATCCTGACGCCACCGCGACGCAAATAATGATCGCGGTCCGTCACGCCACGCCAGCCGACATCCCGGCCATGGAAGCGCTGATCGCGCGTTCCGGCATTGCGCTCAGCGCCGGTTTCTACACCAGCGAGCAGGCCCAAGCCGTAACGCGTTACGTATTTGGCGTCGATACGCAACTCGTGGCGGACCAGACGTATTTTGTGATTGAGAAGGATGGCCAGCTGGCGGCCTGCGGTGGCTGGAGCAAGCGCGCCACCCTGTTTGGCGCCGACCGCACCAAGCTCGGCGCCGATCCGCTGCTCGATCCGGCCCGGGAACCAGCCCGCATCCGTGCTTTTTTTGTGGATCCGTCGGCAGCGCGCCAGGGCCTGGGCCGTCTGCTGCTGCAGCACTGCACCGACGCGGCGCTGGCGGGCGGCTTCCACACCCTGGAACTGGCCGCCACCATGCCCGGCGTGCCGCTCTACCAGGCCTGCGGCTTTACCATCATCGAGAACATGGAACTGGATTTGCCAGGGAACGTCAAGGTTCCGCTGGCAAAAATGCGCAAGACCGTCGCGGCTTAAGCGGCGCGCTGACGGCGGCGGGCAACCACGCCCATCAGGCCCAGACCTGCCAGCAGCATGCCGTAGGTTTCCGGTTCAGGCACGGGCAGCGCCGCGCCGAAACCATCCAGATAGACGTAGCCGGTATGTGCGGTCGGGTTGCAATCCGCCGCCAGCAGCGACAGCGTGAAGCTGTGGCCGGACAGCGACTGGTCGATGTTCAGCTGCTCGACCTGCCATTGCGGCGTGTAGAACAAACCATTTTCGGTCAGGAAGCGCGAGTCGACGCCAGAACCGGTATAGCCGGCATTGTAGCTGCGGCTGACCAGCAATTGACCCGTGGTATTGTCGGTCAGCGTCAGCTTCATCACGGCAGATTCGTTCTCGACGTGGCCGCCGTTTTCCAGCACCGCCTTCCAGGCGAAAACGATTTTATTGTCGGTGTAATTGCTGACCTGCTGGCTGATGGCGGTGGCGTTGCCGCCATCCCAGGTGTCTTCCGCGCGGTAGGCGTACTTGCCGCTATAGATGGTCGAACCAATCAGGCTGCCCAGCCGTGGATCGACATAGCTGCCATCGACAATGGCGCCGCGGCTGCCGTTGTCGGTATGCAGGCTACCGCCTGGCAACAGCTGCGCTGGCGTCAGCGCGTCGTTGAGAACACTGCCACGGTAACCGCCGCCCGTGATCCAGCCGTTGGTGTTGCCATCCTCAAAGCCGCCATTCACAAAACCTTCCGCCTGCGCCAGACCGCTCAGGCACAGCATCCCCAGTACACCCGCCACGTATTGTAATTTCATGTATTACCCCCTTTGATTAAAAAGAGGGCATATTTTATTGTTTTATTGATTACTCAATTTAACAATTTTCAATCGTGCGCGGGCGAAGTCAACAATAAAATTTTGTTAACCAATGATGCGTAAAGAATAATCGGTAGCACGGACATCCTTGGTCAGGCTGCCGATGGAGATGCGGTCCACGCCGGTCTCGGCAATCGCGCGCACGGTATCGAAATTGATGCCGCCGGAGGCCTCCAGCAGCGCGCGGCCGGCGTTCACCGCCACCGCTTCACGCATCATGTCCGTGCTGAAGTTATCCAGCAGGATGGACACCGCGCCCGCGTCCAGCGCTTCACGCAGCTCGTCCAGCGATTCCACTTCCACCTGTATCGACACACCCTTGTTCAGCGCCTTGGCCGCCAGCACCGCATTGGTGATGCCGCCCGCCGCCGCGATGTGATTCTCCTTGATGAGGATACCGTCATACAGCGCCAGGCGCTGGTTCTGGCCACCGCCCACACGCACCGCATACTTCTGCGCCAGGCGCAGGCCCGGCAGCGTCTTGCGGGTATCCAGGATGGCGGCGCGGGTGCCGGCAATCACGTCCACATACTTGCGGGTCGCCGTCGCCACGCCGGACAGCAGCTGCATGAAGTTCAGCGCACCGCGTTCTGCCGTCAGCAGCGCGCGCGCCGGGCCGGCAATGGTGCAGACCACGCTGTCGGCCTTCATCATGTCGCCTTCCGCGTACTGCCAGTCGATTTCGATACCAGCCTGCATGCAGTTCATGACGCCTTCAAACCACGCCGCGCCGCACAGCACCGCATCTTCGCGCACGATCACGCGGGCCTGCGCGCGGCCGCCTTCCGGCACCAGCAAGCCGGTCAGGTCGCCGGAACCGACATCTTCCAGCAACGCCGCCAGCAGATTGGCTTCAAACGCCGACTTCAACGCGTCGTCAAACGGCGCGAACTTGTTAATCAGAGTGCTCATGCAGGACCAATTCCCGAAAACAGTTTAGCTTCTTGCGCCAGATCCGGCCCTGGCTGTACCTTGGCTTTTTTGGCCGCGGCAAAGTCCAGCATGCGCGTGATCGAGGTCACGGCCTGCTTGCCGATTTCCGCATCGACGAAGATTTCGTTGGCCGCGCTGACCTCCGGCTGGTCCATATTCTCCAGCAGGTCCGCCAGATTCTGCAGGCCGTTCATGGCCATCCACGGGCAGTGCGCGCAGCTCTTGCAGGTAGCGCTGTTGCCGGCGGTTGGCGCTTCAATGAAACGCTTGCCCGGCGCGGCGGCGCGCATCTTGTGCAGGATGCCGTTGTCGGTGGCAACGATGAAGGTATCGCAGTCTAACTCCACGGCGGCGTTGATGATCTGCGTGGTCGAGCCCACGACATCGGCCAGCGCCACCACATTGGCTGGCGACTCAGGGTGCACCAGGATCTTCGCTTCAGGGTATTGCGCCTTCAGCAGTTCCAGCTCCACGCCCTTGAACTCGTCATGCACCAGGCAGGAGCCCTGCCACAGCAGCATGTCGGCGCCGGTCTGCTTCTGGATGTAGGAACCCAGATGCTTGTCCGGCGCCCACAGGATCTTCTTGCCCTGCTCGTGCAGGTGCTTGACGATGTCCAGGCCGATCGACGACGTCACCATCCAGTCCGCACGCGCCTTGACGGCAGCGCTGGTGTTGGCGTACACCACCACCGTGCGGTCCGGATGGGCGTCGCAGTAGGCAGTGAACTCGTCGGCCGGGCAGCCCAGGTCCAGCGAACAGGTCGCGTCCAGGTCCGGCATCAGGATGCGTTTTTCCGGGCTCAGGATCTTGGCCGTTTCTCCCATGAAGCGCACGCCGGCGACGATCAGCGTCTTGGCCGGATGATCGCGGCCAAAGCGCGCCATCTCCAGCGAGTCGGACACGCAGCCGCCGGTTTCCTCGGCCAGGTCCTGCAGGTCCGCGTCCACGTAATAGTGCGACACGAGGACCGCCTGCTTTTCCTTCAGCAGGCGCTTGATGCGTTCCTTGAGTTCGACGCGCTGTTCCGCAGTCGTTGGAGCTGGCGTGCGCGCCCACGCATGGGCGACGCAGCTGGCACCGTCTTGTGGATGTTCATACTCGACGGGTTTGATCTCGATAGCTTGCATAATCGTTTAAGCGATACCCTGGCTGGTCAGATACTCTTCATAGTTGCCGCGGAAGTCGACGACTTCATTCTCTTTGATCTCGATGATGCGGTTGGCCAGCGACGACACGAATTCACGGTCGTGCGACACGAAGATCAGCGTGCCGGCGTATTTATCCAGCGCGATGTTGAGCGACTCGATCGATTCCATGTCCATGTGGTTGGTCGGTTCATCGAGCAGCAGCACGTTGTGACGGCCCAGCATCAGCTTACCGTACATCATGCGGCCCTTCTCGCCACCGGACAGCACCGTGACCGACTTCTTCACCTCGTCGCCGCCGAACAGCAGACGGCCCAGGATCGAACGCACGGCCTGGTCGTCGTCACCTTCCTTGGTCCACTTGCCCATCCAGTCGGTGAGCGTGATCTCTTTGGCGAAATCTTCGGTCGGATCCTGCGGCATGTAGCCGACGTTGGCGTTTTCCGCCCACTTGACCATGCCGTGATCGGCGCTCAGACCCGTGATGTCCTGGCCGCCGATGCTGCGCAACATGGTGGTCTTGCCGGCGCCGTTGGCACCGATGATGGCAATGCGCTCGCCTGCTTCCACCATGATGCTGAAGTTGTTGAACAGCGTACGGTCGTACTTCTTGCTGATGCTGTCCACTTCCACGGCCAGGCGGTGCAGCTTCTTCTCGCCTTCAAAGCGCACGAACGGATAAGCGCGCGACGACGGCTTGATGTCTTCGACCTTGATCTTGTCGATCATCTTGGCACGCGAAGTCGCCTGACGGGCCTTGGACTTGTTGGCCGAGAAGCGGCGCACGAAGTCCTGCAGCTCGGCGACCTTTTCCTTGGCCTTGGCGTTGTTGGCCAGCTGCTGGTTACGCGCTTGCGTCGATGCCAGCATGTAGTCATCGTAATTGCCTGGGTAGATCTTCAGCGTGCCGTAGTCCATGTCGGCCACGTGGGTGCACACCTGGTTCAGGAAATGGCGATCGTGGGAAATGATAATCATGGTGGAGTTGCGCTCGTTGAGCACATCTTCCAGCCAGCGGATGGTGTTGATGTCCAGGTTATTGGTTGGTTCGTCGAGCAGCAGGATGTCCGGATTCGAGAACAGCGCCTGTGCCAGCAGCACGCGCAGCTTCCAGCCCGGCGAGACGGCGCTCATCGGCCCCTGGTGCAGGTCGATGGAAATACCCACGCCCAGCAGCAGTTCACCGGCCCGCGATTCCGCGGTGTAACCGTCGTACTCGGAGACCTTGCCTTCAAGGTCAGCGGCGCGCATGTAGTCGTCGTCGGTCGCTTCCGGGTTGGCGTAGATCGCGTCGCGTTCCGAGATCGCTGCCCACATCTCGGTGTGGCCCATCATGACCACGTCCAGTACGCGCATCTCTTCGTACGCAAACTGATCCTGACGCAGCTTACCGAGGCGCTCGTTCACATCCAGCATCACGTTGCCTGCCGACGGTTCCAGATCGCCGCCGAGGATTTTCATGAAGGTGGACTTGCCGCAGCCGTTGGCGCCGATCAGGCCATAACGGTTGCCATCGCCGAACTTGACGGAGATGTTTTCAAACAGCGGCTTGGCGCCGAATTGCATGGTAATGTTTGCTGTAGATAGCACGAGGAAGACCCTTAGAGCTGTAAGATGAAGTAACCGGTGATTTTACCATTTCCACACCGTGGCTGCGAACCCACACATCGCCGGCGCTGGAAAATCATCTGGACAAAGTAACAATTACAAGATTACTATGACCACTCTATTGTCAATTTTATATTACAAATAGGGGGTAAACATGAAGAAACTGGCCATCGTCGCCATCCTGGCAGCCACTGCGTTTTCAGCACAGGCAGCAACCGAACTGGTCTCCAATGGCGATTTCGAAACCGGCTCGTTTGCCGGCTGGACCAAGTCGGGCAACTCCTCGTTGTCGGATGTGATTTCCAATACCGTCACCGCGAACCACACCTATCTGTGGCGTGTCGGCGCCAGCGCCCCGCCAGCCTACATCAGCCAGACCCTGGCCACCGTGGCCGGCAAGGCTTACACCCTGAGCTTTGACATCTTCAACAACGTCACCACCGGCTCGTACTTCGAAGCGGATTTCAACGGCGCCGTGGTCTACAGCTTCAGCAATGAGATCCGCAACTGGACCCACGTCACGCTGACCGGCCTGGTTGCCACCGGCGCCAGCACGGAACTGAAATTTGGCGCCTACAATGCACCAAGCTTTACCCGCCTGGACAACATCAGCGTAACTGCCGCGGTACCGGAACCGGCCACCTACGGCATGCTGCTTGCTGGCCTGGGCCTGCTGGGCGTCGCCGCACGCCGCCGCCAGCGTCCTTCGGCCTGAGCTATACGAGGGCGGGCCAGGGCCGATATAATCCAGCCAGGTGGCGCCCGGACCGGGCGCCCGCAACCTGGAAAGAGTTCGATGAAAGCTTTGCTTCTTTTGCTGGCAGTATCCGGTTCCGCCCTCGCCTCCGACGCCGACCTGCTGCGCTGCCGCAGCATTGCCGACGTCGCCGGCCGTGTCGCCTGCTATGACGCGATCCCGGTCGCAACGGCCGCCCGCCCGGCCGCCGCCCCCGGCGCCGCAATGGCCACGCCAGTCGCACCAAGCGCGCCTGCAGCTAAGCCTGATCCGGCAGCGAACTTCGGCCTGAGCGCCACCCAGCTGCGCAAGTCTGACGAACCGACCACCATTGAAAGCACGCTGATCGGCACCATCGACGGCTGGAGCGCCGGCACCCTGTTCAAGCTGGCCAATGGCCAGATCTGGCGCGTCGCCGATGACAGCGCGGCCTCCATCAGCGAAGTCACCAATCCCAAAGTCCGGATCAGCCGCAACGGCATAGGCACGATCTTCCTGGAAATCGAAGGCACCAGCCAGGCGCCACGCGTGCGCCGCCTGCAGTAATTACAGCGTCGGGTAATCGCTGATCGTCAGATCAAAACCGCGTTCGCTGGATACCAGATGCGCCATGCCGCCATACGGCAGCGTGGCGCGCTCCTTGATATGGCCAAATGGCAGGCCGGTCAGCACCGGAATCGGCAAACGCTGGCGCAGGTACGCCACCATGCTGTCGAAGTCATAGCCATTGTCCACCGGGCTCAGTTTGTAGCCAGAGAAATCGCCCAGCACCAGCGCGCGCTGTCCTTCCAGCGCGCCCGCGTAGAACAGCTGCAGCACCATGCGCTCCACGCGATACGGATGCTCGCTGACATCCTCGATGAAGCAGATGCCCTGCTCCAGCGCCTGGAAATACGGTGTACCGAGCAGGCTGACCATCATCGCCAGATTCCCGCCCCACAGCTTGCCGCTGACATCCAGCAGCGGATTATCGGCAGCACCGTCGGCCACCGCGCCGCGCACCTGGTGCACCGGACCGCGCAGGCAGTTCCAGAACTGGTCCAGCGTGTACGCCACCGGCTCGGGGCGAATGAAGTCGTCGCACATCATCGGCCCGCCAAAGCTGATGCGGCCGGTCTGCTTCATCAACGGCATCTGGAACGCGGTGAAGTCGCTGTAGCCGACAAACAGCTTGCCGCTGTCCGCCATCTTGTGAAAGTCGATCGACGGCAGCAGGCGCGACATGCCATACGAGCCGCGCAGCGCAATCACCACCTGTACATCGGGATCGGCGGCGGCGGCATTCAGCTGCGCCAGGCGCCATTCGTCGGTGCCGCCGAAGCGCTGGAATTTCTTGTCGTCGTCGTAGTAATTGTGGACCAGGAAGCCTTGCTGTTCCAGGCGCTGCACGCCCAGGTTGTAGGCTGCGATATCAAGCGGACGGCCGCTGGGCGCCGCGATGGCGATGCCGATGTTCGATGTGCTCAAAGTGTCTCTGTCAGTGATGGGTGCCGCTGCCTGCGCGATGCTGCGGCAACGGAGGAAGTTCGGCCGTCATATTACCGCGCAGGTGCTGGTCTAGCAAGGCAAGCAGGCGCTCGATCAGTTGCGGCGGCAGGTCATGTCCCATGCCCTCGATGACGTGCAACCGCGCATCGGGAATCGACTGCGCCGTATCAACGCCGCAGGCCACCGGCACCAGCGGGTCGGCCGCGCCGTGTATCACCATCGCCGGACAATGTATCCGCCGCAGCAGTGGCGTGCGGTCGCCGGAAGCGACAATCGCGACCATCTGCCGCGCCACGCCGTCGGGGTTGGTGCCGCGGTCCAGCGCCCGCTCTATATTCGCGCGCAACACGCGTTCCGGCGTGGGAAAGGATGGGCTGCCGATCAGGCGATACACCGCCATCATATGGTCCACCACGGCCTTGCGGTCGCCCATGTCAACTGAGCGCATCATCGCATTGCGCGCGCTCGCGGTGGGACCAGGCAAGCCGCGCTTGCCGCTGGTGGACATGATGGAGGTCAGGCTCAGCGTGCGCGCGGCAAAGCGCGAGGCGAAGATCTGCGCAATCATGCCGCCCATGGAGACGCCCACCACATGCGCCTTGGCGACGCCCAGCGCATCGAGCAGGCCGAGCGCATCGTCGGCCATGTCGCCCAGTGTGTAGGCGGGCTGCTGCTTCAAGCCGACCAGCGACTTGAGATACGCCCACAGCAGATTGGGTTTTTTATGCTCGTGGAATTTGCTGGACAGGCCAATGTCGCGGTTGTCGAAGCGGATCACATAGTAGCCCTGTTCGACCAGGCCTTCCACCAGATCCGCAGGCCAGGCAATCAGCTGCATGCCGAGCCCCATGATGAGCAGCACCGGCGGATCGAGCGGATTACCGCTGGTTTCGTAGGCAATCGTGATGCCGTTTGCTTGCGCCGTAGCCAAGACCATCTCCCTGTGCGTGCTTGGGAATCAGCATACCATTTTTTGCTGGCGCGGTGAAACCGGCCTTACACTTGTGTGGCGCGCCTGGCAGCCGCCAGTGCCGCACGGCGCGCGGCAAAGAAATTCTTGAGCATGGCGCCGCATTCCTCGGCCATCACGCCGCCGACAATATCGGTATGGTGGTTCAGCTGTTCCTGCTCGAACAGGTTGAGCACCGAACCACAGGCGCCCGTCTTCGGGTCGGCGGCGCCGTACACCACCCTGGCCAGGCGCGCATGCATCATCGCGCCCGAACACATCACACAGGGCTCCAGCGTTACATACAGTTCGCAACCGGGCAAACGATAGTTGCCCAGCTTCTCGGCCGCAGCGCGCAGCGCGACGATTTCCGCATGCGCGGTGGGATCATGCTTGCCGATCGGCTGGTTGCAGCCGACCGCAATTACCTCGCCGTCCTTGACGACGACGGCGCCTACCGGCACCTCGCCGAGGTCCCACGCCTGCTGCGCCTGTTCCAGCGCCAGCTGCATGTAGACGCTGTCAGACACCATCGGTGATCTCGGCCCAGCAGTTCGGGGTTTCGTGCAGCACCAGCTTGTGCAGGTGCAGACCGGTGCCGTAGCGGTCCTTGTAGGCCGCCTTGAGGATCCCGAAAGCGACGTGGGCCAGGTTTTCCACGGTCGGAATACGGTCGATCACCACGGTTTTGTGGTTTGGCAGCGATGCCAGGAACTCGCGCACCGCGTCATCCTTTTCGTAGACGATGAACGCGTGGTCCCAGACGTCCACCAGGTGCTCCTTGGCCAGCGCCTTGATGTCCGAGAAATCCATGATCATGCCGTTGTCGGAATTGCCTTCGACATCGATGATGTTGCCGGTCAGCGTGATTTCCAGCGTGTAGCGGTGGCCGTGCAGGTTGCGGCACTGGCTCTTGTGGTCGGGAATGCGGTGGCCGGCGTCGAATTCCAGCTTGCGGGTAATAGTTAACATTTAAGGTATCTGTAAAAGTTTATGGGTTTGCAAGCTCAGCTTCCACTTCGGGTTGCGCTTGCAGGTCTCGATCGCCAGCCGGGTATTGAACTCGGCCAGCGGGCCGTCCATGGCCTGCACGTAAAAGTTCTCGAAATCCAGCTGTTCGTAGACTGACAGGTCCTGGTTGGTCTGCGGTATCACGACCTTGATTTCGCTGCCTTTGCGGACCACCAGCTCGGCGCCCATTTTCGGGCTGACGCAGATCCAGTCCACGCCGTCCGGCACCGGCAGCGTGCCGTTGGTTTCAATCGCGATGGTAAAGCCGGCCGCATGCATGGCGTCGATGAGCGGCTTGTCCAGCTGCAGCAGCGGCTCGCCGCCCGTGAATACCACGTACTTGCTGGCCGGATAGCTTTCCGGCCACAGCGCATTGATGGTGGCAGCCAGGGCCTCCGGCGTCTTGAACTTGCCGCCGCCTTCGCCATCGGTACCGACGAAATCGGTATCGCAGAACTGGCAAATGGCGCTGGCACGGTCGCTTTCGCGGCCGGTCCACAGGTTGCAGCCGGAAAAGCGGCAGAACACGGCCGGACGGCCGGCGTGGGCGCCCTCACCCTGCAACGTGTAGAAAATCTCTTTGATGCTGTAAGTCACGATAGTTCCTGATAGGACAACCCTCAATTATATCCCACGCCACAGTTTCCGGGTAGAACCGCCAGAAGTTGACATTTCACAATGCTTGCACCTGGTAAGCAGTTATGTTGGTCGATGTGGACGCTTGCCAACGTTGTCCTCCATCACAGGAAGATACACCATGAGATACGCGCCGCTCCTCCTTGAAATCGACCTGTTCTGCGCCAGCGTGTGCGTGCTGGCAGCCGCCGCCTGCGTGCTGCTGTGGTGGCGGCAACGCGCGCAGGCGATGCTGGCGATGACCCACGCGCGCCAGCAGATCCGCCAGCTCAGCGCCAGCCAGCAATCGCTGCGCGACGCCGAACGGCGCCGCATCGCCTGCGACCTGCATGACGACCTCGGCCAGCAACTGCTGGCGCTGGCGCTGGACTGCGCCACACTGCAGACACAACACCCCGCGCTGGCGCAGCCGCTGGCCTGGCAGGCATCGCGCATCCAGCAAGCGACACGGGCCATGCGTGCCATTGTCCACGATTTGACGCCGGAGGCGCTGGAATCAGGCCTGGAAGGCGCGCTGCAACAACAGATCGCCCAGTTCTCGCGCCTGAGCGGCATCCCGTGCCGTCTCGACGCCACGCCCGACGCCTTCGACGGCCCGCCTGCGGAACGCACCGACACCGTGGTCTACCGCGTGCTGCAGGAATCCCTGAGCAATATCGTGCGCCATGCGCAGGCATCCGAAGTCTGCATCGGCCTGTGCCGGCAGGAACACTGCCTGAACCTGACCGTGCGCGATAACGGCGTCGGCCTGCCGCAACCGGGCGCACGTGCCGGCTTTGGCTTGCGCGGCATCGCCCAGCGCGTCGCCGAGGTCGGCGGCCGCGTTGACATTGCCAGCACACCCGGCGCGGGCACTGCGCTCACCCTGTCCATCCCAATCCAATAACCAGCGAGGCGGCGCCCATGAACAGCTCCCAGAAAATCCAGCACGTGATGGAATTCTCCCAGGCGGACCAGCAGCATGGCTTCGCGCTCAAACTCATGGAATTGCTGGTCATTCCCACCTTCGTCATCGACACCAGTGGCAAAATCATTATCTGGAACCGCGCGTGCGAACGCTTGACCGGCGTCGAAGCCTGGGAGGTGCTGGGCACCGCCGACCACTGGAAATGTTTTTATGGCGAGCAGCGTCCCACCCTGGCCGACCTCGTGATCCAGGGCCGCGCCGCCGATCTGCACCGGCTTTACCGCCAGCACGCGCGCCGCAACGACGCCGACAACAATCTGTGCGCCGAAAACTGGTGCGACATGCCGCGCCTGGGCCGGCGCCGCTACCTGGCTGCCGACGCCAGCCCCATTCTCGATAGCGAAGGCAAGCTGGTGGCGGTGGTGGAAACCCTGCGCGATGTCACCGATGAAAAGCACGCTCAGGTGGCGCTGGAGCAGCTGGCCACGCGCGACGGCCTGACCGGCCTGGCCAACCGCCGCTGCTTCGACGACACCCTCAACGCCGAATGGCAGCGCGCCTTGCGCCATCAGCAGCCCTTGTCGCTGCTGATGGTCGATGTCGATAATTTCAAGCAGTACAACGACGCTTACGGCCACCTGGGCGGCGACGAGTGTTTGCAACGCATCGCCACGGCCGTGTCGAGCGAAATGCGCGCCAACGACCTGGTGGCGCGCTATGGCGGCGAAGAGTTTGCGGTGATTTTGCCCAACCAGTCGCTCAAGGGCGCGGCAATCGTGGCGGAACGCATCCGCTGCCGCGTGGAGCAGCTACGGCTACCCAACCTGGGCAGCCAGCAACATGTGGTGACGGTCAGCATCGGCGCAGCCACAGCGCTGGCGGCGCCGGAGACCGATCCCAGCCAGCTGGTGGCCACGGCCGATTCGGCGCTGTACCGCGCCAAGCACATGGGCCGCAACCGTATCAGCCTGCCGGGTACCGATGGTCCGTGATTACGTTGGAACCCACGGCGTGTACGACACGCCGACCGGAATCACATGGCTGATAACTTCGATGTTTTCCGCCGACTCCGAGAAGTTGACCAGCAGCTGCTCACGCGACATGCCGTTGGTCAGCGCATTCAGCTGGACATTGTAGCCCGCGATATCCGGCTCGCGATGCAGCACGTTGTGGTACAGGCTGGTGACAAACACACTGTTGCTGGCATTTTCGCCGTAGGTCCGCACAAACTCGGGGCTGTTGATAAACCCCTTGGCGATCGACAGCAGCGTCTGTCCGTGATCCATGCGGTACAGCCAGAAGCCCATGCCCAGGTCATCCGGCGTACGGGCAAACATGGCGCCGTACAGACGGTACAGCTGACCCGCTTCCCCGCTGGTATCCAGCGCCAGGCCCGTGTTGTCGCTGAACTGGACACGTTCCACACCGGCCAGGAAATCTGCAGTACCGGCAGCATTGGTCACCGTCACGCCACCGACATTGGCCGACACCGTAAAATCGGCACGCTTGCCGCCGAAGTTGACCAGGTCGATGCCGGCGCCGCCCCAGATCAGCTGGCTGCCGCTGCCGGCAGTCAGCACATCGTTATTGACGCCGCCCGCCAGCAGCGAGCTGTAATTGGACAGCTGGATCGCAGCATCGCTGAATTGCAGCTTGCTGATGCCCACCAGGGTATCGGTGCCGTCGCCGGTCACAGTCAGGTTGCTGATCGAACCCGACAAAGCATAAGACGCCAGCGTATGGCTGAATACCACCGTATCGTTGCCGCCCACGCCCGTAATCAGGTCATTGCCGGCGCCCTCGTATATCGTGTCGGCGCCCGCGCCGCCGGTAATCACGTTGCCAGCCGAATTGGCATAAATCGTCGAACCGCCACTGCCGGCAACCGCGCGCTCGATGGTGACGTTATAGGCTATCGAAATATTGTTATAGCCCGGCGCGGTTTCACTGAAGCTGCCCGCGTTCAGGTTGATGACGCTGGCATTGGTGCAGGCGGAAAAATCCAGCGTGTCGGTGCCGCCCGCATCCCAGATACACTGCAACGGCGCATCGGTGCCGAAGCTGTAGGTATCGTTGCCGGTGTGATAGCTCATGTTGGCGCCATACAGATACTGCATCGCCTGGATGTCGTACAGCATCGGCGTGATGCCGTAGTTACCGTTGAGCTTGAAACCAGCGCCGACGTTATACGACATCTGCGTGTAATCGATATTGTCCTGCGCCGCCGGCAGGAACGGGCCGTCAATGGAGCTGCCGGTGGAATCGTAATTACCAGGATGCTTGAAGCCCAGCGTATGGCCCAGTTCGTGGATCAGCACCGCGATACCAAAGTCGCCGTCCTGGAAGCTGAAGTTGTACGCGTCCTTGTTATTCGTGAACAGATAGGTCGGATCGCTACCGTTCGGCAGATACGCATAGCCACTGCTCTGCTTGCCCTGGTCGTTGGTACCCAGCTGGATGTTGCCGCCAAACGCCACTTCGGTGAATTTGATATTCGCCACCGCTGCCCATTTGGCCATGGCCGCACGTGCGCCAGCCTGCTGTTCGGCGCTCATCGGCGCGAAACCATTGGCGTCATCGGCGCTGGCGTCGGAAGGCAGCGTCGTCATGAAACTGTAGGTGAGCGACACCGGCTGTCCAGCTTTGGTTTTCCAGCTGCTATACACCAGGGAGTCGATGGAATTATTACCGGTCGTTAAGCTCATGACAATGTCGATTCAATAAAATAAAGGGCACAGGCCAGCGTGGGCGGGCCTCCTCACAGAATAACATTCTTGTTGCCCCAGCGATACTTATTCAAATGGATTTGCGACGATAGTGTGGGCAGCAGGCGCCAGTTTGGCCGGCAGCGGCTGGCCTTCCAGGCGGGCCACGACCGCAGCCAGCAACTGCTGCAATGCGCGCGCGTCCGCCAGGCCGGCCTGGTCGGCCGTCAGGTCGATATCGCCGTTGATGGTCACACGGTCCAGCCGGTTCTCGATACTCAGACCGCCGATGCGCAGCACGTCCGATTCATTTTGATAAGGCACAAACTTGCTCATTCCTTGCTCCCGTCTTTACGTTGTCTCACCTTCGGCATGCGCAGCATGACTTCTTTCTGCGCCGTCGACAGCGACGGCAACAGCTTGATGCCCACCTTGTCTTCAAGCTGCGCAATGCTCAGCATATCGTAGCTCGCGTCGCTACGGTTTTCGATAAAGAAAGCAGCGCCGGCACGCTGGCGCGGGCTGTAGACCAGCTTGTACAAATGGCTCGGCACCAGGACATTGCCGACCTTCTGCAGATTGCCGCCGATAAAGGCCGGCCCGGTAATCACATACAGATCGCCCTCCTTCTGCGCCATCTTGCGCACCACGCCTTCGATACCGGCCCAGATGTGACGGTTGTTCTCGGCATCCTGCGGCACCATGTTTGCCAGCGTAAAGCTTTCGTGCTGGGTTTCGCGGTCTGGCATATCGCCGTTCGGCGCCATGTGGCCACGATCGTAGCCGCTGCGGGCATAGTCGGCCAGTTCAGCGCGCGTACCGGGCGCCAGGCGCGGCTCGGGGTGGAAGGAGTTTTCGCGCGACAGGTTCTTTGCCGCGTCGATATTTTGCGCCGTCAGATGTTCGGCCGACCACAGCGGCGTGCGCGTGATTCCGGAGTACATCACGCCAAACACGCCGTAGCATAGCTCGGTGGTGGCGGCATTCATTTTGGCATTGCGGATTTCCGGCAAACGGCCATCGACATAATGAGTGGGGCATTGGCCCGCCGTGGCCACGGTGGCGGCCAGCATGGCAGCCGTGGCCACCAGACGCTGAATCAGATACATAGTTTCCTTGTTGCGATAAAGTCGCCGCATTCTAGCGGACGGCGGCCATGCGCAACAAGCGCTCGCCTATCGTGCGTAGCGCCGTGCGCAATGCGGGCGGCTCCAGCACCTCCACCTCAAACGGCGCCGCCGCCAGCTGGCGCGCGAACCACTCCAGCTCATCGGACTGGTTATGCAGCAGCACGCCATGTTCGCATTGCTCAAACAGGCCGATGGTGTCGATGAAGGCGCGTCGTGCCTGGTCCAGCGTGGTCTTCAGCAGTACCCTGGCAGCGAACTTGCGCGGCACCGTCGCGACCGCGACCCGCAGATGCTCGAGCGCGTCGAAACCAGGCGGCCGCTGTGCCAGGCCGCGCGTGGGCCGGACTGCCGTCACGCGGTCCAGCCGGAACGTCCGCATGTCCTGCCGCAAATAGCAGTACCCGACCGCATACCAATAGCCGCCGTAATAAGCCAGGCCATAGGTATCAAAGTCGCGTTCGCTGTCCACGCCGGCGGTGCGGTAATGCAGGCGCACGCGCCGCCCCTCCTTGGCCGCCAGCGACAGCGCGCCCAGCGCGGCGTTGTCCGGCGGCGGCGCAGTGCGGGACGACACGCTGCGCAAGTCTAGCCGCACCGTGTCATGCATCGCACTCACGCGGTGGCGCAGACCATCCGGCATGATGCGCTCCAGCTTGGCCTGGGCGCTGGCGACCGCTGGCGCGGCTTCCGCCAACCCCAGCCCCCGCGCCGCCAGCAAGCCCAGCGACAAAGCCTGCGCTTCATCGTCGGTGAACATCATGGGCGGCAGCTTAAAACCGGGCATCAGCGCATAGCCGCCATGCCGGCCACGCTCAGCCGTGATCGGAATACCGAGCTGCTCCAGCATCACGATATAGCGCCGCAGCGTGCGGCCATCGACCGCCAGCCGGCCGGCCATGTCGGCGCCGCTCAGGCGGCCATGGGTTTGCAGCAGTTCCAGCACTGCCAGCACGCGTGTAGTGGGATGGTACATGGCGTAAAGATAGCAGGTTTATAGGGCCAAATTCGCCCTGATTCCCACTTAAGCTGTTCCAAACAACAACTTTACGGAGTCTTGCCATGTCACAGGCCGCCAATCTCTGGCTGTATTTCATCGTGGTCCTGGGCGTGATCGCGCTGCCGGGGCTGGATATGGCGTTTGTCATGGGCAGCGCCATGCTGGGCGGACGGCGCTCTGGCATGGCGGCCGTGGCCGGCATCATCGCCGGCGGCTTCTGCCATTTATGCCTGGGTGCGCTGGGCGTGGCCATGGTGCTGCAATGCTGGCCGCCGCTGTACAAGATCATGCTGCTGGCTGGCGCCGCCTACATCGCCTGGATGGGCTATCAACTGCTGCGCAGCGACAGCATCTTTCATCCGACGGCCGGAGCGGAAGCCATGGCCGATGCCGTCATCTTCCGCCGCGCGCTGACCACCAGCCTGCTGAATCCCAAGGCCTACATCTTCATGCTGGCCATCTTCCCCCAATTCCTGCGCCCCGGTGCGGGGCCGCTGTGGGTGCAATCCGGGGTACTGGGCGGTATCACTGCGCTCACGCAACTGGGCGTCTATGGTGCGCTGGCCTACGCTGCCAGTGGCGCCAGCGGCTGGTTTGCGCGCCATCCGCAAAGCTCCACCATCGCCGCGCGCGTCATGGGGCTGCTGCTGATTGCCACCGCAGTACTCAGCGCAACGCAGGCCGGAAAATAAAAAAGGCTGGCGTTCACAGAACGCCAGCCTTCTCAAAACATCCAGCCCTACCAGAGGCAATGTTTTTATTTCATTTGGTGCAACACTGATTGCAATTATACACGGGTTTGGTACTGCTGTCTAAGCCCTCATGATGCATGTCAAAATGTATTTTCAAATATATAATTTGGCATTTATACCAATGAGGAATTCTATGTCCCACAAAAAATTCATATTGAAAGGCCTGGCTGCGCTTGTTGCCCAGTATTGCATTTCAACATCAGCGCTGGCAGGTGTCGACTCGTTGACCATTCAAAACGACGAAACCACCATATCGTTCTTGATGTACTACAGCGGTCCGTCGCCAGCAACTGCGCGGCAACTCTATATTGATACAGACCTGTCCAGAAATACTGGTTTTACGATGGGCGGGGTCGGTGCGGAATTTTTCGTCAGCGACGGTACTTTTTTCAGATACATCGGCAAGGGGGGCTATGATTTCTCATGGGACCTAAACAATACTGTTCCGGTCAGCTATTCGGATGATGGCACCAAAGCCCAGTGGACGATACCGCGTAGCCTGCTGCCGGCAGTGGCAGACGTCCGCGTCGCCGGTAACCTGAAAGGTGCAGGCTGGCAATCGACATCATCCATCGTTTCACATACATTCAGCTCGACTACCCAGGTGCTCGCTCGCGATCCCCTGGTCTGGCCATTTGCTCAAAACAGCATCTGGAATATGCCGATTGGCCGGGGCGCGACCTATGTTCCAGCCAATCTGCCTGAAAAGCCTGGCAACAATGTCTGGGCAGGTGCGCCACAAGTTGACCGTGAGAAGATCGTACTCCGGCCGAATGCGCCGTCCACCGCGATTTTCACCAGTTCTGCAGGATGGGGCCCCGGTGCCAATCGCTGCGCGCCCACGGGAGCACAGATCACTAGCGTGCCTATCCCGACAGACTATGTGGTTGAAAACAATAATACAAATAGTTCCGCCACATTCCTCATGGAAGACGGCCGCACCCTGATACAGTCCCAGCCTTTTGCTCGCTGCACTGCGGGTGGCCCGGCAACAAGCCAGGCCTTGCTGCCGCCGGTTGACCTGTATGGACCGGGCATCCTGGGCGCACACGGTGGCTCACGCCTTTCTGCGATTGGCGGCAGTCTCCGGCTCGGCGAGCTGCGTCCTGGCGGGCAAGGTCCGCGCCACGCGCTGAAGCTAAATGTCTACGCCGCCCAGGTTCTATACAAGTGCAAGGATAAAACCTCTAACTCCGACTGCTACCGCTGGCCTGCGCTCGCTGCTGATAAATACGCAGTCGGACACTACGGTACTGTGGACAATGGGCTGGTCATCAATGGCACAGCGGATACGGGAGGCTCGTACGCCATGCGAATGGGTGCCCTGCTCGCGATTCCGGCAACGACAGATTTGAGTACCCTTGGTTTGGAAACTACGCCCGCCAAGCAGCTCGCGTGGACCTTGCAGAATTACGGCGCATACATTGTTGACGACGCCTTGGGCCCGAACTATGCGCTGAATGCCGAGGACGGCGCCGACGGCTCGTTCATGAAGCAGTTCTATGACGACTGGCAATTTAACCTTAACGCCATAGTCAAGGACGACACGCCATGGTCACGCGATTTTATTCGTCTGATGGTGGCACTGTATGTAGTAGACAATAATTCCGCTACGACTATTGGCGGCGGCGGTGAACCGCTGCAACCGTTGGCGCCAGCTTTGCCATCCCTGTTGCCGCAGCACTAAAACACCGGAAGCAGTGGTCGCCGGCGCGCTTGACAAGGCGCCGGTGTTACCACCACAGCCACTCAAGATGATTTGCTGTGGCCGGACTTGGTTTCTCCCGCCTTGGCGCGCTGTTTATTCACGATGCGCGCAGCCACTTCTTCCTCGCGCCCCTTGTAGCGCCCTTCCTTCTCGAATTTGTGTTCTAGCTCCTGGTACTCGCGTTCGCGCTTGGGGCTGGCTCCTTTCGGCATGATGGATCTCCTTCGCAGTTGGGGTTGTCCCATGCTACGGAAATGACCGCCCGCACGGCGCACGCCTGCCCTTGTTGCTTTATTCACGAATGTGTCTATGCAAATAAGAAATATTTCTAGCTAGCCATTTATTTCCCGGATACACTTTCCGTTCCTACAGGTAACTACCATCTCTTAAAAACATAACTAAAGACGAGTCATGAATATTGCCAACCTGAAGATCGGCCACCGCCTCACCATCGCTTTTTCACTGACGACATTGCTGATGGCCATTGTGGTCATTGTCGGCGCCCTGGGCTTGCGCGCGACCAGCAATGAAATCAACCTGACCACCCATGACCGCTACCTGAAAATCAGCCTGCTTAACCAGGTGAAGGACCAGGTGGCGCAGCAGTCGCGCGGCTTGCGCGACCTGCTGCTGATCGACGCGGCGGAAGCCAATGCGGAATACGCCGCGATTGAACAGCGCAGCAAAACCATCCGCAGTTTGCTGGAGCAGCTAGGCGGCATTCTCCATCAACCGCAGGCGCTGGTGCTGTTCAAGGAACTCCAGGATGCGCGTGGCGTATATTCGCCGCTGCGCGACCAGCTGATTGCCGCCGTCAAGGCCGGCGACAAGGACCGCGCAACCGCCCTGCTGCTGCAAAAAGTCCGCCCTGCGCAAGCAACGTATGTGGCGGCGCTGGACAAGCTGATTGACTTCCAGGTGCAGCTCATGCAGCACTCGGGCGACAGCGCTGAACAAACCGCCAGCACCTCCAGTGCGCTGATGATTGCGATCGGCGTCGCCGGCGCCGCGCTGGGACTGTTCGCCGGCTGGTATGTCACCGGCACCATCGTGCGTCCGATCCGTTATGCGGTGCGCGTGGCGCGCACGGTGGCCGATGGCGACCTGAGTTCCGAGATCCAGATCCGCACCCGCGACGAAATCGGTCAATTGTCGGCCGCGCTGAAGGACATGAATACCAGCCTCATTTCCATCGTGTCCGAAGTGCGCAAAGGCACGGATTCAATCGGCACTGCCTCGGCCGAAATCGCCGCCGGCAATCTGGATCTGTCCGAACGCACCGAACGCCAGGCCGGTTCGCTGGAAGAAACCGCATCCTCGATGGAGGAGTTGACCTCCACCGTCAAGCAGAACGCCGCCAATGCCAATCAGGCTAACCAGCTGGCGATGTCGGCGTCCAGCGTGGCCGGCAAGGGCGGGCAAGTGGTCGCACAGGTGGTGGACACCATGGCGTCGATCAACGCTTCCGCGCGCAAGATTGTCGATATCATCGCGGTCATCGACGGTATCGCTTTCCAGACCAATATTCTGGCGCTGAATGCGGCGGTGGAAGCAGCGCGCGCCGGAGAACAAGGCCGCGGCTTCGCGGTCGTGGCCAGCGAAGTGCGCAGCCTCGCCCAACGTTCGGCCGCCGCCGCCAAGGAAATCAAGCAACTGATCGGCGATTCGGTGGACCAGGTCGATGCCGGTGCACGCCTGGTCGACCAGGCTGGCGCCACGATGGAGGAAATCGTCACCAGCGTACGCCGCGTCACCGACATCATGAGCGAAATCGCTTTCGCCAGCCAGGAGCAGCTGTCCGGTATTGAGCACATCAACGGCGCCATCACCGAGATGGACCAGACCACGCAGCAGAACGCGGCACTGGTGGAACAGGCATCCGCCGCTGCCGTCACCATGCAGGAGCAGGCCTCGCACCTGGTCGATGCGGTCAGCGTATTCAAGCTGGATGGCGAAGGCCGTAGCGCCCGGATCTCGTCGATCAGCGCCGGGCGTCGTGGCGCCCGTCGAGTAGAAGCGTTATCCGCTCCACCAGCAGCGCGTTCAACTGCTGCTGGCTGAATCCCGCGTGACGCGCCGCGAAACCACGCGCGGCGTCACGATACCCTGCCTCATTCAGCAAGGGCCGCAGGACCGCGCGCCAATCCCCATCCGGGGCAAGCAATGCGGCGTTGTAACCGGCGCCAGACATGGCAACCCGCCGCGCCCCCAGGAATTGTTCGGTATGCGACGGTAGCATCAGCAGCGGCACGCCGGCCAGTAGCGACTGTGCCAGCGTGCCCTCGCCCGCATGGCACACGCACAGATCCGCTTGCGCCAAAGCCTGCGGCAGCGACACCGGCGCCTCTGCATACAGCACGCGTTCACTGATGACGGGCGGTACGCCGCCAGCTGCCACTTCCGGCACATACGCCAGCACGCGGCAGCCTTCGTCCACCAGCGCCCGTAGCACCGCAGCGTGCGCCGCATGCGATGCCTTCAGATACGCGAACACCTTGCGTCCTTCGCCATCCGGCCAATATGGCGCCAGGCCACCTTCGGCGACGCAGCTCGGCCCCAGCCAGTCTGCGCCATCACGCTGGTAATGATCCAGCTCCGGCCAGGTACACAGCAAATTTGCATCGCCAAGGAACACGTCTGCCGCGTAGGCATAGGGTTGAGCACCCAGTTCCGCCAGCACCGCGTTCGCCGTGGCCAGCATGCGCGCCTCGGACGATGCCAGACGTTCTGCCGGCGCCTCGCGTAAAGCAGGCAGCGGCCGTCCCTCGGGCGGCATGCTGAAACCGGTGCCGATGGCGGCAGTGCGCAAGCCCATGCTGCGCGCAGCCAGCAGCGCAGTTGGCGCATAGTCAGCGACCACAAGGTCGGGCTCCAGCAGTGCCAGCATGGCGCGCCAGCCGTCCACCATGCCACGCAAGGCCGGCGCTTCCAGATAACCGCAGCGGAACAGGATCTCCGCCAGGCTGGCTGGCGGCGGCAGACCTACCGTGTCATGCAGCCACAAGGGCGCCTGCAGTATCTGGACCTCGAGCTCCGCCAGCAAGGCATGCGTGTGCATCAGGTCACGCACACTGAGGCTGACGCGATGGCCATGTTCGAGCAAGGCCAGCGCCAGCATTTTCAGCCGGCCGGCATGCCCCAGTCCAGCGCCCAGTTCCCAGCACAGGTGAATATGCGCCAATCAGCCTCCGCCCGCCAGCGCGCCCTGGCGCCGATGCGGCAATGCCAGCTGCGTTAAGACCGGCCGGTGCGCCTGATTCAGCTTGAACACGCTGACCACTTCCGCCAGGCCTGTCGCCTGCTCCTGCAAAGAGGCCGCCGCAGCAGCGGCTTGCTCCACCAGTGCCGCATTCTGCTGGGTCACCGTGTCCATCTGCGTCACGGCCTGATTGATCTGCTCAATGCCGACTTCCTGTTCGCGGCTGGCGGCTGTGATTTCGCCCATGATGTCGGTCACGCTGCGGATGCTGGCCACAATTTCGTCCATCGTCACGCCGGCCTGGTTGACCAGCCTGGCGCCTGCATCGACTTTCTCCACCGAGTCGTTAATCAGCGCCTTGATTTCCTTGGCCGCCGCCGCCGAGCGCTGCGCCAGGTTGCGCACCTCGGACGCCACCACCGCGAAACCACGGCCCTGCTCACCCGCGCGCGCCGCTTCCACCGCCGCGTTCAAGGCCAGAATATTGGTCTGGAAGGCGATGCCGTCGATGACGCCGATGATGTCGACGATTTTCTTCGAGGAGTCATTGATCGAGTTCATGGTCACCACCACCTCTGCCACCACCGTGCCGCCGCGCCCTGCCACGTCGGACGCCGACGCCGCCAGCTGATTGGCCTGGCGCGCGTTATCCGCATTCTGCTTCACGGTGGACGTCAGCTCCTCCATCGACGATGCCGTCTCTTCGAGTGAACTGGCCTGCTGCTCGGTGCGTTGCGACAGATCCAGGTTGCCGCTGGCGATCTGGCTTGACGCCGTCGCGATGGTGTCCGTGCCGCCGCGTACCTTGCCGACGATGTCCTGCAGATGTTCGTTCATATCCGCCAGCGCGCGCAGCAGCATGCCGGTTTCGTCCTGGGTATTGACCGAGATCCGGCTGGTCAGATCGCCGGCGGCCACCGTCTGCGCGACCTGCACGGCCTGCTGCATCGGCACCGTGATGGAGCGCGTGGTCATCCACGCGATCACCACGCCCATGCCGATGGCGGCCACCGACAGCACAATCATCATCAGGCGCGCACTGGCGTAGGCGGCCGCGGCGTCATTGCCTGCTTCGGTGTTGAGCGTGGTTTCCAGATCGGCGAGCTGGTTCAGCAGATCCAGCCATTTTTGCTGCACCGGTTTCAGTTCACCGCTCAACAGACTGGTGGCCTCTTCGGCCTTATTGGCCAGACCCAGTGCGGCCGCCTTGGCCATCAGTGGCCGCGCGGCTGCTTCGGCCTCTTTAATCTTCGGCATCAGGGCGAGTTCGCGGTCCGTCGTGCTGGGCAGAGAGGCGAACATCTCATTCAGTTTCTTTTCCGCGTCGGCGTACTTTTGCTCGTTCAGGCGTATGCGGTCGGCTTCCGGCTGCATGTCCTTCATCTCGGTGAACAGGGCCAGGTTGCGCAACGCAATGGAGCGGTCGTTGACGGTGTCCAGCATCAGGTCGGCCAGCTTGCCTTCGGGGTTGTTGACGTTGGCGATTTCGTCGAGCCGCTGCTGTACCTGCGCCATGCGGGTGATGCCCACAATGGTGACCACCACCAGCAGCACCAGCACAATGCCAAAGCCGGCGCTGAGCCGGGTGCCAATCTTCCAGTTCGATACATTCACGTGACTCTCCTTGTCGAAGGTGCAGATCAGATCCGAAGCGATAGAGGGCGGGGATTGGGCCCGGCAAAGAGACGCTTGCGAGAGTAGCTACTTTGGTCCCGGCGCACCTTGCTTGTCAACGTCGATGTTGTTGTAAAAGGGACTCAGACGATGCTGTAGCACATACCCGCTGGCCTTGCCCATCAGGGTATGACATACTCAAATTCACCGAAGACCATCCATCGCAACATGGCCGTTTTTGCAACGCTACCGCGTAGCCTGAAATTCCGCATGACCGGAGTGGTGGTGATGCTTGTGCTGACCGCCACCGCCACCGTCACGCTAATGGCGCTGCTGCTGGCGGAGCAGGACATGAAAAGCGTGATCGGCGACCAGCAGTACGCCGTCCTCGCCTCCACCGCTTCGCAAGTCGATGCGCAACTCACCGCACGCAAGGTACTGCTGGCCAGCCTGGCCGACACCATGCCGCTGTCGGCGGGCGACAGTCCCGCCGCGATGCAGGATTTTGTGGCGCACCACCCGGTCGCGCGCAAGGAGTTCGTCAATCTCCACATCTTCAACCAGCATGGTGATCTGCTGCACACCGAAGGCGACAACGCCACGGCGCTGATGCCGCTGCCGCCACGCGCCCGCGACTTCCTGGAAAAGGTGTTCGCGCAGGGAGAAGCGGTCATCACGCCGCCCTACAAAAGTGAGATCACGGGCCAGCCATCGGTGATGATCCTGCAGCCGGTGCGCGACGGCCATGGCAAGGTCGCCATGCTCCTGGGTGGCAGCATCGACCTTGTCAACTCGGACTTCATCCGGCAGATCGCCGCGCAGAAGCCTGGCAAGACAGGCTTTGTCTTCATCATGACGCAGGATGGCACGCTGCTGCTGCACCCCGACCACCGGCGGCTGCTGGAAAACATCAACGCCCGGCCGGGCTATAACCGCGCCACGGAAATGGCGCTGGACGGTTTCCAGGGCTGGACCGAAGCGACCAACAAAGCCGGCAGCGAAGGCATCTACTCGTACAAGCGCCTGCAGTCCACCGACTGGATACTCGGCTCGCGCTTCCCGGTCGATGAAGCCTTTGCGCCAATGATCGAGATGCGGCGCCACGCGGTCCTGGCCGCCGCCCTGTTTGCCGGCATCGCGGGCCTGATGGCCTGGCTGGCGATACAGATGCTGCTGCGTCCACTCGGCCGGCTGCACCGTAACATCGCCGACATCCGCACCGGCAGTGCCGGCATCGATGTACTGCCGCGCGGCCGCCGTGACGAAATCGGCGAATTGGGCGCGGCCTTCTATGAGCTGATGGCCGAACGCGAGGAGGCCCAAAAAGTCATCCGCGACAGCGAGACCTTCATCAGCAATGTGCTGGAGCGCGCACCCGATGCCTTTGTCAGCTGCGAGAACACCGGCATCGTCACCAAGTGGAATGCCGCCGCCGAACGCACCTTCGGCTGGACCGCCAAGGAAGCCATCGGCCGCGACATCGCCGACCTGATTATTCCCGAAGACCGCCGCTACGCGCACCGCGCCGGCATGCTCAACTTCTCGCGCGGCGTGCCCGGCCCGATGATCGACGCCCGTATCCGCGTGATGGCGGTGCACAAGGATGGACACGGCATCCCCATTGAGCTGTCGATCGGCGCGCTGCGCCATGACGGCAACTACTACGCCACCGCTTTCCTGCACGACGTCACCGACCGCGTGCTCTACGAACAGCAGATCGCCGCCAGCGAAAAGCGCCTGCGCACGATTGCGGACAGCGTGCCCGCCCTTATCGCCTACATCGACCGCGAGCGCCGCTACCGCTTCTCCAATGAACACTTCCGGCATCTGATGGGCATTGATCCACAGTCCATGCTGGGCAAGACGGTGGCGGAGGTATCCGGCCAGGCCTTTGCCGACAGCGTCGCCCATTTGAGCGAAGCCGCCCTGCGCGGCCAGCGCGTGCACTACGAACGCGAGGGACTGCGCAACGGCAAACCGTGCCAGATGATGGGCGATCTGGTGCCGGACATCGCCGCCGATGGCAGTGTCACGGGCTTCTATCTGATGGCGCTTGATATCACGGAACGCAAGAACGCGGAGCTGCTGCAGGCCGCCAGCGAAAAACGCCTCAAGCTACTGACCGACAATCTGCCGGTACTGATTGCCTACCTGGACCACAAACGCCAGTTCCTGTTCCTGAACGCGACCTTCCAGCAGTGGTTCGGCATTGACCCGCAAACCCTGATCGGCCGCCACCTCGTGGAAGGGATAGGCGACGACCATTACGCCACCGCCGAACCACACCTGGACCTCGCCTACCATGGCCACAACGCCACCTACGAGCTGAAGGCAACCATCGGCGACTGCCTGCACACGCTGGAAACCACCTTTGTCCCGGAGATCGCGGCGGACGGCCAGGTGGTCGGCATCTACTCGCTGACGCACGACACCACCCGCATGAAGGAAATCGAGGAGCGCCTGAAACAGCTGGCGCGCATTGACACGCTGACCGGCATCGCCAACCGCCTGATGTTTGAAGAAATACTGCAGCTGGCGATACTGCGCGCCCGGCGCAACCGCAAGCCGCTGGCGCTGGCCTATCTGGACATCGACCACTTCAAGGAGATCAACGACACGCGCGGCCATGGCGCGGGCGATATCGTGCTGAAGGAGTTCGCCTCGCGGCTGCTGGCCTGCGTGCGCGCGTCGGACACGGTTGCGCGCCTGGCAGGAGACGAATTTGTCATCGTCTTTGAACAGGTGGCCAGCATCGAGGAAGCCGCGCGGCTGGCGGCCAAGATCGTGGAAGCCATGCGCGTGCCGTTCTCGCTGGCCGGCCTGCCGCGCCACGTCACCACCAGCATCGGCGTCGCCTTGCATGAAGGTGACGAAGAGGCGACGGAACAGCTGGTGGCGCGCGCCGACAGCGCGCTGTACACGGCCAAACGCAATGGCCGCGATGGATACGCTATCGCCGATTAGGCCGGCACGCCGCTGGCCAGCGGGTTCGGCACAGGATCGGCCACGCGATGCAGGATGTTACGGTCGCGGTGATGGAACTCCTCTTCGCCACGCAGCAGCATGACGGTATCTTCCTCGTAGCCCCAGGTGCCGTCATCGTTGATGGTGACCTTGATGCGGTACTCGGTGGTTTTAAAGCCATACTCCAGGAAGGGATTGGAGCGGATGCCGTAGGTATCGGATTCCAGCCGTGCCACCAGTTCAAACTCCTTCGCATCCGGCTCCACCACGGCGGAAGCCATGGCGATCTGGCCGCGCGGGATGCCCAGCGTCTGGATCACGGTCCTGGTCTTCGGCTCCCACAGCCAGTAGCCTACCTGCTCGTGGTAAGTCTTGACGTTATCCGGCTTGTTGACGATGATGAGATAGCGCAGGCCATAGAACAGCTGCGGGCCATTGGTCACCGGATCGATCGGATACAGCTCGATGCGCTCAACGTAAGCCTGCTTGCGCGCGCCGTCGGCCTTGGGTTTGATATCCAGACCGCGTTCGCCTTTCCAGATGCCTGCCATGGGCGCCAGCGGCCCAAGGTTGTTCAGGGTGTTGACGTCGATCGGATGGGGTTCGGTATAGATATCGGTGGAAAACTCGGTCATGCGTGGTCCTGGTAGTTGATGATGTTACGGACGCTATTGTAAGGTGATCTCGATGCGGTTGCGTCCTTCGCCATGGCGGTAGCTGACGGCGCTGCCCAGCTGGCGTATCAGCAGCAGGCCGACGCCGCCCGCGATGAGTTCTTCCGGCGGCAGCGACAGGTCGGGAGGCGGCGGGCCTTCGGTCAGGGGATTGAACGGCGGCGCCGCGTCTTCATAACACAACACCTGGCCACGTACGCCGACCCACACCGCGTGCGGACTGTCGCCCCCATAGCCATGCAGGATGCTGTTGCGCAGCAGCTCCTCCAGGATCAATTCGGCGCGCGCCACCAGGCCAGGCGCCAGGCCAGCCTGCGTCAGCGCCATGGCAGCAAATGCCATCGCGCCGGGGATCGCATCCAGCCGTGCCGGAAACTGCAGCAGATGCGCAATACCGGTTTCTTTTTCGTCCATTCGAGCATATTATCGGAATGCTCATGTGAGGAGAAGAACCGTGCAAAGAATAATCGCCACACTGGCAGCCTCCATGGCGCTGCTGGCCAACGCTGCCGAACTCCCGGCCGGCATGATTAAGACCGCAAAAGGCGTCGCCGCTATCGAACGTGAAGGAAAAAAGACCCCGGCCCAAACCGGCGCTGCGCTGATGGCCAGCGACCGCGTCGTCACCGGCGCCGATGGCAGCGTCGGCATCACGCTGCGCGATGAAACGCTGCTGGCGGTTGGCCCGAACAGCAATGTGTGGCTGGAGAAGTATGCTTTCGATCCGACCTCGCACGAAGGCACGCTGGATGCCACCGTCAAAAAAGGCACGCTGGGCGTCATCTCCGGCAAGCTGTCCAAGCAATCGCCGGGGGCGGTGCAGTTCCGCACGCCGACCTCGATACTCGGTGTGCGCGGCACCGAGTTTGTCATCGACGTCAAAGACGGGGAGTAAGCGATGGCCGCCCTTCTGCTATGGGCCATGGGCCTGCTGGCGGCTGTCTCGCAGCTGCACCGGGGACCCACCGAACAAATCACGCTGCTGCCCAATCAGGACGGCAAGCCAAGCGCCGTGATTATCACCACGGCCGGCAAAGACACTGTCATCGACAAGCCATATCAGACTGCCGCAGTTGACAGCCGTGGCGCCGTCATTACCGCAGGCGACAGCGCAGACACCAGGAACCGTTATGGCGCGCTGCTGGAGGCACTGCCGCAGCGCGCTGCGGTGTTCATCGTTTACTTCATTACGGACACCGACAGCCTGACGCCTGAATCGGCAGCGCAGCTGGCAGAAATCAGGTCACAACTGGCCGCCCGTCCGGCGCCGGAAATCATCGTCATCGGTCACACCGATACGGTAGCAAAGCGCGAATACAATGACGCCCTGTCCTTGCGCCGCGCGCAGACGGTCAAGCGCATCCTGGTCGAAGCGGGCATCGCCGAAAACCAGATTGAAGTGCAGGCGCGCGGCGAGCGTGAACTGCTGGTGCCCACCGCCGACGGTATGGACGAACCGCGCAACCGGCGCGTAGAAATCCGCGTGCGTTAGGCCCCGGCGGCCGCTGGACCGTTCCAGCGCAATACCAGCAGCGTCAGATCGTCCGAGGCTTCGGCGCCGTCCACGTGACGGCGCACGTCATCGCGCACCGCCTGTACCACTGCAGCTGGCGCAGCCGTCACCACGCCGCTGAGCAAGCCGTTCAAACGCTCATTGCCATACAACTCCCCCGCCGCATTCATCGCTTCGCTGATGCCGTCGGTGGTCAGGCACAGGCTCTCGCCCGGATGCAGTTGGTACTGCTGGACGGGGTATTCAAAATCATCCATCACGCACAGCGGCGGACCATCGGCCGGCCGCAGCAGCTCGACCTTGCCCTGGGCCGTGATGCGGCGCGGCGCATCATGGCCGGCATTGCACAGGAAGACGGCGCCCGTCGCGGCATCCAGCATGCCGGCGACACTGGTCACAAACAGCATCTCCGGATTTTCGCGCACCAGCTCCCGGTTGGCGTCGTTCATAATCACCGCCATATCCGCTTCGCTGCGCAACGCGATGCTGCGTGACAGGGCCTTGGCGACGACCATGAACAAGCTGGCCGGCAGCCCCTTGCCGGAGACATCCCCCACCATGAAGAACACGCGGTCCTGGTCAAGCATGAAGAAGTCATACAGGTCCCCGCCCACTTCTTTCGCCGGCTCCAGCAAGGCATCCAGTTCGAAGCGCCGCTCGCCGGGAAAGGCGCTTGCCGCCTGTGGCAAAGACGCCATCTGAATCCGCCTCGCCGCATTCAGCTCACCCGCCGTGCGGGCTGCGGACTCGCGCGCCGCCTGCAAGGCACGCTCCGACTGTTTGCGGTCGCGTACCGCTGCGGACAGCATGCTGGTCAACAGGCTCAGACAGACAGCCGCATAGCCCAGCGCCACCGTCGCTGCATCAAACAGCAGGCCGGCACGTGCAAACAGCAAGGCGCCTGCGCCAAACAGGCCAAGCACCAGTGCTGCCGCCATCGGCACGCCAACGCGCAGCCGCTGGCGAGGCAGGCGCCAGATGGTCAGCAGGCTGCAGGCGCCGAATGCCGCCATCTCTACCCAGCGCATCCACTGCGGACGACGCAGAAAGGCGCCATCGAAGAAGCTTTCGATCATCTGTGCATGCGTGTCTACCCCGGGCAGCAGGTCGCCGCGGGCGTTGGTCTTATAATCGCTCAGGCCCAGCCCCGTCATGGCGACAATAACGATTTTATTCTCCAGCACATCGGTGCCGGTACGGCCGCGCATCACATCCAGCGCGGAGATGTAGCGGTCCATGGCTGGCGCCGAGAAGTTGACCCACACCGATCCATCCGGCAGCGTCGGCACACGCAGATCGCCTACCGACACGCTCTGTACACCGCCAGCATCGGCGTTCACCTCGACGGCCGCCGCGCCGGTCGCCACGCGCAGCAGCTCCATCGACAGCGATGGCACCAGCGTCTCGCCCACGGCGCCCACCAGGGGCGCACGGCGCACTATCCCTTTTTCCAGGTTGGCCGACAGCAGTCCCTGTCCATGCGCCGCCGCCTGCAATATGGGTAGACTGGACATCGCCTGCGGGAAGCGCATCACCGGCAATGGCGCAGCGGCGTGGCCGTCAACCGTGCCCGAAGCGCGATGCACCCGCACCGGCCACACACGCAAGGCGTCGCTGGTGCCTGCCTCCACATGCAGGAAGCCCGCCGTTCCCAGCACCACCGGCAGCTGCCGCATCTGCTCCGCCAGTAGCGCATCGTGCGATGGCAGCGTGGCCAGCTCGCCGCGCAGCGGACCATCCGGCAGACGAGCCGCCAGTGACTCAGGTGAGGTGTTGTCCGGCTCCGGCATCAGGATATCCAGCCCGATGGCCAGTGGGTGCTGTTCGCCGATATGCGCCAGCAGCTCGGTAAACAAGGTACGCGGCCAGGGCCATTGGCCATATTCGCTCAGCGCCGCTTCATCGATATTGATGATCTGGACCGGGCCGGAAAGCCGCTGGCGCGGCAGCTGCACCTGGTAGCTATCGAACAGGGCCAGACGCAGCGCAGGTAACGGGCCATCGCCGCCCCGCGCCAGCAGCAAAGCCAGCACCAATGCCAGCAGCAGCGCCAACGGCCTGCCCTGCCCGGCGCGTATGCCGCCCCAGGCGCGCGTTTGCAGTCGGCGCAGCATAGGCGGCTACAGCGTGATTTCCATGCCGTCGTAAGCGGAGACGATGTCCAGCGGCGCTTCGCCGGTAATCTCCGCATAGCGGCGTGTCTCCGCCAGCACGCGCGATATCTGCGCGTCGTCGTAGATAGGTTCGTGGTGGAACAGGCATAGCTGGCGCACGCCGGCCAGCTGGCACAGCTCCACGCCCACCACATTGCTGGAATGGCCCCAGTCGGCCTTGACCGAAATGGAATCGGCCAACGAGTACATGGCGTCAAAGATCACCAGGTCGGCGTCGCGGAAGAAATCCACGAACGCCACGCGCTCCGCCGCGTTATCCAGCTTGTGCTCAGAGTCGGTGCTGTAGATGAGCGCCTTGCCATTTTTCTCTAGCCGATAGCCATACGAATCGCCGGCATGCAGCTGTAGCTTGGCGGTCACCGTCACATCGCGTATCTGCGTCGGCACGCCCGGCTCGATCTGTACAAACTCGATGGTGGCGCCCAGCTGGTGGAAGGCTACGGGAAAACTGATCGGCTCCTGCTGGCGACGGAACGCCGTCTCCAGCTCCTCATGGCAGCCATAAATGATGATACGGTTACCCGGAATGTAGGCCGGCGTGAAAAACGGGAAGCCCATGATGTGGTCCCAGTGCAGATGCGACATCAGCACGTGGTAGGTCTGCGGCTTGCCCGGTCCATACCTGGCGAGTTTGGCGCCCGCCAGCGCACGCACGCCGGAACCCAGGTCCAGAATGATGTGCTCATGGATGGCGTCCGTGTCCCAGGCCTCCACTTCCACGCAGCTGGAATTGCCGCCATAGGTGCCGCGCAGTTCGAACGGCAGTTCATCCACATAGCCGGCGATTTTTTCAGCCGTATCCAGGTCGCGGCCGATAGCGCCTTCCAGCGCAGCCTGCAGTTTGGTGCGGATCTGTTTATGGGTCAGCGCAACAGGCAGCGAACCGCGCGCGCCCCAGATGCGCGCTTTCATGAGGCGCTGCCTACAGCGGCCAGCGCCGCCGCGCGATCAGGGAAGATCTCAAACAGCATATCGAAGCGGCTGATGGTGAACACTTCCAGCACCAGCGGCTGCAAGGCCGCCAGCACCATGCGTCCGCCCTGCGCCTTCACCTGCTTGATCGCCACCATCAGGGCGCGCAAGCCGATACTACTGATGTAGCTCACGTTGGAAAAATCGATCACCAGCGATGCGCCATCTTTGCGGCAGTCCGCCAGGTGCGGGTCGAGCGCCAGTTTGAAAGCATCAGCATGCGTATGATCGATGCGGCCGGAGGGGTTGAGCACGACGGTGCTGCCCTCTTGTGTTGGCTGTAATTCCATGGTGGCGACCCGAATAAATTGGACAACTATTTTTGCATTATCACATTTTTTTATCCTTTTGACACCACCATCTGTGGCGCCCATCCGTGATATTCTTCGCCCTCGATGTTTAGCAGGAGCGCGCGTATGCCGTCACTTAATCAATTCTTCAAGCTCTCCGAGCACGGCAGCAACGTCCGTACCGAAGTCGTCGCCGGGGCGACGACTTTCCTGACGATGGCTTATATCATTTTCGTCAACCCCGCGATTCTGGGCGACGCTGGCGTGCCGAAGGACGCCGTGTTCGTCGCCACCTGCCTCGCCGCCGCGCTGGGCACCATCATCATGGGCCTGTACGCCAACTACCCGATCGGCATGGCGCCGGGCATGGGCCTGAACGCCTACTTCGCCTACGCCGTGGTGCTGGGCATGGGCGTGCCGTGGCAATCGGCGCTGGGCGCCGTGTTCATTTCCGGCTGCCTGTTCGTCATCGTCAGCCTGTTCAGGGTGCGTGAGCAAATCATCAATGGCATACCGCACTCGCTGCGGGTGGCGATCACGGTGGGCCTGGGCCTGTTCCTCGCACTGATCGCGATGAAGAGTGCGGGCCTGGTGGTCGCCAATCCTGAAACACTGGTGCGCGTGGGTGACATGCACAATCCGCACACCATCATGGCCGTCTTCGGCTTCCTGCTCATCGTCACGCTGGACCGCCTGCAAGTACCTGGCGCGCTGCTGATCGGCATTGTCAGCGTGACGGTCCTGAGTTTCTTCTTCGGCGGGAATACCTTCCACGGCTTCATGTCCTTGCCGCCGTCGATTTCACCGACGCTGTTCCACTTCGACCTGCAAGGCGCGCTGAATATGGGCCTGCTGAACGTGGTGCTGGTGTTCTTCCTGGTCGAACTGTTTGACGCCACCGGCACCCTGATGGGTGTGGCCAGCCGTGCCGGCCTGCTGGTCGGCGGCCGCATGGAACGCCTGAACAAGGCACTGCTGGCCGACAGCTGCGCCATCGTCGCCGGCTCCATGCTGGGCACCTCTAGCACCACGGCGTATCTGGAAAGCGCCGCAGGTGTACAGGCGGGTGGCCGTACCGGTTTGACCGCTGTCGTGGTGGCTGTACTGTTCCTCGCCGCGCTGTTTTTCGCGCCGATAGCCGGCGTGGTGCCAGCCTACGCAACGGCGCCTGCGCTGCTGTTTGTCGCCTGCCTGATGCTGCGCGACTTCATCGACATTGACTGGAGCGACACCACCGAAAGTGTACCGGCCGCGATCACGGCGCTGGTGATCCCGTTCACCTACTCCATCGCCCACGGCATCGCCTTCGGTTTCATCACCTACGCTGGCCTGAAACTGCTGACCGGCCAGGCCCGCAAGGTCAAGCCGGTGGTGTGGATCATCGCGGTCGTCTTCCTCATCAAATACACCTACATCGCCGCCTGACGCAGGTTGTTCACCACCAGCGTCGGCATTTCCCTGATCGGCAGCACGCCGATCAGGTTATGCAGGCGCATGCGGCATAACGTCAGAATATCCTCCTCCGGCGCCGCCAGACGCATTTGCACCTCCATGCCGTAGGGCGTACTGGTGGTTCGCAAGGCCCGCAAATCAATCTCCAGACGACGCACGACCTGCAACGCCGCTTCCAGCGTCGCGATGGGTGCATCTGGCTCGATGCAGAAACGGTAGCTTTTTTGTGTGGTATCCATGCTATCAGCATAGCCGGGAAGGTGAAAAATAGGCTTCCTGAATTTACGCTGATTTTGCATAATTCCAGCAGATTCTCCTGGTCAGTATAAAATACATGGAATATTCATCCTCAAGCATGGGTTTTCATGGAAATCGACGAACTGGATCGCCGCATCCTGCGTGAATTGCGCAAGGACGGGCGCCTGAGTAACACCAAGCTGGCCGAGAAGGTCGGCCTGTCGACCACGCCGTGCTGGAACCGCGTGCGCGCACTGGAAGACGGCGGCATGATCGAAGGCTATACCGCGCTGATTAGCCAGACCGCACTGGGCTACCCCGACACCGTCATCATTGAAGTCACGCTGGACCGCCACGACGACGAGATCTTTGAAAAATTCGGCGAGGCGCTGGCCACGCTGCCGGAAGTCATGGAAGCCTATCTGCTGACCGGCGATTATGACTATCTCATCAAGGTCGCCGTGGCCGGCACTGCGGGCTACGAGGAATTCCTGCGCAAGAAACTCTATAAGCTGCCAGGCCTGAAGCACAGCCGCTCCACCTTCGTGCTGCGCTGCCTGAAGCGCACACAATCGGTCGAACCGTAGGTATGTGCGGCTGCGTACAGAGGCCACTTTCAAAAACGTACATGCTCAAGGCTCATCCACACAGGAGAAGACAATGAACAAGACGTTGAAAATCGCCGCAGCCATCGCAGCCATGGGGTTGGCCTCGCAAGCATTTGCACAAATCACTTTTTACGAAGGCGACGGCCTGCGCGGCCGCGCCTACAGCGCCAACGGCCAGGTCCGGGATCTGGGCCGTGTCGGATTTAACGACCGCGCTTCCTCGGTATTCGTCGACCGCGGCCAATGGGAAGTCTGCGAAGACTCCAACTTCCGCGGTCAATGCATGGTCCTGCGCCCCGGCAGCTATGAGTCGCTGAGCGGCATGGGCCTCAACAACCGTATCTCCTCGGTACGCCCGGTCAAGGCGCGCGACCGTTACGACAATGAAGCACCGCCACCGCTGGCGCAGCCAAGCTACGAATGGCGACGCCGTCCTAGCGAACGCGTGGTCCAGGTGCCAGTCACCTCGGTGCGCGCCGTGGTGGGCACGCCTGAGCAGCGCTGCTGGGTCGAACGCCAGCAAGTCAATGAGCCATCGCGCCCCAACGCGGGCGGCGTCATCGCCGGCGCGCTGATTGGCGGCATCCTGGGTCACCAGGTGGGCGGCGGCACCGGACGTGATGTGGCCACGGCCGGCGGCGCTATCGCCGGCGCTGCTGTCGGCAACAACGTCGCCAACCAGAACAACAGCTACTCGCGCGACGTACGCCGCTGCGAAAATGTCAGCAATCCCAAGCCGGAATACTGGGACGTGACGTACAACTACCGTGGCGTTGAGCATCGCGTACAAATGAATACGCCACCGGCGTCCAACATCGCCGTCAACGCGCAAACCGGCGAACCACGCATGTAAGCGGTTGCGGCGGCTGTTATGCTCATGTAGAATGAATGAGAATAGTTCTTATTCTCAAATTCATGACAGCCGCCGTACTCCACACCCATTTCACCGACCTATACAGTTCGCACCACTCCTGGCTGCAGCGCTGGCTATGCGTCAAACTGGGCAACGCGCATGACGCGGCAGACCTCACACAAGACACTTTCACCCGTATTCTTGGTCGAAACGACCTGGCAACGCTGCACGAGCCGCGCGCCTACCTGACCACCGTCGCCAAAGGTGTACTGGTCAACTGGTATCAGCGCCAGGCGCTGGAACGCGCCTACCTTGAAGCGCTGGCGACGCTGCCCGAACCGGCTGCCATCTCGCCCGAACAGCGCATGGTGATCCTGGAAACCCTGCACGAAATCGATGCCATGCTGGACGCCCTGCCCGCCAAGGTCAAGCAGGCTTTCCTGATGGCGCAGTTGGATGGCATGGGCTACGCCGAGATCGCGGCCAGCCTGGGCATGTCCGTCATCACCATCAAGCGTTATATGAAACAAGCCTTCCTGCAATGCCTGCTGGCGATGGAGGATTTCGCATGAATGCGCGCGTCTCGCCGAAGGCACTGGAACAGGCGGCGGAATGGCTGGTCCGGTTACAGGACGGCGCCACCAGCGCCGACCACGCGGCCTGCGAACAATGGCGCAGCAGCGATCCGCAACATGCCCTGGCCTGGGAGCGCGCCGAAAAGCTGATGAGTAAACTGGGAGCGCTGCCGCCGGAACTGGCGATGCCGGTGTTGAGCCGTGCACCAGGCTCGCGCCGTGCGGCGGTCACGCGCATCGTCGCCCTGATGCTGACCGTGCCGGCCGGCTGGGCCGCGTGGCGCTATGCCGAATCGCAGCCATGGGCGGGCGAAATCCATACCGCCACCGGCGAACGCCGCCTCGTCACGCTGGCGGATGGCACCAGCGTCACACTGAACACCGCCAGCGCCATCGACGCCCGCTACACGGCAGAGGAGCGCCTGATCGTCCTGCGCAATGGCGAAATCCTGGTCCGCAGCGCATCGACGCCTGACGCCCGCCCGCTGCGGGTCAGCACCGCAGAAGGCCTCATGCAGCCACTGGGCACTATCTTTAACGTACGCCGCCACGCATGCAGTACCGAACTCGCCGTACTCGAAGGCGCGGTCCGCGTCACGCCAGCGCACGCAGCGCAGAACGTGCAGGTCATCGGCGCCGGCACACAGACGCGCTTCAACGCCCGCCACATCGCTCCCGCACGCGCTATCGATCCCGCCCTGAGCGCCTGGACCACCGGCATGCTGCTGGCCGATCAGATGCGGCTGGAGGATCTGGTGGCGGAGCTGTCGCGCTATCGTAAAGGCCTGCTCCGGGTGGATCCGGCGGTGGCCTCGCTGCGCGTGTCCGGCGCCTTTCCCATCACCGATACCGAGCGCACGCTGGACATGCTGGTCTCCACCTATCCGGTCGACGCCGTGCAGCGCTTGCGCGGCTACTGGATCACGCTCACGCCACGTGGCTAAAAAATATTTTTGCATTGTCCTGATACTTTTTTGCGGCCCGGCTGGCAAACAGGCAGTAACCAATTAACTGCCAACCAAAAGGAAGTCGCTGTAATGCCGATCCACCGCTCCACCTCGTCCGAACGCCGCCTGGCGCGCGCTGTCCGCATCGCCCTGCTCAGCATGACGCTGGCCGCTGGCCCGGCGGTCATCGCTGCAGAAGCACCCGTCGCCGCGCCGCAAACCTATCAACTGCCCGCAGGTCCGCTGGGCCGCACGTTGTCCGGCGTTGCGGTTGGCGCAGGCATCCCGCTGTCGTTCGACCCGGCGCTGACGGCGGGCCTGAGCAGCCCTGCGCTCACCGGCAACTACCCGCCGCGCGTGGCGCTGGAACGCCTGCTGGCGGGCAGCGGCCTGATACTGGTCACCCGGACCGACGGCACGCTGACCCTGCAAAAACAGCACGCCGCCCCCAGCCCTACCGCAGCAACGAGCGCGAATGCCGCTCCGGCTACGCTGGCTCAGGTGGAGGTACGTGGAGTAAGCGAAGGCGCGCCGGGCAACTTGCGCAGCACCGGTGCTACCGGCCTGGAACTGTCGATACGCGAAACACCCCAGGCGATGAGCGTCATGACGCGCCAACGCATTGAGGACCAGCGGCTGGAAACCCTGCAGGACGTGGTAGCACAAACCACCGGCATCACGCTCGATCATTCATCCACTACCCGCGAAACGGACCAGATGTACTCGCGTGGCTTCGCCATCGACACCTATCTGTTCGACGGCATCCCCACCACCAGGCTGGTCGAACCTTCGGGTTTCGACGCCAACATCTACGAGAAGATTGAAGTGGTGCGCGGCGCCGCAGGCCTGATGGGCGGCACCGGCAGCCCGGCCGCCGCCGTCAACCTGGTGCGCAAGCGCCCTGCGCGCGAGCTCCATGCCGACTTCGAGCTTCAGGCCGGGTCGTGGGACCGCTTTCGCGTGCAGGCCGACATCTCGGCGCCGCTCAGTGAAGACAAGCATGTCCGCAGCCGCATCGTCGTCGCCCAGCAGGACGACCACTCCTTCATCGACCGTTTTCATCAGGACAAGGACCTGTTCTACGGCGTGGTCGAAGCGGATGTCACGCCATCCACGCTGCTCAGCACTGGCCTGATCTACCAGAACGAGAAGCTGGAAGGCGCCAGCCGCCGCTTCGCCGGCTTTTACAGCGACGGCAGCCTGACCGATTTCCCGCGCTCCATCAACAGCGCGGCCGGCTACTCTTACTTCAAACGCAAGCAAAGCCTCGGCTTCGCCACACTCGAACACTTCTTCGACAACGAATGGAGCGCCAAGCTGGCCATCAACTACGCAGCCAACCAGTACGATGCGGTACAGGGTTACGCCATGCGCGGTAATCTGGACAGGCAAACCGGCGGCGGCCTGTCGCAGTGGGTCACCAAGTGGGATTCCAAACCGGAGCAGCTCACGGTTGACGCCTTTGCCAGCGGTCCGTTCACCGCTTTCGGCCGCAAGCATGAACTGGTGCTTGGCATGAGCGCGTCGCGCATGGAGCTCAAAGGCCCGAGTTATCCGGCCTGGATACTGCCGGGCTACGATGCCAGCATCCCGAACTTCTACACCTGGAACGGCAACTCGCCCATGCCGGACTACAACGGCAAGGTCACAGGCAGCTCGCTGGAACGCGAGAAGCAGCTGGCCGCTTATGGCTCCATGCGCCTGCGTCCGACGGACGAGCTGTCGCTGATACTGGGCGCGCGCGTCACCAACTGGCAGCGCGATACGGAATATGTGGAATTCGGCGCGCCCACCGTCGCCGACAGCTTCCGCAAGAATGGCAAGCTGACGCCTTATATCGGCGCAGTCTACGCGCTGAACCCCGCATGGTCGGCCTACGCCAGCTACACCAGCATCTTCTCGCCGCAAAGCTATCGCAAGCGCGACAACAGCCTGTTGCCGCCGCTCGAAGGCAACAACACGGAAGTGGGCGTCAAGGGTGACTTCCTCAACGGCCTGCTGAGCACCAGCGTTTCGGTGTTCCGCATGAAGCAGGACAATCTGGCGGAAATCGATCAGGACATGCTGCTGTTGCCTGCGGGCGGCGGCACCTACGCTTATCACACGGTCAAAGGCGCAACGGCGCAAGGCTACGAGCTGGAAGTCTCGGGACAAATCCATCCAGGCTGGCAGCTCACCGCCGGCTACGCCCATTCACGTATCGAGGACAGCCAGGGCAGCCGCCTGCAAACGGGTCAGCCGCTCAACAACTTCAAACTGTGGACCAGCTATGACGTCAACAAGCTGACGGTAGGCGGCGGCATCAACTGGCAGGACGAGGTCTACACCGAAAGCGCCGGCCCGCACGGCGAGCGCTTCACGCAGCACAGCTACGCGCTGCTGGCGCTGATGGCGCGCTATCGCCTGACGCGCGAGCTGTCGGCAACCGTGAACCTCAACAACCTGCTCGACAAGAAGTACTACTCATCCGCTGCGGGCGGCTTCTATGGCGATCCGCGCAACGTCATGCTGTCGCTGAACTACCGCTTCCGCTAAGCCACCGAGGACTCATATGAACCGTATCGCCGCCGCCATACTTGGCGGTTACCTCTTCGCGTCAGCTGCTGGCGCGCTACTTTCAACCATCAATGGCCCCGGCAGCGACGCCATGATGGGCGGCGCCCTGCTTGGCCTGGCGCTGTATGCACCGGCCGTGATCTGGGCGTTCGCCGCCCGCAGCAACCGCCGCGCCTGGGCGGGACTGCTGGGCGCAAGCCTGTGCTGTGCGGCGCTGACCGCCATCGTGGGAGGTGCGTCATGAGCGGACTGCGACAACGCATGGCGTGGCTGCATACCTGGGCAGGCCTGTGGGTATGCTGGCTGGCCTTCGCCATTTTCCTGACAGGGACGCTGAGCGTGTTTGTGGATCCCATCTCCGACTGGATGCGGCCGGAACAGGCGCAGGAGTCAGCGCAGATGCCCTTCACCGGGCCATTGGACCACGCCAGTCAGCTCCGTCATGGCTTGCGCTACCTGCAGCAACACGCCGCCGACAGCAAGATGTGGGAACTATGGCCGCGCGCGGGCAAGGAGCAGTTCCAGGTCTTCTGGCTCAACGCGCAAGGCATGTACGAGGACGCGCACCTGTCGTCCGCCACCGGCGCAGCGCTGCGTGAAGACGCCGGCGCCGTCCGCGATACACTGGGCGGCATGCACTTTGTCGAGTTCCACCACGCGCTGCACGCCGGTACCACGGGCCTGTGGATCGTTGGCGCAGCGTCGGCGGCGATGCTGGTGGCGCTGATTTCCGGCGTCATCACGCACAAGCGCATTTTCCAGGACTTCTTCACGTTCCGCCCCGCCAAAGGCCAGCGCTCATGGCTGGACGCGCATAATCTGGCTGGTGTACTGACGCTGCCCTTCCTGTTCATGATCGTCTACAGCGGACTGGCAATCAGCTGGAATACGTATATGCCGGCGATATCGTGGGCACAGCAGCTGCGCACCGGCGACGAGGCCTACACGCGCGAATACGGCCCCGAGATCAAGTCCTCGGGCCAGCCGGGAGTGCTGACGCCACTGGAGCCGTTGGTGCGGCTGGCCGAGGCCACCTTCCACTCGCCGGTGTATGCGCTCGTCGTCAACCATCCTGGCGATGCGGCGATGACGGTGCAGGTCTACAGCACCACCTCGCCCGATACCCAGCAAGGCAACCTGCTCAGCAAGCGCGGCATGATGAAGTTTGATGGCGTCAGCGGCGCCTTGCTTGAAACCGAGATGCCACACCGCGCCCCGTCCAACGGCGCCCGCGCCACCATGGTCACGCTCGACGAACTGCATCGCTTGCACTTTGCCGGGGCGGTGATCCGCTGGATCTATTTTGTGGCGGGCATGGCCGGGACGGCAATGATGGCAACCGGCGCCATTCTGTTCATGGTCAAACGCCGGCAGCGGGCATTGAACGAATTTGGCGCCAGCACCCAACGCGTCTACCGCCTCATCGACGTATTGAACGTGGCCAGCATTGCCGGCTTGTCGCTGGCGTGCATCGCCTTCCTGTGGTCCAACCGTCTGATCCCGCTGGCGCTGGACGAGCGGCACGAATGGGAAGTGGCGGCATTCTTCGGCGCCTGGGCCGCAGCCCTGCTGCATGCGGCCCTGCGCCCGGTGACCCAGGCCTGGCGCGAACAGCTGTGGGCTGGCGCGGCGCTGTGTGCTGCGCTGCCCTTGCTGAATCTGGCCACTACCGGCCAGCACCTGCTGACATATCTGGCGCAACGTGACCTCGAACGCGCGGCCGTTGAATTGACGGCCATCGGCATGGGCGCAGTGCTGGCCTTTGCCGCAATACGTACAGGCCAGCGCAGGACCGTTGCCAGCGCCGCTGTCAGAAAGGCCGTGCCATGACTTACGCGACACATATCCTGATCGCGCTGGGCCTTTGCCTGCTCGGCATGACTGCACTCTCGCTGGCGATCGACCGCCACCACCGCCAGGTCTACGGCGGGGACACGCCACCTGGCAAGCGCGCCTTGCTGCGCACCGGCGGCGCGGTGCTGCTCGCACTTGCCATGCCACCGTGCGTGTTGCTGTGGGGCGCAGGCGCCGGCTTCGTCGCCTGGCTCGGCATGCTCACCATCGGCGCCCTGCTGACAGCAATGCTGTTGGCCTACTGGCCGCGCAGTTAAGCCGCCGTCACGCAGCCCAGCCCCTGCAAGGTGCGGCGAACCGCCACGTCCAGCGGCGTATGCGGTTCGCTGCCCAATACCGCCAGCAGACGCGCGTTCGACATGCGTACCGGCTGGCGCCACAGATAGCGCATCTCGCGCAGTTCGCGGAACACCGGTACGAACGGCGACGCCAGCGCCAGCAGCCACCATGGGAACGCGCTGGCTTTTAACTCGGGCTTGCCGGCTGCGCGGGCGATCGCCGCCGTCATCTGGGTGCCGTCGGCATCCCAGTGGCCGTTCATCTGGTAGCTGGCGAACATCGGCAACTGGTCGCCGCGTTCCACCAGGCGCACCATGGTCTCCGCCACATCCGGCAGATACGCCCACTGATGGCCGACGCCCGGTGCGGCTGGATTGCTGATCGCCGACACCTCCTTGCCCGGTTTGACCAGCCCCTGGGCGAACCAGCTATTACCGGTTTTCGGCCCGAAGAAATCGCCGGCACGCACGATCAGCACCGGCACGCCGGCATCCTTCAAACGGCGCTCCAGCTCAACCCGGATCGCGCCCTTGCGGGTGACAGGATGCTGCGGCGAGTCCTCGCGGATATTCGGCAGCGCATCGGGACCATAGTTGTAGACAGTGCCCGGCAACAGAATACGTGCCCCACTGGCGCGTGCCGCAGCGATGGTATTGTCGATCATCGGCAGCACCAGCGCGCCCCAGTTGCGGTAGCCCGGCGGATTGACCGCGTGGACGATCAGCTGCACGCCTTGCGCGGCCTTGACCACATCGTCCCGGTTCATGGCGTCACCAGCCAGCCATTGCATGCCGTCGCCGGGCTTTGCCACCTGCTGCGGCGCGCGGTGCAGCGCTTTCACGATCCAGCCGCGTGCGGCCAGCAAACGTGCCACCTCGCCACCTACACCGCCCGTTGCGCCCAGTACCAGTGCTTCCATGTCGTTCTCCTTGAGTGAATGTCGATGGAGACAGTGTGCCCGGGCGCGACCTAAAAGAAAATTACCCAAAACCGCATAGCCGCTATACAATTTTGTATGACCTCGAGCCAACCAAACTGGGATTTGTACCGTTCCTTCCTGTCCGTGCTACAGGAAGGTTCGCTGTCCGGCGCCGCCCGCGCGCTCGGTCTGACGCAACCGACCGTCGGCCGCCATATCGACACCCTGGAGCAGGCACTGGGCCTGTCCCTGTTCACGCGCTCGCAGTCCGGTTTCATCGCCACCGATGCCGCCTATGCACTACAACCGTTTGCAGAAACGCTGGCCTCCGCATCCTCGGCATTATTGCGCGCGGCTTCCGGCCTGGGGCGCGGCGAAGACGCGCAGGTCAAAGGTTCGGTGCGCGTCACCGCGAGTGAGGTGGTCAGCGTGGAAGTGCTGCCGCCGATACTGGCGCAGCTACGCGCCAGGCATCCCGGCATCACCATTGAGCTGGCGGTATCGAACCGTATGGAAAACCTGCTGCGCCGCGATGCGGACATCGCGGTACGCATGCAGCGCCCCGAACAGGATGTCCTGGTGGCGCGCCGCATCGGCAATATCGATCTGGGATTTCACGCGCGGCGCGATTATCTGGAGCGTCACGGAACGCCGCGCACATGGCAGGAACTGGCGCAGCATACGCTGATCGGCATAGACCGCGAAAACGCCTTCACCCGCAAGCTGCAGCCACTGCTAGGCGACTTGTCGAGCAGCGCCTACGCCGTCCGCAGCGACAATGACCTGGTCCACCTGGCCTCGATCCGTGCGGGACTGGGCATCGGCATCTGCCAGGTACGGCTGGCCGCACGCGATCCGCATTTGGTACGCGTAATGCCCGACCTGCTGACCATTCCGCTCGACACCTGGCTGGCCATGCATGAAAACCTGCGCGCCAATCCGGCCTGCTCGGCGGTCTACAGCGCGCTGGCGGCAGGCCTGGACGATTACGTCAACGGGCGCTGAGCAAACGGCGCGACTTGTGCACTTCATCCTGCAGCTGCAGGTTTTGATGCGCTGCCTGCAGGGTCTCCGCATCGACACTGACCATCTTGCGCGCCAGAGGACGTGGCAGGTCTGCCCAGCGGCTACGCGGCGCAGGCGCGACCACGGGTGGCAACACGGGCGGCGCCGAGGACGTCGCCGGCTCCGGTTCAGCCTCGGCCAGCTTGCTGCCTTCCGCACAAGCGATATCGGTGAATGTCACCTGGCCCTGCTCGTCCACGCACTTATTGATTGCGGCACCCGCCATGCCGCTCATCGCGACCAGCGCCGCACATAGAATGAATTTCATGATCGATGCCCCTTTAACAAGTGACACCATGATCGGGCCGGCCGCGCCCCGCGTCTGTACGGGCGCACACGCTGCGTGCGGCATTTTCGCTCTACGTCGGGTACAATAACGCCTTCTTCCGTATCACAAGCGCGTTGTCGTTGCGCGGCATCGCGTTCTCATGCCTATGAAATCTCTCCTGATCCTCTCTGCGTTTGCGCTGGCTTCCGGCTACGCCGCAGCCGATTCGCTCGATCCTGTTAATGCCCACGGCTGGAATACTTCCGCTGAACTGGGTGCGATCTCCACCTCCGGTAACACGGTCGGCACCTCGGTCACCGGCAAGATCGACGCCAAACAGGAGCTCCCTGACTGGAGCAACGAATACATCCTGGCCGGTTACTTCAAAGACGAGCAGGTCACCAACGACGCAGGCCAGAAAGTGCGCGAGCGTTCCGCGCAGCGCTATTCGGCGTCCGCCAAGGCAGGCTACAAGCTGCTGCATGACGACCATGGCAAACTGTTCGCGCTGGCCACCCACGTGGACGACCGCTTCGGCGCCTACACCCGCTACTCGACCGTCGGTGTCGGTTATGGCACCCAGACCTACCAGTCCGAAAATCACACCCTGGACGTGGAAATCGGTCCTGGCTACTTCCGCGGTGTCCGTTCGGAAGGCGAAACCGAAAGCGGCATGACCGTGCGCGGCGCCGCCAACCTCAAATGGAAACTCAGCGACAGCGCGCAGTTCAGCCAGAACGTCAGCGTTGAACGAGGGACCTCCAACGTCCACTCGATGGCCGAAACCGCGCTGCGCACCAAAATCAACAGCACGATGCAGATGAAAGCAGCGTTCAACATCCGCAATGACACCAACGTGCCAGCCGATAAAAAGAACACTGACACGCAAACGTCGGTAACACTGGTTTATTCCTTCTAACTTGACATCGCACTTATGAACACTCCACGCACTCTCGGTACGCCCCTGTCCCCTACCGCCACAAAAGTCATGCTGCTTGGCTCTGGCGAACTTGGCAAGGAAGTCATCATCGCGCTGCAGCGCCTGGGCGTGGAAGTGATTGCTGTAGACCGTTATCCGAATGCGCCCGGCCATCAGGTTGCGCACCGCGCCCACGTCATCAACATGACCGACGGCGCCGCGCTGGAAGCGCTGATCGCGCAGGAAAAGCCGGATCTGGTGGTGCCGGAGATCGAAGCCATCGCCACCGACAAACTGGCGGAGCTGGAGCAGGCCGGCAAGATCACCTGCATCCCCACCGCACGCGCCGCGCAGCTCACCATGAACCGCGAAGGCATCCGCCGCCTGGCCGCCGAAACCCTGGGTCTGGCCACGTCGCCCTACCGTTTCGCCAGCAGCCTGGAAGAACTGGAAGCCGGCGCTGCTGCCGTGGGTTTCCCGTGCGTGGTCAAACCGGTGATGTCGTCGTCGGGCAAAGGCCAGTCCAAGGTGGACTCCGCCGCTGACGTCAAGGCAGCCTGGAATTACGCCGCCGCCGGCAGCCGGGTGGATTCGGGCCGTGTGATTGTGGAAGGCTTTATCGATTTCGACTACGAGATCACGCTGTTGACCGTACGCTCGCTGGGCGCGGACGGCAAGGTGATGACGCAGTTCTGCGATCCTATCGGCCACTTGCAGGTACAGGGCGACTACGTCGAGTCCTGGCAGCCATGCCGCATGGACCCGGTGGCGCTGGAGCGCGCCCGCGATATCGCCGCCAAGGTGACTGGCGACCTGGGTGGCCTGGGCCTGTTCGGCGTCGAGCTGTTCGTCAAGGACGACATGGTCTGGTTCTCGGAAGTGAGCCCACGTCCGCACGACACCGGCATGGTCACCATGGCGACGCAGGTACAGAGCGAATTTGAACTGCACGCCAAAGCTATTCTGGGCCTGCCAGTCAACGTCGCCATGAAAGCGCCGGGCGCTTCGGCCGTGATTTATGGCCAGCACGAAGCCCAGGGCATCGCCTTTGAAGGCGTGGCTGACGCGCTGCGCGTACCGAACAGCGATATCCGCCTGTTCGGCAAGCCAGAGTCGTTTGCCCGCCGCCGCATGGGCGTGGCGCTGGCCACCGCGGACGATGTGGAAGCCGCGCGTGTCAACGCCAAACTGGCCGCATCCAAAGTGAAGCCAGTCGTCGTCAAGTAAGACCTGCTACATCCCCCGGAACAGATCGACGTAGTTACGGCTAACGACGAGCTGCTCCGGGCGGCCTTTCAGCTGCACCATCAGGCGTCCGCGAAAATCCTGCTTCGTGCCCGCGACATGGCGCGCGGCGACAATCACACTCCGGTGTATCTGCCAGAACTGCTGCTCGTCGAGCTGCTCGCGCAGCTTGCTGATGGGCGTGCGGATCAGGCTCTCGCCATCAGCGACAAACACGCTGGTGTACTTGTCGTTACTCTGGAAGTAGATCACCTCTTCAATGGGAATCAGGCGCGTTTCCTCGCCGTGCGACGCGCGTATCCATTGCAGCGGCGCGCTTGCAGCGGCGGGCGCTGGCGCGGACGCCTGAACCGCCGCCCCGCCGCCAGCCAGCTGCGCCAGCAAAGCCTGCAGGGCCGCCGTTGGCAACGCAGGCTCCGGCGCCTTGAGGCGCGCCTTCAGTTTGGCGACGGCTTTTTCCAGGCGATCCAGGCTGGCAGGTTTGAGCAGGTAGTCCACCGCCGAATGCTCAAACGCTTCCACCGCGTACTGGTCAAACGCCGTGACAAACACGATATGCGGCGGCTTCGGGCTGTCCACCAGCCTCGCTGCGACATCCAGGCCGGTCATGCCAGGCATGCGGATATCAAGGAACACCACCTCCGGCGCCTCTTCGTCAATCATGCTCAGCGCCTCGATGCCATTGGCGGCTCGGGCAACCACGCGCAGTTCGGGCCAGACGGTTTTCAGCTGGCCTTCCAGATATTCACGCAGATGGGATTCGTCGTCTGCGATCAGGGCACGGATGGTATCGATGTTGGACTCTCATTCAAAGGCAGCATGAGGCGCACCGTCATGCCGCAGGGTTGGTTTTCTAATAATTCTACCTTAGCGGCAGCGCCATACAAACTGCGCAGGCGCTCCCGCAGGTTACTCAGGCCGACGCCGCCGCCCGGCTTGCGTGGTGCGGTTTCATTCAGGCCAACACCGGTATCGCTGATGCGCAGGCTGACATGGTCGCCTTCCACGCGCGCGCTCAGCACCACCTCACCGCCTTCCACTTTGGGCTCCAGACCGTGGGCGATGGCGTTTTCCACCACCGGCTGCAGCAGCATGGGCGCGATGCGGAACTGGCGCAATTCATCCGGCACCTCAATACGGTAACGCAGGCGCTCGCCCATCCGCACCTTCAGCACATCCAGATAAGCGGCAATCAGCTTGCACTCGGAGGCCAGCGACGCTTCCTCGCTGCGGCTGGCGCTCAGGGTCGCGCGCAGATAATCAATGAAGCGCTCCAGCATGTGCTGCGCTTGCGCCGGCTGGGGACCAATCAGGCTGACCACATTGGCCAGGGTGTTGTACAGGAAGTGCGGTTCGATCTGTGCCTGCAAGGCGCGCAGCCGTGCTTCGGCCAGCATGCGCGCACTGGAAGCCAGCGCTTCCTTCTGGCGCGCCTCCTCCACCGCACGCGCCGCCCGGCGGTCGGCGGCACTACGCACCATGTACAGCAGCAGCGCCACGCCCGCCGCGATCACCAGCGACTCCGCCTGCACGCCCCGGTTGGACAGCAGCAGCAAGGGATCGGCGCCACTCCAGAGCAGGTTGCCGAAGCCAATGCCAACCAAGACGCTCACGCCCATCAACGTCATGCTGAACAGGACGCGCGGCAGGCCACGCGCGCGGCGCGGCCAGCCGTTGAGCAGGCGGTTGCTGAGCACAGAACCCGTGTGGATCATGAGACCGATCAGGTTCGACATCAGCAGCATCGGCCCCAGGCGCGTCCAGTACGAGACGCCGTCACGCACCAGCACCACCTCCAGTGCCGCCAGCATCACGCCCAAGCCGCTGCTCCAGATAATGGTGTACAGCAGGTTGCGCGGTTGCGATGCAGGCCAGCGGCGGAAAAACGGTATCAATTCCAGCGGATGCGCCAGTGGCGGTACGGAGTTCGGTGTTGTCATCATAGGGTCAGGTTATTCATGCCGCCAGAAAGTTACCATGAAAGCAAACCGGCGCGCGATATGGCAGTCGTGCCAATGCCATCGGACCCGCCTTGATGTTGTGTGCATCAAACACTGTCAAGACACTTTGACCCCGGCGCGTGTCCTGCGCCACGCCCACCACATAGCCGTCGGTTTCCGACCGCGCGCCACGGCGTGGCACCAGAACGTGTTCTTCCGCGCGCCATCCCGGTCCGAAATCATAGCCGTCCACCTTGCCGCTGTCGGTGTCGATGAGGTTAACGCTGTTCAGGATCAGTTCACGGCCGGTGGCGCCCAGCACCAGCAGCTTGCGGTGGCGCGACGAAATCACTTGCGGCGCAACGCGCGGAAATTCGCTGATGCCAAACAGCCGCGCCTCGCGGGCCTGCCCGCTGGCGTAATCCAGCGTAATCTGCACGACACTGCTCGGGTTATCCGACACCATGTTCATCTGGCCGCTCATCGGCAGCGCGAACTTGCGCATGCCATCGCCTTCATGCAGCACCACGTCCAGGCGGGTGCAGGCGCCGTCTTCGTAGGCATTCCCGAGATGGAAGACCGAACGCGCCGGCAGTTCGAAGATCTGGCGCACCGCCAGCGTATCCTTGGACACCACGATGGCGCGCATCGGGCGCTGATCGCCTACCCATACAAAGCTGTCAGCCAGGCTGCGTTCGGGTTCGGCATGCATGTCGTAAGGCGCCACCAGGAAAATCAGATGACGGCCGCTGACCACGAAATCGTGCACCATGTTCAGCTGCGGGATCGGCAGCATGGCAGTGCGTGTCACTTCGCCGGTGGCGCTCAAGCGGTAGATCACCAGCTGGTCCGCGCCCGGCGCCGTGCCGAAGTTCCACAGGCCGCCGTCCGGGTCCATCTTTGGATGCGCGGAGAATGGCATGGCTTTCAGATCGCTGCGCCAGGTCTTGATGCCGCGCGTGGCCAGCGTTTGCGGGTCCAGTTCCGTCGCCGAACCGCCTTCCCACAGCGCATACACACTGCCGTTCAGCGGCAGCAGATTGGTGTTCGCCGCATTCAGCGTATCGTTGTTCTTGAAGCCCTTGCGGCCGTACCAGGTGCCGAAAGTGCGGTACAGGAACTGGCCAGCCTTGCTTTCCTCTTCAAATTTGCGGGTGGCGACGAAGCGGCCGATATGGCTTACTTTACCGTCGCCGATCTGCCAGCGCTGGGCAAAGCCGTCGCCATCGAACCAGTGGTGATAGCGTTCACCACCCAGTTCAAAGCGCCCCGGCCCGTTGCGGAAGAAGACGCCATTCAGGTCTTTCGGCAGATTGCCCAGCACCGTGGCGTCGCCTGACAGGTCGCCGCTATGGTCGGCGTACACCGACAACTGGGCATTCTGCTCCAGCGCGGCGTGGAAGTTACGGTAGGTCAGCGTGTCGGCCAGCGCGGAGCTGGATGCCAGGCCGAGCGCGGCAAAGCTGAGGAATTGGCGGCGGTTCGTCATCATGGTCTCCGATCAGCGCAGGTTGACGGTCGCGGTGGCGCCGTTTGCAGGTACTTGAATGCGCGCCGCGTCGAAGCCAGGTGCGCCGTGCTTGCCCAGCGCATTGTTGCTGAAGGCGTAGTCCTCGGTCGGCATGCCGACCCCATTGCGATCCAGTTTGCCGTTACCGTTAGCGTCGTGGAAAACCGCAAACGCATAGTCACCGGCCGGCAGATCGGCTACCGTGAGCTGCACCTCGCCATTGTGGGCGGGCGCCACCACGGCACGCATGGGTTTCGTCGGGAAGGCGTCGGCCGAATCGAAGACGGCCACCATGACCTGGCCGTCGTTGCTGGCGACATCGGCGACGCGGATGGTGAGGTCGGCGGCATAGGCTGGCAAGGCGGCGGCAAACAGTACGGCGAGTATCAACTTGGACATGCTGGGCTCCTGAGTGAATGAAGTGTGATGCCACTTTATTCAATGCCCGGCGCCGCCGTGCCAGCATGCGACGAATTGCGCCTACCCGGCGCGAAGTGCGCCACGATGGCGCGAAATGGTGGCCAGCATTTGCTCGATATCGACCGGCTTGGCGATAAAGTCATCCATGCCTGCGGCCAGGCACTGGTCCTGCTCGGACTGCATCACCCCTGCCGTCATCGCCAGTACGGGCAGTTTCAGGCCAAGCTCATGGCGAATATGCCCGGTCGCCTCAAAACCATCCATCACTGGCATTTGCACATCCATCAGCACCATATCGATGTCGGCCGCGTGCTCACGCAGATAGTCGACCGCCAGCTGGCCGTTCTCCACCAGGGCGACGCTGGCGCCGGCGTGTTCCAGCATGCCGCGCGCCACCACCTGGTTCAGCGGGTGGTCCTCCACCAGCAGCAGCCGGAGACCCTGCAAGGTCGGCGTTTTCTCGCCGGGTGATGGCGCCAGCTCCACCGGAGCTGGCGCTTCCGGCAGCACCCAGCTGCCCGCAGGCGCGGCCTGCGGTAGGGGCGGCTCGCGACCGGTATTGGCATCCACCTCGCCCAGCGCAAACGGCAGGGTGACCATAAACTCGCTGCCCGCCCCCGGCATGCTGTGCACCAAGATGTCACCGCCCATCAGCTCCGACAGGCGCCGGCAGATCGCCAGCCCTAGCCCGGTGCCGCCAAAGCGGCGCGTGGTCGAGGCGTCGGCCTGGCTGAACGCGGAAAACAGGCGGCTTTGCTGCTCCATATCCATGCCGATGCCGGTATCGCGCACGGCAAAGCGCAGCCGCACCATGCCACCCTGCCCGGCCGCCGCGACCACCACACGCACCGTGACCCCACCGCGTTCGGTAAATTTGATGGCGTTGCCGACCAGGTTAATCAGAATCTGCTGCAAGCGCATGGCGTCGCCGATCAGCACCGGCGGCACATCGGCGTCCGCATTGATGGCAAGGCTGATGCCGCGCGTATTGGCGTGCAGCGTCATCACGCTGGAGACGGCGTCCAGCACCTCGCGCGGACGGAATGCGGTGGGCGCGAGTTCCATGCGTCCCGCTTCGATCTTGGAGAAATCCAGCACATCGTTCAGGATACCCAGCAGCACCTGGCCGGAGGACCGTATCATGCCGACGTATTCCTGCTGCGCGCGGCTCAGCGGCGTATTCTCCAGCAGGTATGCCACGCCCAGTACCGCGTTCATCGGCGTACGGATCTCGTGACTCATATTTGCCACAAACTCGCTCTTGGCGCGGCTGGCCGCTTCGGCGCGCTGTTCGCTGTTTTTGCGGTCGGTGATGTTCATGGCGGTCAGATAGAATCCATTGACCACGCCATCCGGCCCCACATCCGGCACCAGGTCCACCAGAAAATGGCTGACGCCTTCCGCGCCCCGGAACTCGCGCTCAAAATGCAAGCGACGTCCGGCCAGCGCTGCATTCAAATCACCCAGCCAGGATTCCGCCGCCGGACCAAAGACTTCGATCACGGTCTTGCCGATCATCGCCTGCGGGTCCAGTCCCCATTGGGTGCGGTAATGCGCGTTGGCGAAACGGTAGCGCAGATCGCGGTCCATATAGGCGATCAACAAGGGCAGCGTATCGGCCAGCACGCGCGCGCGGCGCTCGCTCTCGCTGGTACGGTGCAGGGCCGCATCGCGCTCCGCCTTCTGCCTTGCGTTGCTGACCAGGGACAGCAGGCCCGCCAAGGCCGCAAAGGCCAGCGATGCAGCGACTATCAACAGTTCTTTGGAGGGCATGGTCAAAGCTGGCTCACGATAGACTGGATAGCAAAATATTACCTTTAGCCGCAACGAATGCCAAACCATTATGACAATATTTACGCTATAGTGGTTCATCGTTGACACTCGTGGAACCTGTCATGCGCGCGTTGATGCTGCTTACAATGAGCTACGCCGTTATCGCCCACGCCAGCCTGATGCTGGCGTTTGCGCATACGAATGTGACGCCGGTCTGGCCGCCGTCCGGCATAGCCTTTGCTGCGATGCTGCTGATCGGCTACCGCGCCTGGCCTGGCGTGTTTGCCGGTGCACTCATCGCCAACCTGGCCACCTTCTACACCAATGGCGTCGCGTTTAACGGCGCCACCGCGGCCGCCTCGCTGCTGATCGCCAGCGGCAATACGCTGGAAGCCCTGTCCGGCGTATGGCTGGTGAAGCGCTTCTTCGATATCAAGGCCCCCATGGGCCAGCAACAGAATGTCTACAAATTCGCAGTCGTCGCCATGGCCATGTGCGCGGTCGCCGCCGGTATCGGCAGCACCACGCTGGTACTCAGCGGCCTGGCGCCAATGGCGGCCTACGGCACCATCGCGCTCACGTGGTGGGTCGGCGATACCGCCGGCGTGCTGCTGGTGGGACCCGCGATTGTGGTCTGGTGCATACGGCGCCTGCCGCGCTGGAGCTGGCGCGGCGCCATCGAGATCGGCTTTTCCGGGCTTGTATTACTGCTGCTGGCTGCCGGCGTGTTCGGCCGGCGCTACTCATATGACGATGGCCTGGGCTGGATGCCATATTTGTTCGTGCTGGCGATTGCCTGGTCCTCACACCGGCATGGCTTGCGTGGCGCCAGTGTGGTGTGCATGGTGGCGGCGGGCAGCGCCGTCATGGGCACCATCCATGGCCGCGGCCCGTTTGCGGTCGGCACGCTGAATGACGCGCTGATCGCACTGGCGACTTTCATCATGCTGTGCAGCCTGATCGCCATGGTGCTGTCGGCCGACGCCAGCGAGCGCCAACGCATCGGCAATGACGCAGCCAGCTACAGCATCGCACAATGGGCCACGCTGCTGGTCGGCGTCGGCCTGACGGTCGCGGTATGGCACTTGCTGGCCGCCAGCACGGAGCGCCGTGCGCAGGAACAGTTCGACGCCGAATGCGCCGACATCGCCAAGCGCATCAGCCGCCGCGTGACGCTCTACGAATCCGGGCTGCGCGGCGCGCAGGCGCTGTTCAAGGCCCAGCAGGAACCGACGCGCGACCAGTGGCGCGACTTCGTCTCCGGCATGGACCTGCACGACAACTTCCCTGGTGTGATGGGCCTGGGCTATGGACTGTATCTGCGAGCCGACCAGCGTGCCGCAACCGTCAGGGACATGCGTCAGCAGGGCTATGAGGACTTCCGCATCTGGACCAATGGCCAGGACGAAGACCCCGGCGCCTCCGTGGTCGTGATGTACCTGGAGCCATTCGCAGGCCGCAACCTGCGCGCCTTCGGCTACGACATGATGTCCGAGCCGGCGCGCCGCGCGGCGCTGCTGCAGGCTGCGCGCAGCGGCACGCCGGCGCTGACGGCCAAGGTGGCCCTGGTGCAGAACGGCCAGCAAGCCAGCCAGCCCGGCTTCCTCATGTACTTCCCCATCTACCGCAAGAACACCCTTCTGTCCGATGACGCGAGCGCGGAACAACGGATGGCGGCGCTGCAGGGATTCGCCTACAGCCCGATCCGCGCCGATGAATTGATGCATGACCTGCTTGGCCCCGCGGACCGCACCGTCAGGCTGGAGATTTTTGACGGCACACGGACCACGCCAGCGGCGCTGCTGTTTGCCAGCGAGCCGGAATCCGCCGATCCGCAGCAGTATCCCAATCCCTACCTGCGCACCGCGCCGCTGGAGCTGCTCCACCACCAGTGGACGCTGCGCTTTGCATCGCAACCCGCGTTTGAGGATTCGATCGACCGGCAGAAGTCCCATATCGTCCTGCTGGCTGGTGTGATTATCAGCCTGCTGTTCTTTGGCGTGGTGCGCGCGCTGACGGCGCGGCAGGCCTACGCCACGGCATTGGCGCAGCAGATGACGGGGGCCTTACGCCAATCGGAAAGCTCGCTGATCGCCGCGCGCGATCAGGCAGAAGCGGCCAGCCGCGCCAAGAGCGAATTTGTCGCCAACATGAGTCACGAAATCCGCACGCCGCTGAATGCAGTGCTGGGCATGACGCATTTATTGAGCAACACCGCGCTGCAACCGGAGCAGCTTAAATACGTCGAGATGATACGGTCTTCCGGCAATTCGCTGCTCAGCATCCTCAACGACGTGCTGGACTTCTCCAAGATCGAAGCGGGACGCATGGAACTGGCGCCGGCGCCGTTCCAGCTGTCGGCCATGCTGGAAGCCATTGCCACCATCATGACGGTCAACGCCGGAGAAAAGGATCTGGAGCTGGCCATCGGCGTCGAACCCGGCGTGCCGCAAGCCTTGATCGGCGACGGCCACCGCTTGCAGCAGGTGCTGATTAACCTGGTGGGCAACGCCATCAAGTTCACTGAAAAGGGTGCGGTAGCAGTACTGGTTGAACTGGCCGAAGCGCCGTCCACGCTGCGTTTCACCGTGCGCGATAGCGGCATCGGCATTCCGGCCGATCGCCTGGCGCAGCTGTTCGCGCCCTTCTCCCAGGCCGATGCCTCGATGACGCGGCGCTTTGGCGGCACTGGCCTGGGGCTCGCCATCTCGCGCCGTATCGCGGCGCTGATGGGGGGCGCCATCGACGTGCGCAGCACCTGCGGTGAAGGCAGCGAATTCATGCTGGTCGTGCCCTTGCAGCTCGGCGCGGAAGCGCCGCATGAACGGATTGGAACCGTTCAACACCTGCTGGTGGTGGACGATGACAGCATCAGCGCCGACTACCTGTGCCGCACCATCCACGCGCGTGGCTGGACCTGCGACAGCGCCGGCACGGGCGAACAGGCGCTGGCCATGCTGCACAGCTCCCAGGTCCGCTACGACGCGGTGCTGGTCGACTGGAACATGCCCGGCATGAACGGCCTGGCGACCATGCAAGCCATCCGGGCCGACAGCGCCATCGCCAAGCTGCCGGTGATTTTAATGATCAGCGCTTTCGGCCAGGGCAAACTGCTGCACACCGACGGCGCGCAGGCCGCCGATGCAGTGCTGCTCAAACCTGTCACGGCCGGACGGCTGGCGGAAACGCTGCAACAAGCGCAGGCCAGCGCGCGCGATCCCGCCGGCGCCGCGCCCGTTGCGGAAGCTGAAATCAGCGGCCAGCGTCTGGATGGGGTGCGTATCCTGCTGGTGGAAGATAATCCGGTCAACCAGCTGGTCGCCACCAGCATGCTGGCGCATGCCGGCGCGGTGATCGAGGCAGTCGACAATGGCCGCGACGCTGTCGAACGCCTGCGCACCGACGCGCACCGCTATGACCTGGTGCTGATGGACGTACAGATGCCGGAGATGGACGGCTTCGAGGCCACCACCCGGATACGCCAGGATCTGGGCCTGCATCTTCCGGTGCTGGCCATGACCGCCGGCGTCATGGCGTCGGAGCGCGAGCACTGCATCAGCTGCGGCATGAACGACTTCATCGCCAAGCCGATCGATGTCGAGGAAATGCTGCGCGTCATCGCACGCAATCTCCCAGCCGCCCAACGCGCCGCCTCGGGGCGCTAAAAAGCCAGCCAGTCGGCCCTGGAAGCCAGTGGCAACAGCGCGCTGGCCAGCATGAGTGCAAGCTATCGCACCGAAATGGACGGCATCGCCGGCAGCTACCTCCGCTTTGCCGCCAAAGCGATTTGACAGCGGCGTTTGCAGCTAAACCACAACCGCAAAAATATGTATTGACGTTTGCCGGCGGCGCGCTGATATTCAACCCAGCGCATAATTCTCACCAAATGTCTCTACATCGATGCGACTGAAGCCATATTCACTATGCTGTATTTTGCTGGCTTCCCTGCTCGCGCCATGCGGCGCAGCCGAACCGGCCAGACTGCCGCTGACCTTTGAAGCGATCGAGTCGCTTGGGTCGGACAGCCAGTCCATTATCTCGCTGCTTCAGGACCGCCAGGGCTATATCTGGATCGGCACCATAGAAGGCGGCTTGTTCCGCTACGACGGGCGGCGCGCCACGCGCTACACCAACGATCCGGCCAACCCTGCCAGCCTGCCGGGAGGCCGTGTCAGCGCACTGCACAGCGATAACCAGGGCCGCATCTGGGTCGGCACCGACGAAGGCCTGGCGCGCTTCGACCCGGAGTCCAACAGCTTCACGCGTTTTCATCCCGATTCGAAGCAGCGCAACACGCGCATCATCCGCCGCATCATCGGCGACGGCGCCAAAGGCCTGTGGGTCGCCACCTGGGGCGGGCTGCAGCACTTTGATATTGGCACTGGCAGCTTCAAGCTCTATCAGGCCGACCCGGCACAGAAAGACGCCCTGGCTTACAACGACGTCAACGCCATCGCCCTGGACCCGGCCGGCGGTTTATGGGCCGCCACCTGGCCGGGCGGCATGAGCTACCTGGCGCCCGGTGCAAAAGGATTCGCACACCTGCGGCTGGACAGCGAACAAAATCCCGATCCCAAGTTGAACGATGTCCGCGCCATGCGCTTCGATCAGGATGGCCGGCTGTGGATGGGCACGGACTTGGGCCTCGTGCTGTGGCAGCACGGCGCGCCATGGAGCGACCGCCGGCAGCTCACCGGTCCCCATGGGCGCATCAACAACATCAATATCGACAGCCATGGCAACGTGTGGGTCAGCACCCGCACTGAGGGCCTGATACGCTGGACCCGCGATCTGCAGCAAACCCAGACCTACAACCATCACGCCGAAGACAACCGCAGCCTGCCCAGCAACGCGGTCAACACCGTGATGGAAGACCGTCACGGCACGCTCTGGGTGGGCAGCTTCACCGACGGTGTCTCGCGTGCCAATCTCGGTAACTATGGGCTGGAGCGCATCATCCCGCGCGACGTGGCGCCGGACAGCTTCCCGTCCAGTAATTTCGTACGCAGCCTGGCGGCGGGCCGGGATGGCCAGATCTGGCTAGGCGTCGATGATGGCCTGGTACTGTTCGATCCGGCGCAAAAACGCATCGTGCGGCGCTACACAGCGAACCCCGGCCAAGCGGGTTCGCTCAACCACAATTCGGTCTACAGCCTTTACCACCAGCCCGATGGCCCGCTGTGGGTCGGCACCTCCAAAGGCCTGAACCGGCTCGCCCCGGGCAGCGAACGGTTTACTTCAATCCGCTTCGAAACGCCGGCCGACAACTTCGTCAACACCATGGCGCCCGGCCGCGGCAAGGTGCTCTGGCTGGGCACCGGTGCCAGCCTGATACGCTACGAAACGGACACTGGCGGCATGCGCCGCTACGTCCATGACGACAAGGATCCCCACAGCCGCAGTGTCAGCGAAGCCAGTGCCGTGCTGGAGGACTCGCAGGGCCGCGTCTGGGTGGGCGATTTCTTCCGCGGCACCGGGCTCGATATGATGAACGGCAGCGACGGCCACTTCCGGCACTTCCGCCACGACCCCGGCCAACCGCGCAGCATCAGCAGCGACAAGATCACCTGCCTGTACGAAGACATGTACGGCACCATCTGGATCGGCACCACGCACGGCTTGAACCGCATGGTGCCCGGCAGCGACGGTGTACCGGAATTCCGCCAGTACACCGGGCCTGGCGATCCCGGCCCCATTCTGATCGAATCGATAGAAAGCGATACCGCCGGAATCTTATGGGTCAGCACCGTACGCGGGCTCTCGCGGCTGGACCCCAGCACCGGCCACTTCACCCATTACTCCGCCGACGACGGTCTGACCGATGGCCTGTACCAGGGCTCGTCAGCGCGTGCCAGCGATGGCAAGCTGTATTTCGGCGGCACCACCGGCATTACCGCGGTCTATCCCGAACTGCCGCTACGCACACCGACCGTACCGCAAGCCGCCATCAGCGATATCCGCATTTACGACAAATCGCTGAGCAACGGCATGCGCCCCAAGGACGTGATACTGGAAGGCGCGGTAATGGCGCCGCGCGCGCTGACCATTCCGTGGAGCGCCGCCGTGCTGACGCTGGAATTCGCCAACCTGCATTACGCGGCGCCCAAGCGCAACACCTATGCCTACTGGATGGAAGGTTTTGATGGCCAATGGATGCGCGCCGACGCCACCCAGCCCGTGGCCACCTATACCAACCTCGATCCCGGCAGCTACCGCTTCCACCTGCGCGCCTACACCAACAAAGGCATGCAGAGCGAAGAGCTGGTCCTGCCCATCACGGTGACGCCGCCGTTCTGGAGCACATGGTGGTTCCGTACCGGTACAGTTTTGCTACTGTCGGCGAGCGTGGTGATGCTGTACCGCTTACGTGTGCAGGCACTGACACGGCGCGCCAGGCGGCTGGAAGCGCTGGTGGCCAAACGGACGCAGGAACTGCAGGAATCCAACCGCAAGCTGACCGCCCTGTCCGCCACGGATGGCCTTACCGGCCTGGCGAACCGCCGCAGCTTTGACGAGGCGCTGGCACGCGAATGGCGGCGCGCCCAGCGTGCCGGCGAACCGCTTGCGCTGGCCATGATCGACGTCGATTGCTTCAAGCTCTACAACGACAACTATGGCCACCAGGCTGGCGATGCCTGCCTGCGTGAAGTGGCGCGCGTGCTCGATGAAGGCGTACACCGCGCCACCGACCTCGCGGCCCGCTACGGCGGCGAGGAATTCGCCTTTATCGCACCGCTGAACAGCGCCAGCCAGGCAGCGGACATGGCGGAGAAAATCCGCGCCGCGCTCCAGGCGCTCAAGCTGCCGCACGCGCATGCGCCGGCCGGCTGCGTCACGGTCAGCATCGGTGTCGCCTCCGTTATTCCCTCGGAAGACCAGACGCCGGCACTGCTGCTGGAAGCGGCAGACCAGGCCCTGTACCGGGCCAAGCACGCGGGACGAAATTGTGTCATGCAAGCTCAGCTTGAAGCATCCAATCCAGCAGTGAATATCGCGGATACCCTTTAAGTAAGCTTGCTGTTTGCATCACATGGTAGCGTTCACATCATGGATTCCGTTGCCACTACACAACGGATTTGTGACATTTTCCGTGAAAACACCCATACTGAAAAAGCAGTACCACAACGACAAATCAGGAGGGTAGACACGATGAAGCAACCCGCGCTCGCCATCACCACTTTAGCCGTTCTCGGCACATTGGCCTTCAATAGCCATGCCCAGGAAGGCATTCCCATCACCGTCAGCGGCTTCGGCACCGGCGCGCTGACCATGACCAACAGCGACCAGGCCGAATTCAATCGCGTCAACCAGACCTCCGGTGTCGGCAAAGACGCCCGCGCCGGCGTCGATTCCAACCTCGGCATCCAGGCCACTGCCAAGTTGAGCGACACCATCTCCTTCACCGCTCAGGGCCTGGTACGCAAGAACGGCAATAACGACCAGTTCGGCGCCGAGCTGGCCTGGGCCTTCGCCAAATTCAAGCTGAACGACGAATTCTCTATCCGCGTGGGCCGTATTGGTCTGCCGGTGTACATGATTTCCGACGTACGCAACGTCGGCTACGCCAACACCATGCTGCGTCCGCCCAACGAGGTGTACCGCCAGGTCACGGCTGACAATGCGGATGGCGGCGACATCATCTACCAGCACAGTTTTGGCGACAGCACGCTGACTGCACAGGCCGCGATTGGCCGCACCAAGGTGCGCTCGCCAGGCAACTACTACGTCGAATTCAAACCGGTGATCTCGACCCAGGTATCGCTGGAGAGCGGTCCGTTCACCTATCGCCTCGGCCATTCGCGCGCCACCTTCGGCATCTATGACAACGCCAGCCTGACCACGCTGGTCAACACGGCCAAAAGCCTGGGGCTGAACAATGTGGTGGCTGAACTGCCGCTGACCGACATCAAGGGCACGTTCAATTCGGCCGGCATCAGCATGGACTACAACAACATCATCGGCCAGGCCGAATACGCCAAGCGCAAGACCGATACGCGCCTGGTGCAGGACACCAGCTCGTGGTACATCATGCTGGGCTACCGCTACGGCAAGTTCGTGCCCTACTACATGCACGGCGACGTCAAGCAGGACAGCCGCCGCAGCTTCGAGACGCTGCCGACTACCGGCCCGCTGGCGCCGCTGAGTGCCGCCGTCAATGGGGCCATCAAGTCAGGCCTGCAATCGACCAACGCCATCGGTCTGCGCTGGGACTTCTACAAATCGGCCGCCTTCAAGATACAGATGGACCGTATCAAGACGCGCGATGGCAGCGGCTACTTCGTCAACGCCAAACCTGGCTTTGCCGGTAGCACCGTCAACGTTTATGCCGCAGGCATCGATTTCGTCTTCTAAGGAGAATGCCATGCACAAGACTATCGGCAAGCTGCTGCTGGCAACTGGCGTATGGCTGGCTGCAGCCCCTGTGTTCGCAGCTGAAATTGTGGTGATCGTGAATCCCAAGAATCCTGCAACGCGCATGTTCAGCGAACAGGCGGCGCAGTTTTTCCTTGGTAAATCCACGCTATTTACGCCGGTCGAACACAGCGACGGCCCGCTGCGCAACGAGTTTTACAAGAAGGTGCTGGACAAGGACACCACCCAGGTCAAGGCCATCTGGTCCAAACTGGTGTTCACCGGTAAAGCCACGGCGCCCAAGGAGTATGGCTCCAGCGCCGAGGTGAAAAAAGCCGTGGCGGCGGATCCCAGCGCCATCGGCTATATCGAGAAGTCGGCGGTGGATGACTCGGTCAAAGTCATCCTCACCGTGCAGTAAGCGTCAGATCTGCGCCGCGCCGCCGTCGACAAACAGCTCAATGCCGTTCACGAAGCTGCTGTCGTCGGTGGCGAGGAACAAGACGCTTTTCGCGATTTCCGCCGGTTCGCCCAGGCGCCCCATCGGCACCAGGCTCGCCAGATGGCCATACAGGCCGTCTTTCTGTTCCACCGGCACCAGCCCTGCCAGGCCTGGCGTAGCAATCGGCCCAGGACTCACCACGTTGACACGGATGCGGCGTGCTTTCAGATCCAGCAGCCATGAACGCGCAAAGTTACGCACCGCTGCCTTGCTGGCGCTGTAGACACTGAAATTCTCCGTGCCCTGGATCGACACCGTCGAACCGGTCAGGATGATGGATGCGCCGTCTTTCAGCAGCGGCAAAGCCTTCTGCACCGTGAACACCACGCCACGCACATTGGTGCCGAAGATGCGGTCAAAATGCTCTTCCGTGATCGCGCCCAGCGGCAGCATATCGCCGCCGCCCGCATTGGCGAACAGCACATCGAGCTGGCCGGAGCGCTGGGCGATTTCCGCATACACGCGATCCAGGTCAGCCAGGTCGGCACTGTCGGCACGCATGCCGACCACGCCATGGCCGATCGCCTCGACTGCCGCATCCAGCTCGGCCTGACGACGGCCAGTGATAAACACCTTAGCGCCCTGGCGCGCAAATTCCTGTGCGGTCGCCAAGCCGATGCCAGAGGTGCCACCGGTAACCAGTGCTGTTTTGCCTGCTAATTTCATGATCTGCTCCTTAAAAGTGAGTTGAGTGAACACACTTTAAGGCGTAACGATTATTTGATAAATATGGCTATAATGAATTCATTATTCCCATACATGCACAATCATGGATCAATTACTGGCAATGCGAACCTTCGCCCGCGTGGTGGAAGCCGGCACCTTCACCAAGGCTGCGGATTCGCTGCAAATGCCGAAGGCCACCGTGACCAAGCTGGTGCAGTCACTCGAGACGCATCTGGGCGTCAAGCTGCTGCAACGCACGACACGCCGCGTCACCGTCACGCCCGACGGCGCCGCCTACTACGACAAAGCGACGCGCTTCATCAAGGACCTGGGTGATATCGATGCCAGCTTTGGCGCGGCCCACGGCACGCCGCGCGGCCATCTGCGGGTGGACACCGGCTCCTCGGTCGCCACCCGCATCATCGTGCCGGCGCTGCCCGAGTTCATGGCGAAGTATCCGGGCATACAGCTGGACCTGGGCGTCAGCGACCGCCCGGTAGATCTCATCAGCGATAATGTCGACTGCGTGATACGCGGCGGCGCGATCACCGACCAGTCGATGGTCGCGCGGCAGATCGGCAAGGCAGCGTTTGTGACATGCGCCTCGCCCGACTACCTCAAGCGGCACGGCGTGCCCAAACATCCGCATGATCTGGAAAGCGGCCACCTGGTGGTCAGCTATCTGTCCGCCCGCACGGGGCGCGCCCTGCCGGTACACTTTACGAAAAACGGCGAACGGCTGGAGATAAGCACGCGCCATGCGGTCGGCATCAATGAGAGCAACGCCCACTTCGAAGCGGCCCTGGCGGGACTCGGCATCATCCAGACCTTTGATTACCTGGCCGATCCTTACATCGCCAGCGGAGCGCTGGTGCCGGTACTCAAAAACTGGCAGTCGCCGCCCTACCCGTTCTATGTGGTCTATCCGCCCAACCGCCACATGAGCAACCGGCTGCGCGTGTTTATCGACTGGATCGCAGAGCGCTTCAGCCTTCCACCACAATAGCGGGACGCAGCCGCTTGCGCGAGGTGCGCGCATGAGGCACCCAGGCGTGGGTCTGCCAGCGCCGCCACATGATGAGACCCCGTATCCACTCGTCGGCGGCGTAAGCGATCCACACGCCAGGCAGGCCCCATCCCAGCACCACGCCCAGCAGCCAGCTACCGCCGGCCAGCACGAACAGCATCGAGAATGCCCCCGCCATCACCGGGAAGCGCGCGTCGCCCGCAGCCCGCAAGGCGTTGATTACCACCAGATTGAAGGTGCGGCCTGGCTCCAGCAGCACCGTAATCCACAGCAGCGTGGCGCCCGCCGCCAGAATTTCGTGGTCCTGGGTGAACCAGGCCAGCAGCCAGTTCCCCATCAGCGCCGCCGCAGCAGCGATCGTCACGCACACCACCAGCCCACGCGCCAGCGCGCGCTTGACCACGCGGTGCGCCTCGCGCAAATGGCCGGCGCCGATCAGATAGCCCACCACGATTTCCACCGCCAGGCCGGTGGCGATGCTGAACATCATCACGCCGCCCATCAGCTGCAGCACATAGGCCTGCGTCGCCAGCGCCTTGGCGCCCAGTTCCGCCGCCGTGGCCACGCTGACCATGAACGCCAGGCGCCAGGCGATGTTTTCCGCCGCACCGGGCAAGCCGATATGCAGCACCGCCGCCAGTTCGCGGCGCGGCAGCTGCCACCAGTCCCCGCGCGACAGCGTAATGCCCAGATGCGCGCGCCACATCAGCAGGTGCAGGACCAGGCCGATGGCGCGGCTGACCGCCAGCGCCAGTGCATAGCCGGGCAAGCCCATGGTAGGCAGCGGCCCCCAGCCGTACATCAGCGGAATCGCCAGCAGCAAATGCGAGATGTGCATGATGACCAGCACCACCAGCGTATCGCGCGTCCGCAGATGCGCGCGCATCACACTGGCCATGGACGCATTCCACGCATCGAGCAGCATCGCGGGCGCCAGCGCCATCAGGAATGGCGCGGCGATCGGCAGCACTTGTGCAGGCGCGTTCAGCAAATGCAGCAGGCCGTGGGCGCCCAGCAGCGCCATCAGCGCCGTGACAACGCCCAGCCAGGTGCTGGCGCCAACCACGGCGCGCGCCACCTTGTCGGCCGCCGCACGCTGGCCGCCGCCCAGATTCTGCGTCACCACCACGCTGACGCCCGCGCCAATAATCCGAAACAAAATGAACAGGGTCGCCGACACCTGGCTGGCGATCGCAAACGCGCCGCCATTTTCATCCGAAATGCGCGAAGCCAGCGCGGTGCCGATCACGCTGGCCGCTATCCCCAATCCCAGTTCGACCAGCAATGGCCACGCAAGGTTAAACATGGGTGGCGTGCGTACCGGCGTTGGGGAGGCGGACATGGGAGCGGTCAGTAGAAGTGTTGCCAATTAGCTCTACTTTATACCAAGTGGAAGCGCTTTCACTAATAGTATTTGAGAAAACTATCCGGCTAGCCGTTAGACTTTCGACATGCCATTGAACCATCGCTTTCTCGTCTGCGCGTCCACCCTGCTGCTGCTCAGCGGCAACGCGGCCGCACAGTCATTGACCGTGCTGTATCCCGAGATCGGCGAACCATATCGCGCGGTGTTTGCGGAGATCATTCAAGGCATAGAAGAGCAATCCAAAGCCCGTGCCCACACCGTGCCGCTGGCCGCCAACAGCGATCCAGCCGAATCGCGCGGCAACGCCGCCAGGGTCGTCATCGCACTGGGACGGCAAGGCCTGAAGGCCGCCAGCGCACTGGAACCGGCGCCCGCCATCGTGGTCGGTGGCATCGGTGGCGGCGCCGACGCCGAGCGCTACACGGGCATCAGCCTGACGCCCGATCCGGCGCTGCTGTTTGCCACGCTCAAAGGCCTGCTGCCCGGCGTCCGCCGTGTCATCGTGGTCTACAACCCGCAAACCAACGCCGCGCTGATACGCATTGCGCAGGACGCCGCGCGCGCCCAGGGACTGGAGCTGACGGCGCTGGAGGCCGCCAACCTGGCCAGCGCCGCGCGCATCTACGAAACCCAGCTGGCCAGCGCCGACGGCCGCCGCGATGCACTATGGTTGCCGCAAGACGCCGTCACCGTGGATGAAAACACCATCCTGCCGCTGGTACTGAAAGAATCCTGGACACGTTCCCTGCCAGTGTTTTCCAGCAGCGTGCTGCATGTGAAGAAAGGCGTGCTGTTCGGGATGTATCCCAATAACCAGCAACTGGGGCGCGATCTGGCCGCGCTGGCACTGTCCATGCAGAACGGCGAAACCGTCCGGCGTGAGGTCACGCCGCTGCGCGCGGTACGTACCGCCCTCAACACGCGCACCGCCAGCCACCTGGGCTTGAATCTTGTCGTAAGCCAACAACGGAACTTCGACGCCATCTACCCCCAGCCGTAGACGTGTGGCTAAATTTCTTTCCGTTTTAGCAAAGACTCGACTTATACTATGAAAGCATCTTAACGGCGCCGTCTGCCTGTCGATGCGGTAACGATCGCCGTGATGAAAAAGATAATAAACGCCCTGTTTGCCGCCGTAGTGCTGCTGAGCTCGGCCGGCGCCCTACAGGCGAGCGGCGGCGCCTTGCAGTCCAGCGCCGCCGTCGCCACAGCCGCTGCCGACACCGGCATGCTGATTGAACCCATGGACATCGTCACCGTCGCGGCGCCGCTGCGTCCGGACGTCCGTCCCGTCACGTTGGCCCAGCTGGAAGACCAGCTGCGCCGCCCCGAGCTGCAAGCCTCGCTTGGCAAAGGCAGCATCGCCGTGGTGTATCCCAATGTGGAAGAGCCGTTCCGCTCGGCCTTTCTGGCCATGATCCAGGGCATCGAGGACCGCATCAAGCTCAAGGTGCGCGCCTACCCGGTCGATCCCCATGTCGATACGGCTGACCTCAACAACACGCTCAAGCGCAGCGGCACCAAAGTGGTGATCGCGCTGGGCCGTCAGGGCCTCAGCGCCACGGCTGGCCTTGACCGCGAGATCTCGGTGCTGGCCGGCGGCGTGCTGCTGCTGTCGGAGTCGGAAAACGTCACCGGCATCAGCATGACGCCCGATCCGGCCATGCTGTTCTCGCGCCTGCGCCTGCTGCTGCCGGAGTTGCGCCGCATCGTCGTGGTCTACAACCCGCAGAAATCCGACTGGCTCATCAAGCTGGGGCGCGAGGCGGCCAAGGCGCAGAACCTCGAACTGGCGGCCTACGTGGCGGCGGACCTGGCCAGCGCGGCCAAACTGTATAGCCAGCTCATCGCCAGCGCCGACAACCGCCACGACGCCATCTGGCTGCCGCATGACAGCACCACCGTCGAAGAAAGCACCATCCTGCCGCTGGTGCTCAAGGAATCCTGGAACAGCAACCTGCCGCTGTTCTCCAGCAATGTGCTGCACGTGAAGAAAGGCGCGCTGTTTGCCATGCTGCCCGATAACGTGGAGCTGGGCCGCACGCTGGCCGCATCCGCCATGGGCGTGATCGCCGGCGACGTGCGCCGCCGTCCGCTGGTGCCGCTGCGCGAACTGCAGACCGCCATCAATCTTCGTACCGCCAGCCATATCGGCCTGAATCTGGGTGCCTTGCAACAGCGCAGTTTTGACTTCGTGTACCCACAGCCATGAACACCATCCGACAATTCCTGCGCCGTACCGGCTTCCAGCAACAACTGACCATCATCGTGTCAGCCGCGATCCTGGGGCTGGCCGTGTTTTCCGCGCTGATGAATGCCTGGGAAGCCAACTCCCGCATGCGCGACCACTTCATCGGCCAGGGCCAGCGCATCGCCGACAACCTGGCCCGCCAAAGCACGCTCGCGCTGCTGTTCCACTCCGCCGAGAATGCGCGCGACGTGGTCAACGCCACCCTGGCCTTCCCCGATGTCGCCGGTTTGCAGATCATGGATGCGCGCCGCAAGGTGCTGCTGTCGCGCGTACAAGGCGACACGAAGCTCGCTGCGGCGCTGTTCAGCGCCATGCCGCCGTCGCACGCGGCCATGGTGGGCGAGACGGCCGATGGCTGGGTGTTTGTGGCGCCGGTCTACGGTGGCCAGTCGGAAGCGTCGCCGTTTGAACTGCAGGAACACCAGCAGCAGTTGCTGGGTTATGTGCATGTGCAGCTGTCCAAGGCCACGCTGCAGAATCTGACCTGGTCCCTGCTGCTGGGAAATCTGGGCCTGACGCTGTCGTTTGCCGTGATCCTGCTGGTGCTGGCGCGGGTGCTGACGCGCCATATGCTGAATCCCCTCAACGCGCTGTCGCGCCTGATGCGCCGCGCGGAACAAGGCGAATCCGGCATGCGCGCCGATCCCGCCGGCCCGCGCGACCTGATCGAAATGGGCCAGGCCTTCAATCAGATGATGAATGTGCTGGAGCAGCGCGAAGCGGAGCTCAAGGAATCGCGCGACGCCGCCGTCAACATGGCGCAGATGAAGGCGCAATTCGCCGCCACCGTGAGCCATGAAGTGCGCACGCCGCTGAATGGCGTGGTCGGCATGCTGGACATGCTCAAGGAAACCCGCCTCACCCAGCGCCAGCAGGAGTTTGTCGACGTCGCCTGGAATTCGTCGCGCACACTCATCGCGCTGATTAACAACATCCTCGACTTCTCCAAGATGGAAGCGGGCAAGCTGAAACTGGAGGAGACTGAATTCAGCCTGGCGACGCTACTGGCGGAAGTGGTCGAACTGGTGGGCCGGCCGGCGCAGCAGAAAGGCGTAGGCGTCAGCTGGGCCGTTGCCCCCGACGTACCGGACCGCATCCTGAGCGACGCCTTGCGCATCCGCCAGATCCTCATCAACCTGACCGGCAATGCCGTCAAGTTCACCGAGTGTGGACAAGTGACCATCAACGTCACCCAGTCCGGCGCCGACGCACCGATGCTGACGTTCGAAGTACGCGACAGCGGCATCGGCATGAGCGCCGACGTCCAGCGCCAGCTGTTTGAAGCCTTTGTGCAGCCGGACCCCACCACTACCCGCCGCTTCGGCGGCACGGGCCTCGGCCTGGCCATCTGCAAGCAGCTGGTGGAACTGCTCGGTGGCCAGATCGGCGTGCAGAGCGTGGCCGGCACCGGCACCACATTCACCTTCGCGATTCCATGCCAGCCCGCCGGCGTGCCGCTGGCGCCAGCGTTGCCCACCACCGTGCTGCACGCGGCGCCCCGCACCGCGCCTGCGCGCCAGTTCCGCGTGCTGGTGGCCGAAGACAACCGCACCAACCAGATGGTGGCAGCCGGCATGCTGGCCATGAACGGCTGCGTGTGCGAGTTTGCCGCCGATGGCGTCGAAGCCGTGCGCGCCGCCCAGCGCGAGCGCTTCGACCTGATCCTCATGGATTGCAGCATGCCGGAGATGGACGGCTACGAAGCCACCGCCCACATCCGCCTGGCCGAACTGGCGCTGGGGCGCCGCACGCCGCTGGTGGCCATGACTGCCAACACCCAGATCGGCGATGCAGAAAAATGCCTGGCCGCCGGCATGGACGACTATCTGGCCAAGCCCATCACGCTGGTCGAACTGCGCCACAAGCTGGAGAAATGGCTGCCGCAAGGCGATCATATGGGCGCCGTCACACACAGCGCCGCCAGTCACACCACGGCTGCCGCCAGCCACACCTCGCGCGCCGCCGGCAATGCACCGGTCGACCTGGAAGTGTTCGACAAGCTGCGCGAAGTGCTGGGCGAGTCGCTGCCGCACGCGGTCATGCCCTATCTGGAAGACACCCCCGTCTGCCTGGAAGAACTGACGCTGGCAGTGCGCGCCGGCGACATGAACACCGCCCGCAACCGCGCCCACGCACTCAAGGGATCATCGGGCAACTTCGGCGCGGAGGCGCTGGCGCAACTGGCGCTGCAGGCGGAGCAATTCGCTGCCGCCAACCAGCCGGAGCGCATCGAGCCGCTGCTGGCGCCATTGAACGAGCAGTATCGGTCGCTGGCCGCCTTCCTGCGCGCAGAGCTGGACAACACCGACAGCGACGACCTGCATCTGAGCGACGACACCCCACAGGTGCTGGTGGTGGACGACGACCGCAGCACCCGCAGCACACTGCGCCACACGCTGCAACGCGACGGCTTCCGCGTGGAGGAAGCCTCCGACGGCCAGCAGGCGCTGGCAATGCTGACGCGCTTCCAGCCTGACGTCATCCTGATGGACGCCATGATGCCGGTGATGGATGGCTTTACCGCCTGCGCGCGCATGCAGGAACTGCCCAACGGCGCCGACATTCCGGTGCTGATGATCACCGCACTGCAGGACAACTCGTCAGTGGAACGCGCATTCGCGGCCGGCGCCAGCGACTACATTCCCAAGCCGATCCACTACGCCGTGCTGTCGCAGCGGGTACGCCGCATCATCGAAGCCAACCGCGCGGAGAAGCGCATCCGCCACCTGGCCTACAACGACGTGCTGACCAACCTGCCCAACCGCACGCTGTTCTTCGAGCTGCTGGGCAAGAGCATCGACCACGCGCGCAGCGCGGGCCAGCAGGTGGCGGTGCTGTTCATGGACCTGGACCGCTTCAAATACGTCAACGACAACCTGGGCCACGCAATCGGCGACCGCCTGCTGCAAGGCGTGGCGCAGCGTGTGCGCCAGACCGTGCGGTCGGCCGATGCCGTAGCGCGTCTGGGCGGCGATGAATTCACCGTGGTGCTCAATGAGCTGGACAGCCCGGCATCGGCCGCCAGCGCCGCACACAACATCGTGCGCGCATTGTCCGTGCCCTTCCCGATTGACGGCCACGAGATTTTTGTCACGGCCAGCGTCGGCATCGCCATGTTCCCGCACGATGGCGGCGACGTCGCCACGCTGGTCAAGCATGCGGACAGCGCCATGTACCGCGCCAAGCGCACCAACACCGGCTTCCAGTTCTATGAATCGTCAATGGAGCACTCGATCTCCGAGCACGTGCGGCTGGAAAGCGATTTGCGCCGCGCCATGGAACAGCAGCACCAGCTGGAAGTCTATTACCAGCCGCAGGCCTGCCTGAGCAGCGGCCGCATTATCGGCATGGAAGCGCTGGTGCGCTGGCGCCATCCGACGCGCGGCATGATACCGCCGGCGGACTTCATTCCGCTGGCCGAGGAAACCGGCATCATCAACCAGCTGGGCGATTGGGTGCTGCGTACCGCCTGCACGCAACTGCGCCAGTTCATGCGCAACGGCCTGCCGGAGCTGCGCGTGGCGGTCAACCTGTCGGTGCGCCAGCTGCTGCAAAAAGACTTCGCTGCGTCGGTGGAAGCGGTGCTGGCGGACACCGGCCTGCCGCCGCACCTGCTGGAGCTGGAGATCACCGAAAGCACGCTGATGGAAAATGCACAGGACACGCTGGCCGCGCTGCATCGCCTGCGCGAGCTTGGTGTGCGCCTGTCGATCGACGATTTCGGCACCGGCTATTCCTCGCTGTCCTACCTGAAGCGCTTCCCGGTCGATATCATCAAGATCGACCGCTCCTTCGTCTACGACCTGCCGCAGGACGCCGACGACGCGGCCATTGTCAGCGCCATCATCGCGCTGGCGCACAGCCTGCGCCTGGAAGTCGTGGCCGAAGGCGTGGAAACCAGCGAGCAGCTGGCGTTCCTGGCGGGCCGCGAATGCGATCTGATGCAGGGGTATCACCTGAGTCCCGCGATTCCGGCGGACCAGTTTGCTGAACTTGTGAGAAGAACTGTAGACATGGCTACAACACTTCCATCGTCAAGCTGCTGAATTCAGGATAGAATCAAAAAAACAACTAGGGAGATTGCATCTTGAAAGTGTTGAGCGCCCACCAGCTACAGCTTAAGCTGTGCGTGTCTGCGGCACTCAGCTTGGCGCTGAACGCCGCCTTCGCCAGCCCGGTCGCGGACGAAGACGAACTGGCGCTGGTCTACGGCGCGGGCGATAGTGTCAGCATTGCCACCGGCAATCTACAAGCCTTGCGCCGCGCGCCCGCCGTGGCCACCGTGATTACCGCTGCCGACATCGCCGCAATGGGTGCGACCGATCTCGACCAGGTACTGGAAAGCGTCCCTGGCATCCACGTCAACCGCACGCCCAACAGCTATTCGCCGCTGTATGTGGTGCGTGGCATCGTCAGCGCCTACACGCCGCAGATCCTGATGCTGCAGAACGGCGTGCCGATTACCACCGCCTACATCGGCAACAAGGGCAATATCTGGGCCGGCTATCCGGTCGAGCATATCGCGCGTATCGAAATCATTCGCGGCCCCGGTTCGGCGCTGTATGGTTCGGACGCTTATTCGGGCGTCATCAACATCATCACCAAAGGGCCGAACGAGGCCGCCGGCACCGAGATCGGCGTGCGCGCCGGCTCGCTGTCCACCTACGATGGCTGGGTACAGCATGGCGGCAAGCTGGGCGCCATCGACGTTGCGGCCTATCTGCGCGTCGGCCAGACCGACGGCATCCGCGAGACCATCGAGGCCGATGCGCAAACCCGTAACGACAAAATATTCGGCACCAAAGCCAGCCTGGCGCCGGGACAGCTCAACACCGAGTACAAGGCAGTCGACGCCAATCTGGACCTGATCTACGGCGCCTGGCGCGCGCGCTTTGGCTACAAGCGCCGCTACGACATGGGCAGCGGCGCAGGCATTTCGTCGGCGCTCGATCCGGTCGGCCGCCAGCAAAGCGAACGCGTAACCTCAAGCCTGAGCTGGGCCGAACCACAAGTGATGCGCGACCTGGGACTGGGCGCGAGCCTGAGTACCCAGCAGTACTCGCAGGAGATGCCGACGCGGTACAATCTGCTGCCGCCCGGCCTGGCCTTTCCCACCGGCCCATTCCCGAACGGGATGATCGGCGCGCCCGAGACATGGGAACGCACCTATCGCCTGTCCGGCTATGCGGACTACAGCGGCGTGCGCAACCACCACCTGCGCGTCGGCCTGGGCCACGACGATATCGACCTGTACCGCACGCGCGAATTCCGCAACTTCAATTACGCCAGCAACGGCACGCCGATTCCGCTGCCGGCCGTGATTGAAACCACTTACACCACGCCGTTCCTGCGCCCGCAGCGCCGCAAGATCGACTACGTGTATCTGCAGGATGAATGGAGCTTCGCACCGGACTGGAATCTCACCGCCGGCGTGCGGCATGATCACTACTCGGACTTTGGCGGCACCACCAATCCGCGCCTGGCACTGGTGTGGGACGCCAGCTTTGACCTGACCGCCAAGCTGCTGTACGGCCGTGCCTTCCGCGCGCCCGCATTTGCCGAAAGCTATGGCATCACCAACCCGGTCGTGCTGGGCAATCCCAACCTCAAGCCCGAGAAGAACGCCACCACCGAGTTGTCCTTCGCCTGGCAAGCGCGCACCGATGCGACTGTGAACCTGACCTTCTACCGCTACAAGATGAAGGACATCATCCGCACCGTGCCCAACGCGATGACCGGCACCGGTTCGACCTACAAAAACACCGGCGACCAGACGGGCCATGGCATCGAGCTGGAATCCAGCTGGACGGTGACGCGCGATCTGCGCCTGTCGGGCAACTACGCGTTCCAGCGCTCGACTGACGAAACCAATCACACCGATGCCGGCTACGCGCCGCATAACCACCTGTTTGGCCGCGCCGACTGGGCGTTCACCAGCGGCTATCAGGCCGGCGCGCAAGTCAACTGGGTGGCTGGCCGCAAGCGTGCGTTCGGCGATGCCCGCACCAATCTGAGCGACTACACGACGCTGGACCTGACGCTGGCGACACGCAATGGCCGTAACCAGTGGAACTTCGCGCTGGCGCTGCGCAACCTGTTCAACACCGACGTGCGCGAGCCCAGCCCCGCGCCCGGCCTGACGCTGCCGTACGACCTGCCGATGGCGCCGCGCACCGTATCGCTTCAGGCTTCGTACAAGTTGTAGTGCTTCAGCAGCCGCCAGCCCAGCTCTTCGCGTATGCGTTCGGGCGTAGGCGGCGGCGTGTGTGCATCACGGCGCTGCTGCAACAGGCGGCGTACCGCCTCTTTGCTGGGATGGGTAGTTTGTGTCCGGGGCGGCTCCATGATGGCCTCACTCAATCCATTACGACCGCTTCATCATGCGCCCCTCCCACACCGGTTCATCCAGAAAATAGCCGTGCCTTTGCACAGCTAATGTGGCTTTGCCGACCCCGCGCACGTTACAACAGGTAACAGCTTTATCAGCGGCGAGTTGTTAATCTGCTTCCAAACTTAGCGAAGAAGGAAGCTCATCATGCCCGTTCAGCCACAAAATTTAAGAACAGCAATTTCCTCGACCCTGATACTGAGCCTGCTGACGATTGCCGGATGCAACAAGCCTGCGGACACGCCGCAGCAGAATATCGCGGCAGCGCCAGCCGCTGCCCCCTACACGCCGCCCACCGCTGAGCAACTGTCGCAGATGGTGGCGCCGATCGCGCTGTTCCCCGACAAGCTGGTGGCCCAGGTGCTGGCGGGCGCCACCTACCCCGAACAAATTACCGCCGCCAACCAGTGGCTGGCGCAGAATCCGGCGCTGAAAGGTGAGACGCTGCAAAATGCAGAAGCCGCGCAGCCGTGGGACGTCAGCGTGAAATCGCTGACCGCCTTCCCTGGCGTACTGAACCAGATGGCCGGCAATCCCCAATGGACCAGGTCACTGGGCGAAGCCTATGTGAACGATCCCAACGATGTGATGAACGCCATACAGGCGATGCGGCTGCGTGCCCAGCAGGCGGGTAATTTGAAGAACTCGCCGCAGCTGCGGGTATCGACCACCGTGCGCCAGGCGCCGCCGCCGGACTACGCGCCATCTGCGGCGGAGCCGTTGGCCTATGCCGGCCCGGCGGTGATACCGCCGCCACCGCAGACCATCGTGATTGAACCGGCGGAGCCGGATGTGGTCTACGTGCCGCAATACAATCCCACGGTCGTGTATGGCGAACCGGTGGCGGTTTATCCGGGCTGGGTGCGGCAGCAGCCGGCTTATAGCAGTGAAAACCTGGTCACGACCGGGCTGCTTTCGTTTGGTGTCGGCGTGCTGGTGGGCGCCGCCATCAACCATCATCACGACAACGGCTGGCATGCATGGGGCGTCAACTGGGGGGCGCCGCATCCTGACCATTACGACCATGATGGCGGGTGGCATCGCCCGGCCGTGGTGTACAACAACGCGACGTATATATCGAAGTCCGTTACCGTGGTGAATCACGTCAATAACTACCGAATTACCAACAACGTCATCAACCAGGCACCGCCTCGCCCAGCCGGGCCGATGAGCATGCCGCACTTCAATCATCGAGATATGGAACCAGGCCCGCGTGCGGCAGCATTAGCACCGCCGCCGCCGGTCCGCATGGCGGCCGCACCTCAGCAGGTCCAGCCGGCAGCGCCACCTGCCGTTCGGACCGCAGCGCCGGCACATAGCGCGCAAGCCGCGCCACCGTTGCCCCGCCATGATCTGCACCTGCAGCAACAGCAGCCACCACAGCAGCACGTCGCCCAGCAAATGCCGGCGCCGAAAAGCCCGCCACCTGCTGCCAACCCCGTCCACGAACATGCCGCCGAGCCGCAGCAACACAGCAATGCCGCCCAGCACATGCCACAAATGGCCCAGCACGTAGAGGCGAACCAGCCGCATCCTCCCGTCGCAAGCCATGACGCGAAGCCGCCTGAACATCCTCAGCCGCATCCAGCGCGTCAGGACATGCTCGCCATGCACAACGAGCGGCCGCATTCCGCGCCGCCAGCGCCAGCCAAGCCCGCGCCAGAAAAGCACGAAGACAACAAACACTCTCACGAACATCACGGTTAAATTACAAATTGGCAATATAGCAAAGCATCTGCTTTACGGGCGGGGCAACAGTGATAGAGTAAGAATTTTCTTTTTGACAATCACGATGCAACGCCTGATTAACCCCATTGTTCTGCGATTACTTTGTATTTGCGGCAGCGCCTCCGCTCAGCAGGCGCCGCTAGACCTGGTGGACCAGGTCATCATCGGACAGTTCCGGGATCACAGTGCCGAGCTCTTATGCCTGAACGAGAATCTATCGCTGCCCATCATCAAGGCCGCCGTGATTGCGCGGCTACCGCAAGCCCAGGCCGGCAATGCGGAAGCCATTGCCAAAATGGTGTACACGCTGTATCCGTGCCCGTTCTCTCCGTATCGCAAGGAGCTCCGGCCAGCGGCCACGCAGGATATCGAAGGCGTCTGGCTGTTTCCAGAAACCTCACAGAAATTGCGCTTTGGGCCGAAGCCCTCGGATTTGACGTCGCGCCGGTTCCAGCCAGTGAAGTGTGAAGCCGTCGCCTACTACCCCAACGGCGAAATACGCAATGCGCAGATAACCGGCACCTCCCCATGCCTATTTGCCTCGGCCAAGGACATGGATATCTCCCGCAACAACCCGCGCGTCGCCAGCTGGACCGTACAGGCCGACGGCCGGCTGGCGATCAGCCGCACCGACGTCCAGAATCACGTGGAAGAATGGGAGGTATTTAGCGTCGTCACCCCGTTCGACGTACACGGGATTCATTTTGACGCAGGCGACCTGGTGCAATATTTGCGACGCGAGCGCGGGAACGACTTCAACGCCGCCACCATGTTCCGCCACCTGCAACGCTTACGCTAATATAAGCGGTGGCGAAGCATGCCACCGCACCGCCGGTTTAATTCAACGCCAGCAGTAACTCGTCCAGGCGCTCCAGCGTTGACGTCATGCCGTCCTTCATTCCCATGTCAATGACTTGCTGGATCGCTTCGGCCGAGGCATAGGCAACCACCGTCTCAACCACGGTATGGGCCGCCTTGTCCGAGAACGTGACGTTCCAGGTCGACCGCGGCAGATCAGGATTCAACGCCCCGCTGGCATCGGAAAAACCATCCAGCGCCGTGTAGCGATCAATCGGCTGTATGGTCTGATAATCCAGACGTCCCCAGTATTCCTGGCCATTCGGCTCAACCATCGCGTAATGCCAATGACCGCCTTCGCGGAACTCCATGGACTTGGTTTTCGTGGTCAGCGGTTTCGGTGCGAACCAGCGGTCCAGCAGCTCGCTCTTCGTATAGCAATCCCACACCAGCTGTCGCCCGGCGGCAAACTCGCGCTGGACGGTGATGGTGCTCTTTTCTTTATCGACCACGAAGTCAAATTGCAAATCAGCTTTCATCTTGTTCGCCTTTCAGGGTAATGAGTAGGTTATCGAGGTTGTCATATCGGCTTTGCCAGGTCACGCGCTGCTGTTCGAACCACTGTTCTGCTGCTGCCAGGTTCTCACGGTTAAGTTTGCAGGTTCGTACCCGACCTGTCTTCTCGGATGCAATCAGACCGCAGCTTTCAAGAACCTTGATGTGCTTCAGGAAGGACGGCAGTCCGAGGCCGAATGGCTCCGCCAGCTCCTTGATGGAAGCCGACCCCAAACCCAGCCGCGCAATCACCGACCGTCGAGTCGGGTCAGCCAGTGCGTGGAACATGTCGTCTAACGATGCAGAATAGTTTCCCATGTGGCGAACTATATCACGATAGTTTTCCATTTGGCGAACTATTTATGACCAAGCCTCGACCTGCTCACGCCGCCTTGCGCAACTCCGCTGGCGGCAAGGCCACCCGCACCGGCAGCTGCTGAATCCGCGCTGCGTCGATTTTGAAGGATCCGACCAGTTGCGCCAGTTCGCGCGCCTGCGCCTGCATGGCGCCGGCCGCAGCGGCGGCTTCCTCCACCAGCGCCGCGTTCTGCTGGGTGACATCGTCCATGTCGCTGATGGCCGCATTCACTTGCTCGATGCCGTGTTCCTGCTCTTCACTGGCAGCGCTGATGGCGCCAATAATCGTCGTTACCTTCTGCACGCTGGCAACGATCTCGACCATCGTCGCGCCCGCCGTCTCAGCCAGCTCGCTGCCGCTGGCAACCCGCTCCGCCGAATCATTGATGAGCTTTTTGATTTCCTTCGCGGCATCCGCAGAACGCTGCGCCAGCGAACGCACTTCGCCCGCCACCACGGCAAAGCCACGGCCTTGCTCGCCGGCGCGCGCAGCTTCCACCGCCGCGTTCAAGGCCAGAATATTGGTCTGGAACGCGATGCCGTCGATGACGCTGGTGATGTCCACGATTTTGTGCGCGTAATCATTGATGCTGGCCATGGTCCGCACCACTTGCGATACCACGGCGCCACCCTTGCCCGCCACCTCGGACGCCGACACCGCCAGCTGATTCGCCTGGCGCGCGTTGCCGCTGTTCTGGCGCACGGCGGCGGTCAATTCCTCCATCGCCGACGCCGTCTCTTCCAGCGCGCCAGCCTGGTGCTCGGTACGGCGCGACAAGTCCATATTGCCCGTGGCGATTTCACGCGAAGCCGAGTCGATCGCTACCGCGCCATCGCGCACGCGGCCCACGGTGTCGGCCAGGCGGCCCGTCATGTGGCTCAGCGCATCGAACAGCTGGCCGATCTCGTCGCTGCGGCCATGGGCAATCGCCACATGCAGTTCACCGCCGGCCACCTGCTCCGCCAGTTCCACCGCCCTGGTCAGCGGACGCACAATGCTGCGGGTCAGCTGCCATGCCAGCACCGCCCCCAGTACCAGCGTCGCGCCGCCCAGGCCGATCAGCAAAGCACGGCTGCCCGCGAACTGGCTGGCCGACTGTTCCGCCAGCGCCTTGGCCTGCTGCGTCTGATACGCCAGCAGTTTATCCAGCGCACCGGTGTAGGCCTTGAAGACGCCGGGCCACTGGTTATCCAGCACCTCGCCCACTTCCTGCACCCGGCCACTGTCCTTGAACTTGAACATCTCGCCGCGCATGGCCAGGAAAGCTGCTTTCCTGGCCGCCACCGCACGCAGCAGTTCGACTTCCTGGCCCGCAGCCGGCATGGCCGCCAGCTTGCGCTCCATCTCGGCCGCCACTTTTTCGCCGGCGGTCAGCTGCGCCTGGAAGATGTCCGACACTTCCAGGCTGTCGCTGCGGCCAATCGACATCGCCCGTAAACCGTTCAGCTCAGTCACGCCGAGCAACTCGGACGTCAGCTGCTGCCGCGCCAGCTTCTCGTGCACCAGGTTGGACGCCGTATCGTTGGCCGACTGCAGCCGCCACAGCGACACGCCCGACATGCACGCCATCACAAACAACAGCACCGCGAACGATGCCACCACACGCATACCCGTATTCAATTGGGGGAATTTCATAGCCATTCATCTAAGGAAAAGTGCCTACTGCACGAATACTCACCAATTTACACACCGAATATGACGTCGATGTTACCGCAAGGCAATTTAAGCAATACTATTTTCTTCTGGTTAAGATGTAATGAGGATGTAACAATTTCCCAGTAGCATGTAAGGCTCAGTGTTGATAAAGGGTTTCCGGCCGTGGAGTTCAATGCCTCTCGTTTGCACCTGCCTCGTTTTCGTCTGTCTGTGGCCGCCGATTTGTGCGTCGAGACGATTTCGGTCCTGTCGGATACCAGCAATTTCGCCGTCCTGGAACTGTTCACCGAGCGCCGTGACCTGATGAGCCTGCCCGTGATCGAGGCCGGCCGCCCCATCGGCCTCATCAGCCGCAACATCTTCATGTCGCAGATGTCCAAGCCCTTCTATCACGAGCTGTATGGCAAGAAGAGCTGCATCGCCTTCATGGACAAGGAACCGCTGATCGTCGATGCCAACATGAGCATTGAAGCGCTGACCTTCCGCGCCGTGGAGTCAGGCGAAAAAGCCCTGGCCGACGGATTTATCGTAACGCGTGACGGCGTACTGGCCGGCGTCGGCTTCGGCTTGCAGCTCATGAACGTGGTGGCCAATATGCAGGCCGAGAAAAACCGCCAGATCATGCACAGCATCGACTACGCCAGCGTGATTCAGCGTTCGCTGCTGCGCCCCTCCAACCTGGCCCTGTCCGAAGCGCTGGACGACGCCCACCTGGAGTGGCAGCCGCGCGATGTGGTCGGTGGCGACTTCTACCACTTTGCCCGCTACGAGGATGGCTGGTTCGCCGCGATTGCCGACTGCACCGGCCACGGCGTCCCGGGCGCCTTCATGACCCTGATTTCTTCGTCGACGTTAACCCAGGCCTTGCAGCAACTGGGGCCGCGCGATCCGGCCCGCCTGATTGCCGAAGTCAGCCGCGGCGTCAAAGGCATGCTGGGCCAAGTCGAAGGCCATGGCACGGCGGAGTCCAACGATGGCATGGATGCCGCCTTCCTGTGGTTCGACAATGCCACGCGCCAGCTGCACTTCGCCGGCGCCAAGCTGTCGCTGTTCCAGCTCGACCCGGACCAGCAGGCGGTGCAGACCGTGGACGGCGAACGCATGGGCGTCGGCTATGTCGATTCGCCGCTGGACTACCAGTGGACCAATAAAGTCATCCCGATTCCGGAAGGCAGCCTGCTGTTCCTGACCACCGATGGCCTGATCGACCAGATCGGCGGCGCCAAGGACATCGCCTACGGCAAGCGCCGCATGCGCGACGTGCTGCTGGCCACGCGTACCGAGTGCGCGCGCCATGTGGCCCAAGCCATGCTGGACGACTACCAGACGTGGCAGGGCGAACAGCCGCGCCGCGACGACCTCACCTTTTTCTGTTTCCGCCCCTAAGAGGAGCACGATTTGTTGTACAAAGAATTCAGCGATTTCTATGAAGTGGCCCGTAAGCGCCACATCATCTTTTTCTACGTGGGCTATTTCTCGCAGCACGTGGTCGCCGCCATTTCAGAGACCATCAAGGCGCGGCTCGATACGGCCGGTGCGGCAGGCCCAACGCGGCGCCGCATCTTCTCCTCGTTTGTCGAAATGTCGCAAAACATCATGCACTACTCGTCGGACACGCTGACGCCGGATACCGAGACCGAGAACCAGATGCGCCGCGGCTCGTTCTGCATCGGCATGAAAGGCGACAGCTTCTTCCTGCTGTGCGCCAATCCGGTGGACAGCGAGAATGTGGAACGCATCCGCAGCCGCCTGGAGCCGCTGCACAGCATGACCATGGAAGAGATCAAGTCCGCCTATAAAAAAGCGCTGCGTGAAGAAACCCCGGCCGACAGCAAGGGCGCGGGCCTGGGCTTCCTGACCATGGCGCGCGACGCCAGCGAGCCGCTGGAATTCGAATTTGTGCAGGATGAACACAACCCCGAAGCCACGGTCTTCTGCATCAAAGCGATTATCTGAACCAAATACTGAGAACAACGACAATGGAACCACTTTTTATCGCCGCCTCGCCCACCTCGCCGGAAGTCGACTTCCGCTTCGACCAGCACACGCTGTCGATCAAGGGCGAATCCTATCCAGAGAACGCCGCCGCCTTCTACGGCCCGGTGATCGCGCGCGTGCAGGCCTATCTGGACAGCTACAAGGATGCAGAGATTACCGTCAACGTCTCGCTGGCCTACTTCAACAGCTCCAGCACCAAGATGCTGTTCACCTTTTTTGAAGCGCTCAACAATGCCGCCATCGCCGGTAACCAGGTACGCCTGAACTGGTACCACGACGAGGACGACGACACCATCCTCGAATTCGGCCAGGAATTGCAGGACGATTTCGGCGCCCTCGACTTCCACGACCATGCAGTGAGCAACTGATGAAACCCATGGCCGACGCCGACCTGTTTGCGCTGGAGAGCGCCGCCTTGGCCAACGCCAAGGCGGCACATGCCGACCCACGCGCCGACGCCCGCGCAGCGCTGGCCGAGATGATTGTCCATTACGAGCGCCTGATGCGCGAGAGCCGGCGCCTGATCCGCCGCAGCGACCGCGCGGAGCTCGACATGAACCAGATGAACCGCCAGCTGCACGAACTGGCGCAGCAACTCGAATACCGCGCCACCCACGATCCGCTCAGCGGCGCCCTGAACCGCGCCGCCGTCATCGACACCGCCAGCGCCTGCCTGCAACACAGCGATATGGCGCTGATCGTGCTGGACATCGACCACTTCAAGTGGATTAACGACGATTTCGGCCACCCGGCCGGCGATACCGTCATCAAGACCGTGGTGGTGTGCCTGCGCCGCCTGCTCGGACCGGAAGTGGCAGTCGGCCGCGTCGGCGGCGAAGAGTTCTCGGTGATCTGGCCGACCTCCGACGTCGAGGAAGCGCGCGAGGTGGCGCTGCACATCTGCGAGGCCATCGCCGACCAGGTCTTCGGCACGCCGATCGACCGCCAGATCACGGCCAGCGTGGGCGTCAGCTGGAATACGGCAGGCACCGGCTTCGAGCTGGCCTACAGCCGCGCCGACGAAGCACTGTACGCCGCCAAGCGCGCGGGCCGCAACTGCGTGAAAGTCTATTCACAACTGCCGCTGCCCGTCACCGCCCACGTCCCCGCCAGCGTCAGCCTGAGCACCGAAGCCTAGGCGACGGGCGTCAGCAGCGGCTTGCCGCTGAAGTGCGCCGACAGATTGTCCACCACCAGCTGTCCCATGGCGTGGCGGGTTTCCACCGTCAGGCTGCCGATATGCGGCGTCAGCACCACATTGTCCAGCTCACGCAACGCCACCGGCACGCGCGGCTCGTCGGCGAAGACATCCAGCGCCGCCATGCCCAGCGTGCGCCCGCGCAGCGCAGTGATGAGCGCCTCCTCATCCACCAGCGAGCCGCGCGCGATATTCACCAGCGTCCCCTGCGCACCCAATGCCGCCAGCACTTCCGCATTCACCGCATGCTGCGTCGCCGCGCCGCCGGGAGCGGCAACCACCAGATAGTCACTGGCCTGCGCCAGCGCCAGCAGCGACGCGGCACGCGGTACCGTGACGCCGTCGATCGCGCGCGGCTGGAAATACTGAACCTGCATGCCAAACGCCTGGGCCCGGGCGGCGATGGCCCGGCCGATGCGGCCAAAGCCAAACACCCCGCACACCTTGCCGCGCAGCGCACGCGTGGGCGCTACCGGCTTGCCGGCTTCCCAGGCGCCGGTCCGCACATAAAAATCCAGCGCCGGCAGACGGCGCGCCGCCGACAGCAGCAGCGTCAGCGCCAGGTCGGCCACGTCGTCGGTCAGCACGCCCGGGGTATTGGTCACGGCGATGCCGCGCGCCCGCGTTGCAGCCAGATCCACCGCGTCGGTGCCGATGCCGTTGACCGCCACGATTTCTATTTTTGGCAACTGCGCCAGCAGCGCGGCGTTGATACCGATGGCACCTGTCGTCAGCACGCCACGCACGCCGGGCGCCACGTTTTGCAGCCACGCCGCCTGTGTCTCGCGCGGCTGCTGCCACAGATGGTGGCAATCAAACTGCTGCTCCAGCTGCGCCATGACATCGGCGGACGGGCTGGCGGCCATGACCAATACTTCAGGTTTCATATAGGTACCTACTGTCGTTAGCATTGTGGCGATTGTACAAGCGCGGGCGATTTCCCGTTGGGAGTCATGGACTTTCAGTCAGCATTTCCGTATGCTTGACTTACCCCAGAGAGGAGCGCGCCCTGATTTGAAAGACCACGCCCCCCATCACTCCGCCCTAGCCGCCGTCCTGCGCGGGCTGCGCGCCGCCCTGTGTGCGCTGGCGGCCTGCCTGACGATTTGCGGTATCAGCAACGCCAGCCCGGAACGCTGGGACCCGCTGGCCACGCCGCTGTTCGAGCATCTGGGCCTGGAACAGGGCTTGCCGCACCCGGTCGGCATGGCGCTGGCGCAGGATGGCGACGGCTTTATCTGGGTCGGCACCCAGAGCGGCCTGGCACGCTGGGACGGCTACCGCGTGCGTAGCTACCATGCCGACGCCGCCGATCCCTCCAGCCTGCCCGGCGACTTTATCCAGACCCTGCACGTGGATGTGGCCGGACGGCTGTGGGTGGGCACGGCCGCCGCCGGCCTCGCCATGTACGACAAACAGACCGACCACTTCGTGCGCCTGACCGATGAACTTAGCCACGGCCTCATCAGCGCACTGACCAGCGATGCCAAAGGCAATCTGTGGATCGGCACACCGACTGGCCTCAAATACTACGACACGGTCCAGAAAACCCTGCGCCGCTACACGCACGAAGACACGCCCGGCTTGCCTGACAACCAGATCCGCTCTCTGCTGATGGACCGCTCCGGCAACCTGTGGATCGGCAGCGCCACCGGCCTGTCGCGCATGCGGCCGGGCGGCACCATCGTGACCGTCGCCGTCAGTAATGATAGCCACACGGCGTGGTCGGATGCCGTGCTGGCGCTGGGAGAAAACAGCCGGGGGCAGATCGCCTTCGGCACCTTGAAGAGTGGGCTCGGCATCGTCGATCCGCAAAACGGTGCAGGCCGCATCGTCAACCTGCGCGGCGTGAAGGACACCCAGGCCAATATGGTGCTGGCCGTGACGGAAACAGTGGCAGGCACCTGGTGGGCCAGCACCTACGGCGGCGGCGTCATCGAATACCGCACGGACAGCAACACCAGCGTTCGCATCCTGCACCAGCCCGCCGTCTCCTTCAGCCTCAGCAACGACCGCACGGCCGCCCTGCTGCGCGACCGTAGCGGCATGATCTGGGTCACCACCGAGCGCGGGGTTGACATCTACGATCCGCACAATGAAGCCATCGATTCCGTCTTTGGCGCCGAAGGCACGCAGGAAGCTGCCGTCACGGCGTTGATGACCGACAGCCGCGGCCAGGTGTGGATCGGCCTGGCCGACCAGGGCATCGACATCGTGCCCCGCAACGGCGCCCGCCGCGCCGCCCTGCGCCCGGACCCGCACAAGCCCGACACCGCGCTGCCCAACCGCGTGATCCTGTCGCTGGCGGAAGCGGAACCCGGTGAAGCATGGATCGGCACGCAACTGGGCCTGTACCACACCAGCCAGAATGGCGCCGTGGTCAAACGCGTCACGCTGCCGCAGGAGAATGCCTATCCGCGCATCGGCACCATCCTGGTCCGCAAGGGTGAACTGTGGCTGGGCACGTTTGAGGGCCTGTTGCGCTACAACCCGGCCACCAACACGCTGGTGCAGTATGCCCAGGGCTTGCAGGAAAGCGGCGGTCTGACCGATAACCGCATCCACGCCGTGGCGCCGGACGCCGACGGCTCGCTATGGGTTGGCACCCGCAACGGCATGAACCGGCTGGACCCGGAAAGCGGCAAGGTGGAACAGATCAAGGCCAACGCCACCAAGCCGGATGCGCTGTCGGAAGCCATCATCAGCTCCCTGGCCATCGACCGGCGCGGCCGCCTGTGGGTCGGCACCTATGGCGGCGGCATCTGCGTCATGACCGGCCGCGACCCGCTCGGCGAGCCGGTGTTCGAACGCATCGGCATCGCCTCCGGCCTGTCCAGCGGCACCATCATGGCGCTGCAGTCCGACCCGGTGGGCCGCATCTGGGCGGCGACCGCAGACAGCATTGCCGTGATTGATTCCAGCACCTTGCACGCGCGCGCGCTGTCACGCGCCGATGGCCTGGCGTTCCGTACCTTCTTCATCGGCGCCAGCACTGAAACCCAGGAGCGCGACCTGCTGTTCGGCGCCACCTCCGGCATGGCCATCGTCTACCCGGGCCGCCTGAACGACTGGACGTACCGCGCACCGCTGGTCATCAGCGCCGTACGGCTGGACCAGCGCGCGCTCACACCGTCCGAACTGGCCGCCAAGGAAGGACCGACACTGGTGCTGAAACCGTCCCACCAAAGCTTCGAAGTCGAGCTGGCCGCACTGGACTACTCGGCGCCGCAACGCAACCGCTACTCCTACCTGCTGGAAGGCTTCGACCAGCGCTGGACCGAGGTGGATGCCAGCCGCCGCATCGTCACCTACGGCCACGTGCCGCCCGGCTCCTACGTGCTGCGCATGCGCGGCAGTAACCGTGAAGGCCTGTGGAATGCCGACGAAGTATCGCTGCGCGTGGTGGTGCTGCCAGCATGGCACCAGACCTGGTGGGCATGGCTGTGCTACTTCCTCGCCACCTGCGCGCTGGCGTGGGCGCTGGTACGCTGGCGCCTGATGCATCTGCACCGCAAGGGCGAAGCCTTGCAGGCGCTGGTCTACTCGCGCACCCAGCACCTGGAAAAGCTGAACGCCATCGTCAAATCCATCAACGAACAGATCGACTTCGACGCCCTGCTGCACACCATCCTGCACGAATCGACCATTATCAAGGGCATCGATTCGGCGCTGGCGCTGGTGCGTGAAGACGGTACCGAAACACTGAGCCTGCGCGCGGCCTGGGGCCGCATCGACGCCACGGCTGACGCTTACCGCATCGACCTGCGCCAGGCGGAGCTGCGCTATGCGCCGCCCGACGGCATGATCGCGCCGGATATTTTTGAAGTCCACCACCAGCACTCGCTGCCCGGCGACGTGTGCGCGCTGCTGTCGGTGCGCGTGGTGATCGACGGCCAGGTCGAAGGCTATCTGATTTTCGAAAACTACCAGTACCAGGCCGTGTTCGAACCCACCGACCTGGATTTGCTCAAGGCACTGAAAGAGCCCTTCGTCTCCGCCTATCAGAAGGCGCGCTCGATGCGGATGGTCGAACAGGCGCGCGCCAACGCGGAAGCGGCCACGCGCGCCAAGAGCGACTTCCTGGCCAATATCAGCCACGAGATCCGCACTCCCATGAACGCCATCCTCGGCTTCGCCGGCCTGGGCACGCATATGGACCTGCCGGCGCAGCCGCTCGACTACTTCCGCAAGATCAGCCGCGCCGGCCAAAGCCTGCTGCAGATCATCAACGACGTGCTGGACTTCTCCAAGATCGAATCCGGCAAGCTGGAACTGGAAGCCCTGCCCTTCGACCTGCCCGATACGCTGAACCAGATCGCCGACCTGTTCTCGTGGCGCGCCGCCGAGCGTGGCCTGGAACTGGTGGTGTGGGCCGCGCCCGATGTGCCGTCCAACCTGCTGGGCGACCCGCTGCGGCTGGGCCAGATTCTGGTCAACCTGGCCGGCAATGCGCTGAAGTTCACGGCGCGCGGCCACATCGAACTGCGCGTTGAACTGGATAACGCCAGCCCGGCCGTCACGCCCGGCGGCCCGCTGATCCTGCGCTTCACCGTGGAAGACAGTGGTCTCGGCATCAGCCAGGAGCAGCAGGCGCGCCTGTTCCAGGCTTTCGCGCAGGCCGACGCCAGCACCACGCGCCTGTACGGCGGCACCGGTCTGGGCCTGGCCATTTCGCAGCAGCTGGTGCGCAAGATGGGCGGCGAAATCAAGGTAGACAGCGAACCTGGCGTCGGCAGCAGCTTCAGTTTCACCGTCCACCTGCAAGCCGCCAACGACCAGACGCCGCGCCTGCAACTGGTGCCCGCCGCCGCGCAGGGCAAGCGCGTACTGGTGGTGGACGATTCCGAAGCCACGCGCCACATGCTCAAGATCCAGCTGACCAGCCTGGGGCTGAGAACACGCGCTGTCGCCAGCGGCACGGCAGCCGTCGCCGCCATGCAGCTCGATCCCTACGACGTGCTGCTGATCGACGCCGACATGCCGGAGCTGGACGGCATCGACACCCTGCACCGCATCGCCGAAGATCCTGAACTGGCAGCCGTGCCGGCGGTGCTCATGGTCACAGCCTATGCGCGTGAGCACAACAAGGAAACCATCGAGCAAACCCGCATCATGCCCTTCCTCGACAAGCCCGCCAATCCCCAGCTGCTGCGCAACGCCATCCTTGCCGCGCTGGGACTGGAGGCCAGCCAGCCCGTGGTCGCGATGACCGCGCCGCCTTCCGTCGCCGTGCAGCGCATCCGTGGCGCCCACGTACTGGTGGTGGACGACAACTCCATCAATCAGCAAGTCGCCAGCGAGATACTGCAACGTGCCGGCGTGCGCGCCGACGTCGCCGGCAGCGGCGAAGAAGCGGCCAACATGGTCAGCACCGGCCACTACGACGCCGTGCTGATGGACATTCAGATGCCCGACATGGATGGCTACCAGGCCACCGCCCTGATCCGCAAGGACGAACGCCAGGCCGACCTGCCCATCATCGCCATGACCGCGCACGCCGTAGCCGGCTACCGCGAGCGCTGCCTGGAAATGGACATGAACGATTACGTCACCAAGCCGATCGATCCTGACACGCTGTACGCCGTGCTGGCCACCTGGGTCACGCCGGACCTGGCGCGCGCAGCGGACGCCGAGCCGCTGCAGCAGCGCGTATCGCCCTCAGGCAAGCCAGCGACGCCGCGCCCTGGCATCGACATCACCGCCGCAATGGAACGCCTGGGTGGCCACGACGCCTTGCTATCTCAGCTACTGAGCCTGTTCGCGCACGATTTTGAAACCAGTTTGCAACAGATTCAAGATGCAATTCACTCGGGCGAATTGTTACGCGCGGCCGATCTGGTCCACAAAATCCGCGGCGCGGCGGGTAATCTTTCTGCAAACGAACTTTTTAAAACGTCAACCGCGCTCGAAGACCGTCTCAGAGCGGAACCGCTGGCGCTGCCGGATTTACTGCGCGCATTTGTACAGTCATTTGATGTTGTCATGCATGGCGCGCAAAGTGAAACCAGCGCGCGGGAAGACGAAACCGCGCCCACTCCCTAGCGAAATGGTAGGTTGAAAATGCCTTGAGATCGTATCGTGCATGTCTTACGATGAAGTTGCGTTCCCCACACGCATCGTTCTCCTCCTCAACATGAAAGGGCAAGACATGGCCACGCATTCCCCACAAGATCTCGACCTCCTGCTGTCCAAACTGTCGGGTGACGACAGCTTCCGTCAGAGCTTCCTGAGCGATCCGCAACTGGCGCTGGGCGGCCTCGGTATCAAGCTGGACGCCAGCAGCATTCCAGCGGCACGCAGCCTGCCATCGAAAGAGCTGATCGCCGCCAGCCGTCACGCCATCAAGGGCAAACTGGAAAACGCCGCCGGCGCCATCCCTTTCTTCCTGTCCGGCCAGCGTTGAGCGCTCCTCCCCGGCAGTATGGCCCGCCCCTGAAAAGGGCCGGGCTTTTTTTCATGGCTCGTAGCGCATCTCCACCGTATTCTGCGCACCGGAAGCGGGACCGCAGCCGCATACCGCGATCACCATATCCTTGAGCGGATCAAGGCCCAGCGCGCGTTCGATATCGATTTCATTGACCGCCGCAGTGACAAAGGCCGGCATCCCCGCCTCCGTGGCCAGCAGATAAAAAGTCTGCGACAGATGGCCCGCATCCAGCAGCAAGGCACGGTAAGCCTTGGCGTGATTGCGGTACTTCCAGAAATTGCGTTCGACGCGCGAAACCAGCACCACCATCATCGGCGCCGGCTGGAACCAGTCCTGATCCGCCACCATGCGCAGCGCCAGCTCCTCCGTCTGCGCCGTCGTCATGCCGGTGAGCGGCTCCAATGCATGCCTGACGGGCTGGTAGTGATACAGGCCGGGTTCCAGCCCCGCCACGCGCTGCGCCAGTACATAGACTTCCGTTGGATGCAGGCCGCCGGCCGAAGGGCTCAGCTTCTTGAGCACAAAGGCATCCGGCGCCATCTCGCGTTCGCCCTGCGAGCCGAAGGCGCGCTGCAAGAGCCGCGATGCCGTCGCCAACGGCAGCACCGCCTGCGGATCGAAATTGCGGCCCGTATAGCGCTGGAACAGCGTGTCATCGAGACGCGCACGCTCCGGTTGCGGCAGCGCGATCGACTGACCATCGCTGCGGCGGTCAATGGCCGGACCGGGCGGTGTGCCGTAATTCTCCACCAGCTCCTCAAAGCTGGGGAACTGCATGCCCTTATCGACCCGCATATCGGCCCAGCGGCTAAACATATGAATCGTGGCTGACAAAGGCCGCCAGTGCTGCGAGCGCAGCACCTCATCACGCTCGCGCAAGGCCGCGCCTTCGGGCGCATCACTGAGCAGCAGGCCCAGGTCCAGCAAGCGGGTAATCGTCGCAGCACCGAATTGCGCTTCGCAAGCAACGCGATCCTGCCACAGCGTAAGACTGATCGCCCCCAGCGCCGCGAGTTGCGCGGCATCGACCGAAACCTCATCCCCCAAATGCGGCGCCAGGGCTATCCATTGAATAGTCGCAGCGATCGCCCCCTGCCCGGCAAACAGCGAAGCCCAATCGACATCCAGATCCTCGCGCGGTTCCACAAACAGCACAGCACAACGCCTGATTTGCATGATGCCCCCGACAGAAATCGACACCCCAAAGCTACCATAATTCCGGGGTCAGATACCGTCTTGAATAGCAAGCCCTTTGATCTGGTAATTCGGATCAAAGGGCTTGTCGTTATGAATCACGCCATAAATCAAATGCACCAGCTTGTGCATGACGGCAGCGATCACAGCCTTTTTTGCCATACCGTTGTTGGCCAGTCGCTCAGCAAACTGGCGCAGTATCGGGTTGTGCCGGCGCGCGACCATGCTAGGCATGTACAAGGCAGCCCGCAGGGCAGTGTTTCCTGTTCGGCTGATGACCGTCCTGCTTCTCAGTGAGCTGCCAGAACTGCGCTGGCGCGGCGTTACACCTATAAAAGCTGCGAACGCCTTGGCACTGGCAAAGCGCCGGATATCGCCCAGTTGGCCCAGTATTTTGGCCACGGTTGTCATTCCCACGCCCGGAATGCTACTCAACAGCTCGGCGTCGTGCTTGAGGCCGGGATGGCGATCAATGTGGTCATTGATATCGCTTTCCAACTTCTCGATTGCGGCGTTCAGCCAGGCGATGGATTGCTTCACATGCTCGGCGACGTCGTTCATGCCGCTAATGGTCAGCGCTTCCAAACGATTTTCCTCTTGCTGACGGATGTCTTTCAAGGTGTGAATGCGCTGCGACCACGCCCGCAGTTGACGCTGCTCCAGCGGCGGTGGCGTCCATAGCTGAGGCTTCATGGCGGCGCAATAACGCGCGATCAGCTTTGCATCCACGATATCGTTCTTATTGCGAATATTTTCACTTTGACCGAAACCCTTGATACAGGCCGGATTCACCAAGCTGACAAGCATACCGGCCTGATGCAGAACGAGTGCCACAGGCTCGGAATAAACTCCTGTCGCTTCCAGGCAAACATGCAGTGCTGACAGCGGCAATTTCGATTTACCCAGCCATTCAAGCAAGGCCTGATGTCCGGGAGCCGAATTTTCCACCACCTTGGTCTTGATCTTGCCATCGACCAGCAAGGCAATATCGAGCTTTTGCTTGCTGACGTCGATTCCTACCGTTGCGCATACCGTATCCATTTCTGACCTTCCTCGTATACGGGCTTACGCACGGCGGCGATGGCCCAAGATACCGTTCGGACTAATAAAATGAAACAGGCAGAGGCACTTATCTGACCCACGTGCTCATCGGCACTAGGTCTGTTCAGCATCACTCTGCCTGGCCGCAGCTACTTCCCTATTATCAGGGGAAGAGGCGGTATGCTCAATATACGAGGCCTGATGTCCGGGAGCCGAATTTTCCACCACCTTGGTCTTGATCTTGCCATCGACCAGCAAGGCAATATCGAGCTTTTGCTTGCTGACGTCGATTCCTACCGTTGCGCATACCGTATCCATTTCTGACCTTCCTCGTATACGGGCTTACGCACGGCGGCGATGGCCCAAGATACCGTTCGGACTAATAAAATGAAACAGGCAGAGGCACTTATCTGACCCACGTGCTCATCGGCACTAGGTCTGTTCAGCATCACTCTGCCTGGCCGCAGCTACTTCCCTATTATCAGGGGAAGAGGCGGTATGCTCAATATACGAGGTCCGTCATTTCTACACGAACCCAACAGTAACGGACGCTACAGACCAGGCCGTGTAGAAATGACGGACCTGACCCCGGATTGGCCGTTAGAAAGGCCAGCGCTTGAGGATGGTATAGGGGCGGCCTTGGTCGATGTGGCTGTGGAGGAGCACCAGTTCGCGCACGGTCCATTCGACCGGCGCTACGCTTTGCGGTGCGGCGGTGACGTCGTCGTAGAGCATCGTCACGTGCGGCGTGTAGCTCGCCTGACTGCGCACGCCGCTGGTTTTCAACAGCGCGGTGGCCAGGTTGTTGTAGAAGCCACTGAGGCCGACGATGCCTTCGGTGCCAGTCAGCACCAGCGGGCGGTGGCGCGGACCGGTGATGAAGGTTTGCGCGGTGTCGAAGCTGACTTTAAACGGTAACGTGCTGTCGGCCACCAGCGCTGCGGCTTTTGATGCGCTTTTGATCAGCGCGTCGGGCATGCCGGGGAAGTCGCCCAGCACGCACAAGGTGGCGTGCAGTTTGAGGTCGTTGATCGGCCGCCCCGTCATGCCATGCTGCGTCTTGAGTTCCGCAGCCAATGCGCGGATGGCGGTGATGGCATTCTGGTCCGGCATCACGGCAAAGAACAGCCGGTCGGTGTTCTTCGGTGGCGGTTCGAAATCGAACAGGGAGGCTTGTTCTGACATTTATTTGACTCGCTGCTTTTCCAGTTTGCGCGCCAGCGTGCGGCGGTGCATGCCCAGTCGTCGCGCGGCTTCGGAGATGTTGAAATCGGTCTCGGCCAGCACCGCATGGATGTGCTCCCACTCCAGCGTCTTGACCGATGTCGCGCGCGTGGTCAACTCCAGGTCCGCCGCGCCAGCCACGTGCTCGAACGCGGCTTCGATGTCGTCGGTGTTGGATGGCTTGGCCAGGTACTGACACGCGCCGAGTTTGATCGCTTCCACTGCGGTGTTGATGCTGGCGAAGCCGGTCAGCACCACGATGAGCATTTCTTCATCATGCTCGTGCAGCATCTGCACGCACGCCAGGCCGGACGAGTTGCCTTTCAACTTCAGGTCCACCACTGCATAGCCGGGCGAATGATCGACCAGCAGCGCGCTGGCTTCGTCCACATTTTCCGCCAGCAGCACTTTGTAGCCGCGACGCTCGAAAGAACGCCCCAAGGTCCGGGCAAAGGCCGCATCGTCTTCGACCAGCAGCAGTACTCGTTCTTCTATTGTCATGTCGTTTGTTGTTCCGATTTGATCTCGATGGCGGACAACGGCAGCGTCAAACGCACCATCGCTCCGCCCTGCGGCAGGTTGGTCGCAGTGACTTCTCCGCCCAGCGTGCGCGCCACATTCACCACCAGGAACAGCCCCAGGCCACCGCCCGGACGTCCTTTGCTGGAGTTGTATGGCTTGCCAAACTGCGCCAGTATAGACGGATCGAAGCCGGCGCCCTTGTCTGTCACTTGCAGCACCAGCGTGTCGCCTTCGACGCTGGTCTGCATGCGCAGCCATGCGGGCGACGCTTCCAGCGCATTATCCAGCACATTGCAGATCATTTGCTTGAGCGTGGAATCGGACACCACCGGATGGTCCGGCGTGATGCGGTTGTCAAACTCGAAATCCACCACGGGACGGCCGATGCGCCACTCCGCCACCACTTCATCCAGGAAGGTGTTGATGGTGGTCGCGGCCGACGATTCGCCGCGCGTTTCGCCCGCCGACAGCAGGATGCCGCTGACGATGGACTTGCAGCGCTTGAGCTGCGTCTGCATTTCGGCGATTTCTTCCAGCAGCACCGGATTGCCTTTGAACTCGGGCATGTGCTTCCAGTCGCCCAGGATCACGGCCAGCGTTGCCAGCGGCGTCCCCAGTTCATGTGCGGCGCCCGACGCCAGCAGGCCCATACGCACGATGTGCTCTTCCTCGGCCGCGCGCTGGCGCAAGTTCGCCAGCTTGGCCGCGCTGCTGCGCATGTTCTGCGTGATGCGGGTAATGAAGATCACCAGCAGCGCCGCGTCCAGGATGAAGCAGATCAGCATGCCCTGCACGTACAGGCTGAAGATGCCCAGCGCATGGTCCTGCGGCAGCGGCAGCGGCTCGGAGAACAGCGCCAGCCCGACAATACAGGCGCCGGTGACGATCACGATGGTCCAGGTTGACCATGTCTCCAGCAGCACTGCGCCCAGAATCACGTGCAGCAGGTACAGGAACACGAAGGGATTGGTGGCGCCGCCGCTCAGGTAGAGCTGCGCCGTGAGGCTGGCCACGTCCACCGTCAGCGCCAGCAGCAGTTCGCTGTTGGACACCACCTGGTTTTCCTGCCAGCGCAGGATGCTGGCGATGTTGAACGCGATCAGGCAGGCCAGCACGTTCAGCATGGCCGGCATCGGCAGCCGCACGCCGAGCAGGATGGAGGCCGTGGCGATCGTGGTGATCTGGCCGATCACCGCGATCCAGCGCAGCTGGATCAGCTGCTGCATGTTCTTGTGGCCGGCCGCGTGGGTGATGGTGTTGGCCGACGCATTCACCGAGGCAAGTGGCTCCACCACCGGCATGCCTGGCCGGCCTCTGTCGTAAGGATTAGGTTGTTTGTTTGCGCGCATCTCGGATGACCCATACCGTCGCAGCAGCCACCATCAGGGCCAGTGCGTACCAGGTGATAGCATAAACCAGATGGTTGTTGACGAAGGAAATAACCGTCAAGCCGCCCATCGGCTGCTCACCTGCGACCGGTCCCGCTGCCTGCGCGGAAGGCGCGTCTGCATCGACAAAGTACGGCGCCACCGCCGGCAGGCCGCGCGCCTGCGCAATCGCCTGCAGGTCACGCGTGTACCAGTAATTGCGCGCCGGTTCGTTCTGGCGCAGACGCCCGGCCAGCTCATTGAGCCGCAGCAGGCCGCTGAATGGCACCGTCGCGCCTTGCGCCTTCCTGCAGGCATCGGCCGCCGCCATCGCGGGCACCGCCTGCGGCTTCCAGCCACCGATACCGGCCGGCACAAAGCCACGGTTAATCATGACGATGCCGCCGTCCGCCGTGCACAGCGGCGTCAGCACCCAGTAGCCGATGCCGCGGTCCAGCGATGCCAGCACCTGCGTGGTCGAACCATCGAGCAGCACGCCACTGAGCTGCACGCGGCGGTATTCGTCCGCCTCGGCGTTCAGCTGCGGCCATTGCGCCATTGATGGCGCGGCGACCGGCGCCGCATGCACGCGCTGGTCGACGCGCTCGATCAGCGCCAGTTTCCATTGAAGCCTGAATATCTGCCAAGTCCCCAAAGCAAAAAACCCTGCAAACATCACCCCGGCCACGAGGGCCAGGATGACGCGCAGGGCGCGGGGACGTTGGCGCTTGATTGCGCCTGTCATCATTGCATGTCTTGCATGTTGTGAGCGTCGTTACCCATCGAAGGCATCATGTTGATGTTCATGTGGTACATGACCCAGATCGAGCCAGCCAGTACGATCACCAGCAGTACCAGCGTGAACACGGTGGCCAGCAAGGACCAGCCGCCTTCTGCCTTGCCGTTCATGTGCAGGAAGTAGATCATGTGGACCACCACCTGGATCGCCGCAAAGCCCAGGATCACCACTGCGGTGGTGCTCGACTTGTCAAACACCTTGGCCATCACCAGCCAGAATGGAATCGCGGTCAGGATCACCGACAGGATGAAACCAATCGCGTAGTCCTTCAGGCTGCCGTGGTGGCCGTCGCCTTCATGGCCGTGGCCATGGTCGTCATGGTGGCCGTGCTCAGAGTGATTATGTGGTGCGCTCATGGCAGGACTCCCATCAGGTAGACAAAGGTAAAGACGCCGATCCAGATCACGTCCAGGAAGTGCCAGAACATCGACAGGCACATCAGGCGACGGTTGTTTTCATGGGTCAGGCCATGTTTCGCCAGCTGGAACACCAGGGTGAGCAGCCAGATCGAACCGAAGGTCACGTGCAGACCGTGGGTGCCGACCAGTGCGAAGAACGAGGTCAGGAACGCGCTGCGCTGCGGACCAGCACCTTCATGGATCAGGTGCAGGAACTCATACACCTCGAGGTACAGGAAGCACAGGCCGAAGGCGCCGGTCACCAGCAGCCAGATGATGGTGGCTTTCAGGTTCTTGCGCTGCGACGCGATCATCGCGAAGCCGTAGGTGATCGACGACAGCAGCAGGAAGCCCGTATTCAGGGCCACCAGCGGCAGGTCGAACAGTTCCGCGCCCGACGGGCCGCCCGCATAGTTGCGGCCCAGGACTGCGTAAGCGGCGAACAGGCCTGCGAACAGCAGGCAGTCGCTCATCAGGTAGATCCAGAAGCCCAGCAGCGTGCTGTTCTCAGGATGGTGGTCACGCACGTAGTAACGCGCGCTTGGATCTGCGCTCAGGGCGCCATTAGCGTTAATTTCAGACATGGCTTTCCAGCAAACGGGTATGCGCTTCTTCGGTACGAACTACTTCATCGGCTTTGATGTAGAAGTCGCGGTTGTAGTTAAAGGTGTGGATGATGATGGCAGCAACCATCGCCACGAAGGACGCGACTGCAGGAATCCACATCGACCAGACCATGGCGAAGCCGAAGGCGAAGGCCAGTGCCGAGATGATGAAGCCGGCGCCGGTGTTCTTCGGCATGTGGATGTCCACGAAGCCGGTCAACGGACGCTTGTAGTTGTTGGCTTTCATGTCAGCCCAGCTGTCGCTGTCGTGCACCACCGGGGTGAACGCGAAGTTGTAGTCTGGCGGTGGCGACGAAGTTGCCCACTCCAGCGTACGGCCTTCCCATGGGTCGCCGGTGACGTCGCGCAGCTTGGCGCGGTCTTTCCAGCTCAGGAAGATCTGCAGCAGGAAGGCGCCGATACCAGCAGCAATGATCACGGCACCCAGTGCAGCGATGATGAAGTAGATCTGCAGCGATGGATCATCGAAGTGGTTCATGCGGCGGGTAACGCCCATGAAGCCCATGATGTACAGCGGGGTGAATGCAACCCAGAAGCCGACCAGCCAGCACCAGAACGAGACCTTGCCCCAGAACTCATTGAGCTTGTAGCCGAAGGCTTTCGGGAACCAGTAGTTGATACCGGCGAACAGGCCGAACACCACACCACCGATAATCACGTTGTGGAAGTGAGCGATCAGGAACAGCGAATTGTGCAGCACGAAGTCGGCAGGTGGCACGGCCAGCATCACGCCGGTCATACCGCCGATGACGAAGGTCAGCATGAAGCCCACGGTCCACATCATAGGCACGGTGAAGCGGATGCGGCCCTTGTACATGGTGAACAGCCAGTTGAAGATCTTCGCGCCCGTCGGGATCGAGATAATCATGGTGGTGATGCCGAAGAACGAGTTGACACTCGCGCCGGAACCCATGGTGAAGAAGTGGTGCAGCCATACCAGGTAGGACAGCACGGTAATCACGACGGTTGCATACACCATCGAGGTGTAGCCGAACAGACGCTTGCCCGAGAAGGTCGAGACGATTTCCGAGAACACGCCAAAGACCGGCAGAATCAGGATGTACACCTCAGGGTGGCCCCAGATCCAGATCAGGTTCACGTACAGCATTGGGTTACCACCCAATTCGTTGGTGAAGAAGTTGAAGCCGGCAACGCGGTCCAGCGACAGCATGGCCAGGGTGATGGTCAGGATCGGGAAGGTCGCAACGATCAGCGCGTTGGTGCACAGTGCGGTCCAGGTGAAGACCGGCATTTTCATCATGCTCATGCCTGGGGCGCGCATCTTGATGATGGTGGCCAGCAGGTTGACGCCAGATAGCGTGGTACCGACACCCGCAACCTGCAGGGACCAGATGTAGTAGTCCACCCCGACGTCCGGCGAGGCGGCGATGCCCGACAGCGGCGGGAATGCCAGCCAGCCGGTTTTACCGAATTCACCAACGAACAGCGAGACCATGGTCAGCATGGCGCCGAAGGTGGTCATCCAGAACGAGAAGTTATTCAGGAACGGGAACGAAACGTCGCGCGCGCCGATTTGCAGCGGCACCACGTAGTTCATCAGACCCGTGACCAGCGGCATGGCGACGAAGAAAATCATGATCGTGCCGTGGGCGGTGAACACCTGGTCGAAGTGGTGCGGCGGCAGGAAGCCGGGATTGTCGCCGAAGGCCATGGCCTGCTGCGCGCGCATCATGAGCGCGTCGGCAAAGCCGCGCAGCAGCATGATGATACCCAGCACCATGTACATGATGCCGATTTTCTTGTGGTCGATGGAGGTGATCCAGTCGCGCCACAGCGGGCCCCACAGACGGAATTTAAACATGGCAGCCAGCAGCGCGAGGCCGCCGATCGCCACCATGGCGAAAGTGCCGATCAGGATAGGCTCGTGGTATGGAATTGCTTCCAGCGACAGCCGTCCGAAGATCAGATTGGTGAGATTCAGATCAGACATGGTCATTCTTTACGGGTAGGTTGAGCAGTGGCGGCGACGTTCGGTTCACATACGTCTTTTGGCAGGTTCTTGATCGCTGCCGCTGCCTTCATGCGCGTTGCATCCTGGTGCATCTGGGTGTTGATGCAGGTGCTGCCTTCAGCCACGCAACGGTTCAGGATCAGGTCATAGATGCCCTGGTTGACGGTACCGAAGTGCATGATCGGATGCTTGATGGTCGGCTTGTCCAGTGCCACGAACTCGGCGCGGGTCAGCGCGCTGGTGCCGGCTTTGGTCTTGGCCACCCAGGCGTCGAAGTCCGCCTGCGATACACCGTGGTATTTGAACTTCATGTCGGAGAAGCCGGCGCCGCTGTAGTTGGCGGAGAAGCCGTCATACACGCCTACCTTGTTCATCACTGCATTCAGCTGCGTTTCCATGCCTGGCATGGTGTAGACCATACCGGCCAGCGCAGGAATGTAGAACGCGTTCATGACGGTGCTGGCGGTCATGTGGAAACGTACCGGCACGTCGATCGGCGTCACCAGTTCATTCACGGTGGCGATGCCCTGCTCCGGATAGATGAACATCCACTTCCAGTCCATGGCCACGACCTGCACTTCCAGCGGCTTGACGCCGGCAGCGATCGGACGGTTTTCATCCAGGCGGCTCAGCGGACGGTAAGGGTCCAGCAAGTGGGTGTAGATCCAGGTGATCAGGCCCAGCACGATGATGATCAGCAGCGGAGCGCCCCAGATCAGCAGTTCGAGCTTGGTCGAGTGGTCCCAGTCTGGTTTGTATTCGGCGGCGGTATTTGACTTTCTATAGCGCCAAGCGAACAGACAGATGAGGAACATGACAGGTACGATAATCAACAGCATCAGCAAGGTCGACACCACAACGAGGTGGGCCTGCTGCGCTGCGATATCCCCGGACGGATTGAGCACGACCGTATCGCAGCCAGCGAGCCACAATAACGGTGCGAGGAGCAATCCACGACGAACGATAGGAGGAATCATGCGGTAATGTACGTTACAGAATATTGGGAACATGCTACTGTACTCACTAAGGACTGTTCTTGCCATTGGACACTTTGTCCTACCCGTCCGGGCAGCCCTTGTGATAACAATTACTTAACAAGAGACAAAGAGATTATGGCTAATACGACTTCCATCAGTGGTAGCCAAGCTGGCGTCCACGAACATCATCAAACGAGCCCTGGTGCGCGCAACATCAACGCCAGGGATGGGCATATCTCTCCCGGGGAAATAGCAATCGGCGTGGTCATCGGGCGCGCTTCCGAGTACTTCGACTTCTTTGTCTACGCCATCGCCTCAGCCTTGGTGTTCCCGTCCGTGTTCTTCCCGTACGAGAGCAGGCTTGACGGCACACTATACGCTTTTGCCATTTTTGCGCTCGCCTTTATTGCGCGGCCGCTGGGAACTGTCGCATTTATGGCAGTTCAGCATCATTTCACACGAGAAGCCAAACTCACGCTGGCCCTGCTCATCATGGGGGTGTCCACGGCCGGTATCGCTTTCCTGCCGGATTACGCCAGCCTGGGTACCACGTCCCTGGTCATTCTGTCAGTATTGCGAGTCGGACAAGGTATCGCCCAGGGTGGCTCCTGGGATGGCCTGCCGTCGCTGCTGGCGCTGAATGCGCCGGAGCACAAGCGCGGATGGTACGCGATGCTGGGCCAGCTCGGCGCACCGATCGGCTTCCTGATCGCAGCCGGCTTGTTCTCGTACATGCTGTCCAATCTGAGCTCGCTGGACTTCCTCGACTGGGGCTGGCGCTATCCGTTCTACGTCGCGTTTGCGATCAACGTGGTCGCACTGTTTGCCCGCCTGCGCCTGGTCACCACCCACGAGTACACCCACCTGCTGGACGAGCACCAGCTGGATCCGGTACCGGTCGGTGACCTGATGCGCTCGCAAGGCCGCAACGTCGTCATCGGCGCGCTGGCAGCGCTGGCCAGCTACGCGCTGTTCCACCTGGTGACGGTGTTCCCGCTGTCGTGGATCACGCTGACCTCGCAACGTTCACTGGCAGGCTTCCTCCAAGTGCAGATGGTGGGCGTGGTGCTCATGGCAATCGGCATCATCATCTCTGGCCTTATTGCCGACCGCGTTGGCCGCCGTCGCACGCTGGGCACGCTGGCCACCTGCATCGCCATCTTCAGCTTTAGCGTGCCTTACCTGATCGGTGCCGGCGAGGCAGGCCAGGATGCCTTCGTCCTGCTTGGTTTCTCGCTGCTGGGTCTGTCGTACGGCCAGGCTGCCGGCGCCGTGACTGCCAACTTCCCGCAGCAGTACCGCTATACCGGCGCGGCGCTGACGTCCGATCTGGCCTGGCTGGTCGGCGCCGGTTTCGCACCGCTGGTGGCGCTCGGCGTGTCCTCGCACTTCGGTCTGGCGTATGCGGGCCTGTATCTGCTGTCCGGCGCCGTCAGTTCGCTGGCCGCGCTGAGCATCAACCGCGCCTGGACCATCCGCGATAACTAAGTAGCTCCACACGCCCGGCCACACCGCTGGCCGGGCGTTTCCCCTCCTCCCCCTCCCTTCCTGCGTTAAACTGTTGCAAGATCACAACGAGCAGCAAAACCCCATGCTGCACTGCACGGTAAACCTACGTCAATTGCATTTGAGTCAGATCAATTCGCCTCGTTTGCTACATCCCTAGCGCTACGTGGCACAACCGATGTCATATACTGAAAATCATGGAGGTCAACATGTCTACCGTGGAACGATTGAAACTTGACGCCTTTGGCCGACAAGTCAGCAACGCACTGTCTTCAACCAGGGACATTTCGCTACTCGCGCAAATTGACGAAACCATTGAGGCAGTCGCCGACGAGGTTGTGAAATTTCAGTCACTGGCATTGATGACGGATCACTTCATCGAGGTCTTGCAAAAAGCCGCCATCCCTGACGTAAGCGGACTGGCAGAGCTGCAGCTTATGTTTGCACGTTCCATCGAAATTGTTGCCTCTTATCACCAAAACCAGATTATCAATCGGCAGTCCGCCATTGAGGACAAACGGCTAACCGACGAAGATGGCATTGTCGACGCGTACGACACCCTGATACAGCAAGTTGCCCAGTTCCATAACAATCTCAGCTCCCTATCCTGGCTACTCGGTGAGCATCTTTCGGAAGCCGATACAACGATGCCCGAAACCTTCACCAGCGCTGACGCGCTATTCAAGGCAATAGGCTTCACATCCGCTCGGTGGGTTCAAAAACCCCAAGATCTACACGATTGACGTTTTTTCAAATCATTCCTATAAAATCTCTCTGGAAATTGACGGGGAAGTGGCAACGCTGCGTCGCGTGGCATCCCATAAAACAATAGATCGCTGCCCTTGATATTCAAGGGTGATCCTTTAAACATAGGTTACTCATGAAAGTTTGTATTGTTGGCGCCGGCGCCATCGGCGGTTTTATTGGTGCGCGCCTGGCTGCGGCTCAGGCTTGCGAATTGAGCGCTTTTGCGCGCGGCGCGACGCTGGCGGCGTTGCGCGAGCAGGGTTGGCGTCTGCAGGAGAACGGCGTGCTGCACACCGCCCCCGCACACGCCAGCGATAACGCGGCCGAACTGGGTTTGCAGGATGTGGTCATCATTGCCGTCAAAGGTCCGGCGCTGGCCGCCGTCGCGCAGCAGATTGCGCCGCTGGCCGGGCCGGACACGCTGATCCTGCCTGCCATGAATGGCGTGCCTTGGTGGTTTGGCCAGGGCGTGGCGGCGATCGGCGATGCACCGCTGGACAGCGTCGATCCTGGTGGCGTGATTGCCGCCGCCCTGCCCTACGCCCAGGTGCTGGGCTGCGTGGTCCACGCCAGCACGTCCACGCCGGAGCCCGGGCTGGTGGCGCACAAGATGGGCAACGGCCTGATTATCGGCGAACCTCAGGGCGGCGACTCGGCACGCGCACAGCAGCTGGCCGCCTTGCTGCGCCTGGGCCGCTTTGACGTCACCGTGTCGGCCAACGTGCGCTATGACATCTGGTACAAGCTGTGGGGCAATATGACGCTGAATCCCGTTTCGGCGATTACCGGCGCCACCGCCGACCGCATCCTCGACGATCATCTGGTCGCCGAATTCTGCCGCGCCGCCATGCGCGAAGCGGGCGCCATCGGCCAGCGTATCGGCTGCACGATCAGCGAAACGCCGGAGCAGCGCCACCTGGTCACGCGCAAGCTGGGCGCCTTCAAAAGCTCCATGCTGCAGGACGCCGAAGCGGGCCGTCAGCTGGAACTGGACGCGCTGGTTGCGGCCGTGCGCGAGATCGGCCAGCGCCTGCAGGTGGCGACACCGAATATCGATGCCCTGCTCGGCCTGACGCGTCTGTTCGGCCGCGTACACAAGCTCTACCCGGAGTAAGCCGCGCACGTTATCGCTGCGCAATACCTGACATCCTCGCTAGAATCGGCCCAACAACCTGATCACAGCGAGGTGCGAGATGGCGTCAACCGTAGGCGACTTTGTACTCAAACGACTGGCCGCATGGGGCGTGCGCCGCATCTACGGCTATCCGGGCGACGGCATCAACGGCGTGATCGGCGCCTTTGGCCACAAGGATACCGGCATCGAATTCGTGCAGACTCGGCATGAGGAGCTGGCCGCCTTCATGGCCTGCGCGCACGCCAAATTCAGCGGCGAAGTCGGCGTCTGCCTTGCCACCTCCGGCCCCGGCGCCATCCATCTGCTCAACGGCCTGTACGACGCCAAGATGGACCACCAGCCGGTGGTCGCCATCGTCGGCCAGCAAAGCCGCATGTCGCTCGGCGGCGACTATCAGCAGGAAGTGGATCTGGTGTCGCTGTTCAAGGACGTCGCCCACGACTTCGTGCACATGGCCACCACGCCCGAACAGGTGCGCCACCTGATCGACCGCGCCATGCGTATTGCCATCGAACGCCGCACCGTCACCTGCGTGATCCTGCCCAACGACTTGCAGGACATGAAAGCGGTCGAGACGCCGCCGCACGAACACGGCACTGTCCACAGCGGCATCGGCTACACCGGCCACGCGCTGGCGCCACGTCACGAAGACCTGCAACGCGCCGCCGCCGTGCTGAACGCCGGCAAGAAGGTCGCCATCCTGGTGGGCGCCGGCGCACTGCACGCCACCGACGCGGTGATCGCTGTCGCCGAACGCCTCGGCGCCGGCATCGCCAAAGCCCTGCTGGGCAAAGCTGCCGTGCCGGACACGCTGCCCTATGTGACAGGCGCCATCGGTCTGCTGGGCACCAAGGCCAGCTGGGACATGATGAACGAATGCGATACGCTGCTCATGGTCGGCTCCTCCTTTCCCTATGCCGAATTCCTGCCGAAGGAAGGCAAGGCGCGCGGCGTGCAAATCGATATCGACGCGCGCATGCTCAATATCCGCTATCCGATGGAAGTCTGCCTCGCCGGCGACAGTGCCGCCACACTGGAAGCCCTGCTGCCGCTGCTTGACCATCAGGCCGACCGCAGCTGGCGCCAGCGCATCGAAGGCAATGTCGCCGACTGGTGGCAGGTGCTCGAAGCGCGCGCCATGAACGACGCCCACCCCATTAATCCGCAGCGCGTGTTCTGGGAACTGTCGCCACGCCTGCCGGACAATGTCATCCTGACCTGCGATTCCGGCTCCTGCGCCAGCTGGTATGCGCGCGATCTCAAAATCCGCCCCGGCATGAGCGCCTCGCTGTCCGGCGGCCTGGCGACCATGGGCTGCGCGCTGCCGTACGCGCTGGCCGCCAAGTGCGTCCACTCCGACCGCCCCGTGATCGCCATGCTCGGCGATGGCGCCATGCAGATGCTGGGCGTGAACGCGCTCATCACACTGGCGCAGATGTGGCGCCAGTGGGCCGACCCGCGCCTGGTCATCATGGTCCTCAACAACGGCGACCTGAATATGGTCACCTGGGAGCAGCGTATCACCGAAGGCGACGCCAAGCTGCCTGCCTCGCAAGACCTGCCGCCCTTCCCCTACGCCGCCTATGCCGAGCTGCTGGGCCTGCGCGGCATCCGCGTGAATGAGCCCGGGCAGGTGGCGGCGGCCTGGGAGGAAGCCCTGAGCTCGCCGGTGCCGACGCTGCTGGAAATGGTCACCGATCCCGATGTGCCGCCGCTGCCGCCGCACGTGTCCGGCAAACAGGCAGCCCACTACTTGCGCGCCCTGCTGCGCGGCGACCAGGAAGCGCTGGGCGTAGTCACCTCCACCATCAAGGAAGTCTGGGACGGCATATTTCCCGGAAGGAAACACAGCTGATCGTTGTACAAATGCCTCAGTTGCCACACTATGGCGCCACCGTTGCTGACTCCCCACGCCATGCGTTTGGCTTCCCAAGCCAGTGCAAAGTAACTATTAACAAAGTGGTTTCGCTCTAAGATCGGCTCATTGCAGTTCTGACACCGTTTCTTGAGCAACCTATGACACCAGCATTGAATGTGCAAGCGGCACTCTCAGGCAAGCGCGTGCTGATCACCGGCAGCACCGGCTTTCTGGCCAAAGTGGTGCTGGAAAAACTGATCCGCAGCGTGCCGGACATCGGCTGCATCGTGCTGCTGATACGCGGCAGCGCCAATGGCGCCGACGCCCGTGCGCGCTTTGAACGGGACATCGCCACCTCGTCCATCTTCGACCGCCTGCGCAGCGAGCGTCCGGCCTTCCTGGCCGGCTTCTTTGCCGAGAAAATCGAATGCATCACGGGCGAAGTGACGGAACCCGGCTTCGGCATGCCGATCAGCGCCTTCAATGCGCTGGCCCGCCGCGTCGATCTGATTATCAATGCCGCCGCCAGCGTCAATTTCCGCGAAGCGCTGGATGAGGCGCTGGCCATCAATGCCATCAGCGTACAGAACATCACCGAGCTGGCACGCGCCGGCAATGCACCGCTGATCCAGGTATCGACCTGCTACGTCAACGGCTACAACCGCGGCCCCATGTACGAGGAAAACGTGGCGCCGGCGCGCGCCGCCATCCCGCAGCTAGCCGAGGGCCATTACGATTTATACGGTTTACTCCAGCACCTGAAACACCGCATCGCCATGGTGCGTGCGGAGGTGCGCGATCCCGACGAACTGGCCCGCCGCCTGACGGAGCTGGGCATCGCCGAGGCCAATTACCACGGCTGGAACGACACCTATACCTTTACCAAGTGGATGGGTGAACAACTGGCCATGGCGGCCATGCGCGGCCGCGCGCTGACCATTGTCCGGCCTTCCATCATCGAGAGCACCCTGCAGGAGCCAGCGCCGGGGTGGATCGAAGGTGTGAAGGTGGCGGACGCCATCATCCTTGCCTACGCACGCGGCAAAACCAGTTTCTTCCCGGCCCGGCCGAATGAGGTGGTGGACATCGTCCCGGCCGATCTCGTCGCCAACAGCATCGTACTGGCCTCCGCGGAAGCGCTGAGCACCAAACCAGCCACCCGCATCTATCAGGCCTGCACCGGCTCCAGCAACCCGATTACCGTCGGCAGCGTCATCGGCCTGATTCAGGGCGAGTCGCAGCGCAACTGGCGCCAGTACGAGCGCCTGTTCTACCACGAGCCGAAACACGATTTCCGCGTCGTCAGCCGCCCCGTCTTCCTGCTCATGCTGCGCGCCATGCGCCTGGGCGCAAGCGGCTGGAGCGGCGTGCGCAAGCTGCTGGGCGCGAGCGAATCGCCCCGGCTCGAAGCCCTGCGCACTACCCAGCTGCTGGCCCTGACGTTCTCGTTCTACACGGCGCCGCGCTATGTATTCCACAACGACCGCCTGCAGGCGCTGGCGCAGCGCTTCAGCAGCGAAGACCAGGCCCGCTACAACGTCGACGCCGGCACCATCGACTGGCGCGAATACCTGTGCCGCATCCACATGACGGGCCTGAACCGCTACGCCTTGCGGCCACGGTCGCCCAAGTCGGTGGAAGCGGCAGCGGCGGCAGCAGATGTACCCGTAACAGAAGAGACAGAAGCAAAAGCAGCACCTATAAAAATATAAAGCGAGCACCGGAGACAGCAAGAATGAGCAAAGCCCCTGCAGCACCAGCGGCAATGACCCGCCGCGACTATGCCTGGCACCGCATGGACACCGAAAAGAACCTGATGGTCATCAACAGCATCCTGCTGTTTGAAGGCCCGGTGGACATGGAACGGCTGGTCTCCACCATTGGCCACCGTCTGCCCAACTATCCCCGCTTCACGCAGAAGGTCATCCGCCTGCGCGGCCGCCCGCACTGGGTGGAGGACGACCAGTTCGACATCACGCAGCACATCAAACTGGAGCGCATGGAGCGCGATGTGCCGCGCGACGAGCTGCAAAATCACCTGACCCGCCTGGCCCACCTGCCGCTGGAGCGTAACCGGCCCATGTGGCATATGACGGTGCTGGACCGCGTCAACGGCGGCCACGCCATCGTGTTCCGCGTCCACCACTGCATTACCGATGGCCTGGGCCTGGTGCATGTGCTCAACCACCTCACCGACGACAACGGCCTGCATGGCAGGACGCCATCGCCGGTCGGCCATCCGCACCGCGCTGTCGCGCACAATCCGGTCTGCTCGGCCGTGGTGCGCGCGGTGTCGGCGCTCAAGGTCGCCGCTCACGTGGCGCGCCTGTCGGTGCTGTGGCCCGATGCCCAGACCCAGTTCAAGACGCCGATGACGGGCGCAAAGCAGCTGGTCTGGCTGCCACCGCTGGAAATGGACCGCGTACGCGCCATGTCCAAGCGCATGGGCGTCACGCTCAATGACGTCTGGGTGGCCGCCGTCTCCGGCGCGCTGCGCGCCTATCTGGGCGAGCGTGGGCAGAAGCCCGATGGCCGCGCCCTGCGCGCCGCTGTCACCTTCAACCTGCGCGAGAAAGGCAATGCCTTCCAGCTCGGGAATGAGTTTGGCCTGGTCGCCGTCGACCTGCCGACCAATGAGGAAGCCCCGTGCGAGCGCCTGCGCCTGTCCAGCAGCCGCATGACGGCCATCAAACGCTCGCACCAGCCGCGCGCCACCATGGCGTTTCTGTCGATCGCCGGCTGCCTGCCGACCGCCCTGCAGCACTTCGCGCTGAACCTGTTCACATCCAAGGGTTCCGTGGTGCTGACCAATATCGAAGGCCCGTCCAGCCGCCGCTACCTGGCCGGCTCGCGCCTGACAGACCTGATCTGCTGGGTGCCGCAGGCAGGCAAGCTCGGTGTGGGCCTGGCCTTCATCTCGTATGCGGGCCAGATTCAACTGGCGCTGTTCGTGGACACCGACCTGGTGCCCGACCCGGACCGCCTGATGCAGCTGACCTACGACGCGTTTGAGGAACTGGAACTGGCCACGCAGGACGTCGAAGCCCCGCAGCCGGTCAGCGAACCGGCGCTGCCAGGCATGGTCATCACCGCGTCATAAAGCCGGCGTAAGCTGCTCCCCATTGCAAAATGAGGAGCATTGCGTGAACCTGAACGAGCACGACCTGCTGGACCGCGTCCAGCGCGAGCTGACCGACAGTTACGACGAAGAGCTGGAGATGGAACTGGAAGACCGCGAGATCGATCCAGCCACGCGCCAGGTCGTCGAACGCGAACGCACTGCCGAAGCCAAGGAAGAGCGCCGCATCTACTTCCGCGAGCTGTTCCGCCTGCAGGCGGAACTGGTCAAGCTGCAGGACTGGGTGGTCCATACCGGCCACAAGGTCGTCATTATCTTCGAGGGCCGCGACGCTGCCGGCAAGGGCGGCGTCATCAAGCGCATCGTCCAGCGCCTGAATCCGCGCGTGTGCCGTGTCGCCGCGCTGCCGGCGCCCAACAACCGCGAGCGCACCCAGTGGTACTTCCAGCGCTATGTGTCGCATTTGCCGGCGGCCGGCGAAATCGTGCTGTTCGACCGCAGCTGGTACAACCGCGCTGGCGTTGAACGCGTGATGGGCTTCTGCACCGACGACCAGTACGAGGAGTTCTTCCAGACCGTGCCGGAATTCGAGCGCATGCTGGCGCGTTCCGGCATCCAGGTCATCAAGTACTGGTTCTCGATTTCCGACGAAGAGCAGAATGCCCGCTTCCTCGGCCGCATTCACGATCCGCTGAAGCAGTGGAAGCTGAGCCCGATGGACCTGGAATCGCGCCGCCGCTGGGAGGAATACACCCGGGCCAAGGAGATCATGCTGGAGCGCACCCATATTCCCGAGGCGCCATGGTGGGTGGTGCAAGGCGTGGACAAGAAGAAGGCGCGCCTGAACTGCATCCATCACCTGCTGGGCCAGATGCCTTACGTGGAGGTGGAACATCCGGCCATCCTGCTGCCGCAGCGCGAGTACCACGACGATTACGTGCGCCGTCCGGTGCCGCCGGAAATTATCGTCCCCGAGGTGTATTAATTCCCGCATCGCTGCTAAAGTGCTAAGCCTGTCAACATAAACACAGGATTCAGCACTTATGAGCAGCGACGATAGCCTCCGCGCCATGCCTGGCGCGGGCTCTTCCACATCCGTCTTCAGCCCGCACCGCCTGGTGTCGCTGCTGCTTACCCCGCGCGCCTACTTCGCCCAGCCAGACCTGCTATCGGACCGCCGCGGCATCCTCATCGCCGCCGCCATCATCGGCATGACCAATGTGATGGGCCGCATCGACCAGAATCTGCTCAAGACCAGCATGCAGCACCGTGACGTTGAGCATCTCGATGTCACGAACAGCTGGATGACTGGGTCCTGGAGCCATTACTGGCTGCTGGCGGTCTGCGGCGGGATGGTCAGCGCAATCCTGTCGTGGTATATCGCCGGCTGGTGGTATCGTAAGCGCCTGGAGTGGTCGGGCGCCAGCGACGTCGCGCCAGTACGCGCACGCTCGATCAGCGCCTTGCAGGACCTGGTCTATGTCTTGCCGGTGATGCTGTGGACGCTGATACAGACAGTCAGCTACCCCAATTATGCGCAAGCCTGGCAGGCCGCTGACGCGGGCGGCATGCTGTTGCTGGTGTTTTTGCTGTGGTCATGCTGGACTAGCTACTGCGCGGCGACCACGGCGTTTACGGTCCACAAAAACAAGGCGAGGTTCTGGTTCCTGATAATGCCGGTCCTGTTCTATCTGTTGTTCATGGGCGGGCTTGGCTATGTAATGGGTCTATTCAGATAAGGAGAAAGATGATGCAGCTTGGTGCGTTTTCCCTCAGTCTTGCAGTCAAGGACCTGGCAGCCTCGCGGGCGTTTTACGAAAAGCTGGGCTTCACCCCGTTTGGCGGCAACCCGGCGCAAAACTGGCTCATCATGAAGAACGGCGACCACGTCATCGGTCTGTTCCAGGGCGTGTTCCCCAACAATATGCTGACCTTCAATCCCGGCTGGGACCAGAACGCACAGGCGCTGGACGGCTTCACCGACGTGCGTGAAATCCAGCGCCAGCTCAAATCGCAAGGCGTCACATTCCAGGCCGAGGCCGACGAAACCACCACCGGCCCGGCCAGTTTCATCGTGCTGGACCCGGACGGCAATCCCGTTCTGTTCGACCAGCATCTGTAGGGAGGCGCCATGAGCCTGGGCACTGTCACCCCCATCCTGCGCCTGTTCGACGAAAACATGACGCGCGAATTCTATGTTGATTTTCTCGGCTTCCAGGTCGACTGGGAGCATCGCTTTGAAGGCAACTTCCCGCTGTACATGCAGGTGTCCAGGGACGGCTGCCTGCTGCAGCTGTCCGGCCACTTCGGCGATTGCTGCCCCGGCGCTGCCATCCGCATTACCACTACCGATGTCGATGCCTACCAGGCCGAACTGCTGGCCAAGGAATACAAGCACGCGCGTCCCGGCGTAACAGAAGCGCCATGGGGCGGCCGCGAAATGTCGATCCAGGACCCGGCGGGCAACCGCCTGACCTTTTACAACCGCGACCCGGAGATCTCCGCATGAACGAATATATCCTGTTGATGCACGACGACGTGCAGGATGCCGCCAAAGCCAGCGACAACAGTTTGTGGGGCGACTACATCCGCCAACTGCACGCCTCGGGACAGTTCGACGGCGGCAGTTCCATCGGCCACGGCGCGGCGTTCAAGCAAGGCCAGGCCGGCGCGCTGACGCCACTCACCGGCTACATCCGCATCCGCGCCGACAGCCTGGAGGCCGCGCGCCACTTCCTGGCCGGTAACCCGACCTATGAAGCCGGCGGCACCGTCGAAATCCGCGAACTGCCGCGTGAGGAATAAACCGCAGCCATCAGAAGCATCGTAGGCGAGTACCAGGCGGACTGCCTCGCAATACTCTGAAGATTCCCGCCGGCCTCGCGGCGGCGGCAGTTAGAGTTGGGGAATGAGAACGCTAACTATAATGCCACTGTGGCTGGCCCTGTGCTACCTCGCACCGGCCGCCGCCGATACCGGCAAGGCAAACACACCACCCAGCCCCACCGTGGAGGTCCCTGGCGCCGCACAGGACCGTGACGAAAAATCCTATCGCAGCATGCTGGCGGGCGTGGACATCTTCGAAAGAAACCGCAATCTGGCGCCCGGCGCCGAGCTGCGTTTCAAGCTGCTCCCGCGCCAGGCCGGCGTTGCCATGGAAGGCCTGGCGCTGGAACTCAGCGGCGCCAATACAAAAATCGCGCTGCCGCTGGCGTCGGACCAGACCTTCTCCCTGCCGCGCAACGCCGATGCCGCCAACGACAATGCCACGGTCAGATCCAATCGCAAGGACAAGAGCCTGACCTGGCGCGCGGACATCCGCAGCCCCAACGTGCCGCCCAACGCCAAGCGCCTGGGTGACCTGCTGCTCGAATGCAAAGTGGCGATGGCGGGCGATCTGGTGGCCTACATCCATCACCCCATCAACATCATGATCACCAAGATGGATGATCCCTGCCGTTCCATGCCGATCAATATGTTCAATTTCGCCGACCGCGCGCTGTTCAGCGTAACCCTGGTCGACGGCAACCGCCGCAGCGCCATGCCGGCCACCATGCTGCATGGGCCGGAATACCCCGTCATGGCGGGCCAGCAGGACTGGACCTTCCTGCGCGAGCGCGTCTACATGGTGAAGTTCAAGGCCCTGTATGAAAAGGGCTGGTCCGACGACACCCTGCTGCAATTCGACTACATGGACGACGACAAAGCCACCGAATGAACACACTAAAACTAGCCGCCGCCCTCATTGTCACCGCATCGCTCATGGGCTGCGCATCGACCGGCAACGGCGCAGTGAAAACACTGACGCAAAAAAACGCGGCACAGAGCATCGTCATCGGCAAATCGACCAAGGCCGACATCATCCGCACCTTCGGCGCCGCCTCGATCAGTACCTTCCCCAATGGTTACGAGATCTGGCTGTACCAGGTAGGCTACTCAAAGACGGTAGACTCCATCCCGTATATGAACCTTCTGGTCAGCAGCGCGGACAATCGAAAAGAACTGTCCATCCTGTTCGACAAGGCTGGCGTGGTGAAGAAATACCAGCTGATGGAACGGGAGCCCTGAACCAGCGAATTGGGCATACAATACGGCATGCACAAAATCCGCATTCTGCTGCTGGCGTTGTTTTTCCTGCTAGGCTCCTCCGCCTATGCGATGGCGCGCGTGCATACCTGCTGTCCCGTCAAACAATGCAGCGTGGCGCAATGCCTTGATATGGGCTGTGCACCGGCCCCGATGCAACCAGCCGCCGTGGGCGCGACGGCAATCGAATCAACCACGCCAACGTTCAGGGATTACATCGCCCACGTTCCGGCGTATCAGCCCGATCGCTATGAAGAAGTCTGGACCCCGCCTGATTGAACGCACTCAGGCCCGGACACACTTCTTTCAACCATACCGATAGGACTTAACATGAAATCGAAAATCGCCAAACTCGCAGTCGCAGCAGGCTTGCTGACCACCTCCGCTTTCGCACTGGCAGCCAATGCCGGCTGCTGCGGTGATGTGATCTGCTGCATCAAGATGCTGGCCTGCTGCCTGTAAGCCCTGAGTAATAGCGTGGCCCACTTCAGCGATGGAGTGGGCCACTTTTTATTGCGGCTGGCTGCGCGAACGGCGGCGGGCGACAAAGCCCAGCAGGCCAAGGCCGGCGCCCAGCATCGCGTACGTGCCCGGTTCCGGTACCGCGCTCACCTTGATGTTGGCATCCGGCGCGAAATCGGCCAGGCGACCCAGGCCCGAAACGCGGCTGTCGATCGACCAGACCGTCCATGTGTAATCCTGCGGCAGCAGGCCTTTCGATGGCAGCAGCGAGGCGGCGACGGTCGCAAAAATCTGGTTGCCAACGATGTGCGTTGCAACCGTATTGGCGCCCACACTGCCAGTACCGTTGGCGCGCAAAGTCACCGTCGAGTTGAAAGTCACGCCAGGCAGGCCGACGGAAGCAAACGGCGCATTGTTCGAACCGCCCACGTCGAGACCGAATACATAAGCAGCGCCAGCCACATCGGCGATCGGGCCGGCAGCCGTGGTGCGGAACACAAACTCATTGGTGGCCGCGTTGTAGCCGACATCCGCAGACAGCACATCAAACGCAGCATCCTTGCTACCGGTGTAGACCGACAGGAAGTCATTGGCAGGATCAGTAACAGCATGGGCATTCGCGGCAGCGGCGATGCCGGCAACAGCAAGCGTCTTCAGTAGGAATTTTTTCATGTCAGTTGTCCGTATAGGGTTGTGGGAAGCGCGCCTGGGCGCACCAACCGTATATTCCTGACAACGATGAAAAGGTTTTAAAAAAATAAAAAAAATTTATCCGAATTCTGATGCGCTTTTTTTTCCAGGGATTTTCTCAGTGTCCGACCTTGGAAAACACATTCATGATGACGACGCCGGCGATGATGAGGCCCATGCCGATGACGGCTGGCAGATCAAGCTTCTGGCCGTAAAGCAGCCAGCCCGCCGCCGCGATCAGGATGATGCCGGCGCCGGACCAGATGGCATAGGCCACGCCAACCGGTATCGTACGCAAGGTCAGGGAAAGAAAGTAGAAGGCGATTGCATAACCGGCGATGACAATGGTGGACGGTCCCGCTTTGGTGAATCCATCGCTGGCCTTCATCGCAGATGTGGCGATCGTTTCAGCGACAATCGCAATCGCCAGGCATAACCAGTTGTTCATTGCACTCCTCCTCTGTTCAGGCCACAGTATGCCTGAACAGAGGAGCGAACGTCATCAGTAAGACGTCTGCGTGTAAGGGCGCGCAGTGGTGGCCTTGCCCCACGCCGTATTCGGCTGGCTCGACATGGTGAACACCAGCTCGCCGCCGGCAGTGATCTGCTCATGACGCAGGAAAGTCTGCGCCAGCGGCTTGCCATTCAGCGTGACGCCTGCCACGTAGATATTCTCCTTGCTCAGTCCAGCCGCGCGGATGGTGAAGCGTTTGCCATTCGGCAGATTCATCACCGCCTTGTCCAGGAATGGGCGGCCAATCACATACTCGTTACTGCCCGGCGCCACCGGATAGAAGCCCAGCGCAGTGAAGGCCAGCCACGCCGACATCTGGCCAAGATCATCGTTGCCCGACAGGCCGGCCGGCGTCGTGTTGTACTGCGACGCCACCACCTGGGTCAGACGCTTCTGCGTCTTCCACGGCGCACCCGCATAGTTGTACAGGTAGGCGACATGGTGGGAAGGCTCGTTGCCGTGGGCGTAGTGGCCGATCAGGCCGGAGATATCCTCCATATGCGCGTACACGTTCTCGTCCACCTTGGCATCGAACACCATGTCGATCTTGTTTTGCAAAGCGGTGTCGCCGCCCAGCATCTTGATCAGGCCCGCGTTATCGTGCGGCATATACCAGGAATACTGCCATGCGCTGCCTTCGGTATAGTCGCTGCCGAAGTTGGACAGCACCGGATCGAACGGCTCACGGAACTGGCCGTCCGACTTCTTCGCACGCAGGAAGCCGGTTTTGACGTCAAACGAGTTACGATAATTCTGCGCGCGCTGGAAGTACTTCGCGGCGATATCCTTCTTGCCCATCTTCTCCGCCATGCGGGCGATGGTCCAGTCGTCAAACGCGTATTCCACCGTCTTGGATGCGGCTTCCGGTTCCAGATCGATCGGCACATAGCCCAGCTTCATGTAGTGCTGCAGGCCGCCGTACGGACCATATTCCGCGCTGCTGGTCATGGCTTTCAGCGCCTCCTCGGCATCGAAGCCTTTCAGGCCTTTCATGTAGGCGTCGGCGATCACCGGCACGGCATGATAGCCGATCATGCACCAGGTTTCCTGGCCGTGGAACTGCCACACGGGCAAAATGCCGTAAGGGCTGGCCTTCTGAGATTCCACCAGCGAGCGCACGAAGTCCACATTGCGCTGTTCCGGCTGTATCAGCGTCAGCAAGGGATGCAGCGCGCGGTAGGTATCCCACAGAGAGAAGGTCGAATGGTAGCGGAAGCCCTTGGCCTGATGGACTTCGTTGTCCGGGCCGCGATAACGGCCGTCGCGGTCCATGAACAGGCTAGGCGCCAGCATGCTGTGATACAGCGCCGTGTAAGCCATCTTGCGCATCTCCGGCTCGGCCTCGATGGCGACAGCGCCCAGCGCCTCGTTCCATGCCGCCGTTGCCTTGCTGCGTTCGGCGTCAAAATCCCAGCCCGGCATCTCGGCCAGATTGGCAACCGCGCCCTCTTCGCTCACGCCCGATATCGCCACCTTGACCTGCAACTGGCCATCCTCAGGAACGCCGAATTCCAGCGAGCCGGCCAGCGCCTTGCCTTCAACGACCACCTTGTCGCCAGGACCGCTGCCCGGACCGGCGAAGCCCTTGTATTCGACGTCACGCTCAAAATTGCGCAGCGAGCGCGCAGTGAGGGGATGCGAAAACTGGATCGCAAAATACAACTGGCGCCCTGGCGCCCAGCCGCGCGTCTCGCGCATGCCGGTAATCAGCGTGTTGTCACGCACGCGCAAACGCGACCACAGGTTCTTGGCGGCGTAATCGTAAATGCTGCTGCGCAGGTCCAGCATGACCTTGGCCTGCGCGCCCTTGGCGTAGCGATAGCGATGCAAGCCCACACGCTCGCTCGCCGTCAGCTCGACATCCACTTCGTTGTCCGACAGCTTGACCGAGTAGTAACCCGGCTCGGCGCGTTCATCCTTGTGGCTGAAGCGCGAACGGTAGCCGCTGAAAGGCCGTTCCGGGTAGCCCGGCTCCCATTTGGTTTCGCCGCTATAGGGCATCAGCAGCACGTCGCCCAGGTCGGAGTGGCCGCTGCCTGAAAAATGGGTATGCGAAAAACCGAGGATCGAATCGTCATCGTAGCGGTAGCCGGACGCCCATGGATAGCTCTGCCGGAACGGCCGCACCTGTGTGTCCGGGCTAAGCTGCACCATGCCGAACGGCCGCGTGGCGCCGGGGAAGGTGTGGCCATCGCCACCAGTGCCGATAAAGACATCGACCGCCGCCGCAGGGGTGGTCTGGGCGCAGGCCAGCGCAGGAAATGCCAGTGCCAGCGCCAGTGCGCCAGCCGGGAAGAGTTTAATCACGTTCATTCAGCACTCGCTATCAAGACGATGCAACTTTATAGCGCTTGCCCAAGCCACGGTCAATCGCCCGTCCCCGGGAGTGTGATTGTTTAGTGAGTTCACTAAACACAGCCAGCTAATCGTAGCGCATCCACACCAGCGCGGCGCCGCCGCTGCGGCGGATCAGCGCCTCCGTTTGCAGCTTGGCGGCGCCTTGCGTCAACATGCTATGCACCAGAAAGTAGTCGCTGGTGACGCCGTAGTTAATGCCTTCCAGCGTCTCCTTGTCATTGAGGCGGAAGGCAAAGTCGCTCGGTCCCTTGAAGTGCGCCTGCCTTCTGCGCTCGGCCAGCAGACGCGCATCGTTCAGCGAGAAATTCACCACCGAGGTCAGTACCTCGGGCGGTGCGGTGTTGACGTTGATTGCCGTCTGCGCAGGCAGGATCACGACAAAGCCACGCAAACGCTCCAGCACTTCATCATTCAGGCCGCGCACGCCGCGCAAATCATCCAGCTGCTGGATTACCGGTCCTTTCTGATCGGCCGCCAGCGCCTCGGCAATGCTGTACGCCAGCGCCGCCTCCAGCCTCAGTGCCGACAGCAGCCTGGCAAATGCCGTCACCTGAAACAGGTCGATACCGCCAGCACCAGCCAGATTACGCAGATTGAACAAGCCCTGCGCATCCGCGACCTGCTGTGCAAGGCGGCCGCCCTGTTCCGTCTCCTCCAGCAGCGGCGTGCTCCAGGCCCCATCCAGTGCGGTGACGCTGCTGTGCGCCGTATCGTCGAGCAGCGACAGGCGTGCCGCATCCAGCGCCGCCCGCGCCAGCCACTGGGCTTGCAGGCGTTGGCGCTGCCCCTCCATGCCGCGCACCAGAATCTGCTGTTGCCAGAAGATGCCAGTGACCAGCGTGACCGACAGCGCCGTCAGCAGCAAGGCCGTCACCACGGCCACGCCGCGCTGACTGCCTTTCATGCTCAGTTATGCGACACGTTCAAGGCATAGAACTTCACCAGCGCGCCGTTGTTTGGATCGGTGCCATTCGACTGGATGTAGTTCCCCGCCTTGAAATACTCGCCATACCCAATAAAGCTCTGCGGCAGCGGGAAGGAATACGGCGTGCCATTGATCGACACCGTAATCGTGCTGCTGGTGGCCTTGATCTGATAAGTGAAGGTCGTATTCAGCGGGATATTGGTCAGCGTATGTGGCGTCTGGCCGCCGGCCGGGCTGTTTTCGATACCCAGCACGATGTCGCCGCTGCTGCGGTAGTACAGCTCAAGCAGCGGTTTGGTCGATGACGGCAGCCCGGATTGCAGCGCCGTGCCAATGTGGATCTGCCCGATGGCCGTGCTGCTCGGGACTTTGACCACCTTCACCGTCGCATTCATGATGTGGGTACCGGCGATATCCCAGTTGGCGGCGCTGCCGTTCGCATTCATCTCGCGCAGTTCGGAGCGCGGATGGTCGGAGTTGGGCGTGGTCACGCCGGTTTCCGGGCACCAGAACGTCATCGCGCCATCCGTATCGGTGTAGAAGTAAGCGCTGGTGTAGCCGCCCTCCAGTTGCGAAGGCGTCTTGGTCTCCGGCGAACCTGGTGAACCGACCGGCAATTGCAGCTGCCAGATCGACAGGTCGAAATTGCCGCCCGGCGGCTGGTTCGGATTCAGGCCGGAACAGCTGCCGGCGCCATTGGTCCAGATTTCCATCTCCGACAAGCTGACCCAGTTATTGACGTTGCTGCCGGTCGCCTGCAGGCGCACATAACGCGCGGAGCGGTCGGCAAAGCTGTAAGGCTTGAGCTGCGCCGTGGTGCCGCTATTGGTGCCGTTGAAGACCTCAGTCCAGGTATTGCCGTCGTTGGAGATCTTGAGCGACAGGTTGTACTTGCGCGAGTCGCCGCTGTACCAGGCCAGATTGGCATACGAGATTTTGTAGCAGCCGCCCAGATTGTATTGCAGCCACTGCGCGCCATTGGTGGCGTCGGCCGACCAGCGCGTGGCCAGCGAACCGTCGTTCGCATTCACCGGCAGGTTGGAATCGCTGGAACTGGCCGAGACATTGGCGTTCGGTATTGTCAGCCTGGTCTGCGCCAGGACCGGCAACGACGCCAGCATCGCGCCGGCAAGCAAAGCGACAGCAGATATTTTCAGCATGGTGTGTCCCCTGTAAAGTTGTTTTTAATGCAGGGTCAGCATACTCAAGCTCAAAATGAAGGTAAACGTTTTTCTATCGTGCGCGTGGTTTACGCAACACGTCAATGTTTAAGCCTTATTTTATAAATTAAACGTTTACCAAATATTCGCCAATCACTTCCGTCAGGCGTGCCGCCTTTTTAACGTTGGCCTTGCTGGAAACCATCAGCGACACCACCAGTGCCTCGATCACCGCCACGGTGGCGACGCCGCTGCTGGGCAGCACGCCGTGTGCGCTGCTTGCGTACAGCACCTGGTCGGCCAACGCCACCATCGGTGCGGACGGCACGTCGGTAATCGCGACAACCCGGGCCTTGTGATCGCGGGCGAATTGGGCAAACCGCATGGTATCGGCGGAATAGCGCGGGAACGACAGCGCCACCAGCACGTCGCCGCGGCCGATGTGCACCAGATGGCCGGCCGCCACCTCGGCGCCGCCCGGCCCCGCCATCTCCACCACATGCTGGCAAAACGGCTGCAAGTGCAGCGCCAGCATCGCGGCCAAACTGGACGACATCCCCATCCCCAGCACATACACCGTGCGCGCGCCGCTGATCTGGCGGGCCACCATGTCCAGCACCTGCTGGCTGTTGGCATCCTGCGCGGCGGCCAGATTGACGCGCGCATACTCCATGCTGGTCTCGCCCGGCGACAGCGCTTCCTTGCGCCGCGCAATGGAGGTGCGCAGCTTTTCCACGGGCTGCATGGCCGTGTGCAGCGTTTCGGCCAGCGCACTGCGCATCGCGCCGTAGCTGGCAAAACCGATGTCGCGCGCAAAACGGCTGATGGTGGCGGTGGAAACCTGGCAGCCGTCCGCCATCTCCTCGATCTTGAGCGCGGTGCCGCGCATGGGATTGCGCATCAGGTAGTCGGCGATGCTGCGATGGGAGGCAGATCCCTGGGCGCGCACCGTGGCCAGCACCTTGCCCAGCGCCGATTGCACAAACGCGACGTCCGCCGGAACTGATTTACCTGAAGTCATGCCGCACTCGATTTTTAAAAAGGTGCAAGCATACGTACATTTCAGGCAACTGTGAACTTAGTATTTACCCGTAAGTGGCCGCCTTACCTAAACAACGACACTATGGAGTACATCATGGCCTTATCAATCGAAAGCAGCGCGCGCGCAGGCGGCCCCGCCGTGCAGAACCAGATCAGTATGCTGCTCTCGCAGATCAGGGGCTTGCGCAAGCAGCTCACGGCGCTGCGCAAGCAACTGGAAAAAGCCACCGATCCCAATGAACAGAAGATGCTGATGAAGCAGATCATGGATCTGCAGCGCCTGATCGAGATGCAGGAGCAGCAGATCGCCAACATTCAGCAGGAAGAACTGCGCAAGCAGAAGCTGCGCGAGAAAGTCAACGATACCAAGGCCGCGTAATATGCACCGGGCGCACATCCATGCGCAGATTGAGGATGCTGTAAGCGTCCGCCGTGGCTGACTCGTAGCCCGCACTGCGGGCATCGCGCGTCAGCTTGAATTCAAAACCCAGATCATCCTGCGGCTCGCCCGGCATGGCGGTCGCCACGCCTATCGCCTCGGTACGCGCGTTGGTTATCAGCTTTTCCATCATCACCAGCACCGTGTTGTGGCCCAGGATATCGGCCGAATATACCTGCTCGTTCAGATACGGCTTGCTGGCATCCAGCTTGCCGTCGATCTTGTCGGCCGATGGCGTGTACTGGCCGGTCGCCAGGTTATAGCGGTCACCATGATCCAGATAGCTGATACGGGCGTTGGTCAGGTTGAATTCCTTGATGTCGCCATTGGTGGTGGCCTGGGTCAGGTCCAGCAGCAATGCGCCCTGATAGCCGATGATTTCAACTTCCCGTTTTGAATTGATGACCATAGCGGTGTTTTCATCAATGCCCAGTCCCAGCTTGTAGTTCTTCTTCAGCATGGCCGGCAGCATGCGGGCAAAGCGGCCGCGCGCCAGCAGGTGCTGGTCCACAAACACGTCGGTGCCGACAAAGCCCAGGCCCGGCGCCAGTTCGCGCCCATCGTTGACGCCAGCGGCCAGCGTGCCCAGGACCGTCTTTGCTTCGTAATACATGGTGCTGCTCATGATCGCCGCGCCAGCGCTGGTACCGCCGATCACGCCGCCCTTGTTGTACACGTCCCAGATCGCCTGCAGCACGGCGGTACGGCTGCCGTCAGGACGCACCAGCGCCTTGGTGATATAACCCTGGTCGCCACCGGCAAAATAGACGCCGCCCGCTTCGCGGATCGAGCGCGCCAGCGTTTCGTCTTCCGCGTCGCGCTGGTAGTTGCGGTCCTTGAAGCGCACCGCCACCGGCACCACAAACGCCGATGCGCCATACTTGTTCAGCGTCGCCGCCAGATTTTTACCGGAACGCTCCGGATTGCCCGCAGCACTGGGCATGACGGCGATGCGCGCGCCCTGCCCGCCGGCCAGTTCCACCAGTTTTTGCCATACAACCGTGTTATCGGCACGTATCGCGCCACCCGCGATCAGCAGGTTGCCTTGCGGCGGCGCCTCAGCCGCGTAGGAAATCTGTACACTCAGCGCCACCAGCGACACGCACAGCAAGCGTATCGTTTTCACAAAAATCGTCATGCGATATTCCCTGTTGAGTAAGGCGACACCGGGCCGCGAACTATTCGCGCCGGCGCAACTGTTCCATGTAATTATAAATGGTGAAGCGTGACACATGCAGCGCCGTAGCCGCGCGCTCGACGCCGCCCTTCACAATGAACAGGCCACGCCGCTGCATCGCACCCACCGCCTGTATCTTTCCCTCGCGCGTCAGGGCTGCCGCGCTGCCTCCCGGTCCGACAGCCTCACTGATAATTTCCTGCATCAGCGTATCCATCTGCGATTCAGCCGGCGGCGCGGCCACAGGGGCCTGCTGCACCACGGGCTTGAGCATCTGCGACAGCCAGCCATGCGCTGCCTGAAAGCCCGACATATCGGCATTCAGGCATAGCGTCGCAAACGGTTCGCCGCTTGCATCACGGAAGATGGCAGAGGCGGAGCGCAATTCGCGGCCATCCGCAGTCACCGTCACATAGTCCTCGACCAGGCTATGCACGGCGCCGTCCTGCGATTTAATCCGCGTGGCGGCCGCAAAGCCCTTATCGTTCTGCGGCCCCTCCAGCACCGAGCTGCCTACGCTGCGGCCGGAAATATGGCCGTTGGCGATGGCGATGACCGAATTTTCCGGCTTGCTCACATCGTGCAGCACTACCTCCAGATGCGACCCGGCCATCGCCGCCAGCATGGGGACGATGGGCCGCAAGGCGTTGATAACGGCTGCGCGCTCGGCAGCCAATGCAACTGGTTTCATGAAGTCAAAACAGTTTGTTGATTTGTTCTTATATTTTCTCACCATTTAAACAAATTGTTGATACCATAAACGCAAAGGAGACCGAAATGACGCTCAAACGCCTCACCATCATCCTGTCCCTGCTGGCTTGCACGGGGATTGCGTCGGCTGCCGACGCGGAGTTCTACAATCAGGGCAATCCGCCCGGCCGCCCATTTTCACTGGCGGTGCGCGCCGGAGATGTGGTCTACCTGTCCGGCCAACTCGGTACGGACGACAAGGGCCTGGTGCCGGGCGGCTTTGAAGCGCAGTCGCGCAAGGCGATGGAGAATGTCGCCGCCATCCTCAAAGGCATGGGCCTGGGCATGGACAACGTCATCAAATGCACCATCATGATCGCCGACATGCAGAAATGGGCAGACTTCAACAAGGTCTACGTCAGCTACTTCAAGCCGGACCGTCTGCCCGCGCGCAGTGCACTGGGCGCCAACGGCCTGGCCCTGGGCGGCGAAGTGGAAGTTGAATGCATGGCCTATGCGCCATTGAAGAAATAGGGGAAACCGCATGACCACCCGCCGCACCTTCCTGCATGGCGCCGCTGCCGCCAGCCTGGCCTCCGTACACCCTTCGTTTGCCGCGACACCGGCGTCGCGCGACAAGCATCCGCTCATCATCGATGCGCTGGGCGGCATCGACAATATGAACCTGCCGTCGGTGCGCCGCGACGATCCTGCGGCCGATTTTGGCATCGACGCGCGCTCCCTCGCCGACGCCAAGGCCTCGGGCCTGAACGCCTTTAATATGACCATCGGCTACGTGTTCGGCGATGCCGACCCCTACGAAAAAACGCTGGCGGACATCAAATCCTGGAACGCCCTCATACAGCGCCGCTCAGCGGATCTGCTGCTGGTGCGCAGCGTTGCCGACATCCGGCGTGCCCAGAAAGAGAACCGCATCGGCGTGATTCTCGGATTCCAGAACGCCAGCATGATGGGCAAGGATGCGCGCCGGGTGGAAGTATTTGCCAAGGGTGGCGTGCGTGTTGTCCAGCTGACGTACAACGGCCCGAACCAGCTGGGCGATGGCGCCATGGTCCCGGCCAATAAAGGCCTGTCGCCGTTTGGCCGCGAAGTAGTGGCGGAGCTGAACCGCAACCATATGCTGGTAGACCTGAGCCACAGTGGTGAGCAGATCTGTCTTGATGCAATCGGCGCATCTACATCACCAATCATCATCAGCCATACAGGCTGCCGCGCCATCGCTGATCTGCCACGCAACAAGACCGACAAGGAACTGCGCCTGGTAGCGGAGAAAGGCGGCTTTGTCGGCATTTACTTCATGCCTTTCCTGGCGATGGGCCGGCAGCCGCTGGCCGCCGACCTGGTCGCCCACATCGAGCACGCCATCCATATCTGCGGCGAAGACCATGTCGGCATCGGCACCGACGGCACCGTCACGCCGATCGATGACATGAAGATCTATCTGAAAGGCCTGGAAGACGAGGTCCGCCAACGCCGCGCCGCCGGCATCAGCGCCCCGGGCGAACGTCCGGACATTGTGCCCTTCCTGCCTGACCTGACGGGCAGGGACAAATTCAGGAAGCTGGCCGACCTGCTGGCAAAACGTGGCCACAGCAGCAGCCGCATCGAAAAAATCCTGGGAACGAACTTCCTGCGCGTGGCCGATGGCATATGGAGCTGAGATGACGTTGAAGTACGCCGCACTGGCATTGAGCATCGCCACGCTGGCCGCACACGCCGGCACCGCCAACACCCAGCAGGATCGCCTCGACAAGCTGAATGGCAAAGCACTGGGCCGGGTCATCTATCGCGGCGCCACGCTGATCGATGGCACGCCATCCGCGCCGCGCGCCGACATGGCGGTGATCGTCAAGGACGACCGTATCGAGGCCATCATCCCCAGTAGCCAGCTAAGCCCGCAGCTGACCGGCGGCGCCCGCATGGTCGATGTGAGCGGCCAATACGTGCTGCCTGGCCTGATCGACTCCCACGTTCACTACGCCACCAATCCAGATAGGCCTTACGCCGAAGCGGAGCTGAAACGCAGCATCTACGGCGGCGTGACCGGCGTGCGCGATATGGCCGGTGATGCACGCGAACTGGCCGGACTGTCACGTGACGCGCTGTTGAACCGCATTCCGTCGCCGGACATCTTCTATGCGTCGCTGGTCGCAGGCCCCAGCTTCTTCAAAGACCCGCGTACCGTGGTCGCGGCGCTGGGCGCACAGCCTGGCGCCGTCCCATGGCTGTATGCGGTTGACGATCAAACCAGCCTGCCGCTGGCCGTCGCACAGGCGCGCGGCACCGGCGCCACCGGCATGAAAATCTATGCCAATCTGCCTGGCACGCTGGTACGCAAACTGATCGCGGAATCAAAAGCGCAGCACTTCCCGGTATGGACGCACATGCAGGTCTATCCTGCCACGCCCTACGATTCGCTGGGCGCAACCGCCGTTTCCCACGCCTGCATGATCGCCCGCCATGTGCGTGAAACGGGAAAAGCCGCCTACGGTCATGGCGGCGAACCATCGTACGAAGGTCTGACCGCGGAAGATCCGGGCATCAAAAAATACATTGCCGCACTGGCCAGATCCGGCACCATCATGGACGCCACGCTGAGCGTGTACAAAAACGACGGCCCGCACTGCCATCTGACGCTGGCTGGCGACATCACACGCGCCATGCATGCAGCCGGCGTCAGGATTATTGCCGGTACCGATACCGACAACACCGGCGAAGATCCCTACCCGGCGGTTGACGGCGAACTGGAAAAGCTGGTGCGCTACGCTGGCTTCACACCACAGCAGGCCATCATTGCCGCCACCGCCAATGCCGCGCAGGCCTTGGGCAAGCAAACAGAGTTCGGCACACTGGAGGCGGGCAAATACGCCAATATGCTCTTCCTCCAGCGCGATCCCCTGCAGGACATCGCCAACATCCGCGCTGTCGTCATGACGGTGAAGCGCGGGCACGAGTTCGCGCGCAGCGACTACAAGTTCACCCCACTGCCTGTGCATGACGACTGAGTTATGCGAGAATCAATGTTTAATCTCGCACAGAGGACTCGATGAGTGAACTTAAGCGCGGCCTGAAAAGCCGGCACATTCAGTTGATCGCGCTAGGCGGCGCCATAGGCACAGGCCTGTTTCTTGGGATCGCCCAGACCATCCAGATGGCTGGCCCCTCCGTGCTGCTCGGTTATGGCGTCGCGGGCCTGATCGCCTTCTTCATCATGCGTCAGCTGGGTGAAATGGTGGTGGACGAGCCGGTCGCCGGCTCCTTCAGCTACTTCGCCGACAAATACTGCGGCCACTGGGCCGGCTTCATGGCGGGCTGGAATTACTGGGTGCTGTATGTACTGGTCAGCATGGCCGAACTGTCGGCGGTTGGCATCTACATCCAGTACTGGTGGCCGGCCGTGCCGACCTGGGTCTCGGCGCTGGCCTTCTTCGCCATCATCAACGCCATCAGCCTGTTCAACGTGAAAGCGTTTGGCGAAATGGAGTTCTGGTTTGCGATCATCAAAGTGCTGGCCATCGTCGGCATGATCGTTTTTGGTGCGTACCTGCTGATTTCCGGCGACGCCGGCCCGCAAGCCACCGTCGCCAACCTGTGGCAGCATGGCGGCTTCTTCCCGCACGGCGTCAGTGGCCTGGTGATGGCGATGGCCGTCATCATGTTCTCGTTTGGTGGCCTGGAGCTGATCGGCATTACCGCCGCCGAGGCGGACAACCCGTCGCACACCATTCCGAAGGCGACCAACCAGGCCATCTACCGCATCCTGATTTTCTACATCGGCGCGCTGGGCATCCTGCTGTCGCTGTATCCATGGGAGAAAGTCGTCACCAGCGGCAGTCCGTTCGTGCTGATCTTCCACGCATTGAACAGCAATCTGGTGGCCCATGCACTCAACGTGGTGGTGCTGACGGCGGCGCTGTCCGTGTACAACAGCGGCGTGTATTCCAATACCCGCATGCTGTACGGCCTGGCCAAACAAGGCAATGCACCGAAGTCGCTGCTGACGGTGAACGCGCGCGGCGTGCCGCTTACGGCGCTGGCTGTGTCGGCGGTGGCGACCGGCATCTGCGTGGTGGTGAACTACTTCATGCCCGGCAAGGCGTTCGGTTTCCTGATGGGTCTTGTGGTGTCGGCGCTGCTGATCAACTGGGGGCTAATCAGCTGGATACACCTGCGCTTCCGCGCGCACAAGAAAGCCGAAGGCAAAAGCACGCAGTTCCAGAGCCTGGGCTACCCGCTCACCAACTATCTGTGCCTGGCCTTCCTGGCGGCGATCATGGTGGTGATGTATCTGACGCCAGACCTGCGTCTGTCGGTCTATCTGATCCCGGTATGGCTGGCGGTGCTGGCTCTGGGGTACAAGCTGGGAGTTAAAAAAGCTTAATTACCTGGCATCGGTTTCAAGCTAGAATCCTGGATGCTCCGGCGCGTGCCGGCTTCCAGGATCATCCATGACATCGCGTCTCTCCGCAGTGCCCCGTCTCCTCGCGGGATTCTTCCTCCTCACACTGGCCTGCGCGGCACAGGCGCTCAACCCCGCCACCGCACTGCCGGATTACCACCACACCGCCTGGACCAGCAAGGACGGCGCACCCGCGGAAATCGCCAGCATGGCGCAGACCGGCGACGGCCGCCTGTGGATGGCGAGTCCGTTCGGCCTATATTATTTCGACGGCGTGCGCTTCACGCAGTACAAGCTGCCCCATGGCGCCAACTTCCCGGTCTTCATGGTACGCGCCCATCCCAACGGCGACCTGTGGTTCAGCTATGCCGGTGCGGGCGGGCTGTCGGTGCTGCACCCAGACGGCAAGCAGGAGGAAGTGGTCACCATCGATAAGATTCCGCCTTCCTCGCAAATGGCCTTCGACGATAACGGCGATGTCTGGACTGGGTCTGCGCACGGCCTGTTCCGCATACGCCAGGGCCAGGTCAGGCGCTACGGCGCCGAACAGGGCCTGCCCAATGCGATTGCCGATATCCGCGTTGACCGCTATAACCGCTTCTGGGCTGCGGGATTCAATGCGGTGTATCTGTACGATCGCACGACCGACCGCTTCCAGCAGGTGCGCGCACTGCCGGTGAGGTCCGGCCTGATTGAGTCGCCCGATGGCCGCATCTGGACCGCCAATAGCGACAAGATCGAAGCCCTGCCGGCGCCTGCCGATCCCGGTGCCAGAATGGCGCCGCAAGCCAAGCCAGGCAGCCTGCCCGGTTTCGGCACCGACTGGGTCGCTCGCTTTGACCGCGACGGCAATCTGTGGCAGCTGAAATGCCCCAACGATTTGTGCGTGACGCCAGCCCACGTGGCAGCAAAAACCGATGCCATCGCGGCTGCGCCAAAAGCGGCGGACGGACTCAAAATGGCGCCGGGAGCGACTGCCCTGGCGGGAAATGCCATCCTTGAAGACCGCGAGCACAATATCTGGGTCGCCACCATGGAAGGCCTGGACCGCTACCGTGACAACCGCATGCAGCGTTTCCGCTTGTCGAGCAGCCGCGCTGTCTACATGACGACGGTCGATGAAAATGGCCAGTTCTGGGCGGCCGATCCCTATAACAACGCAGTCTGGAAACTCAAGGTTGGCGCCGAACCGGAACGGGACCCGACGCCAGCCAGCGTCACCGCAAAGAGCCGTGACGGCGGCCTCCTGCTGCCGTGGAAGCGCGATATCGAACACCGCTACCGCGGAAAAATCGACAAGATCGCGATGCCCGAGGTTCCCGACAAAGATGGCCGGCCACAGGACCTGATGGTGCTTGGGCTCACCGACGACGGCAAACGTCTTTGGCTGATGACAGTGCAAGCCGGCTTATTCCTCAAGGACGGTGACGGCCCGTGGCTGCCGCGCTCAAAATACAAGCTGCCGCCAAAAATAGTCATGGGGACACCCGGCGCCAAGCCTGGCCACACCTGGCTTGCCTGCGCTGACGGCACGGTTGTGCTGTTCGACGAAAATGACAGGCAAACCATCTATCCCGCGCCGATGGCCGGCCTGGCGACCGGCATCTTCACCGATGGCGGTATCGTTGTCGGCGGTGACAAAGGCCTGGCCGCCATGGTCGGCGACCGGTTCCGGCAACTGACGGCTGCCGATCCCGAGGTTCTGCAAAACATTTCCGGCCTGGTCGTGACCCCGGATGGCGACCGTTGGCTCAATGGTGGCAAAGGCCTGGTGCACATACGCGGCGAGGACTGGAAGGCGGCCCTGCTGCACCCGGAGCAGCCCATGCGCTACAGGCTATTCGGCGCCGACGACGGCTATGTCGGCAAGGCGATGCTGGAAAATCGCCATCCAAGCGCAAAGCTGGACAAAGACGGCCAGCTTTGGCTGAACAGCACGGGCGGCCTGCTGCGCTTCGACACGCGCAACATCAGCCGCAACGACGTCGCCCCGGTCGTCAGCGTGCAAGGCCTGCACACGGCTGCGGCCAGCTATGCCGTCCAGCCTGACCTGAAGCTGCCCGCCGGCGCCCACAGCTTCAATATCAACTATTCGGCGGCCAGCCTGCGCCAGCCCGAAGGTGTGCATTTCCAGTACCGGATGGAGGGTGCGGACCGCGATTGGCAGGACGCCGGCCCGCGCCGCACCGCCTATTACACCAATGTGCCGCCAGGTGCGTACCGCTTCCAGGTCCGTGCCGCCAATGAAGATGACGTGTGGAGTACGCAGCCGGCCAGCGTCGACTTCGAAATCGAACCAACCGTGGTGCAAACCTGGTGGTTCCGTGCCGCCTGTGGGCTGGCGATTGCGATTGCCCTGTATCTGCTGTACCTCTACCGCCTGCGCATCGTCACGGCACGGCTGGAAGAACGTATGGAAGTCCGCCTGGCGGAACGTGAACGCATCGCACGTGCCTTGCACGACACCTTCCTGCAAAGCGTGCAAGGCCTGGTACTGCGGCTGGACGCTGCGGTCGATGGACTGCCCGGCGATAGCGCCACCCGCAAATCGCTGGCGCCGATACTGGACAGCGCCCGCGCCAGCATCACGGAAGGCCGTGCGCAGGTGCATGAGCTGCGCGCATCGCAGCTCGATGAGCTGGAAAGCGGCTTGCGCGACATCGCTGCCCTGCTATCGGCCAGCTATCCCGGTAGCGCGTTTGAGCTGGCAGTCAGCGGCAAGCGCGCCACGCTGCGTGCCGACGTGGTCGAGGACATTTGCGAAATCGCCCGCGAGGCGGTGCGCAACGCCTTCCAGCACGCCGAAGCCGAGCGCATCGTGGTGCAACTGGACTACGGCGCACAGCACTTCAGGTTCAGCGTGCGCGATGACGGCAAAGGCATGCCGCCAACGCCAGCCAGCGGCCACTGGGGACTGGTCGGCATGCGCGAGCGGGCAGCGCGCATCGGTGCGGCACTCCAAATCGACAGTACACAAGGTGCCGGCAGCAGCGTTACAATGACGCTCTCCGCGCCACGCGCCTATGCGGACCACCGCAAATCCTGGTGGCGCCGCCTGTTTGGATAATCAGAATGCCCGTATCAAAAATCGGCCGGCACCGCTCATTCAGGGCTGTGCTGGCCGCGCTCCCGTTTGCACTTGCGACCTTTGGCGCCGCCCACGCCATCAACCCTGACCTGAGGCTCCCCGACTATAACCACGCCAGCTGGACCACGCGCGATGGTGCGCCAGCCGAAGTCAAGGTCATGGCGCAGACGCCGGATGGCTGGCTGTGGCTGGGCACCTCCACCGGATTATTCCGCTTTGACGGCGTGCGTTTCGAGCGCTATGAGTTCCCCATCCGCGGAGAAGTGGCCAAACGCCGCATCGCCAATATGCGCGCGCATGGCAATGGCGATCTGTGGATCAGCTATTCCGTGGGCGGCGTATCGGTGCTGCACAAGGATGGCCGGATAGACGATATTGTGCCGCTGGATAGTCCGATCGGCCCTATCATGACCTTCGCTATCGTGGATGACGGCAGCGCGTGGATCGCCACTGCCAACGGCCTGTATCACTATGCCCATCAGCAGTTGCGCAAGATCGGACCAGAACAGGGGCTGCCGCAGGACACCGCGCGTGGTGTCCTGATCGACCAGTACGGCCAGTTATGGTCCTTGTTTGCCGATGGCGTCTATCTGCGCGACCAGGCCAGCGGAAAATTCAGGCTGGTGCTGGCCCAGCACAATCAGGGTAGCCTGATACAGTCGCCCGACGGCCGTATCTGGATCGCCGATGCCGAGCAGGTCTATCCGGTTGCAGTTGACAAGACCCAGCCTGCCGGCGCCAGGACAACGCTGCCACGCCCCGCACGTTTTAACTCCGCTGAGTCACGCTACCTTGCCCAGTTTGACCGCGATGGCAATTTATGGACACGGTCCTGCCCCGAAGGTCTGTGCATCGTCGCGCGCGCGGGCGAACGCCAGGGCGGCGCGTATTTCCCGTCGCGTGAAGCCAGTGACAAGCGCAGCCCGCAACTGACGCTGTCCTCGCCATCCGCCAATGCAGTACTGGAAGACCAGGAGGGCAACGTATGGATCGCCACCCAGGGCGGCCTGGATCGCTTTCGTGAAAACCGGCTGGTCCCCGTTCGCCTGCCGCCGGTCAGCGGCCATTTCAGCATGGCCGGCGATACCGAGGGCGGCGTCTGGCTGTCCGACATGGTCAATCAGATGACCTGGCGCCTGTCCGCCGGCGGCGAACCTCAACGTTCCAGCACTTTTTATCAGGCCATGACCAATGACCGCGACGGCGCGTTGCTGATGGTCAGAACCCGTGATATCGAGCGCCGCTTCCATGGGCAAGTCACTTACATTCCGCTGCCGCCAGCGCGCGATGGCAAAGTGATGGACCTGGACGTCGCGGGCTTGCAGGATGACGGCAAAGTGCTGTGGACCACTTCCCAGCAAACCGGATTGATGGGCTATATCGACGGCCGCTGGCAACCGCGCAGCGCCTTCAGTCTGCCGCCGCGTATCTTTATTGCGGGCGCAGGCCGCAAACCCGGCGTACGCTGGCAGGCAACCGGCGATGCCACCGTGGTCTTGAACGACAACGGCAAGCTGACCACTTACGATGCAAAAGACATTGGCCTGGCCACCATGGTCGCTGTCAACGACGATGTCCTGATCGACGGCGACCTTGGTCTGGCCATCTTCAACGGCCATGGCTTCCGCAAGATCAAGGCCGCCAGGCCCGAAGACCTGACCAACATCTCCGGCATGGCGGTCAGCGCCGATGGCGACCGCTGGTTCAATGGCGGCCACGGTGTGGTGCATGTGCGCCGCGACGACTGGCGCGCGGCAGTGGCCAATCCCGATGTCGCGCTCCAGTACGAACTGCTCGGGGCACTGGACGGCTACATCGGACAAGCCATGCTGGAAACCCGCCTGCCCAGCGTCTACATGGGCCGCGACGGTCAGATCTGGTTTCTTACCAGCGCCGGCGTGGTGCGTCTGTCGCCCGGCCAGATTCGCCGCAACGCCATCGCGCCCGTGCCGCAGGTAATGCAGCTGGATGCAGGCGGCACCAGCTACGCAGCGGTGCAGGGGCAGCGCCTGCCGCCGGGCGCACAAAACTTCAGCATCCAGTTCACTGCGCCGGGCCTGGGCAAGCCGGAAGCCATGCGCTTCCAGTATCAGCTATCCGGCATCAATGAAGAATGGCAGGAAGCTGGCTCACGCCGCACCGCCTACTACACCAACGTGGCGCCTGGCAGCTATACCTTCCGGGTCCGGGCAATCAACGAAGACGGCGTGCCTGGCGTGAACGATGCCGTGCTGGAGTTCACGATCGAACCCAGGTTTGTGCAAACCATCTGGTTCAAGGCGCTGTGCGCAATCGCCGCTGCGGCGCTGCTCTACCTGCTGTATCAATACCGCATGCGGGTGGCGACCAGGCGTGTAGCCGACCAGCTCACAGTACGCATGGCGGAGCGCGAACGCATCGCCCGCACGCTGCACGACACCTTCCTGCAAAGCGTACAGGCGCTGATACTGCGTCTGGATATCGTGTCGCACAGCCTGCCGGAAGAAGCACGTCAAAAGCTGATGCCGATACTGGACCAGGCCAACGACACCATTGTTGAAGGCCGCGACCAGGTGTACGAACTGCGTACCGGCCGTGTGGACGATGTAGAGACAGCCATCGAGGAAGCGGGCCAGTTCTTGCAGCAGGAGCATCCAGCCACCGCGTTTGGCAGCGCCATGGCCGGGCCGCGCCGCAAGCTGCAGGACACGGTCGCCGAAGAAGCTTGCGAAATTGCGCGCGAGGCATTGCGCAACGCCTTCCAGCACGCCAATGCGCGCCATGTGGAAGCGCGTGTCATCTACGAGAAGGACGTATTCAAACTTCAGATCAGCGATGACGGCGTTGGCATCGCAGCGGATGCGGCGGGCAAGCAAAAGCATTACGGCCTGGTCGGCATGCGCGAACGCGCCGCCCGCGCTGGCGGCACGCTGGAGCTGGTTGCCAATCCAGGCGGCGGCCTGCGCGTGACACTGACCGTGCCGGCCCGCGCAGCCTATCTGGACACGCCGCGCCGAGGCCTAGATCGTTTCCGTTTCACGCAGCGTTAGTGGGCTGGCCAGCGCATAACGGGCGATGTCGTCCTTGCGCATAAAGGCCACGCCAGCCTTGCTGCGGGCGTAAGTGAGGAATTCGTCCCATACCCGCACCATCTGCGGCGTACCGCTGATGCGGTCATGCGCGCTAATCGACATCATGCGGCGGCGTTTTCCCGCTTCCTCATACAGCTGATCGAACTCGCCCTTGATCTGGTCAAGGAACTGCTGCGGCGAATAATTGCGGCCCTCGATCAGCAGGATGTCGTTATTCCGCAGCGTGTATGGCACCACCACGAAATCCTTGCCGTCGACCTTTTCAATGAACGGCTCATCACGGCTAAGGTCATCGATATGATAGACAAAGCCCAGTTCCTGCAGCAGCGACAGCGTATTCGGCCCACGGCGCAGCCAGTTGCAGTTATAGCCAACGGTGCGTTCGCCCGTCACCTGCTGCACCATATCCCGGCCAGCTACCAGGAAAGCGCGTTCATCGGCGCGGCTCATCGCAAACTGCGAACTCCAGCGCGGACCATGGCCCGCAGCCTCGTGGCCACGCCGGACGATGTCCCGCGCCAGCTCAGGGTGGCGCTGCACCGCTTCGCCGATCATGTGCGAGGTCACCTTGACGCCATGCTTGTCCCACAGATCCAGCATGCGCGGGATGCCTTCGCGGTAGCCGTAGGCAAACCAGGTATTGGTGACGGCATCGGCTTTCACGCTGGGTGGAAAGTCGACTTTCGGGAACGGCGAGTCCGCGCCCTTGGCGGGCTGGCCGCCTGCCTCGAACTGCATTGAGATGGAAATGACCAGCCGCGTGTCACCCGGCCAGAAACCACCAGCGCTGCCAGCGGCTGGTGCATCGCCGGCCTGCGCATCGGCGGTCATGATGCCGCTCGCCGCCAGGGCCACACTGCCGGCCGCGCCAGACAAAAACTGACGGCGCTTCACAGCACACCTCCGCCATCGACATCCACCAAAGCGCCTGTCATGAAGCCGTTCTGCATCACCATCAGGTAAGCCTGCGCCAATTCCGAAGGCTGGCCTACGCGTCCGACAGGCAAGCCACTGCCGGCGCGCTGCGCCATGGCGGCACGCTCGGCATCGGTCATGTCACCCCACATGCCGGTTTCCACCATGCCCGGACTGATGACATTGACACGCAGCGGAGCCAGTTCACGCGCAAGCGTTTTCGCCATCGATTCGACAGCCGCATTCATGGTCGCCTTCACCAACGCGCCGGCCACTGCCTTGCGCGCCAGCAGGCCAGAGGTCAGCGTCACCGAACCGCCGGCGCGCAGGAACGGCGCAGCGAACTTCACGGCGCGCAGCTGGCCAAAGAATTTGACGTTGAACGCGGCCATGGCATCCGCCACGTTCAAATCGGCCAGGCGGACCGACGCGATGACCGGGCCGGAAGTCACCACCAGGTGATCGAACTCCCCCACCTCGGCAAAGAAGCGCTGCACCGACGCGTCATCCGCAATGTCCACCTGCGGCGAAGAGCGGCGACCTGCCGCAATCACGCGCGCGCCCGCCGCTGCCGCCTGCTCCGCTACCGCCTTGCCGATGCCGGACAGGCCGCCTATCACCACCACCGTCTGATTCTTCATGATGTGCTCCGTTATAAAGTTGACCAACACATTCTGCGCCTGGACGATTGCGTCGATAATTGGCCTGGACCTTGAATGACCTTCAACGCCAGATTGAAGATCCGTGATATGCCGCACAGACCGCGCGTCGACTGGCCGCGACCATGATGCCACCGTCAACCCGGAGGAAGCCCTATGCCAGCCCAGATCCACGACCCGCATCGACCGTTACAGCTGCCTGCCCTCGCCGGCTGGCTGGTATTGACATTTATCTTTGCAGCCATCGGCGCCTACGCGTCGGCGCAGGCACAGGACTTCTATCAGCATCTGGAACGGCCGGACTGGGCGCCGCCGCCATGGCTGTTTGCTCCCGTATGGACTGCGCTGTACGCGCTCATGGCCATCGCCGCGTGGCGTGTGCAGCGTGTCAGCGCACCGGGCACTGCGCGCGCCGAACTGGCGCTGTACACGATCCAGCTGGCTGTCAACGCGCTGTGGACCTGGCTGTTCTTCGCCTGGCACGAGGGAGCGGCAGCGTTTGGCGACATTGTTTTACTGTGGCTGCTGATCGCCGCCACCATCCACGCGTTCTGGCGCCGCGACCGTTGGGCCGGACTGTTGTTAGTTCCCTACATCTGCTGGGCGAGCTTTGCGACGTGCCTCTGCTACGCCGTCTGGCAACGGAATCCGACGATGCTGTAAATGTGATCTTTCTATCCAGATAGTTGCTTTATCAACTACGTTTTTGCAAGCCAACATGATATGCTCTTGGGTTTTGCATCTTAAACGCAACTGTCGTTTAGAAAATAACAATGATGAAAGCACCGGCCTCCGCTACCCCAAAACTGCTGTTCCTTTTACTGTCGCTCATGTTCGCGCAAGCGGCGCGCGCCCAGATTCAGGAAGTCACGGTCACGGCCCAGCGTTCGCCATCGCTGGAATCGAAAACACCGGTATCCATGACCACGCTCACCGCCGAGCAGATGAACGCCGCCGGTATTGATACGCCAGGCGCCATCGCCGCGCGCGTGCCCAACGTGGAAATGGACTATGCGCCGGATGGCTTGCGCATCACCATGCGCGGCGTCTCCAACGCCGACACCACGGAAAAAGGCGATCCCTCCGCCGCCTTCCTGCTGGACGGAATTTACATAGCACGCCCGCAAATCCAGAACCTGAGCTTCTACGATCTGGAACGCGTGGAAGTGCTGCGCGGTCCACAGGGCACGCTGTACGGCCGTAACACCACGGCCGGTGTGGTCAGCGTGATTTCCAAGGCCCCCATCAACCGCTTCGAAGCGTGGGTGGCGACCGAGATCGGCAACTACAACAGCCGCAAACTCAGCGCCATGGTCAACCTGCCCGTCAACGACATGCTGTCACTGCGTGCCGCCATGGCCTACAACAAGCATGACAGCTATCTCACCAACGGCTTGAACACCGGCCGCAAGCTGGGCAAGGACCGCGACGATTTGTCCGCGCGCCTGTCGGCCAAGCTGAAAATCACGCGCGACGCCACGCTGGTGCTGCGCTACGACCATAGCAAGGTCGACGACAACAACGACAGCTACGTCCCGGACACCAATTTCTACAAAGGTGTGGCTGACGGCAAGCCGGTCCCGTATGGCAGCGGCACGCGTACGCAGCTGACCTATAACTTCATCGCACCGAATGCGGCGATTGCGCCGCCGGCCCAGGCGCACAGCTACAAGAACACGTCCGGCATCAGCGCCGACCTGACCTGGGACCTGGGGCCGGCCACGCTCTACTATCTTGGTTCGCATCGCAGCTTCGATCACGACCAGCTGGCCAACTTCTACTACCGCGTGCAGCCGGCGCTGGCGCTCAACGTGCGCGAGAGCTTCTTGGGCGACTACACGCAGAACTCGCACGAACTGCGCGTGGCCACCAATAGCGAAGGGTCATTCAACGCACAGGCAGGCCTGTACTACTTCCGCGAACAGTCGTCGCAGCTGTACACCTTCCATGACCTGGACGTGATCGGCCTGCCGCCGTACTACATCTTCGATCACGGTCCGACCGTTGCGACCAGCAAGGCGATCTTCGGCCAAGCCACCTACCGCGTCACCGACAAGCTGCGCGCCACGGCGGGCATCCGCTCGACGCATGACGACAAATCGCGCATCGGCTCGACCAACTTCCAGCAGGCGGCGGCATTCAATCCGGCCACCGACTTCAAGCTGCTCAACGACGCCAGCCTGGCCACGCACCAGAACACCTGGCGCCTGGGTGTCGACTACGACCTGGCGCCAAGCACGCTGCTGTATGGCTCGGTGGCCACCGGCTACAAGGCTGGCGGCTTTAACGACGGCTGCCTGGCTGGCGCCAACCAGCTGGGACTGAGCTGCCCTGCCGCACTTGCCGTACCTGCGCAAGCACTGGTCTATCAGCCGGAAACCGTGCGTTCCTACGAGGCCGGCGTGAAGACCCGATTCTGGGACAACAAGGCCAGCCTGAACCTGTCGGTGTTCAAATACGACTACAAGAATCTGCAGCTGTCGAGCGTCGCCATCGTCTCCGGCGCGCCGCGCTTTGTCACCAGTAACGCCGGTGAAGCCAGCGTCAAGGGACTGGAAGCCGAAGGCCAGTTGTTGGTCACGGCGCGTGACCGCTTCAACTACGCGCTGTCGCTGCTGGACGCGCATTACGTGCGCTACACCCCGGACGGGGTACACAACTGGGCCGGCAACAAGCTCGATCACGCGCCGTCCAACACGCTGACGCTGGGTTATGAACACAGCTTCCCGGTGGCGAACGGTGAAATGGCGGCTGGCGTGAATGCGCGCCGCAGCGCTTCCTACCTCATCGCGGTGCCGGCCCAGCTGCTGCAATACCGCGTGCCTTCGTACACCGAAAGCGACGCCACGCTGCGCTACCGCCCACAGCGCGGCGCCTGGACGGTGACGGCGCGGGTGAAAAATCTCGAGAACAAGGTCCACCCCATCAACATCGACAGCTTCGGCATGCTGACGCCAAGCGATCCACGCACCGTTGACCTCCGACTGGACTACCGCTTCTGATCCCATGCTGAAAACTCTGGCCCGCCTGCTGCTGATCCTCGCGCTGACGCTGATGTCCGGCGCAGCCTTTGCCGGTTCTGCACCGTTATTGCTGGATAACGCGCGCGACCACGTCGAAGCATGGCCGGCAGTGAAAGTCATGTCCGATGCCGAGGGCAAGCTGACGCCGCAACAGGCGCTGGCCAGCATCGAGCACTATGCGGTACCCAACTCCGCCTACGCCACGCTGGGCGTACACAAGGACGTCATGTGGCTACGCATTCCCGTCGCCCTGCCTGCGCACAGCGACGGCGAGTGGATACTCAATATCGACTATGCGGTGTTGAACCGGGTGGACATCTACGTCGCCACCGATGGCCAGATCAGGGAACACCAGGTCATCGGCAACCTGCAGCCTGATACCCCGGGCGCGCCACGCGGCCGCACGCCAGCCGCCCTGCTGCACCTCACGCCGGGCAGCGAACACGTACTGCTGCTGCGCGTGCACAACGTCGGCGCCATGATCCTGCCGATATCGCTTTCACGCCCGGCCAGCTTCCATGTCGGCGCGCTCAACGAACAGATGCTGCAAGGCGTGCTGACCGGCCTGAGTCTGTGCCTGCTGCTGTACAGTCTTACACAATGGGCGACGCTGCGCGAGCCGCTGTTCGCCAAGTTTGCGCTGCTGGTAGCCGGCACCACCCTGTTCTCGGTCGAGTTCTTCGGCCTTGGCAATCAATACCTGTGGCCAGACAGTGCCTGGATGAGCATTCATGCGGGCGGCCTGTTCGCACTGAGCGCCTCCTGCGGCGCCTATCTCTTCGTCGAGCAGGCCCTCGCACGCCCCGGCAAGGACCTGATTTTCAGCCGCCTGATGAAGACTGGCGCCGCGCTCTGCGCTGTCAGCGCGCTGGCCTACATGACCGACATCATGAGCGTGGAAACGCTGGTGGTCATCGTCAGCACGCTGGGCGTCATGCCCATGCTGCTGGGCCTTCCGGGCGCCTACTTCCGCGCGCGCCGTGGCGATGCGGTCGGCGTCTACTTCCTGCTCGGCTGGGGCGTCAGCTTCGCCTCGTCGGCAGTACTGAGCCAGGTCGTCAGCGGCAAAGTCGATGCCGGTTTCTGGAGCATGCACGCACTGCAGTTCGGGAATTTGTTCGACATGCTGGTCTTCACCCGCATCCTCGGCCTGCGCACCAAAGCCATGCAGACCGCCATGCTGCGTGCCGAAGAAGCGACGCGGACCAAGTCTGAATTCCTGGCCCACATGAGCCACGAGATCCGCACGCCCATGAATGCCATCATCGGCATGAGCCGCCTGGCCCTGATGACAGAACCGAATGCCAAGCTGCAGAACTACCTCGGCAAAATCCTGGGTGCAGGCGAGCATCTGCTGGCCGTCATCAACGACATCCTGGACTTCTCCAAGATCGAGGCAGGAAAACTGGGGCTGGAATCCGTGCCGTTTGAAGTGCAGGAGATGCTGGACCACCTTGCCAGCCTGACCGTCATCAAATCCGATGCCGCCCGCGTTGAGCTGAAACTGCGTGTGGACAGCAACGTGCCGCCACGCCTGGTGGGCGACCCGCTGCGCCTTAGCCAGATCCTGATTAACCTCACCAGCAACGCCGTTAAATTCACCGAACGCGGCGAAATCATCGTTGCTGTCGATTTGATGGACAAGACCGCAGACACCGTCGCGTTGCGCTTTTCAGTCAGCGATACCGGCATCGGCATGCGCCCTTCCCAAGTGGCGGGCCTGTTCCAGTCGTTTAACCAGGCCGGCGTCAGCACCACACGCAAATATGGCGGCACAGGCCTGGGCCTGAGCATTTCGCGCCAGCTGGTGGAGCTGATGGGCGGCGACATTCAGGTCAGCAGCACGCCAGGCATAGGCAGCCGTTTCAGCTTCATCGTCCGTCTTGGCATCGCCGATCAAACCGTCGCACCGGTGGACTGGCCGCTGGCGCCGCAACAGCCTGCGCGGCCGCTGCGCCGCTCGGACAGCGCCGGCCTGGCGCTGCGCGACCTCTCCTCGCTGGACGGTGCGCGCATTCTGCTGGTCGAAGACAACGCCAACAACCGCGAGGTGGCGCTGGACTTCCTGGCCGCCGCGCGCATGCAGATCGACGTTGCCGAACATGGCGGCGAAGCGGTCAGCATGGTGGAACAAGGAGACTACGACCTGGTGCTGATGGATGTGCAAATGCGTGAGGTGGATGGCCTCACCGCGTCCCGCCGCATCCGCGCCATGCGGCGCTTCGAGCATCTGCCCATCGTGGCCATGACAGCTTACGCGATGGCCGGGGACCGCGACAGGAGTATCGCCGCGGGCATGAACGACCACGTCACCAAACCGATTGTGCCGGAACAGCTGTTCCGCACACTGATCAAATGGATACCGCCTTCGCGCCTGTCCGCCCGCCGCGCGCAGGCCAGCGCCACCATGCAAATGGCGCCACCGCCAATCGACTACGTGGGCGCCACCGCGCCGCTGCCTGCCATTCCCGGCGTTGACTGGCAACTGGCGCTGGACAGTGTCGACCGCCAGCGCGGCCGCCTGGACAAACGCATCCGGGGCTTCCTGCAGGAATACCAACCCGCCGCCCAGACGGTGCGGGAAGCCATGGCTGGCGGCCACCACGACATACTTTTCAGCCTGGCGCATAATCTGAAGTCCACCGCTGCCTACATTGGCGCCTTCCATCTTGCGTCGCAGGCGCAGGCCTTCGAACAAGCTTTGCGCACCGACCGCAAGGATCGATTTCCCATGCTCGCAGCGGAACTGGCGGATGGCCTGGACCTGGTCGTCGGCGGCCTGGCGCAGCTGGGCGAACCGCCAGCACCAACGCGCTACCGCGATGACGACGCAGCCCTGCTCATCTCGCGCCTGGAAGCCTATCTGCGCAGCGACGACGCCCGCGCCGAAGATGTACTGGCCGAACTGCGCGCACTGCCGGTGATGGCGCGCTACCCCGAACAGATTGCCGCCATCAGGCAGGCGGTGGACGACATTGAATATCAGGCCGCCCTGGCGCCATTGGGCGCCTTGTCGCGCATGCTGCACAACGAACTGGAAGAAAGCGCATGAACTTCGCAGGAACCCAAAAAGTGCTGGTAGCCGATGACGACGTCGTCAATCGCCAGGTATTGGCGGAACTGTTCAAGCCCGAGCACACAGTACTGCTGGCAAAGAACGGCGAACAAACGCTGGAACGCGCGGCCCGCCACCTGCCGGACCTGATCCTGCTCGACGTCGTGATGCCGGACATGGACGGCTACGAAGTGTTGCGCCGCCTGCGCGCAGACGCCCAGACTGCGCATATCACGGTGATCTTCATTTCCGGCCTGGGCCGCCCTGAAGACGAAGCCAATGGCTTGAAGATGGGCGCCGCCGATTACATCTCCAAGCCGTTCAACGAAACGGTGGTGATGGCGCGCGTGGCCATGCACTTGCAGATGGTACGCCAGCGCCGCATGCTGGAACATCTGGCCCACGTCGATGGCCTGACCGAACTGGCCAACCGTCGCCGCTTTGACGAGGTGTACGAGGCAGAGTGCCAGCGCAGCCGCCGCAGCGGCCGTCCGCTGTCGTTGGCCCTGCTGGATATCGACGCCTTCAAGCAGTACAACGATTTCTACGGCCATCCAGCCGGCGACCGCGCCTTGCGTGCAGTCGCCCGCACGGCAGCGGCGGGCCTGCGCCGCCCGGCCGACCTGGCCGCACGCTACGGCGGCGAGGAGATCGTGCTGCTTTTGCCGGATACGGAAGCTGCGCAGGCGCAGCAGGTTGTCAACGCCATCTGTGCGGCGATTGTCGATCTGCAGATCCCGCACGAAGCCTCGTCGGTCGCGCCGATGTTGACCGTGAGTGCAGGCGGCGCCACGCTGAACTGCGCCGCGCCGGAAAACAGCGCAGAACTGTTCTCCGTTGCGGATACGCTGCTCTACCAGGCCAAGAAGGCTGGCCGCAACCGCGTGGAGTGGCGCAAGCCCGGCTAGCGCCGTCCGGCGGGAAGATAGCGGACCAACGTCGCGAACATGTGCTCCACGTCGATCGGCTTGGGAATGAAATCGTTCATGCCGGCGCTGGTGCACTGCTCGCGCTCCGACTCCATCACACCGGCCGTCATGGCGATGACGGGCAAGCTCAAACCCAGTTCATCGCGGATTTTGCGCGTCGCGGTAAATCCGTCCATCACCGGCATCTGCACATCCATCAATACCAGGTCATAGCCGATATCACCCAGCAGATCGACCGCCTGCTGCCCATTCTCCGCGACAGTCACCGAGGCGCCTGACTGCTCCAGTATCCCTTTGGCGACGTTCTGGTTAATCGGGTTGTCCTCCACCAGCAGCACACGTACGCCATGCAGGTCAGGCAAGGTGTGTTCCTGCGGCAGCCGGACTGCATCAGGCGTCGGCGCCAGGGCCGTTTGTACGGCATCAAACAGGCTGGAGGCGGTAACGGGTTTGGTCAGAAACGCTGCCGCCCTGGCCTCTGCCATCTCCTGCATCAACTTCCCGCGCGTGTAAGCGTTGACCATGCAGATCACGGGAATCGGCGCCAGCTCCTGGATCGCCCGAATGAGCGCCATGTCTCCCATGCCAGGCAACAGGCTATCGATCAGGACCACATCGTAATGGGTGTCGCTGCGCAAACGGAACAAGGCTTCTTCGCCGGTTGCCGCGCTGTCGCTGCTCCAGTTCCAGGCTTGTATGGTTTTGCTGATGAATGTACGGCTGGTCTGGTTGTCGTCCACGATCAGTGCGTGCAGCTTGCACTGCGGGCGTGGTTCGGTATCCTCGGCCGCTGCAAACGCCAGCGTGAACTGGAATTCGCTACCGATGCCCGGCTCACTGCGGACTTGCATGGTTCCGCCCAGCAGATCGACCAGTCCCTTGGAAATCGTGAGTCCGAGGCCGGTGCCGCCAAAACGCCGTGTAAACGACAGGTCGCCTTGCATGAAAGGAGAGAACAATCGGGACAGCTGTTCATCGCTCATGCCGATGCCAGTGTCGCGCACCGTGAACCTCAGCGCCGATGCATCGCCAGCGCGCTGCACGGATACGGCCACTTCGCCTTTCTCGGTAAACTTGATGGCATTCCCCGCCAGGTTGACCAGGACCTGCTGCAGGCGCAGCGCATCGCCAAACAGCACGCGCGGCACGTCCGGGTCCACGCCGATGCACAGTTCCAGCTCCTTTTCGCCAGCGCTGACGCTCATGATGGTGGCCAATGAGTGCATGACGTCGTCCAGCTTGAAGCGCACCGGATGCAGTTCCACCTTCCCCGCCTGCATTTTGGAGAAGTCCAGTATGTCATTGAGTATGCCCATCAGTGACTGGCCGGAGGCGCGTATCATTTCCAGGTAGCGGCTCTGCTCCTGCGATAGCGGCGTCGTTCCAAGCAAATGCGCCATACCCAATACCGCGTTCATCGGCGTTCGCAACTCGTGGCTCATATTGGCGACAAAGGCATCCTTGGCGGCGTTCGCCGCTTGCAGTTGCTGCGTACGCTCTTCAATTAGGTTCTCCAGATGATTGCGGTGCGCTTCAAGTTCCTGCTCCACCTGCTGCAACGTGTGGATGGCATCGTCGGCCTCACGGAACATCGGGCGCTCGCTCAACTCGACCTTGCCGCGCCCTCCGAGCGCCAACGCCGCCGCCGACAGCGTCGCCACGGCTCGCCCGATATTGCGGGCAAATACCCAGGCCACGCCAAAGCCGGCCAACAGCAGCAGCGCCACCACACAGCTGATCCACTTGATCGACGCCAGCATCTCGGATATCACCACGCTGCGCGGCACACCAATCACCACGGTCCAGCCGCTGGTCACCGAGCGGCTATACATGGAATAGACCGGAACACCTTCCAGCGTAATAGACTCGATGGCCGCTTCCGGTTTGAGCGGCATCTGCGCCAGCAGCGTTGCCGAGCCTTTTTTGCCGACGAACTTTTCCGGGTCGCGGGAGCGCGCCACAATCACACCCTGAGAATCGAAGATACCAACCACGCGATCTGGCGACAGCCGCTGCTCTTTCAGCACCTGCCCCAGACGCTCCGGCACAAAGGCCACCGAAATGCAGTAGACCACCTTACCATCGCGCAGCACCGGCGCGTGAATGGCGACCAGCGGCCGTTTCAGCGCGCCGCCAATGAATACATCGGAAATGACTGGTTTGCCGGTGTCGAATACCTTGCGTATGCGCGCCGCACTGCCGGGGTCAGGTAGCAGCCCACCGTAAGGACGCACAGTGTTCAGCAGCTGCACCGAATTGCGGTCATGGAGAACAAAATTCAGGCCGGGGAATTCAGGACGCAGCGCGCGCGTGGCTTCGGCGTGGAACGTGGCGAAATCACCTTTATCCAGGCTGGGGGACTGCGCGAGCGCCAGCGCTACCGAAATGCCGGTATTGAGGTCGCGGTCCACCGCGTGGATCAGTGCGCGCGCCGTAATCAGCGTATCCCGCCTGATTTGGTCTCTTTCACGCGCGATGAAGTGCGCAGTCAGCAGCGAAAAGCCGACGATGGCCGGCAAGGCACAGGCCCAGACCAGGCTGTAGATCCGCACCTTAATCGACGGCCGTTCGCCTCGCGCCATAAAAGTGTGCCCCCATGACCTCTATGGGAAACTACTCTATCACAAGCCCAGCCCCGCCCCCAACCGTAGCGTGGCGGCGATGTTGCGTGCCGCGCTACGCACATTGACGGCCGCCGCAGCCAGTGCTTCATCCACGGTACACGGGCGGCTGACCGCACCGAATACCGCCTGAATCCCATGCTCATGCACAGCCGCCGCGCCAGTGGACAAGGAACCGGCAATCGCAATAACCGGTTTGCCATGACGCTGGGCGACACGGGCAACGCCGATCGGCGTCTTGCCATGGATGGTCTGGCCGTCGATGCGGCCTTCGCCGGTGATGACCAGATCCGCAGCGGCCACCGCTGCATCCAGCCCGACAGCGGCGGTGACGATTTCACTGCCGGGCCGCAGCTGTCCGCCCAGGAACACCATCATGGCCGCGCCGATGCCGCCGCCCGCGCCGGCACCCGGCACGTCGGCCACCTGCCGCCCCAGGTCGCGGGCGATAATGCTGGCATAGTGGCGCAGGTTATCGTCCAGCGTTGCCACCATCTCAGGCGTCGCGCCTTTTTGCGGTCCGAAGATGGCGGACGCCCCTTGCGGCCCGACCAGCGGGTTGCTGACATCGCAAGCCACATCAAACGTGCAGTCCTGGATGCGCGGGTCCAGCTCCGACAAATCGATGCGGTCCAGCAGGTTCAGTGCACCGCCGCCCGGCTCCAGGTTGGCGCCCGCCGCATCGAGCAGGCGGCCGCCCAGCGCTTGCAGCATGCCCGCGCCGCCGTCATTGGTGGCGCTGCCGCCGATACCGAGCACGAAACGGCGTGCGCCGGCGTTCAACGCATTCAGTATCAGCTGGCCCGTGCCAAAGCTGGTGGTGCGCAGTGGATTGCGCTGCGATGGCAGTACCAGCTCAAGGCCGCTGGCCGCCGCCATCTCGATCACGGCGGTCTGGCCGTCCCCCATCAAACCGTAGAAGGCGGATACCTGCGTACCCAGTGGCCCGGTCACCTGCAAGGCGACACGTTTGCCGCCGCTGGCATCGATCATCGCCTGCACAGTACCTTCTCCACCATCGGCGACCGGCAGCTTTACGTACTCCGCATCCGGAAAGACTTCCCGAAAGCCTGCCTCGATCTCGTTGGCCACAGCCAGCGCGGTCAGGCTCTCCTTAAAGGAATCGGGCGCGATTACAATTTTCATCAGGTGCTCTTAGCGATTAACGAGTTTGGCGGGAATACGCAACACCAGTATCGCACCAAGCAGCAGCACGCTGGACAAAATATACAGCGCCACGTCGGTGCTGTTGGTCGCGTCCTTGATCCAGCCCACCAGGAACGGGCTGACGAAACCGGCGATCTGGCCCAGCGAGTTAATCAGCGCCAGCCCGCCCGCCGCTGCAGCGCTGCCCAGGAAGGCCGCAGGCAGCGACCAGAATTGCGCCAGTGCCGCCAGTGCACCCATGGTCGCCATGCTCAAGCCGATCATCACGATCAGCGCATTGCTGGAGAAGTTCGCCGCCATCATCAGCCCGATCAGGCCCATGACCATGGGCAGCGATACGTGGAAGCGACGCTCGCGGCGCTTGTCGGCCGAACGGCCTGCCCAGACCATGAACACGGCAGCCGCCAGGTAGGGAATGGCGCTGAGCCAGCCCACCGTCACCGCGCTTTCGAAGCCCAGCGATTTGATGATCGATGGCAGCCAGAAGTTAATCGCATACACGCCCATCTGGATGCAGAAGTAGATCACGCCCAGCATCCACACACTGCCGTTGCGCAGCACTGCGCCAAACGACTGGCCCACGTTGCTGGTGGCGGCGCGTTGCTGTTCGTCGGCAGCCAGCGCGGCCTGCATGGCGTTCTTCTCTTCGCCGCTCAGCCACCTGGCCTGGGCGATACCGTCGTTGAGGTAAAAGTACACGCATACGCCTAGCACCACGGTCGGCAAGCCTTGCAGCAGGAACAGCCACTGCCAGCCCGCCATGCCACCCTGGCCGGACGAGAAATGCGACAGCATCCAGCCCGACAGCGGGCCGCCAATCAGGCCGGAAATCGGAATCGCCGACATGAACAAGGCCATTACCTGGCCGCGTTTCTGGGTCGGGAACCAGTGCGTGAAGTACAGCACCATGCCCGGGAAGAAGCCTGCCTCCGCCACGCCGGTAAAGAAGCGCAACACGTAGAAGGAGGTTGGGGTAGCCACGAACAGCATGGCGGCAGACAGGGCGCCCCACGCCACCATCATCACCGAAATCCAGCGGCGCGCGCCAATCTTATGCAGGATCAGATTACTTGGCACACCGCTCAGCACATAGCCAATGAAGAAGATCCCGGCGCCCAGGCCGTAGACCGTATTGCTCAATTTGAGCGCATCCAGCATCTCCAGCTTTGCAAAGCCGACGTTGACGCGGTCCAGGTAATTGAACAGGTAGCAGACGAAGATAAACGGAATCAGGTGCCAGCTGGCTTTTTTATATGCGCCATCCAGAACGGACGCCGCCGGCCACGCCTGTACGGTGGTGGTGGAAGTGCTCATGCAGGTCTCCGGTGTTTTAATAATACGCCGATTATCTGGAATCGATCACAAAAAAGCACTAGCCAACCGCCCAAATATGGGCGCTGGATGGCACCATAATTTGTGCATATACCCTAAAATCATCGGTATGAATATACTGAGCACAGAGCTGGCGCAGGACATCGTCACCCGCACCATGCGTATCATCCCCTACAACGTCAACGTCATGGACGCCAATGGCAGCATCATCGCCAGCGGCAATCCGGCGCGCATCGGCGAACTGCATGCGGGCACCCTGCTGGCGCTGGCCAAGAAGCTCACGGTGGAAATTGACGATGCCAGCGCCCGGAATATGCATGGCGCCCAGCCCGGCATCAATTTGCCGCTGACGGTCCACGGTCAGTTGTGCGGCGCGGTCGGTCTGAGCGGCGCGCCGGACGAGGTGCGCCAGTTCGGCGAGCTGGTACGCCTGACCGCCGAGATGATCCTGGAACAGGCCCAGTTGGCGGGCGAGCTGCAACGGAATGCGCGCTACCGCGAAGCCCTGGTCCTGAATCTCATCAACGGTGAACATGCCAATCCGGCCGACCTGGCGGCATGGGCGCGACGGCTGGACGTGCAGTTCGAGCGACCGCACGTGGTCTATCTGCTGGAACTGGACGACAGCAACGCCGCCGCCACCGATCTGCAGGCACTGCAACTGCGCCTGCAGGCGCGCGCCACCGCCTTGCTGACCGCAGCCGCCGGTCCGCATGAGCTGGTGCTGCTCGATTTCTACGACGCGCCGGGTCCCGGTCCCGACAAGCAATTGCTTGCGCTTGCCGCCCTGCTGCGCGAACTCTGTCCGCAGCCGCACAAGCTGACCATGGGCATTGCCATGCAGGACATGGAGGGCGTGGCAACCTCGTATCAGAGCGCCAAGACCGCCGCCCGGCTGGGCCGCGCGCGCCATCCGCGCCGGCACCAGTACAGTTACTACGACCACGTCCTGCCTGTACTGCTGTCTGGCCTGAACAGTGGATGGCAGGCCGCCCAGCTGCGCGCGCCCATGGAAAAGCTCGGCAAAAACCGGGAAATGCTGCAGCGCACCCTGACCTGCTGGTTTGCCCACGACGGCCATCCGGCCGCCACGGCGGAGGCGCTGCACATCCACCGCAACACCCTGGATTACCGCTTGCGCCGCGTCGGCGAGATCACCGGACTGAATTTAACTCGGTTGGAAGATAGATTTTTACTCTATATTTCAGTACTCTTGTCCAGTCCAGGAAGCTAGTGATACACAAAATACAACAGCTTCGGTATAGCGTATAGCATTGATGTATGATCTGCGCTTGCCCGATTTGGCTCACGAGGCCGTCGCCGGGAGACACGATGGAAATTAAAAAATAAAGCACTGGAGCTATTTTGAGCCTTTTTAGAACGAAGAATCTTGACGACATGATTGCCGTCGCCCGTAAACCGGGCGGTCTGGCAAAAGTACTCGGTCCTATGGACCTGATTTTGATGGGCATCGGCGCTATCGTCGGCACGGGCATTTTCGTGTTGACCGGCACGGGTGCTGTTACCGCTGGTCCCGCATTGACGCTGTCTTTCGTGGTGGCCGCCATCGCCTGCGGCTTTGCCGCGCTGTGTTACGCAGAATTCGCCTCCACCGTACCGGTGGCTGGCTCCATCTACACCTATTCCTACGCCACGCTGGGTGAACTGGCGGCCTGGATGATCGGCTGGGACCTGCTGCTGGAATATGGTCTCGCGACGTCGGCCGTGTCGGTCGGCTGGTCGGGCTACTTCCAGTCGCTGCTGTCTGGCTTTGGCTGGAAGCTGCCGATTGAACTGACCGCCGCACCGGGCGCCCTTCCCGGCGTGACCACCTTCATCAACCTGCCAGCACTGTGCATCATGATGCTGCTGACCGGGATGCTGAGTCTCGGCGTGCGCGAATCGGCGCGCATGAACAACATCATGGTAGTCATCAAGATCGGCGTGGTGCTGCTGTTTATCCTGGTTGGCGCACGCCACGTCACGCCGGCCAACTGGCAGCCATTCATGCCCTACGGTGTCAACGGCATGCTGAGCGCTTCGGCGCTGGTGTTCTTCGCCTTCATCGGTTTTGACGCCGTGACCTCGGCGGCGGAAGAAGTCAAACGTCCGGAGCGCGATCTGCCGATCGGCATTATCGGCTCGCTGGCCGTATGCACCGTGCTGTACGTGATCGTCTCGGCCATCATGACCGGCATCGTGCCGTTCAAGGAGTTCCTGGGCATCGACCACCCGGTCACGCTGGCCCTGCAAAAAGCCGGTGAAAACTGGTTTGCCGGCTTCGTCGACCTGGGCGCGATCCTGGGCATGACCACCGTGATCCTGGTGATGGCATTCGGCCAGACCCGCATCATCTACGCCATGTCGCGCGACGGCCTGCTGCCGGCGAAGCTGTCGAAAATCCATCCGCGCTACCAGACCCCGTTCTTCTGCACCTGGCTGGTCGGCATCGTGTTCGGTGTCCTGGCCGCGCTGGTGCCGCTCAACGTACTCAATGAACTGGTGAACATCGGTACCCTGGCGGCCTTCAGCCTGGTCTCCATCGCCATCGTCATCCTGCGCAAGACCCGCCCTGACCTCAAGCGCGCCTTCCGCTGCCCTGGCGTGCCGGTGATTCCTGCACTGGCGGTGATCTTCTGCGTGACGCTGATGTGCTATCTGAGCTGGTTCACCTGGGTCGCGTTCATGATCTGGCTGGCAATCGGCCTGGTGATCTACTTCGGCTACGCCCGCAAGCACTCGCTGCTGAACAAGTAAGCCCTCCCTATGCTGCCCGCGGCTGGAACTTCTTCCGGTACGACGCGGGCAGCAGTCCCACCCGCTGCTGGAACAGGCGGCGGAACGAATTACTGTCCTCATACCCTACTTTCAAGGTAATGCTGTCCAGGCTCATACGCGTGGATTCCAGCAGGTGCTTGGCTTTCTCAAGCCGCAGCGTTTGCAGGTAGGCCAGCGGCGTGTAGCCGGTCGCCTCCTTGAAGCGGCGCATGAAATTGCGCACGCCAAAGCCGAAGCGCGGCGCCAGCGCATCGATCAGCAAAGGCTGGTCGTAATGCTCATCCAGCCAGTTCTGCACGCGCAGGATGTCGGCATCACCATGGCTCTTGGGCATAGACCACATCACGTACACGGACTGCTCGCTGCGCGCATGGTCGATCAGCAGATAGCGGCTGCATTTCTGCGCCAGCTCCAGCGAGCCGTAACGGCGCATCAGGTGCAGCAGCAAATCCATCGCCGCTGTCGCACCGCCACTGGTGATGAGGCGATTGTCTTCGCACAGGTTCTCGCGTTCATCCATGCGGACATCCGGATAGCGGCGCCGGAACAAATCCGCAAAGGCCCAGTGTGTCGTCGCGCGGGCGCCGGACAGCAAGCCCGCTTCCGCCAGCATGAAGGTTGCCGTGCACATGCTGGCCAGTACCGCGCCTTGTGCATGCTGCTTGCGCAGCCAGTCGCCATAACGTCCAAAGCCCGGCAAGGCTTCGCGCAGCGTGAACAGAAAACCGGGGATCAGCACCAGATCGGTGTGCGGAATGTCAGCCAGCGCGGCATCCGCCTGCAAAGTCTGGCCGCGCAGCGTGTCCACCGGCTTGCCGTCCAGAGAAGCGGTCACCACATCGAACACCGGCGCTTCGGCGAACATATTGGCGGCGGTGAGCAGTTCCAGCGCAGTGGTGGCGCTGGCGGCCGAACATTGGTCAGTCAGGAGTAAGGTCAGGTGCATGGCGGGAGGTTTGCAGATTTCGCATGAAAAAAGTCATTTCTGCACCTACCTTATCAGATTCGCCTCGCATATAGTGGTGGCCGTGCTCTACTCCCTGCTGATACGATGAATCTCTGGTTTCGACTGATTATGATGCTGCTGCGCCGTCCATGGCGCAAGCCCGCCGATCCTTTTTCCACTACCGTGGTGCGGATGCGCGTGTGGCCGCTGGACCTGGATCTCAACCGCCACGTCACCAACGGCCGCTATTTCACGCTCGCGGACCTGGGCCGCATGGACTACGTGCTGCGCACGGGCGCGTTCCGCACCGCGCTGCGCCACAAGGCCGTGCCCATCGTGGGCGACGCCTGGGGCAAATTCCGCCGCGAACTCAAGGTATTCGAGTCGTTTGAAATCCACACCCGCATGCTGGGCTGGGACGACAAGTGGAGTTTCCTCGAACACCGCTTCGTCAAGGATGGCCGTGTCGCCGGCGTGGTGGTGATGCGCGGCGTGTTCCGCTCGTCCAAAGGCACGGTGAAACCGGCCGACATCGTGCGCGATCTTGGCGTGCCGGATCAGTCGCCGCCGCTGCCACTATGGCTGTCGCAATGGTCGGACAGCTGCGACGGCATGAGTATGCAGCTGCGCGACGAAGAAGCCGGCGCTACCTGACAGCCAGCCCCATCTCCTGCAGGAAGCCTGCGGCTTGCGCCAGCGAGATTGTGGCGCCCTTGAACAGACCAGGTTCGGTCAGCTTCAACCCTTCCATATTGGCGCCGCGCAGGTCCGCGCCCTGAAACTTGGCCAGCTTGAGCGTGGCGCTGCGCAGACTGCCGCCTTCAAACAAGGCTTCGCGGAAATCGCAACCGGCCAGATAGGCGTCGCTGAAATCCAGCTCCTTGAGGATCGCTTTGCGGAACGAAAAGCCGCGCAGGTCCGCGCCCACCAGCAGGCATTCCTCAAAATGGATGCCCAGGTGCGCCGCCTCCTCAAATGAGGCTCCGGTGAGTTTGCAGCCATGGTAGGCGGCCGATGCCAGCTTGGCGCGGCGCCATTTGCTGTTATTGAGATCGCAGGCGTCAAAGCGCGCGTCCACTGCATCCACCGACTCCAGATCGGCGCCGCCGGCGCGGCAGCGCAACCAGTGCGTGCCCGCCAGCTTGCAGGCAAACAGGATGGTGTCGGTAAAAGTACAGCGGTCAAAGACACAGCCTTGCAACTCAAGGCGAGACAGGTCTTCCCCGTCAAAGCCGCAGCTTTCAAAACGGCGCACGCCCAGTTCCAGCTGCGCTTCCAGTTCGGCGCGCGACAGCGCCACGCCGACGACGGCGTTGATACTCGATTCTTCCATCACTTCAGATTCATGGTTTGTACCGACAGCAGCTTACACTGACCTGCCACGTTCACGTAAGTACGCATGAACTGGTAACGGTTAGTGCGCCAGGTCGTGCCATCCGCATTCCATTGTTCCGTGGTGCTCACGCCGCGCAGCACCACCGTGTCGCCCTGCGTATGGGCATGCACATCGCTGGTGAAGCGCGCTTTGTAGACCACCGGTTTGGCCAGCCGCGCCAGCAGGCTGTCGCGCGATTCGATCTGCGAACCCAGTGTGTGGACCCAGACGTAATCCTCGGCCAGCAGCGTTTTCAGGAAAGCGGCATCGCCCACGCGCAGCGCTTCTTCGTACTGCGTATCGCGCTCGATCAGGGCGGGAACGGGCAGGCACGGCGCGGCCGCAGCCAGCACGGGCAGCATCGCGACAAACGAAATCAACATTTTAGTCATCATATGACCAGTATAACCGCGCTTGGGTGCCCTGCCCCACAGACAGCCGGAATAAATGCTTTTAGTCTGCAAGAATGAACACCAATCAATGGTTCTTACTGGTGGGCTTGTTAATGCTGGCGCGTGGTCTTGCCGTGACCACCATTTCGCGTTCACCCTTCACCTCCGCCATCGTCTATCTGGGCGTGGGGATACTGCTCGGCCCCAGCTTCCTCAACATCTTCAATTTCGACCCGGCCGAGGAATCCGCACTGCTCAAGATGCTGACCCAGGTCACACTGCTGATTTCCCTGTTCTCCGCCGGGATCAAGATGCCGGTGCCGTTCAAGCTCGCACGCTGGGACGCCTCGATGCGGCTGGCGTGGATATCGATGTCGCTCACGGTCGGACTGGTCGCACTGTTTGGCTACTTCGTGTTGCGCCTGCCCGCCGGCGCTGCCGTGCTACTGGGCGGAATACTGGCCCCTACCGATCCGGTGCTGGCCACCGACGTGCAGGTGCGCCATGCCGGCGACAAAGACCAGCTGCGCTTCACACTGACCTGCGAAGCCGGCATGAACGACGGCAGCGCTTTCCCGTTTGTGCTCCTGGGCCTGGGCATGCTGGGCATCGGCGACACCGGCGAGCATCACTTGCGCTGGCTGCTGGTGGACGTCATCTGGGGCACTGCGGGCGCGGTGGCCGTCGGGGCGCTGTTCGGTGCGGGGCTGGCGCGCCTGAGCTGGCGGCTGCGCATTATCGAGCCACGCCACGACATCATGGACGATTTGGTGGGACTGGGTTTGATCGCCGTGGTGTTCGCCGTGGCGAACCTCATCAAGGCATCCGGCTTCCTGGCGGTGTTCTTTGCTGCCGTCGCCTTGCGTCGCACGGAGCTGGTGCTGGCCGGTGCACCGCGCGACCGCCATGGCCTGCTGGAGCCAGACGTCGCCAAATCCGAAGTCGCCAGAACCAGTGAGACAAACTCCCCGCCACTCACCGTGAGCACCGAATCGCTGGTGTTCAAGGAGCACCTGGAGCGCCTGTCGGAACTCACGCTGGTGCTGCTGTTAGGCGGCATGATTACGCTCCAGCGCCTGCCTTACGAAACGATAGGCGTAGCGCTGTTCCTGTTCGTGGTGGCGCGGCCGCTGTCCGTGTACCTTGGCCTGATCGGCAGCGCCACCAGCATGCGTATGCGCGCCATGACCGGCTGGTTCGGCGTGCGCGGCATCGGTTCCCTGTTCTACCTGGTGTTTGCGATAGAAGCCGGCCTGCCTGATGATCTGGCCAACCAGCTGACCGGCATTTCGCTGGGCGTCATCATGCTGTCCATACTGGTGCATGGCTTCAGCGTCAAGCCGCTGATGCAAACCATCTGGCGCCGCTGACCGTCAGATGATGGCGGCGATCGCCTTGCCGACCTCCGTGGTCGTGGCGGTGCCGCCCATGTCCGGCGTGCGCGGACCATCGACCAGGCAGCGCTCCACCGCAGCGACGATCGCATCATGCGCCTCCTTGTGGCCCAGGAAGTCCAGCATCATCGCGCCGCACCAGACCATGGCGATGGGATTGGCGATATTGCGGCCATAAATATCCGGCGCCGAGCCGTGCACCGGCTCAAATAGCGACGGAAAGATACGGTCGGGGTTCAGATTGGCCGACGGCGCGATGCCGATGGTGCCCGCGCATGCCGGCCCCAGATCGGACAGGATATCGCCAAACAGGTTGGATGCTACCACCACATCAAAACGCTCCGGCGACAGCACAAACCGCGCCGCCAGGATATCGATATGGTATTTGTCATGCCGGACTTCCGGATAGCTCAGCCCCATCGCATCCACGCGCTCATCCCAATACGGCATGCTGATCGAAATGCCGTTGGACTTGGTGGCGGAAGTCAGGTGCTTCTTCGGCCGCTGCTGCGCCAGTTCAAAAGCAAACTTCAGCACGCGGTCCACGCCGGTGCGCGTGAAGATGGATTCCTGTAGAACGAACTCGCGGTCGGTGCCTTCGAACATGCGGCCGCCGACGCTGGAGTATTCGCCTTCAGTATTCTCGCGCACGATGTAGAAATCGATATCGCCCGGCTGTTTGTTCGCCAGGGGACAAGGCACGCCGGGCAGCAGACGCACCGGCCGCAGATTGATGTACTGGTCAAACTGGCGGCGGAACTTCAACAGCGATCCCCACAGCGACACGTGGTCCGGCACCGTCTCCGGCCAGCCCACGGCGCCAAAGAACAGCGCATCAAAGCCCTTGAGCTGATCCATCCAGTCGTCCGGCATCATCTTGCCATGCTGGAGATAGTAGTCACAGCTCGGCCATTCAAACGTGGTCCATTCGATGCCGATGTTAAAGCGGCGCGCAGCGGCTTCCACGGCGCGTATCCCTTCCGGCATGACTTCCTTGCCGATGCCGTCGCCCGCCAGCACCGCGATTTTGTGTACTTTCATGACAGCTCCCTTCATCGAAAGTAGCAGCATAGTGCTTTTTCCATCGTTTACAATGCACCATATTGTGATTCAATAAAACACATATCGTGAACAATCGTATCGACAACGAGGATCTGCGCGTCTTTACCGCAGCAGCACGCAAGGCCAGCTTTGCGGCGGCCGCCGAGGAACTGGGCATGTCGCCCGCTTATATCAGCAAGCGTATCGGCATACTGGAACAGATGCTGGGCGTGCGGCTGTTCCACCGCACCACGCGCCGTGTCGTCGTCAGCGAGGACGGCGAACGCGTGTACGCGCATGCCATGACCATCCTCGAGAACCTCGACAGCCTGCTGCACGAAGTCGCCGAACGGCGTGATGTGCCGCGCGGCCTGCTGCGCATCTGTAGCAGCTTTGGCTTCGGTCGCAATGTGGTGGCGCCGGTGGTGGCGCGCCTGGTTGCGGCGCATCCGTCGCTGCAGGTGCGCTTTGAAGTGTTCGACCGGCTGGTTGATATTGTTGGCGAAGGCTTTGACCTGGACATCCGCGTCGGCGACGATATCGCGCCGCATCTCATCGCGCGCAAGCTGATGTCCAATCACCGCATTTTATGCGCGTCACCTGCGTATCTGAAGCAGCACGGCACGCCGCGCAGGCTGCAAGAACTCGCAGGCCACAACTGCCTGGCGATCAAGGAGCGTGATTTGCCGTTTGGCGTGTGGGCGCTGCGTTCCAGCAGTGGTAGCGGGAGTGGCGGCGCTGCCGAGGAAAGCGTCAAAGTCACCGGTACGCTATCGTCCAACCATGGCGAGATCGCGCTGCAATGGGCTGTGGAAGGCGCCGGCATCGTGCTGCGCTCCCGCTGGGACGCGCAGCCACACATCGACCGTGGTGAACTGGTGCAGATCCTGCCGCATTACACGCAGAGCGCCAATGTGTGGGCGGTCTATCCTCAAAGGCTGGCCGGGTCGGCAAAGGTGCGCGTCTGCGTGGAGTTCCTGGAGCGGCAGCTCGCCATCAGCAAAAGCCCAAACAGCATCATGCCCCACGTGGATGGTTCCGGCACGGGATTGTAGATGCCATTCCCGGCGTACAGCACGTTCTTGGTGCCAGGCCCGAAATAAGAGATCAGCGCGAAGTCGGCATCCGCATCGCCACCCAGTACCTGCTTGACCGAGGTGAGGGCCAGGCCGTTTTTGCCGACGATAGTCCAGCTGATCTCTTTCGCGCAGTAGTAACACGTGAAGCCGGATTCGAAATTGCCCAGCAGGGTGCCGATCGAAAAAATATCGTCAGGACTGGAGGCCAGCGCGCCAATATCCTTGATGTCGCCCGTAGAGAGGACATAGTCCCTGGTCAGCAGGTGCTCCCTGGAGTCGAAACCAAACTGGAACGGCTGGCCGGATAACGACACCAGCGTCCCCTTTACCGTGCCGTCGGATTGCAGCACAAACGACACATGCCCATTGCTGGCGCCCACCTTGCCGTATTTATTGATATTCAGTTCCGCATCATAGCGGTCAGCGTGCGCGGCGCCCGCCAGCAGCATCAGCGCAGTCGCCAGTATCCACATCATCTTTTTCATGCAACTCTCCGTCCACAGGAATGATGGCGGAATGATATTGATGAATCAGGCGCTTGTCTGTCGCACAAAAGTGCTACAGCTAGTCCTGGTCGGACTTCAGCACACCGCGCACATTGGTCACCGCAAGGCACAGCTGCAGCACAATCAGCGCATACGCGCCATCGGACCAGCCCCACGCAATCCACATGGCGTTACTCAGCAAGAAGGCATAGAAGCCGATCTTGCGGCGGGGTAGCGATCTGGAAGCGACCAGCAGCCCCGCCAGCACGGTGACCACCATCGCCGGCCATTGCAACAGGTCCAGCCAGGCATCCATAGATTTCTTCCTTTTGATTGTGCGCCAGTTGAGGATCGCCTATCACGCGCTGCCAGTATGTGCGTCAACGCACGGCGTACGGTGGTGCCACGCTCCATCATGCAGACAGCCTCAACGCATTACAGGAATAGCGCATGCCTGATCCGCACTCCCAATTTCATCGTCAGCCTGCCACACAGCGGCACGCGCTGGCACTCGCGCTGGCCGCGCTGGATGCTCAGCAGACGCCCGGCGAGCAGTTGAAACAATTGATCGCTCAAGGCTTTGACCAGCTGCCTTTGCCCGGCCATGGCGCCACGCTACAGCGCTGGCAATGCCTGGCGCTCGTGGCTGGCTATGATCTGGCTTTGCTCAAGCTGTATGAAGGCCATACCGACGTACTGGCGATACTGGCCGAGCTGCGCGGACCGGAACATCCTGGCGCATCGTGGGGCGTATGGTGTGCCGAGCCACCCAACGCCGCAGTGACGCTGCGCCAGACTGGCGACGCCCAGTACGTGCTGGCCGGACGCAAACAATGGTGCTCCGGCGCCGCCGCACTCAGTCACGCCCTGGTCAGCTGCCTCGATGCCAACGGCGAGCGCCGGCTGGCGGCTGTCGCCTTGCGCGGCCCTGGCGTGACGATCACGGATGAAGGCTGGCATGCGGTTGGCATGGCAGCTACTGCCAGCGTGGATGTGCTGTTTGACGACGCGCTGGCGACACCCGTCGGTGCACCAGGCGCCTATCTGGCGCGGCCGGGATTCTGGCATGGCGGCGCCGGTATCGCAGCCTGCTGGTACGGCGCGGCGCAATCGCTGGCCGATCAGCTGCACACCGGCGGGCCGGATGCCGACCCTCATCGCCTCGCCCATCTCGGCGCAGTGGACATCGCCATGAGCGCAGCAGCCGCGCTCCTGCGCCAGACCGCAGCAGCGATCGACGCCGCACCACAAGCCGATGCGGCACTGCCCGCGCTGCGCCTGCGTCTCGCAGTGGAAGCTGCGGTCAACACTGTGCTGCACCACGTGACCAGGGCATTAGGCGCCGGACCGCTGTGCCGCAACGCGCATTTTGCCCGCATGGCGGCAGACCTGCCCGTATTCCTGCGCCAGAGTCATGCCGAACGCGATCTGGCATCGCTGGGCAGCATGCTGGCGCGCCAGGAGGCCTCGCCATGGGCGCCGTGATTGCAGAGCAGCCCCTCATCACGGGCCATGGCACACCCGAATCGGCATGGCAGGCATGGAGCCGGCTGGCCGATCTCCCCGTCACCATCGCTGCGCAACTGGTGCCGCCCAACAGCCGCGCGGTGATCGTCGCGCCGCATCCGGACGATGAAGTGCTGGCTTGCGGCGGCCTGCTGCAGCAACTGCATGCGCAAGGCAGCCATATCGTACTGTTGGCGGTCACCGATGGTGAGGCCAGCCATCCCGGCTCGCGCCGGTTTTCCACCGGTGATCTGGCGCGGCTACGGCCACGGGAAACCGAGGCCGCACTGCAGGCGCTGGGCCTCAGCGACAGCACCGCCATCCGCAGCGTACGCGCCCACCTGGCGGACGGTCGCGTCAACGCCAGCATGGACCAGCTACACAACCTGCTGCTGCAACTGCTGCGCCCGGGCGATGTCGTCTTCGTTACCTGGCGCCAGGACGGGCATCCCGATCACGAAGCCTGTGGCCTGGCGACTGCGCTGGCCGCGCGCGCCTGTGGCGCCACCCTCGTCGAGACACCCGTCTGGACATGGCACTGGGCAGCGCCTGGCGACCGCCGGGTGCCGTGGCATCGGGCAAAACGGCTGTCGCTCACCGCGGAGCAGCTGGAAGGCAAGCGCCGGGCTGCCGCCTGTTTCACCACACAGCTCCATGCCGAACCGGAAACCGGTCACGAAGCCGTCCTGCCACCGCATGTGCTGGCAAGGCTGCTGCGTTCATATGAGGTCTACTTCACATGAGCACAGCCCATTTCCAGAAACTGTATGAACAGGCTGACGATCCGTGGCAGGTCCGTCAACGCTGGTACGAGCAGCGCAAACGCAGCCTGCTGCTTGCCAGCCTGCCCGCGCCGCGCTACCGCCACATATTTGAACCCGCCTGCGGCAATGGAGAACTGACGGCAGCATTGTCCGAACGTGCCGACCGTATCACAGCCAGCGACGTATCGCCGGCAGCAGTCGCGCTCACACGGCGGCGGATCACCACGGTCAACGCCAGGCAGGTAGCCACCGTCGAGGTGCAATGCCAGCATCTGCCGGGCGAGTGGCCCAGTGAGCAGTTTGATCTCATCGTCATCAGCGAGATGGCGTACTACCTTCCGCCCGCCGACCTGCCGCTATTGCTGGAACGCTGCCTGCGCACCCTGGCGCCCGGCGGTGCGGTCGTGTTGTGTCACTGGCGTCGTCCCTTTGCCGACCGCCTGCTGGACACAGACGCCATCCACGCGGCATTCAACGCCAGCCCGGCCTTGCATCGCATCGTCAACCACCAGGAAGCCGATTTCCTGCTGGATGTGTGGTCGACCAACCCGCACTCCGTGGCCCAACATGAAGGAATCTCGCCATGATAGGCATTATCATCCCCGCCCATAACGAAGAACGCTACCTCGACGCCTGCCTGCACGCCGCCCGCATCGCGGCCGGGCATTCCGCGTTGTGCGGCGAACCGGTACGCATCACCGTCGCGCTGGACAGCTGCACGGACGGCTCGCTCGCCATCGTCGCGCAGCACGCCGCGCAGGAACAAGGCATCGACGGCATCTGCGTAGACGCACATAACGTCGGCATCGCGCGTGCGGCCGGCGCCCGCCATCTGCTGCAATTCGGCGCACGCTGGCTGGCCTTTACCGACGCCGATACACAGGTTTCGCCGGACTGGCTGGTGCAGCAGCTACGCCTGAACGTGGACGTGGTCTGCGGCACCGTCGCGGTGGACGACTGGTCGCCGCATCATGACGACGCTGAACTGCTGCGCAATCACTTCCGCAACAGCTACACCGACGCCGATGGCCACCGCCACATCCACGGCGCCAATCTCGGCGTCTCAGCTGCCGCCTACCTGCGTGCGGGCGGCTTCGAACCGCTGGCCTGCAGCGAAGACGTGGCACTGGTGGAAGCGCTACAGCGCAGCGGCGCCCAATTCGCCTGGAGCGCTGCGCCGCGCGTCAACACCAGTGCGCGCCGCGATGCCAAGGCGCGCGGCGGCTTTGGCGATACCCTGATACGTTATGCAGCAACCGCACGCGCGGCAACCGCCTGACCGCACTGCCGCGGCAGTGCGCAAAAAGCCGGAGAAATGTCGTACCATAGCAGCCAGGACGTAGCCAACCCGCCGGCGCCACGCATTTCTTCCTTTTGAAACAGGAGTATGTATGACGCCGCCCGTAATCACCGCCGAACCAGCAGGCGCCAATGGCCAGCGCAGTGTGGCAGTCGCCGGTCACGGTCCGTGGTGGCGGCGTTTCCTTGGCTTCATCGGCCCCGGCTACCTCGTCGCAGTCGGCTATATGGACCCGGGCAACTGGGCCACGGACCTTGGCGGCGGCGCCGCTTACGGTTATACGCTGCTGTGGATTATCTGCCTGTCCAGCTGCATGGCGATGCTGCTGCAAATCCTGTCCGCGCGCCTGGGCATTGTGGCGCAAGCCGACCTGGCGCAGCTGTGCCGCCGCCACTCGTCCCGCCGCTCCGCCCTGGCACAATGGCTGCTGTGCGAGGTCGCGATCTGCGCTTGCGATCTGGCGGAAGTCATCGGCACCGCCATTGCGCTCAAGCTGCTGTTCGACATCCCGCTAAGCTATGGCGTGGTATTGACCGCACTCGATGTGCTGGTCATCCTGTGGCTGCAACAGCGCGGCTTCCGTTATCTGGAGGCGTTCGTGATGGCATTGCTGGGCATCGTCTTCCTGTGCTTTGCTGTCAACCTGCTGCTGGCGCAGCCGAAGTGGCATGCCGTGGCGGCGGGCTTTATCCCGTCGGCACAGACAGTTACCGACCCCGGCATGCTGTATCTGGCGATCGGCATAATCGGCGCCACCGTCATGCCGCATAACCTCTACCTGCATTCCTCAACAGTGCAAACACGGCGCTTCAATACCAGCGAAGACGGCACGCGCAAAGCAATTTCCTTCGCTTCGGTGGACATCGTGGTGGCGCTGTGCCTGGCGTTTCTGGTCAATGCCGCCATCCTGATTACATCTGCAGCGGTATTCCATACCACCGGACACACAGGCGTCGCCGATCTGGAACAAGCCTATCTGCTGCTTGGCCCGTTGACTGGCGCGGCCCTGGCCAGCGTGCTGTTTGCGGTAGCCCTGCTGTCGGCTGGCCTGAGTTCTTCAGTCACCGCAACCCTGGCTGGCCAGATCGTGATGGAAGGTTTCGTGCAGCTAAAGCTGGCGCCATGGGCACGACGTCTGCTAACGCGTGCGGTCGCCATTGTGCCTGCGCTGCTGGTCACCAGCGTGTATGGCGACCGCGGCGTCACCAGCCTGCTGATTTTCAGCCAGGTGGTACTCAGCCTGCAGTTGCCCTTCGCCATGTGGCCACTGATACGCTACACCAGCTCTCACGCCATCATGGGCCGCTTTGCCACGCCGCGTCCCGTGGCTTGGCTTGCGTGGAGCATGATGAGCCTCATCGTCAGCCTGAATCTGGTCCTGATCTGGAAAACCCTGGCCGATTGAAAATTTAATGCAACCATGTTGCGTTAACAATCAAGCCGGTCTATTATGCAAGTCTCTTGCATTAACACCACTTCACTCCAGACCATGAAAACCATAATGCGGCCATTGGCCGTGGCGATCCCGCTCGCCCTGACGATTCACTACGCGCAGGCGGAAGACGACGCCGCACTACAGACAATTACCATCAACAGCACCCGCAGCACGCTCGATCCGGACCTGCCCAGCACCAGCATCACAAAAACACAGGAAGAGCTGCGCCAGCAGCAGAATATCTTCAACCCCGAGGATGCGCTGCGCAATCTGCCCAGCATGACGATCCGCAAGCGCTACAGCGGCGACCGCAATGCGCTGGTCGGCGGCCGCAGCTTCTCGACCACCCAGGCGCCGCGCGCGCTGGTGTACATGGATGGCTACCTGCTGTCCAACTTCCTGGGCCGCTTTGATGCGCCCCGCTGGAACATGATCGCGCCGGAAGAAATGACACGCGTCGAGGTGCTGTATGGTCCCTACTCCGCGCTTTATCCCGGCAACGCCATCGGCACCACCATTGCCGTCACCACCAGCCGCCCGACCGCGTTTTCCGGCGCGGTTCGCATTGCCGGCCAGGACCAGAGCTACGACCAGTACGGCGTCGCCGACCACTTCCGCAATTACCAGGCTTCCGCGCTGCTGGCGGATAAACTGCCATCGGGACTCTGGTACAAGCTGATGGTGAATCACCAGGACGCCACCAGCCAGCCGATGGGCTACTACGCCGCCACGCCGGTCACCGCCGGCGGTGCAGCGACGCCGGTCACCGGCATCGTTTACGACACCGGGCCATTCGGAACACGCCGCGCCATCATGGGCGCGAATACTGGCGCCATCGATCACACGATCCAGAACACGGCCAAAGTCACGCTCGGCTACGATTTCAGCCCCACCATCAGCACCGAAGCCATGCTGGCATGGTGGAGCAACGACAGCACCACACGCAATCAAACCTTCCTGCGCGATGCCGCCGGCAACGCCGTCTGGTCTGGCCGCGTTACCGATGGCATCAATGTGTTCAACATTCCCACTTCGGCATTTGCACCATACACGCGCGAAGAGCGCCACGCCCTGCTGGGCTTCAGCGCAAAGACGCGTAACAAGGCGGGATGGAACGCCAGCGTCACCATCAGCGCCTACCGCATCCTTGACGATGTACAGCGCAATGCCACGGTGGCCGATCCGCTCGCGGCCAGCGGTGGCGCAGGCAGTGCTGTGGTACGCGATGGCAGCGGCTTCCAGTCGCTGGACGCCAGCACCAGCAATGCCGCAGGCGATCACGCACTGACCTTTGGCCTGCACGCAGATACCTATAAACTCAAACAGTCGACGCGTGCCACAGCCGACTGGCGCAACGCCAATGGCACAGAGACGCAGTACGTGGGCGGAGAAACGCGCATCCTGGCGCTGTACGGACAGGATGCGTGGCATTTCACGCCGCAATGGCACCTGGTCATGGGCCTGCGGGCGGAATCCTGGCAAGCCAGCAGCGGCACGCAGCGCGTAGTTCCAGGCGCCAGCGTGGACTACCCACGCCGCAACGACCATGCGTGGTCGCCAAAGCTGTCACTGGCCTGGGATATGGACGCGCAAACCACGCTGCGCATGTCAGCCGGACGCGGCACGCGCTTTGCAACGGTGGCGGAACTGTTCCAGGGAACGGCGGCAGGCAGCAGCATCACCGTCAACGATCCCAACCTGAAACCGGAACGGTCAACCGCGCTGGAGCTAAGTGCCGAGCAGCGCTACACATTGGGCAGCCTGCGCGCCTCGCTGTTCCAGGACGACATACGCGATACCATCTGGAGCCAGCTCAATCTGAACGTCTTCCCCAATGTGACCAATGTGCAGAACGTCGGGCGCGTGCGTACGCGTGGACTGGAGCTGGTGGGCCAGATCGATCGCCTGGGTATTCCTGGCCTGAGCGCGGAAGCGAATATCGCCTTCAGCAAATCCACCATCCTTGAAAACGCCAACTACCTGCCATCTGTCGGCAAGAACTGGTCGCGCGTGCCACGGGTGCGCTCCGCCAGCACCCTGATATACGCACCATCCGACCGTTGGAGCCTGGCGGCCAGCTACCGTTATTCGGGGCCGCAATTCAACGAAATCAACAATACCGACTACAACACCGATGTCTATGGCGGCGTCTCGCGTGTGAGTCAGCTGGATGTGCGCCTGCTGCTCAAACCTGTCAAGGGCACCGAAGTGTCGCTGGGCGTCGATAACCTGAATAACAACAAGGCATATCAGCTGCACCCCTATCCGGGCCGTACGCTATTTGCCGAAGTGCGTTACGCCTTTTAAGGAGCCCGCATGATACGCATACAAAAACTGGTGAAGCGCTACGACAACCGCACCGTGCTGCATGGGCTGGATCTGCACGTCCACGGCGGAGAGGTCTATGCCCTGCTTGGACCGAATGGCGCCGGCAAGTCGACCACCATCGGCTGCCTGCTGGGTTTCGTCCAGGCTGACGACGGCGTCATACAGCTGGCTGGCTCCGGCCTGCCACCGGCACAGGCAGCAGTCGAACACGCGGCCTACATCGCCGAAAACGTCGCGCTGTATGAACGCCTGACTGGCGTCGAGAACGTCGAGTTCTTCATGCGCCTGCTGGGGCGCACGCCGCGCCGTGCGGAGATCGAGGCGTTGCTGGAGCGGGCCGGCCTGCCCGAACATGCGTGGCACCGCATGGCACAAGGCTATTCCAAAGGCATGCGGCAGAAAGTCGGCATCGTGATGGCGCTGGCCAAAGGCGCCAGGGTACTGGTGCTGGACGAGCCAACCTCCGGGCTGGACCCCGAGGCCAGCGTGGCCTTTGGTGAACTGGTACGCACGCTGGCCGACGATGGCGCGGCGGTTCTGATGGCAACCCACGATCTGTTCCGCGCGCAGGAGCTGGCCGATCGCTGCGGCATGCTGGTAGGTGGCCAACTGGCTGGGGAATGGAAACTGGGAGACTTGAATGCAGGCGAACTTGAACACAACTACCTTGACATCCTCGCCCGCCGCGCCTGACCGCCGCCACGGCATGGCGCACTGGCTGCTGGCCTTTGGCGGCGCCTGGCTTGCGGACTGGCGCGAACGGCGGCGTGACTGGCGCGTGTGGCTGGTGATCGGCATAGGCCTGGCGCTGGCGGCGGGCGCGGCCGCGCTGTCCTCGCTGGAATTGCAGTCTGCGCTCGATGCGCGCAGCAGTGCACAGGCAGCGGAACAGCAGCGCTGGTCCCAGCAAGGCAAAAAATACCCGCACGCTGCGGCGCACTACGGCGTCTACGTATTCAAGCCCCTGTCGGCATTGTCCGCATTGGACCCGGGCATAGAACACTATGTGGGCTCCAGCGTCTGGCTGGAGGCGCACAAGCAGAATGAGCTGGTGTACCGTCCCGCCAACGATGAACCGGGTATCAATCGCCAGTTTCGCCTGAACCCGGCCCTGGTGCTGCAAGTGCTGGCGCCCATGGCGATGATTTTCCTCGGCTTTGGCATGTTTGCCGGGGAACGTGAACGGGGCACGCTAGCGGCCTTGCGCATCAATGCCGCGCCGCTCGGCGCCATCGCCATGGCACGCGGCTCTGTGCTGTTCTGCATGGCCATGGCGCTGGTGATTCCTGCCAGCGTTGCCGTCGGCACCGTGGAGTGGCAGATGCATGGCCGCAGCCCATTCAGTGACGGGCCATTGCGTGCATTGCTGTTCGCATTGGGCTACCTGCTTTACCTGGCAACGTGGGCGGCGCTGATTGCTGGTGTCTCCGCCTGGTCGCGCACCTTGCGTTCTGCGCTGGCTGTCTTGATAGCGCTGTGGGCCGTCACCACGCTGGTGGTGCCGCGCGCCGCCGCAGAACTGGCGCAGCTGGCGGCGCCGCTGCCCTCCATGCAGGCATTCCGTGCATCGCTGGACAATGCATTGGGCATGCCGGACGATCCGGAGCAGGCACGCCGCGACAAGCTGCAGCTGCTGCGTGAATATGGCGTGAAAGACGCCAGGGACTTGCCGTTGAATTGGGCCGGCATCAGCCTGCAACGCGGCGAGGAGCATGGCGACGGCATTTTTGACCAGCACTATGGCCAGCTGTTTGACGCCATGCGGCGCCAGAGCGAGGCCGCATCGCTGGCCGGCTGGATATCGCCGTCCGCTGCGGTAGCCGGCTTGTCTGGCATGGCGGCCGGTAGCGATACGCAGCACCATATCCAGTTCGTCAACGGCGCGGAACAGCAGCGCCGCACCATACAGCTGGTACTGAATGAGGCGATTACCGCACACCCTGAGCAAAACGGCGCCCGCTACGACGGCGACCAGGCGCTATGGGATCGAGTGCCGCCGTTCCGCTTTACCTATCAGCCCTTGGACCTCGCCGCCCTGCTGCAACGCCATTTGCTGCCGCTGGTCGTCCTGTTTGCTGGCAGCTTGCTGCTGTGCGCGGCCGGTCTGCGTCGTCTTCGTTATGGAAATCTACGATGAAACAACTGTTTACACTGATCGTCTACGATCTGCGCAGCCAGCTGCGCGAACGCGGCACGTTGATGCTGTTATTGGCAGCGCTGCTGCTGGCCATGTTTGGCCTATACGAAGGCAATCGTTTTGAGCGACAGAACCGCAGTGCCGTGAATGCCGCCGCGATACAGGAATCGCAGGCCCGGAATGACGCCAAGTCATTGGCGCAACGCTATTTTGCGCATCCCGATGCTACAGAGTTCAGCGGCCTGCAATGGTTCCGCACCCCTGTCGATATCCGTGGCTACGTCTTCCGCGAGCACGTAGGCTTTGCCGCCAAGCCGCAGATGGCGGGTGCGGCGCTGGCGGTCGGCCAGGCTGACCTGCTTCCGGCCTACGTGCGTGTACGGGCGGAATCGATGGAGTCCGCGCGCACCGCACTGGAAATCGAACATCCCGCCTTGCTTGCCGTGGGGCGTTTCGATCTGATGTTCTTTGTCGTCTATCTCTGGCCGCTGATACTACTGTCCTTGACCACATCGGTACTGACGCAAGACCGGGAAAGCCTGCGGCTGCGCGCCTTGCAGTTGCAGGGCGTACGTATCGGGCGCATGCTGGTCGCGCAGACGGCCGCACGCACACTCGCGGCAAGCGCGCTCCTGATGCTGACGTGTTGCGCGCTTGCGCTGGCGTCGGGCGCGGTTCCCGCCAACCCTGACGGTTACACGGCGCTGGCGCGGTGGTGCGGTATCGTGACCTTGTATTCGCTGTTCTGGGCTGCCGTGGCAGTGGTGGTCTGCGCGACCTGCGGCAACCGCATGACGGCGGCTTTCGCCGGCTTCGGCGCCTGGCTGGTCCTTGCCATCCTGCTGCCTGGCGCCCTGACGGCTGCGGTGCAGGCAGCGGCGCCCGTACCACAGCGCGAACGCTACGTGCAGGCGCTGCGCGATGCTGGCGACGCGGTGGCATCGAATAAACTGGCCAGTCTGGCGCGCTTCTACGACAGCCACCCTGAGTGGAAACCGGCGGCTTCGCTGGACAAGGTATCCTCCAGCGTCTCCCGGCTTCAAAGGGCGCAGGAGCTGGAACGCGTGATGGCGGAAGTGGATCGCCGTTTCGCGCAGGCTGGCGAAAACCGTCAGCGACTGTTTGAACGCCTGCAGGGATTCAGCCCTGTCACCATGGCATATCAGTCCCTGTCGGCGCTGGCCGGGAACGGCCATGAGCGTCACCAGCATTTTCTGGCGGAGGTCGAGCAGCATCAACGCAGGCTGCGCGACTACTTCCAGCGCGTGATCCAGCTGTCCGCATTGGGCGATGAACGCCAGCCATGTCCGGCGACCTGCCTCGGTGGCTACGGCTTCCGCGACTTCGATCAGGTGCCCGTATTTACGCCTTCCGCGGCCATCTCCACAGTCTCGGGCTGGCAAACGGCGCTGGCGCGGCTGCCGCTGTGGATCGCCGCCTTGCTGGGCATCGCGGCGCTGATCCTGTCCCGGCGTCCGGCGAAATAAGGCCTACTACGATTTATCCGGGGAAATTTGATCCAGATCATAAAAATTATCGATGCGCTTTGATAGCCTGACATTGGCAATCACAAGGAGCTCATCATGACATACAAAAATATCCTGCTTCACGCCGACCTGTCGCCTCACGCTGCGTCCCGCTACGAGCTGGCCTGCCAGGTCGCACTCAGTCACGAAGCGCATCTGGTCGGCGCCGCGTTCACCGGCCTGACCATGGAATGCTACCGTAACGCCGCTTTCGGTTACGGTGGCATGCTGGCCCCGACCGACATCGACGCCGTCACCGGCAACAGCGCACAGGCGCTGGACCGCTTTGTGGTCCAGGCCAAGGCCGCAGGCGTCAGTTTCGAGCGCCGCATCAGCGACGACGATTCCGAAACCGGCCTGGTACTGCAGTCGCGCTACGCCGATCTGCTGGTGCTGAGCCAGAGCGATCCCGAACTGACCGGGCCGGACTGGCTGCGCAAGCTGCCGGAACACCTGACGCTGCACAGTGGCCGCCCGGTCCTGCTGGTGCCATACGCCGGCCGTTATACCCATATCGACCGTCACGCGCTGGTCGCCTGGGATGGCAGCCGCGCCGCCACGCGCGCCGTGACCGACGCCCTGCCGCTACTGCGCCGCAGCCAGCACGTTACGCTGGCCGTGTTCAACGCGCAGACACAGTACGGCGTGCACGGCGAACAGCCTGGCGCCGACATCGCCCTGTACCTGGCCCGCCATGGCGTGCGGGTGGAAGTCACGCAGCAGCACACGCCCGCCGGCCTGGATATCGGCAATGCGCTGCTGTCGTTGTCGGCCGATCTGGGGGCGGACCTGCTGGTCATGGGCGCTTACGGCCATCAACGCTGGCGCGAAATCGTCCTTGGCGGCGTTACCCGCCGCGTGCTGCAGTCGATGACGCTGCCAGTCCTGATGGCGCACTAAGCGGGGTTGCATGCGCGTCGATAATTACCGTAGCAACTGCGAGCGCTGCATCCATTTGCATCTTTGCCGGGACACCGCGGCGGACGACCAGATCGCTGGCCACCGCATGCGGGTCCGTCGCCACGACGCGCTATACCGCGCGGGCGACGCTCCCGGCAACCGCATTTATTGCATACGCTCGGGAAGTTTTAAATTGGTGCTGGAACGCCCCGGCCATGACGAACAGGTCATCGGCTTCGCCATGGCGCCGGAATTTCTGGGTTTGAATACACTGGGCGCCGCTGGCCATAGCACCAGCGCCATCGCCCTCGAGGACAGCGAAGTTTGTTGCATCGATTGGGACCGCCAGGCCTTTCGTGGCCGCAGCCAGCCCATGCAGCGCGCCGGTCTGCATGCCTTGCTGGCGGCGGAAATCCGCCGCGCGCAGCAAGACGCGCTACTGCTGCACCACACCCATTCGCGTCAGCGCATGGCCGACCTGGTGCTGCACCTGTCGCAGGTCTACCGCAACAACGGTTATTCGGCATCGCGCTTCCGGCTGCCGATGTCACGCTGCGATATCGCCAGCTACATCGGCGTCAGCGCCGAGTGTGTGAGCCGGCTGATAGACCAGTTCCGTCGTCAGGGCGTAATGCAGGTGCACCGGCGCGACCTGACCTTACTTGATCCGGCAGCGCTGGAGCGCACTGCCGCTGGCACGGAGGGCTGATCATGGCGAGCAAACTGAAACTGGTGGTATCCAATGACCGCGTCAGCCGGTGTTATGGCTGCCCGCTGTCCGGCCTGTGCCGGGATGATGCGCCGCCCGCCGCCGCCGTGCCGCACACCTGCCTGGAGCAGCGTTGCGTGCACCTGCACAGCGGCGAACACCTGTTCCGCGTTTCCGATGAAGTGGACCAGCAGCTGCACGTGATCCGCAGCGGCGACATCAAGCTGTATCAGCATGGCCGCGATGGCGGCCAGCACATCATCGAATTCCTGGGCAGCGGCGCGTGGGTAGGTCTGGAATCGCTCAACCAGCAGCACCGCCACGCAGGCGCGGTAGCGCTGACCGATTGCGAAGTGACTATCGTGCCCTACGCGCAGGTGCTGTCTTTGCTGGACCGCCAGCCGCGCAGCGCCGAGGCGTTTGGCCAAATGTTGAGCGGCACCATCGCACGTCACCAGCAGCATGCGGCCATGTTGCGCAGCACCTCGGCGGTGCAGCGGGTCGCGCAGTTTCTGCTGCAACGGCTGGAACAGGCCTCGCTGCCGATGTCGCGCCAGGACATCGCGGACTACCTGGGCCTGACCTCTTCCACGGTGAGCCGCTGTCTGAGCGCTATGCGGCGGCGCGGCTGGCTGACGATGGGCCAGCGCGCCTATCACTTGCCGGGCCGGCTCCAGGTCGAGAAAGTAGCGGCGGGTACGCCGCTAATGCTGGACGATTAGTTCACTGCCGTGGCGCCATCACGGCGGCGGCGGGCGATGCTCGCGGCAGGCACGCCTTTTTCTGCCGATCCGCTGTCGGCGCGGCCGGCCATCTGCAAGGCGATGGCCAGCGCCGTATCCGCCGTCGCCAGATGCATCTGGAACCATGGCAGTATCAGCATTGCCACCTTGCGGCCGGCATCGATATCGCCGGGCGGCAGTCCATGCAAGGTGGCCAGCACGCGCGCATGCTGCTCGCGATGGCTGCGCGCGGCGGGATAGTCAATCGCGTCCATGAGTTGCTCTTCCACGCGGAAGTCCACTTCCAGGCACTCCACCAGCGCCGCCAGATGCATTTCGAACTCCTCGTCGGGACCATGCAGCAGCGTCTGGATCTGCTCCCCCAGCGCCGCATGCGCTTCGTCAAAGAGCGGGATACCAAGCACCATGTCGGGGCTCAAAGCGGTCGTTTCCATGATTCCTCCTGTTATCCTGTTAGCTACTTCCACTATGCCAATCGGCCCAGCGCAAATCTATGATCCAGGTCAAGGCATCGCAGATTTTCGACGCATGGCGTATAGTGTGGTTTGCCAGTCACTGCCCAGAAGAACGTCATGGATCTGCACTATCTGACCCCACTGTTTTCACCGAAATCCATCGTGGTATTTGCCGGCCCGCCGGATCAGCCGGAGCGCCAGAACGTTTACGGCCGCAGCGTTTGCGCCCAGTTGCGCGACAGCGGTTATCAAGGCGTCATCACCTTCCTGGATGTCAGCATGACCGGCACGCTAGCAGACCTGGTACAGTCGCGCGCCGACCTGGCGCTCATCGCGCTGCCGCATGAGGAACTGGCTTTTGCCCTGGAAGTGGCTGGCCGCATCCAGTGCAAATCGGCGCTGATTATTTCGTCGGGTGTACCGACGGCGCAGGCGGCCGAGCTGCATGCCATCGCCCGCAAGCACGATATGTATTTGCTTGGGCCGAATAGCCTCGGCTTCCAGCGTCCGCGCCTGCACCTGAATGCGGGCGTCGCGGGCAAGCTGGCGCAAAGCGGCAGCCTGGCGCTGATCTCGCAATCCGGCGCGCTGACGTCGGCGATCCTGGACTGGGCCGGCACCAACGCTGTCGGCCTGTCGGCAGTCGTATCGCTCGGCCCCAACACGGCGGTCGATCTGGCGCAGACACTGGATTTCCTGGCCACCGACCCGGCCACCGAAAGCATCGTCATCTACATGGAAGGCATTACCGACGCACGCCGCTTCCTGTCGGCGCTGCGCAGCACGGCCAACACCAAGCCAGTGGTCATCATCAAGTCCGGCAATGCCGCAGCCGCGTCGCGCGCCGCCGCCACCCACTCCGGCATGATGATCGGCAGCGATGAAGTATTTGATGCGGCGCTGCGCCGCACTGGCGCGGTGCGCGTGAACACCTTCGTGCAGCTGTTCTCCGCCGCCAAATGCCTGGCTTCGCGCTATCGCCCGGTCGGCCCGCGCCTGGCTGTTATCAGCAACGGCGGCGGCCCCGGCGTGCTGGCGGCCGACTGGCTGCATCAACTGGGACTGCAGTTGGGCGAGCCCGGCGAAGAAGCCGCCGCAGCGCTGGCGCCGGAACTGCCGCCCTACGCTACCCTGACCGACCTGCTGGACCTGTCGGAGGAAGCGGGAGCGCAGCACTACGCGGCCGCAATCCGCTCGTGCGCCCAGAATGCGAACATCGACGGCCTGCTGGTCATCTATTCGCCCAAGCTGGATGGCGACCCGCTGGCCGTCGCACGCGGCGTGGCCGAAGCAGGCCGTGGCTTGAACAAGCCGCTACTGACCTGCTGGATGGGAGATGAACTCGTCACGCCCGCGCGCCAGCTGATCGCGCAGTCCGGCCTGGCCAGCTTCCGCACGCCGGAAGCGGCGGTCGATGGTTTCGGCAATATCGCCGCGTTCTATCAGAATCAGCAGCTCTTGCAGCAAACCCCGCCGCCCCTGTCGCAACTGGCCAAGCCAGACCTGGACGGTGCGCGCCGCCTGGTGGAAAGTGTACTGGCCGAACGCCGCAGCGTGCTGACCGAGATGGAATCCAAGGCATTGCTGGCCGCCTTCCATATCCCGATCACGCCCACCATGCCGGCCCGTAGCGCCGCTGAGGCGCAACTGATCGCCGCCCAACTGGGCTACCCGGTTGCGCTGAAAATCGATTCGCCCGACATCAGCCACAAGTCCGAAGTACAAGGCGTGGTGCTCGACCTGGCGGATGCCGCCGCATTGGGCGCCGCCTATCACGACATGCTGGCCAACGTCCATCGCCTGCAGCCGGCCGCCCGCATCAACGGCGTGACGGTGCAACGCATGGCAGGCAAGCGCGATGGCCGCGAGCTGTATATCGGCGTCGCCAGCGATCCGCTGTTCGGCCCCGTGATCGGCTTTGGCGCCGGCGGCACCATGGTGGAACTGCTCAACGACCGCGCAGTGGAACTGCCGCCGCTGAACCAGTTCCTGGCCCAGCGCCTGATCTCACGCGCCCGCGTCGCCACCACGCTGGACGAATGGCGCGGCGCGCCGGCGGTGGATGTGCAGGCGATTGAGCACATCCTGCTGCGCGTCTCGGAAATGGTGTGCGAACTGCCGCAACTGCGCGAGCTGGACATCAATCCCCTGATCGTCGACCAGCGCGGCGTGCTGGCGGTGGACGCACGCGTGGTGGTCGGCGCGGCGCCGCCTTCCGCCCAGCGCTACGACCAGCTGGCCATCATGCCTTACCCGGCCAGCTACGCCAGCATATGGCCCATGCGCGGCGGTGGCGAATACACGCTGCGTCCGGTGCAGCCCACCGATGCCGAAATGCTGCAAGCGCTGGTACGCGGCCTGTCGGAGCAGTCGCGCTACAACCGCTTTGCATCCTCGCTGCGCGAGCTGTCGGCGCAGATGCTGGCGCGTTACTCGCTCATCGATTATGACCGCGAAATGGCGCTGGTCGCCGTGCTGACCACCCGCACTGCCGATGATGACGGCAGCTTCACGGAAACCGAAAGCATCATCGGCGTATCGCGCTACATCGCCAACCCTGACCGCAGCAGCTGCGAATTCTCGCTGCTGGTTGACGACAGGTTCTCGGGCCAGGGCCTGGGTACGCGTCTGATGCTGGAGATTATGAACGTCGCCCGCGACCGCGGCCTGACGGAAATCGTCGGCCTCGTGCTGCGCAAGAATCGTGGCATGCTGAAGCTCATGGCCAGCCTGGAGTTCGAGATCCGTCCTTACGAGGACGATCCTGAGTTCCAGATGTGCAGCAAGGCGCTGTAATTCCGCCTTCTCCATAAAATCTCCACACTTCCCACACAAAACCTGCAAGAGTACTAAGTAAGCTTCAGGTTTTGTAAGCTCGTGGGAACGACTATGAATTTCAAGACCTGGCCTCTGCTTGCGGCCGTACTGACCCTGGCCGCCTGCAACGGTGAGCCGCATAAAGCCGAAGAAACGCCGCCGCCAGCGGTCACCGTGTTGTCAATCAAAGCGGCGGAAGTGACGCTCAGCGACGACCTGCCAGGCCGTGTGGCGGCCTTCCGTACCGCCGATATTCGTCCGCAGGTGGGCGGCATTGTGCTGCGCCGCCTGTTTGAGCAAGGCGCCGAAGTCAAGGCCGGCCAGCCGCTGTTCCAGTTGAATCCCGCGCCGCTGAAGGCGGAATTCGACACCGCAGCCGCTGCCTTGCAGCACGCCGAAGCCACGCTGGCCCGCACCAAACGCCAGGCCGAACGCCTGCGCCCACTGATCGATGCGGACGCCATCAGCCAGCAGGCCTACGACGACGCCGTCTCCGACCGCGACCTGGCTGCCGCCAACGTCGCGCAGGCACGCGCGACGCTGGAACGCCGTCGCCTGGACCTGGCTTTCGCCACGGTACAGGCGCCAATCTCCGGCCGCATCGGACCCGAACTGGTCTCCGAAGGCGCCTTGGTTGGCCAGTCCGACGCCAACCCGATGGCGCGGATTCTGCAAATCGACAAGGTGTACGTGGACGTCCGCCAACCGGCATCCATGCTGGCCTCCCTCAAGGCGCGCGCGCCCGCTGGCCAGCATGCCACCATCCTCAGCGCCGACGGCCAGGCATACAGCGCCGAGGCCCGCGTGCTGTTCTCGGACCTGAACGTGGATGCCGGCACGGGCGACGCCACCATCCGCATCCAGGTGGACAACGCCGACCGCACGCTGCTGCCCGGGATGTTTGTGCGCGCGCGCATCGCCCGCAGCACGGCATCGGATGAAATCCTGGTGCCGCAGCAGGCCGTGCAACGCGCGCCGGATGGCCATGCCGTCGCCTGGGTGCTGGACAAATCCAACAAGGCAGCCCAGCGCCAGATCATCGTCGGTGAAGTCATCAGCCATCAATATGTGGTGCGCGAAGGACTGAAGCGCGGCGACATGCTGGTAGTGGAAGGCCACGAGCGCCTGCAACCCGGCATCGCCACCGCACCAAAAGCGTGGAAGGCTCCGGCCCAGCTGTCCGCAGCGCCGGGCGCCGCAGCCCAACAATAAGGAAACACCATGTCACAGTTTTTCATCCGCCGCCCCATCTTCGCGTGGGTCGTGGCGATATTCATTGTGCTGTTTGGCCTGATTGCCCTGCCCAATCTGCCAATCGCACGTTACCCGTCGGTGGCGCCGCCTAGCGTTTCCATCAGCGCGGTGTATCCGGGCGCCTCGCCGCAGACCATGAATGATGCGGTGGTCGGCCTGATCGAACGCGAACTGTCCGGCGTGAAGAATCTGCTTTACTTCGAGTCGTCCACCGATACTTCGGGTTCAGCTTCGGTCAGCGCCACCTTCAAGCCTGGCACCAATCCCGAAATGGCGCAGGTCGATGTGCAGAACCGCCTGAAAGCCATCGAACCGCGCCTGCCGCAGGCGGTGCGCCAGAATGGCTTGAGCGTGGAATCGGCCTCCTCGAGCTTCCTGATGATTATCAGCCTGAACTCCACACGCGGTCACAACGAAGAGGAACTGGGCGACTATCTGGCCCGCAATGTGGTGGAAGAACTGCGCCGCGTGCCCGGTGTCGGCCGTGTACAGCTGTTTGGCGCCGAACGCGCCATGCGGGTGTGGGTCGATCCGGCCAAGCTGGTCGCCCACAACATCTCCATGGGCGACGTGACCAACGCCATCGCCCAGCAGAACGTGCAGATCGCCCCGGGTCGCGTGGGCGATACGCCTTCCGTTTCGGGCCAGATGGTCACGACACCACTGACGGTGCAGGGCCAGCTGCGCACACCGCAGGAATTCGCAGCCGTCGTGCTGCGCGCGGAACGCGACGGTTCCACTGTCACGCTGGGCGATGTCGCCCGCGTCGAACTGGGCGCGCGCGACTACACCTTCAAGGCGCGTGAAAACGGCAAAAACACCTCCGGCGCCTCGATTGCGATGTCGCCCGGCGCCAACGCAGTGAAGACCGCCGCCGCCATCCGTGCCCGCATGGACGAACTGGCAAAAGCCATGCCGACGGGGATGGAGTACACCATCCCGTTCGATACCGCGCCATTCGTCAAGGTGTCGATTGAAAAAGTGGTCAGCACGCTGGTTGAAGCCATGGTGCTGGTGTTCCTGGTGATGTACCTGTTCCTGCAAAAAGTCCGTTACACGCTGATTCCGGCGATTGTGGCGCCTATCGCGCTGCTGGGCACTTTTGCGGTAATGGCGGTGGCGGGATATTCGATCAACGTGCTGACCATGTTCGGCATGGTGCTGGCCATCGGTATCATCGTTGACGATGCCATCGTGGTGGTCGAGGCGGTGGAGCGCCTGATGGCGACCGAGAAGCTGTCGCCACGCGAAGCCACCTCCCGCGCCATGCGCGAGATCAGCGGCGCGGTGATCGGCATTACCGTGGTGCTGACGGCCGTGTTCATTCCGATGGCGCTGGCCTCCGGCTCCGTCGGCGTGATCTATCGCCAGTTCACGGTGGCCATGGCGGTATCGATCCTGTTCTCGGCCTTCCTGGCACTGACGTTGACACCAGCCCTGTGCGCCACGCTGCTGCGTCCTATCAGTGAAGAAGACCACAAGAAGAAAGGCTTCTTCGCCTGGTTCGACCGCAAATTCGACAGCCTGACCGCCAGCTATACGGCACGCACCACCTCTCTGCTGAAACGCGGCGGCCGTGTGATGGCGGTGTACGCCGCGCTGGTATCGTGCGTGGTTGCGGGCTTTATCTTGCTGCCTTCTTCCTTCCTGCCGGAAGAAGACCAGGGTTATTTCATGACGTCGTTCCAGTTACCGTCGGATGCCACCATGGAGCGTACGCTGGACGTCATCCGGCAGTATGAAAAGCACGTCGCCAGCCGGCCGGGCGTGGACGTCAACCAGTCGCTGATCGGTTTCAGCTTCTCGGGCTCCGGCCCGAATGCCGGCCTGGCCTTCACCATGCTGAAAGACTGGAAAGACCGCAACGGTGCCACCGCCGCACATGAAGTCGAACTGGCGCAAGCTGCCATGGCCAGCGCCCGCGAAGGCATGATTATGAGCGTGATGCCGCCCGCGATTGAAGAACTGGGTAATTCCTCCGGCTTCTCCCTGCGTCTGCAGGACCGCGGCAACAAAGGCATCGCTGCGCTGCAGGCAGCGCAGGATCAGTTGCTGGCATTGGCCGCCAAGAGCAAACTGCTGACCGGCGTGTACCCGGAAGGTTTGCCGCCCGGTTCCAGCATCCGGCTGGAGATCGACCGCCGCAAGGCCGAAGCATTGGGCGTACCGTTCAGCGCCGTCAGCGACATGCTGGCCAGCGCCACCGGCTCGACCTATGTGAACGACTTCCCGAACGCGGGCCGTATGCAGCAGGTGATCGTGCAAGCCGATGCCAGCGCGCGCATGCAACTGGACGATGTGCTCACCCTGCGCATCCGCAACAACGCGGGCGGCATGGTCGCCATGGGCGAGATCGTGCGTCCGGTGTGGGAACAAACCCCGCTGCAGCTGGTGCGTTACGACGGTTATCTGGCCGCGCGTATCAGCGGCGGCCCTGCGGAAGGCGTCTCCAGTGGCGCCGCCATGGACGAGATGGAACGTCTGGTCAAGCAGCTGCCGCAAGGCTTTGCCGTCGCCTGGACCGGTCAGTCGCTGCAGGAGAAAGCCTCGGCCGCACAGGCGCCCATGCTGATGGCTTTGTCGATGCTGGTGGTATTCCTGGTACTGGCGGCGCTGTATGAAAGCTGGTCGATTCCGCTGTCGGTGATGCTGGTCGTACCTCTGGGTCTGTTCGGAGCGCTGGCAGCCGTAATCCTGCGTGAAATGCCGAACGACGTGTTCTTCAAGGTCGGCATGATCACGATTATCGGCCTGTCAGCCAAGAACGCCATCCTGATCGTGGAATACGCCAAACAGCTGCACGCCGAAGGCAAGGGCCTGGTGGAAGCGGCGATTGAAGCAGCACGCCTGCGACTGCGCCCTATCCTGATGACGTCCCTCGCCTTCACACTGGGTGTGGTGCCGCTGATGATAGCAACCGGCGCCAGCGCCGAGACCCAGCACGCGATTGGCACGGGTGTGTTTGGCGGCATGGTGGCGGCAACCGTATTTGCGATTTTCTTTGTACCGGTGTTCTTTGTACTCGTCGTCGGCGGTGCGGAACGCCTGGGCCGTATGCGTTTGGGTAAAGGAGCAGAACGATGCACACCATGCGAGTAATGAGTATTTCCGTCACGCTGGCGCTGCTGTCGGCGTGTTCGATGAATCCCCCGCTGGTCAAGCCTGCGCTGCCAGTGTCAAGCAGCTACGCCAGCAGCGCAGCGCAGCCAGGCAACGCTGCAGATCTGGGCTGGCGCCAGATGCTGACCGATCCGGCCTTGCAGCACCTGGTGGAACTGGCGCTGGAAAACAACCGTGACCTGCGCGAAGCCACGCTGAACGTGGCCGCCGTGCAGGCGCAGTACCAGATCCAGGACGCCAGCCGCTACCCGGCACTGGATGCCACCGCCGGCGGCACGCGCCAGCGTGCCTCCTCGCCGGAAGCGCCGGCAGGTGCGATACAGAAGCAAAGCAGTGCCGGACTGGCCATCAACGCTTTTGAACTGGATCTGTTCGGCCGTTTGCGCTCGCTGTCGGATGCCGCCATGGCGCGCTATCTGGCGTCGGTGGAAGGACAACGCGCCGCGCGCCTGGCGCTCATCGCCGCAGTCGCGGATGCCTACCTCGAACAGCGCCTTGCCGAAGAACAGATGCTGCTGACCCAGAGCACGCTGGCAGACTGGCGCGTTGCGCTGGATATCACCCAGCGACTGCACCGCGCGCAACAGCGCGGCGGCATCGACGTGGCGCAAGCCGCCGGCCAGGTGGCGACTGCCGAAGCGGACATGCATGCCCGCGAACGCGCGCTGCGCCTCGCGCGCAACAATCTGGAGCTGTTGATCGGCGCGCCAATGCCAGCCAGCCTGCCGCAAGGCGTACCGCTGGCACAGCAGCCGGTAATGACCGCCCTGCCCGCAGGCCTGCCATCCGATCTGCTGGTGCGCCGTCCGGACATTATGCAGGCGGAGCAAGGCCTGGTTGCGGCCAATGCCGAAATCGGCGCGGCACGCGCGGCCTTCTTCCCAAGGATTTCGCTGACCGCCACCATGGGCTTCAGCAGCGCCGAAATGGGTGGGCTGTTCAGAAGCGGCAACCGCAGCTGGTCGTTCGCGCCGCAAATCAGCCAGCCGATCTTCCATGGCGGCCAGCTGCGCGCCGAACTGCAATTGGCCAAGGTACGCGATTCCATCGCAGTGGTGCAGTATGAGAAAGCCATACAGACCGCCTTCCGCGAAGTGAACGATGCGCTGGCCAGCAACGAAACCTACCAGCACCAGATCGTCGCCCAGCAGCGCGTGGTGGATGCCGCCGCGCTGCGCGAGCGCCTGTCCAAGCTGCGTTACGGCGCCGGCCAGGACAGCCGCCTGGAACTGCTGGATGCACAGCGCCAGTCCTACGGCGCCCAAAGCACGCTGCTGGACCTGCGCCGCGACCAGTTCAAGTCCGCCATCGCCCTCTACAAGGCGCTGGGTGGGGGCGTCAGCTGATGCAGTATCATGACGATATGAGCATGAATACTGAAATGCCGGGCGCCAGCGGCGACTCGGACCTGCAGGCGCTGGTGCTGGTGGCAGAGGATGAATCGGAGATCGCCCAGATCCTGATGGCCTACCTGTCCCGTGCGGGCCTGCGCGTCGCGCACGCGCCGGACGGCCGCCGCGCGCTGGAAATGCACGATATGCTGAAACCGGACCTGGTGCTGCTGGACGTGCAGATGCCGCAGCTGGACGGCTGGTCCGTGCTGTCGCAGATCCGCCAGCGCGGCAACACCGCAGTCATCATGTTGACCGCCATGGACCAGGATCTCGACAAGCTGATGGGCCTGCGCATCGGCGCCGACGATTATGTGGTCAAGCCGTTCAATCCCGCCGAGGTGGTGGCGCGCACCCAGGCCGTGCTGCGCCGCACCGCCGGCGCCAGCACGCCGGCGCACAAGCTGCTGCGCGTCGAGGGCATCGAAATCGACCTCGATCACTACGAGGCCGCCGTCTGTATCGACAATACGCCGCGCCAGGTACTGGCACTGACGCTGACCGAATTCCGCCTGCTGGCGCACATGGCGCGCGCGCCCAAGCGCGTCTTCAGCCGCGCCGAATTGCTGGCAGCCTGCCTGCCCGAAGGCGAAACGCTGGAACGCACGGTGGACAGCCATCTCAGCAAACTGCGCAAGAAAGTCGAAGCAGCGGGCATCAGCGGCCTGCTGGAAGCGGTACGCGGCGTCGGGTACCGCCTGGGGAGCGGTGCATGAAGCTTAATGCGGGCATCAGCCGGCAAATCTCCATGTCGATGGCGCTGGTCGCGCTGGGTATCATTTTGCTGGTGCAGATCAGTTCTTACGCGCTGTACGCGTGGCTGCTGCGCTATTCACCCGAGTTCCAGTCCGACCCGATGGACATTTGGCCGACCAAGGAAGAAACCATCTGGCTGGTCGTCACCACACTGCTGTCGCTGGCGATCGCCGTACTGGCGGCCGGCAAACTGTCGCGGCGCATCCTGGCGCCACTGAATTCGGTGGCGGAGAGCCTGCGCCAGGTCGCCCAGGGCAATCTGGCCGCACGCGCCACCAGCGACGAACACGCGATGGGCGAAACCGCACAGCTGGTGGACGATTTCAACCAGATGGCCGCGCGCCTGCAGGACATGGCGCAGCACCGCGCGTTCTGGAACGCCGCCATCGCCCACGAACTGCGCACCCCCGTCACGATCCTGCGGGGCCGGTTGCAAGGTATTACCGAGGGCGTGTTCGCTCCGGAGCAGAGCCAGTTCCAAAGCCTGCTCACCCAGGTCGAGGGCCTGGGCCGGCTGATCGAAGACTTGCGCACTGTCGCGCTGGCGGAAAGCGGCCACCTGCCGCTCCAGCGGCTCAGCGCCGATCTGGCAGAGGAAGTGAGCAGCGTGGTCCAACTGGCCGAGCCGCTGCTGCAGGCGGCGGGATTTCAGCTCCAGCTGCAACTGTGCCGTGAACCCGTGTTCTGCGATCCGATGCGGATACGCCAGGCGTTGCTGGCATTGCTGGAGAACGCGCGCAAGCATGCCACACCGGGCATCTTGCGGGTCAGCGTCTCGGTGGCCGACGACGTATGCCGGCTGTGCGTCGAGGACCAGGGTCCCGGCATCGATGCCGCACTGGCGCGCAATGTGTTCGATGCCTTCCAGCGCGGCGACCAGTCCATGCGCAGTGAAACCGGCGGGAGCGGCCTCGGTCTGGCCGTGGTCAAAGCCATCGCCCTGGCGCATGGCGGCATGGCCATCTGCCGCTCATCGCCGCTGGGCGGTACGGCCTTCGAACTGAATTGGCCATCGACTTGACTTGATCTAGAGCATTTTTTTGCCGCTGTATGCACGCTAGACTGGTGGTTGGCGTACGGCGCGCATCCCGCACGCCGGCCTTACTACAGGATACGAGGCATGCAGGGAGACACTCGCGAAGTGGACCAGACCGTCGCGGACATGATGCCCGGCGAGGACGAGATCCAGCAGCGATTGCATTATCTCGAGTTGACAGCGGACGATGTGGCCCTGTTGCGCCACATCCATCCGCTGCTGCAACCACGGCTGCCGGCCGTCATCGCCGCCTTCTACCGGCACCTGCTGGAGATACCGGTACTGCAGGCCTTACTCAGCGATCCGGTGGTGCTGGACCGCTTGCATCATCTGCAGGGCGCTTACTTCCAGACGCTGACAGCCGGCGAGTATGGTAGCGACTACGTGCGCCACCGGCTGCGCGTCGGGCTGGCGCACCAGCGCATCGGCCTGGAACCGGTGTGGTACATCGGCGCCTATCGCAAATATCTGGGCGACCTGGCGCCGGTGCTGCACGACATCCTGCGCGACCGCCCTGCGCAGTTCCTCTCTACCTACAATGCCTTGATGAAGGTGGTCAGCTTTGATATGGGCCTGGCGCTGGACACCTATATCCAGGCGGGCCGCCAGCAATTGCGGGCCAGCGAAGCACGCTTCCGCGCGGCCTTTGGACAAGCCGCCGTGGGTCTGGCGCAGGTGACAGCAGACGGCCGCTGGTTGCGCGTCAACCGCAAGCTGCTCGATATTCTCGGCTACGACGAGGACGAAATGCTGGCCATGCGCGTACCCGACCTGATCTCGCCGGAAGACTGGCAGATAGACGCGCCGCTGCTGCAAGCGCTGGCCAATGGCGACCTGCAAACCTCGGCGCGCGAAAAGCGCTACCGCTGCAAGGACGGACGGCTGGTGTGGGTCAAGGCCACCGTGACGGCCATGCAGCCCGGCACGCTGGTCGCCGTACTCGAAGACATCTCGCAACGTAAGCAGTTCGAAGAAGAGCTGATGCACCTGGCCCGCCATGACGCGCTCACCGGCCTAGCCAACCGCACCTTGCTGCTGGACCGCGTCTCGCAGGCCATCGCCCAGGCACGGCGCAGCGGCGCCCTGGTGGCCATGCTGTTCCTCGACCTGGACCGCTTCAAGACCATCAACGACAGCCTTGGCCACGATGCCGGCGACCGCGTAGTGATTGAAGTCGGCCGCCGCCTCAAGCAGTCGGTCCGCGATGCCGATACCGTCGCCCGGCTGGGTGGTGATGAATTCGTGGTGCTATTGGCCGATCTTCCGCACGAACTGGTGGCCGCTGCACTGGCGCAGAAAATCCTGTGTGCGCTGTTTGAACCCATGCTGATACAGGGCCACGAACTGGCGCCCGCATGCAGCATCGGCATCAGCCTCTATCCACGCGACGGCGCCGATGGCAAGACCCTGCTCAAGAATGCCGACGCCGCCATGTACCAGGCCAAAGCCCTGGGGCGCGGCAATTACCAGTTCTATTGCGAAGAGATGAACGCCCGCACGCTGGACCGGTTGACGCTGGAGAGCGGCCTGCGGCACGCGGTAGAACGGGGCGAGCTGCAACTGATGTATCAGCCACAGATCGACCTCGCCAGCGGCAAGGTGATTGGCGCAGAAGCGCTGCTGCGCTGGCAACCTAATGGCCAGCGGCTGGTGATGCCCGATGCCTTTATTGCGATCGCCGAAGAAACGGGGCTGATCGTGTCGATCGGCGAATGGGTGTTGCGTACCGCCTGTGCGCAGCAGGTGGCCTGGCATCGCGCGGGGTTGGCGGATGTGCGGGTCGCCGTCAACCTGTCGGCACGCCAGTTCCGCCAGCATGGACTGGACGCCATGGTGGCACGCGTGCTCGCGGATACCGGTTGCCCCGCCAGCTATCTTGAGCTGGAGATCACGGAGACGGTGCTGATGGAGCGGCCGGACAGTGCAGCGCAAACCCTGCAGCGCCTGAGCGACATGGGCGTGCAGTTGGCGATAGACGATTTCGGCACTGGCTATTCCAGCCTCTCCTATCTGAAGCGCTTCCCCATACACGCGCTGAAAATAGACCGCTCTTTCGTCTGCGACATTCCGGCGGACACCGACGACGCGGCCATTGCCGGCGCAGTCATCGCCCTGGCGCACAGCATGGGCCTGACGGTGGTGGCGGAAGGCGTGGAGACGGTGCAGCAGCGCGATTTCCTGCGTGAGCTGCGCTGCGATCTGGCACAAGGCTACTACTTCAGCGAACCAATAAGCGCTACCTCGCTGGCCAACAAATTCATACACGGAGAAATACAAAAATGATGTTACACATACCAGGTCTTCTGACACCCGAACAAGTGGCCAACATGCGCAGTCAGCTGAATGCCGCCAACTGGGTGGATGGCCGCGAGTCCGTCGGCGATCAGGGCGCGCAAGTAAAGCGCAACCGCCAGTTGCCGGAACACTCGCCATTGGCGAAAGAGCTGGGTCAGACCGTGCTGGATGCACTGGCGCGCAGCCCGCTGTTCTTTTCGGCAGCGCTACCGCAGCGCACCTGCCCGCCGCTGTTCAACAGCTACGCCGATGGCGGACATTACGGCAACCACGTCGATGGCTCCATGCGCCGGGTGTATCCGGGTGGGCAGTGGCTGCGCACCGACGTCTCCTCTACCCTGTTCCTGACCGATCCCGACGAATATGACGGCGGTGAGCTGATCGTCGAAGACACTTACGGCACGCATGAAGTCAAACTGCCTGCGGGTGACCTGATCGTCTATCCCTCAACCAGCATTCACCGCGTCGAACCTGTGACGCGTGGTGCACGCGTGTGTTCCTTCTTCTGGACGCAGAGCATGGTGCGTGACGATGGCCGCCGCAGCATGCTGCTCGATTTGGACCGCAACATCCAGGCCCTGCGTGCGCGCCTGGGCGATTGCGAGGAGACCGTCGGCCTCACTGGCCACTACCACAATCTGCTGCGGCAGTGGAGCGAAGCCTGATCTGGCCAAGTATCTGACGGGCCGGCGCATCGTTTGCGTCACGCCAGATATCGCGCGCTTCGTCGTAATCATCGCTATCGACTTGTACCAGCGAGACGCCATGCAGCACCGGCCGGGTCATCTCGCCAACCGGCGGCGGCTCAATCAGCCGCACAGACTGGGTGCCGACGGCAATCACCTTGTTGCCGCCCTCGTTCGCATCCCATTCCTCGCACATGCCTGGATCGTTCTGGCACATGAATAGCCGTTTTTGATCGCTGCATGGACGAAGCGCAGATCAACGACGTGCTCAGGCTGGGGACTCGAATGTGCCTGGGCTGTTCGGCGTAGCGCGCCATTCAGGCTTGCGTTGCGGCGTCGCTTCCGCCAGCGCAAGGCGCACGCCGGCGATGTCGTAGTCCTTGAGATAGCCCGGTGTGCCCGGTTGCTGGCGCCATGACTCATCCATCGTGCCCGCATCCACCGGATCAAAGCCGATGTCGTCCACCAGTTGCATCACCAGCGTTTTCGCTGGGGCGCTGTCGCCGGCCACCGCCAGTGCGACCCGGCCACTATCCGTCTGTGGCCGTGCCCTGTCCAGCAAATGCTGCGCGATGATGCTGTTGAAGACCTTGATGACCGGACGTCCCAGCTGCTTCTCAACCCAGCCGCTCTCGGTCATCCCCGCCTCGACGCCAGCAATCAGGCCATCGCGCTGCTGTGGGTAGTAATTGCTGGTGTCGATCACCACCAGATCCGCCGCCGCATTCTGCAACAGGTCTTTCGGCAGCGTGCTGACCGCCGCCATCGGCACGGTGACGACGACAACGTCCGCACCGCGCACTGCGTCCACCACCGTCGCTGCGCGTGCGCCAGTCTCGCTTGCCAACGCCTGCAAGGACGCCGGCCCGCGTGAATTGGCCACCGCCACCTGATGCCCTGCCCTGGTAAATAAACGGGTCAACGCCGCACCGATATTGCCCGATCCAATAATGCCAATGTTCGCCATACCATTCCTTTCGTGACACCCCCGTGGGGTCTATGCGTGAATACTATTCCTGTTCAAAAGACGCATAAATAGTGCTTCAAGCATTTGTGTCACAACCAGGAGTATGGAATCAGCCGGTCAGCAAATCTGCCAGTAGGCGTGCGCCATAGCGGGCCTGGGCCATCGTCAGTGCGGCATAACCGATGATGACAGCGGGAGCGGACACGGTATCCCGGCATAGGCTGCGCAGCCCTTGCAGGCTAAGGCCCGCAGCCGCGGCGCGCGCGCAAAATCCGGCTTCGTCCGTCCCCTCGGGTAGCCACAGAACGAAGTGGAACCCTGCATGCTGCCCGCTTATCGTGTAGCGTCCCGGCGCATGGGACGCCAGCGTCGCCAGAATCGCATCGCGGCGCTCCTGGTAGGCGCGGCGGGATGTCCGCAAGTGGCGAATGAATCCGCCATCCTTGAGCCAGGCGGCCAGCGCCAGTTGCTCCGTCACGCCAACCGAACGGCCCGTGGTTTGCCACAGCTTCAGCAAACGTGGTTTCAGCTGCCGGGGCACGATCGCATAGCCGACCCGCAGCCCCGCAAACAGCGTCTTGTTAAAGCTGCCGCAGTAGACCACCCGGTCGCCATGATCGAGCGACTTCAGCGCCGCCAACGGCGCAGTGAGATAGTTAAACTCACTGTCATAGTCATCTTCGATAATCCAGGCGCCGCTGGTGCCGGCCCAGTCCAGCAACGCCAGCCGGCGTGTGACCGGCATCGTGACGCCGGTTGGCGACTGGTGCGCAGGCGTGACATACACAAGCCGCGCATCGGTGTGATGGTCCAGTTGATCGCATTGCAGGCCCTCGCTATCTACGGGTACGGGAACCACCTGCGCACCAGCCTCGGTAAAAATCTGCGTCGCCGCAGCGTAGCCAGGATCTTCGACACAGACCTTGTCTCCCGCGCGCAGCACGCTACGTGCAAGCAGGTCAAGCGCATGGCGTATGCCGGTCAGGACGACGATATCATCAGCATCGCAGTCTATGCCCCGATAGCTGCGCAAGTAAGCCGCGATCTGGGTCCGCAACGTCAACAGCCCCTGCGGATCGGCGTCCGACAGCACGTCAGCATGTGCGCCATGGATAGCGCTGGCGAGATGCCGCGACCATGAAGATATCGGGAACAGCGCCGGATCGGCCAGCCGGGCCACGAACGCCCGTCCCGCCCGCACGCTCACCTCCTCAGTCTTATAGATCTCATCCTGCTCGGCGCAATGCGGAACTGGCGCCAGGCCGGCCGGCATCATATAGCGGTCCGGCACAACGGCGCTGACACGGGTGCCGGAACCAGGCATGCGCGTCACATAAGCTTCCGCGCTTAACCTGTCATACACAATTTCCACCGTCCCGCGCGACAGTCCCCAGCGCTCGGCCAGCGCCCGGCTGGACGGCAGGCGGCCGCCGGCAGCAATCAAACGGCCCAGAATAGCGTCGCGCAACGCCGTGTAGACGATATCCTGCTTGCTGCCCTCCTCTTCAGAACATGCCTGCAATGCCGTAGGTCGCGGCAAGTCCAGCGCAAGTTCCGCCTTTCCTCGTGCCATAGTGGTCCAATGATTAATCTGTCAAACGGTACTGGGCATTAGACCATAGCGACACTAGACTTGCAAAATACCCAACCCTCCACGCATCGGCATGTCCGCAAAAAATCTTCATCCACGAACCTGGACCATCCTCCTGCTGCTCGTTGTCTGTCTTCCCCGCCTGACCATTGACGCCTACCTGCCATCGCTTCCCGCCATGGCAGATGCACTGCATGCATCCGACGCACAGCTACAGCTCACACTGACCTTGTACATGGCCGGTTACGCGGTTTCCATGCTGGTCTGCGGCCCGCTGTGCGACCGCATCGGCCGCAGGCCGGTACTCCTATGGGGCACCCTGTTATATCTGTTTGCCACACTGGTCTGCGCAACGGCCTGCAGTGCCGGGACCATCATCATCGCCAGGATGTTCCAGGCCCTGGGCGGCTGCAGCGGCACTGTGGCCGGACGCGTGATCGTGCGCGACCAGTTTGACCAGCGCACGCAGGCCGCCATGCTGAGCAGAATCTCCATGGGCATGGCGCTTTCACCCATTGTCGCTCCGCTGGCCGGTAGCCTGATCGACGCCGCACTCGGGTGGCGCTGGGTCTTCGTCGGACTGGGATTGCTGGCCACCGTGTCGCTCGCCATGACCGGGTTACTGCTGCCTGAAACCCGCCCTGTCCAAGACTCGGCCAATATCCTGAGCACCTACCGTCGTTTGCTCAGCGATCGCTATTTTTTGCGCTATGCGTTGGCGATCAGCTTTGTCTACTGCACCTATTTCCCGTTTGTCGCCGAATCGTCAATGCTCCTGCAAAGGACCATGCACCTGTCGGCCACCGGTTACGCCCTGGTATTTGGCTTGACTGTCACCGGATACGTCGGCGGCTCTCATGGTTTCCGGCGCCTGTCCGCCAGCCATCCGGCAGATCGCCTGATCTCCGGCGCCGTCCTGCTGAACATCGCGGGAGCCGTCATGCTGATGAGCGCAACGACGCTCTTCCCGGATTCGATAACCGCCATCGTCCTGCCATTCATCGTCATCATGCTGTCGGTAGGCGTCGCCATTCCGGCATGCCAGTTCCGCGTGCTGCAGCCTTATGCCAGCATCACCGGTTCGGCGTCCGGCCTGTTCTTCTTCATACAGATGGCGCTGACGGCGATATGCAGCCTGCTCACCAGCCGCCTGTCCGACGGCAGTGCGGCACCGATGGTGTACATCACATTGGGCAGCAGCCTGGCATTTGGCGCCGTATGGCTGGGCGCGGGCAAGGCCGCCGTCAAAATCCCGTCTACCAGCTAAAGATGGTCAGCACCTCACCAGCAGCCAGCCGATGAAAGCCGATTTCACATGGCCGGCCGCGAGGCCAGTCAGCGCAGAGCATCTCTTCCGTCACAAAATGCAGGCGCTGCGCTGAAAGATCGACGGACAGCAAGCGCAAGGCCGAAAAATCAAACACCCGGCCAACGGTCTGCGCGAGCGCCTTGTAGAAACTCTCCTTGGCGGAAAAGACCAGCGCCAGGACCAGCGGATATGCCAGCTCATTCACAGCAGCCAGCACGGCATGCTCCGCAGGTTGCAGCACCAGTTGCTCGACGCTGTGGATGGTGTCAGGCGCAATCGCCTGCTCGATATCGATTCCCAGGCCACGGCAGCGATACGCTGGCAACACCGCCGCCGCCGCAACTCTATTTGTATGAGTAATCGTCCCTCTCACGGCGGCCGGGAAAATCGGCTCTCTCATGGCGCCTATCCCGACTTCGACGGCAGCATATCCCTGCTCCCGCAGCGCCAGCGCAGCAGCCAGCCGGCCAAAGAAGAATTCCGCCTGACGCTTTTTTACGCTGCGCTGGATCGAAACCGGCATGACAATAGCAGCATCAGCGAATACCGACGGATCAAACGCAGCCAGGTCATAGCGCAGCATCTGCACATTGCAGTCACCGGCTGCGGAATGCAGGCGTAGCTGCATATGCTCGCTGCCGAAGGTTGATGCTGTTTTCAAATTTCTGCCCGCCTCATTCGTCTATCCGGCATGATCCCATTACTTGAACCCCTGTTCCAGGGTGACATGCGCAGCTACGGCGAGTCGCTGTCTCACGCGCCCACATTTCCAGCAACCGCCATACCGCTGGCGCAGTTGCTGGCCGAGCCGGATTTGCTCACAGCCCAGCTAAGCGCAGCCGCTGACAATTTCGGCGTACACGACCTACGCCCTGCCGCCTCGGCCTGGAGTAACCGCTATCTGGCCGCCTTGCTGCCGCCGCTTGTTGCGGCGGCCACGTTGCTGCATCATCGCTTTCCCGCTAGTGAAATGGCCGTGAGCCTGGCGCCTCATGGCGAGGTGGCAGGATTCCACATTCGCGAGCTGGGCGAGTCACTGCCTGGCACAAACGCGGTACAGCGCTACGATACACTATTGCGCGGCCATTTGACCCCGCTATTCGTTGAGTTGAACCGCCAGTCCGGACTGGCACAGAAGATCATGTGGGGGAACACGGTGCGTTGGCTGACGTTCCTGTTCGACGCGATGCTGCGTTTCGACGCCCCCCATGCTGGCGCCGTAAACAGCGACCGCGCGCAACTGCTGGATCATGCCCAATGGCGCGGCGAAGAAAATCCGCTGCATATGCGCCGCAAGCGCGCCTCACCCAAGCCCGGCGAACAGGCCGCTGCAGACGGCCTGGTTACACTGCACAGCCAATGCTGCCTATACCATCTCCTGCCCGGCCAGGGCTATTGCGGGGCTTGTCCGCTCGATCCTGTTCGTATGCAGTAGACGTTCAATGGCGTGCATCAGCCGCGCCTCCTGCGGAGCGTCCCGCAAATAAAAATGGCCGCCGTCGAACCAGTGCAGGCTGAAACTGGCCTGCGTTTCATGGCGCCAGGCCGCCATCTGCTGCGGCGTATTATGGTCACTCCGGCCTGCAAACACATGCAGCGGCAGCGCCAGCGGCTGGCGCCGCGCATCATGCTGGAAGCTGGCGCAGACCTGATAGTCCGCCCGCATCACGGGCAACACCATCTGCATCAACTCTTCGCTGGCAAACGCTTCTTCCGGTGTGCCGCCCTGTTTGCGCATTTCGGCAATCAGCGCACCATCATGCAGATCACCGATGACCGGATTGCGGCAGGTTGGCGCGGCCGACGCAGACACCAGCAGCGCACAAGGCGCCCTGCCCGCAACCGATTGGCTGAGACGCTGTGCCAGTCCATGCGCCAGCAGGCCGCCCATGCTATGACCAAACAGTGCGTAACGTCCGGGCGGCAGCGCGAGATAATCACTAGCCAGCTGCGTCACCATGGCGTCGTAATCTGATACGAGCGGCTGGCTGCCAAGATGGCCGCGCCCTGGCAGCTCCATCGGCAGCACCGTCAGCCAGTCCGGCAGCAGGCGTTTCCATCGGTGATACATGGCGGCGCTGCCGCCGGCATTCGGCAGGCAAAGCAAAGTCAGTGGTGCTGAAGTCATGCCGCCTGCGCTGGACGTTGCGGCACGGTGTCCTCGCTGAGCTGACCGTTTTCCATGCGTATCAGGCGGTCTGCCACGTGGAAGTAGCGGTCATCATGCGAGATCACCAGAATAGTCTTGCCTTGCGCCTTCAGCTCCGCCAGCACTTCAAGATAGAACACATTCTTGAAGACCGGGTCCTGGTCCGCAGCCCATTCATCAAACACCAGGAATGGGCGATTCTCCAGACAGGCCACGACCAGCGCCAGGCGCTTGCGCTGCCCTTGCGACAAGGCCTGTGTGGTGAACGCGCCATTGCGCACCTGTACCTTGTGCTGCAGATGCAGACGCTCGATCAGGCGATTGCCCCGTGCATCCAGGTCGGCGCCAGCCTCGCCACCGTGCAGCAGGCGATCAAACAGGTGGAAGTCAGAAAATACCGTGCTGAATAACTGGCGATACTGATCGCGGCTGGCGTCATCGACACCCTGGTTATTCAGGACTATCTGGCCGCGTTCCGGCGGATACAGACCGACCAGCAGCTTGGCCAGCGTAGTCTTGCCACTGCCGTTGCCGCCGACCAGAAACACCACCTCTCCCGGTTTAAAAGTAAAACTGACCGGTCCCAGGGCGAAGAAATCATCACTCTGCTCGTGATAATAGCGATGCTCAACGTGATCGAGCACGAGCTGCTGCAGTGGCTGGGCCTGGGCGCTGCTGACAGCCTGCTCCGAGTCGCTCATGCCGGCCGTAATTTCATCGATGCGCGTGGCCGAGGCCTTGGCCAGATTGGCGCGCGGTATATTCAGCAGCAGCACCTCCAGCGGCGTGACCATGTACACGAATACCAGTGCAAAGCCGGTCATGATGCGGGTCTGGTTTGATGCGTCCCCCAACAGCACAAACAGCACCAGGCCGATGAATGCATAAATCAGGAAGTTCGCCCAGCTGGCCGAAATCACAAAAATCGACATGCCCAGCGCACGTTCGCTGCGCACCGTTTCGATCGAGGCACCCAGCACCTGCTCGCGGAACACCTTGCGCTTGCCGAAATGCAGGCGCAATTCCTTGGCGCCGTCGGTCAGGGAGCGGAAATGGCCGAACAAGCGATCCTGTTCTTCCGCACCACGGTTAAGATGGCGAATCGCGCGCAGGTTGGCGAGGTGATAGCCGAAGGAGCCCAGGCCGATCAACGCCACCGCAAACAGGAAGATTTTCCACGACAGCAGCAGCATATACACCAGGCAGCCCAGCACCACCACGGCATTGCTCAGAATCGCCGGGAAGGTCACAAAAAACGCCGCCACATTGGCGCTATGCTCCGACAGGGCCGATTGCACCCGCGCTGAACCGATCGACTCCAGGTTGCGGTAGTCGGCGGCGATCACTCGCCCGCTCACATAGCGCCGCAGCTCCGCATGCGCGTGCTGGCTCAGACGCTCAAACAGCACGGAGGCGACGATATGGGTCAGCATCAAGCCCAGGGCCAGCAAGGCGAAAGTGCCCGCCATGCCGGAACGCGCCTCGGGACTGGCACTCAGCGCTTCGCTGATCAGGGCGATCAACGCAACGCCGCAAATACCGTGCGCCACACTGCCGGCGGCGGCGGCCAGCAGCAGGCCCCGCGATTGTTGAATCAAAAAACGCAGCATATATATCCTTGGTTACGGTGTAAGTACGGTACGCGAGACGGTGGCGGCGCGCACCTCCGCATCGTGGAAGGGGAAGGTGCGCCAACGCTTGGCGGCATAGTCCTGCAGGCCGGTGTTACGCGTCACGTTATCCAGTCCGGTTTCGCTCTGGCCATGTGCCAGCAGGGTTTCCGCGACTGCGCCCCGCTCGTTGAAGCGCACCAGCTGCAAATAGCTGTTGCCGATGAAATCCTCGGTCAACCCCTTGCTGCCCAATGGCCGGCAGGCCACCGTGAAGTAGCCGCCCTGATGACAGCCGCCGTACAAGGCCACATGGTCCTTGCCTTCACCCGCAAACAGGTCCCGGCCAAGGGGTGCGTCGAGCGGCTGTCCCGCTGCCTGCATGGCCAGGACGGCTGCACCCAGGCTCTGTGCCATGCGCGCATCGTCGGCGCGGATTTGCGCTGGTGTTTCGAGCGGACGCGCGGGATCAAAAGGAACGCTGAAGCGCTCCTCATCCGGTATGCGCTCCACGCGCGCCCAGAACTGCTCCCACAACAGCGCACCACGGTCCTGGGCGTTGGCGCTATCCGGCCAGGCGCGCAACACCGCGCACGCTTCAGCCAGCGGCACCTTGCGAACGGTGTCGAAGGTCTTGCGTGTTTCAGTATCGCGGGTCACCTCCACTTCGCCACGCTGGCAAATCGCCTGCAACAACGGCTGCTTGTACTGCTGCGCCGCCAGCGAGCGGGCGTCCAGTCCCTGCTCGCCCAGGCTATGCATCACATCGGCCGGCGCCAACGGCGCACGCGCCAGCAAGCCGGCAGCGATGCGGTGACCGGCCTTGCTGCGCAGCGAAGGCTCTTCGCGCTCGCCGCCCAGCAGGCGTTCATAGCCCTCCAGCGGCTGCGCTGGATTGGTCAGCCAATAGCTGTCGTTCATATTCGCTACATAGTCGCTGCGGAACAGGCCTGGCAGGCGTGCAGCAGGCATGGCGCCCGCCTGGGCCGCGCTGCTGTCGTTCAGCCAATTACATTCGCCCCGGCTGCCATCCAGCACCGGTGTACTGGCATCGAGGCCGGCAAATGCCGTCGATACCGGCGTGGCGCAACGGGCGCGAAGATCATCCGGGGCGTTCGGCACCGCGCCGATATCGCCATACCAGACGCGCGCATCGTCACGCCCAATGGCGATCGTGTTCACCCATGGAATACTGGCCTCGCGCTTTTGAATCGCCACAAATTCATCCAGCGAGCGCGCCTGGTTCCAGTAGAAGAAGGTGCGAAAGGCGCGGAAGTTTTCTCCGTTGATGTCGCGCATCGCCAGGGCCTTCTGTTCGCTCCACGCCAGCTGCGGCGCGCGCGCACCCAGGTCAACCACGGGGCCGAACTGGCTGAAATACAGAGTGCGATTGACACTGCTCCCCTTGCCGTCCGCCGCCCGCAGAGGAATGGTGACTGTACGCGTTTGCATCGCCACCGCCTGCTGATCGACGCGATAGCTGGTAGCGCCGGACAGGGTCAGATCGAACAAGCCAAAACGCCGTGCTTCCGACACTGTATGGCTCCACGCCACATGGTCATTAAAACCGAGCATCACAACCGGCACGCCAAGGAAGGAAACACCTGCCACATTCAGCTTGCCAGGAATAGTCAGGTGCGCCTGGTAAAACCGGTCTGGCCCACGCCAGAACCAGTGCGGATTGCCAAACAGGACTGGCTCCGTCTTGCCACTGACATCCCCACCCAGCGCAATCGCATTGCTGCCGATGCCAGGCTGATTGCCAATGGTTTGCGCCAGCAGTTCGCGCAGGGACGGCTGCTCCGTGCTGTCCGCCTGCTTGTTCGCGCCCGGTGGCGCCGCGTTGACAATGGCAGGAATAAAGCGCGCGTAGCCAGCACTGAGCGTCGCTGCATACATGCGGCGGTAAATATCGTCAGCGGTGATCTCCACCACCCAGGGTTCATGCGCGCAAGCGACTTTACCCTGCTTGCGTGCCAGCTTGACATAGCGGTTAAAGCCCGATGCAAAACCATCTACCAGCGCTTGCAGATCCGCAGGCTGCTCCTGCCGGTATTGCTGGATCAGCTCCGGCGTCAGGAAGCCGGCAAAGAATATATCCATTTCCAGATTGCTGGACCGGCCCATCATGGACTCATGCGCTGGACGGTTGGCCGCGCCCCAGTGCAGGCTGCGCCGGCCTTTGAACGTGGTGAAGGCTTCGCTCATGGTGCACAGTGCGTCCTCTGCCTGCACATACCCATAGCCGTGGCCCAGGTCACGCCAGCTGGCAGCCTTGATATGCGGGATGCCATCGGCCGTGCGCCGGATTTCGATATTGCCCGCCTGGGCGGCGGCGCACGCCAGCATCGCCATCAACCCGAATTTCAACCGCCTCAACATGTCCCGCCCTTTCGAAGTTCGCTCACCCACCTGACGTTTCAGTGCGGCGTTTATTTAAAACGCGCTGGATGCTAAACACTTTGGCGCGCGGATCGTCATGGGTGCAAGACCGTACAACGCCGGTTCCCCAAACCGATTAACAGGAATAACAGGACACACATCATGCACATCCATAATCTCATCGGCATCGGCTTCGGCCCATCCAACCTGGCGCTGGCCATTGCATTGCAGGAGCAAGGCCACTCGCCTGACGCGCTGTACCTGGAAAAACAGGAGCACTTTGCCTGGCATCCCGGCATGCTGCTGGATGGTACCCACATGCAGATTTCCTTCCTCAAGGACCTGGCGACCCTGCGCAATCCGGCGAGCCGCTACACCTTCCTGAATTATCTGCACCAGCAGCAGCGCCTGCCGGACTTCATCAATCTCAAGACATTCTACCCAAGCCGCTATGAGTTCAACGACTATCTGGCGTGGGCCGCGCGCCAGTTCGCAGCACAAACCCGCTACGGCGAAGAAGTGACGGCGGTGCTGCCAGTGCAGCAGGATGGCCGCGTGACGCACCTGACGGTCGTCTCACGCGACAGCCACGGAAAGCAGCATGAGCGTCTGGCGCGCAATATCGTGGTCAGCATCGGCGGCGCCGCCTCCATCCCTGAATGCTTTGCGCCGTTCCGCGACGATGCGCGCGTATTCCACTCCAGCGCCTACCTGGCCAGCATGAATAAACTGAAGGACGCGCGCCGCGTCGCCGTAATCGGCGCCGGGCAGAGCGCGGCCGAAATCTTCATGGACCTGCATGGCAAGGGCTGCCACGTCGATCTGGTGACGCGTGCACGCGCCATGAAACCTGCGGACGACAGCCCTTTCATCAACGAAATCTTCAACGCCGACTACACCGACTACGTCTTCAAGCAGCCGCCATCGGAGCGCGCCGCCCTGATCGAGGAACACCTGAACACTAACTACGCGGTCGCCGATACAGACCTGATCGAGCAGATCTTCCGCGTCTTCTACCAGCAAAAAGTACTGGGCCACCAGCACCACCAGTTCCTGCGCCGCCACGAAGTGGTGACGGTCAACGCGGAAGCCAGCGGCATCCAGCTGCAACTGAAGGACCAGGACAGCGGCACCACCTTCGCCAGCCGTTACGACGCGGTGATCCTGGCGACCGGTTATCGCCGCCAGCAGCATCAGAAACTGCTGTCAGCCCTGTCGCCATGGTTGGACAATATGGCAGTGGACCGCAACTACCAGTTGATCGCCGATGAGCGCTTCGCGCCACGCGTCTTCCTGCAAGGCAGCTGCGAAGCCTCGCACGGCCTGTCCGACACCCTGCTTTCCATCACCGCCATCCGCAGCCAGGAAATCGGCGCCGCCCTGCAAGCCACCGCCTGATCCCCGCCGCCGCGAAAGCGGAATAACTTTTTCTTAAATTTCTGCCTCGCTGATTCGTCAGCGGGGTAGGACTACATGCGTCCGTTTCTTTTGAGCATGTACAGCTGCATTTTATTATTATCAACCAGGCAAGTAAATATGCATATTAATCTTCGTCACATCCCTCTCCGGCGCGGTGCGCTGGTCCTGCAACTGGCGCTGGCCAGTCTTTCCATGGGCGGCATGGCCCACGCCGAGCAAGCACCTGCATCCGTCGCCAAGGACGGCCAGACACTGGGCACGGTCACTGTCACTGCCGGCGCCACCGGCCCGACGGAAGGCAGCGGCTCCTACACCACCAGTGCCAGCACCAGCGCCACCGGCCTGAATCTGTCGATCCGCGATACGCCACAATCCGTGACCGTGATTACGCGCGAGCGACTGGATGACCAGGCGCTGCACACCGTCTTCGACGTGGTGAATAACACCACCGGCGTCTCGGCAAAGGAAATCGACAGTGTCCGCGCTTACTACTACGCGCGCGGCTTCCAGATCGACAAAATCCAGATGGACGGCATTCCTATGGTCGGCGGCAACGCAGGCGAGTCGCAGGCCGACACCGCGATTTATGACCGCGTTGAAGTGATCCGCGGCGCAACGGGCCTGATGAGCGGTACCGGTAATCCATCCGCTTCGATTAACCTGATCCGCAAGCATGCGGACAGCAAGGTCTTCACCGGCTCGGCAAGCCTGAGCGTGGGTTCCTGGGACAAGCGCAACGGCGTTATCGATCTGAGCTCGCCGCTGAATGCAGAAGGCACGGTACGCGGCCGCGTCGTCATCAGCGCTGAAGACAAGGACAACTTCATCCGGCTGGAAAACACCCGCAAGACCCTGGCCTATGGCGTAATCGACGCCGACCTGACGCCGGATACCCGCCTCAGTGTCGGCTTCAGCGAGCAGCGCGACCGTCACCGCGGCAACCAATGGGCAGGTCTGCCGATCTTCTACAGCGACTTCACGCGCACCGACTGGGACCGTTCGACCACCACCGCCGCCAGCTGGAACTTCTGGGATACCAAACAGCGCACCGCCTTCGCCACGCTGGAACACCGTTTCGCCAATCAATGGAAGCTGCAAGCTTCGTTCAACCAGCGCACCAACAGCGGCGACCAGCGCCTGAACTGGATGGATGGCGTGGTAGACCGCAACACCGGCCTGGGTCTGGAACCATGGATCATCGGCTATGGCGTCAGCGACAAGCAAAGCGACTTTGGACTGACCGCATCCGGCCCGTTCGAACTGGCTGGCCGCAAGCATGAACTGGCCGTCGGTATCCTGCACGGTGAACACAAGACCTTGTGGCTTTCCAGCGATGCCAGCGTGCTGCCGCCTGTCGGCGACTTCCGCGCCTGGACCGGCGCCTATCCTGAACCCAACTGGTCGCCCTACCAGACCGGCAGCTTCAACCGCGATACGCAGACCAGCGCGTATGCCATGGCCCGCCTGCAGGCGACCGACGCCCTCAAATTCATCGTCGGCAGCCGTGTCACCAACTGGGAGCGCAAAGGCGACAAGGCAATGTGGACGGCGGAAGCCTTCAAGATCACCCACAACGGCGAGATCACGCCATATGTCGGCGCGCTGTACGACCTGACGCCACAAACCACGCTGTACACCAGCTACACCACCATCTTCGATGCGCAGAACTATCGCGACAAGCGCGGCGTCTATGTCGATCCGCTCAAGGGCAAGGCATTTGAAGCCGGCGTCAAGGGCGAGCTGTTTGATGGCAAGCTGAATACCTCGTTTGCCGTGTTCCACATCAAGCAGGACAACTTTGCCATCCCGGACGGCAACGAGGTCATTCCCAATACCCGCGAACAGGCTTACACCACCACCAGCGGCACCAAGACCAAGGGCTACGAGTTTGAGCTGAGCGGCGAACTGGCGCGCGGCTGGAGCGCAAGCCTGGGCTGGAGCCAGTTTAACAGCGAGGATGGCACCGGCAAGGACATCAACACCGCACATCCGCACAAGATGCTGAAGGCTTATACCAAATATCGCCTGCCTGGCGAATGGAGCAAGCTGGCGATCGGCGGCGGCGTGAACTGGGAAGGCCGCAGCTATGCGGAGATCACCGATCCACGCAACGGCAAGACCGTGCAGGTAGGTCAGGATTCCTATGCGGTGGCGAGCCTGATGGCGAACTACCAGTACAGCCCACAGCTGTCGCTGCAAGTGAATGTGAACAATCTGTTTGACAAGAAGTACTACGCCAACCAGATCGACACCTTCAAGAACATCACCTTTGGTGCGCCACGCAATGTGCTGGCGACGCTCAAGTACCAGTTCTGAAAATGAAGAAGGCCGGGTGCAATGCCCGGCCTTTTATCAGGCAGCCTTGCGCAGGCGGCCTGCCATCAGCGTCAGGCCCTGATGCAGCGCCGGGAATAGGCTGTAGTTGAAGTTATTCCAGCGCAGTTCCAGTATCGTGTCTTCCGGATCGATCTCCGTTTTAAGCACATCCACAATCACTTCGCCGGAGTCGATGCCGTTATCGACATAGTGGAATGAAGCGCCCGTCATCCGTAATGGCTCGACCGCGACTGTCTCTTTCGTCGTCCAGTCAACCACCTTCTGGCCGCGCGCGCCGTACAACGCGTCCAGCGTAGCCCAGGCGCCGCGCCGTTCGTAGGGCGACTCCAGGCGGGTAATGCCGGGATGGATATTCACGATACGGCGATGATATGCCGCGCCGGGCCGCACCAGTTCATCCAGGATCACCAGCAGGCCATCAAGCACCACCAGGTCGGCATCCAGCTCATTCAGGCGTGCCAGCAGGCGTGCCTCGAAATCGCGTTTTCCTGCGATGTGCTCCGGTGTGCCTTTGGCGTGACGGCGATAGGTCGACGGGATCGGCTGTAGCAGATCATCCAGCGCGCGGCCTTGTACCGCCAGGCCTTGCGGATAGATCCACTTCTTGCCTTGCTCCCGGCGGAAGCCGTAGCCGGCCAGTTTTTCGCGGTCGCGCGGAGAGTCTGCGTCATCATCATAGATGACGGCTTCCAGGCTGTAGGACAGGCCAAGACTGGTCTCGTTAAGCGCCTCGGTCAGATATTCGAGCGGCGATTTCATGTAGCGCTGCTGTTCCTTGTACTCGATGTACTGCCCCGCCTGATCAGCAGTGGCATTCCTCAACGAGCAGATATAGACGATTTTTGCCTTCGACATAGGGTATATGCGTTCAAGTTGGTTATTCGGGCCGGACTGCCGGACTTAGTAGCATGACGAGCGAGCACACAAAAAAGTTAGCTAAACAAACCGCCATGCGGATCGTCTATCAGACACTGTCATCACTTTTGTTTGTCATGCCGCTCAATCCCGACCTCGCATCTTTCCTGGAGCTGGTGCAAGCCGGCGATAGCCAGCCTATGCATCTGCAAACGCCGGCCGCCGCCCGCGCCAGCTATGACGAAGCAACACCCATGCTCGATGCGCCCGGCGCTGCATCGGTCGCCACGCAAGACCTGTCCCTGCATTGCGCTGACGGTCACCAGGTCGGCGCGAGGCTGTACTCACCACCGTCGACGGACAGCCTGCCTTGCCTGCTGTTCTTCCATGGTGGCGGCTTCTGCATCGGCGGCCTTGACTCGCACGATGCGCTATGCCGTGATCTGGCAGAGCGCACGCCCTGCAAAGTGCTCGCAGTCGATTACCGGCTGGCGCCGGAACACAAATTCCCCGCTGCGTACAACGACGCCCGCGATGCCTGGCAATGGCTATGCAGGCACGCCGCCAGCCACGGGATTGACGCCGGACGTCTGGCCGTTGGCGGCGACAGCGCCGGTGGCACACTGGCCACCACGCTCTGCATCGCCCTGAAAAACGCCGGTCAACGGCAACCGGCGCTGCAAGTGCTGCTCTATCCCTGCACCAGCAGCCAGCAAAACAGTCCGTCCCATGAACGTCATGGTCAGGGTTATCTGCTGGAGGCGGAAACCCTGCAATGGATGTTTGCCCACTACCTGAATCACCCGGATGAGCGCAATGACTGGCGCTTTGCGCCGCTGGCCGCACAGGATGTATCGGGCCTGGCGCCAGCACACATCGCCCTGGCCGAATACGATCCCCTGCTGGATGAAGGCGTGGCCTATGGCGCCAAGCTGCACGACGCCGGCGTGCCGGTAACGCAGAAGATTTATACCGGCATGGTGCATGACTTTGCCCGGTTGGGAAATATCGTTGACGACGCGGACACCCTGCGCGACGATCTGGCGCACATCTTATCTAGCGCCTTTGCCGGCGTAACAGCAAATGATTGAACTCCAGGCCGCGTCCCACGCAGAAGAGCGCAGCAAGCCTGTACTGAATCAGCACAACGCACAGGACCGCGCGCTGTGGCTACCGCAAGTGCAGCGGGTATTTCCATTGAGTTTCGAGATCAGCGGGGAACATCGTCATCCCGCGCGTCCTGCGCAACCTGTGGGCGTGGTGTACCAGCGCCACATCCCATGGCTGCAGCAGACACTGAGCTTTCGCGTAGCCGATATCGATGCCCACCTGCCCCATTTTCACCGCTGGATGAACGATCCGTTTGTCGCGGAGTTTTGGGAGGAAGAAGGTAGCCTCGACTATCATCGCAGCTATCTGGAACGGCTAGGCGCGGACCCACACAGCATTCCGCTCATCGCCTGCCTGGACGAAAGGCCGATCGGCTACTTCGAAGTATATTGGGCCAAGGAAGACCGCATCTCGCCGTTCTGCGACGCCACCGATTTTGACCGTGGCTGGCACGTGCTGATCGGCGAAGCGGATTGCCGCGGCAAGGCCTTTGTATCGGCGTGGCTGCCTTCGATTTCCCACTATCTGTTCCTGGACGATCACCGCACCCACCGGCTGGTGATTGAGCCGCGCTCGGACAACCAGCGCATGCGCCGCAATCTGCAGCGTTCCGGCTATTCCCTGCTGGGCGAATTCGACTTCCCGCACAAACGCGCCGTACTTGGCGCCCTGCCACGCCAGCGCTTCTTCGACGAACAATTCTGGTCCCCGCGATAAGCAAGTCGCCAGCGAACAAGTAGGCTGGCTCCTTTCGGAGCCAGCCTCACCTTCTGTCTACCCCTGTAACACACCCTCACCCAAACGGGCGGCCTGCTCCAGCCACTGTGGATTACGCATGATCGTGTAGTGGCCTGCCGCGATCTCGCTGGCCACGCCTTGGGCAGCGGTCTGCCGCAACAATGCCGCCCGCTCATCGTCCGCACGCCCCTCAGCCCACCAATAATGCGGCTGGCAAGAGAGCTTTGTCAGCGGACCTGCCTCGATCGACAGCGCCTTCAGATGGCGCGCCACTTCAAAGCCACGCAACAGCTCTGCCGCCCCCATCTCCCCGTACACCGTGCGGTTGCCGGCCAAGGCCTGTGACAGCAGTGCTTCCAGCTCAGGCCCCGGCGCCGGCGGCAATGCGGAAAGCGTCACATCCGGCAGCAACTGGGACAGAAAGTCAGCGAAATCCAGCTGCCATGGCGGCATGACTGCCTGTTCGGTGCCTGGAATGAAGGGATCAACCAGGCCGGCAAAACTGACCGGCTGCCCCTCCGACTCCAGCAGTGCCGCAACCATGGCCACCAGCGTGCCGCCAAGCGACCATCCCATCAGGCGATACGGCCCCTGGGGCTGCGCCTGGCGTATCATGCGGGTGTAGTCGCGCGCCATCTGCTCCAGCGAAGCATCGACGTGGCTGCTGTCGGCCAGCATCCGGCAAGCGATGCCGTACACCGTGGCCACACCATCCTGCTTGCGTGCCAATGGCTGGTAGTCAAAGATGGTGCCAAACCCCGCGTGCAGGCAGAATAAGGGCTCGTGGCCCTCGCGGTTCAGCGCCGTGACGCCGGATTGAGTCGCGCGCTCGTCCGCATCCAGCCCAAGCAACTGGGCGATAGTCGGCTTTTGCGTCAGGTCGCGCAGCTTGAAGTTGAAACGTGCGTCTTTCAGCGCACGCAGGCGCGAAATCAATTTCAGGCAAAGCAGCGAATCGCCGCCTAGTTCAAAGAAATTGTCCGTTTCTCCAACGCGCTCCACACCCAGCACCTCGCGCCACACCTCACACATTTGCTCTGCCTGCGGTGTGGACGGTGCGCGATACTGGCGTACGTTCGTACTCAGGATAGCCGGCAGCGAGTGGCGATCCAGCTTCCCGGTCGGCAGGCGTGGCAGTTCAGGAAGTACTGCATAAGCAGCGGGCTGCATGAAGTCGGGCAGCGCATCAGCGACCGTGATACGTGCCATCTGCATCACTTCCTGCGCGGGTCCATCGCTCGCAAGGTAGGCATGCAGGACTGCGCCGCCCTCGCCACTGACCGCCACCACAGCAACATCGCTGACACCGGCAATCTTGCGCAATTGTGCCTCGATCTCACCCAGTTCGATACGGAATCCGCGGATTTTCACCTGATGATCGGCGCGGCCGATGTACTCGGCGTTGCCGTCATCCAGCCAGCGCACCAGATCCCCGGTACGGTACAGGCGTCCGCCCGCCGCGCCAAATGGATCGGCGACAAAGCGTTCGGCGGTCAGATCGCTGCGGCCGATATAGCCGCGCGCCAGCCCGTAGCCACCGATATACAACTCGCCTACGGCGCCATGCGGTACCAGCTGCAGATCGCTGTCCAGAATATAGGCCGTACGTTCGCCGACCGGACGGCCGATTGGCGCATAAGCGCAGTCGAATCCCTCATCGCCGCGCGCCTGCCAGATCAATGGTGTGACCACGGTTTCAGTCGGTCCGTAACCATTGATAAGGCGCTGTGGACGCAGATGCCGGCGTACCTGCTCGAAACCTGCTTTCGGCATTGCTTCACCACCGAATACGTATAACTCCACTGGCGGTGGATCACCAGCCATGCCAGCCCAATCGGCCAGCTGGCTCAGATACGCCGGCGGAAAAGCTACCGTGGAGACGTCATAGCGATGCAGCGCGTCGCTGGCTTGTTCGGCTGTCCAGATCTCCGGATCGCGGATCGCGACGGAGGCGCCTGCGGTCAGTGCGCTAATCCAGCGCTCATGGGCGCCGTCGAACGAGAACGACATGAACAGCAGTTCGCACGAACCTGGCTGTGTTGCATAGATTTCGTTGGTCGCCGCACAATGCATGGCCAGCGGCCCGTGCGCCACCGTCACACCTTTAGGCTGGCCAGTCGATCCCGAAGTGTAGATGACGTAAGCCAGATGGTGCTCGCTGAGCGCGACGTCCGGATCGGCCGCGCTACGGCCGTCCAGCTGTAACTGCTCCAGCCACACCGTAGGGCAAGGCAGATTATGCTGATACACACCGCTGCTAATCAACAGCGCCGGCGAACAGTCGCCGATGATGTAGCGCAAACGCTCTACCGGGTATTCCGCGTCCAGCGGTACATAGCCGGCGCCGGCCTTCAGGATCGCCAGCAGCGTCACAATCATATCGACAGAGCGCGGCAGCAGTACCGCCACGCGGTCTTCCGGCTTCAGTCCCTGCGCGATCAGCCAGTGCGCGAGACGATTGGCACGCAGATTCAGCTCTGCAAAGCTGACTACCTGTTCTCCCATCCGCAACGCAATGGCTTCGGGATGTGACGCCGCATGCCGTTCGATCTGACGATGCACCCAGTCTGGTTGCTGGCGGAAGTCCGTCTGGCCAAGCGCAAGCACCGCTTCCGTGGCCTGCGCGTCGAGCCTTTGCAGCTCGCCCATCGGCATATCCGGCGCCATGCTCATGGTACGCAGCAGCTGGTCCATTTCGGCGCGCAGAGCCAACACCTCGCGTTCGCCGAAACTGGCGCGTGCATAGCAGAACTCAATCTCCAGCGTCCCTTCAAGCGTCACCTGCAAGTCCATGGCGTAGCCAGTCAGCCCCTCGCTGCCGACATCGCCAAAGCGGAGGCCATGCGCCAGCGGCTCGCCCAGCGCCTTATGCATCGGATAGTTCTCGAACACGATAATGCTATCGAATAGCGCCTGGCCGGCAGCACCACCCCAACGCTGAATCTGCGCCAGCGGCGTATGCTCATATTGGCGTGCATCGAGATTGGTGGCTTGCAGCTGACGCAGGAATTCCCCCACAGGCAGCTGCGGCTGGCGTACCGCCAACACCGGAATGGTATTGATGAACAAGCCCACCATGTCTTCCGCGCCGGCCAGCTCTGCGGGCCGTCCTGCAACCGTCGCACCGAAGCACACGCTGTCCTTACCCAGATGGCGCTGCAGCAGCGTCGCCCACGCCGCCTGCACCATCGTGTTGACCGTGACCCGCTGCACCCTGGCGCAATCGGACAGAAATCCCGTCTGCGCAGCATCCCAGCGCAGATAGATTTTGTGATAGCCGCTGTCCGCGTGCCGGCGGCTCGCCAGCAGGCTGGGGCCATCCAGTTGCTGCAATTGGCCGCGCCAATAGCGCTCCGCCATGTCTCCCGGCTGACGGGCAAGCCAGCGTATATAGTCGCCATAGTGCGCCTCGACTGGCGTCAGTGCAGCGCCGCCATAGCTTTGCAATAGCTCGCCGAGCAGGCGTGACTGGCTCCAACCATCCAGCAGGATATGGTGCATGCCAAGCAGCAGGCGATGTTCATTGTCCGCTACGCGTATCAGGAACAGGCGCGCCAGCGCAGGTTGCGAGAAGTCAGTGATGCGCAACAGCTCGGCCGAACGCAGTGCGCTCAAGCGGGCTTCAATATCAGCAGAACCGCGCCAATCCTGTATCTCCACGAAAGCGTTGGCTGCACGCCAGACCATCTGCAACGCAGTATCCGCGCCGGCCTGCCACAGGAAGCTTGTCCGCAGCACCGCGTGTCGCCGAACCATCGCCTGCCAGGCTTGAGCGAGTTTTTCCGCATCCAGTCCATGTACGGTGACGCTGAGCTGATTCATGTATAAGCCACTGCCCGGCGCCTCAAGCGACATAAACAGCATACCTTCCTGCAGCGGCGACAACGGATAAACATCCTCGATATCGGCAGGATCAACCGAGACGGCGGCCAACGCCGGCGCGCTCAGATAATCCGCCAACACGCCACGTATCTGCGGTGTCGACGTCTGTGCAGCGGGCGCCAACGGCTCCAGCACACTGGCCAGGTCCGCAATCACCGGATGCGTGAACATCAGCTTGGGATTCAGCGCCCACCCCGCCCGTCGCGCCCGGGCGACGATTTGCAGACTCAGAATCGAGTCGCCGCCCAGTTCAAAGAAGTTGTCCGTGCGCCCCACACGCTCTTGTCCAAGCACCTCGGCCCATATCTCTGCCAGCGTCTGTTCCAACTGGCCCTGTGGTGCGACATGGCTGCGGGCGGCCAGCTCCGGCTCCGGCAGCGCTTTTCGGTCAACCTTGCCGTTGGCGTTGAGCGGCAATGCCGGCATGACCATGACCGCTCCCGGCACCATATGCTCCGGCAGCGTACGGCGCAAACGATCCCGTAGCACCATCCCGTCGATGTGCTGCCCCTCATGCGCCGCCAGATAGGCCACCAGCAGCGTGCCGCCAGGTCCCTGACGGGCAACCACCACGACTTCGCGTACCTCGGGCTGCGCCAGCAACTGCGCTTCCACCTCGCCCAGTTCAACCCGGAAGCCACGGATTTTCACCTGATGATCGATACGCCCCAGATACTCTAGCTGGCCTTCGTCATTCCAGCGTACCAGGTCGCCCGTGCGATACAGGCGGCCGCCGTGCGGATCAAATGGGTCGGCCACAAACCGTTCTGCGCTCAAGCCTGGCCGGCCGAGATAGCCGCGCCCCAGGCTAACGCCGCCCAGGTACAACTCCCCTGCCACACCAGCTGGCGCCAGATTCAACCCGGCGTCCAGCACATACGCCACGGTATCGCTGATCGGACGGCCAATCGGCACCAGGCTTTGTCCATCATCGCGGCAAGCCCAGTTGGTAACGTGAATGGCCGTTTCTGTCGGGCCGTAGAGATTATGCAGTCCCGCGTCGCTCAGGCGTTGGAAAGTCTCGCGCTGCGTTTCGGATGGCATGGCCTCGCCGCCGCAAATAATGTGCTTGAGCCGCGTACTGGCTTCGATGCCCTCATGTGCCAGGAAGGCCTGGAGCATGGCCGGCACAAAGTTGACCGTCGTGATCTGGTGCTGCTGTATCAACGCAACCAGGCGGGCCGGATCACGCTGGTCGCCTGGCAGTGCCAGGGCAAGACGTGCACCGGAGGTCAATGGCCAGAACAATTCCCATACCGAGACGTCAAAGCCAAATGGCGCCTTGTGCAGCACGGTGTCGTCGCCGGTCAAGTGGTAGATATCCTGCATCCACAGCATGCAGCTGGCAACAGCACGGTGCCGGTTCGCTGCACCTTTCGGCAGACCGGTCGATCCGGACGTGTAAATCACATACGCCAGATTTTCGCCATGTACCGCAACGCCAGGGTTCTTCGTACTTTCCGCAGTCACGTCAATTTGGTCGAGCAGCAGCACGCGCTCCGCTGGCAGCGATGGCGCGATGTGCTGCAAACCCGAATGGCTCAGAAGCAGGCTAATGCCGCTGTCTTCAGCCATATAGCGCAGGCGCTCCGGCGGATACTCAGGGTCAAGCGGAACATAGGCGGCACCGGTTTTCAGGATCGCCAGCAATGCCGCTACCATATCAATCGAGCGTTCGATGCAGACACCGATCCTGTCTTCCGGCTTGACACCCAACGCCAACAAGCGGTGTGCCAGCTGGTTGGCGCGTACATTCAAGCCGGTATAGCTCAACACCTGTTCGCCAAACAGCAAGGCGGAAGATGCCGGCTGTGCGGCTACCTGGCGTTCAAATAGCTGATGCAGCGGTGCCGCCTCGGCATATCGACGACGGTTCACGCTCCACTGGCGCAGCAGTGCCGTTTCCATTCCATTCATGACTGGCAAAGCAGCGGTCAGCGTTTGCGGGTGTGCTATAAGTGCGTCCACCAGTGCAGTCGCTGCCTCCTGCATCATCTCGCATATGCGTAATGCACCGATGGACGGCGGCACTTGTGCGACCAGTGCGAAGTCATCCTGCATATCATCAACGGACATCGATAACGGATAGTTACTGCGCTCTTCACCGCCCAGCAGTTCCACGCCTTCCCACACGCCGTCATCGGAGGGCTTGCTGCCATAGCGATAGTTAAGCAATGCGGAAAACAATGGTGTGCCTCCCGGCAGCCCGCTGCAACGCTGGGCCAGGGAAAGGCTGGCATGTTCGTGCTGCAGCAACCCGGTCAGCGCGGCATGGGTCTGCTGCAAGCACTGCGCCACGTCCTGCGTGCCAAGCCGGATACGCAGCGGCAGCGTATTAATAAACAGGCCAAGCGTGCGGCTGACATCTTCGCCACCCTGCATCCGGCCAAACAGTACCGTGCCGAATACCACGTCGTCCTTGCCCGATGCGCGCGCCAGAACAACTGCCCACGCCAGATGGAAGACGGTAGCAGCACTCACGCCATGACGCTGCGCAGCCTGGCGTAAGCGTGCTGCCAGCAATGGCGGCATCGCCAGCCTGGCCTGCTCCACTGTGCTGCCGTTGCCCTGAATATCGATAAGATTAAACGGCGCCGTCGGCTCTTCAACATCTGCCAGCATCTGGCGGAAAAACGCTTCCTGCTCTTCCGGTTTGGCGCCGTAACGTGCCCGCGCCACGAAATCACGGAACGCCACGGCAGGCGGAAGTACGGTTCCTCGCTGGATCATGCCGATTTCTTCAACCAGCAACTCCAGCGTGGTGTGATCAACTACCAGGTGATGACTAGGCAGTTGCAGCAGATACCGTCCGCTGGCGTGATCGCGTGCGGCCAGCGCGCGTATCATAGGCGCCTGCCTTACATCAATGCGATAGCTTGCAGGATTGACGGCAGCCGTGAGTGCCGCAGCGGCGTCGCCATTGGCGACGTCAAGCCATTCGGTCGTCAACCCGGCTTTGCGCCAGACGACCTGCAACGGCTCTCTCAGTCCTTCCCACAATACGGCAGTACGTAAAATGTCGTGACGTGCAATGACTTTGTTCAAGCTATCGACAAACGCCAGGAGGCGCTGCTCGCTATCGAAACTCAGTAGCTGCGGCGTGACATAAGCATCGCCTTCGCTTTGCAGCAGGTGATGGAAGAGGATACCCTCCTGCAGCGGCGCCAGTGGATAGATGTCCTGAATATTGGTGGCACCACCAGGAACAGTGGCTTCAATAACCGCGATCTCATTGGCGTCCAGCCTCGCCAGCGTAATCATTTCCGGCGTCAGCGCATCGCAGTCATCAGGAATGCCGTTGCGTGGAACGCTGTAGGAAGAGATTTCCAACACGCCCTGCATCAGCGCTTTTGCGAATGCGGTCAACTGTGGGTACTGGAACAAGGTACGTACCTGCGCCTGTAGCCCTTGCGAACGCATACGCTCCAGCAGTGTGAGCGCGAGCAGCGAATGGCCGCCAAGCTCAAAGAAATTATCATGACGGCCTACCTGCTTAAGCTCCAGCAGTTCCGCCCAGAGTGCTGCCAGCTTTTCCTCCACATCTCCTTGCGGCGCCTCGTAGGAAGTGGAACTGAAGTCCGGCTCTGGCAGCGCCTTGCGGTCTACTTTGCCATTGGCGTTGAGCGGCAAGGTATCCAGCACCACGATGGCGCCTGGCACCATGTAGTCCGGCAGCGCTGTCGATAGCCGCTCCCGCAACTCGGCTGTCTCGCAATGCAGGCCTGCTTGCAGCGAGATGTAGGCCACCAGCCTGGTGCCAGCCGCGCTGTCACGCGCCACCACCACCGCCTCGCGCAGCTCCGGCTGCGCCAGCAGTTGTGCTTCGATCTCGCCCAGTTCAATGCGCAGACCACGGATTTTCACCTGATGATCGAGGCGGCCCAGATATTCCAGCTGCCCTTCACTGTTCCAGCGCACCAGGTCTCCGGTGCGGTACAAACGGCCGCCTTGCGGGTCGAACGGATCGGCGACAAAGCGCTCCGACGTCAACGCCGGACGTTCCAGATAGCCGCGCGCCAGACCGATCCCGCCCAGATAAAGCTCGCCCGCCACACCTGCCGGCGCCAGATTCAGGTCGCCATCGAGCACATAGGTTTGGGTCTGGCTGATTGGCTGGCCGATCGGCACCTGGTTGCTGCCGTCAGCACGGCAGGTCCAATGGGTGACATCGATCGCTGCTTCGGTGGGACCATACAGGTTATACAGCGCCGCCTGCGGCAGCAGTTTGAACACGCTGTTCTGCGCATCCACCGGTAACGCCTCGCCGCTGCAGATAATCCGCGTCAGGCTGGTGCAGGCGGCCACGCCGTCATGTGCCATAAAGGCCTGGAGCATCGATGGCACGAAGTGCAACGTGGTCACCTGATGACGGCAAATCAGTTCGCGCAGGCGCGCAGGCTCGCGATGTTCGCCCGGTGCGGCAATCGCCAGCCGTGCGCCCATCATCAGGGGCCAGAAGAACTCCCACACCGAGACGTCAAAACTGAACGGTGTCTTTTGCAGCACCGTGTCTGCGGACGTCAGCTGGTAAGCCTGCTGCATCCACGCCAGCCGGTTGTACAGCGAGCGATGTCGGTTGGCAGCGCCTTTGGGCTTGCCCGTTGAACCTGAGGTATAAATCACATATGCCAGATTTTCACCGCTGAGCACCGGTGCGGGATTGTGCGCCGGCTGGCTGCTCAGATCCAGTTGATCGAGCAGCAGCGCGCGCACGCCATCCTGGCCTGGCAGCAGACTATGCGTCAGCAGCAGGCCAATACGGCTGTCTTCCACCATATAACGCAAGCGGTCGGCCGGATATTCCGGATCGAGCGGGACGTAGGCGCCGCCCGCTTTCAGGATCGCCAGCAGGCCAATCACCATGTCAAACGAACGCTCCAGCGCGATGCCGACTTTGGTTTCGGGCCGCACGCCGAGTTGAATCAGATGATGCGCCAGACGGTTGGCGCGGGTATTCAGTTCGCCATAGCTCAGCGATTCGTCACCGAACAGCAGCGTGCATTTATCCGGCTGTACTGCTGCCTGACGTTCAAACAGCAGGTGGACAGGCTCACCCTCGCCGTGCTGCTCACGGTTGTCACCCCATTGCTGTAACTGGACGTGTTGTGCCTCATCCAGCAGCGCGACCTCACTCAGCAACTGCTGCGGACTATCACTGATGGCTTGCAAGAGTGTCTGATAGTGCTGCGCCATGCGCGCGATTGTCGTAGCATCAAACAACTCGGCAGCGTAGGTAAAGGTGGCGGTCAGCACACCATTTTCGTCTTCCCGCGTATCCAGTGTCAGTTCAAACTGTGCTTGCTGGCGATCCAGCACGTAGTCGTGCATCGACAGGCCCGGCAACTGCTGCAAGGCGCGGTAGTCGGTACGCTGATGGTTGAACATCACCTGGAATAACGGATTGCCGCCCAGGCTACGCTCCGGCTGCAACGCCTCGACCAGCTGCTCATACGGTAAATCCTGATGATCCTGCGCGCCAAGCGCCGCATCGCGTGTCTGAACCAGCGCTTGCGACAGGCTGATTCGGCCATCCAGCTGGTTGCGCAGTACCTGGGTATTGACAAAGAAACCGACAACGCCCTCACTCTCGACACGATGGCGGTTCGCGATCGGCACGCCAACGCGAACGTCAGACTGTCCCGAATAACGGTTCAGCAAAGCCTGGAAGCCAGTCAGCAAGGCCATAAACAGGGTCATGCCTTGTCCTTGTACCTGCTTTTGCAAACTGAGTGCCAGTTCCGCCGGCAGCGTGACGCTGTGACGCGCGGCGCAATACACACCATCCGCGCGGCGCGGACCGTCGGCAGGCAATTGCAGTACCACCTGCTCCTTGCCCAGCGCATCAATCCAGTAAGCCAGTTGACGTTCCTGCTCGCCCGCTTCCATCCAGCTGCGCTGCCACAAGGCGTAGTCCGCATACTGAATCGGCAGCTCGGCCAGTGTCGGTGCGCCCCCCTGTACAGCGGCGCTGTAGAGCGCAGAGAATTCGTTGACAATGATCTGCATGGACCAGCCATCGGAAACGATATGGTGCATGACCACCACCAGCACATGCGTATCCGCAGCCGATTGAATCAGACCGACGCGCAGCAATGGCCCGTGAAGCAGATCGAACGGCCGCTGACTGATACGCATGGCCTCCTGCTGCAAACGCAACTCACGCGCATCTGCCGGTACTGAACTCAGGTCTATCAGTTCCATGTGCAATTCAGCCTGTGGCAGGATGACCTGCTCAGCCAGACCATCGCCACTTGGGCGAAGCACGGTACGCAGAGCTTCATGGCGCACCACCAGTGCGGCGAAGGCCGTACGCACCGCTTCCGGCTTCAAGTCACCCTTCAGTTCCAGTGCGCCAGCAATATGATAAGCGGTGCTGGATGGGTCCAGCTGCCACAGGAACCATTGGCGCGCCTGGGCATACGACAAGGCGCAAGCCTGCGTCACCGATTCGGCGCGTTTCAGAATCGGGAACTGGCCGATGCTCATGCCATCCGCCTTGAGACGCTGATACACCACGCGGCGCTGTGCCGTCGACAGTTGCGCAAATTTCTCCGCAATACGGCGCGTTGCGACGTCACTCATTAAACATTCTCCAAACTATCGATAAAGGAATCAAGGTCGGCCAGGGCCTGGTCATTCGAGTTGCCAAGCTGGCTGCCGACATGCCGCGCCAGATCGGCGAGCAGCGGATAACGGAATACGTCTTTAACGTGCAGCTCAAACTGCATGTCGCGCTGAATGCGCGCCGTGAGCTGGACCGCAAGCAGCGAGTGTCCCCCCAACTGGAAGAAGTGGTCGTTGCGGCCTATCTGCGCTGCGCCTAACAGCTCGCGCCACAATGCAGCCAGTGTGATTTCGACCTCATTCTGTGGCGCCTCGTACTCGGTGGTGATCGACAGTTCCGGCTCAGGTAGCGCTTTCCGGTCTATCTTGCCATTGGCGTTGAGCGGCAAGGTATCCAGCACCACGATAGCGCCCGGCACCATGTAGTCCGGCAGCGCTGTCGATAGCCGCTCCCGCAACTCGGCCGTCTCGCAATGCAGGCCTGCTTGCAGCGAGATGTAGGCCACCAGCCTGGTGCCAGCCGCGCTGTCACGCGCCACTACCACCGCCTCGCGCAGCTCCGGCTGCGCCAGCAGTTGTGCTTCGATCTCGCCCAGCTCAATGCGCAGGCCGCGGATTTTCACCTGATGATCGAGGCGGCCCAGGTATTCCAGCTGCCCTTCGCTGTTCCAGCGCACCAGGTCTCCGGTACGGTACAAACGGCCGCCTTGCGGGTCGAACGGATCGGCCAGAAAGCGCTCCGACGTCAATGCCGGACGTTCCAGATAGCCGCGCGCCAGGCCGATCCCGCCCAGATAAAGCTCGCCCGCCACGCCTGCCGGCGCCAGATTCAGGTCGCCGTCCAGTACATAGGTTTTGGTCTGGCTGATTGGCTGGCCGATCGGCACCTGGTTGCTGCCGTCAGCACGGCAGGTCCAATGGGTGACATCGATCGCCGCTTCGGTGGGGCCATACAGGTTATACAGCGCCGCCTGCGGCAGCAGTTTGAACACGCTGTTCTGCGCATCCACCGGCAACGCCTCGCCGCTGCAAATCATCCGCGTCAGGCTGGTGCAGGCGGCCACGCCGTCATGCGCCATAAAGGCCTGGAGCATCGATGGAACGAAGTGCAGCGTGGTCACCTGATGATGGCAAATCAGTTCGCGCAGGCGCGCAGGCTCGCGGTGTTCGCCCGGTGCGGCAATCGCCAGCCGCGCGCCCATCATCAGGGGCCAGAAGAATTCCCATACCGAGACGTCAAAACTGAACGGTGTCTTTTGCAGCACCGTGTCTGCGGACGTTAGCTGGTAAGCCTGCTGCATCCACGCCAGCCGGTTGTACAGCGAGCGATGTCGGTTGGCAGCGCCTTTGGGCTTGCCCGTTGAACCCGAGGTATAAATCACATATGCCAGATTTTCACCGTTGAGCACCGGTGCCGGATTGTACGCCGGCTGGCTGCTCAGATCCAGTTGATCGAGCAGCAGCGCGCGCACGCCATCCTGGCCTGGCAGCTGGCTATGCGTCAGCAGCAGGCCAATACGGCTGTCTTCCACCATATAACGCAAGCGGTCGGCAGGATATTCCGGATCGAGCGGGACGTAGGCGCCGCCCGCTTTCAGGATCGCCAGCAGGCCAATCACCATGTCAAACGAACGCTCCAGCGCGATGCCGACTTTGGTTTCGGGCCGTACGCCGAGTTGAATCAGATGGTGCGCCAGACGGTTGGCGCGGGCATTCAGTTCGCCATAGCTCAGCGATTCGTCACCGAACAGCAGCGCGCATTTGTCCGGCTGTACTGCTGCCTGTCGTTCAAACAGCAGGTGGACAGGCGCGCCCTCGCCGTGCTGCTCACGGTTGTCGCCCCATTGCTGCAAGCGGTCCAGCTGCCGTTCGCTCAACAGCTCAACCTCGCCAACCACCTGCTCCGGCTTATTCGCCAATGCCTGCAATAGCAGCAGATAATGCCCGGCCATGGCTTCAATATGCTCGGCATCGAACAACTCTGGTGCATAGCTGAAGTTGGCCGTTACCTGGCCGTTCGAGCTTTCGTAGGTAGTCAGCGACAATTCGCTCTGTACGTTTTGTTCATCAAGGTCGATGCGTTCAACATCCAGATCTGGCCATTGCGCCAGGGAGCCATGGTCCAGCCGTAGATGGTTAAACATCACCTGGAACAGCGGATTTCCGTTCAGATTGCGCTCCACCTGCATCGCATCCACAAGCCAGTCCAGAGGCAGATCCTGATTCGCTTGTGCGTTCAAGGCGTGATCCCGCGTTTGCGCCAGCAGCTGCACCAGCGGCGTTTTCGCGTTCAGACTTGCGGGAAGAACCTGGGTATTGACGAAGAAGCCAACCAGGCCCGCCGTTTCAGCATGATGGCGGTTCGCGACCGGTACCCCTACGCGTATATCGGTCTGTCCGCTGTAGCGGAACAACAGCGCCTGGTACGCCGTCAACAGCACGGCGAAAAAGGTGGCGCCATGGTTTTGAGCCTGGCGGCGCAATCCTGCAGTCAGTTCTAACGGCAATGAGATCACGTGCCGTGCCGCGCCATACCTTGCATCTGCCTTACGCGGACGGGACGTCTGCAAATTCAATGCGGTATTCTGTGCGCCCAGCAGGTCTTTCCACCACGTGAGTTGACGCGCTCCCTCCGGGCCGGCCAGCAAGGCACGCTGCCATGCGGCGTAGTCGCTGTATGCAATCGGCAGTTGTACCAGCTGCAATGCCGATCCTTGAAGATGTGCCGCGTATCGCTGGGCCAATTCATCCAGAATCAGTTGCGTCGAATAGCCGTCCGAAACGATGTGGTGCATGACCACTACAAGCTGATGCTCCTGCTCCCCACGTTTGAGCAAGGCCGCACGTAACAAAGGGCCATTGGATAGATCAAATGGCTGAGCGCACAGGCGATGTATTTCATCGCCCATATTCAGGTAAGGCAGTGCCACGGCTTGTGGCTCCTGCACCACCTGGTATAAGCTGCCATCCGGATCCTGACGGAACACGGTGCGTAATGCTGGGTGTCTGGCAACCAGTCCGTCCAGAGCAGCGCGCAGCGCGTCGATATTCAGCTTGCCTTTAAAGCCCAGCCCTCCGCTCAAATGATAAGCTGCGCTTTCCGGGTCGAGCTGCCACAGGAACCACAACCGCTGCTGGGCGTAAGACAGTAAGGCCGGACCACTTTCTGAGCGCGGCACAATGACGGGCGAGCTACCCGCATCAGATGCAGCACCGCCCATCGTGACTGCCAACGCGGCGACCGTGGGATTTTTGAAAAATCCTGTGGGATGCAGCTCGATGCCATAGGTGCTGCGCACCTTGGCCAGTAATTGAATCGCGAGCAGCGAATCGCCACCGAGTTCAAACAGGTTATCGTTCGCGCCTACCGGTGTGATGCCGAGGAATTCACTCCACAATGATGCCAGGCCGGTTTCCAGACCGCCGGACGCCTCAACGTAGGCGGCAGACAAGGTTGGACGCGCATGCTGCTGCCGTTTTGACACGGGGGCCGCCAATAGACGCTCAGCCATTTCCATCGAAGCGCTGCGCGCGATCTGTCGCTGTAATCCGATGGTGGATATCAGCACCTGCGGTACGGACGGACCGGAAAAAATACGCTCAAGCAGAGGGCCAGCATCAGCGGCCGTGATGCCCTCGTCATCAGGAAGGCGCTGACCTGACGCCATCCCGACATCGCGCCAGACATCCCAGTTAACCGATACCAGCCAGGGACTGCTGCCGCGCTGCGCCAAAGCATCGAGGAAGGCGTTGGCGGCGCAGTAGTCGGCTTGTGCGTAACCGCCGGTGATGGCTGTCAGCGAGGAGCACAGCAGAATGAAGTCCAGCGGTTCATTCCTTGTGGCGTTCAGCAGGTTGATTGTGCCCTGTAGCTTGGGCGCGAAGACCTTCTCCATGGCCGGCTTCTGCTTCGTCGCGATCATGCCGCCACCAGCAACGCCTGCGGCGTGAATGATGCCGTTAAGGGTGCCGAAGTGCTGTCGTGCGGCGCCGATGGCCGCGTTCATCTGTTCTGCATCGCTCACATCGGCTTGCAGCGCCAGAACGTCGCCACCAAACGACTCCAGCTCACGCAGCGCGGGCGCATCGGCCTGCATGACGCTGCGATTCACAAGTACAAGCCTGGCCCGCCACGCCTGCGCCAGGTAACGCGCCAGTATCATACCGACACCGCCCGCGCCACCCGTGATGAGATAGACGCCGTTCTGACGTAAACGCTGATCGCCACTCACCGGCCGCGCCAAGGGCTCGTAATCTTTGAACCAGCGATGAGCGCCGCGATATGCCACCAGCGGTTCACCACTCGTCGCGTTCATTTCGGCGACCACCTGACCCGGCGATACTTGTCCTGGCAGGACATCCAGCAAACGGCAGGAGATATGCGGATACTCCTGAGGAATGACCTTGCACGCGCCGTTCAACGTAGCCAGTTGGGGATGCAGTTCCTCGGTTCCGGTAACATCTTCCATGCCGCTGGTGATGACGGTGATAGCTGCATCGCGTACGCCCGCATCATCCAGTGCCCGCGCCAGTGCCGTCAGGCTGTAAAAGCCTTGTTCCAGCATGTCGGACTGCGGATTCAGTGTCCACAAGTGGCATACGTCGATAGCGGAGAACTGCACTGCGGCCAGCAATTGCTTGAAATCCTCCGCACTATCAGGACGCACGGCATAGCGGTCTGCCGCAATGCGCTCAAAACCGGAGCCGCGTTCAACGTATATCACCGCTCGTCCTTGAGCGGCACACTGACTGGCCAGGCTATTGGCGAAACTGTTTTCATCGCCAAGTATCAGCACAGCACCACGGCGCTGCTGGTCTGCAGTCACCAATGGCATGGCGCGCTTCCACACCGGATGCAGGAACCAGTCGTCCACGCCACGCGGCTTCTCGGACGGCGCCACGGTCTCCGGCACGACCCAATATGACTTCCGTTCAAATGGGTAGGCTGGCAGTGCCACGCGCCGGCCTCCATTGATTCCCAGGGCCGCAGGGTCCAGTGCAACGCCAGTGACCCACAACTGCGCCAGGCATTGCATATACTGCTGCGCATTCTGGCTACGTCGGGCAGGATGCGACTGCGTGGCAAATACCGGCCGGCCAGTCGACTGCGGATGGCGGCGCGCGAGACTGGTCAACGTCTCGCCTGGTCCTACCTCCAGCAGCACGCGATTGGGTTGTTGCAGCAAAGTCGCCAGGCCGTCGGCGAAACGCACAGTGCCACGCATATGGTGCAGCCAGTAAGCGGGATCACGGGCTTCGTCATCCGTGATCCAGTCGCCACTCAGATTGGATATGAAAGGAATCCCCGGCGCCTGCAGGCGCACGGTACGCAGTACGGCTTCAAATTCAGCCAGTGCCGGTTCCACCAGCGAAGAATGAAAAGCCCGGCTGACATGCAGGCGACGTACACCCACTGCGCGCGCCTTAAACTGGCGCTCAACGGCTTCGATCGCAGCAAGCGGCCCAGCCAGGACGCATAAATCAGCGGCATTCACGGCGGCGACATCGCAGCCGGCATCTGCGCCAAGCGCCAACTGTGCTTCGGCCAGGCTGACCGCCAACATGGCTCCCTCGGCACTTGCCTGTAGCAGGCGCCCGCGCTCCGCGACAATGGTCAGCGCGTCTTCCAGCGTAAACACGCCCGCCAGGCAAGCAGCGACATACTCACCGATGCTGTGGCCCAGCAGCGCATCGGGTTTGACGCCATGGCTGATCCACATTTGCGCCATGGCGTATTCCAGCACGAACAGCGCGGGCTGCGTGTAGGCAGTCTGCTCGAGCTGCGCTGCGGCAGCGGTTTCATTTTCCGGCGCGGGGTACAGCAGATCGCGCAGATCCAGACCAAGACGGCCTTTCAGCAAAGCGCAGCAGCGATCCACGCTCTCGCGCATGACGTTGTTGGTCCGGTACAGATCCTGCCCCATATCGGTATGCTGCGCACCCTGGCCGGGGAACAGGAACGCTACCGCCGGTGCATCAGCCATGGCCAAACCGCGCACCATCTGCACACCCGTTCCCGTCAATGCCTTGACTGCATCACCGTGATTGTCTGCCCATGCAAGCGCACGGTGCGCAAAATGACGACGCCCGGCGTGCAGCGTGTAGGCGACATCCGCAAGGCGCTGCGCCGGGTGGCGTTCCAGATGGTCTGCCAACTGCGCAGCCGCATTATCCAGCGCCTCTTCACTGCGCGCCGACAGCAGAAGCAGTTGCGCAGCGCCGGACACCTGCTGCGGCACTAGCGTTGGCGGCTCTTCCAATACTACGTGGGCGTTGGTTCCACCCATGCCAAACGAGCTGACGCCGGCACGGCGCGGTGCGCCGGCCGTGGTCCACGGGCGCGCCTCGGTGTTCACATAGAAAGGGCTTGTGGCGAAATCGATTTGCGGATTGGCCTGCTCAAAATTGAGGCTGGGCGGCAGAATGCCGTGCTTCAGGGCCAGCGCGGCTTTAATCAGGCCGGTGACGCCGGCCGCCGCATCGAGGTGGCCAATATTGGTTTTTATCGAGCCAATCGCGCAATAAGCGCTATCCTGCGTACTGGCGCGGAAGGCTTGGGTCAACGCGGCGATTTCCACCGGATCGCCCAGCGCGGTGCCCGTTCCATGCGCTTCCACATAACCTATCGTGCCTGCATCGACACCCGCCATCGCCAATGCCGCCTGTATGACTTCGGCCTGGCCATCGACGCTGGGCGCGCTATACGCCATCTTTTCGGCGCCGTCGTTATTCAGTGCCGATCCTTTAATCACGGCGTGAATGGTATCGCCATCGCGCAGCGCTTCATCCAGCCGCTTGAGCACCACAATGCCCGCACCGCTGCCGATGACCGTCCCGCCGGCCGCCGCGTCAAACGCGCGGCAATGGCCATCCGGTGAGAGAATCGCACCAGCCTGGTGCCGATAGCCCATCTCCTGCAGCAAATTGAGCCAGACACCACCGGCCAGCGCCAGATCGCTTTCATAATTCAGCAGCGAGCGGCAAGCCATATGTACCGCCACCAGCGAAGTGGAACATGCTGTTTGCACCGACACCGCCGGGCCGCGCAGATTCAATTTGTATGCGATGCGCGTCGCCAGTGATCCCTGGTCGTTGCCATTCATGAGTCCCAGCAGCGAAGCAATGTCGCTGGCCGCCCAATCGACGCCGGGCAGCAGGTTGCGCATCAGGTAGAGATTACTGCCGCATCCCGCATAGACGCCAGTGAGTGCCGGCGTGGCAGCGCCAGCGTAGCCTGCGTGTTCCAAAGCGTGCCACGCGGTTTCCAGGAAGACGCGCTGTTGTGGGTCGAGCCGCTCTGCTTCACGCGGCGAGTAGCCGAAAAAGCCCGCATCGAATTGATCCAGGCCGTCCAGCACCATGCCTGCTTTTACATACGCCGTATCCGCCAGAGCAGCATCGGCGACACCGCGTTCACGCAATTTCTCGTCATCGAATACCTGACGCGACTCCACGCCACCAACGATATTACGCCACAGTTCATCCACGCCGGAGGCCCCGGGAAACCGCCCTGCCATGCCAACAATGGCGATCTCCACGCCGCTAAACTCCTGCTGTCCGGGCAGGCCTTGGTCTGCGAGATTCATGTCGAAACTCTTTCTGCTACTGCTTTACGTTGTAAGAATGCGCCACGCTGGCGTTTTGCACGTTCATCGACTGCTGCCGTGGACCGCACGGCCGGTGCGGCGCTGCTCAGGAAAGCGGCCAGCGCCTCCAGCGTCGGATACTTGAACAGGTCAACCACGGACGCCTGCAGGTCGAGCTGCTGTGCCAGACGGCGCTGGAGCTGCAACAGCAGCAGCGAATTACCGCCCAGCTCAAAGAAGCTGTCGCGCCGGTCTACACTCTCCAGTCCCAGCAAGGTGCACCAGAGCTGGCCGAGCGCCTGTTCCAGCTGGCCACGGGGAGCTTCGCTGGCGGTGCGCTGCGCCAGCGCCACATCCGGCAGCGCCTTGCGGTCTACCTTGCCGTTGGCGCTCAGCGGCAGCGACGGCAACACCGCGATCTGCTGCGGCACCATATAGTCCGGCAGGCGCCGGGCCAGACGCGCTTTCAATTCAGCGCTGTCCAGCTGCTTTCCTTCGTGCGCCGACACATAGCCCACCAGGCGCTTGCCGCCGGCGGCATCGCGCGCCACCACCACCGCTTCACGCACTTCCGGCTGTGCCAGCAGTTGCGCTTCCACTTCGCCCAGCTCGATGCGCAGGCCACGTATCTTCAATTGATGATCTATACGCCCGAGGTATTCCAGTTGTCCTTCCCCGTTCCAGCGCACCAGGTCACCGGTGCGGTACAAACGGCCACCGCGCGGATCGAAAGGATCGGCGACAAAACGCTCGGCGCTCAATCCCGGACGATGCAGATAACCGCGTCCCAACGCAACGCCACCCAGATACAGCTCACCCGCGACGCCGGCCGGCACCATGTTCAGGTCCGCATCCAGTACGTAAGTGTGGGTTTCGCTGATTGGGCGGCCGATCGGGACCAGGCTTTGTCCGTCATTGCGGCAGGCCCAATGGGTCACGTGGATTGCAGTTTCGGTCGGCCCGTAAAGGTTGTGAAGACCGGCCCGGCGCAGACGTTCAAACGTCTCTCGTTGCGTGTCGGCCGGCATGGCCTCGCCGCCGCAGATGATGTGTTTGAGCCGCGTGCTGGCCTCAATGCCTTCATGCGCGAGGAAGGCTTGCAGCATCGGCGGCACAAAATTCACCGTCGTGACCTGGTGCTGCTGGATCAGCGCCACCAGGCGTGCCGGATCGCGCTGATCGCCCGGCAAAGCCAACGCCAGGCGTGCGCCAGTGGTGAGTGGCCAGAACTGCTCCCATACCGATACGTCGAAGCCGAAAGCGGCTTTATGCAGCACCGTATCAGCAGGCGTCAGTCGGTAGGTCTCCTGCATCCAGGCCATGCAGCTGGATAGCGAACGATGGCGGTTGGCTGCGCCCTTGGGATTGCCGGTCGAGCCGGAGGTGTAGATGACATACGCCAGGTTCTCGCCATGCACGGCGACGTTGGGATTGGCGGTGCTCTCAGCGCCAAGGTCAACCTGGTCCAGCAGCAGGACGGGCAGCGCGGGCAACGCAAGATTGTCCGTCAGCGCACTGTGCGTCAGCAGCAGGCGGATGCCGCTGTCCTCGGCCATGTAGCGCAGCCGTTCGGCCGGATAATCGGTATCCAGCGGAACGTAGGCGGCGCCCGCCTTCAGTATCGCCAGCAGCCCTGTCATCATGTCAAACGAACGTTCAACCGCGATGCCGACACGGCTTTCCAGGCCGATTCCCAGCGCGATGAGCCGATGCGCAAGGCGATTGGCGCGCTCGTTGAGTTCCGCATAGCTCAGTGCCTGATCGCCAAACAGCAAAGCTATCGCGTCGGGATAGCGCGCCGCGTTGCGTTCAAAGCTGCGGTGGACCGGCTCCGCGTCCTGATGGCGGACCGGATTCACGCCCCATTTCTCCAGCTGGATCTGCTCATGCTGGCTTACCAGCGCCACATCGCTTACCGCCAGCTCACTGCGGTGCGCCAGCGCGGCCAGAATAGCCAGGTAGTCTTCTGCCAACCGGGCGATTGTCGCGGCATCGAACAGCTCAGCCGCGTATATGAAGCGCACACCAAGGCGGCCATCCGTTTGCTCCGTCGTTTCCAGCGTCAGCTCAAACTGCGCGGCCTGCTCGCGCAGGCGGAGGTATTCGGCTGTCACGCCAGGCAGTTGCGCAAATGTTCCGAAGTCCGAACGCAGATGATTGAACATCACCTGGAACAATGGGGTATGACTCAGACTGCGTTCGGGTTGGAGGGCATCGACCAGCTGCTCAAACGGCAGATCAGGATGCGATTGCGCCTCCAGCGCAGCGTTTCGCACCTGCGCCAGTAGCGCGCCAAGGCTGCCACGACCCTGAATATCGCCGCGCAGCACCTGGGTGTTGACGAAGAAGCCGATCAGGCCCTCCGCCTCAATGCGCTGCCGGTTGGCGATCGGGATGCCGACGCGGATATCGCGCTGGCCGCTGTAGCGGTGCAGCAGCGCCATGAAGCCAGCCAGCAGCGCCATGAACGGCGTGCTGTCGTTGCGGCGCGCACACGCATTCAACGCCTCAGCCAGTTGCAGCGGCAGTTCCAGCTGATGGGCGGCTGCCTTATAGTTTGCCACTGGGGGCCGTGGACGATCGACCGGCAAGGCCAGCACCGCCTGTTCACCACCCAGCTGTTCGCGCCAGTAAGCCAGCTGGCGTGCGCCTTCACCCTCTTGCAACCATGACTGCTGCCATGCGGCGTAATCCGCATACTGTACCGGCAGTGGCACCATCACCGCAGCGTCTCCGCGGTAGTGCGCCCCCAGCTCGGATAGCAAGACCTGCATCGACACGCCGTCCGAAACGATGTGGTGCATGGCCACTGCCAGGATATGGGTTTCGCCGTCAAGGCGCAGCAGTTTCGCGCGCAGTAGCGGCCCGTGGCACAGGTCGAACGGCTCGGCATTGAGTTCTTCCGCAAGGCGCAGTGCTTCGGCTTCGCGCGCGTTTGCGGGGAGTTCGCGCAGGTCGTTTTCCGACCATGCCAGCGGCATCGCAGGCTGTATCAGCTGCTCGCCCTTGCCATCTGCGCCTGGCTGGAACAAGGTGCGCAACGATTCATGCCTTGCCACCAGCGCTTCGAAGCTCGAACGCAGTATGGCGTTATCCAGCGGGCCGGTATAACGCAACGCTCCGCTGACGTGGTAGGCGCAGCTTTCCGGCGCCATCTGCCACAGGAACCACTGTCTTTGCTGGGCATGCGACAACGGCAGCGGCGCACTGCGTCGCTCTGGTGGTAGCGGGACGATGGCGAGCGGATGGACGGCAGCCTGCGGCTGTCTGCCGATGGCAGCGGCCATCGCGCCCAATTGCGGATGTTCGAATAGCAGGCGAACCGGAAAATCGACATGCCAACGCTCGCCAATGCGCGCCGCCAGCTGTACCGCCGTCAGCGAATTGCCGCCGCTGGCGAGGAAATGCGCCTCGCGCACAAACACCGTTGCAGCATCCCGCTTGAGCACATCGCGCCACAGGGCCGCCAACGCTGCCTCGGTGTCGTTCAGCGTTGCTGCGTCTGCACTATCCGCATCCGCAGGACCTCCTGATGCAAAGGCACCGAATTCATACACCGCATAGGCGTCCAGCGTGCGCTCCTGCCAGCCCTTGCGGCACGCGCCGCGTTGCAGTTTGCCGCTCGATGTCTTGGGCAGCGCGCCCGGATTCAGCAGCACCACCACTGATGCCGGTTCCTTGCAGGCCGTGACAACCGCCTGGCTCAACGCCCCCACCAGCGCCTGCACCGGCACCAGCTTCTGCAAGCCGCGTGAGATTTCGACGGCCACGCCGACGCCTTCACCACCATCAGGCGTCCTGACGGCAAACGCCGCCACCCGCCCTTTGCGCGCGGCTTCAACATCCGCCTCGATGCCCTGCTCGATATCCTGCGGATAGATATTAAGGCCACGGACAATAATCAAGTCCTTGATGCGGCCCGTGATGTACAGCTGTCCGTCATGAAGGAAGCCCAGGTCGCCCGTGCGCAGCCAGCGCCGCCCAGCGCGTTCGATAAACGCTTCGGCGCTGGCATCCTCACGACGCCAGTAACCACGGGCGATACTTGGGCCACTGGCCTGGATTTCGCCGGCATGTCCGGCATCCAGCACACGGCCCGTCTCAGGATCGACAATCTCCAGCACATGATCGACAGCGATGGCGCCACACGCCACCAGCATGGTGCCACCGTCATCCGCCAGCGGCTGGCCTTGCGCCAGGCTCTCAGCGGAGAAACCCTGTACGCATAAGCCCTCCGCACGGCGACCGCCAGTCAGCAGCAGCGTGGCTTCAGCCAGGCCATAGCATGGGTAGACTGAATCAGCGGAAAAACCAGCAGGTCTGGTGTGGGCGATGAAGTCACGCAGCGTATCGTAGCGCACCGGCTCCGCACCGGAAAACGCCAGTCGCCAGCTCGACAAATCAAGTTGCGCAATCTGGCTATCCCTGATCCGTTCAAGGCACAGGCGGAACGCGAAATCCGGCCCGCCACTGATGGTCGCGCGCAACCGCGATATCGCCTGCAGCCAGCGCACCGGTCGTTCGAGGAAAAATTTCGGCGTCATCAAGCCAACGGGAATCCCGCGATGCAGCGGCTGCAGCAGGCCGCCGATCAAGCCCATGTCGTGATACAGCGGCAGCCAGGAGACGAAGATGTCGCTGCTACGCACATCCATGCTGGTTTCGATGGCGCGCTCATTTGCCATCAGGTTGCCGTGCGTGACCATCACGCCTTTGGGCGTCGAGGTCGAGCCCGAGGTGTACTGCAGAAAGGCGACGTCGCTGCTCGCCGGCGCATGCTCAGCCCATTCATCCGCCAGACTGGCGCTAATGCCATTGGCCGCAATCACCACCGCGCTGCCGAATGCGCTCATGGCTTCGCCCACCATCTCCAGGATCGCGCTGGACGTCAGGATACAAGCCGCCTGCGCATCCTCCGCGATACCAACCAGCCGCGCCAGATGCTGCGGCCGCGCCGACTCCGGCGGAAACACCGGCACCGCGACCAGCCCCGCGTACATGCAGGCGAAGAAGCCGACCACATAATGATCGTCATTATCCAGCAGGAGCAATACGCGTTCGCCATGGCCGAAGCGGCGCTGCAGATACGCTGCCAGCGCACGCACGCGCTGCTCCAGCAAGGCGTAGGAAACGGGCGTATCGAAAGCCGCGCCGTCCCGCTCGGCCACCACAATCAGGGCGACGTCGTCGGGACGCTGTGTGGCAAGCGCGCGCAGATGGGCGACAAAATTCTCGGGATAGTGGCGCGCGGGCGACTGAGTAAGCATCGGATGTCCCGCGTATCAGCGTGCGCTGGATTGTTCGGCCATCCAGTCGCGTAGCGACTTGGGACGCATATCGGTCCACGTCTTCTCGACGTATTCCAGCACGCTCTTCTTGTTGCCATGCACGCCATCGATGGCACGCCAGCCGCCGGGCACCGCTTTCCATTGCGGCCAGATCGAATACTGTTCTTCGTGATTTACAAGGACGATGAAGACTTCATCTTCACGATCGAAACAACTGGTGGACATGCGCTAACCTCATGATGGTGATGGCAGCGCCGCGCATTCCGACATGGAAGGCCAGCGGCACTACTCTCCCCTATGACGCATGAGGCAAAGCGAAATTTACTGCGATGGGTAAGGAAAAAACGGCTGCAGCGCGCCAGTTCAGGCCTGCCTGTCCGCAGGCGGCACAAGGCCCGCCGCAAGCCAGACGCGGCGCGCTTCTTCATATGCCTTGAGGTGATCGGGGGAGGCTTTCAGCCACGCCGCCAGTTCGGCCAGCGCAGCTTCATCGAGCGCATTTTCGTGCTCGCGTTGTATCCAATCGAGGGCGCTTTGCCAATGCTGGTCAGCGTTTGTATTTGTCGTCATGGCCTTGCCGATATGAGATGCACGACATCGTCATTGACGCCGTCGGCACATTATATCAACTGGCGTTATCAGGCCGCCCGCAAGGCATCGCGGCAGCATTCCATCGCATCGCGGATCATAAAGTTCACCAGCGTGGTGGAGATGCCAAGGTGGGCCGCCACCTCGCGCTGGGTTTTGCCGGCCAGCCGGTGCAGCTCGAATGCGGCGCGGGTGCGTTCCGGCAGTTTGTCGAGCGCACGCGCCACACGGACCAGCTCTTGGGTATGGATGGCCTGCACTTCCGGCGTGACGTTCGAACCGGGCTGCAAGTCTTCCTCGCCCGGCGAAAACACCTGCTGCTCGAAAGCGGCGCGGCGATGACGGTCGATGGCCAGGTTACGCACCAGCTGAAACAGGTAGGCCCCAGGATTCAGAATATGCAGCTCTTCGATACCGTCGGCCAGCTTGACATACGCATCCTGCACAACATCCTCGGCGCGCTGGCGGCAACCCAGGATGCGCGCGGCTGCATCGCGCAATTGGGTGCGGGATGCAATAAAGAGCTGACGGATGTCGACAGCAGTGGTCATGGGCATGGGCATATGTGAGAGTTTGAATGATAATGATTCGCGTTTACTGATTCTCGCAGATGCTAGCCTTTTTTGCAATGTGTCTTTTTTTGCAGGGTGTGAGGAAAATACTGTTGCGTACAAAGAAGGGCGCAGGCCCCGTCACCACGGGCTTTGCCAGGGAAAAGCCGCAGCGGTCCGCCCCCATCCTTGTACAGCCAATGGATATCTTTTTGATAGTCGAAAAAAAACCCCTGATTGCTCAGGGGCTTTTGGGCGATAGCCGGAAGACCGGATTAGACCTTGACCGTATCGGCGACAGCGCGGAACTCTTCGATCTGGTCGAAGTTCATGTAGCGATAGATCTTGTCAGCGTTCTGGTCGATCACGCCGATGTGCGACATGTACTCTTCCTTGGTCGGGATGCGGCCCAGAGCCGAGCACACCGCTGCCAGTTCGGCGGAACCCAGGTACACATTGGTTTCCAGACCCAGACGGTTCGGGAAGTTACGGGTCGAGGTCGACATCACGGTAGCGCCCTTGCGGATCTGCGCCTGGTTACCCATGCACAGCGAGCAGCCCGGCATTTCCATGCGGGCGCCGGTGCGGCCCAGCGTGCCGTAGTGGCCTTCGGCGGTCAGCTGTTGCGCATCCATCTTGGTCGGCGGTGCGATCCACAGACGCACCGGGATATCCGATTTTCCTTCCAGGACTTTGGACGCCGCGCGGAAGTGACCGATGTTGGTCATGCACGAACCAACGAACACGTCGTCGATCTTGTCGCCGGCCACGTCAGCCAGGGTCTTGACGTCGTCCGGATCGTTCGGGCAGGCGACGATAGGCTCGTGGATGTCGGCCAGATCGATTTCGATGACGGCTGCGTACTCGGCGTCCGCATCCGGCGACAGCAGGTTCGGGTTGGCCAGCCATGCTTCCATGGCCTTGATACGGCGTTCCAGCGTGCGCTTGTCCTGGTAGTTATTGGCGATCATCCACTTCATCAGCGTGATGTTCGAGGTCATGTACTCGATGATCGGCTCTTTATCCAGGTGCACGGTGCAACCAGCAGCCGAACGCTCTGCCGACGCGTCGGACAGTTCGAATGCCTGTTCCACTTTCAGTTTCGGCAGACCTTCGATTTCCAGGATACGGCCGGAGAAGATGTTCTTCTTGCCTTTTTTATCCACGGTCAGCAGGCCTTGCTGGATCGCGTACAGCGGAATCGCGTTGACCAGGTCACGCAGGGTCACGCCTGGCTGCATTTCGCCTTTGAAACGTACCAGTACCGACTCCGGCATATCCAGCGGCATGACGCCGGTGGCGGCGGCAAACGCCACCAGGCCGGAACCTGCCGGGAACGAGATACCGATAGGGAAACGGGTGTGCGAGTCGCCGCCGGTGCCGACGGTGTCCGGCATCAGCAGACGGTTCAGCCACGAGTGGATCACGCCGTCGCCTGGACGCAGGGCCACGCCGCCACGGTTTTCAATGAAGGTTGGCAGTTCGCGGTGCATCTTCACGTCGACGATTTTTGGATACGCCGCAGTGTGGCAGAACGACTGCATCACCAGGTCCGCCGAGAAGCCCAGGCAAGCCAGGTCTTTCAGCTCGTCGCGGGTCATCGGGCCGGTGGTGTCTTGCGAACCCACCGTGGTCATCTTCGGTTCGCAGTAGGTGCCTGGACGGATGCCCTGGCCTTCTGGCATGCCGCAAGCACGGCCAACCATTTTCTGCGCCAGCGAGTAGCCCTTGCCGGTGTCGGCCGGGTTCTGTGGCAGGCGGAACAGTGTCGATGCTGGCAGGCCCAGCGTTTCGCGCGCCTTGGTGGTCAGGCCACGGCCGATAATCAGCGGAATACGGCCACCGGCACGGACTTCGTCGAACAGCACGTCGGATTTCACCTTGAACTCGGCAATGACAACGCCGTTCTTCAGGGCCTTGCCTTCGTATGGACGCAGTTCGATGACGTCGCCCATTTCCATTTGGGTCACATCCAGCTCGATCGGCAGTGCGCCTGCATCTTCCATGGTGTTGTAGAAGATAGGAGCGATCTTGGTGCCCAGGCAGACGCCACCGAAACGCTTGTTCGGAATGAATGGAATGTCTTCGCCGGTGAACCACAGCACCGAGTTGGTCGCGGATTTACGCGACGAACCGGTACCGACCACGTCGCCAACGTAGGCCACCAGGTTGCCCTTGGCTTTCAGCGCTTCCAGCTGCTTCAGCGGACCGACCCTGCCTGGCTCTTCAGGATTGATGCCTGGGCGTGGATTTTTCAGCATCGCCAGTGCGTGCATCGGAATGTCAGGACGGGTGGTGGCGTCAGGTGCTGGCGACAGATCGTCGGTATTGGTTTCGCCGGAAACCTTGAACACGGTCAGGGTCAGGCTTTGTGGCACTTCCGGACGCGAGGTGAACCACTCGGCATCCGCCCACGATTGCAGCACGCCCTTGGCGCGCGCACTGCCTTTGTCGGCCAGTTCCTTGACGTCGTGGAAGTAGTCGAACATCAGCAGGGTTTTCTTCAGGCCTTCAGCAGCAACGTCGCCGACCACCGCGTCGTCCAGCAGATCGATCATCGGCTTGATGTTGAAGCCGCCCAGCATGGTGCCCAGCAGCTGGGTCGCCAGTTCGCGCGAAATCAGCGGCGAAGTTTCGGTGCCCTTGGCAACGGCGGTCAGGAAGGCGGACTTGACCTTGGCGGCATCGTCCACGCCCGCAGGTACGCGGTTGGTGATCAGATCGACCAGGAATTGTTCTTCACCGGCAGGTGGGTTCTTCAGCAGTTCCACCAGGTCGGTGGTCTGGGCTGCGGACAGCGGCAGCGGAGGAATACCAAGGGATGCACGTTCGGCAACGTGGTCACGATAAGCAGCTAACATAAGAGATCTCGTCAGGTTGATTGCAGGGCAGGCAATGAGCGACCGCCTGTTCTGAGCGCTATTGTACATCAACAACTCTTATATAAGACATATAATAGGAGACGCCACCGCAGTTTTTGCCACATTCGATGCACAAAAGCACTTGAGCTCTACTGTTGGGCTACGCACAGTGACGCCGGCGAAGTCCGGGCAGAATCGTGTTCATGGCAAAAACACCAACATACTCCTCCAGGCCATCTACCCTGCCCTCCCCGGAACAACGGCGCCCTTTGTTACTACGGCGACGCGACGCCAAAATGGCCAGGTCGCCGCACGCCTATGTACGGGGCAATACCGCACAGTATTACGACTGGCTGCACTCGCTGGCCGGACAACGGCTGCCGCGCGGGCCGGCGATCTGGATCTGCGGCGACTGCCACGTGGGCAATCTGGGGCCAGTGGCCGATTTCGACGGCAAGGTGCAACTCGAATTACGCGACTTCGACCAGACCACCATCGGCAACCCCACCCATGATCTGATACGGCTTGGCCTGTCCCTGGCAACAGCGGCACGGGGCTCGTCGCTGCCGGGCGTGGTCACAGCGCATATGCTACAGCACATGCTGCTCGGATACCAGCGGGCGTTTTATCCTGGCCACGATGGCCTGGTTGCCAAGCCTGGCGTGGTCAAGTCCGCGCTGCGCCACGCCCAGCAGCGTTCATGGCGCATGCTGGCCCGGGAGCGCGCCATCGACGTGCGCCAGACCATCCCGCTCGGCAAGAACTTCTGGCCCCTGAGCGAGGCGGAACGCGCCGCCATCGCAGAGCTGTTTGCCGACCCGCTCGTCATGGAGCACATCACCGGCAGCCGTGCCGCCGGCGAGGCCGACGCGCCGCAAGCCACCGTGCTGGACGCCGCCTACTGGGTCAAGGGTTGCAGCTCGCTAGGCCTGCTGCGCTACGCGGTACTGGTGGATTTCAATGGCGCGCACTGTCTGGTCGACATCAAGGAAGCGGTGGCGGCCACCAGTCCGCGCTACCGCCGCATCAGCATGCCGCGCGATAACGCCCGGCGTGTGGTTGAAGGCGCCAGCCACCTGTCGCCTTCGCTGGGGCAGCGCATGGTGGCGCGCCGCTTCATGGAGCGCGGCGTATTCGTGCGCCAGCTGATGCCGCAAGACCTGAAACTGGAAATTGAACATCTCGAGATCCATGACGCGGTACGCACCGCAAGCTACCTGGCCTACGTGGTCGGCCGCGCCCACGCCGCGCAAATGGACAGTGGCGTCCGCGCCCAATGGCTGCAGGAGTTGATGGCCAATCCCGGCAAGATCACCGGCACGCCGGAATGGCTGTGGCAAAGCGTGGTGCAACTGGTCGCCAGCCACGAGGCGGGCTATCTGGAGCATTGCCGCCAGTACGCCATGTCCGGCTAAAGCAAGGCCATTTTTTTAAACAAAAAAAGCACCATCGTGCGTTTTCAATCCCAACTACCGAGGAAATTGTGAGCCCCATACTTTACACACCAGACATTGAAGTCATCGATGAAGAAGAGCGCACGCTCATCAACCAGATCGTTGAACAGATGGGCGCCACCTCACGCTGCGCCTTCGAACGCCACCGCCATGCACTGCGCGATGCCCATGCCAAGTCGAACGGTCTGCTCAAAGGGCAGCTCACGGTGCATGCCGATTTGCCCGACGAATTACGCCAGGGCCTGTTCGCCCAGCCGCGCACCTACGACGTGGTCGCCAGGCTGTCGTCGGCGCCGGGTGATATCCATTCCGATGCCATCCCGGCAGCGCGCGGCTTTGCGCTGAAGATCATCGGCGTCGAAGGTGAGCGGCTGACGCCCGATATCGCTGGCCACAACCAGGACTTCCTGATGGTGAACTTCCCTGCCCTCGCCTTCGGCACCATCGCCAAATACAAACGCATGCTGACGCTGCTGGAGGCCAATGCCCATGCGCCTGACACCTTCCAGCGCCTGGTGGCCGGTACCGCCCACGGCGCCAAGCAGGTGGTCGAAGCATTGGGCGGTACGCCGGGCGCCACCCTGGACGGACTCGCGCGCGACAACCACCATCCGCTGGGCGAGACCTACCATACCCAGGCCGCCATCCGCTTCGGCGACTACATCGCCAAGCTGGCACTGCATCCCAGCTCGGCCAGCGTACGCCAATTGACCGGCCAGCCGGTGGACGACATCGCCTACGCAGGCATGCGCGATGTGGTCGCAGCGCATTTTGCCCAGCATGGCGCCGAGTACACGCTGTCGGCCCAGCTATGCACCGACCTGGCCAGCATGCCGGTGGAAGATGCCGCCGTCACTTGGCCGGAGCAGACCTCCCCGCACCGCCCGCTTGCCACGCTGCGCTTCGCGCCGCAGTCCACCGCCCATCCGGCGCGCCAGGTCTATGGTGACGACGTCCTGTCGTTCAACCCATGGAACGGCATCGCTGCGCACCAGCCGCTTGGCGGCATCATGCGTATCCGCCGATTTGCCTACGAACGCTCCACTGCCTTCCGCCATGCGATGAACGCGCAGCCGCGCGTTGAGCCGGGCCAGGCTTCCGATATTCCCGATTGAAAGGACACCCCCATGACTGACCACAGCACCGACCCACGCCTGGCCGACGAATCGGCCCTGCAAGCCATCCGCCGCAAGATCGACGCGGTCGCCCATGATGCGCCCCACCTGGCGAAAATCGCGCTGGAAGCCCTGGTGCGCAAACATAACCCGGACCTCAAGGGCAGCGCCAGCTCCGCCGGGCGCGCCGGCAAGCAGTCCGGCAACGTCTCCGAACTCACGGCCATCGCGCCGCTCAAGCCTGGCGGCGCCGAGCGCCTGCGGCGGATTTTCGATCTGACCAACGGCAATATGGATGGCGCGCAGCGGGTCTCCACACTGCACGACATGCGCTTCGTGTTCTTTGACAACGATACGCGCATCCTGTTCGCCACCACCTACGATGGCGACTGGGACAGCTACATCAACGACTTCGCCACCAAGATTCCGGAATTGATGGATCTGCTGTTTGCCAATATCGAGGGCTGGCCTGGCATCGACAGCCCGGCAGTAAAGGACTTCATCGCCGGCCATCAGATCGACGCAGCGGGCTGGTTTGTCGCCAATCCGCAGGTCACGGTGGTGGACACCCGCCGCTTCCAGCGCATGGACAAGGCGCTCAACGCCTTCCTCGACCAGATGTCGCGCCAGCCGCCGCAGGACGAAGCCACCCGCCAGGCACTCAATCAGTTGAGTACCGCCTTGTCCCAGCCGGAAGGAGTGGATTACTGATATGGCCTTCCTCACCGATCTCACAGCGCGCTTCAAGCGCGAACACGTCACACTGGCGCTGGATGATATCCAGGCCCTGATCCTGCGCTCCCGCCCGGAACCCTATGTCGGCCTGCATGCCATGCTGCATATCGACGATGCAGCGGGCGGACGCGATCTGATACGCCGCATGGCGGAACACATTCCATCAGCCGCCGGCTGGACCGATGACCGCGATGCCTGGATGGGCATGGCGCTAAGCTTCCAGGGTCTGAAGGCGCTGGAAGTGCCGCAGGCTTCGCTGGACAGCTTCCCGCTGCCGTTCCAACAAGGCATGGCGCAGCGTTCCGAGCAGCTGCGCGATGTCGGCAGCAACGCATCAGAACACTGGGACCCGGCATTCCAGCCGGGCACCTGCCACCTGGCGCTGACGATTTATGCGCGCGACCAGGCCGCGCTGGACGTGGCAAAAGCCAAGGCCATGGACGAACTGGGCCACTCGCACGGCGTCACGCTGGTGGCGCAACACGCTTTCGGCGCCGACGCCGATGCCAAGAATCCGTTTGGCTTCCGCGACTCCATTTCGCAGCCGTCCATCGCCGGCAGCGGCATCGCGCCCACGCCGGGACAGGAACGCGCCATCGCCGCCGGCGAGTTCATCCTGGGTGAAAACAGCGAAACCGGCGCGCCGGTGGCCATGCCTGATCCACCCGAGCTCGGCCGGAACGGCTCTTTTGTGGTGCTGCGCAAGTATCAAAGCCAGGTCGGCGCCTTCAATGACTTCATCCGCAACCAGGCCGGCAGCGAGGCCGATGAAGAATTATTGGCCGCCAAAATGGTCGGACGCTGGCGCAGCGGCGCGCCGCTGGTGATGTCGCCGGACCACGACGATGCCGCCCTCGGCGCAGATCCCGGCCGGAATAACGATTTCGATTTTTCCAAGGACCCGCGCGGCCTGCTGTGTCCACACGCCGCGCATATGCGGCGCCTGAATCCGCGTGACAGCCAGCTGACCATCCTCACCGACATCAATATCCACCGGATTATTCGCCGTTCCTCGACCTTCGGTCCCAAATGGCAGCGCAGCCTGACGGCGCAAGATGACAAGGGCGACAGCGGCATATTTTTCATTTTCATCAGCGCCCGTGCCTACGACACCATGGAATTCTTCCAGCAGGAATGGATCAACCGCGGCAATTTCATCGACCTGGGCGAGGAGCGCGACCCGCTCGTGGGGCTGCAGGAGCCGCCAGGCAGTTTCACCATCCCGGAAACGCCGGTGCGCCGCCGGATCGACGGCGTGAACACCTTCAACCGCCTGCGCGGCGGTGAGTACCTGTTCATGCCGTCGCTGAGCGCGCTGCGCTGGATAGGAAATGCCGACTGGCGTTAAGTAGGCAACGCCAGCCTCCACATTCGCTTGAGGCTGGCCGCCGTTGCGTATATCCTGAACAACAGGATGGCGGCCCACAAACCAGCGGGAGAGCTCGAGATGACGGAAATATTGAAGCCCAATCAAGAGAATCAAACGCCAGAGCCGCCGGCCATACCGTTCCGTACCCTGCTCTACCGGTTCATCTTCTTCGACTGGCTATTCCGCGATGTCAATGCGGCGCGCAACCGGTTTGAGCGCCACGCGGCGCTGCAGCACAACAAATACATGAGCCGCTACCTGCCGGTCTACCTGCGCCGCTGGAGCGTGCTGGCCACGTTCGACTTCGGACTGGGGTTCCTGTTTGAGCGCGGTTTGCAGGCCACCATGCTGTCGGCCTACTTCTTCACCTGGTCATGTATGACACTGGCCGGCATGGCAGTGATTGTGGTAGCGTGGGTATTTCTGACCTTCGGCCGTTTTTCTTGATGCAATCAATCCAGCAGTGCTTCCTCTTCGTCTTCACCTTATTCCTGACCGGCTGTGCCGGTACCCCAAGCCGGTCTGACCTGCCGGCAGAAAAAACGCCGTACACCGTACATGTGGTGCAGTATGGCTGGCATACCGCGCTGCTGTTTGACGGCCCGTCCTTCCTGGCCCGCAGCACCAAATTGGGGCACGATTTCAAGGACCACAAGTACATGCTGGTCGGCTGGGGCGATGGCGAGTATTTTGTCGAAGACCACCCCAGCATGGGGCAGGCCGTCAAGGCGCTGGTGGCGTCCGACTATCCGGCGTTGCAGGTAGGCGGCCGCGAGACCAATCCACCACTGGGCGTGGCCGCCGGAGACAGCGTCGCGCTGGCGGTCACGGAAAGCGGCTATGCGCAACTGGTCGCCTACGTTGACCGCAGCATTGCCGCCGATGCGGACGGCAAACCGGTTTACCTCGGCAAGCAGGTGGTGAATCTGAACCTGTTCTACAAGGCCACCGGCAATTACAGCATGTTCAACAACTGCAATTCATGGCTGGTTGGCGCGCTGCGGGCCGCCGGCTTGCCGGTATCGGGCATCAACCTGACTGCCCGCAGCGTCTTCGAGCAAGCCGAGCGCATTTCTGCGCTCCAGCGGCAGAAGTAGTGCTACGTCTTCCCCGGCCGCGCAAACAGCTGCTCGATTTCTTCCAGCGATTTGCCCTTGGTTTCGGGCAGGAAGAAGGCCGATGTCACGAAGTACACTACGGTGCAAGCGGTCCAGAACAGGAACATGACGTGGAAGCCGTAATTGCCGACAATCGGCAGGAAGGCGCCGGCGATCAGTGTTCCCGTGCCCTGGTTAATCAATAGCGCCACACCCATGCCGACCGAACGTATCCGTGTCGGCATCAGTTCGGACAGCGCCAGCCACACGCATACGCCAGGCCCGATCGAGAAGAAAGCGATAAAGCCGCCGATGCACAGCGCCGCCAGCAAGCCGGTCGCGCGGCTGGGTGTGGGGCCGACGCTGGCGCGGACGATCTGCAGCGGCAGCCGTTCCGCAGCAGGGCCGGCGGCCTGCACCTGTACATGCTGCGCCGCATACACGCGCCGTGCCGCATTCAGCGCGTCACGCGATGCCGGCGGCAGCGTGGCAATCAGCTGCTGCGCCTGATCTGCAGCCGCGGCTGCACCGCGTCCACTCCAGGCCAGCTGCGCCTGTTCCAGCACCGCACGCTGCGCGGCCGGTAGCGCCTGCACCTCCGCCCTCGCGCGCGCCAGCACCGCCAGCGAAGCCTCGGTCGGCGTATAGGCTCCCGCGACTTGCTGATGGTCGCCGTATTGATACAGGATGCTCAGCTGCACCGCACCCTGCCCGGCCCAGCGCGCATCCGCCAGGTTGAAATCCAGACGGTTGTCCTTGACCAGCGATGCCACGTCGGCGCGCACGTCAACCCGCTGCGACTCAAAGCGGTAGAACAGCACGGCCAGCAGGCATAGCGACACAATAATCCCGCCCGTCCCCAGCTTCAGCAGGAATACCCTGCCCTTGCGCTCGACCAGTACGATCGCCACCACCGTCATCACTGAATTGAGGATCTTGATTAGCGTGCCATAGCCCGCCGCTGAAACCGGATCGAGTCCGGCTTTTTGCAAAATGGTCGACATGAACTGCAGCACCGAATTGATGCCCGTCGCCTGGTTGCAGCCGAGGATAATGCAGGCCAGGACGAATGGCAGCACATAACGGCGTTCAGTCAACATCTCCGTCAGCGCCGTGAACGGCGACGTCTTGGGCCGGGCGCGCTCCGCCGCCAGCGCATTGCCGATATCGTCAAATTCCGCCGCTGCGGCCGGCGGTGGCAGCAGGCGTGTCAGCGCGGCGCGGGCTTTTTCTGCACGCCCATGGCGTATCAGCCAGCGCGGCGATTCCGATACCAGGCAGCAGCCCAGGAAAAACAGGGCGCCCGGATACATCACCGTCAGGAACATGCTGCGCCACGCATGGTCAGCCGCCGCGACGATGCGCAGCTGGTCGCTGCCGGCCGCCTGGATTTCCAGTTCGGCGTTGCCCAGATAATGGTTGCCGACGAAAGCCGCCAGCACAATCCCGGCTGTGAGCATGAACTGGAATACCGCCATGCCGCGCCCACGCTGGGTCGCAGGCAGGCATTCGGCCAGGTACAGGGGCACCACCACGGCGATCACACCGCCGCTGGTGCCCTGCAACAGGCGGCCCAGCAACAGCGGCACAAAGGACTGCGACAGATAAATCACGGCCACGCTGCCAACAAACATCAGCGCGCTCATGACCATCATGGGTTTGCGGCCCAGCCAGTCGGCCAGCGCGCCGGCCACCACCGAGCCCAGAATCGAGCCGCCCAGCACCGCCGCCACCACCAGCGACAACTGGCTTTCCGACAGGCTGGTGGCACGGTTCAAATAAGGCAGCGCCGGATCAATGATGCCGATATCGATTCCGTACAGCAGGCCGGCAAGGCCGCTGACCACGGCCAGGAACATCTGATAACTCTTTTGCGACATGGCGCTCCTCTCAGCGTGGCCAGCGTGGGCCGTCAGCAGTACGGTAATTGACGTCTTGTACGTCCAGACGCTGCAGCGACGACGGCAGGCGCTGCTGGAAGCCGCTGTAGTCCTTGCGTGGTTTGGGCGTCCATAACACTTCCGCCATCGCCAGCAGGCGCGGCCAGGCCATGTACTCCACCTCGCGCGGCCCGCTCATGTATTCGGTCCACAACTGCGCCTGGCTGCCCAGCACATGCCCGGCCAGTTCCGGCGGCATGGCCGCAGGCAGCGGGTCGTAGGCATAGATGCGCTCCAGCGTGATGACCGCGCGCGCTCCCGGCGGTTCGCGGTAGCCCTCTGTGCTGGCCGGGATCTGCGCGTAATCCAGATAGGTTTCGCGCTCGGGCGTCATGACCACATCGTGCCCGGCGCGGCTGGCGTTAAGGCCTCCCTCCTCGCCGCGCCAGCTCATGACCGTCGCCCCCGGCGCCAGGCCGCCCTCCAGAATTTCGTCCCAGCCGATCAGGCGGCGGCCATGCTGCGCCAGATAAGCGTCCATCTGGCCGATGAACCAGCTTTGCAGCTGGTGCAGTGCGGGATGCTCGGCAGGCTTGCCTTGCGCGTCCTGGTAGTGCTGGATGTTTTCCAGCGTGGCAGATGCCGGCACCAGCTTCAGCGTCTTCATGCGCGCCAGCGCCGCAGGGGATTGCGCCCATTCGGTCTTGGGGCACTCGTCACCGCCGACGTGGATGTACTGGCCGGGGAACAGCGTCAGCACCTCGTCCATCACCTGTTGCAGGAAGCGGATGGTGTTGTCTTCAGGGCTGAACACTTGCCGGATCACGCCCCATTCGCGCCCCACTGCCAGCCGGGTCGCCGGCTGATTGCCCAGCTCAGGATAGGCGGCAATCGCCGCCAGCGCGTGGCCCGGCATCTCAATCTCCGGCACCACGGTAATGTGGCGGGCCGCCGCATAAGCCACCACTTCACGGATATCCTCTTGCGTGTAGTAGCCGCCATGCGGCTGGCCGTCGTAACGCAGGCCCGGTGGATCGCCGGGACGCGGCGTCAGCTGGGTTTCGCGACGCCATGCGCCTACTTGCGTCAGCAGCGGGAAGCGCTTGATTTCGATGCGCCAGCCCTGATCGTCCGTCAGATGCCAGTGGAACACGTTCATCTTGTTCTGCGCCAGCAGCTCGATGTGTTTGAGTACAAAACTCTTGGGCATGAAGTGCCGTGCCGTGTCCAGATGGCTGCCACGCCAGCCAAAGCGCGGCTGATCCTCGATGCGGACGGCAGGCAGCTGCCAGCGGCGCTGTACTAGCGCCTTGCGGTAGATATCCGCCGGCAGCATCTGGCGCACCGTCTGCACGCCGTAGAACAGGCCCGCCGGTTCTGCCGCAGTGATGGTGACCCCGTGCACGTCACTGGCGAGGCGATAGCCCTCCTTGCCCAGCGTGGCCAGTTTCTTGTCCAGTTTAAGCTGGATGACATTGGTCCCGCCAGCCGTCGCCAGAGGCAGATCAAAGCCCGTGGCCGGACGCAGATAGTCGCGCAGCATCTGCGCCTCCTGCCGGGCCGCGCCATCCGCAACGATGCGCGTGGCGGAAGTCAGCACAAACTCGCCGGCATTGCGCTGCATATGTGCCGGCAGCGGCACGACCTGCTGGGCATATGCTGCCCCCATCATCCCCAGCCAGCATGACACCACAACTTGTAAACGCATACTCACCTCAAACGTAAAATGAAAACACCGGCCAGTCATTCCTCGCGGGACCAGACCAGCTCAATGGCGGTCGCGCTCCCACGCGGCCGGTAAAGCAATGAAACGGTATTCAGTTCAGCATGCGCCAGCCGGATCTTGCCCTCGACCAGAAAATAGTCGCTGCGCAAACCGGCCTGCACGCCATCCAGCACCGAGCCATCAGGCAGCGCAGCGCGAAATTCCGCCATGCTGCGGAAATACGCCTGGCGGCGGCGCTCGGCCAGCTGGCGCGCCTGCGGCAAGGACAGGCGCGTGGCGGCGGCCAGCAGTTCCGGCCCCGCCGTTTCCAGATTCAGTTCGGCAGGCGCAGGCAGCAGAATGATGAAAGCTGCCAGCGCGGCCAGCACCGGCGGCGTATAACCTGGCACGCTGGATAATTCATCGATACGCTTGAGCGCCACCTGGCGCCTGGCACTGCCCTCGCCCGGCTGGCTGGCGGCGATGACCTGCGCAGTGCGCAAGGCCAGCGCAGGATCAAGTTGCAGACTGGCCAGCAAGCGCTCGTACAGGCGGACTTCGGGCAGGTTCAGCGTGCGGCCGCTGGCCAGGTTGGCGAGGTTGTAGCGCGACTGCGCATCCACCAGCCGGCTGGCAATGCTGGCCGCCACCGCATCGGCCGGATCACGGTCGAAGTAGCGGTCCAGACGAATTTCGGCGGGCTGCGTATTCCAGACACCGTCCAGCGTGGTCAGTTCGGGGGAGCGCTGGCCATCGTCACGCAATATCTGCCGGCTCCAGTCCAGGCCCGCGCGCTGCACCCACTGCGTCTGCACATGCAGGCGCTGGTTTTCCATCATGCGGACCTGAACCTGCTGATGCCAGAACAGGCTGGCGACCGCGCTCACCGCCAGCGTGGTAATCAATAACGCAGTGACCATCGCGATGCCGCGCTGACGGCGGCTGCCACCGTGCTGCATCAGCCGGCTCCCAGCATGAACATCCGCACCAGCGGGGCAACGCTGCCGGCCGGGTGCAGTATCACCTGCAGACCAGGTGCATCTGCCGACGGTGGTCTGACCACGCGCCGGGTACGTATTCTCGCGCCACCAGCAGCGGCGACCGGCTGCCATGCGCCGCCGCTCCAGGTTTGCAGCTCCACTGCCGCTACCTGCTGGTCCAGCGCGGCGCCGGCCTGCGGCGCCACACCGGCTATCGCCGCCTGCCAGGCAGCTCGCAGCTGTTCAATGTCGCGCGTGGCGGCCGAGGTGCTGCGGATCAGCTGAGCGCCGTCGGTGTGATAGAGCACCACTTGCATCTGATCGGCACCGCCGTCAACAACGACACTACGCAGCATCACCAGCCGTCCCGGCGCGGCGGACAGCGTCGGCTGTCCATCCAGCGCCGCGCTTCGTACCAGCTGCGCGCAGTCAGCCTCCAGCTGGGCAAAGGCCAGCTGGTGTCCGCGCATGGCGTCCAGCTGCGCGTTCAGTGCCACCCGCGAAGCCAGTATGCCGTCCAGCGCGCGCCATCCCATCACGGTCATCAGCGATAGCACCAGCATCGCGGCCAGCAGCTCGATCAACGACATGCCGTCTGCGTGGCGCGGCTGGATCACTGGCGGCCCTGTATGCGCTGCCACTCCAGGCCGGGACGGTCAACCCGGAATTGCAGCAGCCGCTGGTGTTCGACCTCGGTCACATACACCGTACGGCCATCCGGGCCGCCGAAACACAGATTGCTGGGCCGTGCGCCGGGCAGACGGATTTCCTGCAACAGCACGCCGTCCGGTGACAGCTTGGCGATCGTGCCCTTGCCAAAGCGGCTCACATACAGATTGCCGTCCACATCGACGCGCATGCCATCCATGCCAAAGTCCTCAAAACGGTGCAGCAAGCGCTTGTCCGTCAGCGCGCCATCCGCCCCCACCGTGAAGGCCCAGATCAGCTTTTGCACGCTCTCGTTCACGTACAGCGTGCGGCCGTCGGGACTCAGATCAATGCCGTTGGTGGTGCCCATGCCATCCGCCGCCAGGCTGACCTTGCCGTCCGTGTCGATGCGCCACACGCGGCCAGTGTTATGTTCCCAGTCAGGATCGCTGGCATACAGCACGCCGTCCGCAGTCATCGCCAGATCGTTTGGCTGCGTCATCTTCGCCTCATGGGCATACAGCTGCGGCAGACTGGAACCCGGGGCGATGCGGAACACATTGTGTCCCACGTAGTCAGCCACATACAGCGCCCCCTGGCGGTCAAACCGCAGACCGTTCGGCACCGAAGCGCCGGGCAGCAGCGCAAACACGCGCCCGGCGCCTTGCGGCGTGACGATGCCGATGGCCTGCTGGCGGCCAAAATTGACCGCGTAGATATTGCCTGCCGCGTCCACCGCCGGGCCTTCTATCCCGGCGGTGAAACTGCGCTCGGCTGTCAGCGCAGTCGCGGCATACAACTCCTCGGCCATCGAAGGCGCACTCCAGTTCAATCCTGCCGACAGCAAAACCACCATCATCCACCGCATGCATTACTCCTTAAAATAAATTCAATGGCCCAGCACCTGCAGCTCCTTGATCGACCCGCTCCATGACGAAGCACCGGTGCGTCCCGCCACCCGCACCCCGGTCACGCCGCTGATGCCGGTACCGCTAAAGGTGTAGGTCACGCCACCAGCCGATGCGCTGTTCGGGTAGGCCGGGCTCACAGCCCACCCAGAGTCTACCCAAGTCGTACCGTTGCTTGTGTACTGCAAGCTCAATCCGGCTTCAAAATAGCCGTTGCCATAAGTGTCAATTGCGCCGTTAATGAACTTGGCCGATGAAATGGTCTTGGCCGCTGCGAAGGTCACGCCAGCCGCCTGCCATTTCTGGTTTCCGCCTTCCCCCGCGCCGTTGAGGGTCAGGCTGGTGCTGGTGTTGCCGTCATTGACTGCGGCCGCTGCTGCCTTATTGGTGTTTGCGGTCGAAGTGGTATTAGCGGTCCACACGTAACCACTGCCGGAGGTAGCAATGTTGCCATCTGTTGTACCGCCGCCACCATTTCCCAGCCCTGCCGACACCGCACTCCAGAAAGTCCCATCTTCATAGCCCATTGCCCAGACGCTGGTGCCGCCCAGCGCATAGGTGTTCACCAGCGCGGCCTTGGCGGTAATGCTCTGCGCATCGTCATACCAGAGCACCGGCTGTTTGGTGCTGCTACTCCATCCGGTGCCATCCGGCTGCTGCACCACGGTGCCCCAGGTAGCGTATGGCGTTGCCGATGGCGTGTCGCGTTTTTTGGTGGCGCCGTGGGCCGCAATGACGTCGTTGTAGCCAGAGACGCCGTTCGCGCCCTTCCAGTAAGCGATAGCGCCCGTACTGTAGTCGTAACCGTAGGTCGGCAGACCTTGCAGCACCTTGGCCGCCGGCACGCGCGATACCGCGTAACTCAGCTTGGCCTGCATCCAGTCCAGGCCCACTTCCGGTCCTGGCCAGGTAGCGGAGCTGGAGGAAGACCAGCCTGGTCCCACTTCGTCATACGTCATGAGCTGGAAGTAGTCCACCGCCGCGCCGATGGCCGCATAGTCATAGCCCGCCAGGTAAGCCGGCTGGCCGTCTCCGCTCATCGGCGGAATGCTGATGATGAGTTTTTTGTTCTGGTTATGCAGCGCCGTCGCCAGCGCGCTGATGAAGGACGACATCTGCGTCTTCATGGCTGGCTGCACGGCTTCAAGGTCGATGTCGATACCGGCAAAGCCATTGTTGACCGCCAGGTTGACCAGGCTGGTCACGGCAGCCGCACGGCCGCTGGCGGTGGCCAGGAAGCCATTGCTTACCGACGGGTCAAAGCCGCCGTAGGAATTGCTGTAATCCGACACGGTGGGATACAGCGGCAGACTTTTACTCTTGGCGAAAGTGATGATGCTGTTGGTGGTGGCCGTAACACCGCTGCTGTCGATGCTGCCGTTGGCCAGCATCGCATACGATGAGCCCAGGCCGACTGCCGACAGGCTGCCGTAATACGCCTGCAAATTGGTGTAGGACTGGGTCAGCTGGCCGTCGGTATACGCCAGTACGAAAGCGCCGGCGGATGCATCGGCGCTCAGTACGGCCGCGGCCAGTGACAGGGAAGCGGCCAGAGTGCGCAGCCGGGACGAAACAATTTTGGTAGCAATCACGAAAGTCTCCAGGTTGAGTATTCATCAGGAACGACTGGGCGAGTTCGCCCCACGGCGGTCCGGATACGAACCGCCGCTTGCTGCATTACCACGGGTTGAATCAGACTGCCGGGGCGCTTACCACTCGGTGCCCAGGCGAATGCCGAACATGCGCGGATCGTTGTACGACGCCACGGTGAAGGTCTGCTGCGGGCCGCCGATACCAGCCCAGGTCTTGGCACGTACGTCGCCCAGATTGCGAACATACAGTTCGGCGTGCCATGGGAATTTCGAGCCGCCAGGTGCGCTCAGGCGCAGCGAGGCGTCCACCTGGCTATAGGCCTGCTGCGCATCGGACAGGTGCGGCGTATCGAGATTACGCAGCGAGAAATACATCTTGTCCTGCCAGCGCCATTGGATCCAGGGCGACAGCGACCAGCCGTCGTTAAAGTAGAAGTCTTGCGAGAAGCTCAGGTTCAAGGTCTTGGGCGGCGAGTACGGCAGGTGGTTGCCGACCACGTTGTAGGGACGCAGTTGCGCCAGCGACGGATCGGTGCCGGTGTAGTAGTCCGGGCATGGCGTCACGCCTTGCGCGGCGCGCGCGGTGCAGCCGATGTCGTCGCTGTAGGTTGGATAGTCCGCAATCTTCGCGCTCAGCAGCGAGGCCGAGTAGCTGATGCGCGCATCACGCCATGGACGGTACTGCCCTTCCAGCTCCAGGCCCTTGATGTCGGCGCGGCCCACGTTCTGCGTCGACCACCAGCTGATCACCGCATCGCAAGCCGGATGGTCGGCGTCGCAGGTGCGTTTGCTGCGGCCAACCGTATGCTGGCCGGTGACCTGCATGTCCTTGTAGCGGCTGTAGAACACCGTGGCGGACAGCGTCAGACGGTCATCCAGCAGCTTGCCCTTGTAGCCGAATTCCAGATTGGTGACCGTCTCCGGGCGGTACGGCAGGAAGGAGTACTGCGGTCCCGGCGGACCGGAGGCGCAATCATACGGCTTGCCGTTGGCATCGAGTTCGGTGCCGCACAGATTGAAGCGGTCGTTGAAACCACCCGCCTTGTAGCCGGTCGACAGCGAGGTGTACACCATGTTGCGCGGATTGATCTGCCAGGTCAGGCCCAGGCGGCCGGTGGTTTTGCTCCACGACTCGGCGTGGTTGCTGATCGAGGACGCGGCCGGGAACGCGCTGCTGCCATAGTAAGCGCCCATGCCAGGCTTGAGCAGGCTGGAATTGACGCCCGTGTAGCCCGGCGTACCCGGACCGCCGGGATCGAGGATGCCATTGAAGTAGTCCTTGCCATACGCTTCCCAGAACTGGCCGTTGTTATCGGCCCGCGAGTCCTTGCTCATGCGGACGCCCGCCGTGAAATTCCAGGCCGGGACGAACTGCCAGTCGGATTGCGCAAACGCTGCCTTGGATTCGGAGCGGCGGTCGGGCTGATGGTAGAAGTTCGCGTACGGATAGCCGCTCGGTCCCTGATTCAGGAAGTCCTGGCCGAAGTCGATGCTGTTCTTCTCCTTCATGTAGAACAGGCCAGCTACATAACGCAGCGAGCCGAAATTCTGCCGCAGCTGCAGCTCGTGCACGTCGGATGCGAAGCGGGAGCCCAGCGTGTAGGTGGCGTTGTCCACCACCGGCCAGTGATCGCCGCCGGCCGCTGCGGTCGCGTTGACATCCGCTTCGATATTCTGGTAACCGGCATCGCTATCCTGCTGCTGGAAACGGCGCTGTACCGCGTGGGCATAGCTATATTCAATGTCGGTTTGCTGGTTCAGGTTCCACACAATGTTGGAGCGCAGCGTACGGATCGACATATCGGTCACGCCCGGCACGTTGATGGCAACGTCGTATTTACCGCCTTTGCACGCGTAAGGCGTGCCCGCCGCCTGCGCGCAGTCCTTGAGCGCCAGATCGCCTGCATCATTGTTCTGGTAGGTCTCATAAGAGACCAGCCATTGCAGGTCTTTGTTCACCTTCCACAGGCCGGACAGGCGAGCGGCCCACTGATTGCGGTTGGTGTAGTAGTCACTCTTGTCGAGTTTTCGGTTGAGGCGCTGGTCGGTGTCGGGAATGCCGTCCGCCGGGAAGCCTTTCGATGGCATGTTGACGTCGTACTTGTCCTGCGTCTGATTGATCCAGCCGTCACGCTTGACGCCCATGGCAGTGAAGCGCAACGCGAAGTCGCTGGTGACGGGAATGTTCTGCACCACGCTGAGCTGGCGGTGGTTGTAGTTGCCCAGGTCCAGTTCAACACTGCCTTCCTTGCTGCCAATGACAGGCTTGTTCGGAATGACGTTGATGCTGCCGCCGGTCGAGTTACGGCCAAACAGCGTACCTTGCGGGCCGCGCAGAATCTCCAGCCGGTCCAGGTCAAACAGCAGCGCCAGCGCGCCCTGCGGACGCGGCGAATAGATACCCGCAACGTGCAGGCCCACCGCCGGGTTGCCGATCTCGGTGAAGTCGGAATTCGATACGCCGCGAATCGCGATCTGTACCCCGGAGCTGCCGTCCACCGCGCCGCCCAGCTGCAGGTTGGGCACTTCGCCGGACAGCGACTTCACATTGAGCGCACCCTGGCGCGTCAGGTCCTCCTGGGTTACGGCCGTTACCGCCACCGGCGTTTTCAGCAGCGACGTGCTGTAGCGCGTCGCCGTCACCATCACCTCCTGAATGGTATCGGCGGACTTGGGTTTGCTGGCCTCCTCCTGTCCGTAGCCTGGTGCGGCCAGCATGGCCAGCGCCCCGGCAACGGCAGAACTGATGAGGGTTTTCCTGCGGTTCAAATCAAACATGCTCTTTCCTCTTGTTGTTTTGTTGATTGAAATCCCAACTGCTCTTGTTTGCGTTTATCTGCATCCGTGGTTCAACACTAACACTGCCTTTGTGGCCACAACAAACCTGCGCCCACATCATCAGAAAAATCATAAGCTTCTGAATTGATTGACTATTTTTACTAGCCTCTGACACTGCACTTACACTTCCTTACGGAGCCACCGTATCTGCCCTGATGGTCGCCGCCATCGCTCCGAAAAACCTGCATCTCTTTACAATTCATTACAGAGCTGCTGTGCCGCGCCTGCAACACGCAAGCGCGTCGGTACAGCGCGAGACGCCCGCTCATGGCACTGCGGCCTGCAGCACCATCGGGCCGATCTTGCGGGCAAACGGCCAGCCCTGACGTTCATCGGTCGCCAGTTCCCAATTGAAGGCGCCGCGCAAGTCAGGATGGCGGCGCTGCAGTTCGCGCCAGGTGCTTGCCACCTGTGCGTCGCTCATGAAATTGGCAGCGTTGTTGATGCCGAAGCCCACCACTACATGCGATGCGCCGAGCAGCTTGACCCATTGGTCAACGTTGGCGATGACATACGCAGGGTCGGCCAGATTGGGGCCGTCGTAGTACTGCGGCGCACAGTAGTCGAGCGCACCCGCGTTCAGCATGTCGCGGCAGAAGCGCTGGTCGATGGCGCTCCACGGCGCCGGTGGTGCGCTGATAATAAAGCCGGGATACATGCGCTTGAGTTCAAGGCTGATCCAGATCATTTCGGCCGTATCGGGACGCTGGTTGGCCTGGAAGGTATTCCAGTCCAGGCCATCAATGCCGCCGAACTGGCGATGCAAGCCGGCGATGCTGGCAATGAAGGCGCGCGATTTGGCGCGGTCGGGAAAACTCATGCCGTTGCCGTCGCCGCCGACCGACAGGATGATTTTGCGGCCCTGCACCCGGCGTACATACTGGAGATCGTCCTTGAAATGTGCGGCGGCGCCACGGCCATCCCCGGGTGACGTCCAATACACGGCGCCAGTACTGCCGGGGGCACCGCCCACCGGCCGCGCAGCAAACAGGTACACCAGGCCATAGTGGGGTTCGATGTCACGCAGGCGCACCGGCGCCTCGTACCAGCCGGGATAATAACCCGCCAGAATCCGCGCCGGCAGGCCCGCCGGTGCAGCGCCCTGCATGCCAAGTGCCGCGCCCACCGCAGCAACCACGCCGGCAATACAGACGCCGGCGACAACGTGTTTTAATCTCACTGGCGTACTTCCTGCATCGCGCGCGATAACGAAAAGGCGGCATCATCCTGGTCCAGCGACCAGGACATCAGGCCGCGCAGGCCTTGCTTGCGCACATACGCCGCTTTTTCGCGGATCACACGCGGATCATCGTAGGTCCAGAAAGTCCCTTTATCGTAGGTCCATAACTGTCTGGTGAGCGGATGATAGAAAACTTTCAGGCCGCGCGCTGCGATGGTTGAATACTGTTCCGCGCCCTCTTCGAATCCCTGCGCCGCACCGGTCGCTGGCTGATACAAGCCGTTGTTGGCCGGACTGACGCCGCTCCAGCCACGCGCATAGAACGGTACGCCAACGACGATTTTGTCTGCCGGGACGCCCACTTTCATAAAGCGCTTTACGCCGGCATCCACGCTACGCGGGCTGGCGTCGCCGCTGGCCGGATCGGAGTAAAGGTTGGACTGGAAGCCGGTCGGCCCCTGCTTGCTCCACGCGCCGTGGAAGTCATAGGTCATCAGGTTGATCCAGTCCAGCGAGCGGCTATAAGCAGCGGGATCGGTATGGCGCATCTTGTCGCCGGTGCTGTTGATGGCGGCGGTCAGCAGATAGCGCTTGCCATTTTCCTTGCCCAGTGCATCGAGCTGGCGGCGGAACTCTTCCAGCAGCAGCGTGAAATTGGCCTTGTCGTCCGGGCCGGGATGTTCCCAATCCAGATCGATGCCGTCGAACACCGCAGCAGCCGCACCGATGCCGCCATGGCCGTCCAGCTTGGGCAGATTGCCGCGCAAATAGAGGTTGATGCAGGACGAAACCAGCGCACTGCGTAGCGCCGGCGTCGCCGCACCAGCCGGGAACTGATGCGACCATTCGCCGCCGCCCAGGGCCACCAGCACTTTGAGCTGGGGATGGCGTTTCTTCAATTGCGCCAGCTGGTTGAAGTTGCCAGCCAGCGCCTGCCCTGGCCGGTCGGCGCTGCCGTCCACCGATTCATCGGCCGTAAAGCGGCGCGCGTAATCCAGCGTCGCGTTCATGCCGTTGGCCGTGTCCTCGCTATCGCGCCCACTGTCGCAACGCACACCGCCATCCGGCATCTTGTAGACATTTTCAAAAGCATATACCAGGTAGGTATAGCCCGCCGCGGCCCCGGACTGGTCCAGCTGCTTGAGCCGGAAGCCTTTGCCGATGCTCCAGCCGGTGTAGTAGGAACCCACTTCGGCGGCGTGAGCGCCGCCAGCCAACAGGGCCGCTGCGATGGCCAGACAGGATAAACGTGTACGCATAGTCTCCTCAGAGTTTGATGTATATTTTTCGGCGGTCCATCACATAGGCCACCAGCCAGCATGCCAGCATGTATGCCACCGCGAACAACAGGGACGCGTTGTAAGGCGATGACCACGACAGGAACAAGGTTTGATACAGCCAGCGGTACAGCATGTCGCCGCCCACGTACAGCCGCGCCAGCACAATCACGGCGACATCCGCCAGCACATAGATGAACAGCGTGTTTTTGCCGAAGACCTCGAAAAAGTATGTGCCAGACCGCAGCCCCGCCTTGTCGATAACAGCAGACAGCACCGCCAGGATGATCAGATCCCAGCCCACGGTGCAGGCAACGAAGGAACTGGTCCACAGCTTTTTATTCATCGGCAGCAGTGCGTCCCATCCGTACGCCAGCAACAGGCAAGCCGCTCCCGCCATCGCCAGCTTCGTCAGCGGGCGCTTTTGCCGGAGCCACACCGCCGCGCCGTAACCCGCCAGCACGTTGACGATGGATGGCAAGGTGCTGAGTATTCCTTCCGGATCAAATGCGATGCCCTCGCCGTGATAAAGATGCGGTGCGCCCAGCAGCGCCAGATCAAGCTTGAGCACTGCGTTGCCACTGAGCGTGTAGTCACCGAAGGAAGCAAGCAGCCACCAGTATCCCGTCAACGCGATCACGCTGAATACGGCGGCCCCACGCAAGCCGCTGTAGCGCACGATCAGCGCGGCGAACAGGTAGCACAGGCCGATCCGCTGCAGCACGCCCATGACGCGGGTATTCGCGAACGGCGCCAGCGTGAAGTCCGGCGTAAAGAACGGGAACCAGTACAGCAGATAGCCACACAAGAAAATCAGCGCACCGCGCTTGAACACGCGCTTGAGGAAATACGCCTCGCCATGGGCCTCGAACTTCTTCATGCTCAAGCTCATGGCAGCGCCTACCACAAACAGGAAGGACGGGAAGACAAGGTCCGTCAGCGTGAAGCCGTGCCAGAGCGCGTGCTCCAGCGGCGCATAGCTGTTCTCGCCGCCAGGCGTATTCACAATAATCATCAGCGCCAGCGTCAGGCCGCGGAAGACGTCCAGCGCCAGATAGCGCGGGGAAGCAGGATTCGACATCTCAGAGTTTCAGTTTAACGTTATAGACATTCAGGACAGCGACGACCGCCACGATCACTGAAGAAAACAGCAGCGCAAAAGCGATGGCAACACCGCCATGCATCAGCACCGGCCACCAGTGCAGATGCAGGTAGCGCATCAGCGTGGCCAGCACGATCGGCAGCAGATAAGTCACCAGGGGATTGGCCGCTGCAGGCTGTACCAGCGCAGTCCATCGCGTGAGGTGACGCATTGTGGTCAACCAGTACAGCAGTACCAACAGGCCGCTGCACAACGCCGCGCAATACAGCGCCCACGGCGGTGTCGCGCCAATCTTGGAGATGGGATAAACGTGATGCAGCAGGTATGCCGCCACGGCCAGCAGCAAGGCCATTGCCAACCCTGCCGCCACCCGCCGCATGCCATCGGCGCCGCGTGCGCCGTCAAACAACAGCAGCGCGCAGATGGCGCCGCACAGCACAACGGAGGTATGCGTGGCGTGCATGGCGACGACTTCGTTGCCATCGAGAGCGTGGCTGTCCATGAACCACAATACGCAGGCCACTGCCGCAAGCACCAGCACTGCCAGCCGTCCACGCCCGGCGAGATACACCAGACTGGCAGCGAGGTACGCCCAGCCGATGCAGCCCAGGATGCCCCACCACGACGTCTGCATCGAGCCATCGCCGGCCGGACCACTGCGGTAGACCAGCGCCAGTAACACGATTACCGCCACGCCGGACCAGCGCAGCAGGCGGTTGCTGCGCGTTCCCCATACCAGCAGCGCCGCGCCAAAAAAACACAAGGCCCACAGCTCAATGGAGATGCCCATTGCCGCCTGGTTGTAGCCCTCCTCCGTGTTGACCATGAACAGGCCGAAGACGATCAGGCCAAACGCCCTTGCCGCAACCTGGCGCAGGGTCTGGCCCGTACTGCCCTCGATTGCCAGCCGGTGATTCAGGCTAAAAGGCACTGAGGTGCCGACCACGAACAGAAACGCCGGGAACACGATGTCGGCCAGGCTCATGCCGTCAACACTGGCCGCCATGTGCTGGATGCCGTAAGGGATGCCGTCGGCGCCCGACAGGCAGTTCACGAACAGCATGACAACGAACGTCAGGCCGCGCAAGGCGTCGATGGCGACGATGCGCTGGCGCGGTAGAACAGGGAGTTTTTTTATTTGCATGCAGAGACACTAGCATGTGCCTGACGGGCCTCGCAACGGCGCCCAGCTAACACGGCAAGTGATTGATTACATGGAAGAATCATCAAAAATGGGGAAATCGCGCTTACGCTTCTTTACAGAAGTGGTCTGCATCGCCGCAGAACCGGTGCCCCTGAACTCCGCCAGTTCACAAATCATTACGAATTGATGGCGCCTGGCAGCAGGATCGTGGCAAGCAAGCCACCTTCTGGATGGTTCTGCAGTACCAGCGTGCCCTGGTTTTCTTCGATGATGCTGCGGGCGATTCCCAGCCCCAGTCCCAGACCATCCGCATTTTTGGCACGTCCATGATCGAGCCGCATGTGCGGCTCAAACAGTTGCGCCAGCTGTTCCGGCGGCACGCCCGGCCCGTAATCGCGGATCTGGATATGCACCACACCGTCGTACTCCGAGGTAGAGATATCGGCGCGGCCGCCGTAGAACAGCGCATTGTCCAGCAGATTGCCGATGGCACGCTTGAGCGCCAGCGGCCTGGCCTGCACCACCAGTCCGGCCGGCGCAAAGCCGATCTTGTGGCCGGCCAGTTGCGCGCTGCGCAGCATGCGCCCGATCAGCGCGTCCAGCCTGACGGGCGTGGTATTTTCATAAATGTCGCTGTCCTTCACGGTTTGCAGCGCACCTTTCACCATCATGTCCAGATCATCCAGATCGTCATGGAACTCCCTGCGCACAGCGTCATTGTTCAGCAGCTCGGAGCGCAGCTTGAGGCGCGTGATCGGCGTACGCAGATCGTGCGAGATCGAGAGGAACAAGCGTTCGCGGTCTTCCACGTAGCGCTGCAACTGGGTTTGCGCCTGCTCCAGCTCCTGCGTGCGGGTCCGCACCTGCACCTCCAGCTCGCGCCGCCGGCGCGCATGCATGCGTTCACGGGTGCGGTGGCCCAGCCACACCAGCATCAACGCTGACAGGATGAACGCAAGCCGGAACCACCAGCGCTGCCAATATGGCGGCGCGATGTCAAACGCCAGTGGTGGCGAGGGCTGGCCCCAGACGCCATCCTTGTTTGCGGCCTGCACCTGGAACTCGTAGGCGCCGGGATCGAGATTGGTATAAGTGGCGACACGCTTGCTGGCATCGCTCTCGATCCAGTCACGGTCATAGCCTTTAAAGCGGTAGCGGAACCGGTTACGCTGCGGATCGCTGTAGTGCAGCGCCGCGAATTCAAACGTCAGCGCGGCCGCATCATGCGCCAGGCGCATCGCAGCGCTGCCGACGTGCAGCGGCTTGCCGCCTGCCTCAACCGAGGTGACCACTGCGGGCGGTGGATAGGGATTGTCGCGTATGCCCGCTGGGTGGAACACGGTCAGGCCATTGACGCCGCCGAAATACATGGTGCCATCGCGCTCGCGGTAGGCCGAGCCGGAAAAGTAATAGCCTTCTATCATGCCGTCGCGGGCGGAATAATTCTTGAACGCGCCCGTTGCAGGCGCCATGCGCGAAATCCCGGTGGCAGTGCTGAGCCAAAGCGCACCGTCATCGGCCTGCAGGATGGCGCCGATGGAATCGTCGGCCAGCCCGTCGCGCGTGGTGTAGCGGCGGAAGCGTAGCGTGCCGCTGGCGTCGCGCACCATGCGGTTCAAGCCACCGTTGGTACCGATCCACAGTGTGCCTTGGCGGTCGAGAAAGAGCGACTGCACGCGGTCGCTACTCAGGCTCGATGCATTCGCCGGGTCGTGATGGAAGCGGCGGAAGCCACGGCCATCGGCGGTTAGCAGATTCAGGCCATTGTCAGTGGCGACCCAGATCGCACCGGTGGCGTCTTCCGCCGTCATGCGTACCCAGTCGTCACTGAGACTGGCCGGATCGCGCGCGTCATGGCGGAAGCTGCGGTCAGGCCCGCCCCCGCTGTCGATACGGTGCAAGCCTCCACGGCTGCCTACCCACAAGTTGCCGGCGCGGTCCCCCGTGATGTGGGTGATCGAGCCGCTATTGGGATCGGGGCTGTCAAAGCTGTGTGCCGCATACGTGCCCCGCTCGGGATCAAAGCGCCCCAGCTCGGCGCTGCTGCCAACCCAGGTCACGCCACGCGCATCGCGGTACACCGACAGCACGATCTCCTTGTTGTGCATATGGCGCTCCAGCCGGGCGTCACCGCGCAGCCGGGTCACCTTGCCGGTCGCCGGGTCCAGCCGGTCGATGCCGCCAATGCCCGCCAGTAGCAGCCCGCCTTTACCATCGCTGCACATGCCATAGATACGGTTGTCGTGCAGCGTGCGCGGATCACCCGGGATGTGGAAGTAGCGGCTAAAGCCACCGCTGGCCAGGTCGGCGCGCCGCACACCAGCCGTCCAGGTGCCTACCCACAGCGTGCCGCTATGGTCCTGGAACAGGCTGGACACCTCATTGCTGGCGCTCTGGTGGGGATCCGCCGGGATCACGTCAAAGCGCTTGCGCGCCGCATCCCAGCGATGCAGGCCATTGGTATTGGTGCCCAGCCACAGCGTGTTGTCGCGGTCCTGCACCAGCGCGGTCACCAGTCCTGGCGCCAGTCCATCGGCAGGACCAAACAGATGGCGCGGCATGCCGGGCACGCCCAGCTGCCAGCTCACCAGGCCGTCCATGGTGACCAGCCACAGGACCTGGTGCTGGTCGATGCGCAGCTGCTGCACCTCGTTGAGCGGTGCATTCGGCCTGGCCGGCGTATCGATGTGGAAGTGCTGGAACTGCGTCGCGCCGGCGGCAAGCCGGTCCAGGCCTTGCTTGAGGCCGACCCACAATCCACCATCGGCATCCAGTGCCAGCGCGTTGACCCGGTCGTTGGCCAGGCTGCCAGGATCGGCCGGATCATGGCGCAGCACCTGATAACGTCCCGATTCAGGATCGAAGTGATGGACGCCATCGCTGGTGCCCAGCCATAGCTGTCCATAGCCATCGCTGATGATGGCCTGCACCTGCTGCCGGCCACTCCGCCCCGGAGCATCAGGGGCTACGGGGAAGCGGGTGAAATCGCCGGTGGCAGGATCAAAGCGCTGCAAGCCGCCACGGGTGCCGACCCACAGGCGGTTCTTTTTATCGACATGGAGCACCTGCACCCAGTTGTCGGCCAGGCTGCGCGGGTCGTTGGGAATGGTGCGGTAGACAGTGACGCGGTAGCCATCGTAGCGGCTCAAACCATGCTGGCTGCCGAACCACATATAGCCCTGCTGGTCCTGCACAATCGCGGTGACGGTTTCCTGCGCCAGGCCGTCCTTGACGCTCAATTGCTCGAAGTTGAGGGTGTGCGGTATCGCGGCCGCTGCGAGGCAGTGCAGCAGCCACAGACAGCTGGCCAGCATGGCATGGCGAAGCATGGTGACCGGCTCACGCCGGCGACACAGCGACATCGGCCGAGAACACGTAGCCGGCGCCGCGCACCGTCTTGATCAGCGACGGCTGCTTGCCGTCGTCATTCAGGCGCAGACGCAGCTTGCTGATCTGGACATCGAGCGAGCGGTCGAGCGGACCGGCATCACGGCCACGCGTCTGTTCGCATAACACGCTGCGGTCGAGAATCGCGCCAGGATGTTCAACGAAGTACTTCAGCAGCTGATAATCAAGGCCGGTCAAGGGCACCAGCGCGCCTGCGCTGTCGGTCACCGTGCGCTCCAGCAGGTCCAGCGTGAAGCCGACAAAACGGTAATAGCGCGTGACGCTCTGATTGTCGATGCCGGCGCGGCGCAGCAGCGCCTTGATACGGGCCAGCAGCTCGCGCGGGTCGTAGGGCTTGGCGATGTAATCGTCTGCCCCCAGTTCCAGGCCGACGATACGGTCCGCCCCATCTGAAATCGCGGTCAGCATGATGACCGGCACATTGGAGCGGCGGCGCACCTCTTTGCACAGCACGAAGCCGTCGGTATCGGGCAGCATCACATCCAGGATCACCAGCGACAGCTGGTCGGCAAGACGTGAGAACTCGGATTGAAAGCTCAGGCCATTCTGCGCCAGCGTCACCTCGTACTGGTGTTTTTCCAGATAGGTTTTCAGCAGCACGCCCGCTTTCTCGTCATCCTCCGCAATCAATATCTTGCGCATACCGCTTCCTGTCCGATGAATTCTGTTCTTAATCGCGCCTTAGTATAACCATAAGAGCGTGGAAAGAAAAAGCCGGTGTCCGGCGGGACACCGGCCAAAAAGGAAGCACCGTACCAAGGGGAGGAATAGGTGATTCCACTACTGAGCAGGCACGAGCTCATACCCACGAACGGATTCTAGCACCGGCCGCACGGACTACCGAACAGGTGCTAAGCATATGATTTATATGAAAAATATCTATTCAGATAAAATATGCCATTACATTTCCTTACTGCGGCCGGCCCAGCCCTTGGGAACTGCTGCCATTGCCGCTACACGAGGCGCAATACCTGCTGCAGACGCCTTACAAAACTTAACAAAAATCTTCGTAGCGCACGCTACAAACCTGCCTGGCACTGCCCCGAGGCAGCGCTGCCAATACGCCGGCGGCAAACTGGCAGACAGTGTCATGGCGCCTGCGCGCTGCCGCACGTTTACGCGACGGCACCGTCAGCAGACAAGGTTCTTTCAGGCCCGAACATGGCAATTCGAAGTTGCCATCGGGGCGCGGCAAGGCACCGCAGGAGCGCCAGAAATCGTCATAGTCCGCATGCACCTTGCCCTGCCGCTGCGCGCGCAGCAGAACACGATTGCGGTTGCTCACCAGTTGCATGTGCTGGCAACCCAGGTCGTGCCCCAGCACATTGAGCAGCTTGACCATCAGGTTCTTTGGCCTCAGACCATGCAACTCGCTTGTGGCGGTACGCACCAGCGCCAAACCATGGTCGCCTTTCGGCCCCTGCATGCAGCCGACGCCCATCTGCACCGCAGCACCGGTGCGCAGGAAGGTAAAGGCGCACGAATACACCAGTTCATTGTTCCGCAATAGGCGCAGCGCCAGCTCCCCTTCCCGTTCCAGCGGCTCGACCGCGCATAACTGTAGCTGATAAACCGCGCCGGATTTTCCCGCGACCGATGCCAGCAAGACCGGACTTCTCGCGGCCTTCAGCGTCAGTGCTCCCCAGCCTATCGCCTGGATAAAGGTGTAATGCCCGATGAGCACCCGCACCCGCTGCGAGCACGTCATGGTGTTGCTCTGGTAAGGACGGTAGATCTTGCAGATCAGGCGCGGGCGGATCGTCGCCAGGTCGGCAAACAGTGCATCTGAATTCAAAAACACCAGCCACTTGTCAGTGGCATAGGGATGCAAAAATGCTCTGAGATTTAATTTTGCGCTTTCACGCAGCCATTTGAGGCCACGGAAATCATTCGCTCCGCAGCTCGGAGAAATCGTTGGCGCGTACATGGATAACAACTCCTACAGACACGGCGCTTGGCAGTAAGCGCCTTACCGTGAGAGTAGCGGCGATCCATGAACGGACTATGGGGCACACATGGAGATTTGATTGAGACGTGAAAAATCTGTCGCCGGTTCCACCACCAGCTATTTCGGCGCCGTCCTGTAACGCGCCATCATCTGGTCGATGGCGCCACGCCTGTGCAGCGCGTCGATGGCCCGGTTCAGCTGCGCGAGCGTCAGCTTGCCGTCCGGCCTGATCGCGCAATAGGTGTTGAAGCTATTGATCTTGAGGCTTACGGCATTCAATTGCTGGCGCGAGGGATGAACGTAGCGTGCATAGTCGAAGTACAGGGAATTGGTGACGATGTAATCGAAACGGTGCAGCACCAGCTTGGCCAGGTTGACCTCATCGCTCATGGCATCGTCACGCGTGTAATGCACGCCGATTTCCGCATCGATCTCGGGATAGCGGTAGCCGTGTATGGTGCCCAGCCGGGCATCACGCAGGTCCCTGAGCGTATTCGCAGGCGGCGTGTCCGTGCGCGAGGCAACGATAAGGTTATTGGTGAATATCGCCGAGGACCAGGCGTAGTTCTTCCCGTCCAGCCACTCCGGCTTGAGATCGCAGACGATATCCGCTTTACCGGTTTGCAGCATTTCTTCCACCCGCTTGCGGGGCACCAGCAGGTAACGTGGCGTGAGCTGCAACGCTGCGGCCAACGCGTCGCCGAAATCCTTGAGCAGACCGCCGCTCAAGGTATAGCCGGAAAAAGCCGTCATCGGCATGGCGCTCCCCGAGGAGATTGCAAAGACCAGGTCCTGCGACCGGCATACGCCGGCACTCAGTAGCAGTAGAAACAATATCGATCGCATCATTTTCATCAGCGTATGATACCGCCCTTCGCAATCTCTACGCGCATCCATCTATATGACATGGCGATTCCGTTGCATTTCTTGTTACGCGTCAGCCAGGCACCTTTCCGGTCAAGGTATCGCGGACGGCATCCAGCACGGCGGCGCGGGCGCCGTGGATGAAGAAGTGGTCGCCCTCCAGCCATATCACGCGGCTGTCGGCACTGGTTTCCGTCGACCACGCTGACGCCTGATCCTGCGTGACATGCGGATCGCCGCGCCCTGCCAGCACGGTCAGCGGCATATCCAGCAGCGGTGCGAGACGGTACCGGTAGCTGTCTACCAGGCCAAAGTCGGCCCGTATCATGGGCAGCAGCATCGCCATCAGTTCTGCGCTTTCCAGTACGGCAGCCGGCGTGCCGTTGTAGGATTTCAGTTCCGTCATCAGGTCCTCATCGGGCAGCAGATGCAGATTGCGGCCCGGCTTGCGCATACCTGGCGCTGCACTGCCAGACACCATCAGCTGACATGGTTGCGGCAGCAAGCGCAGCTTGCAGTAACGCGCCACCTCGAACGCCAGCAGCCCGCCCAGACTGTGGCCGAAGAACGCAAACGGCAGCCGCTCCTGCGCCGCAATAGCGTAGGCCAGTTCCTGCACCAGCCAGAAAAAATTGGACACAGGCTTCTCGCTGAAGCGGCTGCCACGGCCCGGCAATTCAATCGCCACAACCTCAATTGCGGGATCGAGTTCACGCTGCCATCCGCCGTAGACAGCGGCGCTGCCGCCGGCATAGGCAAAGCAGTACAGCCGCATGCGCGGCCTGGTGCTCGCCGGCTGGCGTATAAACCAGCGCTGGGTTTCATGGATCGTCATGCCCAGTCCTTAAACAGCATGCAGCGATGTACGCTGCGGTGTGCTGATTTCACTCAGGTGGCCGTCCGCCAGCTTGATGATACGGTCAGCACAGTCGAAATACGCGTCGTCGTGGCTAATCACCAGCACTGTCTTGCCACGCGCCTTCAGATCCGGCAGCAGCTCGGTGTAGAACACCCGCTTGAACGCCGGGTCCTGGTCCGCCGCCCATTCGTCAAACAGATAAATGGGACGGTCCTCAAGATACGACGCCACCAGCGCCAGGCGCTTGCGCTGGCCCGTGGACAGGTTCACGGTCGTGAATTTGCCGTTCTCCACCCGCACCTTATGCCCCATCTGAAGCTGCTCGATGTAGCGCATGGCGCGCGCCGGCATGTCGGTGCCGTCGCAGTCCAGCAACTGGTCGAACAGGTGGAAATCCGCAAACACTGCGGAGAAATGGCTGCGGTAGTGTTCCAGGTTGCCTTCCGTGACAGCGACGCCATTCAGCCTTACCGTCCCGGCTTCCGGCTGATACAAGCCAAGCAGCAGCATCGCCAGCGTCGTCTTGCCGCTGCCATTGCCACCCACGATGAACACGGTCTCGCCTTGCGTGACGCTCAGATCCAGCGGTCCAAGCATGAAATGACTGTCGTCCTGCAGGCCCGGATAGCGATGGCAGACGCCATGCAATTCCAGCTGCAAGCCACCCTGCGCGCCGAACGGGTTGGTGGCGAGTGCCACGGCTGGCCGTGCATCCAGCTCGCCATTGAGCTGCATGATCTTGTTGAGGGCGACGGCAGCCTGCCGCACGGGCGGCAATGCGCCCACCATCTCGGTCACAGGCTTGATCAGATAGAGCAGTGTCAGCGTGATGGCGGTCAGCGTTGCCGACTGCTGCGGCAACCATTGGGGCAGCACGAACAGCAGCATGCCGATCACCAGGTAGAACATCATCGCGCCGGCATTGGCCACCCAGGTATAGGTGCTCATGGCGCGGACAAAGGTGTCGCGGAATCCGCCGGCACTCCCCGCCAGCACGCGTCCGACAAACTGCTCCGCACGGGTGCGATTGAGCTGCAATTCCTTGCTGCCCTCCACCAGGCTGCGGAAATGGCCATACAGCGCATCCATATGCTCGCGCATCTGGACCAGTTGGCGCAGCGGCCCACGCTCCGCGTAGTGGTAGCCGGTCACGCACACTATCAGGCACACGGCAAACACCAGGAATACCTGCCAGGACAGCCAGGCCATATAGCCAAGACAAGCAACAATGACAACCACGTTACCAAATGCCAGTGGCAGAAACTGGAATGCCTGGATGAAGGTGTCGATGTCCTTGGTGAGGATGGCCAGCAAACCGTGCTTGCCCAGCTCCTGCAGGCGTGTCAGGGGTGTTGCCAACAGCTTTCGGCTCAAATCCACACGCAGCCGGAAGATGGCGTCCTGCGTCAACCGCAGCAGAGCGATCTCCGAAATCGACTTGCATACCAGCGTCACCAGGCACAGGCCGAAAAAACTCCAGGCCAGTGCTGCCGGGCTTTCCGTCCCGCTCACACCTTTGCTGATGACCGCCACCAGCGCTGCCCCGGCCACGCCACCAATCGAACCAGCGACCGTGGCGATCGCCAGCAAGCGGCGTGACTGCCGGTACAGATATGTGAGTAGATTCATGCCCTTCCTTCCAGCAGGTCATTCAGATGGCCCGCAATTGCCGACGCATTCGCGCCAAGAATAAAGTCGCCATGCCGTCCCGGCAGCGTAAAGGCCTTACTATGATCGCGAGCATGCGTGTACGCGTGCCATGCCTTAACGTCTGCGCCCTCGCCCACCGTTCCGTCAGCCCAGAAGCTATATACCGGCGCCTGTAACATGGCAGGTTTGAAGCCGTTGGCCAGGCGGATATTGTCATTCATATCGCGGTGCTTTTGCACCAGTAACGCTTGCAAAGCACGGTCGAAGGACAGCCGGACCTCCAGCTGTTCCGGCGCCTCACACAGCAACGCGGCCAGCTGCGGTATGCCGATTTCTCCTGCCAGCATGCGAATGCGCTGATACAGTGCCACGTGTTCATCGCCCACACGCGCTTCCAGCGCATAAGCGCTATCGGCCAGCATATCGTCAAGATACTGCTCCAGCGTGAAGCCAGGCCGCACCACATCGCCACGAAATACCGTGTCAAACGGCGCGACCCAGGCCACCTGATGCCCCTGCTCCTCAAGCAGGGCAGCGATACGCATGGCGAGCGTACCGCCGAGAGACCATCCGGCCAGGCGATAGGGCCCGGCACAGGTGGCGCAAATATCGCGTGCGTAGGCCGCCGCCACAGCATCCAGCGTGTAGGGCGTAATACTGACGCCAGCATGGAATGCGGACTGTATGCCATATACCGTGTAGTCCGCCGCCAGCGCCGCTGTCAGTTCGGCGTAGCAGAAAATGCTGCCATCCGCCGGGTGTACCATGAACAGCGGCGTATCGCCGCCGGCACGCAGCGGCACCACATGGCTCTCGGTCACGGTATCGGCGTCCAGGGCTGCGGCCAGCGCTGCAATGGTCGGCGTGGAGAACAGCTGCGCCACTGGCAAGCGGCGCCCCAGCTCACTGCCGATGGCCGCAATCAGCCGGACAGCAAGCAGTGAGTTGCCGCCGAGGGTAAAGAAGTTGTCGTGCGCGCCCACGCGCTCCGTCCGCAGCAGGCGGCTCCAGAGCACGGCAAGACGCTGCTCGGTGGCAGTCGCTGGCGCGACGTAAGGCTGGTCGTCCGGTACGGAATCGGGTGCGGGCAAAGCTGCCCGATTGACCTTGCCGTTCGGTGTCAATGGCAGTGCATCCAGCGCCACGTAACGGGTCGGCCGCATATAGTCGGGGAGCTTGCCGCTTAAGTACGCGCGGAGAACGGCGGTATCGGGCAGGCCATCTTCTCCGACGACATACGCCACCAGTTGCTTCTCGCCGCTGGCGTCGGCGCGGATCACCACGATCGCCTCGCGTACCAGCTCATGCTGCCCCAGCACGGATTCAACATGCCCAAGCTCGATGCGGAAGCCGCGCAGCTTTACCTGCGTGTCGACACGGCCCATACACTCCACCATGCCGTTCGGCAGATACCGTCCCAGATCGCCAGTGCGGTACATGCGGTCCGACGCTGCCTGTGAAAATGGATTCGGCAGGAAGCGTTGCGCCGTCAGCTCCGGATCGCCGCGGTAACCCGCTGCCAGATGCGGGCTGCGCAAATACACTTCGCCATGCTCGCCAACACCGGCCTGCTGGCCCGCCGCGTTCAGTACCAGCAACTGCACATCGCGTACGCCACGGCCCAGGGGAATAATCTCGCGCAGCGATTCAGCTGGCGACTCCAGGCCGACATCGTAATAACTCACGGCACGCTGCGTCTCCGTGGAGCCGTAGTAGTTGATGATGCGTACTTTGGGCGCCAGTTGCTGCAAACGCTGGACATCGCGGCGCGTCAGCACGTCTCCCACCAGGAAAACATAGGCCAGGTCCGGCAAGGCCAGTCCCGCCGGCGCCTCTGCTAGAATCTGCGCCATGGCCGGCGTCAGGTGGGCAATGCTGGCGCGGCTTTCCTTCATCCACTCGGCTAATGCATGCGGCATGAAGCAGTCCGGGTGCGGGATGTGCAGTGTGGCGCCTATGCACAACGTGGTAAAGATATCACGCTGCAGCGGATCGTGCGCCAGGCCAGACAGCATGGCAAAGCGGGCACGCCCGCTGATATCAAAGGTGTCCTGTAGCCATGGCAGGAAGTGTGTGAGCGGACCGTGGCGTCCCTGTACCGCTTTGGGCTTGCCGGTGGAGCCGGAGGTGAACGCGATCAGCGCGACATCGTCCTGCGTTAGCTCCTGGTGCCGGCGCGATCGCGCGCCGCAATTGCGCAAGCCTGCATGACTGTCGATGTCCCGCAGGTCCAGATATACCGGCACGAGCGCTACCAATGCTTCCCGCTCGGGGCCAAGCGCGCCCTCCGCCACCTGTAGCCAGGCGCTTGGCGGCGCTGCTTCCAGGCAGGCCTGCAAATGACCTGGCGGATAAGCGGGATCGAGCATCATGAATGCGGCGCCAGCCTTGAGCACACCCATCACGGCCGCCACCAGTGTGGCATTGCGCGCGGTACAGATGGCAACGATATCGCCAATACCTACATCGCGCTCCTGCAGCCAACAGGCGATACGTTCACTTTGTTCATCCAGCTCGGCGTAGGTCCAACGCCGCTCATGCGATACCACGGCGGTTGCCAGCGGTGTGCTGCGGGCATGCCGCATAAACAGTTCGTGTACCGGGCCACCCCAACCGCCATCCAGCGGCTGTGTCGGATCGGGCAGCAGCAGCCGCGCTGCTGGCGTAAGCAGGCTATGTATCTCCACGAGATCATCCGGTGCGGCACACGCCTGCTCCAGCAGCTGGGCGTACTGGCGCAATGTCTCTTCCATGCGGGCCCCATCGAACAGGCGGCTGTTGTAGACCAGGTTTAGGTGGACGCCATGCTCCGTATCCTGCGCGTAGACTGTCATGTCAAACTTGGCGCTGTCATGGCCGCCATCGAGGCCTGATACTTCAAGCCCATCGAAATGGCCTTCGCCCGAGGGCAGGTTCAGCATATTGAAGTAGACCTGGAACAGCGGATTCCGGCTCAGGTCCCGGGGCAGCTTTAATGCATCGACAATATGCTCGAACGGTACGTCGGCGTGGCTATAGGCATCCAGGGCAGTCGCGCGCACGCGCCGCAGCAGCGTGCGGAAACTCGGCTGGCCGGACAAATCGACGCGCAAAACCAGATTGCCCAGGAAAACACCGATGAGTCTTTCCAGTTCCTCCCGATTGCGATTGGCTGACGGTGTACCGATGACGATGTCCGTCTCGCCGCTGTAACGCGCCATCAGCAAGCCGAACCCGGACAGCAAGACCATGAACAGGCTGGCATCTTCGGCACGCGCCAGCTGCCGCAAACGGGTAGACAAGCCGGCATCCAGTTGCAAGGCCGTGCTGGCGCCATCAAAGCGCTGCACCGGTTCACGCGGTCGGTCCAGCGGTAGATTGAGCAGTTCCGGCGCGCCGGCCAGTTTGGTTTTCCAGTAGTTGAGCAATTCTTCCTGCGCAGGCTGGCCGCGCTGCCACACAGCGTAGTCCGTGTATTGCAAAGGTAGTGGCGCCAGTTCTACGGCGCGGTACAACTGCATCCACTCGTCGGCCAGAATTCCCATCGACCAGCCATCGGCGATGATGTGATGCAGATTCAATAGCAGGATGTGCTCTTCTTCTGCGACTTCCAGCAAGTCCGCGGCCAGCAGCGCCCCCCGCTCAAGGTCGAACACGCGCGTGGCATGCATCTGCGCGCGCTGCGCCACTTGGTCTGCGCTTACTGACTGGCAGTGCAGCATGGCAGCCGGTTCAGGATCGATCACGATTGTCGGTCCCTCCACCCCAGCCACAACACGTGCGCGCAAGATGGCATGGCGCTGCTGGAGCTTCAGAAACGCGCCCGCCAATGCCGGGACATTGAGCTTGCCGCGCAGGCGCAGGGCCAACGGCATGTTCAGTGCAGCGCCCTGTCCTTCCAGCTGCTGCAGGAACCACAGGCGCTCCTGCGTGAACGAGAGCGGATAGCTGGCCGCCGGCGGTGCTGCGGGAATATGGGACCGCCCTTGTCCTTCTGCCGATGGCAGCCGGGTAGCCAGCTCACTAACCGTTGGGGCTTCAAACAGGGCCCGCAGCGGCAATTCCGTACCCAGACGCGCGCGCAGCTGACTGATCACCTGTGTCGCCAACAGGGAATGTCCGCCCAATGCAAAGAAGTTGTCATGACGGCCGATGCGCTCCACCTTCAGCACATCGCGCCAGATGGCCACGAGTATCTGCTCAGCTTCCGTTGACGGTGCTTCGTAGCTGCCGGTATCCGTTTCTGGCGCCGGTAGCGCCTTGTGATCCAGTTTGCCGTTCACCGTCAGCGGCAGCGTGGCGAGCCTTACATACTGCGCCGGGACCATATAATCCGGCAGCACACGCTTCAAAGCGGCACGCAGCGTTTCTCCATCCGGCACGGCCTCGCCAGCCACATACGCAATCAGCTGCAAGCCCGTTTCCTGCCGGGCAGCGACGACGGCGGCTTCACGCACATCTGGAATTGCGCGCAGTGCCGCCTCGATTTCGCCCGGTTCGATACGGAAGCCACGCAGTTTGAGCTGGCTATCGATGCGGCCAAGGTAGCAGATGCTGCCATCCGGCCGATAGCGCGCCAGGTCGCCACTACGGTACAGGCGCGCGCCGGACTGTCCCCACGGGTCGGGGATAAAGCGCTCCGCCGTCAGTGCCGGTTGTCTGAGGTAGCCTCGCGCCAGTCCGGCGCCACCGATATAGAGTTCGCCAGTAACGCCAACAGGCACCGGGTTCAGACCCGCATCCAGCAAGCGGCAATACACATTGGGCAGCGGCTGTCCGATCGGCGGGGCGCCGTCTTCATGCTCGCCGCACTGGTGCAGCGTTGCGCACACCGTGGCTTCGGTCGGACCGTACGCGTTGATGAAACGGCGTCCGGTGCGCCATTGCGCCGCCAGCGCCGCTGGACAAGCCTCGCCGGCTACTACCAGGGTCGATGGCATGAGCGCGCCGGCCGGCATCGATGCAAGCAAGGCTGGCGGCAGCGTGGCGGCATCCACCTGCAGCGCGGCCAGCGTATTTTCAAGACGGTCCGGCAGCAAATCATTACGCGCCGCCAGCACCAGCGTGGCGCCCGTGCTCAATGCGACGAAAAACTCGGATGCCGAAGCGTCAAAGTTGAACGAGGCGAATTGCAGCATGCGCAAGCCTGGCCGGGCTCCAAATGCGCGCGCCTGGCCGTGCACCAGATTACACAACGCGCCATGCTGCAGCATCACGCCTTTGGGGCGACCGGTGGAACCTGACGTGTAAATGACGTAAGCCAGATGGGCGGCGCATGTCAGATTCTCTGGATTCGGCTGCTCTTCAACTGGATCGCCTTGCGAAGACAGCGCCATTATCCGTACAGCTGCGGGCAGACGATCACTCAAAGAAGGCTGTACCAGCACCAATTGAGGACGTGCATCCTCCAGCATATATGCCAGACGCTCAGCAGGATATGCAGGATCAAGTGGCAGGTAGCCGGCGCCCGCCTTGAGGACGGCCAACACCGCGACCAACATGTCCGGTCCACGTTCGGAGCAGATACCAACCAGCATATCAGGCCCAACGCCTGCTTCACGCAAGCGCCAGGCAAGCGCATTGGCACGTGCATTCAGCTCCGCGTAACTCATTGCGCCGCCCCGCCAGGCCAGCGCCTGGGCCAGCGGCGTGCGCGTCACCTGCGCCTCAAACAGCGTGTGTGTCGTTTGCGGTCCGTCCCAGGAATGCGCTGGTGAATTGAAGCCGGCTAGCTGCGTCGCCTCTTCCGCCGTCAACCAGGGCAGATCGGCCACAGGTGCATCAGGGCGGTCAACGACTGCCGCCAGCAGCAGCTGCAGATGAGCCGCCATGCGGACGATAGTGGCAGCGTCGAACAAGTCCGTGTTGTACTCAAAGCTGGCACGCAGCGCCGGTCCTTCGTCCTCTATGCCCAGCGTCAGGTCGAATTTGGACGTGGCACTGTCAGCCACGATGGGATATAGCGCCAGTCCCGGAAGTTCGGCGCCGTTCGCCGGCGTATTCTGCAAGGCCAGCGCGGCCTGGAATAAAGGCGTGTGACTGGTATGGCGTGCCGGTTGGAGCGCTTCTACAACCTGCTCAAACGGCACGTCCTGATTCGCAAGAGCCTCCAGCGTGTTTTTGCGCACGAGGCCAAGCAGCGTCTCGAAGCTGTCCTGCAGATCGAGCTGGGTACGTAACACCAGCGTGTTGACGAAAAATCCGATCAGATCCTCCAGTTCCGGACGCCCTCTTCCTGCAACCGGCGTTCCGATACAGATGTCCTGCTGCCCGCTATAACGTGACAATAGCAGCTGGAATCCGGCAGCAATCAGCATGAACAAGGTGCTGCCCGTGCGTCGTGCCAGCGCCTGTATACCGGCAGCGGGCAGTGTAAAGCGGTGCAGCGATCCATGCTGCGTTTGTACATTGGGGCGCGGCCGGTCCGTGGGAAGTGTCAGCAGCTCGGGCGCACCTGCCAGTTGCTCCTTCCAGTATGCGAGCTGACCCTGCAACCGCCCGTCCTCAAGCCAGGCTTGCTGCCAATGGGCATAGTCAGCATACTGCATCGTCAATGGCGGCAGCGGTGATGGTTGGCCAGTCGAATACGCCGCATACAGATTTGCGATTTCACCCAGCAGCACACCCATGGACCAGCCATCGGCCACGATATGGTGCACGGTCAGCAGCATCACGTGCGACTCTGGCGTTAAGCCCAGCAACCTGACACGAATCAATGGACCCGTCGCGAGATCAAACGGCGTTTGCGCCTCGCGCTGCGCCAGCTGTTCGATGCGCGCCTGCTGCTCGTCTGCTACCAGTGCAGACAAATCGACGAACTCCAGCGGCAGGCCACAGGCTGCGTCGATATGCTGCATTCCATCGACAAAGCGTGTCCGCAGCGATTCGTGGCGACGCTGTACTTCGTCCAGCGTGCGCTGCATGGCCGCTACGTCAAGATGGCCCTCAAGCCTGAGCGCCGAATGAATATTGTAAAAGGCACTGCCAGGCTGGAGCTGATCCATAAACCACAAGCGCCGCTGCGCCAGCGACATGGCGCAGCGGTCAGGGGCCGCCCAGGAAGTCCGGTCCGCGACGATGCTGACATCGCGGGACAGCATGGACACCAGCTCTGGCTTGTACGCGCGGATGGTCTGTACCAGATCTGCGGTGAGCAGGTCAGTGCGCCCTTCCAGCACGAGTTCTTCACCTTGCGCCAGCAAGGAAATACCACGTGCCCGCAGGCTGTCCAGAAAAACGTTCAAGTCCATGGTCATGCTTAAATCCTTATCGTTGTCACGCCGTCTTGTGGCGCCGGACGCCGTGTCTCCAGCTCCCGCGCCAGCAAGGCCACGGTTTGTGCCGCAAAGATGGTTTCAATCGGCAGCGTCACGCCGGTCTCGCGGGTGATGCGGCTCAGTACCTGCACTGCCATCAGCGAGTGGCCACCCAGTTCGAAGAAGTTATCCTGAACGCCAATGCGGTCAACCTTCAATACCGAGGTCCATATCGTGGCGATGGTCTTCTCTACGGGCGTCGAGGGCGCGACGTACTCCTGCACGAAGGAGACTGCATCCGGCACCGGAAGCGCGCGCCGCTCGATTTTCCCGTTCGGCGATAAAGGCATCTTCTCCAGTACGACAAAGTGTGCCGGGACCATGTAGTCCGGCAGGCTACGCAGAAGCGCGGCGCGCAGCGTTGGCGCATCAGGTACCGCTGGGCCGCACAAATAGGCTACCAGGCGCCTGTCGCCGGGAGTATCTTCGCGTAGCATGACCAGCATTTCGCCAATTCCGGCAATCGCGCCCAGCGCGGCCTCGATCTCCCCGAGTTCAATACGGAAGCCACGCAGCTTGATCTGGTGATCGATCCGTCCCAGGTATTCGATCGCGCCATCCGGCAGGAAGCGCGCCAGATCGCCAGTCTTGTACAGGCGTGCGCCTGCGCGAGTGCCAAATGGATCGGGTACAAACTTCTCGGCCGTCAGCGCCGGGCGCTGGCGGTAGCCGCGACCCACACCATCGCCGCCGATATGCAGTTCGCCCGCCGCGCCTGGCGGCACTGGCTGCATATCCTGGTCGAGGATGTAGAGCTGGGTATTGGCGATGGGACGGCCAATCGGAATCACCGTACTGCCTTGCGCCATGTCCCAGCTGTGGAACGACACGACATCGGACGCTTCGGTCGGGCCGTAGGTATTGTGAATAGCCGGGACTTTCGTGCGATGGCTGAACGATTCCAGCAACAGCTCGGCGCGAATTGGCTCTCCGCCCAGGAACACATGACGCAGAGGTAGCGGCCCGTGCGCCAGCAGTGGGTAGAACGCGCTTGGCGCGCAGTTGATACAGGTGATTCCTTGCTCGCGGATGAGCGTCGCTGCGCTTTGCGGATCGTAGCCTTCGGCGGGCAGATGCAGCTCGCCACCTGAGATCAGGGCCGCATACAAATTCTTCTGCGTCAAATCGAAGCTGAAGGATGAGAACAGCAGGATCTTGTCCTCCGCACCAATCCCGAACTGCTTTACAAACCAGTTCACCAGATTGAGCAAGCCCCCCTGGTGCACCGCCGTTCCTTTCGGCTTGCCCGTTGAGCCGGAAGTGTAAATCACGTACGCCAGGTTCTGGGCGACTGCCTGCAGCGGCAAATTGGTATCCGGGTACGCTGCATCATCCTCCCGATCAAGGAACGCGACGGGCACGGCGTGCGTTTGCCGCGCGATGGGAAGATGGCTTTGCGTGAGCAGCACCGCAGGACGCGCATCGTCCAGCATGTAGGACAGGCGCTGTTCGGGATAGCCGGGGTCCAGCGGCACGTACGCAGCACCGGCCTTGAGCACCGCCAGTACTGCAACCACCATCTCCAGCGAACGCTCCATGCACACACCGACTAATGTGTCGGGGGCCACGCCGTGGCTATGCAGCCGGTGGGCCAGACGATTGGCGCGCTCGTTGAGCTGCGCATAGCTCAGGCGACTGCCGCAGCACACGACCGCCGTACGCTCGGGTGTGCGCGCCACCTGGGCTTCGATCTGCCGGTGTATGGGCAAGCCGGGCGTATGCAGTGCCGCGCTGTCGTTCCAGCCGTACAGCACGAGCTGACGCTCGGCTGGTGTCAACATATCCAGGTCCCCGATGCGTGCATCCGGGGCCGCCACAATCGACTCTAGCAGGCGGGTAAAGTGCTGCGCCATGCGGACGATGGTGGATTCATCAAACAAATCCGTGCTGTACTCCATGCTGGCCGACAGCGTGTCGCCCTCGCCGCCTACGCCCAGCGTGAGGTCGAATTTGGCGCTTGCGGTTTCGGCGCGCAAAGGCTCCAGTTCCAGTCCGGCCAATTCCAGGTCGCCCAGTGGCGCGTTCTGCACCACCAGCATCACCTGGAACAATGGCGAGTGGCTGCGTTGGCGCTCCAGATGTAAGTCATCTACCAGATACTCGAATGGCAAATCCTGGCGCGCGTAGGCAGCCAGCGAATCGGCGCGTACCCCTTCCAGCAATGTGCGGAAGCGCATCGACCGGTCAATCCGCGTGCGCAGCACCAGTGTGTTGACAAAGAAGCCGATCAAAGGCTCGATGTCAGCGCGATTGCGGTTGGCGATGGAAGTCCCTAGGCAGATATCATCCTGTCCGCTATAGCGCGACAACACGATATTGAATGCTGCGGCCAGCGACATGAACAGCGTTGTGCCAGTCTCGCGGCCAAGCACCTGCAGGCCTGTTGCCACTGATGCGGGCAAATGGAAATAATGCACCGCACCGCGATATGTCTGCACCGGAGGCCGTGGACGGTCAGTCGGCAGCGTCAGCATCGCTGGAGCACCGGACAGATAATCACGCCAGTAGCTGCGCTGCGCATCCAGCACCGGGCCAGACAGCCAGTTGCGCTGCCACTGCGCAAAGTCGGCATACTGGATAGACAGCGGCGCAAGTGGAGATGGCAAGCCTTGTGCATAAGCGCTGTACAGTGCAGCCAATTCGCTCACAAGCACGCCGACTGACCAACCATCGGAGACGATATGGTGCATCGTCAGCATGAAGCGGTGTTCGCTTTCACCCATGCGTACGATGGAAGCACGGATCAGCGGTCCGGTCGCCAGATCGAACGGCGCCTGTGCCATGTCCTGTGCCATCCATGCGGCATGGGCTTCACGTTCTGCACGTGGCAAATCACTTAGATCGGTCTGCACCAGCGGTAGCGTCACGGAAGCCGTGACACGCTGCACCGGTATGCCATCTTCCGCGTGGAAGGTGGTGCGCAGTGCTTCATGACGGCGGACTACTTCGTCCAAAGTGCGCTGTAATGCCTCGACGTCGAGCCGACCACGCAGCGTCAGTACGAAAGGCACATTGTACGAGGCCGTGCCGGCCGTGAACTGATCCAGCACCCACAAACGCTGCTGTGCATAGGACAGTGGCAAGGCCTGGTTGCGGTCCGCTTGTGGGATATGCTCGGCGGCGCTGTCCTGTTCCGTTTCGCCGATCAATGCGGCAATGGCGCCGACCGTCGGCGATTCGAACAGCGACCGCAGTGGCAGATTCACGTTGAAGCGCGTGCGAGTGCGCGATATGACCTGTGTCGCCAGCAGCGAGTGACCGCCTAGCGAAAAGAAGTTATCGTGCAGGCCGACACGCTCTACCATCAGCACTTCGGCCCAGATTGCGGCTACGGCGATTTCAACCTCGCTCGATGGCGCGACATAGTCCGCCTGGCTGCGCGACAGGTCCGGCGCCGGCAGCGCCTTGCGGTCTACTTTGCCGTTGGCGGTCAGCGGGAAGCGCTCCAGCGATACAAAGTGCGACGGCACCATGTACTCGGGCAGGGTCTTGCCCAGGCCTGCGCGCAATGCCGACTCCTCCAGCGAGGACACCACATATGCCACCAGGCGCTTGTCGCCCCGGTTGTCTTCGCGCGCCAGCACCAGCGCTTCGCGCACGCCATCCAGCGCCGCCAGTGCTGACTCGATCTCGCCCAACTCGATGCGGAAGCCGCGTATCTTGATCTGGTGATCGATACGGCCCAGGTACTCGATGCCGCCATCCGGCAGCCAGCGCGCCAGGTCGCCCGAGCGATACATGCGCGCCCCTGCCTGAGCGCTGAACGGATCGGGCACGAAACGCTCCGCCGTCAGGTCCGGCCGGTTCAGATAACCGCGTGCCAGCCCTGCACCAGACACGTGCAACTCTCCCGGCACACCGACTGGCACCGGATTCTGGCGGCTGTCCAGAATGTACACACCCAGGTCGGGAATCGGCACGCCGATCGGCGATGCGCTGGCAATCTCCGCATGCAGCGGCACATGGGTGACGTGCACCGTGGTTTCGGTGATGCCGTACATATTCACCAGCAGCGGCTGCGTGCGGCCATGCCGGGCGAACCACGGCGCCAGCGCGGACTGGTTCAGCGCTTCGCCGCCAAACACCACCTGGCGTAGACTCAGGGCTGGCGCACCGGGCTGGCGGTCGGCTTCCATCAGTTGCTGGAATGCTGATGGCGTCTGGTTCAGGATCGTCACCTGCTCCGCTGCCAGCAAGGCGTGGAACTGCTCCGGCGCACGCGATACCAGATACGGCACCATCACCAGCTTGCCGCCGTACAGCAACGCACCCCAGATCTCCCATACCGAGAAATCGAAGGCATACGAATGGAACAGGCTCCAGCTATCCTTGTCCGTGAAGTCAAACCACTGCGCCGTTGCCTTGAACAGCCGCGTTACATTCCCATGCTGGAGCAGCGCTCCCTTGGGTCGGCCGGTCGAGCCGGAGGTGTAGATGACATACGCCAGATTCGATGGCGTGGTGAGATTGGCCAGGTTGCTGTCCGGCTGCGCTGACAGCGCTTCATCGTCGAAGCATAGGACTGGTGCGTCACATGCTGGCGCCGTATGCGGCTGCGCCAGTACAACGGCCGGTTTGGCATCGGCAAGCATGTAGGTGATACGGTCTTCTGGATATGATGGATCGAGCGGAACATAGGCGCCGCCCGCTTTCAGGATCGCCAGCAGACCGACGATCATCTCCGGTTTGCGCTCCACAGAAAGTCCCACCAGCACATCCGGTCCGACACCCATGGCGCGCAACTGGTGTGCCACGCGGTTGGCGCGGGCATTCAGTTCAGCGTAGCTCAGACGCTGGTCTTCGCACACCAGCGCGATGGCGTCCGGGGACCTTGCAGCCTGCTGCTCGAACAGCTGATGCAGGCAGAGTGATTCCGTGGGGCTGGCGGAGGGAACGCGCAGCGTGCGCGCTCGAGCGCTATCGTCCATCAGCGGCAGATCGCCAATTGGCATGTCTGGAGCTTCGGTCAGCGCTTGCAGCAGACGGGCATAGTGGCCGGCAATACTTTCAATGGTGGACGCGTCGAACAGGTCCGTGTTGTATTCGTAATCAATATGCAGGACGTCGCCTTCCAGTCCCATTTCCAGCTTCAGCTCGAAGTGGGCGTGGGTCGCGCTGGAACCGTGCAGTCCAGTGATATGCAGGCCGCTTGCCCGGCTGCGGGCAAAGGCTGCATCGTCCACCTTGGGATCGCGCTCATTGTGGAAATTCAGCGCGACCTGCGCATACGGCAGGCTGGAGGCGTCGCGCTGCGGAGCGATATGGCTCAACACCAGTTCGAACGGCAGCGGATTCTCGTAGGCCGCCAGCAGGGAATCACGGGTGCGTTGCAGGACTGCGGTGAATGGCTCATCGATGCTGGCACGGCTGCGCAAGGCCAGGATATTGACGAAAATCCCGATCAATCCGGTCGTGCCAGCAGGACGGTTGGCAGACAATGCACCAATGCAGAGATCATCCTGCCCGGTATAACGGTGCATCAGCGTATTGAACGCCGCAGCCAGTACCATGAACAAAGTCGCCTGCCGGGACTGTCCAAGATGCAGCAAACCATGGGTGGTTTCAGCGGATATCACGGTGTGCAGCGTGGCGCCGTTATGTGTCATGACAGACGGACGCGCGCGATCAACCGGCAGCGCGAGCAGCGCTGGCGCATCAGCGAGTTGCGCGCGCCAGAAATCAAGTTGGCGATCCAGCGAAGGTCCACTCAACTGAGCGTTTTCCCAGTGCGTGTAGTCCGCATACTGCATAGGCAAAGGCGCCAGGGCCGGTGATGCACCTTCGCGCAAGGCGCAATACAGCGTAGTGAACTCGTCGAGCAGAAGGCCCATCGACCAGCCATCGTACAGAATGTGGTGCAGCGTTAGCAGTAACACATGCTCCTGCTCATCCAGTTTGAGCAGCGCTATGCGCAATAACGGTCCATGGCGCAGATTGAACGGCGTGACGGCTTCATTGCGGATGGCGTCCTCGATCTGATGATCGCGTTCCAAGTCGGCCAACGCACTCAGGTCGCGCGTATCGATCACCGGTGCAAAAGGTGGCAATATCAGCTGCCGAGGTTCTCCGTCTTCCGCAGTGAACACGGTACGCAAAGGCTCGTGCCGGGCCACCAGATGGTTGAAGGTACGCTGCAGAATATCTGGATCCACTATTCCTTTCAGCGACAACGCAATCGGGGCGCTGTATGCCGCGCTGCCCGGCTGGTATTGGTCCAGGAACCAGAACCGTTTCTGACCAAAGGACAGTGGCAATACACCGTTGCGATCCACGGCCGTGATGGCGGTGACAGACGGCGCTCCCGGCTTGGCGACGGCCATGCGTTGTACCATCCCAGCTACTGTTGGCGACTCAAACAGGCTGCGTAACGGCAGCTCGCAGGAAAATGCGTCCCGCACGCGCGCCACCAGCTGGGCTGCCAGCAGCGAATGACCGCCTAGCGAGAAGAAGTTATCGTGCAGGCCGACACGCTTCACCATCAGCACCTCGGCCCAGATTGCGGCTACGGCGATTTCAACCTCGCTCGATGGCGCGACATAGTCGGCCTGGCTGCGCGACAGGTCCGGCGCCGGCAGCGCCTTGCGGTCCACTTTACCGTTGGCGGTCAGCGGGAAGCGCTCCAGCGATACAAAGTGCGACGGCACCATGTACTCGGGCAGGGTCTTGCCCAGGCCTGCGCGCAACGCCGCTTCGTCCAGCGAGGACACCACATATGCCACCAGGCGCTTGTCGCCCCGGTTGTCTTCGCGCGCCAGCACCAGCGCTTCGCGTACGCCATCCAGCGCCGCCAGTGCCGACTCGATCTCGCCCAACTCGATGCGGAAGCCGCGTATCTTGATCTGGTGGTCGATACGGCCCAGGTATTCGATACCACCGTCTGGCAGCCAACGCGCCAGGTCACCCGAGCGATACATGCGTGATCCTGCCTGAGCGCTGAACGGATCGGGCACGAAGCGCTCCGCCGTCAGATCCGGCCGGTTCAGATAACCACGCGCCAGCCCAGCGCCAGACACGTGCAACTCGCCCGGCACGCCTACCGGCACCGGATTCTGGCGGCTGTCCAGAATGTACACGCCCAGATCGGGAATCGGCACGCCGATCGGCGATGCGCTGGCAATCTCCGCATGCAGCGGCACATGGGTGACGTGCACCGTGGTTTCCGTGATACCGTACATATTCACCAGCAGCGGCTGCGTGCGGCCATGCCGGGCGAACCACGGCGCCAGCGCGGACTGGTTCAGCGCCTCGCCGCCAAACAACACCTGGCGCAGGCTGAGGGCTGGCGCGCCGGGTTGGCGGTCGGCTTCCATCAGTTGCTGGAATGCTGATGGGGTCTGGTTCAGGATCGTCACCTGCTCCGCTGCCAGCAAGGCGTGGAACTGCTCCGGCGCACGCGATACCAGATACGGCACCATCACCAGCTTGCCGCCGTATAGTAGCGCGCCCCAGATCTCCCATACCGAGAAATCGAAGGCATACGAGTGGAACAGGCTCCAGCTATCTTTGTCGCTGAAATCGAACCACTGCGCCGTTGCTTTGAACAGCCGCGTTACATTGCCATGCTGGAGCAGCGCTCCCTTGGGTCGGCCGGTCGAGCCGGAGGTGTAGATGACATACGCCAGATTCGATGGCGTGGTGAGATTGGCCAGGTTGCTGTCCGGCTGCGCGGCCAGCGCCGCATCGTCAAAGCGCAGGACTGGTGCGTCACATGCAGGCGCCGTATGCGGCTGCGCCAGCACAACGGCCGGCTTGGCATCGGCAAGCATGTAGGCGATGCGGTCTTCTGGATATGATGGGTCGAGCGGAACATAGGCGCCGCCCGCTTTCAGGATCGCCAGCAGACCGACGATCATCTCCGGTTTGCGCTCCACAGAGAGCCCTACCAATACGTCTGGTCTGACGCCCATGGCGCGCAACTGGTGCGCCGCGCGGTTGGCGCAGGCATTCAGTTCAGCGTAGCTCAGACGCTGGTCTTCGCACACCAGCGCGATGGCGTCCGGGCACCTTGCAGCCTGCTGCTCGAACAGCTGGTGCAGGCAGAGTGATTCAATGTAGCTGGCGGAGGGAATGCGCAGCGTGTGCGCTCGCTCGATGTCGTCCATCAGCGGCAGGTCGCCAATCGGCATGTCTGGCGCCTCGATCAGCGCTTGCAGAAGGCAGGCATAGTGACCTGCCATTTTTTCGATAGTGGATGCTTCGAACAGGTCCGTGTTGTATTCAAGCGCGCACCATAGTCCTCCTTCGTCCTCGCTCACGCTCAGCGTGAGGTCGAACTTGGCGCTGACTGTTCCGGTGGTGACGGGAGACAAGCGTAGTCCTGGCAATTCCAGCTCACCGATTGGAGCGTTCTGCAGCACGAACATGGCCTGGAACAGCGGCGCATGGCTGGCGTCACGCTCGGGCGCAAGGCGTTCAACCAACTGTTCAAACGGGACATCCTGATTGGCGAAAGCGTCTAGCGCTACCTGACGCATTTGCTCAAGCAAAGCCGCAAAAGGCAGATGCAAGTCGAGACGGGATCGCAGCACTACGGTATTGACGAAGAACCCGATCAAGTCGCTCAATTCTGCGTGCTCACGGCCAGCTACGGGTGAACCGGTACAGATATCGCTTTGCCCGGCATAACGCGCCAACAGGATGTGATAGGCCGTCGCCAGCGTCATGAACAGCGTGGCGCCCTGGCGCGCACCAATGTCCCTTAGAACCGACGTCACACTGCTGTCAACGGTGAACACATGCGACGCACCGGCGTAGGTCTGTACCGCAGGGCGTGGACGATCCGTCGGCAGCGTGAGCACAGTTGGCGCATCGGCCAGTTGTTTCAGCCAGTAGTTCAGTTGTCGCTGCATACGGTCGCCAGCGAGACGCTCGCGTTGCCAGCAGGCGTAGTCTGCATATTGACGCGCCAATGGAGCCAACGGCACTGCATGGCCTTGAGCGAAGGCGCTATACAACGCGGCGACTTCGCGCACCAACACGCCAACCGACCATCCATCTGAGGCGATATGGTGCATGGTGAGCAGCAGGATATGTTCGTCTTCGGCCAGTTGCAGAAGACCTGCGCGCAGCAATGGCGCCTGCTTCAGATCAAACGGCGTTTGCGCTTCGACCTGCGCGCGCCACGTGACTTGCGCCTCGCGTTCGGCGTGCGGAAAGTGCACCAGACTGACAACTGGAAGCGCCAGTTCGGCTACCGTCGAAATGCGCTGCACGGGCGTACCGGCTTCAGTTACAAAACGGGTGCGCAACACTTCATGGCGCTCCAGGACATGGCTTAGTGTGCGCTGCAACGCCGCCGTGTCGAGCCGCCCATGAACGCGTAGCGCGAATGGTATGTTGTAGAAAGCGCTCGATGTCTCCAGCTGATCCAGGAACCACAGACGCTGTTGGGCAAAGGACAAAGGCAAGGCCGCGTCCCTTGATGCAACCGGGATATGGCTATCTTCACTATCGGGCTGTTGGGCGATGCTGGCAGCCAGCAAACGTACGGTGGGTGCTTCGAACAAGGTACGCAGCGCAATGTCGCGACGCAGTGCGCGGCGTAAGCGTGTCATGACGAGCGTCGCCAGCAACGAATGGCCGCCCAGATGGAAGAAATTATCATTGCGCCCTACCTTATCCAGCTTGAGCACATCTGTCCAAACAGCGGCGACGGTGCTTTCCAGCGGGCCTGCAGGCGTTTCATAGTCGTCTTCTCCCCTGCTGCCCTCGGGCGCTGGCAAAGCACGGCGATCCACCTTGCCGTTGCGGGTCAACGGCAGTTGAGAGAGTCTGACAATATGCGCTGGCAGCATGTGCTCCGGCAGGCCGCCCGACAGTGCGGCACGCATGTCTTGCGGCCGGAACGCATCCGCGTCCATCGCCACGTAAGCCACCAGACGCTTGTCGCCAGGAGTATCTTCACGCACCTGCGCGCTGGCTTCCCGCACACCAGGCAGTGCACGCAGCGCGGCTTCGATTTCTCCCAATTCCACGCGCATGCCGCGTATCTTGACCTGCCCGTCAATACGTCCCAGGTATTCGACATTTCCGTCGGCCCGGCGACGAGCCAGATCCCCGGTGCGATACATGCGTTCCCCAGGCTGCGCGCCGTAAGGATCAGGCAGGAAGGCTGCCGCAGTCAGCGCGGGCTGATTGATGTAAGCGCGCCCCAGACACATCCCGGCGATATACAGCTCGCCCACGGCGCCGGGAGTGACCGGGTTGAAATAGGCATCCAGTATATAAATCCGGGTATTGGCAATCGCGCGGCCTATCGGTGGATGCGTGGGCCAGTCGTCCATGGCACGCGCGTCGAGGCGGAACTGTGTGGCGACGTGGGTTTCGGACGGGCCGTATTGGTTGAACAGGTTACCACCAACCACGCGCACCAGTGCCTTGACTGCTGGACCGGCCAGCAACTGCTCGCCAGCTGTAATGATGTCGCAATGGGCTTTTCCGGCATCCGGCAGGGGCAGGCTGGCAAACTGCTGGAGTACGGCATTGGGCAGGAATACGCGGCTAAAGTCGCCGTTCAGCACCAGATGCTGAAGATGTTCCATGTCTTGGCGCTGCGCTTCGTCGAGCAGTACCAGCGTGTCTCCTCCGCATAGCGTAGAGAATATCTCCTGGAACGAGACGTCGAAATTAAGCGAGGCGAATTGAAGCACTCGGCCGCCAGTACCTGGGTGTTCGGCCAACTGCCATGCGATGAGATTGGCCAGCGCGGCATGGCTCAAACCCACGCCTTTGGGCCGGCCCGTGGAGCCGGAGGTGTAGATAACATAAGCCAGGTTGGCCATGTCCGGGCCGGTGGCAATGCTGATCGCTGCCGCCTCGCTATCTTCCGCCGCATCGTCCAGCAGCAGGTAAGGCGTGGCGGGCAAGCGTTCCAGCAGCGCACGCTGCGTGAGCACCAGGCGCGGCGCCGCGTCGGACAGCATATAGCCCAGGCGCTCTTGCGGATAGTTCGGGTCCAGCGCCACATAGGCGCCACCAGCTTTCAGGATGGCCAGCACGCCAATCACCATCTCCGGCGAGCGGCTGGCACAGACACCGACGCATACGTCCGGCCCGACGCCCTGGGAACACAGTCGCTGCGACAGGATGTCAGACCGGCGATTCAATTGTGCATAGCTGAGCGTGAGCGGTCCGAATTCCAGTGCGATACGGTCTGGCGTACGCAGTGCCTGCGCTTCAAACATGCGGTGTACCGGCTCGACGGCGAGGGGCGCAGCAGTTGGCCCGCCTTGTTCCAGTTGTGCCAACTGCTCTGTTGTGTCCAGCATGACGAGCGTATGAATCGGCGCTGAAGGCGCGGCAACGATCGCGTCGAGCAACCGGGCAAAGTGGCATGCCATACGCTGTATCGTCGATGCCTGAAACAGGTCGGTGCTGTATTCCAGCGCGCAGGCCAGCGATCCATCCGCTTCCTCCGCTACGTTGAGCATCAGGTCGAACTTCGCGGTAACGCGTTCGGTCAGTACAGGTTCCAATTGTAAGCCGGGCAGTTCCAGCGTGCCGGCCGGTGTATTCTGCAGGGCGAGCATCACCTGGAATAGCGGACTATGGCCCGCGTTGCGCTCTGGCTTCAGCACTTCCACCAACTGCTCGAACGGTACATCCTGGTGGGCAAAGGCATCGAGTGCCGTACGGCGCGTATCGGCCAGCAGCTCATTGAAACTTGCGTACTCATTTACCTGCGTGCGTAGTACCAGCGTGTTGGCGAAGAAGCCGATCAACTTTTCCAGTTCGGGACGTGAGCGGTTTGCTACAGGTGTGCCGATGCAGATATCGGTCTGGCCCGAATAACGCGCCAGCAGGACGTTGAAAGCGGCAAGCAACGCCATAAACAAGGTGCTGCCACCCGGCTGCACCAGGGCCTGCAACGCCTGGCCAGTGACGCCGTCCACGGTGAAGTGCAGCACCGCCCCACGGTGTGACTGGCGGGCCGGCCGTGCATGATCCGTGGGGAGTGTCAGTAATGGCGTTGCCTCCTCCAGCTGCGCCTTCCAGTAATCAACCTGTTTTTGCAGGGCAGCGCCGTCCAGCGAGGCTCGCTGCCAGTGGGCGAAGTCGGTGTATTGGATGGGCAGCTCGGGCAGTGTCGATGCCTGTCCCTGCACGAACGCGCCGTAGAGTGCAGCCACTTCATCCACCAGTACGCCGAGCGACCAGCCGTCGGCCACGATGTGGTGCAGCGTAAACAGCAAAATATGCTGTTGATCGTCCAGGCGTAACAAGGTGGCGCGGATCAATGGCCCCGTACCCAGATCAAATGGCGCGAGCGCTTCTGCCTGCGCCAATTCCTGCGCCTTGGTTTCGCGCTGCGCGACGGCCAGACGGGTCAGATCGTGCAGCGGCACAGTGAGTTCTGTCATGCCGGTATCCCGCTGCACCGGCATATCGCCTTCCAGCGCAAAGACCGTGCGCAAGGTGGCATGACGGCGCACCAGCTCATTCAGCGTGCGATCCAATGCGTCCGTAGCGAGAGTCCCGGTAAGGCGCAAGGCCATCGGCATGTTGTAGAACGGACTGCCTGGCTCATATTGATCCAGGAACCACAGGCGTTGCTGGGCAAACGACAGCGCGGCCTGCGCATCAGCGGGACGGCGCGGAATGCTGGATTGGGTCTTGACTTTACCCTGCAGCCACTTGGCCAGCAAAGCCTGTTTGGACGCGGAGAGTTTGGAATCGTCGCTCATCTTTTTCTACTCACTCAAATCGTTTGCGATGGAACGGGCCTGCTCGTCCGTCATGCCTTCTATTTTTTGCAGAATCAGCGCCTCGACAGCTTCGGCCTGCGCCGCAACTGTGGGACCGTCAAACAAGGTACGCGGCGGCAGATCGACGTCGAATTCTTCACGAATGCGCGCGATCAGGCGCATGGCCAGCAGCGAGTGACCGCCAAGCGAGAAGAAGTTGTCATGCCGTCCGACCTGCCCAGCATTGAGCACGGCACACCAGATACCAGCCAGCGCTTCTTCAAGCGGTCCCTCTGGCGCCTCGTAACGCCCCTCGCCCACACTCACCTCGGGAAGTGGCAAGGCACGCCGGTCCACCTTGCCATTTGGTGTCAGCGGCAAGCTTGCGAGCGGCACGATGTGAGACGGCAGCATGTAGTCCGGCAGCCGTGATCGCAGTGCTGAGCGCAGCTCATCGGCGTCAGGCGGATTCGTCCCCGCGACATAGGCAACCAGTCGCCGATCGCCGGGTTGATCTTCCCGCACCACGGCCACGACTTCGCAACCAGGAGCGCAGGACGACAGTGCAGCTTCCACCTCGCCCAATTCGATACGGAAGCCACGCAGCTTGACCTGCTGGTCCGCGCGGCCCAGGAATTCGATTTCGCCATCGTCACGGTAGCGTGCAAGGTCGCCACTGCGGTACATGCGAGTACCGGGAGCGCCATAAGGATTAGGCACGAAACGCTCCGCCGTCAGGCCGGGACGCCCGATATAACCGCGTGCCAGCCCCGCACCTGCGATATACAACTCTCCCACCACGCCAACCGGCACCGGATTCAGCGCCCGGTCAAGGATGTGACAGCACATACCTGCGATGGGACGTCCGATTGGTGGCAACGCAGGCCAGTCGGCGATACGCTTCACTTCCAGGCTGGACTGGGTCGCGACGTGCGTTTCAGTGGGTCCGTATTGGTTGTACACCATCGCCGCACCAGTGGTCCGTACCAGCTTGGCCAGTGCATCGGTGATGGCCAGCTGCTCGCCTGCGGTCACGATATCGCACGGCTCTGGCCACGGCGCCATGTCGGGTCCTCCCGCGAAGTGCTGTAGCACGGCGTTTGGCAGGAATACCCTGCCGCAGCGGCGTTCGGCGATGTAGCTTCGCAATCCGTCAAGATCGGCGCGCCGCGCTTCACTGCACAGAACCAGGGTATCGCCCGCACACAACGCCGAGAATATCTCCTGGAATGAGACATCGAAGTTCAGCGATGCAAACTGGAAGACACGCATGCTCTGCGTGCTGCGCCGCTGTTCCAGCTGCCAGGCCAGCAAGTTGGCCAGCGCGGCCGACGGCATGGCCACTCCTTTTGGCCGGCCGGTGGAGCCAGAGGTGAACAGCACATAGGCCAGACTGTCTGGCGGGATGTACAGGTTCAAACTGTCCGCCGCCTGCTCCTTCGCCCGCTGTTCCAACGCCTCCATACTGACGGTACTGATGGCGGGCAGGCGATCGATCAGTGAGGTCTGCGTCAGCACCAGTGTTGGCGCAGCATCCTCCAGCATGGCGGACAGGCGGTCGCGCGGATAGCCGGGATCGAGCGGCACATAAGCCGCACCTGCTTTCAGCACGGCCAGCAATGCAATGACCATGGCGGGCGAACGTTCGAGGCACACGCCGACCCTGGCGTCGGTACGCACACCCATCTCAAGCAGCGCACGTGCCAGCCGATTGGTGCATGCATCGAGTTCGGCATAGCTGAGTATCTGATCCTCATATTCGACGGCGATGGCATCGGGCGTACGCCCGGCAGCCGCTTCGAACATGGACTGGATGGTGCCTGCCGGCGACGAATGCCCGGGGTTAAAGCCATATAGAATCTGCTGCCGTTCCTCCGGCGCCAACATGGACAACTCGGCCAGCGGTAATGCGGGATCAGCGCAGGCAGCATCGATCAACCGCAACAGATGGCCTGCCATGCGTGCAATGGTGTCGTGATCGAACAAGGCCGTGTTGTACTCCAGGCCTGCCTCCAGCACATCTCCGTCGCCTGCCACCGCGAGCGTAATATCGAATTTCGCCGTACGGCTATCGGAATCGATGGCCTGCCATTCCAGCCCCGGTAGCGCAAAGGCAGCACCGGGCGTGTTTTGCAGTACCAGCATGGCCTGGAACAAGGGACTGCGGTCCATGCTGCGCTCGGGCTGCAATGCCTCCACCAGCTTTTCGAATGGCAGCTCCTGGTGGGCAAAGGCATCCAGCGCCGTAGTGCGTACCTGGCGCAGCAAGGCATTGAAATCAGTGTCCGAATCAAGACGCGTGCGCAGCACCAGCGTGTTGGCGAAGAAGCCGACCAGGTTTTCCGTTTCAGCCTGGCTGCGATTCGCCACGGGGGTGCCGATGCAAATATCGTCCTGACCACTGTAGCGGGCCAGCAGCATGCTGAAAACGGCGGTCAAGGCCATAAACAATGTAGTCCGCTCGCTCCCCGCAACGACACGCAGGCGTGCGACCGGCAGAGTGAAGCGGTACATGGCGCCTTCGTGCGTCTGTGCCTGCGGGCGTGGACGGTCGGTCGGCAGCTCAAGCATCGCCGGGGCGCCAGCCAGCTGCGCCGTCCAGTAATCAAGCTGGCGCGCGAGGACATCACCCTGCAAATGATCGTGCTGCCAGCTGGCGTAGTCCGCGTACTGGAACGGTAACACGGGCAGCTTCACGGTTTCACCAGTGATGACGGCGCGATAGCAGTCGGCCAGCTCCCTGGCCAACAGGTTGTTGGACCAGCCGTCCGTTGCGATGTGATGTACCGTCAGCAGCAGCACATGCGCTTGCGGCTCCAGCCGCAGCAACTGGGCGCGGATGGGTGGCCCCACAGCCAGATCGAATGGTGCGCGCATCTCTTCCTGGATGTGCCAATCCGCGCGCGCCACACGCTCACCATGCGGCAAGGCAGAAAGGTCGGTCAGCGGCAGGGACAGCGCCAGGTCAGGCACGATAAGCTGGACAGGTTCGCCGTCCTGTGATGCGAAGCGCGTACGCAATACGGCATGGCGGACCACGAGCTGGTTCAGTGCCTGTTCCAATGCGGCGGCATCCAGCGTACCACTCAGGCGCAGCGCAGACGGCAGGTTATAGAGCGGGCTTCCTGGCTCAAGCTGGTCAAGGAACCACAGGCGCCGCTGCGCGAACGACAGCGGCGCAGTGGCGGTCTGCAAGCGGGGCCTGATGACGGGCGCGGCGTCATCGTCGCGCGCCGCCTGTTCGATGCACAACGCCAAAGCGGCAATCGTGGGCGCTTCGAATAACGACCGCACCGGCATTCGAATACCAAAGGCGACATTGACACGCGCGACTGCCTGGGTAGCAAGCAGTGAATGACCGCCAAGCAGGAAGAAGTCATCGTGGACGCCGACGCTTGCCAGTCCCAGTATCTCAGTCCATATTTCGCACAGCCGGGCCTCCGCTGGCGTACGCGGCGCCACGTATGGCGCCGCACCCTGCCCGGCTTCCGGACGAGGAAAGGCGGCACGGTCGATCTTTCCGTTGGGCGTGAGCGGGAACCGTTCCAGCACCATGATATGCGACGGCACCATGTAATCCGGCAGCGCATCCAGCAACTGGGCACGGATACGTGCAGGCAGACCGGCATCGGCGCGGTCAGGCTGCGCGATCACGTAACCGGTCAGTGATTTCTCGCCCTCGCCCGCATCATGCGCCAGCACCACGGCCTGCGCCACGTCGCGTAAATCACCGAGGGCGCTTTCCACTTCGCCGGTTTCGACACGCATGCCGCGCACCTTCACCTGGAAGTCACGCCGCCCCATGTAACGGAAAGTGCCGTCGGCCAGCAGCATGGCCAGGTCACCTGTCTTGTACAAGACGTCCTGCTCACCTTTGCTGTGTGGATTGGAGACAAAGGCGGCTTGCGTAAGCTCCCGCTGGCGATAGTAGCCCAGACTGCGGTAAGGCGTGCGGACGTAAAGCTCTCCTGTCTCGCCAGGCGCGCATGGTTCCAGATTGGCGTTCAAGAGTATGGCTTGTGCACCAGGCAGCGGCCGGCCCATGGGCAGATAGCCAGCCGTGACCAGGGTTGGCGGGACGCGGTAGAAGAATTTCGCCAGGCTGGTTTCGGTTTGTCCGTACACGCCTATCAGCTCTTTCGTACCCCCATAGACGCTATTCCAACGGTTCACGTCCGGTGGCAGCAATGCACCGCCGCCTACTACCACGGTACGCAACTCGCGCAACCTGGCGGAACACAGATTGGCACCCAGCAGCAGACGGAATGAAGATGGCACGCAATGCAGCAGCGTGATCTCGCTTGCTTCCAGCCAGTTGGCCAGCGCAGCGCTTTCAAACACTTCATCCGAAGGTGGAATGCATACTGTGCCGCCACAGCACAGGGCCGGGAAGATGTCGCGCAAGTAGACATGGAAAGATGGATTGGTCAGCTGACTGGCCCGCACGTCCTGGCCTATGGATGCGGTATCGATCTCCCATTGGATGAAGTGCGCCAGGCCACTGGTCCGTCCCAGTACCGGCTTGGGTTTTCCTGTGGAGCCGGACGTATAGAAAATATGGCACGGGGCGTCAGGACCAACCGCGACCCGGACGTATCTGTCGTCGCCATCAAGCGGGCCATCCAGTAGCACGCGCCGATGCGGCCATTCCAGCCCAGTTGCAGCCTGCGCTGCCTGTACCGCACTATCCTGGTCGGTGATAATCCAGTCAGGCCTGACCAGTTCCAGCATCTCTCGTACACGCTGCACCGGATAACGCAGGTTCAGCGACGTGAACACACCGCCAGCTTTCAGGATGGCGATAGTAGCAATGATCTGCGACACCGGATTGTGCAGCATGATCGCGGCCACCGCGCCGTGATGCATACCGCCGGCCAGCAGATGCCCGGCGAGCCGGTTGCTGTCGGCATCAAGCTGACGATAGCTGACACGATCGGAACGCCACTCGATCGCTGTTTTGTCAGGCACCGCCAGCGCGGCCGCCTCGAACAAATCTAGTACATGGTGCGTAGGCAGGGGCAGCGCCAGTTCCGCATCGGTCTTGCTGGTGAAGCCAGGTTGAATGGCGTCCCATATTTGAAGCAGTCGTGTTTTTTCCTCGACGCTCAGCAGCGGCAGTGCATCCAGCGCATTGTCCGGCTGCGTGCCTGCCGCTTGCAGCAACTGCGCGAAATGGCTGCTCATGCGCGCCATGGTCGAACGTTCGAACAAGTCCGTGTTGTACTCAAACGATCCGTGCAGGCTACCGTCCTGTTCTTCCCATAGCGAGAGACGGAAGTCAAACTTTGAAGTGCCGACTTCCGCATCCATCTGTTCAAGCGTCAGGCCAGGCAGCTGCAGCGCATCGCCCGGCGCATTCTGCAAAATCAGCATCGTCTGGAACAGCGGCGAGTACGCAAGGCTGCGTGATGGCGCCACCGCTTCCACCACTTGTTCGAATGGCACATCCTGGTGGGCGTACGCATCCAGCAAATTGCCTTTTACCTGTTGCAGCAGCGTGCGGAAACTGGCGCCGTTCTCGATTTGTGTTCTCAGCACCAGCGTATTGGCGAAGAAGCCAATCAGGTTTTCCAGTTCTGCGTGCTTGCGGTTGGCGATCGGCGTACCGACGCAGATATCGTCCTGCCCGGAGTAACGCGAAAGCAGTAGATTGAACGCTGCGGCAAGTCCCATGAAGAGCGTAGCACCTTCGCCACGCGTCAAAGCCGCCAACGGCGCCACGTGCGAGGCTGGAATGCTGAAGTCATACGACGCGCCGCGATAACTCTGAACGGGCGGACGTGGGCGGTCAGTCGGCAATGCCAACAACGCCAGTGCTCCCTGCAGGCGCTGCCGCCAGAAACCCAACTGGCGTTGCAGCACCTCTCCGCTCAGCCAGCGACGCTGCCAGGCAGCGAAGTCCGCGTATTGTATTGTCAATGCCGCCAGCGGCGATGGTGCTCCTTGCGAGAACGCGGTGTACAGCGCCGCCAGCTCTCTTACAAATATTCCGGACGACCAGCCATCCGATACGATGTGATGCATGGTGCAAAGCAGGACATGCTCATCGTCCGCAAGACGCAACAGCGATGCGCGGATCATGGGGCCAGCCGAAAGGTCAAATGGCGCCTGCGCTTCTGCTTCGATAAGCCACTCAGCCCTGGCTTCACGTTCACCGTGCGGCAGGGCGCGTAAATCGGTAACAGGCAAAGCAAGCGACAGTCTGGATACAATGACCTGCTGTGGCATGCCTTCTTGCTGGACGTAGTGGGTGCGCAGACATTCGTGGCGTTGCACGATTTCGTTCAGGGCGTTCTGCAAGGACGTCGCATCCAGATTACCGCGCAGGCGCAGGGCCGCAGGCATGTTGTAGACGGCGGCGCCGGGCTCGTACTGGTCCAGGAACCACAGCCGTTGCTGGGCAAACGAGAGCGGCAGCGTGTCATCACGCGGCGTGGCCAGAATAGCCGGCAGCAGATCGTGTCCATGCTCCGCGTCGATGCGGCGCGCCAGGGCAGCAAGCGTCGGCGCCTCGAATGGCGCGCGAACCGGGAGTTCAATACCGAACGCGGTGCGGATCTTGGATACCAGCTGCGTCACCAGCAGCGAATGTCCTCCAAGAGCGAAGAAATTATCGTGCACGCCAACCTTGTCCTGCTTCAGCAATCCTGCCCAGATGGCAGCCAAAATCTCCTCGGTCGTTGTGGCCGGTGGTGTGTAAGCCGCTGCATCACCGGCTTGCGGCGCCGGTAACGCGCGCCGGTCCACCTTGCCGTTGTGGTTCAGTGGCAGCGCCTCCAGCAGGACGAAATGGGCTGGTACCATGTGGTCTGGCAGGGTTTGATGCAGTGCGGTGCGTAACCCGATGGCGTCAGGCGCCAGCTTGCCGCCCACATAAGCCACCAGACGATGCTCGCCCGGCTCGTCCTCGCGCAACATGATCAGTGCTTCAGTTACGCCATCGATGGCTGCCAGCACCGCTTCGATTTCGCCCAGTTCAATGCGCTGTCCGCGCAGCTTGATCTGGCCATCACTGCGGCCGCGATGTTCGATGGCGCCATCCGGCAGATAGCGCGCCAGGTCGCCGCTCTTGTATAGCCGGCTGTTGGGTGGGCCAAACGGATTCGGAATAAAACGTTCTGCCGTGAGGCCGGGCCGGTGCAGATAGCCACGCGCCAGTCCCGGACCGCCGATGTACAGTTCGCCAGTCACACCGACCGGCACCGGATTGAGCGCTTCGTCAAGGATATAACACTGCGTGTTCGGCATCGGTTTGCCGATGGGCGGCGAACGATGGCTGTCCGGCGCGCACAAATGCATGACGGCGTAGACCGTGGTTTCCGTGGGGCCGTAGACGTTGATGAAGCGGCGTCCTGCGGCCCACTGCGCGGTTAGCGCGGCCGGACAGGTGTCGCCACCAATCAGCAGCGTCGCCGGCAGCGCAGGCAAATCCGCTGGCAACGCCGCTGCTACCGCCGGCGTGAGGAAGGCGAGATCCGGCCGCAGTGCGGTCAGTGTGTGTTCCAGTCGTCCCGGCAGCAATTGCTCGCGCGGCGCCATGCACAGCGTGCCGCCAGTCGCGAGCGCGGCAAAGACTTCCCACACCGAGGCATCGAAATTGAAGGAGGCGGCTTGCAGCACACGGCGGCCTGGCTCGACGCCCAGCAGCGGCGCCTGCGCGCGCAGCACATCGCACAAGCCTCCATGGTGCAGCAGTACGCCTTTGGGCTTGCCGGTGGAACCCGAGGTGTAGATGACGTAAGCCAGGTTCGCGGGCGACACGTGCGTCGGCTTGCCGGTGCCTGGCTGCGCTGCGTCGATGGCCAAAGTGTCTTCGATCATCAGCAGCGGCGTCGCGGTCACGGGCAAGGTGGCGGCCAGTGCGTGATGCGCCAGTACGACAGCAGGTTCAGCGTCCTCCAGCATGAAGGCCAGGCGCTCGGCAGGATACGCAGGGTCCAGCGGCAGATAGCCGCCACCTGCTTTGAATACAGCCAGTATGGCCACCACCATATCCGGCGTGCGCTCGGCGCAGATGCCCACCAGGACATCCGGCCCGATACCAGCCGCACGGAGGTGGCCGGCCATACGCTCGGCGCGCGCATTCAGATCGTCATAGCTGATGTTAGTGCCGTCGAAGATAATGGCTGCCTGCTGCGGCGAGGACGCCGCCCACTGTTCGAACAGCCGATGCGCCAGTTGTGGCTCCACATGAGGTAGCACATTGTCATTCCAGCTCGCCAGCATGCGGTGCATCTCATCATCTGCCAGCATGCGCAGGTCGCTAATGCGCTGTGCGGGGTCGGCGCAGGCAGCCGTCAGCAATTTGGCGAAGTGACGCCCCATGGCCTCGATAGCGGTGATATCGAATAACGATGTACGGTATTCGAACGTCGCGCGCAAGCCAGCATTGGATTCGTCCACATTCAGGCTGAGGTCAAATTTTGCCGTGGCGTTGTCTGCGTCTACGCTCGATACCGAGAGTCCAGGCAGTTCCAGGGTCGTGAAGGTGGCGTTCTGCAGTGTCAGCATGGTTTGGAACAACGGCGTATGACCTGGCTGACGCTCGGGCTGCAACGCTTCCACCAGTTGTTCAAACGGTAGATCCTGATGTGCATAAGCGCCCAGCGCCGTAGCGCGCACCTGCTGTAGCAGCGCATTGAATGTACCGTTGAATGCCACGCTTGAACGCAGCACCAGCGTATTCACAAAGAAGCCGATTAATCCTTCCGTTTCCAGCCGGTTGCGGTTCGCCACCGGCGTGCCGATGCAGATATCCGGCTGCCCGCTGTAACGGGCCAGCAGCGCTTTATAGGCAGCCGCCAGTACCATGAAGAGCGTGGTGTGCGTCTTGCGCGCCAGCTGGCGCGCTGGTTCGGCAGGCAGGATGAAGGAAAACTGTGCGCCTTGCGAGGACAGCACCGCAGGACGAGGATGCGAAGTTGGTAACGCCAGTGTGAGCGGTGCATCGGCCAACTGTGTTCGCCAATAATCGAGCTGTCTATCCAGTTCCGCGCCGCTCAACCACTGCTGCTGCCACATGGCGAAATCGGCGTATTGCACTGGCAACGGCGCCAGCGTCGTTGCAGCGCCTTCGCAGGATGAAGTGTACAAGCTTGCGACTTCGCGTATCAGCACACCGATCGACCAGCCGTCAGCAATAATATGATGCAGCGTAAGCAGCAGCACGTGCTCTTCCTCGCCCATGCGTAGCAAAGCCGCACGCAGTAGCGGACCGGCATCCAGTGCGAACGGCATGGAGGCTTCGTCGTGCGCTTGTTGCAGCATGCAGGCTTCGCGCTCGATGGCGGACAAGCCACTCAGGTCGGCGTGCCGTAAAGGCAGTTCAAGTATTGCTTCGATAATCTGCAGCGGCTTCCCTTCAGATGCAACAAAGCGGGTGCGCAGCACTTCATGACGATGCATCACCGTTTGCAAACTATGCGTCAGTGCCTCGGCATCCAGTTTTCCCTGCAGGCGCAGCGCGGCCGGAATGTTGTAGGTGGCGCCACCAGGTTCATACTGTTCCAGGAACCAGAGGCGCTGCTGGGCAAACGACAAGGGCACCTGTGTCGCCCTCGGTACTGGAGCGATGGCCGGCAATGCAGTTTTCTGGAGCCCATCTACGGCGGCAGCAAAGCGCCTCAGTGTGGGCGCATCGAATAAGACCCGCAGCGGCAAATCAACCTTGAAAGCGGCACGTATTTGTGACACAGCTTGCGTGGCCAGCAGCGAATGCCCTCCGAGAGCGAAAAAGTTATCGTCCGCACCAACCTTATCCTGCTTCAGCAATCCTGCCCAGATGGCAGCCAGGATCTCCTCCGTCGCGGTGGCCGGTGGTGTGTAACCCGCTGCATCGCCGGCTTGCGGCGCAGGCAAAGCGCGCCGGTCCACCTTGCCGTTGTGGTTCAGTGGCAGCGCCTCCAGCAGGACGAAATGGGCTGGCACCATGTGATCTGGCAGGGTTTGATGCAGTGCGGTGCGTAACGCGATGGCGTCAGGCGCCAGCTTGCCGCCCACGTAAGCCACCAGGCGACGTTCGCCCGGTTCGTCCTCGCGCAACATGACCAGTGCTTCAGTCACGCCGTCGATGGCCGCCAGCACCGCTTCGATTTCGCCCAGTTCAATGCGCTGTCCGCGCAGCTTGATCTGGCCATCACTACGGCCACGATGTTCGATGGCGCCATCCGGCAGATAACGCGCCAGGTCACCGCTCTTGTATAACCGGCTGTTGGGCGGACCAAACGGATTCGGGATAAAGCGTTCTGCCGTGAGGCCAGGCCGGTGCAGATAGCCACGCGCCAGTCCCGGACCGCCGATGTGCAGTTCGCCAGTCACACCGACCGGCACTGGATTGAGCGCTTCGTCAAGGATGTAGCACTGCGTGTTCGGCATCGGTTTTCCGATGGGCGGTGAACGATGGCTGTCCGGCGCGCACAAATGCATGACGGCGTAGACCGTGGTTTCCGTGGGGCCGTAGACGTTGATGAAGCGGCGTCCGGCGGCCCACTGCGCGGTTAGTGCGGCCGGACAGGTGTCGCCACCAATCAGCAGTGTCGCCGGCATCGCTGGCAAATCCGCTGGCAGCGCCGCTGCTACCGCCGGCGTGAGGAAGGCGAGATCCGGCCGCAGTGCGGTCAGCGTGTGTTCCAGTCGTCCCGGCAGCAATTGCTCGCGCGGGGCCATGCACAGCGTGCCGCCAGTCGCGAGCGCGGCAAAGACTTCCCACACCGAGGCATCGAAATTGAAGGAGGCGGCTTGCAGCACACGGCGGCCTGGCTCGGCGCCCAGCAGCGGCGCCTGCGCGCGCAGCACATCGCACAAGCCTTCATGGTGCAGCAGTACGCCTTTGGGCTTGCCGGTGGAACCCGAGGTGTAGATGACGTAGGCCAGATTCGCGGGCGACACGTGCGTCGGCTTGCCGGTGCCTGGCTGCTCTGCGTCGATGGCCAAAGTGTCTTCGATCATCAGTAGCGGTGCTGCGGTCACGGGCAAGGTGGTTGCCAGTGCGCGATGCGCCAGTACGACAGCAGGTTCAGCGTCTTTTAGCATGAAGGCCAGGCGCTCGGCAGGATACGCGGGGTCCAGCGGCAGATAGCCGCCACCTGCTTTGAATACAGCCAGTATGGCCACCACCATATCCGGCGTGCGCTCGGCGCAGATGCCCACCAGGACATCTGGCCCGACACCAGCCGCACGGAGGTGGCCGGCCATACGCTCGGCGCGCGCATTCAGATCGTCATAGCTGATGCTGGTGTCATCGAAGATAATGGCTGCCTGCTGCGGCGAGGACGCTGCCCACTGTTCGAACAGCCGATGCGCCAGCTGTGGTGCCACATCAAGCAATGCATTGTCGTTCCAGCTGACCAGCATCTGTTGACGCTCTTCGGCCGTGGTCCACGATAAAGCCGAAAGGTTCGCATCTGGCGCCTCCGCCATGGACCGCAGCAGGCAGCCAAGCTGCTGGCTGATCTGCGCTATCGTGACGTCGGTGAAACGGCGACGGTCGAAAACCAGCTTAACGTCCAGCGTTTCGGCTTGGGTGGCCACCAGCGTCAAGGCATAGCTGGTATGCTCCGCGCCGCGGATTGCATCGACGGGCAGGATGGAGGCGCCTTGCCGCAGCGACGCATCAATGGGGAAATTCTCGAATACCACCATGCTGTCAAACATGGCGACGCCGTTGGGAATGGAAATCCAGCCTTGAATTTGCGTCAGAGGGACAAATTCAAACTGGCGCATTTCCATATTCTGCGCTTGCAGCGTCTGGAGCCAGGCCGCACATGGTGCGTCCGCGATCTGCACGCGCAACGGCAGCGTATTGATAAACAGACCCACCATGTATTCCACGCCGGTGAGTTCGGGCGGACGGCCGGATACGGTAACGCCAAATACCACGTCGCTCTGCCGGCTATAACGCGACAGCATGATCGCCCATGCGCCCTGCACTATCGTGTTCATGGTGATGCCCCGCTCACGCGCCCATGCACTCAGTGCGCTGGTAGCAGCTTTGTCCAGCCGTACCGTGCGCTCGCCGCAGCCATGCTGGCCAGGGTAGCGGCCATCGAGCGACAGTGGGGTTGGCGCCTCCAGTCCTGCCAGCGCTTCGCGCCACCAGTGTTCGGCGGATGTCGTATCCTGTTGCTTTAACCACGCGACAAAATCGCGATATGGGCGCACCGCCGGTAGCATGGGGCGCCCCGATTCTTTCAGTGCTGCATAGATGGCCAACAGGTCCTGCATCATCTGCGCCAGCGACCAGCCGTCATACAGGATGTGGTGGCTGGTCCAGATAAATTCCCAGCTGCTTTCATCCATGCGGATCAATGCGAAGCGCAGCAACGGCGGTTTCGCCAGGTCGAAACCGCGCCGCAGGTCCTCTTCCAAAAACGCCGCCATGCGCGCGTCACGCTGTTCTGCCAGTTCGTTGCGCCAGTCCAGCACCTGGAATGGCACAGCCAATGACCGATGCACGACCTGCACTGGTGATTTCACCTTTTCCCAGGCCAGGCTGGTACGCAGCACCGCATGACGTTGAACCAATGCCTGCAAGGCCTGCTGAAAAAGTGCTACGTCCAGTTCGCGCCCCAGGGTGCACTGCATCTGCTCCATGTAAACGCCAGATCCGGGCTCCATCAACGTGTGGAACAGCATGCCATGCTGTACAGGCGTAAGCGGATAGATATCTTCGACTTGTTTGCTCTTGGTTTGCATGGCTGTTCCCGACATTCCTTAGTTTTCCATCTCATCCAGATCGTCCAGCAGCGCATCCAGTTCATCCTGGTCCAGTCCCGCCAGGTTGAAATCGGCCGCATTGACGTGTGCGCTGTCCGGCGTGTGCGTGCTGTGAGCAATCAGGCCTTGCAAGTGGTGCGCAAACAAATCCGCCAGCGTCTGAATAGACGCCGCGCGGAAGCGCAAGCTGCCGTAACAGAGCGAGATCTTGAGTTGGCCTTTCATGATGACGGCGTCTACTTCCAGTTCGTGCGCGCGCGCGTTTGTGGGTCCGTTGTCCGCTCCCTGCCAGGCAGCAGCAGGAACGTAAGCGCACTCACTATCGAACATATCGCCCACCTGGCCCAGATAGTTGAACGCGACCGCCGGTGTGCCTTGTATACTAAGTGCCGGTGCGCCGGTGACGTAACGCAGCAGGCCATAGCCAAGGCCTTTTGCGGGCACCGCGCGCAGTTGCTCCTTGACCTGTCTCAAAGCGTCGCCGTAGGCACGGCTGGACAGCGATAGCGTGACCGGGTAAAGCGCGGTGAACCAGCCGACAGTGCGCGACAGGTCCACGCCATCGAACAAATCCTCGCGGCCGTGACCTTCCAGCAGAATGCTCAATGCACTTTGACCACGCCATTCGTTGAAGGCCAGCGCCAGGGCAGTCAGCAACGCTTCCTCCACGCTAGCGCCGCGCGCTGGCAATGAGGACAGCAGATCAGCAGTACTGACTTCTTTGAAAATCAGATCCAGCGTGACCGCATCGGATACCAGGTTGGCGCCTGCAGGGACGTCCACCTGCAATGGGGCCAGCTTGGCTGTCCTTTGCCAATAAGGTAGTTCTGTTGATACTGCTGTGCTACCGGCGTAGGGCGACAGACGGGTCGCCCAGTCCTTGTACGAACTGGATGCCGCCAGAAGGCGCATTGCCTCTCCACGCACCATTTGAGCACACGCGGTATTCAAGTCCGCGAGCAGGATCCGCCAGGACACCGCATCAACTACAAGGTGATGTGCAACCAGCAGCAAACGCACGCCGTCTGGCGTTTCATAACGCACCGCCCGGAATAGCGGCCCACGCCGCAAGTCCAATGCCGCCTGAATGATTGAGGCATGCCGGATCACGGCGGCGTTGTCCGGTAGTGAAAACACTTCCAGTATCTGCTCGGGCACTTCCTTGGCGTATTGCTGGCGCCAGACGCCCTGCTCGCAGGTGAAGCGCAGGCGCAATCCGGCGTGCTGCTGAAGAATCGCCTTCAGCGCCATATTCAGTACAGACCGCCCCGCATCGATACGCGCTTCCAGAAGAACGGATTGATTGAAATGCGTGGTATTCGCCAGCGATTGTTCGAAGAACCAGTGCTGTACTGGCGTCAGTGGTACATCACCCACCGCATCGCTCGCGGTGGCGGCTACGGACGACACGCTTTGCACCAGCGGCGCCAGACCAGCCACCGTGGGTTGGCGGAACAGGTCGCGCGGAGAAAACTGCAAGCCTACCTGACGCGCGCGCGAGACGACCTGCAGGCTGAGAATAGAATCACCGCCTAGCTGGAAAAAATTATCATGTCGTCCGACTGCGGCGGTCTTCAACACAGTCTGCCAGATCGCCGCAAGCTGGTTTTCCACACCGGGATGTGGTGACGCATCATCTCCCAGAATACTTTGCGGGCTTGCCTGCGGCGCCGGCAAGCGATGCTGGTCGATCTTGCCGCTGGGCGTCAGTGGCAAGGCGTCCAGCCAGATGATGTGGGATGGCAGCATATAGTCGGGCAGCGTACGCGCCAGCGCCGCACGTAACGCGGCATCGTCCTTGTCGCCACTATCCGCGCGCGCTACGACGTAAGCGATGAGACGCGGCTGCCCGGCTTCGTCTTCCCTCACCATCACGGTGGCGGCAGCGACCTGCGGCAAGGCATTCAATGCGCTTGTCACCTCATCAGGTTCTACACGGAAGCCGCGTATCTTCGCCTGGCGATCAACGCGGCCCAGGTATTCCAGCGTGCCGTCCATATTCCAGCGTGCCAGGTCTCCCGTGCGGTACATGCGGGCGCCGGCGATACCGTGCGGATCAGGCAAGAAGGCTGCGGCGGTCAGGCCTGGCCGTGCCAGATAGCCGCGAGCCAGTCCTGCACCGCCGATATACAGCTCGCCTGCAACACACTGTGGTACCGGCTCGAGTGCCGCGTCCAGTATGTACGCCTGCGCATTGGCCATCGGCCGGCCTATCGGGATGGGGCCAGCCGGTGCATCTACAGCACATTCGTGGCTGGTGACGCTGATCGTGGTTTCCGTCGGACCGTAGGTATTGAGCCATCTTACGCGTTCCGCGCCGCGTAAATGCAGCCATTGGGCCAGCCGCTCTGGCTGCGCTTTTTCACCGCCGACGATGGCGAGGCGCAGATCGGTAGGCAACGGCAACGCACCAGCGCTCATGTCATCGGTCCACTGGTGCCAATAGGCGGTTGGCAGATCAACCACGGAAATGCGCTGGGCCGACAGGAAAGCCGTGAACGCTGCGCCGTCCATCAGTTCTTCGGGCCGGAGCACGACCGTGGCGCCCGCGATCAGTGGCGGGAAAATTTCTTCTACCGAGGCGTCGAAGTTGAGCGTTGCGAATTGCAGTACGCGGTCGCCCGGCGCCAGGCGACAAGTGCGAATATGCGCCCACAAGTGATTGACCAGATTCGCACGGGTATTCATCACACCCTTCGGCTGCCCCGTGGAGCCTGACGTGTAGATGACATAGGCCAGATTGGCCGCGTGGCCTTGCGGTGACAGGTTGGTGTCGGCGCCGCCGTCGTCCTGGCCGTCTATCAGCAACTGCGGCAGTCCTTCGATACGCAGGCTGTCGGCCATCGCGGCGCAGGTCAGCAGCAGCCTTGGTCGTGCGTCGGCGATCATATATGTCAGGCGTTCCCGCGGATACGCCGGGTCCAACGGAAGATAGGCGCCACCAGCTTTCAGGATCGCCAGCAGGCCGCTCAGGGTATCCAGCGTGCGGGCGGCGCTGATAGCCACCAGTACGTCCAGCCCGACACCCTGCTCGCGCAAGCGATGTGCAAGACGGTTGGCGCGTGCATTCAGTTCTGCGTATGTGATGCTGACGTTACCCGCAGGGCCAGGCATCTCCGCCGCGATCGCATTGGGAGCACGCGTGACCTGTGCTTCGAACAGCGCTGCGATACCCTGCTCCAGCGGCGCCGGGCTTGCTGTCGCATTCAATGCATGCAAAATATGATGGCGCTCCGCGTCGCTGGTCAGGCGAATACTGCCGATGCTGGCACTACCGTCAGCTGCAACGGTGGCCAGGAGGCGAGAAAAGTGTTGTCCCATGTGTGCCATGGTGGCAGCGCTGAACAGGTCTGTGTTGTACTCGAATGCGCAGCGCAGGCCATCCGGCTCTTCCTGTACATTGAGGGTCAGGTCAAACTGCGAGCGACGGCTGTCCTCAGTCACCACCTCCATTTCCAGCCCCGCCAGCGATTGGCGTTCCGCCTGCGTATTCAACAACACCAGCATCACCTGGAACAGCGGTGAGCGATTTACCTGGCGCTCAGGCTGCAGCGTTTCCATCAAGCGTTCGAACGGCAAATCCTGATTGGCGTAGGCATCCAGCGCCGTCTGACGTACCTGATCCAGCAGCTGCACGAAGTTCCAGCTGCTGTCGATGCGCGTGCGTAGCACCAGTGTGTTGACGAAGAAGCCGATCAGGCGTTGGGTTTCCAGTTGATCGCGACCGGCAACCGGCGTGCCGATGCAGATGTCCGCCTGTCCGGAATAACGTGACAGCAGCAGCTGCAATGCGGCGCACAAGGTCATGAACAGGCTGGCCTGTTGACCGCGAGCCAGGGTATGCAAGCCTTGCATCGTGTCCTGGCCGATGTGGAAATGCGCCACCGCCCCGCGATAGGCAGGAAGCGTTGGGCGCGGATAATCGACAGGCAGCTCCAGCGCAGCCGGAGCATCGGCGAGCTGCTTGCGCCAGTAATCGAGCTGGCGTTCCGCCATCGATCCCTCGAGCCGGGCGCGCTGCCAGGCGGCATAATCTGCATACTGGATCGGCAGTTCCGGCAAAGGCGACGGCAATTGCTGGCTGAATGCCGCATACAGCGTGGCCAGATCGGAGATCAACACGCTCACCGACCAGCCGTCGGAAACGATATGGTGCATGTTCAGCATCAGCAGATGCTCGCGTGCGTCCATGCGCAGTAGCCTGGCGCGCAGCAACGGCCCTTGGCTCAGGTCGAAACGATGCTCCGATTCTTCCTGCATCATGCGCTGGCTGTGCACTGCGCGGTCGGGCATCGCAGACAAGTCGGTCAGCGGCAGGTCGATAAGCAGTTCGGCAACGATGTCCTGGATCGCCTTACCGTCCACGTCCTGAAAACGGGCGCGCAGCGATTCGTGACGCGCTACCACCGCATTCAGGGCACGCGTCAATGCCGCCAGGTCCAGTTCACCGCGCAGGCGCACCGCTCCGGACATATTGTAGGCAGTACTGCCTTCTTCAAACCGGTCCAGGAACCACAGGCGTTGCTGGCCAAACGACAGCGGCGATGCGGCGTCCGCCGGGCGCCGCTTGATGGCGAACGTTGCCGCCTCCCGCGACGCATCCAGCACCGCCGCCAGTTGCGCCACGCTCGGCGCTTCAAATACGGCGCGCACTGACAGCTCGCAATGCAGCTCGGCGCGGATACGTGCAGTCAGCTGGGCCGCCAGCAAGGAGTGACCACCGACGGCGAAGAAATCGTCGTGGATGCCAATGCGTTCAATCTTCAGAACATCTTGCCAGATGGCGGCCAACAACGCTTCGCGCTCATTGCGTGGCGCTGCGTAATCTGCTTCCTCTGCTGCCAATGGCTCAGGAAGTGCGCGGCGATCCACCTTGCCGATAGGCGTTAGCGGCAAGTTCTCCAGCACGATGAAGCGGCTGGGCAGCATATACGATGGCAATAGACGCACCAATTGCGCTCGCAGCACAGCCGCATCCAACGTGGCTGGCGCGGCCAGATAGGCCAGCAGTTGCTCATCCCTGAGCACGACGGCGACTTCACGCACGGTTTCGATACGCCGGAGCGCAGCTTCGATTTCCCCCAGCTCGATGCGGAAGCCACGCAGCTTGACCTGATCGTCGCTGCGGCCCAGATAAACGATGCTGCCATCCATCGCATGGCGCGCCAGATCACCAGTGCGGTACATCCTGGCGCCCGGAGCGCCGTATGGGTTAGGCAGGAAGCGCTCTGCAGTAAGGGCTGCGCGGCCTAGATAACCGCGCGCCAGCCCTGTACCAGCGATATACAGCTCGCCCGGAACGCCGGACGGCGCCAGATCCAACGCCGCATCCAGTATCCAGGCTTGCACGTTGGCTTCCGGTTTGCCGATCAAGGGCTGCGCATGTGTCTCGTCGATCTCCGCCAACGTGGCGTCAATAGTCGCTTCCGTCGGCCCGTAAGCGTTGATGAAACGTGTATCCGGGATGGCCTGCAGCCGTTGCCACAGCACGAGGTCTATCGCTTCGCCACCAAGCATCACCACCTTGGGCAATATTGCCTGCTGATCCAGCAGATAACGCAGCTGCATCGGCGTGGTATCCAGCAGCTGCAAATCGTGGGCCGCCAGATAAGCCGCCAGCGCCTGTGGGGACTGACGTACGCTGTCCGGTAGCACATGCAGTGTTTGACCATCCAGCAGCATGGCCAATTCCGATACCGAGGCATCGAACACATAGGGTGCATTGAAGCTGGTATGCGCCTGCTTTAGCTGGTGCCGACGGCAGATGTCGCGGATATGCGATTGCGCCAGGTTGGCCACTGCACCGTGCGTGGCGATCACGCCTTTTGGCTGGCCGGTGGAGCCGGAAGTGTAGATGATATAGACGGCGTTGCCGGCATGGCTAACGCTGGGCAGGTTGCTGTCGTCGATTGCGCCTTGCATGGCGTCGATGCACAGCACTTCCATTCCGCCGCGCGGCAACCGCCCACGCAGCGCAGTAGTGCTCAACACCAGCAGCGGCACCGCGTCCTTCAACAGCCATGTCAGGCGTTCTTCTGGCCAGTCCGGGTCCAACGGTACGTAGGCGCCGCCCGCCTTCATCACAGCCAGAATCGCAGCGATCATGTGGGGCGAACGATCCAGCAACAGCGCCACGTGCACTTCCGCGCCGACGCCGACATCGCGCAGATGGCGTGCCAACCGGTTCGCCCGGCGGTTCAGTTGCGCATACGTCCACCGCTCGCCGCCGCAGATCAACGCCGGGGCTTCCGGCGTACGCGTAACTTGTGCCTCGAATAATTGATGGAAGGTCTGTGGTGCGCAAAAGTCGAATACGGTCTGATTCAGGCTGGCGAGCCATGCCCGCTCTTCGTCGCTGGACATCGCAAGACTGGCCAGCGGTAGCGTGGGCGTTGCCACAATCGCCGCCAGCAGCGTCACGAGGTGCTGCGCCATGCGCTCGATACGGGCAGCGTCAAATAACGCGGTGCTATATTCAAAGGTGCATTCCAGCTGGTCGTCCCGTTCTAGCACATTCAGCGTCAGGTCAAACTGCGAGGCCGCGCGGTCGATGGTTTCAAGTCGCATGCGCAATGCACCGGCAGAGATTTCATGCACTGGGCTATTCTGCAACGCCAGCATCACCTGGAACAAGGGTGCGTGGCCGGAGCTACGTTCCGGTCGCAGCGCCTCCACCAGCTGGTCGAATGGCAGATCCTGGTGGGCATACATGGCCAACGCCGCTGCGCGCACCTGGCCAAGCAGTTCAGTGAAGGATGCAGCCGCATTCACATGCGTACGCAATACCGTGGTGTTGACGAAGAAGCCGATCAGCGGCTCAAATTCCCGCCGTGGGCGGTTAGCGACCGGCGTTCCGATGCAGATATCGTCCTGGCCGGCGTAGCGGGCCAACAGCACATTGAACGCAGCGGCCAGCGTCATGAACAACGTCGCGCCGTGCACACGCCCCAGTGCGGCAATGGCAGCAGAACAAGCCGCGTCGATATGGAAGTGGTGAACCGCACCTGCATAGCTGGTACGTGCAGGGCGTGGCCGGTCGGTTGGCAGGGCAAGCAAGGCGGGAGCGCCTGCCAGTTGGCTGCGCCAGTAGTCCAACTGGCTTGCCCGACGGTCACCGCTGAACCAGGTGCGCTGCCATGCCGCATAGTCGGCATACTGCACGGCCAGCGCGGTCAACGCGGGTTTGGCGCCGCTTTCGCAGGCGGCATAATTCTGCGCGATTTCATCGATCAGCAGGTCGACCGACCAGCCGTCGGCGATGATGTGATGCATGGACAAGGCCAGCACATGCTCGTCGTCCGTCAGCACGAACAGGCGGGCACGCAACAGCGGGCCATGTTCGAGATCGAACGACGCAGCCGCTTCCTGCGTCAGCAGCGTCGTAAGTTGAGCCTCTGCCGCCGCTGCGGCCAGTTGGACCACTGGCAAAGGCAGCGGCGTGGTAGCCGCAATCACCTGCACGGCCCGCCCGTTCACCATGCCGAACGTGGTACGCAGACTTTCATGGCGCGCCACGACGCCGTTCAGCGCTTGCGACAAATAGCCGATATCCAACGGGCCGCGCAGCCGCAGTGCGCCACACAGATTGTAATTGCCTGCGCCGTTCTCGAACTGTTCCAGGAACCACAGGCGCTGCTGCGCAAACGACAAAAGCGTTGGCCCTGTACCGCGCACCGCCACAGGTTCGGACGTGGCTGGCGGCAAAAGCCGCGCTGCGGCGATACGATCTGCCAACGCCGCGATGTTGGGGGCATCAAACAGCGCGCGCAGCGGCAGTTCCACGCCCATGCGCTCGCGCACCGCAGCCAGTACACGCGTCGCCAGCAGCGACTGGCCGCCCAATGCAAAGAAATCTGCATGCATGTCGACCGAAGGCAGATCCAGCACTTCACACCAGATGGCGGCCAGCGCCTGCTCATCCGCGCCCATGGCGAAGTTGGTGGCTGCGGCGATGGTGCCCACCGGTGCGTCCCAGCGCCACAGCACGTCCAGCTCACCGCCCAGGAACAGGTCACGGCAGCGGATCCGCTGGATTTTCCCGCTGGAGGTACGCGGTATGCGCCCCGCCTTCACCAGTACGATCGCAGCGACGTCATACAGTTCATGCTGTTCCGCCAGCTCCGCGCGCAGGCGTGACGCCAGCGTCGCATGATCGGGCTCACGGCGCGACTCCAGCTCCTGCACCACCACCAGCCGTGTTCCGGCCTGTTCTTCCAGCGCGAACACCGCACAGCCATTGGTCCTGAAAGCCGGGTCCTGCGATTCGATGGTGCGCTCCACGTCCTGCGGGTAGATGTTGCGCCCATTGAAGATCATCATTTCCTTGATGCGGCCCGCGATGTACAGCTGGCCCTCGCGCAGGAAACCCAGGTCGCCGGTACGCATCCACTGCCCTTCCCTGCCGCGTATCTTGGCGTGGAAGTTGGTCGCAGTGGCCTCCTCGCGCCGCCAGTAACCCTGGGCGACGGAAGGCCCTTGTACCCAGACCTCGCCGATGACGTTTTCGATGCAGGCTTCGCCGCCGGACGGTTCGACGATGCATACCTCATGTCCGCCCATGCGCGCCGCGCCCAGCGAGACGAATTCGACACCATCGCCGGCGGCGGCCTCAATACGGTCGGCCGCCAGCGCTGCCTTGTCCGCGCAGAAGCCACGCTGCGCCACTGGTGTGGCCTTGCACTGGCCTGTGACGAACAGCGTCGCTTCGGCCAGGCCGAACACGGGCAAGACGATCTCTGGACGCAGTCCGCATGGTGCAAAGGCCTCGGCAAAGCGGCGCAAGGTCGCAGGGCGTACCGGTTCGGCGCCGTTCAGCGCATACTCCAGCAAATCCAGTTTCAGCCCTGCCTTCTGCTCATCCGTGATTTTGTCCACGCACAGTTCAAAGGCAAAGTTGGGCGCGGCGATGAAGCGGGCCTGATAGTCGCTGGCAGCCTTGAGCCAGCGGTAAGGACGCATCAGGAACGCCGCAGGTGGGAACTGCACGCTGTGGTAGCCGGCATAGACAGGACACAGGATCATGCTGACCAGGCCCATATCGTGATGCGGCGGCAGCCAGGACACCACCGTATCGCCGGCGCTGAACGGGAAGCTGGTCGCGATGAAGTGGGCATTGGCCAGGATGTTGGCATTGCTGACCATGACGCCCTTCGGTGTGCCCGTCGAACCCGAGGTGTACTGCAGGAAGGCGATGTCCGACGGCTGGGTGGACGGCGGCGCCCACTGCGCGGCCGCATCGTCAAGCGCATCGCCGGCCAGCCAGCGCAAGCGGGTCAACACGTTGTCGCTGCCGGCCTGCATCTGCTCCACGCGTGCGGCGATCGACGACAGTGTCAGCGCCACTGCCGGCTGCGCATCCTCCGCCATCAGCAGCAAGCGTGGCAGCGTCTTCGCATTCGCAGGTGGCAGCGCCGGTACCGCAATCACACCGGCGTAGGCACAGGCGAAGAAGCTGGCGATGTAGTCCAGCCCTGGCGGATAAACCAGCAGCACCCGGTCGCCCGGTTCGCAGACCCGCTGCAACTGCGCGGCCAGGCTGCGCGCGCGGCAGTCCAGTTGCGCAAACGTCAGCGTGTCACTGACATTTTCGCCGTCGTCGAGAAAGCTGAAAGCCATCTTGTCCGCACTGCCGGATTGCGGCGACGCGCGAAAAGACAGCAACTCGAGCAACGTGGCAAAAGCAGGACGGGATGGATGCTCCATGGTGGACCTCATCAACTTTCGGGCAATACGGTGCCTCACGCGCACCAGAATATTTCCGGGCACGGCATAGACCGGACCAGACGCCGCTACCGTTCAGGCTTGGGCGCCGTAGTCCCGGCTGGATAAATTGGTAAAGTGGGCCGTCGGTGCGGAATTACTGGGCTGCGGCCATCTGCTGGCGCAGCGACAGCGGGCGCATGTCGGTCCAGACAGTATTGATGTGATCCAGGCAAAGCTGCTTGGCGCCCTGCACACCTACGGTGCGCCAGCCTGCGGGAATGGCCTTGGTCACAGGCCAGATGGAATATTGCTCTTCTTCGTTTACCACCACTTCGTACAGCGTCTCGACCTGATTTTCTGGCGACATTCTTCAACTCCGTTGGGGCAGCCTGCGGAGTTCATCCGCGACGGCGATGGCATGACAAATGATATGTTAGGTAATCATGCAAAACGTAAAAAATTACCGTTTAGATAATTCGGAAGAAACTATAGCACGCGTCCTTCAAGCCACGATGTCTTTTTTGTAAACTGTGACTTTTCTGCAAATAGTCTTCATGTAGCTTCAGGTAAAAACGACGGCGATTCGCCGCCCCGGGCGGCTCCGGATCATGCTGTGCAGGCAAGGCGCTAGTGCCCATGCCAGTCTGTATGATGGCTTACCCATCTGCCCCTGCTGTCTTGGAGAGCAGGGGCGGCCTCTCAAGTTTTCATATATTTATGTATAAATCTTATTTAAAACTCAAACCACGAAGCCGCCGCAAAATCCTCGGCGACAAATTTCTGGATGGTGATTTTTTCTTCAGTGAAGACGTAGCCGACAGCCCGTGTGAAGCCGCGTTTTACATCATTCCACACAAGTCAGAACCCATGTTCAAGGTTGGCTGGGGCGTTGCGGCAGATCGGCGCCTCGATAAAATAAATGAAATCTGGGGCGGGCAACTGAATATCTACTGCGCGCTGGTCATTGCAACCTCCAGGGAAGCGGCCATCAATGCGGAGACCACGATGAAACTGATTCTCCGCCGTCACGGATGGCGGGTTCCAGGCCTGCCTCCGCTTGAAGGTCAGAGCGAATTTTTCTGCACTGAAGGACTGTTATTTGCCTACAAGATCTGCATGAATCAATTGTTCCCAACAATGCAGGCCCTGGAAGAAAACACGCACGTCATCACGGCACGCGGAAAGGATCAGACCTCGGAAGAAATGTTTGCTGACATTGTAAAAAAACAGGCAGGAAAGTCGGTATCTGCAGACAGACTGCTGGCAAAGTTGATCGACGGCGGATTGCGCGCAGTGGACATTCCGAAAGTCATTGATGCGATGGATTGGGCTTGTGTTCCCGACTCAATTATTGCGGCATTAGGCAAAGCCATCCTGTCAAAACATAGCCCCTATGCGCCTTATGCAAACGATCTATGGCTGAGATTTGGTGAATTCCTGTTAGAAGAGCCATCGCATTTTCTAAAATGCGTCAGCCAATTTGGCCAAGTTGAAGAAGAACAGCTACTTAAGCTTCTGCAATTCACAGCATCGCATAACGTTGATATAAAGTCCCAGAATCGTGCATGGATTGCCGAGGTACTTGCCGCGCTGTCAGCAACAGCCATGGTGGAGTTCAGTGCATCGAACGATATCGATCTTCGTGTGTTGACCTTTGCACAGCGAGCCAAGGTCTTCAGGAAATTGTTACGGGACAAAAGCCAGGAAGACCTGCTAAAAATAATTTCTCATCAGTTCGACGATCTCGAACAATTAAAACTTGAAGCCACTGAACGCATCGCACTGCAGCGCCGATTCAGCGAGGTGGACATGTTAATTATCAACCCCCATATCATCGTTCAAGGGGCGACGCCGAAAAATTTTCCCGGTGTATTGGCCAGCCTCTACTTCCACCACTTCGACGGCTTAACTGAAGATAAAATTATCAGGCCTTCTTACTGGCCGACACACGAACAGATACATCTAAAAACCTTCAACCTGGCATTGCGTGAACTGCAGGGTAAAGCTGCCTCGAAAAATGACCTTATCATGTTTTCTGCAGGCCCTGTATTCAAGAAGGCTGTGCTGGCGGCGATGTCCGATTTGTATGCTACGTGCTTCAGAAAAGACGATGCCCATTTGACTCTCCTGAACGGTCTGGATGAAATCAGTCATGGCTATCTTATGACGCATTTCGATGAGGAGAAATCTGCTACCTTTGCACTCGTCCGCGAGGAGTTAAGGCAATCGCATCGGCGGCTTCTTGCGCTCAAAAATGGCGACTATTCAGAACACGATGATGCGGCACTGAAGACCAGCATCAACAAATTAAAAACGTATTTGCCACAGGTGGAAGAAGGACGCTATTTCGCAATGTATGCTTTCAATGAGCTGATTTTCGATTTTTTAGAATGGATCGTGGCGGCTACCGGTCAGCCCGGGGAGGAAAGCCAGCGGGTCGCGAAGGGATATCTCAGCGGTTTATGGTCGCTGGTACACAAGGAATTCGCTCATCACCATCACATATTTAATCAAGTTCTACTTTATCTGAGCCATTGGGCCGCCAAACTTGAACTGGATGGCGTGCCTGCGGCGCACCCGCAAGCAGTGCTTTAACATCGCTGCTACTGGTCAGCGGGCGCCAACCTTCGCGCGGCGACGCCCTCGGTGGTGATAACAACCGGCCGTATCGTGCCGTCCTCGTTAAAGTGCAGATGTTCGATGGCCAGTTCGCGGTGATTGCCGTCGGTCTCCGTGAGCGGCCGGCGGTGGTAGGCGATGTACCAGTCATCGGTGCCCGGAATGTTGACTACCGAATGATGGCCCGCGCCGCGCGCCACCTTGCTATCCTGCTGCAGGATTTTGCCAACGCGCTTGAAAGGCCCGAGCGGCGATGAACTCATCGCGTACGCCACGCTGTAATCGGGACCGGTCCACCCTCCTTCCGACCACATGAAGTAATACACGCCCTTGCGCTTGGCCATGAACGGCCCTTCGACGTACTCGGGGTCCGGCGTGATCTCCTTGAACATGGTACCGTCGTCGAATGGCACGACGCTGAGCAGGTCCGGCGCCAGCCTGACCACATTGGCGTGCTTCCAGCCGCCGTAGTACAGATAGAACTGGCCGTCGTCATCCTTGAACACCATCTGGTCGATCGGCTGGGCGCCATTGTGGATCTGCCCGATCAACGGCCTTCCCAGCGCATCCTTGAACGGCCCTTCCGGCTTATCGCTCACGGCCACGCCAATGCCGCCAAGCTGGTCGTTGCTCTTGATGTCGTTGGCGCCAAAAAACAGATAGTACTTGCCCTGATGTTCAATCGCCGACGGCGCCCATACGGCATAGGCCGCCCACGACACATTCTCCACATCGAGCACGTGCGGATGTTTGGTCCAGTGCACCAGGTCCGGCGACGAGAAGGCGTTGAAGAAGGTGATTTTCAGGTAGGGTTCCCAGATCAGCTGGGATTGCGCACGCATGCGCTGCTGTTCAGGCGTGAAGTGCTTCGACCGGTCCGGCGCGCCATAGTCGGCGGAGTACGTCGGATAGATCCAGTATTGGCCGTTAAAGATACGGATTTCCGGATCGGCGTACCAGCCCGGCACAATCGGATTGACAGCGCTGGACGTACTCACCGCGCCTGCCAGGCAGAGCGTCAGCAGAAAATGGGATAAACCATTTATTTTTTTCTTGGGCGTCATCATGCAGTCTCCATCAATGGCTTGTCCCAAGCATAAACGCGGAGTACCGCGAAAAAGAAAAAGCCGCTGAAAAGCGGCCTTGTTTAGCGTGTTTAGTAAATCATCACGGCGTTGCAGCGGACAGCGCCTGCGCAATCCAGCTATCGAACAGCTGCTGGTGATATTTGATCCAGCCCTCGGTATGGCGCACGATATCGGCCTGTGTGCTTTCGCCATCACGCATGCGCTGGTTTTGCGCGTTGATGTCGGCAATCGGCAAGCGCATGACTTCAAACAGCTTGACCGCCGCCGGATTATGCTCGGCCCAGGCGCGATTGACGACAATGCGTGTGGTGGCGACCGGGAAGCCATAATCGCTGCCGTCATCCAGCCGGGTGTTGGCATGCTGCGGATTGGACGAGAACGGCACTTGCAGCCAGACCACATCCTTGCCCGGCACCAGCACCCCGCTCACCCAGTACGGCGTCCACGTGTAGTACAAAATCGGCTCGCCGCGCTTGTAACGGCCGATGGTATCCGCCATCAGTGCGGCATAGCTGCCTTGCACATGCTTGACTGTCGCGCGCAGCTTGTAGGCGTCCATATGGTTTTCGATCATGGCCTCGCAGCCCCAGCCCGGGCTGCAACCGGTCAGGTCGGCCTTGCCGTCGCCATCGTGGTCAAACAGCTTGGCCAGGCCAGGGTCGCGCAACTGGTCGATATTGCTGATGTTGTACTTTTCGGCCGTGGCCTTGTCGATCAGATAGCCCTGGGCCGCCGGACCGGCATACGCGCCGATGCGCAGCAGCTTGGCGTCACCACCGGCATTGTCATAGTAGCTCTGGTGCAGCGGGTCCCAATGGACTGCGAGGAAGGTGGCGTCACCATTGGCGATGGCGACGTGCGCGGTGGGATATTCCACTTCCTTCACCGGCTGCGGCGCATAACCCAGCCTCTCCAGGGCGCGCTCGACCAGCATGGTCTGAAAGCTCTCCTCGGCCAGTGAGCTTTGCAGCGCCTGTACCTTGATGCCCTTGCCGGGCAGGCTGGCATCCGGTGTTTGCGCCATGGCCAGGCCGGTGGTCAAGGTCAGCGCCGCCAGTGCCAGCGCCGCCAGCCACTTGAATTTACGATGCGTTTTATAGGTGATTTTAAATTGTTCAATACGTTGCATTACGATCCTTTCTTCTTATTGTGTAACGGCAGGCGTGCTCACCGCACCGCGCGCCGAACTGCCACGCAGCAGGCGCAAAACGATGCCTGCCGGGCCGGTCTGGTACCAGTGACGCACGCCACGGCGCGGCTGTCCCATCGCTTGCGTCAGGCGGTCCAGCGTGATGGCCAGCAGCACGATGCCAAGGCCACCGACGGTTGCCAGGCCCATATCCAGACGGCCAATCCCGCGCAACACCATCTGCCCAAGGCCACCCACCGCGATCATGGAGGCGATCACCACCATCGACAGCGACAACATCAGCGACTGGTTGACGCCCGCCATAATCGACGGCATGGCCAGCGGCAGCTGCACGCGGGTCAGCAACTGCCACGGCGAAGCGCCATAGGCACGCGCCGCTTCAATCAGGTCGGGACGCACCTGGCGTATGCCGAGGCTGGTCAGGCGCACCAGCGGCGGCAAGGCGAAGACAATGGTCACGATCACGCCGGGCGCGTTGCCGATGCCGAACAACATCACCACCGGCACCAGGTACACAAAGGCCGGCGTGGTCTGCATGGCATCCAGCAGCGGACGCAGGATGTTTTGCGCACGGTCGCTATTGGCCAGGAAAATCCCCAGCGGCAAACCGATCAGCAGGCAGAACGCAAGCGACGTCAGTACCAGCGACAGAGTGGTCATCGCTTCCGGCCAGACACCCAGCATCGCCACAACCAGCAGCGCCAGTACGGTACCGGCGGCAAGCGCGCGGCGCGTAAACTGCCAGGCCAGCAAGCCGATAATGGCAATCACCATCAGCGATGGCGCCGCCATCAGTACTTCGCCCACGCCGTTCAGCGTGGCATCAATCGGCAGGCGTACGGCCTGGAAGAATGGCCGGCAATGCTCAACGACCCAGCCCAGGCCCTGGTTGATCCAGGATTCCAGCGGTAGCGCACCGTCAAACAGGTGCGACAGTGGAACGCCGCTGGCGTGTTCGGCCGGCTTGGCGGCGTCGAGCCACGCGGTGTCGCCAGGTGGCGTCGGCAGCCATGGATTGACTGGGGCGGCTTGTTCTGCAACGGTTGCTGCGGTGTTGACGGTACTGGAAGTCATGCGTGTCCTTTCTGTGCTTGTGGTTCGGCAATCGGCGGCGTATCGCGGTCGAGGAATTTCAGCAAGGTGGTCCGGCTGATGGCGCCGTGGAAGCTGCCGTCATCGCCCACCACCGGCACCGCGTACGGCAATTGCGCCACCTGGCCGAACAGTCCCGCCACCGCTTCATTGGCGCGGATGGACTGCACTTCCGGCAGATAGGCGTGCTGCAGACCCAGCGGCCCCGTGTGGCCATCCAATGCATTGCGCAGCGAATCGGCCGACACCAGACCAAGGAACTTGCGCCTGGCATCGACGACATAGGCATAGCTCCGGTCCTGTTCTTCCAGCATCGACAATGCGGCCCGGGCGCCGCGGGTAGGCGATTCCGACACCACGATCTGGCTCTTGCGGGCAATGTCGCTGGCCTTGAACACCGCAGCGGCATCCACCCCGCGCACGAACTTGCAGACATAGTCATTGGCCGGCTTGCGCAGGATTTCTTCCGGCGTACCTACTTGCACCACATGGCCATCTTTCATGATCGCCACCCGGTCGCCGATACGCATGGCTTCATCGAGGTCGTGCGAAATAAAGACAATGGTGCGGCGCTTGATCTGCTGCAGGCGCAACAGCTCCGACTGCATGTCCACGCGCATGATGGGGTCCAATGCCGAGAACGCCTCATCCATGAGCAGGATGGACGGATCGCAGGCCAGCGCACGCGCCAGTCCCACGCGCTGCTGCATGCCGCCCGACAGTTCGTCCGGATAGCTGTTGGCATAAGCCGCAAGGCCAACCTGCTCCAGCGCCTGGCGCGCAAGCGCGTGGCGCTCGGCTTTGGGCACGCCGGCCAGTTCCATGCCGAATGCGGTGTTGTCCAGTACGGTAAGTTGCGGCAGCAGCGCGAATGACTGAAACACCATGCTGATGTCCTTGCGGCGCAAGGCGCGCAGCTGCGCGTCCGGCAGTGTGTTGATGTCGTTGCCGTCGATGAGAATACGGCCATCCGTCGGCTCGATCAGACGGTTCAGCATCCGCACCAGCGTCGACTTGCCCGAACCGGACAAGCCCATGATGACGAAGATCTCACCAGCTTCAATGGTAAACGTGGCGTCAAACACGCCGATGGTGCATGCCGTCCTGGCCAGGATGTCCTGCTTGCTGGCGCCCTGGCGGACCAAGGCCAGTGCGTCATCGGGCCGGTCGCCGAATACTTTGAATACATGGTCGATGATGATTTGTTTTGCCACGTTGTGGTCTCCTTCGATTTGACGAATGGAATGAAACCCGGCGAGCCGCAGGCTGGCGACGGGAATCAGCGAATCCTGCGCCGACGGTTATGCAACGGCGCAAAAGAAGCGCGCGCAAGCGACGGAGAAGGATGGAACACGGGGTAACCGGCGAGGCTCAAATAGAGAGCCGGTGTGCCGAGGTGTCATGTACGTGCTAAAAGAAGCTGGGACTCAGGACTCTTAGCCACGCAGGGTTGGGCGCATGGCCCGATACAGCAGCCCCAACCGGGGTGAATGTTGTAAATATACGTCATTATAACGCAGAAACACAACAATATCCAGTGACATTCCATATTGAAATATGGTAGCAATGTTCGCCAGCGAACAGACGAGCAAAATACGGCCTTCTCAGACGGCGTTTCACATTCGCTGCCGCAGCGAGAATGAGCCATTTTGATGGTTCATTCTCATCCGGCGCGTGGCATATGCCAGCCCTGCGCACCAGCAGAATGAAGCGCACCAGCCCGCCAACACATCCGATGGATAGTGCACCCCGAGATACATGCGGGAAGTGCCGACCGCCACCACATACGCCGCAGCCAACAGCCGCCATGCCCATTTCTGCCTGAGGCCGGCGGCCACCACCAGCAAGCTGCACGCCAGCGCCATGCTTTGCATCGCGTGGCCGCTGGGGAAACTATAGGAACTGACCGGGACCAGTGGCGCCCAAAACGCCGGACGCATCCGCTCGAAACCATGTTTGGCCGCGAGATTCAATAACAAGACGCCGAGATTGGCCGTCGCCAGGTAAATCACCGGCCACCGTTGCCATTGCAAACGCCAGGCCGCCAGCAACAGCAGCGGGATGATGACGGCGGCGGAACCCAGCCATGTCACAGCGCGCATGAGCTGATCCAATGGCTCGCTGGAGAACCCGCGCAGCCAGAACAGCACCGGCTGGTCAAAGAAAATGCTGTCGCCTTCCGCAACATCCTCTGCCAGCACGCCAAACAGTATCAGCGCTGCCAGCACTGCCACAAACAGCAGCAGCACCCGGCTGAGGTGTGGCCCTGGCCTGGCCATTTGCTGATCGTCGAGGTTGAAATAGTTACGCATGGTACGCAGCGTACTGAGCGCTGCATTAACGCAGGATTAAAGCCCATCTTTAATGCAGGCTTAACCTGCCAGCACCTACGATCGGCACACTCAAAGCATCAAAGGTATTTCCGTGATTATCGTGACCGATCTCGATGGCTGGCCATCGACCTTGTCGCTGCCGCCCGAACAGCGCTACGCGCCGGCGCCAGCGCAACTGCTTCACCACCTTGAACAAGTCAACGGCCATCCGGCACACTCCGTGCAGCCGCCGCCGGATCTGGAGGCGGACCTGCAGCAAGCCCTGATCGAGTTACCGGAAATCGTCAGGGCGCGCCTGCAGGATCACTTCCTCGGCATCTACTTTGTCGCCGGTGCCGGTTCCTCTGCGGCCACCGACATCGTGATCGGTCCCGGCGGTCATTTTCACGGCGCGCTCATCATGCTCGATGTCGAGGCGATTGCGCAGCGGACCGCCAACCAATGGATAAGCTGGCGGGAGAACATGCCATTCACCGCTGGCGCGCACCACATTACCGTACGCATTGCCGACGGCGACCAGGACAACCGCAAGAATGCCTTGCAGATGTTGCTGCTGCATGAGATTGGCCATGTGCTGTCGCTCGGCCGCAAGCTGGTGCCGGACTGGTGGCTGCAACCCGAAGAGCTGGGCACGACCGCTGACTATGCGTTCCTGTCACTGTCCTGGGAAATCGCAGGTCAGGGAACCGTCCGGCCGCGTGCGGAAAATGGTTTTTCTGGCCGCGCCCAGTTGCGCTATTACAATCAGCCACAACTGCCATCAGACGGTATCCTGCCGATGTATCACGCGCTACTGGAAACCAATCTGTTCACCATGTATGGCGCGCAAAGCGCGGCGGAAGACTTCGCGGAGTCCTTCGCGCTGTATGTCCACATCGTGCTGATGCAAAAGCCTTACTTTGTACGCATCCATGAGAACCAGCGCCTGCTGATGCAGTATGCCCGCGAATGGGACGATCCCCGCCTTGCCGGCAAACGGGCGGTGCTGGAACAATTGCTGCCCGACCTGCCCGCCCAGCTGCGTCGGCCATTCGCACCGCTGCACGGCGTCGCTGCGCTGATGCGGCGTGCGTTCCGTGGCGAAAACATGGTGCCGATCGCCACCGCGCTGGTCGAACGGGCACAGGCCTGGCCACAGGATGCCCACGCCTACCTGGACTGTTCCACCGTCCTGCAGCTTACCGGCGAGCGCGACATCGCCATGCAGCTGCAGGCCGAGGCGCTCCGCTTGCAACAACACTACCTTTTGCCGTATGGCGGCACGCAACCTGCCTTGCGGCTGCTGGTCATCATGGCGTCGGGAGATTTAATGGCCAACACGCCGGTGGAGTTCTTGCTGGAACAAGGCGATGTGGCGCTCGAGCTACTCTATCTGGGCGACGAAATCCCCTGGCCAGCCACCTTCCCTGCGCATGATGTGCTGATGGTTGCCATCGCCGAATCCGACGCTAACCAGCCGCTGCTGCAACGTTTGGCGGAGCAGCTGGCAAGCTGGCCGCATCCGGTACTGAACCGTCCTGAACATATCGCCGTCCTGTCACGCGACGGCGCCTGGCGCGCGCTGGCGGGAACATGCGGCGTGCTCATGCCGCAGACCCGGCGCAGCACGCGCGCTGACCTGGCGTCGCTGGCGGTACGGCCGGAAAGCTTGTCCAGCCTGCTGCCCGGCGCAAGCTTCCCGCTGATCGTGCGCCCGCTAGGTTCACACGCTGGCCAAAATCTCGAGAAAATCGACACAGCGGACGCGCTGGCCGCCTATCTGGCGCGCGTGCCGGCCCAACAATTTTACCTGGCCAGTTTTGTTGACTACAGCGGCGCCGATGGATTATTCCGCAAGCTGCGCGTGGTGCTCATCAATGGCCAGCCCTACCTCTGCCATCATGCGATTTCATCGCACTGGATGGTGCATTATCTGAATGCCGGCATGGATCACAGCGCCGGCAAGCGCGCCGAAGAGGCCGAGAGCATGCAGCAGTTTGACACCGGTTTCGCGAAGCGCCACGCCGAAGCATTGGCGGACATCCAGCGCCGCCTGCAACTGCCCTACCTCGGCATCGACTGCGCCGAAACACCGGATGGCCGCCTGCTGATCTTTGAGGTGGATAACGCCATGATCGTCCACGTCATGGATGACGAGCAGCTGTATCCGTACAAGCAGCCGGCCATGCGGAAAGTATTTGACGCTTTCCGCAGCCTGCTGGATCAGTTTTCCTGGCGCCAGGATTAAGCGCGGCTACTTACCGTATTTGTCCAGGTCCGCCAGCAATTCCGCCAGTGCCTTCTTGCAGGCGCTGGCATCGGGATGGCTGGCCCGTAAGGCATCCAGAGCACGGTCCAGCGACTTGTCGACCACATGCCAGTCCGCTGCCGCACGGGGTTTCAGACCTGCCTCGGCCTGGTCCCAGCTGGTTTCCAGATCCTTGATACGGGCCTTGGCGCCAGCCAGATCGCCCTTGTCGACAATGGCGGCGGTGTCGGCGGCGATCTGGCGGAACTTGCTGAGATCACCGAGCTTGCTTGCTGCGGCCTGTGCGGCGGGCAGCATATTGGCCAGCAGCGGGGCATCGGCAACCGCCAGCGCAAAAGTGCAGGCAGCGGCAACAGTAATGGCAGATAAGCGTTTCATCGTAATTCCTTTCTAGGGTTGTGAAGCTGGGTGCGACGACGTACGGCTGAGGATGGCCACCAGTGCGGCAATCACCAGCAGGAAAGCAATGCTGGTGTTGACGGTGCCCCAGCCGATGCCGCCATATTCGGGCGCCTGCGATAACAGATCACCCAGCGAGGCGCCGAGCGGCCGGGTCAGGATGTACGCCAGCCAGAAGCTCAGCACTGGATTGGCGCCGCAACGGAAAGCGACATAGATCGCGCCAATCAGCGCGCCAAAAACCAATACGCCGAGACGGAAGCCCAGCCCCAGCGCTTCGGTCGCCAGGTCGCCGGCCGCCGTCCCCAGCGCAAACGTGAACAGAATGGCAGACCAGTAGAACAGCTCGCGCCGCCGCGTAAAAATGGTATGGATAGACAGCGTGCGCTCGCGCCGGTGCCACAGGAAGAACACCGTGGCCAGCAGCAGGCTGAACACCCCCGTGCTGAGATACAGGCTGACGCCCAGGCCATCCGTAAGCGCATCGGTGATTTGGGTGCCGACTACACTCAATAGCACCACCGACAGCCAGTACACCCATGGCACATAACGCGGCTGACGCAACTGCCAGTTCAGCGCCACCAGCAGCAGGCAGGCACTGATGGCGTCCGTAAACAGCGTGCCCAGGCCGACATTCACGGCCAGGTAGTCCGCGCCCGTTTCACCAACGGTGGTCGATAAAATTTTAATTAGCCAGAAGCTCAGCGTTACTTCCGGCACCTTGTTAAGCGTAGTTGTCTGCATGGCGTAGTCCTCGTCACAAAAGCTGGGTTATTCGTAGTTGAAGTCGGCGTCTTTGACTTTTCGGTTGCCACCGAAAGTCCAGGACAACCCGAGATAGGCGACCTGCCCCATTTGCTGACGGCGGTAGCGGCCGGTAAAGTCAGGCGTCTCATACACCCGGCGTTGACGCTGCGAATTGAATGCGTCGGACAATGTGGCCACCAGCGTCCATTGCTCGTCAACCTGATGCCGGTAGCCGAAGTTGACCACCGTGAATGGCAGGATGTAGCCTTGCGGCGTCAAACGCTTGCCGCGGTAGTTGGCGCCCAGCTGGACGCGGTCACGCGCACTGAGTTGATAGTCCAGCGTGCCCTTGCCATTGAAGCCGGTGTTAGAACGGTTGCTGCCGCCGCCGAGCACCTGGCCAATGATCTGGTTGTAGAACAGGTTGCCGCTGGCGTTGTAGTTCAGTCCCGGCAGCAGCTTGCCGGCTGCAGCAAACTCCAGGCCGCCCGACTGGCTGGTCGGCATATTGGCCTTGGTGACCAGTACGACGTCGTTGTCCAGTGGCGTCAGGATCTCGGTATCGCCATCGCGGCTGCGGCGGTAGTAGGCGGTCAGCCCGTACGAGGCACCGCCCGCCTCGTGCCGGTAGCCCAATTCCAGCGCATCCGTTACCTGCGGCCGCAACGCCGGATTGCCCTGGCGCAGATTGCGCGGGTCGGCGGCGTTGATGTAGGGATTGAGGTCTTCCGGGTCCGGCTTCTTTACCCGCCTGCTGTACCCCAGCGACAGCACATCATTGTCATTGAGCGTGTACAGCAGATTCAGGGTGGGAAACAGCTTGCGGTAGTGCTGGGTACTGGCGTCGCCGGAAATCCGCTGCAAGGTACGGATATCGGTTTGCTCCACCCGCAGACCGCCCAACGTCTCGAGCGCCCCGCGCTTGACGGCATAGGTCGTATAGATCGCGTTGACGGCCTGGCGGTAGCGGAAACGGTTGTCGGCCGCCGGATTGACGACCGGCGGTTCGCCCGCGCCCACCGCGCTCCAATTATTGAAGGCGTTGTGGTTGTATTCGACGTCATAGCCCATCTTCAGCGTCGCACCTTCGCCATCCGGGCGCACATATGCGCCGGTGAATTTCGACACATCAAACACCTGCTGGCCAAAATCACGCTGCAACGCGGGGTCCGCATGCAGCGTCCGGTAGTCGTACAGATTGGTTTCGATCGAGTGGCTGCGTTGCAGATACAGCGACCACGCTTCGCCAGGATGCGCCAGCTTCTGTTCATAGCTCAGGGCCACGCCTGCATCGGTGCGCGGCCCGCCGCCATTGCCGAAGCGCTGATAGGCCGGCAGATCGGCGGGCAGCGTATCCTGCGACGAAATACGCCGTTCGGTGCGGCTGGCATAGTCCAGCGTCAGGCCCAGTGTCTGGCGCTCATTCGGGGTATATTTTGCCGCTCCCTTGCCGTACCAGCGGTCGTTGGTTTCATCCAGCACCTGATGCGAGCTGGTGAGTCCACCGTCGCGCGGGCCAACCAGCGTGTCGGTCACACGCTGGCGCCAGTCCTTGCGGTTGCCGATGCTGCCGCTCAGGTCGAGCGGTCCGTTGTTGTAACTGCCGGACAGCGCGCCATTGTGGCGGCCGTTGTTGCCCAGGTTGGCCAGCAACTGCCCCGCCGCACCGCGCTTGCGGTTCTTCCTGGTCACGATGTTGATGATGCCGCCCGCGCCATCGGGCTTGAATTCCGCCGACGGCGACGTGATGATTTCGATTTGCTCGATATCCGCCGCAGAGAAACCCATCAGCGCGCCGCCGCGCGCAGCGCCTTGCATCTGGCTCGATGGCCTGCCGTCGATCAGCACGGTAACGCTGCTGTCTCCGCGCAGGCTGACATTGCCGTCAATATCAACATCCACGGCCGGGATATTGTTGAGCAGGTCGGCAGCGTTGCCGGTACTGGACTGCAGGTCGGCGTCGGCGCGATACACTTTGCGGTCGATCTTGTTGATGACATCGGCCCGCTTGCCTGCCACCACCACCGTTGAGGGTGTGTCGGCGCTTTGCGCATGGGCGATACCGGTCATCAGGACCAGCATCGCAGGAAGGGCAGGACGGGATAGGGACATGCTAACGCGCTTTCAGTGACATTCAGAGATGCCAGCATTAGAGCAAACGCATTGTTAACCGCGTATTAAGCACTCGTCATCCGGCCAGCAGATGAGGAAAAGAGGCAGTGACCATCAGGCCACGGCTGCCATTGGTGTTCAGACGGATCAGCGCATGGTGTGCATCCGCCACGCTTTTGACGATCGACAGTCCCAGGCCGCAGCCCCAGACAGTATTGCCGTCCGGCCGGTAGAAGCGGTCAAACAGCCGTTCGCGCCCCTCCTCCGGCACGCCCGGTCCATTGTCGGCGACGCGCAGGAAAGGCCGTCCGTGCTCCATGCCCACCGAGACATCCACCCGGCCACCCGGCTGCGTGTAACGCAAGGCGTTATCGACCAGATTGCTCAGCATGACCGCCAGTCCCTCCTGATGCGCGCTGATGTCCAGCGCATCGATGGCGGCGCTGACACCAAGATCGATCTGTTTGCTCTCCGCATAAATCGCATGGTCGGCGACCACCTGGCGCGCCAGCTTCAACAGGTCCACCCGCTGAGGCACCGGCGGTGCCCCGCCCTGCTCCTGCCGCGCCAGCGTCATGAGCTGCTGCACCAGATGGGTTGCGCGGTCGAGGCGCTCATGCAGCTTGCGAAACGCCGTCTGCCGCGCGCCGTCCTCCGCCCGTTCGGCCAGCTGCAATTGCAACTTCAATGCGGTCAGCGGCGACCGCAACTCATGCGCCGCATCAGCAACGAAGTTACGCTGCGTTGCAATTGCGCTTTCCACCTTGCCCAGCAGGACATTCAGCGCCATCACGATGGGATGCAATTCCGGCGGCAGCCCCGTGGCTGCCAGCGGCTGCAACGCGGCCGGCGTACGGCCACGCACGGCTTGCGTCAGTTTTTCCAGCGGCTGCATGGAGCGGCCCACGACAACCCAGATCATGATGGCCATGGCCGGCAACAGCAGCAGCAACGGCGGCGCGATGCGCAGCGCCATCTCAGCCGCCACCCGCTGGCGGATCGCAATGGGCTGTGACACCTGGACGTTGAAGCCGGACACCGTATCGGAATAAACCCGCCAGCGTTGGCCCTGATGGGCGACGGTGGAAAAACCCTGCGGCCGCGGAAACGGCAGCGCAGGCGCCGCCACCGACAGATGCACCGGCACGCCGTCGGCACGCCAGGCCTGGACGTCAAAGCGGTCATCGGGATCGTTTTCGTGCGGCAGTTGCCAGTCCTGCTGCGCCTGCAACGGCAATGACCACGCGAGCAGCCGCAGACGCTGGTCCGACTGTTCATCCGCCTCATGGTCGGCCAGCTTATACAGCAGCATGGTGGCCGCCAGCGTGCACACGATGGCGCCCGTCATCAGGCCGATCAACAGACGGGTGCGGATCGTCGTCATGCCGCGCACAGCTTATAACCAACGCCACGTATATTCTGGATAAAGCCGCTGCCGAGTTTTTTGCGCAGGTGGTGGATGTAGACGTCTATCGTATTGCTCTCGATTTCCTCGCCCCAGCCATAGATGCGCTCTTCGAGCTGGCTCTTGGACACCACGCTGCCCGGCGTATCCAGCAAGGCCCGCAGCACGGCGAACTCGCGCGCGGGCAAATGCAGCGGCAAGCCGTGCAGGCTGGCGACATGCGCCGCCAGATCGACCCGCAGTCCGCAGTAGTTGACCACGGCCTGATGCTGCGGCTTGCCACGGCGCAGCAACGCACGGATGCGGGCCAGCAGTTCATCCACCTCAAACGGCTTGACCAGGTAATCATCGCCGCCGCCATCCAGCCCTTCGACCCGGGACGCGGTGGCGTCGCGCGCCGTAACGATCAGCACCGGTGTGGCGCCGCCCTGCGCGCGATACTGGCGCAGCACCTGCATGCCCTGTTTCCTGGGCAGCCCCAGGTCCAGCAACAGCAGGTCATACACGTCCTGGCGCAAGGCCAACAGGCCGCTATCGCCGTCGCGGACCCAGTCCACGGCGTAGTTCTCGCGCCGCAGCACCTCTTCCATGCTTTCCCCGATCATGGGGTCGTCTTCGATTAATAGCAGACGCATTGTCGTCCCCTGACTGATTCAACGGGGACAGTCTACGAAACGCTTCATTAAGCGCGCATTAACACGCGGCGGCCGGCCGAGCATGCCTCAGCAACTATTAACCCAACATTAAAAAATGCACACATGGATGGAAATACAACGGCCAACTTGCCATCCGCAAGCATGTCATGGAGGCGACATAAAGCGCTTCTAAGCTCTGCGGTTTTTCATCCATGGCTAAGGACATTTGATGTATTCACATTCCCTCCCCCCACGTTTCGCGCTGGCGCTGCTGGCTGGCCTGCTGCACAGCGTCTACGCCCATGCGGCCGATGCGCCCGCCGCCGCTGACAGCGACGCCCTGGCAAATGGCCCAACGCCGATCGTGGAAATCCGCTCCTCGCTGAATACCGCCGCGTCCAGCGCACCGTCCAAGGCCTCGCTCGACGCCCGCTCGGCCCTGTCGGAAGTCAGCGACCAGTTTGTGCGCGACTTTACCTCGCCGGTGGCGGACTACAGCCAGGTACTGCAGATGGCGCCCGGCATGTTCAGCTACAGCCCCAACGGCGTCGGCCTGGGCGACAACAAGACCACCATGCGCGGCCTGGCCGATGGCAACAGCGTCATCGCATTTGACGGCATCCCGTTCAATGACACCAATGGCGTCAGCCACCACGCATGGGTGTTCTTCCCGAGCCAGTTCACGGGCGGCGCGGTGATTGACCGCAGCCCTGGTTCCGCCGCCACCATCGGCCAGGCCACCTACGGCGGCTCGATCAATCTGCTGTCGCGCGAACTGGACAGCCAGCAGCGCACCAGCGTCACCGGCTCGTACGGCACCTGGAACACCTCGCTGGTCGGGCTGGAGCATGCGACTGGCCACTTCGGCCCGGATGGCAACTCGAACCTGCTCATCAACCTGCATGAAATGAAGTCGGACGGCTACCAGACCTACAACAAGCAGAAGCGCGATGCCGCTTCGCTCAAATACCGTTACCAGCTCAGCGACAACACCGCCGTGACGCTGTTTTCCTCGTGGCTGAACCTGACCAACAACACGCCCAACATCAAGGGCCTGACGCGCGCCAACTATGACCAGGGCAACTACAACACCCTGCTCAGCGGCGATCCAGGCAAGGGCAATTACTGGGGCTTTAACTTCTACGACATCTCGACCGCGTTCAACTACATCGGCGTGACAAGCAACCTGGGCGGCGGCTGGAAGCTGGAAGACAAGGCCTATGTTTACCGCTACTGGAACAAGCAGAACTACAACAACAGTGCCACCGTCATCAGCACCACCAGCGCAATTGACAAGCTCAACTCCTACCTGACCAAGGGGAATCTGCTGCGCCTGAGCCAGGAATCGTCGCTGGGCATACTGCGCACCGGCGTCTGGTATGACTATGCGAAAAGCTACCGTTACCAGATTCCAAGCGATCCGCGCACCTGGGTCGACCAGGCCGCGCCCAACTTCAGCGAAACCTACAAGACCACCACGGTCCAGCCCTACGTCGAATATGAATTCCACGTCACTCCGGCGCTGCGCATCACGCCCGGTGTCAAATACGCGTCCTATAAACAGGATTTCCGTCACCTCCAGGATAACGGCGGCGCCGTCGGCCCGCTGGGTGGCGTGTACAACAAGACTAGCGGCACCATCACGGGTGGCGCGCCGTATATCGACAATGCCGTGACATACACCGACACGCTGCCGTCGCTGGATCTGCACTACCAGATCACGCCAGGCTGGACCGCTTACGCGCAGATCGCACGCGGCGACCAGATTCCATCGACCAGCGTATTCGACGTGCCAAACGCCAGGGTGGCGACCACGCCCAAGGCCACCAAGTCGACCACCACCCAGTTCGGCACCGTATGGCAGTCGGAACAATGGACCCTGGCGGCAGACGTCTACCGCATCCGCCTCGACAGCCCGTACTCGTCGTCGGTGGACCCGGTCAGCGGCAATGCCATGTATTTCCTGAACGGCAAAGAGATCAGCCAGGGTGTCGAGGCCGAAGGTACGGTCCTGCTGGGCAATGGCTTCAGCGTGTACGGCAACGCCACCGTGGGCACCACCAAATACGATACCGGCAAATGGGTGGCGGGCGCGCCGGCCGATACCGAAACGCTGTCGCTGAATTATCAGCACGCCGGCTGGAACAGCGGTGTATTCATCAAACGCGTCGGCAAGGTATATGCCGACAACGGCGCCACGCATGAGGCTTACGGTATCGATCCAGTCACCTTGGCCAACCTGTTCATCAACTACCGTCTCAAGAATCCGGTTTCCTTCGCGAAAACGGCCAAGCTGCAGTTGGGCGTCAACAACCTGTTCAACCGTCACAGCATTGTCGATGTGGCTGCGGCCGGTACCAAGACCAGTTCCAGCGCCGCGCCATCGCCGGCAGACGTGTTAACCGTGCTGCCCGCACGCAGCGTGTCGGCCAGCCTGACCCTCGATTTCTAACCTTTGATCTTTGAAAGCCCCCAACCATGCGCAAGCTCATCCTTCCACTGACCATCACCGTGCTGCTGGCCGCGCCGGCCTTCGCCGCCGAACCCATCTTTGCCGGTCCGGCCCAAACCCAGGCCCAGCTGATTCTGCCGGCGCCGCCCCTCGCCGATTCCGCAATCACCAGGGCCGAGCTGGCGGAACTGCATCGCCTGCAATCGACGCGCACCACAGCGGAAGAAGCCCAGGCCAAGGCGGACGACGCCGAAGAGTCGCTGTTCATCTACAAGACCGTGCTTGGCGATAAATTCAATTCCGCCGCGCTGCCGCTGACGACCGCATTCGGCAAGCGCGTCAAGAACGACGAGGGTGTCAACGCCATTCCCGCCAAGGAAGCATTCAAGCGCATCCGTCCCTACAATCTGGACAAAACCTTGCAGCCAGTCTGCAAGACCAAAACCAAGGACGATTCCTACCCAAGCGGCCATGCCACCGCCGGCTATCTGGCCGCGCTGACCCTGATCGAAATGGTGCCGGAGCAGCGTGACGCCATCCTGGCGCGCGCAGATGCGTATGCGAAAAACCGCCTGGTCTGCGGTGTGCACTACCCCAGCGATATCGCCGCCTCGAAATTGCTGGCCTATACCACCCATGCCGTGATGCACACCAATCCGCAGTATCAGGTGGAACTGGCGGCGGCCCGTGCCGAACTGCGCCACCAGCTGGGACTGGAATAAGCGGCGACGCGATTCAAGGGAAGAAGACGGTGACGCGCAAGCCCTTGCCTTGCTCGCCGTCTTCCAGCCGGATATCGGCGCGGTGATGGTCAACGATGTTGCGCACGATCGACAAGCCCAGGCCGCAACCCCAGACCTCATTGCCGTCCGGCCGGAAGAAGCGGTCAAACAGGCGTTCCCTGTGCTCCGGCGCGACACCCGGTCCGTTGTCGCGTACCTGCAGATATGCCCGGCCCTGATCGGTACCGGCCAGCAGATCGACCCGGCCACCGCGCTGGGTATAGCGCAGCGCGTTGTCCACCAAGTTATTCAGCATGACGCGCAAGCCATCCGGTTCGGCCTGCACTACGACCGGCTCCACGGTTTCCACGCCCAGGTCGATGTCGCGGCTATCCGCCAGCGCGGAATGGTCCGCCACCACGCTGACCAGCAGCGAATTGACATCGACACGCTGCAACTGCGTACGCGTCAGTCCGGACTCGTGACGGGCAAGGCTGAGCAGTTGCTGCACCAGATGGCTGCCGCGGTCCAGCCGTTCATGCAGCCGTGCCAGCGCCAGGGTGCGCGCGGCGTCCGTCTCGGCCCGCTCGACCAGTTGCAGCTGCAATTTCAGCGCTGTCAGCGGCGAACGTAGTTCATGCGCCGCATCCGCAACAAAAGTGCGTTGCGCCGCCAGCGCTTCTTCAAACTTGCCCATCAGGCCATTCAGGGCCTCCACCACGGGACGCAGGTCGGGCGCCATGGCCACCGGGTCCAATGGCTGCAAGGCCGTGGGCGACTGCCCCACCACAGCGCGGGCGAGGCGGTCCAGCGGCCGCAATGCCCGGCCGACGACAATCAGCATCAGACAGGAAAACACCAGCGCAATCACCAGCAGCGGCGCACCGGCGCGTACTGCCATGCGCAAGGCCAGCCGGTCGCGCGCCGACTGCGGTTGCCCAACCTGGACATAACGTCCGGGTTCATGCACGCCGTAGATGCGCCAGAGATTGCCGTTCACCTGTTTTTCCTGATAGCCCTGCAAACCATAATGCGGCAACGGTTGCAGGCCGGGTGCCACGGTCGTATGCATCGGCGCGCCATCGCGGTCCCACGCCTGCAACACGAATGCTTCCTCGGGATCATGGATGTTTTCCGGCAAGGCCGTGCCCTTGAACTCATCCGGCAGCGCCACCGCGAGCTGGCGCAGCTGCAAATCCGCCAGCTCATTGGTTTCGGCCAGCAAGGAGCGGTACAGCATGGCGCCGGCACTCAGCACGCACACCAGCGAGGCGCTGAGCAAACCAATCAGCAATTGTTGGCGGATGGTCTTCATGGCAGCGGCGTCACCTTGTAGCCGACACCGCGCACGTTGCGGATGAAGTCCGCACCAAATTTCTTGCGCAAATGATGGACATAGACGTCCACGGTATTGCTCTCCACCTCGGCATTCCACCCATACAGTTTTTCTTCCAGCTGGCTCTTGGACACCACGCTGCCGGGATTATCCAGCAGTGCCCTGAGCACGGAAAATTCGCGCGCCGACAGTTTGACCGGCTGGCCCTCGAACGTCACCTCATGGCTGGCTAGGTCCAGCGTCAGCAGGCCATGCGTGACCATGGAACGGGTGCGGGCGACACGCCGCCGCAACAGCGCGCGTACGCGTGCCAGCAATTCATCGAGGTCGAACGGCTTGACCAAATAGTCATCCGCGCCGCTGTCCAGCCCATCAACCCGTGCGGGCGTGCTGTCGCGGGCAGTGATAATCAGCACCGGCAAATCATCGCCGCGTGCCCGCAACGTGTGCAGCACCGCCATGCCCTGTTTCTTGGGCAGCCCCAGATCCAGCAACAGCAAGTCGTAGCCGACCGTATTCAGCGCCAGATCGGCCGCCTGGCCGTCCCGCACCCAGTCGACCGCATAGCTTTCGCCGCGCAAGCCTTCCTCGATACTTTCGCCGATCATGGGATCGTCTTCCACTAGCAACAGGCGCACCTGTCTCTCTCCATTTAGTGATTACACTGCTATCTTACCGCGATGCCGCGTGACGTTCGAACAGTTGTTGAGCACCGCAGGACAATACCGCCGCCAGCAGCGCATCGATATCCCGCGCCTGGGTGCGGTGATTGACGATTGCGCAACGGATCGCCAGCTGCCCGTCGAGGCTGGTCAGCGACGGCGCCGCCAGCCCGGATTCCTGCACCGCCACCACCAGCGCCGCGTTGAGCGCGTTGACAGTGGGCTCATGGTCGCGATAGCGGAAGCACACGATATTGAGCGTCACGGGGGCCAGCAGTTCCAGCTGCGGCTGCGCGCGAACCCGTTCGGCCAGGTATTGCGCCAGTTGGCAGGTCTGGTAAATGGTCCGTCCCAGCTTGTCGGCGCCATGTACCTGTAGCGTCATCCACACCTTGAGCGCGCGAAATCCACGCGATAAGTCCAGCCCCAGGTCGCACGGCCAGGGCGAGTTGGCCGCCATGCCGCGCAGATCCCGGCGCAAATAGCGATCGGCGGCACTGAAGGCGGCCAGCTGGGCCGCGCCATCGCGCACCAGCAGCAGGCCGGCATCATACGGCACCTGTCCCCACTTGTGAAAATCGCAGGCGACCGAGTCGGCCTGCTGGATTCCCTGCAGCAGAGGCCGCAGCGGTGGCGCCAGCATGCCCAGCGCGCCATAGGCGCCATCGACATGGAACCACAGCTGCTCTTCGCGGGCAATCGCGGCAACGCCCGCCAGATCATCCACCGCGCCCACATCCACCGTGCCGGCCGTGGCGACGACAAAGAACGGCGTCAACCCGGCCGCCCTGTCGGCGCGGATCGCGCGCTGCAACTCAGGCAGCTGGATTTGCGCGTGTTCATTCACCGGAATAATCCGTAGACTTGCACGCCCCAGGCCACTCGCTTCCAACGCCTGCGCAATGCAGCCGTGCGCGGTGCTGGCAGCGTATGCCACCAGGCCATGCTGGCGCACCGCGTCCCCCAGCCGGGCATGGCGCGCGACCAGCAACGCCAACAGGTTGGCCATGGAGCTGCCGGTCACCAGTACGCCGCTGGCGCCTTCTGGAAAATCAAACAGGTCGGCCATCCAGCGCACCACCTGACGCTCGACCTCGAGCGGAATCTGGTCGCGTCCGCCCAGGTTGACATTAAGGCCGGCGGCCAGCATCTCGGCCAACATGCCCACTGGCGTGCCGCCGCCATGCACCCAGCCGAAGAAGGCCGGATGCGGATTGCCTACCGTGTGGGGCAATATCTGCGTCATGAATTGCTGGTGTACGTCCGCCAAGGTCCGGCCCTCGGCCGGCATCGGCGAGCGGAACGGCGCGCGCGCCTGCGCCTGCATCGGCTGCCATACTGGCCTGGTGCGGATCGTCTCCAGATAGCTGCACATATCATCCAGCATGCGGTGGGCCTGCGCCCTGAAACCAGCCCAGTCGTCCGGGTCCAGCGATTCCTCATCCATGGCTCTTCTCCCTGACATCAGAGAAGCCACCTTAGCGGGCCGTCCATTAACGCCACCTTAACTCCCGGCAGTACAGCGGTCGCACATCAGCGTAATGGCCGTTGCGGCCAGTCCGCGTTCAAATCCAGCCGCGCGCGCCTGGCGCCGCAAGGCCTCCAGCAGCAGTTTGTCGGTAACCGCATGCTCGCTTTGACACAGCGGACACACCATGCTGCACACCATGGGCGCGGCAAGCACGGGAATCAGCATGAACCGCGATTTGCCAGCCGGGTCCAGTGGCGGCCACTCGCGCTGCACCAGGCCATGCTGCTCCAGCTCGGTTAAGACACGGTAGACCGTTCCCAGGCTGATGGTGACGCCCGTCTGGATCAGCTGCAGAAAAATGCGCTCGGCCGGCAACGCTTCCTCGCGCTGCTGCTGCAACGCCGTCAGCACGCAGATGCGTGCACTGGTAGGCCGCAGCTTCAATTTGCGCAGCTGAGCGTAGACCGCCTCGTCTTCAGCCAACTGGCCATGTTCCATCATGCTACTCCCCGTTCGTACGGCACGCCTGGCAAGAGGCTGGGCGCGCAAGCGGCGGATGGTAGCGAATCAAGCATTAACGCAGTATTAAAAAGTTGCACCGTTCCCACGGATTGCAAAAATATAATTTTTGCGTTGTTTTGCTGCCGCTACACAAACAATAATGCGATTCATTCTCATTTGTATTTATGACTGGAGCTGTAATGCAACGTACTGTTTTCCCTCGCTTGTCGCCGCTGGCGCTGATGCTGCAATTGACCTTTACCGGCGCCCTGGCCCATGCTGCCGACGCCGATCAGCAGCGTGCCGATGCCGCCCTGCCGAGCGTGACCGTGACCGGACAAACGGAAGCGGATGCCTACCTGGTCAAACGCACCTCGGCCGGCACCAAGACCGACACCGCCGTGCGCGACCTGCCGCAGACCGTCACCATCATCAACCAGGCGCTGATTAAAGACCTCAGCATGCAAAGCATGGCAGACGTCGCGCGCTATGTCCCAGGCATCGGCATGGCCAATGGTGAAGGCAACCGCGACGCGCCGATTTTCCGTGGCAGCAGCAATGCCTCCGGCGACTTCTACATTGACGGCGTGCGGGACGACGTAGAATACTACCGTGATCTGTATAACGTCGATCAGGTTGAAGCCCTGACCGGCCCGAACGCCATGGTCTTTGGCCGCGGCGGTTCCGGCGGCGTCATCAACCGCGTCACCAAACAAGCCAATTTCGGCCCATCCGTGCGCGCTGCGGACCTGACCTTGGGCAGCTACCAGAATCGTCGCCTGACCGTGGATATCGGCCAGGCCATTAACGACACGCTGGTCTTGCGTGTCACCGGCCTGATGGAAGATTCCGAAGGCTACCAGCGCAATGCCAAGGTCAAGCGTTCCGGCATCAACCCGACACTGGCCATCCGCGTCAGCAACGACACCAGCGTGGTGCTGGGCCTGGAGCATTTTGAAGACAGGCGCGCCGCCGACCGTGGCGTTCCCTCCTTGAATGGTGTGCCGATGAATCTGCCGGTCGACGCCTTCTTTGGCGATGCCAGCGCAGACAGCCGTCCGACCAGCGTGAACGCAAACGCGTTCAGCAGCGTCATCGAGCATAGCTTCGGCAACGGCATTCACCTGTCGAATAAAACCCGCTATACCGACTACAACAAGTTCTATCAGAACTACAACGCCGGTGTCGTCAACGCCCAGGCCGGGACCGTCCCTATCAGCGCCTATAACAACCATCAGTGGCGTAAAAACCTGTTCAATCAGACCGACCTGACCACGGACCTCAATGCGGGCGGTATCAAGCATAAAATCCTGGCCGGGCTGGAACTGGGCAAGCAGGACACGGACTATCTGCGCATGACCGGTCTGTTTTCCAAAGGTGGCACCAGCATCGACGTTCCCCTGGCCCGTCCAGACGGCAGCCTGCCGGTCAATTACGTGCTCGGCGGCGGCAGTGCCGACCGCGACGGCTACAGCACTGCCAAGATCGCCGGTGTGTATTTCCAGGACCAGATTGAGATTGACCCGCAGTGGCAACTGATTGCAGGCCTGCGTTACGACAACTTCAAGCTCGACTATCACAACAATATCGCCGCCGGCCTGCGCGCCGTGCCAGCCAGCGCTGCGAATTTGTCCAGCAGCGACAATCTGGTATCGCCGCGCTTTGGCGTCGTCTACAAACCGGTGCCAGCGGCAACCGTGTACGCCAACTACAGCGTGGCTTCGTTCCCGCGTGGCGGCGACCAGTTGAGCAGCCTGAACAGCGTCAATCAAGGCCTGAAGCCGGAGAAATTCACCAACTATGAAATCGGCGCCAAGCTGGAAATCAATCCGGACCTGTTGGCCACGCTGGCCGTATATCGCCTCAATCGCAACAACGTGGCCGTAACGAATCCAGCAACCGGCATCGCCGACCGTCTGGTCGATGGCCAGCGTACCAACGGCGTTGAAATCGGCATCAATGGCAAAGTGACGCGCCACTGGAGCATCAATGGCGGCTACGCCCATCAGGACGCAAAATTGCTGGCCACCGCCTCGGCCACCGCGCTGAACGGCGCCATCATCGGCATGGTGCCGAAGAATACCCTGTCACTGTGGAACCGCTATGACTTCACGCAGGCGCTGGCCGCCGGCGTTGGCCTGGTACGCCGCTCGGACATGTTTGCTTCCACCAGCAACACGGTGGTACTGCCCAGCTATACCCGGGTGGATGCGGCCCTGTTTTATACCATCAGCGCAAACTACAAATTGCAGCTGAATGTGGAAAATCTGACCGACAAGAAGTACTACCTGTACGCCAACGGCGATAACAACATCACGCCAGGTTCGCCGCGCGCCTACCGCGTCAGCCTGCACGCCAGCTTCTAAGCTGCGTGACGCGTGCCGGGCATGTCACTGTCCGGCACGCAGGTTTCCTGTATCGCCCGAGCTCCCCATGGCCCACTGGTCCAGGAAGTCCGCAATTTTCTTTCCAATAAAGCTCTCGACAGTTCGCAGCCGCAGCAATGGAATATCACTCTTTCGCAGAATACTGTCTTTCAATGCGTCCCGCGCTGACTGCGGCTCCCCGTCATGCGTCCCACCGTCCACCTCGATCACACCGAGCGGTGTTTTTCCCACTTTGAAATACACCACAAAATCACAGCTGGCCCGGTTTTTCATGAAGTCCCGTTCGCGTGGAGTCAGCATTTCATTGGTTGGCGAAGCCAGCTGCGACAAAAAAATCTGGGAATGGAATGTCATCGCCTGATATCGCTCTCGTGCCGTCACCTCGCGCAGAATCTGCGCGACAATCTGCTCGGACATATAGCGCGAGTCAGCGGGGCGCAATCGGCGACGCAGTTTTTCAAGCGAGCGGTCATACTCCTTGTAGAGCAAATCAAAAGCCGAGACAACGGGCGCGCGATGAATCTGCTTTTCCTCGGCGTAGTATTCGATATAGCGCACCAAGGCAGCAACGTGGCCATTGTTTCTGGTAAAAACATCATCGCCGGTCACCAAAGTGAATTTGTTTTTTGCCCTCGACACCGCTACATTGACCAGGTGAGGATCGTCCACGAAATCGAGCTTTCGCTGGCCACTGTGCTTTTTGTCCAACACCGTGGAAAAGACAATTTCATCGCACTCCCTGCCCTGGAATTTATGTACCGTGTCTTTGACAAAGTCCGCTGGCAGATGGGCGCGCGAGAGCGCGACCTGCGCATTGTACGGGGCGATAAATCCTCGGTGGCGCTCGCCATCCCAGTCACTCACACCGTCCCACTTGAGAACTTCCTGCACTGAATCCAGTTCCCGGAGGTTTGCATTATTACGCGTGTGATTTCCCTTGGCAGTGATGATCAGCTCTAACGATGGTTCAGCCCGGTTTTGCGTCATCGGCACCAGCTGGTTGTCATAAAACTGCTGATTGCAAAACTGGATAATACGGGGATGACAACGGTAATGCTCCTTCAGCAGCGTCTTCGGTATGGTGTCGTTGAAGACGTTGATGCACGAGTCAAGCAGGCTGTATTGCTCACAATCGTAAAAGGCCGTGGGCGCTTCGATGCCAACGATGGTGGGAATATGCGGCAACTGTTGCCGGTCACCGACAATGATCAGGTTTCTGGCGCAGCCCAAGGCCAGGATGCCTGGAACGATATCCTGCTGCGAAGCCTCATCGATAATCACGTAGTCCAGCAATGCGCCGTTGCCCAATGAGTTAATGATGGAATGTGTGCTGCTGCCGATGATAGGAAAGCACTTTACAAACGCGTCAAACTGCCGCCGGTAATTGCGGGCATCGAATTCTTGCTGTTCGGGGATGTGCTGATGCAGATGCTGTTTGAGATAGCCCATCGACCGGCCGGTCAACTGACTCAGCAAGGTATCAAATTCGCCGCGCGCCAGGGCCTCCTGGTGAGCCGCCAATGCAATCGAGCGCTCCAGCAGCGCCTTGTCGTAAAAATTAAGTTGCAAGGCAAAGATTGCGGCGCTGCGCTTTTCCCAGCTATCAAAGGGCTTCATCCGCAGGATCTTAAAGTTCAGCAAAAGTTCGATCCGGTCCTTGATCTTGATGCGGCGCTCAGCGAGATAGGCCAGGTATGCCATGAAGTCCGAAGAAGCCTGCGGCGACAGGCGATACTTCTCCAGGGGCATCGGCGCCTCCACCAAATTGGCGTCCTGCCATTGCAGCAGATAGCGCCGCTCCACCGACAATTCATCTATCTCCGCACTCAGCCGCGCTGCCGCAGCCTGTGCATGAAGCAGCTGCTTTAGCTTTTGTAGTATGGCCTGGATCTCATCCATGGCAATCGGAGATAGTTCTGGCTCTTCGGGCCGCGTGGGCAAGGCACTGAAGAAGTTCGTCCGGTTCTGGTCACTGCCCAACCTGGCGGCCAGATAGTCCAGTCCGGCCGCATCCAGTTTCTCATAGACGTTTTCTACCGCAGCATTGTTGTTGGACAGAATAGCGACCGTACTTTTGCGCAGAAGAATATTGGCGACAATATTCAATATCGTTTGCGTTTTTCCTGTGCCTGGCGGTCCTTCGATCAAGCTAACCTGGGAGGAAAAAGCTTGTTCAACCGCCTGCAACTGGCTGGGGTTGACGCCAAAAGGATAGATGAAATCGCAGCCCGGCTCGCGCTGCCTATTCTGTGCCGTGCAGTAGGCTTGTAGCGCGGTATCTTCATGGGGGAGCACTTTATCAAGCTGACGTAATATGTTCTCGTCGATTGGCCGATTCTGCGCACTCGCTCGCTTTACCCTGGCCTCGACAACGTCAACGAAATAGCGGAATACCGGGCCTGTCTTGAGCGCTGTTTCGACGTTCAAGACCAGATTATCCGGGCTCTCGATTTTGATTGTGGTGCTTCCTCGACACCGAATAACGGCAAACCGTCCGCCGTAAATCGGTACGTCCTCAACGGCTTGAAACAGCGCGCCGTCTTTTTTTGACAGCAGCCCGCCAGGCACAATAACAGTAGGTTCAACCCTGCAATGACTCAATGGACTATGAAAGGATTTACCAGAAGGAAAAATACAAGTCAGCATCAGCTCACCTTGTTTATAGCCCCACCATATTTTCCAATCACTGATTTTCCCGGTCTTGTCTTCGCCATTCACCCAGATTGAAACCATACGTTCCTTGCCTATCTTCGCTTACGTGAAAACATATCGCGAGCCGACACTCGGCAGCAGCTGCGCCAACCTTATCTCCAAATAATAAAGGCTGTCAATGATCCGGATTCGAACCATTGACAGCCTTCGTTTTTATTTATTCAGCGCTCACCAATTAGTCAATGGCGCCTTATACCGGTGCGTTGAACCCGCTCTACCAGCCAGCCAAACAGCAGTCCGATCACAGTCCACATCAGCAGTTGAATGCCGACTGCGGCGATCCTGAACTCCCACAACAGCGCTGCGGGAAAGTTCGACGGCACTTCGTTCAGTGCCGGCAGCAGATTGAGGACGACAGCAGTGATTGCTACAAACACGCCTGCCCCGGCAATCGATCCGTTCCATGCGCCCAGCCGGGCAACCAGCGCGCCGCGCACCTTGAGCGAAAACACCATGACCGTGATCGAAATGGCGATCATCAGGAAAAACAGGTCGGTGCGATAGCCGATACTCTCGGCCATCCCCACTGAGGGCGGATTGGCCGGGTACTTGATATTAGGAACAAGCACCAGCGTCGTGAACGCGGCCAGTGCCAGCCAGGCGGACAATGCCCTGGCGCCAAGCCGCCCGACGCGGCCGTGGGCATAGGCGAACACCAGCGCAAACAAGCCGCCAACCGCTGCGCCGAACACCACCACGCCGGTAAGCAGGCCGAGGCCTGCCTGCGTGGGCCGGCTCACGAGCTCTTCTTCATGCTCGTGCTCGTGTTCATGGGTATGGACGGATGCTTCGGCAGGACCATGGGAGTGGCCGCCCGCAGCGGCGCCATGATCTTCCAGCGAAATCGCCTGCTCCACCTGCGGCTCGCCATAGAAACGGGCAAAGCCAAACGCCAGCACGCCCGCAACAACGCCCGCGAGCATGCCGCGTACTAAAAACTTACCTACCATGTTGTGCTCCCGATCAGTGGCAGGGGAAGCCGAGCAGGTGACGGCCATCGTGCACGAATTCATGCACATACATGCCGGGAATCAGGGAGGTGGCGCCTTGCTCGGCACCGACAAAGTAGATGGCAAGCAGCATTAACAGGCCGCCAAATACCAGCCATGGCAACAGTTCGCTGACAGGAATGGGGCTGACGACAGGTTCCAGGGCTGGATTGAGGGTGCCGACGTTCATAATAAATTCTCCCGGGGTTACGTGCCCACTATAAAATTAAGGGTTGCTGCTTCGATTCGGGTCTGGCTTTCGGCTGTTGGACAGCAGCGATTACAGTGGCACGACCGCACCGGACTTGCACCGGTTTCCGTATCTCGACGCCCGCATTATACGCACTATTCTTTCAGAAATTGATTCATCGCTTAGGCGGAAAGAGATTCATGCACTTACGCTTATTACTCATCAGCCATGCAGCCACGGCAGCAATGCGCAGCGGACGCTTTCCGTCCGACGATGCGCTCGATGAACGTGGCATTGAAGCGACACAGGCGTGGCGTCCGCGTATCGAAGCCATGCAGGCAGCGGCCGCCTTCCGCAGCACCGCCGTGTGCGTGGGCGAGACTGCCCGCCTGCTCAATCTCGAGGCCGCCATCGCGCCTGCATTGGCAGAAATTGATTTTGGCCGCTGGACCGGACAACGCCTTGCCGATGTCGCGGCCGCCGAACCGGACGCATTGGCAACGTGGCTCAGCGATCCGCAGGCGGCGCCGCACGGCGGCGAATCCTTTGGCGCGCTGGTCGCCCGGGTCGGCGCATGGCTGGATGCGCTGCCTCACACGTCCGGGACCGTCATCGCGCTGACGCATGCCTCGGTCATTCGCGCGGCCATTCTCCATGCGCTCGGCGCCCCGCTCTCCGCGCATGCCCGCATTGAGGTCGCGCCGCTGTCACTGGCGGAGTTGCGGCGCTCAGCGCGTGGGTGGAGCTGGATCACAAGCCCGCAGGATAGCGTGTCCTAGCCACCATTCTTGCGATGCTGCCGGGCGATATCGAGTTTCTCGCACAAGGCGGCCGTGCCTTCGATCATGCGCGGGCCTGCGCGGTTGAGCAATTCGCCATTCAGCGTGAACAGATTATCGTTGCGCACCGCCGTCATCGTGGTGTATTGCCGCCACAGATTGACGCCGCCGTTATCCTTCTGGCTGGTGCCGAAGATGGCTTCCGGATCCTGCTGCAGCACCGCTTCGGCGCTGACGACAGGGGCAGTCATTTTTAGATCCGCAAAGATATTCTCGCCGCCGCATACGCGGATGGCATCGCTGACGATATGCGTGCCATTGAGCGTGTACAGCGGCTTGTCCCACACCTGGTAAAACAGCCGAACCGGCGAGCGGCGGGCATACCTGGCGGTCAACGCTGCCAGCTTCTGGCGCAGGTCGTCAGCGGCAGCGTCGGCCACTTTCTCGGTCCCCAGCAGCTGACCAAGACGGGCAATGCTGCCAGGGATGGCATCCAATGTCGGCGGCTCACTGTGATAGAGCGGAATGCCGAGCTGGCGCAGCATATCGAGCTGGCGCTCCGAACTGCTATGCATCCAGACGACGATCAGGTCCGGCTTCATCGCAATCACGCGTTCCATGTCGAGTTGGCGGTTATCGCCGACGCGCGGGATCTTCTTGGCCGCTTCCGGGTAGTCGCTGTAAGTAACTGCGCCGACGATGCGTTCACCACCGCCAGCGGCAAACAGCAGTTCAGTCACATGCGGCGCCATGGAAATCACGCGCCTTGCCGGCTTTTGCAAGGTGACGGGATTGCCGTCATCGTCCTTGACGGTGATGGCAGCGGCGGACGTACCGGCAATGCACAGCGCGGAAAGAAGCAGAATCAGTTTTTGCACGACATTTGCCCTTGAAATAGTTAAGCCAGCCGATGCTCGGCTGGCCAGCGCTCGGCCCAGGCCGCGCAACGGCCGAGTGGCCGATCGCGATGATCGAAGTCAATGATGACGATGTGCCCGGCGGCGGCAGGCGCGCCGGGTTGCTCCAGCGTGCGGCCATCCGTCAGCAACCACAACACTGTTTCCCTGTGGCCGCGCCGGGATGACACTGCCAGCAACTGCCCGGCCACCGTCAACGCCTGTACCAATGGTGTTCCGCCGCCGCCGCCGCATTCGCGTGCGCGCATGGCGCCTGCGGCCCGTGCCGGACCAGGTGGCACGGTGATTTCAACACCCCGGCCGCCAAACGACAGCATGCCGACGTCGTCGCCAGCGCGCGCGGCTTGTTCGATCAACCGCGCTGCGTAGCCCTTGGCCAGCGCCAGTCGACCGTTCTGGCGCATTGATCCCGAGGTATCCAGCAGGATCAGGTGCAATGCGGGCACCACGGCATGCGCTGGCTGGCGACGCAGATGCTCGCTCCTCAGCGGCTGTGGACCTTTGGCGACCAGTGTTCGCACCCAGGCTATCGCTGAACTTGATGCGGGGGCGTGCGTGGCGGCCTTTCGGACTGCCGGAGCAGGCGACAGCGGGGAGGTACGCCACCGTTGGCCGCTCTCCCCTGTCCGGGGCTGCGCGCCAGGGTGGCTCAGGCTTTTTTTGCTGGCCACGCTCCTGTAGAGACGACACGCGTGGTGGCAACCGGCTGCGGCGGCAATGCGCCCCAGTCGCCTTCGGGTTCGCGGCCGGGCTCAGCCGGTGCGTCAGACGCTGGCTGGTGTTGATGGCCGTTGGACGGTGCAGGCTGCGGACGTTGGCTGGCGCCAGGCGGCGTACCAGCCGGCTCCATGCGGCGGTGTGCCAGCGCCAGATCCGCTACGGCATCAACATCTGCTGTCGTCACTGCGCTACGTCCTTCCAGAGCTGCAAGCGCGCGGGCGGCGCGCAGCATGACCAGGTCGGCACGCACACCGTCCACGCCAGCATCAAGCGCTTTTTGGGCTGCATGCGCCAGGACCGCATCCGGCCACGTCAGCCCGGCCAAGGCGGCGCGTGCCCGCGTCAATTGCTCGGCGAGCTGGACCAGCTGCGGTGCGTGTGCGCCGATCAGCGCCTGCGCGTCCTCGTCAAATTGCAGCCGCGCGCGCAGGATGGCCTGGCGCTGCACGGGATCGCGCGGATTTTCCAGCGTGACTGCCAGCCCGAAGCGGTCCAGCAGTTGCGGCCGCAGTTCACCCTCTTCCGGGTTCATGGTACCGACCAGCACGAAGCGCGCGGCATGCTGCTGGGAGATGCCATCCCGCTCGACGATGTTCACGCCACTGGCGGCCACATCTAGCAGCGCATCCACCAGTGCGTCGGGCAGCAGGTTCACTTCGTCCACGTACAGCACACCGCTGTGTGCGCGCGCCACCAGGCCGGGCGACAGCCGCACCTTGCCATCGCGCAGCACGTCTTCGACGTTCAGGCTGCCGACCAGTTGCTCCAGGCTGGCGGTCAGCGGCAGCGACACAAACGGTGCGGCCTCCGTGGCCCCTGGCAGCAGTTCCGCCAGCGCGCGTGCCGCCGTCGACTTCGCCGTGCCGCGCGGACCGCTGATCAGCACGCCACCGATGCCAGGATCGACCGCAGTCAGCAGCAGCGCGCGCTGCAGTTCGGACTGCCCCACCAGCGCGGTGAACGGAAAGACCGCAGGTGCGGCGGCTTGGACAACGGTCATGGCATATCTCCTCTTTCAACATCCTCCAGCGTTTCGAGCCGATGCTCCAGCGCCAGCAGGTGTTCTTCAATACGTTCCCGGTGATCGCCCGGTTCGGCCCACATGCCCCGCTGCATGGCCTCCAGCAAACGCTCGCCAACATTGCGCAAGGCCAGCGGATTATGCTGCTGCATGAAGGCCCGGGTGGCGTCATCATGCAGATAGGCGTCCGCCACCATTGCGTACTGGTGATCGCTGACCACGCCGGTGGTGGCGTCGAACGCAAACAGATAGTCCACCGTGGCGGCGATTTCAAACGCGCCCTTGTAGCCATGGCGCTTGACGCCTTCCAGCCATTTGGGATTGACCGCGCGCGAGCGCACCACGCGCGCCAGCTCCTCGCCCAGCGTGCGGACGCGCGGCGCACCTGGCACGCTGAAGTCACCGTGGTAGAGCGTGGCGGGCGTACCGGTCAGCTGTTCAATAGCCACCGCCATGCCGCCCTGGAACTGGTAGTAATCGTCGGAGTCCAAGATGTCGTGCTCGCGGTTGTCCTGGTTGTGCAGCACTGTGTCGATATGCGACAGCCGTTGCTCGAAAGCGCCGCGCGCCGCCTTGCCATGCTCGTCCTGGCCATAGGCGTAGGCGCCTGCGCGCAGATAGGCTTGCGCCAGGTCGGAGCCATCGTTCCAGCGCCCCCCGAGCAGTTCCTGCAAACCGGCGCCGTAGCCGCCCGGACGTGGGCCGAACACCCGCCAGCTGGCCTGGCGCTCGGCATCTTCTGCCGACAGGCCCTGCTCCTGCGCTTGTGCCGCCTCGCGCCGCACGCGCACACGGATGGGATTGATGTCGTCGGGCTCGTCTTCTTCCGAAATCGCCGCCACGGCGCGCACGGCGGTGTCAAACAGGTCGATCACGTTCGGGAAAGCATCACGGAAGAAGCCGGACACACGCAACGTCACATCCACGCGCGGACGCCATTTAATGGACATCGGCAGGACTTCAATATCCAGCACGCGGTTGCTGCCGGGCGCCCATTTGGGCCGCACACCCAGCAGTGCAAACGCCTGGGCGATATCCTCGCCGCCGGTACGCATGGTACTGGTGCCCCAGATCGACAAGCCGACTGCGCCGGGGAAACAGCCGTGGTCCTGCAGATGGCGTTCCACCACCAGGTCGGCCGCCGCCACACCCATCGCATAGGCGGTGGGCGTCGGCACGCCGCGCGTATCGACGGAATAGAAATTACGGCCGGTGGGCAAGACGTCCGGCCGGCCGCGCGATGGCGCACCGCTCGGGCCGGCCGGCACAAAGCGTCCTGCCAGGCCGCGCAGCAATTGGGTCATCTCGTTGGGACCGCAGGCATCGAGGCGAGGTTGCAGGGTTTCGCGGATACGCTGCAGTACCGCTGCGGTGCGCGGCCAGACGGCGGCATCCATTATGGCGCCATCGTCCAGCGCGGCCGCGGTCAATTGCGCCGCCAGCAGTTCCAGACGTTCGCGTGTATGGCCTTCGTGACGCCAGACGTCATCGCTGAGCTGCTGCAACGCTTGAGGCTTAGGTCCCTGCCAAGTCTGCGCCCAGTTGGGATTCAACGGCTGGAAGCCGTCAAGCCCCAAATCCTCGGACAAGGCTTGCAGCAAGCTTTGCTGTCCGGCCTGATTCCCGCCCGGGAAGCGCGCCAGTGCCACCATGGTGTCGATGCGCTGCCGTCCCTGCGGCGAACTGCCCAGCGTATGCAGGCCGTCCCGAATCTGGGATTCCTTGATTTCACACAGGTAGGCATCGAGCCGGCTCAGCAACGCCTCGCGCGCCGCCTCGTCGGCCGGTTTGGCAAAGCCCAGTTCCTGATGCAGGTTCTCTTTCAGAATACGTTCAAGGATTTCCGAACGCAGCATTTTGGCGCGGCGTGGATGCAGCGACAGCGCCTCGTAATATTCGTCCATCTGCCGTTCCAGCGCCTGCAGCGGGCCGTAGGTTTCGGCGCGGGTCATCGCCGGCATCAGGTGGTCGATGATCACCGCCTGGGTGCGGCGCTTGGCCTGGCTGCCCTCGCCCGGATCATTGACGATGAATGGGTACAGATGCGGCAACGGCCCCAGGATGGCGTCAGGCCAGCAGTCCGCCCCCAAGGCCACACTTTTGCCCGGCAACCACTCCAGATTGCCGTGCTTGCCCACATGGACCATTGCATCCACGAGATAGACGCGGCGCAGCCAGAAGTAGAACGCCAGGTAGTTATGCGGCGGCACCAGGTCAGCATCGTGGTAGCTGGCCACCAGGTCCAGGTCGCGTCCACGCGCAGGCTGGTTGCCGACGAAGACATTGCCGTAGCGGCGGCCGGACACCATGAAACGCCCTTGCCGTACCATCGGGTCGTGCTGAGGCAAGCCCCATAAGGCGTTGACCGCATCGCGGCTGTTGGCCGGCAAGGCATGGAAGTCTGCCAGGTAGTCGTCCATGGACAGGCTCTGCAACGCTGGCCGCGCGTCATTGGCGCCAAGTGCATTCGTCACACTGCCGATCAACGTGGCCATCAGCGCATCGCCGTCTTCAGGCAGCGCACCGGTTGCGTAGCCGGCCTCGCGCAATGCTTCCAGTATCGCCACCGTGGAAGCCGGTGTGTCCAGGCCGACGCCATTGGCCAGGCGGGCGTCGTCATTGGGATAGTTGGCCAGGATCAGCGCCACGCGCTTGCTGGCGTTGGGCTTGTTGCGCAACACGCACCAACGGCGCGCCATCTCGGCCACGAAGGCGATGCGTTCCGGCTCGGGCTGATAGCGGACGATATCCATTTCAGTGCGTTCGCAACGCCATGACAAGCCCTTGAAGCTGATGGCGCGTGTGCCGATGCGGCCATCGACTTCGGGCAGCACCACCTGCATGGCCATATCGCGCGGCGTCAGGCCGTGCGGGTCCGCCTGCCATTGATCTTGCCCGCAGCCGGCGGTGATGAGTTGCAGTACCGGCGCGTCGTCGGCCAGCGCCTGACTCAGTTGTTCATCGTCGCCATCCAGCGAGGACACTGCAAAGCTGGTGGCGTTAAGCACTACCTGCACCTGCTGCTCGCGGGCCAGCGATTGCAGCATGGCATAGCTGGCGGGTGTCTTGAGGGAGTCCACCGCCAGCGCCAGGGGATTCATGCCGGCGTCGTGCAAGGCGGCCATCATGTCGTCGAACACGGCGGTATTGCCGGCCAGCAGATGGGCGCGGTAAAACACCAGCAAGGCCACCGGTGCTTCCGGCCGCCACGGACCGGTCAGTTTATACGGCTGGTACAGCAGTGCGGGCGGCAACGGTACGGCCGGGGCCGGACGCTGGCCAAGGCCGAACACCGCATGGGCGATGAGCGCAAAGAACTTTTGCGCGTTGTCGCGCCCGCCTTCACGCAGGCAGCGCCACAGGTGACGGCAATCGTCCTGCGCGGCGGTACTGCGCAACAGCAGTTGCAGATCTTCATTCATGTCGCCGGAGAACATGGCCAGCCACTGGCCGCGCTCCTGCGCTTTCGCCACCGCCTGCTCGACCAGGTAAGCCGAATCGCCCGGCGCGCCGATGTGATCGATGATGACCACACGGGCGTGCTGCAACACGTCGTCCATATACAGATCGACACTGGCCGGCTGGCGCAGCCACATCAGGTTGGCCAGGCGGATACTGGGAAAGCTGGCATCCAGCCCGGATGCCACATCCGACAGCAGCGACAGCGTGGTGTCGGCGGCGCTGAGGATGACGATATCACCCGGTGTCTGCTCAACGCGCACGACACCAAGACCGTCATCCTCGACGTGTCCACCAGGCCGGGCCGAAAGAAGATGCATGGCTGCTTACTGCGCTATGCTTCAGGCCAGCAGGGCTGCGGAGATTTCCTGCTGCAGCGCCGGGCCATCCAGATGGTCGCCGATCAGCACGATGCGCGTGGCGCGTACCTCGTCGCCACGCCAGGCGCGATCGAAGTAGCTGTCGAAACGCTGGCCCACGCCCTGCACCACCAGACGCATGGCGGCGCCGGGCAAGGCGACAAAGCCTTTGGCACGGTAGATTTCATGGTGTTCCACCAGACTGGTCAGCACGGCCAGCAGCTTGTTGCGGTCGCTCACTTCCAGCGTCACCGAGACGGAATCAAACGCGTCGTGATCGTGGTCCTCCTCTTCGTCGTGGTGGGTCTTGCGCTCGTCGATTACATCTTCCACCGCGCGCTCCAGGCCCAGCAGGACGTCCAGCGCGAGGCGGCCATGCTGGGCATGCACCAGCTTGACACCGGCCGGGGTCTCGGCACGGACCGTCGCTTCCACGGCAGCCAGGGTAGCGGCATCCATGCCGTCGGTCTTGTTCACCACCACCAGGTCGGCAGTAGCTAGCTGGTCTTCAAACAGTTCCGCCAGCGGCGACTCGTGATCCAGGTTGTCGTCCGCGCGGCGCTGCACGTCCACCGCATCCGGATCGTCGGCGAAGCGGCCTGCCGCCACCGCTGGCGCGTCGACCACGGTGATGACCGAATCCACGGTGAAGGCATTGCGCAGCGCCGGCCACTGGAACGCCTGCACCAGCGGCTTCGGCAGGGCCAGGCCGGAAGTCTCGATCACCAGATGGTCGATCTGGTCGCGGCGCGCTGCCAGCTGCTCCATGACCGGCGCAAACTCTTCCTGCACGGTGCAGCACAGGCAGCCGTTGGCCAGTTCAAACAGCTGGCCATTTTCTTCGCCCTCCTCGTCACAACCGATGCCGCAACCGCGCAGCAATTCGCCGTCGATGCCGAGTTCACCGAACTCGTTGACGATGACGGCAATGCGGCGGCCCTGCGCGTTGGTCAGCAAATGACGCAGCAGCGTGGTTTTGCCGCTGCCCAGAAAGCCAGTCACAATGGTGGCAGGGATTTTGCGGGTTTGCATAGAAGTTCCTTGGCGAATAAATGAGATGGCGAAACGGATCAGCGGCACTCGTGGTGAGCCCTCACCGTCTTCCCCGACGATATTTGGGCATGTGACCGGCACGCATGCGTGCCGGCGTAGTCGTTGGCCGGTATCCGGGCTGGTGGACAAACCTCCATCGCCTTCCCAAGCGCGTGTTCGAAACGCTCAGTGGCCTAGATGGAAGCGGAATCAGCTGATTCATCCACTTACCGTTGCGGGGGCAGCGCAGGTTAGGCAGCGCTGATTGCGTGGCCCTCCTGCTTCCCGTTGAACTGCAGCGCTTGAACGACGCCGCGAGCACCAACGCGCGGATTATACCTGAGGCTGCAGGAATTCCCAGCGCCCGCCGTCGCCACCACTACTGCTTACGCCGCAAGGATCGTATGACAATGCTGCTATTCACATGTAGAATACGCGCCAATACGTGAATGGTGCCCTCCTGCTTGTCAGCTGGAGGGTGAAACGGGAAGCCGGTGACACGCGAGATTTTCATTTCGCGCCAGTCCGGCGCAGCCCCCGCTGCTGTAAGCCTGACGACCTTGATCAACCGCCACTGTGCCGCGCACGGGAAGGCAAGACCAGGGAAGGATGATGGCGAGCCAGAAGACCGGCCAGTCACGATGCACGGTAAAGCCCGGGGTGTGGCCTTGCCTGAGAGTTGTTCGTCGTTTTCCTTTTTATCGCTTCAGCAATCGCACATCGTGACTGTGCGCGCTGCCGTTCGCCGTGGGCGCGCGGCGCGCTGTGTCGTCCGTGGGCGTGCGCCTGGCATATCACCTATACAGAGATGCTTTCATGATCCTATCCCGCCCAGTCCACACCACTTCCCTGCGCCCTGTCGTTGCCGCCGTCGCCCTGCTGTGCGCCCACAGCGCCCTGGCCCAGCAGGCCGAATCCATGCCCACTGTGACCGTTCAAGCGGAAGCGCTGCACGAAGGGCTGGGACTGACCCGCCAGAACGCCACGGCCAGCCGTTTGAACCTGACCGCCATGGAACTGCCCGCCAGCCTCGATACGCTGAGCGCCGATACCATGCAGGCGCGCGGCGACCTGCTGGTCAAGGATGCAGTCACCCGCACCACCGGCCTGACCGACATCAGTTCGCCGGGCAACGGCGTGGCCTACTCCGCGCGCGGCTTCAGCGGCAACGGCGCCATCGCGCTGCTGGAAAATGGCCAGCGTCCACAGGTAGGTTCGGGCACGGCCACCTACCCGGCCGATCCATGGGGCTATGAATACATCGAAGTGCTGCGTGGTCCTGGCTCCATCGTGTATGGCAGCGGCACCACCGGCGCCACCATCAATGCGGTACGCAAGGCGCCGCAACGGACCACGGCCTTTGAAGCGATAGCCGGCATCGGCGACGGCAAGGCGCTGCGCGGCGGCGTCGGTGCTACTGGCGCCATCGGCGAAAAAGGCGCGTTCCGCATCGATGCCTACGCTGATCGCAGCGACGGCTTCATCGACCGTGGCAATTCGCGCCACGGCAAGGTGCTGAGCAGCCTCACGTACGCGCTGACGAATGACCTCGACCTGGACCTGTCGCTCGACCATCTGGAGCAGAAGCCGCAGCGCTATTTCGGCACGCCGCTGGTGAATGGCCGCATCGCCGGCGAACTGCGCCACCAGAACTACGACGTCGGCGATGCAGATATCTCCTTCACGGACGACAAGGCCGTTGCGCGCCTGACCTGGCGCGTGACGCCAGCGCTGACCATCAGCAACGAGCTGGCCTACATGAAGGCGCATCGCAACTGGCGCAACGCCGAATACTATTACTACGACACGCAAGCCAAGGTGGTGGACCGCAGCGACTACATCGCCATCCAGCACAACCAGGAGCAGACCGGCAATCGTCTCGAGGCGCGCTGGAACGCGGGCGCCAACCGCGTGGTGGCCGGCTGGGAAGCGGCCAGCATCAACTTCCAGCATAACAATAACTCACCTTACGGCGGCGCCTCGGTCGTGGCGCCGACCGGCTTCAATCCCGGCACGTTTGATAGCCCGGACCCGGTGCTGCCTAACTTCAGAACCCATACCACCACCAACGCATTCTATGCCGAGGATGCTTATGACATCACCAGCAGCTTGCTGTTGCTGGCGGGCGTGCGTCACGACCAGTACAAGGTGGAGCGCGTCAGCCTGCTGGGCGCCACCGGCTTCACTTCGCGCCTGAACTCGAACGCGGTGCGCCTGGGTCTGACATGGAAACTGGCGGCCGATACTTCGGTGTACGGCCAGGTCAGCAGCGGCAGCGATCCGGTCACCAGCCTGCTGTCGCTGAACCTGGCCAACAGCCGCTACAAGCTGACCAGCTCGCGCCAGGTGGAGGCCGGCGTCAAGCAATCGCTGGCCAATGGCAAGGCGGAGTGGACCGCGGCGCTATACCGCATCAGCAAGGATGACATCATCACGCGCGACCCGGCCCATCCGGCATTGTCGATCCAGGGCGGTTCGCAATCGTCGCGCGGCGCCGAACTGAGCGCCAGTGTCAAGCTGGCACAGGCATGGCGCCTGGAAGCGAACGCAGCCTACACTGACGCCCAGTTCGACCAGCTGCTGGAAAGCGGCAACGTCTCGCGCGCCGGCAACCGTCCGTCCGACGTGCCGAAGATCTCGGCCAATCTGTGGCTCAACTACCGTGCTGATGCCTGGCGCGCGGCGCTGGGTGCGCGCTACGTCGGCGAACGTTTCATCGACAACGCCAATTCGCAGGTGCTGCCTGCCTACACCACCATGGACGCTTCGCTGGGCTGGAACATCAGCCGCAACGTGCTGCTGCAGCTGAACCTGCGCAATCTGACCAACAAGCTGTACGCCAGCACCTCCTACAGCGATGCCCAGTACCTGCTCGGTGATCGCCGCCACGGCGAGCTGACGGTTCAGTGGCGCTACTGATCGTCCGCGCCATGGGTTCCTGGAAACGGCAATTGCATCTGCTGCATCGCTGGCTTGGCATCGGCATAGGCTTGCTGGTGCTGCTGTGGTTCGGCTCCGGCATCGTCATGATGTATGTGCCCTACCCTGCGCTGACCGAACAGGAGCGCATGGCATGGCTGGCGCCGCTTAACGTCGAACAAGTCGAGGTCAGCGCGTGGAATGCCTGGCAGGCCACGGGCCAGCCCGGTGTCCCCGACGTCGTCAAGCTGAATAGCGTGGCGGGCCGGCCTACCTACCACTTCATGGCTGACGGCCGCTGGCGTTCGGTGTGGGCCGATACCGGTACAGTCTTGCAAATGACGGACGATATCGCCAGGTCGGCCGCCGCCAGCGCGGCGCCGGGCGCCAGCACCTTGGCCGTCGACACCGTGGATCTGGACCAGTGGACGTTTGGTTCCGTCAAAATGCATCGTCCCTTGTACCGCGTGGAAGCCGACGATGCGGCAGGCAGCGTGCTGTATGTCTCCGGCCGCACTGGTGAACTGGTGCGTGACACCACGCGCAGCGAACGCGCGTGGAACTGGGTCGGTTCGGTGATTCACTGGATCTACTTCACGCCCTTGCGCACCTACGGCCAGCCATGGCGGCAAGTGGTGATGTGGACTTCCGCCGCGGCGTTCGTGCTGGTGATGCTGGGCATGGTGCTGGGCATCCAGCGGCTGCGCTTGCGTAAGCGTTACGCCGGCGGGCGGCGCTCGCCGTATCGCGGCTGGCAGGCGTGGCATCACTGGCTGGGCCTTGGCGCGGGCACGCTGACGCTGACCTGGTTATTCAGTGGCTGGCTGTCGGTCACGCCGTTTGACTGGCTGTCGTCGCCAGGCATCACAGCGCAAGACCGGCTGGCGTTCGCAGGCGGACCGCTGACGCGCGATGATCTGTCGGTGTCGCCTGCGCATGTGGGCCGCGTGCATGCGGATCTGCTGGAACTGGAATGGCGCCGCATCGATGGCAAGCTGTATTTCAGCGCGCTAGATCGAACAAGCCGTAGCCTGCTCGACGCCAATAGCGGTGCCGTATTGCCGGCCATTCCCCAGGAAGTGCTGCTGCACGCCGTGCGCGCCACGCGTCCCGGCGCACCACTGCTGGCCGCCGAAATAATCACCAGCGCCGACAACTATTACTACAGCCATCACACGGAGCGGGCATTCCCCGTGCTGCGCGTGCAATTCCAGTCGGCCGACCAGACGACCTTCTACGCCGATCCGGCACAGGGGAAACTGGTTGAATACGCCGACCGCAACAGCCAATGGAACCGCTGGTTATTCAGTGGCTTGCATCAGCTGGACTTTGCCGCCGCGGTACGCGCGCGCCCGGTGTGGGACGTCATGGTGGTATCGCTGTGCGTGCTGGGCGCCATGTTGAGTGTGACCGGGCTGGTGCTGGGCTGGCGCCGTCTGAAAACGCGCAGCAGGAGATGATTGTCTGCGCAGCCAGCCCGTTGCGATACGCTGATTCAGTTGGCGAAGTCCTCGATGACGCCGTTGGCTGAACTCCGCAGATTCAGCACGGGGCTTGCAACCCTGCTGATGATCCATTCACCCGTGGCCAAGTCGCGCGTCTTTGAATAGGCAGTAGACGGCAGCATGCCAACGATGAGGACATTGGCCGAGGAATTATTCGGCTTCCAGCGCAACTGTGTGACATTGCGGAAGTTGCGGGCAAAGACCACCGTGATGTTACTGTCGATATCGACAGTATCGGCGCTGGCATCGCTGCAGGACAGCAGTCTGGAGGTATTCGCCACCGGCGCCGAATCCCCGGGGTCATTGTCGGCCAGCCATAGCACATTCAGGAAAAACTGGTAGTACGAAGCTACGGCATTTTTCGGCACCGGCGAAATTTCTATGCGCCAAGCGCTGTGTGCAATAGTATGGCGATAATCGTTGAACCAATGTGTCGAGTTGTGGTCGTCATAGGCACCGGAATCGACCAGCAGCGGCGCTCGATAAAACAGCGAGAAGTGGTTCTGGTCCAGGTGTTGATGGTTTTCGCTGCTGAATGGCGACGATTTGAAATCCAATCGCGTCGCATCGGCGTAGTTCCAAGTGTCGCACATGGTCACGCTACCGGACACCGCATACTGGTCCGACAGCGGCAGGCTATCCAACGGCACACGCGCCGCTCTCACATCAGAAAATACAGCGCATCCCATAAATCCTGTTACGAGTGGCGGAAGCGCCGGGGTTTGATCTGCGCTTCATAGAATGCGGTAGCGATGCCATTCCCTTCGACTGCGGCCGCCATATACCCCATCCACGGACCGGCCACTGCCAAGTTGTAATTGTTGCCTGTGGCGGGATACGTGCATGGGGTGCAATGCGTAAATGTACGGATTGATCAGTTTCGGCGTGAAGTCGTTTGGCAGGATCTGCTGTTCGACGGTATTCAGCGTCCGACGCCACATGACGAGGCGCACCATCACTTCGCCTGCATTGTTATATGCGAACCTGGTCTGATGATCGCCATCGCGCGAGATATAAGCGCGAGCTGGAAGTATGCCATCGATCAAATGGGGATAAATTCTTGCCCGCAACGGCAGCACTTCCGGGCGTTCGTTGGCGATGGCAAGCAGCCCGATTGCGCCCACCCTGATTCCAGGAAGATTGCGCGGCCTAATCAGTGGCAACCCCCGCCCCGCCGGAAAGGGACATAGCCACCAGACGACCAACGCCATCGATCCAGCCCATGTTGCATAAAAACCTCAAAGGCATTCGCCTTTTTCGCCGGAGACAGCAAGGCCGGCGAGTGGTCCACATCTAACGGCAATCAATATCATGTCAAAACATGAACATCAGTGATCAAAAACATACTATAGTTGCGTTACAAATTTCCAATAAGACATTTCTATCTTATTTGCCTGTCTTGTCCGTCCACTCCGGAGTAGTCCGATGCGCCATCTTGTTCACGTGATTTCGGATTTGCACCTTGGCGGCGCCGCCGCAACCCAGGACGCTGCTGCGTTTCAAATGTGTCCACCGAAAACACGCGACTTGCTGGCCGGATTTATACGCAAGCTCCCCCCTGGCAGCGCCGAAAGAGACAGCCATCTGGTAATTGCCGGTGATATTGTCGACTTTCTTGCGGAGCAGCCGTTCCAAGCCTTCACGGGCGATGCCACCATGGCCTGTGACAAGCTGCGACGTATTTTTGCCAGCACCGCCGTGGTATGGGAAGCCCTGCGCGAGTTTTGCAGCCGGCCGCACACGCTGCTGACGCTCATGCTGGGCAACCACGATATCGAACTGTCGCTGCCCGGCGTGCGCGAACTGCTGCTTGAACAGCTCCCCGCTCCGGGTGTGCGCTTTATCTACGACAACGAAGCATTCACTCTAGGTCCGCTCCTGATTGAACACGGTAATCGCTTCGATGCCTGGAATGCGGTGCCGCACGGCGCCTTGCGCCGCGTCCGCTCCCAGCTGTCCCGTAAGGCCGCCGTGATACCGCCGTTCGAGGCCCTGCCCGGTAGCCGCATGGTGATCGATGTCATCAACCCGCTCAAGCAGCAGTATCCATTCATCGACCTGATGAAGCCAGAGACCGCCGCAGCCCTGCCCATTGCGGCTGCACTCGGCGGCATCGGACTGCAGCAGGTATGGACGGCATTTGGCAAATTCCGCGCCAGCAAAGCCGTTGACTTTAACGAGGAAAGCGGCGCACCGCTTCGCAGCAACTACATCAGTGGCAAGCCCGCCAGCACCGATGACCAGTTATGGGTTGAAGCCCAGCAGATCGCTCGCGGCGGTAGCGGCCGGCAGGTCAGCGCAGTCGGCGACTTGCTGAGCCGCGGCGCAGCCATCGTCACCGAGCAGATCCGTGCCGCCCGCCTCGACGCTGTGTTTGCAGCGTTCCGCAGACTGGCGGAGCTGCAACGCATGCACCGCGAGGCCTTTGATGTAGGCATCGAAGTCGATACCTACCTCAATCCGGCGCGCCATACGGCAAACGCCGGCTTTAAAGTCATCGTCTACGGCCATACGCATTTGCCCAAGAACGTTGCGATTATGCTCGACAACGGGGCACAGGCAAGCTATTTGAACACCGGCACCTGGGCCGACGTAATGTGCGTGCCGAACGGCATCTGGGATGAAGATCAGGAAAAAGGCCGCGCCCTGTTCCAGCAGTTTGCGGCCGATCTCGGCGCGAATAGCCTGTCGCGCTGGCGGCGCGCCATCCCCACTTATGCCCACATCGAAATTAATGGTGACGATGTGGTTAAAGCGGAGCTGCGGTTTGCCCAGGATGACTCGCCCGTCAGCACCGTCAGCCTGATGCAGCTGCTAACCGGCGCCGCGAGCGCATGAGCCAGCTGAACGTCCAGCAGCGGCTGAAACAGACCTGCATCCTGATCCAAGGCCCCGACGGCAGCATCGGCAGCGGCTACCTAGTGGCGCGCGGCTACGCCGCCACCGCCGAACACGTCGTCGTGCACTGGGCCGATGGTGTGCCGTTTGAGGTATTGGTCGGCTGGGGCGATACGCGGCGGCCGGCCATCGCCAGAGTATACCGGCGCGAAGTCGCATTCGACGCCGCCGTTCTGGTACTGGAGGGCTGCGATGACATCGAGCCGATGCCGATCGGCTGGGCCAGCAACAACGATGCCTGGAGCGGCTTTGGCTTTCCGATGGCCATGGCATACAATCGGGAAGGCGCCACCGGGGTCCATCTGACGGGATCGATACTGGATGCCAGCCTCACTGAACAGCCACCGCAAATTGCCCTCTACAGCAAAGAAGCCATGACCAATATGGACATGAAAGGGGCCTCGGGGTCCGCCGTGACCGTCGGCGGCGGTTTGGTCGGACATATCGTGCAGCAATATTCCGACGCGACCAACCTTGACAAGAATGTCGGCGGCCAGTTGCTGGCGTGTCCGGTCGCCGCAACATTGACATTATTGCCCTCCAGCGTGCGTGTCCGCTCGCTGGAAGCCAGCGCTCCAGAGGCCGATCCCGAGCTCGACAAGGTGGTCTCATGGTGCGACCGTGAAGCGGTGACCGACCGCATTAACGACTGGCTCGATATCAAGCAAGGCGGGGTAAAACTGCTGTGCCTGGTCGGGCATTCCGACAACCGCCAAACCTTGCTGCTGGAACGCATCGCCAAGGAGCTCAGCGAGCAAAAGCCCAACCGGGTGCTGTCCAACACAGTTCATTTACTGAGTAAAATCGATCATGGCAATCTCGGCCAGCTGCGCCGCGAGGCCCTGCGCGTGCTCAAAGTAGCAGGCGATCCGCATGTCCAATCCTCGGCAGCTTTCCGCGGCGCTGCCGGCTTGGTGCTGCTCGGCCAATACTGCACCTGCGCCGCCGACGCGGCACCGGAAATCCGTCAACGCCTGCACGACGCAGCAACCTGGCTGGCCGGATTAGCGCTGGGCAAGCGCCGACTGCTGCTGCTGCTAACCATCCGCTACGAAGACGCCGCTTTGAAGGACGAGCTCGCACGCACGGCGCACGAGGCTGTGGCAGCCATCCACAGCGGACACCCTCAGCTGGCAGCGATCATACTCGGCCAGCCGCTGGTACTGGATGATTTCGATATCGACCATTTGCGCAACTGGATTGAGATGCCGATGGTCAAAGGAGCGCTGGGACGCAATGCCGAACGGATAGAAGGCAATCTGGGGCTGTGGCACGAACAAACGCCACTCAACCCACGTAAGTTGCTGAATCTGATCACCTATTCCATCCATAAACCCCCTGATCCAAACGGAGCTCCCCATGCCGCCCCTCGCTGAAGACACGCTTGCCACTGAACCGGTCTATCTGCCTGATCCAGACCTGGTAGCAGCAGCCCAAGTTGCGCTCGAACTGGGCTTGCCGCTGCTGCTGACCGGTGAACCCGGCACCGGCAAGACCACGTTTGCCCGCTATGTGGCGGATCACCTCGCACCGGAATATCTGCACCACGGCGGCATACCGGGCATACCCGGCCCCTTGCCGCTGCATATATTTGAGACCAAGTCCACCAGCGTCGCCAACGACCTGTTCTACCGCTTCGACAGCTTGCGGCGCTTTCATGCAGTGCATGACCAGCGCATGAGCGCAAACACCATCGATTACATTACTTTTGAAGCGCTGGGCACGGCGATACTAGAGTCGCTGCCGTGGCACGATGTGGCCGACCTTCTGCTCGCAGAACACCATTGCGGCCCGCGCCAGGCAGTGGTACTCATCGATGAAATCGATAAGGCGCCACGCGACTTCCCAAATGACCTGCTCAACGAGATCGACCATATGCGCTTCCGCATCGCAGAGCTGACTGCAACGGACGGCCGCAGCGTGCGCGAACTGCGGGCACCAAAACCATTGCGGCCGATCGTCATTCTGACCAGCAACAGCGAAAAAAATCTGCCGGCACCGTTCCTGCGGCGCTGCGTGTTCCACCACATCCGCTTCCCCGAGCGTGAATTCGGCGCCGCGCGGCTAGCCGAAATCGTACGCGCCAATCTGGCGCAAGCTTCTGGTCCGTTGACCAACAGCGCCATCGAATTTTTTTATGACATCCGTGAGCAACTGGAGCTTGAAAAGCCGCCGAGCACCTCGGAGCTGGTGCAATGGGTCCGCATACTGTATAGCCGGAACCACCTCGCCGTGAACCATACCCGGTCGGACAGCGAGCTGGCGACGCTGCCATCGAGCTACCTGAAGGCCACCCTCAGTGTGATCGGGAAAACTGCCAACGATCTCGGCAAGATTTATCAGCTAGCAGACAGCCAGTTCGGTACCAGCATGGGTGAAGCCTGAGCCCAGCATGAACCAGCCTGCGACGCCGACCTTGCTGCGCCCCGACGACCTTGCCGCGCTGGCGCAATGGCTGCGTGCCCACGACATGCGCATCCATTCAGGCCAGGCGATTGCAGCCGCTCGGCTGCTGGCACAGCGTGGGCAGCTACCGTCGCCAGCGAAACTGGCGCCATGGCTGGCGCCAGTTTTCTGCACATCGGAGGCCGAGCAGATCCGGTTCGCGGCGCTGTACACCGGCTGGCTGGAGCAGTCCCGGTTCGCCCCCGAAGCCCCGCCTCCGCCACCACCTCCCCCCCGCCGCAAGTCCTTGGTGCAGCGGGCACCGGTCACCCTGTGGGCAGCAATACTGACGCTGTTAGTACTGCTTATGGCGGGATTGCTGTGGGAATGCCGGCAACACAGCACCATCATTGCCGTCACCGGTGACGGTAAGCTGCTGCGCGACGCCGAGATCGTCGTGAGCAAGCCCGGCCTATGGCTGGCGTCACGCGACGACGGACGCCAAGTGTTGCACTACCGGCACTGGTCTTTACCATTCAAGGTCTATGCAAGCGATCCGGCATTCATGGACGGCAATGCACTTGCCGTTGCATCGCAAGAACTCAAGGCAGCCCAGCCCGCGCTGGAGCTAGCGCTGCTTTCGCCGCCCGCACCGCCAAGGCCCGATACGTCCAAGGCAGCCTATGGCCTGCTGGTCGACTCACGGCCCGCCATTGTCATACCGCTCAAGGCGGAGCCGCCCGGCAATCCCGACATGCACATCAATGCGGCTTCGCTGACTGGCATCATCGTCGTGCTGATGGCAAGCCTTGCGTGGTGGCTGTACACGGCTGCCCGTCGGCGCGGCTTCCTTGAGCGCTTGCCGAAACAGGAAGACCTCGCGCACATGCTGCTGTCTTATCCGACAGCGCCGGCCCTGCCGGCCTATGCCGGAGACCTGCGTTATCTGAGCCGGGAAATGCGCCGGCGCCGCGCAACACCATCGCGCACGCTGGATATCAGCGCGACCCTGGCGGCAACATTGCGTGCAGGCGGCATGCCGATGCCGGTCTTGGGTAGCCGCAGCGAACCGGATTATCTGGTGATGGTCGACAGCACCGGCAGCGCCGATCATCAAGCCCATCTCAGCGATGAAGTGATACGGGCCTTCCTGACGCATGGCGTGGCGCTTGAGCGCTACGAGTTTGATGGCGACCCGCGCTTTTCAGTGCATGCGCCACTGGACCGGCCACCGCAGCAGTCCGGCACGCAAAGCCTGGACACGCTGCAACACCGCCATCCGGCCGCACGCCTGATCATTTTCTCGGATGGCAACGCGATGATTGACAGCTATACCGGCAAGCCTGCTGCCTGGCTGGACTGCTTAACGGCGTGGCCATCACCGGTGCTGATCACGCCGCAGCCGCGCCATCTTTGGACGCTGCGTGAGTGGCTGCTGGCAAGCACGGGGCTCGTCATCTTGCCGCTCGACGGCCAGGGACTGCGTCAACTCAGTGGCATACTGCGACATGAAGTATCGCGGTACGGCGCCGGCGCCTCGGCGCGCAGCCGCAGCCGTCCCGCCTATCTGCGCGAGACCGACCTGCTGCTGGACCGCAATGCTTTAGACGATAAGGCGCTTGGCGCATTGCTGGACGCGCTGGCAGCGGATCTCAAGCAGGATGGCCTGGCTTGGCTGGCGGCGTGCGCGGTGTTCCCAGAAATTCACTGGCCAGTCACCCTCGCAGTGGGAGATGCCGTGCAGTCCCTGCCGAAAGACGACCGTGCACGGCAGCAGAGCAAAGCGCGTGGACTGCCGACACCGCAACGACAAGCGCACTATGCACAGAAACTGGCCCAGCTGTCACGCCTGCCCTGGATGCGCCTGGGTTTTATGCCTGATTGGCTGCGCGTCGCACTGCTGAACAGGCTGGCGCCGGAAACTGAGCGCGCGGTCCGCATGAAGCTGGACCAACTGCTGGCCGGTGTCACAGAGCGCGTGCTCAAAGAGCGTCCTCAAGCAGTCCTGGAAATCGCCGTCTCCCCTGCCCGGCGTGCCTGGATGGACGTGTGGGCGGGCCTGCGGGCCTGGCGCACACGCCAGCCGGCCCCGGATACGACCGATGACGCCATCTTCCTCAAGTTCATGAGCGGGCCGCAAAAAAACCTAACCGTAGCTGCGGGCAAAGCCCTGGTAAGGCTGTTCTACCGTCACGGCGTGCCGCTCGGCGGCCCCCGCCTGTGGCCGCTGGGTCTGGCACTGTCCGCCACCGCAGTGATTGCCGTGCTGTTTCCACCGGTCCAGTTATTCTCGCGCGTACACCCTGCCGGCGTAACGCGCTCCAGGCCAGCGCTCATCGCCATCGACAGCCGCGGTACCCGAATGGCTGTTGCCGATGTCAACGGTACTGTCGCACTCACACCGATCCCGCCGATCCCGGCAACCAGTGCTGCCAGCCTATGCAGCACCGCAGCAGGCTTCGGAACGCCGTATATGCTGTCGTTCGACGGCAGTGGCAGCGTTCAATTGCTCTCTTCGGATCACGACAAGCTACGCAATACCACGATTTCGGCGGACTGCAAGATCACCAGGCAGATGCCGGTGCGTCTATCGCTGGCGACGGGCTATCAGTCCGGGCGCCTGCAGACCGCCAACGTAACAAGCCTCCCGCAAGCGGATGGTAAACTTCTCTGCGCAACCACCAGTGAGTGGGGAACGCTAGTGGGACTTCAACGAAAATTTGTCGATAAAGTCTTGTTGGATGGGCAGGACCGTGCAATTGACTGCGCTTTTGCGCGTGATGGCAAGAGCATGGTGATCGCGGTGAATCGAGAGGAACTTCTCCGCATCGATGTGAGCGGCGGACCGACCAAGGTCCTGAAACGCTATGCAGCACCGGTAGCAGGAGTCATCGCTGCGCTCACTCATGGCGAATATAGCGAGCTGCCCGGCGTCGTCATGGCGGACGGCAGTCTATGGCTATTTAATGAACAGTCGTGGCAGCAGTATACAAGCAAGGACGCCTCGCCGCCATTCGCGGCGTCTGCAGACAAACTGGCCTACGCCTACACCACCGTCGCCGGGGGCATCGACGTATTTCGCATCAGCACAAGCTCCATCCAAGTAGAAAAAGACGGGAAAGCAGGCAATAGCAGTACTCGAGCCTTGGTGATAACACGGCCTGCAATAATTCACAATCTGCCAACCAGTCTAAGCGGCCTGGAAGCAGAAAAACAAGCGTCGTCGGCGCCCGCTGTCAACGCTGGCACGACAGCGAACGACAACAAAGATCAGACTTCTGCGGGCACGTCGACAACGCCAGCCACATCGCCTCCGGTCAGTGAGGTTTTATCCGCAATCTCAAGCTCGACCGAGAACGGCATCCGCTCTTTGTTCACATCAACTATATATTTTGATACGTCACAGAGATCGCTCTCTAGAGCACAAAGCATGCAACTTGATCAGCTCATCGAAAAAATCCAAAATATCAAACTCAGCACCATTACCCTTAAAGCCACCATTGGAAACATCAGTAGCTTTGATGAGATCACCGCTCTGGAGCAGCGCATGCAGCAACTGGTAAGAAACTACCTGATCGCTCACGGCATTTCAGCAGACAGCATCGTCACTGAGGCGGTTAGCCTACCGTCCGGTACCCGCGCAGCGCAGAAGCTTGAGTTTGGCAGATTGGACATCGAAGTGAGAAGCCTGCCGTTTCGTCCAGAAGGCTAGCCATGTCGACCACCAAGTGACCTGTTGCTCGGTGAGTTCGTGCGATCAATTAGCGCCTAGAAGATGGGCTCAGCACAATCCAAGACTACGAGTGAACTCACGGACAATGATATGCCGACCGCACAACAGACCGCTGATCCACTCAAAATATACGGTATTCCCGAGTTCAACCGAAAACAGAACCACAAAATTTTCTAAAACCCATCAGGTCGCCACAAAATACTTCTTCATCGAATAACGCAACTTGTGAGGTTTCCTCTGTTTTCCGCCTTCCAACAGACGACTCCTATGTGGCCTGTGGTTCCTGATTCTGTTCACTGATCCAGTGATTCAAAAACTGGACCGGCGATTTATACCCGAGGGTTGAATGCTGCCGTTTTCGATTGTAAAACACCTCGATGTACTCAAAGCTGGCTGCCTTCATTTCGGCCTGAGTCGGGTAACGTACGCCATGGTAACGCTCGTTTTTGAAGCTGTTAAACCAGCTTTCGGTCGGCGAGTTATCCCAGCAGTTTCCCTTGCTGCTCATCGAACACGTCATGCCGAATTCTGCCAGCTTGGCCTGATACGCCCTGCTGGCATACTGGCTGCCCCTGTCGCAGTGGTGCAACACGCCAGGCGCCTGTCGTTTGCGGAAACATGCCATTGTCCGCGCATCGGTCGCCAGGTCCTTCGTCATGCGCGGTTTAAGCGACCAGCCGATCACTTCCCGATTGAACAGATCCAATACGACTGCCAATTACAGCCAGCCTTCGTCTGTCCACAGGTCGTGATATCCGCCGTCCATACCTGGTTCGGAGCCACCGGCGTAAATTTGCGGTCGAGCAACTTCGGCGCAACCGGCAGGCCATGCTTGGCGTCTGATGCGCGAAAGCCGCTGATGCTCACGTCCAGCGCGGCGCACAGTTCAGCCAACGCATGTTGCTTGGTCTGCGCGTCGATCCAGGCGTACCTCCCAGAACATCCTTCGCGCAGTACGCCACTGCCTTTTTTATAATCTCGTTCTCCCGCTTGAGTTTGGCATTCTCGGCACGCAGTCGCGACAATTCCATATCATCCGGGGTGACGAGCTTGCTTCCGGCGCCGTTAAGCGTGCCAGCAGGGGCCGCCTTCAGCCAATTGCGCAGCGTCTGGTCATTCATGCCAAGCTCGGTCGCCGTAGCTGGAATCGATGCGCCAGCCTGGACCCGTTTGACGGCCTGCTCTTTGAACTCTGCCGTATATGCGCTTCGTGAAATCTTCATCTCTTGCCCTTCCAAAGTAACGTCAATTTTACGTCACCTGTGGAAGACGAAATTTCAGGGGAAGCTCAATTTTTAGAACCATCGGATTTCGTTTGGCGAGAGTGCACGGTCGCGCGGCGCAACGTCGCTACCGATACCGGCCGCACACCTAGCGCAGGATTCGGATACCTCACACCGCGCGAGTCAGCATACCTGAACACCTGCAGGACAATTTCACGTGCATATACCACCACCGCTGGCGCCTTGCGTTCCACAACGCGGTCACACAATTCACGTAAGCGCTGCTCGGTAATTTCTGACAGCAGTAGCGCGCTAAACGGTTTCTTCAGATCGTGTTCATAAGTCCAGCGCCGTATGTCGCGCGTCGACTCCGCTATCTTTTACTTTTCCAGCCAGCGTTCCGCCCACACAGCAAAGGATTCCTCCGCCTTTCTCTGCTGGATCCGCTCGGTCTTGGTGCGCGCCGGCGACTCGCCGCTGTTCAGGGTCTTGCGTGCCTCGGCAAGCTCCGTACGCGCTTCCGCCAAGGTCATGCCGCCCACGCCGTACCGGCGCAAGGTCACAGTCTCCTGTCGGCCATTGCTCGGTAGTTGAATCGAAACGACACCCCGCCGCTGGGTGACACCGCGATATACAGTCCACCCCTGCCGGCGATTTTGTAAAGGCGATCCTGCGGCTTCAGGTTCTTTAGCCTTGTATCAGTCAGCATTTCAGTCTCCAGTCGTATACCATTGAAATAAGAAATTTCTATAAATATCAGTTACTTAGAGACTTCTCGAACCATCACGAGCTCAGCGGCAGGTGATGGTATTCCTTGCCTGACATCATCACCGGCGAAAACCATGCCATCATGATGGCCATCAAAAATCCTTTCTATCGCTTGCTTGAATTTGCCAGGCAGCGTCGATTCAAAAAGAAAAAGCCCCTGAAAATCAGGGGCTTAGTCTCATCCGTTTGCCAGGCAGCTCCAGCCGCTGCCAGCTAGCAAATCATTCCCACTCTATTATCGCCGAGTCAGCTAAGCTTCTGAATTTCAAAAGATTTAATCGGTTCGACGAGCGCAATGCCATCAAAAATACCATCAAAAACAGCCTGCTCACGCCCTCCCTGCCACGCAGCGCCTCACGCCGCCAGGTCGGTCCGCCGGGCAATGACGCTGACCACAGGCACCACCCCAGCTCACCGGATCTCAGTGAGCGCAGACTGGCACACCCCGGCCCCTTCAAGGTGCAACTCCCGTGCGTCGCACGCAGACAGAAAGACCACTAAGCAGATTCCAAACAACCTGCACACCTTGCACACGGAACTGAGCCGCATGTCCACAACGGCAGCTTGACGCTAGTGCTGGCGGGAATAAAACGTCCATCTCGGGCAGCAGGGATGGGCAATCGAGAATACCGGCAGGCTGGCGCCCTCGTCTCCACTAGCGCCAGCACATACGCGACGCTATGGTACGCCGACGCCACAGTCGGCATTATGGCTTGCGACGCTCAGATACCCTGCCCAGGCGCTCCGCCGCAAACCCGCTCTGACCAGCCTTCAACAGTTCTTCATGGGGCATGGCGCGGAGCAACCGCAGCAGGCGCTGGCGCTCGGCCTCGATGCGCTGCTCGACCTCGCTCAGGAACACTCCACACAGCTCCACCAGGTCGCCCATCCGTTGGCCGTTCAGACCAACCACCCGCGCGTGCGAGCAGCTGACATCGGTGAAGCCTTCCTCTGCCACCCGCTCCACGCAGTAATTCAGGCGAGGCTGGTTGTGTTCATAACCGTTGACTGAATGAGCGACATGTTTGTCACGGTAGGCCAACAGATAATCGTGCGCCTCGCGCTGACGCAGGTCTAGCAAAACCAACGCGTCCTGTTCAAGTCGGGCGCGCACACCGGTGCGGAACGGCCGGCTGTATTTCACCACTATCGCGATCGATAAGGCCTCTCCCCACTGGAGCGCCGGCGACACGCTGTCGCTAGCGCCACGCCAAGACAGCGCAAAATCCCGCGCCCTTTCCAAGTCCACCTTGATCCCATGCAGATCGGCTAGCAGTGCCGCTTCCGCATGATGCAAATCCACCCAGGTATAAGTCGCCATAAAAAAACCTTCGAAAATTCGGAAATCCACGTATCGAGCGCTGAAGCGAAAAAGCCCTCAATGAGTTGCGCTCAAAGTACAGATCGTAAGCGCCACGCGGCTACCTCATCGGGAATGTGGCAGGGTATGGGGGCGCGCTAGCCCCCATGTAGACCGCAGTGATCGCACACCGTTGGCTTGCTGCGCGGCACCGTCGCCAAGGCCACTCCGGCAGTGTTCGCACCATGCTAGGCCGTTTTTCTCGGTCCTTACTTCAAGTTGGGACGATTCAACTCATCTATCAAGCGTTCCAACTCTAGGTATTCGCACCATGCAAAATCTGGCCGCGATCAACACACTCTAATTCTGACGTTTTCCGCTAAGCTCATCCTCTATCGAAGAAATGATGCTAATGATCGATGTACCTTGCGGAAAGAACGCAAATATCTCTGTTAATTCCTCCAAGGATTCAGCTAACCAAGCTTCCGTCGAGAATTCAATCGTCGAAAGCCTAGCCCTGATATTGGCCTCATTTAACTCTCCATCTACAGCCATGCCAAGTTGCTGCAAAAACTGTTCTGTACTTTCGATATTAGTTGGCCAGTCATTTACAGCCTGCAAGAGTATGTGAACGCAGCTTTGCAGCTCTATCCTAAACGGCCACTCTTCTATAGCTTTTTCGATTTCAATAATATGCATCTTGTTATTGTCCTAAATTTCGGAATTCCCTTTGATGCCAATTATCGTATTTAATTTTTACATCAAAAACACGTCCTGACGATTCGTTTCTAAAATAATGCACCTCAATTTGCTGTCCCTTCATAATGCCAGCCTCATAAACCTTTTCCCAAGTTCCTGGGCCAGCCTTACTTAAGGCGTTGAGCAACCCTGCATTTTTTACAGTAGCGGTAACTTCACCGACGGCAGTGTATCCATTTCCAAGTGCACCACGAGAAGATGAATAAGTTACCAGAGGTGGCGCACGCGAGCCTCCAATGCCAGAACCCCGCGCAGCAAGCGTACCTGCCACATCGTTAGCGGCATCCTCCCAATCTTGTTTGCTCCACTGGGAGAACGGCGTATCAGCTCGATACCGTCGAACGACTTCGGCAAGCTCTGTTTTGTCATGGAATAATTGGGAGTTCAGTCGAGCATATTCACTCAACTCTTTTTTTCCACCACTAAACCCACCGTCATCAATCTCTTTCATTCGTCCTTGAATAGCAGAGATTTCCGACTCAATAACACCTCGCTCACGAAGCTTAGGAGCGCCACTGTTTTCCGAGTCATCGGAGTCATCGGGTGCTAGCCGAACTGTTACAGTATAACCGCCCCGTTTGGCTATACGTGTGCCGAAGAGAGCGGGCCAACTAAACGCGACGGTTACGGTTTTTCGTCCAGCCTGTTGCTGTTGCTGCAATGCCCGCAAAACGTCCTGAAGTTTGAACCCCTCCGTTACGACATTAATTCGATCACCCTTAATCGTGACTGATTCAAAGCCAGTCGGGTCGGTCAGGTTCGTCGGATTATTCAGCACATAACTGTAGCGATTATAGTTCTGCCCATTCATCGGGTCTTGAACGAGAGGATCGCCAGACAGGAACTTGGCCGTGAATGGATCGTACACGCGTCCATTCATGTGCACCAGATCCAGTTGGTCCAGCATTTCGTGGCCCGTAAAGCCGCGGTGGTCCGTCACACCATCGACCGCGTCGGGGGTGGAATTGTCCACCGCCGAGCGTCGCTTACCCCAGGCGTCATACGCAAGCTGCTCGATGATCTGGCCATCGTCGCCTGTCAACGCCACCGGGCTGCCCAGCCGGTCCTTGTGCGTCCACACCAGCTGCACCGGCCTGTCCGCCATATCAACCTCAAAGCCGATGCCCATTGGCCAGTAGGTACGCACCTTGCTCACCGCACCGTTTTGCAGCTCCACTTCCTGCGCACCCGCATACACGATCGACAGCCCGTCGCCACGGTCCTGCCGCACCCGCTGGTACTCTGAACCATAGACAAAGCTGCTGTTGTAGTCGCCCTTCTTGATCAGCCTTGGCATGTCAAAGCTGGTCCACTCGATCGACTGGCTCCCCGCCGACGTCAGGTTGCCGTTGTCGTCATACTTGAAGCTGGCGTAGCCCGGAATGCTGCTCACCGCATGCGGCCGCTGCTCGAGCGCTTGCGGATACACATAGTCCCCGCTACCAACGCCGCTTTTGCTGCGCAGGCTGCCATTGGCGTTGTACTTGAAGGTTTGCGTCGCCTCACCAATCTTGCTGGTCTCCAGACGATTCAGGCCATCATATGTGAATCCCTCCATAAAGCCGTGCGTGTCCCAGTACTGGGTACGCGTGACCACACTGCCCAGGCCATCATAGGCATAGCCCTGGTCCAGCCGCAGCGCGCTGGCGGCGGTTTTGACCTGGTCGCTGGTCAGACGGCCCGATCCCGGGTCGTAGCCCAGCACCTGGGTCAGCCCATTGCCCAGTGCCAGCTCGGTCGGCCGGTTGGCCGCATCCTGCTTGCTCACGCTCCACAGCTTCTGCCCGCCGCGCTCGACCGCACTCAGATAGCCATTCTTGTTGTAGCGTAGGTCGAACTGCTTGGTCTTGCCAGCGCCGGTATATTTCTGCGCGATCGCCCTGCCCCAGTCGTCATACACTACCTGGCTTATATAGGCACCGCCGGTCAGCGTCTGCGTAGTCGTGTCCGGACGGCCGTAGCTGTCGTAGGTGTGCACGCGCAGATAGTCGTCCTTGAGCGCGACCGTAGACGCTTCGGCCAGCTGGCCCTTGCCATAGGCTGACGTATCGTATTTCCAGTACGCCTTCTGGTCGGACTGGACGCGGCTCACCATGCGGTCCAGCAGGTCATAGTCCATCTCGGTGCGTTGCTTCTTGTCGCGCTGCAGCTTTGACGACTGCGCCCGCACGCGGCCTACCGGGTCGACCGTATATTCAATCCGGCCCAGGTCCAGGTCGACCAACGCCGTCTTGCGGCCCAGCTTGTCGTATTCCACCTTGATGATGCTCTTGCCGGGATCGGTGGTCTGGCTCAGGTTACCCAGCGGGTCGTAGACGAACTCCGTCACACCTTGCAACGCATCGGTGACCTTCACCACCTGCCCGATTACGTTGCGCTCGTCGGTGCGCCCCTGCAGTTTCGGGTTCGTCAGTGTGATCTTCAGGCCCTGGTAGGCGGTCTTGGTCAGCAGTTCCTTGCCCGCTTCATCCAGCGTGGCCGCGACCACCACGCGGTTGAGCAGGTCGTACTCCAGACGGCTCGCCATCACCGGCGATGTATTGGTGAGATACGCCGGCTGGCTGGTATGCATCAAGCGTCCCAGGCTGTCGTAGCTCTGGTCGACATAGGTGGCGTCACCGTTAAAGGCGTGGGTCTGGGTACGCAGCACATGGCCCACGCTGTCGCGGTACACCAGCGTGGGCACGGCGATGCGGCTGGCGCCGTGGAACTGCTCGGTGATCTGCACCACCGCCGCTCCCGACATGCCAGGACAGGCATTGGCCAGACAACTCTTTTGATACACGCGTGTTTCATTGGCCACGCTGCTGCTGTCATTGCCGTTGCTGCGCGTCTCCTTGCGCACACGGCCAAAGCCATCCGTGGTCCATTGGGTGACCTGATTATTGGCATCGGTCCGCTCGCTGCGCGCACCGGTGCCGGCCACATATTTGTAGCTCTCCGTATGCCCGGCGGCATTGGTGGCCGACACTACGTAGCGGCCATTGCCATCGTAGCCCGTCTTCGACGACCGGGTCCTTACCTGCTGGTCCAGCGGGTCAGTCCAGGTCTGCCGGGTTTCCTCCACCAACCCAAACTTATTCGGCGAACGCAGGTAGTCCGTTACCACCTGGTACAGGGTTTCCGCCGGCTGCACCGTCTCCTTGCTACGCAGGCCGGTGACGCTGTCATACGCGTAGGCGACCTTGCGTGCTGCCGATCCCGACGCCGGATCGGTGCGCGTGGTCGTGACGCTGGTCGGCAAACCAATCAGCCATTTCGCCTCATCGTTCTGGAACTCGGTCGCCACTTCCGTGACAAACAAGGTCTTGTCATCGATCGTGCTGGTCACGCGCTGGTTCTTCAGGTTGCCGTAGCTCTCGTCATAGGTGTTCCTGGTGGTGACCTTGCCCAGGCTGGTGCCGTCCAGATCGTGGCGAACCACCTCGCTGGTATCAATATAGGGCTGGTAGGTGCTCTCACCGCTCGGATGGACGAACTGCTTGTAGGCAGGCGTATTGCTGGTCCTGGCCAGCTCCACGCTGCCGCTGGCCACAGTGACCGTGCGCACCTGGCCATTCTTCGGCCACACATGACTATATTGCGTGGTCGTCACGATGCCGCTTTGCTCGTCGCGGCTCTCCACTGCGGCAAAGCCCAGCGCGCCGCGGCCCGCCACATCGGTGGCCGGATCGAAATAGCGGTAGCTCGTGGTGTGCTGTGCCGCCACGCCGTTGGCTTGCTTGAGACGGCTCACCAGCTTGCCCGGGCTCAGCGCCACGTGCTGCGGATAGCTGGTCGTCAGATCGCTATTGCCCGTGCGGCTGACCACGCCGCTCACCAGGCCATCGCGGTATTCCACGCCCGACACCGCGCCCAGACCATTGGTCACTTTGTGGATGCGGTCCAGTGCCTGGCCATCCACCGCCATGTCGAGCGGCTCAAATACTTCCCAGCGCCCGTCCTCCTGCCACACATTGCTGACAGATTTACCGGCGTGATAGTACACCGCCTGTGTCCTGCCCGTGCCCAGCAAGTCCATATAGAACAACTGGTCGCTGGCGTCAGACGATTCGTTGGGGATCTCCAACCCCGTCCAGGAAGCGCAGCTGGTACGCACGTCCGCAGAGGTGCCGCCCATGCCCGTCAGGCGGCACATCTGCAGGCCGCCCACCGCTACCGGCGCCATGTCCCTGCCCGAAGTGTCTTTGCCGCGCCGGGTTTCCCGCATCAGCACTGCCGGTGCGCCATCGCCGACAAAGTCGCCGATGGCCTGCGCCACCTTGTAGCTGGCGCCGCTATGCTCGGCCAGCGCGCCGCAATCGAGCTCGCGTCCCGTCGACAGGCAGAGCGTCGCATCGGCACGTGGAGCCTCGTTAAACTTGTTGATCTCAACAAAACCAAACATCAGATTGCTGTAACCCGAGCCACTGAAGTCGGCAACGGCACCGCCACTTGGCGCATCGAACCGGTACGGCGCCGGATCGCAGGCGTAACGGCTGCCGCCAAAATTGTCCGGCCAGTGTTCTGCCACGCACACTGGCGCCGGGTATTCGTCATGCATTGCATAGCCGCGCATTTTCCCCAGACGCGGAGTGCCGGGCCGGTGGAAATCAGTGATGATAATGCTTGGCTCCAGATTCACCCAACCAGTCCTACCAACTGGCTCACCGCGGTCATCGATCATAAATGGACGCACATATGGCAGCGTCCAGCGCACGTCCGCGTGTTTGCCGATGCCGGCAAAATCCACTATCTGGTCGAAGGTAACAAACCGCTGTAAGGTGTCGGCAATGAAGTTACGCTGATCTTCCCGGCTGTAATGCAGCACGCTGTAAGGCGGTTCCTTATCGACCAGTTGTTCATTCTGGATGTACAGCGGCGCCGTGTGGGCGCTCGGATCCAGTTCGCCATAGATCGCCGAACGTCCATCACCGACCACGTCGATCACGTACGGCATGCCATCCACTGTATTGACACCCGTCGCCGGCCGCTCCGCTGTGGACGCACAGGCAAAGGTAATCGGCTCACTGCGCGCCGTGGTGATACCTTTGGCCAGCGGCGACAGGCAGATCTTCGCCACATTCTTATCCGTCGTCACCAGCAGGTCGGGCGCACCGTCGCCATTGAAGTCACCCAGGTCCAGCACCACAAAGCTTTCCTGGGTATCGAGCTGGTACTGATACTCGTCGAAGCCATGGCCATTGTTGTGGAAGTAGCGGTAGCGCTGCTGGGTCTTGCCCGGACGTTCAGGATTGGCGGCGAGATCCAGGTTTTCCTCGGTGCCCGGCATCGGGTAGGGATTGGCCACACGCTTTTCCAGCACGTCGGTATAACCATGGTTCTCCAGATCCTGGAATGCAAAGTAATCCGGATGATTGGCCGAGCGCCATTGCGACTTCGCGTGCGTGGTCAGGATGGGCGCACCAGGCCACAGTCCCCGGCTCACAAAACCGGCAGTCTTGCCCGGATCGGGAGCACCCCACTCGAACGTGGTCGCAGGCAGCGCCTCCATGGTGCCGGTGGCCGGATTGGCCGCGCTGGCGGCAACGCTCTTGAGCAGGCTGCGGCCGCTGCTTGGACTGATGTCATAGTTCAGCGTGTAATCGCGCACCATGGCGGTGGCCGCCGGCGTACCCGACATGTCATTGCCAACATAGGTCTTGATGTGCGCAATGCGCTGGCGCAGGTCGTTGCGCGTGCCGTCGATGTAGCGCGTCCAGCCATCACTGCGGGCTTCGTAACTGAACTGCACCATCGCATGCGGCTTCATGCCACTGCCGCCGTAGCGGATGGCGTCAATCAGGTGCTCACCCGTGCTGCTGTTCTGGGTGTAGTGGAAGGTGATGAAATTGCCGCTACGGTCGGTGACCTTGTCCAGCGCCCACGACTGCGCATCGGCACGCGTCAACGTGTCTTTCAGCGCTTTAGCGCTGTCAAACGTGACATACGCAAGCACCCGCGCGTTGACGGCCTTGTCCGGATTGCCAAAGGTGGCCACGCGGCCGTCCTTGTACTCGGCCACAAAGGTACGCGCGCTGCCGGTACCCTGCGCTTTTATCCGCACAAAGCTGTCGATCTCCGTGCGGTACACCGCATCGTCCGCCCAGTAGGTATCGTCGGTCAGCTTGGCGCCGGTCAGCACCAGGCGCGCGCCGTCCAGGCACAGGCGGTCGCCCGTGTCGAAATTGATGCGCGCATTGATGCCGTCCTGCGCGATCGTCTTGCCGCAGCGGTGAATGCTCGACAGACCACCCAGGTTCCAGCCCACGCCCACATGGCCGTTGTTGCCGCTGCTGCTGTAGTTCAGCGACAGGCTCGGCGCCAGGCCCGCCGTGCCCGGCGGTACCGCCAGCGGCACGCTATAAGTGGCGGCGCCATTGGCATCGACGCCCAGTTCGCCCGGCAAGCTGCCCGCGTCGGCGTTGTCCAGGAACGGTGGCGTGATCGCGACCGGCTGCAGGTCGCCACCGGCATTGCCGCCACTGGCGACTTTCACCGTCACCGACACCGCAGCCGACTGCGCCAGCTTGACGCCGTTGGCGTCAAACGCCGTCGCCACCACACTGTATTGCCCCGCCACCGCGCCGTTCCACGACGCCGTCCAGCTTGTGCCATTCTGTACCGCCGTGCCAATCAGCTGGCCGTTGCCATAAAACTTCACGCTCGCCACCGATGCCGTGTTCCCCGCCACCGACGCGCTCAGGCTCGATGAGCCGCCCGCATTCACGCTGCTGCCGTTGGCCGGGCTGGCAATGTTCACGCTGACCGCCGCAGCCGAATCCACATAGACATAATGGGTCGCCGAATACAGCGTCGAGTTGCCCTGCCGGACACGTGCGCGCACCGCATACGGCGCCGCCCTTTCCGTCATGCCGGTAAAGCTCAGCGAGTACGCATCGACCGCACCATCGGCACTGGCCACAGTCCAGACACCGTCTACACCGATCGCCACCTCGTCATAAGGACCGCTACCGCCGCTCAGCTGCGTACGGATAAACACCGGACCGGCGCCATTGAAATGCTGCCCGTCCAACGGCGTGCTCAGCGCCACACGCAGGCTGCCGGGCATGGTGCAATTGGCGTCAGCGCAGGGCAGCACAATATCGCTGCCCGCAGTACTACCCAAGGCACGAATATAGATAGCCCGGCTGCTGTACAAACCGGTGTAGGGACTCAAGTCCACGACGAAATGGTGGCTACGGCCAGGCGTATGGCAGGTGGACTGCACTGTCGCATCATCAGCCTCAGTGCCTACATTGGCTACGCCGGTCGCCAGCTGCGTCGCACCGGCTTTCAGTGTCGGCGCGTCCAGCAGAATTTCGTAATTCAGTGACTGGTCGACACGGTCCTCGCACACCCAGCCTACCAGCTGCGGTTTATTGCCGCCATCGAATCGTACACCGGTGATTTTGCCCAGAATACCGCTATTGGTCACGTTGACCGCGAAACGTTCAGACTCGGCTGAATGCCCCAGGTCATCGGTTACCCTGGACTTGAACCAGTAGGTACCGGCGCCAAGCGAGACCGTGAACTTCTGATTCAGCGTATAGGCAGCCCCGGTTGTGCTGTTAATGGGCGACGAATCAAAATCGTTGTTGTCACCATTGTCCTGGAAAATTTCCAGCTTTCTCGCGTTGACACCACCAGAGCTGCCGCTCGCGGTAATCATCACGTCAGCCTTGCTCGTGCCGTTTACGCGGACACTGGATGGCGCCGCACTGATGGTGGCGCTCAGGGATGGATTGTCGAAAACCGTAATGTCAATCGCAGGAGTTGACTCACCGAACCATTCGACAAATTCCCGCAGCATCTTCCATTGGAATTTATAGGTGCCGGCTTTACGCGGCGGCGTGACCGTGAACGCAAAAACACCCACCTCGCCTGGTGCGACAGCGGACTTCAGATTGGCGCGTCCCGAGCTTCGGAACAGCTGGTTGTCCTGCGGGCTTTGTGCTCCCAGACGATACGGGTTCTGGCCGTCCGGTACCCATGTAGTCGTGCCCGTGTTGGCCATCTTGATCGTTACCGTGGTCGGCTCGCCAGCATACATGGACACCGGCACCGTTTGCGACATGAAGGCCGCAGCATTGCCCGAGGTGGGACTGACCACCTTGATTTTGAATACCTGCGTCGAACTCTGTCTCCCGGCACTGTCGGTCGCTCGTAGTTGGAGCTGATGTTCGCCAAGTGCCATCGGCACATACACATTGATGCTGGTGTTGGAGCTGATGCTGGCCAGCGAACTAGTGCCGTCGATTACTTCAATGAGCTTGATGACATTACCTGGAGCAGATGCCGCCGTGCCGGAAACATTGACCGTCACCGGTTTGCCGTCCTGCGAAACAAAACTCCGGCCTTCTTCCGGCGTCGTGAAGCTCACCGTGGGCGGGACATTCGGATCGTCAGGATCCGTTGTCCCCCGTAGACGGTATGCACATACCGGGCCAGGATTGGCCAGCGAGGTTACGCCAAATGAGGTGCTACTGCGCAGGTTGGAGACGCGGCCCAGCGGCGTGAAGTACACGGTTGCGCCCTGCCCTGGACGCGCTATTGCCGCGTGCACCATCGCGATCTCGACGTCGGACGAAAGGCTGTACCCGTTGGCGTTATCGCCCCAGATAGTCCCGTTGTCCTTCCGAGCGATGTAGTGCCCTTCTTTCGGCGTAGCGGCAGCGCAGCTCGCGTCGACGGGGGGCGATTGAGTGGTCCAGATTTCGTCGTAGGTCTTGGTGCCGGCTGGCCCGGTAGCCGTCCATGTACAAGTGCTCGGATAGTCCAGCCAGTCCCAGCTCGTCACACCACTTCTGGAGCCGTTGACATCAACCTCCTCATCAGGGGTAGAGTAACCCCATCCTTTGGCGCGACAGTATCTGCGCAAGGATGTCGCTCCGGTAGTGCTCCAGGTAGTGGTGTAACTCTGACCAGCCACCAACGGCGTCGTATTGACAGTGATTGTCACAGGTGTAGGCGGCTTAGGCGGCAGTGCCAGATTCATGCCGCAAGCGGCAACTGGTGAGCCACCTGATGTAACGCCATTGCTAGTAGTACCCTGGAAACTCCGTACGATATCCAGTGGCGTAATGATGACTTTTCCCGTTTCGCCATCCGCTAATAAGCCTGCATGGACCAGCGCCGCTGCCAAGTTTGAATCGGTGCGGTAGCCGTTTGAACTTTCGCCCCAGACAGCGCCGCCGCTTGCATTGCCGGTATAGATCCCCGTAGCAGGCGCCTTGCCCATGCATTTTGCCGAAAGATCCGGAACCGTCGACGACAGAGTTTCTGTGTATTTAGTTACGCCCCCTGGCCCTGACGCTGTCCAGACACAAGTTGAAGGTGATCCTGCCCAGGCGGCCTTAACGGTGCCGATCAATACGCCGCTGACATCCAGTTGTTTCGGAGTGTTTTCCCCCGTGCAGACGCGTGTGACTGAGTCAGCGTAAGTGGAACGCCAGTCGCTTTGATAGCTTTGTCCGGCAGTCAGAGGGACCCTCTTTGTTAAAGGTGTCGAGGTCGTCTCAACAACAATGGTAGGTTTTACCTTTGAGGTAAGTGAAAGGCGCATACCGCAGCCCGGGTCATCCCAATCCAACGAATAACCGCTTGGCCCCCATTCGCTAGCAAATTTGGACAACTTGCCCAACGGAGTAACAGTGATATGCCCACTGGCGCCTTCTGAAAGAAGACCGGAATGTGCCAGCGCCGCAGATACAGGTACCTGACTGTCAACTAAATAGCCTTGAAAATTGTTCCCGTATACATACCCCGCGTGCGCCGTATAGATTCCGCTCGGCGGCGTGGTAGCCCAACAGTTTGCGAGTATCGGAGACGTCCAATCGGTGACAGTCTGAATTCGAGTCGTCCCACCCGGCCCCGTCGCAACCCAGGTGCAGTCAACATACGAGTCTCTATTCGCGGTTGCAACTTCGGAGCCCGATGGACTTAATAGCATATTAGTTACGCCGCTCATACACATACGCTGTACATTGGTAGCGTTGGTAGTGCTCCAAGTCATCGTGTAAGGCTGCCCAGCACGCAGCGGTGACGGCTTGATCTGCACATCAATTGTTGGCGGTGAAGTAGTGATAGCAGGAGCATTCTTCGCCAGTGACAAGCGCATTCCACATGCGGGTTCATCCCAGTCGCCACTATTTATTCCATTTGGCGAAGTAAAGGCATAAAAGATCCTCATGCTCCCAAGGGGAGTAATGTCGACATAGGCTGTCTCGCCTCGCGCTAGCAAACCTGAATGGACTAGCGCTGCCGGAATGTCAGAGTCTCTAGTGTACCCATCGGAGTTATTCCCATATACGGTCGCGCCAGGCACTACCCCAGCCGTAACGCTTAACGTGACCGGTTTCATTGAGCACGTAATGGCTTGCGCCTCTGCCACGACGGCGGTCAGAATCACAAAGAGTCCGAGCCGAGAGATGTGTAGGAATAGCGAAGCGAACAGGCGGGATGGTAGCGTCATGTTTGGCGCGGAATAAAGATGTCGTGGCAGGTCAAAGATGATTCGACCAACTTGGCCAATCATCAGCTTGTTAAAGCATAAAAATCTTTCTATTATGCATTATCAATTGCATATGAAAATACGCGAAATGTAACAAATAACAACTTTATTTTCTAAATGAAAATTTCTCCTCGCTCACTAGCGGATAGACACTTACGGGCGAGCGACAACTCTCGCGATACGCGCCGTCCAGAGGTCCTGGCTTTAATCGATGCATCGAACGGGAGAAATTCATGAAGCTTAAATTGCTAGGTAGGCTGGACCGGCTTAGCGCCCCACCACGCTAAGGGAACAGTCCCTTTCTCAGTGCGACCATACATGTCTGGGACCGGGCGATCGTCCGCATATGGAACAACCCCCGCTGGGCATTAAAGAACGTGCACAACATGGACCGCAGCGCGACCTCAGGACGGCGACGACCTCCGATGTGGCGAGCTACGCCAGCCGGCAACTCTCCCGTATGAAATAGCTTTTTTTGAAAACGCGGCTCGCCGCGTTTTTTCTATGCCTGCACAAGACGACGCACCACATCTCGACCTGTAGCCAACCATCAAACGCAAGCTGCGCAGATCCATCAAGCGCGTGATCGTGGCATTACTGCGGACGCAGCGCCGGAGCCAGCTTGGCCTTGAGCTCAAACGCAATCGTCACCAGCCGGTCGCGCTTGCGGCTCTTGCGGTGGCTTAGATAAACCTGCTGCAGCGCCGGGCTGCGCGCCAACCGCTCCATAAACTCCAGCAATGCAGCCTCATCCTTGGCTTCCCCACGCAGGATGACACTGGCACTTGGCTTGTCGGGATGCAGCTCCAGCAGCTCGATATCCGCATTCCCCGCCGCTTCCAGCGCATTGAACAGCGGCGCCCATGCAAAGCCGCGCTCGGTCTGCAACTCAGTCCAGCGCTTGTTCTGATCAATTTCCACCTTGCTCAATGTGGGCGCCGGCTTGACTTGCGTGGCCAGGCGTAGCGTTGCGACCTGACGGCGCACTTCTACGTCATCCCGGTCCAGCGCGAACACTTGCCAGAACGCCACCGCAGCAACTGCACAGAGCAGAACCGCTACGACCAGCATCCACAAGCCTGCCCGCGTTGGCGGGCGCAGATAGGCAGACAGTTCACGCGTCTTCATTGCCACGCCTCCCTCTTCAGCAACAGCACTTCCGCTTCCGGCAGCTGTTCGCGAATCACCGCTGGCGCGACTGCGGACGCGCTGGCGGACCAGTAGCGTACCGTCGAACAACCGGGCTGACGGGCCAGCAAGCGCCGTAGCAGACGCTCACTGGCTGCCACCGCATCGCCGGTCACGGGCTGTACATCGATCAGCGACAACTCGCCCGCCCGATGCGCCAGCGCCGTAACACGCTGCGCCTCCACCAGCAACACCACGCCCGGTAGACGCGCAGCCGTGGGCGGCAAGCGCCAGTAAGCAGCCGCCGAAACCGGCAGCACGGATTGCAGCTGAATTTGATGCTGCTGGCACAGCGCCACCACGGCGCCCAGCCATGCCCGCGGCAGCGCATAGGCCAGGCCGCTACGGCCAAATTGCCGGAAGCCGACCTGCATCACCGAGGTCGCGTCCAACGCCATGCCGTTCCGCTCGAAGCAGGCTTGCGCATAGGCCTGGAGTTCGGCCTGCGCCTGCAGCTGCTGCTGCCACGGCAGCACGGCGATCTTGGCCAGGCTGTCGCTGACCTGCAGGTGCAGCACCCGGCGGCGCCCCGCCGCTGGCGGCAACGCAGCCAGCATGGCCTCCAGCTCTGCCAGCAGGTGATCGGCTTGGACGCTGGCCGGACTGCGCTCAGGCATGTCGCGCCCGCCTTTGGTGGACAACCAGGCAGCGCCCGCGAACAGACCGCCGTGCAGGGTTTCAGGCCACAAACGTAACACGGTTCACCTCCTGTAACGTGGTATGGCCATGGCGCACCAGCTCCAGCGCCACATCGCGCAGGAAGCGTGTACCCTCCTTGCGCGCCTGTTCTTTCAGTGCGCGGATCGAGGCGCGCGCAATAATCATTTCGCGGATCTCGTCCGTCAGGCGCAGCACTTCGGCAATGGCGCGCCGCCCTTTATAGCCGGTGTGGCGGCACTGCGCACACCCTTTGCCTGCGTGGAAATGGAAGGATGAGGCATCACGGATGCCGGATTCGGCCAGCAACTCGGCGCTGACCTCCACCGGCGCGTTGCAGTGGGGGCAGTTTTGCCGCAGCAGACGCTGCGCCACCACGCCGGTCAGCGAGGAGACGAAATTGTAGGGATCAACGCCCATGTGCATAAAGCGCCCGATCACGTCAAAGGTGTTATTCGCGTGCACCGAGGTGTACACCATGTGGCCGGTCAGCGCCGACTGCACGGCGATCTGCGCCGTTTCCGCATCGCGGATTTCGCCGACCAGAATCTTGTCCGGGTCATGCCGCAGTATCGAGCGCAGGCCTACCGCGAATGTCAGCCCCTTCTTTTCGTTCACAGGAATCTGCAGCACGCCAGGCAGCTGGTATTCCACCGGATCTTCAATCGTGATGAACTTGTCTTCGCCGTGGTTGATCTCGGTCAGCGCGGCATACAAGGTGGTGGTCTTGCCGCTGCCGGTCGGTCCGGTGACCAGCATCATGCCGTACGGTTCGGCCGCCAGGCGGCGCAGCAGGTGGATGGTCTGGTCGTCAAACCCCAGCGTGTCCAGCGTCAGGCGCTGGACACTGTCGGTCAGCGCTTTCTTGTCCAGCACACGCAGCACGGCATCCTCGCCGTGGATGCTCGGCATGATGGACACGCGGATGTCAATGTCACGCCCTTTGGCCGCAACGCGGAAGCGGCCATCCTGCGGGACGCGCTTTTCGCCGATGTCCAGCTCGGCCAGCACCTTGATGCGTGCAATCGCCTGCTCGGCCAGGGCCGGGTTGTTCACGGCGCCGATGCGGTTGAGCACGCCGTCAATGCGGAACTTGATGACCAGCCCCTGCGGTAAGGATTCCAGGTGGATATCGCTGGCGTCAAAGCGCAAGGCGTCAAACACGGTGGAGTTAATCAGGCGCACGGCGGGACTGGCTTCGCCCTGGATCGAAGTCAGGGTCAGATCGTCGCTGGCGTCGCGCACGACTTCGCTGACCGTTTCCTCGCCTACCGCATCCGCCACCGCGCTGAAGCTGGTCTCGTGCGCTTCCAGCTTGGCGTGAATGGCGTCCGGGTCGCCCAGATAAATTTCGTACAGCGCAAACTGCACCAGCCAGCTGCCGGCATCGTTTGCCAGCGGCAGACCCAGCACGGCAACCAGGCGGCCATGCGCATCCGTGGCCAACAGCAGCTGGCGTCCCACCATGTCGGCATAGCTGGCCTGGGTGAAGGCCGGCGCCAGCGCGTCCAGTTGCGCATGGTCCAGGCTGGGCATCGCCAGCAGTGTGGCGACCTGCACCAGGACGGCGTCGCGCGCCTGCTCCAGGCGCGCGGCCAACAGCGACAGCCAGCGCGCCGGCGGCGATGCCGTCTGCGCAACGTCGTTAAGCAAAGAAATAGTCAGCATATCGCCTCAAACAATATTGGCCAGATCAAAGATCGGGCTGTACAGCATCAATACGATGGCGCCAACGATGGCGCCGATCACCAGCATCAGCACCGGCTCCACGATACGGCTGGCCGCATCGATCCAGGCCGCCGTCTCCTCATCGTAGAAGTCGGCGATGCGCTCCATCATTTCATCGAGGTTGCCCGATGATTCGCCCGCCAGCAGCAAGCGCTCCGCAATCTCGGTGCTCAGGCGGTGCTCGCGCATGACCTGCGACATGGGATGGCCTTCGCTGACCGCCTTGATCGCGAGGTCGAGATCCGCGTGCATGGTGGCGGGCATCGAGGCGCGCGTCATGCGCAGCGCGGCAATCACATTGATGCCGCTGCGCAGCAGCATGCCCAAGGTACGGTACAGACGCGCGAGCTGCAGCACCCACACGCGCTCGCCGATCCACGGCAGGGCCAGCACGCGGCGCAGCACCGCCGAGCGCAGCGCCGGATTCAGCGCCACAGCCGCCACGCCGGCACCAATCGCCGCCACCGCCAGCCACGCCAGCGCCGTGTTGTTACGCACGAAGCCGCCCCAGGCCTGCACAAAACCGCGATCACTATGGCGGCCTTGCCCCGCGTCGTCATACACCGCACTGAAACGCGGCAGCACGTACAGCATCAGGAAACTGATCACCGCAAAGCCGACGCTAAGCAGAATCGCCGGATACGTCAGCGCTGCCTTGACCTTGCCGCGGATCTCATCGATCTGCCGCTGGTACTGCATGTAGCGGCGGATCGCGGCGCGCACCGTGCCCGTGGTTTCGCTGGCGCGCACCATGGCCACGTAGAGCGGCGAAAACACTGACGGCAGGCCCGCCATCGCGTCGGACAGCTGATGGCCGCTCTTCAGGCTCTGCAGCATGGAGTCGTAGATGGCGCGGTTGCGGTCGCGCCGGTCGTTGCGGCCCAGCACCTCAATCGCATCGACCACGGTCTGCCCTGCTTCCAGCAGCGAATGCAGCTGCTGGTTGAAAACGCCGAGTTTAAAGGCGTTGGCGCCCGCGTTGCCGCCGAGCGCGCTGCGCCCCAGGCGCACGTCAAGAATGCGTACCCCTGCGGCGGCGGCCAGGCGCCGCGCCTCGTCTTCGCTGGAAGCATCGATGTCGAGAAACTCGATGGCCATTTTCTGGTTTAACACTTTGATGCGAAATTGCATAACGTCCGCTTATTGCCAGTTGGTGATATCCGCAGCATCGCCCTGGCCGCCAGGCTGTCCATCGCTGCCGTAGGAGATGATTTCGTATTCGCGGTCGTCACGGCCGGGAAGTAGGTACACATACGGATGCTCCCACGCATCCGTCGGCAGGTATTTGTGCAAATACGGTCCCTGCCAGTTCGCCTCATGCGGCGGCGGCGCAAACAAGGCCACCAGACCTGGCGCCGCCGGTGGATAATGGCCGGTATCGATGCGGTACTGCACCACCCCCTTGTCCATGGCTTCAATCTGCGTCCGCACGATCTGCGCTTTGGAACGTTCCAGTTGCGCAAAGTAGCGCGGCCCGGCAAACGTCGCCAGCATGCCCAGAATGGCGATCACCACCAGCAGCTCCAGCAGGGAAAATCCCGCGACCTTAATTTGGCGCATAGATGAACCGCCAGTTCTGATAGCTTGCCGCATTCTTAAAACTGCGCTGCTCCTCGCTGAAGCCATCGCGTTTCAAGGGCTTGAGCGTGGACAGCGAGTACACCCCGATCAGCCGCTCATTCTGATAAATATAGCCCCACGTCGCCGAGCCGGTCATGGGGTCGTAATACAGCTTGCGCAACGGACGCTGGACCCGGGTCAGGCGGTTGTCAAACAGCAGCTCGTCCACCGTCCGCGGGAACTGCTTGGCCGTCCCCGGCGAGTTGTTGTAGTACGCGCCGATCGCGTCGCGGTAGGCTTTGCCAACCTGCAGCAGTTGCGCCTCTTTCTGGCGCCGCTCGGTCATCATGCTGTTTTCCAGCGCCCGCACCGAGACGATGGACAGCAAGGCAACCAGGAACATCACCATGACATAGCTGAATCCTTGTTGATGGCGCACGGCTCACCAGTCCTTGAACGAGGTGCCGTCGCGCGCAGTGCCTGCCGCACCGCTCTTCACGTCCGCCACGCCGCCCAGCGACGCATCGGCGGGCGGCAACGGCACCCAGCTATGGGAACTCTGGGTGTAGGGATCGACCGGCAGATTGCGCAAGTAGCGCTCCTTGACCAGATCGTCCAGCGTCTCCGGATAGACATTGCGGTCCGCATAAAAATGGTCCAGCGCGTTGCGCAAGACGTGCAAGTCCTCCTTCAGCACGTCTTCCTTGGTGCGGTCGATATTGCCGAAGTAGCGCGGCGACGCAATCGCCACCAGCATGCCGATAATCGCCAGCGCCACCAGCAGTTCTATCATGGTAAAGCCACGATGTGTTTTAGCCATCACCAGTCCTTGTAAGGCACACCGTTCAAGCCAGTCTTGTCCGTGGTCGAGTAGACATCGAACACATCGGCGCCTGAACGCGGTTTGTCGGGCGCCGAGGCAAAACTACGCAGTCCCCACGTGGCAGCCGCTTCCGGCGCTGCAGTGGCATAGAAGGGATCGCGCGGAATGCGCCGCAGGAAGTACAGCGGTTTGCCGTCGTTTTTCTTGTCCGGCACGCCGTTCACCAGGTCGCCCAGCGTGGGCGGATAGCCGCTCGCGCCTGAATCCACAGGATCAATCCGTTTATCGTCCACCGCTTTTTTATACGCATCGATGGCGGTACGGATTTCATACAGCGCCACGCGCAGCGCCTGTTCTTTCTGGCGCTTGACCGTGGTCTCGATAAAAGGCACGGCCACCGTCGCCAGCAAGCCCAGAATCGCCGATGCCGCCAGCAGCTCGATCAGGCTGAAGCCGCGTGCGGACCGCCAGCGCGCCCGTAATACCCTCATGGCGTGACCTTGAACCGCTGCGCGGCCGGCAAGCCTGGCCGGCCAATGGCCAGCTTGGCGCCGATCGGCGTCATGGCGATCACCGCAATGCTGGTGCTGTCGGCGCCATTGATGGGCGCCTTGGCCTTGACGCCAACAGCCAGCAGGCGGCCGCGCCCCTGCGTGCCATCGCCTTCGCTGATACTGAGGCCCACCGAGGCCCTGCCGCCCGCAGCATCGATGGTCTTGCTGAACGTGCCCTTGCCGGTCTTGCTGAAATAGTCGCCCGATTCGATTGACACCACGTCCAGTTCCGCCGGATTGAACGCCAGTTGCAGCGAAGTGGCGCGCAGCAGCTCGGGACTATCCAGGTTCAGATACAGCGTGGCCTGCTCGCCCACCTTGAGCGTGCCCGGCCCTTCCCAGCCCAGCTTGGGCGCATTGGCCGAAGTCGGTTCCGAGGCCGGCACCGCAGCAGGCGACGGGCCGCCCGGCGTGGCCGGCGCCGCGCGTGGGCCCGCGCCATCGGCGGTTGCGCCGGGCTGGCTGTCAAACGAACGCAGTTGCAACGGCCGGTTACGCAGGCTGGCTTCGGTGCCGGACCAGAAGGCTTCGGCCGCAGGCTGCTTGCGCTGGACATTGCGGATCAGGTGCGGTGTGATCGACAGCACAATCTCGGTCTTCTTGCGATTATCGCTCTGGCTGCCGAACAGGCGGCCCAGCACCGGCAGCTCTCCCAGCAACGGCACCCGGTTGGCGGCGCTGCGGTCTTCATCGTTGATGAGACCGGCCATGATCTGGGTTTCCCCGTCTTTCAGGCGCAGCGCCGTGTTCACATTGCGCGTACCGATCTGGTACGCCAGCGAACCGCTATTGGTCTTGACCGAAGATACCAGCGAGCTGACCTCCAGCGCCACCTTGAGGCCGACTTCATCGCGCAGGTGGATGTCCGGCTCCACCTCCACCTTCAGGCCCACATCCAGGTATTGGATATTCTCGCTGACGAAGTTGCCGTTGCTGGTGGTGGTCACCACCGGCACCTTGTCGCCGATCAGGAACTTGGCTTTCTCGCGGTCGCGCACGCGGATGCGTGGATTGGCCAGCAGGTTGGCGTCGCCATCGGTTTTTTGCAGATTGATGACGGCGCTCGGTGGCGTAATGCCGATCTGCGTCGAATTAATGCTCTTCAAATCGCTGAGCTTCATGGTCGAAGTCGCTGTCGCAGTGCCGTTGGAGCTGTTGTTGCCGCCATTGTTGGTGGTGGTCACCGCCAAAGGCGATACCGTGAACTGGCCATTCCACTGGATGCCCAGGTTGAGCAGGCGGTTGCGGTTAATCTCCAGCACCTCGACTTCAAGCATGACCTCTGGCTCTTCAAGGTCCTGCAGCGCGATCAGCTTTTCCGCCAGCGCAATCGACTCCGGACTTTCACGCAACACCAGCATGTTGTACTTGTCGTCGACATAGATGTCTTTCAGCTTGAGCACCGTCTTGAGCATGGTGGCCGCCTGCTTGGCATCGACATTGGCCAGATAAAACGCCTTGACCATGAGGTCCTGGTATTCGCGCAGCTTGGCCGGCGTATTGGGATAAATCAGCACGCTGCTGGCGTTCAGAATCTTCTTTTCCAACTGGCCGGTCGACAGGATCACATCAATCGCATCGTCCAGCGTGGTCTGCTTCAGAAACACCGTGGTGCGCTGATCGCCTTTGACTTCGCGGTCAAAGATGAAGTTGATGCCGGTGGTGCGCGACAAGGCGTCGAACACCATCTTGATGCTGGCATCGCGGAATTCCAGATTGATGGGTTTTTTGTACACGCCACTGAGTGTGGGCACAGCAGGCATTTCAATCGTCTGCTGCGCCTCGATTTCCGCCAGCAGGGCTTTGGCGTCTTCCTGGCCGGGATGGCGCTTGAGCACCAGCGCTGCCAGTTCGGCCGCGCGCGTTACATCACCCTGCTTATACGCCTGGCGCGCCTTCGCCGCATCGGCCGCAGCACGGGCGGTTGCCGCCAGCGACTCCAGCCCGGCCAGTGCGCGCGCATTGTCACGTTCATAGCCCAGGATGGTCTTGTAAGCCTGCTCCGCGTCCGCCGCCTTGCCCAGTGCGGCTGCTTCGGCCGCGCTGGCCAGCAGACGCGCCGTAGCCGTCTCACGGGCGCGTAGCCAGTCGTTGCGGTACTCCACGTCCTTGGGCTTCAGCTCGGCGGCCTTGGACAGTTCCGCCACCCCCTTGCCATAATTGCCCTCATCAATCGCGTGAAGCCCATCGCGGTGATGCTGTTCAGCAGCGCAGCCCGCCAGCAACAGGCATAGCACCACACTGGCGCCATAACGCTGGCCGTATCGTACAAAGGGAAAAGTCATGGTCAGTTTTCGCGTGCGGGAAATACCAGCGCCTGTTTGGCGCTGGTGGGTAGATGTTCAAATTCAATCTGGGTCGGCGTAATGCCCAGCACCTTGTAGGTGGCGTCAACCACGTCGCCCGGTTTCAGGACGTAGGCCTGGTCGCCGCGCGCCAGATACACAGTCTGCTCGCTGCCATCGACCAGGCTGCCGACGTAGCGGAACGGCAGTTCGGGCGGTCCCGCAGGCGTCAGGTCGACCGGCGCCACGACCAGCGGCGCTGGTGCCGGCGGCGGCGCGGGTGGTGGCGGCGCGGACCAGCCGCGCGGGGCAAAGGGATCGCGTCCCGCCTCAGCCTGCTCCGTTTCGGCCACAGTCTCCGCACTCAGGTTTTCCACCAGCGTGCTGGGCGCTGTTTGTGGCGCGCGCGCCGCACTGGGTAGCGCAGGGCTGGCCAGATCGTCCTCCAGCGGGTAATACATCGCCACCAGCGTCAACCCCAGCGTGCCGAGCAGCAGTGCCCAGCGCAGGCGCGTGTTACTTGGCATGCGCGTCCTTCCTGAAGAAGGCCGAGAACGCCAGCTCGCAGGTCGGCGCCACCACCGCGATGTCCGAGCGGGTACAGCTGATGCTGTCCAGGTCGACATGCGGCAAGCTCGACGACACGTCGTCCGCGAACTGGCGGATGGCGGGATAAGCTGCGGTCACCGACAGCGTGATCCGATAACGCAAATAGGGATGCTGCGTGCCGTCCTCCAGTACATAGCCCACCTCGTCAATCGGCAAATTATTTTCGCCAGCGACCTTGCCCAATTGTTCCACCAGCTTGGCATTATCGAACCACGGCAGATTCGGTGCCAGCGATGCAGGCGTGTACGGCGTGGACACCGGCGTGCGCGCCTTGCTGCGCAGCTCGGTGAGCTCAAGACGGTGTTGTGCTAAATGTTGAGTCCCGAGAGCAACTGACGCGAGTGCCAGCAGCAGCGCCAGCCCGGCAATACAGCACGCCACGAAGCTGGCAGGCGCAGCCTGAACCAGCTTGCGGGTGTAGAAACGAACGAAGGACAGGCCACCATTCATGGCTGGCCCATCCACGTTGCGCAATCACAAACGGAAAAGGAGCGAGGACTTTCCTCGAGCAAGAGAAGCATGTTTCGTAATCGATTTTGGGGCGCGGAAGCAAGCCAGGCGAACAAGTGATCCGTATGCTCGAAGGCATCCTCGGCAGGCCCGGAGATGCACAAGCAGGGGATATTATCACAAAAACACCTAAATTACCCCTTGGAAATTGCTTTTTAAGAAAATTTCTTCCATTTGAACTGGCGCACTAGATAATAATAATGAGGGGCTAAAGAGGCCCAATATTAAGCCGTCGCCCTATTACTGGCATCCTGCCCTCTTTCGGAATGCCCCCACGAGGCTTAGTGTTCGCTTGCACGCCGATCTGACCCAGTGCGATTGCCCCGCCTTTGACGCCGACAAGCCTGCGAATGAATACTCTCCGCCTAAACTGCATGGGTCATTCGGCGTTACAAATCGATGCCTGAGGTTGGGTCAAGATCTCATGCAAATCAACACTTAACTTTCTCGTCGCCTAAAAACTACTCGAACAGGTTCATTCGGCCAAGGAATTGGATCTTGCGAGACAACAATGTCAACAGAGTAGGCAATAGGCCCCTCCTGTAGAGCTTCAAACTGACAGCAAACATCGGCTATTTCTTCTCTATCTTCTTCGCTCTCTTCAGACAAAATGAAAATTAAAATCCAAGCATTTCCATCATTGGACAAACCAACCAGACGAAAATTCTCTGAAACAGCACCTAATAGGGACTGCACAATTCTTAGTGTCTGGATGACCCATATTTGATCAGTAAATTCATATTTCATCTTGGTGTCCAATTCGGATTCATAGGTACAACACTTGGAGCCGATGTCCCCTTAATCATGAATACATTTGTCGGCTGGTTAGGGAAGCTAGGAAGATTTATATTTGTACCTGTTACCCCGTCAAATCGAATAACCGGGAATCCCGCTTGGGAAGCACCTAAAATTTGTGTATTTCCGGCCCTGTACGCATCTAATACCTTCTGTGCGTCTGATACGCTGTTAAGCACACCACCACCGCGATATTCGTTACGGCCAGATACATGCCGCAACTGCTTTTGGCTAACTTTAGGTGCAACCTCAGGAAAATTACCTACAGTCAAAGGTGGCGGAGCTTCCGGAGAAGTAGGTATTTTTACGCCACGAGATGCGACGATCATAACCGTTGCGATTGTCGCGTCACGATCCTTATTTAGCAAATTATCTGCCGCAGCAGCAGCCATGTCCGAATCACCAGCAATACCACCGCCTATGAAATGGATAAGGTTACTAGCTGTAGTTGCAGTGGCTTTGACAGCCTCAATACCTGCTCCAATAAAGCCATTTTCGGTGATATCGGAAACTCGAGGCAAATGATTATCTGCCCAACTTCCGCTGTTTGCCGATGGGTTTTTTACATTCACCATCTGGCTACCGTTGCTATCAACTCTCGTAGCAACACCGTTTATTGCTACTGCCTTAATTGTAACATTGCCATCCTTATCCTTTGTACCGACTACACAAGTACCGCATTTTTCAGCAATCTTTTCTGCTGCATCGCAGCGGCGAGTCATATGCTCACCCGTATTGGATTCTCCGCACGACGCAAAACCTGTCGGATCGATCAGATTCGTCGGATTATTGAGCACATAGCTGTAGCGATTATAGCTCTGGCCGTTCACCGGGTCCTGCACCAGCGGATCGGCTGACAGGAAGCGGCCCACCAGCGGATCGTACACACGGCCATTCATGTGCACCAGGTCCAGGTTGTCGAGCATCTCATGGCCCGTAAAGCCTCGGTTGTCGGTCTTGCCGTCCAGCTTGTCCGGTGTTGCACTACCACCGTCCGGCTTGCCATCGAGCGTACGGCGCTTGCCCCAGGTGTCGAACACCGTACTTTCGCGTAGCTTGCCCGTTTCGTCACTCAGGCCAAGCACGCTACCCAGGCGATCAACATAGGTCCAGTTCAATTCGGCCGTGCTGGCGCCCGGGCGATCGATTTCCACACCTGCGCCATTTGGCCAGTATGTTTTCACGGTCACCTTATCGCCTTTAATTTCGACTTCCTGGGCGCCCGCATAAATGGTCTGCATCACACCGCCACTGCCGTCCCTGCGTTCCTGACGCACGCGCTGGTGCTCCGGGCCGTAGGCAAAACTACTAAGGTCGTTGCCTTTCCTGAGCGTCAACGGCATGTCGAAGCTGGTCCAGGCGGCACCGCGCCCCGCTCCATCCAGCAAGTTACCGTTATCGTCGTAATTGAACTGCCCCAGCAGCGTGGTGCTGCTGACCGCATGTGGCCGTACCGCAGTTGCGCCACTGTTCGGATAGCTATAGGTACCTGCTGAAGGCTTGACCTTGATATTGCCAGATGGGTAGTAATCAAAGTACTGCGCCTCCTGGCCTACGACCTGGCTGAACTTGACGCGCTCCAGGTCGTCATAATCGAAGTTCTCCTGGAACATCACGGTTTGTCCCGCGCTGCTCATCCATGACTGGGTGCGGTTGTACACGCTACCGATCGCGTTGTAGGTATAACCATCCTGCAGCAGCGCGGCGTTGGCGCCGTCCACTAGGCTGCCGCCATTCAGACGCGCACTGTACTTGTTGTAGTCGTATTTCGCCGTCAGGCCATTGCCCAGTGCGATTACTGTCGCACGGTTGGCGGCGTCCTGGGTTTGCACCTCCCACAGCACCAGGTTGCCGCGCTCGATACGGCTCGGATAACCATAGGCGTTGTAGCGCGTAACGAAAGACTTCGCTGTGTCGCTGCCGCGCTGGTAGGTTTGCTTGGTGACGCGCGACCACAGGTCATAGCTAGGCTCCGCTGAATAGTTGGCATCGGACAGTATCTGCTCGACCTTGCCCGGACGGCCTAACGTGTCGTAGCTATGCAGGCGGCGGTAGTCCCGCTTGGCCGCCTTGCTCAGGTAGGTATAAGCTTCCGACAGTTTGCCTTTTGCTGCGGTGCCAACGTCAAACTCCCAATGGCTTTCCAGATCGCTCTCGTAGCGTCCGGTCATGCGATCGAGCAGGTCATACTCGAAGCGGGTCGAATTAACCGGATCATCATTCTTGCCGCCGGCGGCCTTGCGCTGGTTCGGACTGGTCTGGCGATAGATGCGGCCCAGCGGATCGATGTCGTAATGCATCCAGCCCAGGTCGGGATCGTGCAGATCGGTCTTGCGCCCCAGCAGGTCATACTCCACCTTGATGACGTTCTGTTCCGGATCAGTGGTCTGGGTCAGGTTACCGAAAGCATCGTAGAGGAAGCTGGTGCTATTGTTCAGCGCATCCATCACAGATACCAGTTGCCCGATCTCATCGCGCTTTTCGGTACGCGTCTTTCCACGCGCATTGGTGATGGTCGTGGTCAGGCCTGAATAAGCATACTTCAGGGTCTGTTCCGCCCCGCCCTCGTCCAGCGTCACCACGTTCAAGACGCGGTTCAGCTCGTCGTATTGCTGGCGGCTGGCCAGCTGGGCGCTGGTGCCCTCAAAGCTAGGCTGGTCGGTTTCAAAGACGCGGCCGCGATCATCGTAACGTTTGGCGCTCACCGTGACCTTGCCGTTGAGATTCCAGCTGCTGGCTTGTACTGGCCGTCCCAGACTGTCGTTGTACACCAGCGCAGGTACCGCGATGCGGTCCGTCCCGTGATAGCGCTCGACGATCTGCACCGTCGTAGCGCCAGCGCTGCAGCCGGTGCAGTCCTTCAGGTAAGTGCGGGTCTCGTTGCCGTCCGGTGTGCTCTCTTTTGTAGCGCGGCCGAAACCGTCCGTCTCCCATTTCACGGTCAAGGTATTTGGGTCCGTCACGCTTTTTGGCGCACCGGTTCCCGGGAAATACTCGCGTGTGGTCTCGTGACCCAGCGCATTGCTCTGCCAGACCGCATAGCGGCCGTTGCCATCGTAGCGGGTATTACTGGCGCGGCTGAAGGCCGTGCCCAAGGCCCCCTTCCAGCTTTGCGTGGTTTTGCTGACCAGGCCAAAGGCATTGCCCGAGCGATCGTACTCGGTTTTCACTTCTAGTACCGTATTGCCTGGCTCTATGGTTTCCGAGGTCAGCAGGCCAGTATCGGCGTTATAGGCATAGCTAGTGCTACGCGTGAGCGAGGCAACGCCCGGTGCCGCTTTGGTGACACTCACCTTGTCCGGCAGGCCCCAGCGCTTGTGGTTATCGTCGTTATAGGTTTTGGTCACCGTTGTTTTGTAGGTGCCCGCAGTGCCTATCGTGCTGACCTCCTGCGTCGCCACATTTCCCCAGCAATCCGGTTTCTGGTTGGTGGTCGTGGTATCGGACAAGGCCAGACCCAGCAGATCCTTGCGCACCACGCGGCTGGACTTGACGTATGGATAGGAGGTCATGCTGCACGAATCGGCCGCGGTCAACACATCCGGCGTATTGGTGGTTTCCGATAGCACAATGCCGCCGCTCGAGGTCACGGTTTCGCGCAGCGCCATGCCGGTATAAGGCCAGGTCTGGCTATACGTGACCTTGGTGGTGATGCCAGTAGCGCGCGTGGTGTCGAGCACGTCCAGGCTGGTCACGCTGGCATAGCCCAGCGAGCCACGGCCCTGCTGGTCGACCATCGGATCCTGGTAGCTGTACTGGGTAACGCGTGCCGGCTGACTGCCGTTGTCGCTGTACAGGCGACGCACCATCTTGCCCGGATTCATGGACGAACGCTGGGGATAATTCAACGCCTGCGCGGTGCGCGACACCACGCCGCTGGCCAGGCCATCGACATACTCGACCGTTGAGACAGCTTTCACGCCATTGGTCACTGCATAGATCCGGTCCAGTGCCTGCCCTGTCACCGCCACATCCACCGGTGCAAAGAGCTCCCAGCGGCCGTCTTCGATCCAGGAGCCATCGCCGGCATTGTTGATTTTGCCGCTGTGGTAATACACCAGTTGCGGACGGCCAGTGCCGAGCAAGTCCATCACATAGACCTGGTCATCCAGTTTGGCGGGCGTATCACCTGGAAACACCGCTGTCGAAATCGGCAGCTTCAAGCCTTGCCACGGCACGCAGACGAAGTTGCTATCGCCAGTGCGCGAACCGTCTACGCTAGCGTCCCCCTGGATGCGGCACATCTGGATGTTGCCGCTGTGCTTGGGCGCGCTTCCGCTCTGATAGATCATGTCTTCCATGAGCACAGCGGGATAACCATCGCCGTAGAAGTTACCGACCGCCAGTATAGCCTTGTACTGGTCGCCACTGAACTTCTTGCGGATGCTGCAATCGAGTGCGCGGCCGGTGGACAGGCACAGCGTGGCCTCTGCGCGCGTCAGGCTGCCATTCGCCGCACGCTCCTTGAACCCAAACAACACGCTGTTATAGCCGGAGCCGTTGAAGTCGGCCGTCAGCGTTCCGCTTTGCAGCGGACGCTCGAACTCATACGGCCCCAGGCACGTGCCGTCACTGCATGGAAGCTGATAGGTCTTGTAGCGGTAGGCCGTCATCGGCGCTGCCACCGTGCCTGGCAAGCCGAAGCCCGTCATGCTCAAGGTGGGGGTGAGGTTGACCCAGTTTCGCAAGATCTCGCCGCTGGCGGCGGTGTGCGTAATATAGGCCGGCTGAGACCAGCGCACATCGTACGGCTTGCCGTTGCCGCTGAAATCAACCATCTGCTCGAAACTCACGTACTCACGTACCGGATAGACCCGGGTGTCGTCGCTGAAGTTGACATTGATGACCGTGGTTGGCGGATTCGGCTCCACATAGGTTTTCTCACGCAAGAACAGCTTGACCGATGCGTCCATTTGGATATCGCTGTAGTGACCGGCGCGCCCGTCCCCCAGTACATCAAACACATAGGGCTGCTCTTTGGGACCATTCCTGCCAAACGCCGGCCAGTTCGTCTGGCAATTAAAGACGATGGTGCTGCTGTAGCCACTGCCCTGTGCCAATGGAGACAGGCAAATGCGCGCGCCGTTCGGCGTTGAGGCCAGCACATCCAGCGCGCCATCGCCGTTGAAGTCGCCAATATCGAGCACCACAAACGGTTCGTCCGTGCTCAGCTTGTAGTTATAGGCCGTAAAGCCGGTGCCACCGGCAGCCGCGTTATTGCGGAAATAGCGGTAATTGCCGCGCATGGTGCCCGGTTCGATCGGATTAACCTCTTCTCGCAGACGCGCACCGACACTCGGCCAGTCAGTGGGAATGACGGATGCCACACGCTTTTCCAGCACATCACTAAAGCCGTCGCCGTCCAGATCGGCAAACGCGAAGTAGTCCGCATGGGTAATGCCTTGCGGCGGACGCGTGCCGTTGAACAGGTTTTTCACGTTCAGATTGGGAGCACCGGCCCAGATGCCCTTGCTCTCAAAACCTGCCCGTTTAGCAGGATCGGGCTCGCCCCAGGCAAAACTGGTCGCCGGCAGGCATTCCGCTAACTTGCTCTGAGGATTGACGGCGCAGGCCACCACCGAGGTCAGCAAGCTGCGCCCGCTCGTGGGGCTCTGCTTGTACGCCAGCGTGTAGTCGCGCACCAGCGTGCCAGCGCTGTTCACGTCGCCGTCGAGGTTGGCGCCGACATAGGTGCGGATATTCGTCACGCGCTTGCGCATGTCGGCCCGGCTTTCGTCCATATAGCGCTTCCACGCATCGGCACGATCACCATAAACAAATTCCACCGCCGCGTGCGCGCTCAGTGCCTTGCCGCCATAGCGGATGAAGGTCGTGCGGTGCTCGCCCGTGCTCGCATCCTGTTCATAGCTGAAGCTGACATAGTTGCCAATACGATCGGTGACGCGGTCAATTGCCCAAGACTGCGCACCGCTCTTGGCAGCCGGCTGCGGTCCCTCCGGATTGCCACCCACCGTGTCGGCACTATGGATGGCGCTGACGTAGGCCTTCACAAAGCTGGAGCTCGTGCTGCCATAGGTCGATATACGCCCATCCTTAGCCTCGACCTTGAAACTGCGCTGGTCGCCGCTACCTTGGGCAAGGATGCGGGTAAAGTCGTCCAGTTCAGTACGATACTCGGCGTTATCGGCCCAGTAGTTGTCGTCCGTCAGCGTCAAATTCATCAGTACCAGCCGCTGGCCATCCAGGCACAACCGGTCACCGTGATCAAAACCGATACGCGTATTGACCCCATCCTGGGCAATGGTACGTCCGCAGCGATGGATGCTCGACAGGCCGCCCAGGCTCCAGCCCAGGCCGACGATGCCGTTGGTCGCAGAACTATCATAGTTCAGTGACAGCTTGGGCTGCATGCCTGCCGTGCCCGGTGGCACATCGAGTGCCATGCCGTAAGTGGCCGCGCCGTTTTTGTTCACCCCCAGGCTGCCAGGCAAAGTCCCGCCCATGCGATCAGCCAAATGCGGTACCTGCACCACCACCGGCATAGGATCATCCGGGGCCAGTGGACCTCGATCAACGGTCACATTCAATCCTGCAGATTTCGTCAGCAGCACCGCGTTGCTGTCGAAGGCGCGTGCTTCTAAGCTATAGGTCTGCGCCGCTGCCGGCGTCCAATTGGCCGTCCATGTCGCGCCGCTGTTGCTGCCTTCAGCGATAAGTGTGCCATTGGCATAGAAGCGCACCGCTGCCGTGACGCTACCGGTCACTGTCGCGCGCAGCGCTGCCGGTACTCCGACGCTCAGCCTGGTGTTGGCAGTGGGCGCATCCAGCGTCAACGTGGTACCGGCATTGACATAGAATGGCAAGTCTATGCTGCGTACCGTCATATTGCCCTGACGGACACGTGCGTAGGCGGTATATGGCGTCGTGCTGGCAGCCAGGCCATATTTCTGGGCTGAATACTCACCGGCAGCACCATCAGGCGATGCGGCAACATATTCGCCGTTGACCACAAAGCCTACTTCATCGAGGTTGCCGCTGTAATTGCTCAGCTTGAGCTTGAGGAAAGCCGGCTGCGGCAATGTAAAGATGGCATTGGCAGCTGGCGAGGCGATCGCAACGCGCTGGCTGCCTGGCATGGTACAGCTGTTATCTGCGCACGGCAGCACCACTGTTGCCGAGTCCGTTTCTGCATACACATACAGCGGACGTCCAGCATAGGCCGCCGTGTAATTGCTCAGGTCCAGTACAAAATGGTGGCCACCTGAACCACACTGGGCCGCCACGCTGGCGTTGTCCGCCTCTGTGCTGACATTCGCGACGCCCTGGGTCAGCGATACGCCGCCGGTGCTCAGTGTCGGCGCGTCAAGCAACACCTGATAAGCCAGTGGCGCAGTGCTGCCTGGCTTGCATAGCCAGCCAAATAGCTCCGGCGCACCGGCAGCATTGCTACGCACGCCGCCTACGGTCCCTAACAGCGTGCTGTTGCTGACGATAACAAATATCTGCTCAGAACTGGTCGGTATGCCATTGCTATCGGTAGCACGCAAGCGGAAAGCGTTCACGCCTGCCGACAAATTCAAGGTCTCGCTGAAGTTCAGCGTACGCGTACTGCCGCTGACGCGCCGCACCGGATCAATGCCATAGCCGCGCCCTGCGTCCTGAAACAGCTCCAGCGTCGCCACCGTCACATCATTGCTGGTCCCGGTGCCGGTAAAACTGACGGCCTGGGTTGGGACACCGTTGAGCCTTACGTTGCTGGGCGTGGCCGAAAGCGTCGCCATCGGTCCGGCTCCCGGGGTGACGGCAATGGAAATATTGTCAGTCGGTTTGCCAAACCAAGTCCCGCCCTCCCGCAGCATTTGCCATTGGAAATTGTAATTCGCCGCGCGCGACGGCGCGGTCACCTGAATCGTAAAGGTCGCCACCTGTCCTGGGGCTACGCTAGCGCGCAAGTAGGCACGTCCTGCCCAAGTACGGTTGTCCTGCGGATTTTGCGAACCCAGCCTATAGTTGGCAGCATCCGTCCACGTCGTAGTGCCGGTGTTAAGCATACTGACGGTGACAGTATAGGGCTGACTGGCCCGCATGGCTTTCGGTACAGTGATCTCATACTGCGTCGCGCTGTCGCCCGCCACTTGCGGGATCACATCGACCACTACTGGCGTACTGGTGCTGCTGACATTGGAAGCGTTCGTCGCACGAAGTGACAGCGTATGTCTGCCCACCTCGAGTGCAACGCTCTTATTGAACGTTGCCGTGCCACTACCTGGGTCGATCACCGCGCCATTGTCCAGCAACTCCAGCCGCGTGATGGCGACGCCGCCAACCGGGCTGGCCGTCCCCATTACGCTTACCGTGGCTTTGCCGTCGACTGCAAGATAGCTTGTATTGCGTGCCGGCAGATTCATCGATACATTAGGTGCCGGCGCTTGGACTTTCACGCTGATGGTGCTGCGGCTACTGGTGCTGCCATAGTTATCCGTGGCTTCAACGCCAATCAGATGTCCGCCAGCCGACAAGGTCTGGGTAGTGCTCAGCGAATTGCCCGAAGCAGTCGCACTTGGTACCAGATTATTATCGATATACAAGCGCATTTGACCAATGCTGGCACCGCTATCGGGCGAGGCGCTGGCCGTGATCGGTACATTCAACGTGCCGCCACTGCTCTCCAGCACCGCACCATCAGAGGGGCTGGTAATGCGTGCGGACGGAGCCGAAGGTATGACCGAGACGCTGCGCTCGACATTGACGGTCTGTCCTTTATTGTCCGTTACGCGTAGTGTGATCTTGTGGATGCCCAGCGACAGGCTCTTGCTGCCACTGATGGCGCTGTCTCTACCGCTGGCAAACGGCACTTCATTTTCCAGTAGTTGAACACTGCTTAGCGCAGCCCCGCTACCTGGTGCCGCCGTGCCGGTGAAGGTCACGGGCGCTGAGCCTCCATTCGCCACAAATCGCTCCCCCTCTTGCGGACTTGTGAACGCTGCGCTTGGTTGTGGAAAAACGACTGTGACAGCCAGCGGCCCGGTCTTGTCGCCAAACCAGCCAGCGCCATCTTGCACCATCTGCCAATCGATATCGTGGCGTCCTTGAGTAGCGGGGGCCGTCACATTAAAGCTAAAGGTGACGCTCTCTCCTGGACGAACCGCAGCGCTGAGCGGCACGCGATTGGGATTGATCCAGTTATAGTTATCTTGTGGGGACTGAGGTCCCAGGCGATATGGCTTGACGCCGTCCGGCCGCCAGGTCGAAGTCCCGGTATTGGTCATTACAACAACTACCGGGTAAGTTTGCCCTGCAATCATCGTGTTCGCTACACTTTGCCCGGCAACTCTCGCGTTGTTCGTCCCCTGGTCCGCAGTAATCGGAAAAACATTCGAATACCCCATCGAATTATTCCTGGGCTGTGCGCCGACCTGTATGGTGTGGCTCCCCGGGTCTACCAGCAGCTCGAACTTGAATTTACATAAATTGTTTATCGGATTGCCCGCAGGATCATTCACAACCCTGCAGGAAATCGATTGATTGGGCACATTATCGTAAAAAAGCCGTACGGCCTGAATAGCATCGCTAACATTGGTGGCAAGAACACCGCCCTCAACGGTCACGCTGAGCTTGCCAGTATTCGGGTCTACCGTTCCGCCGTTAGGCGGGGTGATGGAAAAACTGGGGAAGGTAACTGTTTGCTGTGCCAATGCATTCTGACTGCTTAGCAAGCCCAACACTAGGAACACAGCTACACATAGAATAAAGGTATTCGCTACAGTGCCAAGTTGGCGCACTCGTTGAAAGACCATCTAAAGCTCCAGGCCGCACCTGAAAGGTGCTTAACTATTTAATAACCTTTCTATTTTGCCTGATTTCAACGTTGGCGATTCTCACAAAAAATCACAAGCCGGAAATATTTATAAATTTTCACTACTGGCGCATTACAAGTATTTTTATTATTTAAGCAATGCACTTCGTCACTCAAGCGATGTCATTACGTCAACATTCTCTTCATTCGCACGCAAAGTTGACCAAGTATCGTTGCCCCAGCCTTCACGCCCTCTAACTTGTGAAAAAGAGCTTTGAAACTAAGTTACATGTCATGCGCCGACACAAATCTATGCTTGAGACTAGCTCAAATATACATGCACATTAACATGCTATCGCTTGCTTGAATTTGCCAGACAGCGTGGGCTCAAAAAGAAAAAGCCCCTGAAAATCAGGGGCTTAGTCTCATCCTTTTGCCAGGCAGCGCCAGCCGCTGCCAGCTAGCAAATCATTCCCACTCAATCGTCGCAGGCGGTTTGCCGCTGATGTCATACACGACACGGTTGAGTCCGCGGACTTCATTAATGATGCGGTTGCTTACCTTGCCCAGCAGCGCGTGCGGCAGGTGCGCCCAGTGGGCGGTCATGAAGTCTTGCGTCTGTACTGCGCGCAGTGCGACCACGTACTCGTAAGTACGGCCATCGCCCATCACGCCCACCGACTTCACCGGCAGGAACACCGCAAACGCTTGCGAGGTCGCTTCGTACCAGTTCTTCGGCAGGTTGTCGGCATCGACTGCCTGGCCGGCCACGAACTCGTATGGCGTGTTGCGCAGTTCTTCGATGAAGATGGCGTCGGCCTGGCGCAGCAGGTCGGCGTATTCTTTCTTCACTTCACCCAGGATACGCACACCCAGACCCGGACCTGGGAATGGATGGCGGTAGACCATGTCATGCGGCAGGCCCAGCGCCACGCCCAGCTTGCGCACTTCGTCCTTGAACAGTTCACGCAGCGGCTCCAGCAGCGACAGTTTCATGTGCTCTGGCAGGCCACCGACGTTGTGGTGCGACTTGATGGTCTGGCCCTTTTTGCCTTTGCCAGCCGACTCGATCACGTCCGGATAGATGGTGCCTTGCGCCAGCCATTTGGCATTCACCAGCTTGCCCGATTCCTTATCGAACACTTCGACGAATTCACGGCCGATGATTTTGCGCTTCTGCTCAGGATCGGTGACGCCCGCCAGGTGGCCCATAAACTGGTCTTCCGCATCCACGCGGATCACTTTCACGCCCAGGTTTTTGGAGAACATGTCCATCACCATCTGGCCTTCGTTCAGGCGCAGCAGGCCGTGGTCGACGAACACGCAGGTCAGCTGGTCGCCAATCGCGCGGTGGATCAGCGCTGCCGCTACCGACGAATCGACGCCGCCCGACAGGCCCAGGATCACTTCATCCTTACCGACCTGCGCGCGGATCTTCTCGACCGCTTCGGTGATGTAGTCCGGCATATTCCAGTCCGACTTGCAGCCGCAGATTTCGTGCACGAAGCGGCTCAGCATGACTTTGCCTTGCACGGTGTGGGTGACTTCCGGGTGCCACTGCACGCCGTAGAAGTGCTTCTCTTCATTGGCCATGGCGGCGATCGGGCACGACGGCGTGTCGCCCATCAGCACGAAGCCTGGCGGCATGTCCAGCACCTTGTCGCCGTGGCTCATCCAGACCTTCTGCATGCCGTGGCCTTCTGCGGTCACGAAGTCGTTGATGCCGTCTAGCAGCTTGGTGTGGTTGCGCGCGCGCACTTCCGCGTAGCCGAACTCGCGCACTTTGCCGTTTTCCACTTTGCCGCCCAGCTGCGCCGCCATGGTTTGCATGCCGTAGCAGATACCCAGCACTGGCACGCCCAGTTCGAAGACGGCGTCTGGTGCGCGCGGTGCGTCGCCTTCCAGCGTGGAGCTGTGGCTGCCCGACAGGATCACGCCGGCGGCGCCGTAGTTGCGCACGAATTCGTCGCTGACGTCATACGGATACACTTCCGAGAACACGCCGGAGTCGCGCACGCGGCGCGCGATCAGCTGGGTCACTTGGGAACCGAAATCGAGAATGAGGATTTTAGAGTGCATGGGATGTACTGAAGAGGTAAAGAAAAGAAAAACGCCGGCCACGGCGGCCGGCGTTGCAAGGACTGTTTAGTCGCCCGAACGGTAGTTCGGCGCTTCCTTGGTGATTTGTACGTCATGGACGTGCGATTCGCGCATGCCGGCCGAGGTGATCTCGACGAACTCCGCCTTGTTGCGCAGTTCTTCGATGGTGGCGCAGCCGCAGTAGCCCATCGACTGGCGCACGCCGCCGACCAGCTGGAAGATAATCGCCAGCACCGAGCCTTTGTAAGCCACGCGGCCTTCGATCCCTTCCGGCACGAACTTGTCGGCCTTCATGGTGGCGTCCTGGAAGTAGCGGTCGGCCGAACCATCCGACATCGCGCCCAGCGAGCCCATGCCGCGGTAGGACTTGTACGAACGGCCCTGGTACAGGATCACTTCACCTGGTGCCTCTTCGGTACCGGCAAACATCGAACCCATCATCACGGTCGAGGCGCCTGCCGCCAGCGCTTTCGAGATATCGCCCGAGAAGCGGATACCGCCGTCAGCGATACATGGCACGCCGGTGCCTTCCAGTGCTTCGGCCACGTTGGAGATCGCGGTGATTTGCGGTACGCCCACGCCAGCGACGATACGGGTGGTGCAGATCGAGCCTGGGCCGATACCGACCTTGACCGCGTCCGCGCCGTATTCGACCAGCGCTTTGGCGGCAGCGGCGGTAGCGATATTGCCGCCGATGACATCCACGTGCGGGTACTTGGTCTTGATCCACTTTACGCGGTCCAGGATGCCTTGCGAGTGGCCGTGGGCGGTATCGACCACCAGCACGTCCACGCCAGCGGCGACCAGCAGGTCGATCCGCTCTTCATCCTTGGCGCCAACGCCCACTGCGGCGCCGACCAGCAGCTTGCCTTGCGAGTCTTTCGACGCCAGCGGGTGCTCGTGCGATTTCTGGATGTCTTTGACGGTAATCAGGCCGCGCAGTTCAAACGCGTCGTTGACTACCAGCACGCGCTCCAGGCGGTGCTTGTTCATCAGGCGCTTGGCTTCGGTGGTGTCGGCGTCTTCCTTGACGTACACCAGCTTTTCGCGTGGCGTCATCTTGGCGCGCACTTCGGCATCGAGCTCTTGCTCGAAACGCAGGTCGCGGTTGGTGATGATGCCGACGACTTCTTTGCCTTCCACGACCGGGAAGCCGGAAATGCCATATTGCTCGGTCAGCTTGATGACGTCGCGGATTTTCATGGTCGGCGGAATCGTGATCGGGTCACGCAGCACACCAGCCTCGAAGCGCTTGACGCGCGCTACTTCACGGGCCTGATCTTTCGGATTCAGGTTTTTGTGAATGATACCAATACCGCCCTCTTGTGCCATGGCGATTGCCAGGCGGGCCTCGGTGACCGTATCCATTGCTGCCGACAGCAGAGGGATGTTCAGGCTGATATTGCGAGTCAGACGGGTTTTGAGGGACGTATCCGCGGGCAAAACGTTGGAGTACGCTGGGACGAGCAGCACGTCATCGAATGTGAGTGCTTTTTGGAGTAGACGCATAGCATTTTCCTATAGGCGCAAAGCGGCATTATACAGGAAGCGCTAATGTTTGTCTGCAACAACCTGAAACTTGTCCAGCCATAATATGGGACCGGGTGGAGTAGCGATGGAAACTGCAAGGCGCATAGCCTGCCAGGCCATGTTTCATCAGCGACTACGCACGCTTTTTCAAGCCAGTCCTTGTCACCGAGCAGAGACTTAGGACAAAAAAACCGCCTGAGGGCAGCTCCAAACTCGTAGATAAGCATCACGCAATGGTGATCGGCTCACTCTCGTCTTCCGTGTACGCCATCGGAGCAAGATTATTCGCAGCAATTAACTCTTTCAGACTCTGTCCAGCACCTTGAGCTTGGCCACGCACCCGGTCTTCCAGCACGCGCGGAATGATCCCCTCCTCGGCCAGCACATTTTCGACGATCTGCTCTTCGCGCAGAATGCTAGAAGAGTTAATAGTCAGCTCTTTATCACCACGGTACCGAATTTGATATAACGGCATATTGGCCTCCTGAAAGTTGGAACAGCCATTATGGATGAAGCTGAAATTCGATGTTTGGGACGAATGAAGGGAATCGAACCCTAGTCATAAGCCTGGAAGGCTTCAGCACTAATTACTTTCATCATAAAACAAACCAAAATTTACACACCAATACAACAGTTTTAGTGCAAAAGTTAAAATATTTATACTAGAATTTCAATCGGATAGGTTGGAGCGTGTGCCACTACCAAAACAATTGTTAAATTTTGCCACGCGGAATTGGTGTTGTTTTAACGCCAATTTAAGATTATTGCTATCTTAGCTTGCCCTTCGAGGCAAAAAACAGCCCGGTAGCTGCATCTGCCGGTCACTATAACGTTATGTTTAGGGGTTCTACGATGAAACTGAAACTGCTTGCTGCTGTTTTGCTCACCAGTGCTGCCTTCTCCGCCAGTGCTGATGACCAGTCTTTCAATATTTCGCTGGGTAATACGTTCGACTTTTCCGGAGCAGGTACTCTGCTTTCTGGTGGCTCCGACACTATCACCTTCAACGGCTTGGCTTCCGGCACCTACAATGTGATTCTGTCCTACCACAGCAACCTGGTAGATATCACCTCCGCCACGCTGAACAACCAGAACACCGCTTACGCTGCCAACATTCCAGGCTATTTCAGCGTCGGCGGCTTCACTATTACCTCGGGCTCGCCATTCACGCTGGTTCTGAACGGCACCCAAGTGCTTGCCGACAATCTCCACAACTACCATGGCTCGATTACTGTCAGCCCGGTACCGGAGCCAGCAACCTATGGCATGCTGCTGGGCGGCCTGGGCCTGGTCGGCTTCATGGCTCGCCGTAAAAAACAGTCGTAAAGCCGCTGGTGCTCCAGTTGACAGCCGCCATGAATAGTGGCGAAATCGGTGCATGCCTTACTGGAGCGCCTTTTTATGAACCACCGCAATACATTGTTGATTGCCGGGCTGCTGGCAATTTCCCCATTAGCCTTGGCGCAATACGTGTGGATTGACGACAAAGGCGTCAAGCAACTTTCTGATCGTCCGCCCACTCCTAATGTGCCAGAAAAGCGCATCCTTAAAGCTCCCGGCAAGCCGCTCTTCAACCCCAACGCAGTAGACCTCGAACCTGCAGCAGACATACCAGCTACCCGGCCCGCGCCCACGCTAGCTGACCGCAACGCCAACTTCAACAAGCGCAAGACCGAAGCTGCCGACGCCCAGCAACGCGCTGCCGCCGACACCCAACGCAAGGCTGACATTGCCGCCAATTGTGACGCCGCGCGCCAGAACCAGCAGGCACTCGACCAGGGACTGCGCCTGAGCACCTATGACAAGAACGGTGAGCGCGGCTATATGAACGATCAGGAACGCGAGGATTTGCGCAAAAAGACACAAAAAGTGTTGGCTGATTGCAAATAGGCCCTCTTACTTTTGACCGGGGTGCCGTATGATATCGCTATCAATATCACCCGGTTTCATCCATGACCAAGATTCAAGCGGGGAAGAGCCGTGCTAGCGGCCGTATCACGCTGGCGATGGTGGCGCAGCGCGCCGGCGTCGCCACCATGACCGCTTCACGCGCCATCAGCCAGCCGGACATGGTGTCGCAAGCCTTGCGCGACCGCGTGCAGCAAGCCGTGGACGAGCTGGGCTATGTCCCCAACCGCGCCGCCCGCGCACTGGCGTCATCACAATCCAAGGTGATCGCAGTACTGGTGCCGTCGCTGTCCAACGCCGTCTTCACCGAAGTGCTGGCCGGCATACAGGATGCGCTGGACGCCGACGACTACCAGATCCTGATTGGCAACACCCGCTACTCCGACCGCGAAGAAGAAAAACTCATCGCCACCTACCTGCAGTCCAATCCCGACGGCATGCTGCTGTCGGGCCTGACACACAGCCCGCGCGTGCAGCAGATTCTGGCCGCCAACCGCATGCCCGTGGTGTCCATGATGGATATGTCGGCCGATCCCGAGCGCCTGTCCGTGGGCTTCTCGCAATTCCAGGCCGGCCATGCGATGACGCGCTACCTGCTGGACAAGGGCCACAAGCGCATCGGCTTCATCGGCGCACAACTCGATGAGCGCACGCTGCGCCGCGCCGAGGGCTACCGCAAGGCCATGGTAGATGCGGGCCTGGCCGACATCAAGCTGGAGGTGATGGTGGGTGAGCCGTCCACCATTGCACTGGGCGCCGAGCTGCTTGGCCGCATGCTGGCCCAGGCGCCGGATTGCGACGCCATCTTCTGCTGCAATGACGACCTCGCGCACGGCGCCATCTACCAATGCCAGCGCCGTGGTATCGCAGTGCCGTCGCAGCTGGCCGTCTGCGGATTTAATGATCTGCCGGCGTCGGCATGGATGAACCCGTCACTGACCACGATCGGCACGCCGCGCTACCGCATCGGCTTTGAAGCCGCCACACTGCTGCGCGCTGTCATCAAAGGCGAGCAGCCAGCCCATCGTCAAATCGATCTCGGCTTCACGCTGATGGCACGCGAAAGCGCATAAGCCACCTGGCTGCTGCACCGCAGCATCGATTGTTCTTTACAAAATGCCACATCTATCTAAACTAGCCACCATTGTTAGCGCTAACAAATTTATGCTAAAAACTGTACAAACCAGGCAGCCACGCTGGGTCGTGATGGGCGTCAGCGGATGCGGCAAAAGCGCGATCGGCAGGCAATTGGCGCAGGGGTTCGGCGTCCCCTTTCTCGAAGGCGATGCTTACCACTCCACCGCCAACATCGCCAAGATGGCCGCCGGCATGCCGCTCACCGACACCGACCGCGCCGACTGGTTATGGACGCTGCATCGCGAGATCCGCAGCGCGCGCATCCACGGGACAGGACTGGTGTTATCCTGCTCCGCATTGAAGCGCCGTTACCGCGACCTGCTGCGCAGCGCCGATCCAGAGCTGCGTTTCGCCCACCTGGCCGGCCCACGCGAACTGATTGCGGAACGCATGGCGGCACGCCAGGGCCACTACATGCCGGCGACGCTACTTGATAGCCAGCTGGCCACACTGGAACCGCTACACGACGACGAAGCCGGCATCGTGCTGGATATCTCCAGCCCGCCCGCAGAGCTGGTGCAGCAGATTCTCAAGACCTGACGCTGAAGTTACCGCTATCAAATCCAACGTGAACCCGCATCTGACCTGGCGTGAAAAAATCAGCTACGGCGTGGCCGACATGGGCTTCAATTTTTATTGGACCAACATCGCCACCTTCCTGCTGATTTACTACACCGACGTGTTTGGCATTTCCGCCGCTGCTGCCGCGTCGATGATGTTCACCATCAAACTCCTCAACGCCTTCACCGACCCGCTGATCGGCGCCATCGCGGATCGCACCAGCACGCGCTGGGGCAAATTCCGCCCTTACCTGGTCTGGTTGCCGTTGCCGCTCGCTTGCGCCGCGGTCCTCACCTACACCACGCCCGGCCTGTCCGAAGACGGCAAAATCCTCTGGGCCTATGGCAGCTATCTGTGCATGATGGTGTGCTACACCTGCATCAACATTCCGTACAACGCCTTGTCCGGCGTGCTGTCCGCCGACGCGCAGGAGCGCTCTACCCTCAATGGCTTGCGCTTCATCTTTGCATTTGCCGGCGGCACGCTGGTGACGGCGGCGACGCCGTGGCTGGTGCACCAACTGGGCGATGGCAACGATAAACTGGGCTGGCAGTTAACCATGCTGGCGTGGAGCGTGCTGGCCTGCGCGCTGTTCGTGCTGACCTTCTTCAACACCCGCGAACGCATTGCGCCGCCGGCCGGTCAGAAAACCAGCGTCAGGCAGGATCTGCACGACCTGTCTCGCAACCGCCCGTGGATCGCGCTGTTCTTCCTCGCACTCATCATCATGATTACCGTCACTCTGCGCACCAGCAGCGCCGCCTACTACTTCAAGTACGTAGTCGGGCGGCCGGATCTGATGGCCGGTTTTGTTCCCGCCTACATGCTGGCCGCAGCCGCAGGCGCCGCACTGACGCCTGTACTGACACGCTTCATCGACAAGAAGAAGCTACTCATCCTGCTGATGACGATTACCTCCCTGCTTTCGACCGCCTTCTTCTTTGTGCAGAAGGACCAGATCTGGCTGATGTTCGCGCTGCAGATCGGCATGGGCCTGGCGCTCGGCCCCAAGTCGCCGCTGGCTTTCTCGATGTACGCCGACACCGCCGACTATAACGAATGGCGCACCGGCCGGCGCGCCACCGCAATGACCTTTGCCGCCGCCACCTTCTCGCAAAAGCTGGGCACCGCGATAGCGGTGGCGGTCATCGGCGGCATCTTCACCCGGCTGGGATACGTCGCCAACGCCGCGCAGACAGCCGTTTCGCAAGCAGGCATTGTGTGGCTGATGTCGCTGATTCCCGCTGCCTTCGCCCTGCTCGCTGTGGCGGTGATGTTCGCTTACAACCTGGATAACCACAAACTGCTGCAGATCCAGTCCGATCTGCAAGACCGCCAATCCTGACGGAGACACTCCCATGCTACGCCCCACCCACAACGGCGACCGCTACCAGCTGACCAGCGCCACAGCCATGCCACAAGCAGCCGGCTTCCTGTGGAATCAGCAGATGATGATACAGATGACCTGCCGTGGTTACGCCACCGCGCAGTTCATGCAGCCGGAGCCTGCCAAGTACGCGCACGCGCCCAACCTGGAAGCCAAAACTTTCATGCAGCCGGAGCAGAACTATTACGCACACCATCCGGGCCGCTTCTTCTACCTCAAGGATGAAGAGACGGGCGAGCTGTTCTCCGCGCCATATGAACCGGTACGCGCGCCAGTCGACCACTTCACCTTCTCGGTCGGTAAAAGCGATCTCCAGTGGACCGTCGAACATCTGGGCATACGCATGGAGCTGACCCTGGGCCTGCCGTCCAGGGATGTCGTCGAACTGTGGTCGCTGCGCGTCACCAACCTGTCCGGCCGAACACGCAAGATCAGCGTCTACCCCTACTTCCCCATCGGGTATATGTCGTGGATGAACCAGTCAGGCGAGTACCGAGCGGATCTGGACGGCATCGTCGCCAGCAGCATTACGCCGTATCAGAAAGTCGCCGACTACTTCAAACAAAAGGACTTCAAGGACCAGACTTACTTCCTGTGCGAGCAAACGCCCGACGCATGGGATGCGCGGCAAAGCGCTTTTGAAGGCGAAGGCGGCCTGCATCAACCGTCCGGCGTGCAGGCGCAACACCTGAGCGGCAGCGACGCGCGCTACGAGACGCCAACGGCTGCCGTGCAATACCGCCTGTCGCTGGCCGCCGGCGAGACGCGCGACTATCGCTTCCTGTTCGGCCCCGCGTTCGATGACGCCGAAATCAAAGCCATGCGCGCCAGGTACCTGAGCGCCGACGCCTTCGCGGCCACAGCGAAGGACTATGCGGACTACATCGCCAGTGGCCGTGGATGCCTGCACATCGAAACACCGGACGCGGACCTGGACAACTTCGTCAATCACTGGCTGCCGCGCCAGGTGTTCTATCACGGCGACGTCAATCGCCTGAGCACCGATCCACAAACCCGCAACTACCTGCAGGACAATATGGGCATGAGCTTCATCAAGCCCAGCGTCATGCGCAAGGCTTTCCTACATGCGCTGTCGCAGCAGGAAGCCAGCGGCGCCATGCCGGACGGGATACTGCTGGCGGAAGGCGCAGAACTCAAATACATCAACCAGGTGCCGCATACCGACCATTGCGTCTGGCTGCCGGTTGCGCTCAAGGTCTATCTCAACGAAACCGCCGATTACGACATCCTCAATGAAGACGTCATCGGCGCGGACAGCGGCGTTGCACTCACCGTCTCGGAACGCGTGAGCAGCGCCATGGACTGGCTGCTGCAAGCGCGCGACAAGCGAGGCCTGAGCTACATCGCCCAGGGCGACTGGTGCGACCCGATGAACATGGTCGGCTACAAAGGGCGCGGCGTCTCCGGCTGGCTGACGGTGGCCACCGCCTACGCCCTCAATCTGTGGGCGGAGATTTGCGAAACCACCGGCGCCAGTTCTTCGCTGGCCGAAAGCGCAAAGCACTTCCGCGCTGGCGCACGTGCCGTCAATCGCGCCGCCAACGAATATCTGTGGGACGGCGACTGGTACGCGCGCGGCATCACCGACGACAATGTCACATTCGGCGTCCGTAATGACCAGGAAGGCCGCATCTGGCTCAACCCGCAGGCCTGGGCCATTCTGGGCGGCGCAGCGAATACCGGCCAGCGCGCCTCCATGCTCGCGCAGGTCGAACAGCACCTGGTGACGCCCTACGGCGTGCAGATGTTCGCACCACCCTACAGCGCCATGCGCGACGACGTTGGCCGCGTCACGCAAAAGCATCCCGGTTCGGCGGAAAACGGCGCGGTGTACAACCACGCAGCCATCTTCTACATCTACAGCCTGTACGCCATCGGCGAGAGCGATCGCGCCTATGCGCTGCTGCGCAAGATGCTGCCAAGGCCGGAAGAAATCGATTACCTTCAACGTGGCCAACTTCCCGTTTTTATCCCCAACTACTATCGCGGCGCCTGGCGTGAGTATCCGCGCACCGCAGGACGTTCCAGCCAGCTGTTCAACACCGGCACCGTGTCATGGGCCTACCTGTGTTTTGTCGAGGGACTGTGCGGGCTCAAGGGCTGTGCTGACGGCTTGTCCGTCAAACCGCAGCTGCCTTCGCACTGGGATGGCATCAAGGTGGTACGCCAGTTCCGCCATGCGACCTTCAATGTGTCTATACAACGTGCGGACGTCGATAAAATCCAGCTGCATTGCGATGGTAAACGTTTGACTACATCGCGTATCACCGGTATCGTTGCGGGCAAAACTTATGCGCTGGAGGTTTTCATTCCGCGCTCACCATAACTACAAGGACACGGTAATCGTATGAAGAAGCGTCTCTGCTTGTCTCTGGCACTGGCTTATCCTCTCATGTTGACTGGCGGCGCACACGCTGCGGACACCAGTCAGCCCTGGCTCAATCCCGCGCTGTCGCCGGACGTACGCGCCGACCAGCTGGTGCAGGCGATGACGCTGGACGAAAAAATCCAGACCGTGTTTGCCTACTTCTCGACCGAATTCGCACCGAAGAAATTCGAACCGCCGAAAGAAGGCCGTCCCGATTCGGCTGGTTATGTGCCGGGCATTCCGCGCCTTGGCCTGCCGCCGCAATGGCAGTCGGATGCAGGTGTCGGCGTCGCCACCCAGGCCGTGTCCAAGAAACCGTATGAACGTACCTCCCTGCCATCTGGCATTGCCACCGCTGCGACCTGGAATCCGGCCGTCGCCTTTGCCGGCGGCGCCATGATCGGCAGCGAGTCGCGCAGTTCCGGCTTCAACATCCAGTTGGCGGGCGGCGTGAACCTGCTGCGCGAGCCGCGCAATGGCCGCAATTTCGAATATGCCGGCGAAGATCCGCTGCTGGCCGGCGTCATGGTCGGCGAGCAGATACGCGGCATCCAGTCGAACCATATTATTTCTACGGTTAAGCACTACGCCTTCAACGACCAGGAAACCAACCGCAATCACATCAACGTCAAGATCGACGACCAGGCCGGCCGCATGTCCGACCTGCTGGCCATGCAGTTCGCGATTGAACGCGGCCAGCCTGGCTCGGTGATGTGCGCCTACAACCGCGTCAACGGCGACTACGCTTGCGAGAACGACTATCTGCTTAACCAGGTGCTGAAGCAGGACTGGAAGTATCCGGGTTACGTCATGTCCGACTGGGGCGCGACGCACTCCACCATTCCGGCGGCGCTGCGCGGCCTGGATCAGCAGTCAGGCTACCCGTTCGACAAATCGGACTACTTTAATCACCCGCTGAAGGAAGCGGTCATCAATCGTCACGTGCCGGAAACGCGCCTGAACGACATGGTGAAACGCATCACGCGCACCATGTTTGCCAACGGCCTGGTGGAGCATCCAGTCACCAAGCCTGCCTCCGCAGATGCGGGCATCGACTTCGCGGCGCACGCCAGGATCACCCAGGCCGACGCGGAAGAAGCCATCGTCCTGCTGAAGAACCATAACGGCCTGCTGCCGCTGGCCTCAAGCGTGCGCAGTATCGCCATCATCGGCGGACATGCGGATGTCGGCGTGCTGTCAGGCGGCGGCTCGGCGCAGGTGTATCCGGTTGGCGGTTCTCCGGTACCGAACGAAGGCCCCAAGCACTTCCCCGGTCCTATCGTGTATCACCGCTCCTCGCCGATGGGCGAACTGGCCAGGCTCACCAAAGCCAAACTGGCTTATAACGACGGCAAGGATGTTGCAGCGGCCGCCAGGCTGGCTGCCGGCAGCGATGTCGTCATCGTCTTCGGTAATCAGTGGATGGGCGAGAGTGTGGACGCCGAGGACTTGAATCTGCCGAACAGACAGGACGCGCTGATCGAAGCGGTGGCCAAGGCCAATCCGAAAACCGTGGTGGTGCTACAAACCGGCGGACCGGTGGTCATGCCATGGCTGAACAATGTCGGCGCGGTGCTGGAGGCCTGGTATCCGGGCACCAGCGGCGGCGCGGCGATTGCCCGCGTGCTGAATGGCGACGTGAATCCGTCCGGCCGCCTGCCAGTCACCTTCCCGGCCTCGCTGACGCAGCTGCCACGCCCGGTCCTCGATGGCGACGCCAAAACCAAGGATGAGAACATCATCGAGAAGGCAAGCACGGACTACAACATCGAAGGCGCCGCCGTTGGGTATAAATGGTTTGACCTCAAAAGCCACAAGCCGCTGTTCGCATTTGGTTACGGCCTGTCCTACTCCAGCTTTGCGTATGAAGGCCTGAGCGCCAAACCGGCCGGCAATGGCATTGAAGTCCGCTTTAGCATCAAGAACACCGGCAAGCGTGGGGGCAAGGCCGTCGGCCAGGTCTATGTATCATCAGTAGCGGGCGGCTGGGAAGCACCCAAGCGTCTCGGTGGCTGGAGCAAGCAGGATCTGAAAGCTGGCGCCAGCGGCGACGCCACCGTGCAAATCGATCCGCGTTTGCTGGGTGTGTACGACAGCGCCAGCAAAACCTGGAAGATCGCAGCTGGTGAATACCTCGTCACCCTGGCTGATTCGGCTGGCGCCGCGCCGGCCGCCAGCGTCAAGGTCAAGCTGGAAGCGAGAACGGTAGACGTCAACGGCTGCTGCTCGCGTTAAGCTGCGGGCAGCATCAAAGGCTACTCTTGCCAGTTGACCTGCAGGTAGCCTACCGACTTATCATCCCAAACGGTCACCACCGAAGCGACGCGCGTGGGGCCGTCGCTGTTGATTACATTGATGGAGCGCAGATGGTAGTGTAACTGCTTGCCACCGTGCTGGCTGGCCAGTGCCAGCGCGTGCTGCGCGCGGTCGCCGTTCAATGCAACCACAAGGACAGTGGCGCCGGCTAGCGCCAGCAAGACGCCCAGTGCTTGCGGCACCCGCATATTGCGCAGCTTGCGGCCTTCGATAGCGCGTGCCTGCATCAGCGGCGCGCTACCGAGTTCGCGCAATAACCACAGCAGCGCCACCAGCGACAGCACCGTCGGCACCACGGATGTGAGATAGTTGGCCGGGGCTTGCCGTAACTGGACCAGGCTCAGATCAAGCGGCTGCGCAAACACAGTCACCAATGCCAGCACCGCGCCCGGCAGCACCAGCCAACCGACCCAGCGCAGGAATTCGCTGACCGCCAGGCCACCGGACAACAGCAGCACAGCGCTAATCAGCGCACCGTAATTCAGCCCGAAGGTCGTGTCGCCGCTTTGCATGAACTGCCAGACAGCGAGGCCCAGATCAACAGCGCCCAGCACCAGCATGACCAGACCGGCACGACGCAACACCGGGCGATATGACGATGGTGGCGCAACTGGCGCGGACACGGGCGATGGCGATGGCGCCGCCGCCAACTCCGCCAGACGCGCCTCTATCTGCACGACGCGCTCGGGGAAACGGTCTTTATCAATCGTCCGCAGCGCCTGGCGCAATGCGGTGTCGTCATACCTGCTGTAATCGGGCTGAGTCAGAAAAGCTCCTTGCTTAATCAGATGTGGACAGCGCTGCCTGCAATGGCGCAGCGCCCAGACGGAAAGTGCGTTTGATGGTGGCGTCGTCTATATAGCGGCTGTACAGGCCAGCCACATATTGATCGGCGACCATCGTCTTGAGTGCGGTTGCATAACGCAGCCGCACCTCGGGACTGATGTTCTTCTTCGAAACATAAATGCCAGTGAAGCGCGGCGCAGCTTCCGCAATCGGAATGACCGCCACGCTGCCTTTCAGGCGCGGATGCTTCAGATATTTGGCATAGATGGCGGCGGTAGCGACCGTGCCATCGGCACGGCCCATTTCCAGTTTGCCGAATACCGTTTCAAAGTCATTCACCAGCTCCACACGGCCGGCAGTGGCCAGCCGCGCCAGTTGCGTCTCAATCGCTGAATCGTAGACCAGGCCACGCGTGATGTTGAGCCGCCCCGTACCACGCTCGACGAAGTCACTGAGGCTGGCGTAGCTCTGTCCCGCCGCATCCCGCAATATCAAATCATATTGCAGATAGGCGTAAGGCAAATGGCGCGCATAAGCATCGCGTTCCGGCGTGCGGAACGCGCCCATCGCCATGTCGATGCGTCCGGCCTGTAGCTCGACAAACAGGCGCTGGCGTGGATACCAATGGAATTCGAATTTGCAGCCGGAACGCCGCGCCAGTTCATTGACGACGTCCACCGCAATCCCGCTGATACGGCCGTTTTCGCGATACGAGGTGTACCCCAGGTCGCTGAAACCGACGCGTGTCATGGACGGGCAATCGCCGCCCGCCTGCGCCCAAGGCAGGCAGCACCACAAACTGGCCAGCAGAAACAAGCGGTTGCGTCTCATCACGGACTCTTGGCAACTAGTAATGGCGAGTGTATCGCACATTGATGCACTGCGGTAAGAGCGAATCAGGACAGCCAAGCCGGTTTGCAACAGTGTCAAGCAGCCAAGGGGATAGCGGTACACTAGCAGCATGAATCTGACGCCCGCCAAGCAAGCCGAACTCCACCGTGCCCTGGATGATGCGCTAGCGGATCACGCCTTGCTGTCGGCGCCGCCAGGCCTGGAGCCGCTGATCGGCACGCCACCGCTGCCCGTCGCGCACATTGCCGATGGCGAGCTGCACATCGTCCGCCACAAGGACAATGGCTGTGTACAGTTTGTGTTTCCGGCGGCCGGCCCGGCCACGCTGGCGCCGCAAGGCTGGGACTGGATCGTCCAGGCCACGCTGCGGACCGGCGAGCACATGACTCAGTCGATGATCGAAAAGATCGAGGAGCACAACAAGCCCGAGCGCTTGCTGTCACTGCGCCATGGTTACGGCGTCGCCGCCACGCCGGAGGAACTGGCCGCGTCGCGCGGGCACAAGGTACTGCTGCTGGTACACGGCGTGTTCAGCTCTATCGACGGTGCGTTTGCGGACGTCGATCTGCAGCCGCTGCTGGAGCGCTACGAAGGCCGCGTGTTCGGCTACGACCATTGGACCATCGCCAAGACGCCGCAGCGCAACGCCCTGGACTTGCTGTCTCTGCTGCCGCAGGACGTGGCGTGGGAGGTCGACATCCTGTGCCACAGCCGTGGTGGTCTGGTGGTCCGATCACTGCTGACGCAAGCCATGCCCGACATCGTGCAGGCGCGTAGCGGACGCTTCAGCAAAATCGGTACCGTGATGTTCGTGGCGGCGGCCAATCAAGGTTCGCCGCTGGCGTCGCCGGATGAAATTCAACAGTTTCTGAATGCGGCGGCTTTGCTGGCATCCTTCAGCAGCGGCATGGCGCTGGATGTGGTGATCGGTCTGGCGCGCATGGTACTGTCGCTGGGTTTCGGCCGTCCCAGCATACAGGCGCTGGCCAGCGGCTCCGAACTCATCGGCAAACTCGACCACGGCGCCACGCTGCTCACCAGCGCCAACAGCTACTACGCACGCGCCAACTTCGACTATGGCCACTCTGCACTGGAGCGCACAGGCGCCCTGCTCAGTCACGCCCTCATGGACAGCGCCAGCGACCTGATCGTCCCCTACGCCAACGTGCTGCTGCCGCAGGCCACGCCCGACGACGCCCACCTACTCAGCTTTGGCACTGCGGAACAAAAGCAAAACGAGGTCTGGCACACAGAATTCTTTAGCCAGCCCGCCACGCGCGCGTTTCTACTGCAGCATTTACGTTAAGGCGGCAGTGCTCAGGCGGCCGGCTCTACCGGTGCAGATTTACGCCGGCGGCGGGCGTTTTTGGGGTCGGCGATCAGCGGGCGATAGAGTTCGATCCGGTCGTGTTCCCGCACCACGGTGTCCAGCGTTTTTTTCTTGGCGTAGATACCGACCTGTAATTCGCTCAGGTTCAGGCCCGGCACCTCCTGCTGCACGCCGCTCAGGGCGATGGCTTGTTCGATAGTAGTGCCGGGCGGTACCTGCAAGTCGCGCAGGAACTGCAGCCCGTCGCTGGCGTAGCACACCTGTATCGTAAAGGTCTCAGCTGCCATAGACCGTTTCCGCCCGTTTGCAGAAGGAATCCACCATGCTGTTAGCGATCATGCCAAACACCGGCCCCACCAGCTTGGCCAGCAAGGCGCTGGAAAACTCGTAATGCAGGTCCAGGTCGATCTTGCACGCATCTTCGCGCAAGGCCTTGAAGGTCCACACGCCGTCCAGACACTTGAAAGGACCGTCCACCAGCTTCATCTTGATCTCGGTCGGCACGGTATTCTGGTTGGAGGTAGTAAAGCTCTGCTTGACGCCGTGGTAATTGATGCCAACGCTGGCCACCACGGTATCCTCGCTGCGCTCCTTGATCTCCACACCACCGCACCATGGCAAAAACTTCGGATAATCCTCGATCGCAGCGACCAGATCGAACATTTGTTGGGCGCTGTAACCGAGTAAAACTGATTTGTGCACTACTGCCATTGTCTAACCATTTGCTATGATGTTGAATTATTCGCGCTTTTGCGCGCGCAGCAGTAGTTTAACCGATACGAACACATGACCATAGCTGATAACAAAAAAGCCTTTTTTGACTATTTCATTGAAGACCGCTTTGAAGCGGGCATCGTGCTGGAAGGCTGGGAAGTCAAGGCCATCCGCGATAACAAGGTCCAGATCAAGGAAGCCTACGTCACCATCAAGGGCGACGAGCTGTTCCTGTTTGGCGCCCACATCAGCGCCCTGCCGACCGCCTCCACCCACATCACGCCGGACATGGTGCGGACCCGCAAACTGCTGCTGCACCGCGAGCAGATCGACAAACTGATCAGTAAAGTCACGCGCGCCGGCTACACGCTGGTCCCGCTCAACCTGCATTTCAAGGGTGGCCGCGTGAAATGTGAAATCGGCCTGGCCAAGGGCAAAAAGATGCACGACAAACGTGCCACCGAGAAAGATCGCGACGGCAAGCGCGAAGTGGCGCAAGCCATGAAAACCCACCGCCGCTAAAACTGTTGCGCGCCCTGTACAAAACCCGGTCTTGCACCGGGTTTTTTATTGGGTGGAGAATTTCTAATTAGAAACATCCATGCTAAACTGGGAGAACAACGATTTTACATTCGTGGCTTGCGTGTGGCCGCGATCTGGACAGTGTACTTTTGACGACGAGGCAATTATGGCGCTGAAAACTGCAATAGCTCTGGCAGCCGGCATCCTGCTGGCAGGATGTGCGGCGCGCTATACGCCGACGCCGCTGGCCGCCAATTTCCCCACTACCAAGCAAGCCAAGCTGCAGGCGGCGTATCACTGGGGCGTCATTGCCGACAATATCGAGAAACGCGTGGTGGCCGAGCTCAAGAAGAGCCCGTCGCGCCCGGTCTACATCAATGAAGCCAAGGATCCCAACCCATTCCAGCGCGCGCTGGCGGCTCAGCTGACCACCTCCCTGGTCAATGATGGCTACGTGGTCTCGCGGACGCCGGCCGGCTCGCTCAAGGTGGACATGGATGTGCAGGCAGTCACGTTTGCAGTCAACCGTCCGCAATACCGCTATCACGGCGAACTGGCGGCGATCGGCGCCGGCGTCTGGCTGCTCAGCGCAGTGGAAGCGCCAGTGCTGTTCAATGTGGCTGCCGGAGCCGGTGCGGTGGATGGCCATAACTGGATCAACGCCCAGTTCGCGCCGGGCGACACACCTAAAACCGAAATCATCGTTACCGTCTCGGTGTCCGACCAGTACCGCTATCTGGCACGCAACACCTCGGCCTATTATGTGGCCGACAGCGACCGCTTCCTGTACGGCATCGTCGATCCCCAGCCCGAAGAACCTAAACTGACCCGTACCTTCCAGGTACGCGGAGACCTGTAATGCTGAAGACCGTATTGCGCACCGCCGTGCTGGCCACGCCGCTGCTGCTGGCTGCCTGTTCCTCGAATCCGAAACAGGAAGAAGGCAACTACTCGACCATTTCGTCCAACCAGTTCATCAACGCCAACTACAAGGCAGCCGACGCGCTATTGCAGCAGTTGAGCGGCAAGCTGGTGGCCGACAAGCCGCTGATCGTGGCTACCGTGGTCAATATCGACGCGCTTGAACAGACCACCACGCTGGGGCGCCTGGTGTCCGAACAGATTTCCACGCGCATGGCGCAAGGCGGCCTGGCGATGCTGGAGATGAAGCTGCGCAACAGCGTCTACCTGAAACGCAATCAGGGCGAGCTGATGCTGACCCGCGAAATCGGCGAAGTGGCCAACAGCCATAATGCGCAAGCCATCGTGGTGGGGTCGTACGCGGAGACCAGCGACATGGTATTCATCAACATCAAGGTGATCCAGCCCAACACCAACTTCGTGCTGGCTGGCCATGACTACGTGCTGGCCAAGGAAGCCATCATCCGCTCCATGCTGCAGCGGAATTAACTACAACAGCAACGGCAGCACATCCACGGCCGACGCCTCGACCTTCAAGCCGATCAGATCATCCGCCCGGGTTTTGCCCAGGTTGATGGCCGCGATCGGCTTGTTTGCCTGCGCCGCCAGTTTGGCAAAGCGGTAGCCGGAAAACACCATGAGCGAGGAACCGACCACCAGCACCGCATCGGCCTCCTCCGCCCATTGCAATGCTGCCGCCGTGCGCTGCGGCGGGATGTTATCGCCAAAAAAGATCACGTCCGGCTGCAAGGTGCCGCCGCAGGCTGCGCAGTAAGGCAGCTGGAAATCCTGGAATTCATCAAGCTCCACTTCCGCATCGCCGTCGGGGCGCGCTTCCGGCACCACCTCGCCAGCCGGGCCGGTCGGCACCAGTTCCGGGTTCGCCTGCGCCAGCCAGTGCTGGATCTCGGCGCGCGGATGGACAGTGCGGCAATCCAGACACACCACGCCATGGATATTCCCATGCAGCTCAATCAGCTTGTGGCTGCCGGCGCGCTGATGCAGGCCGTCGACGTTTTGCGTGATGACGCTGTGGATGCGGCCCGCCTGCTCCAGCGCCGCCAGCGCATGGTGCGCCACATTCGGCGCAGCGCCGGCCAGCGTCGGATAGCCGGCCATGCTGCGCGCCCAATAACGGCGCCGCACCGCCTCGGACTTGCGGAAATCCGGCCCCTGGATCGGGTTGCGGCCGCGCCGCACGCCGTCCTTGTCACGGTAATCGGGAATGCCGGACGCCGTACTCAGGCCGGCGCCGGTCAGTACCAGCACGCGCTGGTGCTGGTGCAGAAAGGTCTGGAGATGATCGATTTGCTGGTTCAGGTTCATACCCGAATGGTACAACACATCAGAAAGTGACAAATGTCTCTGGCCGCAAGCAGCCTGGTCGAGATAAGATTTGCATGTCTTTTGAGAAATTAAAATTACCAATAATCAATTAACGGGAATCTTGCCATGAACGCCACCAAACTGATCAAATCTTTCGCTGTCGCCGCCCTGCTGGCGGGTGGCGTCGCCCACGCCGCACCGGTAGAACTGCTGACCAACGGCAGCTTTGAGCAGAATGCGCAAGCGGCAGGCACCTGGAACATCTACAGCAACCTGACCGGCTGGACCGGTGGCGCCTATGGCATCGAACTGCGCAACAACGTTGCAGGCACCGCATCGAACGGCGTGAACTTCGTCGAACTGGACACCACCGCCAACAGCTGGATGAGCCAGTCGGTCAACACCGTGCTGGGCAAAGCCTACACGCTGAGCTTCCAGTTCCAGGACCGCGCAGGCGTGCCGACTTCGTCGCAAGGCCTGGAAGTGAGCTGGGGTGGCAATCTCGTCGCCTCGGTCAACAACTCGCTGGGCGGCGGCTGGGAAACCCGCAGCTACACCCTGATCGGCAACGGCAGCCTGGAAGCACTGAAATTCAAAGCCATCGGCACCAGCGACAGCCTGGGCACCTCGCTGGATCACGTTTCGCTGACCACCGCCGTACCGGAACCGGAAACCTACGCCATGCTGCTGGCCGGCCTGGCCCTGGTTGGCTTCACTGCCCGCCGCCGCAAGTAAGGGCTAGCGGCGCAGCAGCGCCTGCGCCTTGGCGATGGCGTCCGGCACATCGGACGCCAGCATCACATCCGGCGTGACGCCCACGCCTTCAATTGCGCGGCCGTTCGGGCGGCTGATCTCTGCGCTGGTCAGCTTCAGTGCCACCTGCGCGGACAACATGCGCAACGTCTGTATCATGCCGCGTCCTGCGGTGCGCACACCAGCAATGCGTGCCCGCCCATGGTCCTGCAAGGCGGCAGCCACCATTTCCGCACCCGACGCAGTCTGCGCATCCACGAGTACCACGAGCGGCAAGGTAAGCACCACTGGCGGCAAGCCGGCAAACGGCGGCTTGCCCGCGCCGTAATATTCGGGATCGGCCAAGGCATCCATCGCGAAATCAGGGCTGTTTCCCTGGGCCTTGAACACCAGTGCCTTGAGCGGCAGGAATGCAGCGGCCACTCCTATCGTCGCCGTGAGTAGCCCGCCCTGGCAGTGACGCAGGTCGAGAATGATGCCGCTGACTTTTGGCGCCGCATCCACCGTACGCAGGGCGCTGGCCAACTGCTCCAGTGTCGCATCCGTGAACTGGCCTGGCGTAATCAACAGCACCTCGCCTGGCAGCCGTTCTGCTTTCAACGCCAGTTGCGCCTTTTGCGCAGGCGCCGCTGTTCGTAATGCCTGCCAGTCCTCGCGCCCCAGATAGGCGGAATCCTTATCCAGCGTCGCCACCATCGCGCGCACGCATACCTCTTCCTTCTGTGACGACGACAAGGCCTGCTTGTCCGGCTGGCTGGCGGCATCCGTGCAAGTCCGCAGCAGGCGCCCGGTATCGACCGGCTTGAAGTAGGTCGAGGCTATGACGCTGGCCGCATCCGCCATCGCGCGCATCGACTCCGGCGTGATCTCTTCACCATGCGCCGGCAACGCCAGCAAGGCAGCAGCAGCGGCCAGCAAGCGCAAGGTCATGGTTGCAAGCGGCCGCGCAAGTCTTCAACGGTGGCCAGCCAGCCGTCGCCATACTCGCTTTCTTCCCACAGCTGGCGCAGCTCGCTCTGCGGCGACACGATGCGCTCCAGTGCGCGAACAGCCTTCTCGGCCAGGTCGGTACGCGGCTTGGCTTTGGCTTTACGCGCGTCCACCCATTCGTCTACCGAAGCACTGTCTTCCGTGCGCGGCCCGCCCTTGCCTTGCAGGCGCGCCAGCACTTCGATGGCGACCAGGGCCTCGGCGGCAAACGGCGCTTCCAGGTAGTCGCCGCTCTCCAGCACGGTGTTCAGCGTGTCCTCGACCGCATCCAGATTGTTCGTCTCGTGCAAATCGTCCGCCCAGTCCTGCGCGTAGTCGTTGCCGAAGGCGTCCACCGCCCAAGTACCCATAATTACTCCTTGATGATTTTGTTTTGTGTCTTCACGACCTGCATGGCCGTGGCGATCAAGCCGCTCATGTCGCCCAGATTGGCCGGAATGATAATCGAATTATTGGTCTTGGCAAGCTGGCCGAAGGCGTTCACGTATTGTTCTGCCACCTTGAGGTTCATCGCCTCGTCGCCGCCAGGCTCGCGCAGTGCCGCACCCACCTGGCGCAGCGCCGACGCATTCGCTTCTGCCAGCGCGACGATGGCGGCGGCCTGGCCCTGTGCGCGGTTGATCGCCGCCTGCTTGTCACCCTCCGAACGCGCAATCTGCGCTTCACGCTCACCGCTGGCAATGTTGATCTGCTCCTGCTTGCGGCCTTCCGACGCCGCGATCAGCGCGCGTTTCTCACGCTCGGCCGTAATCTGCGCCTGCATCGCATGCAGGATTTCCTTCGGCGGCGTCAGGTCCTTGATCTCGTAGCGCAGCACCTTCACGCCCCAGTTGGAGGCCGATTCGTCAATCGCATTCACAATCGCGGTGTTGATGTGCTCACGCTCCTCAAACGTCTTGTCCAGTTCCATGCGGCCGATCACGGAACGCAGCGTGGTTTGCGCCAGCTGGGTAATCGCCGCGATGTAGTTCGATGAGCCATACGAGGCGCGCATGGCGTCGGTGATCTGGAAGTACAGGATGCCGTCCACCTGCAGCTGCGTATTGTCCTTGGTGATGCAAACCTGCGGCGGCACATCGAGCGGAATCTCCTTCAGCACGTGCTTGTAGGCGATGCGGTCGACAAACGGAATCACGATATTGAGGCCAGGCCCCAGCGTGGCGTGATATTTACCGAGCCGCTCCACCACCCACGCGTGCTGCTGCGGCACCACGTTGATGGTCTTGAAAACAAACACTAAAGCCAGAATAAACAGAATGAAGGTGACATTGCCGATGCTGATGTCCATATGGTTCTCCGTTGGTTGATCTTAAGCCGCTACAATCAGGCGGCTGCCGCGAACTTCGCGTATCGTGTACTGCCCCGGCGTCGCGGTGCCGCCAGGCGCAAGTTCTACATCCCACAGCGCGCCGCGATACATCACGCGCGCTGCGCCGTTCTGCCATGCCGGCACATGCACGGTCTGGCCGATATCCAGATTGACGTTGGGGTCGCGCTCGGCCTGCACGCGTTGCTGCTGCCTGCCGTAGCGGCTGCGGCGCAAGGCCACGGTGGCGATTACGCCGACCACGGCGGCAACCAGCAGCTGCACCGCTTCGCCAAAGCCGATCGCCGCCGCCCCAGCGCCGGCCGCCAGGCCTATCGCAATCATCAGCAGGTAAAACGTCCCGCTGAACAGTTCGAGTATGACGGTCAAGCCGGCGCCAGCCAGCCAGTAACTCCAGTCAGCCATGATGGGCTCCTTTCGATGAAACAAAATGCAAAAACCCCCGCGTCCCGGTGTGGGCTGCGAGGGTTTTTACTGCTGAACAAATGGTATTGATAGAGTTTTTTGCTACTAAATTCGATAACTGCAGTCTATACCAATTTCAGCTTACGTCAATGCCTCAATTACTTTTGCAGGGACGCCAGCTTCTGCCAGGTATCGATCACCGAGTCCGGATTCAGCGACATCGATTCGATACCCTGCTCCATCAGCCACGCTGCAAAGTCAGGGTGGTCCGAAGGACCCTGGCCGCAGATGCCGATGTACTTGCCCTGCGCGCGGCAAGCCTGGATCGCCTGCGACAGCAGCGCTTTCACGGCATCGTCACGCTCGTCGAAGTCCGCCGCCAGCAGCGCCATGCCGGAATCGCGGTCCAGGCCCAGGGTCAGCTGGGTCAGGTCGTTGGAACCGATCGAGAAGCCGTCGAAGTGCTCCAGGAAGCGCTCGGCCAGAATCGCGTTGGACGGCACTTCGCACATCATGATCAGACGCAGACCATTTTCGCCGCGTACCAGACCGTTCTTGCCCAGCAGGTCGACTACCTTCTCGGCCTGGCCCAGCGTCCGCACGAACGGCACCATGATCTCGACGTTGGTCAGGCCCATGTCGTTACGCACGCGCTTCATCGCTGCACATTCCATTTCGAATGCGCCGGCGAAATCAGCCGCCAGGTAGCGTGCCGCGCCGCGGAAGCCCAGCATCGGATTTTCTTCATCCGGCTCGTAGCGCGAACCGCCGATCAGCTTCTTGTACTCGTTGGACTTGAAGTCCGACAGACGCACGATCACTGGTTTCGGCCAGAACGCCGCAGCGATGGTGGCAATGCCTTCAGCCAGCTTGTCGACGTAGAAGGCTTTCGGCGAAGCGTGGCCGCGTGCGACCGACTCCACTGCCTTCTTGAGGTCCGCATCAATGTTCGGGTACTCGAGAATCGCTTTCGGGTGAACGCCGATATTGTTATTGATGATGAACTCCAGACGCGCCAGACCCACACCAGCGTTAGGCACGGCCTGGAAGTCAAACGCCAGCTGCGGGTTACCCACGTTCAGCATGATCTTGGTTGGCAGCTTGGGCAGCTCGCCGCGCAAGACTTCCGAAATTTCAGTTTCCAGCAGGCCGTCGTAGATCTTGCCTTCATCGCCTTCAGCGCAGGACACGGTGACGAAGGTGCCGTCTTTCAGCACGTCAGTCGCGTCGCCGCAGCCTACTACCGCAGGCACGCCCAGTTCACGCGCGATGATCGCCGCGTGGCAGGTACGGCCGCCACGGTTGGTGACGATCGCCGATGCGCGCTTCATGACCGGTTCCCAGTTAGGGTCGGTCATGTCGGCCACCAGCACGTCGCCCGGCTGCACGCGTTCCATTTCCGATGGGTCGCTAATCACGCGTACCGGACCGGCGCCAATCTTCTGGCCAATCGCGCGGCCCGAGGCCAGCACGGTGCCCGACGATTTCAGCTTGAAGCGCTGCTGCACGTCGGTCGGTTTCTGCTGCGACTTCACGGTTTCAGGACGCGCCTGCAGGATGTACAGCTTGCCGTCGCGGCCATCTTTGCCCCACTCGATGTCCATAGCACGGCCGTAGTGGTTCTCGATGATGACCGCGTACTTGGCCAGCTCCACCACTTCTTCGTCGTTCAGCGAGTAGCGGTTGCGCAGCTCGACCGGAACGTCGACCGTCTTCACCGAACGGCCAGCCTTGGCTTCGGCCGTGAATTCCATCTTGATCAGTTTCGAACCGATATTGCGGCGGATGACAGGCGACTTGCCCTTTTCCAGCATCGGCTTGTGGACATAGAACTCGTCCGGATTGACCGCGCCCTGCACCACCGTCTCACCCAGGCCATAGCTCGAAGTCACGAACACCACGTCCTTGAAGCCGGATTCGGTATCGATGGTGAACATCACGCCTGCTGCGCCCAGGTCCGAACGCACCATGCGCTGCACACCAGCCGACAACGCCACTTCCGCATGGGTGAAGCCTTTGTGCACGCGGTAGGAAATCGCGCGGTCGTTGTACAGCGAGGCGAAGACGTGTTTCATCGCGTCCAGCACGTTGTCGATGCCGACCACGTTCAGGAAGGTCTCCTGCTGGCCGGCGAACGAAGCGTCCGGCAAATCTTCTGCGGTTGCCGAGGAACGTACGGCAAACGACATTTCGGTCGACGAGTCGGCCACCAGTTGATCGTAGTAGGTCTTGATCTCCTGTTCCAGGCGAGGCTGGAATGGGGTCTCGACGATCCACTGACGGATCTCGGCGCCGGCTTGCGCCAGCGAGCGCACGTCGTCGATGTTCAGATCCGCGAGGCGGTCAGCGATACGGTCGGCCAGCGATTTGCCGCCGTCCACGCTGTGCGACAGGAAGTCACGGAAAGCCTGTGCGGTGGTGGCAAAACCACCAGGCACACGCACGCCGGCACCTGCCAGTTGGCTGATCATTTCGCCCAGGGAGGCGTTCTTGCCGCCGACGGATTCAACATCCGTCATGCGCAAGTGTTCAAATGAGGCAACGTATACCGCGTCGTTACTCTGCTCCTTCAATGCTGCGTTGGACATAATTACACCTTTTTGATGATAGAAATCTTCCAGCGAGGCGCAGACTTGTTTCTTGTTATTCTGTTCGTCGTGCAGCACAATCTAACCATTGGCGATTATTCTACAGCCTGCGGCGAGAATTGACGATTCACAATATAAGATAGCTTCCTCTACATGACACAAGAACAACGACAACCTCTGCCTTCTGCGGCCCGTACCGTATTTTTTGTTTCGGATGGCACCGGCATTACGGCGGAAACCTTTGGTCACTCGGTGCTGACCCAGTTCGAGCTGCGCTTCCGCCAGGTGCGCCTGCCCTTCATCGATACGCTGGACAAGGCGCACGACGCCGTGCGCAAGATTAACGAGGCATTTGCGACCGACGGTCAACGTCCCATCATCTTTTCCACGCTGGTCAAGACGGAGTTGTCCGATATCATTCGTCTATGCAAGGGCATGTATATGGACATGTTCCAGACGTTTGTTGCCCCACTGGAACAAGAACTTGGCGTGCCGTCGACCCACACCATTGGCCGCTCGCACAACATCGTCGACAGCGAGGAATACAAGAACCGCATCGAGGCGATCAACTTCTCGCTGGCGCATGACGATGGCCAGTCGCACAAGAACCTGGCCTCGGCCGACGTGATACTGGTCGGTGTCTCGCGCTCTGGCAAAACGCCAACCAGCCTGTATCTGGCCATGCAGTACGGGATCAAGGCGGCCAACTATCCGCTGATTCCGGACGACTTCGAGCGCGGGAGACTGCCATCGTCGCTGTACGAATTCAAATCCAAGATCTTTGGCCTGACGATTACGCCGGAGCGCCTGAGCGAAATCCGCAATGAACGCCGCGCGGGCAGCAAGTACGCATCGCTGGAAAACTGCCGCTATGAAGTCAACGAGGCGGAACTGATGATGAAGCGCGAAGGCATCCGCTGGCTGTCATCGACCACCAAGTCGATTGAAGAGATCTCGACCACCATCCTGCAAGAGATCAAACCGGACCGGCGCGAATACTGATGCGTTTCGTCGCGCGCCTGCTTGCGGCATCAGCCATGCTGGCAATGGCCGCGCATGGCGTTGCGCGCGCGGAGACTACCGCCTTCGTCCGCATGAACGTCGTGCCGATGGACAGCGAGCGCGTGCTGACCGACCAGACAGTGCTGGTGACCGATGGCCGTATCACCGCCATCGGCGAAGCGCTGCCGGTTCCCGCTGGCGTCAAGGTCGTCGATGGCTACGGCACGCGCTGGCTGTCGCCCGGCCTGGCCGATATGCACACCCACGCTGAAACACGTGGCGACCTGGCCGTGTACCTGGCCAACGGCGTGACCACGCTGCTCAACATGGGCGGTGCGCGCGCCAATCTGGTTGACAGCATCATCCCGGCCGTCGAGCGCGGCGACCTGCCCGGCCCGCACGTATATGCGAGCCTGATGGTGGACGGTACGCCGGACTACAACGGCGTGGTGCTAAAAACGCCCTCACAAGCGCGCGCCGCAGTCGAACTGGCGGCCGCCAATCGCTACGACTTCATCAAGGTCTATGTCGGCCTGTCGCCGGAAGTCTATAGCGCACTCGCCAACACCAGCCGCCAATACGCGCTGCCGCTGGTGGGCCATGGTGTTACGGCCGTGCGGCTGGAGCGGCAACTGGCGCAAGGCCAGGTCATGGTCGCGCATCTGGAGGAATTCTTCTATACCTACTTCACACCGGCCGGCGCGCAGGAGACAGACACGCCCCCGGATGAATCGCGCATTCCGCAAGCCGTGGCGCTGGTCCGCCAGTACAACGCCGCCGTGACGGCAGACCTCATCACCTATAAAACGCTGGCAGACCAGATGAGCCGTCCCGACGCGCTGCGGCGCTACCTGGGCGCGCGCGAGGCGGCGTATGTGTCGTGGACGGATCGGCAGGCATGGCGCCGCACCAGCTACGGCAGCAAGAGCGCGAGGCTGGAAGCCAAGCTGGCGTTTGAACGCAAACTCGCGAAAGCGATGGCGGACAGCGGCGTCGAACTGCTATCCGGCACCGATGCGCCGACGATTCCGGGCCTGACGCCCGGCTTTTCACTGCACGACAATCTGGCGGAGCTGGAACGCTCTCAGTTGAGCCGCTATCAGGCGCTGACTACCGCCACGCGCGCGCCCGGCGCCTTTATCGCGCGCACCAAAGGCGGCGTGCCGTTCGGCCAGATCAAGGTGGGATACCAGGCCGACCTGCTGCTCAGCGAGCAGAACCCGCTCGACGACCTGTCGACGCTGCGCAAACCCGTCGGCGTGATGGCGGCAGGCCGCTGGTACGACCGCAGCGCGCTGGAGATGCTGCTGGTGAAAGTCCGCGAGAGCTACCGCGCGGACTAACGTCAGGCTAAACGCTCGGCGGATCAGTCTCGCGCGCATATACGCGGTGCTGCGCCAGCACCGCCTTGAAGCTGGCCAAGGCCTCTATTGCATCAGCCGCCGCAGCGACAATCACACCGGGATCGGGCACACCATGCGGCAGCGTGTGCGGAATCCGGGCGGCCTTGAACAGCTCCGCACCGTTGCCCAATGCCAGTAGCGGCTTACCATGACGGTATTGCAGTTTGAGGAATTCAAACACCGTGACGTCCCCCACGGCGGGCATAGCATCCGGCACGATCACGCCATCCCACAGCACCGACGGTGCGGTTTCCAGGCTAATCTCGACAACCGGCCCAATGCGCTCGCCGATCAGGCGCGGTACGGCGCCGTCGTCCAGCAGCGAGGCATACAGGCTGCGCGCTTGCGCCAGATCCGTATTGGCGCCGACCAGCAGCGCCACGCGCCGCGTACGGATGCCCATGCTGCCCGGCCGGGCAAACAGGGACAGGCCTGGCGATGGCGGATAGTCGTAGGGTGGCCGGTCGGCCGCTGGCGGCAATGGCGGCGGCACCAGCATGCCCAGCCCTTCCGCCACGCTGGCGACCAGCACCTCATCGATATTGGCCAGCAAAGCCAGCACGCGCTGCCGCACGGCCGATGTCTGCACGCGCGTCAGCTCGAAACGGAATGCAGCGATAATGTGACGCTGTTCCGTCAGACTCTGGCTGATCCAGAATAAGCGCGCCTGCGAATAGTGATCGGCAAACAGCTCCGGCTTGCCACGCACTTTGCTGCCATGCTGCGGCTCAGGGAAGCTGACAAAGCCGCGCGCGCCCGCCTGAAACGGGCAGCCGCCCGCCAGGGAGTTGGGCTCGTAGTTGACGCGTCCGCGGTTGATCGCCTGGCGGTGCAGGCCATCGCGCTGATTATTGTGCATCTGCGCGACCGGAGTGTTGATCGGAATTTCGTGGAAGTTCGCCCCGCCAAGACGGCTGATCTGCGTGTCGATATACGAGTGCAGCCGTCCTTGCAGCAGCGGATCATCGCTGAAGTCCACACCCGGCACCACATGCGCGGCGCAAAACGCCACCTGCTCGGTCTCGGCGAAGAAATTATCCGGGTTACGATTCAAGACCATCTTGCCCACCGTACGCACCGCCACCATCTCTTCCGGCACGATCTTGGTCGGGTCGAGAATATCAAACGGGAACTGCGCCACCTGCTCCTCCGTGAAGATCTGCAGGCCCAGCTCCCACTCCGGAAACTGGCCGCTATCGATGGCCTCCCACAGATCGCGGCGGTGGAAGTCCGGGTCGGCGCCGGTGATGCGTGCTGCCTCGTCCCACACCAGCGAATACGTACCCGCCATCGGCGACCAGTGGAATTTGCAGAATACCGATACGCCTTGCGCGTTCACGAGCCGGAAGGTGTGCACGCCGAAGCCCTGCATCATGCGGTAGCTGCGCGGGATGGCGCGGTCAGAGGTGTGCCACAGCAGCATGTGCGCGATTTCTGGACTCAGCGAAGCAAAGTCCCAGAACGTGTCATGCGCGCTGGCCGCCTGCGGCATGCCGTTGTGCGGTTCGGGTTTGACGGCGTGGATCAGGTCCGGGAACTTCATCGCATCCTGGATGAAGAACACGGGCATATTATTTCCGACCAGGTCCCAGTTGCCTTCATCGGTATAGAACTTGACGGCAAAGCCGCGCACATCGCGCACCGTGTCGGCGGAACCACGCTCGCCGGCCACCGTCGAGAAACGTACAAACACCGGCGTGCGCTTGCCGGCCGCTGCGAACGGCGCGGCGCGTGTGATATCGCTCAGGTCCTCGTAGCTTTCAAAATAGCCATGCGCGGCCGAGCCGCGCGCGTGTACCACCCGTTCCGGGATGCGTTCATGGTCGAAGTGGGTGATCTTTTCGCGCAGGATGAAGTCTTCCATCAGCGTTGGGCCACGCAGTCCCGCTTTCAGCGAGTTCTGATTGTCCGCCACGGGCACGGCCTGGTTGGTGGTCAGCTCGCGCGCGCTATCGTCGACACGAACGCGGTCCAGCGGACGGTTCAGGGCGTTGTCGCCGATGGCCGGCTGGCCGTCGCCAACCTTGGGCGATGCCACGGTTTCAGTGCTGGTGCCGGCGGTGGCCAGCGATGTCGGCGGCGTATGCGTTTCACCCTGGTGCGGCGTGTAAGCGGCTTCGCCATATTCCAGCGCCTTGGTGGCATTGAATGGCATGTCCGCCGCCAGCTTTTCGTCGCCCGTCACTTTTTCGAGCAACTGGCTGGCGATGGGATTCGGCGGTCCAAGCCGCGTGGGATGTGGCGGCACTGACGGTCCGGCCACCGTGCTCAGGATGGACCCGGCGCCATCCTCTGCGCCGCCATTGGTTTTACGTTTAGCCATGTCACACCTCGTTTGTGGCGCCCTCCCGGCGGGAAGGCAGGCAACGAGTGTGCGTGCGTTACAGCGGCGTGTATTTGATCGCGCTCAGAAGAAGTGCTGCCAGTCCGCGAGCCAGGCCGGGAACTCCTCAACCGGCATCGGCTTGGCGATGTAGTAGCCCTGCGCGTAGGTACAGCCCAGTCCCTGCAGGAAGTCCCAGTCCTGTTTGGTCTCGACGCCGACCGCCACCGAGCGGCGATCCAGGCTGCGGGCCAGGCCCAGACAGGAACGCAGCACGGTGCCAATGGCGGCGCGCTTGGAAGCGCCATCGACAAAACTGCGGTCGATCTTGAGCTCGGAGAATGGAATACGCGCCAGCAGCTGCAGATTGCTGCGCGCCGTGCCGTAGTCGTCGATCGCCAGACCAAAGCCTTTCATGCGCAGGCGTAGCAGGCGTTCGAGGAAGTGCGGGTCGGTGGTCAGCACCGCCGATTCCGTCATCTCGAAGGTAATGTAGTCCGCCATGATGCGGTGCCGCTCCAGACAGGCCGCGACCTGCTCCATGAACTGCGGATGCGCCAGCGTGGTCTGGTCAACGTTGATGGAGAACGAAATCGGTATGCCCTGGTCGTGCAGTGCGCGGCAGGCCGCTGCCGACTTCTCGATCATGGTCCAGTCGAGAAAATCGACACGCCGTGCTTCTTCCAGTGCTGGCATGAACGACGCCGGCCCGAGCACCCCATACAGCGGATGCCGCCAGCGCGCAAACATCTCCAGGCCCTTGACCTGCCCTGTCTCCAGTTCGATTTTGGGCTGGAAGAAGGGATCGAATTCGCGCGACTGCAAACCCTGTCCGACTTCGGCAAACGACAGGGCCGGCGCCCTGCCGCCCGCGCCGTGCGGCTGCGCCGGTTGAAGATAATTGCCGATGAACGCTTCAAGACGGCTGCCGATGACCGGCTTGCCGATCGCGCCCAGCACGTTGACGCCGTAGGCCAGCGCCATGGTCTCCACCGAGAACAGCACCGCATTGGTCTGCGCGCCGACGATGATGATGCCAGCCTTGCAGCGCGCTTCGCCCAGGCGGCGTATCAGCTCCAGTGCATCCATGCCCGGCAGGGCCAGGTCGATGATGGCGATGTCCACCACCGGCGTGATACCGGCGCTGAAGTGGCGCAGCGCCGTGTGGCCGTCAGGCGCCTGCGTGATCCGTCCGACGCCAAGATGAACCAGGATATCAGCCAGTGCGTGCCGTTGAACCTGATCCCCTTCGGCTACCAGAAAGTGCAACTGCGCGATATCCATGACGGCTCCCGTGTGTGCTTACGTCTGATTCTGCCTTACTTGCTCGAAAAAGCATACTGCCGCACAGGCAGCGACGTTCAGCGATTCCACCTGGCCCAGGTGCGGAATTACGACCTGGTGAGTGGCCATCGACAGCAGATCGTCCGCCACCCCCTGCCCTTCGTGGCCAAACAGCCACGCCACCGGCTGGCGCAGATCCACGTCGTACAGGCGCTGCGTCGCATAGCCGCTGGTCGCCAGCGTCGGCACCTTGGCCGCGCGCACCAGCCCCGCGAGATCGACGTTTTCAAAAATATCCAGCACGAAGTGCGCGCCCATGGCCGCACGCAGCACTTTCGGCGACCAGCAGAACGCCGTCCCGGCGCTGCAATACACCTGCTTGATGCCCGCCGCCGCCGCGCTGCGCAGGATGGAGCCGACATTGCCGGGGTCCTGCACGCCGTCCAGCAGCACGGCCGATACGCTCACCGGCGCGGTCACCGCGCGTTCCGGCGTCTGGATCAGGAACATCACGCCGACGCCATGTTCAACCTGGCTGACGCCGTTGTACAGCGCATCCGGCAGCGCCAGCACGTGCGCGCGCTGCGACTCCAGCTGACCGACAATCTCCATCACTTCGGGATTGTGCAGCGCGCTTTCGCTGACCACACACTGCTCCGGCACGCCGCGCAGCTGCAAGAACGCCTGGCACAGGTGCACTCCGTCCAGCAGCGTGCGGCCAGCCTTGCGGCGCGCCTGCTGGCTGCCGGCCAGCTTGGCCAGTTCCTTGTATTGCGCGTTGTCGCGCGAGGTAATCGTCTTCACAGGCGCACCTCCAGCAAGGCGCGCACCGGCGCGAACGAGCGGCGGTGCACCGGCGAAGGCCCATGCTCGCGCAGGCGCGCCAGATGCAGCGCCGTGCCGTAGCCCTTGTGCTGGTCGAAGCAGTACTGCGGATATTGGGCATGCAGCGCCACCAGTGCGGCGTCGCGTGCGGTCTTGGCCAGGATCGAGGCCGCCGAAATAGCTTCCACTTTATCGTCGCCGCCAACGATGGCGATGCTCTGGATCTTCATGACCGGGCAGCGGTTGCCATCGATAAGGGCCAGCGTGGGCACGGTCTTCAGCGCTTCGACCGCGCGGCGCATGGCCAGCATCGACGCCTGCAGAATGTTGTGCTGGTCGATTTCCTCTTCCGATGCCTCGGCAATGGCCCATGCCAGTGCATGCGCCTTGATCAGCGGCGCCAGCATGTCGCGCTTGGCTTCGTTGAGCTTCTTGGAGTCGCGCAGGCCATCGATAGGCCGCAGCGGGTCGAGGATAACGGCGGCCGCAAACACGGGGCCGGCCAGCGGCCCGCGCCCTGCCTCGTCCACGCCGCAGATGATTTCATCGGGCGATTCAGGCAGGTCATCGAACAGACCGGGATGTTGATTCTTCACTTTGCTCTTTCTATCACTTGCAGCACGGCGGCTGCACTTTCCTTCGCACTGTCGCGCAGCAGGCTGTGGTGCATATCGGTGAACCGCTGCACCAGGCGCTGGCGATGCGGCGCATCGTCAAGCTGCTTCCACATGGCTTCCGCCAGCGCTTCCGCATTGGCCGCATGCTGCAGCAGCTCCGGCACCAGGAATTCGCGCGCCAGGATGTTCGGCAAGCCGATCCAGGGCTGATAGCCGAAATGGCGCAGGATCTGCCACTCCAGTTCCATCATCTTATACGCAATCACCATCGGCTTCTTGAACAGCGCCACTTCCAGCGACGCCGTGCCGGATGCCACCAGCACCGCCTCCGCGGCCGCAATCGCCGTGTGCGACTGGCCGTCCAGCAGCTGGATCTCGACATCCTGCAAGCCCGCCTGCGCCACCAGCTCCTGGAAATAGGCTTTCTGCCTGTCGCCCGCCATCGGCGCGACGAAGCGCAAGCTGCGGTCGCGTTGCAGCAGCAGCCTGGCCGCCTGCACAAACGCCACGGTGTTGTACTTCAGTTCAGACATGCGGCTGCCCGGCATGATGGCCACCACATTGGCGTCCTCCGCCAGACCCAGTGCGCGGCGCGCGGCGCCGGCATCCGGCGCCATCGGAATCAGCTCGGCCAGCGGATGGCCGACATAGCTGACCGGTACGCCGGCCTGCTGGTAGATCGCTTCTTCAAACGGAAACACCACCAGCATGTGCGACACTGCGCGCTGGATTTTCTTGATGCGTCCACCACGCCAGGCCCAGATCTGCGGGCCGATGTAGTGCATGGTCGGGATGCCAGCGGCTTTCAGCTGCTCTTCCAGTCCCAGGTTGAAACCGGGATAGTCGGCGCCGATAAATACCGCCGGCCGTTCGGCCAGCAGGCGGTCGCGCAACTGGTTCTGAACGCCTTTGAGTTCGCGGTAACGCATCAGCACAGGCAGCAGGCCACGCACCGTCAGCTTGTCCATCGGCCAATGCGATTCGAAGCCCTGCGCCATCATGTTAGGGCCGCCGATACCGTGGAAGTAGGCATCCGGCAGGTGCGGGCGCAGGCCGGAAAGCAAACGAGCCGCCAGCACATCGCCGGACGGCTCGCCTGCCACCAACGCCAGGGACAACCCGCGCCCGTCGACAGGCAAGCGGGCGCCCGGCGCCATATTATCGGACGATGCCACGGGTCGCCGTATCGAGGAACTCGCGCATGGCGCGCATATGCAGCGCCACATCGGCCGGCACGGCCGCTTCTTCCGCGATCAGCGCCGCCTTGGCCTCCTCCAGCGTCAGGCCGGAGCGGTAGATGGTCTTGTAGGCCGAACGGATGCCGTTGATCTGCTCGCGCGTAAAGCCGCGGCGTTTAAGACCCTCGATGTTCACGCCATGCGCCGCCGCCGGGTTACCGTTCAACAGCACGAACGGCGGCACATCCTGCGTCAGCGACGTGCTCATGCCGACAAACGCGTGCGCGCCGATCTTGCAGAACTGGTGCACATTGGCGAAGCCACTCATGATGACGTAGTCGCCGATCTCGACGTGGCCGGCGATCTGCGCATTGTTCGAGAAGATCGTATTGCTGCCAACCTGGCAGTCATGCGCCAGGTGGACATACGCCGAAATCCAGTTGTCGTTGCCGAGCGAGGTCACGCCCTTGTCCTGCACCGTACCGGTATTGAAGGTGCAGAACTCGCGGATGGTGTTGCGGTCGCCGATGGTCAGGCGGGTCGGCTCGCCGTTCCATTTCTTGTCCTGCGGCGCAGCGCCGATGGACGAAAACTGGAAGAACTTGTTGTCGCTGCCGATGGTGGTGTGGCCTTCGATGACCACGTGCGGACCGACCACCGTACCGGAACCGATCACCACATTCGGACCAATCACCGAATATGGGCCGATCTCAACGCTTTCGTGCAGCTCCGCTTTGCTGTCAACGATTGCTGTTGCGTGTATCTTACCCATGGTTACTGGCCTGCGGCTGGCTGCGATGCGTCCGAAGCGCTGCGAATGGTGCACATCAGTTCAGCTTCAACCGCCACCTGGCCGTCTACCGAACCCACTGCCTTGTACTTCCAGATGCCACGTGCATTGCGCAGGATCTCGACGTCCATTTTCAGCTGGTCGCCAGGACCTACCGGACGCTTGAAGCGCGCGCCGTCGATGCCGACGAAGTACACCACCGAATTCTCATCAGGCTTGATGCCCATGGTCTTGAACGACAGCAGCGCTGCGGTCTGCGCCATCGCCTCGATCATCAGCACGCCAGGCATGACTGGCTTGTGCGGGAAGTGGCCATTGAAGAATTCTTCATTGACGGTCACGTTCTTGATGGCGGTGATGGTCTTGCCCTCTTCGTACGAGATCACGCGGTCCACCAGCAGCAGCGGGTAGCGGTGCGGCAGGTAGGACTTGATCTCGCAGATGTCCATGGTCTTGTTTTCAGTAGTGGTCATGATTCGTCTTCTGTTTTGGTCTTAATGATTTTTTCAAGCGCGCGGATTTTATCGCGCATGGCCGACAAATTGCGGACGATGACAGCCGACTTCTCCCAGTCGGCGTTTTTCGCCAGCGGGTAGAAGCCGGTGTACTGGCCCGGCTCGAGAATCGAACGCGACACCATGCTGCCCGAACCCACATGCACCTTGTCGACAATGGTCAGATGGCCCAGCACCATGGCCGCGCCGCCAAAGGTGCAGTATTTGCCGATCTTCGCGCTGCCCGCCACGCCAACGCAGCCGGCCATTGCCGTGTGTGCGCCGATATGGCAGTTGTGGCCAATCTGGATCTGGTTATCCAGCTTGACGCCATCTTCAATAATCGTATCCGCCAGCGCGCCGCGGTCGATGGTGGTGTTGGCGCCGATATCGACGTCGTCACCGATCATCACCCGGCCGGTCTGCGGAATCTTGATGTAGACGCCGCCCTCGTTGGCAAAGCCAAAGCCGTCGGTGCCGATCACCGCGCCCGAGTGGATGATGCCGCGCTTGCCGATCTGGCAGCGCGCATGGAAGGTCACGTTGGCAAACAACTGCGTGCCTTCGCCGACCACCGCTTCGCGGCCGATGTAGCAGCCGGCGCCGATGACGACGCTCTCGCCGATCACGGCGCCCTCTTCCACCACTGCGCGCGCGCCAATGTGCGCGGTCGGCGCCACCTGCGCGCTGTCCGCCACCACGGCGCTGGCATGGATGCCGGGCGCCGGCACGATGGCCGTGAGCGATTCGAAATACTGCGCCGCGCGGGCGAAATACACATACGGATTCGGGACCACGATGCGGGCGCCGTGGTAGCCGGCGGCGATAAAATCGTCGTCCGCGGCCGACACGATCAGTGCGGCCGCCTTGCTCTGCAGCGCCTGCGCGCGCAGCTTGCTGTTGCTGAGAAAGCTGATGTGCGAAACGCCGGCATCAGCCAGCGGCGCGATCCCGGAGACTTCCAGGTTTTCGTCGCCGACCAGCTGTCCGCCCAAGCGTTCGACCAATGCTCCTAGTCGAGTGCCCATCGGGTGATCCTTGTTTTATTTGTCTTTATCCAGCGCCGCCAGCACCTTGTCGGTGATGTCGATACGGTTGCTGGCCCAGACGGCGTCCTGCAGCACAATATCGAAGCCCTCGACACCTGCCAGCTGCTTGATGATTTTGGTGGCTTTTTCCGAAATCGCCTGGCGTTCTTCATTGGTGCGCTGGCTGACATCTTCGCGGAACTCGCGCTGACGGCGCTGGTATTCCTTGTCCAGCTCAAACACGTCGCGCTGGCGTTTGACGCGGTCGGCTTCGCTCAGCGCCGGCGCATCCTTGTCCAGCTTTTCCGACGCCGTCTTCAGGCGGCCGGCCATATCGGCCATGGCTTTTTCGCGGTTCTTGAACTCTTCCTTGAGCTTTTCTTCCGCCAGCTTGGCCAGCTTCGACTCATTGTAGATGCGCTCAGGGCTGATCCATGCAATGCGCGAGGCCGAAGTCTGCGCCTGCACCGGCGCCAATGCACACCAGCCCAATGCAAGCCCGGCAAGATATTTGGTCATGGTAGCGGATGCAGTCTTCAACTTATTTCTCCGAGGTAAAAATTAATGCCATCAAACATTAGAAGCCAGAGCCCATCTGGAACTGGAAGCGTTCCAGGCGGTCGCCCTGCTTGGCGTTCAAAGGCTTAGCATAACTCAACTTGAGCGGACCGACCGGCGAAATCCAGCTGATCCCCAGACCGGTCGAATAACGCAGCTGCGAAGCGCGCATCTTTTCGCCTTCCTGATAAACCTGGCCACCGTCCAGGAAGCCGAACCAGCGCAAGCTGCGGTCCTGGCCCGACCCCGGGAATGGCAGTTGCAGTTCGGCGTTACCGATCAGGCGCGAAGCACCGCCCAGCGCATCGCCGTAACGGTAGTCGACCGCGCCCAGCGAGGAGCTCAGATAGCCGCGCACCGAACCGATACCACCGCCGTAGAAGTTCTTGAACACCGGATAGCTGCTGTTACCCAGGCCGTGACCATAGTCGATCTCGCCTTTGAGTGCCAGCGTGACCTTCTGGTAAATCGGCTTGTACCACTGGTGTTCGTACACCGCGCGGTAGTATTTCTGTGCGCCGACCAGGTCGATCTCGAGGTTGGCGCGCTGGTAGCGGCCGACGGTTGGGGTCAGCGCCGAGTCACGGCTATCGCGCGCCCAGGCGACGGTCAGCGGCACGGCGTTGGTGGAGGCGGTACCGACACCGGTGGTGGTGCCGTTAATCGTGTTCACGTAATCCTGGAAGCGCACTGGCGACGTCTGGTCGGTGGTGATCTTGGAACGTTCCAGACCAATCCCGAAGAACACCGTATCGACTTCCGAGAACGGCACACCGTAGCTGATACGGCCGCCCTGCTGCTTGATGGTGTACGAACCGATGTTCAGCGCCGGCGGCTGCTGCGTCCGCAGATACAGCTCGTAGCCGCGCGAGACGCCGTCGTCAGTGTAGTACGGGTCGGTCTGCGAGAACGAAATCGTGCGCGTGTACTTGGAGGTGTTCAGCTCCAGGCCCACGGTGGTGCCCGAACCGGCAAAGTTGGCCTGCTGGATCGCTGCCTGGAACGAGAACTTCTCCGACTGCGAGAACGCGCCGCCGATCTGGAAGTTACCGGTCGGTTTCTCGGTCACGGTCAGGTTGACGTCGACCTGGTCGGACGTGCCCTGCGCTTCCGGCGTGTCGATGGTGACGTCTTTGAAGTAGCCCAGACGGTCGACGCGGTCGCGCGACAGCTTGATCTTGTTGGCGTCGTACCACGACGATTCGAACTGGCGGAATTCGCGGCGGATCACTTCATCGCGGGTGGTGGTGTTACCGGCGATGTTCATGTGACGCACATATGCGCGCTTGCCCGGATCGATGAAGAAGGTGAACGCCACTTCGCGTTTGTCGCGGTCGATGTCCGGATTGGCGTTGACGTTGGCGAAGGCGTAGCCGAAGGTGCCCAGGCGGTCCGAAATCAGCTTGTTGGTGGCGGTCAGCAGCTCGCCCGAATAGGTGGCGCCGCGCTTCAGCAGCACCAGCTGGCGCAGTTCTTCCTCGCGGCCGAAGGTCTCGCCTTCAAACTTGATGTCCGAGACCTTGTACTTCTCGCCCTCGGTGATGTTGATGGTGATGTAAATGTCCTTCTTGTCGGGCGTGATCGACACCTGGGTCGAATCGATATTCATCTCGATGTAGCCGCGATTCAGATAGAAGGACTTGAGCGACTCGATGTCGCCGGTCAGCTTGGTCTTGGAATACTGGTTGGCCTTGGTGTACCAGCTGAACCAGCCGCCGGTATTCAGCGCCAGGTTTTCCCTCAGCTCTTTATCCGAGAACACCTTGTTGCCGACAATGTTGATCTGCTTGATCTTGGCGACTTCGCCCTCGTCCACCGCAAAGGTGATGTTGACGCGGTTACGCTCGATCGGCGTGACGGTGGTGACGACTTTGACGCCATACAGGCCGTGCGACAGATACTGGCGCTTCAGTTCCTGTTCGGCGCGGTCAACCGAGGCCTTGTCGAAAATCTTGGCTTCGCCGACGCCGATGTCTTTCAGCGCCTTGACCAGCGTGTCTTTTTCAAATTCCTTGGTGCCGGTGAATTCCACCTTGGCGATGGCCGGACGTTCTTCCACCAGCACCACCAGCACCTGGCCGTCCTTTTCCAGCTTCACATCCTTGAAGAAGCCGGTGGCATACAGGGCCTTGATGGCCGCGATGGATTTGTCGTCGTTGAAGGTTTCGCCGACTCGTACCGGCAAGTAGCTGAAGACCGTACCGGCTTCTGTACGCTGGATCCCTTCGACGCGGATATCTTTGATGATGAAAGGATCGATCGCCATGGCGCTACCGCTGCACAGTGCCAGGACAGCGGCGCCGATCAGGCTACGGCGCAAGGAAGTTGAAGTAATACGGTCAGAATATAATTTCATCGGGTTCAATGGCTCAATCAACGAGAACTACACAGTACAGCTACAGCAGCCGGGCGACGTCGTTAAACACCGCCAGCAGCATCAGCGTGAGTAACAAACCCATGCCCAGACGCTGCGCAATGTCGCCGACGCGTTCCGGCACAGAACGCCCAGTTAAAACTTCCAGCGAATAATACAGCAAATGCCCCCCGTCTAGAACGGGAATTGGCAGCAAATTCATTACCCCCAGACTAATACTGATGAACGCAATAAAGCTCAAATAGCTTGCTACGCCCATGCGTGCGGTCTGGCCGGCGTAATCGGCAATGGTGATCGGGCCGGTGACGTTCTTCAGCGAAGCTTCGCCGGTGATCATTTTGCCGATCATCTTCAGCGTCATCGTACATGTGTCCCAGACGCGAACCACGCCTTTGCCGACCGCCTCCAGTGGCGCCGAGGGCACGGTGATCATATCCGGGCGGCTGGCGATTTCCGCGCCGATCTTACCGACTGTTACAGTTCCTTTGCTGGTCTTTGCCTGTTCCGGCTTCGGCAGCACACTGACCGTCACCTGCTGGCCGGCGCGCTGCAGCAGCACTTGCACGGCTTTGCCGGGCGCCGCCTGGATGGCGGTGATAAAAGCGCGGCCATCGGCCACCGGTTGCTCGTCGGCCGCCAGCAGCAGGTCGCCTTCGCGCAGACCCGCGAGTTCGGCCGGACTGCCGGGCATCACGCGCAGCACCACCGGCGCTGGCAGTGCAACGCCCACCCCCAGCTGGGACGGCACATCGCCTTCCAGATCCAGGCCGGCCAGCGCGGACGCCGGCAGCGTGGCCGCGACACGGCCCTGCCCTGCGCGATCCACGGCCAGGCGCAGATCATGTTTGTCGATAGCGGATTGAATGAACTGCCAGCGCAGTTCGGACCAGCCATGCACTGGCTGGCCATTGGCAGCGGTGACCACGTCGCCGCTATGCAGTCCTGCCTGCGCCGCTGCGGTTCCCGCCTCCACGCTGATTTTGCTGCTGGGTTCTTCGACGCCGTACATATACAGGCCGGTGAACAGCACAATCGCGATCAGGAAATTGGCCAGCGGGCCGGCCGCCACAATGGCGATGCGCTTCCAGACATTCTGGCGCGTGAACTCGCGCTGCATCTCTGCTTCGGACAAGCCAGTCAGCTCGCCTTCGCGCGCATCCAGCATCTTGACGTAGCCGCCCAGCGGCAATGCGGAAATGGCCCACTCGGTCTGGTCGGGGCCGAAACGGCGCGACCAGACCACCTTGCCCATGCCGACCGAGAAGCGCAGCACTTTCACGCCGCACCAGCGCGCCACCAGATAGTGTCCCAGCTCATGGAAGATAATCAGGGAGCCCAGGCAGACGGCAAATGCCAGCAGGGTTTGCAGGAAGTTCATTTGGCCAGTCCGGCGACGCAGACTTCAGCAGCGGCGCGCGCGGCAGCGTCCTGCGCCATCACCGCCTCGATGCTGTGGGCGTCGCCATGCGGCAGCGTGTCCACCACGTGGGCGATCACGCGGTCGATCTGGCGGAAGCCGATTTTCAAATCAAGGAAGGCTTGCACCGCCACCTCGTTGGCCGCGTTCAGCAAGGCTGGCGCCGTGCCGCCGGCGCGCAGCGCGTCAAACGCCAGCTGCAGGCACGGGAAGCGTTCAAAATCCGGCTGGTGGAAATGCAGGCCGGCCATCTGGGTCAGGTCCAGCTGGGCGACGCCGGAGGCGATGCGCTCCGGGTAGGCCAGCGCGTGGGCGATCGGCGTGCGCATGTCGGGGTTGCCCAGCTGCGCCAGTACCGAACCGTCGGTGTACGACACCATCGAATGGATCACCGACTGCGGATGGATCACCACTTCGATGCGGTCAGCCGGGGCGCCAAACAGCCAGTGCGCCTCGATCACTTCCAGGCCCTTGTTCATCATGGTGGCCGAGTCCACCGAAATCTTGCGGCCCATCGACCAGTTAGGATGCTTGCACGCCTGCTCCGGCGTTACTGCGTCCAGCGTGGCGACGTCGCGCGTCAGGAACGGGCCGCCCGATGCGGTCAGCAGTATCTTGGCGATACCGGCCGAGGCGTCGCGCACGGCCGGCATCTTGCCGCCGAACTGCGGCATGCTCTGGAAGATGGCATTGTGTTCGCTGTCGATCGGCAGCAGCACGGCGCCGGAGGCGTGAACCGCGTCCATGAACAGCTGGCCGGACATGACCAGCGCTTCCTTGTTGGCCAGCAGGACCTTCTTGCCGGCGCGCGCTGCGGCCAGGGTTGGCGCCAGGCCGGCGGCGCCGACGATGGCCGCCATCACGCTATCGGTTTCCGCCGCGCTGGCGATGCTGCACAGCGCCTGCTCGCCCCACTCCACTTCCGTCTTGACGCCGGCCGCGCGCAGCAGCGCTGCCAGGCGGTCGGCTGCCGCCGCCGTGCCGACCACGGCGCGCGCGGGACGGAACTGCACGCATTGCGCGGCCAGTTCGTCCACGCGGCTGTGCGCCGACAGGGCATACACGGAATAGCGTCCGGGATGGCGCGCCACCACGTCCAGCGTGGATACGCCGATCGAACCAGTGGCGCCTAATACGGTGATACGTTGCATGATTAAACTACTTTCAGAGCCAGGACGTGACCAGCGCGGCCATCGGCAGCACGGGGATCAACGCGTCCACACGGTCAAGCACTCCGCCGTGGCCAGGCAGCAGGTTGCTGCTGTCCTTGATGCCGGCGCGGCGCTTGAGTTGGGATTCAAACAGGTCGCCGATCACCGAGAACATCACGATCACCGCCAGGATCAGCAGCGTCAGGCCCCAGCCGAAGCGCGCATGCAGCTTGTAGGCGAAGGTGTCCTGCAGCCATGGTGCGGCGCCATCGGCCAGCACCACCGACAGCGCGGCCAGTGCCAGCACGGCAATCGCGCCGCCGATTGCGCCCTCCCAGGACTTGCCCGGCGAGATCGACGGCGCCAGCTTGCGCTTGCCGAAGGCCTTGCCCGAGAAGTAGGCGCCAATATCGGCGATCCACACCAGCACCATCACCGACAGCAGGTACAGCGGCGAATGCAGGTACAGGCCGACGATCGCAAAGAAAGCGGCAAACAGCGCAAACGTAAACGTGATCGCCAGCGACCAGTTGGCGGCGCCGCCGAGTGGCGGCAGGCCCATGCCCAGCGTCGGCGCATAGCGGATGATCCACAGCAGCGCCGCCACGCCAAACAGCGCGTTGACCGCGCCCGGCTTGGCCGAATACATCAGCGCGACAAACAGCATACCGCCGACGAAGCCGGCCACACGGGCCTTGCTCTCGCTGAGGCCAAACAGGCGCGCGCCCTCCCACACGGCGGCGCCGACAAACAGCGTCACCACCAGCGCAAAGGCAGGGAAATAGTTGAAGAACAGGACCGGCAGCAGCACCGCCAGCAAGACCACAGCGGTAATAATCCTCGTTTTCAGCATCAGCTTGTCTTTTCAGCCAGTTGCGCACCGGTGCGGCCAAAACGCCGTTCGCGGTGCTGGTAGGAGGCGATCGCCTCGTCGAGACACCCGGCGGAAAAGTCCGGCCAGTAGGTGTCGGTGAAGAACAGCTCGGTGTAAGCGAGCTGCCACAGCAGGAAATTGGAGATGCGCTGCTCACCGCCGGTGCGGATGAACAGGTCGGGCTCGGGCGCATAGGCCATGGCCAGGTGCGGCGCCAGCTGCTCTTCGGAGAAATCGCTCACGCCAGGATGGGCTTTGACCATCTGGCCGACGGCCTGCATCACGTCCCAGCGGCCGCCGTAGTTGAAGCACACGGTCAGCGTCATGCGGGTGTTGGCGGCGGTCTTGCGCTCGGCGGCGGCGATCATGCTTTGCAGCTTGTCGTCGGCGCGGCTGAGGTCGCCCACCACGCGCAGGCGGATGTTGTTGGCGTGCAGCTTGGAGACTTCGCGTTCCAGCGCCGTCACGAACAGGCGCATCAGCAGCGACACTTCTTCTTCCGGGCGACGCCAGTTTTCCGAGCTGAAGGCAAACAGGGTCAGGTACTCGACGCCGCGGCGGGCGCAGGATTCAACCACGGTACGCACGGCTTCCACGCCTTTGACGTGTCCCGCCACGCGCGGCAGAAAGCGCTTGGTGGCCCAGCGGCCGTTACCGTCCATGATGATGGCCACATGGCGTGGCACGGCAGGCGCGTCTGGTACCTCGGTAGTCGAACTCGTATATTTCATGAAAACTTTGGTGCCAAAGTATAAAGTATTGCAGGTGTAGCTTAAAAAGACAAGACGCCAGTCAACCGGACCCGGCAACCGGCCCTTGCGGACCGGGTGCTGAGTCAGCTGCTGGCGCCGACGGGATTAAACCGTCAGGATCTCTTTTTCCTTCTCGCCCACCATCTTGTCGATGTCGACAATGAACTTGTCGGTCAGCTTCTGCACTTCATCGGTGCCACGACGCTCGTCGTCTTCCGAGATGGCTTTATCCTTGACCAGCTTTTTCAGGCCTTCATTGGCATCGCGGCGGATGTTGCGCACGGCAACTTTGGCATCTTCCGCTTCGCCCTTGGCCAGCTTGACCATTTCCTTGCGGCGCTCCTCGGTCAGGGCCGGGGTCGGTACGCGGATCACGTCGCCCTGGGCGGCCGGGTTCAGGCCCAGGTCGGCGTCGCGGATGGCTTTCTCGATGGCGGCCGCCATCTTTTTCTCGAATGGCTGCACACCGATGGTACGCGCATCGACCAGGGTCAGGTTGGCCACCTGGTTGATCGGGGTCGGGTTACCGTAGTAATCCACCATCACGTGATCGAGGATGCCGGTGTGGGCGCGGCCGGTACGGACTTTGGCCAGGTCACCACGCAGGGTTTCCAGCGATTTGGTCATGCGGTCTTGGGCACTCTTTTTAACGTCAGCTACGGACATTGCTGCTCTCCTGTTATTTCTAGATTAAACGTGAACCAGTGTACCTTCATCCTCGCCCATGATGACGCGCATCAGCGCGCCCGGCTTGGTGATGGAGAACACCTTGATCGGCAGTTTCTGGTCGCGGCACAGCGCAAACGCGGTGGCGTCCATGACTTGCAGGTGCTTGGCGATCGCTTCGTCGAAAGTGATCGAGCGATACAGCGTGGCGTTCGGGTCTTTCTTTGGATCGGCAGTGTACACGCCATCCACCTTGGTGGCTTTCAGCACGATCTCCGCACTCACTTCCGAACCGCGCAACGAGGCAGCGGTATCGGTGGTGAAGAACGGGTTACCGGTGCCGGCCGCAAACACCACGACCTTGCCTTCTTCCAGGTACTGCAGCGCTTTCGGGCGCACATATGGCTCGACCACCTGCTCGATGCCGATGGCGGACATCACACGCGCGGTGATGCCGACATGGCGCATGGCGTCGGCCAGGGCCAGCGCGTTCATCACGGTGGCCAGCATACCCATGTAGTCGGCGGTGGCGCGGTCCATGCCCTGCGCACCGGGCGCGACGCCACGGAAGATATTGCCGCCGCCAATGACGATCGCCAGTTCCACGCCCAGTTTCGCGACTTCGGCCACATCGGCCACCATCCGTTCGATCGTGCCGCGGTTGATGCCGTAAGGATCATCCCCCATCAGGGCTTCGCCGGATAATTTGAGGAGTACGCGCTTGTAGGCTGGTTTGGACATGAGACGGGGCTCCTATTGATTGGTTGTACGGGGTGAGGCTTGCCGGCGCTTATGATACCTCGCCCAACGCCGGGCACTGCTGCGGGCTTAAAAAAACGGGCCTCTCGGCCCGTTTTCTTGATTACGCTTTGTTAGCGGCCATTTGAGCGGCCACTTCAGCTGCGAAGTCGTCTACTTTCTTCTCGATACCTTCGCCTACCACGTACATGGTGAAGGCTTTGATGGTGGTCGATTTTTCTTTCAGCATCTGTTCGATCGACTGTTTGTCGTTCTTCACGAATGCCTGGTTCAGCAGCGATACTTCTTTCAGGTATTTCTGTACCGAACCTTCCAGACGCTTGGCGACGATGTCGGCAGGCTGGGCTGGTTTGCCGGCGGCGATGGCAGCAGCTGCATCTTCATCGGCTTTCAGTTTTGCTACCGAACGCTCTTTTTCGATCAGTTCTGCAGGTACCTGGTCAGCCGACAGCGACACTGGTTTCATTGCAGCGATGTGCATTGCCACATCTTTACCAACCTGCTCGTCCGCGCCTTCGAACTCGACGATCACGCCGATACGGGTGCCGTGCAGGTACGATGCCAGTTTGCCGGTGGTTTCAAAGCGCTGGAAGCGGCGGATGGTCATGTTCTCGCCGATCTTGCCGATCAGGGCCGAGCGCACTTCATCCAGGGTCTGGCCGTTGCCAGCTGGCAGTGCCAGCAGGGCTTCAACGGTGGCTGGGTTGTGTTCAGCCACCAGCTTGGCGGCGGTGTTCGACAGGGCCAGGAAATCGTCGTTTTTCGCAACGAAGTCGGTTTCCGAGTTCACTTCCACCAGCGCGCCGATGCCGCCAGCGATGTAGGTCGCTACCACGCCTTCAGCGGTGATACGTGCCGACGCTTTCGATGCCTTGCCGCCCAGTTTGACGCGCAGGATCTCTTCCGCACGGGCCAGATCGCCTTCGGCTTCGGTCAGTGCTTTTTTGCATTCCATCATCGGCGCGTCAGTTTTCGCGCGCAGTTCGCCTACCATTGCTGCAGTAATCGCTGCCATGTGTTTCTCCTGTTAATTCGGTAATTCGGAATTCGGTGGGATGGTGAGCGGCGAGTTGATTAACTTCGCTCCAACCATTTACGTTAAAAAAAAGGGGGAGCTGTTGGCCACCCCTTTTTCCTTACAGCTTATCAGGAACGATTAAGCCTGTTCGCTGACTTCGACGTATTCGTCGCCGGCTGCGGTTTTGATCGCCTCGACTACGTCAGCACCAGCAGCTGCACGGCCTTCCAGGATCGCATCTGCAACGCCACGGGCGTACAGCGTGATTGCTTTCGAGGAGTCGTCGTTACCAGGGATAACGTACTGCACGCCTTCTGGCGAGTGGTTGGTATCGACCACGCCGATGACTGGGATGCCCAGTTTAGCGGCTTCGGTGATAGCGCCTTTATGGTAGCCAACGTCAACGACGAAGATTGCGTCAGGAACGCCGCCCATGTCTTTGATGCCGCCGATCGATTTTTGCAGCTTGACGATTTCGCGTTGGAACATCAGCGCTTCTTTTTTCGACAGCTTCTCTACCGAACCGTCTTGCACAGCGGCTTCCATGTCTTTCAGACGCTTGATCGAGGTTTTGATGGTTTTGAAGTTGGTCAGCATGCCGCCCAGCCAACGCTGGTCAACATAAGGAACGCCTGCGCGCTGGGCTTCGGCAGCAATGATATCGCGAGCTTGACGCTTGGTGCCAACCATCAGGATGGTGCCACGGGAAGCGGCGACTTGCTTAACATGCTTCATCGCTTCTTGATACATAGCCATCGTCTTTTCCAGATTGATGATATGGATCTTGTTGCGGTGACCGAAGATGAACGGCGCCATCTTTGGGTTCCAGAAACGGGTTTGGTGGCCGAAGTGGATACCGGCTTCCAGCATTTCGCGCATAGTTACGGACATAATTTTGCTCCAGGGTTAGATCTGGAATCCGACCAGTCACCTTAGCGATTGCCAGGCACCCTTGTCGATCGGATTCGCGTGTTTAAATTAACGAAAATTACAACATTGCTTAAACCAAATTCAAGCAACCCGAGATTCTACCTCATAAACAGGCACTTAATCAAGCATCGCCCTCTATAGGACGTCCGCCCTATCGTGGTGCAAGCGTCACATTATCGCCACGTCCGGCTGCACCAAAATACCTCATAGAACAAATAAATTCCTCCCGGAACGTTCATAGCTGCCAGAAATGTAATATCATTGAAGATATCTTAGTTTCTTTTTACCAACCTCGCCGCGCCCAACCCCTGCGATAGCGTTCAGCCTGAGAGAACAATCATGCCCTTACTGCTAGCTGTCACACTGGCCGCCGCCATTCAGCCCAACTGCTCCTGGGATAATCCCGGCCACAATCCCTACACCGGCGGCAATGCCGCCGCCATCGAGCGCTACACCGACATTCCAGCCTCCGTGCGCAGTACGCTCAAGCGCCGCATGGAAGAAAGCCAGTCGGACGACACGGTCAATATCACGCGCAGCCAGATCACCGGCAAGTACCAGTACAACCCAGCCATTCGCGACATGCACTTTGGCAAGGCCTCGGTGTGCAGCACCGTCACCCGCGACAAATGGGCAGAAACCCGCAATGAGCCGGGCGCCGTGTATTGCGTCGGCGAATACTGCATCCTGGTGCCGCGCATCTGCGGCAACGTCAGCCGTATTACGCGCAACGACGCTGCGGCGGCCGCCAACAAAAAGCCGGTCACGTCCGCAGACAAGGGCAAGGCAGAACAAGGCATACCGGTCGAACTCGCTGATCTTGGACTGCTTGACGCGCCAGGACACGAGGACATTGCCCTGGACGAGCCAGAAGAAATGCAGCGCCATGCCGCCCAAAAGCGCGCCCTGGATGCGCTGCACGACATCCTGACCGAGGAAGAACTTGCCGACGCCGCAGATGCCAGCCGTTATGGCGCATTTGGCCGCCACGGCGCGTTTGGCGAGGATGACGACCCATTCCTTGGCCCAATCACTGCCGTGCCGGAAGCTGACACCTGGGCCATGCTGCTGGCAGGTCTGGGCCTACTCGGCTGGCAAGCCCGCCGCCGCGCCCGCAAGGCCGCGGCCACCACCCGCAAATAAGCAGCCTGCGCGACCACCTCGCCGTCGTTTATAATTTCGACATATTGCACGCCACGCGCTGCTCGCCCCACCGCGAGCGCGCCGGGCGTGTTCACCGTTTACTTTGCAGATTGCGATCCAATATGTCTATTTCCATCAAAACCGCCGAAGATATCGAAGGCATGCGCGTTGCCGGCCGCCTGGGCTCGGAAGTGCTGGACTACATCACCCCCTTCGTCAAGCCGGGCGTCACCACCGGCGAGCTGGACCGCCTGTGCCACGAATACATGGTCAACGTCCAGGGCACCATCCCGGCGCCGCTGAACTACTGCCCGCCCGGCTACACGCCCTACCCGAAAGCCATCTGCACCTCGGTCAACGATGTGATCTGCCACGGCATCCCGGGCGATAAAGTGCTCAAGAACGGCGACGTGGTCAACCTCGACATCACCGTCATCAAGGATGGCTACCACGGCGACAACAGCCGCATGTTCTTCATCGGCGAGCCGTCGATCATGGCCAAGCGCCTGTCCGACGTCACCTATGAATGCATGTGGCTGGGCATCCAGCAAGTCAAGCCGGGCGCCTTCCTGGGCGATATCGGCCACGCCATCCAGCAGCATGCCGAAAAAGCCGGCTACAGCGTGGTGCGCGAATTCTGCGGCCACGGCATCGGCAAGGTGTTCCACGAAGAGCCGCAAGTGCTGCACTACGGCCGTCCGGGCACCGGCGTCAAGCTGGAAACCGGCATGATCTTCACGATTGAGCCGATGATCAACGCCGGCCGCCGCGAAATCCGCGAAATGGGCGACGGCTGGACCATCAAGACCAAGGACCGCAGCCTGTCGGCCCAGTGGGAACACATGATCCTGGTGACCGACACCGGCTACGAAGTGCTGACGCTGTCGGCCGGCAGCCCGCCGCCGCCCGCGTTTGTGACCGGCGGCGCCGCCAAGGCAGCATAAACCGTGAACACGGCCGTGATGAAGAAGGAACTGCGCGAACAGCTCAAGCGCCAACTCAAGGCTGACCGTCAGGTCGTGATCGCCGCCTTCAAGGAAGACGGCAAGCCGGAGAAGCTGCTGCGCAGCCTGCGCCAGAGCGTCGACGCCGTCCTCACCACGGCCTGGCACGCGGCCGGCCTGCCGGACAACACGGCGCTGATTGGCGTCGGCGGCTACGGCCGCGGCGAGCTGTTCCCGTATTCCGACGTTGACCTGCTGATCCTGCTGGAGCAGTCGCCCGACGCCGCCACCACGGAAAAACTCGAAGAACTGGTGCAGCTGCTGTGGGACCTGGGCCTGGAAATCGGCCACAGCATCCGCACCGTGGACGAGTGCCTGACCGAATCCGCCGCCGACATCACGGTCCAGACCAGCCTGCTCGAAGCGCGCATCATCTGCGGCGACGAGCAGCTGTTCCAGCAGCTGGAAGCACGCTATGAGGCCGCCATGGACCCGCGCGCCTTCTTCCACGCCAAGCTGCTGGAGATGCGCCAGCGCCACGCCAAGTACGAGGACACCGCCTTCAGCCTGGAGCCCAACTGCAAGGAGAGCCCGGGCGGCCTGCGCGACCTGCAAGTGATCCTGTGGCTGGTCAAAGCCTCCGGCCTGGCCAATTCCTGGCGCACGCTGGCCACCAGCGGCCTGATTACCCAGACCGAAGCCAAGCAGCTCATGGAAAAGGAACGCGCCTTCAAGGACATCCGCGTGCGCCTGCACCTGCACGCCGGCCGCCGCGAAGACCGCCTGGTATTTGACGTGCAGACCGCGATTGCCGAATCGCTGGGCCTGACCGCCACCGGCAGCGGCGTCCACATGCGCCGCGCCAGCGAATACCTGATGCAGCGCTACTACTGGGCCGCCAAGACCGTCACCCAGCTCAACACCATCCTGCTGCAGAATATCGAAGAGCGATTGTTCCCGAAATCCGGCGAAGCAGTGCGTATCAACGAGCGCTTCAACGACGTCAACGGCCTGATCGACATTGCCGACGACGATACCTTCGAGAAGAATCCGTCGGCCATGCTGGAAATTTTCCTGCTCATGACCGAGCGCCCTTCGCTCAAGGGCATGACGGCGCGCGCCACCCGCGCACTGTGGCACGAGCGCTTCCAGATCGATGCTGCGTTCCGCGCCGATCCGGTCAACCGCTCGCTGTTCCTGCGCATCATGCAGGCGCCGGTCGGCATCATCCATGCGCTGCGCCGCATGAACGACCTGTCCATCCTGGGCCGCTACCTGCCCAACTTCCGCAAGATCGTTGGCCAGATGCAGCACGACCTGTTCCACGTCTACACGGTCGACCAGCACATTCTGATGGTGGTGCGCAATATGCGCCGCTTCACCATGGCCGAGCACGCGCACGAATACCCGTTCTGCAGCCAGCTCATGGCCAACTCGCCGCAGCCGTGGGTGCTGTATCTGGCCGCGCTATTCCATGACATCGCCAAGGGCCGTGGCGGCGACCACTCCAAGCTTGGCATGGCCGACGCCGAACAGTTCTGCCGCGAACACGGCATGAGCGACGAGGACACCGAACTGGTGATCTTCCTGGTCGAGAACCATCTGACCATGTCGCAGGTCGCGCAAAAGCAGGACCTGTCCGATCCCGATGTGATCCAGGCCTTTGCCAAACTGGTGGGCGACGAGCGCCACCTGACCAGCCTGTACCTGCTAACCGTGGCCGACATCCGTGGCACCAGCCCGAAAGTCTGGAACGCGTGGAAAGCCAAGCTGCTCGAAGACCTGTACAAGATCACGCTGCGCGTGCTGGGCGGTGAACCGCACAGCGCCGACAACGAACTGCGCAACCGCCAGCAGGAAGCGCTGGCCACGCTGCGCCTGTATGGTCTGGCGCCGGACGCGCACGAAGCGTTCTGGAAGCAGCTCGACGTCGCCTATTTCCTGCGCCACGACGCCTCCGACATCGCCTGGCAAACGCGCGCGCTGTACGAGCGTTTCAACAGCGAGCAGCCGGTGGTCAAATGCCGCCTGGCGCCGATCGGCGAGGGCCTGCAGATTGCCGTCTACATCAAGGACCAGCCGGATCTGTTCGCGCGCATCTGCAGCTATTTCGACCGCAAGAACTTCTCCATCCTGGACGCCAAGATCCACACCACGCGCCACGGCTATGCGCTGGACACCTTCCTGGTCACCGAGCAGAACTTCGCCAAGAACTACCGCGACATCATCAGCCTCATCGAGCACGAACTGTGCGCGCTGCTGACCACGCCGGAAGCCCTGCCCGCGCCGAGCAAAGGCCGTTTGTCGCGCCTGTCGCGCACCTTCCCGATCCAGCCGACGGTGGACCTGCGCCCGGACGAACGGGGTCAATATTATCTGCTGTCGGTCGCGGCCAATGACCGCACCGGCCTGCTGTACTCGATCGCCAATGTGCTGACCAAGTACAAAATCAACCTGCACACGGCCAAGGTCATGACCCTGGGCGAGCGCGTGGAAGATGTATTCCTCATCGACGGTGCGGCGCTCAGCAACGCCCGCAACCAGATCCAGCTGGAAACCGATCTGCTGGACGCCATCAAGGTATAAACTGTTTTTATCCAATACGAGCATCATCATGTCTGAAGAATTACTCCGCCTGTCCAAACGCATGTCCGAACTGGGCCTGTGCTCGCGCCGTGAAGCCGACGAGTGGATCGCGCGCGGCTGGGTTCGCGTCGACGGCAACGTCGTCTCCGAACTCGGCACCAAGATTTACCCGAGCCAGAAAGTCACCGTGGAACGCCAGGCTGCCGCCGAGCAATCCAAGCGCGTGACCATCCTGATCAATAAACCGATGGGCTACGTCAGTGGCCAGGCCGAGGATGGCTACCAGCCAGCCGTGGTGCTGGTCAAGCCGGAAAACCGCTGGCCCGACGATCCGTCGCCGGAAATGTTTCATCCGACGCAATTGCGTTCGCTGGTACCGGCCGGCCGCCTGGACATCGACTCCGTCGGCCTGCTGGTGCTGACACAGGATGGCCGCGTCGCCAAGCACCTGATCGGCGAAACCACCGACGTCGACAAGGAATATCTGGTGCGCGTCGAATACACCAAACCAGGCAAGCTGCCCGACAGCGACCTGAAAAAGCTGAACCACGGCCTGTGGATGGATGGCAAGCCGCTGTTGCCGGCCAAGGTGCGCTGGCAAAACGACGACCAGCTCAGCTTCACGCTGCGCGAAGGCAAGAAGCGCCAGATCCGCCGCATGTGCGACATGGTCGGACTGAAAGTTGTTGGTTTGAAACGAGTTCGCATCGGCAAAGTGAAACTGGGTGATCTTCCCGTGGGGCAATGGCGCTATTTGCGCCCGGATGAGCGCTTCTAAGCCACAAGTACCTAAATTTTCTTGCCTTTTTGCAAGCCAAAATAGCGAATCCGCTGTAAACTGCGTAGATCGACCTCGCATTGTAGAAGTCATTATCAAAGAGATATGCCGTCGTGAACGATCCAATACCAAATGAATTTCGTCGCCCGGCTCCCACCCTAAAAGACGCTGTGGAGCCAATTGCGGCGGGTTCGAACCCGCACGACATGACCGATGAACATGACATCGGTGATGCCCTGACTTTCCTTGCCGATTCCGGCGAGCCGGTCTCCATTTACCCGTCGTCCGCCACCAATGTGGTGATGGCGCGGATTAAATCGGTCGATCCGGAAAATCCCTACTTTGTGGTGGAGCTCAACGAAGGTGAATTCCTGCCGCCGGGCGAAGCGGTATTTGTCGCCTGGATGCGTTCGTCCAAGATCCAGTTCAAGCTGTCGTCCGACACCTGGTCCACGCTGCCCGAGCAGCCGACCATGCTGCCGCTGGAATTCCCGCTCAAGTGCAATGTGCTGAACCGCCGCGCTTCCACCCGCCTGGAAACGCCGCTGGGCGTGTACTACATGGCGTCCTTCGTCATGAACGGCAAACCCTACGAGCTGCAGCTGTACGACTTCTCGGCTGGCGGCGTCGGCATGCGCGCCGCGCCGCGCGACGCGGTCGGCCTGCATGTGGGCAAAAAGCTGCAGCGCGTGCGCCTGGAACTGGGACCGGATTCGGTGATGATCGCCGACCTGGAAGTACGCCTGTCGCGCACCTTCCGCTCCTTCCTGCTGGGCGAGCAGGTGCAGATCGGCTGCCAGTTCATCAATCTGTCGCCCATGATGGAAGAAGAACTCAAGCGCCTGCTCGACAAGCTGAACTCCAACAAATACCGTTGATCGGCTAACAGAGCAGCGCACCGGTCCATGCCATAATCAGCGCATGGACAAAGAAAAGGAATTACAACGTTCCAAGCGTCTGGCCCTGTCGCTGCTGGCGGCAGCGGCAGCCATGTTCATCATCACCTCGCTGCTGCCGCGCGGCTTCTGGATCGATGGTGTGCGCGCCATCGCGGAAGCGGCCATGGTGGGCGCGCTGGCCGACTGGTTTGCCGTGGTGGCGCTGTTCCGCAAGGTGCCGATTCCCTTCGTCTCGCGCCACACGGCCATCATCCCCAACAACAAGAACCGCATCGCCGACAACCTGGCCGGCTTTGTCGAGGACAAATTCCTCAAGCCGGAATCGCTGGCCGCCGTGATCCTCAAGTCCGATCCCGCCACCAACGTGGCCGAGTGGCTCAAGACGCCGGCCAACCGCAACTACCTGGCGGCACAACTGGCCAGGCTGGTGCCGGAAATCCTGGCCACGGCCGACGATGCGCGCATCCAGCAGCTGCTGCGCGACGCGCTGCACGCGGCCATCGGCAAACTGGATATGGCGCCCTCGCTGGGCACCGTGATCGCCAGCCTGACCAGGGAAGGCCGCCACCAGGAGCTGCTGGACGACGGCATGCGCGCGCTGATTGGCCTGTTGAACCGCCCGGCCACGCGCCAGGTGATGGCGGAACTGATTACCAGCTGGCTCAAACGCGAGCATGCGGCCATGGAGCTGGTGCTGCCGACCGGCTGGATCAGCGAAAACGGCGCCACCATGATCGCCAATACGCTCAACAACATCATGGAAAACATCGCCGCCGACAAGGACCACAAGCTGCGCGCACGCTTTGACGAGATGGTGCAGGCCTTCGTGCTGCGGCTGCAGTCCGATCCCGCCTTTATCGCCAAGGGCGATGAGTTCAAGCGCTACCTGCGCGACAGCGAGACTTTCAACCGCTACACCAAGGACTTGTGGATCAGCGTACGTGACTGGATCCGGGCCGACATTGCGGCCGAAGACTCGCGCCTGAGCACCGGCGTACAGCAAGCCAGCGCCTGGCTCAGCGAGGAACTGCTGGCGCATCCCGATATGCGGGCGTCGCTCAACCAGCACTTGGCCGGCATGGCGCGCACGCTGGCGCCGGCGTTTTCCAGCTTCCTCACGCGCCACATCAGCGATACCGTCAAGGCCTGGGACAACCAGGACATGTCGCGCCAGATCGAACTGAATATCGGCAAAGACCTGCAATTCATCCGCGTCAACGGCACGCTGGTGGGCGGCATGATAGGCCTGCTGCTCTATCTGAGTGCGCAGGCGATGGAGTGGCTGGCGCGCTGACTATCATGTTAGGATAGGTCTATTTCCGCTTCCGCCCCCATCTCAGACAGCAGCGTGCGTAAATCCTGGCTTACCTTGGTCATCCCCGCGATATGCGCCACAGCGCAAGGGGCCGATATTCCCGTCACCATTTACGCCGACGCCGGCTATCCGCCCTACTCCTACGAAAAAGATGGCAAGCCGGTTGGCCTGTATTACGACATCGTGCGCGCCGCCTTCGGCCATATGCACGGCTATAAAATCGAGGTACAAACCGTGCCATGGAAGCGCGGCATGGCCCTGCTCAAATCAGGCACCGGCTTTGCGCTCTACCCGCCCTACATGAACGTCAAGGACGAGCCGTGGACCTGGCCTTATTCGCAGCCGCTGTATGAGGAACACGTGGTCGCCTACTGCCGCAAGGATGTTATCGCCGCCAAACCGCGCAAGCGCTGGCCGGAGGACTTCTACGGCCTCACCATCGGCAACAACGCCGGCTTCATCATCGGCGGCGAGGAGTTCGACAAGGCCGTCCAGGCCCATAAGCTGCGCATCGAGGAAGGCAAGGACAGCGAAACCAACATCATCAAGCTAGGCTTGAAGCGCACCGACTGCTACATCAATGACCGTGTCTCCATCCAGTGGACCATCAGCCAGCTCAAAGCGGAACACAAGTACGATGAAGGCGGCGCCCACGCCGAACTGGCAGAAGCCATACAGATCGGCAGCAATCAGGCCTACCTGGGCTACACCAGCCGTGATAATGGCCGCTATGCGTTCAAGCCCGATTTCGTCAGGCAGTTTGACGCCGCCATCCTGCAAATGAAGCGCAGCGGCGAAATGGACAGCGTCATCCGCAACTTCTTCAAGCCGCACTAAGGCTTGCCCAGCTCCGCCAGCGCGCGTTCCAGCACCGGGTCGCGGCCGGCGCGCAGGCCAGCCACGGTCTGCTTCACCTCAATCTGCGGCGGCACGCCGATGCCGACAAATTCACGGCCATCCGGAAACAGGTCGCGCTTGATGCAGATGCGCGCACCGCCGCCGCCCGGCAATGTGAAGTTCAGCGGCTGGCCGGTACTGCCGCCAGTCGCCTCGCCCAGCGTCAGGCCGCGCTCCAAGACGTTGAAGGCCACCACGAAGTCCTCGCTTGCGGAATACGTCTGCGGACCGGTGAGCACGGCCACACGGCCTTCATACACCTGGTCGCGCTGCTGCACATAACCGCCGTTGGCCAGCTGCGTCCAGCTCATGATGTTGCCGCTTCTGGCGCGGTTGTAGCTATCGTCGCTGCGGATGTAGCTGACCGCGCCGGTGATCGGCTGGCGCGTCAGGTAGCTCAGGATCTCATAGCCGATCTGGCCATCGCCGCCGCCATTGCGGCGCATGTCGATGACCAGTGCGCGTGCCTTCATTATCTGCGGCAGCGCCGCCTCAAATGCTTTCAGGCCGGTGTTGTCGCTGAAGTGCTCGATGCGAAGGTAGGCGATGCCTTGATCCAGCATCTTGAATTCCGGCGCTTGCGGCGCAAGGTAGCTGCCGGTGCGGGCGATTTTCTCTTCGCGCTCCGCACCATTGGCGGCGCGCAGGCGCAGCGTTACGGCATCGGCAGCACGGCCACGCAGCAAACCGACCGTGTAGGTCTGGAAGTCCCGGTCCTGCGGCGCGCCAGCACTGATGCGCGGATAGACGCGCTGCCGCGCATAGTCGTGCACCGGCATGCCATCGATCGCCAGCAGCTCGTCACCGGCATGCACGCGTGCGCGCAGCGCTGCATCATCAACGAAAGCCACCAGCACGCGCCCCTCCACCAGTGCCATACGCACCGGCGGCACGGCGTAAAACTCATCGGCCAGTTCTCCCGGCGTCCAGATATTCGTGTGGCCATCCCTCAGCAACGGCGCCAGCTCCAGCATGACGGCATAGTAGTCGCGCGTGGTGCGCGCCGCCATCACCTTGGGCAGATAGTCCAGGTAGACCTGGTCCCAGTCCAGATCCGGCACCTTGTCGAAGTACACAAAGCTGTGGCGCGCCTCGGTCCAGAACTGGGTCAGGCCGGCGATGCGTTCCTCAACCGTCAGCGCCGCTTTGTAGGGGTGATCGCTGGCCGGACCTTTCCATACGCGGTCCGGCGTCAGCGATGCATCCAGCATGGCCTGAAAACGCGGCTCGCCACGGATAGCGTCAAAGTCGCTGCCGCCACGCAGCGCCTGGGCAGCACCGGGATACCACAGTATCATGCGCGCCTTGCTCAACGCGGCCAGTGCCTCCTCCTTGCGCCCCTGGCGGCTGTAGACTGCCGCCAGCGGAATCAGGTTGTTATATGCATCCAGCTGCAAGGCAGGACTGGCCGAAGCCACCTCGTCCCCGTCCAGATAGTGCTGCGCTTCTTCCAGCAAGGCGGCGGCCTGCTGCAAATCGGCAGGCGCGGCGCCAGCCATGGTGAATTTGTCCGCCTGCGCGCGCAGCGCCCGCACGTGCTGCGCGCTGTCGATGACACTCGCCGCCGCACAATGCGCAGCGAGCGTCGCTGCCAGTAGCGCTGCCGAAATCCGTTTCATACTCCGCCTTGCCTAAAATTCAAGAAGGCGGATATTGCCAGATCCTTAACAGGCGCACAAGCTCAGTGCTTCGCCAACTCCAGCAGCGCAGACGTGGCACAATGTCGGCTTACTTTTTTGGAAGAGCATCATGACCATATTTGCCGCCCCCGTGTTCGACGCCACCGTGATCTACGACGGCCATGAATTATTCAAAGGCCAAGGCGCCGCCAAAGGCTGGGCTGAAAAACTGGCGAAGGAGCTGGAGTGCGCAATCGGCGTCGAGAAGATCGGCACCGGCTGGGTACTGACCGGCACCGTCGACGGCGAAGCCTGCAAGTGGAGCATCGTTGGCCAGCGCCTCAAGCGCATGGACTGAAGCGCCGCCACAAAGCGTGCGTTAGCGCACATCGTCCGGGCACGCGCGGGCGTAGCATGCTCCTGACCCGATCAGCGAGGATAGCCATGAAACGCGACCCGCACGCCGCCATCGCCGCAGCCTGCCCTTCCCCAACGCCCGCCCCCATCGCCGCCAAGCTGGCGGGGCTGCGCTATGTGCACGACGACCAGCCAGGCATCGCCCGCCGCCGGCACGGAAAACACTTCCGCTACCTGGACGCCGATGGCAAGGCCGTCACCGACGACGACACGCAGGCCCGCATCAAATCGCTGGTGATTCCGCCGGCGTGGACCGATGTCTGGATCTGCAAGCATCCGCTGGGCCACCTGCAGGCCACGGGCCGCGACGCGCGCGGCCGCAAGCAGTACCGCTATCATCCGCGCTGGCGCGAGCATCGCGACGATGCCAAGTACGGCCGCATGCTCAGCTTCGGCAAGGCCCTGCCATCGATACGCAGCGCTGTCGATGGCGCGCTGCGCCAGCCTGGCCTGCCGCGCGAGAAGGTGCTCGCCACCATCGTCTACCTGCTGGAAGCGACGCTGATGCGGATCGGGAATGAGGAGTACGCGCGCGAGAACAAATCCTTCGGCCTCACCACGCTGCGCGACCGCCACGTGCGGCTGGATGGCGGCAAGGTGCAATTCCGCTTTCGCGGCAAGAGCGGTGTACATCATGCGGTGGAAGTGCACGACCGCCGGCTGGCCGGCATCATCCGCCGCGTGCGCGACCTGCCAGGCCAGGAACTGTTCCAGTACGAGGACGACGAAGGCAATCCGCACGCCATCGATTCGGCCGACGTCAACGCGTTTCTGCAAACCGTCACTGGCGCCGACTACACCGCCAAGGACTTCCGCACCTGGGCCGGCACCGTGCTGGCCGCCGTCGCGCTGCAGGAATACGAAAAATACGACTCCGAAGTACAGGCCAAGAAGAACGTGGTGCAGGCCATTGAGTCGGTCGCCAAACGGCTCGGCAATACGCCGACCATCTGCCGCAAATGCTATGTGCATCCCGCCGTGATCGAGTCTTACCTTGACGGCACCATGCGCGAGACGCTCAGCCGCCGCGCGCAACAGCAGCTCAAAGACGACCTGCATGCGCTGCGTCCCGAGGAAGCAGCCGTGCTGGCACTGTTGCAACACCGTCTGCAGACACCAGCGGAACGCCCATAAAATCGGAGTAAAATCGGGCTATGTCTCAGAGCCCGCCCTTCCCTATCCGCAAAGAGTGCCCGCCCGGCGCCTGCGTGTGCGGACGCGACGAACTGCTCGATACATGGGAGCGCGAAGGCGCTGATATCCGCGTGCTGCAACTCACGCGCGAGGAAGAGAAGCGGCTCATCGAGCGCATTGAGTCGATCGCCACGTATGAAGATCTGGGACGCGTCAAGCAGCGCTTGCGGGAGCTGCTGGGCATCACGCTGACCATCACGCCTAGCGTGCACGGCGTCAGCACCGTCATGGGCCTGTCGATCAAGCTGGCCGAGCAACCGGGCTTGTGCCGCAAGACGCATGAAGCGCTGCCGGCGGCGCTGCGCCGCTGCTTCCGCAACAATCCCGATATCGTCTATGCGCTGCTGAACGCCCGCGACCTGCTCGGCAATTAGCCCGGATGCGCGAGTGCCGCGCCGGGCATCAGGCCTTCGCCGCTGCCGTCCGGGTAAATGTCGTGGAATTTGCTGTAATCGAGGATACGCACATTGCCTTCCAGCTTGTCGGACATGATGTCGGCAAAGTGGTGGTTGAAGTAGATATGTTCGGCAGCATAGGTCTGGCGCGCGTGAACAAAATCGTTGAGCGTATCGTCGGTGCCGGAAATCGCCACCGTCAGCGTGGTGCCTTCGTTCTGCAAATCCTGCTGGCTCTTGCCGAACAGCGGACTGGATTCATCGATCTTGTGCAGAATGGTCCAGGTCAGCGCGAACACGCCGGAATGTTCGCGTTCCAGTGTCAGATCGTAGAAGCGCGTGAACACCTGTCCTTCCAGCGTGGTCTCGCGCCGTACCAGCGAAGCGCGCACCGAGGCTTCCAGTATCAGATTGGCGCGCTCGTTCCCGGCGCGCAGCATCAGCGTTGGTACGCCATTAAACGGCGTAATCACGGCAACCTCGGAAAACATGATGCGTGACGTCGGCCGCGAGAAGCGTGCAAACAGCAGGCCAGTCACGGCGGCCACTTCCACCATGCCCAGCAAAATCTCAGTCGAGGCCACCACGTGGCCATAAGTCGAACCGGGGTTCATGAAGCCATAGCCCACGGTGGCCAGCGTCTCGATCGAGAAGAACACGCAATCGGGGAAGTAACCCGGCCGGGCGTTGGAGATCGAACCCGGCACCAGATAAAATGCCAGCGCAAATACCAGGTTGGTGAAGAAGTACAGCGCGCCAATCAGCAGGAAGAACTGCGGCCAGCCGATGGTCAGCATCCAGTGATAAATGTCGCCCCAGTGCCAGCGGTTGATGCCGATGCGTTTGATGCGCGAAGTCCCGAGCTGGAATTCGCCGCGCACCTGCCCTACGCGTGGCCGTACGGCTTTTTGCAGCGGCGGCTGTTGGCTCATGATGTCAGTCGTCGTCGTTGGGATCGAGGCCGGGGAACATCACCTCGGTAAAACCGAATTTGGAAAAGTCCTTAATCCGCATCGGGTACAGTTTGCCCAGCAAATGGTCCACCTCATGCTGCACCACGCGCGCGTGGAAGCCATCCACATCGCGCCTGATCGGCTGATTGTGCTGGTCCACGCCCTCGTAACGCAGCCTGGTGTAGCGCGGTACGCTGCCACGCATGCCCGGCACCGACAGGCAACCCTCAAACGCTTCTTCCATTTCTTCCGACAACGGCGTCAGCACCGGATTGATTAATACCGTTTCCGGCACTTGCGGCGCCTCAGGGTAACGCGGATTGTGCTTGAAGCCATAGATCACCAGCTGCAGGTTGACGCCGATCTGCGGCGCAGCCAGACCGGCGCCATTGGCCGCGTGCATGGTGTCGAACATGTCGGCAATCAGCTCGCGCATGGCGGGCGTGTTGAACTCGGTGACAGGTTCCGCCACGCGCAGCAGGCGCGGGTCGCCCATCTTCAGGATTTCACGAACCGCCATAATGTCTAGTCCTTAATCTGGCACTGGATTTCACGCAGGAACTGGCAATATTCGTCGCCGGTTTCCGCATGCTTGAGGCCCATCGCGGTGGTCGCCTTGAGGTAGCCCAGTTTCGAACCGCAGTCGTAGCGTGTGCCATCGTAGCGGTAGGCCAGCACGCGTTCGTCCTTCATCAGCGAGGCGATACCGTCGGTCAGCTGGATCTCGCCGCCGGCGCCGCTGCCCAGGTTTTCCAGATAGTCGAAAATGCGGCCCGAGAGTACGTATCGGCCCACCACGGCCAGCGTCGATGGCGCTTTGTCCGGCATGGGTTTTTCAACGATGCCGTGCACCAGCTCCAGCTTGGGCTGATAGCCGGTGGCACTGACGATGCCATACTGGCGCGTCGCTTCACGCGGCACTTCCTGCACTGCCAGCAGGCTGCAACGCTCATATGCGTACAAGTCGGTCATCTGCGCCAGCACCGGCTTGACGCCCGTGGCGGTGTCCATGAAATCGTCCGCCAGCAGCACAGCAAACGGTTCATCGCCAATTACGGGACGGGCGCACAGCACTGCGTGGCCCAGGCCCAAGGGCTCCGACTGGCGGATATAGATGCAGTTGACGTGCTTGGGAATCACGTTGCGCACCAGCTCCAGCAGCTGCTGTTTGTTGGCGGCTTCGAGTTCCGACTCCAGCTCATAGGCCTTGTCGAAATGGTCTTCGATCGCGCGCTTGTTGCGGCCAGTGATGAACACCATCTCACTGATGCCGGCGGCAACCGCCTCCTCCACCGCATACTGAATCAGGGGCTTGTCAACGATAGGCAGCATCTCTTTAGGCTGCGCTTTGGTGGCGGGCAGAAAACGGCTGCCCAGGCCTGCCACGGGAAAGACTGCTTTTTGAATTTTTGGCATAACTATTTTTCTTCAAGTAGTGCGAGCAGTCCTGCTTCGTCCAGAATCGTCACTTCCAGCTCCTGCGCCTTGGCCAGCTTGCTGCCCGCATCCGCGCCAGCGACAAGGTAATGTGTTTTCTTTGATACCGAGCCGGAAACCTTGCCGCCCTTCGCTTCAATCAGCGCGGCGGCCTGGTCGCGGCCCATGGTTGGCAAGGTGCCAGTCAGGACAAAGGTCTTGCCCGTCAGATGGCCTTCCGCAGCCACAGTTTGCGGTAACTGCGCCAACAGGTCTTCGCGCAGCTTGTGCAGCGCCTTGACTTGCTCGCGATGACCCGGCTGCGCCATCCATTGTTCCAGCGACTCCGCCACTGCGGCCGGCAGACTGAATACGGTGAACACGGGCAGGTGCGCCAGCACTTCCAGCGAAACCTCCTGCTCCACCAGCTGTTTGCTGCGTGGCTCCGTCAGCTTGGGAATTCCCAGTGCCGCCATCAGCTTGATGACGTCCAGTTTCTCGCGCAGTTTGGCGCTTGGCGCATGTTCGCCTTGCGGCGCCACGCCTGCGGCCAGCAGCGCATCGATCGCTTCCTGATTCTTTGGCTCGGCGAAGAAGTCCGCAATCGATTCCGCCACCGTGCCGCCGATATCAGGCAGCACGCGCAGCAAGGCGGCTGGCACGCGGCGTATCAGGTCGAAACGCCCCAGCCATTCCGCCAGCGTCTTGGCCGTCGATTCGCCGACGTGGCGGATGCCCAATGCGAACAACAGGCGCTCCAGCGGCGGGTTCTTGCTGGCGGCAATTGCTTCCAGCAGATTATCCGCCCACTTGGTGGCGATTTTGCCTTGCACGACCGTCTCCGGCGTGGTGCCGTCGCGTTCATCTGCCAGGCGCTTCATCTCCAGCAGGTCTTCCAGCTTGAGCGCATACAGGTCGGCCACGCGCTTGACCAGGCCATGCTCGACCAGGTTGTCGATATAGCGGTCACCCAGGCCTTCAATGTCCATCATGCGGCGGCCGGCGAAATGTCGGATTGCTTCCTTGCGCTGCGCGGAGCAGAACAGGCCACCGGAGCAGCGCGCGATTGCTTCGCCTTCTTCACGGACTACATGCGAGCCGCACACCGGGCAAGCCTTCGGCAGCTCGTAGGCCACCGTCGATTCGGGGCGCTTCTCCAGCACCACGGCCAGCACTTCCGGAATCACGTCGCCAGCGCGGCGCACGATCACCGTGTCGCCGACGCGTACATCCTTGCGGCGCACTTCGTCCTCGTTGTGTAGCGTGGCGTTGGTGACGTTGACGCCGCCGACAAACACGGACGCCAGGCGCGCCACCGGCGTGATGGCGCCGGTGCGGCCGACCTGCACTTCAATCGCCTGCACCACCGTGGTTGCTTCCTCGGCCGGGAACTTGTGCGCCAGCGCAAAGCGCGGCGCACGCGAGACGAAGCCCAGCGCCCGCTGGTCTTGCAGCAGATTGGCCTTGTACACCACGCCATCGATCTCATACGGCATGGAGGGACGCGCGGCGCCGATCTGCTGGTAGTAAGCCATCAGGCCATCGTAACCGCGCACCACCGTGGCTTCCTTGGCGACCGGCAGGCCAAGTTCGCGATACCAGTCCAGCAGCGCCGAATGCGACAGCGGCATCTCGGCGCCTTCCAGCGCACCGATACCGTAAGCGAAGAAGCTCAGCTTGCGCGACGCCGTGATGCGCGAATCCAGTTGGCGCAGGCTGCCCGCCGCCGCATTGCGCGGGTTGACGAATTCCTTCTGTCCAGCCTCGCGCTGGCGCGCATTCATCGACTCGAAATCGCGCTTGAACATCAGCACTTCGCCGCGCACGTCGAGAATGGCCGGCGGATTGCCGGTCTTCAGGCGCAGCGGAATGCTGCGGATGGTGCGGATATTGGTCGTGACATCCTCACCCGTGTAACCGTCGCCGCGCGTGGCCGCTTCCGTCAGCACGCCGTGAATGTAGCGCAGATTGATCGCCAGGCCGTCGTACTTCACTTCTGCCGCGTATTCAACATAGTCGTTAGCGTCGATCCCCTCGGATACACGGCGGTCGAAGTTCTCGATGTCCTCGTCGCTAAAGCCGTTATTCAGCGACAGCATCGGCACCGTGTGGGTGACCTGTTCGAACTGCGGCAGCGGCGCCGCGCCAACACGCTTGGTCGGCGAGTCAGGTAGCGCCAGCCCGGGGTGCTGCTCTTCCAGCTTTTGCAGTTCGATGAACAGCTTGTCGTATTCCGCATCGGGAATGGTTGGCGCATCCAGCACGTGATAGGCGTGCAAATGGCGGTTCAGCTCCGCGCTGAGTTGTTCGATGCGCGTTTTGAAGTCTACTTCCTTCATTGCCTTACCTTAGCTGAACAGACGCAATGCGCGGGTGGAGCCGGCAGCAATGTCGGCGTCATTCATTTCATCGTAGAAGTCCTGCACCTGGCTGGCGATTTCCGTCAGCGCGGCATCGGACAGCGGCTGGTTGTAGTCATCGACAATGGTGGCGTCCAGGCGCGCTACCAGCGCCCTGGCGCAGGCCACCATGGCGCCAAAGCCGTCGCGCGCAGGCGCCACGCAAGGCACGTCCAGCAGCAGCGTCAGGCGCGCAGTGGTTTCCTCGGCCGGCGTCACGTTGGTGGACAGCGAGAACAGGAAGCCACCCTCGCCATCCGGCATCACGAAGCGGCCATCAGGACGCACGTCGAAGCCCTGCTTCTCCAGCGCGCCGATCAGCGTGTTGACCGACCAAGGCGCACCATTCGATTGCAGGTTGACGCCCAGCTGTGCGTCATGACCGGCGACGAAGCGGTGCAGATTGCGCGCTTCGGCCATCACTTCAATCATGTCAGGGATTTCCGGCTCGGCGCCGATTTCGTCGGCCATGGCGCGCAGGCGCGTGACCAGTTCCGAATACTCCAGTTCATTCAGCGCGGTGCTGCGGCTGGCCAGCTGCACGCCGCCCTGCAACCGGGTGTAGACGCCGCCATGCGCGATCGGTTCCCAGTCGCCGCTGACGGCCATGCCGATGTAGTGCACCGGCTTGTTGCCGACCATACGCAGGGTTTGCAGTATGGGCAGCAGTTTGTCGCCGCGCGCCGGGGCTTCCAGCGCCAGCGGCAGCAGGCAGTCGATGAGCGGATCAACCAGCGCCGTGGCCTGTTCCGCCGCGGCGGCCGATGCAGCGTTGGCGCGGGCAGCCAGCTGGTCGTCGCTGGCCGGCTTGCCGGCTTCGTCGTCGGTGCTGAACTCCGCTGCAACGGCGCTCAGTGCCGACGCAGCAGCACTGGCCTCGCCGCCAGCCAGGCCGGGCGCGCTGCCATCGAGAGAAAAGCTGGGCTCCTGGCGGGCGACCGGTTCGTCGCCGCTGCGCATGAGCACATCGTCATGGTCGGTGGAAAAGGCCCGTTCGACACTCTTCTTGGCCTTGTATTCCTGGATTTTGTTGTACGTGAAGACGCCGGCGACAAACACGCCGGCGGCTGCGATTAAGCTGAGTTGAAGATCGTTCATGCTGCTTGTGCCTCGGTAGCGAAGTTTGCGGCGGATTCCATATCCACCGCCACGATGCGCGATACACCCTGCTCTTGCATCGTCACACCGATGAGTTGATTGGCCATCTCCATCGCAATCTTGTTGTGCGAGATGAAGAGGAATTGGGTCTGGTCGGACATGCGCTTGACCATACGGCAGAATCGTTCGGTATTGGCGTCGTCCAGCGGCGCATCGACCTCGTCGAGCAGGCAGAACGGCGCCGGGTTCAGGCGGAACATGGAGAACACCAGCGCCGTCGCGGTCAGCGCTTTCTCCCCGCCGGACAGCAGGTGGATGGTGGCGTTCTTTTTGCCCGGCGGTTGCGCCATCACCTGCACGCCGGAGTCCAGGATTTCGTCGCCCGTCATCATCAGCTTGGCCTGGCCGCCACCGAACAGGATCGGGAACAGTTCGGAGAAGTGGCCGTTGACGCGGTCGAACGTGTCCTGCAGCAGATCGCGCGTTTCCTTGTCGATCCTGGTGATGGCGTCTTCCAGCGTGGCGATCGCTTCCTGCAAGTCCGCGTTCTGCGAATCGAGGAAGTTCTTGCGCTCGGAAGCAGTCGCCAGTTCGTCCAGCGCCGCCAGATTGACGGCGCCCAGCAGCGAAATCGCATTGGTCAGGCGCGTCACCTCGCCCTGCAGATACGAGGCCTTCATGTCCGGATGCAGCTTCTCGGACAGCGCCGCTTCGTCGGCCTGCACTTCGGCCAGCTGGGCGGCAAACTGTTCCTGGTTCAGGCGCGCGGCCTGCTCCTTGAGCTGCATCTCCATGATCTTGTCGCGCTGCGGTTGCAGTGCGCGTTCGGTCGACAAACGGCCTTCCTCGAACATGCGCAGCTGCTGCGCGATCTGATCGAGCTCGTGGCGCGCGTCCGACAGCGCTTTTTCCTGGCTGGTGCGACGGTCCAGCAATTCCTGCAAGCCTTCGTTGGCCGTGCCCTGCTCCAGGCTCTCCAGCTCCGTGCGGCCGGCTTCCAGGCTTTCCGTCACCTGCGCCACCTGCGCGGTGGCGGTGGCGATATTGCGGCGGAATTCCTCGATCTTGCTGCGCTGGGTCTTTTCAGCGAACTGCACTTCCTGCGCCGCGCGTTCCAGATCGCGCAAGGCCTGGCGGGCATCGGCCAGGCGCTGCTCTTTTTCCATGAACACGGTCTGGCCATCTTCGTGCGTACCTTGCAGGTTGCCGAGTTCCATGTCCAGCTGTTCGAACTTCTCCTCGGACTCCAGCTTGACCTGGGTTTGCTCCTCTTCCTGCGCGGTGATCTCGGCCAGGTCGGTTTCGATCTGCGTGCTGCGCTGGTTAAAGCGCGCCTCGATCTCGGTCAGTTTCACCACGTCGATTTGCAGCGTATGCACCGACGATTGCAGGCTTTGCAGCTTGGCGCGGTACTCCGTCAGACGGCGGGTCAGCTCACTGAGCGCAGCTTCCGCGCGCACCGAACGCGCGCGCGCCTCGTCGGCCAGCATCTGCTGCGCGCGCAGCTGCTTGGTGATGTTGTCGATTTCCTGCTGGCGGCCCAGCATGCCATCCTGTTCCGAGTCGGCCGCATAGAAGCGCACACTGCCCGGCGTGATGACGTGCCCCTGGCGCGTGATGATGCAAGCGCCAGCCGGCAGTTTGGTGCGGTCGGCAAACGCTTCCGCCGCATCGTCCGCCGTGTAGACGTTGTGCAGCCAGTCCTGCAGCAAACCGCGCAGTCCCGGATCGTTCAACTTCAGCAGGTTCAGGAACGGCTTCAGGCCCGCCACTTCCACCGGATTTGGCGGCACCGCGGTAGACGGTGCATACAACGCCAGTTTGGCTGGCGGCGCGTCGCTGAAGAAGGCCTTGGCCCATTCGATGTTCGACATTTGCAGCGCAGAGGTACGCTCGCGCAGCACCGACTCCAGCGCCTGTTCCCAACCCGCTTCGATATTCAGTTTCTGCCACAAACGCGGCAGCGACTCCAGCTCATGCTTTTGCAGCCACGGCGTAACCTTGCCTTGCGTCTGCACGCGTTCCTGCAGCTGGCGCAGTGCATTCAGGCGCGCTTCCAGTTGCGCGTTCGCGGCGGTTTCGCTATTGACCTGCTGCTGCGCTTCCTGGCGCTCCTGCTCCAGGCGGGGCTGCTGCTCGAGCGCCTCTTCCAGCATGAAGCTCTGTTCTTCCAGCGACTGCTGCTTTTCTTCCAGCTGCAAGCGCAGGTTGGACAGGTGCGCGCTATCAGGCATGCTCAAGCCGCTCTTTTCCTGCATCAGGCGCTCGCGGCGCACGGCCAGGCCATTCAGGATGTTGTTGGCGTTGCGCTGATGGGCCGACTCCAGCTCCAGCTGCTGCTGCGCCTGCATGATGCGGGCACGCGACTCGGTGCTTCTGGTCTGCGCTTCCTTCCAGGCCTGTTCCAGCATCGGCAGCGATTCGGCCTTTTGTTCGGCCATCACGGCCGACTCTTCGACCTTCGCGCTCAGCTCTTCGAGCGAGAACTCGGCTTCGGCAATCTGCTCGCCGTATTCATTGGCCTGGCGTTCCCATTGATCGCGCTGCGCGGTCAGTGCGGCCAACTGCGCTTGCAAACGGCTACGCGACTCCACCACGAATTTGATCTGCGCTTCCAGGCTGCCGATTTCGGCGTTGGTCTGGTACAGCGCACCCTGCGCCGTGTGCAGACGGTCGCCGGCGGCAAAGTGCGACTGGCGCATCTGCTCCAGCGACAGCTCGACGTTGCGCAGCTTGGCGGTTTGTTCTTCCAGATCGTTCTGCGCCTGCTCGACTTCGCGGAAATACTTCTTTTGCTCGTTCTCCGCCTCGACCTTGCGCAGCAGCCAAAGCAGCTTTTGCTTCTCTTCCTGGTCTGCCTGCAGCTGATGGAATTTGGTGGCGACGGCGGCCTGGCCTTCCAGTTTTTCCAGGTTGGCATTCAGCTCGCGCAGGATGTCTTCCACGCGCAGCAGATTCTCGCGCGTGTCGTGCAGACGGTTTTCTGTTTCGCGGCGGCGTTCCTTGTACTTCGAAACGCCGGCCGCCTCCTCCAGGAATACGCGCAGTTCTTCAGGACGCGATTCGATAATCCGCGAAATCATGCCCTGGCCGATAATCGCGTAAGCGCGCGGCCCCAGGCCGGTGCCAAGGAAGATGTCCTGGATATCACGGCGCCGCACCGGCTGGCCGTTGATGTAGTAGGTGGAGGTGCCATCGCGCGTCAGCGTGCGCTTGACGGCGATCTCGGCGTACTGGCCCCACTGGCCCGCTGCCTTGCCCGCATGGTTATCGAACACCAGCTCCACCGATGCGCGGCCAGCCGGCTTGCGGTTGGTCGAGCCGTTGAAGATCACGTCCTGCATGGATTCGCCACGCAGCTCCGACGCTTTTGATTCGCCCAGCACCCAGCGCACGGCATCGATAATGTTCGATTTGCCGCAACCGTTGGGACCTACGACGCCAACCAGCTGACCCGGCACCTGAAAATTGGTGGGATCAACGAAAGACTTAAATCCCGACAATTTGATGGAAGAAAGACGCACGTTGTTATCTGGTGTGTGGGCTGTAAAATTTCACAATAATACCATTTTGCGCATCATATCAGGCCGGAAAGCGTGCAACGTTGCACGGCCCTCAGTGCTGCTGCGTCAGCTGTTGCTGCGGGTTGTGCCACATCTGCCGGGTGAAGGGCTGGTCGCGGCCGGACAGATACAATGCGGCCTGCGTGATCCATTGTTCGGCCGGAATCGGCTCAACGGTCGGCGCCACCAGCAGCACGGGAATACACAGCACCACCAGCACGCGGCTCAAGGCCATGTGGTGCTCGGTGCTGGCATACCAGATGAAGACTGCAGCCACCAGCAGGCCAAGCAGGCAACCCGTGACGGACTCGGATGTCGAGTGCGCTTGCACATACACGCGCGAAATGGCGATCAGGACGGCAAGCAGCACGCCCGCCAATGTACCCAGCTGGCGTGCCCACACTGGCGAGGACCGGGTCACCAGATAGCCGGCCACCGGAAAGACTGCGGCAGCGCGCATCGCATGACCGCTAAAGCCGGCAAACTCAACCGACGCAACCCCGACACCCCAACCGATAAAGGCCATTTTGGTAATGACGACCAGCGCCATGCCGGTACCAAACAGCAGCGCCCAGATGGCGGTCAGGCGCCAGGACTTGCCAGCCAGCAGCCAGACCACGATGGCGACGCCGATCGGGCCGGTCACCGCAAGACTACCTATTACACTTAACCAATGCCACCAAAAATACATACTGCTCCTTATTTTGCACCGCACCATCTATTAGACCACATACGCAAGCATTATAGCGAAGCATTACCTGAGGGCAATGCGACCTGATCGGCCAAGCCGTGGCATACTGCCCGCATGCTGACCCTACTTGGAAAATCGACCTCAATCAATGTGCGCAAGGTGCTGTGGACTTGCGCTGAAACCGGCCAGGCCTACCAACTGGAACAGTACGGCGGCGGCTTCCAGCCGACCGGCACGCCGGAATTCCTGGGCCTGAATCCCAACGGCCTGGTGCCGGTCGTTATCGATAACGGCCAGGCACTATGGGAATCCAACACCATTTGCCGCTACCTGGCGGGCAAGCACGGCCGCACGGACCTGCTGCCGGTTGAGCCCATGGCGCGCGCCCAAGTGGAGAAATGGATGGACTGGCAAGCCACGGAACTGAACAACGCCTGGCGCTATCCCTTCATGGCGTTAATTCGCGGCAGCGCCGAGCACCAGGATCCGGCCATGATCGCCAGCAGCACCAACACCTGGAACCGGCTGATGGCCCTGCTGGATCAGCAGCTTGCCGCTACCGGCGCCTACGTGTGCGGCGACGCCTTTACGCTGGCCGATATCGTCCTCGGACTATCGCTCAATCGCTGGCTGTCCACCCCTGTCGCGCGGCCGGCGCTGCCCGCGCTGCAGGCCTGGTCGCAGCGCCTGATGGAACGCCCTGGCTACGTCCAGCACGGCGCCAACGGTACGCCGTGATCACGCCAGGCCGAAGTTCTCCACCACGAAATCGACAAAGGTGCTGAGCTTGGGCGTGGTCTGCCGACCGCGCGGATAAATCAGATGCAAGGGCCGCAGCGGAGGCATGTAGTCGCACAGCAGCGGCACCAGCCGGCCCTGGGCGATTTCTTCAGCCACGACGATTTCGGGCAGCATCGCCAGACCAAAGCCATTCAGGGCCATCTGCTTGACCGCCTGGCCGTTATTCGAGCGGAAGCGGCTCGGCTGCGGCGATGGCAGCGCGCCATCCGGCTGTCCCAGGCGCCAGCGCACCACACGGCGCCAATGCAGAAAGTCCAGACACTGGTGCTGCGCCAGATCGGCAGGCGTGGCCGGCGTGCCGCACCGTGCCAGGTAGGCTGGCGCGCCGCAGATCACCATGCCATATGGCTTGAGCGGGCGCGCGGTCAATGTCGAGTCATCGAGCCGGCCGATGCGGATGGCGGCATCCAGCCCCTCCTCCACCAGATCGGAAATGCGCTCGCTGAGATCCAGGTCCACGCTGACCTCTGGATGCGCCGCCATATAGGCCGGCAACAGCGGCGCCAGCAAGGCGCTGCCAAACGCCACGGGCGCACTGATACGCAAGTTGCCGCGCGCACTGCTGCGCATCGCCAGTGCGCCCGATTCCGCACTCTGCACGTGGGCCAGTATCTGGCGGCATTGCTCGCAATACTGCTCGCCGATTTCGGTCAGGCTCTGACGGCGCGTGGTGCGGTTCAGCAGCCGCGCGCCGAGGCGCTGCTCCAGGTCGGCAATATGCTTGCCCACCATGACCACCGACATCTCAAACGCCCTGGCCGCCGCCGTAAAACTGCCCGCTTCCACGACGCCGACAAACACCTCCATGCTACGCAGCCTGTCCATGATTATGAATTACCAGTTAAAGATATTGTAAATATTAAAGTATTTATCGTTGACTGGTTTAAAACCATACTGAGTCTTTACTTTCTGGAGTACAAGATGAGCTTTTCGACCTGGCTGCTATTCCTGTCCGTTTCAATGGCTGCCGCTTTTAGTCCTGGTCCAGGCGTGCTAATGGCGATCTCCACCGCGTCGAGCCAGGGTGCGCGGCGTGCGTTTTACAGCTCGGCCGGCAATGCGCTGGGCGTGTTCATCGTTGCGACGACGGCGGTGACGGGACTGGGATTGGTGCTGAAGGCGTCCGCGCTGGCGTTCGGGCTGCTCAAGCTGGCCGGCGCCGCGTATCTGGTGTATCTGGGCATCCGCCTGTGGCGCAGCGCCGGCCAGCAGAGCGCAGCGCAGGCGCTGCAGCCAGCGGCGGAGGAAAGCCGCCTGAGCACCTTCCGCGCCGGGCTGCTGGTGGCGGTCAGCAATCCCAAAGCGATCCTGTTCTTCACCGCGATCTTCCCGCAGTTTATGCCGCCGGACCACATCGATCCGCTGCGCTTCCTGCTGCTGACCGCCACCTTCACTGCCTGCACGCTGCTGTCGCACTTCTTCTACGTGAACTGCGCATCCTGGTTGAAGCGCAATATCGCCAGCAGCGCCAAGCGCCGCCGCCTGGCCGGCCGCAGCGGCGCACTGGTGTTTATCGGGATGGGTGGCGCACTGCTGACGGTGCGCTAGACGCGGCTCAATCCGCGGCTTAGCCGACGGCGGCCATGTCCGGATCGTTGCCGGCGCCGCGCGACAGCGCCTGGGACAGCGCCACCGCCACCACGCCGTCCGCACGCAGCACCTGCGCGCGGCCTTCGCCAAAGCGCCTGGCCAGCTCGTCGCCGGACATGGAGAACGCCTCCTGCCGCGCGGCGGTCGAGAAGATGTACAGCGTTCGGCGTGGACTGATCCACGCCAGTTTGACCTTGCGCTGACTGCCATCGTCCTGCGCGAATTCCAGCCACATGCCGCGTACCAGGCCATCGACTTCGACGATGGCGTCTTCAGCGCCGGGGTCGGGCGCCTGTTCGCTAAGTGCCTGCACTTCCGCTTCCGCCTTGGCCTGCAGTGCCAGCCGGCGCTCGGCCGCCTGCCGCGCGACCTGCATGGCAATCTCCACCTGGCGTTCGGGCGAGAGCTCCAGCGGCGCCCGAACGATGGACGCGTGACACTCGGCCAGTTCGGCAAAGAACTGCAACCGGTCGGCATCCTGCCACTTGATCACATCCAGCCATTTATTAAGCGTCGCGAGCAGGCCGGGCAATTTGGCGATGAGCTGCTTGCGTTCCTCCGGCTTGATCTTGGGACGCACGCTCCAGATCAGGTCATCCATGGTGCGGGTGGCGTTGTTGACGGCGCCCGGCTTGTCGTCCTCAATGCTGTAGGCGATGGTCAGCACGGCGCTCCAGCGCTGCTCGAGGAAGGCTTCCACCACGGCGATCACTTCGCCCGTACCGATCCGCAGCGCCACCGCGTTTTTGGCCAGCTTGTTCGACTCCGCCATTTTTTCCTGCTTGAGCGCGGCCGCGATGGGCGCGGCTATCGCGGCGGCAGCGGCCTTTTCTTCGGCCTGAATCTGCGCTTCCAGCTCGTTGACGGCTTCGGTGAACACCGACAGTTCGTGGTCGTAATCGCGGCCCACGCGGTCAACACTGCGCTGCATGGCCTGGAACAGCGGATCATCCGGGCCTTTGCGCTGCTCCCAGCCCATGCGCGACAACAGCTCCAGCAGGCGGCGGGCCGGATGCGCTTCCTGGAAGAAGAAGTTCTTGTCCACCAGCGCTGCCTTCAACACAGGGACCTGGAGGAAGCGTATGAGCTCGCGGATTTCCGGCGAAATGCTCTGGTCGCGGAACACGGTATCAAACACGGCCGACAGCAGATCAATGGTGCTCTCGTCGGTGCGCGACAAGCTCCCCTGCGGCATGCTTTGCTTCAGACTGGGCAGGTAGAACACATTGCCCGGGCCTGGCGCCGGCGCCGCTTTTTGCAGGTCCGCCAGATAGGACAACAAAGGCTGCCTGGCGCCGATCTGCGACTGCCGCTGAACCTCTTCATTGGTCGCCGCGCCAGTATGGAAGCCCTGCGCCGGTCCCTGCGCCCAGGCGCCGGCTGGCGTCACAGCGGTTGCGCGAGTTACCGCATTCGGCTTCCAGTGGCTGTCCGCGGTCAGCGCGGACGCGGGCAAATCCGGGATCGTCAAGTCCGCACCCTGCAGCATGCCGCTGGCGATGCCGTCGACAATCTGCCCGGCCGCCGATCCCGCCACATCACTGGCAGCAAAGAACTGGCGCAACTGCTGCGCCAGCGCCGCCTGATTGGTGCGCGACCTGGCGGCAGGCGATGCCGCGCCATCCGATTTGCGGCGCTGGTAGCCCTCCACCGGTCCCGGCAGCACGCCCTTGGTCTGCAAGGCCAGGCTCAGCGCCGCCAGCATCGGGCCGATCTCGATAAACATGCCGGGCTTGAGCAGCGGCTGCAGCAACCCGGCCGCCTCCTCTTCCGTATCGAACTCGCTCCACGCCTGCTGCAAGGCGGTGAGGAATACCTCCGGCCGGAACGGGTTCTGGTTGACGCGCAGGATCTCGCGGTCCAGCAGAAACGCCAGCCGCACGTTGAGCGTCTGCAGCGCATCCGCATACAGCGCTTCAAATGGCTTGCTGACGCCGCTCATGGCCACCTTGCTATCCATCTCTTCCAGCGACACCAGCGACAGTGGCCCGGCGGCGGCGCGCGCCTTGCCTTTGACGCCTGGCGCCAGCTCGGCGATCTCGCGCCGCAACGCTTTTTCCAGCGCAGTGGTGGCCAGATGCAGGAACGCATAGTTGCGGTTGCGTAGCTGATTACCGGCGCGGAGGCGCTGCTGTATCAGCCGCGCGTCGCCGTCCGTGGCGTCGATCAGCGCGCCGGCCAGCTTGTTGGCCAGGTCCAGGTACTGGTCGCCCGCATGCTTGACGGCGATGCCGATCAACTCCTCCAGCAAGGCATGCCGCGGCGACACCGTCTTGGGCGTGGTCAGCGGTGCGGCGGTTGTCGGCGTTGCAGTCATGGCGGCCTTGCGGAGTCAGGTCAGGCGTACCCTCACATTCTCACATTGCATTTCCATAAAGCAATGGATGAAAACCAAGTATGTGCAATTTTTGGTGTATTTTGCCGAGTTCCCGCAACGCCGGCCGACAAGCCATGCTCCTACACGCCACCAGGGGGTATTCCGATAGCTGGACTGCTGCTGAAAACGCATCATGGCGTCACCAGAAACGTTAAATCGTTTCTGGCGTTCTTTAACTTTCGTAAAGGAATCAAAATGAACGCGAATCAAAAAGGCAACAGCAACAGCAATAGTGGCAGCGGCAGCAAGCAAGGCTCCAACCAGGGCAGCAACAAGCAATCGGGCAACGCCGGTTCGTCCAGCGGCTCGCGTACCGGCACCCAGGGCGGCACCCATGAGCAGCATGTGGAAGCTGGCCGTCAAAGCCACAAAAATGACGGCAACAAGGCCGGCAACCGCTAAGTAGACATTCGGCGGTGCATGCGGCGCCTGGTGGCGCCGCATTTGTTTTCAGATATTGGTGATGCGTTGGCCGGCTGGCGGCACAAAGTCCTCCACCCCATTCACCAGATCGACCTTGAGCGCTTCCGCCGCCGTCAGGTGCAGGTCCGAATACTCATGCACGCGCCAGTGCTCATCACTGAGCTGAACATGGCTGCGCAGGATTTGCTCGGTGCGCGCATCGTCGGCCTGCAGGCCTTCCACGATAATGCGCAGCGCGTCAGGACGGGCGCCATGCGGCGCGCTGGCATGCGACTTGTGCACCATGAAGCGCGCGGTGTCGCTGGCATAGCGCTCGGCCCCGGCCAGGAACAGGATCACGGCAATCGACGCCACGGCGCCGGCGTTGTAGGTGACGATCTTGATCGGCAGCTTGCTCAGGTAGTTGTACAGGCAGATGCCATCGCTGACATAGCCGCCGTTGGACTGGATCAGGATATGGGCGGTCGTGATACGGTCTTCGCTCATGTCGGCAACCGCGTCAAACACGCGGCGCACCATGTCGCTGTTCACATCACCGGACAACGTGAACCACGCATGTCCCTCGTAAGTAGTTTGGTCTTGGCTCATCGGTGGGCTCTCAATTAGTGTGATTAATTCTAGCAAATTGTCGTTTTTACCGTTTTCCCCGCTTCATTCGTGCGCAAGGCGCCAAGATTGACTTTCATGCCCTTCTGGCATATATTCTCGAGTCTTGATCGGGAGAGGGCAAACCAGCGTTGCCGCCGAAGGGGCACTACCCAAAAACTCTCAGGCAAAAGGACCGGTCAAGGGGCCATAAAAAACGTGGCTCAAACTCTGGAGAGAGATTGCAGCAGCAATCCACCGAAGGGGCGTGCGGAAAACGAGGACATCCCCCGTTCCGCTATCTCTCAGGTACCAAGGACAGAGGGGTTGCAACATGATGGAATCATCGTCATTCCCTGTTAACCCCTTTTCGTTTGGACCGTACCATGACGCTCAAAGCTACTCCCCTCAATAACGCACACCGCGCTGCCGGCGCCCGCATGGTCGATTTCGGCGGCTGGGATATGCCAGTCAACTACGGTTCCCAAATCGAAGAGCACAACGCCGTGCGTACCGACGTCGGCATGTTCGACGTGGCCCATATGTGCGTGGTCGACATCAAGGGCGACAATGTGCGCACCTTCCTGCGCGGCCTGCTGGCCAACAACGTCGACAAGCTGCAGGTATCGGGCAAGGCGCTCTACTCCTGCATGCTGAACCCACAAGGCTTCGTGATCGATGACCTGATCGTCTACTTCATCAACGAGAGCTGGTTCCGCCTGGTGGTCAACGCCGGCACCGCAGAAAAAGACGTGGCCTGGATGCAGGCGCATAACCAGGCCACCGGCAGCGGCCTGACCATCACCCAGCGCCGCGACGGCGACAATGCCATGGCGCTGATCGCCGTGCAAGGCCCTAACGCCCGCGCCAAGGTATGGCAAGTGATCCCTGAATCGAAAGAAGGCACGGCGGACATGAAGCCGTTCAACGTGGCCTTCGCACAGAGCGCCACCTTCGGCGAAGCGATGATCGCCCGCACCGGCTATACCGGTGAAGATGGTTTCGAAATCGGCGTCGCCGCTGAACAGGCCGAGCACCTGTGGAACGCGCTGGTCGCCGCCGGCGTCAAACCGGCAGGCCTGGGCGCGCGCGACACGCTGCGCCTGGAAGCCGGCATGAACCTGTACGGCCAGGACATGGACGAAACCGTGAACCCGCTGGACGCCGGCCTGGCATGGACCATCGACCTGGTCTCCGAGCGCGACTTCATCGGCAAGGCAGCCCTGCAAGCCATGGGCCAGAACGCCCAGTTCGTGGGCCTGATCCTGCGCGAAAAAGGCGGCGTGCTGCGCGCCCACCAGAAAGTGGTGGTGGCGGGCACCGACGCCACCGGCGAAATCACCAGCGGCACCTTCAGCCCGACCATGCAGCAGGCGATTGCGCTGGCGCGCGTGCCGAATGGCGTCAACGTCGGCGACACCGTCCACGTCGAAATCCGCGACAAGAAACTGGCCGCGTCTGTGGTTAAATTGCCGTTCGTACGCAACGGCAAAATCCTGGCCGTATAAATCAACATATTTCACCTCTCGATCCTTGGAGCCTTACATGAACATTCCTGCAGACCTGAAGTACACCGAATCCCACGAGTGGGTACGCGCTGAAGCCGACGGCACTGTCACCGTTGGCATCACCGAGTACGCGCAGGACGCACTGGGCGATATCGTCTTCGTCGAGCTGCCAAAAGTCGGCACCACCTACGCCGCCGGCGACGACGCCGCTGTCGTGGAATCGGTCAAAGCCGCCAGCGACATCTACGCGCCAATCGCAGGCGAAGTCGTGGCCGTGAACGACGCCGTGGTCGACGCACCGGAATCGATCAACGAAGACGCTTACGCCAACTGGCTGTTCAAGATCAAGCCAGCCGATGCTGCCGCGATCAACGGCCTGCTGGACGCAGCTGCCTACGGCAACAACATCGGCGGCTAATCCACGCCACCAGGCCAGCCTTGCGCTGGCCTTTTTTGTTTTCCCCTCTCTCGTTAGCCCTGACAAATCATGACCCGCACCAGCCTGACCCAACTCGAAGCGCGCGACGCCTTCATCGCCCGTCACATCGGCCCTGACGCCGCCGAACAGCAGGAAATGCTGTCGGTACTCGGCTACGCCACGCGCGCAGCCCTGATCGACGCCATCGTGCCTGCCAATATCCGCAACAAGGCCGACCTGCCGCTGGGCGCTTACGCGCAGCCGATGCCGGAAAACGAAGCGCTGAACAAGCTGAAAAAAATCGCGTCGAAAAACAAGGTGCTCAAGTCGCTGATCGGCCAGGGCTACTACAACACGCTGACGCCTAACGTCGTCCTGCGTAACATTTTTGAAAACCCGGCCTGGTACACCGCGTACACCCCGTACCAGCCAGAGATCTCGCAAGGCCGACTGGAAGCCATCCTGAACTTCCAGCAGACCATCACCGACCTGACCGGCATGGGCATCGCCAACGCGTCGATGCTGGACGAAGGCACCGCTGCTGCGGAAGCCATGACGCTGATCCAGCGCGTGAGCAAATCGAAATCGAACGTGTTCTACGTTGCCGACGACGTGCTGCCACAGACCCTGGAAGTGGTGCAGACCCGCGCCAAGCCGCTGGAAATCGACGTCAAGGTATTCCATCCGGCCGAACTGGCTGCGGTGGGCGACTGCTTCGGCGTGCTGCTGCAATATCCAGGTGTGAACGGCAATGTGCGCGACTACAAGGCCGACGTGGAAGCCATCAAGGCCAAGGGCGCGATGGTGGTTGCCGCCGCCGACCTGCTGGCGCTGACCATGCTGACGCCACCGGGCGAATGGGGTGCGGACGTGGTGGTCGGTAACTCGCAACGCTTCGGCGTACCGCTGGGCTTTGGCGGCCCGCACGCCGGCTACATGGCGACCCGCGACGAATTCAAACGCTCGATGCCAGGCCGCCTGGTAGGCGTGACCATCGACGCGCAAGGCAACAAGGCTTACCGCCTGGCCCTGCAAACCCGCGAGCAGCACATCCGCCGCGAAAAAGCCACCTCCAATATCTGCACCGCACAGGTACTGCTGGCAGTGATGGCGTCGATGTATGCCGTCTACCACGGCCCGAAAGGCCTGCAGCAGATCGCCAAGCGCGTGCACCGCCTGACCGGCGTGCTGGCGTCGAACCTGAAGACCCTGGGCTATACCATCACCAACGACAGCTGGTTCGATACCCTGACCGTGTCGGTGAAAAACGCCGAACAGCTGCACGCATCGGCCCACTCGCATGGCGTCAACCTGCGCGTGATCGACGCCACCCACGTCGGCGTATCGCTGGACGAAACCACCACCCGCGAAGACATCGCGCTGCTGTGGACCGTGTTCTCGCACCCGGTCGGCGGCCCTGCCCACGGCCCGGACTTCGACACCGTGGAAGCTGCTGTCGAGCGTTCGTTCCCGGATGCGCTGGCCCGTACTTCCGCGTACCTGAGCCACCCGGTATTCAACCGCTACCACTCGGAAACCGAGATGCTGCGCTACCTGCGCTCGCTGGCCGACAAGGACCTGGCGCTGGACCGCACCATGATCCCGCTGGGTTCGTGCACCATGAAGCTGAACGCCACCAGCGAAATGATTCCAGTCACCTGGCCGGAATTCTCGACCATCCACCCGTTCGCGCCGGAAGCGCAAACCGTGGGCTACCGCGAGATGATCTCCTCGCTGGAAGAGATGCTGTGCGCTGTCACCGGCTACGCCGCCATTTCCCTGCAGCCTAACGCTGGTTCGCAAGGCGAATACGCCGGCCTGCTGGTGATCCAGGCTTACCACCAGTCGCGTGGCGAAGGCCACCGCAACATCTGCCTGATTCCATCGTCGGCGCACGGCACCAATCCGGCATCGGCTTCGATGGTTGGCATGCAGGTGGTGGTTACCGCCTGCGACGCCAACGGCAACGTGGACCTGGCGGACCTGAAAGCCAAGGCGGAACAGCACTCGAAGAACCTGGCCTGCGTCATGGTCACCTACCCTTCGACCCACGGCGTGTTCGAAGAAGGCATCCGTGAACTGTGCGAGATCATCCACAGCCACGGCGGCCAGGTCTACGTTGACGGAGCCAACATGAATGCACTGGTCGGCGTAGCTGCACCGGGCGCGTTCGGCGGCGACGTCTCGCACCTGAACCTGCACAAAACCTTCTGCATCCCGCACGGCGGCGGCGGTCCAGGCGTTGGTCCGATCGGCGTTGGCGCGCACTTGGCCAAGTTCCTGCCGAACCAGCGTTCGACCGGCTATATCCGCGACGACGCCGGCATCGGTTCGGTATCGGCCGCACCATACGGCTCGGCGTCGATCCTGCCTATCTCGTGGATGTACATTGCCATGATGGGCGCGGAAGGCCTGACCGCAGCAACCGAAACCGCAATCCTGAACGCCAACTACATCGCGCGCCGCCTGTCGCCGCACTTCCCTGTGCTGTACGCGGGCCACGATGGCCTGGTGGCGCACGAGTGCATCATCGACCTGCGTCCGCTGCAGGATGTCACCGGCATCTCGAACGAAGACGTGGCCAAGCGCCTGATGGACTTCGGCTTCCACGCACCGACCATGTCGTTCCCGGTACCGGGCACGCTGATGATCGAGCCGACCGAGTCGGAATCGAAGGTCGAGATGGACCGCTTCATCGACGCCATGATCGCGATTCGCGGCGAGATCGCCAAAGTGGAAAGCGGCGAATTCGACAAGCTGGATAACCCGCTCAAGTTCGCACCGCACACTGCGGAAGTGCTGACTGCCGATGTCTGGGACCGCAAGTACTCGCGTGAAGTGGCGGCCTACCCGGTGCCATCGCTGCGCAAGCAAAAGTACTGGCCGCCAGTCGGCCGTGCGGACAACGTCTACGGCGACCGTAACCTGTTCTGCGGCTGCGCGCCGATGAGCGACTACGAATAAGCTAGCCTCCACTAGCCCCAAAGCCCGGCCATGTGCCGGGTTTTTTTTATTTTATTTTTATCAAAAAGTGTTTGACTCGCTTACACCTGTCAGATATTCTTTACACATGAAATCAAAACATCTCACTGGTGATCGATTGCTGGCGACGCTGGCGGCGCTGTCGAACCCACACCGCTTGCGGGTGGTGGCGGCGCTGTCCACGGGTGGCCGCAACTACGTCAGCCAGCTGGCCCGTGAGCTGAATCTGAGCCGTCCCTTGCTGCACCTGCATTTGCAGAAGCTGGAGGAGGCTGGCCTGGTCACGAGTCAGATGGAGCTGTCGGACGACGGCAAGGCGCTGAATTACTTTGAAGTGGCCGATTTCGGCATCGAGCTGACCCCGGAGATGATCGCGGCGGCAGCGAAAACCCTGTCTAACAACTCTGAGAACTGAAGGTCATCATGTCTGAACATATCTACCTTTTGACGATCGGCCTGCCGCTGGCGACCGTGCTGCTGATCTTCGGCATGCGCTACCTGGCCGCCATGAAGCAGGCGCGCATCCGCTACGACAACGAGGAATCCTACCGCGAACTGGCGGAGAAAGCCGTCGCCGCGCAAGCAGAAACCGCAGCCGCACTGGCAGACCTCAAGGCCCGTGTGGCCAGCATCGAGAAAGTCCTGAAAGAAGTCGAATAATATAAACATCAACCAGAGGAGCCTGACCATGCCACACGTATCGCTGTTTCGCCTGTATTCGCTGAGAGCTGTCTATCTGATTATCGCGCTGGGTCTGGCGCTGGTGGTATGGCCAAGCGTGCTGCATCACGCCGAGCCGTGGGGCCTGTCGCAAGGCGTGGTCAAATGCATGCTGGCGGCCTTTAGTCTGCTGTGCGTCATCGGCATCCGCTACCCGCTGCAAATGCTGCCGGTGCTGATGTGGGAACTGACCTGGAAAACCATCTGGCTGCTGATCGTCGCCCTGCCCGCGTGGCAAAGCGGCACCATGGATGAAGCCACCATGGGCACCTTGATCGAATGCTCGGTCGCCATCATCATCCCGCTCGCCATGCCATGGGGTTACTTCTACGCCCACTACATCCAGAAAACCGGCGACCGCTGGCGCGCTGCCACCGCTTAGGTACGCACGGAGGCCAGCCGCAGGCGCACCACGCGGGGACTGCCGGCGGGGCGGCTGGTGTCGGGCGGCTCGGCGCCTTCGTCCAGTTTGAAGATGGCGACGGCTTCGGACAGATAAGCGGCCTGCCGTTGCAGGCTGCTCGCGGCGGCGGCGGCTTGCTGGACCAGCGCCAGGTTCTGCTGGGTGATCTGGTCCATGCTGACGATGGCCTGCTGCATGCCCAGCACACCTTGCGTCTGCTCGCCGCTGCTTGCGCCGATCTGACCGATGATCTCGCCCACCTGCCGCACGGTGGCCACGATTTCCGCCATATTGTCGCCCGCCTCCTCCACCGAGCGCGTGCCGCTATCGATAGCCACCGCCGACTCGCTCATCAACGCCTTGATCTCCTGCGCTGCCGACGCCGAACGTTGCGCCAGCGAGCGCACTTCGCCCGCGACCACGGCAAGTCCATGGCCATGTTCCCCCGCGCGCGCCGCTTCCACCGCCGCGCTCAGGGCCAGCATATGCGTCTGCACCGCCAGGCCATCGATCACGCCGACGACTTCCACCACCCGACGCGAACTGCCGCGTATCGATGCCATGGTCACCACCAGCCGCTGCACCACGCTGCCGCCACGCGCAGCGAAGCTGTTGGCGCAGTGTGCCAGCTGGCCCGCCAGTTCGGCATGCGATGCGGTCTGCGCCAGCTGACCGCTCATCAGCTGCATCGCTGCATCAGCGTCCTCCAGCGAACCAGCTTGCGTGCGGGTGCGGCGCGTCAGCACCGAGTTGCCCTGGGCGATCTCGCGCGAGGCATGGTCAATCGACTGCGCCGACGCCAGGATGGTTTTCAGCGTGGTGTTCAGATTACGGATGCTGGTGTCGAGCGCGCGCGAGGTTTCGGCGATTTCATCACGGCCATACACGCGCTGGCGGACGGTCAGGTTGCCCTCGGCCAGATCCACCGCCGCCGCACCGATCTCGCGCACTTCTTTGAGCATGGCGTTACGCACCGCCATCGTCACCAGCAGCGACAAGGCAATCGACAGCGCCACCACAATCGGCATCCAGGTCGACAGGATGCGGAAATCCATCTCCGCATCCGCGTAGGCGCGTTCGCTCAGGGACTGCTCCAGCCGCGACAGTTCTTCCAGCCGCTGCGCCACCACGTCAAACGCCCGCTCGGCCTTGGACATGGCGTTGGCAGCCATCGATTGATCGACCATCGCCAGCTCGATCACATCCTCCATTGCCTTCACATACAGCGTGTGCGCTGCTTGCGATTGCGCCACGAAGCGGCGTTCGGCGGGATCGGACTGGGTGGCCATCTCCAGCTGCGCGAACTGGCGGTCCAGTCCCGCATGGCGCAGATGAAGGTCGCGCACCAGCGCATCCACACGCGGCGTGGAAAAACTGGCGTTGATCCACGTGAGCAGCTGGTAAATTTCGGTATGCGCCTTGTGCGCGCCCGCCACCAGGTCGGCCGCTGCTTTCAAACGCACGGCGCGCTGCTGCACCATATTGTCCAGCGACTGGTTCTGGCGCAGCAGGCCCAGATAGGCGCCGGTTGACAGCACGATCAACAGGATCAGCACCACGCCTGGCGCCAGCAGCAGCTTGGGACCGATTTTCAGTTTGCTCAGCATAGTCTGCACGGCCGCTCAATGCTTGTAGATCCCGGCTTCCAGCGCAATGTCCTCCACCCGCAGCACATAGGTGCGCTTGGCCTCGACCTTGCCCGACTCCGGATTGCGGAACTTGTAATCGACCCAGCCACGGCCCGGGCCGCGGGCCAGCGCCAGCATCTCCTGGCGGAACAACTTGCCGTCCGCGTCGGGCACTTCCAGCAGGTTCTTGCCGATCAGCGCCGTGGTCGGATGGGCCACCGTGATGCCGTTCAGATCGCGCATCGCCAGATACAGCGCGCCCTGGTTGAACTCCGGGTCGCGGCTGTTAATCCGCGCGATCATCTCTGCCTTGCCATGCGCGCGCACGAATTGCGCGCCCTTCTCGGCCAGCGCCATCGCATCCTTCTCGCCGGGCGCCGCTTGCGCTGCACAGCACACCATCACACTGACGATCCAAGCACGCATGATTCCCCCTGGCTGCAAAGATGTTGTAATCTACGCTGGCCGCTAAGGCGCAATCTTGCGCTTGGTCAACTGACACAAAGTAACAACAGGAGCAATATGCAAGCATCGACCAAGGCAGCCTTGATATCGGCGCTGATCTTTCCCGGCCTGGGCCATCTGGCCTTGCAGCCACGGCGCGGCAAGCGCGGCCTGCTGTTCCTGGCGCCGGCCGTTGTGGCCGTGTTCTACCTGATAGGCAGCGTGCTGCGCCTGACCGACCAGTTGCTGGCCGAGCTCAACAGCGGTAAGCTGCCTTTCGATCCCATCGCCATCACCGAACGCATACACGCTTCCGGGATCGACAACCCGCTCACCAATCTGGCGTCGCTGGTCTGCCTGCTTTGCTGGGCAGGCGCGATTGCCGACGCTTTATGGCTGGGCCGCCGCACGCAGAACTAACCACCAGAAGGGATGCGCCATGAAACTGCTCAAGCTTGTCCTGCTGCTTCTCGTCGCCGGTAGCGCACTGGCGCAAACGGGCGGCATCCGCCGTACCGTGATCCAGAAAGCCGATGTCTCCATCCCCGGCCGCGAGGCGGTCGTCGCCAGGGTGGAGCTGGATGCGGGCGTTGCGGCGGGACGCCACTCCCATCCCGGCGATGAAATCAGCTATGTGCTGGAAGGCGAAGGCGAGCTGCTCATCGAAGGCGAAGACCCGCGCCGCCTGAAGGCAGGCGATTCCTTCGTCATCCCGGCGGGCACCATCCACGATGCCGTCAATACCGGCAAGGGACCGATGAAGCTGGTGGGCGTGTATGTGGTGGACAAAGGCAAGCCGCTGGCCACCGCAGCCAAGTAATGCTGTCATCACCGTTTCATCTGGGGACGCTACAGTAGCAGCCATACAAGAACAACTGCCGACCCGATGACCTTGCTGAACATCCTGCTCCGGCCGCGCACAGCGGCTGGTGTGGCTGGCGCCTGCGCGCTGGCTGTTATCTCCCAGCCCACTCACGCCGGCCGCCCGATGACGGTGGATGACGCCGCCATCGTCGCGCCCGGCCAGTGCCAGCTGGAGACTTACGCGCTGCGCGCAGATCAGCTTGAACAGTACTGGGCCACGCCGGCCTGCAATGTCGGCGGCAGCTGGGAACTCGCCGCCGGCGGCGCCTGGTCGGAAGAGGACAAGCGCACCACCCACTATGGCCGCTTACAGGCCAAGACCGTGTTCAAGCCATTGGAGGCGGGCGGCTGGGGGCTAGGCCTGGTGCTGGCCCATCAGTTCCGCGCCGGCCGTGGGCTGGACGGCGATCTCTCGGCCAACGTGCCGCTCAGCTTCTCGCTGCTGGACGATGGTGTGCTGCTGCACCTGAACGCCGGCGTGCAACGCGGACACGCAACGCACAAGGTCAATGCCACCTGGGGCGCCGGCGCCGCGTTCAAGCTCGATGAGCGCAACACGCTGAGCGCCGAAGTTTTCGGCCAGCAGCGCAACGGCGCCCGCTACCAGTTCGGCATCGCGCATGCGCTGATACCGGACCATCTGCAAATCGACGCCACCTGGGGCAACCGCATCACGCGTGGCGCCAGCGAACCGGTCGTCACGCTGGGCCTGGTCCTGCAAACCAATTAAGCCACGAGACGGCCCACCGGCAACACCGGCGGCAACTGCATCACATGCTGCCAGCGCAGACGCAGGCCAACCAGCGCCGCGATGCCCACAGCACTACCCACCCAGAACAGCGGCAATCCCGGATGATCTTGCGCGAACAAGGCCAGGGCGACGTACAGCAAAATCATCGTCGTCGTGCCGATAATTGCCAGCCAGTCGGTGGACTGGCGCTGCGTGGTAGCGTAATTGCGCAGCACCAGTCCGGTCAGCGGCAGCATCATCATGGCCAGCAGATAGGTCGTGCCACGCACTTCCAGCTTGCCTTGCGCGGCGATATCGATGGCCACAATCCCGAGCGAGCACAACAACCACAAGCGCAGCGTACGGAACAGCAAGGTCCGCATCAAACTACGGTTGCACCCTGCCAGAGCCGGCGCGGCCGGCGTCAACAGATACAGACTCTGCTCAGTCCCGTAACGGCCAGCACGGCTGATGATGCTGCTGATGTACATCAGCGCGCTCTGCATCAGCACACCTTGCATGGTCATGCAAATCACCAGCATGAAGACCGGATCTTTCGAAGCCGCCCAGTGGTGGGCAAACATCGCCATCACCACGGCACTGATGAGGACATAGGCGATGGTCACGCCATCATGCGCCGTCGTTCCCAGCGTATGCGCCATCTGGCGCCCCTGATCGGCTCCCTTGCGGCTGTCAGCGCGCAGCGCGGCGTTGTAGGGGCCACGCAGCCAGGCCAGCCAGCGGATACCGCCGCCAGGTTCGCTGTTCAGGAGTTCGCCACGGCTCATTGCCCGCTGCCGGGCCTGGCAGCTCAGCCAACGCCAGTGCTTGTCTCCGCCTTGCGGAAAAGCCGCCTGCAGCCCGAGCCAGCCCAGCCATATCAGCACGATGACGCCCAGGAAGGTCAACAGCGGCTCCCCCATCAGACCGGTGATGACATCGAGTATCGTGACGTTGCGGTTATTGATCGAAAAGATAACAATCATGATGAACGACGGCAGTGTATTCAGCCAGGCGTAGCGGCTTGTAAACAGGCTGTAGACGCCCAGAGCACCGCCAGTCAGCAGCACATACCCCGGATGCCCCAGCAACAGCCAGCCCAGCGCACCAGTGGCCAGGGTACAGCCGATGTACAGCAGCGCCGTCAAGCGCATCAGATTGGCACGCAGGCCCGGCACCAGCACCGCGTTCGCCGGCCGATTCTGCTGTATCGCGCTTTTAAGGAAAGAGCCGCACCACAGATAACCCAGACCGCAGATCAGCACCAGAAACAGCACATTGCCGAACACGGGCGCCCCCAGGTAATGGCTCGCGCCGAGTACGCCAGCGGCGCACAGCACCAGGCCCCAGCTCAGACGCTTCATCATGCGTCCCTGGCAATGGTCCAGCAGCATTTGCGACAGCAACTGGGTTTCCACGGCGTTCATTTGGTCACCTCGACAAACAGGTCTTCCAGACTCAGATTTTTACCTTCCAGCAATTCATCCAGCGCACCTTGCAAGACAATCTTGCCACCTTGCAAAAATGCCACATCCAGAGCTACGCGTTCCAGGTCGGACAAAATGTGGGTGGAGAACACCACGGTGGTGTCGCGCTCAATCACATCGCTGACCAGCTCCTGCAAGAAGTCGCGGCGGCCCACCGGGTCGAGACTGGCGACGGGTTCGTCCAGGACCAGCAATTTTGGATCATGCGCCAGCGCCCGGATGATGGACAGGCGCTGTTTCTCGCCGCCGGAAAGCTTGCTAATTTGCTTATGCGCGGATTCACCGGCAAAACCCCAGCGCTGCATCAGCCCCTCCACCTTGGCGTGATTCCAGCGCGGGTACAGGGCCTTGAAATACGCCAGGAGCTGCATTGGCGTCAACCACTCAAACAGCTCGGATTTTTGCGGCACATAACCGATATTGGCGCGGGCCGCCTCGCTTAATCCAGTGACCGGTTCGCCCAATAATCTGCTGCTGCCGACATCCGCTTCACGCAAACCCAGCAGGCATTCCAATAAAGTCGATTTACCGGCGCCATTACGGCCGAGTAATCCAATCACCTTGCCGGATTCAATATTCCAATTAACGCCTTGTAATACTTGCTGGCTGCCGAAAGCTTTATGCAGATTTGTCACTTCAACGACGGATGATTTCATTTACTCTCTCCCAGGATTTTCGCAAACAGCGCCATGACAGTTTCAGTATTCAATTCCAGTTGCCGTGCTTCCGCCGCAGCGCGTTCCAGCGTCGGTCTTAATAAGGCTTCCCGCTCCAGCTGTTGGTGAGCAGATGTTTTACCGTTCGCCACCAGCATGCCGATACCGCGTGCGCGGCTTAATAATCCCTCTGTCTCCATCATGTTATATGCCTTGGAAACAGTCATGGGATTGACAGCCAATGCCAGCGCCACATCGCGCACTGACGGCAATACATCACCGGGCTTTAATACTGCGGCCGCGATCAATCGACGCACCTGCTCGATTAACTGCCGGTAGATAGGATCGGATGAACCCGTCACTATTGAAAACAAGGAAGCAACATGAGTAGCCATGATGGTTGTATCTGTGTATTAGTTGATTAATACAGTAGACCCATACACCTGCACTGTCAAGCGAAGATTTTGTAACAGACCAAAGACTGGCGGGAACGCGCCAATTCCTGGCTTGAATGCAGGGGCTGGCGTACGCCAACGCACTGTGGAGTGAGATGCTTGAGGTGCATCAACCCAGGTCGCGGTACACTTGCTGTATGCGTATCGCTACTTTCAATATCAACGGCATAGGCGCCCGCCTCCCTGCCCTTTTGCAATGGCTGACAGAGACTCAGCCGGATGTCGTCTGCCTTCAGGAATTAAAAGCACCCCAGGAAAAATTCCCTGAGGCAGCGATTAACGACATAGGTTATCAGGCCATCTGGCATGGACAAAAGAGCTGGAATGGCGTCGCCATTCTGGCCCGGGGTCAACTGCCGATAGAAACCGGGCGCGGCCTCCCTGGCGATCCGGAAGATCTCCAAAGCCGGTATATTGAAGCGACGGTCAATGGCATATTAATCGGCGGATTATATCTACCAAATGGCAATCCCGCGCCCGGCCCCAAATTTGATTACAAACTTAAATGGTTTGAACGGCTGATTATTCACGCTGACAAATTAATCCAAAGCGGAACGCCAACCATACTTTGCGGTGACTTCAACGTCATGCCGACCGAACGCGATGTCTATAAACCCGAGCGCTGGGTGGATGATGCATTATTCCGGCCAGAGACGCGTGAGGCTTTTCACCGGCTGCTGGCACAAGGCTGGTGCGACGCACTGCGCACCATGCATCCGGACGAAAAGATTTACACCTTCTGGGATTATTTCCGCAATGCCTATGGCCGTGACGCAGGCCTGCGCATCGATCATTTATTGCTCAGTCCATCGCTAACGCCCGCCCTGAAAGCGGCCGAAGTCGACCGCGAAATACGGGGCCGGGAAAAACCCAGCGACCACGCACCCGTCTGGGTAGAGCTTGATTTAAGGAGACTGGGCTGATGGAGCAAAAATGGCCGCAGCAGCTGTGGCTAGTTCGCCACGGACAAAGCGCTGGCAATGTAGCGCGGGAGGTGGCCGAAGCCAGTCAACAGTTCCTGATCGACATAGCCGACCGCGATGTTGACGTGCCGCTATCCGACCTCGGCAAACACCAGGCCGCCGCCATGAGCGACTGGTTCCACGGCCTGGGGCCAGACGACCAGCCCAGCGTGATCCTGTTTTCGCCCTATGTGCGCGCCCGCGCCACCGCCCAGGCTGTGCTGGACCGGCTGGATCGCAGTCAACTGACCGCCGTGGCCGCAGACGAACGCCTGCGCGAGAAAGAATTCGGCATCCTCGACCGCCTGACACCGCTGGGTATCCGCGACAAATACCCGGAGCTGGCCGAGCAGCGCGCCCACGTCGGCAAATTCTACTTCCGGCCGCCAGGCGGCGAAAGCTGGTGCGACGTCATCTTGCGTCTACGCAGCGTAATAGACACCATCACCCGCGAATATCGCGGCGAACGCGTACTCATCGTCGCCCACCAAGTGATCGTGAACTGCTTTCGCTACCTGCTGGAACGACTGGATGAAGACGCCATTCTGGCCATCGACCGCGCCGGCGACGTGCCCAACTGCGGCATCACCGAATACCGCTTCGATCCCGCCGCCGGCAAGCACGGCAAATTAATGCTGGTACAAGCCAACTTCGTCGCCCCACTGGAAGATGCCGGCACGCCCGTCACCCACCAGAAAGACCAGCCCGCCGCGCCAAAATCATAAAAAATCCGGGGTCAGGTCCGTCATTTCTACACAAGCTGAGCCGTAAAGCGTGACTACGCTCGAGCTCGTGTAGAAATGGCGGACCTGACCCCGGAGTGTTTACAGCTTGGCGGAGTGTTCGCGGGTGGCGTGGAATTGCAGCTTCGGCCAGCGTTCTTGCGTCAGGCGCAGGTTGACGCTGGACGTGGCCAGATAGGCCAGGTTGCCCGCTGCATCGTAGGCGACGTTGTGACCCAGCTGGTCTTCGAAGTCGGACAAGGCTTTCTTGTCGTCGCTCGATACCCAGCGCGCGCTGCTGATGCTGGTGCCTTCGAATACGGCGTCAACCCCGTATTCGTTCAGCAGGCGGCTGGCGACCACTTCGAACTGCAGCACGCCGACCGCGCCCAGTACCAGCTCGCCGCCCTGCACCGGCTTGAAGACCTGTACCGCGCCCTCTTCGCCCAGCTGCTGCAGACCTTTGTGCAGCTGCTTGATTTTCAGCGGGTTGCGGATGCGGACCTGGCGGAAGAAGTCCGGCGCGAAGAATGGAATACCGGTGAAGGTCAGCATTTCGCCTTCGGAGAACGAGTCGCCGATCTGCATATTGCCGTGGTTAGGCAGGCCGATGATGTCGCCCGCGTATGCCTCTTCCACTTGCTCGCGCGTCGATGCCATGAAGGTCACCACCGAGGAGACCTTCACTTCACGGCCCAGACGCAGGTGCTTGACCTTCATGCCCCGCTCGAAACGGCCCGAGCACACGCGCAGGAAGGCGATACGGTCACGGTGCGCCGGGTCCATATTGGCCTGGATCTTGAACACGAAACCGGTGAACGGCTCTTCTTTTGGATCGACGGCACGCACGGTCGCATCGCGTTCGCGCGGTGCAGGCGCCCAGTCCACCAGCGCCGACAGGATCTCGCGCACGCCGAAGTTGTTGATCGCGGAACCGAAGAACACCGGCGTCTGCACACCGGCCAGGAATTCTTGCAGGTCAAACGGATGCGACGCACCTTTTACCAGTTCGACTTCCATGCGCAGCTGGTCCATCTCCAGCGGGAACATCTCCTGCAGGCGTGGATTGTCGATGCCTTCGATGAGTTCAAACGCGCCGTCGGCCCGCTCTTCACCGGCCTTGAACAGCATGATGGTGTCGTTGAGCAGGTGGTACACGCCGCGGAAGTTCTTGCCCATGCCGATTGGCCAGGTCACCGGCGCGCATTGGATCTTCAGCACCGACTCCAGCTCGTCCAGCAGTTCCAGCGGATCGCGAGTTTCGCGGTCCATCTTGTTCATGAAGGTGACGATCGGCGTATTGCGCATGCGGCAGACGTCGAGCAGCTTGATGGTCTGCGCTTCCACACCTTTGGCGGCGTCGATCACCATGAGCGCCGAGTCAACTGCGGTCAGCACGCGGTAGGTGTCTTCCGAGAAGTCCTGGTGACCCGGGGTGTCCAGCAGGTTGACCACGTGGTCGCGGAATTCGAACTGCATCACCGACGATGCCACCGAAATGCCGCGCTGCTTCTCGATCTCCATCCAGTCCGAGGTCGCATGACGGCCGGATTTACGGGCCTTGACGGTACCCGCCATCTGGATCGCGCCCGAGAACAGCAGCAGCTTTTCGGTCAGCGTGGTTTTACCCGCATCCGGGTGGGAGATGATGCCGAAGGTGCGGCGGCGTGCGACTTCGCGCGCGATCAGGGCTGGCGTCTTGGCGCTGGCGGAGGCTGATACGTCGTCGTTATTATCGGGGGTTACGTTTTCGTTATCGTTGACCATTTGTTGGCGATCTAAGGCGGTTCTGCAAACCCTCGATTATACCCGTTATTCTCCTTTAATACGACGCCATCCGACCCGGTGCGCCTCTGCCGTATCCAGTTCCTTGGTGCGGCTGGTGGCGTTGCTGCCGTCGGCGAAGGTGGTAATCAGTTTCAACTGGCCGCTTGGCAGGCGCACGATGATGAAGCCCACCGCCGCCGAGGTGCTGGACAACGTGGTGCCGGCCGGGTCGCCATTCACGCCCTGCCCCGTGCAGACGTCCACCTGGTACAGATTGCTGGTGCCGCCCACCGAACACGCCGACGATGACGACGGAATATTGGTAATCACATTCACCACGCCGCTGACGATCTGCGGGTCGAGGTTCATGCGTTCGCCGGGATTCAGGTTCCAGTTGAAGTACCAGCCGTCCTTCTGACTCAGGTCGACCGGGTTGCTGGTAACGGCATAGGTCACCACATTGCTGGACGAGCCTTGTACGCTGAGTATCTGCTGCACCAGGTTGGAACTCGGGATGGTGCCCAGCGCAGTGCCGCTGTCTTTCAGGCCGAACAGGCTTTGCACTGCAGTGTTGGAGGTATCCGGCACGTCCAGCAGCCGCCCCGTGCCGAACACCACGACGCGCGTGGCCGTGGTGCGCGTGGTCGAGACTCCGGAAGCGTCGGTGGTGGTGACCGGCACGCCGCACAGTGTCACATCCGGCCGCGTGGTGATAGGCTTGGTGGTGCCGGCGTCGCCCATTTTCAGCACCGTGACCGCGCCCGTGGTGGCGGTCAGGTCGAAACGCCACATCTGGCCCAGCACATCGCCACCATAGACGTAGGTGACCGTGGCGTCGGCGAGCGGATCGCTGCTGATGGCGGTAATCTTCGCCAGCCCCGATGGCGTGGTGGTATCGCCGGAATTGGTTTTGGCACGCGCCAGCACATTGCCGGTCGCCGCTTCGACGATGAACAGCATGCCGGTGCCGGTGCCGGTGCTCACGCCGTCCGTGCCGGGGATGTTGTTGTAGCCCGAGGTGAGGAACACCACCCATTTGCCCTGCCAGATGCCGAATTGCGGGTTGCCGAAGCTCAGCCCCAGTTCATCTTCGTGGTGCTGCGGGCAGACGGCGGCATCGGCGCACAGTTCCCACATCACCTTGGGCGCGGTAGGGTCGGTGACATCCAGCGCATAGTAGCCGCGGCCACCGGCATTCAGGCCGCCGACCAGCATGGTGCGCCAGGCGCCGTTGATCTTGACGTCTGCGACTTCCGGCGAGCCGTCCGCAGTGAACTGGTGGTTGGTGCCGTAGGTGGTGCTGGCCAGCGCCGCCAGTTTACTCATCACGATGCGCGGCACGTAGGCCCAGCGCTCGTTGCCGGTGGCGCCGTCGAACGCGTGCAGCATGCCGTCGTTGGCCGCGACAAACACTGTGCCAGGACGGTTGGCGTAAGCAGTTTTGTAGTCGGTGTACGCCAGATCCGGGTAGTTGTTGTGGGGTTCGCGCAGATAGGCAGGCTTGGATGAGGCGATATCGCCGATCACGATGGGCACCGCGGCGCCAGTGGAATCGGTCGTGGTGCTGTACGCGCGGAACAGGTTGTCGTCCGCATAATCCTGCACGCCGCGCAGCCAGTTGACCATGTTGACGCCGTTGTTCACGGTTGCCTTGTCGGCGGCGGACAACAGCGTGCATTGCGCCAGGATGCTGCATTTGTTGGCGAACCAGGCCTGGGTGGCGCCATCCATTACGCCAAACGAGAAGTTCACGGGCGCCGTTCCCGGCGCCTGCGAGGACTGCATCATCAGAATCTTGCGCGTGGCGATGGTTTTGCCGACGGTGCTGCTGGTGCTCCAGGCCGGATTCTGAATCACCGCGCCGGTGGTGGTGTCGATCTTGCGGTCAGTCAGTTCGCCATACCAGCGCACCGTGGTGAAGGTGGCGGAGAAAATGTCATTGTCGGTCAGCGTGATATTCGGTGTCGATGTCGCCGCCGCCGCTGCCGCGCCGGTACGCACCTGCATATTGGACAGCGCCTCGCGCAGGCCATTCACCACGTCTTTCGGGTCCTGTGCGCTGAAGTATTTGCCGTGGCCATTGATGGCGGCATGCCACAAGTCGTCGACCCGCTCCTGCACCGTGCTGGCCGTATTAGTGACGTCCGGGTCGGGCCAGACGTAGGCGCCACCACTGTTCCACGGACATCCCGTCGGCACCTGGGTAATCAGGTTGTAGAAATCGCCGCCTGACCTGGGCGCGGTGTCGTAGTTCGGCTCATACGTCATCACGCCGTCCACGCCCAGGCCCAGCGTGTAGGTGTTCATATGCAGGTGCGTGTTTTCGCCATTGGCTGCGGGGACGGAGCCGGGCTTGGTCATATCGGGTTCCAGCGCGGGCCGCAGCGAGATGGTGGTAGTGCTGGAACCGCCGTTGTACCAGTGCAGTGCAACGTCGGAAATCGACGGCTGGCTTTGCGCGCGCGGGTCCACGCAGCCGGACGAGATGGTGCAGAAGCGCGCCGCATTCTCCACGTTGTCGTTGTTGACGACATTGCTGGTGCTACTGCCGTTCCAGTAGCCGTCCGTGGTCAGTATCATGAAGTTGGGCTGGCACGGGAACTGCACCACTTCCTGTCCTGCCGCGTAGTTATATGGCGACAGGTTGGCGAACATGCGGCCGACATTGTCCATCGCGGTGCGGATCGGCGTGGAACCGGATGTCGTCGTGTTGTACAGCGTGGTGTACCAGGTCGAGCGCGCGCTGCCGGTGAAGTCGGCTGGTTTCAGGTCCATCGCGGCGCCGGCGCCCGCATTGGAGAGTTTGACGTAACCCACTTTGTAATTGGCGGTAATCGGCGAGAACGCAATGCCCAATGAGGTCTTCATCATTTGCAAGCGGCTCTTGTAGTACACATACCAGTTGGCGAAGTTGTTCATCTCTTCGGCATAGGTACAGGCGGCGCCAGCGCAGTCGATGCGGTCTACGGATTTCGGATAGGTCTGGCCGCTGACGATGTTCACGCGTACAAACGGATTGGGTGCGCCGGAGCCTGCGGACAAGGAAGCCGTGGTGGTGGAAATGGTGTCCATCGCGGCAGCTGTCGCGGTATAGCTTAATGTACCGGCGGAAGTCACACTGGCGATCGTGATGGCGCCCGTATTGGTTGCGGCGCCACTATCCACGACGCATACGCTGTTGGCCGGCAGCGTGATGACGCAGTTGCTGTTACCGGTGACGTAGGCTTTGTAGGTGCCGCCGGTGCCGATCTGGTTGGCTACCAGGGTGGCGACGTTGGCGGCGGATTTGCTCTGGCCCAGCGTCAGGCTGTTGAACAAGGTGGTCGTGCTGCTGGCGACATACCTGGTTGTCCCCAGCGCGGGCGAGCCACTGCTGGCGGTGGTTCCGGTGAACGTGAGATAGGCTGGCGCCACGCGCGCGGTGGTGGCCGTCACCGTAAAACCCCAGCCGGCGCGCGAGTTGTCGTTGACCGTGACGCAGTTGGTCAGGCTCTTGGAACCGGTACAGGTCACCGGCACCACCGCGACGATGTTATCGGCCGATAGCGTAATCCCGAACACACTGCACGCCGGCACGGTGGCTTGCCCGGTAGGCGTTTTCACGCAGGCATAGTATTGGTTGGTGGTGGTGCGCGCGATGATGTTGGCGGCGACGGTGCTGGCCAGCGTCTGCTGCTTCAGCGTGGTATTGGTACCGGTGGCGGCGGTCATGCTGCCGCTGGTGATGTTGACGCTGCCGCCCGATTCGGCGATCGCAATATTGGTGATGCTCAGCGACGTGGCGCTGGACGAGGCGCCAATCGCAATCGTGCCATACGAAGCGATGGCGCCGGATGGCGACGAGTAGCCGGGATAGATAAAGCTGCCGACCCGCTTGCCCTGGCATTGCGTCAGCAGTTTGTCGCTGCACCAGCGTACCTTCACCGGCACCGGAAAGCCACTGGGTGCGGCTGCGCCGATCGAGGTCGATTTGCAGTTCTTCATGGTGTCGTCCACACAGAACTGGCCGACGCCGACGGTGTAGTAGTAAGGGCCGGTGGTGATATCGATTGGCGTCTTGTACGTCGCGTCGGGGTAGCTGTAAGTCGAGGTGTTGAACTGGCAGGAGCTGGCACTGCTGGAGGTACACCACTTCAGGTCCGGAAAACCGGTCACCAGATTGATGTTGTTGCTGCCCGTGTTGCCAAACAGGTCTGCGCGGCGCGCGCCAAAACCGTCATTGCTGACCACCGTCCAGTTGGAGGTGTTGGCGGCATTCTGCTCGGGATAGAAGGTGCCGTCGGCCTTGATCGGCACCTGGTAGTGTATCGCCGGATTGTAGTACTGCTTGTTGAAGTCGGGACTCATGAACGGTGGATGGCCCACATTGCAGGCCATGACGCCCGCCTGCAGCGAGACATTGCTGCGGCATAGATTGTCGTTGACGTAGTCCGGCGTGTAGGTCTGGTCCATCGACCCGGAATTGTCGAACAACAGCATCAGATTGGGCTTGACGGTGCCCGTGCCGGTGATATTCAGCAGCGGTACCTGGGCGATCTGGGTAGGCGCGGCCAGCACCGGCAAAGCGACCAACAGCGCCAGCAAGGAAAGTAGCTTCTTCATGATGAATCCTCAAGGGCCTTTCATGATGACGGCCTGCGTCACCACATTGCCGCCGCGCGGACCGAACACGCGCGCCGTTACGACGTAATGGATTTGGGCCGCACTGGCCAGGTTGGAAGCGTCGATCTTGAGCGTTTCGCCAAGTGCGCGCGGGCCGGTGGTGCCTGGGCGCGGCGCGGTGGTCTGGCAGCGGTTGGCCGGGTTGTCGTAAGCCCCCGTAAAGGCGCACATGCGGTGGATCACGTACTGCACCCGGTTGCCATCCGCATCGGCCGGCAAGGTGATGGCGCCCAGCCAGAAGTTAGGATTACTGACGGTCCAGTTTTGCGCCAGCGTTGCTACGTAGCCGGCTGCCGCCTGGTCGGTAAGCAGCACATTCTTGTTGGGGATGGTGCGCAAGTAGGTGAAGCCCGCGTGCAGGCCCGCATCCGCCGCCTTGGTCAGCGCCGCCTCATACGCCAGGTTGGAGGTGGTCAGCGTGGTCGAGGTGCTGGACTTGAGCAGGTAGATACTGCTGACCATCATCACCGCCAGCATGATGAGCATGATGGGCAAGGCGATGCCGCGCTGGCGAAGGAGGATGTGGGCGCGCATCATCATGGCCGGTATTGGGAATTCAGGATGGGGACGATGGTCTCGAACACGCGGTAGCGATAGCACTTCCAGCTGACCGCATCGCCGGCGACTGCCACATTCACCTGCACCGGTACCGCCGCCACGCCATTCGGCACACTGGTGGAGAACACGGTAGGCAGCGTGCCGGTCGCAGTGCACTGCCCCGCCAGATTGGGCTTCTCGACCGTTTTACTGCGCGCCACTACGGCAATCCGCACCGCTGCGATACGCTGATAATCGCCCGGGCCACCCACCACGCCATCACCGTCGGCATCGATCATGGTCGGACTCCAGCGCGTGAGCTGCATGCCGCCGTTGGTGGTTGGCAGCATCTGCGTGCCGTTGCCGGCCGGGTTGGGGTCGTAATTGGCCAGCGCGCGCGTATCAAAACCGTATTGCGCCTTGATTGAAACGATGTTGTCGCTCACCGAGGCGCCATTCTGTTCCGAACCCGCCAGGTCGGTGGCACGCAGGCGCAGGATGCCGTTCTGCACCGACCAGGTATGGAAGTGCAGCAGGTTCGGCTGCCCCAGGTTGTACAGGAAGGTGACGTTCTTGGCGTAGGCCTGCGCCATGCTGGCGGCAGGGTTGTAGCGATACGCGCCCCCGGTGTTGAGCAGCATTTCCGCACTGTGGCCCGTCGCCGGATTAAAGCCCGCCATCTGCATCACGGTGCAAGGACGGTCGGGTGACTGCGGCGCCACCACCAGCACATCGCCATTGTTGTAGCCATACGGCGAGCCTTGCGCGCCCACTACATAACTCTCGCCGCCGTAATCTGCCGTCATCAGGATGGAGCCCACGCCCGCGTTAGAGCTGCCGCTGTTAAACGAGATCACGTCCGGCGCCGCATTGTTCGACTGGATCACGACGGCGGCCAGCGGCGTGATATCCGTGGCGTCGCGCTTCACGCTGAGCAGCGCATAGCCGCGCTGGTCGCTGAAGGTGGTATTGCAGCCGGCGACCGTGCGGTCGTTAAGGCCCCAGCCGGCGGTACTGGCGTCGCCGCTCAGCGAGAACATCGCCAGCATACCGTTCTGCATGGAGTCGCCGCCGCCCACTGCGGCGTCTTTATTGGTTTCGCCACTGATGACCAGGCGCGTGGCAAACAGCAGCGCCAGCATGCCGATCACCACGCTGACCATCAGTTCCACCAGCGAGAAGCCGCCGTTACGATGTTTTGCCAAGGTATCCATGTCAGCGCGCGATGTAGGAAGTGACCCGGTGGCGATTGATTTCGCTGCGCGCCTTGCGCTGCCAGCGGATGGAAATATCGACCTGATAGCGGTTCAGCGCCGGCTGGTCCTGTACCTGCACCGACAGCAACGCGCCCGGAATCGCGGCCTTGGTTTCGTTCGCCCACGGCAGCAGCAGCGCATTCGGCGTCCCGCTCTCCGCCAGATTGTAGGAGGTCGCATTGGGCAGGTCGGCGTTGATGACGCCAATCAGCTTCTCGGTTGCCAGCGTGGCTTCCGCGCGCATGCCGGCATCCGACAGCGCCGCGTAGGCGCGCGCCTGCAAGCCTACAGTCCCCAGCAAGCCGATGCCAAGGATGACGATGGCCAGCATGGCTTCCAGCAGTGCGATGCCGTGCTGGCGGCGTTGGCGCTGTATGCGGGTTTTCATGGTGGGCAGGCGCGGTTATCGGTGGCGGGCAGCGTGGGATCGCATTTGGTCGCCATGCCGGCCAGCGTGACAACCAGTGCCACCACAGGCACCTGGCTGGCGTACTGGGTTGACGGGTCCAGACGCAGTTGCGTGAGGTTGGCGCCGAACGTGGTATCGACCCAGCCTGTCGCTGTGTAGTAGACCTGCGACGCCCCGGCCGGCAGCGTGGTTGGCTGCAGCACTTCCGACGACGGCAGCGCGTCGGCCGCGCGGAACACCGAACGGAAGCCGGCAGCGCCCTGCGGATCATTGGCGGCAGCGGCGCTGGTCGTTGACCACGTATTGTCGCCCGGCGCGCACGTGGTGTTGGCGCCGACGAAGCAGATGTCCACCTGCCAGTCCATCTGCCCCGAATTGACATTGGGCGTGAGCGAGATGCGGCTGAACGAATTGTGCGATACCGCCTGACGCCGCGCCAGGCTGAAGCCTTCCGCATAGAACTCGCTGGCGCCGCGTGCGCGGTTGGTCAGCAGCCAGTTGCTGGCGTTCGGGATGCCGATGGCCAGCATGATGCCAAAGATGGTGATGGTGACCAGCAGCTCAATCAGCGTAAAGCCCTTGCTGCGGTCAAAGCATAGTCTTAATTGGAACATGCTCCACCTTTATGGTCCACCCAGCAGTTGGCGTTGGTCCCCCAGCCCGTCGGGCTGCCGGTCGTGGCATGGGTGCCGCTTTCGTTGATGGTGAAGACAAAGCCATTCGCCTTGGCGGTGCCGGTGGCCGTGAGTGTGTAGGTTGAAGCGGTGGCGTTGCTCAGGGCGTAGGTAAAGTTTGGGGTGCGGGCCGGGAAGTTGGGCGACGTATCGAAGCTGACGTAGGTGCGGTTATTCGACCAATACTGCTCGGCGGCGGTCTGCGCGCCGCCCAGCGCGGTGAAGGCTTCGCTGAGCCGGCCACGCGTGGTGTAATCGCTGTAGGCCGGAATCGCCACCGCCAGCAGGATGCCGACGATCGCCACGGTTATCATGACTTCAATCAGTGTGAAACCCTGCTGAATGCGTCGTTGCATGGCTTGCTCCCGGTTTTTTAGCCCATGAGGAACAGTGTAACCACGTTTGCTTGCATTTCCCTGAGGAAATTCTGACAAACCGCTGACAAGCGCACAAATTCAGGAAAATTTCACGCAGAACAGGGCGCCACGGCCGTCGGCGCCATCGCCCAGCGTCAGCCGGGCGCCGTGGACCATGGCGATATCGCGTACGATCGCCAGCCCCAAGCCGCTGCCGTGGGTGCGTTCGTCCAGCCGGACGTAACGGCTGAACACCTGCTCGCGCTTGCCGGCCGGGATGCCAGGACCATTGTCTTCCACGGTGAGCCAGCCCGGCCGCACGGTGACGGTGACCGCGCCATGCGGCGGCGTGTAGCGAATGGCGTTGTCGATGAGGTTGTCGATAAGGTCGCGCAGCAGAAAGCGGTCCCCCGTGACAACCGCCGGCTGCAGGTCAAAGCCGATATCGATGTTTTTCAGCGTGGCCTGATCGACAAAGACCTGCACCGCGTCAGCCACCAGCGCATCCAGCGCCAGCGGCTCCAGTCTGGCCTTTTCGAAGTGCTGCGGTTCGGCGCGGGCCAGCGCCAGCAGCTGATTGGTTTGCCGTATCATGCGTTCGGTCGCCGACAGCATCAAGGCGAGCGACTGTGCGGTGTCCGGCTCGCCGTGCCGCGCCCGCAGCCATTCCAGCTGCGTCTTGAGGCCCGCCAGCGGCGTGCGCAACTGATGGGCGACGTTGGCCAGAAAGTCCTGCCGCGCCCGCGCGCCCTCGCCCACCCTCGCCAGCAGGTCGTTGAACGCGAAGACGACGGGTTCCAGTTCGTAAGGCACTTCGCCGACAGCGATGGGCGCGAGGTCGTCGGCCGCGCGCGCATGCAGGCCGGCGCTCAGACGATTCAGCGGACGCAAGCCGTTAGTGACCGAGAACCAGATCAGGCCCACGCACGCCAGCGCAAACACCACCTCCACCAGCACCAGTGTGCGCAGCACTGCCTCGCGCAGATGCGGCGGCGCCAGCATGTAGGCCAGTGCGCCGGCGCCCAGGTTCATGAGCAGGATCGGCGGTATCAGCCATTTAAGCAGGCGTAGCCGCACGCTGCTCATGCAGTCAGCTCCAGCATGTAGCCAAAGCCGCGGATGGTGCGGATAGAAACGCCGGCATCGGCAATCTTGAGCCGCAGGCGCGAGATATACACTTCCACCGCGTTGGGCGTGATGTCATCGCCCCACGGCAGGATGGCGTCGATGATCTGCTGTTTGGATACCACGCGCGCCGCATGTTGTAGGAGATATTCCAATACGGCCCACTCGCGCACCGACAATTCGACCACCTTGTCGCCGACCCGCGCGCGCCTGGCATCCACATCCAACGACAGCCTGCCCAGTACCAGTCCTGTAGGACGAGGCGCATGGCGCCGCGCCAGCGCCTTGACGCGCGCCACCAGTTCCGCAGTCGCAAACGGCTTGACCAGATAATCGTCGGCGCCCAGTTCCAGGCCACGCACGCGGTCCTCGATGGCGTCGCGCGCGGTCAGCAGCAGCACCGGCACGGCGCTGCCGCGCGCACGCAGGCGGCGCACCACTTCAAAGCCGTCCAGGCCGGGCAAGCCGATATCCAGCACCACGATCTCCGCTGCCACGGCGCGTTGCAGCAGCTGGTCCGCTTGCGTGCCGTTGGCGACCACCTCCACCGCCATGCCATGGCTGCCCAGTACGCGGCGCAGACCGTCGGCCAACACCACATCATCTTCCACTACCAGTATGTGCATAATCGTGCGCCACCTTGTCGGGGTTTATGCAATTATGCCGCTACCTCTCTGATAAAGACAGTGGCCCGTGTAGGACCAGGACTACAAGCGTGCATGGTCCATGCCTACATTTCCGCGTCCCCTGCTCTTATGTTCGCAAACTAACAATCCTCATAAAGTTACACCAACACGTAACTAGCTTGTGAGGATCACCATGAACACTACCGAAGTCATCGCAACCACCAAGAAAAACGCCAATAAAGTTGCGGCCCGGCCTGCGGTTACCTATAGCGGCGCCCAGCAGAACGAACTGCTGTCAGCCCTGCCGCGCGACGTCCTGGAATCCTTGTTCCCCCACCTGGAGCTGGTGCAACTGCCGTTTGGCAAAGAGCTGTTTGAATTCGGCACCACTATGGAGTACGTCCACTTCCCGACCTCGGCGATCGTCTCGCTGCTGTATGTGATGGAAGACGGCGCCACCACCGAGATTGCCGTAGTAGGCCATGAAGGCGTGGTCGGCGTGTCGCTGTTTGAAGGCGAGCGCGCCATGTGCAGCGCGGTGGTGCAAGCCGCCGGCTATGGCTACCGCATGAAGGCCCAGCATCTGCGCGAAGCGTTCAGCAAGGGTGGCGCCCTGCCCGCGCTGCTGATGCGCTACAACACCGCGCTGTTCGCGCAGATGGCGCAGAACGCCGTGGGCGGCCGCCACAGTTCGATCGAACAAAAGCTGTGCCGCTGGCTGCTGGACCGCCTGGACCGTTCGCCATCGAACGCGCTCAAGGTCACGCAGGAAATGATCTCGATTATGCTGGGTGTGCGCCGCGAAAGCATTACCGCCGCCGCCGGCAAGCTGCAGGACGAAGGCCTGATTACCTACCGCCGCGGCAATATCACTGTGCTTGATCGCTCAGGCTTGGAGGATTATGCGGGTGAGTGCTATAAGGTGGCGAAGACGGAGTTTGATCGTCTGCGGGTGGATGTAGCACGCTGCTAATCACGTCACTGATGGCGGGCGGCAGCGCCGGGATGGGTGCTGCTGCTCCAGAAGTCGCGGCGCGCAGCGGTATCGCCACCTCGATACACGTTCCCATATCGTTGCGGCCACGACGGATATTCATGCTGCCGCCCAGCAGCAAAGCACGCTCCCGCATGCCCAGCAGGCCGTGCGACATGGGCTTGACGATGTTGTCGGACGAAATGCCGATACCATCATCAATAATCCGCAGCATCAAGCCATCGCCATTGCGGGCCAGCGTGACGGTGACGCGGCTGGCCTTGGCGTATTTGCGGATATTGGTCAGCGACTCCTGCACGATTCGGAACAGCGCAATCGCCAGATCGCCGCCCGAGGTGCGGGCCGCATGTTCAATTTCCGCCGCCACACTGCAATCGCAGCGCACCTGCGACAGACGGCTGAACTCTTCGCAATAACTTTCAATTGCCGCACACAGGCCCAGGTTGTCCAGCAGGCTGGGGCGCAGATTCTCGACGATGCGGCGCTTCATCTCAACCGTTTCCACCAGCGTGGCGCGGGCGCGCTTGAGCTGCTCGGCCAGCTCCGGGTGTGTATCGCGCAGCTGCTTGGTGACGGCGCCGATATCCATACTGATCGACGTCAGGTTGGCGCCCAGTTCATCGTGCAGCTCGCGCGACAGACGCACCTTTTCTTCTTCGCTGATGCTGATGAGATGGCGTGACAGCACCGACAGCTGCTCGGTACGCTGCTCCACGGTCGATTCCAGATTCTCGTTGGCGCTTTGCAGCGCATGCTCGACTGCCGCGCGGTGCGCAAAGCTGCGCCGCACCAGCTGATAGAACATGATCAGCACCAGGATCGCCAGCGCATTGATGCTCACGCCCAGCCACACCGCTTTCTGGTATTCCTGGTAAAACATCGAGCTGCGCGCATTCAGCGTTTCATTCTGCTCCTGTTCCATGATGACCACCAGCAGACGGATTTCGTCCATGCTGGCACGGTCGTCGCTGAGCTGGGCGATCTTGACGATTTCAGCCAGGCCGCCGTCACGGTAGACATCAATCGCCTGGCTCATGATGCTCAGGCGGCGGCGCACCAGCGTGTGCAGCTGGGTCAGGTTCTTGAGCTGCGACGGATTATCCGCCAGCAGTTTTTCCAGTTCCTTGAATTCGGTTTCGCTATCGGCCAGCGCGGTGCGGGTCGGCCCCAGGTAGGAATCACGGCCGGACAGAAAATAGCTGCGCATGCTGCTTTCCGCATCAAGCACCAGCACGTTGAGATATTGAAGACGGTCGGCTACGCGCGCGGTCTGGCTCAGCAGAACTTGCGCGCCGCGCAGCGCTTGCAGATTGTGGAACAGGCTGAAACCGTTGACGATCAACAGCAGCGCGCACGTCACGCACAAGACGGTCTTGTACAGCGGCAAACGATGATGCGTCGCTGTCTGGACGGTGAAATACATCCGTTTCCTTCACTATAGTTTCCGGGCAGGGATGCGCCCAGACTAAGCAATTATAGACTGGAAGGAATTTTTTCGCGTTTGCGCGCACCGCAAGCGTGCGCGCGTGTTGCTAGTCAAGAAGATTGTTTTTCATGGCGTAATAGGTCAGGTCCGAGTTGGACTGCATCCCCATTTTCTCCATGATGCGGGTGCGGTAAGTTGACACCGTCTTGATGCTCAGCGACAGCGCCACACCGATGTCCGACACCGTCGCACCGCGCGCCAGACGCAGGAAGACCTGGAACTCGCGGTCCGACAACTCCGTGTGCAGCGCCGTGTTCGGGTCGCGGTCAAAGCTCTGCGCCAGCAGTTCGCCCACTTGCGAGCTCACATAGCGGCGTCCCTGATACACGGTCCGCACGGCAGTCATCAGTTCATCCGCTTCACATTCCTTGTTCAGATAACCGTTGGCGCCCATCTTGAACAGATTCAGCGCGTACTGCTGGGCTGGGTAGCCAGACAGGATCAGTACCGGCAAATCCGGCTGGCCCTGGCGTATGGTGCGCAACGTGTCGATACCGCTCTGATCAGGCATAGCGATATCGAGCAGCAGCACGTCGCAAATTTCGCGGCGGGCGATATCCAGCGCTTCACGGCCGGTACCGGCTTCCGCCACGACGTCGAAATCATCCGACGATGAAAAAATCTGTTTAAAGCCTGCTCTTACAATTTGATGGTCGTCACAAATGGCAACGCGTATCATTGTTTCCTCTCGTCGTGCCCGTACATAGCGGGCTATCCGCCACCGTGCATCAGCGTCGCTGATAATCGAATAACATTGAAAGTATAGCAGCAATCAATTCCCGGACCGCGCTTTGCGCCTGCGGTGCGCGCCTCTGCTGTCGCTCTTCAGTCCTGCTTAAGCAACCCCAGGATGGCCAGTAACTCGCTGCGTATCATTTCGCGGTCCAGCGGAGGTTCAACGGCTACTGCATCCACTCCGTTGACTGCTCCACCATCATACTCCGCGGCGGCGCCGTCGTAAGCACGGCTATCGAGTTTGTTGCGTGCACCGCTGATGGTGAAGCCCTGTTCATACAGCAGCTCACGGATACGGCGGATCAGCAGCACTTCATGATGCTGGTAATAGCGGCGGTTGCCGCGGCGTTTGACCGGCTTGAGCTGGGTGAATTCCTGCTCCCAGTAACGCAACACATGCGGCTTGACGCCGCACAGCTCGCTGACCTCACCGATGGTGAAATAGCGTTTGGCTGGAATCGGCGGCAAGACGACCAGTTCTGACTTGGCGAGTCGATCGTTCATCGCTGCTTAGCTCCGGTTCAGGCGGCGCGCGCCATCGGATTGCTCTCTTCTACCATGCCCTTGAGTTTTTGACTGGCGTGGAAGGTCACGACGCGGCGCGCCGTGATCGGGATTTCTTCGCCCGTCTTCGGATTACGGCCCGGGCGCTGCGGCTTGTCGCGCAGCTGGAAATTACCGAAACCGGACAGCTTGACGGCCTCGCCGCGCTCCAGCGCGTTGCGGATCTCGTCAAAGAAGGTTTCCACCATGTCCTTGGCCTCACGCTTGTTCAGGCCGACTTGCTCGAACAACAGTTCGGCCAGCTCTGCCTTGGTCAGCGTCGGCAAATCTTTTTCCGCATCCTGGCGCACTTTGGCAACCTGCATGGCCCGGTGCAGATCGGCAGCCAATGCGGATTGGAGTACGGCGGAATCAACGTCGTTGTTATTAATTTTCCAGCCCTGCCTTATATCAAAAATGAACAAGTCCGGCACAGGCCGGACTCCCGATTAGTCAAAAATGCAACGCTTAAGAACGCAGGCGAGCACCATGTTTTTGCTTCGCAGCGTCGCCGGCGGCAGCCATCACAGCTTCCACTACATCGTCTTGCAGCGTGTTTTGAGTATCTTGCAAGCTAAAGCGGAAAGCAAGCGATTTTTCGTCCGCCTCCAACCCTTTACCACGATATTCGTCAAACAAAACAATGGCTTGCACAATCTTGCCTTGCGGACTTGCTTGCACAGCGGCATTAAACGCATCCAGCAAATCCTGTGCTGGGACCGCCTGCTTGACGACCACAGCCAGGTCACGGGTGGCGCCCGGGAACTTGGAAATTTCGTCATATTTTGGCACAGGTCGTTGCTGCAAGGCAATCGCCTCAACTTCAAACACAACAGGTGCATTTGGCAGCTCGTATTTCTGCAGCCAGCGCGGGTGCAGCTCGCCGATAAAGCCGATGACTTTGCCATCCAGCAACACGTGGGCCGAGCGGCCAGGGTGCAGCGCCGGGTGTTCCGCCTTCACGAAACGCAGCTGTACTGGCGCGAACAGATTCTCCAGGTCGGCCTTGACGTCAAAGAAGTCCACGGCACGGGTAGCCTGGCCCCACTGCTCGTCGGCCACCGGACCATAGGCAATGCCTGCCACGCGCTTAGGCTGGTGGTAGCCGGCCACGGTCAGCGCGCCATCGGCCACGCTGTCGTCACGGTGATAGGTCGCGCCGATTTCAAACGCGCGTACGCGGCTGGTCTTGCGGTTCAGGTTGTAGCGCACGTTGGCCACCAGGCTGCCGACCAGCGTCGAACGCATCACGCTCAGCTGGCTGGCGATCGGGTTCTGCAGCTTGATCGGATTGGTGTTGCCGCCAAAGTCCGCTTCCCATGCCGCTTCCACGAAGCTCATGTTGACCACTTCCTGATAGCCCAGATCGGCCAGTTGGTGGCGCATCGCGAACAGCGAACGGGTGTTTTCCGGCGCAATAATCATGGTGTTGGCCGCTACAGGCGCCACGGTCGGGATGTTCTCGAAGCCGTAGACACGCGCCACTTCCTCGATCAGGTCTTCCTCGATTTCGATGTCGAAGCGGTACGACGGTGCGGTCACGCTGAACACGCCGTCTTCCAGCGTGAACGGCAGCGCCAGACGGGTGAAGATGTCCGCGATGACCTGGTCGTCCAGCGCCACGCCGATCACCTTCTGCGCACGCGCGGTGCGCAGCTTGACTGGCTGAGGCTGAGGCAGATTGACGATCTGGTCGTCCACCGGCCCCACTTGCGTCGTCGCGGTGCCGCAAATTTCGATCAGCAGCGCGGTAATGCGCTCGATGTGCTCCACGGTGGTGGCATAGTCCACGCCACGCTCGAAGCGGTGCGCCGCGTCGGTCGAAAAGTTGTACTTGCGGGCGCGGCCCTGGATGGCATTGGGCCACCAGAACGCTGCTTCCAGATAGATGTTTTCGGTGTCCAGCGACACGGCAGTGGCGTCGCCGCCCATGATGCCGGCCAGCGATTCGATTTCCTGGTCGTCGGCGATCACGCCAACCCACTCATCGATCTCGATGGTGTTACCGTTCAACAGCTTGAGCGATTCGCCCTTGCGGCCCCAGCGCACGTCCAGGCCGCCGTGGATCTTGGCCAGATCGAACACGTGGGTCGGACGGCCCAGCTCCAGCATCACATAGTTGGAGATGTCCACCAGCGCCGACACCGAACGCTGGCCGCTGCGCTCGAGGCGCTGCTTCATCCAGTCCGGGGTGACGGCCTTGGCATTCAGGTTGCGGATCACACGGCCCGAGAAACGGCCGCACAGGTCTGGCGCCGAGATTTTCACCGGCAGCTTCTCATCGCTGTTGACCGTCACAGCACGGAAGGTCGGCGCCGTCAGCGCCACGCCGGTCAGCGCCGACACTTCACGCGCCACGCCCAGTACCGACAGGCAGTCCGCCTTGTTCGGGGTCAGCTTGATGGTGAACTTGAGATCGTTCAGCGCGTAGTAGTCGCGGAAGTTCTTGCCGATCGGTGCGTCGTCCGGCAGTTCCAGCAGGCCGCTGCCCTCTTCCGACAGTTTCAGTTCCTTGGCCGAGCACAGCATGCCTTGCGACTCGACGCCGCGCAGCTGGCCCACCTTGATTTCAAACGGCTTGCCATCGGCGCCTGGCGGCAGCACGGCGCCAGCCATGGCGCACACCACCTTCAGGCCCGGGCGCACATTCGGCGCGCCGCAGACGATGTTGAGCAAGGTGCCGGTGCCGACGTCGACCTGGCAGACGTTCAGGCGGTCCGCATTCGGGTGCTTCATCATTTCGCGCACGTGGCCAACCACCACGTTGGAGAACGGCGGCGCGACAGCTTCCACTTCTTCCACTTCCAGGCCGGACATCGTCAGCAGATGGGCCAGTTCATCCGAAGTCATCTTCGGATCGACCATGGTACGGAGCCAGTTTTCGGAGAATTGCATATTCGTTCGAACTTTCTTGTTATCGGGGCCGAATTAATTGAACTGCTTCAGGAAACGCAGATCGCCTTCGTAGAACAGGCGCAGGTCGTTGATCCCGTAGCGCAGCATGGTCAGGCGCTCCAGGCCGGAGCCGAACGCGAAACCAATGTACTTTTCCGGATCCAGGCCGAAATTGCGCACCACCGATGGGTGCACCTGGCCCGAGCCAGACACTTCCAGCCAGCGGCCTTTGAGCGGACCACTGCCAAACGCGATGTCGATCTCGGCCGACGGTTCGGTGAACGGGAAGTAGGACGGACGGAAACGCACTTGCAGGTCGTCGGTCTCGAAGAAGGCTTTGACGAAGTTCAGGTACACGCCCTTGAGGTCGGCAAAGCTGATGTTCTCGGCAATCCACAGGCCTTCAACCTGGTGGAACATGGGCGAGTGGGTGGCATCGCTGTCCACGCGGTAGGTGCGGCCTGGTGCGATCACCTTGATCGGCGGCGTGTGGCTGCGCGCATAGCGCACCTGCATCGGCGAGGTGTGGGTGCGCAGCAGCAGCGGTTTGCCTTCGCTGTCGTTACCGTCCACGTAGAAGGTATCCTGCATCGAACGCGCAGGATGGTTTTCCGGGCTGTTCAGCGCGGTGAAGTTGGTCCAGTCGTTTTCGATTTCCGGGCCGTCGGCCACCTCGAAACCGATCGAGCGGAAGATCTCTTCCACGCGCTCCCAGGTACGCATCACCGGGTGGATGCCACCGCCGGCGCGGCCGCGGCCAGGCAGTGAGACGTCAATCGCCTCGGCATTCAAACGGGCTTGCAGCTGGGCTTCGGCCAGCGCATCACGGCGCGCATTCAGCGCGGCTTCGATCTGCTGCTTGGCGGCGTTGATCAGCGCGCCCTGCGCCTTCTTGGCCTCAGGTTCGAGCTTGCCCAGGCCCTTCATCAATTCGGTAATCTGGCCGGTCTTGCCCAGGTATTTGGCTTTGGCGTTTTCCAGTGCGGCGGCGTCATCTTTGGCCGCGTCGAAATCCAGCACTGCAGAGGCAACGAGTTGTTCCAGGGAGTCCATGCGTTTTTCTTATCCTTGAATCAAAAACGGGGCACAGGTTCACACCTTTGCCCCGTTCCTAACGTATGCCGTTGCCGGCATAGCGAATCTTAAATCAATGCATTAAGCAGCGATTTTAGCTTTCACGACGTTGACAATCGCAGCGAATGCTGGCTTGTCCATAACAGCCATATCGGCCAGGACTTTACGGTCCAGTTCGATAGCAGCTTTCTTCAGACCGTTCATGAATACGCTGTAGGTAACGCCGTGCTCACGGGAAGCAGCGTTAATACGGGCGATCCACAGGCGGCGGAAGACGCGCTTCTTGTTACGACGGTCACGGTATGCGTACTGGCCAGCGCGCATGACTGCTTGCTTGGCAATACGGTATACCTTGCTACGACGACCGCGGTAGCCTTTGGCAAGATTCAGTACTTTTTTATGACGGGCACGCGCAGTAACCCCACGTTTTACTCGAGGCATATTAGCTCCTTAAATGAGTGTGAGATTAAGCGGATGGCATCATAGCGTAGACGCGCTGGACGTCGGACGCATTGATGTTACGGGTGCCGCGCAGTTGACGCTTGTTCTTCGTCGTCTTCTTGGTCAGGATGTGGCGTTTGAAAGCCATACCCGATTTAACGGTACCACCTGGACGCACGCGAAAACGTTTTTTCGCGGAGCTCTTGGTTTTCATTTTTGGCATAGATATTCTGTCCTCTCGGACAGCTCCTATTAAACAGGATTACAGGTGGCAACACTACGTCGCTCTTAGATGCCTGCTCTCACTTGTTTGTGCAGCGGATGCGAGTCCACTACATTTACTACAGCCGACAATTATAGCCCAGAAAAACAAAAAAGGGCACTGTTGCGCCCTTTTTTTGATTGCCACTATAGCAATTTACTTCTTTTTCTTCGGTGCCAGCACCATAATCATCTGGCGGCCTTCCATTTTCGGGAACTGCTCGACCTGGCCATGCGGCTCCAGATCGGCTTTCAGGCGTTCCAGCATACGGAAACCAATATCCTGGTGCGCCATCTCGCGGCCACGGAAGCGCAAGGTGATCTTGGTTTTGTCACCGTCTTCCAGGAACTTGATGAGGTTACGCAGCTTGATATTGTAGTCGCCATCATCAGTACCCGGACGGAATTTGACTTCCTTCACGGAGATGACTTTCTGCTTCAATTTCGCTTCGTGAGCCTTCTTCTGCTCCGAATACTTGAACTTGCCGTAGTCCATCAGACGGCAGACCGGTGGGACCGCGGTAGGTGCGATCTCGACCAGGTCGACGTCCGCCGCTTCCGCCAGGCGGAAGGCTTCGGCCAAACTCACGATACCGAGAGGCTCGTTATCGACCCCACTTAAACGCATTTCAGGGGCAGTGATTTCGCCATTGATGCGATGCGACTTGTCAGTAGCTATGGTGATTCCTTTTAAAATCTAATGAATGCCAGTGCGATCAGGCCTTGGTGGCGACGTCTTGCTGAAGTCGCTCTATCAGGGCATCGACGGACATGACGCCCAGATCGACATTGCCCCGTGCCCGCACGGCGACGGTGTTGGCATCCCGTTCTTTATCGCCCACAACCAGAATGTAAGGCAGTTTTTGGACGGAATGTTCACGTATTTTATAGTTTATTTTCTCGTTGCGCAAATCGGTCTGTACGCGGAACCCGCAGCGGCGCAGCTTTTCAGCCACTTGTTGCACATACTCCGCCTGCGCATCCGAGATATTCAGCACCGAAACCTGCACCGGCGCCAGCCAGGCCGGCAGCGCGCCCGCATAGTTTTCGATCAGGATGCCGATGAAACGCTCCATCGAACCAACGATGGCGCGGTGCAGCATGACCGGCACTTTACGGCTATTGTCGGCTGCAACGTACTCGGCCCCCAGACGCTCCGGCATGAAGAAGTCAACCTGCATGGTGCCGACCTGCCATGGGCGGCCCAGCGAATCCTTGAGGTGGTACTCGATCTTCGGACCGTAGAACGCGCCCTCGCCCGGCAGCTCGGTCCAGGTCACGCCGCAGGCACGCAGGCCGGAACGCAGCGCCTCTTCCGCCTCGTCCCAGACCTCGTCGGTACCGATGCGGTTGTCCGGACGCAGCGCTAGCTTGACGTCGATATTATGGAAATGGAAATCCTTGTAGACTTCCATCGCTTGCGTATGGAAAGACACGACTTCCGGCTCGATCTGCTCTTCGGTACAGAAGATGTGGCCATCATCCTGGGTAAAACCGCGCACGCGCATGATGCCGTGCAGCGCGCCCGACGGCTCGTTGCGGTGGCACTGGCCGAACTCGCCGTAGCGCAGCGGCAGGTCGCGGTACGAACGCATATTGCTATTGAAGATCTGCACGTGGCCCGGGCAGTTCATCGGCTTCAGCGCGTACGAGCGGTTTTCCGACTCGGTCACGAACATGTTTTCGCGGTAGTTATCCCAGTGGCCGGTCTTGCCCCACAGGCTGGAGTCCAGAATCTGCGGCGCCTTGACTTCCTGATAGCCATTGACCTGGTACTTGTTGCGCATGTACTGCTCAACCTGCTGCCAGATGGTCCAGCCTTTCGGATGCCAGAACACCAGGCCTGGCGCCTCGTCCTGGAAGTGGAAGAAGTCCAGCTGCTTGCCCAGCTTGCGGTGGTCGCGCTTTTCCGCCTCTTCCAACTGGAACAGGTACTGCTCCTGATCTTCCTTCTTTGCCCAGGCGGTGCCGTACACGCGCTGCAGCATTTCGTTCTTGCTGTCGCCGCGCCAATAAGCGCCGGCCAGCTTCATCAGCTTGAATACTTTCAGCTTGCCGGTCGATGGCACGTGCGGGCCGCGGCACAGGTCGGTAAAGCTGCCTTCGCTGTACAGCGACACATCCTGATCCGCAGGGATCGATGCAATGATTTCAGCCTTGTAGGCTTCGCCGATCGATTTGAAGTAGGCCACCGCCTCATCGCGCGGCAGCACTTTGCGGGTGACTGGCTCGTCCTTCTTGGCCAGCTCGGCCATTTTCTTTTCAATCGCCACCAGGTCGTCAGGCGTGAACGGACGCTTGTACGAGAAGTCGTAGTAGAAGCCGTTTTCGATGACTGGGCCGATGGTGACTTGCGCGTCCGGGAACAGTTCTTTCACTGCGTAGGCCAGCAAGTGGGCGGTCGAGTGACGGATCACGTCCAGACCTTCCGGATCTTTATCGGTGACGATGGCCAGATCGACATTCTTGTCGATCAGGTAGGAAGTATCCACCACTTTGCCGTCGACTTTGCCAGCCAGCGCAGCCTTGCCCAGGCTGGTAGCAATGCTGGACGCCACTTGAGCAACGGTGACTGGTCCGTCAAATTCACGGGCAGAACCATCAGGAAGGCGAACTGAAATCATTGTGATCTCCATGTCGGCGCGCGGGCCGGTGATTAAAAAAAGTAGTTTAAAAAATGCGGACGAAAAAAAACGCGGGCTAGCCGCGTTTTCTCTTTTTTACAAGCAAAAGAATCCCGTTGACTAGCGTCACTCCCAAAACTTGGTAGTAGTTCGCGGTGTCATAACCGTGATTGCCTTTCTCGCTCTTACAGATGTCTGGTGGGCGGTGAGGAATTCGAATCCCCGACCCCTTGGATGTCGACCAAGTATTCTAACCAGCTGAACTAACCGCCCGTGGGTACTGCCTTAAATTGTACTGCTTTACTGCGCATTCTGGTGGGCGGTGAGGAATTCGAATCCCCGACCCCTTGGATGTCGACCAAGTATTCTAACCAGCTGAACTAACCGCCCGAAGACCAGCATTATAGAGAGCGCCCGGAAGAAAAACAAGGGTAATGAAAGGAAACATTTCAAATTCCGCTATGACGCTGAAACGCAGGCGTTTCTGGCTTGCATTAAACTAACGCTAATCCCATTCTCGATCACGCCCATGCAAGCAGACACCACCGCACCATCGTCGCCCTCCGCCCACCTGCACGAACACCGCGCCGGTGACGCCCACTACAAGCACTACACCGTGCAGCGCAGCCAGTCCGTGCTGGCCTGGTCGCTGGTACTGACGCTGGGCTTTGCGATTGTGGAAGTGGTGACCGGCTTCATGTCCAATTCGCTGGCACTGATTTCCGACGCCGGCCACATGGTGACGGACGCCGCCGCGCTGGGCCTGGCCCTGCTGGCGCAACTGATCGCCAAGCGCCCGCCTTCCGCGCGCCACTCATTCGGCTTTGGCCGCGCGGAAGCGCTGGCAGCGTTCGTCAACAGCCTGGTGCTGATGGTGCTGGTGGCGTGGATTGCCTACGAAGCCATCAGCCGCTTCTCGCATCCAGAAGAAGTCCACGGCGCCACCGTATTTATTGTGGCCGGCATCGGCCTGGTGATTAATCTGCTACTGGCCTGGCTGCTGTCGCGTGGCGAGAGCAATATGAATACCCGCGCCGCCCTGGTCAATGTGCTGGGTGACCTGCTCGGCTCCGTGGCCGCGTTAGTGTCCGGCGCCGTGATCTACTACACCGGCTGGATGCAGATCGACCCGCTGCTATCGCTGTTCGTGGCGCTGCTGATCTTGAAATCAACCGTCGGCGTACTGCGCGAGTCCTACCACTTCCTGATGGGCGGCGTGCCCGAGGAAATCAACTACCTTAAAGTCGGCGCAGACCTGGAACAGATCGAAGGCGTGTGCTCGGTCCATGACCTGCACGTGTGGGACATGTCGCCCGGCCAGCCCGCACTGATAGGCCACGTTGAAATCACCGACCTGAAACACTGGCCCGACATCCTGCACACCATCAAGGCCATGCTGCTGGAAAAACACGGCATCGACCACATCACCCTGCAAGCGGAAGTCGCCCCACAAGGACGTACATGACCCACTGGGCGAGACAGAAAATTAACCTCACCGCCACGAAAGCGGCACGCACCATCCTTAAACGTAGCAAGAACTAACGCCTCACCATCATGCAGAACTTTGAAAAACGCCGTGACCGCTACGATGCTTTCGCATCGTTCGAAAACCCTCTCGTCAACCTGAGCTTTGAACTGGAAGTGCCGGAATTCCGGCCTTACTGCAAGCAGCATGGCCTGCCGCCATTTCACTTCTTCCTGTATCACGTGCTGCACGCGCTACAGGGCATCGACAATTTCATGTACCGCATCCACAAGGGTGAGGTGATCAAGATCGACGACTTCTGGGCTTCGTACACGGTGCTCAACCAGGATCAGAACCTGAACTTCGCGCGCTTTGAAATGACCGAAGATCTGAAAGAGTTCATCGCCCGCAGCGTAGCAGCCAAGGAGTTCGCGGAAGCCAGCGAGAAAATCGTCAACACCACCGCTAAACTGAGCGAGTACGATCAACGCCGCAACATCCACATCACCTGCATGCCTTGGCTGAAGCTGTCGTCAATCGAGCATCCAATCTACGAACACAAGTCCTACGATATTCCATCGCTGGCCTGGGGCCGTTTCAGCGATGCGCGCGACGACGGCAAGCTGACGATGAATATGTCGGTGCAGGCGCATCACGGCTTCGTGGACGGCTACCACATCCACCTGCTGGCGCAAGCGATTGCAGCGGGTATCGAAAAAACGATCGCCTCATAACTCGCGCAGGAAGGCCTGCACTGCAGCCGATGCACGGCCAGACTGCGAACACACCAGGCCAAACTCCCGATACACGCGCGGTTGCAGCTGCATCACGCGCAATCCGCGCTGGTCCTCCGGCAGCGCGGATTCGGGAACCACGGACACACCCATGCCCTCGCGCACCAGCACCGCTGCACTCAACAGGTCGCGCACCGTTACGCGGATATCGGAAAGCGTCACGCCGGCATCCTCTGCGAGCGCTCGCGCGTGGACGTCGCAACCGCCCGTGGCCAGCACAAACGGCTCAGCGGCCAGCTCGCTCAGCGCCACGCCCTGCTCGCTGGAGCGTCGGCTTAATGGATGATTGGACGGCAGCAGCGCAACCCATGCGTCGCGGCCGACGATAACGGCCTCACGTTCGGGCGCGGGATTCAGCACCACGCCCAGTTCTATCGTCTCTTCCGCCAGCCAGGTTTCCACCTCTTTGTCCGAGCCTTCCAGCGCCACCACCGCGATGCCGGGATGGCGCCGTTGAAAAGCTTGCGCCATCTGCGGCAGCACTGTCGCCAGCACGGACGGGAAAGACGCCAGACGGATACGCCCGGCGTGCAGTCCTTGCGCATCGTCAGCCAGCGCGCGGATCGCATCAAACTGCGCCAGCATGACGCGCGCATGCTGCAGCACCTGCTCGCCCAAGGCGGTCACGCTGACCTCGCGCCGCTCGCGCACAAACAGCTTGCTGCCCAGTGCAGACTCAATCTGCGCAATCGCCTGGCTCGCGCCCGATTGCGTGATGCCGACCTGCTCCGCCGCCCGCGAAATATTGCCGACGTCCGCTACCGCAACCAGCAGACGCCAATGGGTCAAATTCATCATTAGAAAAACTGATAGCTCGTTTCTAGAGCATTAATTTTACAGCGCATCGGCGTGCCGCATACAGTGGCAGCTCCTCACCATTCCGGAGTCGCCAATGAAGCTGTACTACGCACCACATACCTGCTCGCTCTCGCCGCTGATCGTACTCAAAGAGCTCGACCTGCCACACGCATTAATCAAAGTGGACAACCAGACCAAGCGCACCGCCGATGGCCGCGACTTCCGCAACATCAACCCGAAAGGCTACGTCGCGGCGCTAGAACTGGACAATGGAGAAGTACTGACCGAAGGCGTGGCCATCGTTCAGTATCTGGCGGATCTGAAACCGGAGGCGCAACTGGCGCCGCCGCCCGGCAGCTGGCAACGCGTGCGCCTGCAAGAGACACTCAACTTCATCACCAGCGAAATCCACGCGGGCGTTGCGCCGCTGTTCAACCAGGCATTGCCGGAAGCCGCCCAGGCCATATTCCGCGAGCGCCTGCTGCGCCGTATGAGCGTACTGCAACACCACAAGCATGTCATGGGCGACGCCTTCACCATCGCAGACGCTTACCTGTACACGGTATTGGGCTGGTTTGCCTTCTTCGAAATCAGTCTGGAACAATGGCCAGCCGTCGCTGCCTGGTACAAGCGCGTGGCAGAGCGCCCGTCAGTCCAGGCGGCGCTAATGGCACATAATTGATTGGAGCACGCCGTCGTTGGCGTTATCAGCAAACGCCGGGTTCAGATCTCGATCTCGTAGGTTGCGCAGGGAACCTTGTAGTGCGTTTCGATGCCCCGATAGCGCATCCCCAGCCGCTGCATCACCGCCGTGGAGGCGGTGTTATCCGGATGTGCAACCGCCAGCAATTGCGGTATGCGCAGTTGCTGGGCATACGCCACCACGCGACGTGCGGCCTCGGTGGCATAGCCCTGCCCCCAGCTGTCGCGCCGGAAGCGCCAGCCGATTTCGGGTGCCGCGCCGGTAACGCCCTCCAGCGGCTGCAAGGTGGCAGCGCCGATCAGCATGCCGTCACTTTTACGTAGCACCGCCCACCAGGAATAACCATGCTCGATCCAGCGTGCTTTCACGCAGTCGATCATGGCCTGGCTTTCCGCTACCGTAAATGGCAGGCCGGCGCCGATGTAGCGCATCACCTCAGGATCGCTGTTCAGTTCCGCCAGCCCCGCCAAATGGCTATCGTTAAACGGTACCAGCGAAAGACGTGGTGTTTCGAGTACCGTCATACGCAGTCCCTACGCACGGCGCGCTTCCTGCACGCCGGTGACTTCGGAGATGGAGAGCAGCGCTTTATGCAGTTGCGCCGTCGCGCCGATTTCTGCGGTGAACGTCATGCGTGCAAAACCTTTCGCCGACTGCGTGTTCACGCCGATCACGTTGATCTTCTCGCGCGAGAAAATCTCGGAGATATCGCGCAGCAGGCCCTGGCGGTCATTTGCCAGGATGAAGATATCGACCGGATAGACCGTATCCGAGCCGGCACGTCCCCACTCGGTGACGATCACCCGCTCCGGCGCCTTGGCGCGCATTTCGGCGAAGTTCTTGCACGTCGCGCGGTGGATCGACACGCCCTTGCCGCGCGTGACAAAGCCGACGATGCCATCCGGCGGCGCCGGCTTGCAGCACTTGGCCAGCTGCGTCATCAGGCCGTCGGTCCCCACCACCAGCACGCCCGACTTGGCGCCCTGCTCCACGCTGGAAGCGCGGCTCTTGCCGAGGAAGACCTCGTCCGCCGGCTCCTGCGGTTCACCGCTGTCGTGCAGCGCATTCTCAATCGCGCGCAGACTGAATTCGTCCTTGCCGACCGACAGGAACAGATCATCGACCTTGGCAAAGCCCAGCTTATTGGCCAGCGCTTCCAGATTGACGGCGGTCTTGCCCTCGCGCTGCAAGGTTTTCTCCACCACGGCACGGCCATGCGACAGCGTTTCCTGCATGTCGATAGCGTGGAACCATGCACGGATCTTGGAACGCGTGCGCGTCGCCACCGTGTAATCGTCGCCGAGCCAGTCGCGCGATGGTCCGGCCGTACCGGGCGCACCTTTGGCGGTGATGATTTCGCAGGTCTGGCCATTTTTCAGCGGCGTATTCAGCGGCACCATCACACCGTCGACACGCGCGCCACGGCAGCGGTGGCCAACATCGCTATGCAGATGGTAAGCAAAGTCCACCGGCGTCGCGCCGACCGGCAGCTCGATCACGCGCGCTTGCGGCGTCAGTACGAAGATGCGGTCGTCCAGCGCGGCGGCCTTGAGCTTCTCGACCCATTCGCGCTGTTGTTCTTCCTGGCCGACCACGACATCCGCCACGTCAGTCTTCCACGCCAGCAGCTGGCGCAGCCAGGCGATCTTTTCATCGTACTGCTGCGCAGTGAAGGTAGACCCGCCCGTCTCCTTGTAGCGCCAGTGCGCCGCCACGCCGTATTCGGCAAAGCTGTGCATTTCCTGGGTACGGATCTGCACCTCCAGCGGGCGGCCGTCTTCCGCCGTCACCACCGTGTGCAGCGACTGGTAGCCGTTCGCCTTGGGACGCGAAATGTAGTCGTCGAACTCTTTCGGAATCGGCGTCCAGATATTGTGGACCACGCCCAGCACCGTGTAGCAGGTCTTGACGTCGGCAACGATCACACGGAACGCGCGCACGTCGTACAGGTCGGTGAAGTCCAGCTCCTTGCCCTTCATCTTGCTCCAGATGGAGTAGATGTGCTTGGGCCGGCCAAACACCTCGGCCTGAATGCCGGCGGCCGCCATTTCCGATTGCAGACGCTCGATGGCGCTGGTGACGAAGCCCTCGCGCATCACGCGCTTCTCTTCCAGCATCTTGGCGATGCGCTTGTACGTTTCCGGCTCGATGAAGCGGAACGACAAATCCTCCAGCTCCCACTTGAGCTGCCAGATACCGAGGCGGTTGGCCAGTGGCGCATACAGGTCCAGCGTTTCGCGCCCGTAGGCGCACGTCATATCGTCAAACAGCTTGATGTCGGCAAAATAGCGCAAGGACGTCACGCACGAGGCCAGACGTACCAGCACCACGCGCATATCGGAGGCCATCGCCAGCAGCATCTTGCGCAGGGTTTCAACCTGCGCCACCGCCAGTTGCTGGGCATTGCGGCCACGTGCCGCAGGTGCGTTCTGCGCCTGCGTCAGCTCGCGCAGGCGGATCAGCTGACGTACGCCAGCCACCAGATCATTCACGCCCGCGCCGAAACGTGGCTCGATCATCGGCGCCAGTTCAGGTTCCAGCAGGGTGAGTTCAAACATCAGGCCCGCGATACGGGTCTCGACATCGGTATTCAGCGAAGCCAGCGTGCCAGCCACGCCAGCCGCAAACTCCGCTGCCGGCTGGCCGCTGCTGGCGGTTTTGCCGGCATACGCGGCGTCGGCGAATTCCAGCGCCGCCAGCATGCGCGCGCTGTCATCCGGTGACAGCCCGTGAACCAGCTGCTCCGACGTTGCGCTGTTAAGCGCAGTGGTGGAAACCATGGTGCTCCTAACGCTGTGCGGCGACGACGACGATTTCGACCAGCACTTGGGGATCGAACAACTTGGCTTCTACGGTGGCGCGCGGCGGCGTGTGGCCTTGCGGCACCCAGGCGTCCCACTCCTCGTTCATGCCAGGGAAGTCGGCCATGTCCTTGACGTAGATCGTGCAGCTCAGGATGCAGGTCTTGTCGCTGCCCGATTCGGCCAGCAGACGGTCCACGTGCCCCAGCACTTCGCGCGTCTGGCCGCGGATGTCGAGCGAGTAGTCGTCCGGGATCTGGCCGGCCAGGTACACGGTGTTGTTGTGAATAGCCACCTCGGACAGGCGCTTGCCTACATACAGTCGTTTGATTTCCATACTCTTCTTAACCTAACAGGAATTGCTTTGCTATCGCGATTTGATCGTCGTGGATGAAGGTCGGCGCGTGGCCCACGTTCGGAATTTCCACCAGCGTGGCTTTCGGGCCGCGCTCCGTCATCAGTTTGGCCGTTTCCGGCGACAGCAGGTCGGACTCGGCGCCGCGCACCAGCAACGTCGGGCAGGTGATCGCGTCATATGCGGCCCACAGCATGGCCTGGTCGGCATCGGCCGACTCCGGCGTGGCAGAACGGAACGGCAGCGCCAGGCCCATATCGTAGTGACGCACCCACTTGCCATCCTTATCCTGACGCAGCACGTCGGTGGCCAGCTTGTGCCACTCGGCCTCGGTGTGTTCGCCGAAGGACAGCGAGACATCGCGGATGAACTTGGCGCCGGCCTCGAACGTTTCAAACCGCAAGTCCTGGCCGATGTAATCGCCAATGCGCTGCATCGCCATCGGCGCCAGCACCGGGCCGATATCGTTGAGGACCAGCTTGCGGATCGGATTGCCCGGCAACGACGCCAGACCCATGCCGATCAGGCCGCCCATCGAGGTGCCGAACCAGTCCACCTTCTGACTTTCGGCGTCTGGCAGCACGCGCGCCAACAGGGTTACGATATCGCTCACGTATTGGGGAATGCGGTACAGTTGCGGATTTTTCAACCAGTCCGAGCGGCCGCGGCCGACGATGTCCGGGCAAATCACACGGTAATCGTTGGCCAGCGCGCGGGCCATGTTGTCGAAGTCATCCGCCACGCGGGTCACGCCGTGGACGCAGACCAGCACATTCGGGTTGCTCTCATCTCCCCATTCTTTGTAGGACATGCGATGCAAGCCCGCCAGCGACAGGCATTGAACAGACTTTATTTTTGCTTCGAGCATGCGGCTTCCTCAATGGTTTTTATGTAATGATGTTCAGAAGTACCATTTTACCGCGTTGTGACAAAATCCTACCGAAGTGTAGCGCAGCGCGCCTTCAATCACCAACCCTATAGAGGACAGTATGGCAAACAAGACTTTGAGCGGCAAAACCGCCCTGGTAACCGGTTCGACTTCCGGCATCGGTCTGGGCATCGCCCGCTCGCTGGCGGCCGAAGGCGCCAATGTGTTGTTGAACGGTTTTGGCGATGCCGGGGAAATCGAACAGCTGCAGGCGGATCTGGCCCGGGAATACGGCGTGCAGGTGGCGTATCACAACGCCGACATGACCAAGCCGGCCGAGATCGAAGCCATGATCCAGTTCGCCGGCGACAAGTTCGGCGGCGTCGATGTGCTGGTCAATAACGCCGGCATCCAGTACGTCGCCAATGTGGAAGAATTCCCGGTCGAGAAGTGGGATGCGATTATCGCCATCAACCTGACCTCGGCCTTCCACACCTCACGCCTGGTGCTGCCACGCATGCGCGCCAACAACTGGGGCCGCATCATCAACCTGGCATCGACCCACGGCCTGGTGGCCTCGGCCGGCAAATCCGCCTACGTCGCCGCCAAGCACGGCCTGCTCGGCCTGACCAAAGCCAACGCGCTGGAAACCGCCACCACCGGCGTCACCGTGAACGCCATTTGCCCAGGCTTCGTGCTGACACCGTTAGTGCAAAAACAGGTGGACGACCGCGCCGCGCGCGACGGCATCAGCAACGAGCAGGCCAAAAAGGCACTGTTAGCGGACAAACAACCGTCAGGCGACTTCGTCACGCCGGAAGAACTGGGCGCACTGGCCGTGTTCCTGTGCTCCAACGCCGCCAAACAAGTGCGCGGCGTGGCCTGGAATATGGACGGCGGCTGGGTCGCCCAATAAACCAATCCGCAATAAACCAATCCGGGGTCAGTTCTTGCAATCCAACACGAGCCCAGCCGTAGTGTGCGCTACGGCTGGGCTCGTGTTGGATTGCAAGAACTGACCCCGGATGGTACGTAGTATCCCTTAGCAAACAGAGATATCACTGGCCGTGATTTGCGGCTTTCCACAATAGTGATATCTCTCGCCCTGAGCGATCATGCACTCCTCACCCGAAACACGAGGAGACCCCGTGAAAAAACCATTCTATAAAGTCCTGTACGTACAGGTACTCTTCGCCATCGCCTGCGGCATTCTGCTCGGCGTGTTCTATCCGGACAGCGGCGTCGCCATGAAACCCTTCGGCGACGGCTTCATCAAGCTGATCAAGATGATTATTGCACCGGTGATCTTCTGCACCGTGGTCTCTGGCATCGCCGGCATGCAGGACGTGAAGAAAATCGGCCGCGTCGGCGGCAAAGCGCTGCTGTATTTTGAAGTGATCTCCACTTTCGCACTGGTGATCGGCCTGTTCGTGGCCAATATCGCCAAGCCAGGCGCCGGCTTCAACGCCACCGCCGCCACGCTGGACGCCAAGTCCATCGAGCAGTACACCACCAAAGCGCACCCGCTGACCACCACCGACTTCCTGATGAACATCATCCCGAACACGGTGGTGGACGCGTTTGCCAAAGGCGACATCCTGCAAGTGCTGCTCATCGCGATCCTGTTCGGCTTTGCCATCTCCCTGCTGGGTGAGCGCGGCAAGCCGCTGGTCAAGCTGATCGACGACGCTTCGCACGCCATCTTTGGCGTCGTGAACATCATCATGAAAGTGGCCCCGATCGGCGCGTTTGGCGCCATGGCCTTCACCATCGGCAAATACGGCATCGCCTCGCTGAAACCGCTGGCCAGCCTGATGGGCTGCTTCTACCTGACCTGCGGCATCTTCGTGATCGTGGTGCTGGGCACCGTGGCGCGCCTGACCGGCTTCTCGATCTTCCGCTTCATCAGCTACATCAAGGAAGAACTGCTGATCGTGCTGGGCACCAGCTCGTCGGAATCGGCCCTGCCTTCGCTGATGAACAAACTGGAGCGCCTGGGCTGCTCGAAATCGGTGGTCGGCCTGGTGGTCCCCACCGGCTACTCGTTCAACCTGGACGGCACCAACATCTACATGACCATGGCCGCGCTGTTCGTGGCACAAGCCACCAACACCGAGCTGACCCTGCTGCAAGAGCTGACTATTCTGGGCGTGGCGATGCTGACCTCGAAAGGCGCATCGGGCATCACCGGCGCCGGCTTCATCACGCTGGCGGCGACGCTGCACGTGGTACCGGATATTCCAGTGGCCGGCATGGCGCTGATCCTGGGCATCGACCGCTTCATGTCCGAATGCCGCGCCCTGACCAACTTCGTCGGCAACGGCGTCGCTGCAATGGTCGTGTCGAACTGGGAAAAAGAACTGGACCGCGACAAGATGAAGGCCGAGCTGGCCAACCCGGGTTCGACCATCAAGGATCCTGAACTGCTGGAGCAAGCGGTCAGCCACTAAGCAAGCCTGATCCCTCCCCATTCCCCGCCGCTGCTCAGCGCGCGGGGCATTTACGCCAGCCTTGAATCTTCCCGGGCACGGTCAGCTTGCCCGATCAGCACCTAGCATGGTGGGAAAACACCCGTAGTGCTCGCGACCATGCGAAGTCGATGCAGGCTACGCAACCTGCTTATCTTCTGCTTGATGTACTTCGGAGATCAGCACGCTGTCGCGTCCTGCATATACTTTCCGGAAGCGCAGATAGCCTGCCAGCGGCGACAGTCCCCAGCTTTCATACGGTTCGCGGCCATCCGTTTTCATGCGCGGAATTTTCCCGGTACGATCATATTCCAGCGCAGCCTGGCGCTTGTTGTCGTCGAGATTATCCTTCATAGGTACAAATGGCGGCTGCTGCATACCCGAGTTTTTCCCGTACAGCTTAGTCATGCGCTCCTCATTGAGCGCCGCAGCTTTTGCTTTCCGCTCGTTGTACTCCGCGACTCTGCGCAACTGTGCGGCCCATTTCTTCAGGTTTTCCTCAAGCTCAGGTTCATTGTCCGGGTAGTCGCCGGTCAACTTGAACCATGCTCGTGAGTCATGGACATAGTTATCAAAGAAGTCCAATGTCGTTTGGGGCACCGGCGGCGCGCTGCTCCACCAAGTGGCGATCTCTTCCCATTCGCTTTTATGCTCGTTATCGAAACCGGGTTCCTGCGCACGTGGTTTAAACCCTTTTCCTTCCTCTTTCAGCCACTCCTCGAATTTCCCTATCTCTGCCTCCAGCTCCAGATTCGCGCTGTGCAGATCATTCTTGTCGAAGTTAGTCGCACGGCCAAAGCTGGCGGTCGATTCCAACGGCGTTTTCCCGGTAGGCCGGCGGGTTTTGTGATACAAGATGTGGTTCTTCGCTTGCTCACGCATAATCGCCGTGAGCGTGCCGCTCTTGACCTGACAGTTGGCCAGGTAGCTATTCAATGCCTTGATCGTCGAAGGCATGATCTTGAATTTCTTTTTCACCGCCGGACTCGCCAGCTCAAGCTTGAGCGGCACACCAGCCAGCCTCGCCTCACGGTACATATACAGCAGTGGCACCCGCGTCAGCATATCAGCGCCGGAGGGATCGGTTCCCCGTCCCTGCTCCAGCGGACAGTAGCCACAACCAATATCCGAGTGAACGCCAGGCAGCACAATCTCTTCACTGTTAGGCGGGGTAGTCTGTCCCACCGAAATAGAGTCAAGCGGGAAGCTACGCCGGATTTCATGCGCGGCGACCAGATGCACACAACGAATGCCTTCCGGTATCCGCAAGCTTTCTTCCGCATCAGCCCAGCCGCCGTGGCCGTCAAAAAAACGTCCGAGGATACTGTTGCCCATGGTATTGCCAGCACCTACCGACGCTACCGTATCAAACAGCCCCAGAAAATCGAACTGCACGTCAAACCCGCCCAGGCTCATGCCGGTACGGCCGGCAAGCTTCGCATCCAAGCGGCATACCGCCATGAGCCAATTGGTAAAAGCGCGCGCCTGCGTCGCCCCGCGCGAGAAGCCAAAGATGGAGATATAGATTTTCTTGACTTGCGCCGGGTCGATTTTTGCAGGCTTGCCGGTCTTCTTATCCGGCCAATGCTGGCTCACCGCCGCATGCAGCCGTTTCAGCACTTTCTCAAATTCCAGGCGCGTTTTTTCATCCTTTTCTTCGTTGCGGTCCGAGCGGCTGAACAAACCAGCGCGCTGGCTTTGTTTGCCCATGTAACGGCGATGTTCTTTGGTCATGTCGAGGCGGTAGACCAGAGACAGTGTTTCCGAAGGCGATAACAGCGGCGTCTTGAGGAAATAACGGTGCACGTTGTTGATGGCCTGGAGCAGGCCCCATATGATGCGCGACTCGCCTCGGTACCCCATCGCAGCACCTCGCGTCAGTTCCGTCCCCGTTCCACTGTCATTGATTTCCTTGAACGGCGACGCAACGCCGGGAACGTAGACTTTGAAGAAGTGCTGATAACGCGCGGCGTTATAGGTCCAGTCCGTGCTGGCGGGCAGCACACCAGGAACACTCAGTCCCGGGTAGCAGTCGTACAACCGCGCCACGTTCGAATGGTTTTGCCCCGCCTCAGCCTGCACGTAATTGTTTTTGGTCCCATCAAAAAAGAAACCAAAAAACAGATTGGTCTTGCAGGATTCGCCCGGCACACCGAGAATCGGCTGCTCTCTGACTTCGTGCTTTTTACGAATATCCCGCTCCTCCAGGTCATCAAAAAAGCCCTTCATCGCATCAGCTTTGACGAAAGTCTCAGGTATAGGCGGAATTAAAATAGCGCTCATGGACGACGCTCCTTCAGCTCTTTAAGATTTTTCTGCGCACGAGCATAGGCTGCCTCAAAATCTTTCAACAGATAAGCCTGATATGCTTTATCTTCCGGGCCGCTAAAACCGGCAATAGACTGGGGATCACGCTTCTTTGAGTAATTCCATACCCGTGTCGCCACTACAAGCGGGTCTTTGCGCATGTCTCTCAAAAAATTTTCGTTCAGCTGTACAGCGCCCTCTTCTTGCTGGATATGTAAATCCATCTGCGCCCGCTGATACGCCAATGACGGCACTGGCCAGCCTTTGATCTTGCCCGGCCACTTGGCATGGTCTGGCTGGTAGTCGCTTGAAACGATGCCGAACTGGCCATCTGCCATGCGCAGCACCCACAGCTCGCCAGGCTTGCCATCGACATAGGCCGGAACATCAATCAGCTTGGTCTCTGCAATTTCAGGGATATCGCCATTCGGCTTCTCGGCTAACCAGTGCTTGGCCTTCACCTTGATCTGGATGCCGCTGCGCCATTTGGTTGGCAGGTCGTAGCAGCACATAGTGCCGCCTGCCGCGTACGGTGCTATCGTTTCACCGCCAGCCGCATTCTTGTCATTTGCCGGGTCGATCACGACATAGCTGAAATCCTCGCCGCTGTAATTGACGCCGTGCACGCTGACGGGCACCGTATTTTTCGCGCAAGCCACCAATGCAGGCAGGGAGAACAAACACATCACCATCACACTACAGCACCGGGCAATAAACCGCTGTTTCATCGTCATTTCCATTCCATTCGATCAGGTCAACACTTGGGCATCACGCCAGCGTGCCAACCTCTCGCCGCTAAGCTGATGAGCGGCCTGGCTGGCGTCATCCAGGCAGGCCTCGCACCATTCCAGCCGCAGGTCGGTCTCCAGACCAGCGCTATCCGCAATGGCAAGCGCTTGCGAGACCACCGCATGCTGCTGCGAGAGACTGAATTCCCAGTTGCGGCCGCGGTCGCTGAGGCGCAACAGCATTTCATCTGGTTCGCTATCGCCTACCATGTCGCCAAACTGTTGCATCTCTAGCTCAGGCTTATCGCCAGGTGCTGCAAGCGCTTTACCCGTCACGGCCAACTCTTGCCATTGCCCGCTTCGGTCCACATACGACCAGCGCGTTGCAGGACCAGCCATCTGCGCGCGCTGCTGCTCGCTCAAGGCCTGAAATATGCCAGACAAGCGGCGCGTATCAGGAAAGCGGAAGTTAAACCGTTGGCCATCGGCCTGAATGACGCACCACACCGCCAGCCTGGTTTTCAGCTGGGGCAATGTCTCCGTCGTCTGGATCACACTCAACATGGGCCAGCCACTGCATTGTTCTAGCAAGACATGCAGCCTCGGCAGGTCCGCAGAATATCTGACCAGAAATGGAGAGACTGCGAGCACCTGTTCCGTGCTGCCCGGTAAAACGTCAAATAGCAGCGCCAGTGCGTGGCGCGGCACGACTACGCCAACCCGGCGATAGAAGCCAGGCAAAAACACACCGTCAATCAGCAGATAAAGCTGCTGACCGGGCATGGCCTGTGCAGCCCGTCGGGGCAACTCAGCTAACAATGAAGGAACATAAGCGTCGATCATCATGTTCACTCCACTGAGGTGAACGCTGGTGCGGCGGCCAGCGATTTCTTGAGACATTCGACGCAGATACTGTTAGGCATCGCAGGCATCGGATACGGTTGGCGCTCCGGTCCGGAAAAACTCTTCTTGGCCGCGTGGATCGTCAACGTGCCCGGGCACTGCACAATGATATTGCCGCCGTCAATCGTGATATTGGCGCCACCCGCTGTCGACAGCGTAATGCGCTTGGCCGCAGCCCAATCCATCTCAGCGTTGACGCTGGTGATGTTAATGTCATCGCGTGCCTGCACTTTCATCTGGTCGGCCTGCGCCTGGATGTCAACGGTATCCTTGGCAGCGACAAGCTGCAGGCCCAAACCATTTTCGCCTGGCGCCATTGCGCCACCCAGCACGCCAATGGCCTGGCCGGTTTGCGCGCGCAACTGGCCGCCGGTCACGAACTGGCTGTCGTTGCCGCTCACCAGCGCGATCGCTTCGCCGTTTGACAATTGCACTGCCGCGCCAGAAGTCACGCCGATTCCGCTCTTGCCACTGATCGCAATGATGGGAGAACTGGCATGCGGCAGCTGACCATCGCCTGGCGCTGTCTTTTTCTCACCCACATCAGCACGTGCTGCATCCAGGTTCTTGTTACCGACCATGCCCGAAACGGCGGTCAGCATGGCTTTCAGCGGCGCCGTATTTTCATCGAGCTTGCTGGCATTGGCTTTGGCCGAGCCGATGTGTCCTGCCAGGGCGACGGTTTCGTGGGTCTTGCCGGCGTCGCTGAAAGTTTCGCCGATCTTGGCGACCTGCTTGAGCATCGCAATGCCCGCCGCGTTGTCGCCAGCAGGATCGCGCGCGTCGGCACCGTGATTGATTTTGTAGCTGCTAATCAGCAGACCGGCACCGCCGCGCACTGCGCCATACGTGTCTGTGCGCAGTTCGGCGCCCTGTCCTCGCAAGCTGCCACGATAGTTATCGGCGCTGTGGATCAGGTGGCCCAGACTCAGTTCGCTGGCGGCATGTGTAGAGCGCAGCTGCACGCGGCCTTGCGTATCGGTGTCATCGAACAGCAGCTGGTTGTAGCCGATGCCGCCAAACTCCTTGCTGCGCATGCCCCACTGCGCGGCGGCGTTGCGATGTCCCTCCGTATCGGTCGATGCGCCGTGCCACAGCGGGCCATTGCCACCAGCCAGATTGCCTTGGGCCGATGGCGACTGGTCACCGGCCGGATTGAAAGGCTGCGCGGCGCTGGCTTCGCTGGTCTTGCCTGCGGGCGTGGGCGTGACACCGCCTTCGCCCTGGCCGTTGTACAGCGCGCCAATGATGATGGGGCGGTCAATGTCGTTCTCGATAAACTGCACCAGCACTTCCTGGCCAATGCGCGGCAGGAACTGGCTGCCCATGCCGCCACCGGCCGAGCGCTGCGCCACGCGCACCCAGCAAGTGGCGTCGCCATTGTCCTGCCAGTGATAGCGGATGCGTACGCGGCCCAGCTTGTCGCAATACAGTTCATCCGCGCCCGCCGCCTGTGCCGCGCCATCGGCACCGATCACGATGGCGCTTTGGGTGCCACGCGCAGTCGGCTTCGGATGGCTGCGGCCATCGCTGCCGGGCAGTTGCGGACGCCAGACCACATCGGCGGCCACCGCGTCGAAACTGTTGGCATAACCGGTTTTGCGCGCCTGGGCGATGGTTAGCCGGAAGTCGTCCGATGGCGCGGCCACGGTTTCTTCCAGCAGTTCCGGAATCGGGCCAAACAACTCGGCCAGCGCCTGCTGCGCGGGCGACGGCAGGTTGTTGATGCCCACACTGCGCACGCGCAGCAGCACGTAGGCCGGCGCGCTATTTGGCGGCGCATCGCCGTCCAACGACAATGGTCCCTGCGTCAGCGTGAAGCGTGTGCCAGCCTGCATGGTGCGAACCGTGGAACGGCCGCGCCACAGCTGTGCGGCGGCCTCCCTGCCCTGCATCTGGATCTCGGCATAACGCTGCGCCTGCGCGCTATTGGTGTAGCTGTACTGGCCGGGCACATCGTAGCTTTCCAGCGGCGGCAGCTTGCCCGCGCTCAGGCTGGACGGCGCGCTGGCGCTGACCGCGCGCTTGGCTTTGTAGTCATAGCTCAGCAAGGTGCTGACGGACGCCGCGACCATGCGGCGCGCTTGCAATACCTGCACCGTATCTGAGGACTCGCCAGCGCGTACGCCATGGAAGCGGATGCCACCGCCAGCCTTGCTGCTGGCGTCTTCCGGCGTTGCGCCGTCCTGGCTGCTGTCGGCAAAAAGCACCACGCCGACGCTGTCTTCCAGTTGTTCGTAGCGCCAGGCCAGACCTTCTTCGGTCAGCAGGCGCTGGACAAACTCCAGGTCGGATTCGCGATACTGGCAGCAGTAGCTGCGCGCCACCGCATCGGCCATGAACGGCGTCGCTTCTTCGCTCCAGCGCCACTGCGCCAGCGGCGCGTAGGTGTTGAAGACGTCGTCAACGATTTCAATAACGGTCTTGTCCTGCCATACGCGGCTGTTGCGGACCTGGCTTAAACGCCACAGCCATGGCGTCAGGCGCAGGCGAAAGCGCGCCAGGCCGCCTTCGCTGCCCAGCATTGCCACCTGCGTGATTTCGCCATAAAACGTGGTGCGGCTGCCATCGGCCAGGCTGGCGGTCAGCCCCGCCCGCTGCCCCATCAACGACGGCAGATCGACCATGGCGTTGGTGGACAGGACGATCACATCGCGCGGGCCGACGCCCTGCACGCTGTCATCCGCGGAAAATGCTTCAACCAGCAAGCCACCCGAGCCCAGGTCGCCGTCGCCGGCCTCCAATGCCAGCGCATACAGGCGGGTAGCACTGGAAAACTGCGCCAGCGCTGTGGTGACCTGCTCGATCAACGCCGTGCTCATGATTCCGACGCTGTCTTCACCGCCACAGGCTGCTGTTTGCATTCGGGCTCGTTGCGCGCGCTGGTCGAGCACAAATGTTCACGGCATTGCGCAGCGCCGGCTTCGTTCATGCGTTTGCATTGCTTGAGCTGGTAAGCGGGCGACGATGTTTCCTTGGACTGGCGGTTGGATTGCACATGCGCCATCAGCGCAGCCAGCAGCGTGACGTCATTGTCGGCGGGGGCAGGCTTCTTGACGGGGTGTTCAGCCTTTTTCGCCACCTGCACCGGTTTCTTCGCGGGCGGCTTGGGCTTGGCGGGCGCGGCATGCGGATGGTCGAACGCCGCCGTCAACTCATCATGCTGCGGCTTGGCCGGGGTGTCGTTCAATATCTGCTTGAGTGTGCGTGAGTTGTCCACGGCAGGACTCAACGCTGCCGTGTCTTCCACAATGGTGGCGGCGGGCACCACCGCAGCAGGAGCAGCGACGGTGACGGCCATATCAGACTTGGACGCTGGCAGCGTGGCCGCCGCGACGGGTAGTGTCAATTCGGGTTCCGGCGTTGTGCCTGGCCACAGCGCCACAGCGGCAATTGCCAGGCCCAGCACGCCAACACCGGCGACACCCACCATGGCGGCCGTCTTTCTGGGCGCAGGTTTGCCCACCGCAGCAGCGGCAGGTTTGCGCTCCAGCCCATCCAGAATGCCGCTGCGCCCAGCCTCCGCCGCAGGCTCCTTCGACAGGAGACTGGGACGGCCGCTGGGCGACGGGCGTTCATCTTCACGTTGCAAAATAAGCTCCCTTGTAAATTTCGCATGACTTTACGACATTCAAGAAAAACATGCCGCACAACTCGGCAATTCAATCGTGCGCGGATTGTCAGAACTCTAATATATACTCCAGAGCAATGCTTTTTAGACATTAGTATTAATCGAGGTCGACGTGTTCCTACTGGCGGTAACCCTATATTTCCTGCTTGCCTGCCTCATCAGCTGGATGCTGCTCTTCCCATCCGGCCGTGAGTTTGTGGCAGCCGCACTGGCTGGCGCCGGCACTCGCCTGCAGCACACGCTGGGGCGGCTCGCCCATCGCCGCCGCGAAGACATGGGCGCGCTTGCGCGCAGCGGCCGCGCATCAATGGGCGGCCTGCGTGCATTCTGGTCCGACCATTATTTATTCTGCCTGGGCGGCCTGGCGCTGCTGTGCATCCCGCCGCTGCTGGCCTTGCTGTTGGCCGGCAAGCCGACGCTGAGCGCTTACGAAACCTCCACGCGTGAGGTCAACATTCAGGTCGCAGGTCTGCTGCAAGGCGAACAGCTGGTGCCGCCGCCGGCCTTGCCGCCGCTGGTGTTTACCACCGCCGAAGTGCAGCTGGAACGTCCAATGCTGTCAACCGCAAGCCGTGACTGGGCCATGCTGGACAGCGTTTACGCCCAGCGCCTGCTGATGGCCTTCCGCATCATGAAAGAGAAATACGGCTACGACATGGCGCTGCTGGAAGGCTACCGCAGCCCCGAGCGCCAAAACACGCTGGCGGCCATGGGTTCCGGCGTGACCAATGCCGCCGCGTTCCAGAGCTGGCACCAATACGGCCTGGCCGCAGACTGCGCCTTCCTGCGCGACGGCAAACTGGTGATTTCCGAACGCGACCCATGGGCCATGCGCGGCTACCAGCTGTATGGCGAAGTAGCGGAGTCGCTGGGCCTGACCTGGGGCGGCCGCTGGAAGATGATGGACTTCGGACACACGGAATTGCGTCAGCCCGGTGTCATGCACAAACAAGGGAATAAATAATGAACTGGCTGCGCAAACTGGCACTGGCCGGCGCCGCCTTCGGCATCAGCTGGGGTGGCGCAATCTGGTATTGGCGCGAGACCAACCGCATGCCCGCGACCAGCGAACTGGCCTTGTACATGCTGGTGCTGCCGCTGGTTCTGCTGACCACCTTATGGCTGGGCCGCAAGGCTTGGGCGCGTATCAGCGTGCCGGCGACGGCGGGCGCCACCGCTGCCGCCACGCCCGCCATCGATGCCGCGCCGGAAGCCGCACCGCTGCCGGCAGCATTAATCATCGCCGCCAGCGCCATCCGCGTGCCGCATGGCGCATCGGTTGACGAGCTGCGCGCCGCGCTAGCCGGCAACCAGGCCCGCCCTAACCTCGACAGCGAACTGCAGGACGACGACGGCTATCCCGTCATGAGCGCACGCCTGCGCGATATCGACGAAGACGCACTGCGCGACGACCTGGAAGCCTGGCGCGGCAAGCTGCAACTGGCCAACCCACGCTTCGACACCGCACAGTGGCGCGCTCTGGATGCTGCCACCAGCGCGGTCAGCGAACTGGCGGCGCAGGCGGCCAGCCATATGTATGTGGCGCCATGGCTGCAACAGGAACACGAACGCCAGCAGGGCCGTTTGCCGCCGAACGCAGTGCCGGTTCCCGTGCCACCATCCTTGCAGTTGCTGGCAGTCTGGCCTGCGGATTGGACCGCGCAACAGCGCGAGATTGCCGATCAATGGCTGCGCACTGTCGCCGTGCAGGCGGGCTGGCCACAGCAGCGTCTTGCGGCGCCAGCGCCCATCAGCGATGCGGACGACGCCGGCCCGGCGCTATCGAAACTGCTGGGCCACTGCGGCGACAGCAAGCACCCTTGCCTGGCCATCGTGATTGCCGCCGCCTCCCATCTGAGCGAAAACAGCATCGCAAGCCTGTCGGCGCAGAATGGCCTGTTCTCTGCCACGCATCCGCAAGGCCGCATTCCCGGCGAAGGCGCAGCGGGGCTGCTGCTGGCCGACGCCGCCCACGCCAGCCTGATAACCGGCCGCGATGACAGTGGCAGCGTATTGCAGACCATCGCCAGCGGCCGCCGCAGCGCATCCGCCGACGACGCCAAGCGCGATACCGACACCAGCCTGGCGCAAGCCGCCGAACAGGCGCTGCACAACGCCCGGCTGGACGGCGCGGCCGTCACCCTGGTCACCGCCGACACGGGCCACCGCACCAGCCGTGTCACAGAACTCATGCACGTGGTCACCGCTGCCGCACCGCAGCTCGATCCCGGCGCAGACGTCATCAGCATCGGCAGCAGCTGCGGCAGCTGTGGCGCCGTCACCTGGTTAACCGCCCTCGCCGTGGCGGATGCGGAAGTACAGGACCGCGGCGGTCCTGTGCTCTGCATAAGTAACGAAGATCCTTACCGCCGCTACGCCGCGCTATTACGCCCGGCGTTGGCGGCCTGACTACTCCAAGCAACCGAGTCCTATCATGATGCAAAAATTCTGGCTCTTCCTGACCCAACGCCGCACGCTGATTGTCATTGGCTGGCTGGCCTTTGCCGCACTGCTGTTCATTACAGCCGCGCTGCTGCAATGGCCCGCCTCCGTGCCCTGGACCGTCCTGGCGATTACACTGGCCTTTGGCGCCATCGTCTGGTACTGGCGCTACCGCAAACGCCAGCGCGCCGCCGGCAAACTGGGCGACATGCTCGAGCAGCAGGCGTCCAAACCGGTGAAGGCTGATCCGGCCCAGCGCCAGGAAACCGAAGCGCTGCGCACGCGCATGCTCGACGCAATCGGCACCATCAAGAATTCCAAACTGGGCCAGACCTCGGGCAATGCCGCGTTGTATGAGCTACCGTGGTACATGATTATCGGGAATCCGGCCGCCGGCAAGAGCACGGCGGTGGCCAGCTCCGGCCTGCAGTTCCCTTTCGCCGACAGCAAAATCATTCAAGGCGTTGGCGGCACGCGTAACTGCGACTGGTTCTTCACCACGGACGGCATCCTGCTCGATACGGCGGGCCGCTATTCGGTGGTCGATGAAGACCGCGGCGAGTGGTTCGGTTTCCTCGACCTGCTGAAAAAATACCGCAAGAAGGCGCCGATCAATGGCATCATCATCGCCGTGAGCGTGGCGGAGCTGACCCGCAACCGGCCGGAATTCGCCATCAACCTGGCCAAGAACCTGCGCCAGCGTGTGCAGGAGCTGACCGAGCGCCTGGAAGTGCACGCGCCGGTGTATGTACTGTTCACCAAGGCCGACCTGATTAACGGCTTCAACGAATTCTTCCACGACAGCGAACGCGGTGAACGCGACAAGGTGTGGGGCGCCACCCTGCCCTATAGCCGCAGCACCACCAGCGAAGAAGTCCTGAGCCAGTTCGACGCCCGCTTCGATGAACTGTACGAGGGCCTGAAAGACCTGAGCGCCGCCAACATGGCGCTGCAATGGCGCGAGCGCATGCCGCCTGGCGTTTTCACCTTCCCGCTGGAGTTCAGCTCCATCAAACCATCGCTGCGCACCTTTATCGCCACGATGTTTGAAGAGAATCCGTTCCAGTTCAAGCCCGTGTTCCGTGGCTTCTACTTCACCAGCGCGCTGCAGGAAGGCGAATCCGTCTCCGCCTCGTCGCAACGCGTGGCGCAACGCTTCGACCTGCAACTGAGGCCGGCCGATCACGAAGAAGCCCACCAGCAGCAAGGCTACTTCCTGCTTAACCTATTCCGCAAAGTGATCTTTGCCGACAAGGACCTGGTGGCGCAATACGCCAGTCCGGCCAAGCTGCGCGTGCGCTACGCCGCCTTCTTTGGCGCCGTAGCACTGGCCGGCCTGGCATTGGCCGGCTGGAGCTGGTCGTACATGAACAACCGCCAGCTGGTGGCCAATGTTCAGGCAGACCTCGACCAGGCCATCAAGGTGCAGGAGAAATCCATGGACCTGCAATCGCGCTTTGCCGCGCTGGAGATCCTGCAGGACCGCATCGAACAGCTGGACAAGTATGAGCAGAACCGCCCGCTGTCGCTGAGCCTGGGCCTGTACCAGGGCACGCTGCTGGACCGCAAGCTGCGCGAAGAGTATTTCAACGGCGTGCGTGAAGTCATGCTCAAGCCCGTGAGCCAGACGCTGGAAGCCTTCCTGGCGGAAGTCAACAACAACGCGGGCCAACTGCAGCCGATGGCCAAGCCGGTATCGGCCGCCTCGGGCGGCAACGTGGCGCCCGCCAACGCAACGCAGGCCGAAGCAGCGGCGGCCATCAACAACAGCGCCCAGCAATTCAAGGATGCTGCGCCAACCGACGCGGAAGACGCTTACAACGCGCTCAAGACCTACCTGATGCTGAGCGATAAATCGCGTGCCGAAGCGGGCCACCTGAACGATCAGCTGACGCGCTTCTGGCGTGTGTGGCTCGACACCAACCGTGGCACCATGTCGCGCGAGCAGATGATACGCAGCGCCGAACGCATGATTTCCTTCTACCTGGCGCAGATCAACGATACCTCCTGGCCGCAGATCGATTCGCGCCTGGCACTGGTTGACCAGACCCGCGACAACCTGCGCCGCGTGGTGCGTGGCATGCCGGCGCGCGAACGCGTCTACGCCGACGTCAAAGCACGTGCGGCGACCCGCTTCCCGGCGGTGACGGTGGCCTCCATCGTCGGCGATCAGGACAAGGAACTGGTGCTGGGCAGCTACGCCGTACCGGGCAGCTTCACGCGCGCCGCATGGCAGGGCTTCGTGCAGGACGCGTTCCGCGAAGCCGCCAACCGCGAACTGCAAAGCGCCGACTGGGTGCTGAAAACCTCGTCCAAGGATGACCTGACGCTGGAAGGCAGCCCAGAGCAGATCCAGAAGGCACTGGTGGACCTGTATAAAAACGACTACGCACGCGAATGGCAGAAATTCGTTCAAGGCGTAACCGTCAAGGACCTGTCCAGCTTTGACCAGGCAGCGGGCGCCATGAACCGTCTCGGCGATCCACAAGCCTCGCCGCTGAACAAGTTGATGAACACCGTCTACGAACAGACCTCGTGGGACAACCCATCGCTGCTTGACGCTGGCCTGCAACGTGCGCAGCGCGGCGTCACCGGCTGGTTCAAGGAAACCATCCTGCGCCAGAAGCCTTCGCAGATCAACGTCAATGTGAGCACCGCCGGCGTACAGAATGCCGCCATGCCGCTTGGCCCGGTCGGCCGCGAGTTCTCGGGCGTGGCGAAACTGGTGGTCGCCAAGGACAAGGACGCGTCGCTGATGCGCGGCTATATGGACCAACTGGCCAAGCTGCGCGGCCGCTTCAATCAGATCAAGAACCAGGGCGACCCAGGCCCTGGCGCCAAGCAGCTGATGCAGCAAACGCTGGATGGCAGCGGCTCCGAACTGGCTGACGCACTGAAATACGTCGATGAACAAATGCTGACCGGGATGACCGATGCGCAGAAAGCCGCCATCCGTCCGCTGCTGGTGCGTCCATTGATACAATCGTTCGCCGTGATCGTGCAGCCTACCGAGGCGGAGATCAACAAGGTGTGGGCAGCGCAGGTGCTGCAACCGTTCCGTCAGACGCTGGCGACCAAATATCCTTTCGCCACCGAATCGCGCGCGGAAGCCAGCAATGCGGAAATCGGTACGGTGTTTGGTCCGGACGGCGCCATCGCCAAATTCTTCAACACCACCATCGGCCCACTGGTGGTACGCCGTGGCGACACGCTGAGCACCAAGACCTGGGCCAACATGGGCATCAATCTGGCGCCGCCTGTCGTCGCCAGTTTCCCGGGCTGGGTCGCGCCACTGGCGGCCAACGGTGTCGCCAATGCCGCAGCCTCCAGCGGCGGCGAAGGCCAGACCAGCTTCGACCTGCAGGCGCTGGGTGCTGTCAGCGCCACCGAGTTCACCATCGAGATCGATGGGCAGGCCCTGCGCTGGCGCGGCCAGCCGCAGCCTTGGGTACACATGGCGTGGCCTAACCCGCAAGGTGTGCCAGGCGCGCGCATTACCGCCATCACACCAGAAGGCCGCAGCATTGTGGTGTTCAACGAGTCGGGTCACTTTGGCCTCAAGAAGATGATCGACGCGGCCAAACGCAAACGCAAGGACAATGGCGCGTTCGAACTGACCTGGGATAACTCGGGCGTCTCCGTGACCGCCAATCTCAAGATCATCGGCACCGCGCCGCCGCCAGTGCAGGCACAAGCTGCGGCGGCGCCGACGGCTGGCTTCAAGCGCCTGCGCCTGCCGGATATGGTGACCGCTCCAGCGCCTGCACCAGTACCTGACTCCGCACCTGCCACCGCCACGCCGGCAGTCAGCCCTGCCGGTGCGCCTGCCGGTACGCCTGTGCGCGCGCCAGCAGCGCCGCCGCCGTCCGCGCCAACGCCGGCCACCATGCCAGCGCCGGTGCAGCCCGGTGTAATCCGCACCGCAGGAGCCCAGCCATGAGCCGCGGCGCCACCATTGCCAGCATTGGCTATTTCGGCAAAATCCCCGGGCGCGGCGATTTCGTCAAAGGCGGCGACAGTCCAGCGCTGATTAAAGTCCTGGACGACTGGCTGGCCCAGGCCATGGACCTGATGAGCACCGACGCCCGCTGGAAACTGAACTACGACGCCGTCGCGCCACTGCATTTCGCCTTCGTCGGCCCGCGCCGGCGACATGCGATCGCCGGCCACATCGTCGCCAGCAGCGACCAGTCGCAACGCCGCTTTCCATTCCTGATGACGAGCAGCGTGGAAGTCGCCGAACCAGCCAGCTTTGTGCCAACCGCACCGCTGGTCTTCAACCGCCTGTGGACCCGTCTCGCAGCGTTGAGCAGCAGCGTGGTCGCTGCCGGTGACCCCACCGTGCCGTTACAGCTCGCAGCCAGCGAGGCCGTCGAACTGGATCTGCGCAGCGCCGCCTATCAAGCCACGTTTGATGACTTCCTCGAACTGCAAACCATCGGCGGGCTCGATGCGCTGCTGTCGCAGGCAGGCTTCCGCGGCTCGTCGCGGCAAGTGCTGCTGGCACTCGGCATGCTGCTGCAGCCGGTACTGGCCAGCAGCTCCAGCCGTCTCGACAAGACACTGCTGCTGCCGCTGCCGCAGGACCCGATGTACCGCAACCTGGTGGCCGCCTTCTGGATGCACCTGATTACGCCGTTCCTGGCACGCGCCGACTTCGAACTGGCCATGTTCCTGACCCGCCAGCACGAACAGCCGGTGCTGCTGCTCGGCTTCTCGGGTGCGTCGGCGGCGACGCTGCACGGCATCATGGACCCGCAAGCCGCGCAGGAACAGCACATCGCGTTCGAGCAGCTGGACTGGGTGGAAGAACAAGCCGACAGCGATTACGCCGTCAAGAAGCTGTCCACCTATCTGTCCCAGCCATCCCTGTCACTCAAGTCCGCGCTGGAGTCGGTCCGCACGGCGTTTATTGGAACCTGAATCATGCGTACTCTTATTTTCAGCGTCCTGCTGCTGACCGGCGGCAGCGCCCTTGCCCAGACAGCGGCGCCACAGCCAGGCCAGGTGCTGGCGGCCGGCACCCTGCCCGATGAAGCCAGCAAGGCGGCCGTGCTGGCCAAGCTGCGCGAAGTCTATGGCGCAGACAAGGTGGTGGACCAGATCTCCATCGACAAAGTGGCGACGCCGGCCAACTGGAATGGCTACGTGCAGAAACTGCTTACCCCGGACCTCAAGCAAATCAGCCGTGGCCAGTTAAAAATCGACGGTAGCACCGTGAGCCTGCGAGGTGAAGTGGGCAACGAGGCAGTACGCCAGCGCATCGCCAGCAACATCGCCACCAGCCTGAATCCGACCTACACGGTAAATAACGGCTTGCGCGTATCGGCTGCCGATCAGGGTGTGCTGGATAGCGCACTGGCCAACCGTATCATTGAATTCGAAAGCGGCAAGGCCGAACTGACGCCGGCCGGCAAAGGCATTCTGGATGAAATGGTCGCCGCGCTGCGCAAGCTGAGTAACCGCAAGGTCGAAATCATCGGCCACACCGACAGTGCGGGCCTGCGCGCCACCAACCAGGGGTTGAGCCAGGCGCGCGCCGAGGCGGTCAAGGCGTATCTGTCCAGCCACGGCATCAACAGCGAGCTGCTGAGCGCCAGCGGCCAGGGACCGGACCGCCCGGTGGCCAGCAATGACACGCCGGAAGGCCGCGCGCGCAACCGCCGCATCGAATTCCGCATGGCGCAGTAAGCGCCGACCGAAAGAGGACACCATGTATTCTGCACAAGAACTGCTGCAACCCATCAGCGACAGCCAGCCGGCCGGCGCCGACCTGTCGTTTTCATCTGAGCTGGACGCCATCGCCCAGGCCCGCAAGTTTGACGACCCTTCGCTCGACCAGGGCGAATGGGTGACCGAATTGAAGGAAGCCGACTGGCCCTTCGTGGTTGACCGCTGCGCCCATCTGCTGCAGAAATCCAGCAAGGACTTGCGGCTGGCCGTCTGGCTGACCGAAGCTGGCGCACGCGTGCACCAGTTGCGCGGTCTCGGCGAAGGCTTCCAGCTGCTGGCCGGCCTGTGCGACCAGTATTGGAACCAGGGCCTGTATCCGAGCGCGGACGATGGCGACAACGAACAGCGCATTGGTAACCTGAGCTGGATCTTGTCGCGCACTCCAGGGCTGGTGCGCGAAATCGGCCTGACCGAAAATGGCGATTACTCCACCATCGATATCGAAGAAGCCCGCAAGCGCGCCACCAGCGGCGATGAAGCACAGCAAAGCCGCACACCGCGCCTGGCTGATATCGAAACCGCCAAGCGCAATAACTCGGCACAATTCTCCGCCAGTTTCCGTGCCGATGCGCAGTTCTGCATTGAAGCGTTGGAGCAGCTGGAGCGCGTGGCTGACGCACGTCTCGGCAACGACGCTCCAGGCTTCGCCGCAGCGCGCGATGCGGTCAAGGCCATGCTGCGCGCCGTACCTGCCCCGGCGACTGCAGCTGGCGGCGCTACTGGCGCCAGCGAGCCGGGTGAAGCGGAGGAATCCGGTTTGTCGACCGGTATCGGCGCCGACGCCGGCGCTGCAAACACTGCGCCGATGCCGCCGGCGCGCCCTGGTGTCATCAGCAATCGCGCGCAGGCGGTGGCACAGTTGCGCGCGGTGGCGGACTTTTTCCGTCGCAGCGAGCCGCATAGTCCTGCCTCCTACTTTGCCGACAAGGCCGCAGCGGCAGCTGAACAGGATCTGCACACCTGGCTGCGTTCCGTGGTAAAAGACCAGGCATCACTTGCTCACATCGAGGAGCTGTTGGGCGTACAATCCGATGCATGATCTCCAAACAATACGTTTCGCAAGTACGCCTGAGAGCCGACGACATCGAAAGCTTTGACCGCTATCCGTTTTGCCTGCCGACGGTGCGCCATCTTGACGTCCTTGAGCTTCACCCCAAAGTCACGTTTGTTGTCGGCGAAAACGGTTCGGGGAAATCGACGCTACTGGAAGCAATCGCGGTATCGTTCGGCTTCAATCCGGAGGGCGGAACCAAAAATTTTGGCTTCAACACGCGCGCGTCCCATTCAACGCTGCACCAGTACATCCGGCTATCCAAAGGCATCAGGCGTCCGAGGGATGGGTTCTTCCTGCGCGCGGAGAGCTTCTTCAACCTCGCGACAGAAATCGAGGAGTTGGACAAAGGGCCAGGCGGGCCGCCGATCATCAACTCCTACGGCAAAAAATCCCTGCATGAGCAATCGCACGGCGAGTCCTTCTGGTCGCTCGTGATGCACCGCTTCGGCGGCAAGGGTTTCTACATCCTGGACGAACCGGAAGCGGCACTCTCGCCCCAGCGCCAGCTCGCGCTCCTCAGCCGCATCCACGAACTGGCAAACGATGATTCGCAGTTCGTCATCAGTACCCATTCGCCGATCCTGATGGCCTATCCAGACGCCTACGTCTACCAATGCTCGGACACCGGCATCCAGCGGATTCGCTACGAAGACACCGAGCATTTTCAGGTGATGCACGACTTCGTGGTCAACCCCAAACGCATGCTTGACATTCTGCTGGGGGCAAAAGACGCGTAGCCGCTATTTTGATAGAATCGACGTTCACTTTCGACGGGAGTCCTATGCGCCGCTTCGCCCTGCTGCTTCTGCTGTTCGCACCGTTCGCTTTCGCTCAGGTTGACCTGAACATCGCCACCTACAACCTCCGCTACGACAATCCCAACGACGGCAAGAACGTCTGGCCGGCGCGCCGTGACGCCATGCGCGCATTGGTGCGCTACCATGACTTCGACCTCTGGGGCACGCAGGAAGGCCTGGAAAATCAGCTCAAGGATCTGGATGCGCTGGGCGATTATGCCCGCGTCGGCGCCGGCCGCGACGACGGCAAGGACGCCGGCGAGCATTCCGCCATCTTCTATCGCAGCGCGCGCCTTGCGCTGGAAGACCACGGTGACTTCTGGCTCAGCGCCACGCCGGACAAGCCGTCCATGGGCTGGGACGCCCGCTGCTGCAAGCGCATTGCGACCTGGGCACGGCTGCGCGATAAACCCAGCGGTCAGATGTTCTTGGTGCTGAATGCACACTTCGATCATGAAGGCGAAATCGCACGGCGCGAATCGGCGCAGTTGCTGGTCCAGCGCGGCCGTGCGCTGGCAGGTTCACTGCCGCTGATCGTGATGGGCGACTTTAACAGCACGCCGGACAGCACAGCCTTCGCCACCGTGAACGCCGCACTGCGCGATGCAAAGTCGATCAGCCTGACACCGCCCTACGGTCCCGCCGCCACCTTCAACGACTTCGATGTCGCCAAGCCGGCCCGGGAACGCATCGACTACATTTTTCTGAGCCCGCAGTGGCAGGTACTGCGCTATGCGGTGCTCACCGACTCGGTGGAGGCGCGCTATCCGTCCGACCATTTCCCGGTCGTCACCCGCCTGCGCCTGGCCAACTAACCTGATGGAGAACCTGGCTTGAAAACGATAGACCTTGCAACCGCCGAACGCTGGCTGATCGGCTGGACTTTATCCCGCAGCGTGCCGATGCCGCAGCCTTGTGAAGGTGGCCTGGTCGTGGAAGTCGGCTTGCCGACGCAGTTGCGACGCTATGTGTTTATCGATGCCGGCCCCGCCCTGCAGGCATGTGCCGACCGCATACACGAGCCCCTCATTTTCCTCAAGGCGGCCGTCGAACCGCACACCTTACGGCAAGCCTTGCCGGCTCGCTGGCATGTGGAAGCCCCTGGCTATCTGATGCTGGGTCCATCCGAGCCACCACACCTGACGGCGACGCCCTCCGGCTACCAGGTCGTGGTCGATGCGCAGCCCAACGGCCATCTGGTACGCGTCATGCACGAAAGCCAGGAACAGGCGGCATCCGGCCGCATGACGCTGCATCAGGGCTGCGCCGTCTTTGACCAGATCGAAACTGCCGAATCCCATCGCCGGCGCGGCCTGGGATCGGTAGTCATGCAGGCACTGGACGCTATCGCCGCCAAGGCAGGCGCCAGCGAACGGCTGCTGGTGGCAACAGAAGATGGCCGTGCGCTCTACACCCGCCTTGACTGGCAAGTCATCGCTCCCTGGTCGACTGCAGTGCTACCTGGGGCTTAATTTCCGTGTTCTCCGTCATCTGCCTGAAACGTGCACAGGTTCTAGTGGTATGCGGCTGTTTACATTTCTCCGCACATGCGGCAGATCCGTTGCCAGCGAATTTAACAGGCACCTGGGGAACCGGAAAATCGCTGTACGACGGCTTAGACAAGCAAACCGAGATGTACTTGCTCGCAGACGGTTTCGGATTGCTTGCCGGTTCAACGACGCCAGCGCAGCGTGCAGACGGCAGCGATGATGGCAAGCCCGGCCCACGGGCGATCATAGGATTTCCGGTCCGGGCAAATGTGACGAGTGATGGACTGCTGGTGAAGCCGTTCTTGCCTAACGGCGTGCAGTCTGCAAAATTGGAAAAAGCCAGCTTTCCCTGTCTTTACAGCGTAACTAGCCAGACACTGACATGCAATGCGCCAACCGGCGAAACATTCACCATGAGGCGGCGCAGTGAGGCAGTACCGGAAGACGCGCTACGGACCATAACCGAAATCAAAGGGAGTATCGACTAACCATGAGTCTTACTCCTGATTTTGCAGGAAAGCCAACCCGGCGGCGCGAACCACCGGGCTAGCGCTTTACTTCACAGTGTATTTGAACTGCCCAGCCTTGCTGGCGCTGACCTTGATCTTGCCAATCGCCGTACCTTCCGCCATGCGGGCCAGCACCGCTTCCGCGATCTCCGGCAACAGCGTGCCATTGAGGATGTTATCGACGTTGCGGGCGCCGGAGTCCACTTCCGTGCAACGCGCCAGCACGGCTTCCACCAGCGCTTCGTCGTAGCTGAACTCCGCCTTGTGGTTGGTCGCAATGCGGTGCGCGATCTTGCCGAGTTTGAGCTTGATGATCTCGACCAGCACATCATCCGGAATCGGATAGAACGGAATCACTTTCAGGCGGCCCAGGAAAGCTGGCTTGAACTGCTTCATCAGCTGCGGACGCACCAGTTCTTCCAGCGCTTCCACCGATGGCAGTTCTTCCGGCGTCTTGTTCAGGCAAGCCTGCATCAGCGCACTCGATGCCACATTCGAAGTCAGGATGATGATGGTGTTCTTGAAGTCGATCTCGCGGCCTTCCGCATCGTCCATCACGCCTTTGTCAAACACCTGGAAGAACAGCTCCATCACATCCGGGTGGGCTTTTTCCACCTCATCCAGCAGCACCACGCTGTAAGGATTGCGGCGTACGGCTTCGGTCAGTACGCCGCCTTCGCCATAGCCAACATAGCCCGGTGGCGAACCTTTCAGGCCAGAGACGCTGTGCGCTTCCTGATACTCGCTCATGTTGATGGTGATGAGTTTGCGCTCGCCGCCATACAGCACGTCCGCCAGCGCCAGCGCGGTTTCGGTCTTGCCGACGCCTGACGGACCGACAAACAGGAACACGCCTTTCGGTTTGTTCGGATCGTCCAGATTGGCGCGCGAGGTACGCACACGCTGCGCCACGGCTTCAATCGCGTGGGTCTGACCCAGCACGCGCTGTTCCAGCATGTCTTTCAGGCGCAGCACCGTCTTGATTTCGTCCGAGACCATTTTACCCAGAGGGATACCAGTCCAGCCGGCGACGATTTCGGCCACCACATGACCATCCACCTGCACCGGTACCATCGGCGTTTCGCCTTGCAGGGTACGCAGTTCGGTCAGCATGGCCTGGATGTCGCGGGTCTGGCTGCCCTGTCCTTCCACCGCAGGCGCCGCAGCCGCAGAACGGGCCGCGATGATTTCCGCCGTGAGTGCTTTTTCCTTCTCCCAGCGTTCGGACAGCGTTTTGTGCTGCTCATCCGCTGCCGTGCGGGCATCGCCCAGCTCTTGCAGACGCACCACGCGCGATGCGCCGCCTTCGGCCTGCTCACGCTCCAGCGCTGTGACTTCCGCGTCGATGCGTTCAATCTGGCGCGCGAGCGATTCAATACGCGCCGGCGTCGCGTTCTGGCCCAGCGCCACTTTGGCGCATGCAGTATCCAGCACGCTGATGGCCTTGTCCGGCAATTGGCGGCCCATGATGTAGCGGTGCGACAGGCGTACCGCCTCGGTTATCGCTTCGTCGTACACGCGCACGCCGAAGTGTTTTTCCATCAGCGGCGCCATGCCGCGCAACATGGCGCAGGCCAGTTCTTCGCTCGGCTCTTCAACCTTGACGACCTGGAAGCGGCGCGCCAGCGCAGCATCCTTCTCAAAATACTTCTTGTACTCGCCCCAGGTGGTGGCGGCAATGGTACGCAGCTCGCCGCGCGCCAGCGCTGGCTTCAGCAGGTTGGCCGCGTCGTTCTGGCCGGCCTGGCCACCGGCGCCGATCATCGTGTGCGCTTCGTCGATGAACAGGATAATGGCATGCGGGCTTTTCTTGACTTCGTCGATGACATTTTTCAGGCGGTTTTCAAATTCGCCCTTGACGCTGGCGCCAGCTTGCAGCAGGCCCATGTCCAGCGTGTGGATCTCCACGCCTTTCAGCACGTCCGGTACGTCGTCCTGCGCGATGCGCAGCGCCAGGCCTTCCACCACGGCGGTCTTGCCGACGCCCGCCTCGCCGGTCAGGATGGGATTGTTCTGGCGGCGGCGCATCAGGATGTCGATGGCCTGGCGAATTTCCACATCACGGCCAATCACCGGATCGACCTTGCCATCGCGCGCGCGCTGCGTCAGGTTGGTGGTGAACTGGTCCAGCGCTGGCGTCTTGGTGGCAGCGCGCGCCTGCAGTTCACCAACCGGATCGCCGCTATCGTCGCCGCCAGCGGGCTGCGACAGCGGCGTCTCTTCCGAACCAGCCGTCAGCTTGTCCAGATTGTGCTTGATCTGTTCCAGGTCGAAGCGCGCGAACAGCTTGGAGCTGCGCGCAGCCAGCTGGCCCAGCTCCGTATCCGTCAACAGCGCCTGCAGCAGATGGCCGCTGCGGATCTGCACCTGCGTGTTGTCCTGCAAATCCAGCGAGGCGATCAGCCAGGCGTTTTCAAACAGTTTGGGCAGACGGGCCGAGAACACCGGTGTGCGCGTATTGCCGTTCTTGAAGCGCCCTACTTCTGCGCGCAGATCGGCTTCCAGCTGGTTCACGCTGATATCGTTCTGGCGGGCGATCAACACCACGTCGCTCTTGGGCTGCTCCAGCAATGCCAGGAACAGGTGTTCGATATCGACCTCGTACTGGCCCAGCGACACGCACAGGCTGGCAGCACGCGTGGCAGCGGCGCGGCTGGTGTCGTTCAACTTGCCGATCAGCGTTTTCAGATTGATGCTCATGTTCTTATCCTTTTATGATGTCATTGCGTGGATCTCGTAGCGCACGTCGCTGCGGTCCTGCTGCTGCGTCTCTGTGACCAGGAAACTGTCCCAGCCCAAGCGTCCGCCATGACGCGGTTCTTCCAGCCGGGCACCCTGCACGTCTTCGGCGCGCAATACCAGCTGCACTTCATACTCCAGCGTGACGCCGGTGAACATGGTCAGCATGCTCTCCAGCGCTTTCGCTGCGATACCGCCGGGCAGAAAGGATTCGTAGCCTTTCCGGTCCAGCGGGCCTATCACCAGCCGCACGCGCAGGTCGCGCTGCCATACGCGCTCACCGGCCATCGCGCCGCCACCGAGCACCGCGTTGGCCATGCCCAGCATGGTCTGCTGGATATCCGGCACCGTGTACCAGCAACCGATGAACTGCTCGGCGCGCACTGGCTGATTGAAATACTCCGACAACACGCGCGCAATCTGCACCGCCGACGCCGGACGCTGGCGCATGGCGGTGGCAAAGTACGCCATCGATTCATCCAGCACGCCATCACCGCTGTCCGACAGGCGGCGCCGCAGCGACGGGTTGTGCATGCCGGCCAGCGACAGCAGCAGCGGCAGAAAGCCATCCTTGCCGTCGATCTGGTATTTCAGCTCCAGCCGGTATTTGCGCCACGCCTCATAAAACAGGGCCAGCGCGCGGTTGGAAAAGGTATCCAGAAACGCGCGCGGCGCATCGTCCTTCTGGTACAGCATGTGCGCCGCAATGCGTTCGGTGTAATGCGCGGGCAGCGTGCCGTTGCTGCCCAAAAAACCCATGAACGCGGGCGTGATGCGGATATAGCGCAGCTGCGCCGTTTGCAGTGCTTCGCTCAGGCTGGACGCATTGGTGGCGATATTGCGCGGTTCCGGCTGCAGGGCCTCCAGCTGGCTGGCGGGGAACGCCAACGAAGTCGAGTTCTGGAAGCGCAGGAAGTTCGCGACCGCGCCATCCTGCGGCGCGCCGTGCTTCTTGAGCCACAGCTCCAGCATGCGTACCGCCTGGAAGTATTCGAAACGATGCGGCTGCGCGAACAGCCGCTCGATTACAGCAGGCTCAAATCGCCGCTTCGGGGCAAGCATCGCAGCAGTTCCTCTCCGTTTTTATTCGATTTGATGACCAGCTGCGTGAAGCTGTTGGCGTGTACGTACAGGCCGAGGAAGCGTTCGACAATCTGCGCGAAAGCGTGGATGCCGCTGCCGACAAAGGCTTCTTCATCCACCGTCAGCGATACTTCAATGCCGCGCACCAGACAGGCGAACGGATTCCCCGGCAGCCAGGTATTGGCGGCTTTGTGCGTAACCGCGACGATGCCGCCGATCTGGCGCTGCGACGACGGTGAACGTGGCAGGTCATACAGCGTCAGCATCTCGCGGAAGGCATCCAGGCCGCCGCCCGTCAGCGACAGGTGGTTCAGCGACAGGTGCGAAATCAGGCGCCAGTGTGCACCGCGGCCGCGTTCAAAACGGTACGACGGTGTCGGCTTGCGCAGGAAGCTGATCGCGCGCACGCTGGAGCCGCCCTCCAGGAACAGGTCGCCGCCGCGCATGCCGTAGCTCAGCGCTGCGGGCAGATCGCGGTTGGTGCAGCTCAGCTCCAGACTCAGGGTATCGGTTTCCACCTCGGCCGGATCGAAGTCGATATCGACAATCGAGATGTGCGTTTCGTAGCCGGGGCTCTTTTCAGCGATGTCCTCATCGCGGCGCGCAACCCAGTAGTGGCCGTTCTTGTCCGGCGTCTGGCCATGGCGCAGCGAGTAGAACGGGCGAAATTCCTGCACCGATTCGCCTTGCGGCGTCTGGCGCACCAGCTTGACCGACTCGATCGCCTGCACCTCGTAGGCGAAGGCGCGGCGCGCATCGGCCAGCACGGGAGAGCTGGCCGACGCATGCGTCAGGCGGATAGGTTCGCCGCGCTGGCGGAACAGGTTGACCACCGGCGTACAGCCCAGCAGCACGTTGTTGGTGCTCAGGGTCGCCAGCATGCGCGCCAGGTTGGAGTCGGTACGCATGCCGGACAAGGCCAGGTGCAGCGTCACCGACTTGCAGCCGGCCGGCACCACGCCGGTCAGCGCATGCAGGTCGATGTCGAAGAAATTGAACTTCTCCGGGAAGCAGAAGTACTCGGTCAGCAGGCGGTAAGCGGTGTGCGAGCGCGCCGAAAAATCGATCAGCGCCTCTTCCTCCGCGAAGCCGGCCGGCGTGACGGGAATTTTGTGCAGCGGCGTCCAGCGGCCATTGCCGTCCGCTTCCACATAGGCGGCGACCGCGCGCGTGAACAGCGCATCGCGCAACGCGGCGCAGAACGACGGTTCGCCGTCGATAAATACGCGCAGCTTGCCCAGGCCCAGCTGGCCCAGATTCACCTGCTCCGCCGTCACCGACAGGGTCAGGCTGATGCTGGACGTGGCGTTCTGCGGCGGGCGCAGCGCTTCCGGTGTGGCGATGATGGCGTCGAACTGTGCGGCGCTCAGCGCCAGCGGTGCGACCGTCACCGGGTAAGCGGTACGGAAGGTGCAGGCGGCGCCGCGCACCGGGCGCGTGGTCAGCTGCGTACCGCGCGGGATCTCGCTGGCAGTAGTCAGCTGCGCCGCCGCGCCGCTGAAGTCCATGCGCGCGATCGAGCACGATGGAAACGGCCGCAGATAGTGCGGGTACAGCACTTCAAACAGTGCCTCGGTAAACTCGGGGTAGTCGTCATCAAGCCGCTTGGCGATGCGGGAGTTCAGCAGTGCGAACGACTCGATCATGCGTTCGATGTGCGGGTCCTCGCACACCTCGCCGGCGATCAGCAGACGGCCGGCGATTTTCGGGTAGCGTTCAGCGAATTCGCGCGAGTAGCGGCGCAGGAATCCCAGCTCCCGTTCGTAATACGGTAATAATTGTTCCAATCTCAGGCTCCCAGCGGCAACGGGCTAACGCGTCTCGCTTTGCTGATGGTGTAATGCAGGCTTGAGGGCTGCAGGACCGCGTCAAAATTGACCGGTTCATGTGCGCTGTGAACCACCAACAGCGCGGTAATGGCAAAATTCAGGCGGTTGACGGCGTCCGCCCGCAGCTCCAGCGACGCCTGCACATTGCGCAGGCGAGGCTCGTGGCGGGCGATCGCCCTTTCCAGACTGCGGCAAATGAAAGCACGGTCGTCCGTGCTGGACAGCGACAGGCCGGCAAAATCATTCAGGCCATAAGTCGCGATCGACCGGCCGCACTCTGGAAAACGTTTCAGGAGTTCCTCCGGGATGACCGCACGCGTATTGAGTAACGCTTCAAGGTCGCGCGCTACCGCATCTTTCATGTCCTCGATGGACAGGCGCGGTAGTGTGCCACTGGCGCCGTGGAGCGGCGCATCCATCAGGCGGTCGAATAAACCCGGAGTAAATCCTTTCATGCGCTATCAGGCCGTTTTGTTGGCCGACAGATCCCAACCGCCGGAGGTGTTACCACCGGAACCGCCGCCCACTTTTTGCTGGGTGTATTTCCACTTCACTTTCGAGTATTTCAGCGACACGTCTTCGGTCAGGATATTGCCTGGTTCGACAGCTGGCGCCACGCTGGAGATCAGCACGTTTTCCAGTTCGATTTCGAAGTACTTCACGCGGTCGCCCTGGCCGTCAGCGCGCAGGAATTCCAGCTTTGCTTTCGGCAGGGTTTTACCCGACGAGCAATTTTGCAGCAGCAGTGGCGTCGCCAGGTCAGCCAGCTTGCTCACTACAATGTCTTTGTGCTCGGTACGTTCAGCGGTGTGACCGCCGCCGGTCGACGCAGTGGCCGATTTCGGTTGCAGCACTTCCCACTGTACCGATTTCACTTCGATCCAGTCTTTGTGGGTGGTGTCTGCCGATTCGCCTTTGATGCCGTCGATTTGCAGGTAGACGTCGATTGCCATGGGGATTCCTTTCAAAAATTTAAAGAGATTGCTTTACTACGTTGCTTAGGTTTTGGTCGATGCCGGGAGCTCCGCGACCAATCGGAGTGAAACAGACAGTTCGTCCAGCTGGAAGTGAGGACGCAGGAACGACACGGCGCGATATACGCCCGGACGGCCCGGCACTTCCGACACTTGCACCGACGCTTCACGCAGCGGGAACTGCGCCTTCTGTTCCTGGCTGGCGTTATCGTCCAGCAGGACGTACTGCGTTAGCCAGCGGTTGAGGAAGTCCTCGACATTGCTGGCAGCGGCAAAGCTGCCGATTTTGTCGCGCATCATGGCCTTCATGTAGTGGGCGATGCGCGACACCGCAAAGATGTACTGCAGCTGGGCCGACAGCACCGCATTGGCGTTGGCGGCGTCGCTGTTGTACTTCTTGGCCTTCTGTGCCGACTGCGCGCCAAAGAAGGCCGCGTAGTCGGTGTTCTTGCAGTGGACCAGCGAGATGAAACCGAGGTCGCTCAGTTCTTTCTCACGGCGGTCCGTGATGGCGATTTCAGTCGGGCACTTGAGCGCCACTTCGCCTTCATCGGTTTTGAAGGTATGGGTCGGCAGGTCTTCCACCAGGCCGCCGCCTTCCACGCCGCGGATCGCTGCGCACCAGCCGTAGTCCTCGAACGCCGCAGTCAGCTTGGTGCCGAACGCGTAGGCGGCGTTACACCACAGGTATTTCTGGTGGTCGGTGCCGTCCACGTCTTCAACGAAATTGAAGCCTTCCACGGTGGCGCCATCGGCTGGATTGAATGGCAGACGGCCCAGGAAGCGCGGCAGCGTCAGGCCGACGTAGCGCGAGTCTTCCGATTCGCGGAAGGACTTCCACTTGGCGTATTCCACGGTATCGAATACTTTCGACAGGTCGCGCGGTTTGCCCAGCTCACTGTAGCTCTCCAGGCCGAACAGCTCGGGCGACGCCGCCGAGATGAATGGCGCATGCGCGGCAGCTGCCACGTGCGACATCTGCTCGATGAAGTACATGTCTTCCGGCTGGCGGGTGATTTCGAAATCGCCGATCAGCGCGCCAAACGGGGCGCCGCCGAAGGTGCCGAATTCTTCTTCGTAGACCTTGCGGAACATGGTGCTCTGGTCGAATTCCAGCGCCGACTGGAAGTCCTTCACCAGTTCCTTCTTGGTGGCGTTGAGCATCTTGATCTTCAGGTTCTGGCCGGTGGCGCTGTGCTTGACCAGGTAATGCAGGCCGGTCCAGCTGCTTTCCAGCTTCTGGAATTCCGGTGCGTGCATCACGGCCGACAGCTGCGCCGAAATCAGGCGATCCAGCTCCGCCACGCGGGCATCGATGGTGGCGGCCAGATTGTCGGACACCACCACCGTGCCTTCCATGACCTGGTTGACCAGTTCCGCGATCAGATCCTTGGCGCGCGCATGTTCCGTGCTGGACTTGGCGACCTTGCTTTGCTCGACGATCTGGTCCAGCAAAGCCATTTCGGCGACGGCCGGTGCGCCGCCTGGCGTCAGTTGTGCGGACATATCAGTCCTCCTTCTTGTCTGCGGTTTGCTGGCCCAGCACGGCCAGCTTCTCGGTGCTGTGCAGGACATCGTTGAGGATGTCTTCCAGCTTGTCGTTGCCCGCCAGCTTGTTGCGCAGGTCGGCCAGCTTGGTACGCGCTTCCAGCAGTTTGCGCAGCGGTTCCACCTGCTGCACCACCGATTCAGGGCGGAAGTCGTCCACCGATTTGAATTTCAGATCCACCGCAAACTCGCCGCCGCCTTCGCTCAGCTCATTCTTCACGCGGTACGCGGCGCGCGGCTCCACGCCTTTCAGCACTTCATCGAAGTTGTCGCGGTCGATGTTGACGAACTTGCGTTCCTTCAGGCGCTTTTGCTCGACTTCCGAATTGCCGCCGAAGTCACCGACCACGCCCATCACGAACGGCAGTTCCTTGTTCTCGATGGCGTCGCCGATTTCGACGTCGTAAGTCATTTGCACCCGTGGCGGGCGGATTTTTTGCAGCTTCTTCTGCACACTCGTGTTCTTGGACATGGTCTTTTCCCTTCTGGTTACTTCAAAGCGCCAAACGGATTCGCGCTGGCATCGTCTTCCTGCTGTTTGCGGGTGGCCGGGGCCTTCTTGCCTTTGCCACGTGCCGGCGTGGCCGCCTGCTGCACTGGCGGCTGCGCTGGCGGCACCAATACCGTTTCGCCCAGGCTCTCGCGCAGCAGCTTGGCCAGATCCTGCGATTCGGTGCGCAGGGAACCGGACAGGTTGTTCTGGCGGCTCAGGTCCGCCAGCGAGCGCGTCGACAGGCGCAGGCCGCTGATGGCGATGATGCTGTTGGCCAGCGTGTCGTTCGGATCGCGCACCAGCACTTCCTGGGCGTTGATGATGGCGTCGCCGTACTGGCCGGCCTCGTAACGGGTCTGCGCGATGCTCAGCCACGGCGATTTATCGGCTGGGTAAGCGACCGCAGCCTGCTTCCACAACGTCACGGCTTGTTCTTTCTGGCCCGAGCCGGAGGCCGTGCTGGCCTGGGACAGCATCGATTGCAAACTCGGCTTGGCGGCCACTGCGGGTGTAACTGGCGCGATGGTGGTACAGGCGCTGAGCGCGGCCACGCAGATAGCGGCGCTGGCGAAACGGCCGACTTGGCCGAGGGCGAATACGGTTTTCATGCTTACCTCAAATACGATATCAAATAGGAATATTAAAAACACAAGTTCTGCGACTGGCGCCACGTTATCAGAAATTTATTATTGACCGCGTTCAATTGAACTCAACCGTGTGCGGGCAACCCCTGCGCACAATACGAACCCATCCGTGCGACCCTTTAACGAAAGAAATGTTAGTGTTCTGATACTTTCAAAAAAGGCCACAGCATGAGCAGCAAGATTCTTTGGGGCGAAGGCCTGTTCCTCCGCCCACAACACTTTCAGCAGCAGGACCGCTACCACGAGCAGCGCCTGCATCAAAGCGTGCAGGCGCTGCACCCGTACGCTTGGGGCGTCAACCAGCTCCAGCTCGACCGCGATGCGCTGGCGAATAACAGCCTGCGCCTGCTGGAGCTGTCGGTGCGCTTTCAGGACGGCGAATTCTTCGATGCGCCCGGCGCCGACGACCTGCCCGATCCGGTCGACCTGAGCCAGCTGCCGCAATCGCAGCAGACCATCACCTACTACGCGGCGCTGCCGGCGTTCAAACCGTTCGGCGGCAACTTCGGTGAAGGCGCGGTGCGCTACCAGCAGAGCAACCAGGACACGCCGGACCTGTACACGCAAGCCGCGTCGGCCCAGCTCAGCTACCTGAAAAAAACGCTGCGCCTGGTGCCGGAATTCGATCCGCGCGATTCGTACACCCACTTCCCGCTGCTGCGCCTGCGCCGTGCGGCCACCGGCGGCTTTGAACTCGACGCCTCGTTTGTGCCGCCGAGCCTGAGCCTGCGCGCCGCGCCGCTGCTGTTCCTGCAGCTGCGCCGCCTGCTCGATGCGCTGCAGGCCAAGGTGGCGGCGCTGTATGGCCATCACCGCGAGCCAAGCAAACACGTGATCGAATTCCGTTCAGGCGATATGTCCTCGTTCTGGCTGCTGCATACGGCCAGCTCCTCGTTCGCCTCGCTGACCCACTACTTCCAGCATCCGGCACTGCATCCGGAGCGCCTGTACGAACAGCTGCTCGGCCTGGCCGGTGCACTCATGACCTTTTCGCGCAGCTGGACCCTGGCCGACCTGCCGCCGTACCAGCACAACGATCCGGGTCCGGCTTTCGCCACGCTGCACCAGATCATCCGCGAGCTGCTGGACACCGTGATTTCGTCGCGCTACTTCGCCATCGCGCTGCGCGAAGTGAAACCGTCCTACCACCACGGCATGCTCGATTCCGGCAAGATCGACGACAAGACCACGTTCTATGTCGCCGTCTCCGCCGCCATGCCGGCCAGTGAACTGGTGGACGTGGTACCGCTGCGCTTCAAGGTCGGTGCGCCGGACGATGTCGATAAATTCGTGCTGTCGGCCATGCCCGGCGTGCGCCTGCAGCACGCGCCGCAAGTACCGGCCGCCGTGCCGGTGCGTCCAGACGCCCTGTACTTCTCCATCGAGGCCAAGGGCCAGATGTACGAACGCATGCTGCAGGCGCAGTCGATCTCCATTTACGTCCCTAGCGGCATCCATGACCTCAAGCTGGAACTGGTCGCCGTTACTTCCTGAGACCCGAAACCATGAATACCGTTTCCGCACCTTCCCTGATGGGCGCAGCGCCTGCGCCAGTGGCCAGCAACGCGCCGCAAACCCTGCTCGACCTGATGTACGACGGCTTCTACGCGCTGTTCATGCTCAAGAACGGCAATGGCCCGCAGGAGAATGCCGAATTTGCGCAGAAGATGTCGCAGTTCCTTGATGACTTCAACCGCGCCGCACGCAAGCATGGCGCCTCGCCCGACGATATCGACGCCGCCAAATACGCATTCTGCGCAGCCGTGGATGAGATCATCCTGCGTTCCAACTTCGCCATCCGCGACGCCTGGGAACGCCGTCCGCTGCAACTGGCGCTGTTCGGCGAACAGCTGGCCGGCGAAAACTTCTTCCATCGCCTGGAAGCATTGCGCGCACGCGGCAGCGCGCATTTGCAGGCGCTGGAAGTGTTCCATATGTGCTTGCTGCTGGGCTTCCAGGGCCGCTACATTCTGGAAGGCTCGGAGAAACTCAACTACCTGACCGCGCGCCTCGGCGACGAAATCGCCAACATGAAAGGCAAGCGTGGCGGCTTTGCGCCGCATGCGGAACGTCCCGACCAGATCGTCCACAAGCTGCGCAGCGACCTGCCGCTGTGGGTGTTGTGTTCCGTGTTTGGCCTGATCTGCGTGCTGGGCTACATCGGTCTGCGCACCTCGCTGAACCGCAATACCGAGCAGCAGGTGGCGGCCTATAACGATGTCGTCAAGCTGGCGCCGCGCCAGGCCAACCTGACGATCACCTTGCCGTAAATGGATATCGCTGCATTAATCCCCTCGGCACTGGGGCTGTTTGGCACCGGCTTGAGCCAGCACGCGCGCCTGATTACGCTGGCCAGCGCGCAGGACTCGTCGCTACCGGAATCCCTGATGGCGGAACGCTTCGCCGGGCGCGAAGGCGTCAATGAGCTGTACGCGTTTGAAGTCGATGCGCTGAGCACCTCGACGGATCTGGACCTGAACCAGTTCATTGGCGAAGAGCTCACCATCACCCTGCTGCAAGCTGACGGCAGCCGCCGCGCATGGCACGGCATCTGCACCGAAGCCGCGTGGCTGGGCGCCGATGGCGGCACCGCGCGCTATCGCCTGCTGCTGGAACCGGCGCTGGCCCTGCTGCGCCTGCGCCGCGACAGCTATATCTTCCAGGATCTGAACGCCCAGGGTATCGTCACCGAGCTGCTGGCGGATTATCCGCAGTTGCGCTTTGAATTCGACGTCACGCAAACACTGGCGCCACGCGCGATCTGCACCCAGTACCGCGAAAGCGATCTGGAATTCTTCACCCGCCTGCTGGCCTCCGAGGGCCTGAGCTGGCGCTTTGAACACGACCAGCCGGACCAGCAAACGCAGGACGGCCAGGCACGCCACAAGCTGGTGATCTTCGACAGCAAAGCGCAGGCGCCCGATATGCCGGGCGGCGCCGACATCCGCTTCCATGGCGTACGCGCCACCGACAGCGCCGACGCCATTGACCAGTTTTCCGCACGCCGCCAGGTGCAGCCGAATGCCGTCGGCATCAGCAGCTGGGACCCGGCGCAATTGCTGGCGCCCGCCGCTGAACAGGAATCGTCGCTGGACGCGGGCGAGCTGCCGTCACTGCCCGTGTACGACGGCGGCGGCGAACGCATCGCCAACGCCAGCGGTGAACCAGACCAGTACAGCCAGTTGATGCTGCAAGCGCTGGAGCTGAACAACAAGGTGTTTGAAGGCGAAGGCGCGGTGCGCCAGCTGGCCGCCGGTCACGCCTTTGCGCTGACGCAGCATGAGCGCTACTTGGAAGACAACCGCTTTACCGCGCTGTGGGTAGAACACGAAGCGCGCAACAACTTCACGTCGCAAGTACAGAAACTGGCCGACCTGCTGGAGGCCGGGACGTATCGCAACCGCTTTGGCTGCGTGCGTTCCGCTGTGCCCATCGTCCCGCGCGGCATTGCCGCGCCGCAGGCTGCGACAGCACTCGGACCGCAGACCGCCATCGTGGTCGGCGCCAACAGTGCCGTGTCCACCACCACGCGCGACCATCAGGTACGCATCCAGTTTGCCTGGCAACGCGGCCACGGCGCCAATGCTGGCGGCCTGGGTCACGACACCGACGCACACGGCAGCGCCCCCGGCGACGATAGCAGCGGCACCTGGGTGCGCGTAGCGGAAGCGCTGGCAGGCCCCAACTGGGGCTCGCAGTTCACACCGCGCATCGGCACCGAAGTGCTGGTGGATTTCATCGACAACGACATGGATCGCCCGCTGGTGGTGGCCCAGCTGTACACCGGGTCTGACACGCCGCCCTACGCGGCCGGCGAAGATTCCGGCGCCAACCACGCCGGCACGCTGTCCGGCATCCATAGCCATAACTTTGATGGCGGCGGCTACAACCAATGGCAGCTGGACGACACGCCGGGCCAGGTACGCACACGGCTTGCCACCAGCAGCGCGGCCACCCAGCTCAACCTGGGTTATCTGATCGAACAGGCGCCCGCCTCTGCGCAACGCGGCGCCTATCGCGGTTCCGGCTTTGAGCTGCGCACCGACGCCTGGGCCGTGATCCGCGGCGGCGGCGGCGTGCTGCTCACCACCAGCGCGCGCAACGCACAAGGCAGCGGCGTCAGCTCCACGCAGATGGACATGGCCGAAGCCGTGCGTGCGCTGAAAACCGGCCGTGAACTCAGCCGCATCATGGTCGATGCCGCCAAACAGCAGCAGGCGCTGTCCAGTGCCGATGCGGCCAAGGCGCAGGAAGACATGCTGACCCGTATCGATCCCAAAGAAAAAGGTAAGCACGACGGCGCCGTCAACGGCCAGGATGCCAGCAAGACCAAAGAAGACGCCCGCGATCTGGATGCCTCACAGCCGGTAGAAAAATTCGCCGATCCGCTGGTGCTGATGGACGCCCCGGCCAGCATCAACTGGGCCACGCCCGCATCGACCGTGCTGTTCGCCGGCGAGCAGCTGCAATGGACGTCGCAAGGCGACATCCACATGACGGCGCAGCATACGCTGTCCTCCGTCTCCGCCAATGCGGCGGGCTATTTCAGCCACGCGGGCGGCATCCAGGCGATTGCGGCCAATGGCCCGGTATCGCTGCAGGCGCACACCGACCAGCTGGAAATCCTGGCCGATAAAGCCGTCAAGGTCATCTCCGTCAACGACAGTATCGAGATCAAAGCCAACCAGAAAATCGTACTGCAAGCCGGCCAGTCCTCCATCACGCTGGAAGGCGGCGACATCACCTTCGCCTGCCCTGGCAGCTTTACCGTCAAGGGTGGCCAGCACGTGTTTGAAGGCGGCGGTAGCGCGCCCCCCACGATGCCAGGTTTGCCGGACAGCCGCCTGAAACTGTATGACGAAGCGTTCGTCCTCAAAGACCGCGATAGCGGTGAGCTGATGCCACGCCAGCCTTACCGCATCAAACGCGCCGACGGCAGCTACGAAGAAGGCATGACGGACGAGAAAGGCCTGACGCACATCATTGCCGCTGCCGCCGTGGAGCAACTGGTGATCGAACTGCTGCATACCGGCGTGGAACAACCGGAACAGCCGGTACCGGCCACCCGTGATCCGAAATTCAAGACAGCAGGTGCCTCGTCGACCACGCCGGTTGATAACAAACAGCGCAAGGAAGTCAAGGTCAAGCTACCGCAATGCTGGATGGAAGACTACGAAAAGGAAATCAAAACCAAGACGCCGGGCCACTATTGCCAGAGCTACGATGCGGCCGGCGCACCACACAATTACAATATCAGCGTGCAGTACAAGATCTATGTGCCGGTCAAATCCAACACGGAGATCGTCGCTGAGCTGCGCCTGCACGCGCAAACGGTGCTCGATGCCGTGGGCGAGGCGCTGGAAGAGTCAGACAAAGGAACACCAGCTGCGGCAACCCGCGCCAAGCAGCGCGAAGCCGTGGTGGCCTACGTCAAACGACTGGCAGAAGCCGGGTTGAACGCCCACTGGAACAATAAGTTCAAGATGGAGATCACGGATCCGCAGTGCGGTAAGCGCACCTTGCCGATCGTGTATAAAATCAAGTGGGTGGACTCCGGCGAGCACTATAAGCTCAACATCCACAAGCGCTATGATCGTGAAGGTGTCACCGGCCCTATCATCGACGTGTCGACGGCGACGGATGAATGGACCTATGCGCATGAATTTGGCCACTGCTACGGTCTGCCGGACGAGTACTCCTATGTGAAGGACTCCACCGAAACCGTGAAGTACTATAAGCCCGACGGCACCATGAGCGAAGCGATTGTGGCGCCGTTTGATGGCAAAGACCCCGACGAGCCGGATGCCACCATCATGGCGGCCAATCCATCGACCGTGGTCAAGCCACGGCATGCATGGAATATCGCCATTGAGGTTCAAGCGCTGCTATGCGCCAAACTGGGACGTAAAATCAAATGCGACATCGTCTGAGATTATTATTTGTTTTAATACTGTTTTCACTACCGCACTTAAAAGGAAATGGCATGAGCAGCCAGTTGTTATCGGTTCAGGTAACTTGCAAGGAAAAAACCGAGTGCCTTTTCGATGGCCAGGATATGCCGATTGATATCGCGATCAGGAATGTATCGCCTTTCTCCATCGGCTTGCCGCAGCAGTATATGCAGGAGAAAGGCCCGTATCTGACCTTGATTGACAAGGAAACGCAGGCCAAGGCCGTGCTGAAGACCGGCCTGCCGAAATTCGCGCTCAAAAAGGTATTCACGACCATCAAGCCAGGCGAAGTGATTCACCTGTCATCCATCCTGAAAGCGCAGGAGATCACCGAGTTCCGCCTGAAACTGATTGATGTCACCGCGCTCATCGAGCTCTCGGCCAAGGTCAAGGTCAACGACCCTGCACTGCCGCCAGAACATGAACTGAGCGATTTCGAATCCAGTGCCACCTTGCGTATCCTCGGCAAGGACACGCTGGAACTCCTCAACCGCAAATAGCGTATCAACGCGGTTGGAGAGGTCTGTGATTAAACGCCGCCGCGCCCTGCTTTGCATGCTGGCGGGTTTGATCGCACTGCCCGCGGCTGCTGCAGATCCAGTCCAGCAAATACCGGCGTTGTTGACGCGCTTGCGGACCAGGCAAGACATCGCAGCATTAAATCAGGCCATCACGCTGACTGCCAGCCTTCCCAAGCAAAAAGCCGCGCAACAACGAGTTTTGTGGCGCACCGTATTTTCCGCGATCGATGCGGAGACCATACCTGGCTACGATTTTTCTGATGTGCCGGAATTGAATCTCGCTCCGTCACCTGAAGTGCAGCTGCCGGCCGGCGCGGCGCCGGAAGCGATCAAGGACAAGGCGTTGCGCGAAGCCTACGAGCAGGCGCTGGCGCAAAACCAGTTGAAGGCGCAGCGCTATCGTTACCAGTCTGCCTTGCGCGAACAAGCCGAGCGAGCAAGGGACTTAATGTCCGAAAGTGGACAGCGATAGCGTTCGTTTTTGAACAGTTCCGGCGTCCACAGGGCGCAAATCGGCGTGGCATGGGACTTGCTGTTCTTTTTTCCATTATTGAGAGAGGAGACACCATGGGGGACCTGACACTGGGCGCCAGCGACAAGGAGCAGAGCATCGCCGTTGACATCAACGCACAAGGCCAGATGGCCGGCATTATCGAGGATGACGATGGCCACCAGCGCGCCATCCTGTTCGACAAGCGGCCAATAGAACTGGGCACACTAGGGGGCAACGAGGGCTTTACCAAAGCGATCAATGCGCGCGGCGATGTCGTCGGCACCTCGCAGGACGCCCGTGGTTACTGGCGCGCCTTCATTGTTCCTTACGGTGGCAAGATGCGCGACATCGGTACGCTCGGTGGCAACAGCAGCTATGGCGCCGCCGTCAACGATCATGGCCACATCGCCGGCTATGCCGACACCACCGACGGCTATTACCGCGCCTTCAGCGCCGACGGCGACAAGGCGCCGGTCGACCTGGGTACGCTGGGCGGAAAAATCAGCTACGCAGCGGGCATCAACAACCACGGCGACATCGTCGGTACCTCGGCCATGATGGATGGCTACCGCCACGCCTTCCTGTACCAAGCCGGTGGCGCCATGCAGGACATCGGCACGCTGGGCGGCCGCTCCAGCAGCGCCACGGCCGTCAACGACAATGGCATGGTGGTCGGCGCATCGGAAACTGCAGGCCGGCGCTGGCACGCCTTTGTCTGGGACCAGGGCAAGATGACCGATCTCGGCGCGCTGATCGGCTATGGCGACAGCTTTGCCACCGCCGTCAACAACGCCGGCCACGTGGTCGGCAGCATCCGCATCGGCGATGAGCGCCGTTCCTTCGTCTACCGCGACGGCAAGATGACTGTGCACCCGGGCGGCCATGGCCTGTACCTGGTCAATGCCATCAACAACCAGGAGCTGGTGATCGGTGCGCGCAGCACCGGCAACAAGTTTCATGCCGCCACCATGATCTCCAGCCAGCCCGCCGTAGAAACGCATGGCGGCCAGGATCTGCTCATGGCAGCGGCGCTGGTGGTGACGACAGCGGTGGGCGTGGTGATCTACAAACGCCGTTACCGCGGCATCCGGCTGCCTTTCAACGTATCAGCTTGACCAGCGAGGTGCCGATGGCGAACCAGCCTATCAACGGCACCAGCTTGCGCAGCATGGAGCGCATCACCAGCGGGCCGGTGCCATTGCGCGCCCGGTACAGCCGCAACGCCCATGGGTAAGCCAGATGCGTTGACGGTACCTGCGGCACGGTGCGCAGCAGGTACTGCGCCATAACGACCAGGATCACCAGCGCTGGCGGCACGGCTTTCGACAGGGGGATGGGCGACATCCAGCACATCACCACCGTGCCGCTGATGATGACCACCGCCAGCAGCAGGCGGCGGTTGACTTCTCCGTGCGCTGGCGCCGCGCGCTGCATGCGCATCGCCAGCCATAGCCAGGCTCCCATCAATATCATCATCGCGGCCAGCAGCAGGCCGCTGCGGCCGCTCACGCTGCCGGTCGTTTCCTCGCTGCCGGCGCCGGCCGCGCTGCTGTACAGGTTATAGCCCAGCGCATCGCGCGCCTGCTTCAGGTGGGCGGCGTAATTGCCCATGTCGCCGGGCTCCACGTGATCGCGCAAGGCTTTGTAGTAGGCGGTAATCAGCACGCTGCGGCTGTCCGGCCCCTGCGTGACCTTGTATGAAAACGCGAACGACGGATCGTGGACTTCCACCTTGCTGGTCTTGATATTCCAGCGCTCCGGCAAGCGCACTTCCGTGGTCTCGGTGATTTCGTAGGGGTACTCCAACCGCAACGGCGCATTGCGGCTGATCGCCTCGGGCGCCTTGAGCGAGCTGTCGATTTCCGACACCTCGACATAAGCCTCGCTGCGCGCGCGCTTTTTGTTGAAGGTCCAGAAGCCGGGAATGCGGTAGTGTTCCACCGTCGTCAGCTCGTTACGGCGCTCATCGTCCTGCACATCCATGCCGCCGTTGGCGCGCAGGCTTTCGTAGCCGCGCGCGTAAAAATTCTGATACTGCGTCTCCAGCTCGGCGCGGCTATGCTGCAGCTGCGTGCGCAGACTGTCGGCGCGGTCGCCCTGCACCGTGGTGCTGATGGTGTAGTTGACCGGCCGATCCACGCCATCGGTGGCATCGAACACGGCACGCACGCGCTTCACACCGCCGGTGCGTGGCCCCATCAGGCTCAGTGCCGTGCTGCCCGGCTCCAGCACCAGCGCATAGCCGTAATCCGGCTGGTGCAGATACGCCAGCTCGCCCTGCTGCATGCTGCGCGTCGGGTCGAGCCAGTACACATTGCCGTCCACGCGCGCACTTACCAGCACGTGGTTGAAGGCCAGTGGCGTCGGCGCCCAGTGTTCGATATCTCGAGTGATCTCCGTGTTGACCAGCGCGGGCACGGCGTCAATGCCCAGCGCACGCAGCATGGTGATGGTCAGCAGCGTCTTGTCCTTGCAGTCGCCAAAGCGGCGCTGGTAGACCTTGTCCGGCGGGGTTGGCGCATGCGAGCCGGGGCCGACTTCGATGCCAAGGTAACGGATTTCACGCTGCACCGTACGCAGCACTTCGGCCGTGCGGGCGGCGGGATCGGTGTAGTCACGGCCGATACGGGCGATCTCCTCGCGCAGGGCCGGCCCCACTTCGCGCGGCGGCTGATACAGGGGCAAGGCCCACTGCACCACCGAAGCCCATTCGGCAAACTCGGTCCACTGCACGGCGGCATAGGGATTAAACCATTCCGGCGCCCCCTTGTCGGTCTTGAAGCCCGGCGTGGCGTATTGCTCCCAGCGGTAATCGCGATAGCCGTCAGCTTCGCTGATCTGCGGTTCCATCTTGCTGTTGTGCGCGACGATGCGCAGCGGACGGTTACGCGGCATCAGCAGGCGCACGAAGGAACGCGCCACCGGCACCGACCACGCCATCTCGGCCCGGCTGGAAACCTTCCCCTGAAACACCGGATTAACTCCGTCCAGGCTGAACGCATACTCGACGATGTCACCGATGCGGATATCGTCCAGCAGCACGCTGGCGGTCATGCTGCCGTCGTACACCAGATAGTCCAGCTCAGTCTCGCGCTGCAGCACCTGCACGCGCGCGCCCGGCAGTTTGGGAATCACCTTGCCATTGCGGATGACATTGATCGCATGCAGCGTCAGGGTCTGGAACGAGGGATCAAAGTTGATGCTCAGGTTGGCGACCTTCTCCACCCCGCTGCCATCCAGTGCCTTGCTGGCCGTATGGAAGTACGTCACCTTGCCGCGCTGGTCGACGCGCGTCTGCATATCGCGCAGCAGGAAGGTCACGCTGCCGCGCTGCGGTGATGGTGATGGCGAAGGCGATGGCGGCGGCTCGGCCGGCAGCGCCAGCACCCAGGCCGGCGGCGCGCCGGTTTTATAAGCGTCCGACCTGGCTTGCGCGTCACCGGCGCACAGCAACAAAAATCCCAGTACCGCAAACACGAAGTGCATCAGCTCACCCTATCAGAAATCTAGACGGCGGTGCCGCAGTCAGAGCAAAAGCGCGCATCACGTCCCATGCTGGCGCCGCATTGCTTGCAGGCTGGCGGCGCAGCGATGGCTTCCGCAGGCTGAACCGCCGACAGCCCCGCTGCCTCCGGCGGCACCACGCCGGCCACCACCTTGCCCAGCACGCCAATGCTCTGCGCCCGTTGCAAGTCCTGCTGCGACGTCGGCGCCACAATGGCCGAACGGGTTTCGCCGAAACCCTTGAGCATTTTTGCCAATTCGTCCGCCAACAGGGGCAAGCCGCGCATGCCCACCAGCTGACGCTGGCCGTCCTTGCCGAAGATGACGGTATCAATCTCGGACACCCAGACGCGCACCGTCATCGCCTCGATATTGATGACGCTTTTGCTGCTGTGCAGTTGCGACGTCACCTGATTCCCCACATTCATCTGCGCCGACTCATAACTGCCGTTGATATCAACCCAGATCAACTCTGAGACGAAATCAAAGCGGCCCCACAGGCTTTGCGCAGCGTGCAGGCAATAGATGGCGACCGCAAACTGGCTCAGCGCAAACGCGGCCGTGCTGGCCACTGGCTCCTCATGCAGGATGTGCTGGCTGACCAGCAGCGCGGCCACCAGGCCGGCCAGGGTAAATATCAGTCCCAGCGCGGTCAGGCAGGTCAGCCAGAAAAACCGCGGGCTGGAGAATGCGTGCCCCAGGCCCTCGGCAACCCGGCTGGTTTGCGGGCGCGGCTGGGTTTCCTCAAACAGCTCTGCCGTGAACTGCCCCTGGCGGCCATCGACCTGCGGCGAATGCCGCGTATAGCGGCGGTTGGGAATATTGCTGTACCAGCGCGTCATCAGGATACGGTCCAGCTCCTCGATGAGTTTGTTCGGATGGGCATTCATGGTCACGGTTTCCGTCACACGTGCCGCGCCCACCGTCTCCGGCGCTGGATGCAGCTGCTTTTTCAGCGCCAGGCCAAACACCGCGCAGCTGACCAGCGCACACAGCAAGGCCACGCAGACCACGCTGTTAATCGACACCTCGCCCAGAGCAGGCAGCCCCTTGGCCAGCATACCCAGAATGACTGGCCCAAGCACGGCCACCACCACCAGGACCACCAGGCTGCCCACGCCTAGCTGGGCTTCCTCGGTACGGCCGCGCATCATCGGCCGGATGATCTGCACAAACGCAAACAGGCCATACGCCAGTCCGATCCAGCCAGCGGCCGGACTCTGGCCAAACGCCACCCAGCAAACCAGGAAGCTGAGGAAGGTCGCCGCCAGCGCCAAAAAATTATAGAACTGCGTCTGCGCCGACAAGCGCACCTCGCGCGGCGCAAAAATCAGCGCCGGCAGCAAGGAGTACAGCAAGCCATTGAGTGCGCCCTTGGGTTCGGCGTAGGTCAGCGCATTCTGGCGCAGCGTTTCCTTGTGTTCCGCCGCCCGCCGGCTGTCGCCATCCGCATCGGGGGCAATCACCGGCGCCAGACTGGCTGGGCGGTTGCGGCCGAAGAAAAAACGCAGCTGCACAAAAGCCCGGCCCAGAAACGCAAAACCCAGCACCATCAGTACGACGGCGATGCCGATGACTTTCAGCGCTGCCAGGTCCGTGCCCTGCGCAATACGCTCGCGCACCGACACCAGCGTACCGATGCCGCCGATGGTCAGCAGGCCGCCAGCCACCAGCAAGGCCAGGTTTTGCACTTTATGAGGATTGGGAAACTCGAAGAGTTTGTTTTCGGGATTGAATTCGTAGCTCATGAATGATTAACGTTATCTTAAAATCAAAATCAGTCTACTACGAGAAATTACTTCTACGAAATAAAAAATTAAAAAAAACGGCACGCCGCAGCGTGCCGTTCTCATGCGGAGGTCTAAATTCAGAGCGCCGAGAAATCCAGTTTGACGCCGGTGGCGGTCTGGATCTGGTCCTTGGTCACGCCTGGCGCCAGTTCCGTCACTTTCAGGCCGGCGTCCGTCACGGCCATCACGCCGAGGTCGGTAATCACCAGGTCCACCACGCCCACACCGGTCAGCGGCAGGTCGCATTTCGGCAGCAGCTTGTGCGAGGTCGAGCCGTCCTTGGCGGTGGCCACGTGCTCCATGAGCACCACCACTTTCTTGACGCCGGCCACCAGGTCCATCGCGCCGCCCATGCCCTTGACCATTTTGCCCGGGATCATCCAGTTGGCCAGGTCGCCATGTTCGGACACCTGCATCGCCCCCAGGATCGCCAGGTTGATCTTGCCGCCGCGGATCATGCCGAAGGAATCGGCCGAGCTGAAATACGCCGCGCCTGGCAGCGCCGTCACGGTCTGCTTGCCGGCGTTGATGAGGTCGGCGTCGATTTCCTGTTCGGTCGGGAAAGGACCGATGCCCAGCAGGCCGTTTTCCGACTGCAGGAACACTTCCATGCCGCTTGGTACATAGTTGGCCACCAGGGTCGGCAGACCGATGCCCAGGTTAACGTAGAAACCGTCCTGCAGTTCCTTGGCCGCGCGCGCGGCCATTTCATCACGAGTCCATGCCATAGTAATCTCCGTTATTCTTGATTGGCGGCGCGGATGGTGCGCTGCTCGATGCGTTTTTCCGGCGTGGCGTTGACCACAATGCGATGCACGTAAATGCTCGGCAGGTGTACCTGGTCCGGGTCGATGCTGCCGGTTTCCACCAGCTCTTCGACTTCCACGATGCAGACCTTGCCCGCCATGGCGGCATTCGGATTGAAGTTGCGCGCAGTCTTGCGGAACACCAGGTTGCCAGCGTGGTCGGCCTTCCAGGCCTTGACCAGCGCCACATCGGCCACCAGGCTGCGTTCCATCACATATTGTTCGCCGTCGAATTCACGGATTTCCTTGCCGTCGGCGACGATGGTGCCAACGCCGGTTTTGGTGAAGAAGGCAGGAATGCCGGCGCCGCCGGCGCGCAGTTTTTCCGCCAGCGTGCCTTGCGGCGTGAATTCCAGCTCCAGTTCGCCGGCCAGGTACTGGCGTGCGAATTCCTTGTTCTCGCCCACGTAGGAAGCGATCATCTTCTTGATCTGGCGGGTTTCCAGCAGCTGGCCCAGGCCGAAGCCGTCCACGCCGGCGTTGTTGGAGATGGCGGTCAGGCCGGTCACGCCGGAATCACGCAGCGCGCCAATCAGCGCTTCAGGAATCCCGCACAGGCCGAAACCGCCAACCGCGATGGTTTGGCCGTTTTGCACGACGCCGGCCAAAGCGCTGGCCGCGTCCGGAAAGATTTTATTCATGGGTGTCCCTTATGATTTATGTTGCATGAGCCTAGCCAACGTTATTAAATGCGTTAGCGATGCGGCGACTCAGCATAGAATACGCACATCGAAAGTTCAATACCGTAGAAATACCTGCTGCCACACCATGAGCGTTCAGCCCGTCATCGATTACGAAACCATCTTCCTGCACGCGCCGGTGGGCATGTGCATCTCGGAAAACCGCGTCATCCAGTCCAGCAACGAGGCGCTGGCCAGCATGTTTGGCTACACCCGCGCCCAGCTCGACGGCCTGTCCTTCCGCGCGCTCTACCCCACCATGGACGAGTTCCTGCGCACCGGCGACCGCATCATCCCCATCATGAACGCCAAAGGCCGCTACTCGGACGAGCGCATCATGCGCCGCGCCGATGGCGAACTGTTCTGGTGCCATGTGACCGGCCACGCCATGCTGTCGAGCGCGCCGCTTGGTCCCGGCATCTGGACCTTTGAGGATGTCAGCGAAAAACGTCCCGTCACCGCCGAGCTGACCCCGCGCGAACGCGAGATCGCCGCGCTGCTGGTGGAAGGCAAGACTAGCAAGACCATCGCGCGCCAGGTCGACCTGAGTCCGCGCACGGTGGAAATGCACCGCGCCAAACTGATGCGCAAGTTTTCCGCCGCCACCTCGTCCGAACTCGTGCACAAGCTGGTCGGCGTACAGCTCTAAGCCTTACATCGCGGTCATGCCGTCGTCCGCCGAGATCACGGCGCCGTTGATGAAGTTGGAGTCCTCGCCCGCCAGCAGCAACAGCAGGCCATCCAGGTCTTCCGGCTTGCCGGGCCGTTTGCGCGGCAGCATGGCGATCAGCTTTTGGCCCTGCTCGGAGGCGAAATAGTCTTCATTGATTTCGGTCGAAATATAGCCGGGGCAGATGGCGTTGGTATTGATGCCGTATTTGCCCCACTCCACCGCCATTGCCTTGGTCATCTGCACCACGCCGGCCTTGCTCATGCAATACACACCGATCTGCGGCAGCACGCGCAGGCCCGCCACCGAAGCGATATTGATGATGCGGTGTTTTTTGGTGGGATCCCCCTTGGCGCGCGCAATCATGCGCTTGGCCGTCTCCTGCGCTACGAAAAACGCGCCGCGCAGGTTGGTATCCATCACAAAGTTATAGTCTTCCGGCGTCACGTCCACCAGCCGCTGGGTGGTCGATACGCCCGAGTTGTTGACCAGGATATCGATGGGCCCCGCTTCCGTCTCGGCATGGGCAATCGCCGACTTGATGCTGGCGTAATCGGTCACATCCAGACTGACCACATGCGCGGCGCCGCCATCGGCCTCGATTTCAGCGCGTAATTCCTTCAGGCGTTCGGTGCGGCGCGAGGCCAGCACCACCTGGGCACCTGCCTGAGCCAGCACTTTGGCAAACCGGGCTCCCAGACCGCTGGAGGCGCCGGTGACCAGCGCAATTTTTCCCTCAAAGTTAACTTCTATGCCCACGAGCTGCTCCTAGTGTTGGTGATAATACCTGTCGAAGCATAATCATTACATAAATCGCCAGTATTAGATTGCGGTGTCTAATAATGTCGCGGAAAATGGCGCCACACGCAAACCGGCAACAAAAAACAGAACGTTCGTGCTAAAATTTTTTTATTCACCACAATCACTATAACAACAGACCATGACAGAGCCTCAAAACCTCGTAGAACAGTACGGCCCACGCGATGCGATGGAGTATGACGTCGTGATCGTCGGCGGCGGCCCAGCAGGCTTGTCGGCAGCGATCAAGATCAAACAGCTGGCCGCGGCCAAAGGCCAGGAAGTGTCGGTCGTCGTGCTGGAAAAAGGCGGCGAACTGGGCGCGCACACGCTGTCGGGCGCCGTGATGGACCCGAAGGCTCTGACCGAGCTGATCCCTGACTGGAAAGAAAAAGGCGCACCGCTGAACACCCCGGTCACCGAAGACCGCGTGCTGTTTCTGACCGAAACCGGCTCCTTCAAGACCCCCAACATGCTGCTGCCGAAGTGCTTCGAAAACCACGGCAACTACGTGATTTCGCTGGGCAATGTGGTGCGCTGGCTGGGCCAGCAGGCCGAGGCGCTGGGCGTGGAAATCTTCCCGGGCTTCGCTGCTGCCGAAGTGCTGTACAACGATGACGGCTCCGTCAAAGGCGTGGCCACCGGCAATATGGGCGTCAAGCGCGACGGCGAAGCCGGTCCGGAATTCCAGCTGGGCATGGAACTGCACGGCAAATACACGCTGTTTGCCGAAGGCGCGCGCGGCCACCTGGGCAAGCAGCTCATGGCCAAATTCGACCTGAACAAGGGCAAGGATCCGCAATCCTATGGCATCGGCATCAAGGAACTGTGGGAAATCGATCCGGCCAAGCATCAGCCTGGCCTGGTGGTCCACACCACCGGCTGGCCGCTGGACGCCAAGACCTATGGCGGCTCCTTCCTGTACCACCTGGAAAACAACCAGGTCGTGGTCGGCTACGTGGTGGGCCTGAATTATGAAAATCCTTACCTGTCGCCGTACGAGGAATTCCAGCGCTACAAGACCCACCCGGAAATCCGCCACTTCCTGGAAGGCGGCAAGCGCATTTCCTATGGCGCCCGCGCGATTACCGCCGGCGGCCTGCAATCGCTGCCGAAACTGGTGTTCCCGGGCGGCGCGCTGATCGGCTGCGACGCCGGCTTCCTGAACATGAGCCGCATCAAGGGCAGCCACGCCGCGATCAAATCCGGCATGCTGGCTGCGGAATCCGTGTTTGAAGCGCTGGGCGCGGGCCGCCAGGGCGACGAACTGGCCACCTTCCCGGCCGCGTTCGAGCAATCGTGGCTGCACGACGAACTGCATGTGGCGCGTAACGTCAAGCCATGGCTGAGCAAAGGCCTGTACCTGGGCAGCGTCATGACCGCGATTGACCAGCTGATCCTGCGCGGCAAGGCGCCATGGACGCTGCACCACTCGCACGCCGATCACGAATGCCTGAAGCCGGCGTCGCAGTTCCAGCCGATCAGCTACCCGAAACCGGATGGCAAGCTGACCTTCGACCGCCTGTCGTCCGTGTTTATTTCGAACACCAACCATGCCGAAGACCAGCCGATCCACCTGACGCTGAAGAACCCGAGCGTGCCGGTGGACGTCAACCTGGCCCAGTATGCGGGTCCGGAAGCGCGCTACTGTCCGGCCGGCGTGTATGAATTCGTCAAAACCGACGAAGGCGCCGACCGCCTGCAGATCAACGCCCAGAACTGTGTCCACTGCAAGACCTGCGATATCAAGGACCCGACCCAGAATATCGTCTGGATCACGCCGGAAGGCGGCGGCGGCCCGAATTATCCGAATATGTAAAAAAGCAACACTTTGACCACAGCGCGGCCTTCAACCGCGCTGTTTTTCTTTTGGCACACGGTACGAATTCTTGCTCCGGCCCGGCAATCGGCCCATAATCGGCGGATGCAGACAGGGCGCAAGTGGCGGTAAACAGCGGTTTTGGCGTCGCCCTTAAAAAATTTTTCATAAATTTCCTTAAAGCATTTAATGTCCTTCCAGATACGGTCGTCTTGTACTTGGGAGAGCACAATGGATCCGTTGCTCCGAACTGAATCCACCTACCAGGAGTTATTTCATGCTGAGCCTTCACACCAATTCTGCGGCCCTTTCCGCACAGAACTCGATCTCCCGCACCCAGTCGCAGCTGTCGACCTCGCAGACTCGTCTGAGCACCGGCTTCCGTGTCAATTCGGCCATGGACGACGCTGCGGGCCTGCAAATTGCCACCCGTCTGAAATATCAGACCAGCGGCATGACCGTAGCAATGCGCAACACCCAGAACTCGATCTCGATGATGCAAACCGCCGAAGGCGCGCTGGACGAGACCACCAACATTCTGGTGCGTATGAAAGATCTGGCCACCCAATCGGCTGACGGTTCGTCGACCGATTCCGACCGTACCGCAATGCAAGCTGAATACGATGCACTGGGCAAAGAGCTGACCAACATCGTGGCCAACACCTCGTTCGGCGGCACCTCGCTGCTGGGCACCAAAACCGGTTCGAAATTCGGTTCGGGCACCGCCGTGACCTTCCAGATCGGCACCTCGTCGAGCGAGACCATGAGCGTCGACCTGACCACCGAACTGACCGCGATGAACACCTCCGGCCTGACCGGCGCATCGGCCCACTTCGGCGCTGACGGCGTTGACCCAGCTGGCGCCACCACCGCTGGTACCGAAATCGCTTCGGCCACCACCGCCAATGCGTCGATCGACAAACTGGCAACCGCCATCGACAACGTGTCGACCGTACGTTCGGCACTGGGTGCTGTCTCGAACCGTCTGGACCACGTCTACAACAACCTGGCCAACGTGTCGACCAACACCAAGGCCGCGACCGGCCGTATCATGGACACCGACTTCGCCGCTGAATCGTCGAACATGACCTCGGCACAGATGCTGCTGCAAGCTGGCACCGCCATGCTGAAGCAGTCGAACAGCACCTCGTCGCTGGTTATGTCCCTGCTGCAGTAATCGTAGTAATATCCGGATATGTTGGCATAGTTGGCATATCCGGAATACTAAAAGGGCCAACCGGAGCATTTCGGTTGGCTTTTTTTATATCAGCAAAGTAGAAAGCGAGCCTGATGGCCGTAGATCGTATCGGACCTTCATTACGCCCCCTGGGCGTCCCGGACCGGCAGCCCGTGCAGCAGCCAGGCCCGGTTGCGCGCGCCCCCGGCGTCGAAGGACCGCTCGATATCGACTTCCCGGTCGGCCCGCTGCTGCCCGGCGGTCCCAACAGCACCAACGGCCCCAATGCCGTCGGCGCCATCCTTGATGGCCCCGAACCCCAGACACTGCCGCCCGGCGGCGCCGAAGCACTGGCTGCGGCGCTGGCCGAAGTGCCCGATGCCGGCGACCCGGCCGCGATGCGTCCCAACCAGGTCTTCCTGTCGCGCCAGATGGTATGGCAGCCGCCCGACACCAACATGATGGCCGCCTCCTGGCAAGTCATGGTCCGCACCTACGGCGAACAGCGTGCCGCCTGGCTCGAGCAAGCCACCGGCCAGCACCTGCCCGCCAGCCTGTTCATGACCGACAACGCCGCCGCCTCGCTGCGCGACGGCCGTCCCGGCCTGCCGCTGGTCACCGAAATGGAACCGTGGCGCTTTGCCGTCTACGCCTGGGGCGCCGAACGGCTGGTGCTGAAAGTGGTGGTCAAGGATGATGAAGAATACGACCGCAACCGCCGACGCCGCACGCGCGTGGCCTTGCGGCTGGAACTGATGCTGCCCGGCGTGGGCCGGGTCGTGATCCAGATGGAACCGGCCAGCGGCAATGGCGTGGTGATGGAAGTCGGCGCCGCGCAGACCTCGGCCATGCAGCACATGCGCGACATGCTGCCGCAGCTGGCGGCTGTGGTCAGCCGTTCCGGCCTCAGCATCCTGCGCTGCCGCCTGCGGCGCGAACTGCCGGCCTCCTCCGGCGAACACGCCTACCCGAGCCGCCTGCACACGGCAGCGCTGACACAAGCCCTGTTCCGCGCCATGGCCGAAGTCGCCGTTCTGCTATCGCAACCCACCGTCCCCGACGACCTCTTCTCCGAATCCGCCTGAACTCCCAGGCCGGTTCGTCACACCATAAAACACTCCGGGGTCAGGTCCGTCATTTCTACACGAGCTCTGCCGTAGTCGCGTGATTACGGCAGAGCTCGTGTAGAAATGACGGACCTGACCCCGGAGGCAGTCCAGTGGTTAGCCGACGGTGCCGATGATGCTGACTTCGCGGTTTTCCGGGATTTCGTTGTAGGAGAGGACGTGCAGGCCGGGCGCGAACAGGCGCGCGTAACGCGCCAGCAGCGGCCGGATCTGCGGCAGCACCAGCAGCAGCGGCGGCGTCGCCTGCTGCTTCATCTGCTCGCGCGCGACCGGCATGTTCACTTGCAGCTGGGCCAGCAGGTGCGGGTCGATCGGGTAGTTGTCCAGCACTACCTTGCCGCTCTGGCGCGCCTGGTTCAGCGATCCCAGCAGCATGTTTTCCAGATCGCCGCCCAGGTTGAAGGCTTGCATCTCGGTCTTCTGGCCGAACAGGCTGGTGACGATCTGGCGCCGCAGCGCGCAGCGTACTTCGGCGGCCAGCAGGATCGGGTCTTTGGTGGTTTCCGAGCTGTCCACCAGGGTGGTGGCGATCGGTACGATGTCCCGGAGCGAGACGTTCTCGGCCAGCAGCACGCGGAACACGCGCAGCATCTGGGTATGCGTCAGCGCCTTGTCCAGCGCGGAGGCCAGCTTGGGCGCGATCGCGCTCAGACGCTCCATCAGCGCCGGCACGTCTTCGTGACGGAACAGCTCGGGCAGGTATTCTCGGATCAGCTTGGACAAATGGGTGGCAATCGCGCTTGGCGCTTCCACCACCTGGTAGCCCAGGCCCAGCGCATTGGCTTTCTCGCTGGTTTCTATCCATGTCACCGGCATGCCGTAAGCCGGTTCGATGCCGGGGATGCCGTCGATCTGGCCGTACACGTTCGGTGATGGAATCGCCATCAGGCGGTCGGCAAACACCTCGGCCTGCGACACCACGCTGCCCGACAGCATCACCGAGTACTGCGAGGGTTTGAGCCCAAGGTCGTCGCGCACCGAAATCGGCGGCAGCAGCAGGCCCATGGATTCGGACAAGCTCTGGCGCACGCCTTTGACGCGCTTGGTCAGCGGTTCGCCATGCGCCTTGTCGATCAGGCCGACCAGCTTGTAGCCGACCGCGATCTGCAGCGGCATCACTGCCGGCAGGCTGTGCCAGTCCAGATCCGGCGCGCGGTCATCGCGCAGCGCAGCTTCGATCGCGTCGAGATTGCTGGTGTCGGGCTTCTGCACCCGGTTCAGCAGCTTCCAGCCCACATACGCCAGCACCAGCGAGAACGGGCCGAACATCTGCCATGGCATGCCTGGCACCAGCGCCAGTATCATCATCATGCCGGCCGCGCTCAGCATCACCTGCGGCGAGGTCAGCACCTGGCTGCCCACCTGCTGTTCGAAATCGCCCGAATCCGAGATGCGGGTCACCAGGATCGCGGCCGCTGCCGACAGCAGCAGTGCCGGAATCTGCGCCACCAGGCCGTCACCGATGGTCAGCAGTGCGTACTGTTTGAAGGCGTCGCCAAACGACATGTCCTGCATCAGCGCGCCAATCGCCACGCCGCCGACCATGTTGATGATCAGGATCAGGATCGATGCCACCGCATCGCCGCGCACGAACTTGGAGGCGCCGTCCATGGCGCCGTAGAAGTCGGCTTCCGACGCCACTTCCAGGCGGCGCAGCTGGGCTTTCTCTTGATTGATCAGGCCGGCGTTGAGGTCGGCGTCAATCGCCATCTGCTTGCCGGGCAAGGCGTCCAGCGTGAAGCGCGCGGACACTTCGGAAATCCGCTCCGCCCCCTTGGTCACCACCATGAAGTTAATGATCATCAGGATCACGAACACCACGATACCGACCACGTAGTTACCGCCGATGACGACCTTGCCAAAGGCCTCGATCACCTGACCGGCGGCGGCCGTGCCTTCATGGCCGTGCAGCAGCACCACGCGGGTCGACGCCACGTTCAGCGTCAGCCGCAGCATGGTGGTGGCCAGGATCACGGTCGGGAACACCGAGAAGTCCAGCGGCCGGCGCGCCGACACCGACACCAGAATCACAATCAATGCCAGCACGATATTGAACGTGAACATCACGTCCAGCAGCACCGGCGGCAACGGCAGAATGATCATCGCCAAAATCATCAGCAAGAATGCCGGGGTGGCAAACTTGTGGCGACGCGCCTCCGCGATCAGCGTCTGTAAAAAATTCACTGCTTAACCTCGCTCATGGATGTGGGCACAACAACTTCTTCTGGACGTACCGGCTCGGCGTTACGCCGTCCGGCACGGAATGCTTGCAACTGCAGCACATAGTTCAGCACCTGCGATACGGCCTGGTACAGCTGCACCGGGATCTGCTGGTTGACCTGGCTGGTGTTGTAGATGGCGCGCGCCAGCGGCGGCAGCTCCATCACTTCGATCTTGAATTCCATGGCCAGCTGGCGGATGTACAGCGCCATCTCGTCCAGGCCCTTGGCAATCACATACGGCGCTTCCGCCTTGTCGAGATCGTACTTGAGCGCCACCGCATAGTGCTCCGGGTTGACGATCACCACGTCGGCGCTGGGCACGGTCTTGCGCGCGCTGCGCCGCGCCATGGCGCGCTGCAGCTGGCGGATGCGGTTCTTGACTTCCGGCCGGCCCTCGGTCGACTTGTGCTCTTCCTTCAAATCCTGCTTGGACATGCGCTGGTTCTTGGCGAAGAACCAGGCCTGGGCCGGCACGTCGATCAGCGCGAAGATGATGAATACCGCCACCATCGACATCAGGCCGTCCAGCATCAGGTTGGAGCCCATGAACATGGCCTGCCCCATCGGCATGTTCTGCAGCTGCGTGTAATCGTTGACGGACGAGCGCGCCACGTGGATCAGCACGGCAATCAGCACGCCCGCCTTGCCGATCGACACCGCCAGCTCGAACGCGTGCTTGCCGCTGAACAGGCGGCCCAGGTTGGCCATCGGGCTCATGCGCGACAGCTTGGGTTCCCAGTGCTTGGTTGAAACCACCCAGCCGCCCGGCACCATGGCGCCCAGCATGATGAACAACGGCACCACGAACAGCGGCAGCACCATTTTGATCAGCAGCCACATCGAGCTGCTGAAGACGATCGACATGGTGTTGTCGATCGCGCCCTCGCTGCTGAACGGCGCAAAGCTCTGGTGGAAAATCTCGTTGAACTCCATCAGGTAGCCGGGCAGCAGGTAGACAAACAGCTTGAGGCTGACCAGGATCCCGATCGCGGTCGACAGGTCGCGCGAACGCACCACCTGCCCTTCCTGGCGCGATTTCTTGAGCTTCTGCTGTGAAGCCTTTTCTGTTTTATCGCCAGTGCTGTCGTCAGCCATGGAGCGCCACCTGCATCTGCTGGCGTATCATTTCCAGCACCATATTGGTCATCCGGACATAGTGTTCGGGAATGAAACGCACCACCTGGGCCAGCATCATGAGGCCGAAAATGGTAATCACGGAAAAGCCCAGCGCAAACAGGTTGAGGCTGGGCGCCACGCGGTTCAGGAAGCCGAAGCCCAGCTGCACCACCAGCGTGGAAAACACCACGGGAATCGCCAGCAGCATGGCGGCCGAAAAAATCCAGGCGACGTTGTAGGCCACGGTCTGCAGCAGCAAGGGGCCAAAGCCATGGCCCAGCGGCCAGGCGCGGAAGCTCTGGCCAATCACATTGGCAATCACCAGGTGGCCGTCGATGGCAAAGAAGATGATGATGGCCAGCGTCGACAGCAAGGCCGAGGTCACGTCCGAGGACTGGCCGTTGAGCGGGTCGTTCATGACCGCCATCGACAGGCCCATCTGCGACGACACCATGAAACCCAGCACGCCGATCACCGACATCGCAAAATGGAATGCCAGCCCCAGCACAAAGCCGATCAGCGCCTGCTCCATGGTGGCCACCACGCCATGCAGCGAAAACGGGTTGATCGCGGCCGGTCCCCAGTCGACGCCGCTGGTGAGCGGCATCATGATGATCGCCAGCACCAGCGCGATCAGGATGCGCACCGTGGTCGGCGTCACCGCCTCGCCCAGCACCGGCGCACCGATGAACATGGCCAGGATGCGGCAGAACGGCCACCACAGGGCGGTCAGCATCGGCAGCAACTGGGCGAAGATGGCTTCCATGAGGCGGGTGCGCGGCGGGCTAGCCGACCAGGGTGGCGGCGCGGGTGAAGATGGACACGCAGAAGTCCATCAGATAGGTCGCCATCCAGCGCCCCGTCAGGATGATGGCCAGCAGCGTGATGAGCAGCCTGGGCAGGAAGCTCAGGGTCTGCTCGTTGATCTGGGTGGCGGCCTGGAACAGCGCCACCAGCAGGCCGGTAATCAGGCCGGGCACGACCAGGATCACCACCAGCAGCATGACGATGTGCAGCGACTCGACCACCAGGTCGACGGCAACTTCAGGAGTCAGCATCGGTCTGCCCTATCCCTATCAATAAGCTTGGATGCTCGTCACGAGCGTATTCACGGTCAGCGTCCAGCCGTCCACCAGCACGAATAGCAGCAGCTTGAACGGCAGCGAAATCACCAGCGGCGACAGCATCATCATGCCCATCGCCATCAGCACCGACGACACCACCAGGTCGATCACCAGGAACGGGATGAACAGCATGCAGCCGATCTGGAACGCGGTCTTCAGCTCGGACAGCACAAACGCCGCCAGCTTGACGGTGAACGCGTGCTGCGCCGGCTCGGTAATCTTGTCTTCGCCGGCCAGGTGGGCAATCTGCTGCAGCGCCGCCTTGCTGGTCTGCGCCAGCATGAAGCGCGAAATCGGCTTCTCGGCAATCTGCAGCGCGGTTTCCAGGCCGATCTTGTCCTGGTCATACGGCACGAATGCATCGGTCCAGATCTGGTTGCCGATCGGCCGCATCACCAGCAGCGTGAGGATCAGCGCCACGCCGGTAATCACGCGGTTGGGCAAGCCCTGCTGCAGGCCCAGGGCCTGGCGCAGCAGCGACAGCACAATCACAAAACGGGTAAAGCTGGTCATCATCATGACCATCACCGGGAGCAAGCCCAGCAAGGTCATGACGATCAGGATCTGCATCTTGACCGTCAGTTCGGTCTTGGCGCCCGGCACCACGTTGGCCAGCAGGTCCACTGCCTGGGCCATGCCCGGCGTGCACGCCAGGCCCAGCAAGACAACAGCGGCTGGCGCCAGCGCTGCAAGGCGGCGCCGCCACTGCAGGTTCACGCTCCAGGTCATGGAGCCATCATGTCGAGATTCAGGCCGTCCAGGTCGATCACTTTGAGGCCGTAGTTTTCGCCTGCCACTACCACTTCGGCGCGGCCGATGGCGGTGCCATTGACCTTGATGACCAGCGGTTCGCCGGCCAGCACATCGAGCTCCACCACGCTGTCCGGGCCAATATTCATCAGGTCCTGCAGCGAGATACGGGCCGACCCCACTTCCAGCGTCAGCGTCACCGGGATCTTGCGCATCATGGCTGGCAGGTCGCGGCGCGGCGTCGAGGCCGGAATATCGGTCAGCTCGGTGCCGGGCTGATCGATGATCATTTCTTCCGACAGGTCTTCCAGCAGGGCGTCGCTAGGATTGGCTACGTTCATGTTCATCATTATTCTGCGTCTTCAAAAGAGGTTAAACAGAGTTTGCCTTTGTGCTCGGTGACTGCGGCCGTAAACAGGCGGGAATCTTCGAGCAAGACGTCTGCTCTGGCCAGGCTGATCGGGATGACGTCGCCAACCTGTAAATCGTACAAGCTGCCCAGCGTGACTTCCTTGCTGGCCAGGCGGCCGATCAGGCCGACCTGCAGGCGCTGCGCCAGCGGTGCGGCCGTCTTGCTCTTTTTGCCGGCGTCGCGGTCACGCAGCAGGCCGCGCAGCACGCTGGACATGAGGTGCTTGTCCAGCGCAAACCAGAACTGGCCGGTGGCGCCACTGGCGACGTCGGCCACGGTCACGGTGATGACCCAGGTGCCTTTCGGCGGATGCGAGCCGGGCACCGGCTTGAATTCGGTATCGGCAGGCTCGTCCGCTGGCGCAATCTCGCCCTCGGCCAGCGCCGGTTTCTCGATGGCTGGCAGGTTGAGTTCGATGCGGCCGGCCAGCGTGCCGGCCAACTGTTGCCCCAGCACCACAGCCAGACGCTCTTCGGTGGCGGTCACGCGCACCGTGCTTTCATCGACTGCGGAGGAGGTATCGGCCTTGGCTTCGCTCTTGGCGCCGCTGCCATAGCGGTAGTTGAGAACGCTGAGCAGCACCTTGCGTTCCATTGCAAACGCAATCTGGCCCGCCGGTGCGGAAAAACTCAGCCAGCGGCTGCGGATTTCATTGCCTTCCAGACGGCTGAAGCCCACATCGTCCACCTGGAAGCCGCCCCAGTAGCGGCGGTTCATATTCAGGCGCATCGACTGCGCCAGATCGTCGCGCAACTGCGCTGCAAAAATATGCAGCAGGTGCACCGGACGTCCCAGCAGGGAGGGGTCCAGGACTTGATGTTGCGTCTGTTTTGTCGTTGTCATGTGTTGGCCATGTCGGATAATTCTTCCCCACTCCTCCATCATCGCACTATCCAGCTAAAAACTGGTTACTTCCAGCGCAATTTTCAGGCTCGATAGCTAATCGTAACTTAAAGTAGGACGATCTCGGTAGCAGCATACATCAAAATTCACATTATTGCTAATAATCAATATTTGGCCCAATAAGTTATCCTGGGGCAAATACCGCTTTACAGGAATGTTGCTAGCAGGTAAGCTTGTTCCAGCTTGTCAGCGGCTTACATTGCTCTGCAACACACCTCAACAAACGGCGCTTAGTGAATGATTTATAACGATATTTGCTTAAATAAAACACTTCTAATCAGCCTGGAAACACACGGTGCGAAAATTTACATAGAGTAAATAAAAGCGGCGCCTGCCAGGCAGACCACCCATCCGCGACGCCGAGCACTTGCTCACCCTGCGCGTCCGATTTTGACCGACATGGCTACACTATCTTTCTTACAAGACTGTGACATGCGGCAACAGATGTGTCGCGCGTTTGGTATAGGACGTCACAATATCTGCCTTTGAGGCTTGCTGCTTTTCGGCAATCTCGCTAAGGTAGTCATCTGGATCCAATGCAGCAAAAAACGCGGTAAAAACGGGGGGTAGCAAGATGAGTAATGGATTCTCCAGCCTGATACAGGCCGATCTGGCGTCGTTGACCAACGCGGCGCACAACCTGGCAAACAGCAGCCCAACCATCGCTGCCGCCAACCAGTTTGGGGCGCAAGACGCCCAACCCACCTTCTCCTTTGCCCAGTCCATGCAAAGCGCCATCAACCAGGTCAACACCCAGGACGTCGAAGCGGGCCAGAAAATGGCCGATGTCGATGCCGGCAAGAGCGACGACCTGGTCGGCGCCATGCTGTCCAGCCAGGAAGCTGGCCTGTCCTTCTCGATGTTGATGCAAGTACGCAACAAAGTGATGGGCGGTCTCGACGAACTCATCAAATTACCGCTGTAAGTTTCTGCGAAAGCAAACAACGTGATCAACAACATCAAGTCCGCCTTTGAGCGCTGGCGAGCGAACCCGTCTGCGCCATCGCTGTCGCCTGCCCTGCTGAAAACCCTGTACCCCATGCTGATCCTGGCCATCGGCCTGACGGCGCTGGTGCTCATGTACATGTGGAACAACCAGGCCGGCTACAAGCCGGTGTTCGGCGCGCGCGAAAAAGTCTCGGCGCCGGACATGATGACCGTGCTCGATACCGACCACATCCCCTACCGCATCCACCCGGAAAGCGGCCAGGTGCTGGTGCCGGAATCCATGCTGGGCAAGGTCCGCATGCTGCTGGCCGCCAAGGGCGTGACCGCGCAGCTGCCGGCTGGCCTGGAACTGATGGACAAGAACGACCCACTGGGCGTGTCGCAATTCGTGCAGGACGTGCGCTTCCGCCGCGGCCTTGAGGGCGAACTGGCGCAATCGATCATGACGCTGGATGCGATCTCGCATGCGCGCGTGCACCTGTCGATCGCCAAGTCGACCTCGTTCGTGTCGTCCGATGGCGAGAAGTCCTCGGCCTCGGTGGTGGTGCAGCTCAAGCCGGGCCGCACGCTGGAGCCGGAAGCGATTGCCGCCGTGGTCAACATGGTGGCGGGCAGCGTCGCCAGCCTGGCGCCGCAGCGCGTGAGCCTGGTGGACCAGGCCGGCAATCTGCTGTCGGCCCACATCGACCTGGCGGACGGCTTCGATGCCGGCACCAGCAGCAACGACGCCAGCAAGCACTACCAGGACGAAGTCAAAAACAACATCAAGGGCCTGCTGGGCCCGGTCATTGGCGAAGACAACTACCGCATGTCGGTGGCGGCCGCCGTCGATAACGACCGCGTCGAAGAAACCGTTGAAAAATATGGCGCCGATCCCAAAGTCACCAGCGAAGCCATGCGTGAAGAGCAGGACCGCAACCGCATGGTGATGGGGGTGCCGGGCACGCTGTCCAACCGGCCGCCGCCAGCCGCCGCCAACCCGGCCGCCGCCAACCAGCAGACCGCCGGCACCGCTGCCGATCCCAACGCCGCCCAGCCGGATGGCACGGCGCGCAAGAACGCCACCTCGCGCCAGTATGCATACGACCGCAGCATCATCCAGACCAAGCGCAGCCGTGGCCGCCTGGAGAAACTCAGCGTGGCCGTGGTGCTGGCACAAGCAGCCTCGCCAACGCCGAAAACCGGCTGGAGCGCGGCCGAGATTGCCAACATCGACAAGATTCTGCGTAACGGCCTGGGCATCAACGCCGAGCGCGGCGACCAGCTGGTGGTATCGGCCATGAACTTCCCGGCCAAAGCCGCGCCGGTCGCGTGGTGGGAAGAGCGCGACAACATTGTTGATGTGAGCAAATACGCCGGCTATGCCATCGCCGCACTGCTGGGCTACCTGTTGCTGGCGCGTCCGCTGCTGCGCTTGATTACCATGCGTTTGACCCCAGATCCCAAGGAAGCCGCACGCATCACCGCTGAACGCCGTGCTGCTGAGCAGGCTGCCGTGGCCGCCGCCAAGGAAGCCAAGGAAGCAGGCGCCAAGGAACAGGCCGTGCTGGCCGGCACCGCCGCGCCAGGCACGCCGGGCGCCACGCCGGCCCTGGGCGGCAGCTCCGCGCAGCCGGGCATGCCAGTGGTACCGCTGCTGGAAAACTACGATTTGCCGCCACCAGGCTCTGCCGTCGATGTCATGGTCGATCACCTGAAAGTGCTGGCAGCAAAAGAGCCGGAACGCGTAGCCGAAGTCGTCAAACAATGGATGCAGAAAAATGGCCGAACTCAATAACATGGATGATGATGGCGAATACGCCATCCCGACCAAGCTGACCCCGGTCGAACAAGCCGCCATCGTGCTGCTCAGCATTGGCGAAGAACCGGCTGCCGCCGTGCTGCGCTGCCTGAGCCGCGAAGAGCTGCTCGAAGTCACGCAAGTGATGTCGCGCATGAGCGGCATCAAGGTGGAGTCCGTCAAGAACGCCATGCAAAAGTTCTTTGACGACTACCGCGAGCAGTCCGGCGTGCACGGTGCATCGCGCTCCTACCTCAAGCGCTCGCTGGACTTGGCGCTGGGCGGCGATCTCGCGAACACTGTGCTCAACAATATCTACGGCGACGAACTGCGGCCGAAGATGGCGCGTCTGCAATGGGCGTCGCCGAAATGGCTGGCCGAATACATCTCCAACGAACACGTGCAGATGCAGGCGGTGTTTGTGGCCTTCCTGCCGGCCGCGCTGGCCGGCCAGATCATCGACGGCCTGCCGCAGGACAGCCGCGACCTGGTGCTGCTCAACCTGGCGCGCATGGAAGAAGTGGACAGCGACCTGCTGCAGGAACTCGACGAGCTGGTCGATCGCTGCCTGAGCTCGTTCGACTCGCAAGGCACCAGCGTCGAAGGCATCCGCCAGACCGCCGAAATCCTCAACCGTCTGCCCAGCAACCGCGCGCAAATGGTCGAGCTGCTGCGCGCCCATGATCCGGAAGTGGTGTCCAAGATCGAGCTGTCGATGTACGACTTCTTCATTCTCGGCAACCAGACCGAACAGGCGATCACCCGCATCCTGGAAGACGTGCCGCTGGAACAATGGGCCATCGCGCTCAAGGGCGCCGATATTTCGGTGCGCGATGCGATCCTGAAAACCATGCCGAAACGTCAGGCCCAGGCCTTCGAAGACATGATGCGCCGCGCCGGTCCGGTACCGATGTCGCGCATCGAACAGACGCGCCAGGAAATCATGGCCACCGTCAAGGCGCTGGCCGATGCCGGCGAGGTCGAAGTGCAGCTGTTTGCCGAACAGGTGGTTGAATGAAGCAATTCCGCGCTTACCGTTTCCCGCCGCTGGCGCAATTCACCACCCAGCGCGCAGCAGCTGCGGCGGCGCACGGCCATGCTCACGGCCACGGCGGCGACGGCGGCGCGCAATGGGCCGCCTCGGTCAGCGAGGGCTTTGAACAGGGCCAGCGTGACGGTTACGAAATCGGCCTGGCACGTGGCCAGGAAGACGGCTTTGAAGCGGGCCGCCAGTCCGGCCAGGAACAGGGCCGCGAAGAAGGCCGCCACGAAACGCTGGTGGCCTACGACCAGATGGCGCGCCCGGTCGATGCCATGCTGAAAAGCCTCAAGAAACTGCGCTCCGACTACCGCGCCGCCCAGCGCAAGGAAGTAGTGGATCTGGTGGCCAAGGTGGCGCGCCAGGTGATCCGCGCAGAACTGGCCTTGCAGCCGGTGCAACTGATGGCGCTGGTGGAAGAAACCCTGGCCTCGATGCCGCCGACACGCGATGAAATCGACGTCTTCCTGAATCCGGAAGAGCTCAAGCGTATTGCCGAGCTGGACCCGAAACGCTCCAAGCGCTGGAACCTGATTCCCGACGCCCGCCTGGAAGTGGGCGAGTGCCGCATCAAGGCTGGCGATAATGAAGTTGATGCCGGTTGCCATCAACGTCTTGCAGCGGTCATGGAACAGGTCGATAATCAATTACAGATCGCCGACAGCGGCGATGAACCGGAGATCGAAGAGTGATCGCAGATGCCTTACGCAATCTCGAACTGGGTTCGGTACCCATGGCGACCCCGACGGGCCGCCTGGTGGGCGCATCCGGTTTGTTGCTTGAGGCCGTAGGTTGCCCTTTGCACACGGGTCAGCGTTGCCAGATTGAGACAGTCGGCGGCGAATGGCTGGATGCGCAAGTCGTGGGTTTCCGCGAAAAACTGTCCTATCTGATGCCGTTCAAGAAAGCCGTGGGCCTGACCACCGGCGCCCGCGTGCTGCCCTCCCCTGAAAAAGTCAGTCTGCAGATTGGTTCCGGCTGGCTGGGCCGCATGGTCAATGGCCTCGGCGAACCCATCGACGGTCTCGGCAAGCTGAGCGGCGATTTCCCGCTGGAATCGCAGCCGCCACGCGTCCACCCGCTGCGCAAAAAACCCGTGACCGAGCCGCTCGACGTCGGCGTGCGCGCCATCAATGCCATGCTGACCTTGGGCAAGGGCCAGCGTGTCGGCCTCATGGCAGGCTCGGGCGTCGGTAAATCCGTACTGCTGGGCATCATGACGCGCCAGACCGTGGCCGACGTGGTGGTGGTCGGCCTGATCGGCGAACGCTCGCGCGAGGTGCGCGAGTTTGTCGATATGTCGCTGGGCAAGGAAGGTTTGCAAAAAGCCGTGCTGGTGATTGCGCCCGCCGACGAAAGCCCGCTGATGCGCGTGATGGCAACCGAACTGTGCCATTCGATCGCGGCCCACTACCGCGACCAGGGCAAGAACGTGCTGCTGCTGGTCGACTCGCTGACGCGCTACGCCATGGCGCTGCGCGAAGTGGCCTTGGCGCTGGGCGAGCCGCCCGCCACCAAGGGCTATCCGCCATCGGTCTTTTCCAATCTGCCACAGCTGGTGGAATCAGCCGGCAACGGCGAAAACCAGAACGGCAGCATGAGCGCCATCTACACCGTGCTGGCCGAAGGCGACGACCAGCAGGATCCGGTGGTCGATACCGCGCGCGCCATCCTGGACGGCCACATCGTCATGACGCGCGAACTGGCTGAACGCGGCCACTATCCGGCCATCGATATTGCCGCCTCGATCAGCCGCTGCATGGCGCAGGTGATCGACCACAATCACGTGATGGCAGCGCGCGCGCTCAAGGCCAGCATGGCGCGCCATGACCGCGTGCGCGACCTGATTCCGCTCGGCGCCTACGTGCCGGGCGCCGATCCCGTCACCGACAAGGCGGTGCAGCTGCACCCGCGCGTGGAAGAATTTTTGTGCCAGGGTACCAAGGAAGAAGCCCCGATCGCCCACTGCATTGCTCAACTTGAAAAGCTGATGACATGAGCCAGAAGATACGCAATCTGACCACGCTGGTGGCGCTGCGCAACACCGAGGTGGAGCGCCTGCAGACGGAAATGGCGGAAAAGACCAATCTGCGCGACCGCTACCAGAAAAATCTGGAGCGCCTGACCAGCTTGTACACCAACAGCGGCGCCAGCGGCAATCTGCACCCTGCCCTGGCCGGCAACTGCGGCGACTACAAGCAGGCGGTCATGGCCATGGCCGACAGCCACCGCCTGGACCTGCACATGCACGAGGCCGACATGGCGGTATCGCAACAGGCGCTTAACGCGGCCTGGGCCAAACGCGAAGTCATGGGCAAGGTGTTGAACAAGGAGCAAAAGGTGGTGTCAGCTCAGCAAAATGCCAAGGAACGCAAGCAGCATGATGAATTGGCAACCCAGTTGTGGCTGCGCGGACAGAAATAAGCGCGGTTACAAAAAAAAGTTAGAAATATTTTCATACGGAAACGATTAAGGTCGCCTTATATCAGGGTACACTTCATTATCCTTTCCAGGAGCACGATCATGGCAGTCATCACCAGCCCTACTTACGATCCAACCACCACGGCGACCAATCTGGCCAATGCCTATGTCGCCCCGACCAAGGCCATCTTGGACAAGCAAGGCACCAAAGCCACGGCGGTCGGCACCGGTCTGACCACGCTGGGTTCGGCGTTGAGCGCGTTCCAGGCCTCGCTGAATGCGCTGGCATCGAGCACCAAGTCGGTGAGCGCCACCTCGGCCACGTTCAGCAATACCGCGATCGGCACCGCCACCGCGTCGTCGAGCGCGGTCGCTGGCAGCTATTCCTTCTACGTCGAGCAGCTGGCCACGGCAGGCCAGGTGTCGTACAACGTTGCCGACAGCGTCGCCACCAATGCAGGCGCCATGAATGTGGTGCTGGCTGACGGCTCCTCGTTCCAGGTCGACCTGGCCAACGCCGACAGCAATATGGACGGCGTGCTGAGCGCCAAGGAAGTCGCAGCCGCGATCAATTCGGCCGCCAACAACAGCTCGCGCGTCACCGCCTCGACCATGACCGTCAACGGCCAGACCCAGCTCGTGATGACCTCGGCCCAGACCGGCGCCAACAATGCCGTCGCCTCGATCGATGTGAGCGGCCTGGGCAGCGCGTCGCTGCAATCGAGCCTGTCGTCGCAAAACGTGCTGACCACCGCCAAGGACGCCATCGTCTGGGTCGGCGGCAAAAACGGCACCAAGGTGCAGCAGGCCTCCAACACCTTCAACGTGGTGGATGGCGTCAAGTTCACCATCAACCAGGCGCAAGGCGCCAACGATGCGCCCGTCACGCTGACGGTCGGTCCCGACAACACCGGCACCGCAGCCAACGTGCAATCCTTCGTGACCGCCTACAACACCCTGCTGACCGCGCTCAACACGCTGACCAAGGCCGGCGACCACACCGTGGTGGAGTCCACCGACCCGAACGGTTCGCCGAGCGCGACCGCAGAAGATGCGGCGTTCTACAACGATGCCGGCGTCAACAATCTGCGCGATCGCCTGGGTTCGCTGCTGCGCAGCGCCACCGGTGGCGTATCGCTGATCAGCTTTGGCATCTCGGCCGCCAAGGATGGCTCGCTGACGCTGGACACCAACCGCCTCAACAAGACGATTGCCGCCAACCCGGGCGCGATCGACAATCTGTTCGGCCGCGCCGGCATCGGCGTCAACACCGGCGTGCTGGGCGCGATGAGCAAGCTGACCACCTCGTGGACCACCGCTGCCGGTGGCTTCCTGGTGCAGCGCCGCGAACAGAACGACAAGCTGCAAAGCGACCTGACCGACCGCCAGGCCACGCTCAAGAACCAGTTCGACAGCGCCTACAAGCGCTATCTGACGCAGTTCACCGCACTGCAGCAGCTGCAGGCGAGCATGACCAGCACCTCGAATATGTTCACGGCGATGTTCTCGTCCAGTAACAGTTAAGCATAACCTCAGTATTTTTTTGAACGTACGGTGAATACCATGTTGAACCAGGAAGCCTATAGCAGTTATCACTCCACCAATCTCGACGCCCAGGTCTCGCGGGCGTCGCCGATTGAGCTGGTACTGGTGCTCACCGACGGCTTGCTCGAAGAGCTGGCGCGCGCGCGTGGCCACATCGTCGGCAAGCGTTACGAGCTCAAGGCAAAAAGCCTGAACAAATGCACCGACATCATCAACGGCCTGTCCAGTTCGCTGGACTTCGACAACGGCGGTGAAGTGGTCGAAAACCTGGGCCGTTTATACGAGTATTGCGCCGGCCGCCTGTACACGGCCGGCGTCAGCCTGGACCCGGCCATCATCGACGAGGTCACCAAACTGCTGACCACGATCAAGAAGGGCTGGCTGGGCGTGCAGGCTAAAACCAATGGATAGGCAGCGTACGTTACTGCAGATGACGCAGAAAATGAGCGCCGCCATCGCTTCCGAAGACTGGAAGACGCTGGCGGCGATTAACACGTTAATGGTCGCGACGCTGCCGCAGCTGGTGGCTCAGGGGCCGTTGAGCGCGGCCGAGCGGGCCGCCCTGTCGGCGCTGCACCAGATGCACAACGAAGCAGTCAGGCGCTGCAACCTTGCCACCGACACACTGGGACGCAAGTTGCAAGAAATGCAGGCAAACAAAGAGGGCTGGCTGGCTTATGCCCTCGACAGCGAACACGCAGATACCGGAATCCAAGCATGAGCATGACTCTCTCCAGCGCAGCGGCCAAGGCCGCCAAAGCCGACCAGGCCGACTTCACCGCACCTGTGGCGGCCAATAATTCTGCTATCGCGGCAGCGGCCGCCAACAGCGCCAATAACACCAGGAGCGCGCCGGTGGCCAAGCCGGCGCCCGCCAGCAACGGCGCCACTGCAGGCAACGCCAACAACACCAAGAACACCCAGCCGGCTGCGGCCAAGCCCAGCACCACTGCACAGAACACGCCGGGCCGCCAGGCTGCGCCAGCCGCGCAACCGCCGGAGCGCAACAGCGCCGCCGATGCCGCCGCGCAGCTGGCACAGGCCGCCGCTGATGCGGTGCCGGTCGTGGCGCCGCTGTTTTCCCAATTGCTGAACCTGACCGATGTCACCGCCGCCGGCGACGACAGCAAAACCGACACCAGCACCGATGTCGCCACGGACGCCACCGGCAGTGGTAGCGCCACCGCCAGCGCCGTGCTGCCCGCCATGGTCAGCTCGATGCTGAACCTGGCGACGCCGGTGCCGGCCACGCCGGTCGCCAGCACCGACAGCGACGCCGGCCGCATCGACGCCATCAGCGCCACTTCGACGCTGAACGCCAGCGCCACGCGCCTGAACCTGGCCGCCGCCAGCGTGGCCGTGATGCCGTCAGCGCCGGTCAGCGACGACAACGCCGCCGCCCAGGTCAACGCCAACCAGGCCGCCGTGCCGCAAAACATCTACAACCTGGCCAACAACGCCACACTGGCCGCCGCTGCCGCCCGCCAGCTGCAGGGCGATGCCAGCGCCGCCACCAGCGACACCCCGGTCCCGGCCGTCGATACCGCCGCACCGGTGGCGACCGATACCGTGGCCAGCGACACGCCCGTGATCGCCGCCAACACCCTGCGCGTGGCGCCACGCAGCGCCGATGTGGCCAGCAGCACTGCCAGCACCAGCGCGAGCGCGGCGCCAGCGCCAGGCTTCAGCAGCGCCGCCAGCAAGGACGATAGCAGCCACAGCTTTGCCACCACCGCGGCCAGCACCACCGTCAACGTGAACCAGAGCGCCACTCCGGCCACCACCAGCCAGGGCGCGACCACGGTCAAGCTGGCCGGCACGCCGGACCAGTGGCAGCAGCCGCTGCGCGACGCGCTCGGCGACCGCCTGCAAGTGCAGCTGCAACGCAATAACGACCACGCGGTGATCCGCCTGGAACCGCTGAATATGGGCAGCATCGAAATCTCGATCCGCCACAGCGCGGGCGCGCTGCAGGTCAACCTGTCGGCCAATAACAGCGAGGTGGTGCGTCAGCTCAACACCATCGGCGACAGCGTGCGCCAGGACCTGTCCAACAAGCAGTTCGTGGATGTGGCGGTGACCGTGTCGTCGTCGCGCGCCCAGGCCCAGGCCGACCAGGGCGGCCAGAATGGTAAAAATGGCCAGCAGCGCGGCCAGGATGACGGCCGCACGCCAGGCCGCGCACTGTCCGACGATGACAGCACTGCCACCTTTGCCATGACCGGGGAGTAATTCGCACAATGAAGAATATGAAAGTCATCATCGCCTTTGTCCTGGTCGCCGTGGTTGGCGCCGCCGTGGCCGGAGGCGCCGTCTGGTATATGTCGAAGGGTAACAGCGAAGAATCGGCCGCCGACGCCAAGGGCAAGGATGCCAAGGACGCCAAGAAAAAACCGGCCAAGAAGGAAGAGAAAAAATCCGAGCTGCCGCCCAAGTATCTGACGGTGGACAAGGTAGTGGTGATGCTCAAGGCCCAGCCAGGCGACAACCTGACGCATTACCTGTCGGCCGACCTGGTGGTCAGCACCGACGCCAAGCGCGAGAAGGAAGCCAAGGAAAACCTGCCGCTGCTGCGCAGCGTGGCCGTGCGGACCTTGTCCGGCCTGCCGATGGCCACCGCGCGCGTCATGACCATCGACCAGTTTGCCGCAGAATTGAACAAAGCGTTTGAGCACACCTTCGAAGAAGAAAACCGGGAAAAGCCGTTTGACGAAGTCATGATTGGCAAGCTCATCCTGGAGTAGGCCAAAGCAGCATGAACACAAGTGGAGCGGGCATGGGATATGTAGAGGAATTTGCAGACGCTTATGCCGAAAGCTACAGCGAGAACGGCAACGCGCCGTTCACGCACAGCGTAGCGGACGAGCAAAAGCATCTGCTGGCATATGCGCCGCTGGTCAAGCGCATCGTGCGCCAGCTCAATTCGCAAATCGCCGGCGCCATCGACCGCGACGATATGGAACAGATCGGCCTGATGGGGCTGCTGGAAGCGTTGCGCCGTTACGGCGAGCCGGACGGCGCCTTCGGCAGCTACGCCAGCTTGCGCATCCGCGGCGCGATCCTGGACGAGCTGCGCCGCCAGGACTGGCGTCCGCGCGCGGTGCGCCAGCAAAGCCACAAGCTGCGCGACGCCGTGCGCGCCCTCACCCGCAAGCTGGGCCACGAACCGACCGAGCATGAAATCATGAGCGGGCTGGGGCTGACGGCCGAAGCCTATCAGGCCTACCTGATGGACGAAAACGCCGAACTGATTGCCAGCTTTGACGAGGTGCTGCAGGAAAGCGTCAGCAACGACAGCGCGCCGAGCCCGGAAGAACAGCTGGTGGTGCGCCGCAGCCTGGAGCAGGCGTTGCGCGGTCTCGACGAGCGCGAACAGCGCGTGGTGCAGATGTACTACGAATTCGAGCTGAGCTACAAGGAAATCGCGGCCGTGCTGGACCTGACCGACGCCCGCGTGTGCCAGCTGAACAAGGCGGCGCTTAACAAAATGAAGGCAGTACTGCAAAGCGCCTGAGCACCGGTGCAGCGCAGCTAGGGATTAGAAAAATGACGCGGAAAGGCGAATCATCATGCAGCAAATAGTCGGCATACTCATAGTTTTAGGCAGCGTCTTCGGCGGCTTCTTCATGATGGGCGGGGCTTTCCATCAGATCTGGCAACCGATCGAGCTGATCGTGATTGCCGGTTCGGGCCTGGGCGCGCTGGTGATCGGTAACCCGAGCCATGTGTTGAAAGAGCTCGGCACGCAGATCAAGAAGATCATGAAGAAGAAGTACGACTCGGAGTTCCAGCGTCAGCTGCTGCTGCTGATGTACGAACTGCTGCAACTGGCCGCCGGCGGCCTGAAAGCGCTGGACGCCCACGTCGAGGCGCCCAAGGACAGCCCACTGTTCCAGCGCTATCCGCGCGTGCTGGATGAGCCGAAACTGCTGGCCTTCATCGTCGACAACTTCCGCCTGATGGCGATGGGCAAAATCAACGCACACGAACTCGAAGGCGTGCTGGACCAGGAACTGGAAGCCATCCACACCGAACAGGAACAGCCGGCCAAGTCGCTCAACAAGATCGGCGAGGCGATGCCGGGCTTCGGCATTCTGGCCGCCGTGCTGGGCATCGTGATTACCATGAACACCGTGAGCGAAGGCGCGACCTCGGGCGAGATCGCCGAGCACGTGGGCGCCGCCATGGTCGGTACCTTCATCGGTATTTTCTTCTGCTACGGCCTGATCGACCCGCTGTGCAATATGCTGAAACAGCTGGTCAACTCGGAAGCGGCCAACAAGGAAACCGTCAAGGTGGTGCTGGTGACCCACGTGGCCGGCAAACCGCCGCTGCTGGCGATTGACGCCGGCCGCCGCCTGGTGCAGCTCAACATCAAGCCGAGCTTCGCTCAGCTGGAACGCTGGATTAACGATCTGGAAGGCCGCGACAGCGAACCTTCGGATTCGGGACGCGGAGGCCGTGGTGCTAAAGCCGCATGACAAGGGGCATGACCAGACCATCGTCAAGCGCGGTGGCGGCAAGCACAAGCACGACGACCACGGCGGCGCCTGGAAGGTAGCGTTTGCCGACTTCTGTCTGGCGCTGATGTGTCTGTTCCTGGTGCTGTGGCTGATGGCGGCGCGTAATACCGAGTCGTTGCAGCAGATCCTGACCGAGGCCGATGGCGCCAAGACCGACCAGGGTAAAGGTGTGATGCCGGAACAGGTGGGCGGCCCGCGCGGCAGCCTGATCGACCGCTTCCCGATGCCGCACTTTGGCAATTCGGAATCGGAAGGCAAGCAGAAGGCCACGGCCGAGCAGACCGACGTGCCGACCACACCGTCGTCCAAGGTCAAGTACGACTCGCCCGATGACCTGACCCAGCTGTCCAAGGTGCTGACCAAGATGAGCGCCGAGGCCGGCCTATCGAGCAACCTCGAGTCCATCGTCACGCCGTATGGCTTGCGCGTGATGCTGCACGACACCGACCGCCAGGGCATGTTCGTGCGCGGCAGCGCCGTGCCGACCGACAAATTCCGCGCACTGCTGCGCAAGATGGGGCCGCTGTTCGCGCAAATGGACAACCAGATGCTGATTGTCGGCCACACCGATTCGCTGCAGTATGCCGACACCAGCTACGCCGCGTTCTCCAACTGGACGCTGTCGGCCAATCGCGCCATGTCGGCGCGCGCGCAGCTGCTGGCGGGCGGCATGAACCGCGAGTCCGTGCTGCAGGTGGTGGGCATGGCCGACCGCGCGCCGCTCGACACCAAGCGCGTCGATGCCGGCGTCAACCGCCGCATTGAATTGCTGATCCTGACCACGGCGCAAGCCAAGACCATCGCCACCATGTTTGGCGTACCCGATGCTGCCGATCCGCTGACTCACGATGTCGATACCGCCCTGCCGGACGCCACGCTGCTGCAGCAGCTGCGCAGCAAGCTCGGCGGCGACAGTCCGTTGCGTGATCCGCGCCGCAATAAATAAGAGTTCGTATGGAAACCAAGCCAACACGAGGCACCCGCATGAGAATCACGACTTCGACCCCGGACGGCATGGCCGTCCAGCGCGTGGCCGACAGCGCCCCAGTGGACGCCGCCGAAGCGCTCGCCGCCCCCGCGCCTGCGCGCCTGCAATCGGCGGTGCTGCAGCCCGCGCTGCAAGCGATGCGCGAGATGCCGGAAATCGACCAGGAAAAAGTGGACATGCTGCGCGATGCGCTGGCCAAGGGCGAGCTGCCGTTCGATCCCGCCAAGCTGGCCGGCCTGATCCAGCGTTTCCATGGGAGCGAGCAGTGAGTTTCAACACCCCGGGCGCGGCCGTTGCCGCGCTCTCCCGCCAGGACGCCATGCGCCTGCTGCTGGGCGGCATCGCCGACGATTTGCAAGCTTATCAAACCCTCAACACGCTGTTGCAGCAGCAGTTCCAGGCCGCGCTGCGCCACAAGGCGGCCGAACTCGGCCCGGTGGCCGAGGCGATTTCCACGCTGGTCGACACCATGCAGGCACGCCGCGTGCAGCGCGTGGCGCTGGTACAACGTCTGGTGGGGCCGGATGGCACCATGAAGCAGGCTTTTGCCTTGCTGAAAAATGCGGCACGGGAGAAAATGGAAGCGGACTGGAACACGCTGGAGCAGGCCGTCATTGAATGCAAGCGCATCAGCAAGCGCAATGGTGACCTGCTGGTAGAGCAATACAGCATCATGCAGCGCGTGCTGCATGGCGAGGAGCAGATTTATGCGCCAGCTTAACGGGGTCATGCAAAGCACCGCGCCCACTGCCGCAACCGTATCGAACATCACTGCCAGCCGTCCTGCCGCGGCGACTGGCGGCTTTGCCGCGTCCGGCGGCTTCAACACCACTTTCCAGCAAGTGCAGAGCGACGTCGCCGGCTTTATCGCCAACGGCGACGGCGGCTTCCGCAGCGACTTCCAGCCATCCTCCCAGCCCTCTTCCCAAGCCATGAGCTTGCAGGCCATGGCGCTGCGCAACCGCGCCAGCGGCGCCATCGCAGACGATGGCAACGGCGTCGACAGCGAGCTGCAGCAGCAGTTCCTGGCGTCGATCAAACCGTGGGCCGAGGAAACCGCCAGCAAGCTGGGCGTCTCGCCGGAACTGGTGGCGGCCCATGCGGCGCTGGAATCGGGCTGGGGCAAGCAGCCGCTGCGCAACGGCGCGGCCAGTGCCAACAACCTGTTCGGCCTCAAGGCCAGCGGCAACTGGCAAGGCGATGTGGCCGTGGCCAGCACCACCGAATACGAACATGGCGCCATGCTCAAGAAGACCGAACGCTTCCGCAGCTATCCCGACACCGCCAGCGCCTTCCGCGACTATGCCGATATGCTGACCAGCAATCCGCGCTACGCGGCCGCCCTCAACACTGGCAGCAATGCCCAGGCCTTCGCCAGCGGACTGGCCAAGGCCGGCTATGCCACTGACCCCAACTATGCAGACAAGCTGAGCAAGGTCGCCACGCAATTGCAGCGTGGCGGCGGACTTGCCCGCCTCACTCCGACGGAGAATTAGTCGTGACCGGCATCGAGACAGGTTCCACCGTGGCCACGCCTGTCACCCGGGCGCGGATCACCATGCCGTTGGCATTGCGCACGCGCACCGTGTCACCGCGCGCGCCGGCGTCCAATGCCTCGCCAGCCATGCTCACCTCGATCTGCTCGCGGCGCGCGATGATGTTGACCGGCTCGCCGCGCTTGACCACGGTCGGCGACGACAGCAAACCCTTGCGCAATACCTCGCCCGCGCGCAGCGCGCGCTTGCCGCTCATGCCCACCGCGTCCTGCGGATCGGTAATGCTGTCAGTAACACCAGACACGTCGTGGCGCTCCAGCAACAGGTCCTCATCTGCCAGAACTTTCCCCGCTGCCAAGTCGTTTGCCATGACTGCAATACGCGCCGACACCTGGGCGCGCACGATGAATTCATACCGCCAGCCTGGCGTGCCGCCGCAGACGGCGACAAAACGCATACGGCTCGGCAAGCGCGTATCGGCGCCCTGCACCGTGAGCGGCTGGCTGCAGGCGGCCAGCGGCCGTGTACCGGGCACCACTTCCAGCGTGAATTGCGGCTCGCTGAAACCGGCCGCTTCGACCCAGCGCTGCACATGCTGGCGCGCGGCTTTTTCCACCACGCCCGGCACTTGTTCCGCGGCCACCGGCACGGGCGCAGAAAAAGCGTTAAAAAGTGGAATGCAAACCAGCAACATTCCCGCCGAAACAGTTACAATACATTTGTTGAGCATGGGCAATACCTCTACTATGATGCCGGAGACGGTGGGCAACACAATGCCCGGCCGTCATTCTACATGCGGTGTAGCGGTTGTCACTCATGCTCATGCGTTTTACTGCAACGTCTACACAGGGGAAGACTATGGGGATTAACTTCAAGGATGCAGCAGGCGTCCATGGCGACGCGCTGGCGCTGCGCGCTGAACGCACCCGCATCCTGGCAGCCAATATCGCCAACGAAAACACGCCCGGCTTCCAGGCCCAGGACATGGACTTCAGCGCCACGCTGGCCAATGTGCAGGCCGAAGCCAGCGGCGATATCGGCGACGGCGGCGACAGCGCGCGCATGTACCGCGTGCCCTTCCACCCTACCCGCGACGGCAACACCGTGGAAATCGGCGTCGAACAGGCGGCCTTCTCGCAGAACGCCACCGACTTCCAGACCAGCCTGACCTTCCTCAACATGAAATTCAAAGGCCTGGCGAAAGCCATCAACGGCCAGTAACCGCAGGAGCGCCAGCATGTCCTTCAAGAATATTTCCGAGATCGCCGGCTCGGCCATGGCGGCCCAATCGGTGCGCCTCAATACGATTGCCAGTAACCTCGCCAATGCCGACTCCGTGGCCGGCACCGAAGGCGATACCTACCGCGCGCGCAAGCCGGTGTTTGCCGCCGTCATGAGCGACAGCCCGGCTGGCATGGCCAGCGCCGGCGGCAAGGTGCAGGTGCTGGACGTGGTGGAATCGTCGGAACCGCTGCGCCAGGTCTACGAACCAGGCAACCCGATGGCCAATGGCGAGGGCATGGTGTTCTATCCCAACGTCAACCAGGTGGCCGAGATGACCGACATGATGTCGGCCTCGCGCGCCTTTGAAACCAATGTTGAAGTCCTCGGCCGCATCCGCACGATGCAGCAGTCCCTCCTTAAACTCGGTGAAGGTTAAGCCATGAGCGTCAGTCTCCTCAATAACAATGCCAGCGGCAGCAATGCCGGCACCACTGCCAACATCACCGGCAATACCGCCAGTGAGACCTCGCAGATGTTCACCAAGCTGCTGGTGGCGCAGATCCAGAACCAGGACCCGCTGTCGCCGTCCGATCCGGCCCAGTTCGTGCAGCAGCTGACCCAGCTGTCGCAGACCGAATCGCTGCAAAACCTGACCACCATCACCAACGCCAGCGCCAGCGCGCTGTCCAGCCTGCAGGTGATGGCGCTGGGCGCCCAGGTCGGCTCCAACCTCATGGTCAGCAGCAAGTCGGTCCTCGTGGATGGCACCGGCAGCAAGATCAATGGCCAGACCACGCTGTCCGCCTCGAGCGCCAAGACCACGCTGGTGCTGACCGGCGCCGACGGCGTCAAGCACAACGTCAACCTGGGCACGCAAGCGCCGGGCACCGTGCCGTTCACCATCGATCCAGCCGCGCTGGGCCTGCCTGTGGGCACCTACAGCGTGGCAGTGGAAACCAGCAGCAAAGATACGCCTACCATCGACATCCAGGGCCGCCTCAACAGCGTGCGTCTGCTGTCCAGCGGCACCGTGCAGCTCAATGTCGCCAACATCGGCGACACCGGTTCCGACACCATTACCGCATTTGCCGGCAAAACTGCCACTCAATCTGCTCTCTAAAGGAAGGTCTCCATCATGAGTTTTGATATCGCATTGTCTGGCATCCAGGCCATCAACGATTCGCTGGACACCACCAGCCACAACATCGCCAACGCCGGCACCTACGGCTACAAAGCCAGCCGCACCAACTTTGCCTCGCTGGTCGCGGGCAACCAGGTCACGGGCGTGATGGTCGGCTCGACGACGCAGAACATCAGCCTGCAAGGCGGCATCCTGAACACCGGCCGCGCGCTGGACGCGTCCGTCAACGGCCGCGGCTTCTTCATCGCGCGCAACAGCGCCACCAACGAAACCCAGTACACCCGCGTCGGCATTTTTGATGCATCGAAAGACGGCTTCCTGATCGACGCGTCCAACCGCAAGATCCAGGGCTATCCGATCGACCCGAAAAGCGGCACCGCCGGCGCCCTGGGCGACCTGGCCATTCCGACCGGCTCGATTCCGGCCGTGGCGTCGGAAAAAGTCAGCTACATCGGCAACCTGTCGGCCGACTGGAATGCGCCGACCACGGCCTGGGTCACCCCGCCCACCCCGGCGGACGCACCGGATACCACCACCTTCAATATGTCCAAGGCGTCGGTGATCTACGACACCCTGGGTGGCAAGCATACGCTGACCCAGTACTTCGCCCGCACCGGCGCTGGCGGTCCCGCCACCGCGAACTCGGTGGACGTTCACTACGTGCTGGACGGCGTTGAAGTCGGCACGCCGACCACCATGACGTTCAGCCCGACCACCGGCCAGATGGTCACGCCCGACCCATCGGCCGATGCCGGCAGCATCACGCTGGACCTGACTGCGGTGACGACCACCAATGGCGGCGCGCTCAAGAGCGTGGTCATCAACTACACCGGCACCACCGGCTTTGCCGGCGAAGCCACCACCTCGACCAACAACGCCGACGGCTACTCGTCGGGCACCTTCAGCGGTGTGGCGCTGGGTACCGACGGTTCGGTGATCGCCAGCTACACCAACGGCCAGAAGCAGACCGTGGGCCGCCTGGCGCTGGCCACCTTCCCGGACGAAGGCGCGCTGACCGCGGTCAGCGACACCAGCTGGGTGACCTCGACCACCTCGGGTGAACCGCTGGTCAACGCGCCAGGCGTGGGCATGGGCGGCACCATCAACGTCGCCACGCTGGAACAGTCCAACGTCGACATCACCTCGGAACTGGTGGGGTTGATGACCTCGCAGCGCAACTACCAGGCCAACTCCAAGGTGATCCAGACCGAGAGCACCATGCTGCAGTCGCTGATGCAGGCTATCTAAGGCTGACCACACATGGACGCGCTGATCTACACCGCCATGAGCGGGGCCGAACGGGCCCTGCGCGGGCAACAGGTGCACGCCAACAACCTGGCCAACGCCGACACCACGGGCTTCCGCGCCAATATGGAACTGTCGGCGGCGCAAACCGTCAACGGTTACGGCTACGACGACCGTCACATGTCGCAGTTGCAGGCCAACTCCATTTCCGGCAAGACGGGCACGGTAAAAAGTACCGGCCGCGACCTGGACGTGGCAGTGGCCGGCAGCGGCTATCTGACCGTGCAGACCGGCGGCGCCGGCGAAGCCTACACCCGCGCCGGCAATATGGTGCTGGATGAAAACGGCACGCTGCGCATCAATGGCAACGTGGTGCTGGGCGAAGGCGGCCCGATCACCCTGCCCGACTACAAGGCCATCGACATCGGCGCCGACGGCACCATCTCGATCCAGGCGCCGGGCACCACCACCATGCAGGTGATCGACAAGCTGCGCCTGGTGAAGGCGGAAGCGTCCGAGCTGACCAAGAACGAAGCCGGCCTGCTGGTGCCGCGCAACGGCGGCCAGCTGGCCACCGATCCCACCGTGGTGCTGCGTCCCGGCCACCTGGAAGGCAGCAACGTCTCGGCGGTCGAGGAAATGGTCGCCACCATGAGCCTGAACCGTACGTTTGAAATTCAAATGAAGTTGTTCTCGTCCACCGATTCGATGACTGAAGCCGGTAACCGCCTGATTAGCGGTAGCTAATCCACTTCGACACTACAGGGAGAAATCATGAATCCAGCAATGTGGATCAGCAAGACCGGCGTGCAAGCCCAGGACCAGAAACTGCAGGCCATCGCCAACAACCTCGCCAATGCCAACACCGTCGGCTTCAAGCGCGACCGCGTGGTGTTTGAAGACCTGTTCTACTCGGTCGAGCAGCAGCCGGGCGCCCAGCGCGCCGACAACAACACGCTGAATCCGTCGGGCGTACAGCTCGGTAACGGCGTGCACATGGTCGGCACCCAGAAGGTGTTCACCCAGGGCATCCTGCAAACCACCCAGCGCGAGCTGGACATCTCGGTGATGGGCAACGGCTTCCTGTCGGTACGCCAGCCTGACGGCACCACCGCCTACACGCGCGCCGGCCAGCTGCAGGTGGACGCCAACGGCATCCTGGTCAACGCCAGCGGCCTGCCGCTGATCCCGCAGATCACCGTACCCGCCACCGCCACCGCGCTGACCATCGCCGAAGACGGCGTGGTGTCGGCCAAGATCGCCGACAACACCACGCCGCAGCAACTGGGCCAGTTGACCCTGACCAGCTTCATCAACCCGACCGGCCTGCTGGCCCTGGGTGAGAATCTGTTTGCGGAAACCCCGTCGTCGGGTACGCCAACCGAAGGCACGCCAGGCACCGCCCAGTGGGGCAAGATCAAGCAAGGCACGCTGGAAGGCTCGAACGTGCAGGTGGTGGAAGAAATGGTGGACATGATTGCTGCCCAGCGCACCTATGAAATGAACACCAAGGTGCTGTCGGCCGCCGACAATATGCTGCAATACCTGTCGCAGGCAGCACGCTGATGAAACCCGCACTGCGCAATCGGCCGGTGGCGCTGTTGCTGACGGCGCTGCTGACGGCGCTGTCGTTGGCGGGCTGCGCCCAGTTGCAGCCGCCAGCAGTGCGTCCCGGCCCGTCCGACGAACCGCCGCAGGTCAACCGCGTGAGCGGCCCCAAAGGCACTTCGGGCGGCGTCTTCAGCACCGACCTCAGCATGTCGCTGACCTCGGACAGCCGCGCTTTCCGCGTCGGCGACATCGTCACCGTGAACCTGCAGGAAACCACCCAGGCCAGCAAGAAGGCCGGGACCAGCTACTCCAAGAATTCCGCCGACAACATCAACGCGCCCAACCTGCTGGGCAAGACCTTCGGCAAGGCCGCGGTGGGCCTGGGCGCCTCCAACACCTTTGCCGGCGACGCCACCAGCACCCAGCAGAATGCGCTGAGCGGTGCGATCACCGTGATCGTGCAGGAAGTGCTGCCGAACGGCCTGCTGCGCGTGTCCGGCGAAAAAACCCTGACCCTGAACAATGGCGAAGAATTCGTCCGTCTGCGCGGCTACCTGCGCGCGGCCGATATCGATGCCGACAACCAGGTGTCCTCGCTGCGCATTGCCAATGCGCGCATCGCCTATTCGGCGCAGGGCACGCTGGCCGATACGCAGCAGCCGGGCTGGCTGTCGCGTTTCTTCAACGGCCCATTGATGCCGTTTTAAGCTTAACCAAGGGGTGATCCCATGAATTTCCGCAAGCTACTCCTGGTCTTGCCGCTGGCGCTGAGCCTGGGCCTGGGCGCCTCCGCGCCAGTGCAGGCGGCGCAGGTGCTGCGCAACCTGGTCGCCATCGAAGGCGTGCGCGACAATCCGCTGGTCGGCTACGGCCTCGTGGTCGGCCTCAACGGCAGCGGCGACTCGACCCAGGTCAAGTTCTCCAGCCAGTCCGTGATCAATATGCTCAAGCAGTTTGGCGTCAAGGTGCCGGATGGTACTGACGCCAAGTCCAAGAACGTCGCCACCGTGATGGTGTCGGCGGTGTTCCCGCCTGGCTACCGCAAGGGCCAGAGCATCGACGTGGTGGTATCGTCCATGGGCGACGCCAAGAGCCTGCGCGGCGGCGCCCTGCTGCTGACCCCGCTGCGCGCGGCCGACGGCGAAGTCTACGCACTGGCGCAAGGCAATGTGGTGGTGGGCGGCTTCAGCGCCCAGGGCAAGAGCGGTTCCTCGATCACGGTCAACACGCCGACCTCGGGCCGCATTCCCAGCGGCGCCAATATCGAACGCGAAATCGCTACCGACTTCATCAGCAAGCCGACCGTGCGCCTGTCGCTGCGCCACCCGCACTTCCAGACCGCTACCAACATCGTCGATTCGATCAACAAGCGCTTTGGCGACATCGCCACCGCCAGCGACGCCACCAGCGTCGACGTGGTGGCGCCCGCCAATCCGACCCAGCGCGTAGCCTTCATGGCCAAACTGGAGTCGCTCAACATTGACGTCGGCGAAGACGCACCGAAAGTGGTGTTCAACTCGCGCACCGGGACCGTGGTGATTGCCGAAGGCCTGCGCGTGCGCGCGGCCGCCGTCACCCACGGCTCGCTGAAAGTCGTGATTTCCGAATCAACCAAGGTCAGCCAGCCGAACGCACTGGCCGGCGGCCAGACCATCGCCACGCCGCAGTCGCAGGTCACGGCCGACCAGGGCCCGGCGCAGATGTTCAAATGGCCGGCCGGCGCCAAGCTGCAATCGATTATCGACGTGGTCAACAGCCTGGGCGCCACCCCGGACGACATCATGGCCATCCTGCAAGCACTGGACCAGGCCGGCGCCATCGAAGGCGAACTGGTGGTTATCTAAGGACACGCCATGGACTACAACAGCTTCGATCCCTCCCGCCTGCTGGACAAGGGCGTCGCCGGCCAGCTCAGCGGCACCCACGTGGCGCCACAGCCGGCCGCGGCCGGCGACAGCGTCGATCCGGCCTACCGCGCCAAGGCCACCGAGGCCGCCGTCAAGTTTGAAAGTTTCTTCATCGGCCACATGCTGCACCAGATGCGCGACGGCACGCGCGCCCTGGCCTCCGACGACGCGCCCAAAGACCGCATCAATGATGACATGCTGGACATGGCCGACAACCTGGTGGCCGACCAGCTGGCCGGCAAGCGCGCGTTCGGCGTGGCCGACGCCATCCTGCGTCAATTGTTGCCTCCACAGCAAGCTGTCACGGCGACTAATGTTTCTAGTTCGCAAAATTTCACCAAGCCGCTTAATCCGCAGCAATAAACGGTCGCCCGTTACTGATATCGGACCAGTGGGCGCCAGCCCTCATGCAGCGCACCACGGGCCCCTCGGACTTCACCAGGAAAGACCCGCTCCATGACCATCACGAATAACGCACTGTCGGGCGCCCTGGCCGCCCAGGCCGCACTGAACGCTGTCAGTCAGAATATCGCCAACGCGCAAACCAAGGGCTATACGCGCCAGGGTGTGCTGCTGGTGGCGACCGCGTCTGACGCCAGCGCCAACTCGCCAGGCAACGGCGTGCAGATCGGCTCCCTGCTGCGTTTCAGCGACTCGTACAAATCCCAGCAGATGTGGCGCGCCGCCTCCGACCTGGGCCAGCGTTCGCAAGTGCAGCCTTACCTGAGCCAGCTGGAAACCGTGATGAGCGCCGACAAGTCCAGCATCAGCTATGGCGTCGACAACTTCTTCAAGGCCCTGAACGCGGCCGGCGTCGATCCCACCTCGACCCCGCTGCGCCAGCAGGTGATTACCGCGGCCGATTCGATGTCGCAGCAGTTCAACAGCATCTACAACCTGACCGCCAACCAGCTGATCTCGGTCCAGCAGCAGCAGACCGCGATCCTGCCGTCGCTGAATGAATCGCTGTCCGGGATTGCCGCGCTGAACCAGCAGATCGTGTCGCTGGGCGCTACCGGCACCAACACCTCGGCCCTGCTCGACAAGCGCGAACAGCTCATCGACAGCGTCGCCTCGCAGGTGGCGGTGGAAGTCATCAACAATCCGGACGGCACCGCCTCGGTCTCGCTCAAGAGCGGCCAGCCGCTGGTGGTGTCCAACCTGGCGGCCAACCTGAACTACGTGAGCACCTCGGGCGCCAGCACGCTGACACTGACGTTTGCCAACACCAGCTTCAAGCTGGACGACACCAAGGTGGGCGGCCAGCTGGGCGGCCTGGGCGACTTCCGCGACAACACGCTGAAGCCGCTGCAAAAGTCGATTTCCGAAATCGCCGAGCAAATGTCGCAGAAGATCAACGATACGCTGACCTCCGGCTTCAAGAGCGACGGCACGGCCGGTGTGGCGATGCTGTCGTTCAACCCGACCAGCGCCACCGGCCTGCTGCAAGTTGCCAGCGGCTTCCTGACCACCGACCTGGCGTTTTCCAGCGATGGCACGCCGGGCGACAGCGGCAACCTGCAAAAACTGGTGGACGTCAAAGGCCAGCCGATCAACCTGACCTCGATCGGCAGTGTGCTGCTGGGCGACGCCGACACCCAGATCGTCGGCAAGCTGGGCATCAGCAGCCAGCAAAACCAGTCGCAGCTGAAAACTGCCACCACCATCCGTTCCCAGGCCGAAGACGACTGGAAATCAACCAGCGGCGTCAACACGGACGAGGAAGCCATCAACCTGGTGGAATTCCAGAATATGTATCAAGCGAACATGAAGGTGATTGCGGTCGCCAACACCCTGTTCGACTCGACGCTGCAAATGTTCGGTTAAGGAGAGCCTGAATGCGTATCGCCACCAGCCAGTTCCAGGCCACCATGAACCGCGGCCTGCAAGACAACCAGAGCGCCCTGTCCTCGTTGACCGAGCGCATCGCCAGCGGCAAGGCCATCCAGGTGCCGTCGGACGATCCGGTCACCGCCGTGCGCCTGTCGCGCCTGAACCGCGAAGAAGCCATCGTCGGCCAGTACCGCGACAACATCTCGGCCATCAAGATCCGCCTGTCGACCAACGAGACCTATCTGACCAGTATGGTCAACGACATCACCCAGAGCCACGACCTGCTGGTGTGGGCCTCGGACGGCAGCAATACCGGCGACGACCTGAAAGCCATGGTCACTTCAATGACCGCGCTGCGCGACAGTATTTACTACAGCGCCAACGAGAAAGACCAGGAAGGCCGCTACCTGTTCTCGGGCACGCTGACCAATACCCCGTCGATCAGCTACGACGCTACCGCGCCGGCCGGCTCGCGCTACACCTTTACCGGCAACACCAACGAGCAGAAATCGGTGGTCGGCAATGGCATCACGCAAACCGTCAACGTTGACGTCAAGGGCCTGGAGTCGCTGCTGAACCAGATGGACACCACGATCGACCAGCTGTCGCAGCCAGGCATCACCGCTTCGACGCCATCGCTGCAGGCTGCCATCAAAGCCAATATGGACGGCGCGGCCGACACCCTGACCCTGGTGTCGGGCAAGGTCGCCAGCTTCGGCGGCGCGCAAAACGTCATGGCCACGCTGGACGGCAACCACGCCAACGTCAGCCTGTCCAACCAGACCGCGATCCTGGACCTGGGTTCGCTGGACATGACCACGGCAGTCACCGAGATGAACGGCTACAACACCGCGTTGCAAGCGTCCTACAAGGCGTATGCCAAGGTCAGCGGCCTGTCGCTGTTTAACATCCTGTAACCCTTTCCGGCCCTAAGCGTATGCAAATCACGTCCACATCCACACCCCAAGTCATTGTTCCCGGCGCCAATGCCGGCAATGCCACTGCGGTGGACGGCACATCGCTGGGGCTCAACGGCGAAAACGCCGCCACCGCGACGCCGGTCACGCCGACGCCGAATTCGGCGGCGCCGCTGCGCCGTGGCCTGAACAACTGGGACCAGCCGCTGCAAGGCGACATCTCGGGCGCCCAGCAGGCGCTCGACTTCCTCGAACAAAGCGCGGCCCAGCTGCGCAACCTCAAGGCGGACCTCAGCGCCCGCCTGGCCAACCGCCAGCGCGCCGATGGCGCCGTCGAAGCGCGCGTGCGCCAGTTCAGCAATAGCTGGCGCAACCGCAGCACGGCGTCCGGCGGCACGCTGGATGCGCGCCTGAATTTCAGCACCAAGGGCACCAATACCCAATTTACGATCCGCGGCATGAACCTGGGCAATCTGCGTTCGGGCGGCCGCGAAGTGCTGGCCATCTCGGTCGGCGGCGGCCAGAACGTGCGCTCGGTGGTGCTGGAACCGGGCTTGTCCGACAGCCAGATCGCCCAGCGTTTCGACGAAGCGCTGGCGCCGGCCGGGGTGCGCGCCGCCATCAATAGCGACGGCCAGTTGGCGTTTTCCACCGCCGAATCGCAGTGGACCAATGTGCGTGACACTATCGCCGTGCAAGGCGGCGGCGTGCGCTTCCCTGCGGGCCAGCTGAACCGGGTCAAGGCGGAATCGGAATCGGCCGACATCGAACCGGACAGCTGGAACACCTCGGATCTGGATGGCATCCGCGCCACGCTGCAGCAGGTGGTGCAGGCGCTGGCCAAGGTCGAGCAGTCGATCGCCTCCGTGCATCAGGCGCTGGCGCAAGTCAGTGCGCGCGTACAGAGCGCGGCGCCGGTGGCCACCAAGAACGGCATGGACCAGGTGGCGCAGAACTTCGTCAGCACCACCAAGCAGCCCGGCTATCAGTCGCTGCTGTCGATCACTTCGGCGCTGGCCGGCATCAGCCGCGAGCGCGTGATCTCCCTGCTGAGCCTGCGTTAATTCAGCAGACTGATGCCGCGCTGCGCCAGCGCGGTGAACTCGTCCGGCGGCAGCGCGCCGGCAAACACAAATCCCTGCGCGTAATCGCAACCGGCCATGGCCAGCAAGCCGCTTTGCGCCGCCGTTTCCACGCCCTCCGCCACCACCCGCAATCCCAGCTTGTGCGCCATGACGATGAGCGCCTCGCACATGGCCAGGTCGCCGCTGTCGTGGGCCAGGTGCTGGATGAAGCTGTGATCGAGCTTGAGCAGGTCGATGCCGAAATGCTTGAGATGCGAGAGCGAGGAGTAGCCGGTGCCGAAGTTATCCAGCGCCACCTGCAAGCCCATCTCGCGCAGGTCGCGCAAGCGCTCGCTGGCGCGCGCGGCGCCGTCCAGCAGCACCCCTTCGGTAATTTCCAGCACGATGCTGCGCACCGGCAGTCCCAGCTGGGTGGCGTAGTTCAGCCACGACACGTACAGCGCGGTATCGCCGCGCAGCTGCGTGGCCGACTGGTTGATGCTGACCTGGAAGCCCGCGCCCAGCTGCTCGTGCCAGCGGCGTGCCTGCTGCGCGGCCTGGCGGAACACCCAGTCGCCGATCTCCAGCATCAGGCCGCCTGACTCGGCAAACGGCAGGAACTCCGACGGCGCCAGCAGCCCGCGCTGCGGATGGCGCCAGCGCAGCAGGGCTTCAGCCCGCTCCACCTTGCCGTTCTGCAGATTGACGATGGGCTGGTAGTGCAGCTCGAACTGCTCCAGCGACAGCGCCGAGCGCAGGTCCAGCGTGACCTGCTGGCGTGCCTGGGCCGCCAGCTGCAGGTCCGGCGTGAAGTAGCTGTAGCGGTTGCGGCCGCCCTGCTTGGACGCGTACATGGCCTGGTCGGCGCTGCGCACCAGCTCTTCCGCTGTGCCCGCATCGGACGGGAACAGGGCAATGCCGACGCTGGCAGAAATCGAGGGCTGCGCGGCGCCCAGCGCCAGCGGCCGGTTCAGCAGGGTCAGCATGCTCTGGGCGATGCGGTCGACGCTGCTGACCTGGTCCAGCCCGGACAGGATCACGGTGAACTCATCGCCGCCCAGCCGCGCCACCGTATCCGAACTGCGCACGCACAAGCCGATGCGGCGCGCCGCTTCCACCAGCACGGCATCGCCCTGCTCGTGGCCCAGCAGGTCGTTGATGTCCTTGAAATCGTCGAGGTCGATGAACAGCAGCGCCAGCTGCACATTCTCGCGCCGCGCCTTTTTCATTTCCTGGTTCAGGCGGTCATTGAACATATGGCGGTTGGGCAGCGCGGTGAGCGCGTCAAAATTGGCCTGCTGCCAGATCAGTTCCGCCGAGGCGCGGGTATCGGTAATGTCGCTGACCAGCGCCAGCGCGCCGCGGTAGCTGCCGTCCGCATCAAAGATCGGATTGGTGGCCAGCGTGGCCCACAGGTCGCTGCCGTCCTTGCGCAGGAATTTGAATTCGTGGCGTTCGGCCATGCCCTGCTGGCGGCGCGCGATATTGCGCTCAAGGATGGTGCGGCCCTCCTCGTCCATGAACGCCACCAGTGGCTGCTCCAGCATTTCCTCGATGGTGTAGCCCAGCATCTGCGCCATCTTCGGATTGACAAAGCTGGTGCGCGCGGCGGCGTCGATTTCCCAGATGCCTTCCTCGGCGTTGTGGACGATGCGGCGGAAGCGTTCCTCGCTGCGTTCCAGCGCTGCCATCTTGCCTTCCGCGAGTTCCAGCACCACGCGGATGGTCTGGCCGGTGCTGTCGGCGCTGGCGCGCAGCGACACCGGAAAACCCTGCTGGTTGCGGTGGCGCAGCATCTGCAGGTCGCACTGCTCTGGCTGGGTGGTGTTGATGGCCCGCCGCAGGAAACGGTCGAAGTCCTCATGGAAGCGCGGCGCGATGAACTGGCGCAGCGGCAGCCGCTCCGGATTGGCGCGTGCAATCCCAAGCAGGTCCGCGCCTACCACGTTCATTTGCAGGATGCTGGTGTCCGGCGCGAGCACGAAGTAGCCGACCGGCGCCAGCAGATAAATATCATTGAACCAGTCTGGTTCCATCTCGGCGCCCATCACCGCAAATGGCGTGAGCGACGGCGCAAGTGCAGCCGCGTCGGCAAACACGGCCATTCCTGGCAATTCAGCGTGCATAGTCTTATCCATACACCCCCTCGTTGATGTCTTTAGACTAACATCACACGAGAGCGATGTCGAGCGTACCAGCTATCGGGAACGGTGTGCGCGGTTCAAGCGTTGTTCTGCGCGCCGTTGCAGCGCTTCAAACAGCAGGCTGAGTAGCCAATAGATAGCGGCTGCGGCCAGATAGAGCGGCAGCGGCTGGAAGGTAGTGGCAATCACTTCCTTGGTCGAGAGCATGAGTTCCGTCAGCGTAATCACCGACACCAGCGAGGTGTCCTTGATGAGGCTGATGAGCGTATTGCTCATGGCCGGCACCGCCACGCGCAGCGCCTGCGGCAGCACCACGTGGTACAGCGTGCGCCAGTAGCCCAGTCCCAGACTGTAGCTGGCGGCCCACTGCCCCTGGCTGACTGCGGCAATCGCGCCGCGCAGGCTTTCCGACAGAAACGCGCCCGAGTTCAGACTGAGCGCCAGGATCCCGGCCGTCACTGGCGTGAACTCGATACCGATGCTGGGCAGGCCGTAGTAGATCACAAACATCTGCACCAGCAGCGGCGTGCCGCGCATCAGGCTGACATACACATTGGCCGGCCACGCCAGCACGCGGTAAGGCAGCATCCGCACGATCGCCACCGGAAAACCGATCAGCAAGCCGCCCAGCATGGCTGCCAGCGCGAACAGCACCGTATAGCCGGCGCCGCGCAACATGACCGGCGCGGCCTCGCGCAGCAGCTCCAGCCATTCCATGGATTATGGCGCCTTGCTGACGTCAGTGCCGAACCATTTCAGCGAAATGGCTTTCAGGCTGCCATCGGCGGCGGCATCGGCCAGCACCTTGTTCAGCGCCTGCCTGAACTGCGGATTACCTTTCTGGAACGGGATGCCCATGCGCTCCACGGCGCCGACCTGCGCACCGGCCTTGATCGGCAGCCTGGAGATTTTCAGCAGATAGGCCGACATCAGGCTATCGTTGAGCGCGGCGTCGATACGGCCGGAGGCCAGGTCCGCCATGGTCTCCGGCGCGGCCGCATAGCTGCGCACCTCGATGCCCGGCACCGCCTTGGCCTGCTGCTCGTAGACACTGCCCTGCCCGACGCCGAGCTTTTTGCCCTTCAGTTCGGCCAGCGATTTATATGTGGCGGTCTCGTTCTTGCGCACGATCAGCTGCGGCACGGAATAGATATACGGTTCGGAGAAATCAAACGCCTGCTCGCGCTTGGGGTTGATGCCGACCTGGGAAATGATCACGTCATACTTGTTGGCCGACAGCCCGGCCAGGATGCTGGCCCATTCGCTGGTGACAAACTCCACCTTGAGGCCCAGCTTGCCCGCGACCAGGCGCGCGACATCGACATCGTAGCCAGCCAGCTCGCCATTCTTCTCGCGGTAGTTAAACGGCGGATAGGTACCTTCCATGGCGACCTTGAGCGTGCCGCGCGCCTTGACGGCGCCCAGCAGATCGGCGGCCATGGCCGGCAAGGCGGCACACAGCGCCAGCATCAATACGAAATCCCGTTCGCGCATGAAATCCCTTTAAAAACGGACGCCTACCACGCGGCGCCCATGCGGCGGCGCAGGCCAAAATCATGGCCCACGACCAGGATGGAACTGGCGATCAATCCGCTCAGGCCGATCATCAACTGTACCAGCTTATCGTTCGGCAGTACCCACAGCCGGCCCGGCGGCGCGTCGCCGATGCGCGCGGCCGCCATAATCAGCGGCGCCACCCATGCCGCTTCCGGCGTCACATCCAGAATCAGCGCGCCGTCCTGGGTGGTTTGCAGATAAATCTCGCCGCCCTCGGCCAGCGTGAAGCAGACGCCATAACCCGTTTCATGCTTGCCGATATGCTGCAGCATGGACTGATTATGTTCCTCTATCCACAGCTCTACATCGGCAGGCGTTTCCAGGCCGCTCCACGGCACCGGTCGAAAGCGTGGCGGCTCACTGTTGTCTTGCATAACGATTCCTTACTCATTAAGCCGCCAGTGTAATCGATCGCAGGACAAAGCATGAAGTCGACGGCCCACAGACCGCAGAACAGCTGACGTCCGCCGCCATCGCCGCAACGGCAATTAGCCCTTCCAGGTGCGTTGCAGGCCGGTATCAGCGTGGATCCAGCCGCCGCGTGGACCGGCACGGTAATAGAAACCGACGCCCCCCTGGCGGAAGCTCTTGACCAGTCCGCCCAGCACTTCAGCGTTCAGGTTGGCGATACGGATGTCGGCCGCGCGCCCCACCATGTGCAGCGACTGGCGCGCGGCCGGCACACCGGCTTCGCGCAGCTTCTGGTTGGAGGCGGGGGTGCGGTAGCCGGACAGGATCTCCAGCGGCGAATCGATACCGTAGCGCTGCACGAAAGCCTGCGTGCCCCACAGCGTTTCAAACAGCTTCGGATCGATGGTGCGCGCCTCATTGCCGCCATTGACGTCGCGCATCAGGTGGCACAAATCCTGATAGGCCGATTCGATGATCTCGCCATCTTTCCAGTAGAGCAGTTTGGCGCGCTCCTTGCTGGCCGGGCGTATCACTTCAATCGTGCGCGGACGCAGCCAGAACTCGAGGTCCAGCGCCTGGGCGTCAAAAATATCGGGAGGTGGTTCCATCATGCCGCCGGCGCCAGACGGCGCGGACTGCTCCGATGCACGCGGCATGCCGCCGGACGACGCCACCGCAGGCGCGGCCGGTGTGCTGTGCACTGCCGGTTTTGCGGCGGCAGCGCTGGTGCTGCTATGCCGCACCGGTGTGCTCGATGCACAACCAATCAAGGGTACGGACAAAAAACTCGCTGCGGTCAGCCCCAAACCCTGCTGTAAAAAATCTCTGCGCGATGCCATAGCCTACTCGTAAAAAACAATATTGTTACTATAGCTTATGCTGAGGGAAAGAAAAACCTGCGCAACTTACGTTTAAGAAATGATACGGCTGCTGCAACGATACAGAAACTGCGTATCAGAAACGTTTTCAAGCCCTCAGTTATTTCAATTTTTGATGGCTGGCATTCCAACAATAAAGTATTCATATATGATGCACCGCAGTATAGTGAACTCATCGCACTCACTACCGGAGCCCATCATGATCATCCGTTCTATCGCCGCCGTGTCCCTGATTCTGCTGTCGACCATCAACCCATCGCAAGCAGCCACCACCAGCAATAGCCGCTTGAGCAACGCCGAATGCAACGTGCCGAACTACCGTACCGCATGGCAGGACGATGACTTGCAAGGGAATGTAAAACTGGCGGTCCTGGTGGACGCCAATGGCAATGTGCAAGATACCAAAGTGATCTCGTCGAGCGGCCACGTAGCGCTGGACAAAGCCTCGCTGCGCGCCGGCGCCAGCTGCAAGTTCAAGCCAGCGAGCAACGGCAGCGAGCCGGTGTGGGCGCAAGTCCAGTACAACTGGGTCCTGAACTAAGCGTCAGGCAGCGCGCCGCGCCTGCTCCTGCGGCAGGGTGGCGCGCGGTTCGTCCAGCAGATAGCCTTGCACCAGCAAGGAGGCGCCGGCATCGGCAGCAAGTTCGCCCAAGGCCGCCACGTGCTGGGGCGTCTCCAGCCGCTTGAACACCACCGACACACCGGCAGCCGCGCAACGCTGCAGCACTTCCAGCAGGCCCGCCCGGTCCTGCAATTCCCGCACATCCAGCTTGAACACATCCGGCCGCAGGCGGTCCAGCACGCCCAGCGCATCGCGCGGGCTGTTGACGTTGACCGCAAAGCGGAAGCCGTTGCGGCGGTAGTTGTCCGACACATAGTTCAACAGCCAGCCCTGCTGCGGCGTCGCCGCCGGCAGTTGCAGCACCACGCGGCTCAGCGGCAGCTCCAGCGCATCCAGGATGCGCCGGAACGCGTGGCCGTGATTGCTGCTGACGGCGCTCAGCAAACGGTCATGTACATTCAGATACAGGTCCGCCTGCGACTCCCCGGCCTGGCGGAAGAAATTAATCGCGTGCAGCATGCGGCACAGCCGGTCGAGTTCGATGGATTCATCATCGCTGGCTGCATGGTCGAGCAGCTTCCACAGCGACAGTCCCTGGTCCTGCGCCGACACGCTGCGCGCCAGACCTTCGTATGCCTGCACCGCGCCGCTGTCCAGTTGCCGGATAGGCTGGAACGCGCTGCTCATGGTGCAATTGAAAAACCGCCCTTGCGCCTTGCCCTCGTGATCGAGCCAGATGCTGGAAGCGGCGCCGGTCGCGTCGGATAAACGCGCCAGGTACTTCTGCAAGATGGGGAATGACATGGAACTCCTCTAGGGGTACGAATAATGTCGACAGCGTATGCCCGCGCGCGGCAAAGCAGAACGAATGCTTTCGCCTATGGATATGCCAAAACATTCGTTCCGCCCCTGCGGTGCGGCCGTTATCGTGATGTCATCGATTAACTCCGCCGTCTAGTCATGTGCCAATTACTCGCGATGAGCAGCAATAAACCCGCCGCCGTGGACTTTTCCTTTGCCGGCTTCGCCGAACGCGGCGGCCGCACCGGGGAACACAAGGATGGCTGGGGCATCGCCCTGCATACGCCCAACGGCTGCCGCCTGTACACCGATTACCTGCCGTCGATCCACTCGCCGCTGGCGGCGCAATTCAAGCAGAGTCCGATCAAGGCGCGCAATGTGGTGGCGCATATCCGCAAAGCCACGCAAGGCCGCGTCTCGCTGGAAAACAGCCATCCGTTCACGCGCGAGCTGTGGGGCCAGACCTGGTCGTTCGCCCACAACGGCGACTTGCAGCTGTTCGATCCCAACCCGAGTCTGTATGCGCCGTGGGGCGACACGGATAGCGAGCGCGCCTTCTGCCACCTGCTGTCCGGCCTGGCGCTGCGCTTCGACAGTCCGCCGGAACGCCATGTGCTGTACGCGGCGGTGGAGACGCTGGCTGGCGAGATAGCGGCCTATGGCACTTTCAATTTCATCCTGTCGAATGGCGACCTGCTGTTCGCCCATTGCAGCACCGACCTGCATTATGTCGTGAGGGAGTATCCGTTCTCGGTGGCGCATCTGATCGACTGCGACCTCAGCATCGACTTCAGCCGCCACAACCACCTGGACGACCGCATTGCCGTGATCGCCACCCACCCGCTGACCTCGAACGAGGCATGGACCAGGCTGGAAGCTGGCGCGCTGAAGCTGTTTGTCAACGGTGAAGAGGTCGGCGCGACACCGGCGCGTGACGCCGAATTCCGTCTGGCGATGTGCTACTGATTACTGTGCGCTTCGCCGGGCGCCGAGCAGCGCGCGGCAACCAATGGTTACATCAATCGCTATTGCAATTGCAGAAGCGCTTGCGCTTGGGCGCGTTAGGACAGGTGGTGTCCTCATCCAGCTGCTTCCAGTAAAACACCGTCTCGACGCCATACGGCGAGCGCACCATGCCGGCATCGGTATAGCCACGCTGGGCGAAGAAGTCCTTGCCGGTGGCCGTGCTATGCAATTGCAGCGCCTTCACGCCCCAGCTGCATGCCTGTTCCTCCATGCGCGCCAGCAGCGCCTTGCCGGCGCCCTGCCCGCGTGCTTCCGGCAACAGATAACACAGCGCCAGTTTGCCCGCTCCCGTCAGCAATGCGACGCCGACGACAACGCCTTCGCTGACAGCCACCAGCGAAAAATTGGTCGGGGAACTGAACCAGTTCGCCACCATCTGCGGAGTTTTATTGCCTAGCCAGGCATCGAGGATGGCGGGATCATTCTTATGATCCAGTTCGCAGCATTCCCTGATGGACCGGCGCAATACATTGCACGCTGCCTCCGCATCCGTCGAAGCAGCAATACGAATTTCAAGACTCATGTACGCTCACAAAACTATTACTGATAGCACGCCTTTCTGTGCTGGTACGGACTATACACCAAGCGGCATAAGGCTGTCGGATGCTGCCAGACTAGAGGGTGCTTCCTTATTTGCCCACTAATGTTTTCAAAAATCCATATATGTTTTATAGCGAACTTCTAAGCATATTACGAAAAATTCGTATCTTTTCGGGGCGAAATTTTACACTATGAGCGCTCGTTATTACGAAAGCTCATTATGACCACCAAAAATTCAACTCGCCGCGTTATCCTCGCCTCCTTCCTGGCCGCCTCGGCCACCCTGTTTGGCTTGCCGCAGGCGCACGCTGCGGATACCGTGCTGCTGAACGCCGCGTACGACGTCACGCGGGAACTGTTCAAAGAGATCAATCCCGCCTTCACCGCGCAATGGAAAAAGACCACGGGCGAAACCATTGATGTGAACCAGTCGCACGGCGGTTCATCCAAGCAGGCGCGTTCGGTCGCAGACGGCATGGAAGCGTCGGTGGTCACCATGAACCAGGCCAACGACATCGACATTCTGGTCGAGCGCGGCGTGGTAGCGGCCGACTGGGCCAAGAAATTCCCGAACAATGCTTCGCCGTTCTACTCCACCATGGTGTACCTGGTACGCAAGGGCAATCCTAAACAGATCAAGGACTGGGCCGACCTGGGCAAGCCGGGCGTCAAAGTCATCATCCCGAATCCTAAAACCTCAGGCAATGGCCGCTACACCTACCTGGCGGCGTGGGGCGCCGTCATCAAGAAAGGCGGCAACGAAGCACAGGCCCGCGACCTGGTCGGCAAGATCTTCAAGAACGTGCCGGTGCTGGATGCCGGCGGCCGCGGCGCCACCACCACCTTCACCCAGCGCGAAATCGGCGATGTGCTGGTGACGTTTGAAAACGAAGTGAATCTGGTGCGCGAAGAGTTTGGCGACAAATTCGATGTGATCTACCCATCGATCTCGATTCTGGCGGAATCGCCGGTGGCCGTGGTCGACAAGGTGGTGGACCGCCGCAACCTGCGCAAGCAGGCCACCGGCTACGTGAACTTCCTGTACAGCGAAGAAGGCCAGGAAATCATCGCCAAGCACTCGCTGCGTCCACGCTCGGAAAAAGCCTTCAAGAAGTACAACGCCAACTTCCGCCAGGTCACGCTGTTCACCATCGATGACGTGTTCGGCGGCTGGAAAACGGCGCAGAAGAAGCACTTCGACGATGGCGCCGAATTCGACAAAATCTATAACAAATAAGATTATTCGGATAGATTCGTTTGCAAATGGCCATCGTGCCCGTAATCTGGAAGTGTAGTAATTAACCAGACAAAGGAAGCACGATGGCCATTTCTGAAATTAATGTACGCAACCAATTCCGTGGCAAGATCAAGGAAATCATCTTTGGCCCAGTCGTTTCGGAAGTCGATGTAGAGACCCAGCACGGGATCGTCACCTCCGTCATCACCTCGCGCTCGATTCAAGACCTGAACCTGAAAGTGGGCAGTGAAGTGATTGCCCTGGTGAAATCCACCGAAGTGTCGATCGCCAAGATCGGCAGCTAACGTCCCCGTCCCGGCTGCCGCCGTGGCCGGAAAAACGGAAAAAAGCCCTGAGAACTCCCGTCTCAGGGCTTTTTTGCATCAAGCAGGCCATATCGCATAAAAAATATAAGAATTAGACACTTAGGCACAATAGACGAGAACCCACTTTAATGATATTGTCTATCCTTAGAGAATATTGCCGTATAGCTAGATTGCGCGCGCCACGTCGCCCTGACGTGTCCGATAGACTCCTGTTCCCTCTGAATATCCGTATGCTCAAGAAAATTGTTGCTGTATTGCTCACTTCGTTTACTGCGGCTGCGTTCGCCGCAGTACCGCTGGGTTCGCAGTCGGTGCTGGTGGTCGAAGACGGCACCGGCAAGGTGCTGCTCGAAAAGAACGCCAACGCCCAAGTGCCGATCGCCTCGCTGACCAAGCTGATGACCGCGATGGTCGTGCTGGATGCCAAACAAAACATGGACGAAAAAATCGCCATCGACCATACCGACGTTGACATGCTGAAACACAGCGCGTCGCGCGTGCCGGTCGGCGCCGAAATTTCGCGTGGTGATGTGCTGCAACTCGCGCTTATGTCGTCAGACAACCGCGCCGCGGCATCGCTGGCCCGCACCTACCCTGGCGGTGCAGACGCGTTCAAAAACGCGGTCAAGACCAAGATCCGCACGCTGGGTCTGACCCAGACCGTGATCGAAGAACCGACCGGTTTGTCGCCGCATAATATGTCCACCGCGACCGACCTGGTCAAGATGGCCAGCGCCGCCGCTGCCTATCCGGACATCCGCCGCATCACCACCGACACCAAAGATGTGATCAACATCAAGGGTCGCAAAGTGGAATACCACAACACCAACCGCCTGGTTGGCGCCAAGGGCTGGGATGTCGGTTTGTCCAAAACCGGCTACACCGAGGAAGCTGGCCGTTGCCTCATCATGCGCTTCAAATCCGCAGGCAAAAATGCCACCCTGGTGCTGCTCAACGCCAAGGCCAATTCGGCCCGCCTGATGGATGCGGTCAACATTCGCCGCTTCATTGCCGGCCCGGATGAGAAACCAAAAGTCATGAAGGCGTCGGTAACGCGCCATAAGAAAGCGGTGAAGGCCGGCAAGCGCAGCCGCCGCGCAATGTAAGCGGCTGACGCCACGCACCACAGGGCCGGACCTCGCTGTCCGGCTTTTTTACGCCCGTACGCACGCCAAAAATTGGTGTCAACAAGCTAATTTTTGGCTTAATTATCCAGCAGATGGCGCAAGCCGCTGGCACGCTGGGTGCGTTGTCCGATGGCGTCCAGCAGTACCTGGCCATTCGGCGTGAGTAACGTAAAGTAGTCGCGTGCACGCGTGATGCCAGTGTAGATCAGCTCGCGCGCCAGCATGCTGCCGCCGTCCTTGGGCAGCACCATGGCGGTGTGCGCGAACTCCGAACCCTGCGATTTATGCACGGTCATGGCAAACGCGGTTTCCACATTTCTTAACCTGGTGGCAAGGACGCTGCGCACCGTTTCGCCTTCCGAGAAGTAGACGCGCAGCGCTCCCGGCCGTGCCGGGTCAGGCAGGGTCAGGCCGATATCGCCGTTGAAAACACCGGTCGCATAGTCGTTGCGGGTGACCATGACGGGACGCCCGACATACCATTCGCCCGTTTTCTTGAGCAATCCAGCCGACTGCAATCGTTGCTCGATGGCATCATTAAGACCGGACACGCCCCACTCGCCGTCGCGTACCGCGCACAAAATACGGAAGCCTTCAAAGCTTCTCAAAATAGCAAGTCGTGCGACGTCATCCGCATCAGCGATTGAATTTTTAATTAATTGCAAATATTGCCGATAACCCGACAACGCCAGCTGAAGCATGTCCCCAGGTTGCGCAAAGTCGGTCCAGGCGACCTTGCAGTCTTGCCCGGAACGCAATACTTCAACAGCCTTGGCCGCATTGCCGGCATTGACGGCCAGCGCCAACTCGCCGATCGGACCACCAAAACGCCGGCTCTCACGCAACATGACGGTCTGCTGCGCAATCGGGCCGCCGTGGCCGGCATAGTCGTCCGGGATCTGCTGCCCTGTGCTAGCTTGCACATAAGACAAGGTCTCCGGCAGATACTCACCGGCTTCGGCGTTATGGCACAGGTCGCCCAGCACCGCACCGGCTTCCACCGACGCCAGCTGATCTTTGTCACCGAGCAAAATCAATGTCGCTTCCGGCGGCAGCGCCGCCAGCAGTGCCGACATCATTTCCAGATGAATCATGGATGCTTCATCGACGATGAGCACATCGACATCCAGCTGATTACCGGCGTTGTGCTGGAAGGCACGTGTATCCGGGCGTGCGCCAAGCAAGCTGTGCAGCGTACGCGCGGCGCCCATGCGTGCCGTCAGCTCGCGCAGCGGCAATGCCGTGCCGACCAGCACCGCCAATTTATCCAGCGCATCGTCAATCGACTGCTTGAGGCGGGCAGCTGCCTTGCCGGTCGGCGCCGCCAGCGCCACCCGCAAGCCGGACTGGCGCGTGCTGCCGGCCGTTGCAAACAGCAGCGCCAGCAGACGGGCCACCGTGTAGGTTTTACCCGTGCCCGGGCCACCGGTAATGATGCCTAATTTGCCACGCATCGCCACCGCGCACGCGACTTTTTGCCAGTCGACACCGCCACCGCGCGTAGCGTGCGGGAACAGGATATCCAGCCAGCGGCGGATCTCGGCGGTTTCTGCATCGGCATCCGAGGCCAGTACGCCACCCAGCGCGCGGCCACGGACAGCGGCGGCCACATGGGTTTCGTCCTGCCAGTAGCGGCGCAGATACAGCCGGTCGCCATCCAGCACCAGCGGCTGGCTGCAATCCGCGCCGCCGACCGGCCAGACCTGTTCGCAGGCCGCCAGCAAGATGCGCCAGCTGGCAAGATCTTCCGGCCAGCCATCAACCGATGCGCGCAGATGATGCCATTCGTCGCCGTTCCAGCCCAGCAGCGCGGCCGGGTCGGCGTTCAATTCCGACAGCAGCAGGCAGCTATGCCCACGCCCCTCCAGCTCGGACAACAGCACGCAGGCCGCCATCAGCGGCGGCGAGCTGGCGCCGATCGACGCGATAAAGCGCGCAAACGCGCCGCTCAACCGGCGCAGCTGGCCCGCTTCGGTCAGCGCATCGACCTGCGTAAAAAATTCGTCATTCATCACTTGCACCCAGCAGGCTATCCAAGCCATCCAGTAGTTCAGGATCGGGTTCGATGCGGTAGCAGCCGCGCGTCTGCGCATTGCCGATGCCACGCAAGAACATGAAGATGGCGCCGCCCAACTGTTGCGCCGGATCGTAGGCGTCGCCCAGGCGGCTTTGCAGCAAACGGTGCAACGCCAGCATATAGACCGCGCCCTGGATGTCGTAGCGATGCTCGGCCATGGCTGTCATCAGCGCCGGCTCGTGGTAAGCCGCGTCACCGCTGCCCAGGGCATTCGATTTATAGTCCAGCACCCAGTAGCGCCCCGCGTGTTCAAACACCAGGTCGCAAAAACCTTTCAGCATGCCGTGCAGTTCGCGCTCCGGCAGCGCGGGGCGCGGCGCGCCGCCCAGCAGATGCGTGGCGCACAGCCGGTCCAGCGCGGCCGTACCGAGCCGATCGCTAGGGAACCAGAATTCCATCTCCGGCAGCGGCGACACAATGCGGCTCAACGATGCGTTCAAATACGGCAGCGTTGTGCTGGCGATCTCGCGCAGCCAGACCAGCGTGTCGTCGAGGCGATTGCCCCAGCCGGCGCGCTCCACGCGGCGCGTCAGGCGCGCAGCGAAATTCTCGTCATCGACAATCGCAAAGCCCTCCTGCCCCATCCACTCCAGCTGCTCGTGCAGGAAGTTGCCGGGGACGGAGCCACGCGGGAAACGATGCCAGGCCACACCCTCCACGCGCGACGCCTGCACGATGGCTGGCTGATCGGCGCCTTCCAGCAGCTTCGCCTCGGCCGCGTCGCGTGGCACCAGGCCAGCCGCGCTGATGGTGCCGGTCGGCCCCGTGCGGCGCGCAAGCGAGCTGAAACTGCCGACCGACCAGTCCCGTTCAAAATGACCACCGTAGTGCTGCGGCTCCAGCAACGGCGGGCGTTCTTCAATACGGCTCAGACGCGTGACCGGCTGGCCATCCATCGGCAAGCTGAGGATGCTGATATCGTCACAGCCCTGGCAGGCGTGGTGCCAGCGTTCCATCATCAAGTCCGACGGCAGCGGTGCGCCGCCAGTGAGCAGATAGCCCAGTGCGGATTCGTGCAGTGTGTTCTCGCCGGCCTTGCGGGCCGACAGCGCGGTCACGCCCAGCCACAGGAAATGGCGCGCGCGCGTCAATGCCACGTACATCAGGCGCAGGTCCTCCTGCAGGCGCGCGCGTTCGACCAGTTCCATCGCTGTATCGGTCAGCGCCATATCGATGCGGCGCACGCCATCATCGTCGCTGAACTCAAAGAAGCTGCGGTTGCGGCGCTCCACCTTGCGCGCGGTGACGGCAAACGGCAGATACACCAGCGGATACTCCAAGCCCTTGGACTTGTGCACCGTGACGACCTTGACCAGCTCGGCGTCGCTTTCCAGGCGCAGCACACGCTCATCGCCCGCACCCTCGCCGCCTTCGATCTGCTCGGCGAGCCAGCGTATCAGCGCCTGTTCGCCATCCAGCTGGCGGCTGGCTGATTGCAGCAACTCCGCCAGATGCAGCAGATTGGTCAGACGGCGTTCGCCGCCAACCTGCTGCAGCAGGGCCGCAGGCAATTGCAGCTCGTGGATGAAACGGCGCAGCATGGCCAGCACGCCCTGGCGTTGCCAGATGATGTGCAGTGCCTTGAGCTGTTCGACCCGTTCTTCCCACGCCAGTTCGTCCGAGGACAAACGCGCCAGTTCAGCCAGCGGCAAACCGGTGGTACGCGTCGCGAATGCGGCACGCGCCAGCGCGCCATCCAGCGGATTCGCGACGGCCGACAGCCAGCGCAGCACATCGGCGGCTTCTTCGCTGTCCGTGACCGAATCCTTGTCGGACAGGTAGACGCTGGGCACACCGCGCCGTTGCAGCGCGCGGCGGATCGCAGCAGCCTCTTTGCGGTCGCGCACCAGCACCGCGATATCGGCAGGCTTGAGGCGTTCAAAGCCCTTGTTACCGCCAGCGAAGCCGGTGTGCTCGGCATTGAGGCGGGCCACGATATCCTCCGCACAGTGATGCGCAAAGAACTCGCGGTAGCTATCCGCCTTCAAGTCCTGCGCCGCGCTGCAGGCAATCACCAGCGCCGGCACATCACCGCCCGCCTCCACCATGCGCTCCTTGCGGCCTTGGGCGCCGACCGCCTCGAACGGCAGCGGATTTTCACGCGAGGCAGGATCGCGGAAGCGGAACGCGCCCCGTGCGAAACCATCGTCGCCGCCACGGCCTTCGGCATGCAGGAACAAATGATTGACGGCGTCGACCACCGGCTTGGTCGAGCGATAGTTGGTGCCCAGCTGGTAATGCCGGCCCGCAGTGGCGCGGCGCGCGGACAGATAGCTGTGGATGTCGGCGCCACGGAAGCCATAGATGGACTGTTTGGGATCGCCAATCAGGAACAGGCCGGTCTCCGGGTCGTTCTCCGCCACGCGGTACAGCGCATTGAAGATCTGGTACTGGTTCGGCGCCGTGTCCTGGAATTCATCCACCAGCGCCACCGGATACTGGTCGGTAATCCGCTTGCGCAGCGCGGCGCCATTCTCACCTTGCAGCGCCGCGTTCAGGCGGTCCAGCATGTCGGCAAAACCGAACTGGCGGCTGCGTTTCTTCAACTCGGCCATGCGGTCCGCCACTGCCGCCGCTGCGTGGCGGTACAGCGCGTGCGACAGCGGCTCAATCCCATCCAGCGCCTGCTTCAGTGATTCGATGGCGTCAAAGTCCTCGGGGACGGCGGCGCTGAAATTCTTGGAGAAGGCATCCTCGATGCCCCAGGGCGTCAGCCGCTTCCAGGCCGTATCCGATATCTCCGGCATGACGGCTGCGGGATTCTGCGCCCATTCGCGTAAGCCGTTGAACCAGCTCACCAGCGAATCAGCACGCATCTTGTTGCCGTTGAAGCACTTCGGATCGACCGCGCGATGCTGCGCAATCCACTGCTCCATGCGGTTGGCCCGCTCCCACCAGCCGCCCTTGAGTTCAGCCAGCTGCGCCTGCTGCTTGCGCTGCACGTCGGCGATCAGGGCGCCCAGCGATGCGCCGCGCGCATCCACCTCGCCGATGATATCGGCACGTTTGACCAGCTCGCGTATCGATGACTTCAATGCTCCCACATCGCCCCAGCACGACAGCAGCGCGTCCAGCGACACCGCATTGAGTGGGTAGACCTGCTGTCGCCAGTAATCGTGTGCAGCATCCTCGAACAGCGCCTGTTCATCACTGACCAGTTCTTCATCAAACAGGCTGCCGCTATCGAAGGCGTGCTCGCGCAGCATGCGCTGGCACCAGGCGTCAATCGTGAAGATGGCCGCTTCGTCCATCGTTTCAGCAGCCAGCTGCAAGCGGTGCGCCGCCTGCTGTTGTGCGCTGTAGCCGGGATAGGACTCCAGCAGCGCGTCCAGATAATCGTCGCGCTGCCCCCGCCCCTCGTGCGAGCGGAAGTAAGCCGCCGCCTCCACCAGACGCTCGCGCACGCGGTTGGACAGCTCACGCGTCGCCGCCCGCGTAAAGGTCATCACCAGAATATCGGCAGGCAGCAAGGGCCGCCGGTAGGCATTGTCATCGCCATGCCCCAGCACCAGCCGCACATACAGCGCAGCGATGGTCCAGGTCTTGCCGGTGCCGGCACTGGCCTCAATGAGCCGCGAGCCATGCAGCGGGAACGTCAGCGGGGCGAGTTGATTGGCCGTGTTACTCATTCCGCGCTCTCGCCGTCAATTTGCTCTACCTTGATATGCTGCTCCATCCAGTCCGCCAACGGCTCATACAGGGCGCGCGATACATCGTCAAAATCCGGCTCGCTGCTCAGCGACGAGAAGTCAGGCCACAAACGCGCCAGGCACAGGTCCTCATTTTCGCCGTTGACCTCAAAGCCGCCATCGTAGACAGCGCGCGGATCGCCCTCCTGCACCAGCGCCAGCGCGGTCTTGCAGGCAGTCGGCAGCGGACGGTTCATGCCGTCGCGCCACAGGCACACCAGCTCGCGCAACGCCTCCTGCGCCTGCGCGGGGTCGAGCGGGTTCATGGTGACGATTGCATCGCGCGCCACCAGATAACCCGTCACCTGCATGCCGGTGGCGGATACCGCCAACTGGCGCAGCCACATCGCGATCAATTTATCGCCGCGCGGCTTGCCCTGCTTGTCGGCCACGCGCGACGACATCTGCGCCAGCCACACCGTCTCGCTCTCGTTTTTCCGCAGCTGATCGATCCAGTCATCCAGCGGCACGCCGGCCAGTTCGAGATTCAGCGCCACCTTGGGCGCCGGCTTATTGTAGTACTGGCGCAGCGTCAGCCATGCACAGCGCACCGGCACCAGGGCTTCCACCAGCTGGTGCTGGTACTGCTGGCCGATCAGGCCAATCGGCAGCACACCCTCGCGCGCAAGGCGTTCGGCGCGTTGCGTGAGCTTGTCGTAGACCTGGTCGATTTCTTCCGGCGTCTCGCCGTCATCAAGCATGGTGTCTTCCAGCAGATAGCGCTCCAGCGCATTGAGGGAGAACGGTTCCTCGTCCTCGCCCACCAGCGCGGCTTCGCCGAACATCACGCCCAGCCGCTGGCGGAAGAAGAAACGCACGGGCTGGCGCAGGAAGTTATGCAGGCTGCCCAGCTTGAGGCGGAATTTGTCGTCGATATCGAACGGCGGCAGTTCTGTGGCCTCCGTCGCAGTGGTCTCCTCACCGTGCGCCTCGCGCCACTCGCGCGCGTAGGTGAGCAGGCCGCCATCCTCAAAATAGCGGCGGCTGAACGGTTGCAAGGCGTGCTCCGTGGTACGGGCATGCAGATCCAGCCCCCAGCCATTGACCAGATAATCGCGCAGCTGCGATACCAGCACCGACGGCGGCTGTTCACTGTTATCGCGCACATTGCGCCCTACCCAGCTGATATACAGCTTGTCACGCGCCGCCAGCACAGCCTCCAGCATCAGATAGCGGTCATCGTCGCGGCGCGAGCGATCGCCTGGCCGCGCCATGCCCGGCAGCGCCAGCAGGTCAAAGTCGGCCTTCGGCGCGCGGCGCGGAAAATCGCCGTCGTTCATGCCAAGCAGGCAGACCACGCGGAACGGCACTGCGCGCATCGGCATCAGCGTACAGAAGGTCACGCCGCCGGAAACGAACTGGTGGTTCAGCGTCGGCTCGTCCATCAATCCCAGCCAGGCTTCGCGCAGCACGGCCAATGGCACGGCCTCCTCGTAGCCGGCGCCCTCGCAGGTGTCCAGCCATTTGTTGAGGGCATCGTCCAGCTGTGCCAATGTGAGGCGGTCGCCCTCCTCGTTGGCTTTGAAGAAGGCTGCCAGCAGCGCACGCGCCTGCACGCCCCACTCAGCCGGCGTGTGCGGCTCCGCCAGCATGGCACGCCAGTGCAGCAACGCTTCCACCATCTGCGCCAGCGAACCCGCCAGCGCCGCATCGAGCCCGCCCACTTCCGCATACGGTTCGATGCCGGCATAGCTGCCCGACGCGCCGCTGGCATAGCCGAGCAGCATGCGGCGCACGCCGAAAATCCAGGCATTCTGCTCACCGGCCGGACCGAGCCCCAGGCCGCTGCGGTGCTGCTGATCCAGCCCCCAGCGCACGCCGGAGCCTTCGATCCAGCGGCCCAGCGTCGGCAAGTCGTCTTCATGCAGGCCAAAACGGGCGGCCAGCGCCGGCACGTCCAGCAGGTCGCGTACTTCGCTTTGCCGGCAACGCTGTTGCGGCAAACGAAGCAGCCACTCCAGCGCCACCAGCAGCGGATTGACGCTGCGGTCGTTGACGTCGCCGATTTCAAACGGGATATAGCGCGCATCGTTGCGGCGGTGCTGGGCAAACACGGCGTGGATGGCGGCCGAGAAGGTGTCGATGTCCGGCACCATCACCACTACATCGCGTGGACGCAGCGGACGGCCGTTTTGCTCCGCATCGGCAAACATCTTGAGCAGCTGGTCGTGCAGCACTTCCACCTCGCGCTGCACGCTGTGGGTGACGTGGAATTCGATGGAGCGGTCACCCTCCGCGAGCGGTGACAGCGCTGCGTGTTCGGACATCGGCAGCAGCTCGCGCACTGCGGCCTGTACCTGCGTCAGCAGCGTATCGCCCTCGCCTTCACTGAACAGATCCACGCGCAGCGGCGCCACCTCATCGTTTTCAGCGGCAGCAGCCTGCGCGCCCTCGTCAAATTCATCGAGCATACGCACGAAGTCACGGCCCTGGCGTCCCCAGCTCGCGAGCAGCGGATGGCTGTGCGCGTGCAGCTCTTCCAGCGGAATCTGGCCCAGATCCTGGCCATTGCGCAGTTGCTGGCGCCGATGCGCGCTGCGCAGCAGGTCGCGGCCCTCGATGATGTCGCCCCAGTAGTACTGGCAGGGATTCGGCACCGCCAACAGCACCTGGGTATAACGCGCGATCGACGCCAGCGCCTGCAAGGTCTGAAACGGCAGCGCCGAAACGCCAAAGATCACCACCCGGCGTGGCAGACGCCCCAGCGGTTGCTCGCCCGCCGCGCTGGCACGCACGAATTCCGTGTGCACGGTGGCGCGGCCCAGTCCACGCTCGTGCGGCTCCACATCCGCAATCACCGACCGCCACAACTGCGCCTGCCAGCGCTGCTCTTCCGGCAGCGGCACAAGTTCGCCGCGCGCAGTACGCATCTGGTCGCGGCCCGCAGCCCAGTCATCCAGCCAGTCGGCGCGGTACACCTGATACTGGTCGAACAAGTCGGCCAGACGCTCGGCCAGCTGCAAGCGGCGCTCCGCCTCGCCGTCCGCGAGGAAGTGACGCAATGGCGCAAACACCGGTTCGGCCAGCAAGGTCGGCAACAGCCGCATCAAACGCCAGGTCAGCGGGCCTTTATCGAAAGCGGAAATGGGCGGCACGCGGTCGCGGCCCAGCATGCCGCGATAGGCGTCCCATAGAAAACGGGCGGGCAGCGCCACGCGCGAGGCCGCGCAGATGCCGATTTCCTCGGCCAGCGCAATTTTCAGCCACTCGGCCACGCCGTTCGACTGCACCAGGAAGATTTCCGGCTCCAGCGCCCCGAGCGGATGATTGCGCAGCCATTGAAAAACGGCGGCGCGCAATTGCTCCATCTGATTACCGTGCAAAATCAGCAAGCCGGGGGTGATGCCAGGGTGCATAGGGCTCTTCGTTATGGTCCAGCCCCTATTATCGCTCTAGCCCGGATCGTATGCCAGCAGTTCCTGCTCCACCAGTTGATCCAGCACATCCAGCATGGCGTGCAGTTCGCCGACGATGCGGCGGGCATTGCTGGCATCCGGGTCGTTACGGACTTTTTCCAGCGCCAGGCACAGATTCCCGAACTGCATGGCGCCCACTGCGCGCGCAGCAGACTTGGTGCGGTGACCCAGTTCCGACAGATGCGCCAGGTCTTCCATGGCCAGCGCCTCGTCGATTTCCTGCAGGCCGTCGCGCGCGGAAGTCAGGAACAGCGCGGCGTATTTGCGCATCTTGTCCGGTTTGCCGGAGAAGGTCTCAGCCAGCGCCGCGACATCAAACATCTCGACCGGCGCTTCCGGGTCCGGCGCCGGCGCCGCAATCACCATCGGCATGGCCGGCGCCGACGGCGCCATCTGGCGCGGTACAAATACCGGCAGCACGGCCGCCCCTTCCGGCACCGAGAAATAGGAGGGTGGCGGCGGCACCGGCTTGCGCGGCGGGTTGGCCGCACGCGCGCGCTGGCTCATCCACTTGGACAGCATATCGAACAGCAGCTTGGGTGCGATGGGCTTGGTGACAAATTCGTCCATGCCCGCATCCAGGCAGCGCTGCTGGTCATCGCGGCCGGCGTTGGCGGTCATCGCGATAATCAGCGTCGCCGACAGCTTGGGGTGGGCGCGTATCAGGCGCGTGGCTTCGTAGCCGTCCATCACCGGCATCTGCACATCCATCAATACGCAGTCGAAGCGCTCCTTGAGCATCAGATCGATGGCTTCCTTGCCGTTGTTGGCCACGCAGACCGTGGCGCCGGCATCCTCCAGCAGTTCCTGCCCCACCTGCTGGCTGAAGATATTGTCCTCGACCAGCAGGATCGAGGCGCCGCGTATGCTGTCCAGCACATCCGGCTGCACCGACTCGTCGCTCTGCTGGAGGAAGCGCACGCCCTTGGCCAGGCGCGCAGTAAACCAGAAGGTGCTGCCCTCGCCCGGCTTGCTGTCGACACCAACGCCGCCGCCCATGAGCTCCGCCAGCTGCTTGCTGATGACCAGGCCCAGTCCCGTGCCGCCGTAGCGCCGCGTGGTCGACGTATCGGCCTGGTGGAAGGACTGGAACAGCTGCGCCATCTGCTCGGGCGTCATGCCGATGCCATGGTCCACCACCTCGAAGCGCACCATGATATTGCTGTCGCGTTCCTCGACCGGACGCGCGCGGATAATGACTTTGCCGTCTTCGGAAAACTTGATGGCATTGCTGGTGAAGTTGAGCAGCACCTGCTCCAGCCGCAGCGGATCGCCACGCAGCTGATGCGACAGGCCTGGCCAGATTTCGTAGACCAGCTCCAGCCCCTTGGCCTGCGCGCTCTCGCCCAGCTGGCTGGAGATATTGGCCAGCAGCGCATCCAGCGTAAAGTCCAGCACCTCCAGGTCCATCTTGCCCGCCTCGATCTTGGAGAAGTCCAGGATGTCGTTGATGATGCCCAGCAGATGCTGGCCCGAATGGTAAATCTTCTGCAGATAGTCGCGCTGCTTGGGATGGGTAACCGTCTTCAGCGCCAGGTGCGCCATGCCGATAATCGAATTCATCGGCGTGCGGATCTCATGGCTCATATTCGACAGGAAGTCGCTCTTGGCCTGGTTGGCCGCATCCGCTTCATCCTTGAGCTTATGCAGCGCCGTAACGTCGGTCGCCAGCCCGATCACGGCCGTGGACGAGCGCCCCAGCTCCACCGGCACCTTGACGGTCCACTGGTGCTGCACCTCGCCGTTGCGGTCCACATACTGCGACTCGCCCGAGCGCTTGACCAGGTCCGCAAAGATCGGCCGCTCCTGCGCCCACGCCGCATCGGCCAGGTTGGCCGGCATCAGCTCGCGGTCACGCTTGCCGATGATGTCCTCGACCGGCAAACCCATGGACTCGGCCATGCGCGCGTTCACATAGATATAGCGCCGGTTCTGGTCCTTCATGTAAACGTGCGCGTCAACGTTGTTGAGCACCGTGTCCAGCAACAGTCCTTGCTTGAGCGCGCGCCGGCGCGACGCATACAGCACGAACACATAGCTGTACAACAGCAGCGTGCCGGCAAACCCCGTGAGCGCGGCGATGCGCGGGAAGTACAGATCAAAGCCGGTCAGCAGCGCCTCTTTCTTCACCTGGAAATGCGCCTTCCACAAGCTGCCGTTGAAGTCGATCGGTAGCACGGTTTCGAAATACTTGTCCAACTCGGCGGCCGGCAACGGCGTTGCCTCCATGGCACCGTTATCGTTGAACAGCAGGCGGTCCGTCTTTTCGATCACCAGCCGGCGCTGCTCGACATCCGTACTGCCGTCCGCGTACAAGGTCAGATGGACCTGGCGCACCGTCATCTCGTCAATCGCGCCCTGGACCAGGCGCGGGATGCTGAAACCGGCGCCCACCGAACCGAGATAGGCCGCGCGCCGTTCATCGACCGTCCCCAGGCGCATATTGCGGCGATAGACAGGCAGGCGTACGCCCAGACCGAAATGCGGCGTCGGCTGCCGCACCACGATCGGCAAGCCGGATGCGGCCACCAGCCCACTGTCACGCGCACCGTTCAGCATCTTGGCGACCAGCGGATTGGCGGCGATATCGACCCCAAGCCGCTCCTCCACCAGGGAAGATGGCTCCAGATAGGTCAGCACCGCATACTGGTCGCGCCGGCCCGCCGGCTTGATGTCAAACGCCGGATAGCCTTCCGCGCGCACGCTGGCCACAAACGCATCTCGCTGCGCGTCCTGGACCAGCGGCGCCCAAGTCAACGCCTCGATCGCCGGAAAGTAGCGCGCAATATCCAGGTTCACCACATACTGGTGGAACTGTTCGCGCGTGATGTGGTCAGAAGTCTGGAACAGCGCCGCCAGGCCGCGCGTGAGGTCGGAATACGATTTGATGCGCGCAGAAATGCCGTACTGCGTGCTGCGCGCCAGATTTTCAAACCGCAGTGCCGCATCGGCATCCACCGTTTTGGCGGCCGTGCTGTACAACGCAGCGCCCATGCCGGTTGCCAATGCGAAGCCCACGCCCCAAAAAATCAGGCGCGAACCCGTGACCGCTTTCCCCCTGTTAGTTGTTTTGAACATGCAGGATCACTTTAAAAACGGAATTCTTTTGCATCACAGCAGCATACTATTAATGCTGCACAGGAACCAGAGAAAGAATTGGTGAGAATTTGAAATTAATTACTTCTTAAATACAAGCAATTACTGTCAATCGTGCGCACAGGAAAATTTAATTCCGATAATATTTTCAGGCTATAAAAGATGGAAAAACAGTTGGTAAAACGATAAAATAACAACCGTATGCGCCTTGCGGCAGTGCACAATTTTTGCTTGACTCTCTACCTTACAAGAGTATCTTTTACCTTCCAAACCGCTATCTTCGACGCCGCCGTGCAGATTCCAAAAGTTCTCCTCGTCAATGACGATCAGGCCAGCCTGTACGCGCTGGAAAGCTTGCTGCTCGATGCAGCCGATCAGCATTTATATGAATTGATTACCGCCGCTTCCGGCAAGGAAGCGCTGCGCCAGGTGTTGTTGCATGAATTTGCAGTGATATTGCTGGACGTCAGCATGCCCGGCATGGATGGTTTTGAAACCGCCGAGGCCATCCACTCGCATCCGCGTTCGGCCGGCACGCCGATTATTTTCATCACCGCCCATTATGCGGATGAATTGAACCGGCTCAAGGCTTATCAGAAAGGTGCGGCCGATTACCTGTTCACGCCGGTGATACCGCAAATTCTGCAAACCAAGGTAGCCGTGTTTGTGGAAATGGCCAAGAAGAATATGCAGCTGCGCATCAAGACGGAAGAGCTGGCGCGGCTCAACCAGGACTTGCGCGTGCAGCGCCTGCAGGATCTGGAGCGCATCAACCGCGAACTCGAACAGGAAATCAAGGAGCGCAAACAGGCCGAGCAGCGCGCGCATGAATTGTCCACACGCGACGCCCTGACCAACCTGATCAACCGCCGCGCGCTGATACAGCAGCTGGAGCATGCTGTCGCCACCGCCGACCGCAGCGGCGTCGGCTTCGCGCTACTGTTCCTCGACCTGGACAAATTCAAGCCGATCAACGACACCTACGGCCACGAAGCCGGCGACGAACTGCTGCGCCAGGTCGCGGCGCGGCTGACCGCAGCCGTACGCGTGGCCGACGTGGTGGCGCGGCTTGGCGGCGACGAATTCGTCGTGCTCATCGAAGGCAAGTCGGCCTCCGCCAACGCCGCCCGCGTGGCGCGCAAGATCGAACTGGCCTGCGCCCTGCCCTTCGACATCGGCCAGCACCGCCTGAAGACCGCCGCCAGCATTGGCATCGCCCTGTATCCAGAGGACGGCAGCGACGCCCAGGCATTGATGAAGAACGCCGACACCGCCATGTATCACGCCAAGAAGAACAGCGCCACGCCGGTGCAGTTCTTCCATGAAGAGCTCAATGTGCGCGAGCGCGAACGTGAACAGTGGACGCTGGAATTGCGCAAGGGGCTCGCCGCCGGCCAACTGGAACTGCATTATGAACCGCAGGTCGATCTGCGCAGCGGCCGCGTGATTGCCGCGGAAGCGCTGCTGTACTGGCGCCATCCGGTACGCGGCCTGCTGGACGCCGCGCACTTCCTGCCGCTGGTGCAGGAGCGCGCCCTGCTCGACCGCATCGATGCCTGGGTGGTGGGGCAGTGCTGCTCGCAAGCCTCGCTGTGGCAAAGCATGAGCGGTGCGGCGCAGTCGCCGCCGCTGTGCATCTGGCTCAACCTGGCCACGCCACAGCTGCATGCCGACCTGCTGCAGGTGCTGCTGCCGGCCATGCGCAAGCATGGTCTGGCGCCCGGCAGCATCGGCATAGAACTCAACGAAAAACTGCTGCTCGGTCCTACCGAGCCGCTGGCGCAGATGCTGACGCAAATGCATAGCACCGGCGTACGCATCGCGCTGGACGATTTCGGCAGCGCGCGTTCATCGCTGGCGGCGTGCAAGCGCTGGCAGCTCAATGTGCTGAAAATCGACCGCAGCTTCGTGCACGGCATCGGCAACGACGAAGGCGGCACCGACATCGTGGCTGCCGTCATCCACCTCGCCAGGGCGCTGTCCATGCGCGTGGTGGCGCTGGGCGTGGAGACACGCCAGCAACTGGAAGTACTGCAGTCCCTGGGCTGCCATACCTGCCAGGGCGAACTGTTTTATCCGCCGCTGCCGGCGGCCGGGCTGCTGGAACAAACCAGCATTGCTGATCTGGACACCACTACACCCTCCCTCCTAAGCAACGAGGAATAGCCATGAATAATATGACCGATATGGGCGAACAGCTGGACGCAAAAGTACTCCTGTCCACACTGATGGCACTGAAAAAAGGAGACTTCTCGGTACGCATGCCATCCGACTGGATAGGCATGGCCGGCAAGATCGCCGACACGCTCAACGACATCATCGACACCAAGTCGCGCATGGTGCGCGAGGTGACGGAAGTGAGCCGCGTGGTCGGCCGGGAAGGAAGGCTGACCCAGCGCGCCGAAATGACCAACACCACCGGCGGCTGGGCCACCATCATCAGCTCCGTCAACACGCTGATCGACGATCTGGTACGTCCCACTACGGAAATGGCGCGCGTGATCGGCGCCGTGGCGAAAGGCGATTTGTCGCAGACCATGGCGCTGGAAGTCGACGGCCATCCATTGAAAGGCCAGTACCTGCGTGCGGCAATGACGGCAAACACCATGGTGGAACAGCTGTCCTCCTTCTCCTCCGAAGTAACGCGCGTGGCGCGCGAGGTGGGTACCGAAGGTAAGCTGGGCGGCCAGGCACAGGTGAAAGGCGTGGCCGGCACCTGGAAGGACTTGACCGACTCGGTAAACTCCATGGCGGGTAACCTGACGTCGCAGGTGCGTAACATCGCCGAGGTGACGACGGCCGTGGCCAACGGCGACTTGTCCAAGAAGATCACGGTGGACGTGCGCGGCGAGATCCTGCAGCTGAAAGACACCATCAACGTGATGGTGGACCAGTTGCGTTCCTTCGCCTCCGAAGTGACGCGTGTGGCGCGTGAGGTGGGTACCGAGGGCAAGCTGGGTGGCCAGGCTTATGTGCCGGGCGTGGGCGGTACCTGGAAGGACTTGACCGACAACGTCAACTTCATGGCGTCCAACCTGACGGGCCAGGTGCGTAACATCGCAGCGGTGACGACGGCGGTGGCCAACGGCGACTTGTCGAAGAAGATTACGGTGGACGTGAAGGGCGAGATTCTCGAACTGAAAAATACCATCAACGTGATGGTGGACCAGCTATCCTCCTTCGCCTCCGAGGTAACGCGCGTGGCGCGTGAAGTGGGTACCGAAGGTAAGCTGGGCGGCCAGGCGCAGGTAAAAGGCGTGGCCGGTACCTGGAAGGACTTGACCGACTCGGTGAACTCGATGGCGGGTAACCTGACGGGCCAGGTGCGTAACATCGCCGACGTGACCACCGCCGTGGCCAACGGCGACTTGTCCAAGAAGATTACCGTGGACGTGAAAGGCGAGATTCTCGAACTGAAAAACACCATCAACGTGATGGTGGACCAGCTGAACTCCTTCGCCTCCGAAGTGACGCGCGTGGCGCGCGAGGTGGGTACCGAAGGTAAGCTGGGCGGCCAGGCCAACGTGCCCGGCGTGGCCGGCACCTGGAAGGACTTGACCGACGGCGTGAACTCCATGGCGGGTAACCTGACGGGCCAGGTGCGTAACATCGCCGACGTGACCACGGCGGTGGCCAACGGCGACCTGTCGAAGAAGATCACGGTGGACGTGAAAGGCGAGATTCTCGAACTGAAAAACACCATCAACGTGATGGTGGACCAGTTGTCCTCGTTCGCCTCGGAAGTGACGCGTGTGGCGCGTGAGGTGGGTACCGAGGGTAAGCTGGGCGGCCAGGCTTACGTGCCCGGCGTGGGCGGTACCTGGAAGGATTTGACCGACAACGTGAACTTCATGGCGTCCAACCTGACGGGCCAGGTACGTAACATCGCGGCCGTGACGACGGCGGTGGCGCGTGGCGACTTGTCGAAGAAAATCACGGTGGACGTGAAGGGCGAGATTCTTGAACTGAAAGACACCATCAACGTGATGGTGGACCAGCTGTCCTCCTTCGCCTCCGAGGTGACGCGCGTGGCGCGTGAGGTGGGTACGGAAGGTAAGCTGGGCGGCCAGGCCAACGTGTCCGGCGTGGCCGGTACCTGGAAGGACTTGACCGAAAACGTCAACCAGCTGGCCGCCAACCTGACCAACCAGGTGCGCGCGATCGCGGAGGTGGCAACGGCGGTGACGCGCGGCGACTTGTCCCGCTCCATTCAGGTGGAGGCGCGCGGCGAGGTGTCCTACCTCAAGGACAATATCAATGAGATGATCCGTAACCTGAAAGACACCACGCTGAAAAACGCGCAGCAGGACTGGCTGAAAACCAACCTGGCGCGTTTCACCCGTCTGCTGCAAGGCCAGCGCGACCTGCAGGCCGTGACCAAGCTGATTCTGTCCGAACTGGCGCCGCTGGTATCGGCGCACCACGGCGTGTTCTACATGATGGATTCGCAGGATTCCGACGCCCGCCTGCGCATGATCGCCAGCTACGGCTACCGTTCCAGCCGCAAGCTGCCCACCTCCTTCCTGCCAGGTGAGGGCCTGGTGGGCCAGTGCGCGCTGGAGAAAGTGCGTATCTGGCTGACCGACGTGCCACGCGATTACATCGTCGTTTCGTCGGGCCTGGGCGCGGCGCCGCCGACCAACATCGTGGTGCTGCCTATCCTGTTCGAACAGCAGGTGAAGGCGGTGATCGAGATTGCCTCGCTCGACCGCTTCACGGAAACCCACCTGTCCTTCCTCGACCAGCTCATGGAATCCATCGGCGTGGTGCTGAATACCATCGAGGCAAACAGCCGTACCGAGTCGCTGCTGACGCAGTCGCAATCGCTGGCACAAGAGCTGCAACAGACCAACCAGGAGCTGGCGGAAAAAGCGCGCCTGCTGTCCGAGCAGAACATCGAGGTGGAACGCAAGAACCGCGAGGTGGAGCAGGCAAAACTGGCGCTGGAAGAAAAAGCCACCCAGCTGGCGCTGTCCTCCAAATACAAATCCGAGTTCCTGGCGAATATGTCGCACGAGCTGCGCACGCCACTGAACTCCCTGCTGATCCTGGCGCAGCAGCTGGGCGACAACCCGGATGGCAACCTGTCGCCGAAACAGGTGGAATTTGCCAAGACCATTCACGGCTCTGGCTCCGACCTGCTGACGCTGATTAACGACATCCTGGACCTGTCGAAGATCGAATCCGGTACCGTGACGCTGGACGTGTCCGAGTACCGCTTCCAGAATCTGCGTAACTACGTCGACCGCACCTTCCGCCACATGGCAGAGGCCAAGCATCTGGGCTTCTACGTGGAGCTCAAGGACAACCTGCCAACCGCGATGATGACCGACACCACGCGCTTGCAGCAGGTGCTGAAAAACCTGCTGTCGAACGCCTTCAAGTTCACCACGCACGGCCAGGTCTCGCTGGTCATCAGCCTGGTCAACAGCGGCTTCACCAGCGATCACCCGAATCTGCTGCATGCGGATGCGGTGCTGGCGTTTGGCGTCAGCGATACCGGCGTGGGGATTGCCTCGGACAAGCTGCAGCTGATCTTTGAAGCATTCCAGCAGGCCGACGGTTCCACCGCGCGCAAGTACGGCGGCACGGGCCTGGGCCTGTCGATTTCGCGCGAGCTGGCGCGTCTGCTGGGCGGCGAAATCCGCGTCGAATCGGTGGTCGGCAGCGGCTCGACCTTTACCCTGTTCCTGCCCTATAACCGCGCGGGCTTCGTCAACTACGACATCGGCCGCCAGCCGCAGGTCCGCATGCCGCTGCCGGCGCCGCAAGTGGTGTACACGCCGCCGCAGGCCGGGCATGTGCTGCCGGAGCACGATGCCCTCAGCAACCTCAATGAGCTCGACGCCGACCTCGATGAATACAGCGGCAGCGATGACCGCGGCCTGGTGGCGCCTGGCGATCCTTCGGTGCTGATTATCGAAGACGACGAGCGCTTCTCGCAGATCGTGCTGGGCTTCGCGCGCGAGCAGAACTTCAAGGGCATCGTCACCATGCAGGGCGATTCGGCACTGAGCCTGGCGCGTGACTACCTGCCGTCCGCCATCCTGCTCGATCTGGACTTGCCGGACATCGACGGCTTTACGGTGCTGGACCGCCTGAAACGCGACCCCAGCACGCGCCACATTCCCGTGCACGTGATGTCCTCGCTGCGCGAGCGTGAGCGCGCGCTGCGTCTGGGCGCCATCTCCTACCTGAACAAGCCAGTCAGCAAGGAGGCGCTGCAGGAAGAATTCAGCCGCATCCAGAAGTTCCTGCTGGGCGGTAAACGCAGCCTGCTGGTGGTGGACGACGAACCGGCGCAGCGCGAATCCATCGTCGCGCTGATCGGCGATGCCGACATCCACATCGTCGCCGTGGACAACGGCCAGGCGGCGCTGGATGCGCTGCGCGAGCAGCGCTTCGACTGCATGGTGCTGGACCTGACGCTGCCGGACATCAGCGGTTTCGACCTGCTGGACATCATCGGCAAGGATGAATCCCTGCGCGACCTGCCCATCGTCATCAACACCGCCAAGGACCTGAACCGCAAGGAAGTGGCCAAGCTTAAACGCTACGCCAAGACCATCGTCATCAAGGATGCGCGTTCGCCGGAACGCCTGCTGGACGAGACGGCGCTGTTCCTGCACCGTTCCCAGGCCAGCCTGCCGGAAGCGCAGCGCCGCATGCTGGAAGAAATCCATGCGGCCGAGGGCGGCCTGGCAGGACGCAAGGTGCTGATCGTCGATGATGACTTGCGCAATATCTTCGCCCTGTCCTCGCTGCTGGAGCGCCAGCAGATGCAGGTGCTGTTTGCCGAAAACGGCCGTGACGGCATCGAGGTGCTGGAGCGCGATCCGACCATCGAGATCGTCCTCATGGACATCATGATGCCGGAGATGGACGGCTACGACACCATGCGCGCCATCCGCCGCATACCGAAGTTCAAGTCGCTGCCGATCATCACGCTGACGGCCAAGGCGATGAAGGGCGACCGTGACAAGTGTATCGCCGCCGGTGCTTCCGACTACATCACCAAGCCGGTCGATGTGGCACAGCTGCTGTCGCTGATGCGCGTGTGGTTGCATTGATGTCGTCGCTGTTCGCGTCCATCAAGGCAGCGCTGCTGGGCGACGATGCCGCCGCGCCGCACGCGAGCGTGCAAGCTGCGGCGCCATCGGTTGACACGTCCGTCATCGTCTCCGGCGGCCATGCGGCCCGCCGCCATTCGCCGTCCACGGTTGAGGAGCTGGAGCTGGAACTGCTGCTGGAAGCGCTGTTCCAATGCCACGGCTACGACTTCCGTGGCTACGAACGCGCCGTGGTCGAGCGCAAGGTGCAGGCCTTGCAGGCCAGCCTTGGCCTGACAACCATCTCGGCCCTGCAATCGCGCGTGCTGCACGACGAGGCCACCTATAACGCCCTGCTGCGCGCGCTGTACGTGACACCCGCGCTGATGTTTGACAACGCGGCGGAAGTGTCGATGCTGCGCCTGTCGCTGGGCATTTGCCTGCACGGCGCCGCCTTGCCGCGCGTCTGGCTGGCCGACTGCGCGGGCGTCCAGCAAGCCTGGACGCTGGCCATCCTGCTGGAACAGGAGCAGCTTGCGCCGCGCACGGAAATTCATGCCACGGTCGCCAGCGACGCCATGCTGGCCGAGGTCCGGCAAGCCAGCCTGCCCATGGACCGCCTCGGCGAACTGCAGGGGAACTACATCCGCAGCGGCGGCGTCGGCAAGCTGATTGACTACTTCGACGTTAGTGAGGACGGCACCCGCGCCGTACTGAAAAGCCATCTGAGCAACCGCATCACGTGGTCGCAATACAATCTGGTGACCGACGCCTCGTTCAACGAATTCCAGATGATACTGGGCCACCGCGCCCTGCCCGACTTTGGGCCGTCATTGCGCAAGCGCGTGCTCCAGCTATTCCACGACAGCCTGGCGCCGTTCGGCATGCTGGCCCTTGATCGCCCGCTCGACCAACACGACCCGCTGGCGCGCGATTACAAAGCCATCCTCGCGCACCAGCCCTGGTACAAGCGGGTCGCTTAATACACGACCGAAGCGCTGGGCCGTTCGGCAATGCGGTCGCGCCATGCCTGCAGATGCGCCATGCCCTCCTGCCCTGGCCGGAATTTCATGAGCCCGCGTGCAAACTCCAGCGCGCAGAAGGCGGTGATATCCGCAATCGTGAAACGCTGCCCTGCCACGTAAGGCTGCGTGGCCAGCACCTGGTCCAGCCAGCGCGCCGTTTCGCGCATCCGCTCTCCCTGCACCGCGCCATATTCGGGAAACTGCGGCTGCTCCAGTATGGCCAGCCCCGGATGCGTGTGGCGGATGTAATTGGCGGCGCCGTAAAACAGATGCAGTTCCACGCGGCGGTCCGTCATCTCGATGAACGCGCGCTCATCGTAGCCATCGCCCATCAGATTGGGTTCCGGCGCATGGCCTTCCAGCCAGCTGCATATGGCGCGCGTCTCGCACAAGATGCGGCCGTCATCCAGTTCCAGCGCCGGCACACGGCCAAACGGATTGAGGGCCAGGTATTCCGGACTGCGGTTCTGGACCGTGGCAAGATCGATCTGCACCTGCGCGATATCGGTCAGCCCCTTTTCCGCGATGAACATGGCCACGCGGCGCGGATTGGGTGCGCGGGACGACGTATAGAATTTCATCGCGACTGCCCCGTCTCCAGCATGGTACGCACGGTGGTGGGGTCGGTGCGTTCGGCGCGCGGCGGCAGCAGGATGCCGCGCTGTACCGCAGGGCGCGCGGCGATCGCCGCGATCCAGCGCTGCAAATGCGGCAGCTCATCCACCGTCACGCCTGACCATTCATGTGTGCGTACCCAGGCCCAGTTGGCGATATCGGCAATCGAGTAGTCGCCCGCCAGATACTCATGGTGCGCCAGATGGCTATCCAGTACGCGGAACAAACGCTTGCTCTCGCCCTGGTAGCGGTCGATGGCCGGCTGTATCTTCTCCGGGAAGTAGCGGTGGAAGACATTGGCCTGCCCCATCATCGGACCGACGCCGCCCATCTGAAACATCAGCCATTGCAGCACCTGCGAGCGGCCTTTGAAATCGGTGGGCATTAATTCGCCAGTCTTTTCGGCGAGGTAAATCAGGATGGCGCCGGACTCAAATACCGCGAAGTTATCTTCCGTACGGTCCACAATCGCGGGAATACGGCCGTTCGGGTTGAGCGCTAAAAACCACGGCTCCTTTTGTTCGCCAGCGGACAAATCCAGCGCGTGCAGCGTATAAACCAGCTCCAGCTCTTCCAGAGCGATGGAGATTTTGTGGCCATTGGGTGTGGCGGCCGTGTACAGATCGATCATGTCTTCGCCTTCGGTTTGGTGGGCTAGCTCAAATCATAATCCTATTTGGGATTTGACAGCGCCTGCGCTTCGCCGTAGATTGCACGCTTGCCCAAAAGGCCTTTACATCTTACAAAGGATTAGCATGCAACGCAGTTTGATTTCGCTCGCCGTGACGGCGCTGATGGGATTGTCCGCCGCCGCGCCGGCCCTGGCCGCTGCCGCACCTGCCGCCAAGGCTGCGCAGGTCACCACCCAGCTCCCGCGCACCGCCGTTCCGACGCACTACGCCGTTTCGCTGACGCCAGATGCGGCCAACAGCAGTTTCAGCGCCAGCGTCACCATCGCGCTCGAGATCAAACAAGCCACCAACCGCCTGACGCTGAACGCCTCCGAGCTCAAATTCAGCGCGGCCAACATCAGCGCCGGTCCGGGCAAAGCGGTGCATGCCGCCAGCAAGATCGACGTCAACGAAGAACAGCAGACCGCCACCTTCCATTTTGCCGAAGCGCTCAAGCCGGGCAGCTACCAGCTCAAGCTGGATTACACCGGCGTGATCGGCACCCAGGCTTCCGGCATGTTCTCGCTGGACTATGAAAACGGCGGCGCCAAAAAGCGCGCGCTGTACACGCAGTTTGAAAACTCGGACGCGCGCCGCGTGATCCCGTCGTGGGACGAGCCGTTCTACAAAGCCACCTTCGCGCTGGAAGCCACGGTGCCTGCCGGGCAGATGGCCGTGTCGAACATGCCGGTGGCCTCCACCACCAAACTGGCGGATGGACGTGAGCTGGTGCGCTTCGCGACCTCGCCCAAGATGTCGACCTACCTGCTGTTCTTCGGCCTGGGCGAATTTGAACGCGCCAGCGCCGTGGAAGATGGCGTGGAACTGGGCGTGATTACGCAAAAAGGCTCGCTGGGCCAGGCCCAGTTTGCGCTGGACTCGTCGCGCGCCGTGCTCAAGGAATACAACGACTACTTTGGCGTCAAGTACCCGCTGTCCAAACTGGACAACGTGGCCGCGCCGGGCCGCAGCCAGTTCTTCGGCGCCATGGAAAACTGGGGCGCCATCTTCACGTTTGAATATGGCATCCTGCTGGACCCGCGCACCGCGACCCAGTCGGACAAGGAAACCGCCTTCCTGGTGGCCGCGCACGAAATGGCGCACCAGTGGTTCGGCGACCTGGTTACCATGGCATGGTGGGATGACCTGTGGCTCAACGAAGGCTTCGCCTCGTGGATGGAGTCGCGCACCACCGACCGCCTGCATCCGGAATGGAACTGGAGCCTGCGCGCTGTCGGTACGCGCGAAGGTGCGATGGAACGCGATGCGCTGGCCACCACCCACGCGATCGTCCAGCGCATCAACAGCGTCGAGCAAGCCAGCCAGGCATTTGACGCCATCACCTACAGCAAAGGCGAATCGGTCATCCGCATGCTGGAAAACTATGTCGGCGACGAAGCCTGGCGCACCGGCGTGCGCAGCTATATCGCCAAACATGCATACGGCAATACGGTATCGGACGATCTGTGGCGCGAAGTGGAAAAGGCGGCGCACAAGCCAGTCACCGCGATTGCCCATGACTTCACGCTGCAGCCGGGCGTACCGCTGATCCGCGTATCGGAGGCGGTCTGCAAAAACGGCCAGACCACCATCCAGCTGACCCAGGGCGAATACAGCAAGGACCAGGAAAACAAAAAGCCACTGAGCTGGCGCGTGCCGGTGATTGCGCAAACCGTGGGCGGCGCCACGGTACGCACCGTGGTCAACGGCGGCAAGGCCAGCATGACGCTGCCGGGCTGCGGCGCGGTGCTGGTCAACGCCGGCCAGAGCGGCTACTACCGCACGCTGTATGCGCCCAAGGCATTTGCGGCCTTGACGGACAGCTTCGCCACCATGCCGGCCATCGATCAACTGGGTCTGCTGGCCGACAGCTGGTCGCTGGGCATGGCTGGTCTGATGCCGGCTTCCGGCTTCATGGACCTGGCCAGCAAAGCCCCGGTCGACGCTGCACCGCAAGTATGGCAGCGGATCGCCAATGCGCTGGGCGGGCTGCACGCCCACTTCGAAGGCAAGCCAGAGCAGCGCGCGGCGCTGGACCGCTACGCGCGTGCGCGCCTGGCGCCAGTGCTGGCCCGCATCGGCTGGACTGCGGCCAAAGACGAAGCCGCGCCGGTTGCCAATCTGCGTGAGACGCTCATCACCACGCTGGGTGAGGTCGGCGACGATGGCGTGATCGCTGAAGCGCGCCGCCGCTACGCCGCATTCGCAACCGACAAGGACGCCCTGCCGGCCGCGCTGCGCCGCCCGGTGCTGGGCGTGATCGCCTCCCATGCGGATGCGGCAACCTGGGACCAGCTCCGCGCCGCTGCGCAAGCCGAGCAATCGACCATGATCAAGAGCGAGCTGTATGACCTGCTGGGCTCCGCCAACGACAAGGCCCTGGCACAGCGCGCGCTGGAGCTGGCACTGACCGATGAAGCCGGCGCCACTGCCAGCGCGTCGATTATCAGCCATGTCTCGCACGGCCATCCCGACCTGGCGTTTGACTTTGCCATCGCCCATCGCGAACAGATTGAAAAGAAAGTGGACGGCAGCTCGCGCAGCCGCTACTTCCCGGCTTTGGGCGGAAGCTCGGCAGATCCTGCCATGATCGGCAAGCTGCAAGCCTACGCCAAACAGCATCTGAGCGCTGACGCGCAAGGCGACACCAAAACCGCGATTGCCGCCATCGAATACCGCATCAAGGTACGCAGCAAGCGTCTGCCGCAGATCGACGCGTGGCTGGCGCAGCATCAGCGCGGCTAAGCAAAAAAAAAACCAGCGCCATCGCGAGATGGTGCTGGTTGCAAAACGCTCGAAAGCGTGGGGATGTCTGCTGCTCTACGGTTCACCGGCTATCGTGCCAGTTGAACAAAATTTGTGCCGGGCTTGAACGGTCCGGCAACCGGGCGCTGGGCTTAACCTTGCGCTATGGGTGCTACTTTGCCATTGATCGGCAAGCGCAGGCTTAGGACTTCATTAAGGTAGCGGAGGAAGGGAATGGTGCCGGTGTTTCAGGCCACCGGCCAGCCTGCTGAGCTATGCTTTGCGGATGACCGCACCAGCTTGGATGCGGGGCCAATCAAAGCATGCTGTCGCCAGCGGAGCGATAATAATTGGACAATATGACGGCTAAATGACGCACACAAACTTTACATTTCCATCACGCGCGGCCGTTGCGTGCATCGCCTGGCATGCCTTGAGCGCATGCTCGCCGCTGCCGCCGCCGCACAGCGCACCGGTGGCGCCAAAAACGCCGCCAGCGCCGGTTGCGGCTACCGCATCCACCGCCCCCATCGCGGCGACAGCGCCAGCCGGCCCCGTGCTGCACATCGACAGCGCCAGCTCGCTGATCGCCGTGACCGTGCGCCGTGGTGGCATCCTGGCGCGCCTTGGTCACGATCATGTGGTTGCCAGCCACACCGTCAGCGGTACTGTCACGCCGTCGCAAAACCGTGCGGATCTCCAGTTCCGCCTGGACCAGCTCATCGTCGACGAAGCCGACCTGCGCCAGATTGCGGGCCTCGACAAACAGCCTTCCGCCGACGCCATCGACGGCACGCGTCACAATATGCTGAGCAAGGTGCTGGATGCCGAGCGCTATCCGCTGGTACAGATGCATGTGGAACGCATCGGCAATGCGCAAGCACTACAAGTGAGCATCACGCTGCACGGGGTCACGCGCACGCTGGCCATTCCTGCATCGATCAGGGAAGAAAACGGCAGTATCAACGTCAAGGGTAACGTCAACCTGAAACAGACAGATTTCGGCATCACGCCGTTTTCCGTGATGGCCGGCGCGATGGCCGTACAGGATCAGATGGAACTGCGTTTCGATCTGACCGCCAGATAAAAAAAGGCCCGCAGCACTTTGTAAGGCGCGGGCCAAAGGTTTCAAATCGGGAGAGACTTGAAAGAGCAAAGACAGTATCTCAGCGCTGCATGACGCGATGATGACATCACCGCTCTCCCGAACAAACTTTTTTTAACGTGCGACGATCAGGCGCAGACCAAGGCCAACGAAGATGGCGCCGGCAATGCGGTCCATCCATTTGCCTGCGGAAGGCGTACGGTTGATCCACGCACCGACCGCGCCGGAAAAATAACCCAGCAAGCCAAACACCATCACTGCCTGCAGTGTAAACAGCAAGCCCAGTTGCGCGGTCTGCCAGCTCGCATCGCCACGCTCCGCCACCACGAATTGCGGCAGGAAGGACAGGAAGAACAACACTACCTTGGGGTTGATGCTATTGGCGAACAGCCCTTTGGTAAACAGCTTGCCCAGGCTTTCGTCCGGTAAGCCCGCGCCCTCCACGCGCGCGCCGCCGCGGCTACGCAGTGCGCCGATGCCGAGCCAGATCAGATAAGCTCCTCCCAGCAGCTTCAATGCGCCAAACGCCATGGGCGAGGCCTTGATCAGCGCCCCCACGCCCAGCGTCGCCAATACCGTATGACTGAGGCAGCCCAGCGCACAACCGAGGCCAAACATCATGCCCTGGCGACGTCCGCGTGACATGCCCATGCTGAGCACCATGAGGTTGTCCGGCCCCGGAGAAACCGTAATCAACAGCGCTGCGCCAAGAAATCCGATGAACTGTTCTGGTGAAATTGGCAAGATGTTTTCCTGTCGTGCAAAGCCGTCATCATACCAAACCGTCAAGTTCTCGTTTAAAATGAGAAATACCACTTTTACGAACAGCCGGCGCACGGACAACGAATGAGCAAAGCGAGCACGATCCACAGCCTCAGCGCGCATTTCCACCGTTATGCTTTGCTGGTGCTGCTGGCCTTCGTTGCGCTGTGTGCAAACGCGCCGGTACAGGCGCAAGCCATTGCGCTCACCCATGACAACATCGACCTGGCCAAGGCCGGCAAGCTGTATCAGGACCAAGGCCAGCCTTATCCCGTCGATGCTGCCGGCCTGCCTGCCATGCTGGCCCGGCTCAAGCCCGCGTCCAAGGTGGACCTGCTGGGCGGCAGCTACTGGCTCTACGCAGAACTACGTAACGACGGCCGCCAGCCCGCCTGGGTCATCGATCCCAACGACACGCTGATCGACGTGGTCGATATCCAGGTCTACGGCGAGGACGGCTCGATTTACCAGATGCTGACCGGCTACCGTCAACCGCACTCCTACCTTCTGCACTACGGTAAAGACATCGACCTGCAGCCGGGCCGGCGCTATCACGTGCTGATACGCTTCTCCAGTCCTTACTATGCACGCACGCCCGTGTTCTCGGTGCTGCCGCGTCCCGCCTACCAGCAGCTGGTGGCCAAGGAAAACGTTCTGATTATTGGCTCGGTTGGCGCGCTGCTGGCGCTCACCGTGTTCAACTTCTTCATCTACTCGATCACGCGCGACCGCTCTTCGCTGTACTACTCGATGTATGTGCTGTGCTACGCGGTGGCATGGGGTACGACCTTCCACATGGCGGCCGACCTGTTCGGGTGGCATAACCTGCACTGGCACTACGTTCCCTTCTTCCTGCTGCCGGTATTGAGCACGCTGTTCTACACCACCTTCCTGCGCCTGAAGGAAACCGCGCCACGCCTGTATGCGCTGAGCCGCATCAACATCGTGCTGCCGCTGGTGACGCTGCCGAGCTGCTTCCTCGCGCTCAGTTATGCACACACCATCGCCACCATCGTCATTACGATCTGGATGACCATGGCGCTCACCAGCGGCATCATCGTCTGGCGCAGCGGCTACTACCCGGCGCGTTTCTTTGTGCTGGGCTTTGTCGCGCTGATGATACCGGGGCTGCTGATCCTGCCGGCGAACGTCGGCCTGATTCCCGCCGTGGTGACCAACGCCCAGCTGTTCACCTTATTGGGCGGGACGCTGGACGGCGTGCTGCTGGCGTTTGCGCTGGCCGACCAGATCCGCCTGCTGCGCAACAATCTGGAGCAGCGCGTCAAGGAACGCACGGCGGAACTGACGGAAGCCAAGGAGCACGCGGAAGTCGTCAGCCGCCACCGCATCGACTTCCTGTCGGCGATGAGCCACGATATCCGCACGCCGCTGGCCGGTGTGATCGGCATGATCAAGTTCGCCATGCGCGACCAGTCGGTGCGCGGACGTACGGAAGAATATCTGCGCATCGGTTTGCAGAACAGCGAGTCGCTGCTGGCCATCCTCAACGACATCCTCGACTTCTCCAAGATCGACGCTGGCCGGCTATCGATAGAAACCGTGGACTTCGACCTGATTGCGCTCATCGACGACGCCATCGGCATCCTGCAAGGCCAGGCCGACGCGAAGAGCCTGCTGCTGCGCTCCGACCTGGCGCTGGACCTGCCACGCTATGTGCGCGGCGACCCGACGCGCCTGCGCCAGATCCTGCTTAACCTGCTGGGCAACGCCATCAAATTTACCGACCGTGGCGAAGTGCGGCTCGACGCCACCGCGCTGCTGACCAGCGACGGCTGCACCAGCGTCAGTTTCGATGTCAGCGACACCGGCCCTGGCATTCCGGCCGAAACGCTGCCACGCCTGTTCCAGAAATTCGAACAGGCCGACCACTCCACCACGCGCCGCTACGGCGGCACCGGCCTTGGCCTGGCCATCTGCAAGGAACTGGTCGAACTGATGGGCGGCGCAATTGCAGCGGAAAGCCGCGTTGGCGCCGGCTCCACGTTCAGCTTCACGCTGCCGCTGGAACTGGGTGCAGCCCCCACGCTCGACCCATCCCTGCTGCCGCGCAAGGAGCACCACGCCTATCGCCTGCGCGTGCTGTGCGCAGAAGACGTACGCACCAACCAGATCATCGTCAGCACCCTGCTGGAAGGCATGGGCCACGATATCCGCATCGTTGAAAATGGCTTGCAGGCGCTGCACGCCCTGAGCACCGCCGCCTACGACCTGGTGCTGATGGACGGCCGCATGCCGATGATGGACGGCGAACAGGCGGCGCGCCTGATCCGCTCGGGCGGCAGCGAGGATTACCGCGTACTGGACCCGAACATTCCAATCATCGCGCTGACCGCCAACGCCAGCGACCATGACCGCGCGCGCTATCTGGCGGTCGGCATGGATGGCTTCCTCAGCAAGCCGGTGGACGAACGCCTGCTGTATGACCAGGTGGAAAAAGTCATCGCCCAGCATCTGAGCCGTGGCCGCCAGCTGCGCGCCACCGACGCGGCCCGCCTGATGGCGGAGCGCATGGTGGCGCTGGACCAGCAGTTCGGCGTGGTATCCCAAGCGGCCATCGTGACCGATCCGGACACGGTGCAAATCATGCCGCTGGCGGGGCTGTCGCACAAACACATGCAGCGCATTACGCAAGCCTTCCTGGATGAAGCGCCGCGCCGCCTGGAAACCGCACGCGCCGCCGTCGTCGCCGGCAACAGCACCGCAGCGGCAGCGGCGATCCATGCGCTCAAAGGCAGCGCCGGCTATCTCAACTCGCCCCACCTGCACACCCTGTGCCACGAGATGGAAGCAGCGGCGGCGGCCGGCGACCTGGTGGAAGTCATCGACATGCTGCCCGGCGTCGAAGCCGCATTGGACAAAGCCTGTACCGACTTGCGCAGCGCGGCCGCAGCGTAAGCAAAGTTTTCCATTTTCCGCGACAATGGTGGACCCGTTTCACCTTGCATCGGACCCCACATGAATACTCACGATAGCGCGCTGGCTGCGCGCGACGGCCTGCCGCCCGATGCGCGGCGCCTGGCCATGCTGTCGGTCGCCATTGGCGTCGGCATGGCGTCGCTGGACACCGCCATCGCCAATACCGCCCTGCCGGCGATTGCGGATCAACTCCACACCACGCCCGCCGCCTCGGTATGGATCGTCAACGTCTACCAACTGGCCATGGTGGCCACGCTGCTGCCGTTCGCCGCGCTGGGTGAAGTGATCGGCTACCGGCGCGTCTGCATCTTCGGCCTGGCCCTGTTCACCGCCGCATCGCTGGCCTGCGCACTCGCATGGTCGCTGCCCTCGCTGGTGGTAGCGCGCCTGTTCCAGGGCATCGGCGGCGCCGCCATGATGGGCGTGAACACCGCAATGATACGCACCATCTTCCCCGCCAGGCTGCATGGCCAGGGCTTTGGCTTCAACTCGCTGGTGGTCGCTGTGGCGTTTGCGGTCGGTCCCACCGCCGCTTCGCTGATACTGGCCGCCGCAACCTGGCCCTGGCTGTTTGCCATCAACGTCCCGCTGGGGATCGCCGCCATCCTGCTGGCAAGGCGCGCGCTGCCGCATAACGTGCGCGCCACGCACAAGATCGACGCGCCAACCGCCATCCTCAACGTATTTGCCTTCGGCCTGCTGATCCTCACTTTCGGCGACGCCGCGCACCAGGAGGGCTGGCACAAGCTGCTGCCGGAGCTGGTGGCCACGCTGATCTTCTTTGGCCTGCTGCTGCGCCGCCAGGCCGGCCATGCAGCGCCCATGCTGCCGGTGGATTTGTTCAGGCTCCCGCTATTCACCCTGTCCGCCCTGACCGCCGTGTGCACGTTTGCCGCACAAGGCCTGGCCTTTGTGTCGCTGCCCTTCTATTTTGAGCATACGATGGGCCGTTCGCCGATTGAAACCGGCTTCCTGATGACGCCATGGGCGGTGCTGGTGGCCGTCATGGCGCCCATCGCCGGCCGCCTGAGCGACCGCTATCCGCCCGGCGCGCTGGGCGGCATAGGCCTGGCCTTGCTGTCGTCCGGACTGGTGGCGATGCTGATGCTGCCGGACCAGCCCTCTGCATTCGACATCGGCTGGCGCATGGCGTGGTGCGGCGTCGGCTTCGGTTTCTTCCAGGCGCCTAACTTGAAAGCCATCATGAGCAGTGCGCCACCCACGCGTGCCGGCGGCGCCAGCGGCATCGTCGCCACCGCGCGGCTGCTGGGGCAGGCCACCGGCGCGGCCCTGGTAGCCTACTGCTTCACGCTGTCCGCCACGCGCGGCACCACGTATGCACTGATCCTGGCCGCAGTGTTTTCCGGCGTCGCCAGCATCGCCAGTTTTTCGCGGCTGGTCGTCGCGCAACGGTGAACCCCATTTACGGCAGCGCTGTTAAACTGTTTGCACACCGATTCGAGGAGACAGCATGTCCAACCGCACGCTTACCCTGACTGACACCCTGTACGACTACGTGCTGACGCATTCGCTGCGCGAACATCCGGCACAAACCGCCTTGCGCGATGCAACGCGCGGCCACGAGCGCGCTACCATGCAGATCTCGCCGGAGCAAGCCCAGTTCATGGCGCTGCTGGTCAAACTGATGGGCGCACGCAATGCGATCGAGGTCGGGGTCTTCACCGGCTACAGCGCGCTGTCCGTCGCACTGGCGCTGCCGCCGGAAGGCCGGCTGGTCGCCTGCGACATCAGCGAGGAATACACCAGCGTCGCGCGTCCGTTCTGGCAGCAGGCAGGCGTGGCCGACAAGATTTCACTGCGCATCGCTCCCGCCCAGCAGACTCTGAACACCCTGCTGGAAGATGGCGAAGCAGGCCTGTACGACTTCGCCTTCATCGATGCAGAAAAAACCGGCTACGACGGCTATTACGAAAGCTGCCTGCAACTGGTGCGCCGCGGCGGCCTGATCGTGCTGGATAACACGCTACGCGAAGGCAAGGTCACGCAGCGCGCCGATAACGACGATACCGCCGCGATCCAGGCGCTGAACATCAAGCTGCATCAGGACGAGCGCATTGACCTGTCCTTCCTGCCGCTCAGCGACGGCCTGACGCTGGCGCGCAAGCGCTAGGCCGGTTGCGCCTTATTTGGGCCGTACCGGCGTGATCGCCGCATCTGGTTTGCTCAGCCAACCGCTGCGCAGCTTGCCGACGGCGGCTGCCACCGAGCGCGCCACATTGCGCACCTCCTGCTGGAACTGCACTTCCTGGTCGAGGTTCTGATGGCTCTCCGCATAGGATTCGTAATAGCCCAGATAGCGGTCCAGCGTGGACTGCTGGCCCGCATCAATGAATCCCATCCAGTTCAGCCAGTCCGACAGGTTGCGCCGCAGGCTTTCCACTCCAGCCACATCGCCATGCACCACCAGTCCATACGCGCGGCCAGCCAGATGCTTGGGATAGTCCCAGCCTTTGAGTTCCAGTTCCTTGGCCTCCGCCGCTTTTTTGCCGTGGGTGCTGGTGGGATCCGGGTTGCCGCCATCCGCGCAGACCAGCCGGTCGATCATGAGCTTGAGCACAGACGGCGCCTGGTACCAGTAAGTCGGCGTCAGGATGATGACGCCGTGCGCAGCCACCCACTTCTCGTAAATTTCCGCCATCCAGTCATTGGTCTGGCGTGCACCGTGATTCGGATAGCAGCTGCAAGGCCAGTGGCACAGCGGCATGGCGGTGGAGACGCAGCCCTTGCAGGGATGGATGTGCAGGTCATAGCCGGAAGTCAGCAGGCTCAGATCCAGCACGTCCACCTCGATATCGGCTTCGGCCAGGGCTTCCTTCGCCCATAGGCTCATGCGGTAGGTCTTGGAGATTTCGCCGGGACAGGAGCCGTCATTGCGGGCGGCGCCGATAATCAACAGCACGCGCGACCGCGTCTGCGGATCTTTCTGGCGCTTCTCTGCCGCCAGCAGGCGGTCGCGCGTGGCTTTCCACTCCACCGACAAATCGTAATCGGGATCGGCAAACCCGCTGCCGGCCTTTTGCGTCACTGGCGCCTTGCGGCCTTCGTGATAATTCTGCCATGCGACTTCCTCCACCTGCGCCAGCGCAGTCTTGACTGCTTCGAACTTCGGGTCCACAAATGCGCGCATGAATTCCACATGAAATTCCTTGCGCTCGAGCGGCTGCGGCGCCTGTCCCTGTCGTACTTCTGCCATTGTCATCTCCCGGTGAAATCCCAGCTTGGCACGCAGCCCGGCGCTCCTCCGTGCGCTGACGCACGCTCCTACATGACCACGGCGCGTGCGCCTACGCCCCCCGCGGCTGTGACGGCTTACGATGACAACTCGCATTCCTTAAGGAGACCCATCATGAGTGCATCCAATAAACCCGATCCACGCGGCTTCAAACCCGGCGCCAATATGCCGCACGGCGACTACGATCCGAAAACCCAGGGCATGTCGGAGAGTGGCAACCATGCCACCGGCGATGCTGGCAACGATACCCCGCCGGGCAATCTGCAGCAGCAACAGCGCGATAGCGGCCCGGCGCGTTCGGAACATGCGCTGCGCCAGGACAACCAGAATCGCGGCGACCAGCGCAACCAGCAAAGCGCGTCGGCGGCAGCAACGGCAGCCACCCACCGTGACAAAAATGCCGGTGCGCGCGGCGACAGCTCCACCGACAACAATCAGGACAAACGCTGATTCCAGTTTACTGGACATGAATTTCCTGTAAAATGGAATTCATGGACATACATCAGCTCATCGCCCGCCGCGTGCGGGAACTGCGCGACGCCCAAAGCCTCTCACTGGATGCTTTGGCGTCGCGCAGTGGCGTCAGCCGTTCGAACATTTCCCTGATTGAGCGCGGCGAGAGCAGCCCCACTGCCGCCGTACTGGACAAACTGGCCAGCGCGCTGGGCGTGGCGCTGGCCGCGCTGTTTGAAGACAAGGCCGCACCAGAGGCCGGGCCATCGCCGGTCGCGCGGGTCGCCGACCAGCCAGTATGGACCGACCCGGCATCCGGCTATATGCGGCGCAGCCTGTCGCCAGCTGCACCATCTCCGCTGCAATTGGTGGACGTGGTCTTCCCGGCCGGCCAGCGCGTTGCCTACGACAGCGTGCCGCACAATGCCGACATTCACCAGCAGGTATGGATGATAGAAGGCGCGATGGAAGTCAGCGTCGGCGATCAGCAGTGGCGGCTGGACGCTGGCGACACGCTGGCCATGCGCCTGGACCGCCACATCAGCTTCCACAATCCCACCGGCGCCCAGGCGCGCTATCTGGTCGCACTGACCACCCAGCCCAACGCCAGGAGAAACGCATGAACGCCGTCACAGTCCGCCGTGTGAGCGCGAGCGAGGCCAGTACGCACGCCGAAACGCTGGCGTCAGCCCTGGCGGATGTGCTGCTTGATTGCGTTGAAGGCGGCGCCTCGGTCAGCTTCATGCTGCCGATGCCGCGCGAGAAAGCGCTGGAATTCTGGCGCGGCGTGCTGGCCGGCGCGGCGCGCCACGAACGCATCCTGCTGGTGGCGGAAACTGGCGCGGGGCGCATCATCGGCACCGTCCAGCTCATCACCGCGCTGCCCGACAACCAGCCGCACCGTGCGGACATCGCCAAAATGCTGGTCCACCGCGATGCCCGCCGCTGCGGCGTGGCGGCGCAGCTGATGGCGGCAGTCGATCACACCGCCCGGGAAGAAGGCAAAACCGTACTGGTACTGGACACTGTCACCGGTGGCGACGCCGAACGCCTGTATCAGCGCGCCGGCTGGCAAGCGGTTGGCGTCGTGCCCAATTACGCGTTGATGCCAGATGGCGCCTACTGCGGCACCACCTTCTTTTACAAGCAGCTTTAGAAATCCACCTCGCCCTCGATCACGGCCGGATAGCCGCTGATCGCGCGCGAAGTCTGCATGCCTGCCATCACGGCCGCTTCCACGCAGCCCGCATTGAGGCCAGTCTTGATCCAGTCGCCGGTCAGGAACAGGTTGGAGAATCCCGACTGGTCGGTGCGCAAGCGGTACCTGGTCGAATTCACCACCGACATCACATAGCGCTCGGACGGATCGACATTGGCGCGCCAGTATTGCGCATCAAAGCGCTGTACACCGGTGGCCTCGCTGCCATCCACCAGCCACTGCCACGGGAACGCGCCGGACGGACCGGCCGCCGACCATAGCGAAGCGATCTCCTTGCCCAGCTGACTGATGGCGCCAGCCTTGGCCACCTCCGCCATGTGCGCCGGGAAGCCATGATCGCTGACTGGCGGATAACTCTCCACCGGCAATGCGCTGCAGAAGTAGGACACATTGCGCGGGTCCAGCGGCGCCGGCCAGTCTTCGCGTACCAGCAGCTGGTCCATCGGCGCCCAGGTATCGTAAGGCTCGGTGAAGCCGCTCAGCACCGGCTGCTGACCATCCGGCTGATACGACCAGCCCATCTGCGCCAGGTCCTTGTCCAGCCAGACCTGATAGGCTTGCGTCGCCACGGTTTGCACCTTCTCGGACGTGGCCAGCAACGCCGGGCTTTGCGCCAGCAACTGCGGGCACAGTACCGGCAGCGAGCCGATTGAAATACCAAACACCACCTGGTCGAAATCGACGCCGCGCTGCAACGTCACCACCGGCAGTTCCTGGTCAAACGCCTCGCGGTACACTTGCGGCCAGTCGGTCCAATGCGACTCCAGGTTGATATTCTTCGCTTGCAGCAGCGCCGCCTGCGCCTTGTCGATCTGGCCGTACAGCGGTTCGCTCGGCCAGCAGTCCAGCCCTTTGACCGGCACCAGCGGATCGTAGCTGCCGTTTGCCAGCGCCACTTGCTGCGTCATGCGGATGCTGCCGATCTGGCTGCCGTCCGGCACCAGCTCCTCCACCTTGTGGAAGAACTTGAACTTGACGCCACGCGCCAGCAAGGCCTGGTACATCGGCGTAAAGATGGTGTCACCCATCCCCGCCTGCATCTTGAACATGATGCCGCCCTTGTAAGCGAGGCCGATACGCGCCATCGCGCGCAGCAGCGTGCCCGCTTCCGCATTCGGCTTGTCGAAGTTGCCGCCTTCGTAGGCAAACACCAGGTCGTAGAAGCCACGCACTGGCGCCGAATTCACACACAGTGCTTCGTCGCCGCCGTGCTTGCGCAGCCAGTCGCGGAAGTCGATATCGTTGATGACATCAAAGCCATGCTTGATGACGCCATCTTCAAACACGCCCTTCATGACCGTAATGCCCAGGTCCAGGCAGATGAACAGGCGGCGGATATCATCCGCGACATCGCCGTTGGCATTGGCGATCAGCTTGTCGTAGCGCGAATGCAGCTTGCCGCGCACACCCGCCAGTGCGCCCGCCAGCGCCAGATGCTGGCCCGGGTCCGCATCTTCCGCCATATTGAACACCATGCCGGTCAGCGCACTGGCCAGCAGCGACACATCATCCAGCAGCTCGTGCACCGACGAGGTCACGCCTTCCGCCAGGTGATACAGCCAGTCCGGAATCACGCCCGTGTGGTGCGGATGCGGCGGCAGTTCCATCTCCTTCGTGAGCTTATCCAGGCTGCGTATCCACTTCTCGATCCAGCCCACCATGGCCACGGCCATCTGCCACAGCGTGATCTTTTCATCGCCCTCGCCCGGTTCGCCCGGCAGCGTCGGGAACACGATCGACCAGTTATGCCACTGGTCGCCCACCTGCTCCGACAGGGCCACATAATCATGCTGCTTGAAGGCGTCACGCCAGGTCGCCAGCGGCGAACCGGCCGGGCGGTCCAGGCTCGCATAGGCGGCCTTGATCATCTTGAAGGCATTTGCGTAAAAACCGAACCAGATGTGCAGTCCGTGTTCCTCGATGCGCTGTCCCAGTTTGGCATTGCGCCCGCTGGCGCCCTTGCCGCCCAGGCGCCAGCCTTGCTGGTAGACGGTGATGTCGTAGTTGTTCTGCCATCCCGGCTGGTCGCTCAGATGGTAGGCCGTGGTCATTGCGCCCACGCCGCCGCCCAGTATCGCAATCTTCTGCGGCGCGATCGACGAGTTGTCCACCAGCTCTTCACCCGGCTGCGCGGTGAAATCGAAATTCAGGTAGTACGGCAGGATGGCTTGCTGCGGCCCCAGTTTCAGACCCAGCGTGTCGTTGAGCGGGAAGCTGTCGAAGGCATGGAGCACGGCCTCGTATTCATAGCCCAGTACTTTGCCGCTGTGGATTTTCTCGATGGTGGCGGGCGCCGCCAGGATCGCCTGGTACACCGCCTTCAGGCCGGCGCTGTCCGGGAACTGCTTGAGGAAGATCTGGTCGATGCGCGGATTGCGCAGCAGCGAGATGATGTCTTCCCAGCCCGCGACGTCCATGTTGAAGAAGTCCGGGATCGACAGGAACAGCTCAATCGCCTGCTCGATGATGTCGAAGATGCTGCTGACTTCACGCTCGCCGTCCGTGGCCTGCGTGGCGTTCACCTCCAGCAGCGGATGCATGGCGATTTTGGTGTCCGGCGAAAACGGGTGGAAGCCCTTGGCCGACAGCGCGCAGCGACTGGCGTCGATCTCGTACTCGCACAGGTATTTGGTATAGCCGAACAGCTCGCGGCCATTAATCAGCGCCATCGCATCGTCCACGAAGATGTGCGCCGGGTAGTAGTAGATGTGGGCCAGCTCGCCCTCTTCATCCATCGCGCCGACCATGATCCAGGTGACGATGTCGATTTCCGTGATCCAGCCCTTGGCATGGTCCACCGGGGCGGCGGAATCCGCGTGATTCACGCGCGTGAAAGTAATCAGCACATACGGCGAAAGCGCCTTGAACGTCATGCGCTGGCCGGCGACGGCGTTCAGCGTATCGTCCAGCGTCGCCTGGAGTTTGGCCAGTTCGCCTTTGACGAAAAAGCCGTACATCTCGGAATTCTTCAATTGCAGCGGTGAGTGCATCATCACCGAGCCGCCCTGATAAATATAGGAAGGTCTGGTCGCCATGGCGTTGCGGGAAAGAGAAGTCGGTAATCCCTCAGTGTATTTCAGATCAGGCACTATTGCCTAAAATAAATAACGATTTTCGAGGTAGAATTTGCCATGGCCAGAGACCACCAAGCACAACGCGCCTGGGTGCGCATGCCGTCCGGACGGCGGCTGGATTTGCTCGATCCCACACCTTTTGACTGGGACGATAGCGACCTTGCACTGGGGCTGGCCCGCACCTATCGCTGGGGCGGGCATTCGGCCTGGCCGCTGCCGCTGTCAGTAGCGCAGCACTCGCTGACCGTGATGCATGTGCGCGCTGCGGCCTGCCAGTCTGCCGGCCTGACGCTGGCGCCGTTGTCCGCGTTGCGCGAACTGCTGCATGATGCGGAGGAAGGCCTGCTGGGATTTGACTGCGTCTCGCCGCTCAAGCCCTTCATGGGCGACGCCTTCAAGACGCTATCGCAGAAACTGGAAGCCGCTGTCTTCCTGCGCTACGGCCTGCCGCGCTGGACGGTCAAGGAACACGCCGCCCATAAACTCGCCGACCGCCTGGCCGCCGCCAGCGAAGCGGTACATGTCGCCGGCTGGTCGGCACAGGAAGTCCGCCAGACGCTGAAGATCACGGTACCGCCGCTGAGTGACGACCCGCTGCAAGCCATCTATGGCGGCACTGCGTGGGAGCCATGGCCGCCCGCTGTCGCCGCTGAACGTTTCCTCGATCAACTCGACCAGTTGAAAATACTATGTGCCTGACCTGTGTTGCGGCCAATGTGAAATAGTGCACTAACCCGGCATCGCCACCATCTGCGGCCCGCATGATTTATGCCGAAGCTGGTCTTACGGCCGGGGCGCGGCGAGGCGCTTTCCGCTAGCATCGGTGACTCCCGTTGTAGCACAAGGATCGCCATGAAACTGACACTGAAGTATTTCCTGCTGGCCTGCGTACTGGCCGCGCCGCTCGCGCCATGTATCACCTACGCTGCCGCACCCCGGTCGCAGCATCAGGCACCCGGCTATTACCGCATCATGCTGGGCGACTTTGAAGTGACTGCGCTGTCGGACGGTACGCATCCGTTCCCGGTCGATACCGTGATGACCAACATCACACCGCAGCAGGCAATCAAGGAACTGGCGGACGCCGATCTTGCGCTGCCAGTCCAGGGCTCCATCAACGCTTTCCTGATCAATACGGGCAGCAAACTGATACTGGTCGACACCGGCGCCGGCGCATTGTATGGCGACTGCTGCGGCAAGCTGGTGGCACATCTGCGCGCAGCCGGCTACCAGCCGGAGCAAGTCGATGAAATCTACCTCACCCATCTGCACAAGGATCACGCCGGCGGCGTACCCGCTTTTCCGAACGCCGTGCTGCGCCTGTCACAAACGGAAGCGGATTACTGGCTGACAGCGGACAACAAGGCCAGGGCACCAGCCTTGCTTGCCACCTTTTTTGATGCGGCGCAGGCTGCCGTTGCACCATACCAGGCCGCCGGCCGCTTCCAGCCCTACCGGGCCTTCGGCCCATTGGAAGCCGGGATCGAGGCCCTGCCCGCTCCCGGCCACACCCCCGGCCATGCCAGCTATCTGATCCAGAGCCGCGGCCAGCAGTTACTGATCTGGGGCGACATCGTGCACGTCGCGCCGATTCAGCTGCCGCATCCTGCCGCCACCGTGAAGTACGATAGCAGCGAAGCAAATGCACAGGCCACGCGCGCGATGCTGCTGCAGAAGGCAGCAGAAAAGCACTGGATCGTCGCCGCCGCCCACATTGCCTTCCCCGGCCTGGGCCACATCCGCCGGCATCAAGGCGAGTACCAATGGCTGCCGCTTAACTATGACGAGTCACCCATCACTCAGCCCTAAGCCAGAACTGGACTTTTGGCAGGAGCCATCCAATCGTGCGGTGCTTACACTGCATGGGCAGTACCCTACTCACTCACCCAGGAATACAGGAGCCCCCATGAGCAATAGCAAACTGACGATCGACAGCGTCACCGTAGAAGACGGTACCCGCATTCACTTCAAGGACTGGGGCAGCGGCCCGGCCGTGGTTTTCAGCCATGGCTGGCCACTACAGGGCGACGCCTGGGAAGACCAGATGATTTTCCTGGCCAGCCATGGCTACCGCGTCATCGCCCATGACCGCCGCGGCCACGGCCTGTCCAGCCAGCCATGGAACGGCAACGACATGGACACCTACGCCGATGACCTGGCCACGCTACTCAACGCGCTCGATATCAAGGACGCCACGCTGGTCGGCCACTCCACTGGTGGCGGCGAAGTCGCCCGCTACATCGGCCGTCATGGCAGCGCACGCGTAAAGAAGGCCGTTCTGGTGGGCGCCGTACCACCGCAAATGGTCAAGTCGGACAGCAATCCGGGCGGTCTGCCGATGTCGGTCTTTGACGGCATCCGCGACGGCGTGCTGAAAGACCGTTCGCAATTCTTTAAGGATCTGACCATTCCGTTCTACGGCTACAATCGTCCGGGCGCCAAGGAATCGCAAGGTGTGCGCGATACGTTCTGGCTGCAAGGCATGCAATGCGGCATCAAGAATGCTTACGACTGCATCAAGCAATTCTCGGAAACCGATTTCACCGAAGACCTGAAGAAAATAGATGTACCGGTCCTGATCGTGCATGGCGACGACGACCAGATCGTCCCTATCGACGCCTCAGCCAAAACAGCGGTCAAACTGGTCAAGAATGCTACGCTGCTGGTCTACGAAGGTGCGCCGCACGGCCTGCCGACCACCCACAAGGACAAGCTGAACGCCGACCTGCTGGCCTTCCTGCAAAAAGACTAAACCGGTCGGTGATGCGGCGATGGCAACCATCGCCGGTTTTCTATCTCCCTCGATCAATTTCCGCCCGGGGCTTCTCAACGCGCTGCGTGAATTCACTTTTCAGGATTGCCTGAACAAATGGGGCGCTGGAACGTCTGCCTAGTTCCAGACACTTTTTGACAGCCCTTCATGTCCCCGCGAGAAATTCCATCTACCGCATTCCAGGCCGGCCTTGCCGGCCTTCTTTTCACGCTTACGCTGACCAGCGCCGCCCGTGCGGCCGACCTAGCGCCCAGCAGCGCCATCCTGCCACAAGTACTTGTCACCGCAGAACAGGAAAAGGCCACAGGCGCGGTAATGGGTTACGCGGCCAGCCGCAGCGCAACAGCGACCAAGACCGATACCGCGATTGCCGAAACACCGCAATCCATCACCGTCATCGGTGCCGAGCAAATCGAAACGCTGAAAGCACAGAACCTTACCGACGCCATAGCCTACGCCATCGGCGGCGCCCGCGCACCTTACGTCGAGCGCATCGGCGACGAGGTGATGCTGCGTGGCTTTATGATCCCGACCTCATTCCGCGATGGCACGCGCTACCAGAGCAACCGTTTTGATGGCCAGCAGGAGCCGTATGGACTGGAGCGGGTGGAAGTGCTCAAAGGCGCCTCTTCCATCCTGTACGGCGCCGCCGAACCGGGTGGTGTCGTCAACACGGTGAGCAAGCGGCCTACCACGGAAGCGCTACGCGAAATCAACGTGGAACTGGGTTCGTTCAAACGCAAGCAGGTGGCGGCCGATTTTGCCGGCGCCCTGTCCCAGGATGGTACCTGGTCCTACCGCCTGACCGGGCTGAAACGCGACAGCGATACTGCGATTGACTTCATCCCTGACAACCGCGCGTACATCGCGCCCGCGCTGACATGGCAGCCCTCTGCCAGTACCAGTCTGACCCTGTTGAGCGAATACCAGCGCGACCGCACTGCCTATAGCGGCGACGGCCTGCCGGCGGCAGGCACCGTGGCGCCTAACGTCAACGGTCCCATTCCGCGCAGGCGCTTTACTGGCGAGCCGGGTTATGACCACTATCACATTGACCGCTTCTCCCTCGGCTATCTGTTTGAGCACGCGTTTAACGATCAGCTCAAACTGCATCACAGCCTGCGCCGCTACAATATGCGCCAGGACTGGGCTGCCATTTCCGTTCCGTTCAACCTCAGCGAAGATCAGCGCTCGGTGGAGGAACGCTATGGCGAGGACCGCAAAGAACACAGCTCCGGCATCACCTCGGACACGTCCCTGCAATATGACTGGCAAAGCGCAGGCATCGCCCACAAGAGCCTGATAGGCATCGATTACGCCGAGCAGAAATGGGCCACCTTGCGCTATGACCGCGCGGTCGGCCCGCTGGACCTGTACACACCCGTGTATGGCGGCCCGATAGGCGAGCCCCAGCAATCCACCGCGACGCGCACCACCACGCGCCAACTGGGCCTGTACTTCCAGGACCAGATGAAAATAGCCAGCAAGTGGGTACTGCTGCTGGGCGGCCGTCAGGACAAGGTGCGCCAGAAGCAGTGTAATTATTTCGACCAAAGCCAGTGCACGGTCGACAATGAGCGCAGCTCGGCGTTCACCAGCCGCGTTGGCGCTGTCTACCTGGCCGGCAACGGCCTGGCGCCATTCGCCAGCTTCAGCCAGTCCTTCGCGCCATTGGCTGGCATAGACCGCAGCGGTAGCCGCTTCAAGCCGACGCGCGGGGAGCAATATGAAGCTGGCATCCGCTACCAGCCAAGGGGCAGCGCGTTGATGCTGTCCGCCGCCACCTATCAGCTCACGCAAACCAATGTACTGACCGACGATCCAGCCGATCCCCGCTATCAGATGCAGCAGGGCGAGGTGCGTTCGCGCGGTGTGGAGCTGGAAGCCAAAGGCCGCATCGGCCGCAATGCACAAATCATTGCCGCCTACACCTACACCGATGTCCGCACCACCAAAGCCGGTCCCTTGTATCCGGAACAGGCGGGATTACGCGTCAGCGGCATTCCTTACAATCAGCTGTCGGTCTGGGGGGATGCATCGCTCGCTGCTTTCGGCCTGCCGCAGATCAAACTGGGCGCGGGCGCCCGCTATGTCGGCGAAACAAGCAGCCAATGGCACGACTACCGTGGCGGCGATTACACGGTGTTCGACGCCATGGCCAGCTACACCGCCGGTCCATGGCGCTTCGCGCTCAATCTCAGCAACGTGAGCGACAAGACCTTCATCACCGCTTGCCCTTACCGCTGCTTCTATGGCGAACCGCGCAAGGCCATCGCTTCAGCCGTATATCGCTGGTAAGCGCCTCCGCCTTTAGGTAGAGCTGTGGTTGGACGGGTGCCAGCCTGCCCGGGGACTAACCCGATCGGGTGACCCAGCCATGACAACTATGCTGGATTTTCGCTGGCCGCCAACTGCTGCATGATGTCTGCTCGCGTAACCATCATGTAAAGCCCAGTATGGCCAGTCCTCCGCCCTCACCCGATCTGCGCCCGGCGCGTCTCAACGCGCTGGGCGAGTTCGCGGCATCGATTGCCCACGAAGTCAAACAGCCGCTGGCCGCCGTGACCATCAACGCAGAAGCCTGCATGAAATGGCTGGAGCAGGACCCGCCACGCCTGGAGCAGGCACGGGCCGCGCTGCGCGTGGTGATGCAAGCCAGTACGGCCGCCGCCGGCATGGTGCGCAGCCTGCACGGCATGGCATGCCAGGCGGCGCCCGAGCGCAGCACCTTCATCGTCGAAGATGCCTTGCGCGAGGTCTTGCAGCTGATGCGCGGTGAACTGCGCCAGCACGGCATCACCATGACCGAAGACTACGCAGCCGTGCCGTACCAGCTCACGGCCGACCGCGTCCAGTTGGCGCAAGTGATATTGAACCTGCTGCTGAACGCCATCGAAGCGTTGAAAGACAGCGCTGCTCCGCGCACGCTGGCGCTGAAAACCCTGCTGGCCGATGGTGCGCTGCGCATCAGCATCGAGGACAGCGGCGCCGGAATCCCTGCCGCACTGGCAGAACGCATATTCGAACCACTGTTCTCCACCAAGCCGGGTGGCACTGGCATGGGCCTGGCGATTTGCCGCAGCATCGTCCAGGCCCACGGCGGTCAAATCTGGACCACCACAGTCCAGCCGCACGGCACCGCTTTTCACCTGAGTTTCAAGGAGTACACCGTATGGACCCCATCTCGATCCTGATCGCGGACGATCATCCCCTGATACTGGCGGGCCTCAGTTCCCTGCTCGGCGCCATGCCGGAATTCCGGCTGGTCGCACAGGCGGCCGATGGCGTGCAGGCGGTGGCCTTGTATCAGCAACACCGGCCGGACGTGGCCATCCTCGATCTCAGCATGCCGCGCCTGAACGGCGTCGAGGCCATCGAGCAAATCCGCGCGTTTGACGACAGCGCCAGCATCGTCATCCTCACCACCTACCAGGGTGACGAAGATGTCTACCGCGGCCTGCGCGCTGGCGCCAAGGCCTACCTGCTCAAAGACGGCGGCTCGGACCAGCTGCTCGACTGCATCAGCACGGTGGCCAGCGGCCAGCAATTCCTGCCTGCGGCAGTGGCCAGCAAGCTGGCGCAACGCAAGGCCGCCAGCCAGCTGTCGCGGCGCGAGCTGGAAATCCTGACGCATCTGGCCACCGGCAAGAGCAACAAGATGATCGCGCGCAGTGCCGATATTGAAGTCGGCACCGTCAAATTCCACGTCAATAACATCCTGGCCAAGCTCAATGTTGCCAGCCGCACGGAAGCCGCCACCGTGGCGGCCCGGCGTGGCCTGCTCAGCGTCTTCTGATTACTTCGCTGGCACGGCCGGCAGCACCTTGTGGGTGCTGTGGGTGCGCTCCGGCGCCTTGTGCACCATGGTGTAGGCGTAGTCCACGCCCATGCCATAGGCGCCCGAGTGTTCGCGCACGATGGCCATTACCGCATCGTAGGTTTCGCGGTGCGCCCAGTCGCGCTGCCATTCCAGCAGCACCTGCTGCCAGGTCACCGGCACCACGCCGGCCTGGATCATGCGCTGCATGGCGTAGTCGTGGGCTTCTTTCGAAGTGCCGCCCGAGGCGTCGGACACCATATAGATTTCGTAATCTCCTTCCAGCATCGCGCACAGGGCGAAAGTGGTGTTGCAGACTTCCGTCCACAGGCCAGCCACGATGACTTTCTTCTTGCCGTTAGCTTTCAGCGCATCGCGCACTTTCTGGTCGTCCCACGAATTCATCGACGAACGTTCCAGGATGTCTTGGCCCGGGAATACGTCCAGCAGTTCAGGGTAAGTGTGGCCCGAGAAGGCTTCGGTTTCCACGGTGGTGATGGTGGTTGGCACGCCAAACACCTTGGCCGCCTTGGCCAAGGCCACGGTATTGTTCTTCAACACCTGGCGGTCGATCGACTGTACGCCGAAAGCCATTTGCGGCTGATGGTCAATGAAGATCAGCTGGCTGTTTTTCGGGGTCAGGACTTCTAATTTAGGATTGCTCATGATGGGTTCCATATGGTGTAAAAGGAACCCTCATCTTAGGGCGCGCGCCAGGCAAAAACTACTCATCTTAATATAGGCTGTTCGCGCATCGCGCGTCTGCTAAGATGGATCTACCATGAGCACCCAACACACCCAACTGACCGCTTTGCAGCGCGCCTTGCGCGACCTGCACAAGCAACTGATTCATCTGGAAACCCAGTATTTTGGCGCTGCCGGCAGCCCGCTGGAGCATTTGCAGCTGATTACCAACCATCCGCATTTCGCCTGGCTGCAAAAGCTGTCCGGCCTGATGGCGCAACTGGACGAACGCCTGGAAGACGAGGCGGAGATCGGCGCCGAGGAGGCAAAAGCGTTCCGCCAGTCGCTGGAAATGCTGATCGGCCCTTGCGAGGAAGGCGACCAGGCATTCCGCGCAAAATACAACGCGCTGCTGCACGATGGCCCTGAACTGGTGATGGCGCATGGCGCCGTGCGCAAAGTGCTGGCGACTATCGGCTAAGCCAGCGCGGTATATAACGCTTCCAGCGCGCCTGGCCGGCATAGGCGCAAGCCGCGGGCACGGTCAGCATCACGCGCGTTCCGCCACCTTCGCGGTGATCGATGGCGATGTGGCCGCCAATACGGGCGGCGCGTTCGAACAGGCCAGTCAGGCCCCAATGGCCTGTGCGGCCGTTGCGGATGACGTCAGCGTCGATGCCCTTGCCATCGTCCAGCACCTGGACCATGAACTGGTCGTCGCCATAGTTCAGCTCCACCTGGATGGTGCTCGCTTGCGCGTGGCGGAACGCATTCATGATGGCTTCGCGGGCGACGCTGTACGCCTCGCAGGCTGCCTGCGCTTCCAGCGTGCGCGGCGTGCCGGCCGTGCGCAGGCTGAACACGCTGCCATGCGACTCCTGCAGCACCTCGCCAACCAAGGTCAGTCCATGCGCCAGATCGCCATTTCCCATGGCGCCGGAGCGCAGATCCTGCACTTCATCGCGCCCCTCTTCCATCACCTTGTCCGCCAACAGCAGCACGCGTTCGATTTTCTGGCGCACCACCGAATCCTCGGGCAGTCCGCTCAGCGCCGTCTGGAAGCTCATCGTCAGCCCATGCACGCTTTGCAGGAAGCTGTCATGCAAGGCGCGCGCGATGCGCTCCCGCTCCGCCATGCGGGTGGCGAAGCGCATGGTGGCCTGGCGTAGCCACAACAGATACAACAGATACAGCACGCCGGCCACGCCCAGCGCACACAAGGCGTAGAACCAGCGCGTCTGCGTGAAGGTCGGCAGTATGCGTACGGCGATCGACGCCTCCTCATCGTTCCACTGGCCGAACTGGTTCACCGCCGCGACGCGAAAGCGGTAATCGCCCGGTCCCAGATTGGTGTACGAGACCGCGCGCCGCGCGCCGGGGTCTTGCCAATCGGCGTCCACGCCTTCCAGCCGATAGCGGAAGCGCAGGCCTTCCGGCATGGTGTAGCTCAGCGCCGTGTATTCGATGCGGAACGAGGTGGTACCCGGGGCCAGCGTCACCGGCTGCGCAAAGTCCAGATAGCGGTTACCTTGCGCCACCAGCGTCTCTATCTTCACCTGCGGCGGATGAGGCGCCGGATACACGCGCGTGCTGTCCAGCTGCGCGATGCCGCTGACGCCGGCAAACCACAGCTGGCCATCGGCGTCGGCAATCGCGCTGGGCAAGCGGATGGCAGTGGCGGCAAAGCCGGGGTAGCCATCCAGCACGCCGTACAACACATACTTCAACGGCTTGTCCGGCGCGGACACGGCAGCCTGCCAGTCGGCCGCCCGCACAGACACCACGCCTTTGCCGCCGTTGAACCAGTGATCGCCATTGGCAGCGATCACCATGCCGGACACGCGCGACAGCACCTCCGGATCGATCGCGCCGATGCGGCGGAACTGCCCACCGCGCAGCACCGCCAGGCCAGCGCTGCCGCCAGCGATCACCTCGTCACCGCCATGCAGGAAGGTGATGGCGCCGACATCGTGATCGCCCTGCGGCGCGTAGCGCGTGATACGGCCCTGATCGAAATGCAGCACCACGCCATCGTTATAGCCGAACCACATGGCGCCCGGCGTCCCCGGCGCGGCAAAGAAAATCCCCGGCGGCAGGCCCAGCTCGGCCTGTGTCTGCCAGCGGCCATCGTGCCAGCGGAAGGTGCCGCGGCGGGAGATCGTCACCCACAGCGCGCGGCCGTCGTCCATGATGCGCGTCACCGGCACATCGCCCGATGGCTTGTCGGGGTCGGGCGGATAGGCGATGCGCTCGGTCTTGTCCGCATAGCGGCGTTCGATATGGTCTACGCCGGCCACCAGCAGCGCGCCATCGGCCGCGTTGCCAAGCACACCGAAATTACCGGCCGCGCCGCGTTCGACCACGCGCGCCGGCGCGTCCTTGCTGAGTTGCCAGATCTCGCCCGTGGGCTTGGCCCAGGCCAGCACATGGCCGTTGCTGTCGCGCGCAAAGCTCAGGAAGCGCTCGCCGCCATTCAGCCGCGCTTGCGTGAGCCGGTTGTTGCGGAAGCGCTCGACGCCGGCCTGCGTGCCGACCCACATGCTGCCGTCACGGTCTTCAAACAGGAGGTTGCCCGTCAGGCTGCTGAGCTGCCATGGTTGATCCAGCCGGCTATCGGGATGCGCGGCCGGCGTGAGCATGGTGGCAAGCCCGCTGCCCAGTCCATCGCTGCGGCAGACGCCGGGACAGGCCAGCATCCAGTAATTGCCGTCACGGTCGAACAAGCCATTTTCCTGGCCTTCCGACTGCGCCAGCCATGCCGGGCGCGGCTTGTCCGGGCCGCGATGCTGGGGCGGCACGGGCACCAGCTTGTCATGCGTGTCCAGCCACAGGCGGCCATCCGGCGACTCGCTCAGATTGGTGACGCCGTAGCCGCTGAGTACGGTACGGAAACGCTGGCCGCCCTTGGCCAGCATCAGCAACTGCTGGCCTGCCGCCAGCCAGATCTGATCGTATTGATCGATAATCAGGTTGGACACGCGCCCCGGCGGCACGCCCAGCGCCTTGCCGACATTGCGCCATTCATGGTTCGCCAGCTGCAGCAGGCCATGGCCGGTGGCAGCCCACAACACGCCGTTCTGGTCCATGGCCGCACTCGATACCGGCCCCAGCAGCGCGCCGCCCAGCATGGACGGCGAATGCGTGAGATGGCCTTTGCTCAGCACGCTGATGCCACCGTAGATGTAGCCAATCACGAGGTCGCCGTTGCGCAGCGCAGTCAGCGCCGTGATGGGCCGCTGGGGCGCCACCTCGCCCGACAAGGCCTCGAAGCGACGGAAGCGCACGCCATCAAACCGGTACAGGCCGTTGCTGCTACCCATCCACAGCCAGCCGTCAGCCGTTTGCGCCATGCTGGAGATTTCACCCGGCGCGCCGTCCTTGCCGGTCCAGATGTCATGGTGGTAATCGTTGAGGGTAACTTTGCTGTCCAATGCCCAGGCGCCGGGAGCGCCAATCAGCAGAGCTAACAGGCAGAAAATACGGAAAAGGTTTGCCATCCTCACATCATAGATGAAAAAACAAAATATTAAAATCTATCGACAAGATAGGAACAATAAAATTTACCAATGGCAGCCCAGGCTTTATTCTGACCACACGTTCCAACGCATACGAGAGCACATCATGAAACGCCTACAGAATCTTCCCCTGCCCTTGAGCGCCATTGCCCTGCTGACGGCCTTTGTGCTGGGCAACTTCGACTACCAGACGGCTGGCTGGGCCTTCTTTGGCATCGGCATTGTCGCCTGGGCCAGACTCGACGCCAAGCAACTACTTAAATCAGACCGTTACGGCTTTTCGCCGGCCATTGCCGTGCTGGCCTATCCCGCCCTGGCAGGTGCCCAGGCCAACGTCGCCATCACCTTCGCACTGGCGCTCCATGCCTTGCTTGTATTCCTGATTTTGATGAGCCGCCATCTGTCGGAAGACATAGCGCAAGCTTTTTCTCAGAAACAAGGGATAAGTCAGCGTATCTAAAGTGGATTTTTCAGATATCCACACCAACTGTGGATAAGCGTGTGCATAACCGCCTCTTGACAGCTGAGAACGCCTTTAACGGCGGGCAGAACAACAAATTGCCTAATCCACAGGCAGATTTTTTATCACATAAAATCAACAACTTAGAAAAATTAAAAAGTCGCCAACTGGCGGCTTTTTCGCCGCTTGAAAATAAATTTTATGTGCATAAGTAGGTAGCATGACGCCCGTTGTTTCGCTGCACTGCGAATTCTTTGACAAATGTGCTGGCGAGGAATAGTGTCACTCTGGAGCTCGGCCTCTTCGACTTACCCTGGGATGATGCATGAATCAGAACGACGACGATACCGATTGGATGATTGAAGACGAGGGACAGCCCGCCAACCAGACCAGGACGGACGCCGCCAATGCAGCTCCGGCGCCGCCGCCATGGCGCGTGCTGATTGTGGACGATGACGTGGATGTGCATGTCGTCACCAAATTTTCGCTCAGCAATGCCTGCTTCCAGGGTCGCCGGCTCAGCTTCCTGCATGCCTACAGCGGTGAGGAAGCGCTGAATGTGCTGCGCAATACGCCGGATATCGCGCTGGTGCTGCTCGACGTCATCATGGAAACCAGCGATGCCGGCCTGCAGGTGGCACGCCAGATCCGCGACAGCCTGCACAACAAGCTGGTACGCATCGTGCTGCGCACTGGCCAGCCGGGCCAGGCGCTCGAGCACAGCATCATCCTCGATTACGACATCAACGATTTCTGGTGCAAGACCGACCTGACCACGCGCAAGCTGTTCACCACCGTGATTTCCTCGCTGCGCGCGTATGCCGGGCTGGAGGACGCGCACCAGCATACGCTGGCGATCCAGGCCGAGCTGGATCAGGCGCGCAAGCTGCTCGCTGCGGTGGACCAGCACGCGGTGATGATGACGCTGGATGCACACGGCCGCATCAGCTCGGTCAACGACAAGGCCTGCACCGTCTTCCAGTTCAGCCGGGAAGAACTGATGGGCGCCGACCCGCACCTGCTGCACACCCAGCCCTACCCGCAAGACCAGCTGGCGGACGCCCTGCAGGCCTTGAAGGAAGGTGAAGCCTGGACCGACGTGATCAGCACCTGGCGCAAGGATGGCCAGGAAGTCCGCCTGCGGATTACCGTCACCGGCGACAATGGCGGCGCCATCATCGTCGGTAGCGTGCTGCAGGCGCTGAAAAAACCACTTTAAGTTTCGCTTAAGTCACGGATTGATAAGCGTTTTTCGGGATATCCACAATACTTGTGGATATCTATGTGGATATACCCCCATTGACAACGCATACGGCCTGTAACGGCGCGGTTTCCGACAAACTGCCCATCCAACAGGCAAAAACAATCGCCTTTAAAATCAATAGCTTGCAAGGTCTTCGATTGTAACAAGAAAACTTTTCAAAAAAATTCTTGTCAACATGATTTGTGCATAAGTAAACGCAGGCCGCAGATATCAATGCGAGGATTTTCGGCGCTGATCCGGGTGTAATAGCACCCGTTCGATCACTTTCGGATTGACGTTGTGCGATTTCAAGTACTCGATGGCACACACGGTATTGAAACTGTCCTGCACGGTAATGCCGCGTTCGACCACGGCACTGCATTCTTCATCGCGGCGCTGCTGGAATAGCAAGGTGGGAGGCGCTGATTCCAGGCTTTGGACTAGCATAACGTTCATCATGATCCTTGGTGAGAGTGAGGGCTGCCGCCCGATCGGTGATGCGCTCAGGGAGTATGGACGACGATGAGACAAAGTCAATATCAGCCTCCCATCATTCCGCAATTAAAGTCACCCCGTTCTATAATGTGGTATGACCTCCGATGCCGCCCGCCCCCGTCCTGCCTCCCTGCTGGATTTATTCATGTCATTCACCATTCTTGCACTGCAAGGTTTTGGTGGCGTGCTGGCCGTGGTCCAGCGCGAAATTGTCGAACGCAAGAAGTGGCTGACGCCGGAAGAATTCATTGAAGACTGGGCGGTCGCACAGATCATGCCCGGCCCCAACGTCGTCAATCTCTCGCTGATGATCGGCGACCGCTACTTCGGCCTGCGCGGCGCGCTGGCAGCGCTGGCCGGCATGCTGTGCGTGCCGCTGCTGGTGGTGCTGGTGCTGGCCGTGCTGTACGCGCAGTATGGCAACCATCCCGGCGTGGCAGGCGCCTTGCGCGGCATGGCCGCCGTCACGGCAGGCATGATCGCAGCGACCGGCCTCAAGCTGGCGACCGCCTTGCGCACGCATCCGCTGCCGCGCTGGCTGACGGGTCTGATTGCGGCGCTGTGCGTGGTGTCCGTGCTGGTGCTGCGCCTTCCCCTGGCCTACACCTTGTTCATCCTGGGCGGCGCAGCTTGCGTACTCACCTACCGCAAACTAAAGGGAACGCCGGCATGATGAACGAAGCGCCACTCCACATCGTACTGAGCTTGAGTGACTGGCTCAGTCTGTTCGGTCACTACATGCTGCTGTCACTGATGTCGATTGGCGGTGCGATTTCCACCACCACTGAAATGCACCGCTACCTGGTGGTGGAGCACCACTGGCTGACGCAGGAACAATTCAATAATTCGATCGCGATTGCGCAAGCGGCGCCCGGCCCCAATGTGCTGTTCGTTGCGCTGATGGGCTGGAATGTGGGCCTGAACGCCGGCAGCTATGCGGCTGCGCTGGCCGGCGTCGCCGTCACCATGTTCGGCATTCTGGCGCCCGCGACCACGCTCACCTACATGGCCGCACGCTGGGGACACCGCAACCGCGAGCTGCTGGGCGTACGCGCCTTCAAGCAAGGCATGGCGCCGGTGGTGGTGGGCTTGATGGTGTCGGTCGGCGTGATACTCGCCGCCAGCAACGACAAGCCGGCGACCGACTGGCCACTGTGGCTGATCGCGCTCACTGCAGGCCTGCTGCTATGGCGCACCCGCATCCACCTGCTGTGGCTGCTGGCTGCGGGCGCACTGATCGGCTGGTTCGTCGCCTGACTATTTGTTCTGGTAGCCGCCGTAATGCTTCACGGGACTCCAGTCCGGCTGCACCTCCAGCCTGGCCGGAGCGAACTGCGAGTACTCGGGGGCGGCATACACCACCTTGCCGTTCACAATCGTCAGGCTGGATTCGAGCTGTTTGATCTTCTCCACGTCCATCGTGAAATAGTCCTGCGGCAGGATGACGATGTCAGCATATTGGCCTTTGGCCAGCGTGCCTTTCAGCTTTTCCTCGCCGCTCATCCAGGCGCTGCCTTGGGTCATGAGCTTGAGCGCCTGATAGCGGCTCAGCACATCCTGGTCGCGCCAGATCTTCAGGCCGCCAGCGGTCTTGCCGGTCACGGCCCAGTAGATCGACGGCCATGGGCCATAGCTTGAAACGCGCGTGCCGTCCGTGCCCAGGCCCACTGGAATCTTCATGGCCAGCATTTTCTGAATCGGCGGCATCTGGCGGCTTTGCGCACCGTACTGCTTCCAGTACAACTCGCCCTGAAAATACATACGGTCCTGCACCGCAATGCCGCCACCCAGCGCTTTCACGCGCGCCAACTGCTTGTCGCTGATGGTTTCCGCGTGGTCGAAGAACCAGCGCAGGCCGCTCAGCGGCGTATCCTTGTTCACCTTCTCGATCACGGCCAGATCGCGGTCGATGCTCTCGTCATAAGTGGCGTGGATGCGGAACGGCCAGCGGTTCTTGATGAGCAGGCGCAGCACCGGCTCCAGCTCACTCTCCATCTGCGCCGGCATGTCCGGGCGCGGCTCCAGGAAGTTTTCGAAATCCGCCGCGCTCCACACCAGGTTCTCGCCGCCGCCTTCGGTGTTGTAGCCGTTGGCGTAGAACAGGTGGTCATTCTTGTCGGGATGGGTTTGCGTCAGCCAGCGCTGATAATCTTCCAGCTCCTTGCCAGGCTTTTGCGCAAACAGATAATAGGAAGTACGCACCGTCAGCTTGCCGTTCCTGGCCAGCTCCAGGCTGACCGCGTAGTCATCCGGATACGCCTGGCCGCCGCCGCCCGCATCGATCGCGCTGGTCAGGCCAAGGCGATTCAGTTCGGTGTAGTACTGCTGCGTGGAATTGAGCTGCTGCTCGCGCGACAGCGCGCCCGTCTTTGCCAGCGTGGTGTAGAGGATCATCGCGTTCGGCTTGGCGATCAGCTTGCCGGTCGGTTTGCCGTCTGCGCCCAGCTCCACCACGCCGTCCTTGAACCTGGTGTCGGCGTTGTAGCCCAGCGTTTCAATGCCCTTCTGGTTCAAAAAGCCCAGGCCGTACAGATACAGCAGGAATACCGGCTTGTCCGGTACCGCCTCATTGATTTCTTCCAGCGTCGGCAGGCGCTTCTCTTCGAACTGGAATTCGTTCCAGCCGCCGACCACCTTCACCCAGCCGCCTTCCGGTGTACGCGCGGCCTGCTCCTTCAGCATCTGCAAGGCTTGCCTGAGCGAGGTCACGCCATCCCAGCGCAGCTCGGCGTTGTAGTTCAAGCCTTCACGGATGATGTGCAGGTGCGAGTCGTTCAGGCCGGGAATCACGGTCCTGCCGGCAGCGTCGATGACTTGCGTATTGGATGATTTGCGTTTGAGGATCTGGGCATTGCTGCCCACGGCGTCGATCTTGCCGTCGGTGATGGCGAGCGCCTGGGCGTAGGCGCCCTCTTTGGTCATGGTCGCGACCTTGCCATTGGTGATAATCAGGTCGGTTGCGTGGGCGGAGAACGCGCAGGCGAGCGCCACCGCAATTGCGGGCTGCTTCAACTTCATAACTACTCCTGGAAAATAAAAACGGCGCGGTGTTCAGTGCCGCGCCGGCAGTGTCAGAGAATTGAGGCGAGCCCAGTTCCCGTGGATTAGTCTTTCAGTGCTTCGATAGCGAACGACAGGGTCACGTCATCGCCCACGTGCGGTGCGTATTTGCCGGCGTTGAATTCGGTACGCTTGATGGTGGCGGTGGCATTGGCGCCGCAAGCCAGTTTCTTCATCATCGGGTGATCCATGCACTGGAAGTGGGTGATGGTCAGGGTCACTGGCTTGGTCACGCCTTTCAGGGTCAGGTTGCCCTCAACCGTCGCTGGTACGTCGCCCTTGAAGTTCACTTTGGTGGACTTGTAGGTGATGGTTGGATACTTGGCGGTGTCCAGGAAATCTTCGCCCTGAATGTGCTGGTCGAACAGCTTGGAGCCGGTGTCTACCGATTTGGCATCGATGGTCGCTTCCACCGAGCCAGTCTTGGCCGCGCGGTCCAGCGTGAATTTGGCGGTGGTGTTGTTGAAGCGGCTTTGCTGGGTCGAGTAGCCGAAGTGGCTGTAGCTGAAGCTCGAGAAGGTGTGGTTGGCGTCCGACGAGAAGTTGTCAGGAGCGGCAGCAGCGGTCAGCGAGATACCAGCAGCGATCAGCAGGGCAACGATTTTTTTCATTTAGAAACTCCTAATGTGGGAACAAAAATTGTTCGTGTACGGACTATTATGCTCGCGCCATTTCAAGTTGTAAAACGAATTATTTACCGCTTTATTATCGATAAAATCGATCATATCCGCATGCCCTTATGATAGCGGCCTGCCCCGCAAAAGGTATCTGGCTTAAGGCCGGTGCCGTGCTATCCCAGGGGTAAAGACTGCAGCCTGCAAGCGCTTTTGCTTGACACCCCAGCGCTCAACCCGTAAGATCGCCGCTCAATTCACTAACTAACTTAGCTATTTATTTTCAATGAGAACCAACTTGACACCACGCTGGCCCATCCTGGTGGTCATGATCGTGGCCGAAATAATGGACTTGGCAGCATCGACCATTGTCAACGTCGGCGGCCCCGCGCTGATCGCGTCGCTAGGCGCCACGCCCGCCCAGATGCAGTGGGGAATAGGCGGCTATGCCTTGACGCTCGGTGCCGGCCTGGTGCTGGGCGGACGGCTGGGTGACCGCTTCGGCCGGCGCCCCATGTTTTTATATGGACTTGCCGCATTCACCATCGCCTCCCTGCTTTGCGCCATGGCGCCGACCATGACCTTCCTGATTGCGCTGCGCCTGCTACAAGGCCTGGCCGGAGCCATGCTGTTGCCACAAGGCCTGGGGCTGTTGCGGGAAAACTATAGCGGTCCGGACCTGGCGAAAGTATTTGGCATATTCGGCCCGGTCCTGGGCCTGGCAGGCATTCTTGGACCGGTGTTGGGCGGCGCACTGGTCGAGGCCAATCTCTTCGATCTCGGGTGGCGATCCGTGTTCCTGATGAATATCCCAATTGGCATCGTCTGCTTCGCCGTCGCCTGGCGCTACCTGCCCCACCGCCCAGGTGACATTACGCTCAAGATTGACGTGATCGGCACCATGATCCTGATGGCTTCCTCGGTCCTGATCGTCCTGCCACTGGGCGGCGGCGAAGGCTGGCCACACTGGGGATGGCCTTGTCTCGGCGCGGCTGCGGTGGGTTTCGCGCTGTTTGTCGTCCGCCAGTCCTCGATCGTCAAGTCCGGACGGACACCGCTGGTCATGCCGTCGATCTTCCAGCAACCGGCCTATACCGCCGGCTTGGCCGGCATCGCACTCTTCTTTTGCTCGCTGGTTGGCATGCAGCTGGTGCTGACGCTGTTTCTGCAAATTGGTCATGGATTCACACCCGGCGAGGCGAGTATTGCCAGCCTCCCCTTTGCAGTGGGAACGGCATGCGGCGCCACGCTCAGTGGCGCGGTTCTGGCGGCGCGCTTCGGCCGCAAGGTCTTGCAGCTGGGCGCTGTGGTACAACTGGCCGGGGTGGTGCTGCTGAAATTTGAACTGGGTACAAGCACCGCGTTTTCCGCGTGGCAGGTGGCGCCAGGCATCCTGGTCTGCGGCATCGGCGCAGGCCTGGTGATTGCGGCGCTGTTCAGCATCATTCTGGCAGCGCTCGACGACCAACAGATCGGCTCAGGCTCCGGCGTACTCTCTGCCGTGCAATCCGTGGCGGCCTCGGTGGGTGTTGCCGTGTTCAGCAGCACATTTTTCCTGGCGAATCCGGCCGTTGCCCCGGCCTCGGCGTTAAGCGCGGCGTTGACCGTTCAAACCATCATACTCATTGCCTTTATTGGCGTGACCTTATTTTTCCCTACCGCTGCAAACCCTGACGTTGAGGCTAACCATGGATGACAAACCGATTCAAACCACAGCATTTCCTGCGGAAGATCCGCGCGGCCTGCACATTGCAGGCGACCCGATCGGCCGGCAGCTGCAAGAGGTCGCCGTACTGACGCGCGAAGTGGCCGAGCAATTAGGCAACGCCATGGGCATCAACCAGACCGATCTGTCGTTGATGGAGCAGCTCATCACCGATGGCCCGCTGTCGCCCAACGAACTGGCATCGCGGCTGTCCGTCACAACGGCCGGCATCACGCTCGTGATTGACCGCCTTGAACGTGCCGGCCATGTCGTGCGAGAGCGGCAGCAGAACGACAAGCGCCGCGTGCTGGTGCGCCCCGTGCAGGCATCCGTTGCACAGACCTACCAGCATATCGCCCCCATGTTGAATCAGCTCGACGAGGTCCTGGGCGCCTTGTCGGCAAATGACCGGAAGACCATCCACCTGTTCCTGGCACAGGTCATCAACGTTTACCGGGATGCCGTGTCAACGCATAGTTTTGCCGGGAAGGCAAAGGAAGACCAATAATGAAACAACGAAAAATTCTGATCACGGGCGCCAGTGTCGCTGGCCCAACCCTGGCTTACTGGCTTGCGCGGCAAGGCATGGACGTCACCGTGGTCGAACGCGCGGCGGAATTTCGCGACGGCGGCCAGACGATCGACGTGCGGGGCGCCGGCAAAATTGTCGCCCAGCGCATGGGACTTGAAAGCGCCATCCGCGCCAAGACTACCCATGAGCATGGCATCACCTTCGTCGACGAACGCAATCGTACCAAGGCCCAGATTGGGGTAGAGGCTTATGACGGCAACGGCCCCATTGCCGAGCTTGAAATTTTGCGCGGCGAACTGGCGAAGCTGCTCATCGAGCACAGCCGGGATAAGGTGGAATACCGCTTTGGCGACAGTATCGCCGCGCTTGAAGAACAAGCCGACGGGGTGCAGGTGCGCTTTGAACAAGGCAGCGTCGCAATGTTCGATCTCGTGATTGCCGCCGAAGGCGTCGGCTCCCACACGCGCAAGCTGGTGTTTGGTGACGAGGTCAAACGGAGATCGTTTGATCTGTACACCGCCTATTTCACCATTCCGCGCGGCCCTGGCGACGCCCACCAGATGCGCTGGTTCAATGCGCCAGGCGGCTTGTGTGTCTGCCTCCGCCCGGACAACCTGGGCACGACCCGCGCGCTGCTGTCGTTCCAGGAGCCACCGCGTGGATACGAGAAGCTGCCGCTCGCCCAACAGAAGCAGCTGCTCAAGGAAAAGTTCAAGGGGCTGGGCTGGGAGACACCGCGCATCCTGGCGGCGCTGGACGACACCCCGGACCTGTATTTCGACCAGATTTCCCAGGTAAAAATGGCGCGCTGGTCCAAGGGGCGCATCGCGCTGGTCGGTGACGCCGCCTATTGCGCTTCGCCGATCAGCGGCATGGGCACCAGTCTGGGCATGTGCGGCGCCTATGTACTGGCGGGCGAACTGGGACGCCATGACAGCCACACCGAGGCGTTCGCCGCTTATGAAAAGATCATGCGGCCCTATGTAGACCAGGCGCAGGACGTGCCGACATTCGCGCCTCGCCTCGCCTCTCCGCACTCACGCACCGGTATCGCAATCGGCCATGCCTTGCTGCGCATGGCGGATACGCCCATTTTCAAGCCATTGCTCGCGAAATTTCTGGCGCCAAAGGCCGATGCGCTTGCGCTGCCGGAGTATCAGATGGCCGGTGCCAGCGAACGGGCAGCTTAGGCCGCAATGGCCGTGTCGGCGGGAGTTTGGTGCAGGATGCGGCCCAGCAGGCGCTGCTCCAGCGCGGCAAACGCCGCATTGCCGCGTGCACGCGGACGTGGCAGGTCAACCTTGAGGTCCAGCGTGATGCGGCCGTCCTCGATCAGTACCACGCGGTCGGCCAGCGCCAGAGCCTCCTGTACATCATGCGTGACCAGCACCGCCGTGAAACCGCGCGCCAGCCACAGCGACTCGATCAGCTGCTGCATCTCGATGCGGGTCAGCGCATCCAGCGCACCCAACGGCTCATCCAGCAACAGCAACTGCGGCTCGTGCAGCAAGGCACGCGCCAATGCCACGCGCTGGCGCTGTCCGCCGGACAGCTCCGATGGCCAATCATCGGCGCGCTCCGCCAGGCCGACCGTGGCCAGCGTGGCTGCCGCTGCGTTCAACGACCGTGGCAAACCGAGCGCCACGTTCTCCAGCACCGACTTCCACGGCAGCAGGCGCGCTTCCTGGAACATGATGCGGATGCTGGCGCCGATACTGCCCTTGCCAACGGCGATACTGCCTTCATCCGCCGTCTCCAGGCCGGCGATGGCGCGCAGCAGCGTGCTCTTGCCGCAGCCACTGCGGCCGACGATGGCGACAAACTCGCCCGCATGCAGCTCCAGCTGAACGTCCTTGAGCACCTTGCGTGCGCCGAACGACTTGCTGACGCTATCCAGTTCCAGCGCCACACCCTGGCGGCGCGCAGGCGGCGCCGACGTCCACGCAGCGCCTTCGCGCGGCAGTGCCCCCGTATCGAATAAAGCGGTGGATATGAACATGCGTTCTCCTTAACGGTAAGCGGGATTCCAGCGCAGGAAGTGCTTCTCCATCCCGCGCGACAGCAGATCAGCAGCCTTGCCCAGCAAGGCGTACAGCAATATCCCCACCAGCACCACGTCAGTCTGCAGGAACTCGCGGGCGTTCATGGTCATATAGCCGATGCCCGCCTGCGCCGAAATCGTCTCGGCCACAATCAGCAGCACCCACACCAGGCCCAGTGAGAAGCGCACGCCCACCAGTATCGACGGCAGCGCGGCTGGCAGAATCACGTCACGGTACAACGGCCAGCCAGACAGGCCATAGCTGCGCGCCATTTCGATCAGGCCCTGGTCGGCCGAGCGTATGCCGTGGAAGGTGTTCAGATACACGGGGAAGAACACGCCCACCGCCAGCAGGAACAGCTTGGCCGTTTCGTCAATGCCGAACCACAGGATCACCAGCGGTATCAAGGCCAGCGCCGGGATGTTGCGGACCATCTGCAGCGTGGTATCGAGCAGTGTCTCGGCGCGGCGGAAGCTGCCGGTGAGCAGGCCAAGCAGCAGGCCCAGACCGGCGCCGATGGCAAAGCCGCTCGCCGCGCGCCACAGGCTGGTGCGCAGATGCACCCATAGCTCGCCCGACAACGCCAGGGTCCAGAAAGCCTTGGCGACCGCCCACGGTTCCGGCAGGATGCGGCTGGACAGCCAGCCTAGTTGCGACGACAGCTGCCACACGGCGATCAGCAGCACAGGCAGCACCCACGGCGCCCACAGGCTTTGCTTCTTCATCTTATGCAGCCTTCTTTTTCGGCACGATATCGCTGGCCATGATCTCGCCGAAAGGACCGGTCAGCGACTGCTCGCCATGATCCTTGCCTTTGCCCAGCAGCGGGAACACCAGCTCCGCAAAGCGGTACGACTCTTCCAGGTGCGGATAGCCCGAGAAGATGAAGGTTTCGATACCCAGGTCCGCATACTCCCTGATACGTGCGACCACGGTTTCGGGGTCGCCCACCAGCGCGGTCCCGGCGCCACCACGCACCAGTCCCACGCCGGCCCAGAGGTTGGGCGATACTTCGAGCTTGTCACGGCGACCGCCGTGCAAAGCTGCCATTCGTTGCTGTCCTACCGAATCCATCCTGGAGAACGCGGCCTGCGCCTTGGCGATGGTTTCGTCATCGAGGTGGCTGATCAGCTCATCGGCCGCACGCCAGGCTTCTTCACTGGTTTCGCGCACGATCACGTGCAGCCGGATACCGAATTTCACGGTGCGGCCATGTTTGGCAGCGCGCGCACGGATGTCGTCCAGCTTGGCCGCCACGGCGGCTGGCGGCTCGCCCCAGGTCAGGTAGACGTCCATCTGCTCCGCTGCCAGTTCATGCGCAGGCTCGGAAGAGCCGCCAAAGTACAGCGGTGGATAAGGCTTCTGCACCGGCGGGTACAGCGTTTTCGCGCCTTTGACGGTAATGTGCTTGCCTTCAAAATCATAACCCTTGTCGCCGCCCTCGCCCGACAGCGAAGCGCGCCAGACGCGAATGAATTCATCCGAAATTTCGTAGCGCTTGGCGTGATCGGCAAACAGGCCATCGGCTTCCAGTTCGCCCTGGTCGCCGCCGGTCACGACGTTAATCAGCAGGCGGCCATTCGACAGCCGGTCAAAGGTGGACGCCATGCGGACTGCCAGCCCCGGCGTGGTCAGGCCCGGACGGATCGCCACCAGGAACTTGAGCTTCTGCGTCACGTGGATCAGCGACGACGCCACCACCCACGCGTCTTCGCACGAGCGGCCCGTCGGCAGCAGCACGCCGTCGTAGCCCAGCGTGTCGGCGGCCACCGCCACCTGCTTCAGATAATTCGCATCGATGGGACGCGCGCCCTTCGACGTGCCGAGGTAGCGGCTGTCGCCATGGGTCGGGATAAACCAGAACAAATTCAGAGACATCTTGATTCCTTATTGCGCTGCCAGCTGTTTGGCCGGCAGCTGTGCATCTTTGACCACGATCGGTTTCGGGATCAGTTTCAGATTCGAGAAGGCATCGGCAACCTTTTGCTGCTGCTCCAGCACCTCACTGGTGATCGGCTTCACGCCGTAGCTGTAGCGCGATGCCGCCAGCGCCACCACATCCACTTCCAGGCCGATCTGCGCCGACAGGATCTGCGCGACCTCCTTCGGATTTTTCGCGCCCCACTCGTCTACCTTGGCGATTTCCTCCAGCACGATGCGGACGATATCGCTGTTCTTTTCTGCGTATGGACGCGAGGCCAGATAGAACTGGTGATTGGCGACCAGGCCTTTGCCATCCGCCAGCACACGCGCATTCAGCTGCTTTTCGGCTGCGGCCAGGAACGGGTCCCAGATCGCCCATGCATCGACGCTACCGCGTTCGAACGCGGCGCGCGCATCGGCTGGCGGCAGATAGACGACGTCAATATCCTTGTAACCCAGGCCGGCTTTTTCCAGCGCCTTCACCAGCAGATAGTGCACATTGGAGCCTTTGTTCAGCACCACCTTTTTACCCTTCAGGTCAGCGAGGCTGCGCAGCCTGGAGTCTTTGGGGACGACGATCGCTTCGCTGCCGGGCGACGGCGGCTCATTGCCGACATAAACCAGGTTGGCGCCAGCCGCCTGGGCAAAGATAGGCGGCGCCTCGCCCACCGTGCCAAAGTCCACGCTGCCCACGTTCAGCCCTTCCAGCAGCTGCGGGCCGGCGGGGAATTCCGTCCACTTGACGGTGACGTTGCGGGAAGCCAGGCGCTGTTCCAGCGTGCCGCGTCCTTTCAGCAGCGTCAGCGTGCCGTATTTCTGATAGCCGATGCGGACTTCCTGTTTGGCCGCGGACTGCGCCTGCGCGCCGCCGGCCGCCATCACGCCCGCCGCAAACAACAAGCCCAAGGTATGGCGGCGTGCCGCGCGTTTCTGGTCAATACTCATCCCGCCTCCTTATCGCGCCAGACGCACGGGCTGCGCCTGCGTCACAAATACATCGTCCGCCTGCTGACGCAGCACGTTCAGTGCGGCGGACAAGGCGTCCACGCCATCCTGCACGCGCCAGGCAATCGCCTGGTCCAGCGTCAGGCCGCTGACGTCATTCCAGGTCAGCTGCTGCGAGGTGGCGTAAATACTGGTCAATACCTGGCGCGCTTCCAGCGCCTGCAGCACCGGGCGCAGCGCATAGTCCAGCGCCAGCATGTGCGACTGGCTGCCGCCGGTGGCCAGTGGCAGCACCAGCTTGTCTTTCAGGCCATCTTGCGGCAGCAGGTCGAGGAAGGCCTTCAGGATCCCGGTGTAGGACGCCTTATAAACAGGCGTCGCCACCACGATCGCCTCTGCTTCAGCCACCGCATCCACGGCGCGCTTGATGGCCAGATCGGTGAAATCTGCATGCAGCAGGGCTTTGGCAGGCAGGTCGCGGACTTGTAATTTGCTGCGGCGGTGGCCGAGCGCGGCCAGCTTGTCGCCAACGTGATCCAGCAACCGGCCGGTGCTGGAAGGTGCGGCCGGGCTGCCGCTGAGGAGAAGAATGCTCATGGTACTGTCCCTTTGTTTTAATCGTGGCTGCCAGAATAAATCTGCACTATTGAAATCAAAACGAATTGTTTTACGCTTCGATATGCGAAAACCATTGCATGAGTTTTTCGCATATCAAAAGCCGGAATTCTTCGTGTACGGCGTTTAGGTGCGGATGCAATACTAAAAACACCGATACCAAGACGACGGACATACCATGTCTCAAGCACTATTAAAAACGTCGCACGGCAGTGCGTACAATCCGCTCAGCGTTGCCGCCGAACTGGCGCAACGGCTGGCAGCGACCGCCAACACCCGCGACCAGGCCGGCGGCCACGCGGCGCAGGAACGCGAATGGATACGCGAATCCGGTCTGCTCACCCTGTCCATCCCCACCGCATTTGGCGGCCAGGGCGCGGACTGGCCGACGGTCTATCAGGTGATCCGCATACTGGCCCGCGCCGACAGCGCGCTGGCGCATGTCTTCGGCTTCCACCACTTGCAACTGGCCGGCATCCAGCTGTATGGCAACGCCCAGCAGCAGCGCCGCCTTCTGACGCAGACCGTGGAGCAGAACCTTTTCTGGGGCAATGCACTGAATCCGCTGGACAAGCGCACCACCGCCACCGATGCCGACTACGGCTTCCAGCTCGACGGCATCAAAAGTTTTTCGTCCGGCTCCGTGGGCTCGGACTGGCTGACCATCTCGGCCTGGCATGCGGAAACCCAGTCGGCGCTGATCGGCGTGGTCCCTGCACGCCAGCATGGCGTGTCCGTGCAGGCGGACTGGGATGCCTTCGGCCAGAAGCAGACCGACAGCGGCAATGTGCATTTCAACCAGGTGTCGCTGCCGTCCACGCAGGTGCTGCAAGCGCCAGGCGTGCAGGCCACGCCGCAAGCCACCTTGCGTTCGCAGGTGGCGCAACTGATTATGGCCAATCTCTACCTGGGCATAGGCGAAGGCGCCTTTGAAGCGGCGCGCGAATACCTGGCGAAAGAAGCGCGGCCCTGGTTTGCCTCGGGTGTCGCCTCCGCCGGCGCCGATCCGCTGGTGCAGCACCGCTTTGGCCAGCTGTGGCTCAAGCTGCGGCCAGCGTCGGTGCTGGCCGACCAGGCGGCGCAGGAACTGGAGCGCGTGTTCCGTCTCGGCTCGGCTGTCACCGCGCAACAGCGTGGCGAACTGGCGATTTCCGTGGCCGAGGCCAAGGTGCTGTCGCACCGCGCCGGCGTGGAAGTCAGCAGCGAGATCTTCGAGCTGACGGGCGCCCGTTCCACCTCCATCAAATTTGGCTTTGACCGTTTCTGGCGCAATGCGCGCGTGCACACGCTGCACGATCCGGTCGATTATAAAATCCGCGACCTCGGACGCTATGCACTCGACGGTACGCTGCCTGAACCTACTGCTTATTCCTGATGACTACCCCCCTGATTCGCATCGAACATGCGAGCAAATCCTTTGGTGACTTCCACGCGGTGCGCGATGTATCGCTGGAGGTCGGCCAGGGCGACATTTTTGGCCTGATCGGCAAGAGCGGCGCGGGCAAGTCCACGCTGCTACGTTTAATCAACCTGCTGGAGCGTCCGGATGCGGGCGCGGTTACGGTCGATGGCCGTGAACTGACTTCGCTTTCCAAGCGCGACCTGCGTGACGCGCGCTCCAACATCGGCATGATCTTCCAGCAGTTTAACCTGCTGCAAAACGCCAGCGTGTTTGAGAACGTGGCGTTCCCGCTGCGCATCCACGGCGGCCAGACCAAGCAGCAGATCGCTGCGCGGGTGGCGGATTGCCTGGAACTAGTGGGCCTGAGCGACAAGACGGAAAGCTATCCGGCGCAGCTGTCCGGCGGACAAAAGCAGCGCGTCGCCATCGCTCGCGCACTGGCCAGCAAGCCTGCGGTGCTGCTGTGCGATGAACCGACTTCCGCACTTGATGCGGAAACCACGCGCGCCCTGCTCGCCACGCTCAAGGACATCAACCATCGCCTGGATGTGACCATCGTGATCGTCAGCCATGAGCTGGACGTCATCAGTGAAATCTGCAATCGCGTGGCCGTGATTGAAAACGGCGCCATCGCCGAACAGTTTGCGCTGGACGACGCCGCCACGCTCGCGGGGCCGCGCCTGACCGCCCTGGGCCGCGAGCTGGCCGCCGCCAGCGCCGCCAACACACTGGCCGTGATCGCGCCACAGCCGGAGAGCATCCATGTCTGAACTCATTTCCTCGCTGGCCGTGTCGGCCAATGCTATCGCCGCCATGCTGCCTGAAATGTGGGAAGCACTGGGCCAGACCCTGCTCATGCTGGGCATCGGTTTGTCCGCCGCGCTGCTGATCGGCGGACCGCTGGGCATCCTGCTGTTCCTGGTCGCGGACGGCCAGTCCCTGCAAAACCGCCCTGCCGCCTTGGTACTGGGCTGGCTGGTGAATACCGTACGTTCGTTCCCGTTCATTATCCTGCTGGTTGCGCTGGTGCCGTTCACACGCGTCATCGCCGGCACGTCCATCGGCCCGCTGGCTGCCGCCGTGCCGTTGTCGTTTGCGGCCGTGCCGTACTTCGCCCGGCTGGTTGAACAGAATCTGCGCGAAGTGCCGCGCGGCGTCATCGAAGCCGCGCACGCCATGGGTGCATCGGAAATGCAAATCATCCTGCGCGTACTGCTGGTGGAAGCCCGCTCCGGCCTGGTGCTGGCGCTGACCGTGCTGTCGATCAGCTTCCTGTCCTATTCCGCCGTTGCCGGCGTAGTGGGCGGCGGCGGCATCGGCGACCTCGCGATCCGCTACGGCTACTACCGCTTCGAAACCGACATCATGGTCGCCACCGTGGCCATCCTGATTCTGATGGTGCAGGTCATCCAGTTCGCTGGCAACCGCATCGCCAAACGCATAGACAAACGCTAAACAAGGAAATACATGAACAATCGCCGCACCCTGCTGGTGGCCGCACTGGCCGCCGCCGTCAGCTTCTCCGCCCACGCCAAAGATCCCAAGGAACTGGTGATTGGCACCAGCTCCGGCCCGTATGCGGACCAGCTCAAGCTGGGCATCAAACCTATCCTTGAGAAGCAAGGCTACAAGGTCAAGCTGGTGGAGTTCAACGACTACATCCAGCCCAACTTCGCGCTGGCGGAAGGTTCGCTGGACGCCAACGTCTTCCAGCACATCATCTACCTCAACAAATTCTCGACCGATCACAAGCTGGCACTGTCGGAACTGATCAAGATACCGACTGCGCCCATCGCCATCTACAGCAAAAAGCACAAGTCGCTCAACGAGGTAAAAGACGGCACCACCATTGCCCTGCCTAACGATCCAACCAATCAGGCGCGCGCGCTGGTGCTGCTGGACCAGCAGGGCTGGATCAAGCTGCGCGAGAAAACCGATCCGCTCAAGGCATCGGAACGGGACATCGCTGCCTACAACAAGAAAATCAAGCTGCTGCCGCTGGAAGCCGCGCAGCTGCCACGCTCCCTGCAGGATGTCGATTTCGCTTTCATCAACGGTAACTATGCGGTGGCATCGGGCCTGAAACTCAAAGACTCGCTGCTGAGGGAGAAAATTTCGCCAGCCTACGCCAACCTGGTGGCCATCCGCACGGCGGACAAGGACAAGCAGTTTGCCAAGGATATCGCCGCCGCCTACCGCTCGCGTGAATTCCTGGAATTGACCAACAAATACTTCACCGACTACGCCAAGACCGACTACCAGCTCGCGCTGGAAAAGTAATGCCTAAACTCATCCGCTTCAACGCTTTTCAGATGAACACCGTGAGTCACCAGTCCCCGGGACTGTGGACTCACCCGCGCGACAACAGCCACCGCTACACAGATCCCGACCATTGGACCGAACTGGCGCAGTTGCTGGAGCGCGGCCGGTTTGACGCCATCTTCCTGGCGGACGTACTGGGCATCTACGACGTCTACCAGGGCAATGCCGATGCCGCCTTGCGCCACGCCGTGCAAGCGCCATTGAACGATCCGCTGGCGCTGGTGCCGCTGATGTCGCAGGTCACCAGGCACCTCGGCTTCGGCGTCACGTGCGCGCTGCCATACGAACATCCCTATACTTTCGCCCGCCGCATGTCGACGCTGGACCATCTGACGCGCGGCCGCATCGGCTGGAATATCGTGACCGGTTATCTGGACAGCGCCGCGCGCAATCTCGGCCTGAACCAGCAACTGAGCCACGATGAACGCTATGACCTGGCCGACGAGTATATGGAAGTCGTCTACAAGCTGTGGGAGCAAAGCTGGGACGATGACGCGGTAGTCAACGACAAGGAACGGGGCGTCTACACCGATCCGTCACGCGTCCATCCGATCAATCACGAAGGCAGGTTCTACAAAGTGCCGGGCTTCCACCTGAGCGAGCCGTCGCCGCAACGCACACCTCTGCTGTACCAGGCCGGCACCTCGCCGCGCGGCACCGCATTCGCGGCCAAGCATGCCGAATGCACTTTCGTGAGCGGCCCAAGCAAAAAGGTGGTGAAGAAGTATGCCGATGACCTGCGTGCCGCCGTGCGCGCGGCCGGACGCGATGGCGGCGATCTGAAAATTTACGCCCAAGCCCTCATCATTACCGCGCCCACCGAGGCAGAGGCACGCGCCAAGCACGAGGAATACAAGCGCCATATCGATATCGAGGCTGCACTGGCCTTGCTATCTGGCTGGACTGGTGTCGATTTCAGCAGGTTCCCGCTGGACGCCACCATCGAATACATCGACTCCGACGCCGGCCGCTCCGCGCTAGCCTCCTTCAGCCAGGCCGACCCGGACCGCAAGTGGACCGTGCGCGAAGCGGCCGAATTCATTGGCCTCGGTGGCCGCGGCCCGGTGCTGGTCGGCGACCCGCGCCAGGTCGCCGACCAGCTTGAATCCTGGCTTGACGACACCGGCATCGACGGCTTTAACCTGGCCTTTGCCGTCGCCCATGAAAGCATGCGCGATGTGGTGGACCTCGTCGTGCCGGAACTCCAGCAGCGCGGCCGCTACCAGCGCGACTACAGCCCTGGCACCCTGCGCCATCAGCTATTCGGCCGCAACCGCCGTTAGAACAGAACGGCGCGCACACTCAGTCGTTGCGCATCTGCGCTTGCGAGACGTTGCTGGCTGGCGGCACGCTTTGCGTCAGCCACACGTTACCGCCAATGGTGGAGCCGGCGCCGATGGTGATGCGGCCCAGGATCGTCGCGCCAGCGTAGATCACCACATCGTCTTCAACGATAGGATGGCGCGGCACGCCCTTGATCAGCACACCCTGTTCGTCAGCCGGGAAGCGCTTGGCGCCCAGCGTCACATGCTGGTACAGGCGCACGCGCTGGCCGATGATCGCGGTTTCGCCGATCACCACACCGGTGCCATGGTCGATGAAGAAACTGGCGCCGATCTGCGCCGCCGGGTGGATGTCGATGCCGGTTGATGAATGTGCGATGTCCGATATCAGACGTGCCAGGAACGGCGAACCCAGTTGGTGCAGGCTATGCGCCAGGCGGTAGTACAGGATGGCGATGGTGCCCGGATAGCACAGCATGATTTCCGCCACCGAGGTCGCCGCCGGGTCGCCGGAAAACGCCGCCAGCACGTCAGACACCAGCAAGGCCCGCACCTCGGGCAGACTGGCCGCAAAGCTGCGTGTGATGTCGTGCGCCTGGCGCGTCATCGCCTCCTCATCCGGGATCGCCTCTTCCGCCGAAAACTGCAGGCCGCGCCGTACCTGCTCCGCCAGCCGGTTCAAGGTCGTATTGAGGGTATCGCCGACGAAAAAGTCGATGCTTTCGTCGGTCAGGTTGGGACGGCCGTAATGGGTGGGGAACAGCGCCGCCTGCAAGCCGTTGACGATGGTGGTCAGCGCCTCGCGCGACGGCAGCTCGCGCACACGGCCATGGTGGCGGATGTTGTGGGTAGCTTCGCGCGATACGCGCAATTGTTCGATCACGCTGGCCAGGTTCCAGTGCGATGGTTTGACGGACGCCGCGTCAAAAGTATCTATAGTCATAATGTCTCGAATTCGGAAAACGTGGACGTAGTCGCCCACTGTACAGCTTAACCATTGCGCTCGCCTACACGAACGAAGGTTTTCAGCGTTTCTTATGCGGCATCCGCATATCGCGTAAAATGCCGGGTCCAACGAACAATACGCTATTCATGAATATTCTGCTGACGCTGATGCTGGCCGGCCTTTCCATGGTCGGTCCATTGGCCATCGACACCTATCTGCCGTCCTTCCCGGCCATCGCTCAGGCATTTAACGCCAGCCCGCTGCTGATCCAGCAGACGCTGTCGATGTTCCTGTTCTGCTTTGCGTTCATGATGCTGTTTTACGGTACGCTGTCCGACTCGTTCGGCCGCCGTCCGGTGATTATCATTTCGCTGGTCCTGTATATCGCCGCCTCGATCGTGGCGGCGATGGCGCCATCCATCGGCGTGCTGCTGGCCTGCCGCATCGTACAAGGCCTGGCTGCAGGCGCAGGTTCGGTGGTGGGCCGCGCCATCGTGCAGGACCGCTTTTCCGGCGCCGCCGCGCAAAAGATCCTGTCGCATATCATGATGGTGTTTGGCCTGGCGCCCGCCATTGCGCCGGTGCTGGGCGGCTGGCTGCAAGTGAGCTTCGGCTGGCGCTCGGTGTTCTGGTTCCTGAGCGCTTTCGGCATCCTGATGCTACTGGCCGTGTACCGCGCGCTGCCGGAAAGCCTGGCGGTCAAGGACCGTCATCCCTTCCACCTGGGCGTGATCGCCAAAAACTACTGGAAGGTGCTGTGCCACCACCACTTCCTGCTGCTGGCGGTTGCTGTCGGCATGTGCTTTGCGGGCGTGGCGCTGTACATCGGTTCCGCCGCTTATTTCGTCATGAATATCCTGCACCTGCCGGAGACGGCATTCGCCTGGATGTTCGTGCCGCTGATTAGTGGCATGGTGATCGGCTCCGCGCTGTCCGGCAAGTTCGCACACAAGTTCTCGCGCACAGCACAGGTGTGGCTGGGCTTTGCGGTGATGATTACCGCAGGCGTCATCAACGTCGCCTACAACAGCTTCTTTGTGGCGGAAGTGCCGTGGGCGGTGATGCCGCTGTTTATCTACTCGTTCGGCCTGGCGCTGGCCATGACGCCGCTGTCGCTGATCGCACTGGAATACTTCCCGAATAACAGCGGCCTGGCCGCGTCGATGCAGTCCTTCATCCAGATGCTGCTGTTTGCACTGGTGTCCGGCCTGGTGGCGCCGCTGCTGTTCGACAGTGCGCTCAATCTGGCCTGGGGCGTGCTCGCCAGCCTGGTTCTCAGCGTTATCGCCTGGATGCTGGCGCAGACCGGCAAGCCGGTCGTCCACGAATAATCAGGGCCAGGGCGCGGGATTCAGATCGACATACTGCGCCCCGCCCTGTTCCGGCTCCCGGTCCGCCGGCTGGCCGGCCGGCGCCTGCGACGGATTGCGCAACCCCAGTATCTCCTTGCGTGACTCGACAAAATCCGCGCTCGACAGCGGATGCTCCTGATCCGGCCAGTTCTCTACCGCCCACGCCTGCAATTGCTCGAAACGCTGCCACAATTCGCTGATGAAGCGGCGGCGTGCATCTTCATTATCCATAAGGCCTCCTTCGATATTGCGCCAGTCTGGCGCAAAGCCGGAAATGCTTCGGTACGCAAGTTCACGCTCAAGCATGTAAAATAAAAGATTAACCCGCCAAAGCCTGAACCACCGAATGCGCCTGACCTCATTTACCGATTATTCATTGCGCACGCTGCTCTATCTGGCAGCCAATCGGGACCGACTGGTAACCATCCAGGACATCGCCGATCTGCACGTGATTTCAAAGAATCACCTGATGAAGGTGGTTTATCAACTCGGTCTCTCCGGCCTGGTGGAGACGGTACGCGGCCGCAATGGCGGACTGCGGCTGGCCAAGGAACCCAGGGACATCAATATCGGTGCGCTGGTCCGCTCCACCGAGACGGACTTTTTCATGGCCGAGTGTTTCGACCGCGCCAGCGATACCTGCCCGCTCACGCCCAACTGCAAGTTGAAGCACACGCTGAACGACGCCACCAAGGCCTTCCTGACGGTGCTGGACCAGCAGACGCTGGAAGACATGCTGCCGTCGAAAGAGCCGCAGTCCAAGCCGGTGCGCCTGATGCGCGGCGCGGCCAAGGCCTGAGCCTTACGCGGCCAGCTGCGGCAGGGACGCCATCAGGTCCGAGAAGCGCTGGCCCTGTATCATGACATGCTCGCGCAGCAGCTGCGCGGCCAGCTCGCCATCGCCATCCAGAATGGCTTTCACCACTCCATCGTGCTCGTTGTAGGAATTGGCCAGGCGATTGCGCACCCGCAGTTGCAGGCGGCGGTAAGGACGCAGGCGGCGATATAGCGCGCGCGTCTGCTCGATCAAAAACTGGTTATGGCTGCCGGCGTAGATCGCCTCGTGGAATACCTCGTTCTTGTAGTAGTAGGCATCCGGCTCCTGCGCTTCCAGCGCCTGCTGGCAGGCCTGGTGCGCGGCCAACAGGGCCTGCTGCTCGGCCGGCGTCATGCGGCGCGCGGCCAGGCGGCCGCAGGTCGCTTCCAGTTCCGACATCACTTCAAACATCTCCACCAGCTGCTGCGGTCCCAGCTCGGCCACGATGGCGCCGCGCCGTGGACGGATCACCACCAGCCCCATCGAGGACAGCTGTATCAGCGTCTCCCGGATCGGCGTGCGCGACACACCGAAACGCGTGGCGAGTTCGGTTTCGTCCAGATGCTGCCCCGGCTTGAGCTCGCCGACAGCGATCATCTCTTCGATTTGTTCACGCAAGGTGGCGGAGTGAGTAGTCATGGTCACATTATATCGCTTGACAATGTATTCGCAACCGCTATTCTTGTATACACGAAAAAGAAGATTGCATATCGAATGCGATATCGATAATATTTCCGGACATCAACTCCTTGGAGGAAAGTATGACTGCTATTACCCGCAGGTCCGCTCTGGCAAGCATCGCCGCTCTGGCCACCAGCCCGTTGTTGTTGCAACCAGCCTGGGCGCAAACCGCGCTCAAGATTTCCCACCAATTCCCCGGCGGCACCCTCACCGAGGGCGATTTCCGCGACCGCCTGACCCGCATGTTTGCCGCCGAAGTGGAGAAGCGTTCCAAGGGCGCGCTCAAGTTCGCGGTCTATCCCGGCTCCTCGCTGATGAAGACCAACGCCCAGTTCTCCGCCATGCGCAAGGGCGCGCTGGACCTGTCGCTGGTGCCGCTGTCGTATGCGGGCGGCGAAGTACCGGAAGTGAATATCGGCCTGATGCCTGGCCTGGTGACGTCATATGACCAGGCTTATGGCTGGAAGAATGCGGAAGTGGGCAAGGAGCTCGCGCGCATCCTGTACGACAAGGGCATTGTGATGGTCAGCTGGATCTGGCAGGGCGGCGGCATGGCCTCGCGCGGCAAGCCGGTGGTGGACCCGGACGATGCCAAGGGTATGAAAATCCGTGGCGGTTCGCGCGAGATGGACCTGATGCTGAAAGCCGCCGGCGCCGCCGTGGTCACGCTGCCATCCAACGAAATCTACGCCGCCATGCAGACCGGCGCGATGGAAGCCGCGCTGACCTCCTCCACTTCGCTGATCTCGTTCCGGCTTGAGGAAGTATCGAAAGCATTGACCACGGCGCGCGCCGGTTCCTACTGGTTCATGCTGGAGCCGCTCATGATGTCGCGTTCCATCTTCGACCGTCTGCCCAAGGACCAGCAGCAGCTGATCCTGGCGGTCGGCGCCGAACTGGAAGCCTTCGCGCTCAAATCGTCCAAGGAAGACGACCAGCAAGTCGCCAACGTCTACCAGAAGACCGGTTCCAAGGTGGTGGATATGAACCCGGCCGCACTGAAAAAATGGCAGGCCATCGCCAAGGCCACCGCATGGAAGGACTACAGCGAGAAAAATCCAAGCTGCGCCAACCTGCTGAAGCTGGCGGAGAAAACCCTGTGAGTCACGGCGTCGAACTCACGCCATCGCGCGGTCCGGCGCCGCCGGACAACGCTGTCATCGCCTTGTTGACGGCGTGGCTGGACAAGCTCAATCGCGCGCTCATGGTGCTGTCCATGATCGCCCTGGTGCTGACGGCGCTGGTGCTGACTTATTCAGTGGTGTCGCGCTACTTCTTCAAGGCGCCGACCGACTGGCAGGACGAGGCATCGGTGTTCATGCTGGTCGGCGTGACCTTTTTCTGCACTGCCTACGTCCAGTACCATCGCGGCCATATCGGCATTGAAGCGATTGCGGGCTTGCTGCCGCGCCGCGTGAACGCGATCCGCCTGTTCGTGGTCGACCTGGCCTCGACGCTGTTCTGCGCTTTCTTTACCTGGAAGTCGTGGATGCTGTTCCATGAAGCGTGGGTCGATGGCCAGACCACCTCCTCTACTTTTGCACCGCCACTGTGGATACCCTACTCCATGATGGCCGCCGGCATGACGCTGCTGACCTTACAGCTGCTGTTGCAAACGCTGGCCCGCATCACCAATAAACCGGAGCATGCAGCATGAGTGAACTGACCTTGGGCGCGCTGTACGGCGCCGTCACGCTGGTGGTGATGTTTTCCGGGATGCCGATTGCCTTCGCGCTCGGCATCGTGGCCACCGGCTTTATGTACTTCTTCATGCCGGCATCCTCGCTGGATACGGTTACCCAGAACGTCTACGAAGAGATGGCGTCGATCACGCTGCTATCGATTCCGCTGTTTATTCTGAAAGGCGCAGCCATCGGCAAATCGCCGGCCGGCCGCGACCTGTATTCGGCGATCCACACCTGGATGCACAAGATCCCCGGTGGACTGGGCATCGCCAACGTATTTGCGTGCGCGTTGTTTGCCGCCATGGCCGGCTCTTCGCCTGCCACCTGCTCGGCCATCGGCTCGGCCGGCATCCCGGAAATGCGCAAGCGCGGCTACTCGCCAGGCTTCGCCGCAGGCATCATCGCGGCGGGCGGCACGCTGGGCATCCTGCTGCCGCCATCGATCACCATGATCCTGTACGCGGTCGCTGCGGAGCAGTCGCTGGGCCGCCTGTTCCTGGCCGGGATCGGCCCCGGCATCCTGCTGGTGGTGCTGTTCGCCGGTTACGCCGTGTACCGCGCCCGCAAGGAATACCGCATGGCGCTGGACATCTACCAGAAAGGCGGCGAGAAATCGGCCTATCTGGAAGACGAGCACTTCACGCTGAAAGAAAAAGTGGAGATGCTGCCGCGCGTGCTGCCGTTCATCGTGCTGCTGATCGGCGTGATGGTCGCGCTGTACGGCGGCTTCGCCACCCCATCGGAAACCGCGGGCCTGGGCGCGCTGCTGGCCATGGCGCTGCTGGCTGTGATCTACGGCGTATGGAAGCCGAAGGACTTGTCGCCCATCCTTGGTTCCTCGATCAAGGAATCGACCATGCTATTACTGATCATCGGCATGTCGCTGCTGTACTCCTACGTGATGAGCTACCTGCACATCAGCCAGTCGGCCGCCGCGTGGGTAGTCAGCCTGCACCTGTCCAAATGGGTGCTGCTGGCGGTGATACTATGCATGGTGATCGTGTTCGGCTTCTTCCTGCCGCCGGTTTCCATCATCCTGATGACAGCGCCGATCATCCTGCCGCCGCTGCGCGAAGCAGGCTTTGACCTGATCTGGTTCGGCATCGTGATGACGGTGGTGATGGAGATGGGGTTGATCCATCCACCGGTCGGCTTGAATATTTTCGTCATCAAGAACATTGCGCCGGACATTCCGCTCAAGGATGTGATCTGGGGCGTGTTCCCGTTCCTGTTGCTGATGGTGGTCGCGGTGCTGCTGCTGTGCTTCTTCCCGTCGATTGCAACTGGCCTGCCTGACATGATTATGGGAGCAAAATAAAATGTCCTGGAACACCTTGCAGCAAAATCGCGAGGCGCGATTGCAGCGCGCCCGCGCGGCGCTCGGCAGCGAACTGGATGGCAAAAGCCTGCCAGCAGCGCGCATCGCCGATCTGCTGCATGCGGTTATCGAATGCGGCGACCGCGTTTGCCTCGAAGGCAATAACCAGAAGCAGGCCGATTTTCTCGGCCATGCGCTGGCCCACCTGAATCCGGAGCGTGTCAACAACCTGCACATGCTGCAGTCGGTACTGGCGCTGCCGGAGCATCTGGATGTCTTCGAGCGCGGGGTCGCCGCGCGGCTGGATTTCTCGTTCTCCGGTCCGCAGGCGGCGCGCGTGGCGCGGCTGGCATCGGCCGGCAAGCTGAATATCGGCGCCATCCATACCTACCTGGAGCTGTTCAGCCGCTACTTCATCGACCTGCCGCCGCGCGTGTGCCTGATCGCGGCGGAAGCGGCCGACCGTCACGGCAATCTGTACACCGGCCCGAACACCGAGGACACGCCTGCCATCGTGGAGGCCACGGCTTTCAAGCAAGGCATCGTCATCGTCCAGGTGAACAAGCTGGTGGACAAGGTGCCGCGCGTGGACGTGCCGGGCGACTGGGTGGACTTTGTGGTGCAGTCGCCGCGTCCCTATTACATCGAGCCGCTGTTCACGCGCGATCCGGCGCAGATTTCCGAGATCCAGGTGCTGATGGCAATGATGGCGATTAAAGGCATCTACGCAGAATACGAAGTACAGCGCCTGAATCACGGCATCGGTTTCGATACGGCAGCCATCGAGCTGCTGCTGCCGACCTATGCGGAATCGCTCGGCCTGCGCGGCAAGATCGGCAAGCACTGGGCGCTGAATCCGCATCCGGCGCTGATACCCGCCATTGAAGCAGGCTTTGTCAGCTCGGTGCATTCCTTTGGTTCCGAGCTAGGCATGGAAGACTACATCCACGCGCGACCGGACGTTTTCGCCATCGGTCCGGACGGCACCATGCGCAGCAACCGCGCCATGTGCCAGGCCGCCGGCCACTATGCCTGCGATATGTTCATCGGCTCGACCTTGCAGATCGATTTGCAGGGTAACTCCTCCACCGCGACGGCTGGCCGTATCTCCGGCTTCGGCGGCGCCTCCAACATGGGCGCCGATGCGCGCGGCCGCCGTCACGCCAGCCCGGCATGGCTGAAAGCCGGCCAGCAGGCGCGCGAAGGCCGCAACACCATCCCGCGCGGCCAGAAGCTGGTGGTACAGATGGTCGAAACCTTCCGTGAGCATATGCAGCCGGCCTTCATTGACAAGCTGGATGCATGGACGCTCATGGAGCAGGCCAAAATGGCCATCCCGCCGGTGATGATTTACGGCGATGACGTCACCCACATCCTGACCGAGGAAGGCATCGCCAACCTGCTGCTGTGCCGCACCGATGAGGAACGCGAGCAGGCAATACGCGGTGTGGCTGGCTACACGCCGGTCGGACTGGGCCGCGATCAGCGCATGGTGGAAAACCTGCGCGACCGTGGCATCATCACCCGCGCCGAAGACCTGGGCATCGACAAGCGCATGGCCACGCGCGACCTGCTGGCTGCCCGCAACATGAAAGACCTGGTGCGCGCATCGGGCGGTTTGTACAATCCGCCCAAGCGTTTCCGCAACTGGTAAGGAGCACGAAGATGGAAACCCTGAATTATCGATTTGAACAAGGCAGCCGTCGCCTCACCGCGCCCCCCGAAGTGGTGGGCGTGGTCGGCTCAGGCAATCTGGAAGTGCTGATCGAGCCGGCTGACTTGAACGGCGCCTGCACCATTGAGATCAGCACGGCCGCTGTCGGCTTTGGGCCGATCTGGGAAGCCGTGATGCGCGACTTCCACCAGCGCTGGCTGCTGGCCGACACCCGCATCTCGATCAACGACATGGGCGCCACGCCCGCCGTTGTCAGCCTGCGCATGGACCAGGCAGTGCAAACCATGCTGGGAGACGCATGATGAGCCGGCCTGTCAGTTATCAGGAAGCGACTGCACGCGAGCGTTTGCAGCATTTGTTCGACGCGGGCAGCTTTGAAGAATTTATTCCGCCATCCGCCCGCATCACCAGCCCGCACCTGGCGCAGTTGAATGCGCCGGTGGCGTTTGACGATGGCGTCGCTATCGGCCGCGCGCTGCTGGGCGGCATGCCGGTATACGTCGCGGCACAGGAAGGCGCTTTCATGGGCGGCGCCGTCGGCGAGGTGCATGGCGCCAAACTGGTCGGCCTGTTGCGCAAGGCGGTTGCCGACAAGGCAGCGGCGGTGGTGCTGCTGGTGGAATCGGGCGGCGTGCGCCTGCACGAAGCCAACGCCGGCCTGATCGCCGTGTCGGAAGTCATGCGCGCGCTGCTCGATGCGCGCGACGCCGGCATTCCCGTGATCGCACTGGTGGGCGGCGCCAATGGCGCGTTTGGCGGCATGGGCATCGTCACGCGCTGCGCCAATATGGTCGTCATGTCGGAAGAAGGACGTCTGGCCATGTCCGGCCCGGAAGTGATTGAAACGGCCAGCGGCGTGGAGGAATTCGATTCGCGTGACCGCGCGCTCGTGTGGCGTACCTCCGGCGGCAAGCACCGCTATCTGCTGGGCGATTGCCAGCGCATCGTCGCCGACGACATGGCGGCCTTCCGCGCTGCCGCGCAGGAAGCGGTCGCCACACTGGCCGGCACGCCAACCGGATTGACGCTGGCGGCGCTGGAAGCAGAACAGCAGATGCTGGAAGCACGCCTGAACAACTATGGCGCCCTGCCCGATCCAGTGGATATCTGGAGCGCGATGCAGATGCCCGATGCGTCCAACATTCCCATGCTGGACGTCGACAGTTTTATCGCGGCGGCGGCAACCCACCGCCAGGGAGTCTGAGATGGATTGGAAAAAACTCGCCGATGCCCTGTTCCCCGAAGGGCACGCGATTGTTGAACAGAATGACTTCCTGTGCGGCAGCGCGCAGGTGGATGGCAAAGCCGTTGCGGTGATCGGCACTACCGGCCACACGCCCATCGGCGTGGAAATCGCGCTGGCGCAAGCCACGACCATCCTGCGCACGGTACGCGAATTCCCCGGCATGCCGATCGTGATGCTGATTGATACGCAGGGCCAGCGCCTGCGTCATCGCGATGAAATGTTAGGCATCAACAGCTACATGGCGCATCTGGGCAAGTGCGTGGACCTGGCCCGCCGCCAGGGCCATAAGATCATCGGTCTGGTATATGACCAGGCGCTGTCGGGCGGTTTCATCACCAGCGGCCTGATGGCGGATGCCTGCCACGCCCTGCCCGATGCGACCATCCGCGTCATGGGCCTGCCCGCCATGGCGCGCATCACCAAGGTGCCGGAAGAACTGCTGACTGAACTGGCGCAGAGCAATCCGGTGTTTGCACCAGGGCCGGAAAACTACCTGCGCATGGGCGGCCTGGAATCGATCTGGGATGGCGACCTGGCTGCGCATTTGCGCACCGCGCTGGCACAGCAAACGCAGGGCGACCAGCGCAGCGCGCTGGGCTTGCAACGCGGCGGGCGTCGTCTGGCGCAACCGGTGATTGATGCAGTGGTCTCTGGCGGTCATGTCCAGCGTCACTGAATCTGTTGAGCGGCACATGCTGGCCTGGTTGACAGAAGCCGGCTGGCGCTCGGTCATGCGCTCGGCGCAGAACGAGCATATGCTGGCGCTCAAACTGTGGCAAAGCCAGGACTGGCCGCTTGTCGTGCGCCGCCTGGACGCCGATGCGGCGCCTGACGAAGTCTGTCTGGGCCTGCCTTTGCCGCCGGACGAAGCCACTGGCGCCAAGATACGCATTTCGCTGCGCGTGCGCCGGGAGGAAATCACCAAGACAAGGCCCGCGACCACGCTGCGCAGCAGCTTGCCGTCAGCCGGCCCTTTCCGCGAGCGCTTAGCTGCCTTGTGCGAGGAAGCAGGCGCTCTGGGTCTGCGCGTGTATGGATCGCTGGCCATGCAGACTCTGACCGGCATGCCTTATCTTTCACCCAGGTCGGATGTGGATGTGCTGTTTCATCCCGCCAGCCGCCAGCAGCTGGATCAGGGCCTCGCGCTGCTGGTCCGCCATGCTGCGTCGCTGCCGCTGGATGGCGAAGTCGTGTTCCCCGGCGATCAGGCCGTATCGTGGAAAGAATGGCAGTTGGCGATGACGCATCCGGCCAAGGTCATGGTGAAAGCATTGCAGTCCGTGCGGCTGGCCGATACCGCATCGCTGCTGGCGACGTTGCAGGAGGCCTCGTGATATCCCAATCCAGCCTGCGCCCAGCGCCACGCAACACCCCGGCCCCGCACCTTGGCCACGCTGAGCGCACTGCATTTGCAAGTGAAGTGGCGCGACTGGCGGTGCGCAGCCTGCACGCGGAGCTATGCCTGTATCCCAAGCCTGGCCTGGTGTCGCCAGTAGACAGCGGCAGTCACGATGATATGGACGCGGGCACTTTCATGCGCAGCATGTTCTCGCTGCGGCACTACTTCCGAAAAATCTGTCTGGCGGGATGGGATGACGCACCGTTTGCGCAACTGAAGCAGCTCGGCATCGCAGCCGAGACAGCAATGCTGAAAGCGACCAGCGGCATCAACACCCACCGCGGTGCGATTTTTAGCCTCGGCATGCTGTGCGCCACCGCTGGCCGCGCCCGCGCGCAAGGTACACCCATAACGCCGGCCGCGTTGCGCGCAGCGATGCTGATACGCTGGGGCGAGGAACTCGCCATGCACGCCGCCCCTGCCGGAGCCGCGCCAAGCAATGGCTTGCGCGTCGCCGCGCGGTATGCGGTGAGCGGTGCACGCGAGGAAGGTGCATTAGGCCTGCCATCCGTATTTGAAGTCGGTCTGCCCGCCATGCTGGCCTCGCGCGAACGCGGCGCTACCGTGACTGAAGAACGCGTCGATACGCTGTACACGCTGATGGCCCACATCAGCGACAGCAACGTCTACCACCGCGCCGGACCGCACGGCGCGCAGATCGTCCGCGAACACGCGCAGCGCTTCCTGGCCCAAGGCGGCACCGCCTACGTCAACTGGCTTGCCGATGCGGCCGACAGTCACCGCACTTTCGTGCGGCATCGCCTTTCGCCAGGCGGCGCAGCCGATCTGCTGGCGGCCTGCTGTCTGGTGCAGTCGATTGCGGCAATGGACCAGCCATGAGCTATCCGCGCCTGCTGCTGCTGTGCCCCGGACAAGGAGACCAGCATCCCGACATGTTCAATCTGGCGCGCACCAGTCCTGCCGCATCGGCACTGCTGGACAGCTTGCCTGGCATTGCCGCCATGAACAGCGCCGACATCTACGCCAACCGCAATGCCCAGCCACTCATCGTGGCCGCAACGCTGGGCATGTGGGAAGCCATCCGCGATATCGCACCGCCGCCTGCGCTGGTGGCAGGTTACAGCGTCGGCGAGCTCTCGGCTTACAGCGTGGCGGGGGCGATCACGCCAGCACAGGCCATCGCACTTGCCACACAACGCGCACAGCTGATGGACGATTGCCAGCGCGCTGCACCGGGACAAGCGCTGGTCACCATCACCGGTTTGCCGCTGACCAGCGCCAGCACACTGGCTGCCGCTTACGGCTATCACGTCAGCATAGAAACGGGCGAAGACAGCTGCATCACCGGCGGGCCTGACGCGCAGGCAGACGCGCTGCAGCAGGCAATTGAAGCATCAGGCGCGCGCAGCAAACGGCTGCCGGTGCCAGTGGCGTCCCATACGCCGTATATGCAGGACGCGGTATCGCCATTTGCCGCAGCGCTCGACGCGGCCGCATTTCAGGCGATGCAAGCCCCGGTGATAGCGGGGATCAGCGCTGCGCCAGTCAGCACGCGCGCCGCGGCTATCGACACCCTCTCGCGCCAGCTCGCAGAAAAAATCCGCTGGCTGTCCTGCATGGATGCGGCAGCCGAAGCAGGCATCACGGCCGCGCTGGAACTTGGCCCCGGCGGCGCGCTATCGAAAATGCTGCAGAACCGTCATCCACAGATCGCCACGCGTTCGGTCGCGGACTTCCGTACGCTGGACGGCATCGGCAAATGGCTGGACCGCGTACTCGACACCTAGCGCATATTCTGCGTCGCCCAGGCGATGATATTGGATGCATCCATCGCGCCCGGCTGGCGCGCAATTTCGCGGCCGCCCTTAAACAGGGCCAGCGTCGGAATGCTGCGGATCGCATAACGCGCTGCCAGATCCTGGGCCTGCTCCGTATCGACCTTCACCACACGGAACTGCGGCTCCAGCCGTTGTGCCGCTTGCGCATAAAACGGCGCCATCGTCCGGCACGGTCCGCACCATGGCGCCCAGAAATCCACCAGCACGGGGATATCGCTACGCTCGATGTGCTTGAGGAAGCGTGCACTGCCCAGGTCCACCGGCGCCCCGGTGAACAACGCTTTCTGGCACTTGCCGCACACCGGTTCAGCCGACAGCTTGGCGGCAGGTACGCGGTTGACCGCGTCGCAATGGGGGCAGACGATATGCAGCGACTCAGCTTGCGCGGCGCTTGAGGTTGTCATTGTTTATCTCCAAACAGCTCAGTACAGGCTGAGCATGATAATCCAAGGACAAAAAAAATGCCGCACGAGGACCTCGCTTCCCTCGCACGGCACGTCAACCCTTGATCAGTGACAGGGCTGCTCAAGGCTCCTTGCGGGCCGTTGGCTGCTTGCTACCCTGCGCGGCGGCCTGCGGCGGCACGGCATGGCCACCTTGGACATTACCGTCCGTGCCATTGGTAGCACTTTGCATGGTCTGGCTGCCACGGCTCTCATTGCCGCGACCGTAGCGGGCGCCATTACCGACGGAGAAAGGATCACTGAATTTTTCGACCGCGTCCTGATGGTTGCGCAGGGTCTTTGCCGTTTCTTCCGACGTCACACGGGCGACTTCCTCCGCCAGTGCTTTCGCCGTGCGGCTGGTTTCCTGTATGTGCTCTTCGGCGACTTTGGACAGGTCAACATGCGTATCGGCAGCAATGCGCGACAAATGTTGCTGGTAGGCGCGCAGTTTTTCCGCTGCCGGCTGGGCATGGGCGGCGGCAGCAGCCAGTGCTTCGGTTGGCCGGTGCGCCGTGATGAGGGTCTGGCCGACCTGCGTCCCCTCTTCCAGCAGGGTTTGGGCCAGTTGTAGATTCAGATCGCTGTATTGCTGGGCAGTGTGGAACAGCGACTTTGACATGTCATTAAAGAACGACAGTTGCGCTTCCAGATGGTTTTTTGCTGCTGGGGTAACAGACTGAGAAAATGGATACATACTTACCTCTAAAGTGAAAGAGAAATGGCAGGGGAATTTGTCCAACAGATTCGACACCGCGCGTGCGGTGCGAACACCAAGGCTACGTTAGCGCCACACGATTCGTTTGATCTGCATCAAACATATCGGGGCCATTCGACGCCGATCCGTCTGTATCCAGACAATTCCTACACCATCCCTTCCCACATTCCTAGGCAGGCAAATAAAAACGGGGCCGCTTCAAAGCGGCCCCGTCGGAACAAGCTACGACTGCGGTTTATTTAAACAGCACAGCAGCTTTCTGCACCGTCAGGGCAATGCCGATGGCCAGCGGGATGCCCACCGCCAACCAGCCGAAGACCACCGCCAGCGGGCTGGTCTTGCCATTCGACGCCACCGTCGTGCTGTTGAGCGCAGCGACATCACGCTCATGCGCCAGTTTCTTCTCGGCAGCCAGTTCCGCTTCGGTCATGAAGTGCTTGTCTGCCACCGGGCGTACCAGCAGGTTGCAGATCAGGCCAACCACCAGCAGGGCAGCCAGCACGTACATGGTGATATCGTAGGCTTGCGCTTTTGCCACGCCATGGGCCAGCTGATATTCGCGCAGATAGCCGATCAGGATAGGACCGAACACGCCGGCGGCGGCCCAGGCGGTCAGCAGGCGGCCGTGGATCGCGCCTACCATCTGGGTGCCGAACAGGTCGGCCAGGTAGGCCGGCACCGTCGCAAAGCCACCGCCATACATCGACAGGATGATGCAGAAGAACGCCACGAACAGCTGCAGGTTGCCGCTATGCGCCATCGATGGAATCGCGCCATACAGCGCAATGCCCAGCACGAAGAAGATGCTGTAAGTCGCCTTGCGGCCCAGGAAGTCCGAGCACGACGCCCACACGAAGCGGCCGCAGATATTGAACAGCGACAGCAAGCCCGCAAAGCCGGCGGCAATCGATGCAATCTTGGCCTTCTCGCCCGCGTCCAGTTCATTGAAGGTTTTGGCGACGCCCAGCAACTGGCCGCCAAAGATCTCTTGCAGCAGCGGCGACGCCATGCCCAGAATGCCGATACCGGCAGTCACGTTCAGGCACAGTACCAGCCAGACCAGCCAGAATTGCGGAATGCCCCACACCTTGCTGGCGTGCACGTGGCGGTTGGTAATCATGCCATTGGCCTTGGCCACCGGTGGCGTCCAGCCTTCCGGTTTCCAGCCGGCCTGCGGCACGCGGTAAGCCAGCGCGCCAGCGATCATGAAGACGAAGTAGATGGCGGCCATCACCAGGAAGGTTTCCCACACGCCGACCGAAGCCGGGGTGGCGAAATACTTCATCAGCTTGTCCGCAAGCGGCGCGCCAATCACGGCGCCGCCGCCGAAGCCCATGATCGCCATGCCGGTCGCCATGCCGCGACGGTCAGGAAACCATTTGATCAGCGTCGATACCGGCGAAATATAGCCCAGGCCCAGACCGATGCCGCCGATCACACCCGAACCCAGCCACATCAGCCAGATCTGATGCTGGTACACGCCCAGCGCCGAAATCACCAGGCCGCCGCACCAGCACACGGCCGACACCACGCCGGCCTTGCGCGGACCAGCGTGCTCCAGCCATCCGCCGAACAGCCATGCAGCCAGGCCCAGGAACACGAAGAACATGGTGTACATCCAGCCCAGCATGGAAATCTGCCAGTCGCAGGTAGCCGAGAAGATGCGTTCCAGCAAACCAATATCGGCCGCACAGGCAATCGATTCCTTGATGCCCAGCGCCTTGGACAGCGGCAGCCAGAACACCGAAAAACCATACGCCATGCCGATGCACAGATGGATTGCCAGCGCCGCCGGCGGCACCAGCCAACGGTTAAAACCTGCACCGGCAACGGTGCGTTCTTTTTCTAGAAAATCAAACAAAGCCATTCACTTTTCCCCACATTGCGTTTTTTATGAACAATAAAGCGCGCAAGGGTAGCACAAAAACAATTCTCATGGGAAACGTTTCTGATCGTAACGTGTGAGCTAACCGGAAAGTTACAACAGCCGCTCGCCTAAAATTTAATCAATCCGTGCATTTCAGCCCGCATCGGAGTACACTACGGATATTGCCGAAGGGAAATTAAAACATGGCCATCGCCGCACTTAGCTCTGGAGTTACCGGTCTCAACGCTGCTGAACGCGCGTTGGGCAATAGCGCGCACGCGATCGCCAACATCGGCACCCAGGGCTTCCAGCCGCAGCAGGCGACGTTTGCGGAAAACGCGCCAGCCGGCACGGGGGTCTCGATTTCCACGCGCGGCCAGGAGTTGCTCAAGGTGGATGCTCCCAGCGCCACCAATCTGGCTACCGAAACAACCAATTCACTGGTCTACAAAGCGCAATTCAACCTGTCGGCCAAGGTGGTGCAGGCCGCGGACCAGAATATCGGCACCCTGATCAACATCAAGGCTTGATCGCCGCCGGCTGTATCGGCCACAATGCGCGGTAATGAAGACCCTGAACACCGCTGAACTGCTGGCATCCCTGCCCGCCCGTATTTCCGACATTCCGCGCCGCTGGACGGCGCACTCCCCTCAAGCGCCCGCGCTGCACGACGGCCAACGCCACTGGACCTACGCCGAACTGGCAAACGCCATCGACGACACGGCCGCCAAGCTGCGTGGCTGGCAACTGCGGCCCGGAGACCGGCTGGCCGTGGTCGGTGAAAACAGCGTCGCGCAAGTGGTGCTGAGTTTTGCAGCGGCCGCCGTGGACGCCTGGGTGGTCCACATCAACGGCCGCCTGTCGCCGCGGGAAGTGGAAGTTGTGCTGCGCCATAGCGATGCCCGGCTGGCGATCTACCTCGCCTCGCCCGCCTCGCCGGAAACTATCGCCCATGCCAGGCACAATGCCGCTGTCGCCGTCGATACCCGGCTCGGCCCCTGGATGCTGGGCGCATTGAATGCCGACTGCACGCCGGAGCCCGTGGATGCAAGCAGCGGGCAGGTCGCCGCGCTGTTCTACACGACTGGCACCACCGGCAATCCCAAAGGCGTGATGCTCACCCACCGCAACCTGCTGTTCATCGCCGCCGTCTCCAGCACGCTGCGCGGCCTGACGCCGTCCGACCGCGCCTATGGCGTACTGCCGATTACCCACGTCTACGGACTGACATCGGTCATGCTGGGGACTTTATATGCGGGAGCCTGTCTGTATCTGGCGCCGCGCTTTACGCCCGATGGACTGCTGCATGCCTTGCAGGCACACCGGCTGACGATCGTACAGGGCGTTCCCGCCATGTATGCGCGCCTGCTGGAACAGCTGGGCGGCACGCCGCAAAAGCTCGACACGCAGTTGCGCTTTGCCTACGCGGGCGGATCGCCGTTGTCGCCGTCATTGAAAACGCAGGTTGAACAGCTGCTTGGCCTGCCACTGCACAATGGCTACGGCCTCACCGAAGCCGCGCCCACCGTGAGCCAGACCCGCCTCGACCAGCCGCGCGGCGATACCTCGGTCGGCCACGCCATCCCCGGCGTCGAAGTGCGCGTGACGGACGGCGAAGCCGGCGAGCTGTGGATACGCGGCCCCAACGTCATGCGCGGCTACTACAGACAGCCCGAATTGACCGCCGCCGTGATCGATGCCGACGGCTGGCTGAATACCGGCGACATGGTACGCCAGGATGCCGACGGCGCGCTGTTCATCGTCGGCCGCACCAAGGAGCTGATTATCCGCGCCGGTTTCAACGTCTATCCGCTGGAAGTGGAGACGGTGCTGAACGCCCATGCCGCCGTCACGCAATCGGCTGTCGTCGGCCGCAGTCTTGGAGATGGTGAGGAAGAGGTGGTGGCATATGTGGAGCTGGCCCCGCAGCACACCGTCAGCATGGACGAGTTGCTGCGTTATGCGGCCAGCCAGCTGGCGCCGTACAAACGCCCGGCGCGTATCATCGCCATGGCCACCCTGCCCGCTGCGGCCAGCGGCAAAATCCTCAAGCACCAGCTCCGGCAAATGGCGTCAGTGACGGATCCGCTCTGAGAAGTTCTGCGCTGTGCCGGCGGCACGGGCCTTGTCGGTGATGTGCTGCCCAGGCCCGGCCAGCGCGCCGATCTCTTTCAGATAATCGCCCAGATAGCCGGAAGCCAGCAAGCGCCAGTCCAGCGGCAGCCCTGGCGAAATCCGCTTGGCCATCTGATAGACGATGGTGGTGCAGTTGGCGGTCAGCGTATCGTAGAAACGCGGCTCACGTTTGAGCTGCTCCCCTTCGTCCAGGTACGCGAGAAACAGGGAACGCATCATCTCCGGCGGCATCCGGAGCCGGTACAGCCACATATCCTCGCCGCGCACATTGGTACGCACGCGCAGGATGTCGCGTTCATCGGCCGCGATCAGCACTGTTTCATAGCGTTTGAAGAAGCCCGCCAGCGCGTCAAAGCTCTCGCCGCGCTCCTTGCGGATCTCGATGGAGAAGGTCAGATAGCGTCCGTCCGCAAAGCCGAACGACACCAGCGTATGCGCAATCGCAGGCCCCATCCAGTAAGACAGGGCCACATCCACGGAGCGCAGCTGATTCAGGTCGTACTGGCGCTGCTCCCAGCGGACCGTATAGTCGTCATCCGTGCGCCAGTCAAAATTGCGCACCAGGTCCAGCGTGACGATGCTGCCGTCCACCGTGCCGGTCACCATGCGGGCGACATCGTCCGCCCATAGGCGATTGTGGGACGGCTTGATGGTACTCCACCAGCCCATCATGGCCAGCAGCGCCACCAGCCAGACAGCAGGCGGCAGCCAGCTACGCCGCCACAGAAAAACCATGGCCGCCAGACTGCCCGCGATCCATACCGCCAGCGCCAGCTTGCGCAAGACGGCGGTCGCGGGCAGCTGGAACCACAGCGCGCCTGTACCCCATGCGGCCAATGCCGCAACGATCAGTGAGCCAAGTAGCATGAGGGTGAAAACGACATATCGTTTAGTCATGCCCTCATTATGAGGCCTAATCCTCCCGGTCGTCGACTCCGCCGGCACATCCGATCTGGACGCAGATGATTTTTACTGCAATACTCAGCACCACGCCGATCACGCCCAGTACACCGATCATTCCCAACATGGCAGGTTCCGTATATGAAGAAGAGACACTTCACTTTAACGGCCGGGCCGGATTTGATCCAATATCAAAAACGGCGGCCATCTATCTCGAAACGGCATAACGGTGATTTCGCTTAAACAGTTTAAATATTTTATAGAGATCGTGGAGGCCGGCAGCTACTCGCGCGCGGCCGAAAAGCTGTACATCGCCCAGTCGGCGCTGAGCCGTCAGATCAAGGAGCTGGAAGACGAGCTGCAAACGCCGCTGCTCACGCGCGACGCGCGCCAGTTCGAGCTGACGCCGGCCGGCCAGCTGTTTTTCGAACGGGGCAAACGCATCCTGGAAGATATCGACGACACGCTGGTGCAGGCACGCCACGTGGGCAAAGGTGCGCAAGGCGTAATCCGTTTGCAGCATTCGAGCTCGGTGATCCTCACACCGCGCATCAGCAACGCGCTGGCGCGAGCGCTGGAGGTGCATGCCGGCGTTACGCTGGATGTCTCCATGCTGCCGTCGGAAAATCAGACACTGGAAATTGAAGAAGGCCGCGCTGATATCGGGCTGGTGCGCCTGCCCACCTTGCGCCGCCATCCGCACATCCAGGTGCAGGACATCGGCAGTGAAAAATTGATGGTGGCCGTGCCGCAGCACTCGCCGCTCGCGGCACTGGAGAATGTGGACCTGGCGCAGTTGAGCGAATACGCTTTCATCTCGATACCGCACAAAGACCGTGGGGGCCTGAGCTATCTGGTGGCGAATCTGTGCCTGGAGCTGGGCTTCTTCCCCAAACCGGCCCGTGCGCTGTCGCGCAAGTCATCGCAGCTAAATCTGATTGCAGCAGGCCTGGGGATTGCCATTGTGCCGGAATGCATGCAGTTGACGGCACCACCGGGTGTACGTTTCATCACGCTATCGCATGGCCGCTTGCTGACCACCGTCGGCATGGCGACACGGCGCGAAGCCGATCCGCTGGTCACCGCTTTTGCCACCACACTGCTGGCCGGGCTGGACGCCATCCAGACATAAAAACGGCGGCCAGTGGCCGCCTTCAACCGAGACTAACAGCGGTTATTTGTCATTTTTATGGCTTTGACGGCCTGCCTCTGCGTGTTGTTCCGGGGTGCCGCCGCGCGTGCTGCCGGACGAACCGGATTTGCTGTCGCTGCTACCGCCGGTGCCACTACCGCTGCTACCGCTGCCGCCGGATTGTTTGCTGCTGCCACTGTCACCGCTGGAGCTGCGCGAACCACTCGAACTGCCGCTCTGTTGATTGCCGTCGTTCTTGTGGCTTTGGCTACCTGCTTCGCGCGCTTCTTCCGACGTGAATTCATGCGCGTTGCCGGAAGCATGGGCGGCACGTCCGCCCTCGGCAGCAATCTCGCGCTGGCGTTCAGGGTCCATGGAAGCAAAGCCACGGTTACTGGTATCACTCTGCTGGCTTTTACCTCCTTGTTCGCCTTGCTTGGATTGCTTGCTGTCCTGGCTGCCTTGATTGCCCTGGCCCTGATTGCCTTGATTTGAGTTTGCCATGATATGTATCTCCGAAAGTGAATGTATTCCTGGACTAGCAGGCCGCTTGTCGGCACACGCCAGGGAGTAGCCATCATGCGCGCTCTGGACAGGTACACCTAGGGCATGCAGCCTGTGCCCGCGTAGGACATTCCTTGCTTATTCAGACCCACGGTCACCAATGGCCGAGCCAGACGGTTGGCATCCCGATTGAACCGGGCGACTGATGACTTCGACGTGTGGCACACTAATGCCATACGAGACAGACAGGAATCAGCATGAGCGACGGACCAGACAGCAACGATCCGCAGCAGGTCAGCCCGCAGCGCCGCGCCAGCGACCAAGGCGAGCGGCGCAAACAGGACCGCAAGACCCGTCATGACGACGGCACGCCGCGCTACCTCGACCCGGGCGACACCGTGTTCAGCCTGTGGGGCCGCGTCATCATGGCGCGCTACCGTCGCATCGCGGCGGCGGCCACGCGGCACATCATCCAGCGGCCGCTGCACATCGGCGTCTCCGCGCGCATCTTCCATCCCGAGCCTGGCGCCACGGGCCTGCGCAGCAAGAACCTGCAATACCTTGAAGAGTCGATTGCACAATGGGTAATGTCGCGCGACGTGCTGGTGTTCATGATCCCGACCGTGAATACAGACGGCCTGCTCCACCCGTCCAACATCCGCCTGCGCGACTACGCCAGGCACCTGGACGGCCTGGTACTGCAAGGCGGCGCGGACGTTTCACCGCAAAGCTATTCCGAGGTGCCGACGCGGCCTGAATGGGGCGGCGACCGCGCGCGCGACATGTACGAACTGGAGCTGCTGCACGAATTTGTCGAAGCGGGCAAGCCCGTGCTGGGCATCTGCCGTGGCTGCCAGCTCATCAACGTGGCGTTTGGCGGCACGCTGTACCAGGACATCGCCACCGATGTGCCGGATTCACTGGCCCACGTCAACGACGACTACGACCGCAACCGCCACGAAATCAGCTTCCCGGCCGGCTCCTCGCTGGCGCGCATGTTCAAGGGAAAAAGCACGGGACTCGTGAATTCCATCCACCACCAGGCCGTCAAGACACTGGGGCGTGACATGTCAGTGGAAGCCTTGTCGGTACCCGACAATATGATCGAAGCCATCCGTTACCGCAAGGCGCCGTTTGTGATGGGCCTCCAATGGCACCCCGAATTCCACCGCGCCGGCGGCGTCGAACTGCTGGACTGCACCGGCATCCTCGACAATTTCCTGCGCGTCGCGCGCGAGACACGCTTCTAAACCGCTACCAGCCCATCGCGGCCTGGATCTCGGCATGGATCTTATCGAAGACATCCGCACCATGGCGGCGCTGGATGTTTTCGGCCATGGCCGTATTGAAGGACTCCATAAAATGCATGCTCTGCTCGGAAAACGCATCTCCCGCAGGCATCCATTCAATGCCATAGCGTCCGTACGCCTTATCCAGCGTCATCATATATTTGCTCGTCGGGGGCGGCATGGGAATCAGGATAGCCGGCGTTTTATTGGCGAGACAGCGTTGCGCCGCCTCGGCCCCACTCAGATTCGCGTGCCCACCTCGCATAACCAGCTGATCACACTGCGCCCGGCCGGCCTTGTTTTTGAAGCGTGTCAGGCCCGCGCATGCCATAGGCTGAGTATTACCGGCCTGCACGCGACGCCAACATGCCGCAGCATCCATATCTTTAACCAGACCCAGCTTACCCTCCTCGCTGCCCGAGGCCATCCTTTGTACCGCACCGGGATAGCCGTTCAAAGCAGAGCGATACAGGAACTGCAAGGCCAGCACTTTGCGTGGCGCAGGCAAGCGGTGCCTGATCGGCTTATCGCTAAATAACAACAATGCCATCGCTTCCTGGGCTTCAGCATCGCCGTCGTAGTCTGCCGGTACCAGCCATGAGCTGTAAGCATCGGCATAGCGGCCTGCGGCAAGCGCTGCGTAGCCCTGCTGTTTGTTGTCTTTCGCCAGCGCGGGCAACGTCACCAGCGCCAGCAAGGCAGTACACAGGATTTTCATGACAAGAACTGCCATAATGCAAAAAGAATATCATACCGCAATGATGCAATTAATGAATGTCTTTTGATCTTATGCCATCGCCCGGTGTAGACTGTTGGTCGTTGTGACACCGGATGGATTTTCATGAATCGCCTGCGTAGCGCCGCTGTGATCCTTGCCAGCCTGCTCGTTCCGCTGACCACCGTTGCGGAAGAGACGATACACGTCGCCTACAGCGAGCGGCCGCCGTACATGGTGCCGCTGCCGGACGGAACGCCATCCGGCCTGACCGGTACGCCAACGGTCCACGCGTTCAAGACTGCCGGCATTCCCGTGCAGTGGCACAAGGTTCCCACCAACCGCCAACTGGCGATGGTCAAGGACGCCAAAAGTCTGAACTGCGCGGTCGGCTGGTTCATGCTGCCGGACCGGCTGCAATACGCCAAGTTCACCAGGCCGATTTATCGCGACCGCACCTGGCTGGTGCTGACCAACGACGCCTTTGCCGCGCGCGGCATCGCCACGCTGGACGAACTCACGCGGCAGCGCGACATCCGTGTGCTGGTCAAGGATAACTATTCGTATGGCGGACTGGATGCGTACATCCGGCAGTGGCATCCCGTGATGGCAGTGTCCACCGCGTCCACCGTCAAGATGGTGCAGTCGGTCAGCAAGGGCGCCGTCGACCTGATGTTCGTGTCGGACGAGGAAGGCAGCTACCTGCTCAAGCAGCACGCCGCCGACGCCAACAACCTGCGCCTGCTGTCATTGAAGGACATGCCGCGCGGCCCCGAACGCTACATCATGTGCAGCAAAGCGGTGCCGGACGAGGTGATCGCCCGCCTGAACAAGGCAATCACTTTCCGGTAGATCAGCGGCCGCGGAAGCGGTGAATCGCCGCATCCACGACGCCTTCCACGCTGCCACTGCTGTCGAACTGCTGGCGCAGATAATGCGCGTCGCTGCCCTCGTGCGTGACCTGCATCAGATGCTGCAAGCCCGCCGTGCTGCCCAGCGCCACGCCATGCGGCTCCATCTTGCGCAGCGTGGTCAGGATATCCTCGCGCAGCGACACGCTCTCGTACGTCTTCGGATGCACCACCGTGCCGTCCAGGCCAAAACGGCAAGCCTGGAAGCGGTTGTAGTTGTAGACCAGGTAGTCATCTTCGGCCGGCGGTTCTTCCTTGCGCTCCAGCAGATAACGGCACAGTGCCTGCAGATACACCGCCAGCGCCGCCGCCCGCTCCACCGTCAGCGGCGTATCGCAGACGCGCAGCTCGATGGTGCCGAACTCCGGCTTGGGCCGGATGTCCCAGTAGAAGTCCTTCATGCTCTTGATCACGCCGGTGTGCTCCATCTTCGAGAAATACTCGTTCTCGAACGTGGACCAATGCTGCATGAACGGCGCACGGCCGCTCATCGGGAATGCAAACACCGAGTTCAGACGCGCAGAGTTGAACAGCGTGTCATTACCCTGCACGTACGGCGAAGACGACGACAGCGCGATAAAGTGCGGCACGTAGCGGCTCAGGGAATGCAGCAGGAACAGCGCATCGTCGCCGGAGGCGCAGCCGATGTGCACGTGCTGGCCAAAGATCGTGAACTGCTTGGCCAGATAGCCATACAGCTCGGACACTTCCTTGAAGCGCGGCTTGGAGAAAATCCGCCGCTCCGCCCATTTCTGGAATGGATGCGTACCGCCGCCGCAAATGCCGATGTTGAGCTGTTCGCCAGCCTGGACCAGCGTGTCGCGGATCAGCTGCAACTGCGCCACCAGCTCGGTGTGATTGGTGTGCACATCGCTGTTAATCTCGATCATGCTCTCGGTGATCTCCGGCGTCACATTGCCGGGGAAAGGCTTGCGGTTCAACAGATGCAGCAGGTCCGGGCTGGACGCCGTCAGATCGAAGTCCGACAGGCTGACCAGTTGCAGCTCCAGCTCCACGCCCATGGTGAGCGGCTGCGATGATTTGAATTCTTCCAATGCCATTATTTAGCCTCCTTCGGGGTTTCGTCCGCCCAGTGCAGCGCGCGTTGCGTGATGACGGGGCCGACCACTTCCAGCAGCAGCGTCATCGCCGCCAGTGCGGCCAGTTCGTCCACCAGCACGATTCCCATGTATTTCGTCTGCTCCAGCAGCAGCGTGACAAACACCGACATCGGCGACAGCGCGATACCGGTCAGCAGTCCCTTGCGCCAAGTGATGCCGCTGACGTGCGCGAACGCGCCCACGCTGACCGCCTTGACCACAAAGCGCGCCAGCAGCAGCACGGCCGCCAGGCCGGCGCCATCGACCACGCGCTCCCATTCCAGCGTCGAGACGGCAAACACAAACAGCAGCACGGTCAGCAACTCGCCGATGCCGCCAAAGTTACGCTCGGTGCGGCTGAAAGCCACGCGCTTGTGGCGCGCCGTCAGGCCGAAGGTCAGCGTCGCCAGCACCGGCGACACGTCAAACGCGCGCGAGGCAGCCACCAGCAGGATCACGCCCAGCGCAAACGCAATCGTGCCGTCACGCGCCAGCGCGCCCAGGCGGCGCAGCACCGGCGGCACGATAAAACCCATCACCGCGCCCATTGCCGCCGACACCAGCAGCTCGATGCCGCTGTGCGACACCGCCTGCGTCAGGCTGCCGGAGGTCTGGAACACCCAGAAACCCACCACTACCTTGAATACAAACAGCGCAATCACGCTATTGATCGCCACCAGGTGCAGCACCCGCTCGGTCACCTGGCCGGAACTGTCTTCTTCATTAATCACGCGCAGCACGCCGGCCGGCGAAGTGGACATGGCGAGCGACGCCAGTAACAGGGAGGTCAGCGGCGGCATGCCGGTGAGATGCGCGATCAGATAGACCACGCCGAAGGTCGCCGCCGATTCCGCCAGGCCGCTGACCGCAATCCAGGGATTAATCCGCAGCCAGTGCAGATTGATGCGGTAACCAAATTCAAACAGGATCAGACCAAATGCGAGATTCGCCAGGATGGTCACATTGCTCGAGGCGCCGCTGCTGAGCGCCTCCGGAAAAGCCTGCGCCAGTAAAAAACCAATCAAACCGTAAACACTGATACGCGGCAGGCGCGTCCAGCGATGCACGAATTCACCCGTCAGCCATGCCACTGCAATTGCCAGCGGCCAGCCCAGATCAGCCAAGATGGCTTGAATATCCGGCATGTACTTCTCCTTTTTAAAGATACTTGTACAATTCTGACCTGATACCAGCTTTATCACTGTGCGCTGGAAAACATAAGGAAACAATTATGCTGGAAATGGTCAGTGAACACGCCTGCTACGGCGGGGTGCAGCGCTTCTACCGTCACGAATCGCGCGAGATCGGCCTGCCGATGCGCTTCTCGGTTTTTATTCCGCCGCAAGCGGCGCAAGGCCGCGTGCCTGCGTTGTTCTATCTCGCCGGCCTCACCTGCACCGAAGAGACCTTCATGGTCAAGGCAGGCGCACAGCGCATGGCCGCTGAACTGGGCCTGATGCTGATTGCGCCGGACACCAGCCCGCGTGGCGCCGGTGTGGACGGCGAAACCAACCACTGGGACTTCGGCCTCGGCGCCGGCTTCTATCTGGACGCCACCCAGCCCGAGTGGTCCAGACACTATCGCATGTACAGCTACATTCACGAATTGCGTGAACTGGTCAGCCAGGAACTGCCTGCCGATGCCCAGCGCATCGGCATCTTCGGCCATTCGATGGGCGGCCATGGCGCCTTGACGATGGCGCTGAAACGGCCGGACGTGTTCCGTTCCGTGTCCGCGTTTGCGCCAATCGCCGCGCCGTCGCTGTGCCCATGGGGGATCAAGGCCTTCACCGGTTATCTGGGCGAGGACAAGACCGCATGGGCGGCCTACGACGCCAGCCTGCTGATGGTGCAGGCGCACACGCCCTTCCCCAACGGTATCCTGATCGACCAGGGCCTGGGCGACAAATTCCTGCAGGAGCAGCTGTATCCGGAAGCGTTTGAAGCGGCCTGCCAGACCGCAGCGCAGCCGCTGACCTTACGTCGGCACCAGCGCTACGATCACGGCTACTACTTCATCTCGACCTTCATCGAAGACCACCTGCGCTTCCACGCACGGAATCTTACAGCCTGATCTCCGTGCCCAGTTTTTGCAGCAGCTGGGCGATCCACGCGGGATGCGCCGGCCATGCCGGCGCCGTCACGAAGATGCCGTCGGTGACCGCCTGGTCCACCGGAATGTCGGCATACTGCGCGCCCGCCAGCTTGACTTCCGGCGCGCAGGCCGGATAAGCGGAAATGGTCTTGCCGCGAATGACATCCGCTGCGGCCAGCAATTGCGCACCATGGCAGATCGCCGCGATCGGCTTGTTGGCGGCAGCGAACTGCTGGATCAGCTCAATCACGCGCGGCTTCAGGCGCAGATACTCCGGCGCGCGGCCGCCGGCAATCGCCAGCGCATCGTACTTGCTGACATCGGCGTCGTCGAAGTTTGCATTCAGCGCAAACAGGTGGCCCGGCTTTTCGGTATAGGTCTGGTCGCCTTCAAAATCGTGGATGGCGGTCTTCACGGTGTCGCCGGCCTTCTTGTCCGGGCACACCGCGTGCACCGTATGGCCCACCGCTTGCAGCGCCTGGAACGGCACCATGGTTTCATAGTCTTCTGCAAAGTCGCCCGTCAAAAACAGTATCTTTTTCGCTGCCACGGTAGATCCTTTCTGAGAAGTGAAAAGGGCCGCAATGTTTCCATTGCGGCCCTCCTATACTACCTTGTTTTTTTATTACGCGGTGGCGGCGGCTTTGCCCAGCACATTGCGGATGGTGCCAGCCAGATCCTCTGCCGAGAACTTGGCCACGTACGCATCGGCGCCCACGCCCTTGACGTGATCTTCATTGGTCTTGCCGGACAGCGAAGAGTGGATCACGACAGGAATCTTGCCGAAGCGCGGGTCCTGTTTGATCAGGCGGGTCAGCGTAAAGCCGTCCATCTCCGGCATTTCCAGGTCGGTCAGCACCATGGCGACACGGTCGCCAATTGGCACGCCTTCGGCCTTGGCGCCTTCGGAAATCGACTGCAGGCGATCCCAGGCTTCCTTGCCCGACTTGGTCATGATGAAGTGCACGCCCATCGCTTCCAGACCTTTTTCGATCAGGTTGCGCGCCACCACGGAATCGTCGGCGGCCAGCACGACCGCGCCCGGTTTCAGCAGCACTTTCGGGCCGATGGTTTCCGGGTCAATGTCCGCACGCTCCGGCGGCACCAGCTCACGCAGGATGGTTTCCACGTCCAGCACCTGCGCCAGGCGGGTGTTCTGGGTATCGCCGTCGACGCGCGCGATACTGGTGACCTTGCCGCCAGCCGTACCTTCGGCCGTCAGCACCTGGCTCCAGTCCAGACGGACGATTTCATCCACCGATTCGACCGCGAACGCTTGCGTGGTGCGCGCGAATTCAGTGACCAGCATAATATTCAGACCAGTTTTTGGGGTCACACCGACAATGCCTGGCAAATCCAGCACCGTGATGATTTGTCCGCGCAGGTTCACTACGCCCAGCATGTGTGGCGGGGATCCGGCCACAGCAGTTACTTCGGGCATTGCCACGATCTCGCGGATTTTGAAGACGTTAATACCGAACAGCTCGGAATGTTCGCCGTTGGCGTCACCGCCCAGGCGGAACAGGAGGAGTTCGAATTTGTTGGAGTTGGTTAGGTTACTGCGCTCATCAACTTCCTGTTGAACAGATTTCATGGGTTTCGTCTCCTTCGGTGGTCCTCACCCAGTATAACGTTTGCCACTGGGCCGCGTCACATTTTGAGGGGAAGATGTTGTATTGGAGAACGATAAACAACAAAAAAGGAAGCCCGTGGGCTTCCTTTTGATGTGCTACTGAATTCTGGAGCGGGAGAAGAGTCTCGAACTCTCGACCTCAACCTTGGCAAGGTTGCGCTCTACCAACTGAGCTACTCCCGCAGAAGGCAGTATTATGACAGAAAGATTTCCGTTCCGCCAGAGTACCACCCAACTTTTTACCGAACTGCCAATAGTGTAAGCTTAAGCCGTTTTACTACCGGGATAGAAGGAAGGGAATGGATTCAATTGAAGTTGTGCTGATTATGCTGCTGGCCGTGGTGGCCAGCGCCTACATCCGCCGTGTGCTGCCGCGTACCATACCGCTGCCGCTGGTGCAGATCGCCCTCGGTGCACTGATTGCCGCCAAGTCCTCGCATGGCGTGGACCTGGAGCCGGACCTGTTCTTCCTGGTCTTTCTGCCGCCGCTGCTGTTCCTGGACGGCTGGCGCATTCCCAAAAGCGGCCTGCTGCGCGACAAAGGCACCATCCTTGAACTGGCGCTCGGACTGGTGGTGTTCACCGTGGTCGGCGCCGGCTTCCTGATTCACTGGCTGATACCCGCCATGCCGCTGCCAGTGGCGTTTGCGCTGGCGGCCATCGTCTCGCCGACCGACCCGATCGCGGTCAGCTCGATCGCCTCCAGCGCGCCCATCCCGAAACGGCTGATGCACATTCTGGAAGGCGAATCGCTGCTCAATGACGCCTCCGGCCTGGTGTGCTTCCGCTTTGCCGTGGCGGCCGCCATGACGGGCGCCTTCTCGCTGCAAACCGCCACCCTCACCTTTATCTGGCTGGTGATCGCGGGGCTTGCCGCCGGCGTCGGCCTGACCCTGGTGGTGACCTGGGCGCAGCGCTGGCTGGTGCGCCACTTCGGCGAACCGCCTGGCTCGCCGATCCTGGTCAACCTGCTGATCCCATTTGGCGCCTATCTGGTGGCGGAGCGCCTGCACGCATCGGGCATCCTGGCCGCAGTGGCGGCCGGCATCACCATGAGCTACGTGGAGCTGAGCGGCCACGCGCACGCCAACACGCGCATCCAGCGTTCGGCCGTGTGGGACACCGTGCAGTTCTCGCTGAACGGCGTGATGTTCGTGCTGCTGGGCGAGCAATTGCCGGACATCTTCCTGCTGGCTGGTACCTCGCTGGAGGAAAGCGGCCATGTGAACCGCTGGTGGCTGGTGGCCTACGCGTTTGCCATCACCTTCGGCCTGCTGGTGCTGCGCATGGTGTGGGTGTGGGCGTCGCTGCGCCTCACCATCTTCAAGCAAAAAGTGCGTCACCGTCCGCGCCACAAGATCAATCCACGCCTGCTGCTGGCAACCACGCTGGCCGGCGCGCGCGGTACCATCACGCTGGCCGGCGTGCTGACGCTGCCGCTGGCGCTGCCGGATGGCTCGCCCTTCCCCGCGCGCGCACTGACCATCTTCCTGGCCTGTTCGGTGATCCTGATTTCACTGCTGGTCGCCAGCATCGGCCTGCCGCGCCTGCTGGCCGGCATGACCTTCCCGGCCGAGCCGGAAGAGCAGCAGGAAGAAGACATTGCCCGCCGCGCCGCCGCCAACGCGGCGATTACCGCGATTGAAAAGACCCAGATCGCGTTGATGGAATCCGACGCCTGCATCGATCCGGAAGTCTACCCGCAAGCCGCGGCGCGTGTGATCGCGTTTTATGAGCACAAGCTCAAAGAGGTGGATCCGGACACCGAGCAGGCATGGCGCAAGACCGACTATGCAGAAAAGGAACTGCGGCTGGCGGCGCTGGCGGCAGAGCGCCGCACGGTATTCGACCTGGCCCGCCATGACCATATCTCCGACGAGATCTCGCGCAAGCTGGTACGCGAGATCGACCTGATGGAAGCACGCTACCGCTAACCACCGATGCTACGTTCCCGCACCCGACTGCTGCTGATCCTCGCCTGGATTTTGTTCTGGGCGCTGATGGTATCGACTGCCGTGCAAGAATACATTCGCGACGGCGGCCATGAGTACTGGAAGCCGATCCTGTGGGAGACTTCGTCGGCCTTCACCTGCACCCTGCTGCTGGTGACGCAGCGCCGTCTGACACGCAAGTATGACGGCCTGGTTTCCTCGCCGATACGCTGGTTTGCACGGCAGCTGGTGTGGCTGCCGATGTACTGGATCGTCTTCGTCCCGGTGGCCTTTGGTATCCGCCATGCGGTGTATGCGCTGAATGGACAGGTCTATACCCACACGCCATGGCCGCAGACCTTCCTGTATGAAGACGTGAAGATCACGGTATTCTTTACCACCTTCACCGGCATCGTGTTTGGCGTGCTGTCGTTTTACGCCATGCTGGAAGAGCGGCTGCGCGTGGAGCGCGCCAACGCCTCGCTGCGTGAGGCGCAGCTGCTGCGCTTAACCCAGCAGATGCAGCCGCACTTCCTGTTCAACGCACTCAATACGATTTCATCGCTGATGTACAGCGACGTGCAGCGTGCCGATGCCATGCTGATCCAGCTGTCCGACGTGCTGCGCGCCACGCTGGATGTCGGCGAGCGCCACCTGGTACCACTGGAGACCGAGCTGCGCCTGCTGCGCGGTTATGCAGCGCTGATGGGCGAACGCTTCTCGGACCGCGTCAGCATCAGCTGGCAGATCGATGACTCGCTGCTGGCCTGTGAAGTACCGGTCATGAGCATGCAGCCGCTATTGGAAAACATCTTCAAACACACGGTTGAAAAACAACGACAGCCGGCAGCCATCCACATCTCGGTGCAGCGCGAGCAGGGCCTGCTGGTGCTGCGGCTGGAAGATGACCGTGGCATGCTGGCCGCCGGTGGCCCGTCTGGCCATGGCATCGGCGTACGCAATCTGCGCGAGCGGCTGGCAGCCTTGTACGGCCAGCGCGCCACGTTCGACCTGATTCAATTGTCACCCGCCGGCGTGCGGGCCGAAGTGAGACTGCCATGCGTATCCTGATCGTTGACGACGAACGTCCTGCCCGCGACAAAATGCGCCGCATGCTGGCGCAGGAACCCGGCATCAGCGCCATCGAAGAAGCGCGCGATGGTGTTGAAGCACTGGAGCGCCTGTCCACGTTCGCGCCCGATGTGCTTATGCTGGACATTCAGATGCCCGAGATTACCGGCCTCGATGTCGCCGCCTCGCTGCCGGAACCGGCGCCGCTGGTGGTGTTTGTGACGGCCTACGATGAATACGCCATCCGCGCTTTCGACGCCAATGCCATCGACTACCTGCTCAAGCCCTACGACCAGACGCGCCTGCAACGCGCCATGCAGCGCGTACGCGAACGGCTGCCGCAGCGCGCTGTCACAGCATCGGCAGCACCGGCAGCAGCGGCGCTGGCTGAAGCCCTGCCCGCCGTCGCACAGCTGCTGGTCCCCGAGCGCAATGGCACGCGCGTGGTCAAGGTAGACGACATCCAATGGATAGAAACGGCTGACAACTATGTCATTCTGCACACCGCCGAGGGCGAGCCACTGATGCGCCAGACCCTGGCTGGCCTGCTGGACAAGCTGGGCCCGCGCTTCATCCGCTGCCACCGCCGCGCTGCCGTGCAGCTGAACTGGATCGCCAGCATCGTCAATCTCGACAAAGGCGATGGCGAACTGCTGCTGCGCGGCGACGCCCGTGTTCCGCTGAGCCGCCAATACCGCGCCGACGTCGAAGCCCGTCTTGTATCGCTTTGTAAATAGTGACAAATGGTGTATTTCCGCACGCAGCAATCTCCTTACAATCCGTTCAACTAATTTCATAGGGACGTAAGGACATGATGAAAAAGATCGCTGCCAGCCTGGCGGTACTGTGCTCGATGCAGGGCTGCGCCTCCATCAATGTCGACCAGATCACGCCAAATGGCGGCCTGGTCACCGCAGCGCGCAACGGCGCAGCGTTTGAAGAAATCCCGCAAACGCAAATCCACCAGCGCGATACGCTGGTCGTTATCACCCGCCTCAAATGGGACCCGCAAGCGGGTAGCGCCGGTACCCACGCTGTCAACTGGACCTGGTATGAAGGCGATAAGGTCGTCGCCGTGCGCGACAAGAACATGAGGCTGGAAGCCAGCCCATACCGCATGTACTGGCGCATGCCTGCCAGCGGCTTTGATCCTGGCCATTACCGCGTGGTTGTTTCGATCGACAAGAAAGTCATCGACACGCAAGACTACGACATCATCCAATAACAAGAAATAGCACTCAATGAAATTGAAGTTACTCGCGGCGCTGTGCGCCGCAGCCCTGCTTTCCTCCCACGCTTTAGCAGCTGATGATGGCACTGACAGATCGGTGTCCGTATTAAAAAACCTGCAGCACTTCGTCGTCCAGCGTGACGGCAGCTATATGGTGACGGAAGAAACGCTGGTGCAGCTGAATGAACAGCGCGCCATTGCCGGTGAGGCTCAGCGTCAGTTCCATTTCAACCGCACGCTGGAAGACGTCGAGATCGACGAAGCCTACACGGAAAAACCCGATGGCCGCCGCATCGCGGTGCTGCCCGGCCAGATCAAGCTGCAGCAGGAACCAGCCTACGCGGGTGCGCCCATGTTCCAGGACATGCAGATTAAAACGCTGATCTATGCCGAGGTTGAGGTGGGCGATAAGCTGTATTCAAAAATCCGCAGAAAGCGCAGCAGTGCGCAGTTTAGTGGCCAGTTTTATGACAGGACCACGCCTTACTTCAATCCAACCAAACAGCAGACCCTGATCTACGACCTGCCCGCGGACATGCAGCTCAAAGTCGACGAACGCGGCTACCTGGCCAGCCCGCCGGAACAGCACGAGAACCGCACCGTCTACCGCTGGGACTATCTGCCTGCCGACAATGCGCGCATTGAAGCCGACGCGGTTGCTTACTCCGACTACGGACAGTACCTGATTGTCTCGACCTTCGACAGCTACGGCACCATCGGCCTCTCGTACGACCGCGCTGCCAAGGCAGCCGCCAAGGCTACGCCGCATATCGAAGCCAAGGCGCGTGAACTGGTACAAGGGAGCAGCGATCCGCGCGACAAAGCACATGCCATCGGCAATTGGGTACGCAAGAATATCCGCTACGTCGCAGTCTACATTGGCAATGGCGGCATCGAACCGCACAGCGCAGAATCAATCCTGGAGAACCGCTACGGCGATTGCAAGGACCACGTTGCGCTGATGGAGGCCATGCTGGGTGCTGTAGGCATCGACAGCACGCCAGCACTGATCAACTATGGCAGCGCCTACAAGCTGTCACCGGTAGCCCACATGGAGCCGTTCAATCATGTGATTACGTATATTCCCGGTCTCGATTTATACATCGATTCAACTGCAAACAATCTCGCGGTTGGCTATCTGCCGTTCTGGGATCTGGACAAGCAGGTCATCCTGACGCGGACTGGCACCATGGGCCATACGCCGGTATCGCAATCGGGCAAGGTCAAAAATGTCTATACGGTGCAGATTGCCGCAGACGGCTCAGCCCAATTCAGATTCACACGCGACAATCTGGGCGTCTGGGAAGAAGAGATCCGCACCGAAATACAAAACTGGAACAAGAACGACCAAAGCCGCTTCGTCGAAAACCTGCTCAAGGCAAATGGCATCAAAGGCAGCGGCACTGTGGACGCCGGTGATCCGGATAATACGAACACCGGCAAAGGCTATCAATATAGCTTGCATGGTAAAGGAGAAAACTGGGCCTACCTGCCAGGAACGGTTGGCCTGGTTGCAGCGAGCAGCTTGTATGCAGGGCTGTGGAATCAGGTGTTCAGGATGACCAACGAAACGACCCGCACCCAGCCTTTCATCTGCTATGAGAACGACTTCGAAGAGCAGGCAAGCTACCAGTTTCCTCAGAACGCCAGGCTGCTGGCCGTGCCGCCCGACGTGGACATCGCCAGTCCCTACTTCCAGTACCATGCCAGGTTCAAACAGACCGAGGGCAAGCTGGTGATTGAACGCAGCCTCAAAAGCGGCAAGGCCGGCACCAAAGTCTGCACGCCGGAAGATCAACTGGCCATGCAGGCCGACATCAAGAAAATGGTGCGCGACCTGCGCAGCCAGTTCATCCTGCAAGTGCCTGACCTGCCGGGCGCCTCGGCATCCGCGAACTAGACATGTCCATCTCTCCCTTAAAGCTGATCGCGGTATTTCTGACTGCGATAGCACCGGCGCCGTCCGGCGCCGCGCCGCTGTTTAACGACAAGGCGCTAGTGGCGCCGCATATCCACGTCGAATCCGCATCGCAGTTTGTGAAGTGGAGCGGCAAGCCAGTACCACAAGGCGACTACGACAAGGCTTACTACAACAGGACGCGTCTCGGCACGGTCAGTTTCGGGCCTCAGCTGAAAGTCCATGTCGACATGATCGAAGACATGATGCACTTCCCTTCCTACTACGAGCTGGTGGACGTGGTGACAGGGGCGGTGCTGGGCAAGTATGCCGTCTTCAATCCTGACGACGCAGAATGGTATTTCGCGGGGAACGGCATGGCGTATCTGAACCAGCTGCACCTGTCGCTATGCGGGCCGCGCTATACCAGGAAGATCGTTCAAAAAGAAAAAGCGCTCGCCGAAGCCGTGCAGCCACTCATCTACATCGGCACAGAAACGCAGGTACAAGGCACGGTCCGGCTTTTTGAATCGCCTGCCAGCAAAAACGTGGTGGCGACACTCGCGCCAGGATCGACAGCCTTCGTGATCGGCCTGCAACCCGGGAAGGATCAAAAAACCGGCACCACCTTGCTCGTCAAAACCCCGTTTGGCCTCACCGGCTGGCATGTCGCGGACGGCGCAGCTGATAACGGGGCACTGGAAATCTACCAGTGCAATTGACGCTACCTGGGGACGTCAATCGAGATCTGATTCTGCACCGAGGCCACGTGAATCTTCATGAGTTCAGGCGGCGTCTCGCCCAGCGCGGTCGATAGATCAAATTGCAGCAGCTCGCTCTGCACCGCCTTGCATTCGTCCTGCAACGGGTTGTGGCTCAAGCGCAGGATGATCTGTGGCGGGAAGGACTTCAGGAACGCACCATCCCAGCCAAGCTGAAAACTGTGCGGCCCGCAGCCGCCGGCATAGCGCACGTTCAGAAACAGCTGATCGCCCTGAATCGAACCAGCCTCCAGGAATATCGGCGCCTTGCCGATATCTTCTGCATTTTTTACCGCCCTCAATACCGTAATCAGCCGCTCATTTTGCCAGCTGATGCGAACACCCCTCACTTCAGGCTTGTCACTGACGACCACACTGACCGGAAAGTGTCCGATGCTGGTGGCAGCGGCGCCCACCGGCGCCGTGCCCACAAGCTGGATATCGAGAACACCGTCTCCCGGAAACATCACGTATTCCACAGGCTGCAGGCCAACATTGGTCCAGCCCAGGGTTGGCGTGGTCGCCATGGCGTCCACCTTCAGAAACCCATCATTGGTCACGCTTAAATCGACATCGGCAATCTTCATAAAAGTTACCTCCAGTTGGTTGGGCGGAGATTGATTGTATCAACTAAACAAGTCCGGCTCACCCCAAAATGCGCCCATTTCGCCCCACGGCGATGGACGCAGGCACGGGGCGCCATTAATCTGGATTCATTACAAAAAGGAGCCAGAATGAATCATAACAACCGCCTCTACTTCCTCGACTGGATACGGATTTTCGCCTTCTGCGTGCTGATCTTCTACCACACCGGCATGTACTACGTGACCTGGGACTGGCACGTGAAAAGTCCTTTCGCCAGCGATGCCATCGAGCCGCTGATGATCCTGTCGTCGCCATGGCGTCTGGGCCTGCTGTTCATGATTTCGGGCGTGGCCACTGCCTTCATGCTGAAAAAATTCCGCGTCGGCGCATTGCTCAGGCAGCGCAGCTGGCGGCTGCTGGTGCCGCTGATCTTCGGCATGTTCGTGATCGTGCCGCCACAGGCGTATTTCGAAGTGGTGGAAAAAGTCGCCTACCAGGGCAGCTACGCCGAATTCATGCGGCTGTATGTGAGCGGCTACCATGGCTTCTGCCGTGGCAGCGACTGCCTCGCCATGCCGACCTGGAACCACCTGTGGTTTGTCGCCTATCTGTGGGCCTACACCATGATAGCCGGCTTGATCGTGTGGCTGCTGGGCGCGCGCTTCCAGAAAGCCAGCGATGCAATGGGCCGCCTGCTCAGCGGCTGGACGATTGTGGTGCTGCCGGTGCTGGTATTGGCCATCGCACGCTTCACGCTGGCCGACCGCTTCCCCGCCACACACGCGCTGACCAATGACTGGTACAACCACGCCCAGTACTTCTTCCTGTTCTCGCTGGGCGCGCTGATGGCGGTGCAAGGCGGCCTGTGGGCGAAAATCGAAACGCTGCGCTGGACCAGTCTTGGCCTGTGGCTCACCAGCTGGGCGCTGATCGTGTGCTACTGGTCGATGCCGGAAGCGCTGGCCAATACGCCGGAAGTCCAGCAATGGCGGCCGGTATTCCGCGTCATCTACTGCCTGTGCCAGTGGACGCCCATCCTGACCGTGTGCGGGTTCGGCCGCCGCCATCTGAATTTCGACAGCGCCAAACGCCGCTACCTGACCGAAGCCGTGTTCCCGGTCTACATCCTGCACCAGACGCTGATCGTCAGCATGGCGCACTGGATGAAGCCAATCAAGCTGGCGCCAGGCATCGAAGGCGTGTTCCTGATCGTGCTGACCTTCGGCTTCAGCTTCGGTGTCTTTGAAGTGGTGCGCCGCATCGCCGTGCTGCGCCCACTGTTCGGTCTCGGCCCGCTTACTTCACAAACGTCAGCGTATGCTGCGCAGGTCCCGGCAGCAGCGGCGACTCACGGCCAGTAACCCAGTCCATGCGGCCATCCAGGAAGTAAGGCGACAAGGGATGGCCGCTCTGGCCGCCCGGCATGTTGAAGATGCCCTGCTCTTCATGGCCCGGCGACACGGTCAGGCGCTCCGACTGGCCAAACGTTGGACCGGACACGCGCGGCATGTGCTGGTCGCCCGGCAGCATATCCGGCGCCACCTTCAGGTATTTGCCCACTACCGGCAGCACCGCTGCAAACGGATGCGCGCTGGCCGCCGTATTGCGCTGGCCCCAGGTCGCCTTGGCCAGCGGCTGGCCGTCCTTGGTCAGGTCCTTGATGACGCGGTCCATGGCGGCAAGCTGCAAGGCCTGCCAGTCCGCGTACTGCGGTGGCAGCCAGGCAGCTGGCTGCTGGTCCAGCAGGCGCGCCACCACCACCGGCCAGCGCGAGCTGACCGACGCCATGCTAGCTTTGCTATCGACCCTGGCCAGTTCGGCGTTGGCGCTCTCGTACAGGATGTCGTACACGGCGTACATGAAGCCGCGCGTGATGCGGTAGCCGGCGGAATCCACGCTGGCCTTGCCGCTCCAGTTATTCTTCAACAGCGCCAGCGCTTCGGTGCGCTGCGCGTTGCCGTTGATCGCCTTGGCATCCAGCGTGGCCAGCGCGCGCTCACGCCAGGCCGTCAGGAATACGGCACGGTCATCAAGGCCGATGGCGTAGACTTTTTTCACGTCCGTCTTCGCTCCCAGCGCCGCCAGGTCGTCGCGTACCTGATGCGTGCGCGCGCCGAGGTCAAAACCGCCGTCGCCGATCTTCTCCGCGCCGTTGCCTGCCAGCTGGCGGCTGTTGGCGGTGGCGATGTGGCCATCGGCGGGATTGATCACTTTCGGATACTCCTCCGGCGCCAGCCAGCCTTGCCATATGCCCGCCGCATCATCGGCCGTCATCGGATAGGTCGACGCCACGCCAGCCGGTGCGCGGCGCGGCAGCGGACCGGCGATCGTCCAGCCGATATTGCCCTTGTCGTCACCACCGACAAAATTCTGCGCCGGGATGCCCAGCGTCGGCGCGATCGCCAGCGCCTGTTCCAGCGTCTCAACCACTTCCAGGTTGCGTGCATTGAAGTTGGTAGCGGCTGGCGTATGTGCCGTCCAGTGCAGCGCATAGCTGCGGCCCAGCGCTTCGCGGATCGGTCCAAGCGAGGTTTCGCGTACGATGAGTTTGACCGGCGCTGCGCCTTTCACCAGAATGGTTTCCTCGTTTTCAGCCGGCGTCTCCCAACCCGCCTGCGTGCGTACCTGGCCGGGCCTGGAGGCATCCGTGTCCAGTGCAATGAAGTCCATGTAGTCGCCATAGCTGTTGGTGAAGCCCCACGCTACACGGCCGTTACTGCCCACCACCACAAACGGCGTACCTGGCAGCGTCACGCCCACCAGGCGCCGCTGGCCGCCCTTCCCGTCCGGGAATTGCAAGGCTGCGCGGTACCAGGTGTTGGGCAGCTGGATGCCGAGGTGCATATCATCGGCCACGATGGCGGCGCCGGTATCGCTACGGCTGCCGGCCACCGCCCAGTTGTTGCTGCCAACGGTATTGAGGAATTCAGCCGCCGCCACTTTGGCCGGCGCTGGCGCATCTGCCGCTTTCGGCTTGCCCCACCATGCCGGCGGCGCAGCAGGGATGGCGATGTCGCTGGCGGCAATGCTGTTCGCATCCAGCGGCGCGTCCCATGGTGACGCTTCCGGCGCGAGGAAGGCGCGCTGCTCTTCGGTCGTATGTTCCTTGAACCAGCCACGCGCCAGTTCACGCGGTTCCTGGCTGCCTTGCAGGTCAAAATACATCGCCCAGATCACCAGCAGCGAGTCGGCCGGCGCCCACGCGCGCGGCGGCATGCCGACCAGCGCATACTCGAACGGCTTGGCGCTGAGGGCATTCAAACCTGCGTTGACGCCTGCCACATAACGCTCCAACAGCGCACGATCGGCGGCGGGCATGGACTTGACCGCCAGTTCGGCACGCGCACGGAAGCGGTGCAGGCGGTGGGATTTATCCAGCGGCAGCGCGCGTTCGCCGAACAGCTCCGACAACTCGCCCGCCGCCACACGGCGCAGCAAATCCATCTGGAAGTAACGCTCCTGCGCATGGACGAAACCGGTGGCATAGGCGACGTCCCTCCGGCTACCGCCGCTGATGACCGGCACGCCGTGCGCATCGCGCGCAATGCTGGCAGTGGATTCAAGACCGGCCGCTTTCAGCGTGCCATCCAGCTGTGCGAGACTGCCGCGCAGGTACAGCCAGGCGCCGGCGATTGCCAGCACCAGTAAAGCCAATACGATAAACAGGACACGCCTGGACCACACCAGCAGCCGGTTCTTTTGCATACCATCCCCATGTTGTTTAAACGATTAGTGGAGGATATTGCCAGAGCCGCGCCAGCGGAGCAATCAGCTACTTGATGTCACAGATCGCGCTCCCACGTTTCGTTGACCATATCCTGCCCAAAAGCGTGCACCGGTTCTTCCGCCACCAGCGCATAGCCCTTGCTGCGGTAGATGTGGCGCGCCTCTTTCTGCTGGTCAGTGGTCCACAGGCGCATCTTGCGATAACCCGCGTCCCGCGCAAAGCGGTGGCATTCGTCGACCAGGCGCGAGCCCAGTCCGTAGCCGCGCGCCGCCTCTTCCACCAGCAGCAGGCGCAATTTGGCCACGCCTTCCTCGCCACTGCGCGCCACGGCGATGGAGCCGACCGGCTTGCCCGCCATTTCAGCGATCCAGCAATGCTCCAGCTGCGGATCGAAGTCGCGCTCGAAGTCGGCGCAGATCTGGCCTACCAGCGTTTCGAAACTGCGGTCCCAACCCTGCTCCTGGACGTACAGATCACCATGGCGGCGCGTGATCCAGGCCATGTCGCCGGCACGGTGGGCGCGCAGCACAAACGGCTGCGCATACTTCATGCCCTCTGCGGAGTCGAGCAGTTCGCGGATGGTGTTCATCGCGTCCAGCATGCGCAACTGGTCCGGTTCATCGAAGCGCGACAGCATGTCGCCCACTTCTTCGCGCGAGCGGCGGTCCAGCGGTTCATATACGGCGCGGCCGTGCTCCGTCATGTGCAGCAGCTTGGCGCGGCCATCGGTGGCGGATGGGACTTTGCCCACCAGGCCAGCGCTCTCGAACTTGGCGATGATGCGGCTCAGGTAGCCGCGGTCCAGTCCCAGATCGCGGCATAGCGTGGCGGATGGCTGGTCGCCGTGGTGGGCCAACTCATACAGCACGCGCATTTCGGTCAGCGTAAAGTCGCTATGCAGCAGGCCTTCGCGCAGCACGCCGATCTGGCGCGTAAAGAATCGGTTAAACGAGCGGACCGCAGCAACGCGGTCGCTGAAAACAGGGGCAGGCATGGGGACTCCGGCTAGCATCAACGGGCCGATTGTGCGATAAATTGCTGACTGAGTCAACATTGTGTCTCATCGCGGCACCAGATGCGCCATCCGGGGCCAGTAATGTTAGAGTAAGCACAACACGACTATGCGGCCGTGCGCCGCCCCTTGCCATGTTAGCTGCGCCGATCCCTTCTTACGACAGCGAACGCCTCGCCGCGCTGCGCGCGATGCTGATACTCGACACGCCACCCGAAAAGCGCTTCGACAAGGTGGTGCAATTCGCGGCGCAGGAATTTGACGTACCAATCGCGCTGATTTCACTGATCGACGCGAACCGCCAATGGTTCAAGGCCCGCGTGGGACTGGACGTGTGCGAGACGGGCCGCGACGTCTCCTTCTGCGGCCACGCGATCCTGCAGCCGGACATCTTCGTCATTCCCGATGCGCGGGCGGATGCGCGCTTTGCCGACAATCCGATTGTCACCGGCGCGCCCTACGTGATTTTTTATGCCGGCGCCCCGCTGCCCATGCCGTCCGGTTACGTCATCGGCACGCTGTGCCTCATCGATCACAAACCGCGCACACTCGACACCACCGAGCTGGCCATCTTCTCCTCGCTGCGCGACTTGCTGGTGGAAGAACTAAGCAATCCTGCGGAGGCCCCTCATGAGTGAAGCGCCAGTCAGTAACCTGAACATGCTGCTCGTGGAAGAGCAAACGTTGCTGCGTAAAACCGTGTCGCTAACGGCCCGTTCGCTGGGCCTGGGCACGGTACATGAAGCCGCCAGCATGCAGGCGGCGGAACGCATGCTGCGTGAACGCGCCTTCCATGGCGCCGTCATCTCGATCGACTGCGGCGCGGACGAGAACTGCCATTACAACCTGGCCTTGCTGGACAAGGTGCGCAACGGCTTGTCGGCCAGTGCGGCCAGCATCCCCATCGCCGTCATGGTGGACCAGGCGACTGCGGATCTGATGCGCGAACTGCGCGAGCTTCACGTCAACCGCGTGATCCTCAAACCCTTCCGCGCCAGGATACTGCTGGAAGCATTTGAATCGTTCGGCACGGTGGCCGCCCAAAAATAGGCAGCGTAACGAGTCGGCTGCAAACGGGCAAAACAAGTTTTAAAGCTGATTGCAGTCAACCGGGATGAAGGTATTAGGGTCCAGGCAACGCCAGTAATCCACCTGGCAGTTGCAATGGCATCTGCTGGCGCCGCTCGGGTAGCTGCGGCCGAAGATCTTGCACCAGTAATTGCAATTCGCGAACATATCTTCACAGGTATTCTGCTCGCCGACCCCGGAACTGCCTTCTTCCGGGTCCCAGATGCCGACAGGGCCAAGCGGGCGCTCATTTCGCCCCGGAGGACGCCTGGCCGTTGGCCTGCGGGGCCGGGCCGCGCCGGCCGGAGGCATATTGTCCTGAAAATACGCCTGCGCCTGTTCCGGCGTAGGCAGGGAGCGGGTCTGGGCATTGGCGGCAAGCTGCCCCAGGACATCGGCCAGCGTGGCGTCCTTCAACCCAATTTCCACCACGATCAGTTGCTTGCCACAGCACTCATGGGTCTGGTCAGTCGGCTTGACCCAGTCGATGGCCTCCTTCCTGATTTTGAGCGCGGTGTTGCAGGCACATCTCGCGCCGCTGTTAAACGGCGTGACTTTCACCAGATCGGGTTCTGTGAGTGCTTCAATGGTGACCAGCAATTTGGGGGGCGCAGCCTGCTTCTGCAGCAGATCATCAACTGAAATTCGTTCCTGGGACATCAAAGCCTCCATGAAGATATCGATAGACTGCGCGGCAAATCGTTGGGATTGCTGATCGCACCACCCAGGCCATAAGTCGGCTTTGAATATAGGCGGCGTGGTTTAAATAGTCAATTGAATACCGGAGCGCCTGACCAGTTTTCCTAGGGCACCAGCGGTTTGCCCTCAATCGTCATGCGAAAACGCTCACCGGAAAAGCCGGCGACATGAGCCCCATAGATGGCTTGGCCGATGGCTTCATACTGGTCCGGGCTGCCAGCCTCAAGCGACACAATCGCATCGGGATTTTGTTCCTTAACGATGCGAAGGGCGGCAGTGACCTCTTCCCGGGTGCGCAGTTTTTTATCACCCAGGTGTATATAGCTGTCGTCGCTGACGACCAGATGCACCACGTTGTTCATGTTTGCCTCTTCATGGGGGGAAACCGGCTGCGCGGACAACCCACGCACGGCAAGCACCAGCTTGTTCGCGCGTTGGCTGGCGTTGGCGTCAGCGGCAGGAAAATGCAGATCAAACGACAGCACTTGCGGCGCATTGCTGTCGTCGGCAAGGTTCAACTCGTAAAACACCGGCTGCCCATCGGCTGCGGTGGCGCCATATCGAAACTGGACGAACTTCTGGAGCGATGCATTGTTACGCGCCGGAACCAGCAGCTTGATGGTTTTACCGTCCGGCAGCATGGCAATCGCATGCATCGTCGAGAAACCGCCGACGCTGTCATCTGCGCGCTTCAGTATCTGCGCCGTCGTTGCCGCATCCACGCCTGGAGCGAACATCGCCGCCGCATCGTTCACGCGGTGATGCTGCAACGCGTCCACAAACTGTTGGGCCACAGCGGCCGGGCTGTCAGCAGCAAGGCAGGCGGCCGATGTGCACAGCGCAACGGCGCCCAGGCTAGCCAGGATCAATTTCATGTTCAGTCCACTTTTTTTAATGAACACGCAGGATACTTGATCGCAAGCTACAAAAAAATCTCACATTCTCACAGTCGCCGCTTTACTGGAAAGCCACCTCCGTAAAACTGCGCAGCTTGCGGCTGTGGAGCTTGTCCACACCCAGCGCCCGCAGCAGTTCCATCGCGCGGATGCCGATGCGTAAATGCTGGTCAACCCGGTCGCGGTAGAACTGGTTGGCCATGCCGGGCAGCTTGATTTCTCCATGCATGGGCTTGTCGCTCACGCACAGCAAGGTCCCGTACGGAACGCGGAAGCGGAAGCCGTTGGCAGCAATGGTGGCGCTTTCCATGTCCAGCGCAATCGCCCTGCTCTGGCTGAAACGGCGCTCCGGAGTGCGCTGCGGCATCAGTTCCCAGTTGCGGTTGTCGGTACTGGCCACCGTGCCCGTCCGCATCACGCGCTTGAGGTCATGTCCCGTGAGCTGCGTGACCTCCGCCACCGCCGCCTCAATTGCCACCTGCACCTCGGCCAGCGGCGGAATCGGCACCCACAGCGGCAGGTCCTCATCGAGCACGTGATCTTCACGCACATAGCCATGGGCCAGCACGTAATCGCCCAGCTCCTGCGTGTTGCGCAGGCCGGCGCAGTGCCCCAGCATCAGCCAGGCATGCGGGCGCAGCACGGCGATGTGGTCGGTAATGGTCTTGGCGTTGGCCGGACCGACACCGATATTGACCATGGAGATGCCGGTGCCATCGGCACGCATCAGGTGGTAACCCGGCATCTGCGGCATGCGCGGCAGCGGCGCGCCGTGGGCGTCACCCGGCGCCACGGCCTGGCCCACACGGCGCATCACCAGGTTGCCCGGTTCGACGAAAGCGATGTAATCGTCGCCCGGCGCACCGGAAGGACTGGCCATGAGTTCATGTCCCAGCTTGATGAATTCGTCAATGTAGAACTGGTAGTTGGTGAACAAAACAAACTTCTGGAAGTGTTCGCACGAGGTGCCCGTGTAATGGCGCAGGCGCTGCAGCGAATAGTCCACGCGCGGCGCCGTGAACAGCGACAGCGGCTGCGCTTCTCCCGGCGGCGGCTCGTGGGTGCCGTTGGCGATGCCGTCGTCCATGGCCGCCAGGTTCGGCAGGTCGAACACATCGCGCATCAGCAGCCGGCGTTCGGCGGTCAGGCTGCCTTCGATATGTTCATGCTCGGCAAACGAGAAGTGAATGGGAATCGGCTGCGCGCTGGTGCCGACTTCAATCTTGACATGATGGCTGCCATGGTTCTTCAGCAGCAGTTTAAATTGCTGCAAATAGTAGCGAGCGAACAGATCCGGCCGGGTCAGTGTGGTTTCATAGGTACCAGGGCCGGCTACAAAGCCAAACGCCAGCCGCGAATCGGCGCGGGCCACGGTGTCGGTATGCACACGGACAAAGGGATAGCAGGCACGGACATGGTCGCCGACGTCTTCGCCAGCGACAAAACGTTTCATGGAGTCGCGCAAATAAGCGATGTTGGTTTCATAGATAGCCAACACCTGGTCATAGGCCGCCTGGGCGTCATCAAACTGCACAGGGGCGATGAATGGACGGTGATTCGTAGTCATGCGGCTCCTTCGATTTTCAACTCGTATTTCCTATTGTAAAGGCTGTAAGCAGAACTTGCATTCTCCCTCTAGGGGAACCAACTGGCGTACCGTACAATGGCAGGCTAAATCAGAATAAAGTATCAGCATGAATCAACGCGTAATACAGCTCAATCCAGACGTTCTTTTTGGCCCGCAGCAGGAAGATTTACTGCGTGAGGAAATCCTCGCCGACCTGCTGGAAGCCACTGCCGCGCGCACGCCTGACCAGACGGCGCTGATTTTTGGCGACCGTTGCTTGAGCTACCGCGAATTGAACGCCCAGGCCGATCTGGTTGCCGCGCGTCTGATCGCGGCGGGCGTGCAGCCTGGCCAGATCGTCGGGTTGTGGCTGGCGCGCGGTATCGAGCTGCTGGTGCTGCAGGCCGGTATCGCCAAAGCCGGCCTGGCCTGGCTGCCGGTGGACGAAGACACGCCGGTCGAACGCCTGCAGGTCTGCCTGGACGACGCCGCCGGCGCCGGCGTGCTGACCAGCGCGGCATTGGCGCCGCGCCTGGACGGCATCGGCAAACCTGTGTGGACTGCCGAAACGCTGCTGGCCGCTCCCGCTGCCGGCGAAGTGCTGGCGCGCCGAGGCGCCGTCTCGCCCGACGTACCGGCTTACGTGATCTACACCTCCGGCTCCACCGGCAAACCCAAAGGCATTCTCATCACCCAGCGCAGCATCTGCCACTTCCTGCGCAGCGAGAACGCGGTGCTGGGCGTGCAGGCCAGCGACAAGGTCTATCAGGGCTTTTCGGTGGCCTTCGATATGTCGTTTGAAGAAATCTGGATCGCGTATCTGGTCGGCGCGACGCTGTGGATCGGCCCCAAGGAAATCAGCGGCGATCCGGAAACCCTGCCGCGCATGCTGGAGCAAAACCACGTGACGGTGCTGCACGCCGTCCCTACCTTGCTCGCCCTGTTCAACCAGGAAGTGCCCAGCCTCCGCCTGATTAATCTTGGCGGCGAGGCTTGCCCGGAATCGCTGGTGCAGCGCTGGTCGCGCGACGGCCGGCAGATGTTTAACACCTACGGCCCGACCGAAGCGACCGTATCGGCCAGCCTGGCGCGCCTGCAGCCCGGCCAGCCAGTCACCATCGGCACACCGCTGCCTAACTACGGCTTGCTGGTGATCGACACCAACACCGAACCGACCGTCGCCGCCACCGCACCGCATGAACCGGCACTGCGCCTGCTGGCGCGCGGCGAGGTGGGCGAGTTGTGCATCACCGGCCCCGGTCTGGCGGCGGGTTATCTGGGCCGCCCGGATCTGACGGCGGAAAAGTTCCTGCTCAATCCCTGGTCCAGCGGCCCGCATGATGCGCGCCTGTACCGCACCGGCGACCTGGCCCGCATCGGCACTGACGGCGAAGTGGTTTGCCTGGGCCGCGCCGACGACCAGGTCAAAATCCGCGGCTTCCGCGTGGAGCTCGGCGAAATCGAAGCCCTGCTTGCGCAGCAGCCCGGCGTCGGCACGGTTGCCGTCCTGCTGCGCAAGGACGACGGCATCGACCAGCTGGTCGCCTACATCGTCACGGAAGGCGCTGCCGCGCTGGAGCCGCGCGAACTGCGCACCGCGTTGGCAGCAAAGCTGCCGCCATACATGGTCCCCGGCCGCTACGAGATGCTGGACGCCATGCCGCGCCTGACCTCCGGCAAAATCGACCGCAAGACACTGAAAGCCCGACCACTCAGCGCCGCCCAAGCCGGCAGCGCGGAAGACTCGGACTTGCCCGAAACGCCAGCCGAAGCAGCGCTGTTTGCCGCGCTGGCAACGCTGTTCCCCGGTCAGCCCATCCTGCGCCAGGCCGACTTCTTCAGCGACCTCGGAGGCCACTCCTTCTTTGCCGCCCGCCTGGCTTCATCATTGCGTGCCGATCCACGCTACGCCCACATCACTGTGCGCGACATCTATCAGCAACGCCAGATCGGCAAAATCGCCCAGGTGCTGGCGGACGCGCCAGACACCGGCGCCGAAGAACAGGACTGGACGCCGCCTTCGACGTTGAAACGCTGGATATGCGGCATAGCGCAAGCTGCGGCCATGCCGCCGCTGGTCACGCTGCGCATGGCGCAGTGGCTGGCGCCGTTCTTCACCTACCACTTCTTCACCGGCGATCCTGGCGACTCGGTGGTGCGCGCGATCGCCGCGTCAGTTGGCGTGTTCCTGCTGGCGACCATCATGGAATTCGGTATCGCCATCGCTGGCAAATGGCTCATCGCCGGCCGCCTGAAAGCCGGTGTCTATCCGCTTTGGGGCATCACCTACTACCGCTGGTGGCTGGCCGACCGCCTGGTCGAAGCCGCGCCGGCCTATCTGCTCAGCGGGTCCTCGCTCAACGCATGGTGGTTGCGTGCATTGGGCGCCAAGGTCGGCAAGGACGTCACCATCGGTTCAATGACGCTACGCGTCCCGGATCTGCTGCACATCGGCGACAAGGTCAGCATCGGCAACGCGGTCAACTTTGAAAACGCCCGCGTCGAACGCGGACAGCTGCATCTGGGCCAGATCACGCTACAGCAGGATGCCTGCATCAGTTCCTACGCCATCATGGAAGGCAATACACGCGTTGAGGCGCTGGGCCACCTGGAAGGCCAGTCCGCACTGGCCGATGGCGGCGTCGTACCGGCAGGCCGCGTGTGGGCAGGCTCGCCAGCGCGTGACATGGGCGCGTTCACCAGAACGCTGCCGCCACGGCCAGCCACTGGCGCCGCGCGCCATGCGGCGGAAGCGCTATTCTTCATTCTTGGCACCCTGCTGATTGTGACGCTGTTCTTCATGCCGGTGTTCCCGAGCTTTGTACTCATCGACTGGTTCGACGAGGCCAACTGGCTGCCATGGATACAGGGCGACGACATGCGTATCCGCCTGCTGCGCTACTTCCTGCTGGCCTTCCCGGCCAGCGCGGTGCTCATCATCCTGACTGCGCTGGTGTCGGCCGGCATCCGCTGGAGCGCGCTGCCGCGCCTGAAACCGGGCCAGTTCCCCGTGCACGGCAATACCTACTGCGCCAAATGGCTGGTGAGCCAGATCCAGGAATCCAGCCTGAACGTCTTGCACGGCATTTATGCGACGGTGTATGCGCCATACTGGTATCGCCTGCTCGGCGCCAAGGTAGGCAAGGATGCGGAAATCTCCACCGCGCTGGGCGTGGTGCCGGACATGCTGACACTGGGCGATGAAACCTTCATCGCCGACGCCGTGATGCTGGGCGACGAGGAAATCGACGGCGGCTGGATGGTCATGAAGCCGACGGTAATCTCGCACCGCAGCTTTGTCGGCAATGGCGCCTACATCCCGGACGGCACGGTGCTGCCCGAGCATGTGCTGATCGGCGTGCATTCGCGCGCGCCGGACAATCAACACATGAAGGACGGCGACACCTGGCTCGGTTCTCCGCCGATCAATCTGCCGGCGCGCGAGCAGACCAGCGGCTATCCGGAACACCTGACCTTCCACCCGTCGCCACTGCGCCGCCTGGGCCGTGGCTTGATCGAAGCCTTCCGCATCGTGGCGCCGCACGCGCTGGTGATTGCGGTGGGCTACACGCTGGTACTGGCCGTGATGCCTGCCGCCGGCGCAGGACGCTGGGGCGAAGTGATCTGGGACCTGACGCTGGCGGGCCTGGGCTACGGCATCGGCAACTACTTCTTCGTGGTCCTGCTCAAATGGCTGCTGATCGGCCGTTATCGCAAACAGTCGGAACCCATGTGGACGCCGTTTGTCTGGTTGTCCGAAGGCGTGACCAATCTGTACGAAGGGATCGCGGTGCCGAACTTCATGCGCTACCTGCGCGGTACGCCGTGGCTGCCGCTGGCCTTCAATGTGCTGGGCTGCCGCATAGGCAAAGGCGTGTACATGGACACCACCGACATCACCGAATTCGATTGTGTACGCATTGGCGACAATAGCGAACTGAATGCGCTGACCTGCCCGCAGACGCACCTGTTTGAAGACCGCGTCATGAAAATCGACCATGTCTTCATCGGCGAGCGTGTCTACATGGGGCCACGCGCGGCGGTGCTGTACAGCGCAGCAGTCGGCGACAACGCCCGCCTTGGCCCGCTCACACTGGTGATGAAAGGTGAGCACATCCCGGCCAACGGCAACTGGGCAGGCTGCCCGGCGGCCCCAGCGCGCAAATGAAAACGATGGCCGTCCAGCTCTGGCCCGGTCCCGTGCCGGTGCCGCAGGATGGCCTGTTTGCGATTCTGATTGATCTCACGGCCACGCCGCCACCGGCAGGTCCGCAGCGTGATATCGCCCGCAGCCGCATTCGCCTCGCCACCCGCGAGGCGTTGGCCGCCGTGCTTCGCGTGCGCGTTGGCGACATCAGCATCGCCTCACAACCGGGCGAGCCACCACGCATCCTGCTGGCCGGCAGCGTATGCCGTATCGGCTGCTCGTTCAGCCACGACGGCAATTACGCGCTCGCCGCAATCAATCTGCAAGGCCCTGTCGGCACGGACCTGATGCAGATTCAGGACATCCCCGACTGGCAGGCAGTCGTCCGCGACTATCTGGGGCCGGATGCGGTCGCCGCATTGCTGACTGCCGCTGACCGTCCTCTCGCTCTCGCCGAGGCCTGGACCCGATACGAGGCGCGGTTAAAACTCTCTGGCCTGCATTTATCCGAATGGACCGGCCATGCGCCGGACGCAGCGATCCACTTGCAATCGCTTATACTTCCTGCCGGGATGGCCGGTACATTGGCCTACCGTCCATCAGATACGACACCACCACAACAATGATCAAACGCCTCCACCGCGCTGCCTGTACTTTGCTCTGCCTTGCCAGCCTTGCTGCAACGGCGGCGCCATATGAGGAATACGCCGTGGCCGCACAGCAGTTTGCACAACTCAGCACTGCCGCAGCTAGCCAGCATGGCATGCCAAGGCGCAGTGACCCGCTTACCGCTCAAGTTCTGAATACGCTGGCTGACCACAAGCGCTTCCTGGACACGCAAAACTTCTCCAGCGCTGACATGTCATCGCTGAATACCATGTGCACCCAGGCCAACCAAATCGTCATCGGCTACCTGCTGTACGATCTGGCGGCGAAGGTAGACAAGTCAATCACCGATCCTCAGCGCGTTGCTGCCGCCGTCGCTGCGGTGGGCGCGCGCAATGCGCTCACCTACCAGGACGAAATGACGCCGGTGATGGCATTCAATCTGCGCTGCCAGGCCAGGCAAATGCCTTTGCTGGCCGAGCTGACGAAAAATCTGAAGCCTGAAGAAATGACCGATGAGCGCCGCGCAGGGTTGGAGCAGATACGCAAAGGTTTGATGCAGGCCTATCTCGGCACGGCGCAAAGTGCTGGCACGTCCGATATCCGCTTTGAAAACCGCCGGCAGATGATGTCCGCGATGGCAGATGTCACGCCATCGTTTTCTCAGGTGCTTGATCTGGAGCGTCGTGAAGCCGCGCTCAAGTTCTGGCTGATGCAGGCAGCGAACATGCCCCCTGAATTCAGCACGCAGTATCAGCAGGTCATTACCGCGCTGCGCTCTACACAATGCGATATTATTTGCAGCATATCCAGCAAATAAGGAGGCCACATGAGCAGTGAAAAAGTTGATGCGTTTATGCACCGCGCCACCAACTGGCAAGCTGAATTCGCGGCGCTGCGCGAGATCATCCTGTCGAGCGATTTGAGCGAAGAATTGAAGTGGGGCCAGCCCTGCTACACGCTGGATGGCCAGAACGTAGTGCTGATGCACGGCTTTAAAGACTACTGCGCGCTGCTGTTCTTCAAGGGCGCGCTGATGAAAGATCCGAAGAACATCCTGGTCCAGCAAACAGAAAACGTGCAGGCCGCGCGCCAGGTCCGCTTCACTTCTCTCGACCAGATCACCAAGCTGGAAAAGACGCTCAAGAGCTACGTCAAGAACGCCATCGAGCTGGAACAGTCCGGCGCCAAGGTGGCGTTCAAAAAAACTGCGGAATTCTCTTTCCCCGAAGAGCTGGAACGCAAGATGGATGAGATCCCGGCCCTGCGCACCGCCTTCGAAGAACTGACGCCCGGCCGCCAGCGCGGCTACCTGCTGCACTTCTCGTCGGCCAAACAGGCAAAGACGCGCGAATCCCGCATCGACAAATGCGTTCAACGCATCCTGGCTGGCAAAGGGCTGGACGATTAAAGCTCCTGACAAAAACTGACAGTGCCCGTCCATATACTGGGGCTCCTTTTGAATTGGAGTCCCAATATGAAATTCGCATCCATCCGTCTGGTCACCGAGCAGTTTGAACCGCTCCTCGCGTTCTACCAAAAAATCTCCGGGATTGAACCTGTCCGTTTGGCCGACGGCTTCGCGGAAGTCCGCTTTGATGGCGCGGTGCTGGCCATATCGTCGCAGGCGCTGGTAGCCCGCTTTAACGCTGGCGCCGCGGTTGCAGCGGCCAACCGCTCGGCCATTCTCGAATTTGAGGTGGCCGACGTCCAGGCCATAAGCGAGCTCGCAATCAAAGAGCAAATTGAGGTGGTCATGCCCGCAACGCGTATGCCCTGGGGGAACCTCTCGCTACTGCTGCGCGACCCGGACGGCAACCTGGTCAACATCTTCTCCAGGCCTGCAGCCTGAGAAAGCGCGGCGCGCGCTCCGCTTCACTGATTGGCTAAACCAAGCCGGGCGCGCACTTCCATCAGGGCGAAGCCGAGAAGATTGAGCCCCTGCCATTCGAGCGGATTTTCTGCCCGCGGGTCGTCAAAGGCAAGGCCGATGCCCCAGATGTTATCCACCGGGCTGGCCTCGACCAGCACACGTTCGCTGGTCTGCAAAAGGAACTCGCGCAAGGCGGGGTTTTGCCCGAACTTGCCCAGGTTCGCGCGGACCACGATATGGAGCTAGGTCACGGAGCGGATGTCTGCGCAGCGTTGGAGATCGTGGATTGTTTTCCCAGTATGCCAAGGGTGCTTCATTGCCACTATCTGCTGGCCGGATGCGAGGTAGTCCTTCAGGCGCTCTGCCAGGAATGGCGGCACCCCGGCGACAGCGGCAATCCTGAATCCCGCCTGTTCATAGAACTGCACGAGGTGATCGTACGGCAGACAGTACGACTCGCCCTGTGACAGGTATGGAATGCAGTGCGTCAGCAGCAGGCTGCCGATTCCCTGTCGCTGAAAGTCCGGATGGACGTGCATGCCTCGCAAAACCATCACGCCCTCTTCCTTGCAGAGACGAACAGCGCCTGCCAGGCGGGTGCCTTCTTTTGCACACAGGGTCACGTCCGTAGCGGAAACACCACCGCCGTAGCCGACGGTTTGATACAAGCCTGCCACGGCGGCCAGCTCGGCCTCTGTGGCGACGCCAATGCTGATCTGGCGCCATGCCATCTTCTGCAACTGGATAGCCGGATGGCTTTCCAGCGCCTCCCATTCAGGCAAAAAGGTAAAGCCCTGCTTCAGGTAGAAGGCTGCGGCACGGCTGTTTTCGGGAGATACATCCAAGGTCACGCGCGCGTAATTGTGTAACGCAGCGTGAGATTGCACGGCTTGCACCAAAGACTTCGCAATGCCGGTGCCGCGCACTTCCGGCGCCACCCACATGGCAATCAGGCCAAGGGTCTGCGCATTGACCGGGACATGCCCGACAATGCCGACTGCCACACCATCCTGAAACGCCAGCAGATACCGCGCGGGTCCACGACCTGCCGCACGGTCTTGCCAGGCGGTGTCCGTGTACGCAGCGGCGGAAGCATGCGTCACGCCAAACGCAGTGGGTGCGTCCAGCAAGGCCGCCAGACGGATACGTTTCAGTTCCTGCCAGTCCTCTTCTCTTGTGTAACGTACTACCATCGATACAAGCCTACAAAAATACAAAACAAAGGAAAGGCGACAATCAACAAGGGTTCCAGCAAACGCCGACGCGGCCGGGGGCGGAGAATACGCCAATAGCTTATCAGGCCTAGCACGCTACCGGTTGCAGCAACAATCAGCGCAACTCCTGCCCCGATCACCACGCCCATGACCGACATACCGCAGATAAAGTAACCGTGAGCCGCCTGCTCACGCGCCCATTGCTCAAACAGCCAATGCTGATACATCAGGTAGATGACTGCTGCGCTGGCCAATATACCCAGCGCCAGCGAACAGTTCCTGAACGTGATGTGCTTCATTTCAAAGATGCCGCGTTTCTGCTGGCGGCGTTTCCCATTTGTCGTTTTTGCCGTCGAGGTAAGTGATTGGCGCGTTCACCAATTCTTCGGGCGTGACATCATCCAGGCAGCTAAGGTTCACTGCGTAGAAATCGCCCCAGCGCGGCGAGCGGCCGATACCGAAGGAGCGCACGCCGCAGTGGCGGCAGAACAGGTGCTTGTCGGTCTTGGTGAGGAACTGGTACAGCGTCAGATCATCCTCGCCGGACTTGAGACGGAAGGCGTCCGGTTTGATGATCGCCGGCCAGAAGCGCACCTTGGTGCAAATCGTGCAGTTGCAACGTATGGTGCCCTGGCTTAAATCGATATCCGCTTCAAAAGTCACCACACCACAGTGACAACTGCCATGGTAGGTTTTCATCATTCGATTCTCGCAGAGACTTCGCGTGAGATGGTACTTGGATCGGCAAGCTGGCGTACCGCCAGTGCGCGCAGCTTATCGTCCAGCAGCCCTGCCAATGCAGTCTGGCGCAGCGACTCCGCTTCGGCAATCTGACCACGTCCGAGCAGCACGTTCAGGCACAAGGACAGGCTGTTGACGTAATTGCTCAATTCAGCCGCCAGACGTGGCGCCTGGCCCGCTGGCGGAAACAGGGGGAACCTGATGGAGGTCTGATTCAGTTCATCCAGGCGCTCCAGAGGATTGCGAAGATAACGCTCGGCCAGCGTGTAGTCGCCCGCCGCCACGATGGCAGGCAAGGCAAGATACGATTCATTGTCGGCCTGTTCCGGCTGCGTCTCCAGCAGTTGCAGGAACAACTCATAGGTCGCACGGCTGTCATTCAGCATGTCGTTGATTTCATGGATGACGCTAAACCGCGAGCGTGGCCAGCGGCCGTCGCGCATCTGGAATGTCACGTCACCCTGCAACAGCAAGCGCACTTGCGCTTCACGCTTGAGGACCAGGGCGTCGCGCGCGGGCGCATGGTGTTCAATCAGCTGACTCCAGGTGAACATCGTGATGAAGTGGCTGCGGTCGGCACGCTCAAACAGCTCCTGCACCAGACCCAACGCCTCTTCGTAGCGGCCCTCCTGATAGGCGTCGACCGCCTGCTGTACGGCGCCGTCGTGCGTCATGACAGCTGCACCGCAGTGTGGTTGCGCGGCGTCGCATCTTCATGCAACAGGTCGGACAGGTATTCGCACAGATCCCGCTCGGCGACGTCGCCAGGAATGATGAAATCCGCAGGACGGCGCTTGCCTTCCGCACCGAAGTAAAACGCCCGCCACGCACCGGGCATGCCGGTCACTGCGATGAAGGAACCAAAGACCTTGAACTTCAGTTCTTTCATTTGAATGCCTCGATCACGACTTTGGCGACCTCGCCATGTATCTCCGGGTGCGACTTATCATCCTTGCCAGGCTGGGTGAGATACACCGCCAGCACAATCGGCGCCTTCCCCGGCGGCCAGATGACGGCGATATCATTGACCGTGCCGTAATCACCCGCACCGGTCTTGTCGGCCACCGGCCAGCCGGGGGGCACGCCGGCGCGGATGCGGGTGGCGCCGGTAGTATTCCCCAGCATCCAGTCCTTCAATTGCTTGCGCTGGGTTGGCGGCAGCGCATCGCCGAGCACCAGCTTTTGCAGCGACCTTGCCATCGCCTCCGGCGTGGTGGTATCGCGAGGATCGCCGGGAATCGCGGTGTTCAGCTCCGTCTCCCAGCGCTCCAGGCGGAATTCGCTATCGCCGATGGAACGTGCATACGCCGTGACGGCAGCCGGTCCGCCAAGCTGCTTCATGAGCAGATTGGCGGCAGGATTGTCACTGTATTGCAGCGTCGCCTCGCACAATTCAGCCACCGTCATGCCCTCCCCCACATGCTTGCTCGTGATGGGCGCATGCGGTACCAGGTCACTCTTCTCGTACGGGATGCGCTTCTTCAGCAATGCCGGATCGCGCGCCAGTACCGCGGCCGACAGCATCATCTTGAAGGTGCTGCAAACCGGGAAGCGCTCATCGGCACGATGCAGCAGTTGACGGCCATCGCCCGTGTTCAGCGCTGCGACGCCCAACCGCCCGCCGGATTCCTTCTCCAGCAGGGCCAGTTGCGCCGTCGGCGACAGCTGCACGGTAGTAGGGGCCTGGTCCAGCAGGTCTGCCGCTCGCGCAAACGGCGTGGAAACCAGCGCCAGCATCAGCGCGCGACGGGTGGTAGAGTGAGTCATACAACCAGCACAGAGTTAAATAAAAATAAACATATCATACCAGTGCCGGCGCCGACCGGGGTGACTCAATTGCGCGCACCGCAATCTGCCGTAGCTGTAGACTGATTTCATGGCTACCCAAGTGCTCATCGTCGGCGCCGGCCCTACCGGTTTAGTGCTTGCCATCGCATTGGCGAGACGGGGTGTTGCAGTCCGCATCATCGATAAAAACAGCGGGCCGGGCCAGGCTTCACGCGCGATGGCGGTCCACGCGCGGACGCTGGAGTTCTACCGCCAGCTGGGCTTTGGCGACATGGTGGTCAACCTCGGCATCAAGATAGAAGCCATCCATTTGCGCGAACATGGAGAGGAAATCGCCGCACTGCCGCTCAAGGACATCGGCACCGGCATCAGCCCCTATCCTTTCGTGCTGGCGTTTCCACAGGATGACCACGAACGCTTCCTCACGGCCCAGCTGCAAGCCGAAGGCGTGGAAGTGGAATGGAATACCGAACTGGAATCGTTCACGCAGGATGAATGGGGCGTACGCGCCGCGCTGGAACACGGCGGCGACCGCATCACCTGCAGCAGCGCGTACCTGTGCGGCTGCGACGGCGCCCGCAGCCGCGTGCGGGAATCGCTCAAACTGGATTTCACCGGCGGCACCTATGCCCACCAGTTCTATGTGGCCGACGCGCAGGTCAGCGGACCGCCCAACGAAGACCTGATCGGCAATCTGGGCGCCCAGACCTTTGCGCTGATGCTGCCGGTACGCTCCAGCGGCATGCAGCGGTTGATCGGCGTGATGCCCGAGGGCGCACCGCAGCAGCCAACTTTCGAGGACATACGCCCGGTACTGGAACCGCTGCTCGGCATACAGGTGGAACGGGTCAACTGGTTCTCCACCTACCGCGTGCATCATCGCGTGGCCGCGCATTTCCGCGCCGGCCGCTGCTTCATTGCCGGCGATGCCGCCCACATCCACAGCCCGGCCGGCGGTCAGGGCATGAACACCGGCATCGGCGACGCGGTCAACCTGGCATGGAAACTGGCGCACGTGCTGCAAGGCCGCGCCGATCACACACTGCTCGACACCTACGAAGCAGAACGCATCGTCTTCGCGCGCAAACTGGTCATCACTACCGACCGCGCTTTCCAGCTGATCGTCTCGCAGGGCACCGGCGGGCAGCTGCTGCGTAGCTGGCTGCTGCCGCATGTGTTCCCGGTCCTGAGCGGATTTGCGGCGGCGCGGCGGACCTTGTTTAAAACAGTTTCACAAGTGTTGATACATTATCCTGACAGCGCATTGAGCGGCGGCCGCGCGGGCGATGTGATTGGCGGCGACAGGCTGCCCTGGGTGCCCGACAATTTCTCGTCATTGCAGACGCTGGACTGGCAAATCCACGTCTACGGCCAGGCCAGCCCGGTCCTGACGGCGGCGGCGCAAGCCCTGCGGCTGCCGCTGCACGCTTATCCATGGAGCGAGCAGGCAGCCCACGCCGGCCTGCTGCAGGACGCCGCCTACCTGGTACGGCCAGACATGCACGTCGCACTCGCCATGCCACGCCAGGAAACCGACGTGCTGCAGGAACTGGCTGTGCGCTTCCAGCTTCGCTTTAGCAGGGATAGCTAAAAGCCATTGACATCGCAGCAGGGAGCACGCTAAGGTCAGCATCGCGCTGATTCTTTACCCTACTCATACAAAGGATGCCATGACTTACTCCCGCCGCGACTTCCTGTTGGCCACGCTCTCCGCCACTGCTGCCAGCACCGCTCCTGGCCTGGCTTTTGCCGACAGCGGCAACGCCGCCGACGCCACCTTCGCCAAACTGCTGGACGATATCGCAGAAGAGATCCTGCGCCTGTCGCCGACCAGCGCCACCGGCCTGGGTCTGGACAAGGATGCGCGCGCCGCGCTGAAGTCGCAGCTGGAAGATCTGTCGCCGGCCGGCGATGCCGCATGGGCGGCGGAAGTCAAATCCATCCAGACCCGCCTGCAGGCGATCAGCCGCGCCGCGCTGAGCGAGACGGCGCAAACCCGCTACGACACCATCGCCTACGCCGCCGAATCGGGCGTACAAGGTCTGCGCTTCCCGTTCGGTGGCGCGGCCAGCGGCTTCAATGGCGGCACCGCGCCCTTCCCTGTCACGCAGCAGGACGGCACGCTGACCCGCCTCCCGGAATTCCTCGACTCCCAGCACCAGATCAACAATGCCGCCGATGCCGACGCCTACATGGCCCGCCTGGAAGGCATGGCCAGGATGCTGGACCAGGAAACCGCGCGCATCGCAGAGCAGGCGGGCAAAGGCATCATGCCGCCCGACTTCATCTGCCGCACGGCACTCGGCCAACTGAAGGACTTCCGCAAAACGCCGGCTGCCAAACAAAAGCTGGTGACCTCGATTACCGAGCGTACGCAAAAGCAGAACATCCCCGGCGAGTGGAATGCCCGCGCGCTGAAACTGGTGGAAGGTTCCATCTATCCAGCGCTGGAGCGCCAGATCGCCGCGTTCAGCAAAGCCTCCGCCAAAGCCACCAGCGTGGCCGGCGTACACCGCCTGCCGGACGGCGCCGCGTATTACGAATGGGCGCTGCGCCTCGGTACCTCGACCACCCACAGCGCAAAGGAAATCCACGCGATTGGCCTGGAGCAGAACAAGCAACTGCAGGCGCGCATTGACGCCATCCTCAAAAAACAGGGCATCACCAATGGCACCGTGGGCCAGCGCCTGCTGGCGTTGTCGAAACAGCCGCAACGCTTTTACGCCGACAACGACAAGGGCCGCGAAGAACTGATCGCCTACTGCAATGAACGCGTGATGGCGGTACGCAAGCTGATGCCGCAAATTTCGCACCTCGACATGAAGGTGCCGCTGCAAATCAAGCGCGTGCCGGTCGATATCGAAGCCGGCGCACCGCTCGGCTATATGAACTTTGCCTCGCTTGACGGTTCGCGTCCTGCCATCTACTACATCAACCTGAAATCGACCACGCTGTGGCCGAAGTCGGAAATCGCCACCCTGACCGCGCACGAAGGCCTGCCCGGCCACGCGTGGCAAGGCGCCTACCTGGCCGAACACCACGACCAGCTGCCGCTGATCTCCTCGCTGATCGGCTTTAACGCCTTCATCGAAGGCTGGGCGCTGTACGCGGAACAACTGGTTGATGAATTTGGCCTGTACGCCAACGATCCATTCAGCCAGATCGGCTATCTGCAAGCGCAGCAATTCCGCGCCTGCCGCCTGGTGGTGGACACCGGCATGCACGCCATGAAGTGGACGCGCGAGCAGGCGATCCGTTTCCTGGTCGAGAACACGGGCCGCGGCCAGCAGGCCATGACCAGTGAAATCGACCGCTACACGGTATCGCCAGGCCAGGCTTGCGGCTACAAGATGGGCCACAACGAAATCCTGCGCCAGCGTGAGCGCGCCAAGGCGGCGCTGGGCGGCAAGTTCGATCTGGCCGGCTTCAACGACGCGCTGGTCACCAGCACTGGCGTGCCGCTGACCGTGCTGCCGACCGTGATCGACCGCTACATCGCCAAACAACAGAAAACGTAAAAGTCGTTTATCCGGAGATGGTTTTCTTGTAAGCTTGTCACGAAATTATGAAAACCATCGCCATCATCGGCGGCGGCGTCACGGGAGTGACCACCGCCTACGCCCTCGCCAAGCGCGGCTTTGCCGTCACCCTGCTGGAACGCCATCGCTATGCGGCGATGGAAACCTCGTATGCCAACGGCGGCCAGCTGTCCGCCTCCAATGCGGAAGTCTGGAATCACCGCGCCACCATCGCCAAGGCGCTGCAATGGATGCTCAAGCGCGACGCGCCGCTGCTGGTGCACCTGCATCCCACGTGGCACAAGCTGTCGTGGTTTTCCGAATTCATCGGCGCCATGCAGCACTATCACGACAACACCATCGCCCTCGCCCGCATGGCGGTGGCGGCGCGCGAGCACCTGTTCCAATGGGCCGACGAGGAAGGCATACAGTTTGACCTGAAACGCCAGGGCATCCTGCACATCCACCACGACCGCGCAGAATTCGAGCACGCGGTCGCTGTCAGCAAGCTGCTGGCGCGGGCGGGCGTGCCGCGCCGCGCGGTAACGCCGGAGGAGATGCGGGCCATTGAGCCGTCGCTGCAAGGTCAGTACTACGCCGGACATTACACCGACAGCGACAGCAGCGGCGATATCCACAAATTCACCACCGGCCTGGCGCAGGCGGCGCAGCGCCTGGGCGCGCAACTGCGCTTCAACCAGCATGTGGTGCAGCTCAACCCCATCAGCAACGGCGTGCGCCTGACCGTGCTGCACGACGACAGCGCCACTACCAGCGATTACGATGCCGTGGTGGTTTGCGCCGGCGCCGCCAGCCGCGAACTGGCCGCGCAAGTGGGCGAGAACGTCAATGTCTATCCGGTCAAAGGCTACTCGGTCACGCTGCATCTGGACGACGCAGCCAGCCAGGCGGCCGCGCCCAATGTCAGCCTGGTGGACGACACGGTGAAACTGGTCTGCAGCCGGTTGGGCGACAAGCGCCTGCGCGTGGCCGGCACGGCGGAATTCAGTGGCTTTAACCGCGACATTCGCGCCGACCGCATCGCGCCGCTGACCAACTGGGTGCAACAGAACTTCCCCGAGGTCAGCACCCGCAACCTGACGCCATGGGCCGGCCTGCGGCCCATGATGCCGGATCTGGTGCCGCGCGTGGGCGCCGGCAAGGTCTCAGGCGTGTATTACAACACCGGCCACGGCCATCTGGGCTGGACGCTGGCCGCCGCTACGGCCGAGATGGTGGCTGGCGCAATTGCCGCTTCCAGGGACTCTGTGTTGCAGCGCACCGCCACCCCCTTGAAATTAGCGTAAACTAGCTTCATCTTAGGCCTGTCTTCACCAGGAGGTATCACATGAAACATTTGACGGCTAAATCTATTGCACGTATCACCTTGCTGGCGGGCGCCATGGCGCTGACCGCCCCTGTATTTGCCGCCGAACCCACCATCCACGAAATCTATGTGGCGGCGGAAGCGGGCAAGTACGCGGAAGCCCAGTCCATGCTGGACCAGGTGCTCAAAGCGCACCCGAACAGCGCCAAGGCGTATTTTGTCGAAGCCGAGCTGCAGGCCAAGCAAGGCCAGTTCGTGGCCGCGCAAGCGTCGCTGGCCAAGGCTGAACAGCTGGCGCCCGGCCTGCCCAAAATCGATCCCGCCGCAGTGACCAAGCTCAAAACCCTGCTGGTGCAAGGCCAGAAGGTGAATTATTCGCAGCAGCCGGCACGCCAGAATGGCGGCGGCAGCGGCTATAACAGCGGCGGCTACGCCAACGCGCCACAGCAAAGCAGCGGCTTTTCCCTGAGCAGCATCCTGATCCTGGGCGTCGGCCTGGTTGGCTTTATCTGGCTGGCGACCCGCTTCATGCAGCGCCGCCAGCAACAGCAAGCCGTCAATGATGGCTTCAACCCGGGCGGCTACAATCCCGGCGGCGCTCCGGGCTATACCCCGGGCGGCGTACCGCAGCAGGGTTATGGCCAGCCAGGCTACGGCCAACCGGGCTACCCGCAACCGCAGCAGCCTGGCATGGGCTCGCGCATCATGGGCGGCCTGGCGACCGGCGCCGCAGTAGGTGCGGGTATCGTTGCCGGCGAAGCGATTGCGCGCCAGTTCACGGGCGGCAACCACGATTCCGGCTCCAGCCAGCCACGCAATGACATCGTCTACGACGATCCATCCTCGCGCGACGAACTGCTGCGCCGTGACGACATGGGCGGCAACGACTTTGGCACCAGCGGTGGCTGGGATGATGGCGGCGGCAGCAGCGACAGCGGCGGTGGTGGTGGCGGCAGCGACTGGGACTAAGCCCGTTGCATCTGCCTGACCGCTGACTCACCTCACGGGGCGCGGCGCTCGCCCGCCCCGGCAGCCTCCATCGCCACGTCCCAATATGCGGGACTGCCAAAATACTCCTTCAAATGACGTATCAACAGCTGTGACTTGGCCTGGTTGGACCGGCCCGGCATATGCACGGCATGTATCGCCGGCGCATTCGTATCGCGGCGCACGTCGTCGCGCTCAATCGGCAGCATCGGAAACACCGGCACCAGCTGGCCCGCCACAATCGCATCACTGGCCAGCCAGTTGGCCAGATGCACAATGCCAGCGCCACTGATGGCCGCATGCAGCAGCGAGTCGGTATCGTCGCAGCGCAGATTGCCCTTGACCGGCAAGGGCTGGTTACCGTTGACACCTTCAAAGCGCCACCAGCCGCGCGGCGGCACGCGGCCATTCACCGTCAGGCACTGATGCTTGAGCAGGTCCTCCGGCGACGCCGGCCAGCCATGCCGCGCCAGATAGGCCGGGCTGGCGCTGACCACGCGGTTCATTCCCGCCAGCCACGTCGCCACCAGGTCGCTGGCAGGCAGCACGCCAGCCCGCACTGCAACATCCACGCGCCGCGCGGACAGGTCCACCACGTCGTCGCTGACATGCAGATCCACTTCAATCAGCGGATAGCGCTGCAGGAACGAGGCGATCGCCGGCGCCACATGCAGTCGCCCGAATGCGGCAGGCGCAGTCACCGTCAGCAGTCCGCGCGGCTCGCTGTCCAGCTCCTGCACGGCATGTTTGCCATCCGCCAGCTCGGCCAGGATATTGCGCGCACGCGGCAGGAAGCGCTCCCCCGCATCGGTCACCACCACATGGCGTGAGCTGCGCAGCAGCAGGCGCGCGCCCAGTTCAGACTCCAGCGCGTCGATCTTGCGCGACACCGAAGACACGGCCATTTCCAGCTGTACTGCGGCACGCGACAAACTGCTCAACTCCACCACGGTCACGAAGCACTTCAAAGCATCAATCATCATTTCTCCACCGGCAGACATCTTTGCGGATTTTGCAAAGACTATTTGCCTTTTTGCATATTGTGCCATTTTTTGCAAAGCAGCATACTTCGCTTATCGATGAATTGTTAAGGATGACAATAATGAAATTCACACCCCTGTTTGCCGCTCTGGCCTTCGCCGTTTCCGCTCCTGTGTTTGCTGCCGCGCCGCTGGCCGGCACCAATGCGCCAGGCTTCCATCGCATCATGCTGGGCGATTTTGAAGTCACCGCGCTGAGCGACGGCACAATCGATCTGCCATTCGACAAACTGCTGCACGAACCGGCTGCCGTCACCACCAAGGCGCTGGCCCGCAACTTCCAGAACACGCCAACCGAATCGTCGGTCAACGCCTTCCTGATTAACACCGGCAGCAAACTGATACTGGTGGATACGGGCGCGGGCAGCCTGTTCGGCCCGACCCTGGGCAAACTGGTGGCCAACCTGAAGGCCTCCGGTTATCGGCCGGAGCAAGTGGATGAAATCTACCTGACCCACCTGCACCCGGACCACGTGGGCGGCCTGGCAGCCAGCAGCCAGACCGTGTTCACCAACGCCGTGGTGCGCGCCGACAAGCACGATACCGACTTCTGGCTCAGCCAGGCCAATATGGACAAGGCGCCGGTCGACAGCAAAGGCTTCTTCCAGGGCGCGATGGCGTCGCTGAATCCCTACGCCCAGCGCGTGCAACCGTTCAGCGGCGACACTGAACTGGCAGCCGGCGTGCGCGCCACCTCCAGCTACGGCCACACGCCAGGCCACACCATCTATACGGTGGAAAGCAAGGGCAAGAAGCTGGTGCTGATCGGTGACCTGATCCACGCAGGCGCGGTGCAGTTCCCACATCCGGAAGTGACGATCGGTTTTGACAGCGACGCCAAGAACGCCGCAGCTGCACGCGCCAAGGTCTTCCAGGCGGCAGCCAGGGAAGGTGCGCTGGTCGGCGCCAGCCACATCTCCTTCCCGGGCCTGGGCCATCTGCGCACGGCGGGCAAAGGCTACGACTGGGTGCCGGTCAGCTACACGCAGTTGCGCTAGTCAGTCTGGTGTCAGCGAATATCGTGACAATGCGTAGTATGAGTGATACTTCCCGCCCTATTTCCGTGCTGGTTGTGGACGACCATCCGCTGTTGCGTGCTGGCCTGGGCGAGGCCATCTCCAGCCAGGCCGACATGGCCTGGGTGGGCGAAGCAAGCAACGGCCGCGAGGCCGTCGCCGCGCACGCACAGCTGCGGCCCGACGTCACCATCATGGATATCGCCATGCCGGAAATGGATGGCGTCACCGCGCTGCAGGAAATCCGCCGCGAGCATAACAACGCCCGTGTCGTCATGCTGACCACCTACAAGGGCGACGCGCAGATCCTGCGCGCCGTCCAGGGTGGCGCCGCCGGCTTCCTGTTGAAGAGCACTTTGCGCAAGGACTTGCTGGACACCGTGCGCGGTGTGCACATGGGCCAGCGCCGCATCCCGCCGGAAATCGCCATGGAACTGGCCCAGCACATGGGCCAGGGTCCGCTAAGCTCGCGCGAGATGGAAGTGTTGAATTATGCGGCGACCGGAAATTCCAATCGCCGCATCGCGGAACGCCTGTCGATTTCCGAGGAAACCGTCAAGGCGCATATGAAGAACGTGCTGGCCAAACTGGCCGCGAACGATCGCACCCACGCGGTAACGATCGCCCTCAAGCGCGGGATTATTACAATGTAATTGACGATCTAGTCCTTCGCACTCCAGGCCAGCCAGACCAGCAACACGCACGGCAGCAGCAGGCCGTGGAAGCCAGCCAGCACAAACCCGACGCCGCCGCTCATGCAGCCGGCGGCAAACGCCAGCACCGGCCAGGTCAGCTTTTTGCAGCGGCCGATCGCCTCGGGATCGCCGCGCAGAGAGTCCACCAGTTCGATCACCAGCGTGGTCACATTGCCCGTCATGACCGTGGTGGCCGCCGTCTTGCCCAGCAAAAGCTTGCCGTAGCAGTTCTGCACTGCCATGGCGCCGGCGCACAGCATGCCAGTCATCAACGTCAGCGGCGCGGAGGCCCGCACCACCGGCGCCGCATGCCACGCGCACACCACGGTCGCCAGCATCATCGCCAGCTGGAACAGGAAGCTGTTGCGCAGCGTTTTGGCGCCGCGCCGGTCCCAGTACAGTATCGCCAGCCGCGCCAGCGCGACAAACAGGATAAATACCGGGAACACCATGAGCTTGATGGTGATCGATTGCGAGGGCTCGATCAGCGCGCGGCCTATCAGCACGAAGTTGCCGGTCACGTGGGCGGTGAACAGGCCGAATAGCCCGACAAAGCCCAGCGTGTCCACATACCCGGCCAGGAAACCCAGCGCGATGCCCTGCTTGATGTCACCGCGTTCCATCGCCGCCTTTCTGCATATCGAGCCAGGCCACCAGCAGGAAGGCGCCGGTCAGGCCCAGATGCTCGAAGAAGCTGTTGGCGGCCATGAAGCGCTCCATGCCCGACATCTCCCAGAAACGGTTGGCCACGAAGGTTGCCATCAGCGTGAACACGCCAAGAAAGCCCGCGCCCAGCCAACGGTAAAAGCCGGTCAAGATGGCGACCGACGCGCCCAGTTCCAGCGCGATCACCAGCGCTGCCAGGGGCGCCGCAGGTGACAGGCCGAAATGCTGCATCTCGCCGATGGCGGCATTGAAGTCGGTCAGCTTGTTGATGCCGCCTTGGAGATAGGCGGCGCACAACAGCAGCAGACATAACCAGCGTACCCAGGGCGCCCTCACGCCGCCGTGCGGAACGCTGGTCGTGGCGATATCCGGCGACCGCATCACACCGCCCAACAGGCGCAACCCAGCGCGCCCCAGAAGCTCTTCAGGTCGGAGATCGGCAACTTGCTGGCCCACGCGCCGGTGTGCTGGTGGCCGTGCACATTGCAGTTATTGGCGCAACCGCAGGCGGCAGCCTGCTGCTGGCGTTCGCGCTTCTGCTGCAACTGGCGCTGCTCCAGCTCCTTGAGCGCGGCACGGCTGGTGCCTTGCTTCTCGCCCCATCCGGCATAGCCACCGAAGCGGCGCACCGGCGACCAGTCGGGCATTGCGGGCGGCGGCGGCAGATCGTGGCTGGCGAACATACCGGCCGCATACACCACTTTGCCGCCGACGATGGTCAGGTCCGAAGTCAGGTCCCAGATCTCGCTTTCCGCGCAGGCGAAGAAATCCTTGTCCGGCACGATCATGTCGGCCAGCTGGCCAACCTGGATACGGCCTTTCTTGCCTTCCTCGTTCGAGAACCAGGTGGTGTTCTCGGTCCACATGCGCAGCGCTGCTTCGCGGTCCAGACAGTTGGCGCGCGGGTACAACTGGGCGCCGCTGACGGTCTTGCCGGTGATGAGCCAGGCCAGCGATACCCACGGGTTGTATGAGGCGACGCGGGTGGCATCGGTGCCCGCCGAGGTCTTCACGCCGGCTTCGAGGATTTTCTTTACCGGCGGCGTGGCTTCGGCTGCGCCGTGGCCATAGCGCTCGATGAAGTACTCGCCCTGATAGGCCATGCGGTGCTGCACAGCGATACCGCCGCCCAGTGCCGCGATACGGTCAATCGAACGGTCGGAAATAGTCTCGGCATGGTCGAAGAACCAGTTCAGGCCTTCCAGCGGGACGTCCTGATTCACGCGTTCAAACACGTCCAGCGCGCGGCTGATGGTTTCGTCGTAGGTCGCATGCATGCGCCATGGCCAGCGGTTCTGCGCCAGCACGCGCACCACGCCTTCCAGGTCGTCTTCCATATTGTCCGGCATGTCAGGGCGCGGCTGGCGGAAGTCTTCAAAATCGGCCGCCGAGAAGGTCAGCATCTCGCCTGCGCCGTTATGGCGGAAGTAGTCGTCGCCCTGCTGGTACTTCACGCTCTGCGTCCAGTTGATGAAGTCTTCCTTCTCCTGCTTGGGCTTCTGCGTGAACAGGTTGTAGGCCATGCGGATGGTCAGCTGCTTTTCATCGGCCAGCTGCTGGATTACCTGATAGTCGTCCGGATAGTTCTGGAAGCCGCCGCCGGCGTCGATCACGCCGGTCACGCCAAGGCGATTCAGCTCGCGCATGAAGTGGCGCGTCGAGTTAACCTGGTATTCCAGCGGCAGCTTCGGCCCTTTCGCCAGCGTTGCGTACAGAATCGAGGCATTCGGCTTGGCCAGCAGCAGACCGGTAGGATTGCCTGAGCCGTCGCGCATGATCTCGCCGCCTGGCGGTGCCGGCGTCTCCTTGTTGTATCCAACGGCACGCAGCGCAGCGCCGTTCAGCAGTGCGCGGTCATACAGGTGCAGGATGAACACCGGCGTATCCGGCGCCACCGCGTTCAGTTCTTCGATGGTCGGCAGACGCTTCTCGGCGAACTGGTGTTCGGTGAAGCCGCCCACCACGCGCACCCACTGCGGCGCAGGCGTAATCGCCACCTGTGCCTTGAGCATGGCCATGGCGTCGGCCAGCGAGCGCACGCCGTCCCAGCGCAGCTCCAGGTTGAAATTCAGGCCGCCACGGATGATGTGGCAGTGATTGTCGATCAGCCCTGGCAGCACGCGCTTGCCGTGCAGGTCGATGATCCGGGTATTCGGCCCGGCCAGCGCCATGATCTCATTGGCGCGGCCGACGGCGGTAAATTTGCCATCCGTGATGGCGACAGCTTCGGCATGCGGATTGCTGCGGTCCAGCGTGGTGAACAGGCCACGGTGCAGAATCAGGTCGGGAGTTTGGGTCATCAGGTGCTCCTGGTTTCATCGGACTTCTGCGCGGACGGCAGCTGGCCGAAACAATGCGGTTTGACGTGGTCTTCGATCCACGAGACTTTGGGGGCTTCCGGTTGCCACAGCTGGCGCAGCAGCGGCGGCAACTGCTCACCGAGCAGCATGCCAAGCAGGCCGACCAGCGCAATCACCGGCGGCGCGGGCGAGCGCACATTCAGGAAGCCGTAAATCAGGCCGACCAGCAAGCCGACCGCCACGGATACGATATACATTTTCATGATCTAACGGTACTCCAGTAAGTAAATCGTGCCCATAGTGTAGAGAGCACGCCTGCTTCTGGCATCACCGGTAATGATCGCCCCGGACTCTCCCTTTTGACGGGGGCGGCCGGCGCATGGACAGGCTACTGGATCACGCCGCAGGAATGCAGGTCGAGAATGCCGCGCTCAATCGCCAGTGTGACGGCGTGCGTGCGGTCGCTGGCATTGAGCTTGGCCAGGATGCTTTTCATGTGCACCTTGACCGTTTCTTCCGAAATCACCAGATGCATGCCGATGCGCTTGTTGCTCTGGCCTCCCGCGACCAGCTGCAGCACTTCCACTTCGCGCTTGCTCAGCGCACCCTCGTGCCAGTGTTCGGCGATGCCGGTGGCCACCGCCGCCGGAATGCTGCGGCGGCCCTGGTGCACACAGCGGATGGTGGCCAGCAGCTCCTTGCGCAGCATGCTCTTGAGCAGATAACCGGCAGCGCCGGCGGCGATTGCGCGCTGTGCCAGCACGTCGCCTTCATAGGTCGTCAGCACGACGATGCGCGCGTTGGGGAATTCCTTGCGGATGGCGAGTGTGGCGTCAATGCCGTTCATGTCCGGCATCTGGATATCCATGAGCGTGACGTCAGGCTGCAAGCGGCGATAGGCTTCGACTGCCTGCACGCCATTGGTAGCTTCTTCCACTACCTGCATATCCTCCTCGTCAGCGATCACGCTGGCGATACCTTCGCGGAACATCGGGTGATCGTCCACGCTCAGGATGGTGATAGGCCTAGGGTTCATGCGTATCTCGTGATTAAAGTTCTGACAGCTGGCACGCAGCATGACACAAGCGCAAGCCTTTGCCTATACCTCCATATGGGTAGAGCGCTCCTCCCGGATCGGGGCGTGGCAAGACAGGCGGGAACGCTTACTCTTCTACCTGGCATAGCGTATTCATGAGGGCCGGACCAAATGCGGGGATTCAGCTCCAGTTTTCCGCGCGGTAGCGCGGGTATCGGCCTGTTGATGCTCAGGGTGGCCGTGAGCTTGCAGCTGCTGATGGTGAGCGGCTGCTGCAACGTCACGCCATGGTGGCTTGCGATGCTGGAGCTACTGCTGGTGATGGCGCTGGTGGCCGGACTGCTGACGCCAGTCGCGGCCCTGCTCAGCGCTGCGTGGCAGGTGATATGCCTGGGCTACACAGGCTGGCCGCAAACGGCCATGCTGATGATCGCCACCGTGACGGCGATTGCGCTGGTGCTGATGGGGGCCGGCGCCTACTCGGTGGATGCGCGCCTGTTTGGCCGCCGCCGGCTGGTGGTGCCGTCCGACAGCGACAGATTTTAGTTTTTATTTTAGGAGAGAGATATGCGAGATGATAACGCCATCGTCCAGCAAGCCGACAAAGTGCATGTGCAGGTCGCGCACGCAGATGCGATCATCAGCGCCGGCCTGGCCGCCCTGCTGGGCGCACACGACGACCTGCGGATCGCCGCCCCCGGCGAACGCGCGGATGTCATCATCCTCGATCACCGCGGCGGCCTGGAACACATGCGCCGCGCCGCCAGCGCCCCGCACCACGACGCCCAGCCGCGCGTACTGATCGTCACGCAGCTGGAGCGCGAGTGGGAAGTCCGCACCGCCATGATGGCCGGCGTACATGGCTACCTGCTGCAAAATGCCGATGCCGGACAGCTGCTGGTGGCGGTGCGTTCGCTGAGCCGTGGTATGCGCTACCTGAGTCCGGAGCTGAGCCGCTGTGTGGCCGACAGCTTCACACGCATCGGCCTGACCAGCCGCGAAACCGATGTGCTGCAACTGCTGGCGCAAGGCCAGTGCAACAAGTCCATCGCGCGCGAACTCGGCATCGGCGTCGGCACCGTGAAGACCCACGTAAAAGGTCTTTTTGACAAACTTGGCGCCACGGCACGTACGCACGCCGTGGTACTGGCGACGCGGCGTGGGCTGGTGGGTGACTCTTATCACAATCAGCAGCACTAAGTAGCGCATTCCGTTGTAAAATCCGGGTATGTACGCCCCGACCATCACCATGAGCACCGAACATCGCCAGACGCGTTATCAACGCGTCATGATGTTCTTCGTGCTGATGTTCCTGGCGTTGCAGCTGCTCGGCGCGGGTTTGCACACCCACGCCTACACTGATCACGAACCCGATTGCGCCGCCTGTGCGGTGGTGCATCTGCCCACTGGCGGCGTTCCGCCGGCAACCGTGCATGTCGCGCCGGTCGCGCTGCAAAGCAGCCTTCCGGTGCTGGCGCCGTCGGCAGCCGTACGCGCCGCCCAGACCAGCTATCTCACCCCGCCTTCCCACGCGCCGCCCGGCGTTGCTGTTACTTCCATCTGAATTTAAACCGTTGCACGCCCTTTGCGGGCCGCCGCAGCGCCACGTCTGTACATTCAAGGATTTAATATGCAACACACGCCACAACTCCGTACCCTGCCACTGCTGATCGCTGCGGCCTTTTACGCACATCACGCTTACGCGGAAGATACTGCTGCACCAGATACGGCGCCAATTCCACAAGTGGAAGTCACCGCCGCCCACCTGAAGAGCGCGCGTATCGACCTGTCGCCCAATGTTGGCACCACCATTTATAGCATCGACCGCCACATGGTCGACCAGCTGGGCCAGGGCGACAACACGCCATTCAATGAAGTGCTGCTGCGCCTTCCCGGCATCAGCCAGGACTCCAAAGGCTCCGGCTCCATCCACGTACGCGACGACCATGGCAATGTACAGTACCGCGTCAATGGCGTACAGCTGCCGGAGGCCATCAGCGGCTTTGGCCAGTCCATCGATACGCGCTTTGTCGAGTCGACCGATTTCATGACCGGCGCGCTGCCGGCGCAATTCGGCCTGCGCACTGCGGGCATCATCGACATCCAGACCAAGGAAGGCAAGACCCAGCCTGGTGGCCGCATCGGTGTGCTGGTCGGCAGCCATGACCATGTCGAACCAAGCGCAGAGTTCTTTGGCTCGCAGGGCGCGTTCAACTATTACCTGTCCGGCAGCTACGAGTCGAATAACCTGGGCATCGAAAACCCGCTGCCGACGCGTAATGCGCTGCATGACCGTACCAAGCAGACCAAGTCCTTCGGCGCCCTGTCCTATTTCCTCGATGACGACACGCGCCTGGGCCTGATGTTCGGAACCTATAACGGCCGCTTCCAGATCCCCAACAACCCGGAGCAGTCGCCAGGCTTTACGCTGTCTGGCGCCACGCCGCCCGCCTCGTCGCAGCTGGACCAGCATCAGCGCGAGACCAACCGCTTTGTCACGCTGTCGCTGCAAAAGAGCGTGGGCGCACTGAACTACCAGGTGTCGGCCTTTAACCAGTATTCGGAGCTGCACTACACGCCCGATCCTGTCGGCGATCTGGTGTACAACGGCGTCTCCTCCAACACGCTGCGCTCCAACTCCGCCAACGGCCTGCAGTTCGATGCCAGCTACAAGCTGAATGACACGCATACCATACGCGGCGGCCTGGCCTACACGCGCCAGACCACGCACAGCGACAACACCGTGGGCGTGTTCGACATGAACGACGACGGCACCCAGGCCAGCAGTCTCGCCCGCACCATCGTCGACAACGGCAGCAAGACCGGCCGTCTGTCCAGCGTTTATCTGCAGGATGAATGGCATATCGGCGCGCCGCTGACCGTCAACTACGGCGTGCGCTTCGACAAGGTGTCGGCCTTCGTCGACGAACAGCAATGGAGCCCGCGCATCAACGTTGCGTACCAGCTGGCCAAAGGCACGGCGCTGCATGCGGGCTATTCGCGCTACTTCACGCCACCGCCGCAGGAGCTGGCGGCGCAGTCCAGCATCGACAAATATGCCGGCACCTCGAACGCCCCGGCGGTAGCGGTGTCGGACAATGTGAAGTCCGAACGTACGCACTACTTCGACGTGGGCCTGAGCCACCAGATCAGCGAATCGCTGACCGTGACGGCCGATGCCTACTACAAGAAAATCCGCAATATGCTGGATGAAGGCCAGTTCGGACAGGCACTGATCCTGTCGCCGTTTAACTATGACCGCGGCTACGCCAAGGGCCTGGAACTGTCCGCCGTCTACAGCCAGAAGAACTGGGGCAGCTTCCTCAACCTGACCACCCAGAAGGCGGAGGCGACCAACATCATCTCCGGCCAGTCGCTCTTTGGACCGGATGAACTGGCGTATATCGCCAACCACTACATTCACGTGGACCACGACCAGACGGTCACGGTTTCCGGCGGCGCCCACTATCACTGGGGCGATTCGCAGGTCAGCGGCGACTTCCTGTATGGCAGCGGCCTGCGCCTGACGCCTGATGGCGGCGCCCCCAACTCCGGTCACCTGCCGCATTACACCACGGTCAACCTGGCGCTCACGCATACGTGGAAGGCCACGCCGGTGGGTACGGTGGAAGGCCGCCTGGCGCTCATCAACGCTTTCGACAAATCCTACCTGCTGCGTGACGGTTCAGGTGTGGGCGTCGGTGCGCCGCAGTATGGCGAACGCCGCTCGCTGTATGCCGGCATTTCAACCAGCTTCTGATCTTTATTAGGACTCCTTTGTAAATCAGAATTGCGGTGTATAATCCGCCGCATGGACACCAAACCGAAAAAGCCGTGGCAGGATACGCCTGATGTTTCAGCGCGCATCGTTACCTCTATCGGACGCATCGCCAGCGTGATGCGCTCCGGTATGTGGGAATTCGCCACGGCCGAAAACCTGAATCCCACCCAGGCCGAGATGCTGCAGCTGCTTCAAGGCCGCAAGCAGGGTGTGCGCCTGTCCTGGCTCGCGTCGCAGTTGTCGATCAGCGCCGCCAGTGCCAGCGATTCGGTATCGGCACTGGTCGCCAAGGGTTTGCTGTACAAGGCGCGCGCCGAGGATGATGGCCGCGCCACCGCACTTTTCCTCACGCCGGAAGGCGCGGTCATGGCTGCCCGCATCGGCAGCGCTTTGCACTTTGCCGAAGAAGCCGCAGACGCCCTGCCTGCATCCACGCAGACGGAACTGCTTGGCGGCTTGTTCAAGCTGATCGCGCAGTTGCAAAAGACAGAGCGCTTTCCCGAGATGCGGGCCTGTTTGTCGTGCCGCTTCTTTGAACCGAACGCCCACCCGGGCAAGCCTGCGCCGCACCATTGCAATCTGGTGAATGCGCCACTGTCGGTGTCGTTGCTGCGCATGGATTGCCAGGAACATGAACCAGCCGATCCACTGGCAAAGGCACGCAACTGGAAAGTTTTTGCGTAGTTTTTTGCTTCGTTTTTTTAATCATTTTAATTAGGAGTCCTACCATGCACCCTATCGCTCCCGAACTCCAGGTAGCCGCCTGGCTCAACGCCGCACAGCCGCTGTCGCTGACGCAGTTGCGCGGCAAGGTTGTGGCTATCTACGCGTTCCAGATGCTGTGCCCTGGTTGTGTTTCGCATGGCATCCCGCAGGCCAAAGCCATCCGCGCCGCATTTGATGAACAGGATGTGGTGGTACTCGGATTGCATTCGGTATTCGAGCATCACGCCGTCATGCACCGCGCGGCACTGGAAGCCTTCATGCACGAATACCGCATCGGCTTCCCGGTCGCGATAGATCAGCCGTCGCCACACAGCCCTGTACCGCTGACGATGGCGCAATATCAGCTGCGCGGTACGCCGACACTGATCTTGATCGATCGTCAGGGGCGCCTGCGCCTGAGCCATTTCGGCCAGGCCGAGGACATGCGGGTCGGTGCACTGATCGGACAGCTGGCGGCCGAAGCCGCGCCGCAGCAGGCGCGGTGCGAGGACGGCGCGTGCAGCATCCACTAGCGTCAAATCACAGCCAGAACGCCGGCGTTGACAGATTGCTTATTTCGTAACGTATAATCGGTCGTCATTTTTCCATGGCGGGGCTTATATGATCGATCTGGTGCTGGCGTTCTATCTCGTCTTCATCCTCCCGGTGAGACACCTGTGGCGCAGCGTGCGCCCTTCTACTGCACCCAAGCGTCCACTCGCGCAGCGTTATGTCGCCACCATCCGCGACGTCTGCCTGTTGCTGGTAGCGATGCTGGCGTGCTGCTGGTGGAACGGTTACAGCGCTGCCGACCTGGGTCTGGCGCTCCCCGCCTCCGGCGTGCCGCTGTGGTGCCTGGGCGCCGCCGTCATCGGCATGGCGATACTCCTTGCCAGCACCTACCGCAGCACCAGCAAAATGACAGACGCAAAACGCGTGGAGATGCTGGACCGCATGCGCGACTCCGGCATGCCAACCACCTCGGAAGAATTACGTCTGTGCGTACTGCTGGCCTTCGCCCTCGGCGGCGGCTGGGAATTGCTGTACCGCGGCTTCCTGCTGCTGGCACTGAAACCCTACATCGGCGTCTGGGGCGCAGTCGCCCTGTCCGGCCTTGCCTATGGCGCGGCCCACGGCTACAAGAATCCCAAACAGTTTGCACTCAGCATCGTCATGGCACTGGCATTCGCCGCAGCCTATGCGCTCAGCGGCAGCTTGTGGTGGCTGATGGTGATTCACATTGTGCTGCCCTTGAATGGCGCCCTCACTTCCTGGCAGTTGCATGCGCACCGGCCGGCGCTACAACTGGATTAACTATCAAGCGTGCTGGCGGCCCAAATGTGTTCGTTACGCGTCACATGGCCGCTAATTTCTTGAGTATTAAGCATTGTTGTAGGCATAATCGAGGCGACTTAAACGATCTTGGCCTCACGTGAATCCTATCGTCTTTGCCATTCCAGTCTTCATCGCCTCCATCCTGGTGGAGGTTTGGATAGCCCGTCGCCGCGGTGTCAAAGCCTACGACACCGCAGATGCTTTAACCAGTTTGCATCTCGGCGTACTGAGTCAGGTCACCGGCCTGTTCGTCAAACTGGCGGTGCTTGGCATTTATACCGCCGTCTACAATCACTGGCGTTTCACCACGCTGCCCATCAGCAGTGCGTGGGTCTGGCTGGCGGCGCTGCTGGTCTACGATTTCTTCTACTACTGGGCGCACCGCATGGGCCACGAAGTGGCTGTGCTGTGGGCTGCGCACGTGGTGCATCATTCTTCCGAGTTCTATAACCTGTCTACCGCGCTGCGCCAGACATCCAGCGGCTGGATTTTCGGTTGGGTGTTCTACCTGCCGATGGCACTGGCCGGCGTGCCACCCATCGTCATGGTCGGCGTCGCGCTGATCGATCTGCTCTACCAGTACTGGGTGCATACCGAAATGGTGGGCCGCCTGGGCTGGATGGACCGCGTCTTCGTCACCCCGTCCAATCACCGCGTACACCACGGCCAGAACGACTACTGCATCGACAAGAACTACGGCGGCATCCTGATCCTGTGGGACCGCCTGTTCGGCACCTTTGCCGACGAACGCGACGACGAGAAAATCATCTACGGCGTACGCTCGCCGCTGCGCAGCCTGAATCCGCTGTGGGCCAATTTTCACTACTACGCCGACCTGTGGCAATCCACCACGCAGGTCAAGGGCTGGCGGAGAAAGCTGCACGTATGGCTGGGCGGCCCGGGCGCATGGACGGGAGAACCGCTGCCCCATTTCGATGGCAGCCAGTACCAGCATTACCGTCCCGGCACGCCAGCGCCGATAGCCGCCTACGCCGCATTGCAATTCGCCCTGCTGGTGCCGTGCGTGGTACACCTGATTGCCACCGGCCCGGCATTGCTGCTGCCCGAACTGACACTGTATGCGCTGCTGATTGTCGCCAGCACCTTTACCGTGGGCGCACTGCTGGAAGGACGGCGACTGAGCGCGCGCATCGAGCAGGCACGCGGCATGCTGCTTGGGCTGGCGTTTACATTGCTGCCGGACTGGTTTGGATACGAAGCGCCGGTGCTGCTGCGGGCAACGGTGCTGGCGCTCACGCTGGGCGCTGCGTTATGGCTGGAAAAAAACATAAAAGCAAATCAATGGGAGACGACATGAAAACAAATCGCACCGTACTTGCCGCCAGCCTCGCTGCGGCCTTCTTCGTACCACCCGCGTGGGCCGCTGACGATATCCAGTCCGTCGTCGTCACCGCGCAGTCGCGCAAGCAGCTGGTGCAGGACGTGCCGATGACCATGCAGGTGGTCACCGCCAAAGACATCGCCAACGTCGGCGCCAAGGATCTGGCGGACCTCAACGGCTACATCCCCGGCCTGACCGTCGATGCCAACGAACCTACGCAGCCCAGTTTCGGCATCCGTGGCGTGCAGGCGGGCGATTTCGGCATCGCCACCGATTCCCCGGTCGGCATTTACGTAGACGGCGTCTACACCGGCAAGACCGGCGGCGCGCTGATGAACTTCATCGACGTGCAGCGGATTGAAGTCGTCAAAGGTCCGCAAGGCACGCTGTTCGGCCGTAACAGCGCAGCCGGCGCCATCGCCATCACCACCAATGAACCAGGCAATGACCTGGATGCATCGGCCCACGTCAAACTGGGCAAGTTCGGCCGCGCCAATGCAGACGTGATGATGAACTACCCGTTCTCCAGCACCTTCGCGGCCCGCCTGGTCGCGGTGCGCTCCGGCAGCGAAGGCTGGGCGGACAATACGGCTACCGGCAAAAAATCCGGCGGCGACAAGGACTGGGCTACCCGCCTGTCGCTGCGCAAAGACTTCGACGCCGCCAAACTGGTGTTCACGTGGGAGCACGAGAACATGGAACAGTATGGCCGTCCGGCCTTTGGCGTCATCAAAGACCCTAACCTGCCGCTGGGCGGCTACCGTGGGGTCTATGACGCGGCCTACGTCGCCAATTTCGTCAACCCGTTCGACGCACCGCTGGCCAACGACCAGCAGGGTACCGAAGGCCGTTTGTTTGACGGCGCCACGCTGCGCATCGAGGCGCCGGTGGCGGGCATGACCTTCAATTCCGTCACGGCCTACCGCCGCTTCCAGACCCACAACCTGACCGACAACGATGGCGGTGCACGTCCGGACCTGTACCTGACCACACAGGACGCCAAGCACGCGCACAGCTTCCAGCAGGAGTTCAAGCTGTCCGGCAAAACCGATAAGCTGGACTGGATCGCGGGCCTGAGCTTCTATCACAACAACGAACATCAGGATGCGGGCGCCTACGTCACCACCGGCACACTGGATACCCTGAGCCAGTTCCAGGGCGGCAGTCCGAATTTCGCCATGCTGTTTGGCGGCCTTGCGGCAGCTGGCCTGCCGGGCATCAGCCCAAATACGGTATTTAACTGGGATGAGACGCACTACAGCGACGTGCGCACCAGGTCCGCATCGATCTACGGCGACACCATCTGGCACCTGACGCCGGAGACCAACGCCACCATCGGCCTGCGCTACACACGCGACAACAAGAGCATGACCTGGTTTGTGCCGGGCCGGGTATCGCCGCAACTGGATAGTTTCCTCAACCGCTTCGGCCCCTTGGCTGGCCTGGACGCTTCGGCCTTCCCATCGAACGTCATCTTTGGCACCGCCGCGCAACTGGCATCGTCGCCGGTCCAGCGTGAAAAGGACTGGACCGACTGGAGCCCGCGCCTGGTGCTGGACCATAAGCTCAACAAGGACACGCTGCTGTTCACCTCCGTGTCACGCGGCTACCAGGCCGGCGGCTTCAATATCTTCACGCCGCCAAATCCGGCTTCCACCACGCGCACCGGCCAGGACCCCAGCTTTGAGCCGGAAAAAATGACCAACTTCGAAGCCGGTATGAAGATGGCGCTGCCGGACATCCGCGCCAGCATTAACGCTTCGCTGTTCGCCTACAAGTTCAAGAACCTGCAGGACATCCAGCTATATAGCGTGGGCACGCTGCCGACTTATAACGTGGTCTCCAGCGACCAGAAGGCACACGGCCTGGATGTGGATGGCCGTATCCGCATATCGCCGCGCGTGACCTTGTTCGGCGGCTTCGAATACATCGACCAGACTTACACGCGCTACCAGCGCCTGGACGCCAGCGGCAAAGTCACGCTGGACCTGGGCGGCCAGCCAGTCGGCACGCCACGCCTGACCGCGATGGCGGGCATCAATATGAACTGGGAATATGCCGCCGGCCGCGCCAGCGTCAACTTCCAGGGCACCCATGCCACCGGCCAGCGCTGCAACAACGATACCGCAGCCTTGAGCTGCCTGAGCACCGCCAGGCTGAAAACTGGCGCAGCGATGAGCAAATTCGATCTGCGCGTCGGTTGGGATAGCCCAAGTTCGCGCTACGGTGTAGCATTGATCGTCAATAATGTCTTCGACCAGCGCTACATCACGTCGCTGGGCGGTCAGACGGAACAATACGGCGCGCCGTATGCTTATCTCACGCCACCGCGCGCAATCGGTGTCGAATTCAGGGCTAGCATGTAAATGGCATCAAAAATCGTACTGGCTGCTGCGGCAGTAGTGGTGCTTGCGGCAGGCGGTGCGGCGACACTGGCGGTGGTGCTGGCCACCAAACCGCCGGAGTTGTTGCGGGTGGGCGCAAACTACGGCGCCAAGATGGTGTGTTCCAATGTCTTCATCGCCGGCCGCGATGCGCAGGCCGTGCTGGCCGATGACGTGCAGGCGCCCGGCCACCCCATCCTCAAACATCTGAGCGTGCAGGTCGATCGGGAGCGCAAGACGGTGCGCGCGCAGTTCCTGGGTTTTGTCGGCGATGGCCTGGCAGTCTACCGGCCCGGCACCGGCTGCGCGGCGGTACCGGATGGCGATGTAGCGCAAGCCTCACAGTACCAGTTCAATCCGATCAAGATATGGGCGCCCTCGCCCAACGTGGCCTGGCCTACGGGCTCGCAGGCGGAGAGCAATCCTGCGGTACAGGCGTTGCTGGAACAGGATGCGCTGGCAGGTCCCGGCATGCGCGGCCTGGCGGTGATTCATCGCGGCCGGCTCATCGCCCAGCGTTACGGCGCCGGTTTCAACGCCGCCACGCCCTTGCTGGGATGGTCGATGACCAAGACTGTCAGCGCGGCGCTGGCAGGCATGCAGATCGCCGACGGCAAGCTGTCCTTGCCGCAGAGCGGCTTCTGGCCGGACAAGGCGGACAACCGTACGCAGATCACGCTGGCGCAGCTGATGTCCATGACCAGCGGCTTGCGCTACAACGAAAGCTATGGCGACGTTTCCGACGTAACGCGCATGCTGTATCTGGAACCGGACATGGCGTCGTTCACGGCGGCGCAGCCGCTCGAACAGGCGCCGGGCACCAAGTGGAATTATTCAAGCGGCACCACGGTGCTGCTGTCGCGCATCTGGCAGCGCGCCGCTGCCGGCGCCGGGCACAGCGCCACTGCGGCAAGCGTGCTGGCACTGCCGCATGACCGCCTGTTCGCACCACTGGGCATGCACAGCGCGATCATCGAAGCCGATGCACGCGGCAATCTGGTGGGTTCCAGCTATATGTATGCGAACACGCTGGACTGGGCGCGCTTCGGCCAGTTCCTGCTGCAGGACGGCGTCTGGCAAGGCAAGCGCATACTGCCGGCCGGTTTTGTTGAGGGCATGCAGCAGGTGGCGACGGCGTCCGGCGGGCAGTATGGCCAGGGCCAGTTGTGGCGCTGGGGACCATCCGGCGACACGCCGGAAGGACAGAATCCCGACACCCGTTTCCAGCTGCCTGCCGATACCTACTGGATGGAAGGCCACGATGGCCAGAGCATCGCCATCGTGCCGTCACAGCAACTGGTGATCGTGCGGCTTGGACTGACGCCGCACAAGCTGCTGTATCAACCGCAGGCGCTGCTGGCAGCGGTCGTGAAACAGGTCCAGCCATGACGGCCGCTGTGCCCTACGGCCTGCTGCGCTATCAGCTGCCGATGCTGTTGACCGGCGCACGCGTGGTGGGCCATACACTATCGCATGCACTGCGCCGCGCCCGCCATGGCGCCAGCACGCCGGTGGAACGCCTGATCGCGCCGCCATCGCACGAGCTGGTGGAGCAGTATCTGGCCTGGGCCGGCGCCAGCGGATGTTATGCGGGCCAGCTGCCGCCCCATATGGTATCGCAATGGAGCCTGCCGCTAGTGGGCGAGCTGCTGTTGCGCATGCCCTATCGCCTCGTCACCGTCATCAACCAGGGCGTGACACTGCGTGTGCACGGTCCTCTGCCACGCGGCACGCCGTTGCTGGTACGTGCCGAGGTTGACCGCATCGAGGAAACGCCTGGCCGCATCAAGGTCGTGGTGGCGGTCACCACTGGCACCGAACAACAGCCGGCACTGGTCGAAGCGCAGCTGCATATGAGTTTCCTGCTGCCCGGCCCGCGCGCGCCCAGAGCGCAGCAGGAACGCGGCCCCGAGCCGCAATGGATTACCGCTGGTCTGTGGCACGCGGATGACCGCGATGGCCTGCGCTTTGCGCTGCTGACAGGAGACTTCAATCCCATCCACTGGTGCGGTCCGTTGGCACGCCGTTCGGTTTTCCGCGGCATGGTATTGCACGGCTTCGGCAGTCTGGTGCGCAGTTATGAGGTGCTGATGCGGCAGGGTGTGCGCTTTGACGAAATCGACATCCGCTTCGTCAAACCGGTGCCCCTGCCCTGCGCTGCGTTATCGGTGCAGGTGGCGCCGGAAGGCAGCGCCGACGCTGACGGCTGGCGCGCATTGCGGCTGGCCGGCAACGGCGACGCGGTCCATCTGGCGGGCCGGCTGCGCTAACGGCTATCCCCACGCCAGCCCGTTGCATGGCCGGGTTTACCAGTGTATCGTCACGCCACCAGATCAACCTTAGGGAAGCGCGATGACGATACTGATACTTGGCCTGATCATATTCCTCGGACTGCATTCGGTCCGTATTGTGGCGGAGGATTGGCGCACTGCCACGCGCGCGCGTCTGGGCGAGCATGCGTGGAAAGGCATCTACTCGGTGATCTCGCTGATCGGTTTCGGGCTGATTATTTATGGCTACGGCATCGCACGCGAAACGCCCGTCGTGGTCTGGGCGCCGCCGCCATTCACGCGCCATATCGCCGCCCTGCTGGCCGTCATCGCGTTTGTCTTTATCACTGCCGCCTACATTCCGCGCAACGGCATCAAGGCCAGGCTGCACCATCCGATGACGCTGGGCGTGAAGACCTGGGCGCTGGCTCACCTGATCGCCAACGGCACACTGCACGACATCGTGTTGTTTGGCAGCTTCCTGGTATGGTCGGTGCTGCTGTTCCGCGCGTCCCGCAAGCGCGATGCGGCGATGGGAACAGTCTACCCGGCCGGTAACGGCGCGGCCACCGCCCTGACCATTGTGGCCGGCGTCATAGGAGCGGGCGTATTCGCCATGTGGCTGCATGGCCCGCTGATTGGCGTACGTCCCTTCTAAAGGCACTTGCCGCGTACAGCGGCAGCAATAATCCACGGCAGAGAATATGGCCCGACCACATTCACCGGGCCGATCATGGCCGGTTGCTGCTTCAGCGCGTCCTCGTGTAGACAGGATGGGATTTTGGCCTGTTCAAACGCCGCGGCCATACGCGTTTGCGCCGAACTGCCACGCAGTACAAGCGCATTCTGCGCAGGCGCCGGCGCCGGATGCGGGTCCTCTGCAATCGTTTCCCGCACCGCCTTCCTGATGATGTCGTCAGTGAGCACTGGCCTGGCCGGCGCCGACAAATCCAGGGCAGCAGCCTGCTGCTGCGCATACGCTGGCGCAGACGTCATCAACAACACAGAAAAAATGATGGACGTACGGTTCATGCAACAGATTGTGCCATGCCCGCATGCCGTGCGGCCGGCAGATTGCAAAATCGCCTAGAATATTTGACAACCCCTCTACCGGTAAAGGACTGTCATGACTGATTGGACTAGCGGATACGTTGCAAATGTTGGTTACACCTATGGCTATTATGCTGAGCTCTCCCCACTGCGTGCACAGCTGCTGATGCTCAATGCCGGCCTGGCGCTGCCCCAACGTGGCATTGCCTGTGAACTGGGCTTTGGTCAAGGCGTCAGCGCCAATGTTCACGCCGCCGCTTCCGGCAGCAGCTGGTACGGCACCGATTTCAACCCTTCGCAGGCCGCGTTTGCACGCGATCTCGCGGCCAGCTATACCAATGGCGCACAGCTGTACGACCAGTCGTTTGCGGAATTTTGCAGCCGTGACGACCTCCCCGATTTCGACTACATCGGCCTGCATGGCATCTGGAGCTGGATCTCCAACGAGAACCGCCACATCATTGTCGATTTCATCCGCCGCAAACTCAAGGTGGGCGGCATAGTCTACGTCAGCTATAACACGTCTCCAGGCTGGAGCGCCATGGTCCCGGTCCGCAACCTGCTGGCACGCCATGCCGAGATCATGACGCCACCCGGCGCGGGCGTGGTGGGCAAGGTCGATAGCGCGATTGCCTTCGCCCACAAATTGTGGGCCGCCAATCCTCTTTTTGCGCGCGCCTATCCCTTGATCGGAGAAAAGCTCAAGGCCATGGAAAAACAGGACCGCCACTATCTGGCGCATGAATACTTCAACCGCGACTGGCTGCCCATGTCGTTTGCAGAAATGGCAGACTGGATGGAGACGGCCAAACTCAGTTTCGGCTGTTCTGCCACGGCGCTGGACCATCTGCCGCAGCTTCATCTGAGCGCCGAGCAGAAGACGCTGCTCAACGAGATTTCAGATCCGGTATTCCGCGAGAGCGTACGCGACTTCGTCGTCAACCAGCAGTTCCGGCGCGACTACTGGGTCAAGGGTCCACGTCCCCTTAACGCGCTCGAACGCGTAAGCCAGCTACGCCAACTACGCCTGGTCATGATGCGCCCACTGCAGGAAGTGGACATGACCATCACCGGCACGCTGGGCCAGGGCACCATGGAAGAAAAAGTCTACCGCCCGTTGTTGGAGCTGATGTCCGATTTTCGTCCACGGACTTTGGGTGAAATCGAATTTGCACTGCGCGAGTACCAGGTCAACCTGATCCAGCTAGTGGAGTGTGCGCTGGTGATGGCAGAAAAAGCCGTACTGGTGGCGGCACAAGATGATGATGCCATTGCCGAGGCCCGCCCCCGCACCGCCCAGCTGAATAAGACGCTGCTGACGTATGCCCGTAACGGCAGGGGCCTGGCTTATCTGGCCAGCCCGGTCACTGGCGGCGCGTTGCCCCTGTCGGTGGTTCAGCAACTGCTTCTGCTGGCTTACGTGGAAGGCAAAAAACAGTCAGACGAATGGGCAGAATATGCATGGCAGCTGCTCAAGATACAGCAACAGGCAGTCCTCAAGGACGGCAAGGCGCTGGAGGGCGATGAGGCGAATCTTGCAGAACTCAAGGTGCAGGCTGCCGGTTTCCAGACCAGCCGCCTGCCCATGCTACAGGCTCTCGGCGTAGTCTGAACCGTAGGCCACGTGGACTGCATTGCGGCCGCCCTGCTTGGCCGCATACAGCATCTTGTCGGCCTGCGCCAGCCAGTCGGCTGGCGTATGCTCCTTGTTCATGTAGGTGACGCCGATCGAAATGGTGATGGGGTGGGACTCCAGCAGCGTGGCTGATGCCACTGCGGCCCTCAGCCCCTCCGCCAGTCGCGCCGCCGCACTCAGGCCGGCGCCGCTGGCGATGATCGCGAACTCTTCGCCGCCGTAGCGGAACAGGCGGTCCGACGAGCGCGTGTGGCGCCGCATCAGTTCCGCCAGGCGTATCAGCACCTTGTCGCCCGCCGCATGGCCGTACTGGTCGTTGACTTGCTTGAAATGGTCCAGATCCAGCAACAGCAGGCTCGATTCCAGATGTGGACGGCGCTCCTGCGCATGCTCGGCCAGCTTGCGCTCCAGCGCGCGGCGGTTGCCGATGCCGGTCAGGAAATCCAGCTCCGCAGCCGTGTGCAGTTCCTTGTTCTGCAAACCGGTGCGATACGCGAAGATGTAGGCGAACAGATTCACCAGGCCGATGGTCACGACAATGGTCATCAGGTTGACCACCGCCAGCTGCGACACCAGGATGCCCACCAGCGCCACCAGGCCGACACTGTTGATGGCCAGGGCCACTGTCGGCCGCAGCACGAAGTAGGCGGCAATCATGGTGGGGTACACCCAGTACACCAGCGACACACCGCGCAGATAGACGGTGGTCAGCATGCCAAGCGAATAGAAGATCGTCACGCCCAGGCTCGCGATCTGGTATCGGCCAGTGCGCCAGACGTGCACGATAACGGCAAACATCCCGCTTACCAGCGCCATGTCCACCGCAGCCGAGGCCCAGCTGCCTTGCAGCAGCCGGTAGATGCCGAACGGCAGAATGCTGGGGATACTCAGGGCGCACAGCAGCATCAGGATGATCTCTTCCTGACGCCGCTGGCGCCCGCCCGACAGCCAGCGCCAGCGGCCGGCGCTGCTGATGTCGGTCCTGCTCATGGTGGCGCTCAGTGGGCGCCTTGCGCCGACGGCTCGCCTGGTGCGGCGTCGGCCGGCTTGGCCTCCACCTTGTGTTCACCCGCCAGGAACATATACATGGCTGGCACCACGAACAGCGTAAACAAGGTACCGATCGACAGGCCGGTAAAGATCACCAGGCCCATGGCGTGACGGCCGGCCGCACCCGCGCCCGATGCGATCACCAGCGGCACCACACCAAACACCATCGCGGCGGTGGTCATCAGGATAGGACGCAGACGGGTAGCAGCCGCTTCCTCGATGGCCTCGCGCTTGGACTTGCCGGCTTCACGCAGATGGTTGGCCACCTCCACGATCAGGATACCGTGCTTGGAGATGAGGCCCATCAGCGTCACCAGACCCACCTGGGTGTAGATGTTGATGGACGCGAAGCCAAGGAAGATAAACGTCATCGCACCAAACAGCGCCATCGGCACCGAGAACAGGATCACGATTGGATCGCGGAAGCTCTCGAACTGCGCGGCCAGCGCCAGGAACACGATGATGACCGCAAACAGCATGGTCACCAGGAAGCCGCCCGACTCCTTGGCGTACTGGCGCGATTCGCCAGAGAAGTCCGCCGTGTAGCCGGATGGCGCCACTTCCTTCAGCACATCGCGCAGGTACTGCTGGATCTCGCCCTGCGTCGCACCGCTCACGCCGGAGACGGTCGCGGAGTTCAGCTGCTGGAAGCGGGTAATCGATTCCGGCTGCACGCTGTACTTGATGGTCGCCACGGTGCTGGCCGGGATCATGTCGCCGCTTGGCGTCTTGATGTAGAAGTCCAGCACGTCGTCAGGATTCAGGCGGTCCACCTGCTGCACCTGCGGGATCACTTTGTACGAACGGCCGGCGATCGAGAAGTAGTTGACGTAGCCGCCGCCCAGCGCCGCCGCCATGGCGTTACCGAAGTCCTGCTGCGTCAGGCCCAGCGTGGCCAGCTTTTCACGGTCCACATCAACGCGCGCCTGCGGCGTGTCGATTTTCAGGTCGACGTCGACGAAGTAGAACTTGTTGTCCTTGCGCGCGCGGTCCAGCACTGCCTGCGCCACCGTATTCAGGTTTTCGAACGGCTCCGTGGTGGTAATCACGAACTGCACCGGCAGGCCCGAGCTGCCCGGCAGCGCCGGGAACTGGAATGCCGCCACGCGGCCACCGGCAATGTGGTTCCACTTGGCTTGCAGTTCCTGCTGGATCTCGTGCGCCGAACGGCTACGCTTGTCCCAGGATTTGAACAGCACGCCGCCGATACCGGCATTGGTGGTCGGTACGCCGGTGATCTGGAACATCTGCTCGTATTCCGGCAGGCCCTTGGCCACTTCGAAAATCTGCTTGGCATAGGTCTGCATCTGGTCCGACGTGGCGGTAGGCGCACCCACCACCTGCGACAGCACGATGCCCTGGTCCTCTTCCGGCGCCAGTTCCGACTGCGACATCTTGAACATCAGGATCAACAGCGCAAACACGATCACGCCAAACACGATCAGCACCGCCCAGGTCTCCAGCAGGCCATGCAGCGCGCGCAGGTAGCCGTTGTGGACTTTTTCAAACACGCGGTCGATGGCTTTGACGAACTTGCCCTCATCCTGGGAGTGGTCGAAGAAGTGACCGCACATCATCGGCGACAGCGTCAGCGCGACGATGCCGGACACCGCTACCGCACCAGCCAGCGTGAACGCAAACTCGGTGAACAGCGCGCCGGTCAGGCCGCCCTGGAAGCCGATCGGCACATACACGGCGATCAGCACCACCGTCATCGCCAGGATCGGACTACCCAGTTCGCGCGCCGCGACAATCGCGGCGTCGAATGGCGTCATGCCCGCCTTCATGTGACGGTCAACGTTTTCCACCACGATAATCGCGTCGTCCACCACCAGGCCGATGGCCAGCACGATCGCCAGCAGCGTCAGCAAGTTGATCGAGTAGCCCAGCATCAGCATCACGAAGAAGGTGCCGATCAGCGACAGCGGCATTGCCACCACCGGCACGATCACCGCGCGGAAGCTGCCCAGGAACAGATAGATCACGATGGTCACAATCACCAGCGCTTCCACCAGTGTCTTGACCACTTCGTCAATCGAGGTGTTGATGAAGTCCGTGGAGTCGTAGACGATTTCACCGGTCAGGCCCGATGGCAGCTGGTCGCGAATGGCCGGGAAGGCCTCGCGCACGCGCTTGGCCACGTCCAGGATATTCGCGTCCGGCGCTACCTTGATACCGATGAACACCGAGCGCACGCCACTGAAGGCGACGTTGAAGTCGTAGTTTTCCGACCCCAGCGTCACCGTCGCAATGTCTTCCAGGTGCACGATGGCGCCGCCCTTCTGCTTGACAGCCAGCTGCTTGAATTCGTCCACCGTATGCAGGTCGGTGCCGGCGGTCAGCGGCACGGTCACCATCTGGCCTTTACTGGCGCCGAGGCCGGCCAGGTAGTTGTTGGCAGCCAGGGCCTGGCTGACTTCTGTCGCCGTCACGCCATGCGCGGCCATCTTGCCTGCGTCCAGCCAGGCACGCAGCGCAAACTGGCGGGCGCCCAGCAGTTCAGCCGTCTGCACGCCCTGGATCGAATCCAGCTTGGGCTTGACCACGCGCGACAGGAAGTCGGTCACGTTATTGGTCGGCAGCGTGTCGCTGTAGAAGCCCATGTACATGGCGTCCGTGGTCTGGCCGGTCTGCACCGTCAGCACCGGTTGCTGCGCCTGTTGCGGCAGCTGGTTCTTGACCGAGTTGACCTGGGTAGTGATCTCGGTCAGCGCGCGGTTGGAATCGTAGTTCAGGCGCAGCGTGGCGGTAATGGTCGACACGCCGCTGTTGGACGACGACGACAGGTAGTCGATACCCTGGGCCTGCGCGATCGCCGATTCCAGCGGCTGGGTGATAAAGCCCGCCACCGTGGCAGCATCAGCGCCATAGTAGGTGGTGGAGATGGTCACCACCGAGTTCTGCGTCTTCGGATACTGGTTGATCGGAAGGCTGAACAGCGAGCGCAGACCCAGCACCACGATCAGTAAACTGATCACGCTGGCCAGCACCGGCCGTTTAATGAAGATGTCGGTAAAGTTCATGGCGCTTTATCCTCAGTGTTCCTGCGGCGTCGGATTCGGGCTGTTAGCCGGTTGCACCTTGTTGTCGATCACAGCCGGCGAACCGTTCTTCAGTTTCAGCTGGCCGCTGGTGACCACGGTCTGGCCTTCTTTCAGGCCGGTGAGGATGGCCACCTGGTCGCCGCGCGTCGGACCAGTGGTCACGAACACCTGCTGCGCCACCAGGTAAGGCTGGCCCTTCTCATCCTTGAGCGGATCCTTGGCGTTGGCTGGCGGCGGCGCCAGCACGAACACGGTCGAACCATACGGGTTGTAGGTAATGGCCGTCTGCGGCAGGGTCAGGTATTTTTTCAAGTCGCCCTGATCCAGGCTGACATTACCGAACATGCCAGGCAGCAGTTGGCGCTTGGCGTTAGGCACGGTGGCCTGCACCTGCACGTTGCGGGTGGCGGCGTCCACTTTCGGATTGATCGACGTAACCTTGGCCGGGAATGCCACGCCAGGATACGCGTCGTTGGTCAGGTTCAGCTTCTGGCCGATGGACAGATTGGCCAGCTGCTTCTGCGGCACGTAAAAATCCACATACACGGTGTCGATGGTTTGCAGCGTCACCAGCTTGTCGCCCGGGTTCAGGTACTGGCCCGGATTGACGGCGGTGATACCCAGCTTGCCAGCGAACGGTGCGCGGATGGTCTTCTTGTCGACCAGCGCTTTTTGCTGTGCGACCAGCGCCTGCTTGGACTTCACATCCGCTTCATCGGCATCGACCTGCGCCTGGCTGATGGCTTGCGCCGCCAGCTGCAGCTTGTCGCGCTTGAGCGTGGTGCCGGACAGGTCGGCGCTGGCTTGCAGGGCGCGCAGCTGGGCGATGTCGGAATCGGCGTTCATCTCGAACAGCACCTGCCCGGCTTTCACCTCGTCGCCCGACTTGAAGCGCACTTCGCGCACCAGGCCGGCGATCTCGGTGGTCACATCGACGCCGCGTACCGGCGACAGCGTGCCCACGGAGCTGAGCTGCGGCTGCCATTCCGCCACCTGCGTCTGGATCGCAGTGACTACCTGCGCGGACGGCTTGGGTGCGCTGGCAATCAGCTTTTTAATTTGCAAAAACTTCCCGAACGCCAGTACGGCGATCAGTAGAATGACTAATCCCACCATGATCAGCATACGCTTGGTCATCAGTCGCTTGGCCATGAATCGTTCTCCTGCTGTATGAGTTATTGGTTTTTACCGTAGGGCGCTGCGGTGGATACCGCAGTCGCTGCCGGCACGCCGTTGGCGCGGTTCCACCAGCCGCCGCCCAATGCCTGGAACAACGCGGCGGTATCGGCGTAACGCACCGCCTGCGCCTGGACCAGGTTGATATGGGTCTGCTGGTAGCTGCGCTGCGCGTCGAGCAAGACCAGGTAGCTGATGCCACCGAGCTTGTATTGCTGCTCGGCCAGCGTCAACGTTTCCTTGGCCAGCGCTTCCGCATCCGCTTGCGACTTCAGCGCCGCAGCATCCGCATCCAGCGCGCGCAGCGTGTCCGCCACGTTCTTGAACGCAGTCAGCACCGTGGCGCGGTACTGCGCGGCCGCTACATCGTAGGCTGCTTCCGCAGCACGCCGCCTGGCGCTCAGTGCACCGCCGTTGAAAATCGGCTGCGCGATGCCCGCCGCCAGATTCCAGGCCGTGGTCTGGGAATCAAACAGCTTGCTGAAGGTATCGGAGGCCGAACCGTAGCTGCCGCTCAGCGTGAACTGCGGATACTGGGCGGCCGTCGCCACACCGATGGCAGCGCTGGCCTGGTGCAGCTGTTCTTCGCTGGCGCGGATGTCAGGCCGCTGGCGCACCAGTGCGGACGGCAGCGACACCGGCAACTGCTCCGGCAACGTCAGCGTCTCGAGCGAAAACTCCGGTATGCCCGCTTCGCCCGGCAGCTTGCCGGCCAGGATGGACAACTGGTGGCGCGTCGCCGCCAGCGACTTCTCCAGCGGCGCAATGGTGGACTGAATCTGCGCCACCTGGTTGCGCTGGCTGAGCAGCGTCGCGCGCGGAATTGCGCCATATTCAAACTGCTTCTCGATCACGCCCTGTTGCCGCGTCAGCGCCTCCAGCACTTCACGCGTGGCCTTCAGCTGCGCGCGCAGCGATGCTTCCTGAATCGCCGTAGTCACCACGTTGGCGCTCAGCGTCAAATAAGTCGCTTCCACCTGATAGCGCTGGTAGTCCACCGCAGCCTGCGCGCCTTCCAGCGTGCGGCGGGTGGCGCCAAACACGTCCGGCGTGTAAGCCACGTTGACCGAGGCGTTATACACGTTATAGACGCCGGCGCCCGCACCGGCGGTAGCAACGCTGGTCTTCTGCCGTGTCGCCCCCAGTTGGGCGTTCACGGACGGATAAACCAGGCTGCCGACCTGCGCGTTATAGTTTTCCTGCGTCTGGCGCAGCGCTGCTTCGGCGGCTGCCATGTTCGGGTTCTGCTCCAGCGCACTGCGGATCAGCTGATCCAATGCTGGTGAACGGAACAGCGTCCACCACTGCGCGGGAATTTCCTGCCCAAACGCGAACTGCTGTGAAGCGCCACCCAGACCGGGCGCGGACGCTGTCTGTTGCGGCAGCGGCGTGGGGGTATAACTATTGCCGGCGGTGGCCGGCGTTTCTGGGGATTTGAAATTTGGCCCGAGCGCACATCCGCCCAGACCGGCGGCGATCAACGCCGCAACGCCAGCCCGCAAGGCCAGCGTATGGAACTGCCTGAAGATCCGTTTTTTCACTACAGTCTCCCGCACCTGTTACTGATATTTAAGGTTGCTGCACACTAAAGGTTAAATGAATATACATTTAGTGCCATATTCGCATTTTTTCTGTGTCACGTGTACATTTATTGCCCTGCGGCGATGAAAAAAAACGGGCTTTGCCATTGCTGGCAAAGCCCGTTTTCAGATCAGGACAATAATCAGGCTGGTTCCGGCGTGGCCACGGCGCCATAAGCGCGGTTGACTTCGGCCAGCGAGAAGGCGCTCGGACCATTGGTTTGCGCATCCAGCTGGTCGTCATGGGCCAGGCTGCGGTAGGTCAACGGCGCTTCGTAGCGGATACGCTCTTCCTCGCTTACCTTGCCGTCATGATTGGTGTCGGCGGCCATTTCGCTATCTGGCGGTGGCGCACCGAGGATGCCATCCTTGCCGACGCCTGGCAGCGGCTCTGGCGCAGGCAAGCTGTCGTTGACGTTGTTGTTGGCATGGGCATCGGCGCCAAAGCGGGCCTGGAAGATCTGGGTCTCTGGACGCAAGGTCAGTTTTTTCAGACCTTCATCGAACTGCTGCAGCGCGGTCTTCAGCGTTTCGTCTTGCGACACCGCTTTGACCAGGGCGTTGGCCTGATTGCCGTTGGTGTTGCCGGTATCCGTCTGCAGCGGGCTGGTGGCGTTGAAACCAGGCAGCGACAGGTAAGCGGCAACCGAAGCGCTCAGGTCTGCATTGGCGCCATTATCAATAGACTGAACGACCTTTCGAGGTTCGAGCGCTTTCTCGGCAACCAGGGCCGCGGAAAGAGTAGCACCGCCAATGTTGTTCACCATAATCATAATTGACTCCTGCAGGACGATTCCTCACCCCTTCATTCTATCAGCGTTTTGGCAACAGTTACCATTTCGTGCGGGCTGCAGAAGCAAAAAAGTACTTTTTTCTTCAAAAAAACTTTCCATACAACACTGCCTTGATTGACAGAATTAATTGACATTAAGTTTTCATAGTTTTGCATGTTTTTTGATGTCTACGTAGCATCTTTTATACAACACGGCGTTGCGGAAGTGGTCAGACCACCGTAGAATTGGTCAACCAGCAGTCCCCACCGCATCACAGATTTTTGACCAACTGCAAGCTCGGCCATCCTCCGGCCCTCCTGGCAGTGGCACGGCATACGCGAGGTGTGCCGACCGGCGACCGGCACAGACCGGCGTTGTTGAACTCAAACTATCTGGAGACTCAATGCACATTACCTTACGCCAGGCCGCCGTCGCGGCATGCCTGCTCTTGGCTGGCGGCGCCGCAACGGCCGCACAACCACTGCAAAACGCCATCATCAGCGCCAGCTACAACGCCGGCGGCATGCTCGGCATCGCCGACGACTATGCCGGCAGCAGCGTGAGTGGGCTCGACCCGCTCGACACCAGCGTGGAATTCTTTACCAGTGACGCCCTGTTCGGCTTCGATTTCGCCGCCGACGGCCACCTGACCATCTATAACAACAGCACCATCCCCACCGGCGCCTACATCGCCAGCTTTGACTTTGGCGCCTCGCTGGGCGCCGCCATCAAAACCTTCAACATCACGGATGCGGGCCTGACCAGCGGCATGCCGGTGCTGACCGTGGCCGATGGCCACACCATCACCATCGACCTCAGTGCGGTGAAGTGGAACGGCGACTACAGCCCGCTGCAAACCAATATCACGCTGCAGGCAGTGCCGGAACCCGCCAGCGCCATGATGCTGGCAGCCGGTCTGCTCGGCCTGGGATTGCGCGCACGCCGCCGCAACCGCTAACCGCCCTCTTACAATTCAAGGAGTACCAGATGAAACTCTTCCGTTTCAGGGCGGCGCTACGCCTGTCCCTTTTATTCAGCCTGGCCGCGGCCACCCACGCGGCGGGCGTCGATCCGGCACTGCAAGGCGCACCGGCAGATGGTTTTGGCAGCGGCACCACCGGTGGTTCGGCCGCCATCAGCTCGCAGATTTATACCGTGGCCAGCCGCCCGCAGCTGCTGGCCGCCATACAGCGCGGCGGCCTCAATCCGAAAATCATCAAGCTGGCCGGCACCATCGACATGAGCGAGGGCGTGCCCTACGCGAATACGGGCGACCAGGCGATACGCGGCCTGATACGCCTGCCCGCCAATACCACGCTGATCGGCGCGGACAGCACTGCCGGCATCATCAACGGCCATATCGTCGTCGCCAACGTCTCGCAAGTCATCATCCGCAATCTGAAGATCGTCAACCCATGCGACGTCGGTCCGATATGGGACCCGAATGACGGCGCACTGGGTAACTGGAACTCCGCCTACGACGGGATCGGCGTCTCCGGCTCCGACCACGTGTGGGTGGACCACGTCAGCTTCACCGATGGCGCCATGAGCGACGACCTGCTGCCCGTCGAGAACGGCCAGGTCAGGCAGTGCCATGACGGCGCGCTCGATATCACCAACGCATCCGACTACGTGACCGTGTCGTACAACGTATTCGGCCAGCACCGCAAGAATAATCTGATCGGTTCCAGCGACACCGCCACTGGGGACAACGGCAAGCTGCACATCACCTTCAGCAACAACGTCTTCCGCGACATCGTCAGCCGTGCGCCACGGGTGCGCTATGGCCAGGTCCACCTGTTCAACAACTACTTCGTGGGCAGCAAATCGCATCCGGCCTATCCCTATGAATACAGCGTGGGCGTCGGCCAGCAGGCGCAGATCCTGTCCAACAACAACGTGTTCGAGATTGCCGGCGTGACGCGCTGCGACGAGGTGGTGACGCCGATCGGCGGCACCGTGCCCGGCGCGTTCAAGGATGCCGGCTCGGTGCTGAACGGCGCCGCACTGGCGGGATGTTCGACGCCGAGCAGCGTCGCCTACAGCGTCCCTTATGCCTACAGCGCGCGTCCGGTGGCGCTGGTCAAGGCCAACGCCATTGCACAAGCCGGCGCTGGCAAGCTGACGACCAGCATCAGCGGCAGCGGCAATGTCACACCCGATCCCACCGTCACTCTGACCTGCCCCGCCACCGGCTTGTACTTCTGCGATGACTTCCAGAGCAGCAGCATGGCTAACTGGAATCTGCTGCCGGTGACTGGCGCCAACGGCAGCTTCAGCGTCAAGAACGAGACGGTGGGTGCGGCCAATATCGTGATGCAGTACACGGCAGCGAGCACCGGCGGCGTGCTGGCAACGCTCAAGTCCAGCGCCATGGCCGGTGTGCCCAATGGCGATTACTACGTCGAGGCGCGCATCAAGCCGCTGACCAACAGCACCACCGGCAACAAGCTGCTGTATCTGCTCACACGTTACAAGGATGCCAGCAACTGGTATGGCGCGGGACTCAACGTGCAAAGCGCCACGACCAGCACGCAGGTGGAAATCGCCAGAATGCTCAACGGTACCCTGACGCGCCCCAAGCAGGTGAAGAAGCCGATTCAGATGGATGCGCAGTTCTACACCGTGCGCTTTGAAATGATCGGCAGCACGCTCACAGTCTATCTGGACGGCGAAGCGCTGGGCAGCGTAACGGACGCCGCTTTCGCGGATCGCGGCGTAGTGGGCCTGTACACGGCCAACAAGTCCTTCCAGATTGACGACGTCCGCATCGGCAATCCGGCGTTGAAGCCTTCGCAGCTCACGCTCAATCCGGCGGCGCTGACCTATTCCGCTGAAGTCGGCGACGCGCCGCTGGCAGTCAGCGTGACGGCGCTGAAGCCGGATGGCACGCTGGATGACTTCACCGCTTCGTCCAGCAATCCCGGCGTGGCGGCAGTCGCCATCAACGGTACGGCGCTGACGGTAACCGCGGTTGGCGCGGGCAATGCCACCATCACCGTGACCAGCGCATCCGATCCAACCCTGACGCGCACCATTGCCGCCACAATCAGCCCGCAGTTCGTGCAGCCTGTGCAAACCTATGCACTGTCCGGCGCCACGCTGCCCGCCCCTCACGCGGACACGATCCAGGTGGACGCGTCGCTCAAGCTGACTTTTGACACTCCGCCCACACTGGGCACCGGCGGCAGCATCCGCATCTTCCGCAAGACCGACAACGCGCTGGTTGATGTCATCCGGCTGTCCGGCGAGAGCGATGTACTGGGCTATCCCGGCCAGACCAATGTGCGCAAGGTGAACACCACGCCCATCACCATCAGCGGCAACACCGTCACCATCAAGCCGCACGCCAACCGGCTGGCCTACGGCACCGAGTATTATGTCGCCATCTCGAACGGCGTGTTTACCGGTACGGCCCTGGGTGGCGTGCCGTTTGCCGGCATAGGCAAGCTGGGTGACTGGTCGTTCACCACCCGCGCCAGCGCGCCGGCCATCAGCAACAGCCTGACGGTGGGCGACGCTGCCGATACAGACTTCAGCACCGTCCAGGGCGCGCTGAATTTCGCCATGCAGATGCTGGGCGCCGCCGATCCTGTCACCATCCGCATCCGCAACGGCGTCTATAACGAACTGCTCTACCTGCGCGGCAAAGACAACGTGACGCTGAAAGGCGACAGCCGCGACGGCGCCATCATCCAGTACACCAACTACGACACGCTCAATACCGGCTCCGGCGCCAGCCAGGCCAGTCCGGATGCGGCAGCAGCGGGCGGACGCGCGGTGATGCTGGTGGAATCGTCCGACATGCTGGTGCTCGACACCCTAACGCTGAAGAACACCACGCTGCGCTCCAACGCCATCTCCGCACAGGCGGAAACCCTCTACTTCAACAACGACAGCGGCCGCCTGATCGCCAAAAACGCCAATTTCTACAGCGAGCAGGACACGCTGAACCTGAAAGGTTACGCGTGGTTCTGGCACACGCTGGTGGCGGGCAATGTGGACTTCATCTGGGGCAGCAGCCGCGCCGCGCTGTTTGAAGAAAGCGAGATCCGCTCGGTGGGCGACACCAGCAACGCTGGCAGCGGCGGCTATATCCTGCAGGCGCGCGTGGCCAACGCCAATGATAAGGGCTATGTCTTCCTCAACTGCAGCCTGACGCATGGCGCCGGCCCTGGCCCGCAGCACGGCGACGTGCCTGCCGGCGCCACCTACCTCGCGCGCAGCGCCGGCAGCACGGCCTACTGGGACAACATCGCTTTCATCAACACCAGGATGGACAGCCATATCGCCACCGTGGGCTGGGCCAGTGCGGGCGTCAACAGCCAGCCGGCACCGAATCCCGCAGTTGCCAACTCCGTCAGCGGCTGGCGCGAGTACGGCAGCACCACGATGAGCGGGGACGCCATCAATCTGGCCGCGCGCGTGGGAGGTTTCCAGCTCAGTGCCAGCGACGTGGCGGCCGGTTTTGCCGACCGCGCCAGGCTGTTTGCCGCTTACGGCGGTGGTGCGGGATGGAATCCACAGCCTTAAATAAAGCTGTCATCGTATCGTCATACGAATGGGGTAGCATGCCGCACGCGCGTGTTACGCTACGCGGCTGCGCTACCCCATTCAACCTGACGACGACCTATATGACGAAGAAAATGTCCCTGCGCACGATCGTACTCGCCGCATCCTGCTTTGCCCTGTCCAGCTGCTACGCTGCGCCAGCGGCGCCAACTACTGCCTCCACCCTGCCCAAGCTCGTCGTCGTGCTGGTGGTGGATGGCCTGCCGAATGAACAGGTGCAGCGCTACCGCGACCAGTTCGGCCAGGGTGGCTTGCGCCGCATGCTGGACCAGGGCGCATCGTTCAGCAACGCGCACCAGGCTCACGGCGTGACCGTGACCGCGATCGGCCACAGCGCCGTGCTGACCGGCGCCTACCCTTACGTACACGGCATCATCGGCAACAACTGGATCGACCCAGTCACCAAAAAATCGGTCTACTGCACCGAAGACAGCAACTACAGCTACATCGGCGAAGAAACCAAGCCTGCGGACGGCACCTCGCCCGCCAAACTGAAAGTCAATACGCTGGGCGACGAACTGCGCTACGCCACCGGCAGCAAGAGCAAGGTGATTACGGTTTCCGGCAAAGACCGTGGCGCGATTCTGCTGGCGGGCAAAACCGGCACCGCCTATATGTACATGGAAAAAACCGGCAACTTCGCCAGCAGCACCTACTATATGAAGCAGCATCCTGAGTGGGTCAGCAAGTACCTGGCCACCAAGCCGCAGGACCGCTTCTACGGCAAAACCTGGGCGCCGCTGCTGCCGGCTGCCGCCTATGAAGGCGACGCCAACGAAGACCTGAACATTCCCAAAGCCGGTTCCCACAATCGCCTGCCATACACCTACTACAGCGAAAGCGGTGAAATCGATGCGGGCTACTACGCCAGCCTGCGTGTGGGTCCGTTCCTGGACCAGCTGACGCTGGACTTCGCCCGCGCCGCAGTGGAAGGCGAAAACCTGGGCCGCAATCCGGCCGGCGTGCCGGACATCCTGGGCGTCAGCCTGTCGGCGCACGACTACGTGAATCACGCGTTCGGTCCGGAAAGCAAACTGTCGCACGACCATCTGCAGCGGCTGGACCGCATGGTGGCTGACTTCTTCAACTACCTGGACAAGCGCGTCGGCATGGACAATGTGCTGGTGGTGCTGACCGCCGACCACGGCTTCCCCAACACGCCGGAATTCTCGAAAACCCAGCACCTGGACGCCGAGCGCCTGGATGGCGACAAGCTGATGGCCGCCCTGGACCAGCATCTGTCGGAAAAATTCGGCGTCGCCAAACTGGTGCAGGCATGGTCGCTGCCCAACATCCATCTGGACTATGCGCTGATCGACCAGAACAAGCTGAAACGCGAAGAAGTGGAAACCGCCGCCGCGCGCTACCTGCTGGCGCAAAACGGCATTGTTGACGCCATCACCCGCACCCAGTTTGAAAGCGGCGCGGTGCAAGGCACGCATATCAATACCCTGATGCGCCGCGCCTGGAACCGCGAATCGTCGGGTGATCTGATGGTGATTACCAAGCCATTCTGGTACTTCGGCACCGGCGTCAGCGGCACTTCCCATGGTTCGCCATACGCCTACGACACCAACGTACCGCTGATGATCATGGGTAAACGCTGGGTCAAGCCAGGCGCCTACGGCCAGTACGCGGAAGTGGTCGACATCGCGCCGACCCTGGCCAATCTGCTGCACGTACGTCCGCCAGCAGGCGCGGAAGGCCGCGTGCTGACGGAAACGCTGCGTTAATCAGCTCTCTGTCATCTGTCCTCAGGACAGGCTGTTCAAATACTGATTCAGGTGATCGAAGTTGAGCGGCTTGGAGAAATGCTGGGTAAAGCCCGCCGCGACGGCCTTCTTGGCCGAGTCGCGGTCGGCGGACCCCGTCAGCGCAATGATCGGCACCGACTGCGCTCCCGGCATACGGCGGATCGCCCGCACGGCGCCAAAGCCATCCATCCATGGCATGCCCAGATCCATGATGATCGCCTTGGGCATCGCATCCCGCACCCAGTCGCAGGCTTCGTAGCCGTTATGGGCGGCGGCGGTCTCATAGCCCTGGCACTGCAACAGTGCCGACAGCGACTCCACCATATCGACATTATCGTCCACCACCAGAACCTGTTTTGCGCTTGCCATGATCAGCCTCACTTGTTTGAAATTGTGGGAGAATCGTAGCAACGGTGCCGCACGGTGTATGTTCGCCAGCGCACCTAGCCAAAACAACAAACAAGGGGACGATATGAAGCGGGTGACGGGGATAGGCGGCGTGTTCTTCTATGCGAAAGATCCGGCAGCGCTGCGCGAGTGGTACAAGACCCATTTGGGCATCGACGTGCAGGTATGGGGTGGCGCAGCGTTTGACTGGTCCGACGAATCGGGCAAACCGGTGGGCGGCACCACCGCATGGTGCATCAGCGCTGCCGACAGCGGCCACTTCGCGCCGGGCGCCTCCCCGTTCATGATTAACTACCGCGTGGCCGACCTGGGCGCGCTGCTGCAAGCGCTGCGCGACGAAGGCTGCCAGGTAATGGACAAGACCGACGATTCCGAATACGGCAAGTTCGGCTGGGTGATCGACCCTGAAGGCAACAAGGTCGAACTGTGGGAGCCGCCAGCCGGCCAGTAAATGCTGGACGCTGATTAACCGCGCACTGCGGCTTCAATCTGCGCCACATCGATTTTCGACATCTTCATCATCGCCTGGAATGCGCGCTGCGCGACCTCGCCGCCCTTGGCCATGGCATCGGTGAGGACGCGCGGCGTGATCTGCCACGATAGTCCCCATTTGTCCTTGCACCAGCCGCATTCGCTGGCGGCGCCACCGTTGCCGATGATCGCGTTCCAGTAGCGGTCCGTCTCTTCCTGGTTGTCGGTCGCGATCTGGAACGAAAACGCTTCGCTGTGCTTGAAAATCGGTCCACCGTTGAGGCCCAGGCAGGGCACGCCACAGACCGTGAACTCCACTGTCAGCACCTGTCCCTGCTGACCACCGGGGAAATCGCCGGGCGCACGGTGCACGGCGGTGACTTTGCTGTCCGGGAAAACGCTGGCGTAAAAATTCGCTGCTTCTTCCGCGTCTTTGTCGTACCACAGGCAGATTATGTTCTTGGGTGTCATCGTCTCTCTCCTCTGTTCGCCGTCCGGGCAGCAGATGCCGCCGGAGCAGCGATTTTACAGCGATCCACCACCGGGAAGCACACGCTTAAATAACCGCGATCCGCGCGTTTCCACACGAAGTCTGCGGCGATGCAGCATCCGCGCCAGCTTCGCACGATGACGTTTTGCGATATAGTGAATCTCCCGATTCCCCTACCCCGCTCACGCCATGAAAAAAGCCGGTTTGCTGCTCGTCTCTTCCAGTCTGCTTGCCCTTTCCGCCCATGCCGCCGCGCCGAGAGCCACCACTGCCAATGGCATCGTGGATGGCGTGCAGGAGACCTCCGGCGTCAAGTCATTCAAGGGAATTCCGTTTGCAGCCCCGCCAGTCGGCGCCCTTCGCTGGAAAGCGCCGCAAGCGGCCGCCAGCTGGAAAGGCGTCCGTAAAGCCGACCATTTTGCAGCGCGCTGCATGCAACTGCCGCTGTTTGACGATATGGTGTTTCGTTCCGATGGCGTCAGCGAAGACTGTCTGTACCTGAATGTCTGGACGCCTGCACGGTCAGACAAGGAGAAACTGCCGGTGCTGGTCTATTTCTACGGCGGCGGCTTTGCCGCAGGCGACGGCTCCGAACCGCGCTACGACGGCGAAAGCATGGCCAGCAAAGGCATCGTCACGCTGACCGTCAATTACCGCCTGAACGTATTCGGCTTCCTGGCCCATCCCGAACTCACCAAAGAATCGCCCAACCGCGCTTCCGGCAACTACGGTCTGATGGACCAGGCAGCGGCCCTGCAATGGGTCAGGAAAAATATCGCGGCCTTTGGCGGCGATCCCGCACGCGTGACCATCGCCGGCGAGTCGGCCGGCTCTTTCTCGGTCAGCGCGCAAATGATTAATCCGCAAGCCAAAGGCCTGATCGCAGGCGCCATCGGCGAAAGCGGCTCCCTGCTTGGCCATATGGCGCCTGCGCCGTTGAACGTCGGCGAGCAGATCGGCGCTGGTTTCGCCAGGTCCGCAGGCGCCTCCACGCTGGCCGCATTGCGCGCCCTGACAGCGCAGCAACTGCTGGACGCCACCAAAAAACCAGGCGCCTGGTTCTCCGCGATTCAGGACGGCTATGTCATTCCACGTTCTCCGGTGGCGATGTACGCGGCCGGCGAACAAGCCCGCGTCCCTTTGCTGGCGGGCTGGAATGCCTATGAAGACCACTACAGGCAAATCCTCGGCAACAACGCGCCGACGGCGGAAAACTTCAGCGCCGCCCTGAAAAAACTGTACGGCGACCAGGCTGGCGCGGCCCAGCTAGCTTATAGCGGCGACGTCCAACAGGCGGCGACGGAGCTGGCCAGCGACCGCTTTATCGGCTTTGGCACGTGGAAGTGGATAGACAGCCATGCGCGCAGCAGCGGCAAGCCGGTCTATCGCTACTACTACACGCGGCCGCGTCCAGGCCAGGAAGGCGCCAACCATTCAGTGGAAATCGAGTACGCCATGGGCAACCTGGCGACAAATAAAGTCTATGCATGGACGGACAATGATCGGGCGCTGTCAAACCAGATGCAGGGCTATTTTGCCAACTTCATCAAAACCGGCAATCCCAATGGCGCCGGCCTGCCGGAATGGCCGCAAGCCAGTGCTGGCGGGGCCTCCCGCCTGATGAAGCTCGACGTGCCATCGGCCGCGATCACTGCAACCGACGACGCGCATTACAAGTTCCAGGAAACCCAGGTGAAAAACTGAAGCTAGTTTCAGGCGAGGTTTGAAAACCTGCTATACAATTTATCCTCTTATCCAGAGGAAACAAACCCCATGCGCAAACACCTTGGCTTTCTGGCCCTTTGCCTGACGGTTTCCGCCTACGCAGCGGAGCCCTTCGACGACAAATTCCGTCAACTCGACGAAACCTTGCCGACGCCAACCGCCTACCGCACCGCTTCCGGCGCGCCCGGCCACGCCTATTGGCAGCAGCGCGCCGACTACACCATCAGCGCCACGCTGGATGAAGCCAAGCGCGCCCTCACCGGCAGCGAGCAAATCACCTATCACAATAATTCGCCCGATACGCTGAATTATCTGTGGGTGCAGCTGGACCAGAACATCTATAAAAAAGACTCCGATGCGCGCATGATGCTTACCCAGCCTTCGCGCGAGGCCTGGGCCAAGTCGTCGTCGCCGGATGACGGCTACAAGTTTGAAGGCATGCGCGGCATTCTGGCCGGCCGTGAATTCGACGGTGGCTTCAAGATCAAGACGGTGGGCGCCAATGGCCAGCCGCTGAAGTACGTCATCAACCGCACGATGATGCGGATCGACCTGCCTGCGCCGCTGAAACCGGGCCAGAAGTTCGTCTTCAACATCGACTGGTCTTACAACATCAACGAACAGCAGGTGCTGGGCGGCCGCTCCGGCTACGAGCATTTTGAAGACGACAAGAACGACCTGTTCGAAATCGCCCAGTGGTTCCCGCGCATGGCGGCCTACTATGACGTATATGGCTGGCAGCACAAGCAGTTCCTGGGCACCGGCGAATTCACGCTGGAGTTCGGCGACTATGACGTGCAGCTGACCGTCCCGGCCGACCACATCGTCGCCTCCACCGGCGAACTGCAAAACCCGAACGATGTGCTGAGCGCCGCCCAGCGCGACCGCCTGGCCAAGGCGAAGACCGCCACCGCGCCAGTCGTCATCGTCACCCAGGAAGAAGCCACCAAGGCCGAGAAATCGCACAGCAGCGCCAGCAAGACCTGGCACTTCAAGGCAGCCAACGTCCGCGACTTCGCCTGGGCCTCGAGCCGCAAGTTTATCTGGGATGCACAGGGCTTCAAGAAGGACTCCACCGATGTGATGGCGATGTCCTACTATCCGAAGGAAGGCAATCCGCTGTGGGGCAAGTACAGCACCCAGGCCATCATCCACACCATCGACAAGTACAACAAGTACAGCTTCGACTATCCCTATCCGACCGCGATTTCGGTCAATGGTCCGGTCGGCGGCATGGAATACCCGATGATCTCCTTCAACGGTCCGCGTCCAACCAAGGACAAGAAGACCGGTGAACTGACCTGGTCGCAGCAGACCAAGTATGGCCTGATCGGCGTCATCATCCACGAGGTAGGCCACAATTACTACCCGATGATTATCAACTCCGATGAACGCCAGTGGACCTGGATGGACGAAGGCCTCAACACCTTCGTGCAGTACCTGGCCGAACAGGAGTGGGAAAACGGCTACCCATCGCGCCGCGGCGAGCCACGCAACATCGTGGACTACATGCGCAGCAAGAACCAGGTGCCGATCATGACCAACTCGGAGTCGCTGCTCCAGGTGGGTAACAACGCCTACGCCAAACCGGCGACTGGCCTGAACATCCTGCGCGAGACGATCCTGGGCCGCGAACTGTTCGACTTCGCCTTCCGCGAATACGCGCAGCGCTGGAAGTTCAAACGTCCTACGCCGGCGGACTTCTTCCGCACCATGGAAGACGCTTCCGGCACGGACCTGGACTGGTTCTGGCGCGGCTGGTTCTACACCACCGATCCGGTCGATATCAGCATCGACGGCATCAGCGAATACGGTGTGAACACCAAGAACCCGGAAACCGAGAAAGCCTGGAAAAAAGCGCAGCGCGATGCGGAACCGGTGTCCGTTTCCGAGCAGCGCAACAAGGCCCTGCCGAAGCGCCTGGATGCCCATCCTGAGCTGAAGGACTTCTACAACGAGCATGACGAATTCACCGTCACCAACAAGGACCGCAACAGCTACAACGAAGCGGTGGAAAAGCTGGAGCCTTGGGAGAAAAAACTGCTGGATCAGGGCAAGCACCTGTACCTGGTGGACTTCTCCAACCTGGGCGGCATGGTGATGCCGCTGATCCTGGAGATTGAGCTCAAGAGCGGCAAAAAATACATCGAGCGCATTCCGGCCGAAGTATGGCGCTACAACTCGCACAAGATCACCAAGTTGATCGTCACCGACGAACCAATGGTCAGCCTGACCCAGGACCCATACTGGGAAACCGCCGACATCGACACGTCCAACAACGCCTGGCCACGCAAGGTAACGCAATCGCGTCTGGAACTGTTCAAGACCGAACGTGACAAGAACAATATGATGCGTGACTTTAATATGCCGTTGAAAAAGGACGAGAAGAAGTGATACGCCGCCTGTGCCTTGTTGCCGCTACCGTGCTGGCCTTATCCAGCACGGCTGCTCACGCCCATAACTTCCACATGGGCATAGCGGACATCAGCTACAACGAGCGCACCGGCAGCACCGAGATCGTGCACAGCTACACTGCGCACGATCTCGCCACGCTGCTGACCAACCTCTATGGCCGCCAGTTCGACCTGGGACGCGCGGACAGTGAGGCGCCGCTGCGGCGCTACGTGGAAAAGCAGTTCTATCTGGAAGATGCGAACCACCAGCGCCTGCCGCTGCAATGGGTGGGCTATAAAGTCGATGCCGACACAGTGCTCATCTTTCAGGAAATCCCGCACGTGAAACTTGAAAAAGGCAGCCGCATTCACAATGGTTTGCTGATAGACTTCCTGCCTTCGCAAAAGAACACCGTGAACGTGCAAACCAATGGCCCTGTCCAGACGCTCCTCTTCGATCAAAACAGCATCGATCAAATCGCCCCTTAAATACGCACTCCTGCTGGCATTGGGCTCGGCCCATGCCGATGACCAGATCATGCAACGCATCCTGGTGGACGGTTCGCGCACCAACCAGCTTGGCGTGGCCGATGCCGCCAGCGCCGGTACGGTGACGCAGGAGGAACTGGCGGCACGCACCGTTTATCGTCCCGGCGAGATTCTGGAAGCGGCGCCCGGCCTGATCGTCAGCCAGCATAGCGGCGAAGGCAAGGCCAATCAGTTTTATCTGCGCGGTTTCAATCTCGATCACGGCACGGACTTGCGCACCAGCGTCGACGGCATGCCCGTCAACCAGCGCAGCCACGCCCATGGCCAGGGCTGGACCGACCTGAATTTCCTGATACCCGAACTGGCCGTGCGGCTGGACTACAAAAAAGGTCCCTACTCCGCCGAAGAAGGCGATTTCGCCTCCGCAGGCACCGCGTCGGTGGTGTATGCCAACCGCTTGCTGCAAGGCGTCGCCAGTGTGTCCGGCGGGCAGAATGGCTATGGCCGCGCACTGGTGGCCAATTCGCTGGAGACGCAGCGCGGCAGCCTGCTGTACGCGATCGAAGCCCTGCACAACGACGGCCCGTTCACGCGTCCCGACGACTATCAAAAACTGAACGCGGTGCTGCGCTACAGCGAAGGCTACGCCAATAACGGTTTCAATCTCAGCCTGATGGCGTACAAGGCCGACTGGAACGCCACCGACCAGATTCCACTGCGCGCCGTGCAGGAAGGCCAGCTTGGCCGCAACGACGCCATCGACAATACGGATGGCGGCAAGGCGCACCGCTACAGCCTTTCCGGCGCATGGCGCCGTACGGCGGAAGACAGCGCCTCCAGAGTCAATGCCTACATCATCGCCAACCAGCTGGACCTATGGTCCAACTTCACCTACTTCATGGACGATCCGGTGCACGGCGACCAGTTTGCACAGCCGGACAAGCGCGTGACGAGCGGCCTGAATGCCTCGCACAGCTGGCACCAGCACACCGACACCGGCAACAGCGAAACCACCGTCGGCGTACAGCTCCAGAACGACAACATCTTCAATGGGCTCTACAGCACGCAGGCGCGCCGCCCGCTGTCGACCACGCGGCAAGACCACATCGTCGAGTCCAGTGCCGCCGTCTACCTTGAAAATAACACGCGCTGGAATACCGCCTTCCGCACGGTGGCGGGCGTCCGCCTGGACAGCTATCGCTTCAACGTGCAAAGCAGCCTCGCCGCCAATTCGGGCAAGAGCAGCGACCACCTGGCCAGTCCGAGTCTGAGCCTGATCTACGGGCCATGGCAAAGCGCTGAGGTCTACGCCAACGTCGGCAGCGGCTTCCACAGCAACGATGCGCGCGGCACGGTCATCGCCATCGATCCCAAGACCGGACTGGCGGCCGACAAGGTGCAGCCGCTGGTACGTTCACGTGGCATGGAACTGGGCGCCCGCACGGCATGGCTGCCGGGCTTGCAGACTTCGCTGTCCCTGTATCGCCTCGACTTCGATTCTGAGCTGACCTACGTGGGCGATGCAGGCGGTACCGAAGCCGGCCCGCCAAGCCGCCGCTATGGGGTGGAATTCTCCAACTATTACAAGCCCTTGAAATGGCTGTCGGTGGACCTGGACCTGGCCTATGCCCGCGCGCGCTCGCGTGGCCAACAGGAAGAAGGCAGCTACATCCCCGGCGCGATTGAAGGCACTGGCCAGCTGGCGGTGACCGTGGACGATGGCGGTCCATGGTCCGGCTCATTGAAGCTGCGCTATTTCGGCCCGCGTCCGCTGCTTGAAGATAACAGCGTCCGCTCGCAAGCCAGCATGACGCTGAATGGCCGCATCGGCTGGAAGATACGCAAGGGACTGACGCTGGAGCTGGAAGCCTTCAACATCACCAACCGGCGCAATTCGGCGATCGACTACTACTATGAATCGCAGTTGAAGGGAGAAGCGGCGCCAGTGGCTGACATCCACTTCCACCCTATCGAATCGCGTTCGCTGCGGGCGACGCTGATTAAAAACTTCTAGGCATCGCGCTCGTTGAGGATGGCAAAGCTGCGCTGATGCCAGACAGGATAAGCCGGCGGCACATCGCTGGCGGCTTCCAGCAGCGCGTTCTGCTCCCGCGTCAACGACCAGCCGGTGGCGCCAATATTCTCGATGAGCTGCTTCTCGTCGCGCGCGCCAATAATCACATTGGACACGGTGCGCTTGCCAAGCAGCCAGTTGAGCGCAATCTGGGGAATCGATTTGCCGGTTTGTTCGGCCACCACGTCCAGCGCATCGATAATGCGGAACAGGCGTTCTTCTTCGAAGTGCGGCCCGGTGCCCGCGATATCATGTGCGCGCGTGCCCGGTTTGGCAGGCTGGCCGCGGCGGATTTTACCGGTCAGCTTGCCCCAGCCCAGCGGACTCCAGACCACGGCGCCCACGCCCTGGTCTTCCGCCAGCGGCGCCAGTTCCCACTCATAGTCGCGGTTGAGCAGCGAGTAGTAAATCTGATGCGCCACGTGACGCGGATAGCCATAGCGCTCCGAGGTCGCCAGGGATTTCATCAAGTGCCAGCCTGAGAAATTGGAGGCGCCGACGTAGCGCACCTTGCCCTCGCGGACCAGTTGATCCAGCGTTGACAGGGTTTCTTCAACGGGCGTGTTGTAGTCCTGGCCGTGCAGCTGCAGCAGGTCGATATGCTCTACCTGCAAGCGCTGCAAGGACTTGTTGACGGCTTCGATGATGTGCTGGCGCGAGGAACCGTAATCGTTCGGCCCCTGGCCGGTAGGGAAAGTGACCTTGGTCGAGATCAGCAGGCGATTGCGCTTGCCCTTGATAGCCTCGCCGAGGATTTGTTCCGCCAGACCGTCCGAATAGACATCGGCGGTATCGAACATCGACACGCCATGCTCGAGGCAGACATCGATCAGGCGCGCGGCGCCGCTGGTATCCGTGCTGCCCCAGGCTTTGAAAAAGTCATTACCGCCACCAAAGGTCGCCGTGCCAAAACTCAGCTCCGGCACCCGCAGACCAGATTTTCCTAGACGCTTGAAATTCATGATGAACCTCCATTCAACTACATGAGTAGCGGGTAGGCGGCGCGCTCCGCCGCCTCCTCGATGTGCAGGATACGCTGATAATCTTCTTCGGCACGATATTCGAAGCCGTTGATACGCAGCGCCGTCATATGCGCGCGCAACGCTGGGCTGGGCGCCAGTAGCGCCGCACGCAGACGGCCGATCAGGTCCGGTGGCACATCGCGCCCGGCCACCAGCGGCAATCCCGGCGATGGCGCGGAGCTCTGCAAAATCCTGACGCCGGCCACGCTGTCTGGCGCGGCGTCAAGCAGATAGCCATACGTGACGCAGTCAATGGCGGCAACGTCCGCCTCGCCGTCGCGCACCATGCGCAAACTGGCGACGTGGCTGCCCGACCATTTGACCTCGCCAAAGAACCGGCCATCGCGCGCCAGCGGCGCTACGGCGTGACGCAGCACGTTCATGCCGCTGTTGGAATGTACATCGTTGGCGGCGGCAATGCCGCCACGCAGATCGGCCAGCGTCTGCACCTTGCTGCCGGCGCGCACCACGATCAGGCTTGAGTAGTCGCTGCCCTCGCAGCCGAAGAATGCGAAGGATGGCGTGGCCAGCAGCGTCACCTCGCCGCGCAGCATGGTCATGTAGGGATAGCCGCAGGTCTGCGAGACCAGCGTGTCGGAACGCCGCCAGAACGCATGCAGGTCCGGCGCGGCCAGCAGCTCCACCCTGTCACGCACGCCGCCATCCACCAGCAGACGCGCCAGCAATGCCTCATACTCCCGCTGAATGCGGGGCGACAGGTTATACATCGGCAGTGCAGCTTTCCAGTTCATTCGGGCATGCGCGGGTGGACAGGTGCGTCAATCGGACGGAAGCCAAAGCGGCGCATCAGCTCACCGTAACCGTTGATCTGGAAGCCGCCGCTGCGGGCATTATAGGCCGCGCGGCGCGCTTCATACACACGCGGCAGCAAATACCACGGCAATGACGGCAGGTCGTGATGCACCAGGTGCAGATTATTATTCAGGAACAGCAGGCGGAACACGAGGCCCGCTTCATTCAGCACAATGCGCTGCTTGTGGTCCTCAGCCGGACGATGTTCGTAATAGGAGCGTATCATCGCCAGCGATTGCGCCGGATAGGAAATCGCCAGCACGTACCACAGCGCCGATACGCCAAACGCCGCCTCCACCCACCACAGCAAGGCGGCCAGCAAGGCCAGATGCCGCAGCCAGACACCGGCATCGCGCAGATCACCGCGCGCCAGCTTGCGTACCGCGCCACCCCACGTCGCCGTGATGGCCAGTGCCGGGCCGACCGCCAGCCGTCCCCAGAAGGTCTTGTTCAGCCAGTGGATGGCGCGCAGCGGTTTGCTCATCGCCGCCCACTCGGCAGGCGACACGTAGGTGCTTTCGGCGTCCAGTGCCGGCATGGTCAGGTTGAAATCGTCATGGTGACGCAGGTGGGTCTCGCGGTAGATTTCATATGGATACCATACCGCCAGCGGCAGATAGCCAAACAGGCGGTTGAGCCACGGCCAGCGCGTGGGATGGCCATGAATCAGCTCATGCTGAAGCGACATATACCAGGCGCACCACCAGATCATGAGCAAGGTCGCCAGCGGCGTTCCCAGTACGGGCCACCAGACCAGTGTCGCCAGCCAGCCGCCGTGGATCACCACAATCAGCAGCCAGGTCGGCCACTCACCGCGCCAGAACGTGCGGGTGCGTTCGGCGACAACTTCGGCTTGCTGCTGTGCGTCTATCCAGGCCTGCATCGGTACCCTCGGTAATCATCTCAGGGCCGAGTATAGGTAGCGCTGCCAACGGTGGAAACGAATTAAATCGCGCTTCTTTATGCGGATTTTGTGTAGGTGAGACAGCGTACAGCCGCAGCCAGGTGGGGCGCGCACAATTGCAGTCATGGATACGCAAACCAACATCACCAAACCGCGCAAATACCACCCTGCCGCTTATGCAATGCACAGGCAGATGGTGGCGGTACGGCGGACGATATCGGCGGCGACGCTGGAAGAATCGCAATCAGCGGCGCGCTGGGCGCAGGCGTGGTATCAGCTGGTGCAGCGCAAGCTGGATCAGCTCCAGCATGCGCCGCGTTACCTGCATTAGACTGGGGAGTAGCAGCCGCCAGCGCGGCGCTCCATGGCATGACGGTCGATGACGGTAACGGTGCCGCGACGATATTCGATCAGCCCCTCTTCCTGCAGCTTGCCGGCGCAGCAGGTGATGGATTCACGGCGTACGCCCAGCATATTGGCGATCATCTCCTGCGTCACTTTCAGTTCGTTCGACAGCGAGCGGTCCAGGCGCTCCAGCAGCCAGCGGCACAGGCGCTGCTCGATACTGCCGTGACGCACGCCAGCCACAGTCTGGGCCAGCTGGGCAAACAGCGCGCTGGTATGGCGCATCAGCTGTTGCGCCAGTGCGCCGCCGCTGAAGAAGGCCTGGCGCAGCACGGCCGATTTGATGCGGTAGCCGTAGCCTGCGGTCTGCACCACGGCGCAGCAGTTGGCGCGTTCGTTTTCGTACATGGTGACGCCGACCACGCCTTCGCGGCCGACCACCGCCACTTCAGCGGCGCCGCCGTCTTCCGTCACGTACTGCAGCGAGACGATGGCGTTGGTCGGGAAGTAGGCGTATTCCATGGCTTCGCCGGCGTCGAACAGGCGCTTGCCTGCTTCCAGCGGAACCAGATCCAGATGCACGAACAGATCCAGCAACTCTTCACGCGACAGCGCGCGCAGCAGTTCGTTTTGCTGGGCGCCGGTCAGGCTGATCGCTGGTGCGGCGGTGTTTTGCATCGCCCGTGGGATGCTGGCGGAAACGGAAGTCTGGTTAGCTGCGTACATGGCGTTCCTCATCTCAGGTCTGTGTTGGATGATTAACACTATAGCCGCGCTATGTACGCTGGATTATAGGAGCACAGTCACGCCTTATGTAGGTTGGGAACATAGTAGTTTGTGGGCCTATTCCTACCCCGGCTATAAGGTAGCGGCCACGCAACGCAATCGATTGCTTTAAGGAATGTATTTAAAGCGGCTGCCCTCTTCGATGAGCCGCTCATCGCGCGACCGCAGGCGGCCCGGATTGCGGCGATGTTCCGGCTCGGAAATAACGCGTTTGATCACGCTTTCCAGTACGCCGCGGTGGCTGAGGTATTCGGCCGCGCTCTCGGGGCCAACCTGGTCAGCCAGCTCGATGCCGGCCTCTACCACCTCGGACGATTGAAAGTCCGGGCGAAAAGTTTGCTTGGTAGACATTTCTGCCTCCTGTTGATGGACGAAATCCAATTTTCGGATTCTACCGCAGGGAGCGCCGTGCGGGAACGCACTAAGTTGTAACGATGGCGGCCAGAATACCGTATGCTACACACGTCATCCAACTACAAGAAGAGACCTGCACATGACCGACACCACCTTCCCGGCCAATGCGGCACGCCCGCTGACCGGCCAGGACTACAAAACCCTGTCCCTTGCCGCCCTGGGCGGCGCGCTTGAATTCTACGATTTCATCATCTTCGTCTTCTTTGCCAACGCCATCGGCCAATTGTTCTTCCCGTCCGAAATGCCGGACTGGCTACGGTCGCTGCAGACCTTTGGCATCTTCGCCGCCGGCTACGTGGTGCGGCCGCTGGGCGGCATCGTCATGGCGCACTTTGGCGACCTGCTGGGCCGCAAGCGCATGTTTACACTGTCGATCCTGTTGATGGCAGTGCCGACGCTGACCATCGGCCTGCTGCCGACCTACGCCAACATCGGCCTGGCCGCGCCGCTGCTGCTGTTGCTGATGCGCGTGCTGCAAGGCGCGGCGGTCGGCGGCGAAGTGCCGGGCGCCTGGGTGTTTGTGTCCGAGCACGTACCGTCGCGCTACACGGGCTACGCCTGCGGCGTGCTGACCGCAGGCCTGACCTTCGGCATCCTGCTGGGTTCATTGGTAGCGACCGCCCTCAACACCGCCTACCAACCGGACGAAGTGCTGGCCGGCGCCTGGCGCATGCCCTTCCTGCTGGGCGGCGTGTTTGGCCTGGGCGCCATGTATCTGCGCCGCTGGCTGCACGAAACGCCGGTATTTGCCGAGATGGCGCAACGCAAGGCGCTGGCTGCCGAGATGCCTTTGAAAGCCGTGCTGCGCAACCACCGCAGTGCCACGGTGATCTCCATGCTGCTGACCTGGCTGCTGTCGGCCGGCATCGTGGTGGTGATCCTGATGACGCCCGCGCTGCTGCAAAAGGTCTACCATATCGACGCGCGTACTTCGCTGATCGCCAATACCGTCGCCACGCTGGGCCTGGCCCTGGGTTGCATCACCTACGGCGTGCTGGCCGACCGGCTGGGCGCCAAGCCGGTGCTGTTCGTCGGTTCCCTGCTACTGGCAGTCTGCACCTACGTGTTCTACACCACGCTGCGCACCCAGCCCGAGCTGCTGTTGCCGCTGTACGGCCTGACCGGCTTCTGCGTCGGCGTGGTCGGCGCCGTGCCTTGCGTGCTGGTGCAGGCCTTCCCGGCCCAGGTGCGCTTTACCGGCCTGTCGTTCTCGTACAACCTTTCCTACGCCATTTTTGGTGGCTTGACGCCGGTCGTGGTCACACTGATGATGAAGAACGATCCGCTCGGCCCGGCCTACTATGTGATGGGCGTCTGCGTGATCGGCATGCTGACCGCATTGTTTATCCAGCGTTCACCGTTAGCGGCGGCGCCAGTGCCAGCATAAGGCTGGCACTGGCGTTTACAAATCCTCGTGGTGGCCGGAAGCGCCCTGCTTCCAGTACGCCGAGATCCGGGCCGCCTCACGCGGATGGCCTTTGTCGCCAAACACCATGTCGCGCACTTGTGCGGCGACGGCAGCTTCACCGGCAAACCAGACGAAGCCATCGCCATCCGGCAGTGACAGCGCGCCGATGGCGTTCAGCAGCGTCTCTGCATCGGCATAGCGCTGCAAGTGGACCTGCGCTTCGCTGCGGAACACCAGCGTGGCCGCCTCTTCCCCGGCTACCAGCACATGCACCCTGGCGTCTGCGGGCAGCTCTTCCAGGCGGCGGCGTATCGCCGGCAGCGCGGTGGCGTCGCCAGCCAGTACATGCCAGGTATAGTCCATGGGGATAATCATCGAACCGCGCGGACCGGCAATGACGGCGGTCTGGCCGGGCGCGGCCTGACGTGCCCAGTCCGAGGCGGCGCCGGTCGCGTGCAGCGCAAACTCGATGGTTAACTCGCCCGCAACGTTGTCAAAACTGCGCGGCGTGAAATCGCGCCGGTCCGCGTCGCTGAGCATGAATTTCACATGGTCGTCATAGGAAGCGGAGACGAAATCGTGTAAGGTCTCGCCTTTGAATGTTACGCTGACGTAGTTCGGGGTCAGATGCTGGACATTGACCACTTCAACTTCCCGCCGTTTGATTTCGTGCCGCACACGCTGAATACGATTGTTCATCATCGACCTCAATTAGTTGATAATATCACCCATTATGGCAAAACAAGTTAATACAGTCAACCAATCGGAACAGGTGTTTGACGCCATCCATTCGATCATGCATTTGTACCGCGCCCGCCAGCTGCGCGGCCTGCGCGACACGCCGCATGAAATCACCCATATGGAATACAAGGCGCTGGGCTTTTTCTCGCGCCACCCCGGCGCCACGCAGGGCGACCTGGTCGCCCATTCCGGCCGCGACAAGGCGCAGCTGGCGCGCCTGCTCAAAGGCCTGCGCGACAAGGAGCTACTGGACGCGGCCGCCGACCAGGCGGACCGCCGCATCACCCGCCTGACGCTGAGTGCGCAAGGCCAGAAAATCTTCAACAGTCTCAATCAACTCGGCACACAGGCGTCCGGCGCGGCGGTGGACGGCATGTCGGCCGCACAGCTGACTCAGCTGCAAACGCTGCTGCAACAGATCCGCGACAACCTGGAAGCGGATGGCGACAGCCTCTGAGCCGCTACAACGCCTTCAGCGTACGAATCAGGTCACTCAGGCGGTAAGGTTTGGCGATGAGTTCAAAGCTGCCGATGTCCGGCATTTCATCGCGCAGTGAAGAGGTGACGTAACCCGATGCCAGCACGATCTTCACCCTGGGGAAGTCGCTGCGCACCGCCTTGCCCAGTTCCACGCCGCTCATGCCGGGCATGACCACGTCGCAGAACAGGATGGCGATATCCGGCGTACGGCGCAGCGTTTCCAGCGCCTGCATGCCGTTATGCGCCGACAGCACTTCATACCCGAGATGGCTGAACAGGCTGATGGCTGTTTCCAGCACCTCGGGCTGGTCATCGACCAGCAGTACTTTCTCCGCGCCGGCGCCCGGGTGAATCAGGTTCGACTCTTTCTGTGCGGGCAGCGCCGGGAAGTACAGCGACACCGACGTCCCCTCCCCTGGCCGCGAGTCCAGCGTCAACGCACCGTGGCATTGCTGCGCCAGGCCATACACCTGGCTCAGGCCCAGTCCTGTGCCCTTGCCCACTTCCTTGGTGGTGAAAAACGGTTCGATGGCACGCGTCATGGTTTCCGGTGTCATTCCTTCGCCGCTATCCTTGACCACCACGCGCACATAGCGGCCGGCAGGCAGGCGATCCACCTCGTTATCGGCCAGGGTGACGGCGGCCAGGTCCATCATCACCTCGCCTTCTTCCTTCATCGCGTCGCGCGCATTGACCACCAGATTGAGCAGCGCCGCCTCGAACTGCGTCGGATCGATCATGGCCTGCGGCAGGTCGGCCTCCATCTGCAGAGACAGATGCATGGCATCCGGCAGCGCGCGGTGCAGTACCGCCTCGAACGAACGGATCACGCGGCCGATGTCGTGCGCCTCCTGCTTGAGCGGCTGCTGGCGCGCGAAGGCCAGCAGTTGCTGGGTCAGCGAGGCGCCGCGCTGCGCCGCACGCGCCATGGTATCGACGGATTTGGCGATGATGGCCGGGTCCTTGGACAGGCGCAGCAGCTCCAGCCCGTTCATGATGACGCTGAGCAGATTATTGAAGTCATGCGCGATGCCGCCCGTGAGCTTGCCGATGGCCTCCAGCTTCTGCGACTGGAACAAGGCCTCGCGGGCGCGCTCCAGCTGTTCGGCGGCGACGCGGCGTTCGGTGATGTCGCGGGTGATCTTGGCAAAGCCCAGCAGCTCGCCGTGCGGATCGACAATCGGATCGATCACCACACTGGCCCAGAAACGGCTGCCATCCTTGCGCACGCGCCAGCCCTCGTCTTCGAACTTGCCGGTGGTGCGCGCCAATTCGAGCGCCAGCGCCGGCCGCCCCGCCGCCTGGTCTTCTGGCGTGTAGAACATGGAAAAATGACGGCCGATGATTTCGTCCGGATGATAGCCCTTGAAACGCTGCGCGCCCGCATTCCAGGTCACGACCACGCCTTCCGGTGACAGCATGTAGATCGCGTAGTCAGTCACCCCCATAATAAACTGGCGGAACCGTTCGGCTTCGATCGCAACGACACTGGGCTGGGCACTTTGCTGCATAGTCATCCTTATTCGCTACTCAACATGAATTTTACTTGAGAGCAAACAAAAACCACGCAAACTTCTTCAATCGTTCGTCCTGGACAAACCATACCTTACGACGGCCAATTCATTCAAATATTACCGAAGGGGAATTATTAATGAGGTGGCGGTGTGATGCAACGAACAGAACGGTGCCAGCCAGCCGCCTAAGATGAGGTGCTTACCGCCATCTGACAGGAGTCTGGTTTTGAATATCCAACGTTATCTGGCGCCGTTTGCGCAACTGGACGGCGAAGCGCTGATCCTTGCCGCTGTCACTGCCCTCATCACCTTCCTCGCTATCCATTTGTTTTTGCGCGTGCTGCGGCGGCGCCTGTGCAAGCATGAACAACAGGGGCGCGCCGACCGCCCGGTAGCAGAGCTGCTTAAATCCTCGCTCAACCGTACCAGTACACTGGCTGTACTGGTCATCGCCATCATGACTGGCCTGAACACACTGGACTTGCCGGTGGTGTGGGAAGAACGGTTACGCCACCTGTGGTTTATTGTACTGGGACTGCAACTGGTACTGTACCTGGACCGTGCCGTCACACTGGGTGCGCGCCGCTATTTCCGCAGCCATGCCGAGGACGAGCAATCGCCGACCACCGTCGCCAATACCCTCATGGTGTGGGCGCTCAAGACTACGCTGTGGGTGATCTTCCTGCTGGCAGCGCTGTCCAACCTCGGCATCAATGTGTCGGCGCTGGTCGCCAGCCTGGGCATCGGCGGGATTGCCGTCGCGCTGGCGGTGCAAAACGTGCTGGGCGATTTGTTCGCCTCGCTGGCTATCGCGGTCGACAAACCGTTTGAAGTGGGCGACGCAATTGCCATCACCAATGTCTCCGGCACCGTGGAGCATGTCGGCCTCAAGACCACCCGCATCCGTGCCGACAGCGGCGAACAAATCGTCATCGGCAATGCGGAGCTGCTCAAGAATACGGTGCGCAATTACAAACGCATGCAAACCCGGCGGGTGCAGTTCTCGCTGCGCATCAACCCGGCGACGCCGCCCGAGCAAGCCGCCAAGGTGCCCGACGCACTCAGGGCGATTGTCGAACGCCAGCCGGACGTGCGCGCCGACCGCGTGCACCTCAAGTCCATCAGCCAGGACGCGCTGGAATATGAACTGGTGTTCTACGTGCTGAATTCCTCCTACCTCAGCTATATGAACGCCCAGCAGGCGGTGCTGCTCGACGCACTCCAGGCCTTTGCGGACCTGGGCATCGACGCCAATGCCGCCACCCGCCGCCTCGTATTCGAGCAGGGTACGGAAGCCGCCAACGAGCAACTGCTGCCTGAGCGTGAAATGAAGACGCGCCCTCACTGATGACGTAAGCCTTTTCTTACACGCGCACAGGAGCGGCACCGATGTGACAGTCTGGACTGCGCACCGATAATTCCTTCACCGATGCACCGCCCCATGGTGGTGCATTCAACCTACACACGGAAATAACAATGACTCTGCTCGCGCATGCTGTTGACGCTTGCCCGGCGACTGCCGACACCGGCGACGCCACCACTACTGCCACCACCGCCCTCACCGCCAAGGCGGTCTACCAGCTGCTCAACGCCGGCCCGGCGCAAACCGCGGCCAACGCCCTTGCCTGCGCATGGCTCGATCAACGCCTGCTGGAAGCGCGCCAGCTTTGCGACGATCTGCCCGAGCATCTGGACGATATGACCGCATGGATGGTCAAGCGCTCGGCACGTATTGGCGACGCCTACCGCAGCTATTTGCAAGCGCGTCACGAAGGTGCGCCACGCCGCTATTTCAGCGGCAAAGGCCACGCGCTGCATTTCCTGCAAAACGTCGCGCCGACCAAACTGGTAGACGGCGCCTGGCTGTATGGCCTGCTGGCGCACTGGGACGATACGGATTTTCGTCCGCTCATCGAAACCTATCTGGAAGAACTCGGCGACGGCGTACCAGACAAGAACCACGTACTGCTGTACAAAAAACTGCTGGCCAGCCACCGCTGCGAACAATGGCAGGATGCACCGGACGAGCACTTCATCCAGGGCGCGATTCAACTCGCACTGGCCTACAACGCCGAACGCTATCTGCCGGAGATCGTGGGCTACAACCTCGGTTACGAACAGCTGCCACTGCATCTGCTCATCACCGCTTACGAACTGAATGAGCTGGGCATCGATCCCTACTACTTCACACTGCATGTCACGGTCGATAACGGTGGCACCGGGCACGCGCAGATGGCTGTGCAAGCCTTGCGCCAGCTGCTATCGCGCTGCGGCGATCCGGCGGCGTTCCTGGGCCGCGTCCACGACGGCTATCGCCTGAACGACCTGGGCTCCTGCACCACCTCCGTCATTTCCGGCTTCGATCTGGAGCAGGAACTGGTACGCATCATGGCCGCCAAGGCGGTGGTTGGCCACAATATGCATTCGGACTACTGCCGGGTGGGTGGCCGCAGCATCAACGACTGGCTGGCCGATCCGCAGCAGATACCGCACATGCTGGCAGCGCTTGAAAGCGCAGGCTGGATACAGCGCGGCCAACCCGCAGAGAACAGCCGTTTCTGGCGGCTGATCCAGAGCGAGCGGGCCGAGATGTTCGGCGTCTTCAACGCCTACGAACAGCAGATCCTCAGCGACTGGATTGCCACGCCTCCCGGCCAGGCGCCAGCAGCATCCGCGCGCATTCCAAGCTACCGCGCGCGCCAGCGCACCCTGGACACGCTGGGCGTCCATCACACGCCACGCGGCGGTGCCCAACGCGGCGTGATCCGTCATCACCCGGCTTCTGATGCGGCCAACGACAGCCTTAACGCCAGCAGCGCGGAATTGCGTCAGCTGGAACAGCAAATCGCATCGCTCGGCAGCAAGCAGGCAGCGATGCAGCTACTGATGAAGCATATGTCGCCGGACCTGCACCACAGTGCCAGTGGCCTGATGGCCACGCGCATGTTCCGCCAACTGATGAACTGAGGAGTCCCATGGGTAGCCTGATGATTATCGGCGGTGCGGAAGACCGCACCGACAACATGGAAGTGCTCAAGAAGTTTATTGAACTGTCTGGCGGCGAAGATCAACCCCTGGTGGTGCTGACCGCTGCCAGCACCGTACCGGAAAAAATCTGGGAGATGTACCAGGGCGCTTTCAACGCCCTGCATGCGCACAAGGTGCGCCACCTGCCAATGGCCGACCGTGCCGCAGCTGAAGACGAGGAACTGGCGCACGCAATTGCGACGGCAAAGGGCATCTTCATTACCGGCGGCGACCAGAAACGGCTGATGACGATTATCGGCGGCACCCGCTGCGGCAACGCCCTGCGCCAGGCCTGGCTGGAAAACGGCGCCTGCCTGGCCGGCACCAGCGCTGGCGCCTCGGGCATGTGCACGCACATGATGGCGGAAGGCCACGCCGACCTGGCGCCGGAAAAAGGCGCGGCACGGCTTGCGGCGGGACTGGGTTTTGTCCCGCGCGTCGTGATCGACCAGCACTTTGCACAACGCCACCGCATCAATCGCCTGCTCAGCGTCGTGACGCAAAGCCCGTTCCTGCTGGGCGCCGGCATCGATGAAAACACGGCGCTGGTGGTTCATCAGAGCGACGGCCTGGAAGTGGTTGGCGAAGGCTGCGTCACCGTGGTGGACTGCCGCGATGCACGCACCAACATCGTGGACATTCCGGCCGGCGAAGTCCCCCATATTTTTGGCGCGCGCCTGCATCTGCTGCCAGCCGGCGCCTGCTTCCGCCGCGAAGGCGAACTGACTGACTTTATCGATTATCTGACCAAGGAACATTGAAACATGAATATCATCGAACAACGCGTACTGCGCGGCCCTAACCTGTACTCCTCGCAGCCATGCGTACTGACCGTGCTCGATCTGGGTGAACTGCAGCATGTCTCCACCGCCAGCGTCCCCGGCCTGAATGACCGCCTGCTGGCCATGCTGCCATCGCTGTACGATCATCGCGGCCCGGTGGGCAAGTATGCGGGCTTCGTACAGTCGCTGAAGGAAGGCACCAGCCTTGCGCATCTCACCGAACACCTGGCCATCACCTTGCAATGCCTGGCCGGTACGCCTGTCAATCTGGGGCGTACGCATGAAGTGGCAAACGTTCCGGGCCGCTACCGCGTGGTGTGCGCCTATGAACTGGAGCAGGTCGCCGTCGATGCGGTGGAACTGGCCGTGACGCTGGCGCACGGCCTGGCCACTGGTGACCACGCCGTGGAGCAAACGCTCAACAAAGGCCTGGCCGAGTTGCGCGACCTGGCGGAGCGCCAGGCCATCGGCACCAGCAGCGGCGCCATCGTGCGCGCCGCGCGCCGTCAGGGCATTCCTGTGGCGCGGCTGACGCCGGAGGCCAATATGTTCCTGTTAGGCTGGGGCGCACAGCAAAAACGCCTGCAAGCGACCATCACCGGCGACACCGGCCATATCGCGGTTGAAATCGCATGCGATAAACAGCTGACCAAAACACTGCTGCAGGAAGCGGGCGTACCGGTGCCGGAAGGCGTCACCGTACGCAGCGTCGAACAGGCGCAGCGCGCGGCACGCCAGCTGGGCGGCCTGGTGACGCTCAAGCCACTGGACGGTAACCATGGACGTGGCGTCACCACCCGCTGCGGCACGCCGGAGGAAGTGGAAACGGCCTTTGAGCGTGCGCGTGAACATGGCCGCACCATCATCGTCGAACGTTACATCAAGGGCGACGACTATCGCATCTTCGTCGCCGGTGAACGCGTAGTCGCCGCAGCACTGCGCCGGCCGCCGACGGTAGTGGGCGACGGCGCCTCGACCATCCGCCAGCTCGTGGAACAGGAAAACCGCAATCCGGCACGCGGCGAGGGCCATACCAACATCCTGACGCGCATTCCACTGGATGGCCTGTCCGCCACCGAACTGGCCGAACAGGGCCTGGACTTCGACAGCATTCCAGCGCCACAGCAGCGCGTACGCCTGCGCGGCAACGCCAACCTGTCGAGCGGTGGAACTGCGGAAGACGTCACCGACCGCCTGCCGCCGCAAACGCTTTCAATGTGTGTACGCGCCGTGCGCAAGATCGGCCTGGACGTCGCTGGCATCGACCTGGTCTGCGAGGACATCTCGGTACCGCTGGACGGCCGCAACGGCGCGATCATCGAGATCAACGCCGCCCCCGGCATCCGCATGCATGAATACCCGAGCGCCGGCACGCCGCGCGACGCCGGTACCGCCATCGTCGAATCCATGTTCGGCAACAGCGACGGCCGCATTCCTGTTATCGCCATCACCGGCACCAACGGCAAGACCACCACCACGCTGATGATCGAACACACCTTGCGCCAGGCGGGCATTGCCACCGGTTGCACCACCACCGAGGGCGTCAGCATCAACGGCCAGCCGGTGGCGCAAGGCGATTGTACCGGCTACTGGTCGGCGCGCACCGTGCTGTCGGCGCCGGAAGTGGAATTCGCCGTTCTGGAAACCGCCCGTGGCGGCATCCTCAAACGCGGGCTGGCGTTCGACCGCTGCGACGTTGCCGTACTGCTCAATGTGAGCGACGACCATCTGGGCATGGATGGCGTGGACACGGTGGAGCAACTGGCGCGCGTCAAGGCCGTGGTGGTGGAAACCGCCAGCCGTGCCGTGGTGCTCAACGCGGAAGATGAACGATGCGTCGCCATCGGCGCCAGCCTGTCCCCTCAGGTAGAAATCATCTATTTCAGCTGCCAAGCCGCGCATCCGGTACTGCAGGCGCACTTGCAACGCGGTGGCCGCGCAGCATGGCTGGAGTCAGGTGCGCTCATGCTGGCCGATGGCAAAACCACGCAACGCCTGCTGGCAGCAGCCGACATGCCATCCACGCTGGGCGGCTGTGCACAGCACAATATCGCCAACGGTCTGGCTGCAGCCGCCGCCCTGATGGCGAACGAGCTCAGTGCGCCGATGATCGTCGCGGGACTGCGCACCTTCGTTTCGGACGCACGCAACAACCCTATGCGCAGCAATGTCTATGACGTCGGCGGCGTCCAGGTAATTGCCGACTACGCGCACAACCCGGCGGCATTCTCCGCGCTGGCAGCCACCGCACGCGCGATGACGGCGCAGCGCACCGTGGCGATAGTCACCTCCCCTGGCGATCGCCGTGACGAACATTTCAAACAGATCGGCCAGATTTGCGCACAGGGCTTCGACAACGCCGTGTTCTACGAATGGACCAGCGAGCACCGTGGCCGCCAGCGCGGAGAACGCGCCGGCATCATGTTTGAAGCAGCCAGCAACGCGCGCGGTTCGTCCGACGGCATCTACATCGACAGCGATCCTGCGGAGGCACTTCGCCGTGGCCTGGCGTTGTGCCGTCCTGGTGACGTGCTGCTTTACTGCTGCGGCGCTTCGGTATCCGAACTGGTAGAGGCGCTACGTCCGGTCGATCCCGCCAGTGCCGAACGTATTGGCGAAACGCTGGCACAGGCCTGAAGATGCCAACCATCGTGGTCCACGGCGGCGCCGGCGCCAGCAAGGCATACGAGGATGGCTGCGTCGCTGCCGCGCAGGCGGGCATGTTAGCGCTGCGTAATGGCGCCGGCGCGCTGGAGGCGGCGGTGGCCGCGGTCGTCCTGCTGGAAAACGATGGCCGCTTCAACGCGGGCATCGGCTCTAAAGTGCGCAGCGACGGCGTCAGCGTGCAAATGGATGCCGCCGTCATGGACTCCACGGGCCTGCTGGGGGCGGTGGCGGGCTTGCAGACGGTGCGCAATCCGGTGCAGGTCGCGCGCGCCGTGGCGGCCACGCCGCAGCATCTGCTGTGCGGCGAAGGTGCTTTGCGCTTCGCCCGCCAGTCAGGCTATGCGGTGTTTGATACGATAAACAACGGTTCGCCGACACGTGTTGACGGCTGCGACACCGTCGGCGCCGTGGTACGCGACAGCGAAGGACGGTTTGCGGTAGCCGGATCGACCGGCGGCGCATCGCCGTCGCCGCTGGGCCGTGTTGGCGATACGCCCATCATCGGCGCAGGCTTTTATGCCGGTCCCAAAGGCGCCGTTGCCGCTACCGGCATCGGTGAACATATCATGCGGCACTTGCTGGCGCGCGAGGTCTATCAATGGCTGGCCGATGGCATACCGCTGCCGCAAGCACTACAGCGTGGCCTGGGCATGGTGGATCATAAAATTGACCTGGGACTGATTGCGGTCACTGCCAGCGAGGCAGGCAGCGCCAGTAACCGCGACATGCCTGCCTGGACCCTGAACGCAGACTAGGCGCCCGCCTGCTCTGCGACGGCATCGGCCGCCGTCGGATCGATGGTGCGTAGCGCATCGATCAGCGTCGCTATCGTCGTCCCGCATGAAAACATCATCACATCGCCCGCCCGGCATTCGCGAAAAGCACGTTGCAGCGCATCGCTGGCGGAGCTGAAGGTTTCCACACCCCGCGAGCCTGCAGCGCGCGCGCCATCCGCGATGAGTTCAGCAGCCTCGCCATGCGGCCTGCCCCGGCTCGACGATTCGTACACGAACAGGCGGTCGAACGCCTCCGCGCAGCAGGCGCCGATGTGGCACAAATCACTGTCACGGCGGTCGCCCGGCGAGCTGACGACGGCAAGTACGCTGCCGCCCATGCCCTGGGTCAGCGCGCCCAGTGCCGTGTAGGCCGCCGCGTTGTGGGCGTAATCCAGTACGATCCGCACATCGCCCACCTTGAAAATATTGGTGCGCAGCGGGTTGGTCGCCGCATCCGAGACAAACGACGCCAGACCCGATGCAATCTGCTCCACACTCAAGCCGGTGGCATGCAGCGCGGCGGTTGCGGCCAGCGCATTGGCAATGTTGTAGCGCGCGAGGCCACCCACCGTTGCAGGAATGTCCGTGACCGGCATCACCGGTTGCCGCCGCGTTCCCGTACCCAGCATGATGACTTCATGCTCCAGCCAGACGCCGCAGCCGTCCTGCTCCAGATGGGCGCGCAAAACGGGATTGTCCGCATGCAGGGAGAAGAAGATGGTGCGGGTATCTGGTGCCAGTGTCGCTTGCGCCGTAACGCAATGTATATCGTCCGCATTCAGTACCGCGTCAGCTGCACTGCGCACGACCAGCGACTTCACGCGCGCCAGATCCTCGACCGTGTCCACGCCATCCAGGCCAAGGTGATCGCCAGAGACGTTGAGCAGTACGCCAACGCTGCAACGGTCATAGGCCAGGCCGCGCTTCAGGATGCCGCCGCGCGCCGTCTCCAGCACCGCGTAGTCCACCTGCGGCGACATCAGCACCGCCCGATGCGACCAGTAACCGGTGCAGTCCCCATGTGACAGGCGGTGACCGTTGACAAAAACGCCCGTGGTGGTGGTGTGCCCGGTACGCAGGCCGGCGCAGCGGGCCACGTGTGCAATCATCAGCGTGGTGGTGGTTTTGCCATTGGTGCCGGTGACGGCGACTACCGGGATACGGCCATGTTCTGCTTCGGCCAGCATGTGTGTCACGCGCGTGGCCTGGTCGAGCAGCACATCCTCATCTCCACCAACGCCGATTTTGGCTGCCACCATGCTGGCATCCGCGTCTGGCTTGTCCAGCAATGCTTCCGATAGCAGGGCGCGCGTCAGTTGGGCATCGCGCGCGACGGTGTGGCCAAGCAGGCGGTTGTCAGGGCCCGCGCCCTCCATAAAACGCGACTGGCGGCTCCCCCATCCTACCGTCAGCAGTCCTGCGTGTTCGCTGACACGCAGTACCGGGAAGCCCTGGATGCGTGCCGACTCCGCCAGCGACTGCATTGCCGGCGACAGGCCCATCTCCGTGGCATAGTGGCGCAGGCTGGCGACCGCCGCTGCCATATTAGGCTGCGGCTGGGCTGCCAGCTCCACGGCCGTCCGCAGCGAAGCTTGCGCCACATGTTCAATCGCGTATTCGACGATGATACGGTATTGATCTGCATGGCCGGACACAGGCTCGGTCCGGGCGTAATTCACGGCATGTCCGCATTCGCGCTGCAACTGCAGGCTGAGATCGGCAATCCGGTTGGCCGCCGTTTCATCCGCCTCAACGATGGCGGCGATGCAAGGTAAGGCATGGTACATATTCGCGCCGCGTAGCAGGCGCTGTTGGATAATCTTCATGGTTTGAGTTTTTCGTCTTCCGCTTGGGCTTCCTGCATGGCAGCCGGTTCCAGTTCTTCGGCCGAGCGGTTCAGGTAGATGAACGTCCCCCATGCCGCGAGCAGCACGCCAACGCTGGCCACCAGGGCGGCCACATAGAGCAGCTCACTGGCGTCGTCGTGCACGGCGCGGAATGTTGCGACCAGCCCTTCGATCGCCAATGCCACTACCACCACCACGAAAAAGCGCGACAGGAAACGGCGCACGCGCGTCGGCGCGCTGATGTCGGCGTCCCGCACCACCTCTTCTTCAATAATGGTTTCGGCGATCTGCAGCGCCACCACGGCGGCAGCCAGGATGCCGATTGCCTCGATCACTTCCTGCGCAGCAGCCAGGCCGGTGTCCGCATGCAGCGCATGCCAGCCGACCTGTGCGCCGATGGCGATCAACACCAAGGCGCCGGCGGTAAACAGCAGCGCGATCGTGGCGTGGACGATGCCAAACGCCAGCATGAGTTTTTTCATATCCTTCCCCCTCTGCGGCGATTGTAGGACGCACGATTGCCGCCCTTTGTGCGCCAGGGCACGGTGGGGGTGCAGGTGCTGGTCAAGCAATAGCTTGACATGCAACGAATTTCACATCCGTTGCAGAATAGACACAAATTCCCGTGAAGACACAGGGCATAATGTTTGGATATCGAGAGGGTCCCCAGATGTCCCACGAAATCGTCCATACCTTTGGTTTCACGGTGTACTTTGTATTCCTGCTATTCTTCCTATGGATCAGCCGGTTTGCCAGGACCAGCTCCGGGGCTGGCTGGTGGGCGGTGTCGATTTCCTTCGCACTGTGCTCGCGGCTCGTGCTATTCATGGCCGCGTCCGCCCCCACCAATATCCAGCCTGCCGCTTTCGTCTACGCCCTGTTCATCATCATGGAGAAGCCCTTTCTGCTGACAGGACTGGTGCGCTTCCTGAATCTGGAGGTACAGGAGCGCTGGTTCTGGATCGCCGGCGGCCTCGCCGAAATGTGGATACTCTCGACATGGACGCTGGAAGCGCCAGGCTATGTGCGCAGTACCGGCTATGCGCTGCTGAATGCCGGCATGCTGGCCTACCTGGGCTACACCGCTTTCCGCCATCGTCATGAGGTGCCGGGATGGACGCTGCATGCCACTGCCGCTGCGGCCTCCGCGCTTGCCATACACTGGCTGACCGCACCCTACGCAATGTTCTATGCGCCGGCATGGTCGCGCAATGGTTTCCTGCTTGGCACCCTGCTGGTGCTGATGATGTATTCCTCGCTGTTGGCGGCCATCCTGCACCGCGTGCAGAAACGCCTGATGGATGCGGAAGCCAAGGCGCTGGGGCTGGCCTTTCTTGATCCGCTGACGGGACTGAAGAACAAGCGCTACATGGAGCAGCTGTTCGACCATGCGCTCCTGCTGGCCACGCGCCCGCATCAGGTGGTGGCCGTGTTCTATATCGACCTGGATAACTTCAAGCCGATTAACGACAGCGCCGGCCACGCGGTGGGTGACCAGGTACTAAAAACCGTGGCGGCCCGGCTTCAATCCCACACCCGCAGTACCGACATCTGCGCGCGGGTTGGCGGCGATGAGTTCATCGTCATCGGCACTCAGCTGGAGCAAGCGGAGCAAGCCTACGAGATTGCGAAGAAACTGCTGGAACAGTTGACCACCCAGATTCCCGTCAGCGGCAACAACTTCGCCCTCGGCGCCAGCATCGGCATCAGCCTCTATCCGCAGCACGGCACCAGCCTCAATGAGCTGATCGAGCGGGCCGACAGTGCCATGTATCAGGTCAAACGCAATGGCAAGAGCGGCTTTATCATCTACGACGCACGCTGAGCTCAACCCGGCTTGCCGTCCACGCGCGCGCTGGACAGATACGGCACGTAGACGATGGCGTAGGCGATGAAGGCGGCCGTCCAGAGTCCCGCGCTGGCCATCAGCACGACGCCCTGCTGCGTGTCGTAACCTAATGCCGACGCCACGCGCGCCAGGGCGCTCAACTGGATCAGCGTGAACATCCAGCGCTCCCCACGCCCTGCCTTCAATGGCCGTCCGGTGTGGCCCAGCGTGGTACGGGTAATCATGCCTAGTATCAGGCCTGCCATGGAACCTACCGTCAGCGCATGGAAGCCAGCACTGGCGCTCACCAGCTGCCAGCGCGACAGCACCAGCAGCACAAAGCCCGCTGCGATCCACGCGTAGGACAGATGCATAATCCACAGCAGCGGCACCGACAGCGTACGCAACGCCTGCCAGCGCCACAGGCGCAGCAACACCAGCGCGGCGGCAGCCAGTGCCAGGGGCGCGAACAGCAGGCGCGGCGCATTCACGACCCAGCACAGGGCCGACGCAGCCAGCAAGCCTAAACACGCCTTATCCAGTCCGGGTTGCACCAGCGGCGCGGTGCCGGGCGCACCGTTACGGGTGAACATGGGAATGATGCGCGTGCCGATGGCAGCTTCCATCATCACGATGACCAGGATCGCAGCCTGCACCGGGGTAGCGGGCGTCACCGCCAGCCATCCCAGCGCGGCAGCATGGAACACCGCATTCGCCAGCGCCATCAGCGCCAGCAAGCCAACCAGGAAGTAGTTGCGCCTGTTGTTCGCCTGCCGCATCACGCGGAATAGCGGCCATGCGGCGGCGGGCAGGAACAGCCAGTCGATTGCCGCGGCGACCAGCGGCGGCGCCACCAGCATGGCCACGCGCCCCGCCAGCCACAAGGCCACCAGCGCCGCCAGCCTGCCGCGCCGTGGCGTCCACAAGCCGGTCCAGTTATAGCCTGCGGTGTACAGAAAGCCCACCACCACCGCAGCCGCCATGCCGAACACCATCTCGTGCATATGCCACATGAAGCCGATGTTCAGGCCTTGCGACAGCAGGCCGAAATACTGCGCCATCCACAGCGGAATCGCCAACGCGGCAAAGATCGCCGCCACCATGTAGAACGGCCGGAAGCCCAGCCGCCACAAGGGATGGCCAGTTTGCGCGCGCGTGGGTTCGTCGATACGGAGCAGTGTCATGATTCATTTCCTTTGAGTGGTCATTCTCATTTTCCGCGCCAGGCGCGCGCGAGTGAAGCAGCACGCCCGATATTCATAACCTGGATCAAGAAAACCACACTTAGCCCGGCAGCCGGGACACGCCTGCGCTAGGCTATCGCTGTTGCGACATCATCTTGAAAGGATTGCTATGCAAATCGCTGTACTCAACATCGACGGCATGAACAGCGAAGGCTGTGCCGACAAAATCACCGAACTGCTGACCAATATGGCGGGCGTCAGCGATGTCCGCGTGTCGCTGCGCGACGGCCTGGCCAGCGTGCAGCTGGATGAAGCGGTCGTCTCGGCACGCACGCTCACGCGCGGCCTGACCTCAGCTGGCTACCCGTCCGTGCCCGCTGCCGAACCAGCGGCCAAATCCGGCGGCTGCTGCGGTGGCTGCTGCGGCGGTTGATGCTGGTCCGGCGGCGCTTCAGCCGCCGTGTTGTTTGCGGTGCTCCACCGCATACACGGCCGCCTGCACGCGGCTGCTCAACTTGAGTTTTTTCAGCACGCTCTGCACATGGATCTTGACCGTGCTTTCCGCCAGATCCAGGATGCGCGCAATGCCCTTGTTGCTTTCGCCGCGCGCCAGGCAATCGAGAATTTCCCGCTCACGTGGCGTCAGTTTGTCCAGTTCGGACGCCGCCGGCGGCACCGTGCCGCTTTGCAGCTGGGCCACCAGCTTGGCGGTCATGGCTTCGGCCACCACGGTTTCACCGGCGGCGGCACGGCGGATGGCGCGGGTCAGGTAGTCGGTGTCGATGTTCTTCAACAGGTAACCACTGGCGCCAGCCTTCAATGCCGTACTGAGGTCTTCCGCATCTTCCGATACGGTCAGCATCACGATGGCGCTTTCAGGACTGTCCTGCCGCATCAGTTGCAGCGTCTCGACGCCGGACATGCCGGGCATGTTCAGGTCCAGCAGCACCACCTGCGGCTTCAGTTGCTGCGCGCGTTTGACGCCTTCAAAGCCATCGGCCGCCTCGCCCACCACGGAAAATTCCGGATGTCGTTGCAGCAGCGAGCGTATGCCGCTACGGAACAGGGTGTGATCGTCGACCAGCAGCACGCTGATAGGTTCGTCCATGGCATTTCTCTCCTTGTTATGCGGCGCGGCGCTGGGCGCGCGGCATGTGCAGCACCACTTCCGTACCCTCGCCCGGCGCCGAGTTCAGTTGCAGCTGGGCGTCGATGCGCTGCGCGCGCTCGCGCATGATGTTGATGCCGACATGGGCGTCACCCAATGTCTCCAGCTTCTGTACATTGAAACCGTGGCCATTGTCCCTGATACTGAGCGTGAAGTCCTGGTCGTCGGACAGCTGTATCCACACCTGGCTTGCCGATGCATGCTTGCGGACGTTGGACAAGGCTTCCTGCACGATGAACAGCAGCTGCAGCTGATGCTCGCGCGGGAATGGCGCACCATCGCTATCGGCATCGAACCCGACCGCGATGCCGCTCTGGCGGCGGAACTTGTCGATCACGGTTTCCAGCGACGACACCAGCGTGCCCTCCTGCAAACGCGTGCGGAAGTTGTGCAGCAGTTCGCGCACGTCCTGGTAACTCTCGTCCACGCCGGCGCGCAGCGCGGGCACGATGCTCTCCACTTCATCAAGACGCTGCTGCTTGAGCGACTGCTCCAGCATCTGCACTTGCAGGTTCAGGAAGTTCAGACCCTGGGCAATGCTGTCGTGCAGCCCTTGCGCCACCAGGTTGCGCTCTTCCGAGATGGCCAGCTCGCGCTCGCGTACCTGCAGGCGCTGGTTCTCGATCGCGGTGCCCAGCAACTGGCCCAGTGTCTCCAGCAGCGCTGTCTGCGCCGGCGTAAACACGGTGGTCTGGCGGAAATGCAGATTGAAGAAGCCAAGGTACTGGCGCTGCGCGAAGATATGGAAGATCGAAATGGTCGAGAAACCTTCGCGGTGGCATTGCAGATTGTGGTTATCCTTGTGGCGGCGCAGGTCATGGATCACGGCCAGCTTGTTGACCACCGCTTCGCCGCACAGGCAGTCGCCAACTTTCAGGCAGCGCTCGGACTCCACCAGTTCCTCCGATATGCCCTCGTGCACCAGCATATGGATGTTATTGCGGTTCGGGTCCAGCACGCGCACGGAGCCGCCATCCGCGCCAAAATAGTCGCTGATGCGCCGCAGGAAGCCGCTGCACATGGCCTCCGCCGACTGCGGCTGCTGCAGGAAGGCAGCGCTGTCATATAGCAGCGCCAGTTCCTTGTTTTGCTGCTCCAGCTCTGCGGTCTTGTTCTGCACCCGCTGCTCCAGATTGCCGTAGGAGTCCTGCAGCTTGTCCGCCATCTGGTTGAAGCCGCGCGCCAGCATGCCGAATTCGTCGTTGCTCTCCACCGGCAGCCGCACGCTCAAATCCTGCTCGCGCATGCGTTCCAGGCCGCCCTGCAGACGCGTGACGGGCGCCACGATCATGTCGAACAACAGGTAGATGATGCTGACCGTGCCGACCAGGGCCAGCGCCAGCAGCGTCAATTGGGAGGCCCGCAGCCAGAAAGTACGGCTTTCGCTGTCGCGTTCTATGCGCTGCACCAGCTGATCCACGCTTAGCACGAAGTGTTCGGTGCGTTGCTGCACCGCGTAGGAGGCGGCGACCGGCGAAGCCGCAGGTGTCATCAGGGCGGTTACCTGCGGCGCCAACGCCATGCGCCATTCGCGCTGGACTTCGCTATACACATTGCGGATGGCGGAAGTCGGCGGCAGGAACAAGGGCCGCTGCGGATTGCCATGCTGCAGCAGCTCCAAGGTGCCGTCGATGCGCTGCACTTGCGCGCGCAGGCGCTCCACCGCATCGGCGTGGCCGCTGTCATCGATCAGGCGGCCGGCCAGCATCGCCAGCTTGTAGCTCTCCATGCGCAAGCTGCCGGCAACGTTAATCGCAGCCGCGCTGCCTTCCAGCTGCCAGGACAGCAGCAGGGTCGAGCCGATTACCAGCAGGGCCACTGCGAGAAAACTCAGCAGCAGCCCGACGATGCGGGTCGACAGCTTTTGCCAACTGGCGAACAGTATCGGCTTCAATGATCTCTCCAGATGTGGACAGCACTAGTATACACGGCAGCTCAGCCGCCTGTTTGCGACATGAGGCGGATGATCTTCTCCGGTTGACGGTTAAAGTCATGCTCCTGCGGTTTGAGTTCGATGGCCTCGCGTATCGCCTGCTCCAGTTGCGCGTCGCTGGCGCCGCCGCGCAGCAAAGGACGCAGCGGATACTGCTGTTCCTGTCCCAGGCACAGATACAGCGTGCCGTCGACCGATAGCCGCACGCGGTTGCAGGTGGCGCAGAAGTGCTGCGACATGGGCGTGATATAACCAATGCTGGCCTGGCCATCCGCCGTCGCCCAGTAGCGCGCAGGCCCGCCGCCCAGCTCCAGCGCCTGTGGCCTGAGGTCAAACTTTGCCGCCAGGCGCGCCTGCACCGGCGCCAGGTTGAGGTAGGACGTATTCTGCCCCGTCGCCCCCATGGGCATGACTTCGATCAGCCGCAGCATGAACTGCTGTTCGATGCAGAACGCCGCCATGGCGTCGATCTCGGCATCGTTCACACCACGCATGGCAACCATATTGATTTTGACCGGCGCCAGCCCCGCATCCTTCGCCGCCTGCAAGCCTTGCAGCACCACCGGAAGACAGTCGCGTCCCGTGATATTGGCCATGCAGTCGCGGTCCAGCGTATCCAGGCTGACATTGACGCGCGTGACACCAGACGCCTTCAGCGCCTCGGCATAACGCGCCAGCCGCGTGCCGTTGGTGGACAGCGACAGGTCGCGGATTCCCGGCAGCGAGGACAAACGTGAAGCCAGTTGAGGGATATTGCGGCGCGTCAGCGGCTCGCCGCCGGTGAGGCGCACGCGCGAGGTGCCCAGCCGTGCGAAGGCTGCAACCACACGCTCGATTTCTGAAAAAGTCAGCCAGTCCGGCGGATCCTCATACCCCTTGAAGTCCTTGGGCATGCAATACGTGCAGCGCAGATCGCAGCGATCCGTCACCGACACCCGCAGATAGTCGATCGATCGACCAAAACGGTCGCTTAACATCGTCGCTCTCCTGTCTTGAATGGTGTAACACCATTGTAAGGGCCGGCGCGCGTCCTGCCACTTCACATGACGGCGTAGCCGGCCTAGTTCTTTATAACTATTGCACCAGTGGCGAGCTTGTGCCTTCCAGCTCTACGCCGTCGATGTCGGCGCGGCCGACCAGGATATGCAGGTACTGGTGCAGCGCGCGCTGCCAGGACTGGCGCTGCAGCTCATCGGCGATCTGCGCCTGCACGGTAATAAACGGGATCACCTGCCCTGCCACGCGCCGCATCGCCTGCACGATATGCAGGCCAAAGCGCGTTTCCAGCAGACGGCCGGACAGCTCGCCCGGTTGCAGGCGGAAGAGCAGCTCCTCGAATTCGGGCACGCATTGGCCTCGTGCCAGCTGCCCCAGGCTGCCTCCGATCGCGCCGGACGGACAGTTCGAATACTGGCCCGCCAGTTCGGCAAAGCGCTCGGGTCTGGCCTGCAGCTCGGCGAGGATATCCTCCGCCGTCTGCCGCAGCAGATCCAGCGGCGAGGCATCCGTCACCTGGAACAGGATGTGGCGCGCCTCCACCAGATCGCCGCTGCGGAAACGCTCCGCATGGGCCAGGTAGTAGCGCAGGCAGGCTTGCTCGTCCGCCTGCGGCACCATCACTTCTTGCGCAAACAGCGCTTCGATGCGTTCGTCGTCATTGGCGCCGCCGACACCCAGCCGCGCCGCTTCGTCCAGCAGCACGCGGCGCAGCACCACTTCATGCACCGCTTCGCGCAGCGGATTGCCGGCCTGCTGGTGATGCACGATTTCTGCTTCGATGGCGCTGTCGTTGATGTCCACGCCGTTGACTGCAATCCCCATTCTCTTCCCCTCAGCGCGAACGCACCAGTTGATATGCACGGCTCAGATAAGTCACCGCACCGAAACCGCTCCAGACGTGTACCAGACGTGTGAACGGGAAAATCACAAACAGCGACATGCCCATAACCAGATGCAGCTTGAAGATCAGCGGCGCGGTCTCGATAAAGCCAGCGGCATCGCCGCGGAAGGTCACGATATGCTGCGCCCAGGTCATCAGCAGCACCATCATGTAGCCATCCAGGTGGCCGGCCGAGACAAAGATCGACGACAGGCCAAGCAGCAAGGTAGCCAGCAGCCAAAGCAGCACCAGCTTGTCCTTGAAGGTGGTGCGGGCACGCACGCGGTCATTGCTGAAACGGCGCGCCAGCAGCATCAGAAGTCCCAGCAGGCACATGGCCCCCATCAGGCCACCCGCCGTCATCGCCACCAGTTGCTTGACGGTGTGGCTGACGCCCAGTGCATCCCACACCCACACAGGCGTGAGCAGGCCGGCCGCGTGGCCGAAGAACAGGCCAAGCACGCCGACGTGGAACAGGGGGCTGCCAAGACGCAGCATGCCGGTATTGAGCGTCTGGCTCGATTCCGACTTCCAGGTATATTGTTCGCGGTCGAAGCGTATCAGGCTACCCACGAAGAAGATCACCAGTGCGATGTAGGGGTAGATCCCAAACAAAAATTGATTTAGATAGTTCATGGCAGTCTCCTTCAATGATGCCGCGGCGCTGCCGCCTTGGGATAGAAATTGATCGGATGCGCGCCGCCGGGCAACGACCCGGCTCCCGGCTTGAGCAACGGTTCGATGCCGTCAGCGCCAGGGCCGAAAGTCTCCAGGGCCTCGTCCATATCGCGTACCGGCGGGCCGCGCAATTCTTCCGCCTGTACGCTGGTCTGCGTCTGCAGCACGTCGAAGATGGCGGCGTAAGGGCTGCCGTTGGCCCGCAGCTTGCGCCCGATGTGGGTCAGCACGTGGATGGCGTCGCCCAGCAGGCGCTCCGCATCCTGCGCCGTTTGCTGCGACAGGAATTCCAGGAACAGCGGCACGTAGTCCGGCAGATCGTCGCCGACCATCTCCAGGCCGTGGCTGCGATACTCCGCCATCAGGTCCACCATGGCCTGGCCACGGTCGCGCGACTCGCCATGAATATGCTCGAACAGGTGCAGCGAATGCGAAGGGTTGCGGTCAAACGTCATCACATACTGCTGCTGCAGTTCGATCAGCGGCGTGCAGGCGAACCAGGAAAACAGTCCACCCAATGCCGCATGCCACTCCGGTTCCTGCTCCAGCAGCAGTTCATTCAGCGCCGCCTGGTCTTCCAGCAGCTCCGGTTCCGGGTACAGCAGCAGTGCCGACAGCACCTTGTAGCCTGGCTTAGACATCGACGTTCTCCTTTTTCTTGCGCGACTTCGGCATCATCATGAAGATTTCCGAGCCGTGTTTTCGCTTGCCGAACAAGCTGGCATCGCTGACGCCATCCGAACAACCGTTGCCAAAGCTGAAGCCACAGCTGCCTTTCTCGTTGAAGCTATCCTCGGCCATCTCCTTGTGGCTGCTGGGGATGACGAAGCGGTCTTCGTAATTGGCAATCGCCATGATGTGGTACATGTCTTCGACCATCTCCGCTTCCAGGCCCACCTGCTTGAGCACTTCAAGGTCAGGTTTGCCGTCCACGCTCTTGCTGCGCATATAGGCGCGCATCGCCAGCATGCGGTCCAGCGCCCTGATGACAGGCGGCTGGTCACCGGCGGTCAGCAGGTTGGCCAGGTACTGCACCGGAATGCGCAGGCTTTGCGTGTCCGGCAGGATGCCGTTCCTGCCCATGCGGCCCGATTCGGCGGCAGCCTGGATCGGCGATAGTGGCGGGATGTACCACACCATTGGCAGCGTACGGTATTCAGGATGCAGCGGGAACGCCACCTTCCACTCCACCGCCATCTTGTACACCGGCGAACGTTTGGCCGACTCCAGCCACGAGTCAGGGATGCCCTGGCGGCGCGCTTCCGCAATCACTTCGGGATCGTGCGGATTCAGGAACAGGTCCAGTTGCGACGGATACAGGTCACGCGGATCGGCCACCGATGCAGCGGCTTCGATCTTGTCGGCGTCATACAGCAGCACGCCCAGGTAGCGGATGCGGCCCACGCAGGTTTCCGAGCAAACGGTGGGCTGGCCGGCTTCGATACGCGGATAGCAGAAGGTGCACTTTTCCGCCTTGCCTGACGACCAGTTGTAATAGATCTTCTTGTATGGGCAGCCGGAGATGCACATGCGCCAGCCACGGCATTTGTCCTGGTCGATGAGCACAATGCCGTCGTCTTCCCGCTTGTACACCGAACCCGATGGGCAGGAGGCGACACAGGCCGGATTGAGGCAATGCTCGCAAAGACGCGGCAGATACATCATGAAGGTGTTTTCGAAGGTGCCGTACATTTCCTTTTGCATATTATCGAACAGCGTGTCCTTGCTGCGCTGGGCGAATTCGCCACCGAGGTCGTCTTCCCAATTCGGACCCCACTCGATTTTGTCCATCTTCTTGCCGGTGATGACGGAGATCGGGCGCGCGGTCGGTGGCGTTTCGACCAGCGGCGCGTTCTGCAATCGCTCGTAATCGTAGGTGAACGGCTCGTAGTATTCGTCGATGTTCGGCAGGTTGGGGTTGGCGAATATCTGTGCCAGGATCTTCAGGCGACTGCCCTGGCGCGGCTCGATCTTGCCGCTGTCCGTGCGGCGCCAGCCGCCGTTCCACTTGTTCTGGTCTTCCCAGTGTTTGGGGTAGCCGATACCTGGCTTGGTTTCGACGTTGTTGAACCATGCGTACTCCACGCCATCGCGGCTGGTCCACACGTTCTTGCAGGTGACCGAGCAGGTGTGGCAGCCGATGCATTTGTCCAGGTTCAGCACCATGCCGATTTGCGCTCTGATCTTCATACGTTCACTCCTTGCATAGGGCCTTCCAGCCAGTCAACCTTGTTCATCTTCCGCACCAGCACGAATTCATCGCGGTTGGAACCTACCGTGCCATAGTAGTTAAAGCCCCACGACAGCTGCGCATAACCACCAATCATGTGGGTCGGCTTGGTGACCGCACGCGTTACCGAGTTGTGTATGCCACCGCGCTTGCCCGACTGCTCCGCACCGGGTACGTTGATGATTTTTTCCTGTGCGTGATACATGATCGTCATGCCCTCCGGTACGCGCTGGCTGACGATGGCGCGCGCCGTCAGCGTACCGTTGACGTTGAAGACCTCGATCCAGTCGTTATCAGCAATGCCGGCCGTTTTCGCATCCACCTCCGACAGCCACACGTGAGGACCGCCACGCGACAGTGTCAGCATCCGCAGATTGTCCGAGTAGGTGGAGTGGATACCCCACTTCTGGTGCGGCGTGATGAAGTTCAGCGCGATCTCCTTATTCCCGTTAGGCTTGGCCCCCAGCATGGCGGTCGTAGTCTTGGTGTTGATGGCCGGCTTGTAGACGCAGAAGCCCTCGCCAAAATCCCGCATCCAGCGGTGATCCTGGTAGAACTGCTGGCGGCCGGTCAGCGTGCGCCATGGGATCAGTTCATGCACGTTGGTGTAGCAGGCGTTGTAGCTCACCTCCTCCGATTCCAGGCCGGACCACGTCGGCGACGAAATGATCTTGCGTGGCTGCGCCTGGATATCGCGGAAGCGGATGCTGTCGTGCTCACGCGGAATGGCCAGGTGGGTATGGTCGCGGCCCGTGATCCTGGACAGCGCTTCCCAGGCCTTGACCGCGACGTGGCCATTGGTTTCGGGCGCCAGCGACAGAATCATTTCGGCCGCATCGATCGCCGTATCAAGGCGCGGCTGGCCGTGGCCCACGCCAGGCGTCAGCACCGTGCGGTTGATGCCACGCAGGACCTCCACCTCATGGCCAGTCTTCCAGCTGATGCCTTTGCCGCCGTTGCCGATCGATTCCAGCAATGGGCCGATCGAGGTGTATTTCTGGTAGATCTGCGTGTAATCGCGCTCCACCACCGTAAAGTTGGGCATGGTCTTGCCGGGAACCGGTTCGCATTCGCCGGCGCGCCAGTCCTTGGGATCGAATGGCTGGCCCAGTTCACCCGGGGTATCGTGCATCAGCGGCGTCAGCACGATGTCTTGCTGCGTGCCGAGATAGGCGCCGCCAATTTCTTCAAACTTCCTGGCGATGCCTTTGTAGATTTCCCAGTCCGAACGGGCTTGCCACAGCGGCTGCACGGCTTCCGACAGCGGATGGATAAACGGATGCATGTCCGAGGTATTCAGGTCATCCTTCTCGTACCAGGTGGCGGTCGGCAGCACGATGTCGCCGTACAGGCAGGTGGTGGACATGCGGAAGTCCAGCACCACCAGCAGATCCAGCTTGCCTTCCGCCGCCGGGCGTACCTTCACGTGCTGCGGCTTGATGCAGTCGTCTTCATCGCTCATCAGCGCGTTCTGGGTGCCAAGCAGGTACTTGAGGAAGTACTCATGGCCCTTGCCCGAGCTGCCCAGGATATTCGAGCGCCAGACAAACATATTGCGGGGGAAGTTGGCGGGATTGTCCGGGTCGTCGCAGGAGAATTCCAGCTTGCCCTGTTTGATCTGGTCTACCGCGTAGTCAACCGGCTTGACACCCGCCGCCGCCGCCGCACGCGTTACTTCCAGCGGATTGGTTTGCAGTTGCGGCGCCGATGGCAGCCACCCCAGACGTTCCGCCTTGGCGTTGTAGTCCAGCAGTGTCATGGGGGCGACGTCATCTCCCGCCAGCGGCGAGGCGATTTCCCCGGTGTGCAGCTTCTCGTGGCGCCATTGGCTGCTGTGGTGGTAGAAGAACGAGGTGCCGTTCATCTGGCGCATCGGACGGTTCCAGTCCTGCGCGAATGCCAGCGGCGTCCAGCCGGTTTGTGGCCGCAGCTTTTCCTGACCCACATAGTGCGCCCAGCCGCCGCCCGACTGGCCGATACAGCCGCACATCATCAGCATATTGATGATGCCGCGATAGGTCATGTCCATGTGGTACCAGTGATTCAGCGCAGCGCCGACAATCACCATGCTCTTGCCACGCGTACGGTCAGCGTTCTCGGCGAACTGGCGGGCCACGGTGACCACATCGGCCGCCTTGACGCCCGTATGCTTCTCCTGCCATGCCGGGGTGTATGGCACGCTGGCGTCGTCATAGCTGGCAGCCACATTGCCGCCGCCCAGGCCACGGTCCACACCGTAATTTGCCATGGTCAGGTCAAACACGGTGGCAACCAGCGCGGTGCTGCCGTCGGCCAGTGTCAGGCGCTTGACCGGCACGTGGCGCATCAGCATATCGCTGGCGTCCTTACCGCCGAAGTATGGGAAGCCAACGGCGACCACGTCATCGCTGCTGCCCAGCAGCGACAGTTGAGGACTGACCGGCGCACCATTGCCGCCCTCTTTCATCTCCAGGTTCCATTTGCCGGATTCGCCCCAGCGGAAACCGATGGAACCAGCCGGCGCCACGATACGGCCGCTGGCTTCGTCGATCACCAGCGTTTTCCATTCCGGATTATTGGTTTCGTCCAGGTTGTTGTCCAGGTGCGAGGCGCGCAGGAAGTATTCCGGCGCCAGCACACCGTTCTGCTCCTTCAGCTGCACCAGCATCGGGAAGTCGGTGTACTGCCTGGCATACTCTGTGAAGTATTGGGACTGCTGCGCGGTGTGATACTCGTTCAGGATCACGTGCCCCATGGCCAGCGCCAGTGCGGCATCCGTGCCTTGTTTGGGCGCCAGCCAGATATCGCCAAACTTGGCCATCTCGCCGAAATCCGACGACACTGCGACAGTCTTGGTGCCCTTGTAGCGCACTTCGGTGTAGAAGTGGGCGTCCGGTGTACGGGTCATCGGCACATTGGAACCCCACACCATCAGATAGGTGGAGTTGTACCAGTCCGCCGATTCCGGCACGTCGGTCTGCTCGCCCCAGACTTGCGGGCTGGCTGGCGGCAAATCGCAGTACCAGTCGTAGAAGCTCAATGCAACGCCGCCGATCAGCGACAGATAGCGCGTGCCGGCAGCGTAGCTGACCATCGACATCGCAGGAATCGGCGAGAAGCCGACAACCCGGTCAGGGCCATACTTCTTGATGGTCAGCGCATTGGCTGCGGCGATCATCTCATTGGTTTCATCCCAGCTGGCGCGCACGAAGCCGCCAAGACCGCGTACGGTTTTGTATCTGGCGGCGCGTTCAGGGTCCTGGCTGACGTAGTCCCAGGCCGTGACCGGATCCATGGTCTTGCGCGCCTCGCGCCACATTTCCATTAATCGGCCGCGCACCATCGGGTATTTGACGCGCTGCGCGGAGTACACGTACCAGGAGTAGCTGGCGCCGCGTGGGCAGCCGCGTGGTTCGTGATTGGGCAGGTCCGGGCGGGTGCGCGGATAGTCCGTCTGCTGGGTTTCCCAGGTAATCAGGCCGTTCTTCACGTAGACCTTCCAGCTGCAGGAGCCGGTGCAGTTGACGCCGTGCGTGGAACGCACGATCTTGTCATGCTGCCAGCGCTGGCGGTAGGCGTTTTCCCAGGTGCGGTCTTCGTCGACGACGGCGCCATGGCCGTCGGAGAAAGTCGATGTGGTTTTATTGAAGAACTTCAGGCGATCCAGAAAATGACTCATGCTACCTCCTATGCGACGATGAGATCAGTCTACGGAGGCCGCCAGCATGTGTGAATCGGCAAGAAGTCGGCGCGGCGTGGTGAGATGGCCTAGGCCATCTAGTTCCAAATGACTATTCTGCCGCTAGCCGCAGCGTGTACGGCCGCAGGCCGCCAGCAACTCGCGATAGCCGTGCAGGCTGCGTGCGTCGATCCAGCGGCCATCGCCATCCAGCACCAGGGCAGCGCGCACCAGGCCCGGTTGTTCCTGCGCGGCCAGCTGGGCGAACATGGCGACGACGCTGCAATAGCGCAGTGTGCGGCCGCTGTCGTAGCGGATCTGCGCCCGCAGCGCACCGCCCTCCGCCTCACAGCGCGCCATCTGCGGCGGCAGGCCGCTGGCACCCACAGGGCGATAGCCTTCGTATAACACCGCAGCCAGCGTGAGTGCGGCCAGCACCCACGCCGTGCGGCGATGACTGATTGAGGTTCGCATCAACATTCCTTTCGTAGCGGCGCCATTGTCCATGGCCGCTGCGCTAAAAATCTTTGATGCAGGTCAGGTTTTCCCGATTCATTTCAAGGCAAAAGAACTAGGCCGGGTAGTCCTTCATGAGCATGGGCAGGCGTCGCCAGGCGCGCTATACATACGGTCGGGCCGCCACATCGCGCGCGCCATAAAGCAAGGAGTCCATATGAACATCGCCACTTTTGAAGAACTGCTGATTGCCGCCGCCGTCCAGCCGGAGCAGCAACGGCTGCTGTTGACGTTTGCCGTCGCCGAACCGGAGCCGGACAGCACGCCAGGCATCCGTCCGCGCACCACGCTGGTGCCGGTCATGTGCGTCGACAAGCAGGTTGTGGAGCTGGATACCTTTCACAATCTGGCGGAAGAAGCCAGGCGCATGGGCCAGGACTGGGATGTACTGCTGGTGACTACCCTGTCCGGCAGCGCCAGCCAGCTGCCGGATCACGAACAGACCGATGCCGCGCTGCGCAAGATGATCAAGGCCATCCGCCATGGCCAGATGGAACGTCTGCTGGCTTTTGACCGCAGCGGCGACCTGCTGCAATACGCCTGATCGGGAACGCCGTGGCCAAGACTTTTCCAATACGGCCAGCGCGGCCGGAGTTGATCTGCTGGGGATGCGACCGCTATTGCGCGGCCGGCGCCATGATCTGCGGGAATGGCGCCGACCGCACCCAGCATCCGATAGAAACCTTCGGCGAAGGCTGGGAGACCTTTGGCCTCAATGCGCAGGACGCTCGGTCAGAGGACAAACCAGCGGCAGGAACTGCTGCTGGCGCGCCGAATACGCCATCAACGCCCCGCTCTCCAGGTCAAAGTACCAGCCATGAAGTTTAAGCTTGCCTTGATCCACGCGGCGCTTCAGCCACGGATAGGTCAGCAGGTTATCCAGCGATAGCAGGATGCTGGCCAGTTCGCAGGCGTGATGCTGCTCTTCGCTGCTGCGGTGTGCCAGGTCGCGCCGCACCCGCTCCGCCACCGGCTGGGCAATACGCATCCACTGGCCGACAAAGTCAGTCTCACGCTGCACAGGCTTGGGCGCCATCACGGCGCGGATGCCGCCGCAGCGGGCGTGACCCAGCACGATAATGCGCTCGACTTCCAGCTCGCACACGGCAAACTCGATCGCCGAACTGACGCCGGCCGATGCCGTCGGCGTACAGGGCGGCACCAGGTTGGCGATGTTACGCACCACGAACATATCGCCCGGATCACTGCCGGTCAGCAGCACGGGATCGACGCGCGAATCGCAGCAGCCGATCAGCAAGGTGCCGGGACGCTGGCCCGCGCGCAGGTTGCCATATAGGTCGGGATTCTCATTGAAGTACTGCTGCTGGAAGCGGTTAAAACCGCTGATGAATTTTTCAATATCCTGCATGATTGCGCAATGCCTCTGTATTCATAATGTCGATCCTGCGCCCTTTGAAGGTAATCAGCCTGTGTGTACTCAGCTCCGCCAGGATGCGCGAGAAGTGTTCGGGCGTCAGGTTCAGGCGTGAGGCCAGCACCGCCTTGGTGACAGGCAGCGTCACTTGCGTGGCCTGCGGGTCCGGCAGTTCTTTCAGCAGATAGGCCACAACGCGCTGGGTGCCGTTGCGCAGTGCGTAGGACTCCATATCGCACATCAGCGAGTGCATGCGCTGGCTCAGGCCCGCCAGCATCTTGCAGGCGAATTCGGGATCGTGATGGATCTCGCGATAGATCACCGGCTTGGAAACGTGCAGCAGCAGCGTGTCTTCCATTGCCTGCGCGGCCACGATGTAGGGACTGCCCATGAACATCAGCGCTTCGCCAAAGCTGTGGCCAGGGCCGATCAGCTCAATCACTTTTTCGATGCCGCTGGCCGAGGTAAACGACAGTTTGACCTGGCCGTACAGCACCTGGTGAAAACCCACGCAGGCGTCGCCGCGCTGGAACAGCACTTCCCCGCGTTCCGCACGCACTTCCGTTGTCCCGAGCGCGATGCGGTTCAGCTCTTCCGGTCCCATGGAGTTAAACAGCGGCACGCGCGCCAGAAACTCCTGTACCTTGATCTTGTTCTTGTCCATGCCTGCCTCAGATGGTTTTGGAATAACGCGCGGGCTGCGGCCCTTCCTGCCGTGGTGCGTGCAGATAGCGGTCGAACGCCATGCAGATATTGCGTATCAACAGACGCCCACGCATCTTCACGCGTACGCCCCGGCTGCCCAGGCAAAGCAGATGTTCTTCCTCCAGCGGTTTCAGCCGCTCCAGGTCAGCGGCAAAGTATTCCGCTGCAGTGACGCCTTGCGGCATCGGCAAGCCGTCGAAGTCGAGAATGAAGTTGCACATCAGCCGGCCAATCACCATGCGCCGCAGGATGTCGTCCTGGCTTAGCGTGATCCCGCGCGCGATAGGCAGCTCGCCGCGGTCCAGCCGTTCGTAATACGCCGTCAGCGATTTCTCGTTCTGGCTATAGGTATCGCCAACCGCGCTGATCGCCGACACGCCCAGCGCCACCATCGGCGCATCCGCATGTGTGGAATAGCCCTGGAAGTTGCGCTGCAGGCGGCCTTCATGCTGGCTGCGCGCCAGGTCGTCTTGCGGCAGCGCGAAGTGGTCCATGCCGATGTAGACATAGCCGGCTGCGGTCAGGCGTTCGATACACAGGCCAAGCATGTCCAGCTTGGCCTCCGGGTCTGGCAGTTCCTCCTCCCTGATCAGCCGCTGCGCCTTGAACAGCTGTGGCATATGGGCGTAGTTGTAGACCGCGATGCGGTCGGGACGCGCGGCGATTACCTTGTCCAGCGTCGGTGCAAAGCTGGTCGCGCTTTGCAGCGGCAAGCCGTAGATCAGGTCCACGCTGATGGAGCGGAAACCGCAAGCGCGGGCGGCGTTCAGCACATCCATGGTCTGTTCATAGGACTGGATGCGGTTGACGGCCTTTTGCACCGCTGTATCAAAATCCTGGATACCCAGGCTGATTCGGTTGAAGCCCTGGCGGCGCAGCGTCGCAATACGTTCTGGCGTCACCGTGCGCGGATCGACTTCGATGGAAAACTCGCCTGCTTCATCCGCCGCAAAATCGAAGCGCGCGCGCAATTGGCCCAGCAGGCCGTCCATCTGCGCGTCGCTCAGGTAGGTCGGCGTGCCGCCGCCAAAGTGCAGCTGATCGACCTTGCGCCGGCCGCCCAGCACATCGGCCTGCAGCGCGATTTCACGCGACAGGTAGCCCAGATACTCGGTGGACTTGCTCTTGTCCTGCGTGATGATCTTGTTGCAGCCGCAGTAGTAGCACAGCGATTCGCAGAATGGGATGTGCACATACAGCGACAAAGGCGCCTGCTCGCCCGCCGCGTCCAGCCGCGCGACGGCGGCGCGGTAGTCTCCTACGCCAAAGTCGCCGGTAAAGCGGTCCGCAGTGGGATACGAGGTGTAACGTGGCCCCATCTTGTTCAATTTGCGCACCAGCGCGGCGTCGAATTCGACGGATGGGATCAGCGGTATCATGGTCGTTCTCCGGTTAGCAGGGCATGGCGGCGTTCTTGCGGGCGTAGCACCACCAGGTGATGCCGATGCAGCTGAAGTAGAAGGCGATGAAGCACCACAACGCCGCATCCGCACTGCCCGTCATCGCAATCGACGTACCGTAGCTCTTGGGGATGAAGAAGGCGCCGTAAGCCGCCACCGCCGAGGTAAAGCCCAGTACTGCGGCGCTTTCCTTGTTGGCGTCGGCCACAGCCTGCTGCTGCATGGCTTCCGGCTGCCCCTTCACCGCGCGCTGGCGCTCGGTCAGGAAAATCACGGGAATCATGCGGAAGGTCGAGGCGTTACCGATGCCGGTACCGGCAAACAGCAGCATGAACATCCAGAAGAAACCAGCGAACTGGCCGGCCACCTCGCCATGGGGCAGGAACATGATGACGCCATACACGGCGGCGATCATGCCCGCGAAGGTCCAGACGGTGACCCGCGCGCCACCCAGCTTGTCGGCAATCACACCGCCAGCGACGCGGAACAAGGCGCCCACCAGCGGGCCAAGGAAAGCGTACTGCAACGGATTCACGTCCGGGAACTGGGTCTTGATCAGCAGCGGAAAGGCGGCCGAGTATCCGATAAACGAGCCAAAGGTGCCGGTGTAGAGCCAGCACATCAGCCAGTTGTGCTTGCGTTTGAAGATCACCGCCTGGTCGGCAAACGACGCCTTGGCCGATGCCAGGTCGTTCATGCCGAACCACGCCAACAGACTGCTGACCACAATGAACGGCACCCAGATAAAGCCGGCGTTCTGCAGCCACAGGGTGCTGCTGACGCCTGCCTTGAGCGAGGTTTGCGGCTCACCGCCAAGCGCGCCAAACACACTGGCAGTAATCACCAGCGGCACCACAAACTGCACCGCCGATACGCCCAGGTTGCCCAGGCCCGCGTTCATGCCCAGTGCGTAGCCTTTCTGCGCCTTCGGGAAGAAGAAGCTGATGTTGGCCATCGACGAAGCGAAATTGCCGCCACCGAAGCCGCACAGCAGCGCCAGTATCAGCATGGTTGGGTAGCCGGTGTTCACGTCCTGCACGGCATAGCCAATGCCGACCGCAGGAATCAGCAGCGAGGCGGTTGACATCGTGGTCCATTTGCGACCGCCGAAGATAGGCACCATGAATGAATAGAAAATACGCAGCGTGGCGCCGGACAGGCCAGGCAGCGCCGTCAGCCAGAACAGCTGGTTAGTGCTGTACTTGAAGCCGATGGCGGGCAAGTTGACCACCACCACGCTCCACACCATCCAGATAGCGAATGCCAGCGCCAGTGCCGGAATCGAGATCCACAGGTTGCGGGTGGCCGTGCTGCGCCCACCGCTGCCCCAAAAGGCGGAGCTCTCTGGCTCCCACGTGTTAATCATGTACTTGCTCATTGAATTCTCCTTATTTAAGCGGCTTGCAGCGCGGGGGCGGCAGTCACGGTTGGCCGGAACGAGTAGTGCATCCACACCAGCGAGACGCAGACAGCACCGTACAACAGCATGAAGGCGCTGGAACGTACGCCAGTCAGATCCAGCAAGGCGCCGAACATGATCGGCAGGATGAAACCGCCGAGCCCACCGGCCAGGCCAACCACGCCCGACACGGCGCCGATGTTGTCGCTGAAATCGTCGGCGATGAATTTGAAGACCGAGGCTTTACCAATCGCCATCGCGGTGCCGACGATGAACAGCAGCGCGGTAAATATCCACGGCGACAGGGCCAGGTTCATATGCACGTCACCGCGCGTGGTCTGCACGATCATCGAGGTCGGTGGATAGGACAGCAGGAAGAAGCACACCCAGCACACCCACATGACCCACCAGGTGACCTTGTAGGCGCCGTGACGGTCCGCGATCCAGCCACCCAGTGCGCGCAGCACGCCGCCTGGCAGCGAGAAGCAGGCTGCCAGCAGCGCGGCCAGTTTCAGGTCGAAGCCATACTCGCCCACGTAGTATTTGGTCATCCACAGCGCCAGCGCGACGTAGCCGCCGAACACCACGGAGTAGTACTGGCAATAGCGCCACACGCGGCGATCCTTGAGCACCTTGACCTGGTCGGCAAAGGACACGCTGGCGCCGCTTTGATGCGACGGGTCGGTGGCCGAGAATAGCCAGAACAGCAAGGCCGTTACCAGCATGGCGATGGCGTACACCGTGGGCAGGGCTTGCCAGCCCCAGGCCGCGATGATGGCTGGCGCCACAAACTTGGTCAGCGCCGAACCGGAATTACCGGCGCCGAAAATGCCCATGGCCAGGCCACGGCGCTCCTTGGCGAACCAGCGCGCCACATACGGCGTGCCGACCGAGAACGAACCGCCGGCCAGGCCCACAAACAGGCCCAGTACCAGGAACTGCCAGTAAGCGGTGGCCTTGCCGATCAGGTAAATCGCCGGCACGGTGGCCAGCATCAGCAGGAAGAACACGATACGGCCACCGTGTTTGTCGCACCAGATGCCCAGCGGGACGCGCACCAGAGAACCGCTTAACACCGGCATCGCCGCCAGCAGGCCAAACTCCGTTTCGTTCAGGCCCAGCATCTTCTTGATGGGGATGCCCAGCACCGCAAACATCATCCAGACCGCAAAGCAGATCGTGAATGACACCGTACTGCTTACCAGTACCTGCACCGCTTTATTATTGTTTGCCACTTTACTTCTCCTGACGCACATAGGGATGGCATCAGGTTACGCTGCAGCGCATCACACGACTATCGGCATGACGGATATCCCGTCTAGGCCGAAAGAACTAGATCCGCCAGCGTCACCTCATCCAGCGTCGCCAGAAAGGTATCGCTTGCCCTGGCCAGCAGCTGCTGCACCTGGCAGCAGCCCGCATAGCGGCAGCTGGCGCGCCGGGCGTCAAAACAATCCGCCATATAGAAATCCGGCTCGCTCTCGCGCATAACCTGCGTCAAGAAAAACGAGGATCGAATATGCATGTTTAAACCACGCGCCTAGAATCGGCGGCGTCGATTTGACAAGCCACCATAAGGAACCATGCCATGCACGCTACCCGCAAGCTCTGGACCTGGCTGGCCGTTATCTGTGCCCTCTCCTTCGCCGTGCTAGGCTGGGTAGGTGCAGAGATCTATCTAACGGCGCCACCCATCCCCAAACAAATCATCAGTGCCAATGGCGATACGCTGTTCGGCGAAGGCCAGGTCGACCGCGGCCAGCAAGCCTGGCTCTCCGCCGGTGGCCAGCAGCTTGGCACAGTCTGGGGCCACGGCAGCTATGTGGCGCCAGACTGGTCGGCCGACTGGCTGCACCGCGAAGCGCTGGAACTGCGCCAGATCTGGGCCAGGCGCGATCACGGCGCCAACTTCGATGATCTGAGCAAGCCCACCCAGGCCGCCATCAACGCCCGCCTCAAGGAAGAGATGCGCCGCAATACCTATGACGCGGGCCGCGGCGTCATCGTGCTGTCCGCCGACCGTGCAGCCGCCGTGCGCGCCGTCGCCAGACACTACACCGACCTGTTCGGCGATGCCCGCAGCCTGGATCATCTGCGCGAACAATACGCGATGAACGCCAACTCGGTGCCGGATCAGGATGACCTGCGCGCCCTGCCAGCGTTTGTGTTCTGGTCGTCGTGGGCCGCGTCCACCGACCGTCCCGGCGCAACGGAGCTGAGCTACACCAGCAACTGGCCGCATGAACCGCTGATCGACAACCGCCCCAGCGCCGGCGCAGGCATCTGGTCGATCGCCAGTGTGATCCTGATGATCGGCGCGATTGCCGCGATGGTCATGGCCCACTCCACCGCCAGGGAAGAAGAAGACCCAGAACCGCCCAAGTCCGATCCGCTGTTCAGTCTCAAACCGACGCCATCGATGCTGGCGACCAAAAAATACTTCTTCGTGGTGATCGGCCTGATACTGGCGCAAGTCGGCATGGGTGTGATTACTGCGCACTATGCGGTGGAAGGCCACAGCTTCTTTGGCTTCCCGCTGGCCGACGTGCTGCCGTTTGTGGTCAGCCGTACCATCCACACCCAGTTTGCCGTATTGTGGATAGCCACCGCCTGGCTGGCGACGGGCCTGTACATTGCACCGGCCATCTCCGGCCACGAGCCGCGCTTCCAGAAACTGGGCGTGAATGTCCTGTTCTACGCGCTGCTGTTCATCGTGGTTGGTTCGACCGCCATGGGCTGGATCGGCTCCCTGCAGCACAAGGGCACAGCCTTCGCCTTCTGGCTCGGCAACCAGGGCCTGGAATTCACCAGCATGGGCCGCATCTGGCAAATCCTGCTGTTCGTCGGTCTGCTGTTCTGGGTCACGCTGCTGGGCCGCGCGTTATGGCCAGCGCTGCGCAAGCCATCGGAAAGCCGTGGGCTGATCGTGATGGTCTTCCTGGCCGCACTGTGCATAGGCGGCTTCTACGCGACGTCGCTGACCTGGGGCCCGCACAGCCACTACTCGATGATCGAATACTGGCGCTGGTGGCTGGTCCACCTGTGGGTGGAAGGCTTCTTCGAAGTATTCGCCACCGCCGTGATTGCGCTGCTGTTCACCCGCCTGGGCCTGATCCGCGCCGCTACCGCCAACAATGCCATCGTACTGGAGACGATTGTGTTCCTGTTCGGTGGCATCCTGGGCACGCTGCACCACCTGTACTTCACCGGCACGCCAACCTTCGTGATCGCGATTGGCGCCATGTTCTCGGCGCTGGAAGTGGTGCCGCTGTCGCTGATCGGTATCGAGGCATGGCGCAACTACCAGCGCTCGAAGGCGGCGCCGTGGGTTGCCAGCTACCGCTGGTCCATCCTGTGCTTCATCGCTGTCGGCTTCTGGAACACCGTGGGCGCCGGCCTGCTGGGCTTTTCGATCAACACGCCGATCGCGCTGTACTACATGCAGGGCCTGAACATGACCGCAGCCCACGGCCATGCCGCACTGTTTGGCGTGTACGGCATGCTGGGCATCGGCCTGCTGCTGTTCTGCCTGCGCGGCCTGAGCGACCGCCTGGCCTGGTCCGATGCGCTGCTGCGCCCTATGTTCTGGTGCCTGAATATCGGCCTGGCGATGATGGTCTTCATGTCGCTGACGCCAGCCGGCATCTATCAGGCCTGGGCCAGCGTCAGCACCGGCATGTGGTTCGCCCGCTCGCCGGAAGTGATCCACTCGAAGCTGATGGAAACGCTGGTGTGGCTGCGCGTCCCTGGCGACGTGGTGTTCGCCATCGGCACGCTGTTCCTGGCGCTGTTTGCATGGCGCCTGCTGACGGCGCGTAAAGAACGAAGTGCCGCTGTCGCAAACAACGCGTGATTTATATGGGGCGGCCTTGAGCTGCCCCACTTTTTTAAAAGCAGAAGGAGTTTCAAAATCCCTCATGACTGTTCGACACCAATGGCGCAGGACGGTGTCGCCAAACGCTTCCGCCATGCAGCCGGGGACGAAACGCCGCAAAACCATTAACAACCAGAAGGTGAATGAGATGAAAACGCAATTCAAGCTTGCCGCCGCCAGCGTCGCCGCTGCGCTGCTCGTCGTATCCCAAAGTTTCGCCGAACCAGTACTGCCCGTGATTACCCAGGAGCTGGTCGCTCCGCCATTGCTGCCTCCACAGATAAGCCGCAAGACCGCCGCTCACGTGGTGGTCAATCTGACTGTAGAGGAGGTCGAGCGCGAAATCGCGCCGGGTACCAAGTACACCTTCTGGACTTTTGGCGGCACCGTGCCCGGCAAAATGATACGCGTGCGTGAAGGGGATACGGTCGAACTTCACCTTCAGAACCTGCCGGACAACAAACTGCCGCACAATATCGACCTGCATGCGGTGACTGGTCCTGGCGGCGGCGCCGCACAGACACTGATCGCTCCGGGCAATGAAGCCAGCTTCACGTTCAAGGCGCTGAATCCTGGCCTGTACGTATATCACTGCGCTACCGCGCCAGTCGGCATGCACGTGGCGAACGGTATGTACGGCATGATACTGGTCGAGCCCAAAGAAGGCATGTCCAGGGTGGACAAGGAATACTACGTCATGCAGGGCGACTTCTACACCACGGGCGCTTACCGCGCGCCCGGCCTGCAAGCCTTCGATCAGCAGAAGGCCATCGACGAGAAACCGACCTACGTCGTATTCAACGGCGCCGATGGCGCGCTGACCGGCGCCAATGCACTGACGGCCAGGACCAATGAGAAGGTCCGCATGTTCTTTGGCGTCGGCGGCCCGAACATCACCTCCAGCTTCCACATCATTGGCGCGATCTTTGACAAGGTTTATACCGAGGGCGGCACCAGATATCAGGAACAGGTACAGACCACCATGGTGCCTGCCGGTGGTTCGACCATCGTCGAGTTCACGCCCAAAGTGCCGGGCAACCTGACGCTGGTGGACCACTCGCTGACGCGCGCATTCAACAAAGGGGCGATCGGTCTGCTGTCGGTCAGCGGCCCGGAGAACCTGTCCATCTACGGCAAAGGCATCAAGAAGCCGCTGCCTGCGGCCAAAGCAGCGGTGGCGCCTGCGCCGGCCAAGGCGGCTGAACCGGTCGCCGTGGTACCCGGCCAGCACCTGCGCGGCAAATCGGTGTATGACAGCACTTGCACGGTTTGCCACCAGTCCAAAGGCGAAGGCGTGGCCGGCGTTTTTCCGCCACTGGCAAATTCGGATTTCTTCAAGGAGCGTCCGTATGAAATGGCGCACATCGTGCTCCATGGCCGCAGCGGAGAAATCGTCGTCAATGGTGAGCACTACAACGGCGTAATGCCGCAGCAGGAGCTCAGCGACGAGGATGTCGCCGCAGTGCTGAACTATGTCAGCGTCGAAATGAACAAGGGTAAGCCCGTCATCACGGCGACCCAGGTCGCTGACATCCGCAAAGCGAGGTAGCCATGAAAACGCCGGCGTCCGGCTATTGCCGCACTGGTTTCAGGACCGCACTCGCGCTGTCGATGGCAGTCGCCTGTGGCATGACTGGCAGCACAGCCGCCAGCCCTGCGCCGGTGCAGCCAGCCAAGGCCGGCGCGCATCCCGACGAGGCGCTCGCAGACATTTGCCGCGCGCCCAGTCCTGCGGATTCCGGCGCCGGCTACCGCGCCATCGCCGGCGGGCCGCTGCGCAGCGTGCTGCCCGCCGACGGCGTGGCAGGCGACGCCCGGGTGGCGCCCTTCCTGCTGCGCAGCCGCCTCGTTAGCAACCGCGAATTCAAAGCCTTTCTGCAAACGTCGCCATCATGGCGACGCGGCCAGGCCCCGGCGCTGTTCACCGCACCGGGCTACCTGGCCACCCTGGACACCGCTGACGACGACGCTCCCGTCACCCACGTCAGCTGGTACGCCGCCCAGGCCTATTGCACCAGCGAGGATGCCCGCCTGCCGCGCTGGTACGAATGGGAGTTCGCCGCCGCAGCCGACGCCACCCGGGCAGACGCCCGCGACGACGACGCCTGGCTCACCGCCATCCTGCGCTGGTACGCCGATGCGGGCAAGGCGGCGCCAGGCCACGTCGCCGCCACGCCTGCCAACTACTACGGCATCCATGACACGCACGGCCTGGTGTGGGAATGGGTGGAAGACTACAGCGGCCTGTTTGTCAACGCCGACAGCCGCGCCAAGGGCGAACAGAAACAGCTCGACTACTGCGGCGGCGCCGCCGTTTCGCTGGCAGACCGCCGCAACTACGCAGTCCTGATGCGCCTGGCCCTGCTCTCCGCCATGGAAGCACGGCAGGATGGCGCCAACCTGGGATTCCGCTGCGCGCGTGATCCCGTCCCCAACGATCAAGGAGCCTCACCATGAAAACCATCTTGCGCGCTGCCGCCATGGCCGCAGCGGTCACCCTCGTCCTGCCTGTCGCATCAACGGCGGCAGAGACGCCAGCGACGGCGCCTGCCAGCACATCGCTCTATCAGCTCGACACCCGGCTCACCGATACCAGCGGCCAGCACTTCACGCTACGCGACATGGCCGGTGCTCCGGTGCTGGTGACCATGTTCTACGGCGACTGTCACTCCGCCTGTCCCATCGTGATTGAAACACTCAAGCGCACCGTCACCGCGCTTGGCCCGGACGGCAAGCGGCTGCGTATCCTGCTTATCAGTCTGGCGCCGCAGCGCGATAATCCCAGATCGCTGGCGATGATGGCGCACATGCAGAATCTCGATCCAGCCCAGTACCGCCTGGCGGTGGCGCGCGATGACAGCGACACGCGCATGCTCGCCTCCGCGCTCAACATCCGCTACCGCGCGCTGGACAACGGCGAGATCAATCACACCACGCGCATCGCGCTGCTCAATCACACCGGCGCGGTGCAGGCCGACTCCACGCGGCTGGATGCGGAGCCCGATCCCGTTTTCGTCAGACAGATCGCTGCGGCCTTAAAAAGATAAGCCAGATCAAGAAATCAATAGATAGCTCCCACCCACGTTAAAAACACCATATATAGTAGACAAACGATCAAATCAACTAGATATGGGGCGAACATGGAAGGTCTGTATCACACCACAATCGTCAAGCGTGACGGCAGCGAGCAGGAATTCAATCTGTCCAAGATTGAAAGCGCCCTGCTCCGCGCCGGCCGCGCCAGTGGCGAATTCGATGCTGTCAAAGCCAGCCAGCTGACCGAGGGCGTGCTATTGCAGCTGTCCTCCCTGCCTGCCAATGAAAAGATGACGGTGGAGCTGGTCCAGGATAATGTCGAAACAGTGCTTTACGATGCTGGCTATCGCCAGACACTGCGCCGTTACGTGGTCTATCGCGAGCAGCACGCCACGCTGCGGCAGGACAAACACTCGCTGCTGGACGTCGCCAGTTCGATCAACGAATACCTCGACCGCCAGGACTGGCGCGTCAACGCCAACGCCAACCAAGGCTATTCGCTGGGCGGGTTGATACTCAACGTCTCCGGCAAGGTCATCGCCAATTACTGGCTCAATCATGTCTATCCGCCGGAGATCGGCCTGGCGCACCGCGAGGCCGATCTCCACATTCATGACCTGGATATGCTGTCCGGCTATTGCGCCGGCTGGTCGCTGCGTACGCTGCTCAATGAGGGGCTGGACGGCGTGCCGGGCAAGGTGGAATCCAGCCCGCCGCGCCATATGTCCAGCGCCATCGGCCAGATCGTCAATTTCCTCGGCACCTTGCAGAACGAATGGGCAGGCGCCCAGGCATTCAGCTCCTTCGATACCTATATGGCGCCCTTCATTCGCAAGGACAAGCTGCGCTACGAGGAAGTCAAGCAGTACATGCAGGAGCTGATCTACAACCTCAACGTGCCATCGCGCTGGGGCACGCAAACGCCATTCACCAACCTGACCTTCGATTGGGTCTGCCCTGAGGACTTGCGCGAGCAGGTTCCCCACATCGCCGGCGAAGAGATGCCGTTCTCCTACGGTGAGCTGCAAACCGAAATGGACATGATCAACCGCGCCTACATCGAGATCATGATGACGGGCGATGCCAAAGGCCGCGCCTTCACCTTCCCCATCCCGACCTACAACATCACCGAAGACTTTGCGTGGGAAAGCCCGAATGCGGAGCTGCTGTTTGAAATGACGGCGCGCTACGGCCTGCCCTACTTCCAGAACTTCATCAATTCCGAGCTGAAGCCGAACATGATCCGTTCCATGTGCTGCCGCTTGCAGCTCGACTTGCGCGAGCTGCTCAAGCGCGGCAACGGCCTGTTTGGTTCGGCCGAACAAACCGGCTCGCTGGGCGTGGTCACCATCAACTGCGCGCGCCTGGGTTATCTGTACCGCAATGACGAACCGGCGCTGCTGGCAGCGCTGGACCGCCTGCTGGAGCTGGGCCGCGACAGCCTGGAGATCAAGCGCAAGGTCATCCAGCGCCACATGGACAACGGCCTTTTCCCCTACACAAAACGCTACCTCGGCACGCTGCGCAACCACTTCTCCACACTGGGCGTCAACGGCATCAACGAGATGGTGCGCAATTTCGATCCATCGGGCCAGCACGACATCACGACACCGTGGGGCCACGCTTTCGCGCTGCGCCTGCTGGACCACGTACGCGCGCGCATGGTGGAATTCCAGGAGCAGACTGGCCATATGTATAACCTGGAAGCCACGCCGGCCGAAGGCACGACCTACCGCTTCGCCAAGGAAGACCGCAAGCGTTACGCCAACATCCTGCAGGCAGGCACACCGCAGATGCCGTACTACACCAACTCTTCGCAACTGCCGGTCGGCCACACCGACGATCCGTTTGAAGCTCTGGAGCAGCAGGACGCCTTGCAGCGCAAATACACGGGCGGCACCGTGCTGCACCTGTACCTGACGGAAGCCCTGTCCAGCGCCGCTGCCTGCCGCACACTGGTGCGCCGCGCGCTGGGCCGCTTTGGCCTGCCTTACATCACGGTGACGCCAACCTTCTCGATTTGCCCCAAACACGGCTACCTGAAAGGCAGCCATGCGTTCTGTCCCAAATGCGACGCCGAAATCATCGCCCGCAAACAAGCCTCTCTTCAATCACCAGCAAAGGAAACGCCATGCACACATTGAATCCGCAGACCGTCAAACTCGACGACGCCGAACGCCAGCCTTGCGAAATCTGGACCCGCGTGATGGGCTACCATCGCCCGGTTTCATCCTTCAACATCGGCAAACAAGGCGAATTCCACGAACGTAAATTCTTCCGTGAGCCACATGCCCAGTCCGGAACCTAAGCAGGAACGCCGCTCACTGCGCGTGGGCGGCTATACCCCGTTCAGCGCCACTGAATTCCCCGGCCTCCTGTCCGCCGTGGTGTTTGTGCAGGGATGTCCGTGGCGCTGCGGCTATTGCCAGAACCCGCATTTGCAGGAGCGCACGCGCGAAAGTCCCATCGCCTGGAAGGATGTGATGACGACACTGGAGCGCCGCTCTGGCCTGCTGGATGCGGTGGTATTCTGCGGCGGCGAACCGACCATGGACCCGGCACTGGAGGACGCCATCCAGCAGGTGCGCGCCATGGGTTTCAAGGTTGGCCTGGAAACCGCGTGCATCTATCCCGACCGCTTGCGGGATGTGCTGCCGCTGCTGGATTGGATCGGCTTCGACGTCAAGACGACGTTTGACAGCTACGCCGGCATTACCGGCGTTGGCGGCAGCGGCGAGCCGGTACGCGAGTGCGTTGCCGCCATTCTCGACAGCGGCGTCGCCTATGAGTGCCGGACTACCGTGCACCCGGACCAGCTGCCGCCGGAGCGGCTGGTCGCACTGGCGCATATGCTGGCCGCCATGGGCGTGAACAACTACGTCCTGCAGGAGTTTCGCGCCACCGGTTGCGCCGAAGACGCATTGATTAACGGCGCGATTCCCGGCTATCCGGGTGAGGATGTGCTGACCGGCATAGCCCCATTGTTCAGAAACTTCAGAGTGCGGCGCGCCGGCCAGGAAGCGCGTTGACAACCCGGGACAGGGCCTGACGGCCCAGTTCCGTCACCGGGACGTCAATCGCGTCCAGTGTATTCTTGACCAGCAGGCCCAGTTCCGTATCCCCCTCCATCGACAGACGGCGCGAGAAAAACAAGGTGTCCGGGTCTTGCTCGCGCCGTGCCAGTGCGATGAAATCCCGTGTGCAGGCGCCGATTTCCAGATCCGGCACGCCATTGTTGCGCAATGCGGCAAAGCCCTCGCCACGCCACGTAAAATCAAACGCCACGCCAGCATCGCTGACGCGCACGCGCAAATGGCGGCCCGCCAGTCCGGCGCGTACATCGTCCGGCAGATGCGGCCGCAGCACCAGGTTTAACGCCGCCACGCATAGCAGCGAGCCCGGATAGGCAGGCAGACGCTGGCCCAGCGTCGCCAGAAAGGATGGCAGCAGCTGCGCCGGACCGTAATTGTTTTGTGCTACAGGGTTCATGCCGCTTGCTCCATGCGATATTCCAGACCGGGTTTGCCGTACCAGTAGCCATTGCAGGCTTCAGCCGGCAGCAGCGGCGAGATTGCCTCCGCTGCGGAGCGTGGCGGCGTGGCGCCGCTGCGCACGGCGTCAAAGGCGGCGATGATCCCGGCCATGTTGCTGGACTGCGGGCTAAGACGGGCCACATCCACACCCAGCGCCTGCATCTGTTCCAGCTCCGCCACCAGGTTGTAGACCAGTGCGGACTGGCTCTGGATGCCGTTCAAAATCAGGAAGGCCTGCTTCTCGCGGGTCTGCATCAGCAAGCCATCCGGATGATCGATGCAGCTGAAACGGCAGTCATCCTTCGGCAGATTGCGGTTGCGGGCGGTGAAGCAGCGCGCCGAGAATGCCAGCGGCATGCGGCCAAAAGCGAAGACTTCGGTTTCCATACCCGGGGGACGGCTGTCCTGCATATGGCGCAGGCCATCACGGCTCATCTCCAGCGGCATTACCCAGCGCTTCGCGCCCAGGCCGTGCAGCAGCGCCAGCGTCGGCGGGTTGTAGATGTTCAAATGCGGGCCGGCGATGAAACGCGACTGGCCGGATAGCATATGCACCGCGCCCATATCGTTGGCCTCGACGTGGAATTGGCCGTTCGCCGTCAGCTTGCGCTGCGTGCCCAGGTCGGCGCTGGATTCGATCAGCGCCAGCGTGGACAGCACCACTTCCTTGCCGCGGTTCTGTAGCAGCGCGGCGACTTCCAGCCAGTCCGACGCACGCAGCTCGTGACGGCGCGAACACACGGTTTCGCCAAGGTAGACAATATCCACCGGCGTCTCCGCGATTTCCTCATAAAATTCCATGACCTTGGCGCGCGGCCAGTAATACAGCAGCGGCCCGAGGGCGAGTTTCAGCATGACTTCTCCAGTGTTATTTCCATGAGCGGTGATACGCGCCCAGTGTGTGCTGCTGGCCTTCCGCCAGCGTATTCAGTTCCGACATCCAGGCCGGCCTGACCGAGTAGCGGGCCGCATTGCGCAGGCAGTCGTCCAGCGCCGCGCGCCACACCCGCGTTACCTGCGAGACGTAAGCCGGGCTGCGTTGGCGCCCTTCGATCTTCACCGCGCGTACGCCCATCTCCAGCAACTGCGGCAGCAGTTCCAGCGTATTCAGGCTGGTTGGTTCCTCGATGGCGTAGTAGGTTTCGTCTTCCACTTCAAAGCGGCCCTTGCACAGCGTGGGATAGCTTGCGCTTTCCTGCGGTGTGTAGCGGTCGATCATCACGCCATTCAACCGCGATTCCAGCCCGCGTGGATTCTGCTGCCAGCGCACCGCCTTCGCCGGCGAGCACACGCCGTGGGTGTTGGGCGATTCGCCCGTCACATAGGACGATAGCTGGCAGCGGCCTTCCACCATCACGCACAGGCTGCCGAAGCCAAACACTTCCACTTCAATCGATGTGTTCCTGACCACGTGCTCCACCTGCGCCAGCGACAGCACGCGCGGCAGCACCGCGCGCTGCACGCCGAAGTGGTGCTGGTAGAAGTTGATTGCCTCCGCGTTGGTGGCCGAGCCTTGCACCGATAAATGCAGGCGCAGATTGGGATGATGGTCGGCGGCGTAGCGCATCAGGCCGGGGTCGGCCAGGATCACCGCGTCCACACCGGCGCGGGCGGCGCGGTCGATGGCGCTCTGCCAGAGTGCCGTGTTATCCGGTTGCGGATACGTGTTCAGCGCCAGCAGCACCTTGCGGCCGCGTTCATGGGCAAAACCGATGCCGGTGGCGATGGCGGCGTCGTCAAAATTCAGGCCGGCGAAGTTGCGGGCATTGGTGGCGTCGCGAAAACCGAGATAGACGCAGTCCGCGCCCAGGTCAATGGCGGCCTTCAAGGCCGGCAGGCTACCCGCCGGGCATACCAGCTCGATGGGTGGAGAGGCAGGATGATTCATGTGTTCCTGATAGCTAAATGGGGCGAACGAACTGTATCGCTCCATGAACCCGAAAATCCTTGATATGAATCAAAGAATTTGAGCTTTACCGGGTGGGACAATGTGCGCAGCTTTAATCAAGGACAAAGAAGATGCAAAAGATCGCCACTTATCTCGATCAGGATCATCGCCGTTGCGACGATCAGTACACGCTGGCGGAATCGGACGTCATCCTGCGTCACTGGGACGCAGCCGGCGCCAGCTTCGCCGCCTTCCTCGGCATGTTCAACCGCCATCTGGACAAGGAAGAACGCGTGCTGTTTCCCCGCCTGGACCATGCGCTGGGCAACGGCTACGGTCCCACTGTCGTGATGCGCGCCGAGCACCGCCAGATGCGCGACATGCTCGCCGCCATGCAGGCCGCGATTACAGAACGCGACTGCGCGTCCTTCTTCGACCAGGCCGACATGCTACGTATCCTGATGCGCCAGCATAATCTGAAAGAAGAAGGCATCCTTTACCCGCAGGCCGACTTTGTGCTGGCCAAACAGGCCGACGCGGTTGTCGCCAGCATGGAACAGCTGGACCACGCAGTCGCCGAAGGGAGCGCAGCATGAACACCCTGCTGGAACGCGGCAACAGCGCACGGCTGCTGGACGTCGGCGGCCTGGAACCGCCGGAGCCGATGATACGCATACTCGAAGCGCTGGACACGCTCGGTCCCGACGAACGCCTGCGCGTACTGATCGACCGCGAGCCTGTGCCGCTGTACCGCATCCTGCTACGCAACGGCTACCAGTACCGCACCACGGTGCAGGAAGAGCAGCGTTATGAAGTGATGATCTGGCTGGCGCCCATCGCATGAAACCTCTAGACGCTCCGCAGCGCGCACTATCCTTCGGCGACAACCCGCCGCTTTCGCTGCCGATGCGGTATTTTCTGAGCGCGCCGCTGTTTGCCGCGCTGGCTACGGCCTTGCTTACCTGGCAGGGGGAGGCAGCACTGGCCACCCGCTGGTCGCCGCTGACACTGGCGTTGACCCACCTGATGGTGCTGGGTTGTCTGAGCATGACCATGATCGGCGCGATGCTGCAGATGCTGCCGGTGGTGGCAGGCATCGCCATCCCGCGCGCCGGCCGCGTGGGCACGGTGGTGCATCTGAGCCTGTGTGCCGGTACGCTGGTGCTGGCTGCGGCGTTCTGGCGCGAGGAGCCGGTGCTGTTCCGCATCGCCATGGGCCTGCTGCTGGCGGGGCTGCTGCTGTTCGTGGCCGCGTGCACGGTCGGCATGTGGCAAGTCCACCTGCCCGGCTCCGGCGCGGTGGTGGCCGGCATACGGCTTTCACTCGCCTCGCTGGTGCTGACCATGGTATTGGGCGGCATGCTGGCCAGCCTGTTTGCGTGGCCAGGCCTGCTCCAGCTGCCACTGCAACGCCTGACCGACCTGCACGCGATGTGGGGCTTGCTGGGCTGGGTGGGACTGCTGGTCATCAGCATCGCCTTCCAGGTCGTGCCGATGTTTATGCTCACCGAGCCCTATCCAAAATGGCTGACCGGCGGCTACAACACCGGGATGTTCCTGCTGCTGGTTGCCACCTCGCTCTCGAGCGCATGGACAGGTTCCGGCCGGGTCCTGCATTACGCCATCGTGGCGCTGCTGGCCGCGGGCTACGCGCTGTTTGCCGGCACCACGCTGATGCTGCTGTTGCGCCGCAAGCGGCCGCGCGCCGATCCCACCACGCTGTACTGGCGTACCGCCATGGCCTGCCTGATCGCCGCCCTGTGCCTGCACTTGTGGCCAATGGCGCCGTCGAATGCCGTGCCACTGGCGACCGGCATCCTGCTCATCGCCGGCTTTGCCCTGTCCGCCGTCAACGGCATGCTGTACAAGATCGTGCCCTTTCTCGCCTGGTACCACCTGCAGGATGGGCGCGATATCAGCGGCCGCAAACCGCCTACGCTCAACCAGATCATTCCCGAGCGCCGCGCACAGTGGCAGTACGGCGCCCATATGGCCGGCCTGCTGCTGTTGCTGGTCGCCTGCTACCAACCCGCGCTGGTGCGCCCTGGCGCGGCGCTGATGTGCGCTGCCAGCCTGGCGCTCTGGCTTAACCTGGGCCGCGCAGCACACCTGTACTGGCAGTTGCGCGTGGTCCCGAACCAGCTTCTCTCCGTACCTCCACAATCATGACTAGCGAATTTTATATAAGCGCCTGCCTGCGTCAGGCCAAGCCACGGCTCAGCACCATGCTCAAGCTGATGTTCAGCGAAGCGCAAGCGTTTGGCCAAAAGACCCAATGGCTGGGTAGCGTCATCGCGCTGATGGAACCACTGGGTTTCCAGGAACGCACCATCCGCACCGCGCTATTCCGCCTGGCGGAACACAAGATGATCCAGATCGAACGCCATGGCCGCCGCAGCCTGTGCATGCTGACGCCACCAGCGGCGGAAGCCATACTGTCGGCGCGCCAGCGCATCAACATTCCCTCTTCGCGCAGTTTCAACGAAGACTGGATCATGCTGGTCAACAGCGGCGGCATCAGTGCGGCGCGCTATGCCACCACCCGCAAGCAGTTGCTGGACCTGGACTACTGCATCCTGGCGCCGAATGTGCTGGCACGCCCGGCGTCGTACACGCGCGGCATGCAGACTGGCGAAGACCACGGCCTGGCGCTGTTTGAAGTCAGCGGCACGCAGCTGGCCGCCGCCGTGCGCCAGCCCCTGTTTGGCAAGATGGAGTGGGATCTGGACCTGGCCTCGGAGCTGTACAACGAATTCCTGCGCCGCTTCGAGCCTTTGCGCCAGATGCTGGGCCAGCGCGGCGCCTTCACCGACGAACAGGCTTACATGGCGCGCCTGCTGGTCAGCCATGGCTATCAGCATTGCCGCCGCGCCGACCAGTTGCTGCCGCAGGAACTGCTGCCTGAAAACTGGCCTGCCATGCAGGCCTACCAGACCTATGTCGCGCTGTACGCCGGCTGCGCTGCCCAGGCACGCCGCCATATCCTCAAGATCACCGAAGCGCCAGCCGCCGAGCCGGCCGACGTGCCAGCACCAGCGCGCCGCCATCTGGCACGCCGCGCCGGTACCTATATGACCGCTTAACCGAGAGAGAATCAAGCATGAAACGATTTGCCGAAGACTGCTATGACGGTCCCACCATGAGCATCACCATCAACCGCGAAGGCGCCCGCGTCCACCGCCTGGCCGATGACACCACTTACCCGACCCGCGCCCGAAAACTGGCGATACGGCGCGACCCGATGGTGGAAGCGCTGTTCGGTGCGGCCTCGCCTTCCACGGTAGCGCCGGTGTCGTCGGCGAAAGCCAGGCGAGCGCGCGGCTGAACCAGGGTAAACTGGCCGATCAGGCGCGCCAGTTGCGCCGCCTGCTGCTGCATGCGTTTGGCCGCGAGCGCGGCGTCTTCCATCACTGCGGCATTCTGCTGATTCATCGCGTCGATGTGCGCTACCGCGTGGTTGATCTGCTGTATGCCCTTGCTCTGCTCTTTGCTGGCGTCGCTGATGTCGCTCATGTGACGCTCAACCTCGCCCACCGAAGACACGATGCCGGACATGATGCGGCCCGCATCTGCAGCCAGTCGGCTGCCGCTTTCGATTTCCCCGACCGAGCTGCTGATCAAATCCTTGATCTCGTGCGCGGCCGTCGCTGAACGCTGGGCGAGACTGCGTACCTCATTGGCGACGACCGCAAAACCCCGTCCCTGCTCGCCCGCGCGCGCGGCCTCCACTGCCGCATTCAGCGCCAGGATATTGGTCTGGAAGGCGATGCCGTCGATGACGCTGATGATGTCCGCGATCCGCGCGGAACTCGCGCGGATGGACGCCATGGTATCGACCACCGCGCTCACCGCCGCACCGCCTTCGCTGGCGACCCGCGCCGCAGCCAGCGCCAGTTCGTTCGCATCGTGCGCGGTGTCCGCATTCTGGCGCACCGTGCCCGTCATCTGCTTCATCGACGCGGCCGTCTCCTCGAGCGAGCCGGATTGTTCGACCGCGCGCGCGGACAAATCCGCATTGCCGGCAGCGATGTCGTGGGCATCCGCGTTCACCACAGCGCTGGCCTCCTTGATCTGGCCCACCAGCGACTTCAGGTTGATCTGCAGGACGCGCAAGGCTTGCAGCGTATTGGCGGCCTCCGTGCTGCCTTTGACGGCGACACAGCCAGTCAGGTCGCCGCCACTCATCTGATCCAGATACGCGCGCATCGCGTGTAACGGCGTGATCGCGGCTTTGCGCAAAACGGTTAAACCGGCCACCGCGAGCAGCATGCTGATTATCCGTAATTCTGGCAGCAATATTGAAACCAGCATTAAAACAATCAGCAAATTGAATTTAAATGACAGCGATATATTGCGCTGTTTTTTGATTTTAAAATTTTCCGAAAAATATAATGCCGACGCCGCGTCGATTTGCGCCCTTCTCGGCTTGGTTCTTACTGAAGTATAACCAACAACTTTACCGTTTTCATAATACGGCGCGGCGTTCGCCTCCACCCAATAGTAATTGCCGTTTTTGCAGCGATTCTTGACGAGGCCAGTCCAGGCCCGGCCTGCCTTCAGCGTTGCCCACAGATCGGCAAAGGCCGCTGCGGGCATATCGGGGTGGCGCACGATGTTTTGTGGCGCCCCCAGTAATTCCTCTTCTGAAAATCCGCTGATCTGAATGAAGTCCCGATTGACGTAAGTGATATTCCCGTTCAGATCAGTTTTTGAAACAATGGTTTCGCTTTCATCCAGCACATATTCAATATTGGTTACAGGTAAGTTTAACCGCATAATCGCATTCAAAGAGTTTTAAATCCCCGGCGATTATATAGTCGTGAAAACAAGAAAAATGACTAAAGCGAAATAATTATTTATATGTGTGCAACTTGATATGGATCATTGCATCTCGGCGTCGATCCGCGAGGTTGCGCCGGTGTCGCGCATATACCAGCACACCACCAGCGTGCACGCCATCACAGCGCTCGCGTACCAGTAGAACGCACTCTCCATCTGTATCGACTTGAACCACAGCGCCAGGTATTCCGCCGTGCCGCCAAACACCGATACGGCGACAGCATAAGGTACGCCAACGCCGGTCGCGCGGATATTGGCGGGGAACAGTTCCGCCTTCACCAGCGCATTGATCGAGGTGTAGCCGGAGACGATGAGCCAGGCGCAGGCGATCAGCGCGAAGGCTTCCCATGGGCCGCTGGCGTGACGGATCGCAGTCAATAACGGCACCGTGAAGATGGTGCCCAGCACCGCAAAGCCGACCAGCAGCGGACGACGGCCGATGCGGTCGGACAGCGCGCCGTACACTGGCTGCAAACACATCGCAAACAGCAGCGAAGCGGCCGATACGGCGGTGGTCTGGGCGTCGCTGAGGCCAACCGAGAGGCGCAGGAATTTTTGCATGTACACGGTGTAGACATAGAAAGCCAGCGTGCCACCCATGGTCAGGCCGATCACCAGCATCACTTCTTTCGGATGCTGGGCCAGCTGCTTCAAGCCGCCCATCGGTTTGGCTTTCTTGCGGGCGGCCTCGAAGGATGGCGTCTCCGGCATGTCATGACGCATGCGCAGCGCCAGCAAAGCCAGTACCGCGCCAGCAAAGAACGGAATACGCCAGCCCCACTCGCGCAGCTGCTGCGCATCCAGCAGGAAGTTCTGCAACACCAGCAAGAGCAGCAGCGCCAGCAACTGGCCGCCGATCAGCGTCACGTACTGGAAGCTCGCATAAAAGCCGCGCCGTTTGGAGTCCGCCATTTCCGACAGATAGGTCGCACTGGCGCCATACTCGCCGCCCAGGCTCAGGCCTTGCAGCAGACGCGCCAGCAGCAGAATGCAAGGCGACACGATGCCGACACTGGCATAGGTCGGCGCACAGGCGATCAGCAGCGAGCCAAGACACATCAGCAGCACGGACATCATCAACGCTACTTTGCGGCCATGACGGTCGCCCAGGCGGCCAAACAATATCCCACCCAGCGGGCGCACGAAAAAGCCGAGCGCGAAAATGCCGGCGGTCGACATCATTTGCGCAGTGGCGTCCTGCGCGGGGAAGAAGGAATTCGCGAAATACAGCGCAAACGCGGCGTAGCAGTAGAAGTCAAACCATTCCACCAGATTACCTGCCGAGCCAACGAAGATGGCGCGCAAGCGCTTGGCCGAGATGGGTTCTCTGACGGCAGCGGCGCGTCCGCCCGCAAGCGGCTGGGTTGTGACTGTGTTCATGTTGGTCTCCGGTTTTTTTGAGTTTTGATTGTGAGCCGCGCAAAGCTGCGGCACATCCGCAACGTTGGCGCCTGCGCCTCCGTAAAAATACGGAGAGCCCCCAATCCCCCGCCCGCAACTGGTATTGTTTGCCTATTTGGCTGCGGGACTTCCATGCCCTCCTTGTTCAAACCACATCACTGGCGCAGATGGCTGGCCCTCGCGGCGGCGCTCGTCCTGATTGTGGTGTCCGGCAAATGGGCGGAACAGCGCGAACTGCAAGCCAAGACGCTCACTTTGCGCCAGGCCAGCGCCGCCCACGTCCTGGGCCTGCGCGGACTGGTGGAGAAGCACGATTTTCTGCCGTATGCGGCAGCCCGCCATCCTGATGTGCAGAATCTGCTGCACACGCCGCACGATGCAGCGCTGCAGGCGCGCGTCAACCACTACTTCGCCGGCCTGCAAACCACGACCGGCGCCGCCGCCTTATTCCTCGTGGACACGGCAGGCCTGACGCTAGCCGCCAGCAACTGGAATCTGCCCTCCAGCTTTGTCGGACAGTCCTACCATCAGCGCCCTTACTTCGAGGACGCGGTGCAAGGGCGCAGGGGATTGTTCTACGGTCTGGGCCTGACCACCGGCCAGTCTGGCCTGTTCATTGCGGAACCAGTACACACGCCACAGGGCATTCTGGGTGTACTGGTCGTCAAGATCAGCCTCGAACCACTGGAACGCAGCTGGATGCGCGGCGCTTATCCCGTGGTGCTGCGGGACAGCCGTGGCATTGTCTTCCTGAGCGCCATACCCGACTGGCTATTCCAAAGCACCAAGCCGGTTCCTGCTGCGGATCTGCAGTGGATCAGTGCACATAGCCAGTATGGCGCGCGTACCCGTTTCGACATCCTGCCGTGGAAAACAGCAACCAGCAGCGATACGCCCGCCTTTGTCCTGCAGGCGCCGATACAAGGGCGCAACACAGACTTTCTGGCGCTGGATACCCCACTCCCTGAATTGGGATGGACCCTGACCGTGACCGAAGACATGCGCGAAGTGCATCAGGCGCGGCGTCTGGCACATGTACTGGCCACGCTGGCTGTCGCCTTGCTGCTGCTGGGTGTACTGTACTGGCGCTTGCGCGACCGGCGCTTTGCGGAACAGCAGGCAGCCCGCCTGGAACTGGAGCACCGCGTGGAAGAACGCACGCGCGATCTGCAGGAAGCCCACGCATTCCGGCAGGCGATGGAAGACTCGCTGCTGGTCGGCATGCGCGCCCGCGACCCGGAAGGCAAAATCATCTACGTCAATCCCGCGCTCTGCGCCATGGTTGGCTACAGCCGTGAAGAGTTGATGGGGCGCCGGCCACCCTACCCTTACTGGCATCCGGACGACCTGGAAAAACAGGCACGGGAAAGTGACGATGCCCTGCAGGGACGCGCCGCACCGCATGGGTTTGAATCGCGTATCCGGCACAAGGATGGCCATGACGTCATCACCATGGTCTACACCGCGCCGCTCATCGATGCCGCAGGCGTGCGGCGCGGCTGGATGAGTTCTGTGGTGGACATCACCGCCCAGAAGCAGGCAGAAGCCCGGCAACGCGATCAGGAAGTCCGCCTGCAACGCAGCGCGCGCCTGGCCAGCGTTGGCGAAATGGCGTCCACGCTGGCGCACGAGCTCAATCAACCCTTGATGGCGCTGTCGAATTTTGCCGTCGCCGCACGCACGCTGGCCAACTGCGATGCGCCCGAGCTGCTGACCGGTGCATTGGACGACATCATCGAACAAGCCAAGCGGGCCAGTGAAATCGTCAAACGGGTGCGCGCACTGATTAATCCACAGCGCGCCGATTATGCAAGCCTGGCCATTGACAGTGTGATTGCCCATGCCGAAACCCTGCTCAAGCCGGAGCTGGACCGGTATGGCGTGACGCTGCAACTGGTGTCAAGCGACACAACGGCGCAGGTGCGCGGCGACCGCGTCTTACTGGAGCAGGTGCTGGTCAATCTGATCCACAATGCCGTGCAGGCGATGCAGGACCAGCCGCGCCACCGCCGCGCCATTGTGCTGAGCAGCGAGCGCGCCGGCCCGGGCATACGCATTGCCGTCAGCGACCACGGACCAGGCATTCCGGCCGACCAGATCGACCAGGTCTTCGCGCCCTTCTTTACCACCAAGCCTGATGGCCTGGGCCTGGGCTTAAACATCTGCCGCACCATCATTGAAGCCCACGGCGGTTCGCTGACGGTGGAAAACCGCGCTGACGGCGGCGCCATATTCTCCTTCACCCTGCCTACCGCGCCATGAAAGACATTCCACTCACGCTGTACGTTGTTGATGACGATGAAGCCCTGCGTCGTTCCTTGCTGCTTCTGCTGTTTTCACAAGGCCTGGCAGTACAGGCCTTCGATTCCGGCGAGGCGTTTCTGGAGGCGGTAGACATGCGCCAGCCGGGCTGCGTCATCCTCGATCTGCGCATGGGCGGCATGAATGGACTGGAGGTGTTCGAACGTCTGCGCACCGGGCATAGCCCGCTGGTGACGGTATTCCTGTCCGGTCATGGCGACATTCCCACGGCAATCGAAGCCGTGCGGCGCGGCGCCTACGACTGGGTGACCAAGCCGGACACGCAGCAACTGCTGGACAAACTGCCGGCCGCCATTGTGGAAGCCCGCGCCCGCGGCCAGGCGCTACGGCTGTGGCAAGAGCTGACACCACGTGAACGCGAGGTGGCGCGTCTGGTGGGACTGGGACAGCCAAACAAGGAAATCGCCCGCGTGCTGGTGCCGCCCTGCGGCCCGCGTTCCGTGGAAACCCACCGCGCCAACATCTTCAACAAACTGCAATGCGCGAACGACAATGAGCTGGGCCGCTGGCTCGCCGCCCATCCCTGGCTGGACTAGGCGGCGGAGCGCTCGACGATAACGTAGTGCTTCCGGACCGGTTCGACAACCTCGAACACGCCTTTGAACCCGGCCGGGATAACCAGCGCATCGCCCGGTCCCGCTTCTGCGGCATGGCCGGCTTCATCGATCACACGGCAACGGCCTTCCAGCACATAGAAATATTCATCCTTGTTGTCGGAGAAAGCGATGCGCCAGCTGCCACGCTCGCACGCCCAGATGCCGGCATGGACCTCGCCACTGGCGTTGGTGAAATGATTCCAGGTCGTGCGCTTGGGCCTGCCATCCAGACGGCGCTCCTCGCGCGGATGGTCATACTCCGGGGTTGGCGACTGCAGGTGGAACGCGGTAATGGTGGGCTTCATGGTTATCTAGTCTGGATCGGACAACAGTAAATCTTCAAAATAGGCGACGGACGGAAGCCGATTTCCGCCATGGTACCGTCGAAATGCACCGCGTGGGGGAAATCGCCCAAGCGGTGTCTGGGTTCATACCTCCGCCTTGATAAGTCAGGGGCAAGCTTACGCTTCATGTTTTCTGAGAGATATTGGAACAAATGGCAGGTGAACTAGGGAGTTTTACCTAATCTGGATAATCAAGTTGCTTTGCGGAATTGGTGTATTTATAATTTTTATCATGAGAATACTATCCAAGCGTCGCTGGCTGGCAGGATGGTCCGCACTGAGCCTGCTTGCGGCATCCAGCGTGCCGCTGCACGCCGCCACCGGCAAAGATGGCATGCAGAAACTGGATGCCCTGTTTGCAGAAGATATGGATTTCGTCGTCAATCAGGGCGGCCCTTACCAGAACGCTGAAGAAATCCGACGTGGGGCCGATACGCTGTTCTGGAGCATCACGCATCCCTACTGCCCGCACTGCCCGATCGCGCCGCCACTCAGCGAACAGCAAGAACGTGAGCGCTTGCAGCGTCTGCTGAACGACGCCAGAGAGGGAGTACCAGAGGCGCAGCACGAGCTTGGCGTCCGCTATTTTCTGGGACAGGGGCTTGCTTACGATGCGTCAGAGGGCGTCGCCTGGATTCAAAAGGCGGCCGACAACGGCGACACCCGCGCGACGCTCTCACTGGCGACAATGTATGACAGCGGCTTCGGCGTTGCGGTTGACAAGCAAAAAGCCGCAGCGCTTTTCCAGTTGCTCATGCAACAGCCGGGGAACCGCAGTGTCACCGAGCGGCTGGGTGAGATGTATGAGTTTGGCCTCGGTGTACCGGTGGACTATCAGGAGGCGATGGGCTTGTACCAACAAGCCGCTGCGCACGCCGCTTCAACGTTCTCTTATTTTTCGCAAAGTGCGCAATTCAAGATCGGGCGCCTGTACGCGCAAGGAAAAGGCGTACAACAGGATTATCAGATGGCGGCCGCGTGGTTTCTGAAGTCTACCGAGCCGGGCATCGGCGATGGCGGCATGCTGCCGCCGTCACAATGCGCGCTTGCCATTATGTACGCCACGGGACTCGGTGTGACGTTTGATGCGCGTGAGCGGGACTACTGGCTGCAGCGGCCGGGCACACTGAACATGAAGATCTGCCAGGAACAGGAAACAAAACAATGACTAGCACCGAAAAAACCGCCCAGGAATATCAGGCTCAAGCCCTGCTCTCGCAGCTGAATCGCACCGAGCGTGCAAAAGCCATTTTAAAGAAAACCGATTCCAGGCTTCCCTTTTACCTGCTGGTCCTGCTGGGCACCGGCGTATGCAACTTCCTGGTCAACAGCGCCGCCTATACGGCGCCGCTGTCGGTCAGAGTCCTGATCGTCACGGCGTTCATCACGGCAGCGATCAGCGCCGTCGAAAATTTCATGATGCGACGCAAGCTGGATGCCGCCATCGAACTCCTGCTGATCCAGGAACAGCGGCATATGCGGGAATAAAAAAAAAGGGCAGCCACTCCGGCTGCCCCTGCGTGATTAGCGCACCTGATTCAGCGCCGAGTGATGTCGGGCATAGGTGAAGTACACCACCAGGCCGATCGCCAGCCAAATGGCAAAAGCAATCCACGTCACTGCGCTCAGGAAGACCATCAACGCGCCGCAGAACAGGATCGCCAGGCCAGGAATCACCGGCACGCCTGGGCAGCTGAATGCGCGCTTGAGGTCAGGACGTTTTTTGCGCAGCACGATGACCGCCACCGACACCAGGCAGAATGCCGCCAGGGTGCCGATATTCGCCAGCTCGCCCAGCACCTGCAGCGGTACCAGTGCGCCCAGCAGGCCAAACACGATGCCCACCAGCCAGGTCGCCACGATAGGCGTGCCGTTGCCGCTCAGCGCTGACAGACGCTTAGGCAGCAGGCCGTCGCGCGACATCGCGTACAGCACGCGGGTCTGGCCAAACGCCATCACCAGGATCACGGTGCTCATGCCCAGGATCGCGCCCAGATCGACGAAACCGGCAAACCAGTTTTCGCCCGCGAATTGCAGCGCCAGCGATACCGGGTGGTCTATGCCTTTGAACTGCGTGAACGGCACGATGCCGGTCATGATGGCGGTCACCACCACATACAGCACGGTGCACACAGCCAGCGAGCCGATGATGCCGATTGGCAGATCGCGCTTTGGATTCTTCACTTCTTCGGCTGCCGTGGTCACCGCATCAAAGCCGATGAAGGCAAAGAACACCAGTGCCGCAGCGCTCATCACGCCGGTCGCGCCGTAGGGCATGAAAGGATGCCAGTTGGCCGGCGCCACATGACGCACACCGACGAAAATAAACAGCAGCACCACGCCGATCTTCACCGCCACCATGATGTTGTTGATACGCGCAGATTCGCGCACGCCGAGCGACAGCATGATGGTCAGCACCATCATGATCAGGAAGGCCGGCAGGTTGAAGAAGGTGGTCACGCCGGGAATCGCGCCTGGCGCGGCGGACAGCGCCACCGGAATCTGCAGCCCGAAGCCCCCCAGCAGGGACTGGAAGTAGCCGGACCAGCCTACCGACACGGCGGACGTCACCAGCCCGTATTCCAGGATCAGGTCCCAGCCGATCATCCACGCGATGATCTCGCCCAGGATTGCATAGCTGTAGGTGTAGATGCCGCCGGCCACCGGCAGGATCGACGCGAATTCGGCGTAGCACAGCGCCGCAAAGCCGCACGCAAACGCGGCCACAACGAAGGACAGCACCAGCGCCGGACCCGCCGTGGTGGCGCCGCTGCCGGTCAGCACAAAGATGCCGGTACCGACGATGGCGCCTATCCCCATCAACACCAGGTCCACGGGGCCGAGCACCTTCCTCAGTCCACCACTGGCGCTGGTTGCGCGCATGGCATCGAAATCCTTCGTTCTAAAAATACTCACGACTGCTACCTCCGTTACTCGCTCTAATTGTTTTAAATGATTCTTTGGCATCGCTGCCAAAGCGCGGCAGTATGACACAAACCCAACCGTCAATAACAGCCCGATCAGGCGACGCGTATTTCTACGGCGTAGCAAAGATGCAACAATCAAACAAAAGTCACAAATTTGAAACTTTTGTCCGTTAGTATGCAGATGTGTCCTGAGCTGGACACGGGAGTTCACAATCCCTTCCGATCAACAATCACCCATGGAATTGACATGTCTCGAATCCTCGCCCTGTTGTTATTGGTATCGCCCTTCCTGACCGCCACTGCCAGCGAGCAGTCCTCTTGCAGCGCCAACAAGGGCGCGTTCCTGACCGGCACCGTCACGAGCGCACCAAAGTTTGCCTCCGGTTCGTCTATCGACGGCGTTGAAACGTCGCACACCCACGTCAACCTGAAAGCCGACCAGGACGGCAAAACCTATGACGTGGCGATGGACAATGTCTACGCCGTGGACTACGTGAAAAATGCCAAGGCCGTGCCGAACTCGCTGAAAGCCATCACGGTGGGCAGCCGCCTTGAAGTGTGCGGCGAAAAGTACACCAGTGGCGTGGGCATCCACTGGGTGCATTCGAACTGCGGCGCAGTGCCGACCGCTACGGCACCGAACGGCTGGGTCAAGCAGCTTTCGTCGAGCGGCAGCGTCGGCGCCAACCTCGAACGCAGCCAGACCTACTGCTACCTCTGGAACTAAGCGCGCGTCAGCCCGGCACATGGATCAACGCCTGTCACCCTGGCTGATAGTCGCAGGCGCCCTGGCCTGCGTGGCGGCCTATTGCCTGTGGCCGCACGACGAGCCGGCCGCCGTTCCTGTGCCTGAGCACACCGCTGTCGCGGCAGCCAGCGTGCTGTCCCGCCTGGCCGCAATGCCAGTCGGCGCAAGCATTGCCAGCGCTGCGGTGACGGCGTCCGAACCGCCACTGGTCGGCCGCAATGGCCGCATCGTGGACCTGGGCGGCCTCAGCGTTGCGCAATACGTCGCCCAACGCGAAGGCGCGGCCAGGCTGGGCAACATCAAGGCTGCCTACGAGGTCTATCAGGCCGAGTCCCTGTGCGCCAATACGGACGAGCCGCTGCCGGAAACCACGGAGAGCCCCGACCGCGAGCAGATCGCCCGCGCACAGGCACGCCAGCGCGCGCTATGCATCAACATTTCGCCATCCCAGGTGCAGGAGCGCATGCGCTACCTGAAGCTGGCAGCCGATGCCGGCAATGCCGATGCGCAGGTGGACTATTTCATGGAAGGCCCGGGCGGCAAGCCGGTCGACCTCGCCGCTAACGCCGACGAGCCAGCTGTGAAGCAATGGAAACAGGACGCCATGGGCTATTTGCGCACTGCCGGTGCGCAGTGCAATGCCTATGCGCTATCTCTGCTGTCCAACGCGTATGATATGGGCAGCATGGTCGAGCGTGATCCAGGGCTGGTCATGGCCTACGGCATTGCCGCCGCGCGTGCGCGGGGCGGTGACAAGACACCAGAACAATGGAAGCGCCAGTTTGGGGACGACCTGAATGAAGCCGACGCCGCTGCCGCGCTAAAACTCGGCACCCAGCTCGCCGACGGCGCCTGCCGAAGCGCACAGAAATAACAACGGCGTTGCAGTGGTCAGCCTGATTATTTCTTGCTGACCTGCCGTGCCGTATCGTGGTACTGCCAAAGCACATTGACGATCTTCCATTCACTGCGCTGGTTCTTGTACAGGTGCATATAGTCAACCCACTCGTCAGCGGTCAGCTTGACGGTTGCTACGCGCTGATCCACATCGAGAATCTTGATATCGACCCTTGGCATTGCCGGGAACTTCGTGCCGTCCCTGTTATAGTTTTTGGCGACCTTGAGCATGGTGTCAAAATCGGTGTTCATGATAAATTCCGAACCATCAGCCGCGCGCCAGTAAGTGCGCTTGGCCAGTTGCGGATCAAGGCTGCGCTCCATGCGTGCCGGATCGGTCTTGTGCTGCGACTCGATATAGTCGCGCACCGCGCGTTCGATCAACTGATCATCAGTGGCATCCGCCGCCTGCACCGCCAGCTGCCATACCGCGCACAACAAAAACATGAACGAGCGTTTCATGGGTCACCTTGCAAAGTAGATAGCACAAGTATGGAAACATAAAAATCGGCCCCCCGCAATAAATCAATGTGTATGACAGCGCCGATCCGAGGTGAGATTTCGCGCATTTTTCAAGCGAGCAAGGTGCTATTCTCACGCCCTACGTTCAGCCATCGCGGCACTGCTACTGTAAGGGAAGAATGAAAAATTTAACTGTTTCTGCAGCAGTCGCTCTTGGGGTCGCTACCTCTCTAGGCTTTATCTCCGGCTACCTTTTCCATGCTGGTTTTGGAGAGGCACGCAGCGTCGCAACACAAGCCATATTCGAGGCAAGGGAAACGCAACGAATACTTCAGGCATACGAACCGATTGTGATTACCTCCAGGTTCTATGAAGAGTTGAAGGACGTAAAAACAATTCACGATGCAAGCGAACTCCAAGAGAAATACCGGGCCGCGACGTTGCGAAACATCGCTGTCTTCGAGAGTCAGGTTGCGCAGCTCGACTTACCTAAAGACCGTGCATTGGCAGCCCCTTTCCTGGAGAAAGCGGTAGCGAGCCGCAAGGCGCTTGCGGTTCAAATTATCGACAAGCCTAACTAGATCAGTTTTCTTGTATCACGCTGTTTAGCGCGGCGTTCTCAGGACTTGGGAATGCGGTTCACCAGCGCCTCGCCGCGCTCAAACGCGGAGATGCTGTCGATGGTGGTCTGCATGATTTGTCCGATGGCCTCTTCGGTGAAGAACGCCTGATGGCCGGTGACAATCACGTTCGGGAATGACACCAGGCGCTGGATCACGTCGTCGCAGATGATGGTGGACGACAGGTCCTGGAAGAACAGATTGGCTTCCTGCTCGTAGACGTCGATTGCCAGCCCGCCCAACTGGCCGGTCTTCAACGCTTCCGTTGCGGCCTCGGTATCGACCAGACCGCCACGGCTGGTGTTGACCAGAATGCTGCCGCGCTTGGCGCGCGCCAGCGAGGCAGCATTGACGATGTGGCGGGTTTCATCAGTTAGCGGACAATGCAGCGACACCACATCGCTGCAGGCCAGCAGCTCCTCGACCGACACATAGCGCCCACCCAGCGCCTCGAACGCAGCTGACGGGTAGCGGTCATAGCCAACTACTGTGCAGCCAAAGCCGCTCATGATGCGCGCAAAAATGGTGCCGATCTTGCCGGTGCCGATGACGCCCACAGTCTTGCCGTGCAGGTCAAAACCCATCAGGCCATCGAGATCAAAATTGCCTTCGCGCGTACGCACGCTGGCGCGCGCAATCTTGCGGTTGACCGCCAGCAGCAGGCCCACTGCAAATTCCGCCACCGAGTATGGCGAATAGTCGGTGACGCGCACCACGGCAATGCCATGCCGTTCAGCCGCCGCAGCATCAATCTGGTTGTAGCCGGTCGAGCGCGTGGCCACCAGCCGCGTGCCCTGCTGCGCCAGGATCGCCAGCACCTCGGCATCCACCGTATCGTTGACGAACACGCACACCGCTTCACAACCGGCCGCCAGCGGCGCGCTGGCGACGCTCAGGCGGTCTTCCAGAAAACGCAGCTCATGGCCGGCGCTGGCATTGGCCCGGACCAGCATGGTTTTGTCATAGCGGCGCGCACTGAATACGGCAGTTTTCATCTTCTGGTCCTTTTTTGAGAATCAATTAGAATCCTACCAACAATATTCTAAACGAAAGTTTTTAGCCCATGACTGAGATTAGCGTATTTCTCACCAGCCAGCCTTTGCTGGCCCTGTTCCTCACCATCGCCATCGGTTACCTGTTGGGCGCGCTCAGCATCAAAGGCCTGTCGCTGGGTTCGGGCGCGGTGCTGTTTGTCGGACTGGCGGTGGGCGCAGCGGCGCCCAAGCTGGTGCTGCCCGGCCTGCTCGGCAACCTGGGCCTGCTGCTGTTTTTGTACGGCGTCGGCATCGCTTACGGCGCACAATTCTTCCGCGGCCTGACCACCGCCGAAGGCGTCAAAGCCAATCTGGCCGCGCTGATCGCGGTGGGTGCAGCGCTGGCGCTGACACTGGCCAGCACGCATTGGCTGCCAGCCATCGACCTGCCGCACGCGCTGGGCGCGTTTGCCGGCGCCGGTACCAGCACAGCGGCGCTGCAGGCGGCGCTGGCGGTGTTTGGCACATCGCCGGCCACCGGCTACTCGATGGCCTACCCGATCGGCGTGGCCGTGCCGATTTTGCTGCTGGGCCTGTACAACGCCTGGCGCAAGCCGCGCCTGTCCAGCGCGGTGCCCGCATCACTGCATGTGGAAGAAATTGAGGTCACCGAGTTTTACGTGATCGGCATGACGCTGGCCGAAGCCGCGCGCAATCTACCGGCCGGCATCGCCATCGTGGCCATCCGCCGCGGCCATCACAACCTGGTGGCCGACGACAGCATGCACCTGGAGCGCGATGACGTGCTGCTCATCGCCGGCAATGACACCACGGTACTGCACGATGCCGCTACCCGCTTCGGCCCGGCCACCCCGGGCCGCATGCTGCATGACCGCAAAGACCTCGACTACGAACGCTTCTTCATCTCCAGCGCGGCCATCGCCGGCTTGCAACTGTCGCAGCTAAGCCTTCCTGCCGAACTCAACGCGCGCATCCTGCACCTGCGCCGCAACGACGCCGACCTGCATCTGACGCCGCAACGCACGCTGGAGTTTGGCGACCGCATCGGCGTGCTGGCGCCGCGCGCCAGCTTTCCGGCGCTACGCAAGCTGTTTGGCGATTCAGTGCGCAGCACCGGCGAAATCAGCTACCTCAGCATCGGCGTTGGCGTCACGCTGGGCTTGGCGTTTGGCGCCATCCACTGGCCGCTGCCACTGCTCGGCGATTTGTCGCTGGGCTTCGCCGGCCTGCTGCTGGTGGCGCTGCTGCTGGGCCGCCAGCGCCGCACGGGTCCGTTCCAGTGGGCCATGCCGATCTCGGCCAACCTGGTGCTGCGCAATTTCGGCCTGACCCTGTTCCTGGCCGTGGTCGGCATCTCGTCGGGCGCCACCTTTGCCGCCACCTTTGCGGAAAGCGGCATGCTCTACCTGCTGCTGGGCAGCGCCATCGTTTCGGTCATGGTGATCGTCACCATGCTGGTGGCGCTGCTGGTGTTCCGCCTGCCGTTTGACAGTGTGGCGGGGATTGTGGCGGGCGCCACCGGCAATCCGGCCATCCTGGCGTTTGCCAACCGGATTGCACCGACGGACCGGCCGGATATCGGCTATGCCATGATCTTCCCGTCGATGACGGTGCTGAAAATCCTGCTGGTGCAACTGGTCGGCATCCTGGCGCAGTAACGCGCCAGGCCGGCTTACCAGTAGCCCAGCACTTTCCACCAGGCGCCACCGATCACGGCAAACACCAGCAGTTCCAGCACGCACATGACAAACCCGACCCGCCACCAGTTGCCCATCGTGACATAACCGCTGCCGAAGATAATCGGCGAGGTGCCGGTGGCGTAATGGGTCAGCGTCATCATGATGGCCGAGCCGGCTGTCATCAGCAGCAGGAACGGCACCAGATATTGCGGGGGCAGCAACTGTGCGCCCACCGACAGGAAGGCAAACAGCATGGCGCTGATGTGCGCAGTGGTGCTGGCAAACAGGTAGTGCGAAAACACAAAGGCCAGCAACAGCACCGTGGCCACCGGTAGCCAGCCCATGCCGCTGGCAACAATCGCGTCTTTCATGGCCAGCGCGGCCCAGCTGATCACGCCCAGCTTGTTCAACTGCTCGGCCAGCATGACCAGCGCGCCGAACCAGACCAGCGTGTCCCAGGCGCTCTTTTCCGACAGCACATCATCCCAGTCTAGCGTGCCCGTGATGATCAGCACGAACAGGCCAAGGAAAGCCACCACGGTGGGGTCTAGCGTCCAGGCCGGGCCGAACATCATCGCCGGCAGATTGGCCCACAGCACCAGCAGCAAGCCGAAGGTGCCCAGCATGACTTTCTCTTTGGGCGCCAGCGCGCCCATGCGTGCCAGTTCGCTGCGCGCATATTGCACCGCATCCGGGGTTGCCTTCAACTGCGGCGGCGACAACAGGTAGATCACCAGCGGCATCAGCAGCAGGCAGGCCAGTCCGGGCAGCAGCATGCACAAGGCCCACGTGGTCCAGCTCAGATGAAAGCTCTGATTGCTGGCCTTGGCGACAAAATCCACCACCAGCGGATTGGGCGCGGTGGCGGTCAGGAACATGGCGGAGGTGATCGGGTTGGCGTGGTAGTTGACCAGCGCCAGGTAGGTGCCGACCTTGCCTTCGGTGCCCTTGGCGGGGTCGGAGTCGAAAGCGTTGGCAATCGACTTCATGATCGGATGGACGATGCCGCCGCCACGCGCCGTATTACTGGGCGTGAACGGCGCCAGCACCAGTTCGCACACGGTCAGGCCATAGCCAATGCCGATGGTGCGCTTGCCCAGCATGGCAATAAAGATCAGGCCGATGCGGTTGCCCAGGACGGTTTTCTTCAGCCCGCGCGAGATCAGGATGGCCACCACGATCAGCCAGATGAGCGGACTGGAGAAGCTGCTCAGCGCATCGGTAATCGCGCCCTTGGACGAGGTCGAGGTCACTTGTGACAGCGCCACAATCACAATCGCCATCATCGCCATCACGCCGATCGGCATGACTTTAAGGATGATGGCAACGATGGTGGTCAGGAAGATCGCCACCAAGGCCCAGGCCTTGGGGTCGAGTGCTGTGGGACACGGCAGCGCCAGCAGCACAAACAGTACAGCGGTGGTAATCAGCGCCGGTACCAGGCGGAACGGTACAGCACCATTGAAGTAGCGGAACGCCGCAGAGAGCTTGGTCAGCATGCACACCTTTCAAACAGTGAGAAGGATGGCCTCAAGGGAGTTGCATGCGCAGGTGGGTCGCCAGTCAACCACCGGCGCCTTCCCTTGAGCTTTGCTGGCAATGATACAGGAAGAAATATCTAACAAATAACGTTAGCAATTAAATCAACCATTTTTGTTTGCGTGGCTTTGCCCGATTGCCCGCCAAACGGTTTCCGCAGAACAGCCTTACAGGGCGATATCCGGTACTTTTTTCACCACTCCCGGCTTGTCGGCCGTAGCGGCGGCCGGCGTGAAGCCCTCCAGGCTAGGCGAGGCAATCGCCAGTTGCAAGGTTTCAGCGGTGCTTGCCCATTCCGCGGCTAGCAGTGCCGGATTCTCATTGAGTTTTTTCCCATACGACGGAACGATCTCGAGAATCTTGCTGCGCCATGCCGCCGATTTCATCTGGTCAGGGAAGACTTTCTCCAGCAGCGACAGCATGATGGCCGGTGAGGTCGATCCACCTGGCGAGGCGCCCAGCAGAGCGGACACCGAGCGGTCTTCGGACACCACGACTTCCGTGCCGAGCTTCAGCACGCCGCCCTGGCCAGGGATATTCTTGATGATCTGGACGCGCTGGCCCGCCTGCCACAAGCGCCAGTCTTCATCTTTTGCCTCAGGCATGTAATGGCGCAGCGCTGCCATCTTTTCTTCCTTGGACAGCTCCAGTTGCTGCGCGAGGTATTTGACGAGTGCAAATTCATGCATGCCGACCTGCAGTTGCGGAATGATGTTGGACGGCGTCGTGGCCTTCGCCATGTCGAAGTAGGATCCGTTCTTGAGATACTTGCTGGACCAGGTGGCAAATGGGCCGAACAGCAGCACCGTTTTACCATCCAGCACGCGGGTATCCAGATGCGGCACCGACATCGGTGGCGAGCCAGTATCGGCAAGGCCATAGACCTTCGCCAGGTGGCGTGAAGTGATCTGCGGATTATCCGTAACCAGGAACTCGCCGCCCACCGGGAAACCGCCATATTGCTTCGCTTCAGGAATGCCCGACAACTGCAGCAGCGGCAGCGCCGCGCCACCGGCGCCGATGAATATGTGGCGCGCATCAACAGTCTGAATCCTGGACTTGTCCTTGATGTCGAACGCCGACACCCGCCACGATCCATCGCTGTTGCGCGTGATCGAACGTACCTCATAGCCCGTCGAAATCTTGACGCCGGCACGTTGGTTGAGGTGCTGGTAAAACTGGCGGGTGATCGCGCCCAGGTTGACGTCGGTTCCCAACGGGGAACGCGTGGCCGTCACGATGTCTTCCGGCTTGCGGCCTTCCATCATGATGGGAATCCACTCTTTGATTTGGGCCGGATCAGTCGTCATCTCCATGCCGGCAAACAGCGGCGATGCTTTCAGCGCCTCGACGCGCTTGCGAATGAACGCGCGATTTTCTTCACCGAAAACCAGATTCATATGCGGCGTCGAATTGATGAATTCGCGCGGATTGCCCAGCACACCCTTGCGCACCTGATGCGACCAGAACTGGCGCGACACCTGGAAATTCTCATTGATCTCCACCGCCTTGGAAATCTGCACTTTGCCCTTGTCGTCCATCGGCGTGTAGTTCAGTTCGCAAAGCGCCGAGTGGCCGGTGCCCGCATTATTCCAGCCATTGGAGCTTTCTTCCGCAACCTTGTCCAGGCGCTCGAACACCTCGCAGGTCCAGGCCGGCTCCAGTTCGGACAGATAAACGCCCAGCGTCGCGCTCATGATGCCACCGCCAATGAGCAGCACATCTACTTTGCGATCGGCCTTATCGGCACGGAATTGGCCGCCGAAGAACACCGAATAGCCACCCCATACGGCTGCGGCGCCAACCGCCGCGCCCATAAACTGGCGACGCGAGAAGCGGCCGCGTTTGCCATCGGCTGCGGTAGTTTTGTTGTCCTTTTGACTCATGGAGTTTGTCCTCTTAAGAAGTGTTGAAACGGGCAACCAGGTTCACAAGCGATGCAGCATGCCCGGCAAAAGCCTGGTCTTGGTCAAGGTATGACGCTGTATCGAATCTGGTTGCCTTGGCGCCGGCAGCCTTGCAAATCGCGCAAGTGCGCTTGGGTGGCAAAAATGTGTTGCTGTGGGCATGCTCCGTTGGACGTTGGAGCACGAGCGTGCAGTTATGTTGGGCAACATATTAGTTGATGCTACATGATTGAACTATTGTGGTTAACCGAAATTCTGGCAAATCCCGAAAAAGTGAATACCTTGCTGGCAGCTCCGCGTCAACCAGACTTTATCGCTGGTACTGCCTGGAAAAGTTGCAGTTGCGGGCATGGCGCCACAAGCGACGCAAGATGGCCGTGACATAAGAGCAGCGGCTAGCCGTCACTCTCCCTATCATGCCTGGTGTATGAATTTCGTGGCTAACCAATTAGCCGATGGCAGCAAATTCCGCATGCTGACCATGCTCGATATTTATACCCGCGAAGCTTTGGACATCGAAGTGGGACCCAGCTTGCGCGGAGAATATTTGATGACAGCCTTAAATCGGCTCGTGGCGCATCGCGCTGCACTGCCTGCGCTCACCTTCTTCGCCAGGACTGCTTCCCCCCCTAAGCCGCTGGCCGTGCGGCTTTAGCTCTCGGAACAACAATCAGTTCCGCAGCAATTGCCAATAACTCGAGTCCCCCTCCAAGCCCTAAGTAAGCGCCTGCTCAACTAGGGATTGAGTGGTGGAGCAATTAATCGATGACGACATCACTCCGTTAGGAAGCTGGGTTATCCGTTTTTCTCGAACTAACAAAATAAACAAGAGTTTTTCCTAAACATCTAGAAAAAAGCGAGGATACATTGCTATATGGCTGAGCGTTGTGTGACCTCCGTTTAGCTTGACTAACTAGGATTGGACTGTTCCGTCTTCTCAGGAAAGAATTTATGGTAGCGATTGTCGGTGGCAACGGATTGGGCCTGTTAAATAGCTCGGCTGCACTATTGGGAGGGCAAGGAGTTTTCGGTAACGCCGTCCAAGGCGGTAATAAAGAAGGTGTGTACGTTAATGTTTCCACCGGCAATCTGGTACTCCAAGATCAGGACGAGTTTGTCGCATCGCTGGGCGTCAATCTTGCGCTGACACGAACTTATAATTCGCTGGGTGGAGTACAGGGAAAAAGTGGGACGAGTTGGCAGATGGGGTTGGTCAAGCAAATTACCAATCTGACCGGCAATCTGAACAGCAAAGACAGTACAGTCATCCGTATTAATGACGATGGCAGCGCAGAGCGCTATGTCTTTGACCAAAGTCGTTCCCTGTATGTTAGTACTGATGGCGCGGGCGCATACAACACGCTTGAAGCAACTAATACAAATTGGTCATGGAAAAGCGGAGACCGATCCAACAACACGGTTGAGAGTTATGACTTGATCGCCAACGGTGGCCGCATTATTTCCCTGTCCAGCAATCGTATCAGCCAGACCTACAAATATGACGCCAACGGACAACTAGCGCAGTTTACCGATGGGTCTGGTGATATTACGGCATTCGATTATTTTAATGGCAATCTTTCTCAAATAAGCGTACGTTCAGCTACCGATAGCAAGACAACTACGCGCGTAAGGTATGCCTACGACTCGCTTCAACGTTTGAGCCAAGTCACCGTTGATTTGACTCCGGATGACAATAGTATTGCTGATGGCAATGTCTATAAAACGGCATACACATATGTCGGAAATAGCAACTTGGTTGCCAGCGTCAGCCAAACGGATGGCACTTCTCTAAATTTTGCTTATCTCGGCACCGGGTCCTCTTCAAAACTCTCCAGCGTGACAGACGGGCTCGGTCACGTTACGCAGTATAGCTACATCGGCAACCAGACCACCGTGACCGATCCGTTGGGTGCGAAGACTATCTACACGTACGATGTGTACGGACAACTATTATCGGTTACATTGCCCCCTGTTATGGGGACTGGCAGCCCCTCCCAAGTAACCAAGTATAGCTATGACACCAAGGGCAACCTTTACACCGTCACGGATGCTCGCAACAATTTAATTACGTACACCTATGATGCAAATGGCAACCGGACCAGGGAGACCAATTCTGCAGGCAATGTAGTCACCCGAAGCTACGATGCAAATAACAATTTATTGTCCGAAACGGTGTGGCCCGCAGGCGATGCAGTATTAACTTCTGGTCAGAAGACCTCTTATTTGCACGATAAGTACAGTAAACTTCGATTTATCGTCACGCCAGAGTCTCGTGTAAAAGAGATTACATATGATCGAAACGGACAACAGGACAGCACTCGGGAATTCCCGGATAACGCGTATCCGGTTGGTACCAGCATCGATCTTGACTCTCTTTCTGCCTGGAGCACCGGACTGAGCAGAAGCAGTGTCCGCATCAGCTATACCGACTATGTTCGTGACGCGCGCGGCTTAGTCACCCAAACGCAATCTTACCTCGCATATGCTGTGCCCGAGCAGCAAATGAAACTGCCGAGTAGCCTTCCTGCGGGAATTAGCCGCACAGGGCAAACGCTCACGTTCACATCGACAAATCAGAGCACTGAAAATGTTGCCTCGCTAATAGCAAATGAGGCATTCCAGTTAGGTAGCACTCTGCGTTTTACGATGAAAGCGCCTGCCACGGCACGAGGAGGGTTGCTGAATTTAGGCATAGCGAGCTGGCCGGATATGCAGCAACGCATCCATATCAATGTTGGCGACGATTATATTTTTTCGGAAGCTATAGATTCCACTAAAAATCGCTATGAATCGACCGGTACTGATTTCGCCCCAGATGAGATTTTTACAGTTGAGATCGTAACACGCCCGACCGGAAGTGCATCTATTACTGTGAGCTCCGCTTATGGCGCCGGAATACAGGCAGTCGATATTTTGTTCCCAGTTGGAAAAGAGTTGCGATTTTTTGCAAACACTTACAGCGGTCCCGAAAATGGTGGGGACACTGTCGGTAGCACAAACAGCATAACGGTCAACAACATCACCATTACGCCACCACCGACCCGTATTGCTACGACTGCCGCAAGCGCCTTGCTGGTCTATGACCAGCACGGCCAGCTCTTACAGAGCATTAACAACAACGATAAAACAAGCACCATATTTGCGTATGATGGTCAGGGTCGGTTGTTGTCCCGAATCGCGCCGGACGCAGGAGCAGGCACTGATACCACCATCTATAGCTACGACGACGCCAATGGTGCGCGTACCGTAAGATTGTCTAATGGCCTGGTCACGAAGACTACTTTTGATGCAACTGGCAACACTACAGGCATCGTGCAGTACGATGCCTCCGGACAGGTACTGTCCCGTATTGTCAACGCCTACGACGACGCTGGTCTGCTGCGCAAAACTGTTGGCCCCGACGGCCAAGCCACCTACCTGATCTATGACGCGGCCGGCCGCCAGAGCGCCAAGGTAGATGCTAACGGCAACCTGACTGCCTATTTTTACAACGCCAACAATCAGCTCAGCCGTACCATCCAGTTCGCCCAGCGCACCGATATATCAATGATCCTGCCGTCCCGCGGCTCGTGGCCGCCGGTGACGCTGATCGACCTCGACTTCGATACCAGCGACGTCAACAACCGCAGCACCTGGAATGTCTACGATAAAGCCGGCCGCCTTTCAGCGACTGTCGATGCCACGGGTTCCGTGACCCGCTACAAATACGATCAAGCCGGCCGTTTGACGCAGACTGTCCGCAGCGCCACGATCATTGCCGTCAACACGCTGTCCGGCGCATTCGCACTGGACAGCGTTGCCGACACGCCGTCCCCTGCCGACCTGATCAGCCGTAACTATTATGACAAGGACGGTAATCTGCAGCTGGAAGTCGATGCCGCCGGTTACGTCACCGAGTACCGCTATGACGCCGCCGGCCAGAAAATCGAAATGCTCCGTCGCGCCACGGCACTCGCGGCTAACTACTTCGCGCAAACGCCCAACGCTACCGCCAGCGACATCATCACCACCGCCGGCGCCGTCGCTACCCACGAACGCTATTTCTACAACAGCAAAAACCAGCTCGCTGGCACGCTCGACAATGGCAACTTCCTGACCGAGATCAGGTACGACCTCAACGGCAATGTGCTGAGCCGCCGCCATTACGCCACCGCCGTCAAAACGCCAGGCGCAGCCAGAATGAAGGATCTCAACTACGCCGCCGATGACACTGCCGACCTGCTGACCAGCTACACCTACACTGCCCGTAACCAGGTCGAAACCGAAACCGCGCCAGGCGGCATCGTTACCCGCTATACCTACAACAAACTGGGCCAGTTGATGGAAACGCGGGTCGGCGCTGGCAGCGGCATTGAACGTGCCCAAGCCAAGCGCTACGACATCAAAGGCAATGTTATCGCCGAACTCAATGCCGAAGGGAGCGCGCTGCTGGCCGGTGCGCAGACGCAGGCCGACATCGACAGCCTCTGGCTACGCTACGGCAGCAGCTATGCCTACAGCAGCAGCGGCCTGCGCATCAGCGCGACCGACGCCAACGGCAACAAGACGCGCTACTACTACGATGCGATAGGCAACCTGCGCTACACCGTCAATGCGCTGGGCGAAGTCACTGCGTTGACCTATAGCGCTTTCGGCCAGCTGACCAGCAAAACCCGCTTTGCCGCGCGCATCGACGCGGCCACGCTGGCATCGCTGTCAGGTGGGCAAAATATGGATGGCGATACGCAGCGGATTGACAGCGTCAAGTCGTCCACGCTGGACAGCACGGAAAGCTATGAATACGATGGCGACGGCCATCTCACCGCCACCGTCGACGCGTTGAAAAACCGCAGCACCACGCACTATGACGTTTTTGGCCGCGCCGACATCACCGAGCAGCAAAGCGTCGCCGGCAGCAATGCCTCTGCGCCGGCCAGCAACCCGGGCACCCGCAGCCTCTACGACGCTGACGGCCGTTTAAGTGCGGTGTTGACGTCCAGCGGCAGCCTGACCGTCTATACCTACAATGCACTGGATCAGCTCACCGACCGCATTACCTACGCCAAGCCCGTGGCGTTTGACATCAGTGCGGATAACCTGAAAACACTGGTGGCGACTCCGGCGGCACAGAGCGACAACGCGCACGACCTGCACCAGCGCTATTTCTATGATGAACGTGGCCTGGTCAAAGCCAGCATGACGGCAGATGGCCTGTCGGATGGGAAGTTGCAGTGGTCGGTGGTCAAGAATACCTATGATGGCAACGGCAACCTGCTCACGCGCACCGCCTATGCCACCAAGCTCCCTAGCGACAATGCACAGCCTGCCCTCAGCTATCCGGCAGACAGCGGCGCCGACAGTGTAACGGCCTATTCGTACGACAATGCCAACCGGTTGGTGATGACCGCCACCGCGCAAAAAGCACCGGATCCGGCCAAGCCAACCATCCGCAACTGGGCACTGGTACGTAACAGCTACGACGCGATCGGCAACCTGGTGCTGGTGACGGCCTATGCCAAAGCCAAAGCCGGCCTCTTGCCAAGCACGGCGGAATTGAACGCGTACGCGGACACCTCCAGCGCCGACGCCGTCACCTGCTATACCTACGACAGCGCCAACCGTATCAAGACTGTCGCAACAGCACAGAGCACCACCACGGTAAATCAGGTGGCGACGACACTCTGGTCCGTCACTGAGCGTTTCTACGACGGCCTGGGCCAATTGCAAAAAAGCACCCAGTATGCGGCTGCCGGCCAGAGCGCAGTGGGGGCAGTTTTGAAAACTGCGCCGGCCGCCGATTCCGCGCGCGACCGTACCACGGCGTTCGAATACGATGCCGCCGGCCGCCTGACCACCACCACGGATGCCGAAGGCGGCAAGACCGTGCTCGCGTATGACACCAAGGGCAACATCGTCCAGCGTACTGCACTGGGCGACACCCGCGCCGAGGACCGCAGCACGCGCCTGTACTACGATCTCGACAACCGCCTGCAATACAGCGTCGATGCGGCTGGCAGCGTCACCGAGCAACGCTACGACGCGCTGGGCAATCTCGCCGCCACAGTCCGTTACGCCAAACAGGTCAATCCAGATCTGCTCAGCGTCCAGACCAGCAGCCTTAATGGCCAGCTGTCGGCCGGCGACAACGACCGCACCGAACGCTACATCTATGACCGTAACCACCGCCTGGTGTATACCGTTGATGCACTCGGCTATCTGACGGAAAAAACCTATGACGCATTCGGCCGGGTTGCCACCACACTGAGCTATCCCACCGCAGCGGCGCTGAGCGGCTTTACCGTCGCGGCTGCCGCGACAGCCAAGGCCAATGCAGGCACACCCCGCGTCAGCAGCTTCGAATACGATGCCGCCGGCAACCTGGTCAAGTCGACGGACGCCTTGGGCAAGAGCGAAAGCTATACCTATGATGCGTTGAACCATAAGATCACGTTCACCAACAAGCTCAACAACACCTGGACCTATGCCTACGATAGCGTCGGCCATCTGCTGCTGGAAACCGCCCCTGCGGTTGATGCCTATCCGAACGGTGATGCCGGCTGGGACACTGCCACTGCACTCCCGGTGGCGCTGAAAACCGCGATGGAATACGACGCCCTTGGCAACCTGGTCACGCGTACCGAGGGCTATGGATCGGACCGCCCGCGTGTCACCAGCTACCAGTATGACCGCGTCGGCCGCCAGACCGTCACCACCCGGCCGGCCGCTGCCGTCTACAACACCGGTGCCGCGCTCGGCACCATTGGCGTAGCGCCACGCAGCGAAGTCGATTCCGGCCCACTCACCGTGGTGGTCAGCTACGATATGCTGGGCAATGCTGTCAGCAACAAGGACGTCGGTGGTGCACTCAGCTTCAAGGTCTACGACCGCCTTGGCCAGGTGCGTTACGACGTTGATGCCCTCGGCTATCTCACCGGCTATGAGCACGACGCATTTGGCGCCGTGACGGCCCTGACCCGCTATGCGGTAGGCATGGATGGCTTTGACAGCTTCAAGGCCGATGCTGCCAAGCGCACCCTGAGCTTCGTCGAGCAGCACCGTGGTACGCCAGCGGAAAACCGTACCGTCCGTACCAAATTCGACAAGCTGGGCCGGGCAATCAAGGTCATCGAGCCGATGGCCTCGGTGTATGATGAACACGCACTCAATGGCATCAAGTACTTCCAGGCCGCCCGTACCACCGAGACCCGCTACGACGCCTTCGGCCAGGCGCGGCAGATTCTGGTCTACGGCGCGGACAGCAGCGGCACCGCATTGACCGCTGCCGCCAGCACGCGCTATTACTACGACGCGGCCGGCAACAAAAAAGCCCAGATCGCCACGCTGCAGGACGATGCCTCAGGCCGCAAGGGTTATCTCACTACTTTTGACTACAACGATGCCGGCGACCTGCTCAAGCAGACCGAATACGAGAGTCTGTATGGCGATTGGCAGGCCGACTGGAAAGACACCCGCTATGGCCTGCCCACCCCTAGCCCGGCAGAGCGCGTCACCCAGTACACCTACGACAACCTCCACCGTAAAATCAGTGAGGCCCGCAACGGTGCAGCCACCAGCTATAACTATGACGCAGTGGGCAATACCACGCGGGTGACCGACGCCACCGGCCTGTCGACCTTCAGCTATTACAATGCGGTCGGCCAGGTCACTGCCGTGGCGCGTGGTGGCAGCGTCACGCCACCGGTCTCCGCAGGCGCGCCCAGTTACACCCTGGCACTGGCCAGCGGATCGCTATCCGAATTCCGCCGCGACCTGTTCGGCAATGTGGTGGTGCAGATCGATGTTGCCAACGGCGCCGCAGCTGGCACCAGTGAAGCGGCCCGCCCGGTGGCGGTCTATGACCGCAGCCGTGACCGCGCCACGGTCACCCGCTACGATGGCGGCGGCCGTGTCGACCAGGTCATCGATGCCGAGGGCAAGTACAGCTATAACTCGTATGACGTCTATGGCCGTGTCGCCAAGCAGTGGCGCACGGTGACCAACCCGGACAACGCCAGCAACCCGGTGGAAACCAGCTTTACCGTGACCAGCTACGACAGCCTGGGCCGCGTGCAGACGGTGACCAAACCAGGCAATATCGACCTGGTGCGCGGCAACCTGACGCCTGCCAATACGGTAAAGACCTACCAGTACAATGCCTTCGGCGAAGTCAAGCAAGTCGACGGCGTCGGCGCCGATGGCAAGAAGCAAAGCGAATACACCCGGTACGACAATGCCGGCCATGCCTGGCTCAGCAACACGGGCGATGGCATCGACAAGGTGTCGCTGTTTGACGCCCAGGGCAACGTCAGCAGTACGCTGGTCAGAACCGATGCCAGCCTTGAATTCGGCTCCGATTTGACCCGGTCCATCAACGTCGAGCAGGCACTCGGCAAAACCGGCCTGCAGCGTACCGATTTCAGCTATGACCTGATGGGCCGCCAGATCGATGCACGCCGCGATAACGAGGCCAATGTGTTCGTGCTGGAACGCGATCCCATCACCGGCCTGCTGACCAAGTATGCACAGAACCGCATCAGTTCACTGGTGGACAGCAGGCTGCTGGTCAGTGACCCTTCTGAAAAAGAGATGGCCAAGCAAGTGAGTTACCGCCTGAAAGGCAGTACAGTCTGGGTGTCCGAAGCCAGCCGCCTGCAGACACTGGAAGGCTATACCGTCTTCAGCACGCGTGGCCTGAGTGCCGGCGACTATGAATACAGGGTCACGCTGACACCACCTGGCGAGAGCGCCTTCGTGCGCTCGCAGGGCGTGGTGACGATCGTTACCTCGCCCACGAGCGAGACCAATATGCAGCTGGCCCGCGTCTACGGCATGCTGCTGAACCGTGTGCCCGACGCGATCGGCCTGAATTTTTATGTCGACCGCGCCAACAAGGGCGAAAGCCTGGCGCACCTGGTGCTGGATTTCCTGCGCAGCACCGAGGCATCCGTCTTCCTGGGCGGCAGCAGCAGCGACGCCATCAAGCGCCTGCTGCTCAATGGCTTCGGCCGCGATGGCAGCAACTTCCTGGCCGATCCCACGTTTAATGACGAGGTCAAGCAGTGGGCAGACGCTTACGACCAGGCCAAGGCGGCCGGCGGTGATGCCACCGGACAGATGATGCTGGACATGATCGACGCGATGATGCAGCCAGCTGACAGCAGCCTGCTGCCCAATATCAAAGCCGCCAAGGCGGCGGCCCAGGCGCGCATGAGCAATGGCGTGACAGCCGGGCTGGCCTATGCCACGACTTATCTGGGTAGTAACCAGGATAGCGCCACCGCCATCTGGAAAAGTTCTGCCACCAGCCTGAGCACCGCCATGGCGCAAGCCCAGGAGCTCGCCACCAACGAAACGCTGCGCATCAAGATCGCCCAATGCTATCTGGCGCTGTTTGGCCGTCCACCGGAAAAAGCCGGCATGGATTTCTGGCTGCAGGGCCTGAAGTCGCTGAGCCCTGAGGAAATGGTCGGCGGCATGCTGGGCAGCCCAGAGGCCAAAGATCCGGCGTTCTACCCAGACCTAGGCCTGGACGACGCAGCGTATAACCGCCAGCTAGTCAACCATGTCTATCAGAACCTGCTGGGACGCGCGCCGACTGATGCCGAGCTGATCCGCTGGAATAGCGTGCTGCCAGGCGCCACCGATGCTGGCGACCAGAAAAATGTGAAACGCGGCAAGTTTGTGCTGACGCTGGCCGCCGAAATTTCCAACTACGCCGACAAGGACAGCGCACGGCTGGCGCAAAAGCAGCTGTTCAACACCAAGATCACGCTGGCGCTCAAATATGCCACCCTGGATTTGTCGGGCGTCCCTGCGCTTGACCAGGGCGCGATGGGGGCCGCGATGTTCGCGGCAGTGACGACCGGTGACAGCGCCAAGGCCGCGGTCGATAAAACCGTGGCCACCGTCGCCGCCAACGCCACCGCTGCGGCAGCGCTGAGTGCAGCGGCCAACGCCATGGCCGGCTCTACCCGGCTGGAAGACATTCGCGCCCAGATAACGCGCCTGTATGTAGCGCTGCTCAACCGCACGCCGGACAGCGACGGCCTGCCGTTCCAGGTCGCGGCCATCCAGCGCGACAACGGCAGCCCCGCCGCCTGGATTGCGCTTGCCAACAACCTCATCAACAGTGAGGAATCGCGCAAGGACAGCACGCTGACCGCACTGCCGCCGCTGACTGATGCCGCGTTTGTCGAGCGCGTGTACACCCTGGCCGTGGGCAGCAAGCCTGTCAGTGCGGGCGCGCGCCAGGAAATGGCGGCTTTCGTCCAACAGCTGACAGCCGGCAGCACGCGCGGCGAAGTCGCACTCAACATCGTCAGCGGCCTGCTGACCTACAAGGAGTTGACGGCGGAAGATGCCGCGCTGCGCGCCAGGTTCAACAACAAAGTCGGCGTGGCCTTGGCCTGCGCGGTCAACCTGAGCGCCTTTGACTGGGGCAAGACCGGTACGGCAGCCCGTTCGGTCCTACAGGACGTCACCGCCACCGACATTCAGCTGGCGCTGAACAATGCCTACGATATCGCCAAGGCAGCGTACCTGAACAGCTCGCAGCCAACGCTGGATGCCGTCGCCCAGGCCCGGATTGCGGTCGATACCAACGCTGCGGCCACCGCCGCTTCGCTGCAGGCCAAGAGCAGTGTCGATAGCGCGCAGAACGCTGCGCAAGCGCAGCCGACCGCCATGGCCCGCCTGCAACTGATGCAGATGTACGTCGGCATACTGGGGCGCACTACCGAGTCGTACAACAGGTCGGTCGACCTGGAAGGTCTGGAAGTCCAGGTCAAGCAGATAGCACTGCCCCGCACCATGGGACAGATCGCGCAGAGCTTCATAGATAGCGAGGAAGGCCAGAAAATCTATGGCGCGCCGCTGTCGCTGACTAACGATCAGTTCGTCAAAAAAGTCTATACCACCATCCTCGACAAGCAGGTCACCCTGCCCGCCGCCGACCTGGCGTCATGGATCGCCCAACTCAATGGCGCCTCGCCGCCATCACGCGGTGATGTGGCCTGGGGCATTCTGAACGCAGTCAAAAACTACAGCAGTACCCAGCCCGATACCATTGCCAGCGCTTACCTGGCCGCGCGCCAGGCATTCTTCCAGCGCGTGTCGGATTGTTTCGTCATTGTCAATCAGGCGCAGCAAAGCTCGGCAGCAACCTATGCCAAAGCCAAACAGGACCAGGACGCCCTGGCCAAAACCGTGGCCGACTTGCTGTCCCGGAGCCAGGCAGATGAGCAAGAGAAAAACCGGCTCAAGGGCATTGCCGATGCCGCCAGCGCGGGGACCAGCAGCGCCACCAAACGCCGCCTGGACCTGACATTGATGTACACGACGCTGCTACAACGCAAAGAAGCGCCCAAGCAGCTGGAACTCGACTACTACATCAGCGGCGATGGCGCCGCCTATACCATCGAGAAAGCGGCAAGCGTCTTCATCGCCAGCGCGGACGGCAAGAGTGTCGGCTATCCGGTTGACAAAGACGGGTTTGTCGACAAGCTGTACACCGTCATCCTGGGGCGCTCGGCGGTGCAGAGCGAGAAGAACTACTGGCGCGATCAATTTACCAACGACGACGATGGTCGCGGCAAGTTTGCCTACAAACTGTTGATGGTGTACATGAACGGCAGCGACAGCCAGCCTGCACAGCTTCAACGCAAAGTGGCGTTCGATCAGCTTATCAGCAGCTTCATCGAACAGGAACGCCAGGCCGCCGACTCCATCAAGAGCAGCGCCTATAGCGCATGGTGGAGCAAATACCTGGCCGCAGACAGCGCACAGACGCAAAAGAACAATGCCGACCAGGCGGTTACCGATACCTACGCAGTCTGGAAGCCGCTCCAGGACGATGTCAAGCAGGAGTACTTCTACGCGAAAATGTTCATGGATGCACGCAGCAAGGGCAACCAGAACTGGATCACCTCGCTGTACCTTGGTTTGCGCAGAGACGGCAGCCGCGACTTCCCCGGCCTGGCGTTCCAGATGGCGAACGATACCGGCAAGCCGGAGTTCGGGGTGGGGATTAGCGGCACGCTGCTGACTGAACCGGGCAGCAACGGTTACTGGCCTACCGATCCGACGCAATTCGTGCGAAAACTGCTGATCGTGGTCGCAGGCCGGCCTGCGGACCTCAGCCTCACCAACGCGGAAGTTGTCGCGACGACCAAGTACATGACGGATAACGGTCTCTCGCGCGGAAAAATGGCTTACGACATGGTGATGACCAAGGCCTCATCGGACCTACAGGCCCGGGTTGCAAGGCAGGTCACTGACGATCTGAACTACGCGCTACAGATCATCGCCAACCGCAACAACGCCAAGAAAGCGTATGACGATGCCGTCGCTGCACAGCCCATCGCCGTGCAGCGCTACACAGACGCCGCCAATGCCGCTGATATAGCGCGCGGCACTTACGACATCGCCAACGGCAAGCTGACCGCGACCAATACCTTGCAGGCGCTGTTCAATAGCATCGCTGCAGCAGACAACGCGATCAGCACGGCAAGACAGTCGCAGGACGCCTATCTCAAGCAGAAAGCAGACTTCGACGCCAAACAGCAGGCGCTGAACCTGCTTGCCGATATCGCCGCCAATGGCGCCTCGGACCAGGCTGGCGGGGCATTGGCACTGGCCTTGTCTGCCGCCGCCAATGCTGACGTGGGCCAGGCACGGGCGTCTATCGCCGATGCCGCTAGCACCGCCGCCAGCAAACAAGTGCGTCAGGTGACCCAGCTTTACCTCACCTTGCTGGGCCGCTCGCCACAACTGGCAGAGCTGCGCTTCTGGACGGGGAAACTCAGCCAGGGCAACACCTCGCCAGCCAAGCTGGCGCAAAACCTGCTGCAGAGTAAAGAAGGCATGGCGCTCTACCCGGCCAGCCTGAGCAACGACGACTTCGTCAAACAGTTGTTCAATACGGCACTGAACCGTGGCTTCGACAACGACAAACTGGGGCTCAAGTTCTGGAGCCAGCGTTTATCCGGCGACAATCCACTCAGCCGTGCTGAGCTGGCCAGTATGTTCGCCGGTTCCGTGCCGACCAATAACAACGACGACAGCGTCTATTTCAACAACAAAGTCTCCGCTACGCTGCAGCAGATTACCCTGGCAGGCACGGCCAGCGACCAGATCGACCAGGCCATGGCCAAGACCATCCAGCTGGCCGAGGATACTGCGCGCAGCGAGGCCGCCAGCTACGATGCGGCAGGCATCAGTGCCGCCGCAAAGGTGCCGCTGACGCAGTATACGCAGCCACTGACGCGCCTGTACCTGGCCATGTTGAACCGCGCGCCGGACCTGGCCGGGATGCAGTTCTGGGTCGATGCGCTGACGCGCAGCCAATTGCCATTGACCTTGCAACGGGTGGCCAACGACATGCTGGCCGCGCCCGAGTCGCAGGCGCGCTATCAGCAGCTCAGCGACAGCGACTTCCTGACCCAGGTCTACACCAATGCCATGGGTTATGCGCCGGCGGCCGGCGCGCTGACGCCGTATCTGGCGCAAATTGCCGCCAACGGCCGGGGCGCGGCAGCGCTGACCATGCTCAATGCCATCGTTGATGCCCCCTCCAGCAGCAGCCTGCAGCAGATCGCCTCGCGCAATGCCTTCATCGCCAAGGCCGACCAGGCGCTGGCCACTGTGGCGGTGGCGCTGACCAACCAGGCACGCTATCTGAGCGAAGCGGGCGCCATCGCGCAGGCACTGGCCGCCACCAATCCGGTAGAGCAGCATGTCGATGGCGTGGTATGGGGCATCGCCTCGTCGATCAAACAAGGCGGCAAGAACCTCGCCTTGCCGACCCTGACGCTGGACCGCTGGGGCAACGTCACCAAGCGGCTGGGCGCGCAAGATCCCAACTGGGCGATCAGCTACACCTACAACGCCAACAACCAGCTGCTGACCATGACCCAGCAGCAGCAGCTCAACGAGGCGCCCAAGTATGCGCAGCAGATCAGCTACGATGCCGCAGGACGCACGCTGACCGTCACCGAAGGGGCGGCCGACCACATCAGCCGCAACTACTACGACGTCAACGGCAACCTGCTGCGCGAGCAGCACGCCGACGGCGGCATCATCGACTACCAGCTCGACAACTTCGGCCAGCGCACCGCCATCTGGCAGTACCGCGACGCCACCAGCATCGTCAAGACCGACTATGGCTATGACCGCCTGGGACGGCAGACCAGCCGTACCAGCGCAGCAGTCGATACCTACTACTGGATGGGGGGTAACGACACATCGCTGAAGTCGGCTGTCGGCCGCAGCACCGACAGCTACTTCTATGATGAGCTGGGCCGTCAGATCCGCAGCACAAGCACCAGCAGCGCCAACATCGCCGATCCCAACAATGGGCTGAGTACGCTGACCCGCTACGACCTCAGCGGCAACGTCATCAGCACCGAAAGCGGTGCCCCCGCCAACCGTGCGCTGGCTGCACCTCGCAACGCCCTGGTGACCGCTTACGACGCCTTCAACTTCAAGGTGGCCGAACAACGAGTAGGTGTCAGTGCTGCCGGTGCACCAGCCCGTTACGAAACCAAGTACTGGGAAGTAGATGATCATGGCCGTATCAAGCGTTATACCGACCTGAGCGGCGTCACCACGACCTACGGTTACGACACCGCTGGCCGGCTGTCCAATCAGTTCCGCGGCAGCGGTGCCCAGAAGCAGAATCTCATCTATACCTACGACAACGGCACCGGCCTGCTGCTGCGCATTGAGGACAAGGTCACCGACCAGCTGACCGGCGTGGAAACCATGGCACAGGTGACCGATTACCGCTACGACCATGCGGGCCGCCGCATCACCGAGAAAATCTGGCAGGTGGCCTTAAACCGTGCTTTGCAGGACAATACGCTCAGCTACGACCATCGGAGCCGCCTGACCGACATTGTTTCCAAGGTGCCTGGCGCGGCCTACCAAGTGCACTACGAGTATGACGACTACGGCAACCGCAAACACGTCCGCACGCACTTCTTCAACGACGTCGGCGACGAAAAAGACATCGTCGTCGACTACGGCTATGACAATATGAACCGCCTGACCAGCGTGTCGGGCAGCGTGCGCACCAGTGTGGACACGCCCGCAGGCATCGACAATCCCAACCAGGTCACCCAGGGTCCGATCGATGCCCACGCCATTGCTTATGACTGGCTGGGTAACCGTATCACCGACAACAAGGAGCGCTACGAATACGACAATGCCGGCCGCTTGTGGAATAGCTATGCCAACGACAATCTGAACGGGACGCGCCAGTACGACGGCGCCGGCCGCGTCATCACCAATCTCGACCGCGATGGCACCCACTACAACAGCTACGATACGCTGGGCCGCATGGCGGCCCAGCGCAATGTTGACAGCCGGGGTAACCAGGTCAGCAAGCTGGCCTACTACTATGACACGGCAGGCAACCTGGAGCGTTACACCGTCACCTCAGCCGACAACAAGAACACCCAGACCATCACCATGCAGTACATGTTGCGCGACGGCTATCTGCTGACCGAAACCCGGGTTGCCAATAGCCCCACCGACAGCAAGAGCAGCATCCGCCACTACGACCGCAACGGCAATCTGTACATGGTCACCGGCGAAGACGAGCGCCTGCTCTACACTGACAGCAACGGACGGATACTGGAAAAGAACCAAAAGAACGTGGTCACGCACAGCCTGTTTGCAAACGGCGAGCTGATCGGCAGCAGCAGCAAGGACTTCGAATCGTTCAGCAGCGTGTACGAGTCGGCCAACTCACCGGAAGTCGCAACGCCGCCAAGTGTCTATGTAGTGCAGGGCACGGAGGAATCACCGCGCAGCATCGCCAAAATGCTGTGGGGCGACGAACGCCTGTGGTACTTGATCGCTGACGTCAACCCAGGCATCAGCGGCGCCGACACAAAGCTGACAGCGGGCACGGTCCTTAAGACTCCCACCCGCATCAACACCGTCTTGAACGGCTACCAGAGCTTCAAGCCATACAATCAAAACGACGCACTGGGCAGCACCACGCCAACGCTGGCCATGCCCGCCGCGCCGCAAGGGGGGGGCGGCGGCTGCGGTGTCGCTGGCAAAATCATTTCCGTAGTGGTCGCGGTGGCGGTCACCATTTTTACCGGCAATCCGGCACTGGGCAGCATTGCCAGCCAGCTGTTTAATATGGCAACTGGCCAGCAAAAGTCGTTCAACTGGAAAGCAGTGGCACTGTCTGAACTTGCTGCGGGCATGACGCAAGGCGTCAATATGCTTGCCGATGCCGGCACATTGAGCTCGGCACTGACCGACGCCAGCAGCAACTATGTGGTGGCGGCGCGCGCTGCGATAGCCAACGTTGCAACGCAAGCCGTAGCGTCGGTCACGGGTCTTCAGAGCTTCAATTGGGCAGGCGTAGCGGCGGCGGCAGTCGGTGCTGGTGTTGGGGCTGCCGTTAGCGACGCACTCAACGGCACTGTATTGTTTGATACTATCAAACTCAATAATTTTGCCAAAGCGTCGCTGACAGGCTTTGCAGCCGGGACCGCCACCGCAGTGGCGCGTGGTGGACGTATCAGTACCATACAGATTGCTACAGATGCGTTCGGTAATGCATTGGGTAGGAGCCTGGCTGAATCGATTAACGACTACCAAACGGCAGCGCGTATCGAGGCTGATCAAATGCGTTCAGGACGTGAAGAAGCTGAATTCGAAAAGGCCAACTTTGTGCGAACAGCTGGCAATGACAACAGTTCCGCTGGTTCTCAATTATCGTTCCGCGAGAGCGTTCAAGCTTTCCTGGAGGCCCAGAATATGAGTTTCAACGTTCGTGATGGGCTCTATAACCCCGGGCAAGATGATGCGGACTTCCTTCAAATCGGTGGTGTGCGAGGTGGTGGCCGTGGACGCATGCCTGTTCGTTGGTCAAGCGAGTTTGAATTTGCAATGAATGGTCGACAGCACAACTTACTTGACGCATTCTCCAATCTTATGTCGCTTGGAGATTATCAAGGCATTAAGAGTGAGATTGGTTTGGCAGGTGAATGGATGCGTCATACTGCTCGCGGCGAAATTATCGAAGGTATTCGCACAGAGCTTACTCGCGATGGATACTCACCACCTGAGCTTGGGAAGCGTTATTTGCCGGAGCTAAGTAACCCCCTGCTTGTTCGGGAGGTTCCGAATTACAGTTCTGAAGAAATTGATAATCATATCGAATACACTCGGCGTGTCGCATTAGCCAATCAAGGGGCAGTCACCTTGGGCAAGGATCTTTCCATTGAAACTATTGGAAAAGATAGAATGAAGCCAAACGAGTTTCTTGAAAAACTTACTGGGGTTTATCAAAATGCGGTCGATCGTGGCTCATCCTTGGCCAAAACCGCACTAGATGCAGGGAATTTATTTATTCCTCCAAAATTGATTGAGAAATTTGGCCAAGAGAATGCCGAACGTATAATGCTTGGCAATGCGACAGATCGATTTGCGAAAGGTGCCGCTGGTGATTTCTTGATAGCTCAAAAAATTCCGGAAGGAGCGTACAGTGTAGTAGCATTAGGGCGGAAATTTTCCGATTCTCTGAATCCGATGGACTATCGAGTGCCTGATATACTCGTACGATATAGTTCAAAAGATATTTATGCGATAGATGCGACACTTGGAGTTAAAACTTCATCGACTGCGCAGGTTAGAGATACACTCAGATATGGCGCAAAATCGTGGACTAATATTTCCCCTTATCAGCCACCTACTACAATATATGCACCACAAAAAGTATTTAAAGGACGATAATTGCCAAGGTGAAAAATGACTAAATTTTCTAATGCATTAATGATTTTTGAAGAATCCCTGGTTGGGATGCAACTCACTGCAGAGGTTCAGCCATTACCGGATGAGCCAACACATGCAGAGCGTCGTGCTCGATGTCTAGAAAAATTTGAGGCACTAAGATCTATTTGGAAACTTGACCAACAATTACTAATCGAATTCTCTGAAAAAACCAATGAGGCAATTGACTCTTTTTCCCGATCTGATTTTAAATCGGGCCACTCTGCCGCAAAGGACATTTCAAGAATGATTTGGGAAATCCGGAACGGGAAATGATTGCTGTAAATACAAGCTTACGCTTACATTGGGCGCTTCGTTATGGGTGCCCTGTTTAGTGTTCACAACAGCCGCTCCCTTTTCCCGCTTTTCAGCATTTTTTGCTGAAACGCGGGAGTTTCGACGGTTGCGCGCCTTAACTTAGGCTTATGTCGCCATGGCTTCATGCCTCAAATGGCGTTATTTTGCTTAAATAATGTCCATCCACTGCTGTCTGGATGTTCGTTTGCTCGCGGAATTGACCCACTCCGATTGACCCGCCTTCCACTGCCTGGATGGACTGAACCCCTTGGGCTGGACCAAGGTAGCAAGATGAAGTGATACGCTTGTCGAGCCTTCACAAGAGGAGCGACACCATGTCAGTTAGAGGACCATACCGGCGGCATAGCCTGCAATTTAAAATTCAAGTCTGCACCGATGTTCGTAGTGGCAAAGTCGGACGCCGGGAAGCGTTGAAGACGCACAACCTGTCAGCCAATCTCATGCAGATGTGGCTAACGCAGTTTGATCGCGGTGAGCTGGATTTGGAAGAATCCGCCGCAGCTACCATGGTTGAATACGAGGCCCATATTGCAGCCCTGGAGCGCAAGGTTGGCCAGCTCGCAATGGAGCTGGACCTCCTTAAAAAAACACCTCGGCTGCGACTCGTGAGCGACAACGAGACATCATCGATCGTCAGCGGCCCGAGGCCTGCTCCATCCGACGGGGCTGCCAAGTGATCGACCTGCCTCGGAGCACCTACTATTATCGACCAAGTGCTGCGGAACGGCAGATGGATGACTTGGCTTTGGTCAGCCTGATCAACGACATCCACGATTTGCATGCCCATCGTAGGCGCCGCTTCAAATCGGCAAAAGGTTTCGAGGCCGATTTGTGTGTGTATCCGAACCTGTATCGTAACAATATCCAGACAGAACCAGACCGCGTATGGGTTGCAGATATTACGTATATCCGCGTTGCAGCCGGGTTCGTTTACCTGGCAGTTATTCTCGATGCCTGTAGCCGTAAAGTCATTCGCTATGCCTTGTCGCGGCAGATCGATACGCCCCTGGCATTGGCCGCATTGAATGCGGCCTACGTGGCAAGGCAGCCACCAGCAGGCACCTGCATCCATCACACGGACAGAGGGTGCCAATACGCCAGCAGGCTGTATCGTGATGCGCTGGCGCAGTTTGGTTTGATCGGTTCGATGAGTGCACCGGCAAACCCTTACAATAATGCGCAGGCGGAGAGCTTTATGAAGACCTTGAAGGTCGAGGAAGTTTATCTGGCCGGCTTCGAGACGTTCCGTGATGTTGTCAATAGGCTGCCGTATTTCATCGAACAGATTTATAACGAGCGGCGCATGCATTCGGCGCTAGGCTATCAATCACCCAACAAATTCGAAGCACAACTCGCTCGCCAAGCGGCTTAAATCTGGAGACCCGATTGGTCCAGCCCGAGGGGGGCAGTCCAAAGATGGGTCAATTTTCAATGCAAATTAACATTACGGAATGCAAAAAGGGCAGCCACATCGGCTGCCCTTCTGTATTTTGGAGCGGGAGAAGAGTCTCGAACTCTCGACCTCAACCTTGGCAAGGTTGCGCTCTACCAACTGAGCTACTCCCGCTTAGGAGCTTTGGAGGCGAGGATCGGAGTCGAACCGACCTAGACGGCTTTGCAGGCCGCTGCATAACCGCTTTGCTACCTCGCCAAAGGTACTTTACTGGGATAACAGCCGGTTACGCTGCCACCCGAAATTCTGGAGCGGGAGAAGAGTCTCGAACTCTCGACCTCAACCTTGGCAAGGTTGCGCTCTACCAACTGAGCTACTCCCGCATGGAGTGTTACTACTTTTTACTACGCCACTCAGCTTCCGGAGAAACTGGAGCGGGAGAAGAGTCTCGAACTCTCGACCTCAACCTTGGCAAGGTTGCGCTCTACCAACTGAGCTACTCCCGCATTTCGAGTCCAGCATCATAACAGGTGACTGTTGTTTTTGCTAGTACTACTTGTTTTTGATCACGTCGTTTGGAGCGGGAGAAGAGTCTCGAACTCTCGACCTCAACCTTGGCAAGGTTGCGCTCTACCAACTGAGCTACTCCCGCTTTGCTTCGTCGTCATCAACAACAGGCCAGCATTATAGAGGTTCTATAGAGCCTGTCAATGGTAAAAATTTGCCGAATCAAAAATATTGTTTATACGATTAGATCTGACCGGATTTTTCCTTGATCAGCGGCCATGCCAGACGCAGGTAGTAGAACATCGACCACACGGTCAGCACCGCCGCCACCTCCAGCAGGCGCGCGCCCCAGAACTGGCTGTCGATGGCGCCCCACAGCACGTCATGGAACAGCAGCAGCGGAATCGCGGTCATCTGTGCGGTGGTTTTGATTTTGCCCAGCGAACTCACGGCCACCGACTTGGACGCGCCAATCTGCGCCATCCACTCGCGCAGCGCCGAAATGGCGATCTCGCGGCCAATGATGATGAAGGACATGACGGCATTGGCGCGGTCCAGCTGCACCAGCACCAGCAAGGCGCCGGCCACCATGAGCTTATCGGCCACCGGATCGAGGAAGGCGCCAAACGCCGAGGTCTGATTCCAGCGGCGGGCCAGGAAGCCGTCGAACCAGTCGGTCACTGCGGCGATGATGAACACCAGCGTGGCCGCCAGGTTCTGATCCGACACCGGCAGCACATTGGTGGGAAGGTAGTAGACGCCCACCACCAGCGGAATCAGCGCAACGCGCAACCAGGTCAACAGAATCGGAATATTGAAAGGCATAAGCTCAAAATAAAGTGCGGCCGTGAAAATTTATAATGCGCCGCTAGTCTACCTTGACGGGGCATATTAAACCAGCACCGTTGCTTCCCTGCCCACTCAATGCAGCTGTTTGTAGATCTCTTCCGCCAACGCGCTGGAGATACCTTCAACTGTTTTCAGATCTTCCACGCTGGCGTTCACAACGCCGCGCAGGCCGCCAAAGCGGGCCAGCAGGCGCTGGCGCCGCTTGGCGCCGATGCCTTCGATTTCCTCCAAGCGCGAGGTCTGGCGCGTCTTGGCACGCTTGGCGCGCATGCCGGTGATGGCAAAGCGGTGGGCCTCGTCGCGGATCTGCGCCACCAGCATCAGCGCGGCCGATTCCTTGCCCAGCTCCTGCGACGGCCGGCCGTCGACGAACATCAGCGTCTCCAGGCCGACTCGGCGCCCCTCCCCTTTGGCCACGCCGACGATCAGGCTGATGTCGAGCCCCAGCTCGGCAAACACCTGGCGCGCCATTTCGATCTGGCCCTTGCCGCCGTCGATGAGCACCACGTCTGGCATCACGCCGTCGCCATTGGCGACCTTCTCGTAGCGGCGGTACAGCACCTGGCGCATGGCGGCGTAATCGTCGCCTGGCGTGATGTCGTTGATGTTGTAGCGGCGGTATTCGCCGTTCTGCATCTGGTGGTGATGGAATACCACGCACGAAGCCTGCGTCGCTTCGCCCTGCGTGTGCGAAATGTCGAAGCACTCCACACGCAAGGTGTCGATATCTTCCGGCTCCAACTGCAGGGCCTCAACCAGCGCGCGCGTGCGCGATTGCTGCGAGCCCTGTTCGGACAGCAGCCGCGCCAGTGAGATCTCGGCGCCCTTCTGCGCCAGCTCCAGCCATTTGCGGCGCTGGTCCTGCGGCTGGAAGATCAGATTGATGCGGTGGCCGCACTGCTCCTGCAAGGCCTGTATCAGTGCCGGATGATCGAACTCGATGTTCAGGATCAGCGTGCCGGGGATGAACTTGTCGGCATAGTGCTGCGCCAGGAAGGCGGCCAGCACTTCGACCTCAATCGCGTTTTCGGCAATCGCCTCGGCATCGCTGAGGTGCGTCGGGAAGTAGGCGCGGTCACCCAGGTGGCGGCCGCCGCGCACCATGGCCAGGTTGACGCAGGCACGTCCGCCCTGCACCAGCACGGCGATGATGTCGACATCGGCGTCGCCCGTGGTTTCCATGCTTTGCTGGTGCAGCACGCGCGACAGCGACTGGATCTGGTTGCGCACCGATGCTGCCTGTTCGAACTTCAGGTCAGCCGCATAGGCGTGCATTTTCTTTTCCAGGTCTTCCAGGACTTCAGACTGACGGCCGCGCAGGAAGCGCGCGGCGTTTTCCACGTCCAGCTTGTAGTCGTCGTTGCTGATCAGGTCCACGCACGGCGCGCTGCAGCGGCCGATCTGGTGCAGCAGGCAGGGGCGCGTGCGGTTGGCATAGACGCTCTCCTCGCAGGTGCGGATCTGGAATACCTTCTGCAGAATCTGCATGGATTCCTTTACCGCCCACGAACTTGGGAAAGGCCCGAAATACTGGTTCTTCTTGTCGACGGCGCCGCGGTAGTAGACCATGCGCGGTGCATCGCCGCCCGTGATCTTCAGATACGGATACGATTTATCATCGCGGAACAGGATGTTGTAGCGCGGGCTCAGTGCCTTGATGAGGTTATTCTCAAGGATCAGCGCCTCCGCCTCGCTGTGCGTGACGGTGGTCTCCAGCCGCGCGATGCGTTCGACCATCATGGCGATGCGCGGGCTGCTCAGGTTTTTCTGGAAGTAGCTCGAGACGCGCTTCTTCAGGTCGCGCGCCTTGCCGACATAGAGGACTTTATCCTCGGCGTCGAAATAGCGGTAGACGCCCGGCAGGTTGGGCAGTTTGGCGACGGTGGCGAGGACCAGCTCACGCGGGTCCGGCTTGGCTTCCAGATCAGTCATTACTTCGTCTCAGTGGGCTTGCTCGACGATGACGAAAGCGACGGCGTAATCCTCCTCGTCGCTGACGGTCACCTGTGCGGTCAGCTTGTTCTTTTCCATGAACTCTTTTAGTACGCCGCTGCATACGATGACCGGCTTGCCGCTGGGCGCATTGAGCATCTGCGCGGCCGGCCAGGTCATGGGCATACGCATGCCCAGGCCGATGGCTTTGGAGAAGGCTTCCTTGGCCGCGAACCGCGTGGCGACAAAGCGGATGCCACGCACCGGGTTCTTGGCCTTGCGCGCCAAATACTTCTGAAATTCCTGCGGCCCGAGGATCTTCTGCGCAAAACGGTCGCCATGGCGCGCCAGCGCGGCCTCGATGCGCGGGATCTTGCAGATATCGGTGCCGATACCGTAAATCATTTGCGCGCGCCGATGCGGGTCGAGACCATGATAGCCTTCATTTCACGCACCGCGTTTTCCCAGCCGACGAAGACCGAGTGGGCGACGATAGCGTGGCCGATGTTGAGTTCTGCGATTTCCGGAATCGCGGCAATCGCCTGCACGTTGGTGTAGTGCAGGCCATGGCCGGCGTTGACCTTCAGACCCTTGCTGACGCCATACACCACGCCGCGGCGGATGCGTTCCAGTTCCGCCGCCTGTTCGGCGCCTTCGGTGTCGGCATAGCGGCCGGTGTGCAGTTCGATCACCGGTGCGCCCAGCGACGCGGTAGCGTCCATCTGCGCTTCTTCCGCGTCGATGAACAGGCTGACGCGGATGCCTTCGGCCTGCAGCTGCTTCACCGCGCGCTCGACGGCGTTGTAGTGACCGACGACATCCAGGCCGCCTTCGGTGGTCACTTCGGTGCGCTTCTCCGGCACCAGGCAGACGTCGGCCGGCTTGATCTTGCAGGCGAAGTCGATCATTTCCTGCGTCACTGCGGCTTCCAGGTTCATGCGGGTCAGCAGCTGCGGCGCCAGCGCGATGACGTCGGCGTCCTTGATGTGGCGGCGGTCTTCGCGCAGGTGCAGCGTGATGCAGTCGGCGCCGGCCTGCTCGGCCAGCAGCGCGGCGCGGATCGGGTCCGGATACTGCGTACCGCGTGCGTTGCGCAAGGTGGCGACGTGGTCGATGTTCACGCCAAGGTCGATGATGGTGCCAGAGGGTTGCAGAAAGCTCATTGTCGTAATCTCGTTCTATAACTGGGACAGATCGATCAGGATCTGGCGGGTATTCAAGGGCGCGCCATTGAGATGGTGGGCGACCAGGAAGCGCATCAGCTGCTTGCTTTGGGCTTGCGTGGCGGCGTCCTCGTAATTTTCACATTCCATATCCAGCAGGGTTTTGCCGGCCACGCGTGGCCAGGGATCCGCAGCGCGCTCCGGACGCGGACCGCGTTCGGGATCGACCACATACACCACGCCGGCCTGCACCGGACGGCGCGTCTCCACACAGCGTGTGAAGTCGGCGGCAACGCCTGTCTCTTTAAGTAAGGTCCGTTCGAATTTTCTCAAGACGATGGACGCAGGTTCATTATGCGCCAACTGGTTCAAGGTCGAGACGTAGTGGTCGAACAGGGCCGGATGGGCGTCGTCGCGCGCCAGCAGTTTGACCAGCAGTTCGTTGAGGTAGAAGCCGCACAGCAGCGCGGTTTTCTCGAGCGGCAGCATGCCGCCGATCCATTCGGCATCGGTCAGGGTACGGAGTTCGGATTTGCCAACCCAGCTGGAGGATAAAGGCTGGAAGGTTTGCAGCACGCCGCGCAACTGCGAGTGCGGACGCTTGGCGCCCTTGGCGATCAAGGCCACGCGGCCGAAGTCGCGCGTGAACAGGTCGATAATCAGGCTGGTTTCTTTGTAGGGATAGCTGTGCAGGACGAAGGCCGGCTGGCCAGCGACCTTGGTGCCGACGGTGCGTTCGCGCGACGGTGCGCGCGGGCGCTTGGCTGCAGCAGCGGCAGGTGCAACAGCAGCCACCGGCGCCGCTTCAGGCGGCGCTTCCAGGGTGGCGTCTGGCGTGGTGGACATGCTAGTGGTGTGAACCCGCTTACTCGTAACCGTAAGCGCGCAGACCGGCTTCGTTATCTGCCCAGCCGGATTTCACCTTGACCCAGATCTCCAGGTACACGGTACCGCCGAACAGCTTTTCCATGTCCATGCGAGCTTGCGTCGACACTTCCTTGAGGCGTGCGCCCTTGTTCCCGATGATCATGGACTTGTGCGTGTCACGCTCGACCAGGATGGCGGCAAAAACGCGGCGCAGATCGCCCTCTTGCTCAAACTTCTCGATCAGCACCGTGCTGGTGTACGGCAGTTCATCGCCAACAAAGCGGAACAGCTTTTCACGCACGATTTCCGAGGCCATGAACTTCTCGCTGCGGTCGGTGATGTCGTCTGGTCCGAAGATCGCTTCGTTCTCCGGCAGGAACTGCTTGAGTTCTTTTTCCAGACCATCCAGCTGGAAGCGCAGCTTGGCCGATACCGGCACGATGGCAGCGAAGTTGAACTTGGACGCCACCTGCTGCGCAAACGGCATCAGCGCGGCCTTGTCTTTGACGCGGTCGGCCTTGTTGATGACCAGGATCACCGGTACTTCAGTTGGCAGCAGATCCAGCACCTGCTGGTCGGCCGGGCCAAAGGTGCCCGCCTCGATCACAAACAGGATCAGGTCCGACGAGATCAGCGTATTGGTGACGGTCTTGTTGAGGTTCTTGTTCAGCGCATTCGCGTGGCGGGTCTGGAAGCCCGGCGTATCGACGTAAATGAACTGGGCATCGTCGTAGGTCTGGATGCCGGTAATGCGGTGGCGCGTGGTCTGCGCCTTGCGCGAGGTGATGCTGACCTTGGCGCCAATCAGCGTATTCATCAGCGTGGATTTGCCGACGTTAGGGCGGCCCACAATGGCGATATAGCCGCAACGGTAGTTGGCGGCGGAGGTCTGTTCGGTGGTCATGGTATTTCTCTTTTATTTATTGGCTGCCTTGGCAGACGAAGGCGGGTTGGCGCCATCGTTGGTCTGCACGGTGGCGATGCCGGCCAGCTTGAGTTGGGCTGCGCGCGGCTTGGACTTGCGGACTGCGGCAGGCGCTTTTTGCAGCGCCTGTTCGGCGACTTCCAGCGCCAGTTTGGCAGCGGCCTGTTCGCCGGCACGGCGGCTGCCGCCACGGCCAAACACCTGGATGCCGAGCTTGGGCACCAGGCACTCGATCTCGAACTCCTGGCTGTGCGCGGCGCCATGGGTGGCAATCACATTGTACTGCGGCAGGGAGATTTTCTTCGACTGCAGGAATTCCTGCAGCAGCGTCTTGGCATCCTTGCCCAGGGTCTGCGGGTCGACCGAATCCAGGATCGGAATGTAGAAAGAGCGGATCACATCGCGCGCCTGATTGAAGCCGCCGTCGATATAAATCGCACCCAGCAGCGCTTCCAGCGTGTCGGCCAGGATCGATGGACGGCGGAAGCCGCCCGATTTCAGCTCGCCCTCGCCCAGGCGCAGGAACTGCGACAGCTCGAGCTTCTGGGCGATCTCAAACAGCGACTGCTGCTTGACCAGGTTGGCGCGCAAACGCGACAGGTCGCCTTCGTCGATATCCAGGTAACGGTCGTACAGGATCGAGGCCACCACGCAGTTCAGGATCGAATCACCGAGGAACTCCAGTCGTTCGTTATGCACGCTGCTATGGCTACGGTGCGTCAGGGCCTGCTGCAAAAGACCAGCATCCTGGAACGTATAGCTTAAGCGAGTTTGCAATAACTGGAGATTCATTGTGTTCTTTATTCGGTTTTCGCGGGTTTGGCGCCACTCTTGGCGGTGGTGCCTTCATATTCAAGCAACAGGCTGGCCGGTCCGACCAGCGGGATTTTCTTTTCGTAGGCGAAGCTGATTTCCGTTTCGCCGTTGACTTTTTCAATAATCAGATCGCGGCTGTTGATCGAGCTGATATAGCCCGCCACCGCACTGGCATCAAACGACTTCTGAATGTCCACGACAGAACCGCCCGCCCCTTTGGCCGTGACGATGGCATTCTGGACCGCACGGTATTCGGTGTAGGTCGGGACGATTTTCAACCCCAGCACCAGCACCATGCCCAGCAGCGCCAGAATCACAATCAGGCCCACCAGCGAAATACCCTTCTGCCGTGTTTGCATCTTAGTCCCTTTCGACCCAGTGCAGATTAGTGAATGCTGCCGATGCGGCGCAGATTACCCAGGTTCATCCACACAACAATTGCCTTACCGACAATATTCTTATCCGGCACAAAGCCCCAGTAGCGGCTGTCCATACTATTGTCGCGGTTGTCGCCCATCATGAAGTAGTTGCCTGCCGGCACTACGCAGCTAAAGCCTTCCGAACGGTAGGTGCACGCTTCGCTGTTCGGGAACGGGAACACGCTGTCGCGGTTGTAGGTCGGCTTGCTTTCGTCGTTCAGGATGCGATGGCTGACACCAGTCAGGTTTTCCTCGAATTGCTTGTTATAAACAAGACGCTCGTCATTGAGGTAGTCATCCAGCGTGGTGTATTTCACTTCCACGCCATTCACGGTTAAGCGCTTGTTTTCATACGTGATTTTATCACCGGGCACGCCAACCACGCGCTTGATGTAATCCTGGCTCATATCCATCGGATATTTGAACACCATGACGTCACCGCGCTGCGGATCATTGATCTGCACGATCTTCTGGTTGATGACCGGCAGACGGATGCCGTAGGTGAACTTGTTCACCAGGATCAGGTCGCCAACCAGCAGCGTTGGCACCATCGACGACGATGGAATCTTGAATGGCTCAAACAGGAAGGAGCGCAGGAAGAAGACCAGCGCGATCACCGGGAAGAAGCTGCCCGAGTATTCGATCCAGGTCGGCTGGCGCAGGATGCCGGCTTCCAGCTGGGCGCGGTTGCCAGTGTTGTCGATCTTGACGCCATCGGCCGTCAGCCTGGCGTTGCGGGCGTCATACTCGGCCAGCGCGCGGTCGGCCGCGGCACGGCGCTGCTTGGCCAGGTAGAACACGTCCAGGAACCAGATCACGCCCGTGACCACCATGAGTACGAACAGGATTAATGCAAAATTACCTAAGATTATTTGCAGGTTCATTTCTCATCCACTTGTAAGATCGCCAGGAACGCTTCTTGTGGAATCTCCACCGAGCCCACTTGTTTCATGCGTTTCTTACCGGCTTTTTGTTTTTCCAGCAGTTTCTTCTTACGGCTGACGTCACCGCCGTAGCACTTGGCCAACACGTTTTTACGCAGCGCCTTGACGTTTTCACGCGAGATCACGTTGACGCCGATGGCCGCCTGAATCGCCACGTCGAACATCTGGCGTGGAATCAGTTCGCGCATCTTGGCGGCCACCTGGCGGCCACGGTAGGCCGAGTTGGAACGGTGAACGATAATCGCCAGCGCATCGACTTTCTCGCCGTTGATCAGCATGTCCACCTTGACCACGTCGGCCGGGCGGTATTCCTTGAACTCGTAGTCCATCGAGGCATAGCCGCGCGAGGTGGACTTGAGCTTGTCAAAGAAGTCCAGCACGATCTCGCCCATCGGCATTTCGTAGACCAGCTTGACCTGGCGGCCGTGATAAGCCATGTCCATCTGCACACCACGCTTGCCGATACACAGCGTAATCACCGAGCCCACGTACTCTTGCGGCATGTACAGGTTGACCGTGACGATCGGTTCGCGGATCTCGTTGATCTTGGTGGTTTCCGGCATACGCGACGGATTGTCTACCTTGATGACGGAGCCGTCGCGCATCTCGACCTCATACACCACGGTCGGCGCGGTGGTGATCAGGTCCATGTCGAATTCGCGTTCCAGACGCTCCTGCACGATTTCCATGTGCAGCAGGCCCAGGAAGCCGCAGCGGAAGCCGAAGCCCAGCGCCTGCGACACTTCCGGCTCGTACATCAACGCGGCGTCGTTCAGTTTCAGTTTTTCCAGCGAGTCGCGCAGCGCGTCGTACTGGTTGGCCTCGACCGGGAACAGACCCGCAAACACCTGCGGCTGCACTTCCTTGAAGCCGGGCAGTGGCGCCGGTGCCGGAGCGGACGCCAGCGTGATGGTGTCGCCCACTTTCGCCGCTTTCAGTTCCTTGATGCCGGCAATCACGAAGCCCACCTGGCCCGCCGACAACTGTGGCAGCGAGAACGAGCGCGGCGAGAAGACGCCGACGTCTTCGACCAGCTGCACCGAGTCGGTGGCCATCAGTTTGATTTTTTCTTTTGGTTTCAGCGTGCCGTTGACCACGCGCACCAGCATCACCACACCCACGTAGGCGTCGTACCACGAGTCGACGATCAGCGCCTGCAGCGGCGCGCTCGGATCACCTTTCGGTGGTGGTACTTTGGCGATGATCGATTCCAGCACGTCTTCCACGCCCAGGCCGGTCTTGGCCGAGCAATGCACGGCGTCGCCGGCTTCAATCCCGATCACGTCTTCGATTTCGGCAATCGCGCTCGGCGGATCAGCGTTAGGCAAGTCGATCTTGTTCAGCACCGGCACCACTTCCACGCCCAGGTCCAGCGCGGTGTAGCAGTTGGCCACGGTCTGAGCTTCCACGCCTTGCGAGGCATCGACCACCAGCAGCGCGCCTTCGCAGGCCGACAGCGAGCGCGACACTTCATACGAGAAGTCGACGTGGCCCGGGGTGTCAATCAGGTTCAGGTTGTAGACCACGCCATCGCGGGCCTTGTACTGCAGGGCGGCGGTTTGCGCTTTGATCGTAATGCCGCGCTCGCGCTCCAGATCCATCGAGTCAAGCACCTGGGCTTCCATCTCGCGGTCGGACAGGCCGCCGCACAGCTGAATGATGCGGTCAGCCAGCGTCGATTTGCCGTGGTCGATGTGGGCGATGATGGAGAAATTACGTATGTTGTTCATTAACAAAAATTCAAAAACGAATAGCGACGAAGAGAGGCGCGCAGGCTCGCGCAATACAAAAAAAGCGCTCCGAGCGGGGCATTGTGCCCTGGCGAGCGCCTTGAAGACATTTTATACCCCCGGCATTTTACCGGATTTCAGAGGGGAAAGGCCGACTTATGCAGTGCGAAATGCAAATAGGATGCAGTAATGCTTATTTTTTCAGCAATTCGCGCACTTTGGCTTCGTCCAGGAAGTAGTGGCAGAGCTCGGGCTGGTCCAGATCGGCAAACAGCACGGGCACCAGTTCGTCGTAGCGCGCCAGCAGAACGGGGTCGTTGGCCTGGTCGATATCGATCACGTTCACACTGAACGGCTGCTGCGGGGTTTGCAACAGCAGCAGCGCGTCCAGCATGTCCTGGCATAAATGACAATAACTGCGGGAATACAGGGTAAATTGCATAGGCGGCGCGTCGTCCTCGCGACAGCGGGGATCCATACGGAGCAAATTCAGCATGGATCCCCGCCTGCGCGGGGAAGACGTTTATTTTGCGGTTGGACGCAGCGAGATGAAGCGGGTCGTGTCGTCGCGGCGCACCAGCAGCACCGACGGCTTTTTCGGATCCAGCTTGGCCACCGCCGCGTTGAACTGCTTGGCGTCCTTGATCTCGATGTTATTCAGCTGCAGCAATACATCACCCTCTTGCAACTGGGCACGTGCAGCGACGCCTTCCGCCGCTTCAATCACCACGCCACCGCTGAGATTGAGCTCTTTTTTCTGCTCGTCGCTCAGATCGCTGACCTTCAGACCCAGCGCGTTGGCCTTGCTGACCTCGGGCTCCGCCTTGCCGCCCTTGCCTTTGCCGCCCTTGGCCGGCTTGTCGGCATCCAGTTCCGCCACCGTCACCGGCAGGGTCTGCTCAGCACCCTTGCGCCAAATGGTGATCGTGGCCTTGGAGTTGAGCTCGGTGTCGCCCACCAGACGCGGCAGGTCGGACGAACGATTGACGGTGGTGCCATTGAATTTCAGGATGATGTCACCCGCCTTGATGCCAGCCTTGTCCGCAGGACCGCCCGGCTCCACCAGCGAAACTTCCGCGCCCTGGGCCGACTTCAGGCCCAGCGATTCCGCCACTTCCTTACTGACTTCGCCAATCTGCACGCCAATACGGCCGCGCGTCACCTTGCCGCTCTTCTTGAGCTGCTCCGAAACACGCATGGCTTCGTTGATCGGCACGGCAAACGAAATGCCGTTCGAGCCGCCCGACAGCGTCGCAATCTGCGAGTTAATGCCAATCACTTCGCCACGCATATTAATCAGCGGGCCGCCCGAGTTGCCAGGATTGACTGCCACATCGCTCTGGATCAGCGGCAGGTATTCGCCGGTGTCGCGCGCTTTGGCCGAGATAATGCCGGCGGTGACCGTGTTTTCCAGGTTGAATGGCGAGCCAATCGCAATCACCCACTCGCCGGCGCGGATCTTGTCCGAATCGCCCATCAGCAGGAAGGGCAGCTTTTCGCCTTCGATTTTCAGCACGGCGACGTCGGTGCGCGCATCAGCGCCCAGCACCTTGGCCTTGAATTCGCGCTTGTCGGTCAAGGTGACGAACACTTCATCGGCGCCATCGACCACGTGCGCGTTGGTCATCACATAGCCGTCGGCCGACAGGATGAAACCGGAACCGACGCCGCGCTGGACCGGCTCATCGGACGGCGCCTGGCGGCGTGGGCCGCGGCCATTCGGCGACGGGATATTGCCACCGAAGAAGCGGCGCAGCAGTTCCTGCATCTCGTCATCAGCAGGCAGGCCATTGGCACGGTTGTTTTGTTTGGGGCGTTCGGTGGTGCGAATATTGACCACCGCCGGACCGACGCGGTCCACCAGGTCGGCAAAGTCCGGCAGGCCAATCACGGCGCCGGTGACCGGCGAGGCTGCCGTGGCGGGCGACATGCCCAGGGACATCCACAAGCTTGCGCCGAGTACCAGCGCGGAAAGAGTTTGACGACCAGCAGAGAAGTTATTTTTCATGGACAGTATCGATCTCTATAAATACTCTATAAACAATAAGCGCGACGTGAGGCTAGCACATGGTAAGCGAAAAATCGCTTACCGTATGCGCGAAATGATTATAAAGGTATCTACTTAAGGAGCAATGATGGCTGAAACCGGTTCTTCCGGGGTCGTTGCACAGACAGGCTCCAGCGCCAGGCGCGCGGCCAGCCGGGACTGGAAGCCGTCACCCAGTTCGGCGCCCGGCGCGGCGCGCAATGCATCGCCCGCCAGCTGGTAGGCTTGCCAGGCAGCGCGCCCTTCCGGCGTCGACAGTGCGGCCAGGGCCAGTTCGCGCTCGCTCTCCGGCAATTCACCGTCAGCCAGCGCCGAAATATGCTCACGCAGTTTTTTGTGGGTGTCCATCACGCCTTCCTACCAACGCTTGTCTACCGGCTTGTCCAGCAAGGGTTTGAGTTTTTCAGCGATGACCTCGCGGGCACGGAAAATACGGCTGCGCACCGTGCCGATCGGACAAGCCATGATGTCGGAAATTTCCTCATAGCTCAAGCCCTCGATTTCACGCAGGGCAATGGCAGTACGCAAATCCACCGGCAAGGCATCCATCGCCGCATTCACGGTCTGGGCGATCTGCTTGCTGGCCAACATGGACTCCGGCGTATTAATGTCGCGCAGATGCTCGCCGTCGTTAAACCCGTCCGCCGGGTCGTGCTCGCCATCGCTGGACGTGGGTGCGCGCCGTCCCTGGGTCGCCAGGAAGTTTTTAGCGGTATTGATGCCGATGCGGTACAACCAGGTGTAGAAGGCCGAGTCGCCACGAAAGTGCCGCAACGCCCGGTAGGCCTTGATAAAACTCTCCTGCACCACATCCTCCGCTTCGGCTGGATCATGCACGATGCGTGACAGCAGGCGCATCAGCCGGCGTTGGTACTTCGCCACCAGCAAATCAAACGCCTGCTTATCACCCGCCCTGACCCGCTCGACCAGCAACTGGTCGCACTCGCGTTCTGTCATCACTCCTGCATTCCTTGGTGGCCTGCAGCGCGGCCCGCGTTTTGCGGCCCTAATGCTATAGAGTTAGCCCGCTGCAAGAAGTTCACACTGCCGGCGTGTTTATTTCGCCGCGCGCGGCGGCGCGGCATGCCAGTGCCAGCGCGCGCCACTCGTGTGGCGCCACGCTATCCGGCAGCACCACCAGGGTTTGCACGCAACCGGACTCATCGCCCAGGCGTAGCAACAGCAGGCGCGGCCACAAGGTCGAGCCATCCTGCAGTTGCAACGCCGTGCCGCTGTGCTGGTATAACGCCAGCCGCAACTGGCCGATACCCGAGATATCAAGCTGCCGCGCGATAGCGCGCGGACGGCCGCACATCCACCCCAGCACCGCTGCCAACAGGCACAGCAAGGGCGCCACCACGCCGGAACACACGGCGGCAGACGCCAGCACGCAGCAACACAAGCCGGCGTGCGCTAAGCGCAGGCCACGCGAGGGGCGAACGATGGCAGACACCGCGATCGACATGACGGCAGCACCACAAACACATTAAAAAAACGGGGAATACGACGTAGGAACGCCGGTGTAAAGCCGGGCAATTCTGGCGCCAGCGGATGCCGGCGCCGAATTCTCGCTCACCTTGTTTGGACAAGGCGAGCGGAGAATTAGTTCAACGCGGAGTTAAACTTTTTAGCCAGTGAACTTGCCGAACAACAGGCTGCCATTGGTACCGCCGAAGCCGAACGAGTTTTTCAACGCGTAATCGATCTTCATGTCGCGGGCCACATTGGCGCAGAAGTCCAGATCGCAGGCCGGGTCCTGATTGAACAGGTTGATGGTCGGTGGCGACACCTGGTGGTGCACCGCCAGTACCGTGAACACCGATTCCAGACCGCCCGCGCCACCCAGCAGGTGACCCGTCATCGACTTGGTGGAGTTGACCACCAGCTTCTTGGCATGGTCGCCGAAAGTGCGCTTGATGCCCTGCACTTCCGCCACGTCGCCTTGCGGCGTCGAGGTGCCGTGCGCGTTCACATAATGCACCTGGTCCGGATTGATGCCGGCGTTGGCCAGGGCGGCTTGCGCCGACTTGCTGCCACCGCTGCCGTCTTCCAGAGGCGAGGTCATGTGATACGCATCTGCGCTCATGCCGAAGCCCAGCACTTCCGCGTAGATCTTGGCGCCGCGCGCTTTGGCGTGTTCATACTCTTCGAGCACCATCACGCCAGCGCCTTCGCCGAGCACGAAACCATCACGGTCCGTATCCCATGGACGGGAAGCGGTAGCCGGATCGTCATTGCGCGACGACAGCGCCTTGGCCGAGGCGAAACCGCCCAGGCCCAGCGGCGACACGGTCGATTCCGCGCCACCCGCCACCATCACATCCGCATCGCCGTACTCGATCAGACGAGCAGCGGCGCCGATGCAATGCAGGCCGGTGGTGCAAGCCGTGACGATCGACAGGTTAGGACCACGCATGCCATATTTGATCGACAGGTTGCCCGAGATCATATTGATGATCGAGGCAGGCACGAAGAACGGCGAGATACGGCGCGGACCGCGCTTGTCGTAATCTTCCTTCTGTTCTTCGATCATCGGCAGGCCGCCGATGCCCGAACCGACCAGCACGCCGATACGATCGGCGTTCTCTTCGGTGACGACCAGGCCAGAGTCGTTCACAGCTTGAATCCCCGCCGCCATGCCGTAATGGATAAAGGTATCCATGTGGCGGGCTTCCTTGGCCGAGATGTAGTCTTCAATATTGAAGCCTTTGACTTCGCCGGCAAAGCGGGTGCTGAAAGCTGTTGCGTCAAACTTGGTGATGGTGGCAATACCGGATTTGCCCTCGGTCGCCGCCGCCCAGGTATCGGCAATGTTATTGCCGATCGGGGTGACGGCGCCCAGGCCGGTAATGACAACACGACGGTTTTTAGAACCTCTCAAGCGATTCTCCTAAAGTCGATCGGGCAGAAATTACGCCTTGACGTGCGCAGTAGCGTAGTCGATCGCTTGCTGCACGGTGGTGATTTTTTCTGCTTGTTCGTCCGGGATTTCCATTTCGAACTCGTCTTCCAGGGCCATCACCAGTTCAACGGTGTCCAGCGAGTCAGCGCCCAGGTCGTCGACGAACGAGGACTCGGTTTTGATGTCTGCTTCTGCGACGCCCAGTTGTTCAGCGACGATTTTCTTAACGCGTTGTTCGATATCCGACATGTTATGGCTCCATTTTGTTTGTTACGGAAAGCGCGCATTTTATCAGGTTTGCGCGCTGAAAAACTAATTTCAGTGTCTGCTGCTAACTACTCTGAAATCACTACTAAAAGATTTGAATAAGCTTTATTTTGCCTATTCTAATCAGTTCATATACATACCGCCGTTCACGTGAAGGGTGGTGCCGGTAATATAAGCGGCTTGCGGCGACGCCAGGAAGGCGACCGCTGCGGCGATATCCTCAGGCTTGCCGAGGCGTGCCAGCGGAATCTGGGTCAGCAAGGCGGCATGCTGGTCTTCGCCCAGCGCCTTGGTCATGTCGGTATCGATAAAGCCCGGCGCCACACTGTTGACCGTGATGTTGCGGCTGCCGATTTCACGCGCCAGCGCGCGCGTCATGCCTTCCACGCCGGCCTTGGCGGCAGCGTAGTTGATCTGGCCCGGATTGCCGGACGATGCCACCACCGAAGTGATGTTGATGATGCGGCCGGTCTTGGCCTTCATCATGCCGCGCAGCACGGCGCGCGACAGGCGACCTACCGAACTCAGGTTGGTGGCAATGACGTTGTCCCACTCCTCATCCTTCATCCGCATCGCCAGCTGGTCTTGCGTGATGCCGGCGTTGTTGACCAGAATGCCAACCGCGCCATAGGTCTTGCTGATGTCGTCGATAATCGCCGCGCAGGCTTCCGCGCTGGTGACGTTGAGCACCATGCCCTTGCCGGCTTCGGCGCCGATCTCGGCCAGGTAGGCGGAAATCGCTTCCGCGCCCGCTTCCGTGGTGGCGGTGCCGATCACTTTCGCGCCCTGGCGCGCCAGTTCCTGGGCAATGGCCTTGCCGATGCCGCGCGATGCGCCCGTTACCAGGGCGACTTGATTTGCTAAAGTCATGTATGTCCTTCTACAGTAAATACGGAGTGTGCCTGAAAGCGCAAGCGCTTACTTGAGCTCGCTCAATACGCGTTCCAGCGTAGCCTGATCGTAGATGGCATCGCCCACCAGATTGCCATCGATACGCTTGGTCAGGCCCATCAACACCTTGCCCGGGCCGCACTCTACCACTTTGGTGATGCCATCGGCAGCGATTTTCTGCACGGTTTCCACCCAGCGCACCGGCGCGGCGGCCTGGCGTACCAGTGCATCCTTGATCGAGGCCGGGTCGCTCAGCACCGCCACATCGACGTTGTTGATGAGCTGGATCTGCGGCGCCGAGAACGTGATGCCAGCCAGGTAGTCGCGCAGGCGGTCCGACGCCGGCTTCAGCAGCGACGAGTGGAACGGCGCCGACACCGGCAGCTTCATGGCGCGCTTGGCGCCCTTGCCCTTGGCGATCTCACAGGCGCGCTCAACAGCAGCGGTTTCACCGGCAATCACCACTTGCGCTGGCGCGTTGAAATTGACCGCTTCCACCACGCCGCCAGCCGCAGTGGCTTCGGCGCAGGCAGCACGCACATCATCGTCCGACAGACCCAGCACCACCGCCATCGTGCCTTGACCAACCGGCACCGCTTCCTGCATGGCTTGCGCGCGGAAGCGCACCAGCGGCACCGCATCCTTGAACGCGATCACGCCGGCGGCCACCAGCGCCGAGTATTCACCCAGGCTATGGCCCGCTACCACCGACGGCACAGCGCCGCCCGCAGCGATCCAGGCGCGATAAGCGGCCACGCCAGCGGTCAGCATGACCGGCTGGGTGTTGGTGGTCAGGTCCAGTTCTTCCTTGGGACCTTCGGCCATCAGCTTGCCGATATCGAACTGCAGCGCGTCCGACGCTTCCGCAATGGTTTGCGCCACCACCGGATTACCGGCAAAGCCGTCCATCATCGCAATCGCTTGCGAACCCTGGCCTGGGAATACAAAAGCAAATTTAGTCATAACTTCTTCCATCTCTTTTATTATTGGCTGCAAAGCTAACATGCAAACATGACAGCACTACTACCGTTGAGTCCGTTAGAACTCTAATTCTAATTCAGGTCAAAAACGCGCCAGCACAGCGCCCCAGGTAAAGCCGCCGCCCACGCCTTCCATCATGATATTTTGACCGCGCTGGATACGGCCATCGCGCACCGCAGCGTCCAGCGCCAGCGGGATCGAGGCTGCCGAGGTATTGCCATGCTGATCGACAGTGACCACCATTTTTTCCATGGGCAGGCCCAGCTTTTTGGCGGTGCCGCTCATGATGCGCAGATTGGCCTGGTGCGGAATCAGCCAGTCGATCTGGTCTTGCTGCATACCGGCTTTTTTCAGCGTTTCATTGGCCACTTTTTCCAGCACCGAGACCGCCATCTTGAATACGGCCGGACCGTCCATGTACAGATAAGCCTCGCCAGCGGTGGCGCCCGCAAAGGTGTTGGGCATGCACAGGATGTCGGAGTGACGGCCGTCCGCGTGCAGCGCGCTGGCCAGCAGGCCCGGCTCTTGCGACGGACCCAGCACCACGGCGCCGGCGCCATCGCCAAACAGCACGCAAGTGGTACGGTCACTGAAATCAAGAATGCGGGAGAAGACTTCGGCGCCAATCACCAGCACATTCTTGTGCACGCCAGCGCGGATGAACGCATCGGCAGTGGACAACGCGTACACAAAGCCGCTGCACACGGCCTGTACGTCAACCGCAGCGCCGTGGTTGGTGATGCCGAGTTTTTGCTGCACGATGCAGGCCGTGCTTGGGAAGCTGCCGAAGAAATCCGGCGTCGAGCTGGCAACGATGATCAGGTCGATATCGTTGGGCTGCATGTCCGCCATGTCCAGCGCCTGTCTGGCGGCCTTCACCGCCAAGTCCGACGACTTCTCATCTGGCGCGGCAAAGTGGCGCGCGCTGATACCGCTGCGGCTCGTGATCCATTCGTCCGAGGTCTCGATGCCTTTGGCGGCGAGTTGATCGGCCAGTTCCTGATTGGTCACGCGCTTGGCCGGCAGATAACTGCCGGTGCCGATAATTTTGCTATACAAGGTCATGCCGTTCTACCGTCCACTAAATAGTTGAGCTGGGTACTTCCGGAGTTTCGGTGCTACGCGGCATCAACTCGGTGATCAACGTCGAGATATGCGGCAACACATCATTTTTTGCAGCATCATACGCGCGTCGGATCGCCCATTCAAAGGAATATGCGTCGGCGCCGCCATGGCTCTTGAATACCAGGCCGCGCAGGCCCAGCAGACTGGCGCCGTTATAACGCGATGGCGACAGACGTTTTTTGATGTTGTTCAGTGCGCCGCGGCCGATCAGTGCGCTCAACATGGTCAGCGGGTTGCGGGTGAATTCAGACTTGACGGTGTCGGCAAAGAAACGGGCTACGCCCTCCACGGCCTTGAGCGTGACGTTGCCGGTGAAACCGTCGCACACCACGATGTCGGTGGTGCCTTTGAAGATGTCGTTGCCTTCGACGTTGCCGTAGAAGTTGAGTGCGCCGCGCTCATGGTCGGCTTGCAGCAGCTTGCTGGTGGCCTTGACCACATCGTTGCCCTTGATGTCCTCGGTGCCCACGTTGAGCAGGCCGATGGTCGGGCGTTCGATGTTTTCCATGGCCGACACCAGCACCGAGCCCATGATGGCGAACTGGTGCAGGTGATGCGGTTCGCAATCGACGTTGGCGCCCAGGTCCAGCATATAGGTCGGGCCGCCTTTTCGATTCGGCATGATGCTGCAGATCGCCGGGCGGTCGACGCCGCTCATGGTCTTCAGCACATAGCGGGCGACCGCCATCAGCGCGCCGGTATTGCCGGCCGAGACGGAAGCCTGGGCTTTGCCGTCCTTGACTTGCTCGATGGCGACGCGCATCGACGAATCCTTCTTGCGGCGCAGGGCCACTTCCAGCGGATCGTCCATGGTAACTTGTTCGGAGGCGTGTACGACGCTCAGACGCGGGTGCGCGTCGGCGTGGTGTTTCTTCAGTTCAGCGCGGATGACGTCTTCGAGACCAACAAGAATCAGCTCGGCATCAGGTTCGCGTTTGACGAAGGAAACAGCTGCGGGAATAGTGACCGACGGGCCATGATCGCCACCCATGCAGTCGATAGAAATTTTGATTGTCATTGTTATGGCAAGCGGCGGGACCGTAACAGCCGGACTCCGCGTTGGAACATGACGGTGTGCAAAACTAAATTGCAGCCGATGAAAAAAGAAAAAGCGATGCTACACAAGTCAGCACCGCCTGTTTCTGGGTCCAGCAAAAGCGTCGATTACTCGTCGTTTTTGGTTTTCAGGACTTTACGACCACGGTAAAAGCCGTTAGGGCTGATGTGGTGACGCAGGTGGGTTTCACCGGTGGTTGGCTCGATTGCCAGTTGCGGAGCAACCAGGAAATCGTGCGAACGGTGCATACCGCGCTTCGATGGGGATTTTTTGTTCTGTTGAACTGCCATGTTAATGACTCCTAATACTTAAGTTCTAAAATTCTAACACAATCGACCGGCATAAAACATGCGAATCGAGCCCTACTACTTTGCACTGCTAACTTGCCAAGACTCGATTTACTCGCCGCGTATTGACACGTTCTTTACTACTACTTATTCGGATTTGAGGCTCTTCAGAGCGTCGAACGGCGAGATCTTCTCGCTTTTCGCCTTGTCCAGCAGGCTGGCATCCGGGCAGACATCGTGACGCGGCGATTGCGGCAAGGCCAGCAAGGCTTCATCTTCCACCAGGTACATCAGTTCCATACTGCGACTGCCGACGATCACATCGATCGATTCGTCGTCTATCGTTTCTTCAATTTCGTCCGCCTGTTCATCATCCTTACCCAGCATCAGCACGGTCGACGAATCGAGGTGGTGAGCGTAAGGCTGCAGGCAGCGCTGGCAGGCCAGTTGCACAGTGCCGTTGACCGACAGTGTCATCTGCGGGAAACCCAGTTTGTGGGTGCTTCCTACTGCTTTCCAGGAAATCTCGCCGGAGGGATTTACACACTCCTTGGCCAAGCGGGTCATGTCAGCGACAGGCGTCACGCCTGCCTTGCTGCTGTTGGTCCGACAGAATTCAAAGGTGTCGATCACAAGAGCATTCATTACAGAGTTTCCCTGAAAACCTGCGATAATAGCAGGGTTTTCGCATTCAAGTCAAAGCCTTAGCGATTTTCTCGTCGTTTTTGCCGCTGGCTACATCGGCGACAGAGCATATAACATTCCCCTCATGACATCAAGTTTACTCGTACTGGCCTCCAGTTCCGCCTACCGCAAGGAATTATTGTCGCGCCTGCAACTGCCTTTTGAGGTGGCCGTGCCCGATATCGACGAAACCCCGCTGCCGGGCGAAACGCCGAGCGCCACCGCGCTGCGCCTGGCAAGGGAAAAAGCCGCCGCCGTCGCCGCCAAGATGCCCGGCGCCATCGTCATCGGCTCCGACCAGGTCGCCACACTGGACGATGAACAAATTGGCAAACCTGGCAACCATGCCAACGCGCTGGCGCAATTGCAGAAAATGCGCGGCCGCGAAGTTATCTTCCACACCGCGCTGTGCGTGTGGGACGGCCGCAACAACACGGCCCAGGTAGAAGACATCCAGACCGTGGTGAAGTTCCGCGATCTTCCGGATGACGAGCTGGACGCCTATCTGCGCATCGAGCAGCCCTACGATTGTGCGGGCAGCGCCAAGAACGAGGCGCTGGGCATCGCCATTCTGGAGCGCATCGACAGCAATGATCCAACCGCCCTCACCGGCTTGCCATTAATCGCCCTGACAGGCATGCTGCGCAACCTTGGCGTCACTTTTTTCAAAAACTAAACAATGACCGGCACCCTCTTTTTAATTCCGAACACCCTGGGCGAGACCGAAGCGCTTGCCAACGTACTGCCTGAGCAGGTCCAGCGCATCACCTCGCAGCTGGACTACTTCGTGGCGGAAAACGCCAAGACCGCGCGCGCCTTCCTGAAACTGGTGGGCGCCCAGCATCCGCTGTGCAAGCCGATGCAGGACATCAACATCGCCGAACTGAACGTGAACACCCCGGCCGCCGCGCTCAACGACCTGCTGGCGCCGCTGCTGGCAGGCCGGGATGGCGGTCTGGTGTCGGAAGCTGGCGTGCCGGCCGTGGCCGATCCCGGCGCCGACCTGGTGCGTCTGGCGCATCAGCACAAGATTCCGGTGCGGCCGCTGGTCGGCCCGTCGTCGCTGCTGCTGGCCGTGATGGCAAGCGGCCTGAATGGCCAGAGCTTTGCCTTCAACGGCTATCTGCCGACCGATGCAGCACAGCGCGACAAGCGCCTCAAGGAGCTGGAGCAGCGCTCGCGCAAGGAAAAGCAGACCCAGCTGTTCATCGAAACGCCTTACCGCAACGCGGCGCTGCTGGAAGCCATGGTGGCCGCCTGCGCGCCGGGTACGCTGCTCTGCGTCGCTACCGACCTCAGCCTGCCGAGCGAAACCATCCGCACCATGACGGCGGCACAATGGAAAACCGCGTCCGCGCCGGATTTCCATAAAAAGCCCACCGTGTTCCTGCTGCTGGGCCAGTAAGCGATGCAGCTCCCTTACGAATGGCAGATCGGCCTGCGCTACCTGCGCGCGGGTCGCCGAAGCGGCCGCAACAGCTTCATCTCGTTCATGTCGCTGGTGTCGATCGCCGGTGTCGGCCTCGGTGTGGCGGCACTGATCGTGGTGCTGTCGATCATGAACGGCTTCCAGCGCGATGTTGGTGCACGCATGGTGGCCGTGCTGTCGCACATTGAAATCTATGACGCCCGCGGCATCCTCAACGACTGGCAGGCCACCGCGCGCGATGCCGCGCGCAATCCGGCCGTGCAAGCCGCCGCGCCCTTCGTCGAGCTGCCGGGCATGCTGCTGCAGGAAGGCGAGATGAAACCGGCCCTGCTGCGCGGCATCCTGCCCGAGCAGGAAACCAGGGTGGCCGACTTCATGCAAGGCAAGAACGCCGCCGCGCTGGCCGCGCTCAAGCCGGGCGCGTTCCAGATCGTGCTGGGGGCGGAACTGGCCAAGGCGCTGCACGTTAAAACCGGCGACAACGTGGTACTGGCCATCCCGTCGCAGCAAGCCTCGCTGAGCAGCGCGATGCCGCAGACGCGCCGTTTCACCGTGGCCGGCACGTTTGAAGTGGGCCACTTCGAGTTCGACTCCGGCATGGCCTTCGTCCACCTGCAGGATGCTGAACAAGTGCTGCATATCGACGCACCCGTCGGCCTGCGCCTGCGCATTGCCGACGCCAACCAGGCGCCGCTGGTGGCGCGCGAACTCAAGTTCAGCCTCAATGGCAACTACCTGGTGCGGGACTGGACCCAGCGCAACGCCACGTGGTTTGCCGCCGTGCAGAGCCAGAAGCACATGATGTTCATCATCCTGACGCTGATTGTGGCGGTGGCCGCCTTCAACGTGGTGGCCATGCTGGTGATGTCGGTGACCGACAAGCGCGCCGATATCGCCATCCTGCGCACGCTGGGCGCGAGTCCGCCGTCCATCATGAAGATATTTGTGGTGCAGGGTTTGCTGTCCGGCCTGCTGGGCGTGCTGGCCGGCACCGTGTTTGGCGTGCTGGTGGCGTGGAACCTGCCCGGCATCGCCAGCGGCATCGAGCATGTGCTGGGCGTGCAGATCCTGGACAAAAACATCTACTTCATCACCTCGGTGCCATCGCAACTGCTGTGGAGCGATGTGGGTGGCGTGGTGGGCGTGGCGGTGCTGCTGTCCTTCCTGTCCACGCTCTACCCGAGCTGGTGGGCAACCCGCACCAACCCGGCTGAAGCGCTGCGCTACGAGTAATCAGATGCCGCGGGTGTATTCCGTCACCCACTCGATGGCGGCCAGCTGGATGGCGTAAAGCTCGGCTGGCCGCAAGTCCAGCTGATGCAGCATCTGCGCCAGCACCTTGCCATCACGGCCGCGCTCGACGTGTTCGATCAGGCTCAGCATGGCGCCGTAGTCGCCGCTGCGGTGCAGCAGCGCCGCCCTCACCTCGTCCAGCACGTTGACGCTTTCCAGCACGTCGCGCATGTGGATGGAGAACAAGGTGTCCATCAACGACATCACGCCCACCGTAAAGCCGATGTCGGCGCTCACGCGCTGGCCCGGCTTGCGCTGCTCGACGATCAATTCCATGGTTTTGCCGCGCGTGGTGGCCAGTTGCAGCAGCGGTGAAGTGAATTCCTGCGTGCCGCCGTTCTTCACATACAGCAGGATCTGCAGCCAGCGCCGCAGCTGCCGCCGTCCCAGCACCATCAGCGCATGGCCGACCGAGTTGATGCGCTGCCGCGCGCCCACCGCTGGCGTGTTCACCAGGCGCAGCAGGTTCAGCGTGATGAGGGCGTCATGCTTGACGCTGGCTTCGATTTCCTGATTGCTGGCGTCGCGGTCCAGCAGGTCCAGCAGATTCAGCACGCTCAACTGCGATGGCGAGATCTTCTTGCCGCTCAGGATTACCGGCCGCGCGAAGTAATAGCCCTGGAAGTATTCGAAGCCGAGTTCCATGCACTGCTGGAACTCCTCGACCGTTTCCACCTTTTCCGCCAGCAGCTTCTGTTTGGGATTTTTAAGCACCTTGGCCAGCGCCGGCAGCGTACCGGGCTGCATGTCCTTGATATCCACCTTGATCACATCGCACAGCGGCGTGAACTTCTGCACATCTTCCGAATGGCCGATCACATCATCCAGCGCAAACTTGAAGCCGGCCTGCTTGAGTTCGCGTATGCGCTCCAGCACCTCGGGCGTGGCTTTGACGGTTTCCAGGATTTCGAGGATGACCTTGTCGTTAGGCAGGAAGCGGATGAAATCGCTCATGAGCCCGACCGCATCGACGTTCACGAAGGCCATCTGGTCGCCCACCACATGGCCCATGCCCAGTTCGGAGGCGTGCGCAATGACCGTGGCAGTGGCTTCGGTGTCGTCGGTGATGTGCGCGCCGTTGTACGAGCCGGCGTCGCGGAAGAGAAGTTCGTAAGCCACCAGCCGCTGTCCCCGGTTGAGGATGGGCTGGCGCGCAAGGAAGAAGTTGTCCGCTAGTCTGGATGACGCTGGTGAAGAGGCTAACATCATGGGGGTGCTCCCATTGTCAATCTGCTTACGTCCAGACTATACCCAACTATGCAGACTTGACAATATTTTTTTGACGAACCGGTGGGCGGCGCTCGCTACTGTTGCGCGTACCCGTCGTCTGGGTGCCGCTTTCCAGCGTAAAGCGCGCACCAGCGTCCTGTCCCAGCGCTTTCACCAGCCACGGCATGACCTGTTTCAGCATCGGCTCCAGCGTGTAAGGCGGGTTCAAAATGAACATGCCGCTGCTGTGCAGACCGCCAATACCGTCCGGCATCGGCGTCTTGATGGTCAGGGTCACGTTGAGCCAGTTGGCAGCGGGCAGCTGCTTGAGCTTGTCGGCAAACTGGCGCGATTCCATGCGCTGCAGCAGCGGATACCAGACCGCGTAGGTGCCGCTCGGGAAGCGGCCCAGCGCTTCGGCCAGCACGTCCTTGGTCTTTTTGTAGTCCTGCTTGTCTTCATATGGCGGGTCGATCAGCACCAGCGCGCGGCGCGATGGCGGCGGCAGCAGCGCCTTGAGCGAGGCAAAGCCATCGCCACGGGTAATCAGCACGCGCTTGCCGCGCACGGTGGAGCGGATGCCCTGCGCCGCCGCGTGCTCATCGAGCTTGCGGAAGTTATCGGCCAGCAGCTTGGAATCGGCCGGATGCAGCTCGAACAGGCGCAAACGGTCCTGTTCGCGCGCGACCTGGTCGGCAATGTACGGCGAGCCCGGGTAGTAGCGCATCTTGCCGCTCGGGTTCATGGCCTTGATCAGGTCCACATACTCCTTGATCGGCGCCGGCAGGTCGCTCAGGTTCCACAGCGGGCCAATGCCGGTGTCGTATTCGGCATTTTTGGACGCAAACGCGCCATCCAGCTCATAGACACCAGCGCCCGAGTGCGTATCGATGTAGCTGTACGCCACGTCTTTCTGGTTCAGATACTGCAGCAGCTGGATGGTGATGAAGTGCTTCAGCACGTCGGCGTGGTTACCCGCGTGGAAGGCGTGGCGGTAAGAGAACATAAGCTGGTGATCCTGAGTGATTCAATCCCGCATTATCCCTCAGATCGCGCCGGCCGCCAAAAAAGCGCACATCTCGTTTGCATCAAAGCGCCCGCGTGCGTGCTGTCTAAGATGGTACAGCCGCGTACGCATCCGCATGCGCGGCGTACTTTCATGGAGGAGATTATGGCTTTCAACAATGTAGGCCCGTTGACCTTCCTGGCGCCGGGTCAGACGGCGTTCTGGAACTACAGCTACGGCGGCGACCGCGGTACCCAGTTCGCTTCGGCCGACGTCAAAACGCCCAACCAGGGCGCGGTCCACCTGGCCGACCAGCAGCGCAAGCGCAAGGACAACAACGGCAATGCAACCTACTTCGTCGCCATCCACAACCAGGGCGTCGGCGGTTGCTTCCATAACCTGCAAGGCGGAGGCATGTCATGAAGATGACCGTCATTACGGATGTGCACGGCAACGTGCTGGGCGCCGTCCAGGGCCACTCCCTGTCGGAGAAAAAAGGCGATGTGGAAGCCAGCGTGTCGTTTGCGCCCGGCCATTCGACCCACCTGATCGAAGTCGACGACGACCTCAGCACGATTGATGACGTCGACGAATTCCAGCAGCGCCTGCGTCACCACCTGCAGCAGCACCAGCAACAGCAACAACAGCAGCCGTAAACGGCAAAGCGGCAGCGATTGTGTCGCTGCCGCTTATGGCGCGAGCGGGTGTCGCCCGCCCTCGCCATCTCACTCCCTGTTATCGTTACGCGACCTTTTTATCGAAGAACTGCTCGTCTTCGGTCGAACCATGCAAGGCGGTGGTGGACGACTGGCCGTTTTGTATCGTCTGAGTCACCGCATCAAAATATCCTGTCCCCACTTCGCGCTGATGCTTGACGGCGGTGAAGCCGCGCTCCGCTGCGGCAAATTCCGCTTCCTGCAATTCCACAAAGGCCGGCATCTGGCGGCGCGCATAGCCGTGCGCCAGGTGAAACATGCCGTAATTCAGCGCGTGAAAGCCGGCCAGCGTGATGAACTGGAACTTGTAGCCCATCGCGCCCAGCTCTTTCTGGAACCTGGCAATGGTGGTGTCGTCCAGGTTTTTCTTCCAGTTGAATGACGGCGAGCAGTTATAGGCCAGCATCTTGCCCGGGAACCTGGCGTGCACCGCTTCGGCGAATTTCTTGGCGAATTCCAGGTCCGGCTTGCCGGTTTCGCACCACACCAGGTCGGCGTACGGCGCATACGCCAGGGCGCGCGCGATCGCCTGCTCGAGGCCGTTGCGTACCTGGTAAAAGCCTTCCACGGTGCGCTTGCCGGTGCAGAACGGCTTGTCGTTATCGTCGATGTCCGAGGTCAGCAAATCCGCCGCTTCGGCATCGGTACGGGCGATCACCAGCGTCGAGGTGCCCATGACGTCGGCCGCCAGGCGCGCTGCGGTCAGCTTTTCCACCGCTTCGCGCGTCGGCACCAGCACCTTGCCGCCCATGTGGCCGCATTTCTTGGCCGAGGCCAGCTGGTCTTCGAAGTGCACGCCGGAGGCGCCCGCCTCGATCATGGACTTCATGAGTTCAAACGCGTTGAGCACGCCGCCAAAGCCCGCTTCCGCATCGGCCACGATGGGAACGAAATAATCGATCTCGTTTTTACCTTCCGACCACTGGATCTGGTCGGCGCGCTGCAAGCTGTTGTTGATGCGGCGAACCACCATCGGCACCGAATTGGCCGGGTACAGCGACTGGTCCGGGTACATTTCGCCCGCCAGATTGGCGTCGCCGGCCACCTGCCAGCCCGACAGGTAGATCGCTTTCAGGCCAGCCTTGACTTGCTGCATGGCCTGGTTACCCGTCAGCGCGCCCAGCGCATTGACGAATGGTTCATGGTTGACCAGGTCCCACAACTTTTCCGCGCCGCGCTGCGCCAGCGTGTGCTCGATCTGGATGGAACCGCGCAGGCGCACCACGTCGTCAGCCGTGTAAGTACGGGTGACACCGTTCCAGCGTGGATTGGTGTCCCAGTCTTTTTGCAGTGCGGCGATTTGCTGTTCGCGGGTGGCCATGGCGTTCTCCTGTTTCTCTCAAGCCGGTGAGAGAAATGATAGAACTTTTGACGCTGCGCACCAAGACTCTTATATAAGACAACTAAGTAAATTAATTCCAATATGAATCAATAGCTTAGTTATCAATTTTCAGGATACGAAACCAAATTCCTCACAATGAAAGATTTTGATGTTGCAGTCCCACATCGAATTCCGCAATATGAAACCGCCTTTTCGTCATGCGAAATCAGGCCAGCTTCTGCTGGGCGACCAACACGCCATCCGCATCGGCATAGATCCAGTCGCCCGGATTGACCGGCACACCGGCGATATGCACGCGCACATTGCGCTCGCCGACGCCCTTCTTGCTGCTTTTCTGCGGATGCGCCGCCAGCGCGCGCACGCCGATGTCGCAAGCGTTGATCTCCTCCGTGTCACGCACGCAGCCATCGACAATGATGCCGGACCAGCCATTGTCCTGCGCCAGCAAGCCCAGCTGGCCGCCGACCAGCGCCCGGCGCAGGCTGCCGCCGCCATCCACCACCAGCACATTGCCGTCGCCCGGCGTTTCCAGCGTGGCGCGCACCAGCGCGTTATCCTCATGCACTTTCAGCGTGACGACGCGGCCGGAAAAGCGCACGCGCTGGCCAAAGTGGCGGAACAACGGCGGCAATACCGCCAGGCGGCCATCGTCCAGCAAGTTGGTGTTGTCGTCGCATAAATCGGTGGTGGCAAAGCTCATCATCTTCCCGTGTATCGTTATTAAGATGACTTTATTTTATGCGGTTTTTGGCACGGCGGTCACGCGGCTATTGCTGCCGACACCCACCGCAGTCAGGATCACCAGCGCCTGGAATACGGCGATGCCCACAAACACGCCAGCCGGATGGTGGGCGTCCATGAGCGCGCCAAACAGCAGCGGCCCCAGCGCCAGACCGCTATCGAGGCCGGAATACACCACGCCAAACACGCGGCCGGTGGCGTTGGCTGGCGCCGCGCCGCGTATCATGAGGTCGCGCGATGGGCCGGAGATGCCCGTCACCAGACCGATCAAGCCCATCAGCACCACCGCCATCCAGCCCGGCACCACAGCCGCCGCCAGCACCAGCGACAGCACGGCCGCCGAACCAAACGCCAGCATGATGATGCGGTCGTGATTGCGCGAGCCGGCGCCAAGGAAGCCACCGTAGGCCATGCCCGCCGCCGATGCCATCATGAAGCAGGTGTAAGCCGAGGTCGCCGTGCCCAGCGACATGCCGTACAGGCTGACCAGGCTGGTCGACGCAAAGGTCTGAATGCCCGCCAGCGCCACGGCCGAAATCAGGAAAAAGGCAAAGCACAACCACACCACCTTGAGCTTGAGGAAGCTGAATGGCCCCTCGCCCGCCGCCGCAACCGCATGCTTGCCGGCCACCGGCACCGCAGCCGGCTCAGGCCGCAAGGCATGGCGGTTCCAGACCAGCAGCGCCAGCACGGCCAGCGGCAATACGGCCGCACACAGCAGCGCCGTGCGCCAGTCGGTACGGCCGGCCACAAACGTCAGGAACAGCGGCGACAGCGCCCAGCCGATATTGCCACTGATGCCGTGCACCGAAAAACCGTGCGCCAGCCGTGCCTTGGACACGCGCTGGTTCAGCAAGGTGTAGTCCGCCGGATGGAACACGCTGTTGCCGCAACCGGCCAGGAGGGCGCCCAGCATCAGCTGCGCGTAGCTGTGCGCGCTCGACAGCATCACCGCCGACAGGCCCAGCAGCGCAATCCCGCTGAACAGCACGGTGCGCGCGCTGAACCTGTCGACGATGAAACCGGCCATCGCCTGTCCCACGCCGGACACCACAAAAAATACCGTCATCAGCAACCCGAGTTCCGAATAGCTGAGCCCGAACTCAGGCTTCAGCCACGGTATCAGCGCCGCCAGGATCACGTGATAAAAATGGGAAGTGCCATGCGCCAGCCCCACGAGCGTGATTACCCGGGCATCCTGGCGCAGCAAAGTCTTGTCGTTCATGCTGCTCTCCATGTTGTTTGCTGAAGTTTACGCAAATCATCATGGTCTGATTTAAGATAGAAAGACAATTTTTATCGTGAATCCGCCATGCCTATCCACGTCGTCAAGCACACGCAATTCAACTGGGACTGCGACTTTCCTACCGAAGCCCACCCGCTTACCATGTCCGGCCGTGACCTGGAAGCGGACGATGTGCTGCTGCCCCACCACCATCCGTGGGGCCAGTTCACCTACGCGATGCAAGGCGTGATGCGCGTGGATGCCAACCACAGCAGCTGGATCGTGCCGCCGCAGCGCGCCATCTGGGTGCCGCCGGACGTGGTGCATGGCGTGACCATCCTGGAAAACACGCGCTTGCGGCCGCTGTGCATCCACGCCAGCCGCTCGCCCTTCCCCGGCAACGACTGCAAGGTGGTGGAAGTGTCCAGCCTGTTGCGGGAACTCATGGCGGCGCTGGAACAGCACGACCAGCACGAGCAATCCGGCCGCGAACGCCTGCTAATGGAATTGCTGCTGGACGAAATGCCGCGCTGCGCCGAGCGTCCCGTGCGCGTGCCGCTGCCTACTGACAAGCGCCTGAAAGCGCTGTGCGACGCCTTGATCGCCGATCCCGGCGCCGAATGCACGCTGGCCGGCTGGGCCACGCAAGTGGGCGCCTCCGAACGCACGCTGACCCGCCTGTTCGAACGCGAACTGGGCATGGGCTTTGGCCACTGGCGCCAGCAAGTGCGCCTGGCGCATGCAGCGCCGCTGATCGCCCGGGGCGTACCGCTGTCGCAGGTGGCTGCCGAACTCGGTTACGCCAGCCAGTCCGCCTTCTCCGCCATGTTCAAGAAAACCTTTGGCTGCTCGCCGTCCACCTTCTTTGGATAACAACAATAATGATCGTTAGTTAAGTTTTCCAGATTTATGCCGATAACGTGTGCTTGGATAAAAGTACGGTACATTAGTGGAAACTCAACAATTAGAAAAATGGTATCGGATGGCGGATTTGTCCCTCTTCTCGAACGAGCAAATCGCCGCGCTGTTGTCAGCGCTGCCCGATCCGGCATTCATCCTCACGCGCAGCGGCCGCTATGCCGCCATTTTCGGCGGCACGGACACGCGCTATTACCACGACGGCAGCGGCCTGGCCGGCAAATACCTGGCCGAGGTGCTGAACCCGGAAAAGGCCGCCTGGTTCCAGGCGCAGGTGGCCATTGCACTGGCCTCGCGCGGCCTGCATGTGGTCGAATATCCGCTGGCCGGCGATGACGTCAAGGGAGTGGGCCGCGAGGGACCGGCGGAAACGCTGTGGTTTGAAGGCCGCGTGCAGCCGCTGGAATACCAGGTGCTGGGCGAAGATGCGGTGCTATGGGTCGCCAGCAATATCACTGCCAGCAAAAAGCTGGAAGCGCTGCTGCGCATGCAAAGCGAGACCGATTCGCTGACCGGCCTGGCCAACCGCCGCAAGCTCATGAACAGCCTGACCGAACATTTTGAACTGTTCGCGCGCTATAAGACCGCTGCTTCCGTGCTGATCTTCGATATCGACCATTTCAAAGGCATCAACGACGAATACGGCCACCTGAGCGGCGACAAGGCCATCATGGCCACGGCCGAGGTCTGCCGGCGCGAGCTGCGCGCCACCGATTTCCCGGCCCGCCTGGGCGGTGACGAATTTGTCGTGCTGATGCCGCACACGGACAGCGCGCAGGCCATGCCGATCGCGGAACGCCTGCGCCTGCGCATTGCGGAACAGCTCAGGGAATTGGGCACCTTAGGACGCGGCGCCACCATCAGCGGCGGCCTCAGCGAAATGACCGCCGGTGACAGCGCGTACGAGGAAGTGTTGAAACGGGCAGACGATGCGTTGTACCGCGCCAAGCGCGACGGTCGCAACCGCATCGTCCGCCACTAGCCCACATGGGCCGGCATTAGCTGAAGGCCAGCTCGCCGTTGACGGCGTCGACGTGGATGGTGTCCTTCGGTCCAAACTTCCCTTGCAGGATCAGCCTGGACAGCGGATTTTCGATCTGCTGCTGGATCGCCCGTTTCAATGGCCGCGCACCATACACCGGATCGTAGCCCGCCTCGGCGATCTTCTGCAGCGCCGCGTCGGTCACCGTCATGCCAATTTCCATCTTGGCCAGACGTTTCTCCAGCGTGGCCAGCTGGATGCGGGCAATCGCGCCGATGTTCTTCTCATCCAGGCCGTGGAACACCACGATCTCATCAATACGGTTGATGAACTCGGGACGGAAGTGCGAACGCACCTCAGCCATCACCGCCAGCTTGACCACGCCGGGGTCAGAGTCTTCCATCGACTGGATTTTGTGCGAACCCAGGTTTGAGGTCATGATGATGACGGTGTTCTTGAAGTCCACCGTACGGCCCTGCCCATCGGTCATGCGGCCATCGTCCAGCACCTGCAGCAGCACGTTGAACACATCCGGGTGCGCCTTCTCCACCTCGTCCAGCAAGATCACACTGTACGGCTTGCGGCGCACGGCCTCGGTCAGATAGCCGCCCTCGTCGTAACCCACATAGCCTGGCGGCGCACCGATCAGACGGGCCACCGAATGCTTCTCCATGAACTCGCTCATGTCGATACGGATCAGCGATTCTTCCGTATCGAACAGGAAGCCGGCCAGCGCCTTGGTCACTTCGGTCTTGCCGACACCGGTCGGGCCAAGGAACAGGAAGGAGCCGTACGGACGGTTCGGGTCCGACAGGCCCGCGCGCGAACGGCGGATGGCATCGGCCACCGCATTGATCGCCTCGTCCTGGCCGACCACCCGTTCGTGCAGCTTCTCCTCGATGTGCAGCAGCTTCTCGCGCTCGCCTTGCATCATGCGTGACACCGGAATGCCGGTCGCACGCGACACCACTTCGGCGATTTCCTCGGCGCCCACTTCGGTGCGCAGCAGCTTGGGCTTGGACGGATCTTGCGCGCCACCGGCGCTGGCCGTGGCTTTTTCAGCCTGCTTCAACTGCGCTTCCAGTTCAGGCAGGCGGCCGTATTGCAGCTCCGAGACGCGCTGCCAGTTGCTTTCGCGCGTGGCCTGCTCCATCTGCTGCTTGATGCGGTCGATCTCTTCCTTGATGTGGGTACTGCCCTGCACCACCGACTTTTCGGCCTTGAGGATTTCCTCGTAGTCGTTGAGCTCGCGCGTCAGCCGCACAATTTCCTCGTCGATGAGTTCCAGACGCTTGCGCGAGCCTTCGTCCTTTTCCTTCTTGACGGCTTCCTTCTCGATCTTCAGCTGGATCAGGCGGCGTTCCAGCTTGTCCATGACTTCCGGCTTGGAATCAATTTCGATCTTTATCTTGGCAGCTGCCTCGTCGATGAGGTCGATCGCCTTGTCGGGCAGGAAGCGGTCGGTAATGTAGCGGTGCGACAGCTCCGCCGCCGCGATGATCGCCGCGTCCGAAATCGCCACCTGGTGGTGCAGCTCGTACTTGTCCTGCAAGCCGCGCAGGATCGCGATGGTGTCTTCTACGCTCGGCTCGTCCACCAGAATTTTCTGGAAGCGGCGCTCCAGCGCAGGGTCTTTCTCGATGTATTTGCGGTACTCGTCCAGCGTGGTCGCACCGACGCAGTGCAGCTCGCCACGGGCCAGCGCCGGTTTCAGCATATTGCCCGCGTCCATGGCGCCGTCGGCCTTGCCGGCGCCCACCATGGTGTGCATCTCGTCAATGAAGACGATGGTCTGGCCTTCGTCCATGGCCAGCTCCTTGAGCACGGCTTTCAGACGTTCCTCGAACTCGCCGCGGTACTTGGCGCCGGCCACCAGCGCCGCCATGTCCAGCGCCAGCACGCGCTTGCCTTTGAGCGAATCGGGCACCTCGTTGTTGATGATGCGCTGCGCCAGGCCCTCCACGATCGCGGTCTTGCCCACGCCCGGTTCGCCGATCAGCACAGGATTGTTCTTGGAGCGGCGTTGCAGCACCTGGATCGCGCGGCGGATTTCATCGTCGCGGCCGATCACCGGGTCCAGCTTGCCCTGGCGGGCGCGCTCGGTCAGGTCCAGCGTGTATTTTTTCAGGGCTTCGCGCTGGCCTTCAGCCTCGGCATTGTCTACCTTGGCGCCGCCGCGCACGGTGTCGATGGCCGCTTCCAGCGACTTGCGGGTCAGGCCGCTTTCGCGCGCCAGCGACCCGGCGTCCGACTTGTCGTCGGTCAGCGCCAGCAGCACCATTTCGCTGGAGATGAATTGATCGACGCGCTTCTGCGCTTCCTTGTCGGCCAGGTTGAGCACGGCCACGAGTTCACGGCTCGCTTGCACATTGCCACCGGTGCCGGACACTTTCGGCAAGCGTTCCAGCGCCGCACTCAGCGCCTTGCTCAGGCCGCCGACATTGACGCCAGCGCGTTGCAGCAGCGAGCGCGCGCTGCCATCGTCCTGGTTCAACAGGGCCGTCAGCAGGTGCAGCGGTTCGATGTATTGGTTGTCATTGCCCACGGCCAGACTCTGCGAGTCCGACAGGGCTTCCTGGAGTTTGGTGGTGAGTTTGTCTTGACGCATTTGTTGCTCCGATATTTAACAGTTATCGCTTACATAGGGATAAGCGATGACGTTTTCAAGGAGCTAACCCTGCATTTAAACTTTCCATTTAGTCAATGCCGCATCATCGCTCACGCGGGCATCGACCCAGCGCGCGCCGTCCGGGGTTTGCTCCTTTTTCCAGAACGGCGCCTCGGTCTTGAGATAGTCGATGATGAATTCGCACGCAGCAAACGCCTCGCCCCGGTGCGCCGACGTCACCGCCACCAGGACGATCTGGTCCTTGGGCTGGAGCGGACCGACGCGATGGATCACCAGCGCGCTGAAAATGGGCCAGCGCGCCTTTGCCTGGTCGATGATGTTGCTGATCGCCTGCTCCGTCATGCCCGGATAATGTTCCAGCACCATCTCGGACACTGCCGCACCCTCGTTGAGGTCGCGTACGGTGCCGACAAACGTCACCACGCCGCCGACCTTGGGATAATCGGCGCGCAGCTGGGCGACCTCGGCAGACAAATCGAAATCCTCTGCCTGGATACGCACCTCATTCAAACTCATGCACGCTCCGAGGCGCCAATGCGGCGGAACAGTTGCTCGATACGGCTGGCGGTACGTGCGTCCGCCAGCGCCGGCATCGCGCACAGCTGCAGGTAGGCGGCGCTGGCCGACTGCGGCTTCTGGCCGGATTTCAGCGACGATTGCAGCACTTCCACCTGCATTTTCAGGCGTTCGCGCGCAAATTCGGCGCCGCTGTCCACCCCGGCGACGATTTCCAGGCGCAGCACCTCATCCAGCAACTTGGCGCGATTACGCTCCAGCTGCTGCGCGTAGGCACTGCGCTCGCCATTCAGCGCGCCCAGCGCAGCGGTGAAACGGCCGTTCAGCGCGCGCTCATACTCATTGCCCAGCGACGGCAATTCAGCCCAGCGCGCCTGCCAATCGGTCGCATCGATGGCGCTGCTATCCGCGCCCAGCGCGCTTTCCAGCGACTGGCACAGGCGCAGCTTGTCGCGCAACGCATTGGCCTGGGCCGCACCGGCACGGCGCTTGATCGCGTCCGCCTGCCCCTGCACCTTGCCGACCGCATTGTGATAGCGCTGATTGATACGGGCTTCGGCAGCACGCGGCACGATACCGGTCGCATGCCAGGCCGTGGCTGCATCCTTGAGCGCCTTGGCGATGGTCGCCAGTTGGGCCTTGTCTTCGCCACTGAAAGTCGCCTCTTCCAGCTCCTTGCAGATCGCTTCGCGCGCGTGCAGTTGCGCCTTGCGTTCGTGATCGGCAGCGTGCGCAGTTTCCTTGCGCCTGGAGAAGATAGCGTCGCATGCGGCGCGGAAACGCTGCCACAGCGCCTGTTCGATCTTGCGTTCCAGCGGCAAGGCCTTGGCCTGCTCCTGCCAGCGCTCCTGCAGACGGCGCAGCTTGTCCAGCGTCTGGCGGTCGGACGGCTCCAGTGCTTCTGCCTCCACAATCAGCTGCTCGCGCTTGGCGGCTTCCACCTTGCGCTGCTCGGACAGCGGCGACAGCATATGGGCCAGCACCTTGTCGAAGGTCTGGTCGAGCTTGCGTTTTTCCTTGCGGTCGATGGTGCCCAGACGCGTCCACATCTGACGCAGGCGCTGACCGGCTGCCGCGACGTTCTTCAGGTCCGCCCCTCCCGCAGCCACCGACTCGGCCAGGGCTTGCGTCTCAGAGATCAGGGCCTGCGCCTTGGCGGCGTTGGCGTGGCGCTCGTCGGCCAGCTGCTTGAAGTGGGCGGCGGCAGGCGCGTAAGCGGCGGTACAGGCCGCATCGAAGCGTTCCCACAGGCTTTTCGGCGCATGGCCCGATACTGCATCCAGCGCTTTCCAGCGGTCACGCATGCTGCCGACTTTCTTGGCCAGCTCACTCATGGCCAGTTTCTGGCCTGGCAGTTCTTCCACCGCCTTGACCAGCTCTTCGCGCGAGACATTGCCGCCCCAGCGCGCCCAGTCACCCAGTCGCTTGAGTTCGGCACGGACGTGGTTCAGATGCTCGGTCTGGGCGTGGCTGAGACGGGTCTTGTGCTCGCGCAGCCATTTGTCGTGTTCGCCGGCGATGTGGAGCTGGCCGTGCTCCAGCGCAGCTTCCATCGCCTCCAATGTTTCCAGGAATTTCTTGTCGGCTTCCTTGGGCGGCTGCTTGGGCTGTTTGGGCTGCTTAGGGGCCGCAGCCTGGTCCGGCGCGGCCTCGGCGACGGCTGGCGCAGCTTCAGGCTCGGCCACGGGCGCCGGCTTGACAGGCACGGTCAGCGCGGCGCGCACTTGCGCCAGCGCTTGCGCATAGTCGCTCAGCAGATGGCGCGGCAAGGCGTTGTGTTCGGGGGCATTCTGGTATTCCGCCTCGGCTGCGGCATGCCGTTCCAGCGTCTGCAGCGCCTCTTCCGCTGGCAAGCCGGCATCGGGCAGCTTGCGCACGGCCGCCATGGCATCGATGATGGTGCGCTGTAATGTGACCTGCTCTTCCAGGCGTGCGGCCAGCGCCGCGCGGGCGCTCGCGAACTGCTCCGCCAACGCCGGCACGTCCGCCACCACCAGCCATTGGCGGTCCAGCTCTGCAACCTGATTCGGCGTCAACTTTTCATCCTGCAACAGACGTTGCGCGAGATCCAGACACGCCTGGGCTTTTTGCAGCTCGGCCTGCTGATAACGGATGGCGTCCAGCCGGCTCTGCATCAGCTTGGCGACGCGGCGGTCGGTGTTACGCACCGCCTGCAGCACCTGCTCCAGCGCGGCCTGCGACTGCACATGCTCGGCGGCGGTCAGGCGCACCCCGGCGAATTCGCTCTCCAATATCAGTGCGACAGCGGCGGCTTCATTGCCATTGAGGGCGGCGGCGCGTTGCGCCTGTTCATCGCGGCGGCCAGCCGCAGCATCCGGCTCCGGTGCGGGCGCAGGAGCTGGCGGAACGACCGAGGATTCTGTTGCACGCTTAAAGAGGAAATCAAACATGGTGCGCTATGGTGATGGCTAAAACCACCATCATAGCAAAGCAGGAAGATTTTGCCCTGCGAAGGCGCTATGGGGCGGTTACTTCATGAAAGCATCGTCATGCGATGCTTGCTGCGCGGGCTTGCGCAACGGCGGCGCAGGCGCGTCGTCGAGACTTACAACTGGCAATACCTGCAAGCCTGGTATCGAAATCTGGCCATCATCGACTTCGCCGCCAGGCAAGGCGCGGCGACGCGCGGCAACCTGGGCAGCTTCTGCCGGCGGCAGGCCGGAGCGCTTCATTTCGTCCAGATGCTTGTCGTGCATCATCAATTGATTGGCGATCGAGAACCAGGTTTCGCCGGCGATCGCATGCCGGGCCAGGCCGAACAATTCGTGCTCTTCTTTTTCCAGCCGCTTCAGCAGCGAGGCGCAGAAGGTGTCGATGCTGTCGCACACTTCGCTGACCTGCTCGTCGCGCACATCGGCCAGCGCGCCCAGCTTGTCTTGCAGCAAACGGATGGACGTCAGCGCGGCCTGGTTCAAACGGTTGAGCTCGTCCAGCAACTGATCGGCCCGCTCAGTGGCGTCGCGCAGCGCCGGTATCAGATACATCTCGGTCTTGCGCCAGTGGCAAGACTGGTACAGGGTATTAAGGTTTTCGCAAGCATATTCCAGTTGCGACAGGGTCATGCGGTTTTGCTGCATCAGCGTGGAACGCATATATTTCTGGAACGACTGCAGGCTAAGACGAACGCTCGCTTGTTCGACTGACAGTGCGACCAGAGTATATGTGGCGGTTAACATTCTGACTCCCAAGGCTGTAGGTGGAAGTAAAAAGTGTAAATAATCCCGACAACGACGCTTTGAGCTAGAACAAACCCGCCCACCGCCAATATATCTCAAGCGTGCCGCGAATGCTATCGCAACGGCAGTTGTAATCTCACCATACCGGCTTCTGGATGCGGCAATACCACGCCGCCAAAGTGGCGTATCAGTTTTTGCACACCGGTATTCTCTGCCAAGGCATCGCCGACGATCTCGCGCGTGCCGCGCGCACGGAAATAATCGACCAGCTTCTGGAACAGGATGTAGCCCAGTCCCTTGCCTTTCAGATCGGAACGCACGATGACGGCAAATTCCGCCGACTGGTTATCGGGATCCGTCACAGCCCGCACCACGCCCAGTGTTTCCGGCATGCCATCCACGCCAGGCCGCGTGGCGATAAACGCCATGGCACGGTCATAGTCGATCTGCGTCAGCCGCGCCAGTTGGGCCGGCGGCAGCTCGCGCATGGCGGAGAAGAAGCGCAGCCGGATATCGTCCGCCTCCAGCGCGCTAAAGAATACCTGGTGCTGCGGGCCGTCTTCCGGCCGGATCGGCCGCAGCAGGATCTGCCCACCGCCCCAGTCGACGCGTTCTTCCAGTTCCTGCGGATACGGCCGGATCGCCAGCACCGTGCGCCGCGCCCGCGCCTTGGCCAGATGCATGCGCGCGCCGAGCGCCACCACGCTGCCGCCGATCGCCAGCAGCGGATTCAGGTCCAGCTCCGTCAGCTCGGGCAGGTCGGCCACCATGTCGGCGACCTGCACCAGGGTGCGGATCAGCGCTTCCGCGTCGGCCGGCGTCTGCCCCTGCGCCAGCAGCCGCGAAACGCGGGTGCGGCCGACCATGTCGCGCGCCAGCGTCATATTCAGCGGCGGCAGGCCGGCGGCGCGGTCCGCCGCCACATCTGCAGCAATACCACCCTGGCCAAAAAACACCACCGGGCCAAACACTGGATCATGACCAATCTGGATGCGTGCTGCGGCCAGCGTCGCGCCGGCCAGCGCCGTCTGCTGCGGCGTCGCCAGCGCGATGCCGTAGGCGGCCATCAGCGCGCGCGCATCAGCGTCGGACAGCTCGCTGTGGCCGGCGTTCAGCGCCGCCTGCACCAGGCCGCGCGCGGTGGAACGGCCGCTGGCGCTGGTGGTCGGCATGCCAACCGGCACCTCCATCAGCAATTCCTGGTTGCGGCGATACTGGGCGATTTGCAGGAAGCCGTTGACGGCCTTTTCAGGCGTGTCATAGGTCGGCAGGCCCGCCTCGGCAAACACCCGGCGCGCCTGTGCCACCGAACTGCCGCCCAGCCAGCACGACAGCACATTCTTGCCAGCGGCTTTCATCAGCGGTGCGACTGCTTCAGCGATCAGGTCACTGGCCACCATGGCGGTCGGCGCGTGCAGAAACAGCAGCGCATCCGCCTGCGGCTCGCGCAGCAGCGCCTCGACCGCCCCCACATACTGCGCCACGGGCGCGTCGGCCAGGACATCCAGCGGATTGGCCTGGGGCGCACCGGCCTGCGTCAGGCCGCGCACCGTTTCCGGCGACAACGCCGCCAGTTGCGCGCCGCTGCAGGACAAGGCATCGGCCGCGATCAGCCCCAGGCCGCCGCCGTTGGTCAGCACCGCCAGCCGCTCGCCGCGCTGCGGACGCTGGCGCGCCAGCGTCTCCACGGCATCGAACAGGTCTTCGGTCGAATACACGCGCAGCATGCCGGCGCGGCGTATCGCCGCATCAAACACCAGATCCTGGCCAGGCGCCGCATCGCGCCCTACTTTCAGCACGATGACCGGCTTGCCGCGCGCCGCCAGCCGCCCCGCCGACATGAACTTGCGGGCGCTGCTCACGTGTTCTATGCACAGCAGGATTGCTTCCGTCTCCGCATCGGCCGCCAGATAATCCAGCAAGTCGCCAAAGTCCACATCCATGCCGTCGCCCATGGCGACCAGGCGCGAAAAGCCGATGCCGCGCTGGCCGGCCCAATCCAGTACCGCCGTCGCCAGCGCACCGGATTGCGAGACGAAAGCCAGCCGCCCCTTGCCCGCCTCCATTTGCGTAAAGCTGGCATTCAGGCCCAGTGACGGCGATTGCAGCCCGACGCTGCCAGCGCCCAGTATCCGCAGCAAATAAGGCCGCGCCGCTTCCAGCATCTGCTGGCGCAAGCTGCGGCCACCGCTGTGCGCGGGATCGGCCGTCATCACGATGGCCGCCTTGGTGCCGTGCTGTCCCAGCTCGCCGATCAATCCCGGCAGCGTGGCAGGCGGCGTGCAGATGATGGCCAGGTCGGCCGGCTTGGGCAGCGCACTGACCCGCCCATAACACGGCAAGCCGTGCAACGCCTGGTGCTTCGGGTTGACTGGATACACCACGCCACCGCTACGCGTAAATTCACCATCGAGCAGATTCGCCAGCACCCGCGTGCCGATGCGCTGCGGATTATCCGACGCGCCGATCAGGGCCACCGAGCGTGGTTGGAACAGACGGTCCAGATTACGAATACTCATGGAGGATTACCAGCGCGATGAATGATCTTCAGTCACGCCCATCAACTGCGTGACCATGCGTTTGGGCTGATCCGGCGCACTGCGCACCCAGCCCGTGAAGCTGCCTATCGGTTGCAGGTAGCGGCTGGCCGCCACCACCATCTTCTTGTTGTCGCGGCGCGCGCCATCCGGTGTGAACACCAGGTCCAGCATGTCGTCCTCGGTAAAGATATGCCACGGCGACAGCGCGTCTTTTTTATCGTACAGGAAGTGCGCCGCCGCCAGCGGATACAGCTCGCCATCCAGCCACAGCGCATTTTCATGGCCGCCAAAATAGCCCGCCTGCAGATTGAAGCCCAGCTCCAGATTGTGCGCCGAGGCCCAGCGCCAATCCGTATTGCGCGCCAGCAGGCCATTGGAATAGTCAAAACTGGCGACGCCGCCGTCGAGCTTGTACTCCTCGCGCCAGGTACGCACCTCGCCGCGCAGCGGCATGGCGGACGACTTCTGCGTCGCATGCACCGAACCCTTGTCGATCGGCCCCGTCGCCAGCAGCAGCGGCGACGCGCCGGGGCCGAAGCTGGCGTCGATTTCCAGGAAATCGCAGCGCAGCGTCAGCTGGTAACTGCCATCGCCCTGCGCATCGACCGCGATATGGCAGTTGCGCGCCTTGAAGCTGCTCGATTCGCCCGCGTGGTTGGCCAGCTTGGCCGATATCAGCGGCAGGCCGTCCTGGGAGAAATTGGCCAGCATATCGCCTTCGCCACGGTCGAACGCGTAGGCAAACGCGGTGCTGATCCAGCCCAGGTCGACAATCGCCACCGCGCAGAACACCTGTTCGGTGCACAGCGCCACGTAGTGCCAGCGCTTGTGATGGAAGCGGCGCCACAGCGCGCTGCGCGCAAACGGCTTGGCCAGCTGCGTCCAATCGATATTACCGACCTGGCCGGCGTAACGGCCAAACAGCGGTTGTCCGTCAGCGGCCAGCGGGCTGGCGGGGGCGGCGGGCAAAGTCATGCGGCTTCCTTTTCTGATCCGGCTGCATCCAGCGCGGCTTGCAGCTGCTGGCCAAAAATGGCTGGTGCAGCTTGTTTAATGTGTACTTCAGGACAGGCATGCCAATCGGCCAGGCGCTGCAGCGCGCCGGCGATGTCGCGCGTAAAGCGGTCGCTGACACGTGACGATGGCTCCAGCGCCAGCGACTTCACTTCAAACACGCCATCGCGGCGGTGGGCCTTGGCGTCCAGCCGGCCGACCAGCGCGCCGCGGCGCAGGATCGGCAGCGTGAAGTAGCCGTACTGGCGTTTGTCGGCGGGCGTGTAGCACTCCAGCCGGTAATCAAAGTTGAACAGCTCCAGCGCGCGGCGGCGGTCCCACACCACCGGATCGAATGGCGACAGGATAGTGGTCAGCGTCGGCGACAGCGTGCCATCGGCGGCAGCGGCCAGCAAGTGCGCAAGATCAGGATGGACGTAGACAGGATCGTCCCAGTCTTCCACCCAGGCGCGCAGCAAGGCGCCCTCCGCGAACAGCTGTTCGGGATCGAGACGCGGCGGTTTGGTGCGGAAGTAGTCGCTGATCCATGCACTGCGCGCGCAGCCCATGGCCTTGACCGCCTTGAGCACCAGCGCGCGCCGCACCTCATCCATGGGCCGCAGCTGGCTGTCGTCCCAATCCGGCAGCACGCGTTCGGCCAGGTCATAAATGCGCTGGAAGTTATGGCGCGCGGAGATCATCAGCGCGCCGGTGGTAAACAGCACCTCCAGCGAGCGTTTTTCCGGCTTCCAGCTCCACCAGCCGCCGCTCTGGCCATCGGTGCGCTCAAAGTCGGCGGAACGCGTCGGGCCGTTGACGCGGATATGCTGCAGCACCTTGTCCACCTCGGCGCGGCGCTCCTTCATCCAGGTGGCGGAATACTTCCAGCCCATGGCTTCCGGGTCCAGCATGCGATGGCGGTACAGGCCATAATCCTCAACCGGCACGAAACAGGCCTCATGCGCCCAGTACTCAAACAGTTCGCCGGCGGCCAGCGCCTGCTCCAGCCACGGCTGCGGATAATCGCCCAGACGGCTCCACAGCACCAGGTACGGACTGCGCGCCACCACATGGATGGTGTCGATTTGCAGCACGCCCATTTGCCGGATGGTGTCCACCACGTCCGGCTGGCGCGCCTTACGGCGGCGCGGCTGCAACAAGCCTTGCGCCGCCAGATGCAACGCCCGCGCCGCGGACAGGCTCAATATCGTTTCGGTCATGGTCCCTATTCTAATAAAGATTTCAATATTGCCTGTGAACGGAATGAGGTTTTTTTCTCCACTTTCACACCAAAAGCGATATTTCCGTGCAGAATAACCGCAAAGAGTTCCAATCACCGATGAGGACCGTGCGCCGATGCTGGATTTCTTACGCCGTCTGTACCGCTCCATCCTGCTGCCCGCCTTTGGCGTCGCACTGCTGACCTTCATGTGGCTGGCGGTGGCTTACCAGGTGCGGCAGGAAAAGCTAACCGCCCGTCACGATGCGGTCCTGCACAGTCAGTCGCTGGCGCGCACGCTGGCCGAGCACACCAACCACCTGCTGCGGCAAACCGACCACGCCACCCAGCTGTTCAAGCTCAAATACGAGGAAACCGACGGCCGCCTGCGGCTGGCGGAATTCAGCCGCAAAAACGGCCTGCTGGATTCCCTGCTGCCGACCAAGCTGGATCTGCCGCTGGCAATCCTCAACAGCGACGGCCATGTCATCGACAGCCAGAACGGCTATTTCGCGCCCGAGCACAAACATACGCCCTTCTTCAAGAGTCATGCCTCTAATCCGGCCGATGTGTCGCTGGTATCCACGCCGGTGGTCGACAGCCGCACCAAGAAATGGCAGATCCAGATCTCGCGCCGCCTGAACAAGCCGGATGGCAGCTTTGCCGGCGTGATCCTGGTGATGATGGACCCGGCCTATTTTGTCGAAGACTACGACCGCATGAGCATCGATCCCGGCGGCGCCGTCATGCTGATCAGCCGCGAAAACGGCATGTCCGCCGCGCGCATCGACGACCAGGTCATCATCAGTGACAGCATTGACTTCACCGCCGTCCAGGCCAGCAATGGCGAAGCAAACGAGGAGCTTCAGCTCAAGCGCCGTTTCGACGCCATCGACCGCATCTACAGCTCCGCAGAACTGCCGCGCTATCTGCTGATGGCGGTGGTCGGCAGCCCGACCGAATCGGCGATGGCCCATTTTGAGCGCCGCCGCAGCGTGTACTACATCATCTCGATTGCCGCTTCCGGCATGGTGCTGTTGTTTGTCTACCTGCTGGTGCGCCAGGCCTACCGCCTGCGCCGCACCGCCAGCATGGTGATCGAAGCCCAGCTGATGCTGCGCGCGGCGGCCGACGCCAGCCTGGATTCGGTCTATCTGTTCAAGGCCTGCCGTATGCGCGGCGCGCAGCGCGAGATCCTGGACTTCACCATCGCCGATCTCAATGAACGCGGCGCGCAGCTGATGGGTTTCCGCAGCGACGACATCAAGGGCAAGCGGCTCATCGAAGTGCTGCCGGACCTGCACTCGCAAGGCTTCGTTGAAAAATACCGCCACGTGCTGGAATCGCGCCAGCCGCTGGAAGAAGAATTTGAAGTCGACTTCCTGCCCAACCGCGCGGTGCACTGGTTGCAGCATCAGATCGTGCCGATTACCGACGGCGTCGCGGTCAACGTGCGCGACATCACCTCGCGCAAGGAAACCGAGCTGGCGATGCGCCAGAACCAGGCCGAACTCACCGCCGTCAACGACGCCTCGCCGCTCGGCCTGTTGCGTGCCGACGCCACCGGCCACTGCACCTACGTCAACCGCACCTTTGAACTCATCACCGGCCTGACGCGCGAGGAAGCCATGGGCGACGCCTGGATACGCGCCGTCCACCCGCACGACCGCGCCGTGCTGCAGGCGGCGCTGGGCCACATGGCCGAAACCCGCGTACCCTATCAGGACACGCTGCGCTGCGTGCACCCGGACGGCATGATCGTCTGGATCTCCTTCAAGATCGCCGCCATGGTGGTGGATGGGCAGGTGTACGGCTACGTCGGCACTGTGGACGACATCACCCACGTGCGCAAATCCGTGATGGCGCTGCGCGAAAGCGAATCGCGCCTGCGCACCATCGCCGACACGCTGCCGGCCATGGTCGCCTACATCGACGCCGAACAGGTCTACCGCTTCCACAACCTGGCCTACGAGCGCGAATTCAATCGCACCGGCACCACTGTGCTGGGCCGCACCATCCTGGAAACCATGGGCGCCGAACGCCACGCCTTCCTCGAACCCTATGTGTTGCGCGCGCTGGCCGGCGAAACGCTGACCTTCGAAGAAGACGACAACAGCGACGCCACCGAACGCACCTATGAAGTGGTCTATATTCCGCAAATGGACGAAGATGGCCTCAACGTCATCGGCTTCCACGTCATGCGCCAGGACATCACGGTGCAGAAGCGCGAGAAACTACGCCTGCTGCGGCTATCCCAGGTAGACGCCCTCACCGGCCTGACCAACCGCGCCGGCTTCCTGCAAAAACTGCACGACGCCATGGGCTCCGCGCGCGACAACGGCAACCTGATGGCGGTGATGTACATGGACATCGATCGCTTCAAACCGGTCAACGACACCTTCGGCCACGCCGTCGGCGACGCCCTGCTCAAGGCGTTTTCGGCCCGCCTGACGCACACCATGCGCGCCAGCGACACCATCGCCCGATTGGGCGGCGACGAATTCACCATTATCATGGAACGCATCCACCGCACTGACGACGCAGCGGCGCTGGCGGCCAAAATCGTCTCGGCCATGCAGGCTGACTTCGACCTGGATGGCACCGTGGTATCGATCTCCACCAGCATCGGCCTGACCTTCTACCGCAACGAAGACGTGAGCCCCGCCGAACTGCTGAACCGCGCCGACATTCTGCTGTACGAGGCCAAACAGGCGGGCCGCAACACCTTCCGCGCCGGTCCCGTCATCCCACCTCCGGCCAGCAATGCGGCATAATGGCGTTTAATCAAGCCGGGACCGGCCGGCTTGGGCTATATTGAGCGCTTTCCGGTCGTTTCACTCCATTTCCCATGCGTCTGTTGCACACCTCCGACTGGCATCTCGGCCAATCCCTGCATAATTTTGAGCGTCACTACGAACACCAGCGATTCCTCGACTGGCTGCTGGACACCATCGTCGCCGAACAGGCCGACGCGCTGCTGATTGCCGGGGACATTTACGACAACGCCAATCCATCGGCGGCTTCGCAGAAGCAGCTGTATCGTTTTCTGCGGCAGGCCAAGGAGCGCGCACCGCATCTGAACCTGGTCATCATCGCCGGCAACCATGACTCGCCAGGCCGGCTGGATGCGCCAGGTCCGCTGCTGGAAGCGCATGGCACGCGCGTCATCGGCGCCGTGCAGCGCGATGCAGATGGCGAGATCGATGTGGAATCACTGGTGCTGCCGCTGACCGGCCGCGATGGCACGGTGGCCGCCTGGTGCCTCGCCGTGCCCTTCCTGCGCCCTGGCGACGTACCACGCGTGACCACCGAAGAAGGCGCAGATCCTTATCTGGCTGGTATCGCCCAGCTCTATCAGCAGGCATTTGAACTGGCCGTCAGCAAGCGAGAGGACGGCCAGGCCATCATCGCCATGGGCCATTGCCACATGGTGGATGGCCAGATGTCCAGCGACTCCGAACGCCGCATCGTTATCGGCGGCACGGAAATGCTGCCAACCGGGATCTTCGATCCTGCCATCGCCTACGCGGCGCTGGGCCACTTGCATCTGGCGCAAAGCGTCGGCAAGCAGGAACATATCCGCTACTGCGGCAGCCCGCTGCCGTTGTCGTTCGCGGAAGTGAACTACGCGCATCAGGTCCTGCGCATCGATCTGGACGGCGCTACAGTGCGCGAAATAGCACCAGTGCCGATACCGCGCGCGGTGGATCTGCTGCGTATTCCATCCAAACCGGCGCCGCTGGCGCAGGTGCTGGAAGAACTGGACGCGCTGGCGCCGCCGGATGCGCCAGCCGAACAGCAGCCCTTCCTGGAAGTGCGCGTGCTGCTGGAACAACCGGAGCCGGGTCTGCGCGCGCGCATCGAAGCTGCGCTGGATGGCAAGGCCGTGCGCCTGGCCAAAATCGAAACCTCGACCGCCGCGCGCAATTCTTCCATCGACAAGGAAGTCATGACGCTGGACCAGCTGGAAAAACTCAAACCGGACGATATATTCAAACAGCTCTATCAACAGCGCTTCGGCAATGAAGCGCCGGCCGATCAACTGAGCGCCTTTGCGGAGTTGATGCTGCCATGAGAATCCTGAAAATCAGCGGCAAGAACCTGGCCTCGCTGGCCGAAGAATTCAGCGTCGATTTTGAAGCCGAGCCATTGGCCTCGACCGGCCTGTTCGCCATCAGCGGTCCGACCGGCGCCGGCAAAAGCACCTTGTTGGACGCCTTGTGCCTGGCCCTGTACGACGCCACGCCACGCCTGCTGCGCGTAGCCGGCCGCAGCCTGCTGGCCGATGTCGGCAACGAAACCGTCTCCACCCAGGATCCGCGCACGCTGCTGCGCCGTGGCACGGCGGAAGGCTATGCGGAAGTGGACTTCGTCGGCAGCGACGGCGCATCTTACCGTGCGCGCTGGAGCGTGCGCCGCTCGCGCACCAAGGCGGAAGGCGCTTTGCAGCCCACAATGATGTCGCTGAAACTGCTGCCGTCCGAGCAGCCTATCGGTGCCACCAAGACCGAAGTCAAGGCCGAAATCGAAAAGCGCATCGGCCTGTCGTTTGAACAGTTCACGCGCGCCGTGCTGCTGGCGCAGAACGAATTCTCGGCCTTCCTGAAAGCCGAGGACAACGAACGCGGCGAACTGCTGGAAACGCTGACCGGCAGCACCGTCTATTCCGAAATCTCCATGCGCGCCTTCGAACGCAACAAGGTGGAACAGGCCGCGCTGCAAAAACTGAATCTGCGTCTTGCAGATCAGAAGCCACTGAGTGCCGATCAGCGCGCGGAACTGGAAACCAAAAACGCCGACGCGGGTATCGCCCTGCAAGCGCTGGACCAGCAGAAAGCAGAGCTGGAGCAGGAACTGCGCTGGCACCAGCACGCTGAAAAACTGGCGCAGGAAGAGCAAGCCGCTGGCGCCGCCCTGGCCGCCGCGCAGACCGCAGCGGAAGCCGCGGCATCGCGCCGTACAGCGTTGGCGTGCATCGACGCCGTACAACCCGCGCGCCCGCTGGCTGACGATATTCGCCGCATCGAGGCCGACATCGGCGCCACGCAAACCGCCATCGCCACCAGCACGCAAAACGCCCAGCAGGCGACAGCGGCGCTGGAGCAGGCCAACTCCGCCGCAGCGCAATCCGCGCTGGCGCAGCAGGAAGCGGAGAACGCCCAGCGCGCAGCAACGCCGCAACTCGATCAGGCCAAGGCACTGGACGCGCGCATCGAAGCCATGCTGCCCGCCTACCGCCAGGCCTCCGCCGCCTGCGAAAAGGCCGAGCAAGCCGATGCCGCCGCAAAAGCCGCGCTGCAGGCACGCCAGAACGAACACACCAGACTGGCGGCGCAGCAGCAAGCCGGCGTCACCTGGCTGCAGCAGCATAAACAATGGAAGATCCTGGCGCTGCAATGGGAGCGCTGGGACGTGCTGTTCGTGCAAGCCGGCCAGGCCGCTGCGCGCGCCGACCTGCTGGCCTCCGGCCTGGCGCGCGTGCAGCGCAATGCCCAGACCCACCGCGACGAGGAAGCGGATGCCAGCACCGGGCTGTCCGCCGCCGCAGCCTCGCTGCAGACACTGGATGCTCAGCGCCAGCAGGCAGCACAGACCTTGTCCGTGCATTCCGTCGAAGCATTACAGGCGTCGCGCACCAGCGCGGAACAACGCCGCAATCAGCTGATCGGTGCGGAAAAGCTCTGGCTGGAGCTGGCATCGCGCCAGACGCGCCACAGCCAGATCGAAACGCAAACCGTCCAGTTGCGCCAGCATATGACCAACGCCGAAGCGCAGTTGGGCGCCGCGCAGCAGCAAGGCATCGCCATCATGGCCGCCTTTTCGCAAGCCGAGCGTTCGCTGAAACTGGCCGAAGCCGCATGTGCCGCCAGCGTCGAATCGCTGCGCCAGTCGCTGGAAGACCACACCCCCTGCCCGGTCTGCGGCGCCCTGGAGCATCCATATCGCCACCATGACGACAGCCTGCAATCCATGCTGCGCGAATTCCAGGCCGACGTCACGCGCTGCCGTGAACAGGCGCAAGCCAATATGCAGCAGGAAGCCACGTTGCGCGCGTCAGCACAATCCAGCGCCGAGCAGCTGAACGTACTCGCTACCGAGCAGCACGCGCTACAGCCAATGCTGGAGCGCGCAGACATCGCCTGGTCCGCACATCCGCTTGCCGCCAGCGCCCCGCCGGCCGATGAGCGCACCGCATGGTTCACCGCGCAGCTGACTGCATCACATCAGGCGCTGCAAGCAGTCGAGCAGCAGGAGCGCGCGCTGCATGCCGCGCGCGTCGCCCGCGACCAGGCGCAAACGGCCTACGACCAGGCCGCCGCCGAGCATACGCGCCTGCAAACCGTGGCCGCCGCCGCGCGCACCGCGCTGGCGCAGTCCAATACCGAATACAAGGCGCTGGAAGACCAGCGCATCGAAGTTGCGCTGTCGCTCAGCGCTTTGCTGGCCGATCTGGACCCCGCTTTCAGTGGCGGCGACATGCCAAGCGAAGAATGGAAGGAAGACTGGAAATCCGGCCCCGCACGTTTCTACGAAGCGCGCCAGGCCGAAAGCAGGCAATGGCTGACGCAGCGTACGGCGTATGACGAACGCGCCGCCGCGCTATCCGGCATGGAGGTGGAACTCAACGCGTTGAGCGCAGCCCTGGCCAGAGCCGGCCAGGACGCCCTCGCCGCCCGCAACGCCTTCGACGCCGCCGACGCCACAATCAAAGTGAGCCAGGAGCAGCGCATGGCGATGTGGGGCGGCAAGGAAGTACGCGATGTGGAAGCCGCGCTGCAAGCGGCGATTGACGCCGCCAAAGCACGCCACGCCGCCAGCCAGAACGCCGCCCAGCAAGCCGCGCAAGCCCGCGCGCGCAGCGACGAAGCGTTGGCACTGGGAGGCCAGCGCCTCGCCACGTTGCAGGCGAATGCCAATGCGGCGGCGGCACGGCTGGCGGACTGGCTGTCCGCCTTCCAGCAACGCCAGCCCGAAGCAGGACTGCAAGACCTCGCGCAACTGCATGAGCTGCTGGCCTACTCCGCGCAAGACATCGACGCCGAGCGCAATGCCCTGCAAGCGCTGTCGCGCGCCACCGACCAGGCGGCAACCGTGCTGCAGGAACGCCAGCGCCAGCGCGAACAGCATCAACAGAGCGCGCCACCATCGCGCGTGGCAGTACCGGCCGAAACGGAAGAAGCCGAACCGGCCGTTGCCGATCTCTGGTCCGAACCTGCCGCCGTGCCGGTTGCAGAATCAGCCAAATCAGTCAAATCAGCCGAACCGGCCGAAACACCGATCAGCGCCGTCGTCAACGCGCTCAACGTCCTGCTGGCCGAACGCAAAACCGCCAACGACCATGCCACCGCGTTGCAGCTCGCGCTGGCGCAGGACGAGGAAAAACGCCGCCGCTCATCCTCCATGCTGGCCGAGATCGAGCAGCAGGAAGCCATCACCCAGCGCTGGGCGCGCATGGATGACCTGATCGGCTCCGCAGACGGTAAACGCTTCCGCAACTACGCCCAGCAATTCACGCTGGACGTCCTGCTGGGCTACGCCAACGCGCACCTGAACCATCTGTCGCGCCGCTATCAACTGGAGCGCATCCAAAACACCAGCAATCCCTCACTGGCCCTGCTGGTCCGCGACCAGGACATGGGCGGCGAAATGCGCTCGGTGCACTCGCTGTCGGGCGGCGAATCCTTCCTGGTATCGCTGGCGCTGGCGCTGGGCCTGGCCTCGCTGTCGTCCAACCGCGTGCGCGTGGAATCGCTGTTCATCGACGAAGGCTTCGGCAGCCTGGATGCGGACACCCTGCGCGTCGCCATGGATGCGCTGGACGGGCTGCAAGCCATGGGCCGCAAGGTTGGCGTCATCTCGCACGTGCAGGAAATGACCGAGCGCATCTCGGCCAAAATTCTGGTCCAGCCATCCGCCGGAGGCCGCAGCGCCATCACGGTACAATGAGCCGATGAACCCTGCCCTCTGCCTGACGCTAGGCCTGATCGTCACCCTGCCTGCTGCCGCCGCGCCCTGCTACGCACCCGTGCAGCAAGGCGACGGCTGGCAAAGCACCTTGCCCGAAGCATCGGGCTTCAACGAGGGCGCATTGTGCGATACGCTGAACGCCATCGCACAGGGCAAGGACAATATCCACAGCATCGTCATTGAGCGTCATGGCAAACTGGTGGCGGAGCTGTACCGCAGTGGCAAAGACAAATCCATCCGCCGCGCACTTGGCACCTGGCCGTTGATTGCGCCCACCGTGTCATTCGGTCCGGACACCTTGCACGACACGCGCTCGATCGGCAAAAGCGTGATTGATCTGCTGGTCGGCATCAAAAAGCAGCAAGGCAAAATCCCCTCGCTGCAAACGCCGGTGCTGGACTACTACCCGGAATACAAGGACCTGCGCACGCCAGCGCTGCAAGCCATCCATCTCGATCACCTGCTGACCATGAGCGGCGGCTGGAAATGGGACGAAGGCGCGCAGCCGAACAACGAGCTGCGGCTGTTCTTCAAAGCCGATCCGGTGCGCTATGTGCTGGAACGGCCCATCGTGTCGCCACCGGGCGTGGTCTGGAACTACAACGGCGGCGGGACCGTGATTTTGTCGGACATCGTCACACGCGTCAGCGGCAAGCCCTGGCTGGAGGTAGCGCGCAGCGAGCTGTTTGCGCCGCTCGGCATCACGCAGTGGGAGTGGGTGACAGATCTGCGCGACCGGCCCGCCGCCTTCTCCGGCCTGCGCATGCGCCCGCGCGACATGGCCAAGCTGGGACGCCTCATGCTCAATCACGGCCAGTGGAACGGCCGCCAGATCGTGGCCGCAGACTGGATTGATGCATCGCTCACGCCGCGCCTGAGCGTTGGCTTCCGCAGCCCCGGCAACCAGCCGGACGAACTGCACTACGGCTACCAGTGGTGGACCGGCACGGCCGCATGGCAAGGCCGCCGCATCGCGTGGCAGGCGGCGTTCGGCAACGGCGGCCAACGCATCTTCATCGTCCCGGAGCTGGACATGACCGTTATCACCACCGCCGGCGACTACGGATCGGACGCCATGGGCGCCAAAGTCAATGGCCTGCTACACAACGTCGTCGCCACGGTTGCCCGATAGTTAAAGAAACGCGCTTTCCGCGCCAGATTTGCTATGCTGAAGGCTTCAGAAGGCCTAAACATGAGCATCGGCGCCCTATCCCCGAGTTCCGCCAACCTGACGCCAGTCCGCAGCGAGGCGCCAGCGCAGGTGCCTGCGTCGCCGAATGCCGAGCCATCCACCGCATCTTCCCCGTCTTCCAGCACCACCAAACTGTCGCCCGAGGCGCTCGCGCTCATCGACAAACTCAAGGCCCGCGACACCGAAGTCCGCCAGCATGAACAAGCCCACATGGCGGCAGCGGGCGGGCTGGCCACGGGCGGCCCCAGTTTCACCTATCAGCGCGGTCCGAACGGCGTCAGTTATGCCATCGGCGGCGAGGTGAATATCGATACCTCGCCCGGCGGCACGCCCGAGGAAACCATCCAGCGCGCCCGCACCATCGCGGCGGCGGCGCTGGCTCCGGCCGAACCATCAGGTCCCGACCGCGCAGTCGCCGCCCAGGCGCAGCAGATGGAAGCCAAAGCCCGCTCCGAGCTCGCCCAGCAACAGGCGCAGCGCGCCTATGGCAGCAAGCCGGCGGCCGGCGGCGCGGTGAACACCTACGCCTGAGTGATAAAATCGCGGTTTTGCCTTTTCAGAATCCGCACCATGTTAAAAGCACCACGTACCCTCACCTTCAAATGTGTCAAATGCGCCAAAGCCGTTCAGGTCCGCCTGCAAAAGGTATCGGCCTGCTCGCATATCCAGCCTTACGTCGGCGTTTGCCCGTGCGGCGAAGTGAAACACCACGCGATCGGCCAGAAAGACGCCGTGGCATCCTACCTGGCCGCCCCGGAAGGCTGGACCCACCACCATTAATTTAGCGCCGCGCCCTCAAGTAATCCGGTACGATACCGTTAAAGAGTTGTAGAAGTATCATCAAACGGAATCCATCATGTCGACCATTTCCAATCTGGGCGCACGCAATCCGGCGTCTTTATATACCAACAGCCAGCAAACCAGCGGCAAGGCCTCTGCTTTGCCAAAAACGCAAGGCGCTACGCCTGCCACGGCCCCCAGCAAGGCGCTGGACCTGGATAATCGCGTCGCATCGCTCGGCAATGCGACGGTGGATTTTGCCCAAAATTTCGTCAGCAGCTTCACGCAAGCCCTGTTTGGCGACAACGCCAAGGGCGCGACCATCGATTTTGACTCGGCCAGCCTGGAAGCATCCTCCAGCTACGCCATCGGCTACCAGCACACGCAAGGCGCCAACGGCACGACCGACGCGGCTGCGCTGAGCCTGACCGACAGCTCGCACTTCATCGGCAAGGGCACCATCACCACCGCCGACGGCCGCAAGTTCGACTTTGAAGTGGAAGTCCAATACGACGCCGAACTGGATGCCGCCGCCAGCCAGACCAGCAAAGCAGACCAGCAGCCAGCACCGGACAAAGCCAGCGACAGCACGTCCGGCAAGGATCTGCCGACCGTCCAGCTGCCGAATATCGATTTCCCCGGCACCCTGGCCGACCTGTTCAAACTGATCGGCGTCGATCTGAAAACCGCACTGGCCAGCAGCGGCGACAGCGAGAGCAAAACCAGCGACGGCATCGACCGCAACACCCTGCGCAACCTGTCGCTGCGCCTGCTCAATCTGGTCGATAGCAAGGACGCTCACACCTATGCCGCGCCGACGCCGGCGGACAAGGCCAAGGCAATCACCGGCGCAGAGCAAGCCAGCGCGCCGGCGCCAGCGCCTGAAACCCCGGCCACACCAGCAGCGCCTACCACCACCGCGCCGGCGGCGGCCGATGCAGCAGCGGTGCCGGCCAATACAACGCCGGCACAAACCGCCTCCGCATGATCGCGCGCGGGCGCCCGCTGCGGCGCCCGGTATAATAGCGGCACTTTCCGCTACGCGGCCCCGCGTAGCGCGCCACTATTTCAGTCGATCGCATCCCATGTCCGTACAAATTCCCGCCGCCGTTGTTCCTTTGCACATCCACTGGGAGGAGAATGGCGAACAGCGCTCCGCGCGCTGGCGCTCGGAAGCGGGCATGCCGCCGCCGAAGCGCGTCGTGATTGCCGACGACCGCACCAACGCCGATATCGCCTACCGCATGGCCTGCGAAGGCACGGCACTGCTGTGGCGAGGCGACTTCCAGAACGCACGCCAACTGCTGCAAGCGCTGGCGCGCCGCGCCGACCACAAAGGCCGCACTGGCAAGAAGGCCAAGCCGGCCAAGGTTCCCGCGACGCCAACTGAAGCCTTCCACCTGCATCGCCAGGCACAATCGCAGCGCGCCCGCACCCTGGCCATGCTGCTGATTCCTTTTGACGAAGGCTATACCGTTCCGCTGCGCCGCGCGCCGGATGTGGCGCTGGCCTGCAACGAAGCCTACGGACGCTTTGAGGAACCGTTCATCGCCTCGATGCGCGAGCTGCTTGGCCTGATCGGCGCCCACGAGTGGCGCCGCACCGGCGTCGAGATTCCGGCGCTGGGCGCTCGCATCCATCCGCATTACGGCGTGTTCTCTCCCGTGCGCGGCGAATACGTGCAGATGGTGGCTGACGCGCCGCTGCCGGCCGACACCTCGCTGGCCTTTGATATCGGCGTCGGCACCGGCGTACTGTCGGCCGTGCTGGCACGCCGCGGCGTCGCACGCGTGATCGCCACCGACCAGGACCAGCGCGCCCTGAGCTGCGCCCGCGAGAACCTGGCCCTGCTTGACCTGGACGACGGCCAGGTCGAACTGCGCGTGGCCGACCTGTTCCCGGAAGGCCGCGCGCCGCTGGTGGTCTGCAATCCGCCCTGGGTCCCCGCCCGTCCAAGCTCGCCGATTGAATATGCCGTCTACGATCCGGACAGCCGCATGCTGCGCGGCTTCCTCAATGGCCTGGCAGCGCACCTGACGCCCGGTGGCGAAGGCTGGCTGATTTTGTCCGACCTGGCCGAGCACCTTGGCCTGCGCCCCCGCGAACAGCTGCTGGAATGGATCGCCGCCGCCGGCCTGCAAGTCGTGGGCAAGACCGATGTCCGCCCTATTCATCCCCGCGCCAGCGACGCCACCGATCCACTGCACGCAGCCCGTGCAGCCGAGGTCACTTCGCTGTGGCGTTTGGGAGCAAAATAATCGCCCTTGCGGATTGGAACGAACCTGTCTATAATACGGGCCTCAGACGCGGGGTGGAGCAGTCTGGCAGCTCGTCGGGCTCATAACCCGAAGGTCACAGGTTCAAATCCTGTCCCCGCAACCAGATTCGGCAAAGCCGTTGATTCCAAAGGATTCAACGGCTTTTTGCTTTGACGGCATAGTAATCATCAGCTGCGCGATTCACAAACATCTTTTCAATTTTTCTGGCGCTGGCGTGCCCGTTCCCTCGCGACCTCGCCAGCCAAACCTCCGGCGGCGCCAACGCCCAACGCAGTTATTATCCGGGCAGCAGCCCCGTCGATAAGCGGTATCGCCAGCGCTCCCATCAACGATCTCCTTGCGGATTGTGGTTAATGACCGCATTGAGGTCATCGAGTCGATGTTCCCGTGTTGCGCCAGGTTTTCTTAGGTAGCGATTGACCGGCACATCGCCACGGATGCGCGGCGCATCTGCCGATAGATACATCAGACGTAAGATGTGCAGGGTGCCGGCGAAACCAGCAGTTGCAGCGTAATCATATCTCGCGAATGTCATTCCCGACGAACCGGCCAACGTCGTTCTGGATCGCAGCTCAACTAAGCGGAAGCTCCAAGAGGGTTTGACAGTTGAAGGATAATAATGCCGCAATCCCCCCCCGTAGCTAACGTATTTGTCGATTAGAAACCGTTGGTGAATGCATTATATTAAATAAAAAAGTTACAATCTGTGATAATGCGCTCGTTTTAACATGCTACATTTCTTCACGGGAGGTAGGAATGAAATTTACTTTAGAGAAATCCGGGATAGGAATTCTGATCGTCTTTTTGGTATTGGCTAGAGTGGTAAACGTTGCAGCTTCCACAAGCCAACTTAACGTATCAAATAATAAAATAATATCCGACGGTATTGAATCCGATCTAAAATCGATTTTCCATTTTTCTTTACAGCCAGAGGAAATAACTTTGGCCAACATGAGAAATTCATTTTCGACAACACTTACGCAAGTTGAGTGCTATTCAGTGAATGAAGCGTTGTCGCAGTGTACCTATGTAGCCGCCCCGACACATGCGCAGGGGCGACTTGCTTTGATGCATTTAGTGATCGCTCAAGGAAAAAACAGTAGACCTCGGGGAGGCGTTGCAACTTGGGAACTGTCCAATACAAACTTATGTCTTTCTAGTGAAATTTTTCGGCGTCGGGTCGGTGTAGACGCGGAAAAAAATTCCATGCCCTCCACGATGTACATTGCGCCCGGGAGAAGTGAAGGCGTAGAGTCGCCATTAATCAACTCCATTTATCGCAATAATCGTCAATATCCCGGCATCTATATTATGGTGTCTACCAATGGCGACTGTGTTAGTCGCATAGAACTTCATGCGCAATTTGAATAATTAAGGAAGATAGCTTATGCCAACTACTACATCGTTTAATATCGTCAGTGCATTGAGATCTATTAACAACCCCAAAGCACAAGCCGCCGAAAATAACTTCCTTAACAATGGTGGCATCATAAAAATGGTCAACTCGAACCAATGTAATTATGTGAGCGGAGGCCACCCTGTCAATTCGATCGAGACTAATGGCACCATTTACATAGGCACGACAGCCATCGACAATTACGCAGCAAAAATGCAAATATCGCCCTTATGGGCAGCTAGAGATTTAGCGATTCATGAGTTGGGGCACGCGGTATTCCAGCAACGAGATTATGAAACCAATCCAGGCGATGCCGCTCCCTTGGCCGACAAGGTTTCTTGGTGTTTGACTCGAGAAGCCGAGGCTTCAGCATTCTCGTTTGAGGTGGCAGTGGAAAACCACGCTTCAGGGGGAAATCTGCATGTGCCAGGGACAGACTCGATACCAGATTTATATGCCTCAATGTTGGCTGCAGTCGGCACGCTCGATCCGAGATCATCCCAATTTGAACTCAAGGCAATCGCCTATGCCAAACAAGTATTCTCCAATGATCCCAAATATGTCGCTTTTTGCAGTAACCCGCAAAACTGGAAACTCCCTGCTTATATCCCGCCAACGCCACCCAACGATGGCGGCGGGGGCGGTGGCGGGGCAGGTGGCGGTAGTGGTGGAGGCAGTGGGTACGTTCCTGAACCTGGTGGTTATTGGCAAGAAGTCCCCGATAAGCAATCTACGGATGGCATGAGCCCGCCGCCATCGACTTCAATTGTCCACGCGGAGATAATTGGATCGGCTCCACCACTGCATACTTAAACTCTAACTCATCTGAAGGCACCGCTCCTGTCGCCGCAACCAAATACGATAAGCCTTTGATTTCGCAAGGAATTAGCGGCTTTCTTTTTTTGCAGCTCAAAAAACTCGCCGGAAACACCCGTTGCTTCTTATCCTCACATAGTACAAAAAGCACAAAACTCCTTTCCTTCCTGACACTGCCTGCTATTCTGAAAGTTGATGCAACCAGAACCACAACAGGGAGAAGAAAAATGGGTAAATTGCAGCAGCTCGTCCTCGCCTCGGCATTCGCCACAATGGCACACCTCACCCCGGCCCACGCGGCGGCCCCCAGTTACACATTCGATCAAGCCACGTCCTGCGGCTCCTGGTGCTATCACGATCCCAACCTCACCAAGCTGACGGACGGCGTGGTGGGCAATCGCGGCTGGGCCTACAACGCCGGTACTGAGTGGGACGGCTGGGTAGGCGTCCCCAATGTCAACATCACCTTCCAGTTTGCCCAAGCGATGAATTTCTCTTCGGTGAGCGTGGGCAGTACCCAGGACAGTCTGGGCGATGTGGTCCTGCCTTCGTTCGACCTGTGGGCCTATCAGGGCGGCAACTGGATTTTGAAAGGCACCATCACCAATCCCGCCAGCAGTGCCAACGACAGCAGCCCATATGACTCGGGCCCGCATCCCGTCTTCACTTTCTCCGGTTTGAACGTGACGACCGACCAGTTGCGGATCACCGCCACGCCTGGCGTTCAAGGCACGTGGGTTTTCATCGATGAAGTCAGTTTCAATGCGGCGCCGGTGCCGGAGCCCGCTACCTGGAGCATGCTGCTGGCGGGTCTGGGACTGCTGGTTTGGGCGCGCCGCAAAGCGTCTGACGTCAAACCAGTTGCATACCCAAACCGTCACAAAGCTGTCACAATTGGCCTTTTTGGTTAGTCTAGGAGGCACGAGTGAAGGATCCAATACGAGCAGCAGAACCAGCAGCGCAAGACGCTCCAGTCAATCCTTCCCGTCGCCGCATCTTCCAGGCAGCTGGTGCTGCCGGCCTGGCGACGACGCTGCCTGCCATGACGGAGGCAGCGCCGGCCAAGCCCGCAGCCAAAGGCTCGCTGGATGAGAAGATCAAAGCCAACATCAAGAATGTGGTGGTGATCTATCTGGAGAACCGCAGCTTCAACAACCTGTTCGCCAATTTCCCGGGTACCGCCAATCCGCTGTCGGCCGCACCGGCCGCCGCATGCGCGCAGCGCGACCGCGATGGCTCGGTACTGCCGTCGCTGCCGAAGGTCTGGGGCGGCATGGTGCCGAACACGCAGAACATCGGCGGCAAAGACTATGTCGTCAAGGAAGACGATATCAAGGGCTTGCCTAACGGCCCGTTCAAACTGGTCGATACCCAGGGCAAGCCGCTGCCGGAAGGCATCATCACGCGCGACCTGTGGCACCTGTTCTACCAGAACCAGATGCAGATCAACGAAGGCAAGAACGATGGCTTCGCCGCATGGGGCAACACCGGCGGCATGGTGATGGGCTACTACGGCGAGACCAATAAAAACCTCGGCCTGTGGAAGATCGCCGAGCAGTACACGCTATGCGATAACTTCTTCATGGCGGCGTTTGGCGGTTCCTACCTGAATCACCAGTTCCTCATCAGCGGCCGCGTGCCGGAATACTTCAACGCCAAGGACACCGCGGCCAAGAAGAAGATTGCAGTGCTGGACGACGGCCCAACCGGCTATCGCCTGTCCGTCACCAAGGAAAGCCCGGCTTCCGCCATGGACGGCCATCCGCATTTCGTCAACAACGGCGCCATCACGCCGGACGGCTACGCGGTCAACACCATGGCGCCGCCGTATCAGCCAAGCTATATCCGCCCGGCCTACGATGGCGACCCGCTGCACGCCGATCCTAAAGACGCCGGCACCCTGCCGCCACAAACCTACGACACCATTGGCGATCTGCTGTCGCGCAAGAAGATCAGCTGGGCGTGGTATGGCGGCGCGTGGCAGGCCGCGCTGGATGCGCGCGGTGGCGGCGAGAAGCCGAACTTCCAGTACCACCACCAGCCGTTCAACTACTTCCAGCAGTTCGCACCAGGTACCAAGGAGCGTGAAGACCACCTGCGCGATGGCGGCCTGGGTGACAGCCCGATCTCCAACAAGTTCATCGCCGACGCGGTGGCGGGCAAGCTGCCGGCCGTGGCGTTCTATAAACCGCAAGGTAATCTGAACCTGCACGCCGGCTATTCGGACATTGAATCGGGCGACGCCCACATCACCAACGTGATCGAGCACTTGAAGAAGTCCCCGCAGTTCAAGAATATGCTGGTGGTGATTACCTTCGACGAAAACGGCGGCTGGTGGGATCACGTGGCGCCACCGAAAGGCGACCGCTGGGGTCCGGGTTCGCGCATCCCGGCCATCGTCATTTCGCCGTTCGCCAAGAAGGGCCATGTGGACCACAGCTTCTACGACACCACGTCGATCATGCGCTTCATCACCCGCCTGCATGGCCTGCCGCTGCTGGAAGGCCTGAAGACGCGGAACGAGGCTTTCGCGGCCCGCCACGCCACGCCGCCAGGCGATCTGACGGGGGCACTCAGCTTCCGTTGAGTTTAGGCTTTGTGTTACACTTCGCGCCTTAAGTAATCGCTAACGGAGCCCGACTGATGCAGCCGGGCTTTTGTTTTTTTCCAGATGAGAGATAAAAAAGATAACGCTACGTTCGACCTGCCCGGCTTTTCTCCCGCCGCGCCGCTCGAACCGGAAGCCAAGCGCCCGCCGCCGCCTCGTGCGCGCCGCGCGGTGCTCAAACAAGAGCAGCTGGAACTGCTGGAGCCGACCGATAACTCCGGTCTGCCTATCTGGGTACGCGACGAAAATCTCGACCTCACCGGTTTGCCGGTATGGAAGCGTGACTGAACCGGCACAGCCGCAGATCACCTTACAAACACTTCCTGCACAGTGGGCCAGGCAACTGTTAGCCTGTTAGACTGTGCCCACATCCTTTTTGAACAGGGTCCTCCACCATGACTTCCACCTCCTTTGCCAGCCTGCCGCTGAATCCCGACTTTTTGGCCAACCTCGACTCGCTCGGCTACAAGGAGATGACGACCATCCAGGCGCAAAGCCTGCCGTCGGTACTGGAAGGCCGCGACCTGATCGCCCAGGCCAAGACCGGCAGCGGCAAGACCGCCGCCTTCGGCATCGGCATCCTGCATAAACTGAATCCGGCCTGGTTTGCCGTGCAGGCACTGGTGCTGTGCCCAACCCGCGAACTGGCCGACCAGGTGGCCGGTGAGCTGCGCCGTCTGGCGCGTTCGACCGGCAACGTCAAGGTGCTGGTGCTGACGGGCGGTTCGCCGATGCGTCCGCAGATCGCTTCGCTGGAACACGGCGCCCACATCATCGTCGGCACGCCGGGCCGCGTGCGCGACCACCTGGGCCGCAACACGCTGGATCTGTCCAAAGTCGGCACGCTGGTGCTGGACGAAGCTGACCGCATGACCGACATGGGCTTCTACGACGAAATCGCCGGCATTGTCAGCGCCTGTCCGAAACGCCGTCAGACCCTGCTGTTCTCGGCTACCTACCCTGACGACATCCGCCGCGCGACCGATGACTTCCTGGTCGATCCGGTGGAAGTGACCGTCGAGGCGCAGCACGACAACAGCCAGATCGAACAGCTGTTCTTTGAGATTGGTTTTGACAACCGCAACGAAGCCGTCGCCCGCCTGCTGGGCCACTACAAGCCGGTATCGGCCATCGCCTTCTGCAACACCAAAGTGCAATGCCGCGAACTGGTGGAAGAACTGCAGTCGAAAGGCTTCTCTGCACTGGCACTGTATGGTGAACTGGAGCAGCGTGAGCGCGACGAGATCCTGATTCTGTTTGCCAACCGTAGCTGTTCTGTACTGGTGGCTACCGACGTCGCCGCGCGCGGCCTGGACATCCCGAACCTGGAAGCGGTGATCAACGTCGATGTATCGAAAGACACCGAAGTCCACATCCACCGCGTCGGCCGTACCGGCCGTGGTGGCGAGCAAGGCCTGGCACTGTCGCTGTGCGCGCCGAACGAGAAGAAGTGGGTCAAGCTGATCGAGGAATATCAAGGCCAGCCAGTCGACTGGTTCGATCTGGATAGCCTGGACGAGAACGACTACGGTGTCGATCCGGCGCCGATGATGACGCTGGTGATCTCGGGCGGCAAGAAAGACAAGCTGCGCCCAGGCGATGTGCTGGGCGCGCTGACCGGCGACGCTGGCCTGAGCAAGGAACAAGTCGGCAAGATCAACGTCACCGAATTCCAGACCTACGTCGCCATCGACCGCCGCGTCGCCTATGACGCCTTTGCGCGCCTGAACAAAGGCAATCCACTGGGCGGTGATTTCGGCGCCATCAAAGGCCGCAACTTCAAGATGCGCTTTATCGACGCCTGATGCAATTTAATGGCGGTGCTGCTCGATATGCGGCAGCAGCACCGTCAGTATGCCCAGCAGCGGCAGGTAGGAACACAGTGTGTAGACGTAAGCGATGCCGTTGACGTCCGCAATATGCCCCATGGCTGCGGCGCCTATGCCGCTCACGCCAAACATCAGACCAAAGAAGATCCCGGCCACCATGCCCACCTTGCCCGGCATGAGTTCCTGCGCAAACACCACGATCGCAGAAAATGCCGACGAGATCACAAAGCCAATCACCACCGTCAGCACGGCCGTCCAGAACAGGTTCACATAAGGCAGCGCCAGCGTGAACGGCGCCGCGCCCAGAATCGAAATCCAGATCACGCGCTTGCGGCCGATACGGTCGCCGATCGGGCCGCCCATGAAGGTGCCGGCCGCCACGGCGGCGAGGAACAGGAACAGATACATCTGCGCGTTCGACACCGACACGCCAAACTTGTCGATGAGGTAGAAGGTGTAGTAACTGGTCAGGCTGGACATGTAGATGTACTTGGAGAAGACCAGCAGCGCCAGCACCGCCAGTGCGCCGTACACGCGGCCCTTCGACAATGGTGAAGCCACCACCGCAACTGCCTTCTTCGGCTGCGCCAGATGATGGCTGTGCCAGCGGCTCACATACACCAGTATCGCGATTGCCGCCGCCACCAGCAGCGCGAACCAGGCGATATTGCCCTGTCCACGGCCAATGATGATGGCCGCCGCCAGCACCGGCCCCAGCGCCGAACCGGCGTTGCCGCCGACCTGGAACAGCGACTGCGCGAAGCCGAAACGGCCGCCGGAAGCGGCACGCGCCACGCGCGAAGCCTCCGGGTGGAACGTCGAAGAGCCAACGCCGATCAGCGCCGCCGACAGCAGCAGCGACGGGAAGGTCGATGCAAAGGACATCATCAGCACACCAATCAGCGTGGCCACCATCCCCATCGGCAGCAGGAAAGGCATGGGACGGCGGTCTGTGTACAAACCGATCCAGGGCTGGAGCAGCGACGCGGTACACTGGAAGGTCAAGGTAATCAGACCAACCTGTGTGAAGCTGAGGCCAAACTCCGCCTTTAGCATCGGGTAGATCGAAGGCAGCATGGCCTGCGTGAGGTCGTTCAGCAGGTGGACCAGCGCGACTGCGCCCAGTATCTGCATGACGGTTTCGCCGTGAGGACGGCTGATGGTATGGGGAGAGGTGGTAGTAGTCATGCGACGAGTGTAATATAGGCTGCAAAACCGGATATTCCAACTATCGTCGAATAAATGCCAAATACAGCCCGCAGCAGCGATCACCGCGATTATCAGCGCGTGCCACGCGTCGTCACCGCCATGGCGCGTGACGAGGAGCACGGCGTCACTGGCACGCCGCACAGCCACGAACGCGCGCAGCTGCTGTACGCCACCCAGGGTCTGATGCGCGTGAGGACCGATGCCGGCATGTGGGTATTGCCACCGCGCCGCGCGCTATGGATACCGCCCGGCGTAGTGCACCACTGGACGGCGCTGAGCAAAGTCACCATGCGGACCATCTACATAGCGCCCGATGCCGCCAGGGCCTTTGGTGACCAGTGCCGCGTGATTGAAGTCAGCACCCTGCTGCGCGAGCTGATACTGGCGCTGCTGGACGAACCGATCGAATACGCCATACCGGGACGCGGCGAATATCTGGCCATGCTGATTCTGTCCGAACTGGCAGCAGCGGAGACGGTACCCATTGCGATTCCATGGCCGCGCGACCGGCGCCTGGTGGCCGTCTGCAGCGCCATCATGGACGATCCAGGCAGCAGCCGGAATATTGAACAGTGGGCGGATGAAGTGGGCGCCAGCGCGCGCACGCTGATACGGCTATTCCCCAAGGAGACCGGCCTGCACTACCGCCAGTGGGTGCAGCAGGTCCATCTGGCGGAAGCCTTCAACCGGCTGGCGCACGGCCAGAGCATCGGCGAAATCGCTACGGCGCTGGGCTACGCCAGCCCCAGTGCCTTCAGCGCCATGTTCCGCCGCATTCTGGGCAAAACGCCGCAGCACTATCTGACGGAGTGGCGTCAGCCGCTTACGCAGCGTCCAGCGTAAAGCGGAACACCGCGCCCAGCTGCGGCTCTTCCAGCAGCGTGATCTTGCTGTGATGGAGCTGCAGGATGCGGTTGACCGTCAACAGCCCAAGACCGCCAACGCGGTACTCGCCCTGCAACGCAATGGGCCGGCGGAACAGGTTTTCGCGCATGGCGGCTGGCACGCCGGGGCCGGTGTCGGCCACGGTCACGGTGACCTTGCCATTCGCCGCTGGCTGCACGGTGATTTCCACCTCGCCGCCGGCTGGCGTGTGGCGGATGGCGTTATCGAATAAATTCGTCAGCACGCGTTCTATCATGCCCAGGTCCGCACGCACCATGGGCGCCGGATGCGGCAGTGTCGCCATCAGGCGCACATGGTGCTCGGCGGCCTTCAGTTCGAATTTCTGGAACACGTCCTGTATCAGGTCGGACAGGGAGAATGGCTCCAGCTCCGGCTGCACCGAGCCATGCTCCAGCCGCGCCAGTTCAAACAGGGCCTGCGCCAGACGGCCTACCTTCTGGCTCTGCGCCAGCGCGATGCCGAGATAGTGCTGGCGACTGGCCGCGTCCAGCGTCTCATCCTTGAGCGACAGCGTTTCAAGATAGCCGTGCAGGGAACCCAGTGGCGTGCGCAGGTCGTGCGAGATATTCGCCACCACTTCGCGCCGGTCGTGATCCAGCTGGCGCATGGTCTTCCATTGCTCATTGATGCGCGAGCCCATGTCGGCAAAGGCCTGATCCAGAATCGCGATTTCGTCGCGCGGACCACCACGCTGCGGCTCCGGCAGCACCAGCTGATCGGCCTTCGTATCCAGTTGCTGCATGGTGGCGGTCAGGCGGCGCAATGGCCGTGTAATCAGGCGGAAGGCAATCAGGCCGGCGACCAGCACCAGCGACGCCACCACGGCCATCGACCATAGCGTCGTGCGCAGCACCGAACTGGCCGAAGCGCGCGCCGCCAGCCGGTCGTGCTCCTCACTTTGCAGGATGACGTAGATGTAGCCGACTTTTTGTTCGCCAGCACGCAGGACGGCGGCACTGAACACCTTGCGTCCTTGCTCGCTGCGCGGATCGTCGCCCTGTATCGGCAAGGCCTCGTTGTTGAGGAAGCGGCGGACCGCAGCCAGGTCCACATGGTCGCGTTTCAGATGACCGGCAGGTGCAGCATGGCCGACGATGCGGCCATCGTTATCCAGCAAATACACTTCCACACTGGGATTCACCACCATCAGCTTGCCGAACAGGCGGCGCACCGCTTCCGGGCCGAGTCCTTCGCTGGGCGTGGCGCCCGGCTGCGCTTCGCTGTCGGCCTGCATCAGCTGCGCATCCAGCGCGATGCTGCGCGCCAGGCCGCGCGACAAACCCTGCACCACTTCCTTCTCATGCATGATGTTGGCGCGGATTTGCAGCCATGCCGACGCGCCGCAGCACACCAGCAACAGCAGGGAGAACGCCAGCGACAGCCGCTGCGACAGCGTCAGGTTCATGCCGCCGGTCCCGGCGCGCTGGCGTAGCGGTAACCCTTGCCCCATACAGTCAGGATGCGCACCGGGTCAGCGGGATCGGCCTCGATCTTGGCGCGCAGGCGGTTGATGTGCGTGTTGACCGTATGTTCGTAGCCATCATGCTGATAGCCCCACACCTGGTTCAGCAGATCCAGCCGCGAGAACACCTTCTCAGGATGCTTGATGAAGAAGTACAGCAGATCGAATTCGCGCGGCGTCAGGTCCAGCACACTACCGTGGACATGGGCCTGGCGGGTCAGCGGATCGACGCGTACGCCGTTGAGCTCCAGCGCCCCGCCCTCGTTGCGCTGGCTGCGCGCCATGGCGTCGGCGCGGCGCAGCAGCGCCTTGACGCGCGCCACCAGTTCCAGCACGGAGAACGGCTTGGGCAGGTAATCATCCGCGCCAAGCTCCAGTCCAAGGATGCGGTGCACCTCGCTGGAGCGCGCACTGGTGATGATGATGGGCGTATAAGTCGTCATGGCGCGCGCCTGGCGGCAGATCTCCAGCCCATCCACGCCGGGCAGCATGATGTCGAGGATCAGCGCATCCCAGCCGCCCGTACGGACCTGCGCCAGTCCCTGAGCGCCATCGGCACAATGGGTGACCTGATACCCTTCATCTTGAAGGTGCATGCGCAGCAGATCTGCGATCGGCATATCGTCTTCGACGATCAAGACACGTTTTGCGGTTTCCATAGCCTGTATTGTGCAGGATTCCGAGGGTGAAAAGTATCACAATTAGTTTAAGTTTACGTGAGGATTTTGTCACCACTGTGGGCGCAGAATGGCTCCATCGTTATTCCACTTACGGAGGACACCATGACATCGAGACGTTCTTTCATCCTGACCAGCGGCGCCGCCCTGCTGGCGGGCATCGCCTACCGCAGCACCACGGCCGCGCCAGCCGCCGCCTGGGAAGTCACCCACACCGATGCCGAATGGCGCACCCTGCTGACGCCAGCCCAGTACGAAGTGCTGCGCAAGCATGGCACCGAGCGGCCGTTCAGCAGCCCGCTGTACAAGGAACATCGGGCCGGCAGGTTCACCTGCGCCGGCTGCCAGAATCCGCTGTTCTCATCCAAGAACAAGTTCGATAGCGGCACCGGCTGGCCTAGCTTCTGGAAGCCGCTGGACCGTGGCGTTGTCACCAGCCGCACCACATCGCTCGGCATGTACGGCGTGGAAGTCGTATGCCGCCGCTGCGGCGGCCACCTGGGCGATGTGTTTGACGATGGCCCGGAACCGACCGGCCTGCGCTACTGCATCGACGGCGTGGCGTTGACTTTTACCCCTGGCGAAGCTTGAGAGGAGGACCACACCATGTTACTGATACTGCTCTCCTATCTCGGCGGCGCGCTGACGATCCTCAGCCCTTGCATCCTGCCGGTACTGCCGTTTGTATTTGCCCGCACCGGCCAGCCGTTTGTGCGTAGCGGCCTGCCGCTGCTGGCCGGCATGGCGCTGACCTTTGCGCTGGTCGCCACCTTGGCCGCCGTTGGCGGTGGCTGGGTAGTCCAGGCCAATCAGTACGGCCGCTGGGTCGCACTGGTACTGATGGCCTTCTTCGGCCTCACCCTGCTGCTGCCGCATCTGGCGGACCGCCTGACCAAACCGCTGGTGGCGCTGGGCGACAAGCTGTCCAATAAGGCGGCCGACGGTGAACGCTCTGGCGCCAGCGCTTCTTTCCTGCTGGGCGTGGCCACCGGCCTGCTGTGGGCGCCGTGCGCCGGTCCCGTACTGGGCCTGGTGCTGACCGGCGCGGCGTTGAACGGCGCCAGCGTGGGCACTACTTTGCTGTTGCTGGCCTATGCCGCTGGCGCCGCGACCTCGCTGGCCCTGGCCTTGCTGGTGGGTGGCAAAGTCTTCAGCGCGATGAAGCGTTCGCTGGGTGCTGGCGAGTGGATACGCCGTGGTCTGGGCGTCGCCATGCTGGCTGGCGTCGGCGCCATTGCCACGGGCCTGGACACCGGCATCCTGACGCAAGTATCGACCGTCGCCACGGCAGGCGTTGAGCAAAAACTCATTGATACGCTGGCCCCGCGCAACGAAGCGCCAGCTGGCGGCGCCATGATGTCACGCACCGCAATGACTGGTACTGGTACTGGTACTGGTGCCGGTCCTGCCATGATGGCGCGCCGCGCGATGGCGCCTGCTGCCGAAACGCTGCCGGTGGAAGGCAAGCTGCCGTCGCTGAACGGCGCTGTCGAATGGCTCAACACGGCGCCGCTCAGCGCTGAGCAGCTCAAAGGCAAGGTGGTGCTGGTCGATTTCTGGACCTACTCGTGCATCAACTGCCTGCGCAGCCTGCCCTACACCAAGGCCTGGGCCGAAAAGTACCGCGACCAAGGCCTGGTGGTCATCGGCGTGCACGCTCCGGAATTCGCGTTTGAGCGCAACGTCGGCAACGTGCGCAAGGCCGTGAAGGAACAAGGCATCAACTTCCCGGTCGCGATCGACAACGACTACGCCATCTGGCGCGCTTTCAACAACCAATACTGGCCGGCGCATTACTTCATCGACGCCAAAGGCCAGATCCGCCACCACCACTTTGGCGAAGGCGACTACGCCCAGTCCGAGCAGGTGATCCAGCAACTGCTGGAAGAAGCGGGCCGCAAGAATGTGACCAACACCGTGGTCAGCGCCGAAGCGGCGCAAGGCATCCAGCAGCAGTCGGACATGGGCCAGGTCGGCTCGCCGGAAACCTATCTGGGCTACGACCGCGCCGAGAACTTCGCCTCGCCGGAAAAGCAGGCCGCCAACGCTGCCCGCCAGTACACGGCGCCTGCCAGACCGGCGCTGAACCAGTGGGGCCTGGCTGGCAATTGGCTGTCACAAGCGGAGCAGGTCACGCTGAACCAGGGCACGGGCAGCATCGTCTACCGCTTCCACGCCCGCGATCTGCACCTGGTGCTCGGCCCCACCAAAGATGGCAAACCGGTACGCTTTCGCGTCACCATCGATGGCGTCGCGCCAGGCAATAACCATGGCACGGATGTGCAAGCCGATGGCAGTGGCGTGATTAACAGCCAGCGTCTGTACCAGCTGGTGCGCCAGTCGGGCGATGTGGCCGACCGTACCTTCAGCATTGAATTCCTCGATCCCGGCGTACAAGCCTACGCCTTCACCTTCGGTTAATCAGGAGCGGCATTATGAACAGCATCAGCAAAACACTGGGCGGCGCGCTCACCCTTCTCAGCCTTGTCGCCTGCCAGCAGTCGATATCAGCAGAACAGGCCGTGGTAATCGCCGCGCCGGCGGTCGATGAACCGGCCAGTACAGAGCACACCGCCACCGCCATCTTTGCCGGTGGCTGTTTCTGGGGTGTACAGGGCGTGTTCCAGCACGTGAAAGGCGTGACCAACGCTGTCTCCGGCTATGCCGGCGGCGATGGCCGCAGCGCCAGCTACGACGCCGTCAGCGGCGGTGATACCGGCCACGCAGAATCGGTAAAGATCACTTACGATCCCACGCAAGTCAGCTACGGCAAGCTGCTGCAGGTGTTCTTCTCGGTGGCGCATGATCCCACGCTGCTGAACCGCCAGGGGCCGGACAGCGGTACGCAGTACCGTTCGGCGATCTTCCCGCAGACGCCGGTGCAGCAGCGTGTGGCGCAGCAGTACATCGCGCAGCTGGATGCCTCGCATGCCTACAGCAAGCCGCTGGCAACGCGCATCGAGTCGGGCAAGCAGTTTTATCCCGCCGAGGGCTATCACCAGAACTACCTGACGCTGCATCCCAACGATCCCTACATCGTCTACAACGATCTGCCCAAGGTGGCGAATCTGAAGCGTATCGCGCCAGACCTGTACAGAGCCGACGCTGTACTGGTCCGCAATACGCGGCCTTAATTCGCCAGCGCCGCAGCGTGCACGGGCGGCTCGGCCAGGCGCACGGCGTTGCGGCCTTCGCGCTTGGCGGTGTACAGCGCGGCATCGGCCTGCGCCAGCAGTAATGGCAGTGTCGGCCCGCTGTCGGCAATGCTGGCGCAGCCGATGCTGGTGGTGCAAGCCGGCAGGCCTGCCTCCACGATCTGCCGCTCCACCGCCAGGCGCACCCGCTCGGCGACGATGGCCGCGCTGCGCAAATCATTTTCGGGCAGCAGGACGATGAACTCCTCGCCGCCATAGCGGCCCAAGGTATCGATGGAACGCAACGCCGATTTGACGCTGTTGGCGAACTGGGTCAGCACCTGGTCGCCAACCGCATGACCGTAGTTGTCGTTGATGCGTTTGAAGTGGTCGATGTCCAGCAACAGGATGGAGAACACGCGGTCCGTACGCCGCCAGCGTTCCACCTCCCCTTCCAGCGCCTGCATGATGGCGCGCCGCGATGCCGCACCGGTGAGCAGGTCCACATTCAGCAAGCGCTCGAACTCCGCGCGGATGCGTTCACTGGCCAGCAGCACAAAGCCCAGGCAGGTAATCATGCCGCCCACGCTGAACGAGCTGAGATACAGGGTTTGAATGAACGAGGCGGCAAAGCGCGTCGAATCGGCTGCGTCGATAAACGGCGCGCTGCCCGCGCGCGCCAGCAAAACGAGGCAGCGGACAAACAGCAGCACAGCAAGGAAGCGGCCCGCAAAACTCAGGCCATGGCGCCAGTGCAGCCAGGCGTGCGTGCCGGTGTAGACCGTCATCGCCAACGCAAACACGGCGACACGCACGCGGTAGTCGGGCCAGACCAGCATGAAGCAGGCGATCACACCCAGCACGCCAAGCGTAAAGCCCAGCCAGCGGCGGCGATTCAGGGATTGTTCATAAAACGCGGCGGTTCCGAACAGGTTCATCGCGGCGCTGGCGAACGACAGTGAGTTGCCCAGCATGGCGATCAGCGCAGCGGGCAGTATGCCCTCCAGTGCAAACACCAGCGATGAGCCGCCGCCCACAATGGGCGACAACGCCCACAGCAAAGTCCCCGGCATCTTGCGCGGATAATAGTGACGCATCCCCAGCAGCACGAAGGCCATGAGCAAGGCCATCATGCCTGTGATCGAGTTGATGGTGCGAAGGTCTAGCATGGCGCCACTGAGACTATTGCAATGGCTGGGGATTATACGTCACGATCAAAGTCGTCTCTAATAAATCAACATTGATAAATAAGCCATAGTGACTTGCATGCGGTAGAAACTGCTGTATCGTGCGCGGATTCTTGTTTATTCTTCATCGCTTCCCAAACCTGATGAGGAGCGGCGATGAAATACGGTGTGTTATTCGCGGCACTGATGGCGGGCGTCACGCCCTTGAGTTACGGCCAGTGTTGCGGCTATGGCATGCAGAACATCACCGTCTGGCCGCAGCCGGACCTGCGTGTGCCGGTCTTGACCACGACCCAGATCGCGCAGCAGCATTTGCAAACGCCGGTGGCGAAAGCCAGGCCGGCCATCCAGGCCAACGCCCATGCGCTGTCGCTGCACTTCCCGCAAGCCAAACGCGCCGAGATGGAGAAAATGTACATCCAGAGCATGGACGTCTACCTCAAGGTAGAGCAGAAAATGAAATGGAAGCCGCGCGACCTCTCCGGCGGCATCGCCGCTTTCGTGGTCGGCAACTACATGATCCTCAATAACACCGACGTCTCCGACGAGGCATTTGATGCCGTCGCGCGCCAGTTCCGCGCGCAGCCCGGCATGCAGAAACTGAACGACAACCCGGACCAGAACAAGATCCGCGACGTGTTCGAGCAAAGCGCCATGGTTGGCACCTTCATGGCGCTGGTGCATATGTCTGGAAAACAGCAGCCGCAACCGCCGGAGGTGCAGGAAAACCTGCGCAAGTCCGCCATCGAAAACCTGCAACTGGCGCTGCGCATGGACCCGGCCAAACTCCGCATCGACAACCAGGGCATGCACGAATAAGCCAATCACGTTACCATGCGCGTCTTGATTGCATGGGAACCCAATATGGACAAGCTCACTTCAGCGCTGCACCGGCTTTATCTGATCGGCGGCCAGTTCACCGATGCGGCCGGGCAGACCCGCGCCCTGATCATCGATTTCCACAAGGCCGAGGGCGAGCAGCACTGGACGCGTTTGTGCGATGTGGCCAACGCGCTGCAGAAGGAACTGGGCCTGCCCGCTCCCGCCGTCAGCGTATCGGGTGGTGACGCCTACCGTTTGTGGCTGTCGCTGGCGCGGCCGGTCAGCGCCGAGGCGGCACGCCGCTTTCTGGCCTTGCTGCACACGACCTACTTCCCGGACGAGCAGATCGATCTGGGACGCAGCGAGGTCCCGCTGCCGCCATCGCTGAACGAGGCCACGGGCTTGTGGGCGGCCTTCGTCAACCCGAGCATGGGCGGCGCCCTGGCCGACGATCTGGGACTGGAAATGGCGCCGCCGGACGCCGCGCAAGCCGCCTTCCTCGACAACCTGGACAGCATCACGGAAGAACAATTCGCCCACGCCCTGGCGACGCTACAACGCCAGCACGACGCTCCGCCTGCGCCGCCGCCCATGCCGCCACGCGACGCGGTGCCGCCAGGCCTGCTGCTCAAGGACGCTTCGCTGGAAGACATCGTGCGCCGGCTGCACGCCATGGGCATCGAGCCGACCTTCCGTCACATCCTCAAATCCTGACGCTGGGCGGGAACTGCGGCGCGCGCCGGTGCAGCGTGGCTTGCTCATACGAGTACGCCATGCGTATCAGCGCCGCTTCGCTGTAAGCCGCGCCGACAAAGGACAAACCGACCGGCAGTCCATGCACATAGCCCGCCGGCACCGTGATGTGCGGATAGCCTGCCACCGCAGCCGGTGACGAGAAGCCGCCCGTGTCATGGTCGCCGTTGACGAAGTCGGTCAGCCACGCCGGACCGCCGGTGGGCGCCACCAGCGCATCGAGCTGGTGCTCCTTCATGACCTTGTCGATCCCTTCCGCGCGCGCGTAGCGGCGGTTGTTGGCCAGCGCTTCCTGGTAGGCCGGCGTATCCAGGCCGCCCTTGGCCTGCGAACGCTCCAGATATTCCTGGCCAAAGTAAGCCAGCTCCTGCTGCGCATGCTGCTGATTGAAGATGATGAGTTCCGCCATATTGGACACGGGCGCGTTGGGCGCATACTCTTTCAGATACGCCGCCAGGTCCGCCTTGAATTCATACAACAGCACTTCAGTTTCGCTGGCGTCGTACTTGCCGACGTTGGGCACGTCCGTTTCCACCAGCACCGCGCCTTGCGATTTCAAATCCAGCAGCGCTTTTTCAATCACTGCATCGCGCTCGGCGTGCTGGCCGAAGAAATTGCGGGCCACGCCGATGCGCGCGCCTTTCAAGCCGCCCTTGTCCAGCGCGGCGCGGTAGTCGGCCAGCTTGCCTGCGCCCTCCTGCGTTACCGGGTCACGCGGGTCGACACCGGCCATGGCGAACAGCATGAGTGCAGCATCGGCCACACTGCGCGCCATCGGCCCGGCCGTGTCCTGCGAATGGGCGATGGGAATAATGCCGCTGCGGCTCACCAGGCCCAGCGTCGGCTTGATGCCCACCAGCCCGCAGATAGAGGCTGGCGAGACGATCGAGCCATCGGTTTCCGTGCCCACCGCCAGCGTCGCCAGGCCGGCGGCAATCGCCGCGCCCGAGCCGGAACTGGAACCGCTGCAATTGCGGTCCAGCGAATACGGATTCAAGGTCAGGCCGCCACGTGCGCTCCAGCCGCTGACGGAATGGGTGGAGCGCATATTCGCCCACTCGCTCAGATTGGTCTTGCCGATGATGACCGCGCCAGCCGCACGCAGTTGCGCCGTCACATGGGCGTCGCGCGCGGCGCGCACGCCGGCCAGCGCCAGCGAACCGGCGGTGGTGCTCATGCGGTCGGCCGTGGCGATATTGTCTTTCAACAGAACGGGGATGCCGTGCAGCGGACCACGCACGCGCTTGAGGTTGCGCTCACGGTCCATGTCAAGCGCAATCCTGAGCGCTTCGGGATTGATCTCGATGACGGAATTCAGGCGCGGCCCGGATTTGTCGATGGTCTTGATACGCGCCAAGTACTGCGACGTCAGCGAATGCGAGGTCAGTTTGCCCGCCTCCATCATCTGCTGCTGTTCCCAGACACCGGCGTCGAGGATGCCACCCGTGCCCAGTTTGGGTGCGGCGCCGGCAGGTCCCGCCAGTACCCGGTTGCTGCTGCCGGCGGCGCCTGCCGCCAGTCCGATTTTTACGAAATCCCTGCGATCCATGCCATCCCCGTGGTTATCACCAATGCGCCGAATTTGTTGCGTTACATTAATATATCAGCAGGTTGCAACTTACACCACAAAAATTGATAAAAAAAAAGCACGCCACCAGGGCGTGCTTTTTTGATCGCGAAGAATCGGCTTAGTTACGCACGACTTTCTTGAATTCGTTGGTACGGGTGTCGATCTCGACGATGTCGTCTTGCGACACGAACAGTGGTACCTGGATCGAGAACTGCTTGGCTTCGATCGCGTTTTCGATCTTGGCTTCTTTGGTCACGTTGCCCGAGGTGTTGCCTTTAACTGCAGGCTCCGAGTACACGATCTGACGCTGGATGGTGGTTGGCAGTTCAACCGAGATTGCTTTGCCATCGTAGAACACGGCTTCGCATTCCATGCCGTCTTTCAGGTAGTTCAGGGCGTCGCCCAAGTTTTCTTCTTCGATTTCGTACTGTTCGTAGTCAGCGTCCATGAACACGTACAGTGGGTCTGCGAAGTACGAGTAGGTGACTGGCTTCTTGTCCAGAACAACCACGTCGAATTTGTCATCGCCGCGGAACACGCTTTCGAACGGCGCGCCGGTCAGCAGGTTCTTCATTTTCCACTTGTAGGTGAAGCCCGTGCGGCTCGATCCGTTGACGTCGGAGCGCAGCACGATGAATGGCTTAGCGTCAACCATAATGATATTGCCAACACGAATTTCTTTTGCAGGTTTCATAGTGATTCTACTTAATAAGGTGGTTGCGTAAAGATCATTGTCGCCTAGCTGGCTTACGTTTGATCGGGTAAAAAATGCGTCATATAGATTAACCCGGCATTGTACCTTGTTTTTTCCGCAGCGCCTATCTCAGCGTCGCGGCAAAGACCAGCATGTTGCTGGCCAGGTCGCCTAGCGACAACATCTGCTGCTGCCACTCGGCGGCGCGGACAGTCGCAGCGGCGGCCTCCGCTTCCAGCGCGGCCCAGGATGCCGCCCAGTCCTCCGCCTCGCCTTGGCTTGGCGCGCCGTTCCAGCGCAGCGAGAAATCGGCCAGCCCCGGCAACGCGCCCGCATAGCGCTGCAGGAAGGCGCGCAGCTTCTTGTGATGCAGGTTCTCGTCCTGCGGGTAGATATGCCAGATGAAAGGCTTGCCCGCCCATTGCGCGCGCACGAAGGAATCCTCGCCACGCACAAAATTCAGGTCGCAGGCCCACAGCAGCTTGTCGTAGTCCGGCTGCGGCACAAATGGCAGCACGCGCACCGTCAGCGCGCCGTGCGTGGCCACAGTCCCCGCCCGTCCATCGCCGCCCGTGAAGCTGCGCACCGTGTCGGCCGCCACACCTTCTGGCACCAGACAGGTCATCGGCTGGCTGGCGGTTTGCCAGGCCTCGAACAGGGCCGACACCGGTGCGTGCGGATAGCAGAACAGCGAGATCCTGGTGCTCGCAATTTCAGCCGGCGTCAACCCCAGCTGAGACAGGAACGCCGCTGGCGCGAATTGCAGACGCTCCTGCTCCAGCCCTGCTTCGCGCAGCAGGCCGCCAGTCTTGCCGGTAAAGCCCGGGAAGAAGAAATGCTTGATCAATCCACCTGGCTGCGGCGAGGTCAGGCGATGACAGCCCTCCACCCATTCTTCCGCCGTCAGCCCTTCCAGGTTGAACCAGACCGGTCGCGGCTCGCACTGTTTCATGGCCTCGATATAGCCAGGTGGAATATCCACCGCAAAGAATTCGATCACGATGTCCGCCACCTCGTGCGGCATGTAACTGCCATCCTGATCGCGCCAGTGGCGCACGGTGACGCCATCCACCTGCTGCAGTTCCGCGCCCTCCGCGACTGGCGGGCAGATGCGCTTGAAGCTGGCCAGATCATCCACGTACAACGTAACGGCGAGCCCATGCTCGCGCACCAGCTGTTTGGCCAGGCGCCAGCAAATACCGATATCGCCGTAGTTATCAACGACGCGGCAGAACAGATCGAGACGGCGGAATTTCATCATGTATGGGGGCTGCAAAAACTCGAGGCTGGATGATAACTGATTAACGTTAGATAAGAACCAAGAATATCAAAACTTCCCGCACATCGGCCAGTCCAATCCTTCCAGCACGGCCAGTCGGCTGCGCTACCACCACAACAAGGAGAAGTCATGAATGAATTCCAACAGTACTACGGACAAGCGCTAGCACCACAACAATTTGGCGACCTCGCCCCCCAAGGTTTCTTCGGCAGTCTACTAGGCGCGCCATTGGGTGGACTGATCGGACGCGGCATCGGCGGCCTGTTTGGCAATGCCAACCTGGGCCGCCAGATCGGCCAGGCAGCAGGCGGCATCGGCGGCTCGCTGCTGCCGTTTGGCGCCGATCCCGTCGCCGCCGCTTACGCGCAGCAGGCGCAACAACAGCAACTGCTACAGCAACAACAGCAACAACAGATGCTGCAACAGGCCCAGCTGGCGCAACTGGCACAGCAAGCGCAACTGGCGCCACAAGGCTGGTTCGGCAACATCATCAAGAGCGTGGCACAACCACTGGGTAGCGCGATTGGCGGCGCCTTCGGCAATAGCGGCATCGGCGGCACCATCGGCGGCATCGCTGGCCAGCTGGGTGGCATGCTGCCGTTTGGCGCCGACCCCGTGAGCGCGGCCTATGCGCAGCAGGCGCAACAGCAGCAGCAACAACAGCTCCAGCAACTACAACAACTGCAGCAGATGCAGCAACTACAGCAGCTGCAACAACAAGGGCTGGCGCCGCAAGGATGGTTCGGCAACATCATCAAGAGCGTGGCGCAGCCACTGGGTAGCGCCATTGGCGGCGCCTTCGGCAATAGCGGCATCGGCGGCACCATCGGCGGCATTGCCGGGCAACTGGGCGGCATGCTGCCCTTCTGCGTTGACCCCATGGCGCTCTATGCCCAGCAACAGGCCCAGCTCGCACAGCTGATTCAGCAAGCCCAATTGGGACAGCAAGGTAATGGCGCGCAGTATGGTGGCCAGCAATCGCTGCACTGATACGGCACCCTGACCACGTCAACGTGCTCTCCAGCGGCAACCACCACCGGGGAGCACCGCTTCAAGGAGAGTCTGCATGTTCAATTCTTCCGATGCAGCGCAAGCGTTGCCGGACAAGGCGCGCTTCCTGATCCATGCCGAGCACGGCGCACCGCTCAACGATTTTTTGGCGATCGCCGCAATTGATCCCGACATCACCGTGCTGGATGTGATCGGCCCACCAGACCGTCCGCACACGGCGGTGGTGGAACTCAGCCCCGGCAAGGCGCGCCTGCTGGACGAGCATTTCCGCCAGAGCGCCACACCCAGCCACCAACTCAGCATCGAGCCAGACCGTCCGCTATCCATGTTCGACAGCGGCCCGTTTAACGAACTGTAAAAGAACTTTAAAAGGAATATCCCCATGCCCAAGAATCTACCTGGCGGCGCCACCGCACCGCCCGATGCCCCAGTATCCAGCGCCGATGGCGAAGCGGCTGCCTCGCCTGACGGCAGCAGCCGCGAAGCACGCGGCATCGACGGCGCCGCCGCGCCGAGAGACACGCCACAGCCAAACGGCCGCAGCAACAGCAACGGTGCCGGCCGCAGCGTCGGCACCCGCAAAAAACAGTTTGTCATTGCCTCACGCCTGCCACCGGACGGCCTGCAAACACTGGGCTTCCAGCCCTTGCAGTTTGACGCGGTAGAACAGGCACTGCGCAGCAACAGCGATATTGAAGTGGTCGACAAGATCAGTCTCAAGTCCACGCTGGGCGCGCTGGCTGACGGCATGGGCGGCGCGCAAGGCGTGCTGGTAGCGCGCATGACGGAACAAAAAGCCGCCGCGCTTCACCAGCAGGCACAAGGACGCCTGCTGGTGGAACGCGATCAGCAATTGAACCTCATGGACCCGGCGCTGCGCCTGCCCGGCATGGTCACGGGCGTCAATCCCAGCACCGCCGGCGGGCCGGTACTCAATGCCGTGATCAGTGTCATCGGCAAAGACGGCGCACCGCAGGCCAATGCGGAAGTATCGCTGTTTGGCAGCATGCTACCGGCCAGCGGCGTGACGGATGCCAACGGCCAGGTAAGCTTGTCGCTGTTTGGCGAAACGGCAGACACCGTGCGCGGCCTGTACGTCAAGCCCAAGGCCGACTACTGGAGCTTCTACCAGCGCGACCCCGATATCAGCAGCGACGAACCCAACGTCGTGGCATTGCGCGCGCTGTCCGACTGGCCATCCCTGGCAGGCTTCCCGCGCCAACGCGCCTACGGCTGGGGACAGAAAGCCATGCGGCTGGACCAGCTGCCCAGCAAGTATCGCGGCCAGGGCATCAAGATCGGCATCATCGATTCCGGCGCCGCCACCACGCACGACAACTTGCATGGCATCCATGCCGGCTTCGACATCATCAACAAGAAAGTCGACCCCAACACCTGGGACCAGGACACGCTGGGCCACGGCACCCACTGCGCGGGCGTGATCGCCGCAGCCGACATCGCCTCCGGCATCCGCGGCTTCGCCCCCGACGCCGAAATCCATGCGTGCAAGCTTTTCCCCGGCGGCCAGATCAGCCAACTGATCGAAGCGCTGGAATACTGCATCGACAAACAAATCGACGTCGTCAACCTGAGCCTGGGCGGCGAGGAAGTCTCGGAAGCGCTGGAGCAGCAAATCATGCGCGCCAAACGGGCGGGCGTGGCGTGCATCGTCGCAGCCGGCAATTCAGCGGGACCGGTGCAATACCCTGCTTCGTCGCCCAACGTGCTGGCGGTAGCCGCGATCGGCAAGTTCGATGAATTCCCGGCCGACAGCTATCACGCGCAAACGCTGGACAGCAATGTCGACGCATACGGCTACTTCTCAGCCAAGTTCAGCTGCTTCGGGCCGCAGGTAGCCGTGTGCGCGCCGGGCGTAGCCATCACATCGTGCGTGCCGCCGAATAATTTCGCAGCCTGGGATGGCACCTCGATGGCAACGCCGCACGTGACAGGACTCGCGGCGTTGTGCCTGGCCCACCATCCGGACTTCCAGTCGCCACAGTACAAGACACCCGGGCCGGACCGCGTGGAGCGGCTATTCCAGATCATCCGCGCCAGCGCGCACCGCGTTAGCCTGGGAGATCAGAGCCGGATTGGTTTTGGTTTGCCCGATGTGCTGGCGGCAGTCGGCCTGCAGCTGCAACCCGGCCAACAAGCCGCGCAGGCCATGGCGCCGCAACAGGCTGGGGGCATGGCTTACGATCCGCTGGGACTGGATATGATGCAGATGCAGATGGCGGCGCAGAACCAGCCGTGGCCCTTGCTGCATGTGGGACGCTTCCCGCTGCCCCATCCCTACAACCCCATCATGTGGTAGGGCCGGAAATGCAAAAAGCCGCACGAAGCGGCTTTTTGCTGATTTGGCGTCCCCACGGGGATTCGAACCCCGGTACTCACCGTGAAAGGGTGATGTCCTAGGCCTCTAGACGATGGGGACAGAAACCTGTCCGTACTGGCCTTGTTTGGAAATGTCTTTTGGCGTCCCCACGGGGATTCGAACCCCGGTACTCACCGTGAAAGGGTGATGTCCTAGGCCTCTAGACGATGGGGACATTTCCAAGGCGCGTACTATATCAGCGCCGTTCCCCGAACGCAATAGCAAACCCTTGTTTTTGCTGAAAAATCACAGCAAGATTGGCAGGTCCGCAACATTATATTCATTTCGTACCAGAGGCCGCTTCCGCCCCTAAGCCGACCTTGCTTAAGTCAGTGAGGCGCACAAAAGACATCTATTTTTTCTTTTTCCGGACTTCTAACGGGGCGAGACATTGGATTTCAGCTTTATCGGCCGTCAGATTTTTCCGCATGCCATCTATTAGTTGACTGCATATTTCAGCAGGCTTAGCCGTTGCCAAACCATACCAAGCCGTGTAAATAGGTGCCCACTTCCCGGATTGTTTTAGTACATATGCATCAGGCAATTTTTCATCACGCAGCATCGGTTGCAATTCTTTCGGTAGCATATATGCGCAGGTCGAAGGAATTAGTTTTATAGCGCCGTTCTGACTTAAACGATGGATAGCGGTCTCAAACACATCAATTTGATTCTGGCAATCGGACAATGTTCCATTCGGAAGGGTTCCAACGTTTAGCGTCTTAACCACACCGTGTTCCCTCTGTCGCTCTACACCATAGATGGCGTAAACAGGAACTTGGCCATATGCCTCAGCACACAACGCGAGCAATACTAGAGGTATTAGAAGTTCGAAAGTACGCACAAAATATTGATTAAATTGAAAAGTATTGTATGGTCGACTCAGCGGCGGCTTCTGACCGAATTCTGACTAGCTTACGTCAGACGGAGCTGAGCTATGCTCATTCTTCTTTCCTTTGAAAAATGGCAGCCAACCAAAGTGCCAGCCAACAAAGGTCGCGAGCCAAGGAAGTCCAAGCACCCAAAAGCCCAATAGGTGGCCAATACGTTGCCCAAGTTCGGAATCCGTTAATGTGCTGGTGTCCAGGTGCACCCAGAATCCAGCTAAAGCTCCGATAAGGACAAAGTGAAGCACGTACCAAAAAACAAATATAATAAAATTTCTCATATCAAGCGCCAACTGGAAATGAAGGGGTATCTAATCAGCTCTTCACCGACTACGATTGGCCGTTTGCGGCATGGCGGTCAATCGATGGGACAGCCTTGCCGCAACCAGGTCTGCATGTCTGATGCAATCTGAATAAAATCATCCTCGCTCATCGAACCTTGGTCAACTATGAAGATGGGACCAGTGACTTTCCCTAAGTTGGTAACAATCGCACGTCCCCCACTATCATCTCCTAAAGCAAAGTATCCAGCACAATACTTCTTAGTTTCAAAGGTCCGGTTTCGCTCCACTACATCTTCAGCACCATAGATAAGGACTCGGCCATTAACAATTTTACCGGCACACGTGCGCAACAAATCCATATAGTCAGATTGAAGGTCCTCATCACTCCAGCGGCGAATGTTGTCTATTGCGTCTTCTCTCATTGATTGCCCCAGTTTTACGAATGGTCCGCTATTGGCCGAGCACGGTCAGGTTCGGTCAACCCATGCGTCTTCACAACGAACATAGACAACTATTGGAAGATGGTGCATCGGTTCCGGCTCAGGCGCAATAATAAATTCTTCGTTGATGCGTAAAATCTGCCCTGAAGGATATGCCGCATGAATCTCCGTCACCGCGCAACTTAGCGCTTCTGCTGCGGATTCGGGCAATCTGCCATCGGTGTAAACACGGAACTCAATTTCATGCCCTGAAGAATCAAGGCTCATCGAAATACTTCTGACGCGAGGTGTTATGTGAGTCGCCAGCGCTATTTGTGCAATCGCCCGTAATTGAAAAATTTCGGTGGTCATAATTTCGCAAATCTCGTCATTTGGCTTCCGGCAGCTAATGGCCGTTATGCACCCGCTTTTAAGCTGTGGCCCATGTCAGCCCATTGGTGGCGTGATTAGCCTCAGTTGGTGGACTGTCGCACTCAGTGAAGCTAATGCTAGAGGAATGCGGTTCAAGTTGGCTTACGAGGTTAAATAGTTGCAGTGATTTGAGTTCATCAATAAAAGTCAGCACATCAACCTTATTCCAGCAATCAACAACCGACTTAGCCGCATTGAGTTGAAAGAACTCAAGGGGTGGTTTGTAGCAAATCGAGAGACGCAGCTTATAGCCAGCGCCCCATTCCCAGAAATTCGCACCGTCGATTGGCGGGAAGCGCAAGATACGATTAATTCCAAACTCTAAAACAGAACCACGCCCCCTATCCAATAGCTCAAAATAGGCTACCAAGCCGTCGCCCTGCGTTGCCCTTAGACCATCAACTTCGCTTGACTGCCAGTGCTCAGTAGCCAAACGCAATGCATCCGGCGCGTCCAAATTTTTCAGATGTTGTCCTGCCGAACGCAACGACTGGCGCAATGATTTTTCTAGTTCAGTGGCGAGCAAGCCCAGCAAATCCTAAGAGTTTAGATATTCGTTTACTTTTCCAGTATGCGCAACGGCGGCTATTGGCCGATATCTGACGTTACTCGATCATCAAAATTGACGGCACAGCCTGATTCAGCTGTTCGATCAGCTCCGCATCCATATATTTATAGTCATCAGGAATATCTAGTACGTGAATGGGTTTAAAATCCAAAACTCGCGTGTACTCTGCTTTCAACCGAGACTTGTGCTTCTCTTCCATAACAAGGATTACATCAGCCCACCGAATATCATCCTCTGAAACATGGTGTCGAGCATTAGGACTTGTCCCTCCGGATCGCACGTTCAACTTTGGATGACCGCGCCAGACTGCTTCTGCCGTTGGGCTTCTCCATTGATTTTTGCTACAAACGAAGAGAACGTTGATTCGCTCACTAGCCTTGGCAACAGAGTTTTTTCTTAGCTCAGTTTCAGAAATTCTAGGGTAATCAATACCAAGTTGCTTTGCGCGTGCAAGCTTTGTCGACCTGATGTACAACTCCTTCCAGTTCTTTTCGCGTTTTCCTTCATTTTTCATATCGTATATTGTTCAATGACATAAGATTGCGATGGCTGCTTTTGGCCGACTTCGGCCACCTATGCAACTATAAACTCATCGGCCGAATTCTCAGGCCAGATAGTTGTAAAGGTATCCTCGGAAAGCACCCTGAATCCGGATTTTATACGGTTCAACAATTTATGTTTAATCAAGCACGGTTTGCTTTTCTCGAAGGCTGCTTCTGGATTTGAAGTCAATATGAAGATATTTATTTCACCACAGCCCATATCATGGCCATCAACCTCGGCAATATCGCCCAGCTTAACAGCCAGTTCCTGTTCCAAATCCATCATCGCATCAAAGTCCGACAGCGACTCGCCGCGTACTTGTAAGACCAACTGATAGTTCATAACTTCCCATGAAAACGCTACATCGTGATAGCGGATACCAGTTCGAACGACCGCATATGGCCGTTAGACGTCAAGCTAGGTAATCGACCTCGACGCCCAACTCGGCGTAGCCAAGAACTCGAAACCCGGTTTCAGTGGATTCTCCTGGAACGTGGACCTTGGCCAGCTCAGTCAATACCGCCTGCCGTTGTGCGGGAGATTCGATAGCGATTTCTACCCATTTAATGAATTTATATCCGCCATTCAAGAAGTGGTAAAACCATTCTCCATCCCACTCTGAGAGGTGTCCATTTTCCACGTGCAATGTACGCCATTTGGGTGAGAGTGGCCCAAGCCCATACATCGCCAGTCTCAACTCATCCCACTTCGTATCGTTCATCAATGACAGCATACGGCTGTTCTTTCTATGGCTAGGTCCGCTCTTGGCCGTTAGCACTACTTCCACATATAGGAAGCACCACGCACTAAATTACTAATCGCGGCTTCACTAAGCCAAGAATACCTTGTCCTCAATGCAGCGCTTGCCAATTCTGCGCCGGACTCACAGCTCGGCTGAATCCAATGGGTAGAAGAGTTGGCCTCCTGCCAAACTTCTTCAACAAGAGCGGCATTTTGTGCCGTAAGCCCTTTTGCAGCTAATGTTTCACGAACATAAGTCCATGGCCTGGCCCACTGGGAGAACTGTTCAAGCGCCTCATTGACTTGCTGATTGTTGATCATGTTTTCTTTCAAACGTATCACGTCCGTCGGCTTCTGGCCGTGTTCTGCCCCCATCTCACTGCTTTGAGCAAATTCTGAGACAGACCGGTTCAGCGCAGTCCAGTTTGTGAACTTACTGGCAACACGGCAGAAGGAGTCCAAGTTCGGACCAATTGTTCTGCCTCCTCAATTTGTTCCGCACTCATCTTTGCTAGAATTTTCGGAAGTGTTTTTTCGGCCGCCGGGACGTGTGCGGTTGCGGCAACGGACACGAAATAATATGCCAGAACTCTGTCAGCGGGGACGCCATCTCCGAGTGCATACATGATTCCCAGGTTCACATAAGAAGGCATCTCCCCCTGCATTGCGGCCTGTCGATAGAAATAGGCTGCCTTCGATGGGTCTCTTGGAAAATCCGGAGCACGATCGTAAATTAAGCCTAACATGGCCTGAGCTTCCTTCAGACCTTGGTCAGCCGCTTTGATGTACCAATCGATTGCCTTAGGCATGTCCTTGTCAACGCCGCGTCCAACCCGATAGCCCTCACCCAAGTTGAATTGGGATTTTGCATTACCTTGTTCTGCGGCTCGGCGGAACCATTCAAGTGCCTTGCCAATATCTTGGTCGACACCACGTCCAGCCAGATACGATGTCCCGAGGTTGAACTGCGCACGGCAGTCGCCTTTCTCTGCAAGTATTCCCCAAGCATCGACAGCAGCTTTATAGTCACCGGAAGCAAATGCAGCTGTTCCTCGGTCAAACGTCGAGTTCGCAGCATCGTTCGTTCCCTGAGAAAAACGATTGAAACAGGCATCTTTGGCCTGCGCAGGTAGCGCTATAAACACTGTACTGAGCAACGCCGATAGCGCAAACTTTGACTTGCACATTTTCTCTAGTATCTTCAATTTTTGACAGCTTAGATTTCAAACCTGAGGTGGAGGCCCGTCCGCTTGGCCGATAGCGTAAGAGTTAAGGGCTTACCCCTGGCTGAACTGTGGCCGCTGGTTGCGACTGCTGGGAAGGCGCTGGAGTCGTCCCGAAGCATGACCGAGTGTCATCTGTTACAGGGCCCTCCGTGCAGTAAAATCCATTTTTATTGAACCCTACTGCGCAACCGGATATACAGAAAGCCACCAACAATGTAAGCAGCAGAACGGGCATCTTCGTTCTCGGACCGTATTTCATTTTTTCTTCCATCTTATTTGATGACCGCTATTGGCCGTTCTCGGCCCAGCATGCTGCGCCTCAGCCATAGGATACCAGCTTGCTGAAATGGAAATATCACAAATTCCCACATGACAAAGCAATCTACATAGACGGCGCGCATAGTAGAGGTCCAAACAAAGGAGGTCCATCATGAACACACTTACTTCCGCCTCGGAGCGCCGTGCTCCATGGAATAAGGGCAAACTAATTGGCCCAAAGGCGCCGCTCCGCATTAGCGAGATATGTGCTATCAGGGTCAGACTTGAAATCTATGGGCGACGGCGAGACCTAGCGCTTTTCAACCTGGCCATCGACAGCAAATTGCGTGGTTGCGATCTCGTGCAACTTCGGGTGCAAGACGTTTGCCATGGCAACCACGTGGCCAGCCGCGCCACTGTAATGCAACAAAAGACAAAACGCCCGGTGCAATTTGAGCTCACTGCCGGCACGCGGAAAAGTCTGGTTGAATGGATCAGTTCTGCAGGCCTGAGACACAGCGATTATCTGTTCCCGAGCCGGATCGGAAATTCACCATTTCAACTAGGCAGTATGCCCGCATCGTACATCAGTGGTTCGAAGAAATCGGCCTCGATCCTACGGCATATAGCACGCATACTCTGCGCAGAACCAAGCCCACGCTTGTTTATCGGCGGACTAAGAATCTGCGCGCGGTCCAGCTCTTACTTGGACATACACGCCTAGAAAGTACAGTCCGATACCTCGGAATAGAAGTTGATGATGCGCTCGAAATGGCTGAACAAACTGATGCCTGATAAGGAGCAGAAAGCGCACCATCGACTGATCATCGAATCAGGTATTGATCCTTATCTTTACCTTCGAGCCACTTTGGTGCGCGACCGCGGCCAGTCCAAGTGTCGCCAGTTGCCTCATCCCTGTATTTGATCTCTACGGGTTTGCGAGGAGCCTTAAACGCTTGCTTGGACGCACCGCCAAGGTCAGCTACGGTTAATCCATATTCGCTCATGATCGCCTTGATCTTAGCCCTCGCCTCGGCGACCTCAGCAAGACGAGCGGCTTCAGCTTTAGCCTGAAGTTCAGCGATTTGCTTTTGATAGTCCTGGTACGAAGACATTGCACGACCCTTTACATGAGTTGAGATGGACTAATTGTACAAGCGACGAATTCATTTTGGTGGACTATTGTGATAATCAGTGTATTTTCCCAACATGCAAAATGCTATGCTGAGCGGCGGATAGATTCGGCCAATAGCGGCCGTTCAGGCAAGCTTAAAATTTTAACTTTAGGATTGACCGTATGGAATTGGAACTACCTGCCGAGGCTCATGAACAAATAGCTGCATTATCCGCATCAGGTGATGCCCGGGCTGACGTTAGTGACTGGACCGGTGCGATTTCGAAGTACAACGAGGCTTGGAAAATTATTCCAGAACCGAAAAATGAATGGGAAGCCAGCATCTGGGTGCTTGCCGCAATCGCAGATGCTTGCTTCTTCAGTGGTTATTTTGAGTCCGCACTAGATGCACTTCGCTATGCACTGCTTTGTCCGGGCGGAATGGCTAATCCTTTCTTGCACCTCCGCTTGGGTCAATGTGCATTAGAGAAGGGCTTACTCGAAGAAGCAGCAGAGCACTTGGCGCGAGCGTATATGCTAGAGGGAGCGAAAATCTTCCAAGCTGAAAATTCCAAATACTTCGATTTCTTGAAGACCAAGATGTTGCCTCCGCCATCGGGACATTGGTAGGCCACGATATGCAGCAACCGGCCACGAGCAGCCTGTGGGAAAATCTTTCAAACATTTTTGCGCAGAACTAAATGGAAAAACGAGCAGTTATAGATATCGTTGGCCCCTGGGTTGATCCTGGCTTCGAATCAAGCTTCATTGGTCGTTGTCGCGACAACTGGTCGATGCCTATAGGCGAAATTACGAACTATGTATTGGCCACCTTCATTCGCCAGCGAATTGCATTGGACCTAGTGGTACCTGAAGCGCACCGGCGTATTGCATCCGGCTATACGGATGAAACTGAAATTCTCGATGACGAGCTAGCACTCGCGGTTGCCGGAATTGTGCCGAGTAGGTAATGAACCAATGACAATGCTGCGTTCGGCCAAAAGCTGACCTACAAGAAGGATATGAGCACACTTACTTCAACCGGATGGATTCTCCTTGCGCTCGCTGTGGTGACGCTTGCCCTTGACGCAATCGCCGTGCGAAAGGTATTGGTCTCGCCATTCTACGAACCCACGCAACGGTGGGCACAAGCAGCTCTTATCTTGTTTGTGCCAATATTCGGCGCTTACCTGACCTGGTACCTAGCGCGTGAGCACATCCCACTCTTCCAATCGCCGCAAGTTGACCATGTTAAGGATATTGACCCTACCTGCGGAGATATTGATTATCATGGATGAAATCACCGAGACGGCATAGGGCCAAGAACTGCCTGTCAATGTTTAGAGAACGACGTGGACACGAAAAGACTATTGGATGGGTTAAAGACAGTCTCAAAGTATGCCTTTCTGCACGGGATTGTCACTGCGATAGCATGGCTGGGACCACTTAGTTATGCCGCGTTAGGGTTAGGTTTCAAGGACAAAGAAACCTGGACTTGGCTAGACCATGTCGTCTCAGAAACTGCGCTGCCGCTAGCGAACACGTTAACTACGCCAGGGCGTTACTTTACTTGGGAAGGTGATGGCGGCTTTTTCGTTTCTGCACTTATAACTAGCCTATGCTGGGGAACTGCTATTGCTGCTGTCGTCAATGCATTAAAGCGATTTCGATGGAGATAAGTTTGAAAAAATTTATGATCCTGCCTGGCTGTGTTTGGCCAACAACGGACATTTGGTAAGCTGAAATTGCATAGTCGTTTTCTGTTCAGGGCGTCCATCTTGTTATGGCAGTATTTACACTCTTTATTCACATTCTTATGACTGTTCCTAAATTGATTGTAGCTTGTCTGACCGCAATGGCAGTTTCGCCCCCAACAATCGCTGCTCAGAACGATAATCTTGCGTTTATTTCTGATACTCTAGGCCCGGTCCACGCATGGCGCATAATTCCTCGTGTCTTGCTCGAAAAATGCTCGATCCAACTACCCCAAATGGCCGGCGCAATGCGTGAAACGTATGATGTATGGTCAAGAAAGAATGAATCACTTATATCTTTGATTGATGTGACTGTAGAAAAGGTCGTTCCGTTGTACGCGTCGGCTCTTTCCATTAGCAATTCGGATGCAAAAACTTCCATTGACGACTTCACGACACAGTTGGTTATTGAAAACTATTTCGGGGATAAGAGATTTTCCGGTTCTCAAGTTTGCACTGACTACGGAGTTATAGTTTCAGGTCTGTCCGCACATGGTAGGACTGCGGTAGTTCGAGGTCAATTATATTCAATTGAATCAACTCTTCTTGCCCTTGAAAGAGAATCTTTGCACGTCAACATGCCACACTAGGGGTGCTGCTTCCGGCCAGAAGCGGACCGCTACGGTTTGGATCGAGACAGCTCAGCTATAATGCTGCTCGCGTTTATTTTGTTTAGACATTTGATTGCAAAATAGCATAGGGCACTTCGTTATTGCTTACTGTTTGCGACCGAAAATAATATATAACACCCCGCGTTTGGATGGTTTTATGAACAAATGCTCCATCCTTCATAATGCGATAAGAGGCAGTCTCGCTGTAATATGTTCCTGATAATTTCAAATTACCGATTATTTCACTGTAGCGCTTACTGTTAGCCGGCAATACGCAATCAGGTGGAATTCCCAGTTGACCATCATCCTCACTGATTTTCAAGTTAAAAGAACGCATTGCCGCACCTCTTGAAACCGCCCAAAGTAAGGCATCCATCCTAGGATACTCGCTATTCTCCGCTTCATGTTGAGAAAGAGTGACGAACAGATTGTCCACCACCTCCGCCAGATCATCGTCAATTATGGTGGCGTCAGGATATAGTTGGAATAGTGGTTGGCCAAGGTCTTCTTTTAGCTTAAAAAATTGCTCAGTCCGCATTTTAATTTCCCATTCTTTGAACCATCTGCTTTTGGCCGATCTCAGCCTGAATGAGCCGTACCATTTTGAATGGTCCACGCCGCAGCTAGTCTGCCACCATCGTTACCAGGCACCATATTATCGATTGCAGCCACTTTGCGGAGCGCTGCCTCTAGGTCGAATTTTCCTGAATCGATTAATGCTGCCGCTTCGCTATGCAAAGCATACGCTAGGTGAGCCGCTAAACGCACATCACGAGGCGCGTCATTTTCACTTCCTAAATAAGGACTCAGCAGCAAACGTATCTCGTAAAGAGCATTGGCAATCAGCCGCGCCTCTATGTTATCTATACTCATTTTGTGCTCTAAAAATTCAGCGACCGCTGTTGCCCGAAAGCACCTAAGCGTTATCAGTTCGAACCAAAAAATTCTTGGCGTACGATTCGAAAAAAGGCGGCGTAATCGTGCATTGGTGTTTCAAAAGGCATACAAATTCTATCCATCAGGTCCTTGACTTCTCGCTCCGAAAAATCTTCGAGATCATCGAGTACCGCCTTCATAGCCTGCTTCGATATCGCATTTAAACTTGCGACATCCTCGCGCATTGCCAAATCGATGATTTGACTCCAGTGTTTAGGATCGTTTATGTCTAGCTTGGTTAAGCTTTCCCACTTGGTTCCGTCGATGTACTCAACATCCAGATACTTCAACCAAGACATAAACTGCACGCAGTTCTTCATAGAATTCCTACAGTAAAGCTATACGGTTCGGCAATCAATAGCATTCGACACGGTCGCGACACCAGCGGCAGCTACTGGCCGAATGCGGCGAACATGGTGAGGATAGCATCTTGCCTTCGTGCAAAGCTCACGGTTTTTCAACATGCGGCAGAAGCCGCCCCGTTACGGACATTGCTTACGTTTAGTCGAGTAGGTATTCGTTGTGCGAATCTGCGAGTTGAACAGCTTGCTTCATTGCCGCCTCAACAGCGACTGCCTCGTGTTCTGATAACTTTCGCCGACCTATAAAGCAATATTCTCCGCCAGGGTCGAAATGACTAGAGAAAAGTCCGAAAATTTCTCCGTTAACTTCTTCCACTAGAAGCTCCAAATGTGCTTCAGCTGAAGTACTCGCGCAAATGTACTTGAGCCCATGAATATCCGCGATTCCACACCAAGAAGCCTCCTCCCAGATAAGAAAGGTTGTGGGTGGAACCGTTCGCGTGTCCAAGCATTTCTCCAAGGTCCAGTCCCCAGGAATAGTTCGTAGCACTGGAAGGAGTGGTTCGCAGGAGAGTACTTCAAAGTCGTATCGATATTGCCGCGTATCAGACATTGAAGCACGGCTCACCATTGCGGTCACAATAAAACTCTTTGCAATTTCAGAGGGCTGCTCGCTCCAGCCGTTTATTGCAGTGAACGGCGGCATCCAAATTAGGCGGATGATCTCGCCGACTGGCACCTCAGTGAAGAAAAAGGCGTAGGTCAGTTCACCAGCTTTGGGAAAAATCGCAGCCAAGCTAATTTCATCAGAATAATCAATCCCTGGAATTTTCGGCCACGATTCAGGACAATATACTTTCATTTATTGGTCTAAGCCCAGTTTCAATTATATTTAATTTCGACCGTCCGTTCCTGGCCGGAATCAGCCCCACTACGCCACGCTGATTTGCTCTAACGTCGCATACTTATCAATTCCGTTCGACGTCACGATTACTTCGACCAAAACGCCACCACTGCCATCTATGACCGGAATGACGCATTCGATTAACGCGAAGAGATTGGTAGCGTTCGGAGCGAAGAATTTTACTTCGTAGTCGAGTTTATGTTCACGTGCTAATCCGGAAGCGCCAATCTGCTCTAAACACTCTGCCAGGTCCTCTTGAATAGCTGCCGCTGGTCCCCGGTCAAGTGCAGTCGCATATCCAAAGCGAGAAGCCAGGGTGGTTGTGTCGCCTGAACACAAAAGGCGAACGGCATCACGCCCAACTGCTTTTAGTGCTGCGTCATCAACGCTTTCATTATTTATCTGCACTCTTGAAAACCCTTATATGACCGGCGGCTTCTGGCCGAACGCGGCTATAAAGGCTCACAAAACGGACATCCAGCCGCTGCCCTCCAGTAGACTAATGAATTCACTCATGGATTCGTCAGCGACATTTAATGTCAGACGATATCCTCCTTTGGGATGCCGTCCTTTGAACTCGACTTTTGATGCTCCAGGAGCATTCTTCAGCAGATTCAGCAATGCATCAAGTTCCCCCTCTGAAGGCAGGGTCTCATTATGCCGACGCATCAACCTCAAATATTGCCTCACCAATCCTCCCAAAAACTCACCGGCCGCTCTCGGCCGACAGCTGCATTCACGACTGGCTTTGTAAAATAGCGGCAAACTGTTCTGGTTCCCATTTTTTTCTATCCGAAACCTGTCCGTCGCCCAGTTCGATCAGCCTCAACTCACCGGACTTGGCCATGACAGTATCGACGGAAAAGAATGGACTTGAAATTTTCTTGGCTACTTCATGAACAAGACTCGGAACAGTGCCATTCCGGGAGAACGGCTTTCCGTTAAGCACAAAGTAGCGCTCCTCTGTTTCAGGCAGAAGCTCTTCAAACTTTCTAATACATACGCCGCCCTCTAGAGAGCCACGGTATTGCTCGATTAGCGTAACCACTTCCGCGATTCCATCAGGTGACTCGGCGACAGACCCACGCTGCGTGGTTAGCGATTTGACGTAGTCTTTTACGAAATAGGCGGGCCATTGCTTTCCCTGTACTAGCTTCACAAAATCAGCACCCTTATCCGCAAAGATGGTCTCAGGCGTCCAATCCACACAAAGCGAATACCACCCCGGCAAATAGTGGCACTCACGATATGCATCAGCTTGAGTAACTAAATACGCCTCTTTAGCTGTAACGGCTTCGACTAACCGTACATATACGTCGGGCGTCATCATCCACCCGCGATAGATCACGTCACTCCCTGTTGGCAGCGCGGGCTTTGCACGAAACTCATTGCTTTCGAAATCTTCAAACGAGAACAACGAGCACGGAAGTCCAAGTGTGCTTACAGCGGCATACTCTTCCGCGAAGGCTTCGTCTACGGCAGTCTTATTATATGGGTCAGACGGGTATAGTAAGTACATCTAGAAATTTCCAGGTTATCTCATTCGAAAAGGCAATGTCTGGTTGTGGCCAATTACGGCATTAGAAATTTACTTGCTCCAATCAGGCACTGAGTAACCAGAATCGCGGAATATTGATAGCAATAGACCGTCGAGATTTGCGTCACTAAGACCTTGCGTCTTGCCAGGCCCCATCCAGCGCCAGACAAGTTGTTCGGCCAAACTGTCTAGTTCCACAAACTCATCCGCGAGCATTTCACCGAGGCGACTATTGCTCATCGACGAGTCAGCAGCAAAGATACGCCGGAACACATCGCTTGGGGCGCGGCCAGCTAGAATTTCATGTAACACAGCTAGCCTTTCCATTATTGCTTCCCAAAACATGAGCGGCGGCTTTTGGCTGCGGATTCCAGTCTAGGGAACGTAAACCATATAAACATGGACGACATAACTACCATTCGTCTCCAAAATATGGGCCTGCAGGACCAGATCGCTGCTGCCTTCTTCTTGCGTTGACAGATCAATAAGGACATCCCAGCGATTACCTCCCCAGATACACACTGAAGTATCCCACGTAGACTCCGGAAGATCGATCAACGTCGCTCCGTAGTCACGAATGTAATTTTGGATTTGTTCTCCTATCGTTGCGGAAACTGGGGCAACTCCGGGAATGCCAGTATTGAGCCGATAATCTTTGCGCACGAATGCCGCAATAATCTCCGCCAGGATTGAACGCCAGGTCGAAGGAATTGGACCTTGATTTTGCGCGTCTTTTACCACCGGAATCTCGTAGCCACCCTTGGCATGTGCTTGCACTGGTATCCTTTAGAACTAGAAATTCTTTATCGTGATAAACCGATCGCTTTTGGCCGTTAGCGTCTGTAGCCAAACTTCCACCAACTTTTTGTGGAATGCTTGACCTCTACTTCAACAGTTGGCAAGTCCTTGCGAGTGCCTGGCCAAATACCAGTTACTAGTTCAGGCACAATCCCTTCTGGCATAGGTTCGATATTGCATGCGCCGTAGGTCACATCGACCCAACTCAAGCAGCCCCGCTCATCGGTAAACAAAAGCAAATCAATTTCTTCGGAAAAGTTAGAACTTAGTACCATTTCATAAAATATTCCCGGGCCTGACTGCAACGGTAAGAAGTCGACATTAGCCGGCACATCAAACGCAAAGCCGTGACATCCGCAAGCACAAAGTTGTCCCACCTTGCCAACACCGACCTGAGTGCTTAAAGCCTCAGCGAACGGTAAATCTTGCGCTAGCAAAAAATTCAGCCAATCGGCTGCGTGCTGCTCGGAGTTCGCCATGCTGCTTTCTTAAATAGGAATCTAGTAATCGTTTGAGGTCGAACTAGTGCCCGCAATTGGCCGGATGCGGTACAAATGGTCAAAATGGCCAACTAACTCGCTAAGTTCTGTTGTTCGAATTAGGGTGCGACCTGTAAGCCAGAGCATAACTGATGTAATAGGCGGGAGCCAAAAAGCCAACGACAAGAAAAGCTATGAAGACACGAGCCCAAAAGCTACTGGACATGTGCCCCAAATCCATAATGGTACCGAGAACGAGATCGAAGCAACTAAGCCAAAAGAGTGGCCGCCAGAATCGCAGAATTTCAGCATCCCATTCCAGTGCAACTATAAGAATGGCTGCCGCCAACGAAAGTGCGGAGATAGAAGTGATAAGCACAAAGATCGGGGAATAGCCAAGATCCATGCTGTCCAAAGCCGCTAACTGCCCGAAAAAGCCGACGAGAGTGGCGTAGGCGACAAGAATGAGCTTGGCAACTAATTTGATCACGATGAGCCTGACGTATTGAATTCAAATTAAAAAAGTCCGTAGACCGTACCTGGCTTTCATTTTTACCGTCCAGGACATTTTTCATCAGTAAAAATGTCTTCGGCTGCTCCTGGCCGTTAGCCGCAGTGACGCCCAGTGTAACGTTTTGCCTCTGGGGTCCGTCCTGTAGAATGACATTTAGAGTTGAGACATGTGTACGTCGCCGCCAATTCATCAGCCCCCAAAGCGATTTCCCGCACACCAGTTCTTATCGCACAAACAGCCAACAATGCCAGTTCCCAAGGCACCACTTCTACATTTCGGGATAGCTGGTAGATATTCCACGAGACGCCAACTTTTTCGCGAGCCAAAACGCGAGCTCAGCGCCATATCCCCCTGGATTTACTTGTGAGTCATCAGGAAGAAACGGCGCAAATTTATTGGTTCGTAATTCGACCAGATCCATCAGGTCATTTTGTACACCCATGTCTATCCTGTTAACGTTCTTCAACGGCCTTTACAGGTTATTTCAGGCTTTCTTTCTTATGACGACAGCAAACCCCAATGCTGTCGCAATGCCTATTCCTATACCAAGAGCAAATCCCAAGGTAGAACTGTGCAGGGCAACAGCGAGTGCGGTTCCAGCACCGGCACCGACGCCGGTACCAAGCATTATCGGTAATATCAATTTCGCTCCTTGTTTAGGAAATCGCCTACAACTACAACGGCGGCCTTAGACTGTGGATTCAATCACTCTGCGCAGACAAGCATAGCATTTTTGCCATAGTGAAATTTCACATTTTGTCACCACAAGCGCTTTGGGAGATGAAGATTGGCATATAACGCGGTGTTATCCGGCACAGCACGACGCTCACCGCTGAATCAACATCCGCGGCGCGATGGTATAAAAAGGGAGGATTTTTGAATGCCAAAAAAACAAAAAGCCGCTCATGGCGGCTTGTTCATTACGCTTTGGCGTCCCCACGGGGATTCGAACCCCGGTACTCACCGTGAAAGGGTGATGTCCTAGGCCTCTAGACGATGGGGACCAAGGAACTTCTCAATATGCATTCTACGCTGTTGGTGGAGGTAAGCGGGATCGAACCGCTGACCTCTTGCATGCCATGCAAGCGCTCTCCCAGCTGAGCTATACCCCCCGGGCGCAGAAAACATTTACTACTACCGACCAGCTCTGGCAAAGCTGGCGTCCCCACGGGGATTCGAACCCCGGTACTCACCGTGAAAGGGTGATGTCCTAGGCCTCTAGACGATGGGGACCTCGGAACTACCGTACTACTATCCTGTGCTTGTTGGTGGAGGTAAGCGGGATCGAACCGCTGACCTCTTGCATGCCATGCAAGCGCTCTCCCAGCTGAGCTATACCCCCTCAGGGCACAGAACATTTACTACTAACCAGCCTTGGCGAAGCTGGCGTCCCCACGGGGATTCGAACCCCGGTACTCACCGTGAAAGGGTGATGTCCTAGGCCTCTAGACGATGGGGACCTTGGAACTACCGTACTACTTTCTCTGCAAACTTGGTGGAGGTAAGCGGGATCGAACCGCTGACCTCTTGCATGCCATGCAAGCGCTCTCCCAGCTGAGCTATACCCCCGTTTGCGCGAGAGACAAGAGTATAGCAGAGGCGCCGTATTATGCAAATACCCTTTTGCAACTTTGCCCCTGCTTCAACGCTTAAATCACAGGAACTTTGCCAGGCGCGCCACAACGGTGTCGCGGCCGAAGATTTCCAGCACCGCGTCAATCGCCGGCGTTTGCAACTGGCCCGTAATAAACAGGCGCAGCGGCATGGCGATCTGCGGCATCTTCAAGCCATGTGCGGCCAGCACTTCTTTAATCATGGCGGCCAGCGCTGCCTTGTTCCACTCCACCGTTTTGCAACGCTCGGCAAAGTCGGCCAGCGCTGGCTTGACGGCATCGGTGACGTGCTGGGTCAGCAACGCCGCGTCCGGTTGCGGCTCGCGGTAGAACAGCATGGCGGCGTCGGCCAGTTCGTTAACAGTATTGGTACGCTCTTTCAGCAGACCCAGTACGACTGGCAGCGCCGGTGCGCCTTCGAACACGGCGCCGGCGGCCAGCATGCGCGGCTTGGCCAGTTCGGCCAGGCGCTCATTGTCGGCCTGCTTAATATAGTGGTTGTTCAGCCAGTTCAGCTTTTCGATGTTGAACTGTGCTGCGGAATTCGACAGGTGGGTGCCGTCGAACCACGCGCACACCTGCTCCATCGAGAACACTTCATCATCGCCGTGGCTCCAGCCCAGGCGCGCCAGGTAGTTCAGGATGGCTTCCGGCAGATAGCCCTCGGCGGGATATTGCATGACGTTGACGGCATCCTTGCGCTTGGACATTTTGGCGCCGTCCGAACCCAGGATCATCGGCAGGTGGCCGTACAGCGGCAGCGGTGCGCCAATCGCGCGCAGGATATTGATCTGGCGCGGCGTGTTGTTGACGTGGTCGTCGCCGCGCAGCACGTGGCTGATTTCCATATCCAGGTCGTCGATCGCCACGCAGAAGTTATAAGTTGGCGTGCCGTCCGGGCGCGCGATCACCAGATCGTCCAGCTCTTTATTACCGATGGTGATGGTGCCTTTGACGAAGTCATCCCAGCTCACTTCGCCATCCAGTGGGTTCTTGAAGCGCACTACCGGCTTGCGGCCTTCCGGAATCGCCGGCAGTACCTTGCCTGGCTCTGGACGCCAGGTGCCGTCGTAGCGCGGCTTTTCGCCAGCGGCCGTTGCGCGGTCGCGCATGGCCTGCACTTCTTCCTGCGACGAGTAGCAGTGGTAAGCGGTGCCCGCTTCCAGCATCTGGCCCACCACTTCGCGGTAGCGGTCCATGCGCTGCATCTGATAGAACGGACCTTCGTCGTGGTTCAGGCCCAGCCATTCCATGCCTTCGATAATCGCCTGCACGGCTTCCGGCGTCGAACGTTCCAGGTCGGTATCTTCAATCCGCAGCACGAAGGTGCCGCCGAAGTGACGGGCGAAGGCCCACGAATACAGCGCCGTGCGGGCGCCGCCGAGGTGGAGGTAGCCGGTCGGGCTAGGGGCAAAACGGGTGCGGACTGGCTTGGCTGGTGCCGGTGTTGGTACGTTCGTCATCGAAGTAAAAAAGCTGAGATATAAAAGCGCTATTTTACCGCGTCAGCGTGGGCTTGGCGCCAACAACCGCCGGATCACGCACCTTACCAGCCGCTAAAGCGCGGCCAGACCGGCCAGTCGCCGCCGTTTTGCGGGATCACATGATACTGGCCGTGCTGCGCCGCCGTGGCGCAGGCGTGGTTCGGCAGGACGCGCAGGCTGCTGCCGGCCGGGAAGCGCTGGGTGATGTCCGCCCCCGTCTCGCCACGCCATTGCAGCACGCCGTGTTCCTGGTTGGCCTTGCCAAAGCCCAGCTCCGGCACCGGCCTCCCCTCGCTATCGCACACCAGGCCGTAGCCGTGATGGTTGTGACCAAGGTCGCGGCTCATCGCCATCCAGCCACCGTCGGTGATGACCCAGCCTTGCGCGGGCTGGTGGCCGATCACGGTGCACAGCACGCTGATGGCGACATCGTCGGTGCTGCATACGCCCACATCGACCATCACCATATCAAAGAACACGTAGACGCCCGCCCTCACCTCCGTCACGCCTTCCAGATGACGGGCGCTGAGCGCGGTCGGCGTCGAGCCGACACTGACCACTTCGCAAGCATGGCCGCCATGACGCAGCAACTGCGCCGCCGCGACGCAGCGCGAACGCTCCTGCTCGGCCATGCCCGCCAGCGCTTCCGGCGTATTCAGGTCGTAGGATGCGCCTGCATGGGTCATCACGCCCTTGAGCCGCGCGCCGCCCTGCAGCGCGGCGGCGATCTCCAGCAGCACAGGGTCGTCTGGTTTGACGCCGGAGCGATGGCCGTCCGTATCAATCTCGATCATCACGTCGTAGCACACGCCATGTTCCGTACCGCGCCGGGCCACCTGCTGCGCCATCGCCACCGACTCCAGCAGCAACGTCAGACGCAAGCCTTCGCGGATCAGCCTGAGCGCGTGATCCAGCTTGTTGGGCACAATCGCCACTGCATACAGAATGTCGTCCACACCGGCGCGGAAAAACTCTTCCGCTTCTTTCAGCGTCGAGACCGTAATCCCGCGCGCGCCCTCCGCCAGCTGGCGACGTGCCACCTCCAGGCATTTGCTGGTCTTTACGTGCGGGCGAAACGCGACACCCAACTGATCCATACGCTGCTGCATGCGTTGAATATTGCGCTGCATGCGCGCCTCATCCAGCAACAACGCCGGCGTTTCCAGAACAGTTTGCATCCGTAACTCCTCAAAATTAAACACTTCATCCAATTTTAGATGAAATTCATAATCCTTGCTCAAGGTAGGCGCAGAACATATCTGCGATGGCATCGCCATAGGTCCGGGCCTCGGCTGGCGTGCGCGCAGTATTGGACACATGCTTGCCCATGGTGCTGAGCGTGGTGAGGATCATGTCTCCCGCCATCGTGCGCGCATCGGCGTTTGCCCCCGGCCAGACCTCCAGCATGAACTTGTCGATCGTCTCCTGTACCGCAGCGCGCGCCTCTTGCGCTTCCGGCGCATTGCGGTACAGCGGCGCCGCATCGTCCAGCGCACCGCGCATTTCCACTTCCTCGCACTCGGACTGCACAAACACATGCACCAGATTGCGCAAGCGCTCAAGCGGCGGCTTGCCCGGCGCCTCCAGCGCGCCACGCATCATGTCGGTGGTCTGTTTCCACTCATCGGTTTGCAGCCGGAACAGGATGGACGCCTTGTTCGGAAAGTATTGATACACCGACCCAACGCTCACGCCAGCCTTCTCCGCCACCCTCGCGGTGGTGAAACGCTGCGCGCCCTCTTTGGCCAAAACCTGAATAGCGGCCTGCAATATGGCCGCCACCAGTTCGGCGGAACGGGCCTGTTTCGGCTGTTTTCTCGAGGAGATCTGCGGGCGCGGGCGGTCTGTCATGGCAGCGAAAAAGTGGGTTGAGGAATGCGAATAGAAAATGTGACGAATTCGTCGCATACTTCGATGTGACGAATTAGTCGCATTTTACGCCAGCGCGGCATCGCGCTCAACCTACAAGACACCATCATGACCACTATCGCCACACCACAATTCAATGCCTTGATTGACCAGCTGTTTGCCGAATCCAAGGCCGCCATGCCGGACCGCAGCCATCCATTCTTCCAGCTCAGCGAAGCGGAACAGGACAAGCTGATGGCCAGCAAAACCGAATACCTCGACTTCTACCGCAGCCTGAAAGACATGCCGCTGGCCGTCTCGCGCGAAACCGGCATGCTGCTGTATATGCTGGTGCGCGCAAACCAGGCGCTGTCGATCGTCGAATTCGGCACCTCATTCGGCGTGTCTGCCCTGTACCTGGCCGCCGCGCTGAAGGACAACGGCGGCGGCCACCTGCTCACCACCGAGTTCGAGCCCTCCAAGGTGGAACGCGCCCGCGCCAACCTGGATACGGCCGGCTTGCTCGACCTGGTCGAAATCCGCCAGGGCGACGCCCTGCAAACCCTGGCCGCCGACCTACCTGACCGCATCGACATGCTGTTGCTGGACGGCGCCAAAGGCCTGTATCCAGAAGTACTGCAACTGGTCGAACACCGTCTGGCGCGCGGCGCCCTCATCATCGCCGACGACGCGGCCTACAGCCCGGAATACCTGGACTACATCCGTTCGTCCACGCACAGCTATCTGTCGATGCCGCTGGATGGCGGCATCGAACTTTCCCTCCGTCTCAAGTGAGCAAACCATGCAATCTACTTCTCCGGCGCCAGGCGGCGCCAATGTATTCCTGACGCTGGCGCCTATCACGCTGGCGGTATTTATCGCTTTTCTGACTATCGGCATCCAGTTGCCCGTGCTGCCGCTGCACCTGCACGACACACTGGGCATGGGGCCGGGTGTGGTGGGCCTGGTGGTCGGCGCGCAGTTTGCCGCCGCCCTGCTGTCACGCGCCTGGGCCGGCAACTTTGCCGATATGCGCGGCGCCAAGCGTGCCGTCATCACCGGCGCACTGACGGCTTCCGCCTCCGGCCTGATCTACCTGGCCTCGCTGGCTTTTGTTGATGCTCCCGTGTCATCGGTGTGGGTGCTGGTTGCAGGCCGCGTGCTGCTGGCATTGGGCGAAAGCCTGATCGTCACCGGCACCATGGGCTGGGGCATCGGCCTGGTCGGCCCGCAGAACGGCGGCAAGGTCATGGCCTGGCTGGGCATCGCTATGTATGCCGCTTACGCACTCGGTGCGCCGGTGGGCGTGGCGTTCAACAGCGTTGCGGGCTTTAGCGGCATCGCGATTGCCACCATCGTGACGCCGCTGCTGGCCGCCATCATCGTACCGGGCGTCCGCGCTACGCCGCCCAGCGCCACGCGCCGCACGCCGTTCTACAAGGTGCTGGGCGCAGTGTGGGCGCCTGGTGTGGGACTGGCTTTGTCCAGCGTCGGCTTTGGCGTCATCACGGCGTTCATTGCGCTGCTGTTTGCCGCCAAATCCTGGGGCAATTCGGCACTGGCCTTCTCCGCGTTTGGCGCTGCCTTCATCGGCGCCCGCCTGCTGTTCGGCCACCTGCCGGACAAACTGGGCGGCGCCCGCGTGGCGCTGGTGTGCGTGGTGATCGAAGCCATTGGCCAGTTGCTGATCTGGGGTGCGGGCACGGCGCCGCTGGCGTATATGGGCGCCGCGCTGACCGGCTTCGGCTACTCGCTGGCCTTCCCCGGTTTTGGTGTGGAAGCCATGCGCCGCGCGCCGCCGCAAACGCGTGCGCTGGCCATGGGCGCGTATGTGGCTTTCCTCGACATCTCGCTCGGCATCACCAGCCCATTGGCCGGCATGCTGGCCGCGCACTGCGGCATCAGCGCGGTGTATCTGGCGGGTGCGGCATCGGTATCGCTGTCCTTCGTGGTCGCATTGATGCTGTTGGGCCGCCAGTCGCAAGGAGTCCGCCATGCTTGAACTTCTGCGCCCCAAACGCCTGCAAGTCCAAGCGCAGGTGCAGGCGACACGTCTGACGTCGCCGCACCTGCAGCGGATTACCTTCGGCGGGCCGGAACTGGCGGCCTTCCTGCAAACGGATGGCATCGACACGCCCGCCGCCTGGGTCAAGATCTTCCTGCCATCGGGTGAAAGCCGCGCCTACACCATCCGCAGTGTCGATCACAGCGCAGGCACGATGGACATTGAATTCATGCTGCATACGGCGCATGGCGCATCCGGTCCCGCCGCAACCTGGGCTGCACAAGCCCAGGCCGGCGAACAGGTCGTCATCGCTGGTCCGCGCGACGGCGGCTACGCGCTGCCGGATGGCGCAAGCTGGTTGCTGCTGGCCGGCGACCTGACCGCGATGCCAGCCATCCAGCGCATCGCGGCGACGCTGCCGCCAGGCCTGCCGGCCGAGATCCACGTCGAACTGGCATCGCCAGACGACCGCCAGGTCATCGACAGCACGGCCTCGCTGAATGTGCACTGGCTGCCCGCTGGCGCCATGCCCGGCAGCGCGCTGTGCCTGTCGCTGCTGAATCGCCCGTTGCCGCCCGGTCCCGGTTACATCTGGATCGCCGGCGAATCGGCCAGCATCCGCAGCCTGCGCAACCGCTACCTGCAAACGCTGTGGCTGGACGCAAAACGCGTCAGCGCCAAAGGCTACTGGAAAGTCGGCGAAGCAGCGCACCGCGACGCAGCCTAAATTGTTGTTGACATCAGGATAATCCCCAAGCAGTATACTCTGCATTACAGAGTACTCTATGGATCATCATGAATCAGCAAATGGCACGCGACATGCTCGCGGAGATTGAGCAAACCCAGCAACGTAGCGCGCAGTATCTCGGCTATTGGCGCCAAGGCCCAACGGTTCAGCTGTGGGGCCTAGTATGGATCATCGCCCACGTCGCCTGCTACTTCCTGCCCGCCAGCGCCGGTCAGATCTGGCTGGTCTGCGACGCCATCGGCTTCGCCGGCACCGTCCTGCTCCGCCTGCGCCATAGCACCGATGACAGCAGCCAGCGGCAGACCGGCCGCCGCCTGACGTGGGCCGGCTGCATCCTGCTGGCGTTTGGCGCCATCGCGTCCATGCTGATCGGCCCTCGCGGCCGCGCGATCGAAGTACTCTGGACTTGCCTGTTCATGAGCGCGTACATGCTGCATGGCCTGTGGTTTGGCTTGCGCTGGACCGTGCTGGGCGCGCTGGTGATCGCCGTCAGCCTGCTGGCCTACTTCTCGCACAGCCCATGGTATGAACTCATCATGGCCGCAGCGGCGGGCGGCGGCCTGCTGCTGGGTGGCACCTGGATGCGCCACGCGCGCTGAGGCCATCCACATGAACGGCCTCGATGAAGTGATCCACCAAAGCACACGCCTGCGCATGATGACGGCGCTGCACGCGCTCAAGAAAGATGAGTGGATAGAGTTCGTGCGCCTCAAATCGCTGATCAACGCCAGCGACGGCAACCTGGGCGCGCACCTGGACACGCTGGCGCGCGCCGGCTACGTGGAAATCGATAAACAAATCGTCGGCAAAAAACCGCTGACCCGCATCCGCACCACCACCGCCGGCCGCGCCGCCTACCGCCACCACGTGGCGCAACTACGCTCGCTGCTGGACATGTAATCCGACCTGAAAGGAATACCATGCATCTGACTTTGATTGGCTGGCTGCACACGCTGGCTTGCTGTTACTCGCTCATCATCGGCGCCAAACTGCTGTGGGCAGCCAAGGGCGGCACAGCGCACCAGCGCGATGGCCGGCGCTATATTTATGCGATGGTGTTTGTGAATCTGAGCGCGCTGGGCATCTACCAGATCGGCGGCTTCAATATCTTCCACGTACTGGCACTGTGCACGCTGGCCAGCCTGGGGATTGCGTTCGCCAGCGCGCGCTGGCAAACGCCGGGACGGCAGTGGCTGCGCGTCCACCTGACCGCCATCGTCTTCAGCTACTACCAGCTGATCGGCGGCCTGATTAACGAACTGTTCTCGCGCGTGCCATCACTGATTGGCCAGCAGGCCATGCTCGGCCTGTCGCAGGGTCTGACCATCGTGGTGTTCCTGATGATCCTCGCCTACTTCTGGGGCCGGACGGCGCGCGGCGCGGCGGCGGCCATCGCGCTGGCCGCATTGGCCACCACGGCGCAAGCCAGCACACTGACATTGGATCTCAAAGGCGTCATCCCTGGCAAAGGCAGTGTGGCCATCGTGCTGTACGACAGCAGCGAGAGTTTCCTGCACAAGGGCATGAAGAAAAAGATCGTCCCCGCTGGCGAGGCCGCCATGCAGGTCAAACTGGAGGATCTGGCGCCCGGCGACTACGCGGTCGCGCTGTTTCAGGACGTGAACGGCAACGGCAAGCTGGACACCATGATCTTCGGCATTCCCTCCGAACCCACGGGCTTCAGCAATGACGCCGAAGGCAGCTTCGGTCCGCCCAAATACGAAGCGGCCCGCTTCTCGCTGCCAGCCGATGGCAGGACCATCGGCATCACGCTGCACAAGTGATTACTTGACGGTGATTTTGATTTCCTTGTTCATGCCCGGGCCGTAGGCCTGGTGCAGGCCGTTGGCAAACTGCATGGTCAAGGTGTAGTTCCCCGGCGGCAGGGTCAGTTCCGTTTCGGTCTGGCCCTTGCCAAAGTGGATGTGCTTCTCGTCGGCCGGAATCACCTCGCCGGCCTTGACCGGCGTGGCGTTGACCAGCAAATGATGGTGGCCGGTATTGGAGGTCATGTCGCCGGCCGGCTTGATGTCCATGCCGGCCACCGCGAACTTGACCTTGAACGGGCTGGTCACCGTCGCGCCGTTGGCCGGCTCGACAAACCATACCGATTGCTGCGCAAACGCGCCCGCGCTCAGGGTCAGCAGCGCTGCCGCCAATACCGCTTTCATCATGATGCTCTCCTGTTAGTCGTTCTTGACGACAATGGTAGGGAACTTGCTGGTCATGTCCTTGGCTTTTTCTGCCACCTGCACCGCTACTTTACGCGCGATTTCCTTATAGATGGAAGCAACTTTACCATCCGGGTCAGCGACCACGGTCGGCTTGCCCGCATCGGCCTGCTCGCGGATCGCCATGGTCAGCGGCAGCGCGCCGAGGAAGTCCACGCCGAAGTCCTTGCACATCTTCTCGCCACCGCCGTGGCCGAAGATCTCTTCCGCATGGCCGCAGTTGGTGCAGATGTGCACGCTCATGTTTTCCACCACGCCCAGGATCGGGATGCCGACTTTCTCGAACATCTTCAGGCCCTTGCGCGCATCTAGCAACGCGATGTCCTGCGGCGTGGTAACGATGACCGCACCGGTGACCGGCACTTTTTGCGACAGCGTCAGCTGGATGTCGCCGGTACCTGGCGGCATGTCGACAATCAGATAGTCCAGGTCGCGCCAGTTGGTCTGTTCCAGCAACTGCTGCAGCGCCTGCGTGACCATCGGGCCGCGCCACACCATCGGCTCATCCGGATCGATCAGGAAGCCGATTGACGACACTTGCACGCCGTAATTCTCCAGCGGTTCCATCGACTTGCCATCCTTGGTCTGCGGACGGCCGGACACGCCCAGCATCATCGGCTGCGACGGGCCGTAAATATCGGCATCCAGCAGGCCAACCGAAGCGCCTTCTGCGGCCAGCGCCAGCGCCAGGTTGACGGCGGTGGTCGACTTGCCCACGCCACCCTTGCCCGAGGCCACGGCAATGATGTTTTTCACATTGACCATCGGCTTCAGGCCGCGCTGCACGGTGTGCGCAAGGATCTTGCTGGACACGCTCACGCTGATATTGCCCACGCCCGGCAGCGCCTTCAAACCGGCAATCACACTGCTGCGGATGGCGTCGATCTGGCTGTTGGCTGGATAGCCCAGTTCGATGTCGAGCGAGATATCGCTGCCATCGACCTTCAAATTCTTCACGGACTTGCCGCTGACGTAATCTTTCGTTGTATTTGGATCAACGATTTTAGACAGGGCGGCCTTGACGTCTTCTACTGCAATGCTCATGTAACTCTCCGTTAAATATGCTGCCATTCTAGCGCAACCTGCGCAAGCACCGCATCCGCTGTTAAAATGCTCCTTTTCCACCCAAAAAGTGCATTAACCATGACTCGTAAGCTGTTTGTCACCACTGCCCTGCCCTACGCGAACGCCGCTTTCCATATTGGCCACATGATGGAGTACATCCAGGCTGACATCTGGGTCCGGTTCCAGCGAATGCAGCGTGACGGCGATGCACCGCGCGAGGTGCACTTTGTCGGCGCCGACGACACTCACGGCACGCCGATCATGATTGCGGCGGAAAAGGAAGGCATTACTCCCCAGGAGTTCGTTGCCAAGATCGCGGCTGGCCGCGCCCAGTACCTGGACGGCTTCCACATCGCGTTTGATAACTGGTACTCGACCGACTCGCCGGAAAACGTCGAACTGTCGCAAGGCATCTACCGCAAGCTGCGCGATGCCGGCCTGATCCAGACCAAAACCGTGGACCGCTTCTTTGACCCGGTCAAAGGCATGTTCCTGGCCGACCGCAACATCAAGGGCGAATGCCCGAAATGCGGCGCCAAGGATCAATACGGCGACAACTGCGAAGTATGCGGCGCGGCTTACCAGCCGACCGACCTGGTGAACCCGTTCTCCGTGTTCACCAACGCCACGCCGGTGCTGAAACCATCGGAACAATACTTCTTCAAACTGTCCGACAAGCGCTGCTACGAATTCCTGCGCGACTGGCTCAACACCCCTGGCCGCCTGCAGCCAGAGATGGTCAACAAGGTGTCCGAATGGCTGGGCGAAGCCGGTGAAAAACTGGCCGACTGGGATATCTCGCGCGATGCGCCTTACTTCGGCATCCCGATTCCTGACGCACCGGGCAAATACTTCTACGTCTGGCTGGACGCGCCAGTCGGCTACCTGGCTTCGCTGAAAAACTACTTCGGCAAGAAAGGCATCGACTACGACGCCTTCCTGCAAGACCCGAACGCGGAACAGATCCACTTCATCGGCAAGGACATCGTCTCCTTCCACCTGCTGTTCTGGCCAGCGATGCTGAAGTTTGCCGACCACCCGACCATCGACCGCATGCGCGTCGCGGTGCACGGCCACCTGACCGTCAACAACGAAAAAATGTCCAAGTCGCGCGGCACCGGCATCTCGCCGCTGCGCTACCTGAACCTGGGCATGAATCCGGAATGGCTGCGCTACTACATCGCCTTCAAGCTGAACTCCAAGGTCGAAGACCTGGACTTCACCGGCGACGACTTCGTGGCCCGCGTGAACTCGGACCTGATCGGCAAATACGTCAACATCGCGTCGCGTTGCGCCGGCTTCATCGCCAAGAAATTTGACGGCAAGCTGGCCACCAGCCTGTCCGCCAACGCGCAGGAATGGATCAAGCGCGCACTGGTGACGCCGGAAGGCGTGGAACGCCAGGCCAATATCGCTGCCAACTTCGAGTCGCGCGAGTTCGGCAAAGCGCTGCGCGAGATCATGGAGATCGCCGACTTCGCCAACCAGTACGTGGACGAGAACAAGCCGTGGATCCTGGCCAAGGACGAAAGCAAGCTCGCCGAGCTGCACGACGTCTGCACCACCGCGCTGATCCTGTTCCGCCAGCTGTCCATCCTGCTGTCGCCAGTGCTGCCAGGCGTGGCCGCCAATGTCGCCAAGTTCCTCAACGATGAGCAGTTCGACTGGACGCAAACCAATGTGGCCAGCGGCGTGGTCGCCAACGCCATGCTGGGCCGTACCATCGGCGCCTACACGCACCTGATGACCCGCGTTGATCCAAAGATGATCGAAGACCTGTTCGATGCGCCGGCTGCCGGCGCCGCACCAGCGGCAGCACCAGCCGTCAAGGCTGAGAAGCCAGCCAAAGCCAAGGCCGCCCCAGCGGTGGCCGTGACCGAGACTGGCATTGAAGTGATCGCGCCAGAAATCTCGGTAGACGACTTCTTCAAGGTCGACCTGCGCATCGCCAGGATCGTCAACTGCGAACACGTGGAAGGTTCCGACAAGCTGCTGCGCCTGACGCTGGACGCTGGCGAAGGCCGTCACCGCAACGTCTTCTCCGGCATCAAATCGATGTACCAGCCGGAAGACCTGATCGGCAAGCTGACCGTGCTGGTGGCCAACCTGGCGCCGCGCAAGATGAAGTTTGGCGTGTCGGAAGGCATGGTCATGGCAGCATCGGCAGTGGATGAAAAAGCCAATCCAGGCATCTACATCCTGAACCCATGGCCGGGCGCTGAACCGGGCATGCGCATCAGCTAAGGAAGCCGGCATGAACCTTGTGGTGCGCGAAGCGACAAAGGAAGATGCCAAACTGATCGCCGAGCTCACGCGTGCAGCGTGGGCCGGCAAGGTCAGTGTTACCTCCAGCGGCCACCGCGAAACCGCCGTCCTCGTAGCAGAACACCTGCGCGATGGCGGCGGTTTTGTTTTGGAGATCGATCAGCAACCGGTAGGCTCGGTACGCTGGCTGCCGCTGGATGCGGAGCAGGACGTGTGGGAAGTGTGCCGCATGGGCGTGCTACCGGAGCATCGCGGCAGCAATCTGTCGCAGCATCTGCTGGAAGCCGTGATCCACCACGGCCTGGCCGTGGGCGTGGAAGAAGTCCGCCTGGCGGTGCGCGCCGACCAGCCCAAACTCATCGACTTCTACACCGCGTATGAATTTGAGCTCGCGGAAGAGCTGGAATACTCGCACGCCAATCCACTGGAGCCCGCGCCGCTGGTGATGCGACGCTCGCTGCGGCACTGAATCGCTTGTCCGACGTAATCACGAGGGTGCGTCCTACCTGCTGTTGGACGACAAGGTGAAAAAATAACTGTTCACAGTTACCTCACCTGAGGACACATCATGAAGCTTGCCATCCCACTGCTGGCCTTCTGCCTGAGTTCAGCAGCTTACGCCCAGCAAACCAATCCTGATCCAGCGGTTAAAACCGCCAACGGCAAGGCTGCGCATGCCAAATCGACCAGCCAATCGAAATGCGCCGGCATGCAAGGCGGCGTCGATGCCAGCGGCGGCGAAAGCGTCGAGATGCACGCCAAATCGGACAAAGCCACCGCCGCCAATAGCAAAGCGTGCGGCAAAGATAATCGCAAAGCCGATTCTCCCAGCGCCGCGCCGACAACACCGAATCCAGAACAAAAAGATCCAGTGCTTAAATAATTGCAGTACATGACAGGCGGCTTCCGCACCCCGTTGCGGACCTTGGCACTCATTTACACAAAGCCTTACCGCAATAATTGGACATTTAAAATAGCCTCTCTCAGGCTCGTCACCTTAAAGTCCTTCATGGTATCCGGGACGTATCCAATGGAATTGATAACATCACCACTTGGAAGGCTAGCTACACCAATGTACATTATGCTGCCCTGCATGTCAGAACCCCACCCATCGCACACTCGAACCCCATTTTTGACGTTTATATAAGGTCCCTCATGTTTTTTTCCTGAAAACGTCCGGGTTAGTGCATTGGTACAAAGCTGGGTGAATTCTGCAGTTGTTATTGTGCGAGGTAGCGGGGTAGCATTTATCATTATATTTGGTGAACTATTTCCTGGCTCACCCGTCTTATTATAGAGCAGTGTGCCCACCATTTTTTTAACCGGCAACATGCCTGGAATTCTCAATCTTGCTCCGAACGCAACCTCACTGTCCAGCTTAGTTTCGTCCCACTCAAGATGATCCAAGAATGGTTGTGCGAGCTCGAAGACCGCACGGGACTTTTCAACAGGACCATTAAAACTCACAGTAACAGAAAGTTGCGTGCCTCCCCGATTTACAGTAAGCCAAGTCCCATCCCAATTTCCAACATTTCCAGTTCTGGATCTTTTGTAAAGTCGCCCCGCCAACCTCCCATTGGAAAACGCCTCAGGGGGAACAGGGTAGGAATATTTTAAATATTCTTTATCATTTTCAGGATTGTATTTAATTATAGGCATAGCCGTAACCAAGATAGCGGCCGTTCCTATATCATCTTTTAGATAGGTCCCGATACGAGGATAACTGAAGCTACGGGGGTGAATTGATTTTAGTCCGCTTCCTGCAATTTCGATTTTAGCATCGCTCGTGGCAGCGACTACTTGGGCACAAACTAGCATAAAAAGAAAAGAAAAAACATTGGTTTTCACGATTTGGTTGAGTCTTTAAAAGTATTGGTTGATACGAATTTCTATAAAACATAGTCAGCTTTTGGCCGTTATAGGTCAGCTTTCCCAAGCATATCGCGTTCTTGATAAAACAACTGATGTCCAATTTTTCTTGCTTCATCAAGCTCAAGTCCGAACACTCCCATTATGAGACCCAAGCACTCATGTTTTTTATAGCCGTCTCCACGCGCCTTGCGATATACCTCTGCGGCAGTAGCTCCATGTTTTTTCATGTCCAGATACGGTGCAGGGTCTTGGTCCATTTTATCTCCAAACTTTCCTTAATGAGCGCCACATCAACGACAGCTCTTGGCCGGTTCTCGACAATTGCTAAGACCTGACGTCAAGCCGAGTAATTTCGAAATCGACATGCCCCTCACCAAAGACATCGTCAAGCTCAATGACAAAGCCGTTGACTTCCACAAGCCCCTCTGAGGCATCAATGACTAGCCCACGCCCTTTGTACGAATAGCTTCCAGTGCTCTCCATCCACTCCGTTGACAATGCCTCTATTTCGTCGTCAGGCCAGTCCGAGAAATAAGCTGCTTGAGCCTGCCCCTCCAACGTAGACAGGCGATTTTCAACGACATCCCCAACATTGAGACTGCAAGGCCAACAAAAAGCCACAACCTCACCTTTTCCGCTGCTCAGCTTTACGGACGCGCATTCATTACCAGGTGAGTACGGCTCGACTGATATAACAGAGAGTGTTGCCATGTTCGATATTTAAAATTTCTTAGCTAAGAAGGACTGCAACTGGCCGGTTATTGTCGCATTCGGTGAAACCGCTTTACATTTATCGCCAAGGATTGAGCAAAGTGATCGATTGAGAACGAACGTTTATTTCACAAAACCAGTCCATCCACCCATTTTGTTTGTGTTCTGGCGCAAAGGAAATGAGAGGACAGACGCCCTTGGTGGCGTAGTCTGCAAAAGCAAAGAAGGTACTGAATTCGGGTGATTTGGCTGTGAACACATAGTGACCGTCCGGTAAAAATAGGTCCAATCGACCGCCATCCGCGATAATTTCTGCATCATATCCATTGTTTAAGCGTACGCGCATTTTTTAACTCATGCTAATAGTTGAGCGTCCGTCTGTCACTGGCCGAATGCTGAATCCGATAAAGTTCACGTTCTTGATCGATCATCCGATCGTTTTGTACCAGTCAATGACGTACTCCCAGATTTCTGTGACCGAACCACGTGATTGCTGCACAGAGTCACCATCGCTAGGGTTCCAAAGAACTCCACGACCAGTTGCCCAGTCAAACCCAATCAGATTACCGCATCCGTCATCCCCAACGAGCACAAGCGAATGAAATTGCTTAGGGAACCAAGGCTCTTCCTTGAGCCGGTTCATACTCAGAATTTCGCTTTCAGCATCTGCTGGATACAAGAGCTGACACTCTGTCGGACCTTTATATCCATTAGATATGCCGTACATAGAGCGAACATCCTCAGGCAGCTGCAGCCCAATCGCTACCTCTAATTCGGTGATCCGCTCGGTCGTGACTCCAGTCATATTTGCCTTTACTTTTTTAACCTTGAAGGTCTGCTGTTGGCCGTTCACGGCTTAAACCGTTCCTAGAATAGGACTATTGACACGCTAGCGCGCAAAGGCTTCTTTTATGTGTATTTGTTCAGACTTAAGATCAACACACTCCACGGACACAGCATTCCTGTGTGGCGATATAACCACCTTCAATCCATTATCGTGATAGATGTAGTCCTTACCGTCAAGTTTTCGTTTAACTAACGCCCCTGTGTATAACTCGATCGTGTTGGATTCAACTTTCTTCTCCGTCACTGAAAGTTCAGCCTCAAATTGTTTAACAAGGTTTATGGCGAAACTAGAGGCCGCATCTTCATTGTCAAATTTAGCCCATGCATTTGCGCTCCATATCAGTCCAGTCTTTTGGCTTACGCCTACCTCAGGTTGCGTATAGGGTGGCATTACATCATGCGGGGTAACGAAGACTGAATTTAGGCCCCTAGCGGTCACCGTTCCTACGACGAGTGACGAACCAAATGTCTGACCAAATCCAGTGGTTAGAGAACACGGTGTTGTTCCAGAACCCGCTTGTGCGGGGTGGCACGAAATACCCAAGCCGACAGTTACTAATACAGCAGCATATTTAAAAATCACTCTATTCCCTTTTGTCTAGCTTTCTGACTGGCTGTCACTGGCCGAGGTCAGTCTTTCACTGCTGAGGTTTGTACTGCTGCACAGCCTCTTTTCCCATTTCCAGGACACCTGCACACTCACTGTCTAGCTGGGCCTTGGACTTTTCGGTTACCTGTTTTCTAAATTTTCCGAGTTCTTTTTGAAACTGGATATCAGCGTTCAGTTTTTCGTATTCTTTTTTATACCCATCAAGAACCGCCTTAACAGAAACTTGATAGTATAAGTATTTTCAGGATACCGCTCAGAACATACATTCGCATAGGCGACGACAGCGGGCGCAAATGGGTCAAGTTCACGGTTTCCGTTTTTTGGACTATTTTCCACGGCGAGAGCTCCCTGCGTTAGGGCGAGCATAACAACTCAACTCCGAACACTGACGTTCTTATCATATACTCAATTTCAACGACAGCTCTTGGCCGGGTGCTGTCTAACCGGCCTGTTTGTCACCAACGCGCCATGACAACCCCGCAATCAGTCCGAGTCCCAAGAGCAGTAGGGATGCCATGCCCTTGCTTACAGTGAAGACGATTATTTGAAATCCCACGTTGTTTGCATAGAGGTCTGGAGATGGATTCACTCGTAGCTCTTCCATCGTACTGTAGATATCCACGATTCCAATAGTCAATACGCCGAGAAGCCAAGTGCAAAAGACTATAAGTAAAATGTATTTTCGTTGCATTTCAAATATTCTCGCGAAAGCTAGTACGTCTACTACTGGCCGAGCACAGACAACCAAGCACAAACTTATGTATCCCTTCCGGTGGATGAACTGTTTCTCACTGTCACCCTGGTTTGGGGATTCAACGTGATAGATCCGCTTGGTAACGCGCAAATGCATTCCCAGGCACTGGCGCCCCCCTGTTCACACTTGGTAGAAACTTGCAGCTCTCCAGCTTCCGAACGGCTGCTTCTTGGAGTTCGGTACTGGTACCGTCCTTCACCACTTTAATGCCGAACGGCTTGCCTTCAGGCGAGACCAGAAAGCGCAGCAGAACGCCGCGACCGGAGGCCGGGTTGTCGACCAAGACAAGTCCCTCGGCCCCAGCGCATGACTCACGAATCAAAACAGGGCGCGAGACGGACGGATTACCTTCCTGTTCAAGCGTCCATTTGAAAGCTACCTTACTCCAATGCGCCCCCACCGGTTGGCCATCACGCGTAATCGGTATAAAACGACATGACGCCATCATCGAGAGTGTCGCCTCGTCGAGAATGTCCCAACCACTAGACTTATAGACCCGCTGACCGTAGGGCTTACCATCATCCCCTACGAGAACCTCTGTGGTAGTCGTCCCCTCCAATTCATAGCGCAACGCCTCGCGTGGCCAGGCGGGCTGGGGGCAACTAACCGGAGTCCCACCGGCATACTTTCCCGGCAATGGCGGTGGCTGCTGCACGACTATTTCCTGATTTTGAGCATGGACTGCCGCTGGGATGAATAATGCGAGGGCAAGCGCGAGAATAGACTTCATGTTCATGGTCTTCGGAGTTAAAACGTTACGATGTTGATCTTGGGCATCCTACCCGGCTTGCTAAAATCCGTCTATGATCGGCAACGGCCGGAGAGGCTTGCGAGGCCGGAGCAGTGCCCGCTTTTGGCCGAATACGGCCAACATGGTCAGAATAGTATCTTGCCAGTGTGCAAACCTAACGATTTGTCACGCCCTGACAGAAGTCGCCCCGTTGTTGCCATTCGCACATTTAGGAAAATAGCAGCTCGATGCACGATAATTCAATGCGGACTCACTGACTTCCTACCGCTGAAAAATCATTACCCGAGGTCGATACCGTGTTGATGTGCCCAGAGTTCAATACGTCGCCAGTCAGTCGGCCTTATTGACATCAAACGCTGCAGGCACTGTTTGGCGCCTGTTGTGTTACCCAAGAAGATCAAGATTTCCGCAGCATCGATAGACGCCTCATGCTCCAATAGGTCTTTCAGCCCGGCAATTGACTCAATTCGCGCCAACCACGGTATCGCGAACTCTTGAACTACATTACGTGTTTGTTCCACAATTTGCGTGTTGTCTTGCTCAAGATTTACCGTCCACCAGATATCGATCCCTTCGGGCATCAGGCTGCCTACGCGGCGGCGAATCGTGCATTCATATTCTTTTGGAAGAAACGAGAGCTTACCGCCCCGCACTCGTGCGTCTAATGCCGGATAGTATCGCCCAACATTAAAAGTAAATTGTCCCTCTTTCCCAGAGTTCCATTGACTTGCTTGAACGTTGATGACTGCGATGGATTCAGTTTGTACGAGGTGAAAATTTCTAGCCTTTTTCTTAAACCCAGCATCCTTCAAGATTGGCATGATACCAATTCTGACCAACTCATCTATGGCTTTCGCAATTTCACTCATCAATAGAACTCAAAAATTATGGATGCCCGCTCTTGGCCGAAATCAGTCAAGTCTATCCTAAGTGATTTTTCAACCCCAACCTAAGAAGTCTTTCCGCATATGTTCTAGCAGTATCTTCGTCAGCAAAGTCGCAAACATTATTTCGGGAAAATGCACTTTTCCATGAAAATTTTGGATCCGAAAATGCTCGTACTAGCTGCAAACGTAGCTCTTCCCATATAGGAGTATCGAGTCCTACTTCCTGCCGCAAACAGTCCAGCGCCTCGTGCTCGCTATGACCAATTTCTACTGAGAAGAAGTTAGTGAGAATGTAATCTATATGTTCGAACATGATAAAGAAGAAAAATGCGAAGGGTTGGTTTTGGCCGAACATTGCCCCTAATCAGGCCCATCATTCTCTGACCACCTTTCCCAGCTTCAACAAAACCCATGCAATCCCCAAAAATGGCAATGCCATCGCCAGAGTAAGAAGTAATGCAGGAATCAGAGACACATGCATCCAAACTACCGCTCCGAAAAGGTAAACAACGGCGACGAGCGCAATCACCACGTTTAGCAAATGGCCGGCTAGCAGCGATAGTTTTTTGGCGATTTTTTTCATAGTCCGTGGCTGCCTTATCTACGCAAAGAAGGCCAATGAGAGGCGTGCGTCAGAGTCTGTTCTTGGCTGTTAGCAACCTAGAGTAATTTCCAGCAAACTGGCCGGCTCCCACCAATATTGGCGCCAGTCGAGGTAACGCGTGGCGCATGATCGACTAGAACACCGACTAACGGCTTCTGCTGTTTAACGGACTCGCGTATGTCGCTCCACTCAATACCAGCAAGCGGTAACTTCAAGCGCTGAGCTAATGTTCCATCTCCTTCGGCCCACGAGAGGTATAAAAAACGCCCGGCAGGTGGACCATGAGCGAAAGAGCCGAGCAACACGGGCTCACCAGATTTGCCAGATTTTACTTGGAGAGATAGTTCAAATGTAGTTTCACCAGCGCCCCCAATAGTCCCGATTTGCAGGTGCCCGTCTTTGTCTTGCAAACCGAAAGTTCCGGGTTTGCGCCCCCAAATTAACGGTCCTTTACCGTCATAGACTACTCTCAAGTGTACGAAATCCATTTTCGAAATCAATTCGTCATTTTTTAGCCAACGGCCAGCCAATCACATTCAGGTACCCTTACAGTACACAAGCCGATGGCAATTTACCATATAAGCCTTGCCGAAAATCTAGCGAAATGCCACTGAGGAAACTGCGATCGAAATAACTCTTTAAGGTAGATTGCCTTCCCTCGCTTTTCGACTAGGATGGAGCGGCACATCACCTAACTCGAAAGGACATGTCATGCAGATTGATCTGAAAGGTAAGACCGCTATCGTTACTGGTTCCACGCGTGGCATCGGTTACGCCATTGCACTGGGCCTGGCCGGCGCTGGAGCGACGGTTGTTATCACGGGCCGCAAGCAGACGGACGTCGATCAGGCGCTCAACAAGCTGCGCGATCAGGTGCCGGGTGCGCAGGTGCGCGGTGTGGCGGCGGATCTGGGGAATGCGGCAGGTTTCGCTATCCTGCAAAAGGCTGAGCCGGTGGCGGACATCCTGGTCAACAACCTCGGTATCTTCAATCTGCAGCCATTCGCCGAGATTCCCGACGAAGAGTGGACGCGCTTCTTTGAAATCAACATCATGTCGGGCGTGCGCGCCAGTCGCGCTTACCTGCCTGGCATGCAGCAGAAGAACTGGGGACGTATCGTGTTCATTTCGTCGGAATCGGGACTGAATATTCCAGCCGATATGATTCACTATGGGTTCACCAAGACCGGTTATCTGGCGATCTCGCGCGGCCTGGCCAAGAGTCTGGCCGGCACCGGCATCACGGTGAATGCGGTGCTGCCCGGACCTACGCTATCGGAGGGGGTGCAGCACCTGGTGGCGCCGGATGCCGACTATGCGGCTGCGGAGCGCGAAGCCAACGCCTTTGTGAAAGAGCATCGCAGCACGTCCATCATCCAGCGGGTGGCGACGCCGGAGGAAGTCGCTAACATGGTGGTCTATGTCTGCTCGCCACAGGCATCGGCCACCACCGGCGCGGCACTGCGCGTGGACGGCGGCGTGGTCGATACCATCAGCTGACGGCTATTTGTAGATACCGCAGCCGATCACCACATCATCCACACGCTCGACGTAAGTGCGTTTGGCGTCAATCGTGCCGGTGCTCGGGTTAGGCCATTTGTAATCGACCCAGCCTTTGCCTTCTTTGCTCATGCCGACGGCGAGTATGTCCTTGATGAGGAACTTGCCGTCCGCATCCTTCATCTCCTTGACGTTTTTGCCGACCAGCTTCTGGTTGGCGCCATTGGACGTTTCGATGCCGTCGCCATTGGCGGAGAAGGTGAAGATATACAGGTCGTTCTGGATGAACTGTCCTTTCGGATTATTGAACTCGGCGTAGGCCTTTTCTTTGCCATTCTTCTTGAGGAAGTCGCCGGCTTTTTTCACCATGGCCACCGCTTCATCCGCCGTGCCCTTTTCTACCGCGCCAGCGACACCCGTCCACACCATCAACAGCACCATCAAGATACGCTTGAACATAACCACTCCTTAAAAAATATGGCGGATGCCGAGGTTGAGCGCGCGGTTGCCGGTACCACCTTCAATCGCGCTGCCGACCGTGTAGCCGGCGCCGTTCTTGTTGCGGATGTAGCCGTACACGCCATACAGGTCGGTACGTTTGGACAGGTAGTAGCGATACCCCGCCGCAAACTGCTCCGCATCCTGATTGAAGCCGGTCTTGTCGTTCTTGCGGATGTAGGAGCCCAGCCAGGTGCCCAGGCCAGCAGGCACTGTCACGCCCAGCAAAATGACGTCGCTGTCGGTAGAGGGCGTCGGCGCCACCGCCGCGCCAAACGGATTGGCCAGGTTGCGCGGCAAGGCGCTGTTGACGCCTTTGTCCACCCCATAGGCGAAATGCGCCTTGGCCACGCCGAAGTCGTACAGCGCTGTAATCACGGAGTTACGCGCACTGCTGACGTTCTTCACAGTGGCAGTTTCGTTGTTGCGATAGTGCGTGGAGAGCCGCAATGTCAACGGACCGCCAACGTATGCCAGGGTGCCACCGAACTGGCGGCTGGCGCTATTGTCACCAGCCACCTCGCCGGCGCCATACACCACCTCCGTGCTGAAGCCATGCACCATCGGCGAGATGTATTTGACGGCATTGTCCATGCGGCTAGCGCTATTGCCGGTCGATGCCATGAGGTTCTTGGTATCGCCCGCAGTACCGGAACCGAAGGGATCAACCGCCGCCACGGCCAGATACTGCGGCGTGTACTGGCGGCCTATCGCCACTGTACCGGCGCTGCCTTGCAGGCCGACGTAAGCCTGACGGCCGAACAGCAGGCCGCCCTGCCCCATCGCGCCGGTATCGCCCTGGAAGCCATTCTCCACCAGGAAGATCGCCGACATGCCGCCGCCCAGATCCTCTGTGCCCTTGAAACCGATGCGCGAGCCTGATTCCACGCCGCTCGTCACCTTGGTGCTGGAAGCCGTGCCGCCACTCTCGTGCACCAGCGCCATGTCGAATATGCCGTACACGGTGACGTTGGACTGTGCCGCCGCCATGCCTGCCACTGCACTCAATGCGAGTGCGATCATTGTTTTTTTCATTGTCATCTCCCTTGTTTTAGTTAGGCGCCGAAGCCACCACCGCCCGGCGTTTCAATCGCAAACACATCACCTGCCTGCATCTCCGCGGTATGGGTCGCACCAAATTCCTCGACCGTGCCATCGCCGCGCTCCACCCAGTTACGGCCCAACGCGCCCGCTTCCGCACCCTGCAGGCCAAACGGTGCGATGCGGCGGTGGCCGGCCAGGATGTTGGCGGTCATCGCTTCCAGGAAGCGGATGCGGCGCAGCGCACCATCACCGCCACGATGCAGCCCCGCGCCGCCGCTGCCGCGACGGATGGCATGCGTCTCCACCAGCACCGGGAAGCGCCACTCCAGCACTTCCGGATCGGTCATGCGCGAGTTGGTCATGTGGGTCTGCACAGCGGCTGTACCGTCAAATCCTGGACCGGCGCCAGAGCCGCCAGCAATCGTCTCGTAGTACTGGTGTTCGTCGTTACCGAAGGTGAAGTTGTTCATCGTGCCCTGCGAGGCGGACATCACACCCAGCGCACCATACAGGGCGTCCGTGACATACTGCGATACTTCCACGTTCCCAGCGACCACCGCTGCCGGATAGCGCGGGTTCAGCATCGAGCCTTCCGGCACGATCAGGTGCAGTGGTTTGAGTACGCCTTCATTCATCGGAATATCACTGTCGATCAACGTGCGGAATACGTACAGCACCGCCGCCTTGCACACCGACAGCGGCGCGTTGAAGTTGGTCGGACGCTGCTCGCTGGTGCCGGTGAAGTCAACGATGGCGCTGCCGTTATCACGGTCGATGGTCAGCTTCACCTGTAGCAGCGCGCCATCATCCATCTCATAAGCGAAGCTGGCATCGCGCAGCTGGCGGATGGCCTTGCGTACGGCCTGCTCGGCGTTGTCCTGCACGTGCTGCATGTAAGCCAGCACCACGTCATCACCGTAGGTCGCTACGGCCTTCAGCAATTCATTGGCGCCGGTTTCGCAAGCGCCCAGTTGCGCGATCAGGTCGGAGATGTTCTGGTCGATGTTACGGCTCGGCCAGGGGCCGGCGGCAAACAGCACCCGCACTTCCTGTTCGAGGAAGACACCACGGTCGACGATCTTCAGGTTATCCAGCAGGACGCCCTCTTCCAGGATGCTGGTGCTATTCGGTGGCATGGAGCCTGGCGTGATGCCGCCCACATCGCCATGGTGGCCGCGCGCGGCGACGTAGAACAGCGGCTGATCGGCTTTGCCGTACACCGGGCAAACCACGGTGATGTCCGGCAGGTGGGTGCCCCCGTTGTATGGCACATTAAGTACATACGCATCGCCCGGCGCCATGGTGGCGGCATGCTGGCGGATGACGCATTGCACGCTGTCGCTCATCGAGCCAAGGTGCACTGGAATGTGCGGTGCATTGGCGATCAGATTGCCATGGCGGTCGAACACGGCGCAGGAAAAGTCCAGGCGCTCCTTCATATTGACCGAATACGCGGTGTTCTCCAGGGTGGTGCCCATCTGGCGCGCGATCGCCATGAACAGGTTGTTGAAGATCTCCAGGTGAATCGGATGCACGGCAGTGGTCATCTTGTGCGCGGCGCCTGCGGCGACCACGCGCTCCAGCAGCAGCGTATGGTCTGGCAGCACGCGTGCGCTCCAGCCGGCATCCACCACGGTGGTGGCGATGGCTTCGCGGATCAGCGCCGGGCCAGCGACGCGGCTACCCGCTGGCAGCTCGGCGCGTACATACAGCGGGATCGGCACCGTCTGGCCATCAACGTAGCTGTAGACGCGGCCATCGACCACATTCCCGCCGCCGGACGGCACGGCGATTTCAAAGTCGGCGCCATCGCCGGCGCCTATCGCCTCGGCGGACACGGACTCAATCACCAACGGCTGGCCTTCCATCACGAAGCCGAAGCGGCTGCGGTACAGCGTGGCGAAGGCTTCGGCCATGGCGATCTCGCTGTCCAACGCGACGACGAAAGCAGAGTCACTGTCCTGGTATTTTACGCGCGCGCACAGTTCAACGCAGATGTCGTCCAATGCGACCTGTTGCGCCAGCAGTTCGTCGGCCGCCTGCTGCGTCAGCGTCGCCAGTTGCGGCGCCAGCGCGGCGAGCGTGGCGGCATTCAGCGGCTGCTCGACGGCGGCTTCGCGCATTGCACGAATGTCCGCCAGGCCCATGCCGAATGCCGACAACACGCCAGCAAACGGATGAATCGCGATCTTGCTCATGCCCAGAACATCGGCCACGCGGCAGGCGTGCTGGCCACCGGCGCCGCCAAAGCAGCACATGGCGTAGCGGCTGACGTCATAGCCGCGCTCCACCGAAATCGATTTGATCGCCTGCGCCATATTATCGACAGCGACCGCCAGGAAGCCATCTGCCACCGCCGATGGCGACAGGCGCGTACCGGTTTCGGCTTCGATCTGCTCGGCCAGTTTGCTGAAGCGGCGCACCACCACGTCACGGTCCAGCGGCTGGTCGCCGTTGGGACCAAACACGTGCGGGAAGTGCTCGGGCTGAATCCGGCCCAGCATCACGTTGCAGTCGGTGACGGTCAGTGGGCCGCCTTTGCGGTAGCTTGCCGGCCCCGGATTGGCGCCCGCCGATTCCGGGCCAACCTTGAAGCGGCCGTTCTCGAAGCTGCAAATCGAGCCGCCACCCGCTGCTACCGTATGAATGTGCATCATCGGTGCGCGCACACGCACGCCAGCAACGACGGTTTCGAACACCCGCTCATAAGCGCCATCGTAATGCGCAACGTCGGTCGAGGTGCCGCCCATGTCAAAGCCGATCACCTGTTTCAGTCCGATCGCCTCACAGCTCTTGACCGCGCCGACGATGCCGCCAGCAGGACCGGACAGAATCGCATCCTTGCCCTGGAATCGGCTGGCGTCCGTCAGGCCGCCATTGGATTGCATGAACATCAGGCGCACATCGCCGGTATCCGCCGAAACGCGCGAGACATAGTCGCGCAGCACAGGCGACAGGTAAGCATCCACCACCGTCGTATCGCCGCGACCGACAATTTTCATCAGCGGGCTGACTTGATGGCTGACCGAGATTTGTCTGAAGCCTGCCTCTTCGGCCAGCACACGCAGACGCTGTTCGTGCTGCGGGTAACGGTATGCGTGCATGAGCACAATCGCAATCGCATCGATGCCGCGTTCGCGCAATGACTGGAACTGGCGCCGCAGCAGCGCTTCGTCCGGCGCTTGCAGCACTTCGCCACGTGCGCCGATACGTTCATCAATCTCGATCACGTCTTCATAGAGCAGATCCGGCAGCGCGATGTGCATGGCGAAGATGTCCGGACGGTCCTGGTAGCCGATGCGCAGCTGGTCGGCGAAGCCACGGGTAATCGCCAGTGCGGTGCGCGCGCCTTTGCGCTCCAGCAGCGCATTGGTCGCCACCGTGGTGCCCATCTTGATGACCTCAATCTGCCCGGCTGGCAGTGGATCGCCAGTCTTCAGCCCCAGCATCTCGCGCATGCCCTGGGTAACGGCGTCGTCGTAGCGCTCCGGGCACTCCGACAGCAGCTTGTGCGTTACCAGCTTGCCGTCGGGACGGCGCGCGACGATGTCCGTGAAGGTGCCGCCACGGTCAACCCAGAATTGCCAGCGCAGTTGTTGAGCGGGGATGTCGTTTTTCATGATGATGCCTTTAAGTCTGTAATCAGGATTCGAGTTGTTTGCCGGCGGTTTCCGGCAGTGTCAGCGCCGCCAGGATCATGACGGCGTATGCTGTGCCGGCGAAGATGCCGATGGCTTCACCCAGCGCCATCGACTGGCTGCTCATGCCGATCATGAGCGGGAACAGCGAACCGACTGCGCGGCCCATGTTGTAGCTGAAGCCCTGGCCCGAGCCACGGATGGCGGTCGGGAACAGCTCCGTCAAGAACGCGCCCATGCCGCTGAACACACCGGACACGCAGAAGCCCAGCGGGAAGCCGAGGAACAGCATCACGCCGTCGGTCACCGGCAAACGGGTGTAAGCCAGCGCGATGCACATTGAACCGGTAGCGAACAGGATGAAGTTCTTTTTGCGGCCAAGGTAATCGGTCAGGAAGGCGCTGACGATGTAACCGGCATAGGAGCCCACAATCACCATGGCCAGGTAGCCACCGGTACCCAGCACCGTCAAGTGACGCTCGGTCTTGAGGAAGGTGGGCAGCCAGGTGGTGATGGCGTAGTAGCCGCCCTGGGCGCCAGTGGTCAGCAGCACGGCACGCAGGGTTACACTCAACATCTTGGGCGAGAAGATCTGCCAGAACGATGGCTGGCCTTCGGCACGCGCCGCTTTCTTCTTCTCGGCCACGAACACTTCCGGCTCATCGACAAAGCGGCGAATGAAGATGACGAACAGCGCAGGCAAGATCCCCAGCAGGAACAGCGAGCGCCACGCCCATTCCGGCGGCAGCAGCGAGAACATCAGCGCATACAGCAGTGCGGATACGCCCCAGCCGATCGCCCATCCCGCCTGCACCATGCCGACCGCCTTTCCGCGATCCTTGGCGCGGATTACTTCGCCGATGAGGATGGCGCCTGCGGTCCATTCGCCGCCCATGCCAAAGCCCATCAGGCCGCGCGCCCACAACAGCTGCGTAAAGTTCTGCGCCAGGCCGCATAGCACGGTGAAGAAGGCAAACCACAGAATCGTAATTTGCAGCGCTTTCACGCGCCCGATGCGGTCTGACAGGATGCCGGCGATCCAGCCGCCTGCTGCGGACGTCAGCAGCGTCACCGTGCCGATTAAACCCGCGTCGCCCTTGGACAGGCCCCAGGTGGCGATCAGTGTTGGAATCACGAAGCTGAGGAACTGCGTGTCCATCGCATCCAGCGCGTAGCCGATTTTGCAGCTCCAGAAGGTACGCCGCTCCTTGCCCGTCAAGGCGAAGAACCAGGAAAAGAATCCTTCCCGCTGGTCCGTGCTGAGTGCTCGTGTATTCATGGTTGTCTCCCTTTTTGAAGGCGCAGCCGTCCCCGTTCGGGCCAGCAGTGCTGGACCGTTGTGGTACTGCGCGGTTTTTTTAGATTAAAAAGCTGCGAGTGAAGAATTGGGTATGTCGGTTACCAGCATGTAGCCCGGCTGGTGGGTAATCACCAGCGGCAGGCGCGCGTGGCGTATGGCTTCCTGCGGCGTGACGCCGCAAGCCCAGAACACCGGGACTTCGTCAGGCATGATCTCGACTGCATCGCCGTAATCCGGCCGCATAATGTCGGCAATGCCGATCAAACCTGGGTCGCCCAGATGGACCGGCGCGCCGTGGACTGCGGGATAGCGGCTGGTAATTTGAATCGCGCGGATGGCGTCGGCCGCTTTCATCGGCCGCATCGATACCACCATCTCGCCGCCAAACGGCCCGGCAGGCTGGTTGCGGATATTGGTGCGGAACATGGCGACATTGCGGCGCTGCTCGACGTGACGCAGGTGGATGCCCGCTTCCTGCAGCATGTGCTCGAACGAGAACGAGCAGCCAATCGCAAACACCACCATGTCATCGCGCCAGACCTCATGCAGCGTATAGGTTTGTTCTTCCAGCTTGCCTTCGCGGTAGATGTTGTAACCCGGCGTGTCGCTGCGGATGTCGAGGTCCTGGCCCAGACGCGGCAGATGCCATTGGCCCGGCTCCCCCACCGCCAGTAGCGGGCACGCACGCTGGTTGCGTTGGCTGAACAGCAGGAAGTCGTTGGCATGCTGCTGCGGCAGGATCACCAGGTTGGCCTGGGCGTATGGACCGCAATAACCTGCGGTGGGCTGGCGGAAGGCGCCGCTACGGACCTGCTGGCGCAATTCAAGTGGTGTCATGGCTGGCTCGCTCAATCATATTAAAACTGCATGAGACAAGAATAATCTCGAATAACCACACAGGCTATCTAGTTATTGTTGATGTTGTTGTTTAGTTTTTCTTACCACTCTGCGCTATCCTGGTGCATGAGGTTAAGGTATTCTTGTTGCATGAATACCCGCTTTCTGGAGACTTTCGTCATCCTGGCCCAGCTGCGCAGCTTTCGTGCTACCGCGCAGGCACTGCACGCCACGCCCGCTGCCATCTCCCTGCGTATCAAGACGCTGGAGGAAGAGCTGCAAACGGAACTCATCGACCGTAGCAGCAAGGACTTTCGCCTCACCGCCAATGCCGAATACCTGCTGGGCCATGCCAAGGCCGTGGTTGACGCGACACGGCGCCTGCAGGCTGCAGCGCACAAGGACAGTGCAGTACGTGGCCGTTTGCGGGTCGGCGTGATTGAATCGGTGGTGCATAGCTGGCTGGCGCAGTACATCCGCGAACTGAATGCCGTGTATCCGGAGATGGAAGTCGATCTGGCGGTCGATATGAGCAATGTGCTGGAGCGCCGCCTGCGCGCGCGTGAGCTGGACCTGGTGATTCAGGTGGAGGGCGTGGAAAGCAGCGACATCGTTTCCGAAGCGCTGGCGGTCTATCCGCTGCACTGGATCGCCCGCAAAGGCCTGCTCGATCCGCGCAAGGAGGGCTTGAACCAGCGCCTGTTGCAGCTGCCTATCCTCACCTTCGGACGCGGCACGGCGCCGCACCGCATGCTGGAGGAAATCGTCAGCAAGATGGCGAATCTGGCCATGATGCCGCTGGAGCAGACGCGCATCACCTGCTCGCCGTCGGTGGCGGCGATTGTTCAGCTCATGAAAGATGGTTATGGCGTGGCGGCGATCCCCAGCCTGTTTGTCGCGGGTCTGCTCGACAGTGGCGAATTTGTCGAGCTGCCGGTGCAGCCGGAGCCGCCGTCGATTATCGTGTCCATGTGTTTCCACTCCAATGCCGAGATGCTGGTGCATGCGGCCGCCAACGCCGCGCGCCAGTCGTGCGCCAGCTATTGCGCGCAGGTCGATCCGCGCTACATCAAGTCACTGGGTTGACGTCCGACCGCCACGCAAGGCGTGCTCCTACGCGGCGCATGGACCGGTCATGAAAAAATGGCCCTACTTTAACCAGGAGACAGCCATGAATATCAAAGCCATTGCATGTATCGCAACGCTATGCCTGAGCAGCGCCGCCATCGCGCAGACGCAACCTTCCGGCACCAGCAATACCGGCACGCCAACCAAGGGCCAGAGCATGGCTAACAGCGGCGAGCAAAACGCCACCACCATGCAGAACAACAGCAATATGCAGAACACCGCGCCGGCCAAGAACGCAAAACACTCGAAGATGAAGAAAAGTGACCGCACCAAGATGGACTGCAACCAGGCCCATACCGATGGCAACTCGACCACGCCAGCCGACACGGTCCGCGCGGACTGCGATAACACCACCAAAACGCAGCGTTAAGCCTTACAGCGCCAGCACAATCTCGCTGGCGCCTGCACGCGGGGCGGTAGAACACAGCAGTACCTGCCCTGCTGCCGGCTGGGAGCCGCAGGTGCGGGTGTAAGCGACATCGCCCGCTTCCAGCCCTACCGCGCACGAGCCGCACAAGCCTGAGCGGCAACCCGAAGGCGCGGCGACGCCATTGGCTTCGGCCAGTTCCAGCAGGCTGCCGTGCGAGCCATCCCATGTGGCCTCAATGCCCGAACGGACGAAGCGCACCGGCACCGGCCCGGTCGCCGTTGACACGGCCGGCGCATTGGCTGCACCGCTGCGGCGTACACTGGCCGGACCGAATGCTTCAAAGCGGATGCGCTCATCGGCGACATTCAGCTGGCGCAGTCCCTCGTACATATCCTGCATGAATCCGGCCGGACCGCACAGGTAGAAATCGTAATCATCAAACGGCAGCAGCTCCTTGAGCACCTTGATGTCGATGCGTTTCTGCTGCACGTGCACCGCCAGGTTGTTATGCCCCGCCGCCAGCGTTTGCAGATGCACCGTAAACGGATGCGCAACCTCGCGCGCACCGTGCACGAAATAGATCGGATGCTTGTGCCGCGTGCGGCTGCCGTTGACCAGCAAGCCATTCAACATGGCGATCATGGGAGTGATGCCAATACCGGCCGACAGCATCACCACGGGCCGCTGCGTGCCCTCCTCAAACGTAAAGTCACCGCCAGGTCCCATCAGTTCAATCTGCGCGCCCGGTGCGAGGTGTGCGTGCAGCCATGACGACACCAGGCCCTGGCGCTTGACGCTGATGCGGTAACGACGGCCATCGGGTGCATCGGAAATGGTATAGCTGCGTATCTGCGACGCCGCGCCATCGCCCGCCCAATCGGGCACGCGCAGGGACACGAACTGTCCCGGCACATGGGCCGCAACGCCCAGGCCATCCGCAGGTTCAAAGTAGAAGGAGCGTACGTCGCTGCTTTCCTGAACCACGTCGACGACATTGAACGGCCGCCAGCTGGTGGTCAGGGAGGCCGCAGCCTGCGTGCGATCTGCTTCGCTCCAGTTGCCGGTGCGCGCCAGCTGCATGGCGGGTTGCGGATCGGTCCAGCGGAACGGCAGCGCGCCGACATTGCGCACCACTTCGCGCACATGGAAGCGCAGCAGGCGCTCCGCACCGGCAAAGGCTTGCAGTTGCGGACCGTCCCAGATGATCTCGCCCTCCACGGCCAGATGAAGCATGTCGCCGCGTTCGAAGTCGATGAACAGCAGGCCGGCACGCGGATGCGCCAGCAGATTGCCCATGGTATTGAAGAAGAAGTTGCCGACAAATTCGGGCGCCGTCAACGTGTGCTCGTCGTCCACGCGCACGAAGCCCGGACGGCCACCACGGTGCGATACATCCACGCCGCGCCCACGGCCCGCGTCGGCCGCCAGATTGGCGCTGGCGATGAAGAACGTGTCGGCGCGCGCGATCAATTCGCGGTCCGCCGCCGTCAGCGACGCACTGCGCAATACCTGCACTGCATGCGTCCCCGGCACAACCGGCGTGTGCTGGCGATGCTGGATGTACTGCGGACAGTTGCCGAAGCTCTGCGTGACGGCGATGCGCAGCGCACCATCATGAGCCGCCACGACTTCACCGTTGACGCGGTTGCGACGGCGTGTGGTTGGCGCCAGTCCCAGGCCGCCCACGTGGTCGCCCGCATGCAGCTGCCCGGTGAGCGGATCGCCCGGCAGCATGCCGCCGTTGATGTGCAGCGTGCGCGCGTCTGGCGTCGAGACGAAGCCCGGATCGGCAGCCAGCATGGTCGCCCACGGCTGGCCCGACACATCCAGCGCGCCGAGGAAGAAGAACGGCAGCTCGGCGAAAAACTCGCGGTGTTGGTCCGGCATGTAATCCCGGATGAATGCCGCCGCACCCGCCATCTGTTCACGCACGCCTACGCGCTGCTGAATCTCCAGCTCCTGGGCATGGAATGGGGACACTACGGCGGCAGTCATGATTACACCTCTTCTGGTGCGAGACCGGCCTGGCTGGCCGGCATGGCGACGAAGCCTGGCAGCGCGCGCACGTGGTCCAGCCAGGCGCGGATGTTCGGGTACGGTTTCAGCGACACGCCACCTTCCGGTGCATGCGCGATGTAGCTATAGCCGGCGATATCGGCGATGCTGGCGTGATCGCCCACCAGCCAGCGGCGCCCTTGTAGCTCGCGCTCCATCACGTCGAACAGGTTGACGGCGATGGTCTTGGCAGCTTCATGGTCGCGCGGTGCGCCAAATACGGTCACCAGGCGCGCAGCGGCCGGGCCGTAGGCGACCTTGCCGGCGGCGATGGAGAGCCAGCGCTGCACATTGGCGGCGGCAACCGGATCGCGCGGCAGCCAGCGGCCAGTGTCGTCGTATTTCGACGCCAGGTAGACCAGGATGGCGTTGGAATCGGCCAGCGTGACGTCGCCGTCCTGCAGTACCGGGATTTCGCCAAACGCGTTCATGTCCGTGAACGGTGCTTTTTTGTGTTCGCCATTGCGCAGGTCGACCGTCACATAGTCATGTGGCAGGTTCAGCAGGTTCAGGAACAAATGGGCGCGGTGGGTGTGGCCGGACAGTGGGATGCCATACAGTTTCATGATTACTCCTTGGTAAGTGAACGATGAAGCCAGTATAGGGAGCGCCGGTCGTGCTGATAAGCCGGACAAAACCGGAATCTCTGTCCACTATAAGTGTACAATCGCCGCATGATCGATCTCAGCACCATCAACCTCAACCGCCTGACCACCTTTGTCGCCGTGGTCGAGGCCGGCTCGCTGACCGCTGCCGCCGAGCGGCTGGGGCTCGCCAAATCGATGGTCAGCAAACATATGCAGTTGCTGGAACAGGAAATTGGCGTGGGTCTGCTGGTGCGCTCCACGCGCAAGCTGAGCCTGACCGAAGCCGGCCGCAGCTTTTACGAATCCAGCCGCCAGCTATTGCAGGCGGCCGAGCAGGCCATCGAGCAGGCGCGCAGTGGCCGCGATACGCCGCAAGGCACGCTGCGCGTGGCCTCGCCCATCGACTACGGGATTATTGTGGTGTCGCCCGTGCTGGCGCAGCTGCGCGCGCGCTATCCGGCGCTGAAGATCGACCTGACCTGCCACGACCACATCATCGATCTGATCGCCGAAGGCATCGACGTCACCGTGCGGCTGGGCAAACTGGCGGACTCCGGCCATATGGCCACGCGGATCGACAAGCTGACGCGCTGGCTGGTGGCCAGCCCGGACTTCCTTGCCCGCCACGGCACGCCAGCCACACCGGACGATCTGCCGCAACTGCCTTATGTGTCGCTGTCCGTGCTGGCGCAGCCGAATCAGTTCACGCTGATCGGCAGCGACGGCAGCCAGACGGAAGTACGCATGCAGAACACCGTGTTCTCTTCCAACACGGCCTATGCCACGCGCGCAGCGGCACTGGCAGGCGACGGCGTGCTGCGCGCGACCGTGTTCTCAGTCAGGGAGGATGTGGCGGCAGGACGGCTGGTGCGGGTATTGCCAGAGTGGACGCAGCCGGAAAGCGAGATCCACGCCGTCTATCCCGCCACCTCGCACCTGCCGCAGAAGGTGCGCGTCTTTATCGATGCGCTGAAAGCCGCGACCGGCGGCTAACCCCGGCGCGCGGATACCACGATTCCGCCTACAATCAGCGCAAATGCCGCCGCATGATAGCCATGCGGCGCCTCGCCCAGAAACGCCGACGACAGCAGCGCGGTGAACAGCGGCGTCAGGTTCACAAAGAACGCGCCGACCGATGGCCCAGCCTCGCGCACGCCTGCGCCCCAGCAGCCGAAGGCGACAATCGCCGGGCCGGTGGCGACATACAGCAGCGCCGCAGCCAGCGGCCAGCTCCATTGCACGGCAATCGCGTCCAGCGCCTGCTCACCGAGCGCAAAGCCGCCCGACCAGACCACGCCAAACGCCACCTGCGCCAGCAGGAAACTGGCCCAGTTGGCGCGCACCGCCGCCGGTTCCTTCACGCGCAGCAGCAGCCAGCTGTACAGCGACCAGGCGATCGTCGCCAGTATCATGAACAGATCGCCCGCCACCAGCCGCAACTCCAGCACACGCTGCCATTCGCCGCGCGCCAGCACCAGCAGCACGCCGGCAATCGACAGCACAGCGCCCACCACCTGCTTGCGGCTCACGGGAACGTCAAAGAACAGCCAGCCGGTCAGCATCATCCACACCGGCATGCCGGAGGCGACCAGCGTGACGTTGATCGGCGTCGAGCTTTGCAGCGCCATGTATTGCAGCGCGTTGTACATGCCGATGCCCAGCAGACCCAGCACGGCGTATGTCTTCCAATAGCGCCACAATCCAATTTCGCGCCGGAACACCGGCCCGGCCAGCGGCAGCAGGATGACAAAGGCGATCGACCAGCGTAGAAAATTCAGCAATACCGGCGGCAGCATGTCGTGCACCAGGCGGCCGACGATGGCATTCCCGGCCCACAGCAGCGGCGGCAAGGTCAGCAGGAAGATGGTCCGGGGAGTGAGGCGATGGTTCATTTTTAATATTCATGCAACATTATCCGCAAAAGCATACCCCATCCTTCCGTCCTGCGAGCGATAGAAATAGCGTTGAAGCGCCGGGGCGCGGTAAAATAACCGCTGCTGATCCACCCTCTTAGATAATATGAAACTCTCTAAACAACATTCGATGTACGAATCCGACCACACCCTGTTCATCAAGGCGTTGAAGGAAAAGAATCCAGGCATCGAGGAAGGCCAGCAACAAGGCCGTGCTCTGCTGTGGGATCGTCCACCGGTCTCGCTGGATGAACAACAGCGTCAGCTGGAATCGGCCGTCAAGCAACAAGCTTACGTCTACCAGAACAAAGTTTAAGTACGCGGACGGCAAGGATGTTGCCAGACGAAACGGCTGACCAGCAGCCGCCGGTGCCGGAAGCCGAACACGGCGCACCGGCAGCCGGTGCTGTGGTCGCGACCGACGCGGTGGATGCGGTTGCCGCAGAAGCCGGCGAGGCAGCAAACGACGCCACAGCGCAGGCTGCGGCGGACGAAGCCGCAGCGGTCACCGCCGAAGTCGGCTCCCTTGCCCGCCTGTACGGCGAGCCGCTGCTCAAGCTGCCGACCGACCTCTACATCCCGCCAGACGCGCTGGAAATCTTCCTCGATGCGTTTGAAGGTCCGCTGGACCTGCTGCTCTACCTGATCCGCAAGCAGAACTTCAACATCCTCGACATCCCGATGGCGCAGCTGACGCTGCAATACCTGAAGTATGTCGACCAGATCCGCCTGTCCAATCTGGAGCTGGCGGCCGAGTATCTGCTGATGGCGGCCATGCTGATCGAGATTAAATCGCGCATGCTGCTGCCGCAGCGCCAGGTGGACCTGGATGTGGAAGCCGATGACCCGCGTGCCGAGCTGGTGCGCCGTCTGCTGGAATACGAGCAAATCAAGCTGGCCGCCTACGACCTCAACACGATCCCGCAACTGGACCGCGATTTTGTGCGTACCCAGATCTTCATCGAGCAAAGCCTGGCGCCAAGTTGGCCCGAGGTGGTCGCCAGCGACCTGCAGCAAGCCTGGCTGGACGTGATGAAGCGTGCCAAGCTGACCCAGCATCACAAAATCAGCCGCGAGGAGCTGTCGGTGCGCGAGCACATGACCGGCATCCTGCGACGTCTGCAATCGACCCGCTTCGTGGAGTTTGCCGACCTGTTCGACGTCGCCGGCGGCGTGCCGGTAGTGGTCGTCAATTTTGTCGCGCTGCTGGAGCTGGCCAAAGAAACCCTGATTGAAATTACCCAGGCCGAGCCATTCGCACCTATTTACGTGCGGCTTGCCTACTCACCGGCGTAAGCCGGCAATAAGAATGAGCCTACACCATGAAAATCATCACCTCCATTGAAGAACTACGCGACCAACTGAGCGGTCAGCTGCGTACCGCGTTTGTCCCGACCATGGGCAATCTGCACGAAGGCCACCTGTCGCTGATGCGCCTGGCGCGCAAGCATGGCGACCCGGTGGTAGCCTCGATCTTCGTCAACCGCCTGCAGTTCGGCCCGAACGAAGACTTCGACAAATATCCACGCACCTTCCAGGCTGACGTCGAGAAGCTGGAAAAAGAAGGCGTCTACGTGCTGTTCGCGCCGACCGAGAAGGATCTGTATCCGGAGCCGCAGGAATACCGCGTGCAGCCGCCTGACGGTTTGGGCAATACGCTGGAAGGCGAGTTCCGTCCGGGCTTCTTCAACGGCGTGTGCACGGTGGTGACCAAGCTGTTCTCGTGCGTGCAGCCGCGCGTGGCCGTGTTCGGCAAAAAGGATTACCAGCAGCTCATGATCATCCGTAACATGAGCCGCCAGTTTGCGATGCCGACCGAGATCATTGCTGCCGAGACCTGGCGTGCCGATGACGGCCTGGCGCTGTCGTCGCGCAATATGTATCTGTCGGCAAGCGAGCGCGCGGAAGCGCCAGCGCTGTACCAGACGCTGAATGCCGTCGCCAATGAAGTGCGTTCCGGCCATCTGGATGTGTTCCAGCTTGAGCACAAGGCCATGGACGATCTGGCCCAGCGCGGCTGGAAGCCGGATTACATCTCCATCCGCAAACGCAACGATCTGCAACCACCGAACGCTGGCGATCTGGCGCAAGGCACGCCATTGGTCGTGCTGGCAGCCGCCAAGCTGGGCACAACCCGCCTGATCGACAATCTGGAAATCTAAGGTTTTCGTTCTCCCGCAGGCGCGGCCGGCAATACGGTCGCGCCTTGCGGTGTCAGCTGGATGATGACGGATGGCGTGCTGACGACTGGCACGGGAGCCGCTGGTGGCGCCGCTGGCAGAGGCATCCGCAAAATAAGGTTCAGCGCAATGCTGACCAGCCCGACGGTGAGCGCAATCATCGTCACGAACAGTCCGACAACCCACTTGATCACATCAGCAATGATTTTTGCCGCCATGGCTTCAAGCTTGGCGTCGGCCGCTTTGAAGCGCTCATCCATGGTGGTGCGCAAGGCGTCAAAGCGCTCGTTCATTGTGGTGCGCAAGTCCTCAAGGGAGGTGCGGACATCGCCCACCTTGTTGTCGATATACTCTCTGTCGGAATTCGCGTTCATGCGGCCATGATGCGCCGCGCAATCGGGGACGTCAACGCGCACGCATATCGTGCTTGAGCAAGATCAAGCGGCGACGTTTTGTGCCCAGGCGAGCGCTGAGAGGTGGGCCTGGTTGACTTCCAATGGCGTCAATTTCAGGCTCGCGGCCAGGGAGGCGACCAGGTCGGAGTTCAGTTCGCAGGCCTCGGCCAGCGCCAGGTAAGGCCCATATTTGCCGCTGCGGGTCAGCAGCGCGGCGACCACTTCTTCCGACAGCTGGATATTGGCCAGCACCTCGGCCATCGGGATTCCCAGCAGGCGGTCCAGCAGCGAGAACATACCCGCCACGAACACATTCTCCGCTTCGCTCTTGCCCAGCGCCGATTGTCCCAGTAACTCGGCCAGGCGGCCGCGCACCACGGCGGTTTCCAGCAGCACCGGCGAATAGCCCGACGTGCTGGCCGTGGCCAGCAGCAGGGTCAGCCAGCGGTACAGTGGCGTATAGCCCAGCAGCGTGAGCGCCTGGCGCAGCGACTGCACTTCCCTGCCCGCACCAAAGCCCGCCGAGTTGATGAAACGCAGCAGCTTGTATGACAGCGTCGCATCGCGCTTGAGCACGGCTTCCAGCTGGGCAATGTCGGCATTCTGCCGCACCATCTGCATCAACTGCATGATGATGGTCTGGGCCGGATTGAGCCCCTTGCTATCGGTCGACGGGCGCGGCGTCAGGTGCAGCTTGCCGACGAAGGCATTCAGGCCCAGCGCCGCACAGGCGTCAAAATCAGCCCAGTTGCTGACCGGGCGCGCGATCATGCCTACCGTAGATTGTTTCAAGGCAGCGTAAGTGCGGGCCTGCGCCCCCACATCGGCGCCGGAAAAACGCACTTCCACGTAAGAAGCCATGGTCGGCAAACGCGTGCCGATGCGGGTCAGGTCCGCTTCACGCAGCAGGACACCGACGCCGCCTGCGCGCAAGCCCTGAACCGCCGCCATGGTATCGGGATTGGCCAGCTCGGCAGCGCGGATCGACAGCACCGTGCGCTCCGGCGGCAGTTCGTGCAGCGCATCGGTCGACAGCATGGCGGGGACAGCTTCGAGGAAAAGGATCTTGTCGCGCAGGCGCCAGTCGCCGTCGTCATCGAGCACCTGGCCGGCGACAAAGCCGACCAGCGACTCCAGCGCTTCCAGCGTCGAGGTCGCACCGCCGCTCTGCTGCTGCCAGCTCAGCTCATAGCCGACCACCCGCTGCCTGGGGTCCAGCAAAGGCTCACGAACGAGATAATTAGTCTGGTGCATGGCTGTCGCATGAAAAAGGCCCGCACAAGCGGGCCGTAGGAATCAGAAACCCAGGCTGTCCAGCAAGTCGTCGACCTGCTCCTGGTCAGCCACCACGCCTTCGCGTCCGGCATCGATTTGCGGTCCGTTCAGCAAGCCGTTGTCACTGTCTTTCTTCAATTGTTCAGGCGCAAAATCAATCAGCATCTGTACCAGCTGCTGTTCCAGATTCTGGGCAATCGAGGTGACCCGTTTGATCACCTGGCCCGTCAGATCCTGGAAATCCTGCGCCATCATAATGTCCATCAGATGCGACTTGGTCTGCGAGGAACCGGCAGCGGCGCCATCCAGCGCGGCGACGGTTTGCTGCGCCAGGGCACGCCAGGACTCATCTGCTCCGCCTGCCGCCAACAGGCTGTTCCAGGAAGCACTGAGCTCCCGGGCGTCGCCGCTGATCTGGTCTTGCAAGGGACCGGCGGCGTCGGTGGCGTTTAACACTTTCTGGGCCGCGTCTTCACTCAGACGCGCCACATAATCGAGGCGGTCGCGCGCGTCGGGGATGTCCGACGCGGCTTTTTCAATCAGTTTATCCAGGCCGAGACCGCGTAAGCTTTCATGCAAGGCCCGGGTCATGTGACCGATACGCGACAAAAACTCCTCACTCGGCTCCACCGCTGCTGCTGCGATGGCGCCGCTGTATTGCTCAGACATCATCAAGCTCCGAGTTTCTCGAAGATCTTGTTGAGTTTTTCATCCAGCGTGGCCGCGGTGAATGGCTTCACCACATAGCCGTTTGCGCCAGCCTGGGCTGCCGCAATGATGTTTTCCTTTTTCGCTTCAGCAGTGACCATCAACACTGGCAGTTTGGCCAGCGCCGGATCGGCACGGATGTTTTGCAGCATGGTCAGGCCGTCCATATTCGGCATGTTCCAGTCGGACACGACGAAGTCGAACTGCTCAGCACGCAGCTTGGCCAGCGCCATCACGCCGTCTTCTGCCTCGTCGACATTGGCATAACCCAGTTCTTTTAACAGATTCCGGACGATGCGGCGCATCGTCGAAAAATCGTCAACAACTAAAAATTTCATCTTTGGATCAGCCATGAATTGCTCCGTTGTTTCTCTACGCGGTTGTTAATAGTGCCTACAATTGGCAGCAAGTTGTAGGATAGCATTTTCGTTGCTTTAAGGCGAACAAAGTCGCAGTAAAACGTCACAGTTGCACAATTAAACACGCAATGCGCGCATCCCGTGTTGCGCCAGATAACCCAGCACCATGCCCGGCAATGCCTGCAAGGCGCCCACTTCGTGCGCTGCCCCCACTGCGATCGCTTCACGCGGCATGCCGAATACCACGCAACTCGCCTCGTCCTGAGCAAAATTATACGCCCCGGCGTTGCGCATCTCCAGCATGCCCGCTGCACCATCTTTCCCCATGCCGGTCAGGATAACCCCAACCGCATTCTTACCCGCGCACTGTGCGGCGGAACGGAACAGCACATCGACCGATGGACGATGACGGTTGACCGGCTCGGCCTGGTCGATGCGGGTCATGTAGTTGGCGCCGCTACGGGTCAGGTACAGGTGCGAGTGGCCGGGCGCGATGTAGGCGTGGCCCGGCAGCACACGTTCATTGCCCTGCGCTTCCTGCACCGAGATCTTGCACAGCGAGTCCAGGCGCTTGGCAAACGAGCGCGTGAAGCCTTCCGGCATGTGCTGGGTGATCAGGATGCCCGGGCAGTCGGACGGCATCTGCATCAGGAATTCGCGGATCGCTTCCGTGCCACCAGTGGAGGCGCCGACGATAATCAGTTTTTCCGACGACAACAGCGGGTTGCGCAGCGCCGACAGCGGTGTTGCGGTGTGGCCCTCCGCGCCTGGCTGCGGCAGGCGGCGCGCCTGGATGCGGGCCTTGGAGGCGGCGCGGATCTTGTCGGTAATCAGCTCGGTGTACTCGCGCATGCCGGCCTGGATCGAGATTTTCGGCTTAGTGACGAAATCGACCGCGCCCAACTCCAGCGCGCGCATGGTGATTTCCGAACCGCGTTCGGTCAGCGAGGACACCATCACCACCGGCATCGGCCGCAGGCGCATGAGTTTTTCCAGGAAGTCGAGGCCGTCCATTTTCGGCATCTCGACGTCCAGCGTCAGCACATCGGGATTGGTCTGTTTGATAAGTTCGCGCGCGACCAGCGGGTCAGGCGCCACGCCCACCACTTCCATATCCGGTTGGGAGTTGATGATCTCGCTCATGACGCTGCGGATCAGTGCGGAGTCGTCGCACACCAGGACTTTGATCTTCATATGTACTACCTTTTATTATTTAAAACAGGTCAATCTCACCACCCACCGGCGCCACTTTGAGGCGGCTGGCGTATTCGATTTCGCGTTTGACCAGTGTATCGTTATGGCTTTGCATCAGCTTCTTGACCAGCACCTTGCCGGTGCGCGGGAAGAAGTACACCTTGCGCGGATAAATGTCGTTGAGGTCTTCCGCCACCACGCGGATTTTTTCCACCTTGAGGAAATTCAGCACAAAAGCCGCATTGCGCTCGCCAACGTTGATGGCGGTGAAGCCCTTGAGCACGGCGCCGCCGCCAAACACCTTGGCCTCCATGTTCTCACGCTTGGCGCCCGCCTTGAGCAGATCGTTGATGAGAATTTCCATGGCATAAGTGCCGTAGCGCGCCGAGGCCGAGACCGGGCTGCCGGCATCGCCGCCGCCATCCGGCAGCATGAAGTGGTTCATGCCGCCCAGGCCGGTGGTCCGGTCACGGATGCAGGCGGAAACGCAGGAGCCCAGCACCGTCACAATCAACATGTCCTTGTTGGTGTGGTAGTACTCGCCCGGCAAAATCTTGGCGGCCTGGCAGTCGAACGTCCTGTCGTAATACACGTTCGTGGCAAATTGTTCGAGGTCCATGTTTTATTCTCATGTGCGTTGCGGTGTTTTGCGGGCCGCAGCGTTATCGTCCAATTCGTAGACGGTCTTGCCGCGCAGTTTCAACGACTCCGAGACATACAGGAAGTTCTCCGAATGGCCTGCAAACAGCAAGGCATCCGGTTTCATTAACGGCACAAAGCGCGCCAGGATCTTGCGCTGGGTCGCCTTGTCGAAGTAAATCATGACGTTCCGGCAAAAAATCGCGTCGAACTGGCCGCTGATCGGCCAACCGTCCGCCAGCAGATTCAACTGCTTGAACGTAATCATATTACGCAATTCCGGACGCACGCGCGCCATACCCTCGCGGTCGCCTTTACCTTTCAGGAAGAAGCGGCGCTGGCGTTCCGGCGCCATCTTGTCCAGCCGGTCCATGGTGTAGACGCCGTTGGCAGCGTGGGCCAGCACATTGGTGTCGATGTCGGTGGCGACGATCTGGCAGTTCGGCGTCAGCGTATTGAACGCTTCGCACACCGTCATGGCGATCGAGTACGGTTCTTCACCGGTGGAACTGGCGGAACACCAGATGGTCAGCGGTTCACGCTTGCCCTTGATGTGGTCGGCCAGCAGCGGGAAGTGGTGGGCTTCACGGAAGAAGGAGGTCAGGTTGGTGGTCAGCGCGTTGGTGAACGACTCCCACTCTTCCCCGAGCCGCCCGGCTTCCAGGTCGTCGAGGTATTTGGCAAACGAGTCGATGCCGGTGGCACGCAGGCGCCGTGCCAGGCGGCTGTAGACCATCTCCTGCTTGCTGTCGGCCAGCGAAATGCCGGCGCGCTTGTAAATCAGGCCGCGAACCCGCTCGAAATCGCGGGCGTTGAAGTCAAATTCTTTGACCGTATCTTTTGATTGCGGCATATGTTAAATCCTTTTTGGCTGTGCTAACTATGCCCGCGTCACGCCCGCTGACGCGGGCGTGACACGCTAACTTAAAACTCTTCCCACTCGTCACCACCGGATGGCGCGGCTGGCGCCTTCTTCGGTGCGGCAGGCTTGGCGGCGGCCGGTTTCGGACGCGGTGCGGCAATCGCCGGCGCGCGTGCTGGCGCTGCGGCGGCCACCACGGGCGCCGGCGCCGGACGTGGTGCCGGACGGCGCACCGACTCGTCATGCGACAGCTTGAAGATGCTGACCGCCTGCGACAGCAGCTCGGCCTGCTCCTGCATGCTTTCCGCCGCTGCGGCAGCTTCTTCCACCAGCGCGGCATTCTGCTGCGTCATTTCGTCCATCTGCGAGATGGCCTGGTTGACTTCCTCGATGCCGTTGCTCTGTTCCTGGGTCGCGGCAGTGATCTCGCCCATGATGTCGGCCACCTGGCGGATCGAGGTCACGATCAGGTCCATGGTCTGGCCGGCTTCATCCACCAGCTTGCTGCCAGCGTCGACTTTTTCCACCGAGTCGCTGATGAGTTCCTTGATTTCCTTGGCGGCGCCAGCGGAACGCTGGGCCAGGTTACGCACTTCCGAGGCCACCACCGCAAAGCCGCGGCCCTGTTCGCCAGCGCGCGCCGCTTCCACCGCCGCATTCAGCGCCAGGATGTTGGTCTGGAACGCAATGCCATCGATGACCGAAATAATGTCGGCAATCTTGCGCGAGGATTCGGTGATCGAGCCCATGGTCTGCACCACTTGCGACACCACGGTGCCGCCCTTCTCTGCCACCGACGACGCCGTCACCGCCAGCTGATTCGCCTGGCGCGCATTGTCGGCATTCTGCTTCACGGTGCTGGTCAGTTCTTCCATCGAGGACGCGGTTTCTTCCAGCGAGCTGGCCTGCGATTCGGTGCGGGCCGACAGGTCGGCATTGCCGGAAGCGATTTCCTGCGACGCGGTCGAAATCAGCTCGGTACCGGTACGCACATCGCCCACGGTCTTGGCCAGGCTCTCGTTCATGTCCTTGAGCGCCTGCAGCAGTTCACTGGTTTCGTCCTGGCCTTCCACGTGCACATGCGAGGTCAGTTCGCCAGCAGCCACTTTCTGCGCCACGCCCACGGCGCCCGACAACGGACCGGTAATCGAACGGGTAATCACGGTGGCGCAGATCACACCCAGCGCCACGGCAATACCGCCCAGCACGAACAGCACCACCATCAGGCCACGGTCGGCGGTGACGGAACCGTCCATCACTTCCTTGGCGTTGGCCTGCTGCATGTCAACCAGCTTGTTGATCAGGGCCAGCGTCTGCGTGTTGAGCGGGTCGATGCGGCCGGAAATCACCTTGGCGCCGCCTTCGCTGTTAAACGCCAGGATCTGGCCGATGGCTTCCTTGAACGCCGCATCGGTGTCGGCATCCAGCGCGGCAATCTCGCCCAGCACCTTCTTCTCGGCGTCATTCAGGCCCTGCGCCTTCAGTTCGTTGAGCGCCTTGTCATAGCGCGCGCGCTGGTCCTTCACCTTCTGCTCTTCCTTCTGCATCAGGCTGACGTCGGACTGCAAGCCGATATTGCGCATGGCGATACCGGTTTCCAGCATCGCACTCTTCATGGTGCCGGCGTCGAGATTCTTGGCCGTCGCGGTTTCCAATCCCTTGGTCAGCTTGCTCTTGTTGCTGTAATTAAGGTAATTGGTCATCAGGACGATCGCCACCAGGATCAGCAAAATAATGCCGAACCCGATCCGCAGCCGTGCGCCGATTTTGAAGTCGCGTAAATTCATTGTGATTCTCCCCTCATGTCTGTGCTCTATATGATGTGGCGGCGCGCTCTTCTTTTTGGAGTGCGTCCGTAGTCTTGCGTGGCCGGCGCGGGGCTGTGGCGCCGGCAGTCGGCCTGGATCAGGCCGCCAGTTGTTCGATCAAGCCCATTTCCGGGCTGGACATCAGCTTGTCGATGTTCACCAGGATCAGCATACGCTCATCAATGGTGCCCAGGCCGATCATGTAATCGCTGCTGAACGCGGTGCCCATTTCCGGCGCCGGTTTGACCTGCTCCGGGCTCAGCGTGGTCACGTCCGACACCGAGTCCACCACCATGCCGACAATGCGGCCGTTGATGTTGAGGATGATGACCACAGTGAACTGGTCATACACCGGCTCGCCCAGGTTGAACTTGATGCGCATGTCCACCACCGGAATGATGATGCCGCGCAGATTGATCACGCCCTTAATGAATTCCGGTGCATTGGCAATCCGGGTCACGGCTTCGTAGCCGCGGATTTCCTGCACTTTCAGAATGTCGATGCCGTACTCTTCCGAGCCCAGCTTGAATGCCAGGTATTCGTGGCCGGCGATGTCGCTGGCATGTGCCGCGTTGGATTGAATCTCTGCCATGATGGCCCCCTATGAAGAAAAAATCGATTCGTCAGCAAGCTGACGCGACGAGCGTATCAGCGCGGCGACATCCAGAATCAGCGACACGCCGCCATCGCCCAAAATCGTTGCGCCGGAGATGCCCGCCACCTTGCGGTAGTTGGACTCCAGGTTCTTGACCACCACCTGCTGCTGGCCTACCAGTTCATCGACAAACAGGCCGGCCTTGCGGCCATCGGTTTCGACAATGATCACGATGCCCTTGCACGGGTCATTGAAGCGCGGCGTGATGTCGAACATCTGATACAGCGGCACCAGCGGCAGGTACTCGCCGCGCACCTTGATGACGCGGCCCTTGCCACTGATTTCCTTGACGTCTTCCGGCACCGGCTGCAGCGACTCAATCACAAAGCCCAGCGGCAGGATGTAGATTTCCTCGCCGACGCGGATCGACATGCCATCCAGGATCGCCAGCGTCAGTGGCAGCGAAATCGAGATGGTGGTGCCAAAGCCCTTGGCTGAACGGATGTCCACCACACCGCCCATGGCCGTGATGTTACGCTTGACCACGTCCATGCCGACGCCGCGGCCGGATACGTCCGTCACGGTTTCGGCGGTGGAGAAGCCAGGCGCAAAGATCAGCTGCCAGACGTCCGCATCGCTCATGTTGTCGCTTAGCGGCAAGCCATTCTGCTGGGCCTTGGCAAGAATCTTCTCACGATTCAGGCCGCCGCCGTCGTCCGATACCTCGATGATGATGTTGCCGCCCTGGTGCGAGGCCGACAGGAACAGGCGGCCGGCGTCGCTCTTGCCGGCGGCGCGGCGCACGTCCGGCATTTCAATGCCGTGGTCGATCGAGTTGCGCACCAGGTGGGTCAGCGGATCGACGATGCGTTCGATAAGGCCCTTGTCCAGCTCGGTGGCAGCGCCATTCGTGATGAAATCGACTTTCTTGCCCAGCTTGGTGGCGAGGTCGCGCACCATGCGCGGGAAGCGCGAGAACACGAAGTCCATCGGCATCATGCGGATCGACATGACCGCTTCCTGCAAGTCACGCGTGTTGCGGGTCAGCTGGCTGACGCTGTTGAGCAGGCGCTGGTGCACCATCGGGTCCAGCGTATCGACGCGCTGCTCGATCATCGCTTGCGTGATGACCAGCTCGCCGACCAGGTTAATCAGCTGGTCAACCTTCTCAATCGATACCCGGATCGAGGAAGACTCGGCGCCCGGCGCCGGCGATTTTTCCTTTTCCTTCTCTTCTTTTTTGACGACTTTCTTTTCTTCCTCGGGCGGCGTCTCGATCACGATGCCGGCCGCCGCGCGGATCTGCTCCACCGGCTGGAAGAAGCCGTAACCTTGCGCATCCTCGCTGCCGGCGGCCGCATTGGCGCGGATCTCGTCGAGCGGCTGGAAGAAGCCATAGCCTTCGCCTGCGGCCGCGGCCGGTTTCAGTTCGGTGGTGTCGAAGAAGCCGTAGCCGAGGTCGTTCTCGACCTGGTCGCGCTCGGCTTTTTCCTTTTGCGCCTGGGCGTCGTCCAGCCTGGGCAGCTCGGTGACTTGCATCTCGTCCGGGTTCAGCACGAACGAGCAGATTGCAATGATGTCGTCCAGGCTTTCATGCGTGGTCATCACCATCGCATTGCGGTCCTTGTCCAGCGGCGTGATCGAGACGTGGCCCATCAGGCCCAGCTCGTCGCCAAGCGCCTGCACTTCGCGGTACGCCATGGCCGGCAATTCCAGCCGGTAGCGGCGGCCACCGCTGTGATCGACCACCTTGGCTTCCGGCGCATTGAAGGCCGGCGCCACGGGCGCCAGCGCCACCACGGGCACATCCTGCGCCAGCGATTGCAGCATCATGCGCACGTCGGCGACGGCGTCCTGGTCCACTTCGCTGCCGTTGCGGTGGCCGTCCAGTTGCATCTTGAGGATGTCCTTGGCGGCCAGGAAGGCGTCGACGTGCTCGGAAGTCAGCGCCATCTCGCCCTTGCGGATGCGGTCCAGCAGGGTTTCCAGCACGTGCGTGACTTCGCTCATGTCGGTCACGCCGAACGTGGACGCGCCGCCCTTGACCGAGTGGGCGGTGCGGAAGATCGCATTCAGGTCTTCCGGATCAGGCGACTCCACATTGACGGCCAGCAGCAGCCGTTCCATTTCAGCCAGCAGTTCCTCGGCCTCATCGAAAAAGACCTGGTAGAACTGGCTTATATCGATGGTCATGGTGATACTCCGTTACGTTCGCTCAGCATCATTGCACGCCTTATCAGCCGATGACCTTTTTGACTACCTCGATAAGCCGCTGTGGATCGAAAGGCTTGACCAGCCAGCCATTGGCGCCGGCGGCGCGGCCCTTGGCTTTCATCTCGTCGGACGATTCGGTGGTCAGCATCAGGATAGGGGTCTTGGCGTAGCTGGGCAGCTCACGCAGCAGTTTGATGAGTTGCAGGCCGTCCATGCGCGGCATGTTCTGGTCGGTCAGCACCAGATCGACGTTCTGCAGCTTGGCTTTTTCCAGGCCGTCCTGGCCGTCCACGGCTTCCACCACCTGGTAGCCAGCCGCTTTCAGGCTGAACGCCACCATCTGGCGCAGGGAACTGGAATCATCAACCGCAAGTATAGTCTTAGCCATCTTTTTATCTCACTCAGTAAATCATTTATTAGTCGTTAGAACAGCTCGATGTCGCCGCTCTCCAGGTGTTGCTGACTGACCGCCTTGCGCAGCACGCTGCGCAGTTCCAGGCTTTGAATTGCCAGCGCCATGCTGACCTTGCCCAGCAGCTCGACGATCTGCTCGTTGTCGCTTTCCGGCAGCATCTCTGCGCCATGAGCGCCCAGTGTGCCGAGGAACTCGCGCAAACCGGTCACGCGTTTCAGCGTGCGATCCAGCAGCTGGCTGGTCATGTCCTGGAATTGCAGGCTGGTGATGGCAGCATTGACATAGCTGCCCACCTGGCCTTGCAGCGCCTCCAGCTGGGCGCGCTGCTCGGGCGTCACCGTCCCGCCGTCCAGCAGCAACTGGATGGTGGCCTGTTCGGCCTCCACCGTTTGATGGATGGCCATGAAGTTGAAGGACAGCTTTTCTATCGCTTCCTCCAGCAGCAGGCCGGTCTGGATCAGGTCAGTCTCGACTTCGGTCAAATGACGGCGACCGTGGTCAGACACGCCGGACAACAGGCGCTTGACGTGGGAACCCAGAATTTTTTTTCTCGTCATAACAGTCTCGTTCTTTACATCTCTTATTTGCGTACCGGCGGCCCCGACTTCGCAGGCGCGGGCGCGGCGCCGGCAGCCGCGGCCACACCGGCCGCCTCTTCCACGTCGCCCACTTCCAGTTTGCGGCCATCGCGCAGCACGCTCTCTTCGGCGCGCTTGTTCATCACGACGATGCTGATGCGGCGGTTGATCGGGTTGAACGGGTCAGCCCGGTCCAAATTCACGGCCGACGCCAGGCCCACCACGCGCAGCACCTTGGCATCGTTCATGCCGCCGGCAATCAGTTCGCGGCGCGACGCGTTGGCGCGGTCGGCCGACAACTCCCAGTTGCTGTAACCGGTTTCGCTCATGTACGGCGTCGAATCGGTGTGGCCGGACAGGCCGATGCGGTTCGGCACGTCATTGAGCACAAAGCCGATTTCATGCAGGATGTCCTTGGTATACGACTGCAGCTCGGCCTTGGCCAGCGCGAACATCGGGCGGTTCTGCTCGTCCACGATCTGGATCCGCAAGCCATCATTGGTGATGTCCAGCAGCAGCTGTTCCTTGTACTTTTTCAGCAGCGGATTGGCGTCGATCTTGTTCTCGATCTTTTCCTTGAGCGCTTTCAGGCGCTGGTTTTCCTCGGCCTCGAGCGCGGCCTTGGCGGCGGTCAGGTTAAAGGTCTTTTTCACGGCCGGGTCATCGCTGGCCTTGACCTGGCCTTCGCTGCGGGTCAGATCCTTGCCGCCGCCCTTGAGGATGGACGAGCTGTCGCCGCTGCCCGAACCGCCTTCCATCGCTACTTTCAGCGGCGTCTTGAAGTATTCGGAAATCCCGTTGAGGTCGCCCTTGGTGGTGGAGCCCAGCAGCCACATCAGCAGGAAGAAGGCCATCATCGCGGTCACGAAGTCGGCATACGCAATCTTCCAGGCGCCGCCGTGGTGACCACCGCCGCCCTTCTTGACGCGCTTGACGATAATAGGCCGTAAGCCCTCTTCAGCCATGATTCTTCCTTAACATATAAACAGTGACCAGCATGGCTTACTTCGACTTCGATTTCTTGATGTGATCTTCCAGCTCGTTGAAGGTCGGACGCTCGGTCGAATACAGCACCTTGCGGCCAAATTCCACTGCCAGCGCCGGCGCATAGCCATTCAGGCTGGCCAGCAGCGTGACTTTGACGCACTGATACATCTTGGTTGATTCTTCCAGCTTCTGCTCCAGCAGGCTGGACAGCGGGCCAACGAAACCATAGGCCAGCAAAATACCGAGGAAGGTACCGACCAGCGCGTGCGCGATCAGGATGCCCAGCTCGGCCGGCGGCAGGCCCACCGATTCCATGGTGTGCACCACGCCCATCACCGCCGCCACGATACCGAAAGCCGGCATGCCGTCACCGAGCTTGGCGATCGCGTGGGCCGGCGCGGCGCCCTCGTGGTGGTGGGTTTCAATTTCGATGTCCATCAGGTTCTCGATCTGGAACGCATCCATATTGCCCGACACCATGAGGCGCAGGTAATCGGTCATGAATTCCACGATGTGATGATCTTCCAGCACCGTCGGATACTTGCTGAACAGCGGGCTCTGCTCCGGGCTGTCGATATCGCCTTCAATCGACATCAGGCCTTCCTTGCGCACCTTGGACAGCACGTCGAACAGCAGCGACATCATTTCCATGTACAGGTCTTTGGTGTAGCGCGAGCCTTTGAACAGGGTCGGCAGTGCGGCGATCGTGGCTTTGAGCGTCTTGGCGTTATTGCCAACCAGGAAAGCGCCCATCGCACCGCCGCCGATCATGACCACCTCCAGCGGCTGCATCAGGGCGGCCAGATGCCCGCCGTTCATGGCAAAACCGCCGAACACGCCGACACAGACCACTACATATCCAATGATGACTAACAAGTGTCCAGACTCCCCAGAGCGAAAACCGGTTGAAATATGTCAAATCAATAGCCGATTTTCTATAAATTTACATGTAGAACTACAATAGCCTGAGTAGGGGTAGACGGGCAAGAGAATAACGTCAAATGATGCTTAAAAGTACCAAATGTAGAGTGAAGATCCTAGCTCTGTGGCAGGAATGACCTCATCCGGAGATCTTTCCATAATGACAAATTCGTAGCTTGCAAGCATGGACCCGGGACGCATTTCCGCCGCCGCCTTGCGCCACAATCCAGACATGGCGGCCGGCGACAGGTAGGCAAAGACCACATCAAACTGACTGAAATCAAGTTTCTCGTAGTCGCCGAGCAGGATACGGGCGCGGCTGCCGCCCAGTTTGGCGCGCAGCCAGCTATATAAGAAGGGAAATGGCGCCAGTTCAATCCCCACCACCTCGGCATCCGCCCGGACCCGGCTCATATACAGTACAAAGCCGCCCAGGCCACTGCCGATATCGATAATGCGCGGCGCCTGGCGATCAGACAGCTGCTGCCGCACCGCATCCCACACGGCGGCGCCGGACGGGTAGTACGGCACCTGGGTGCGGAATGTCGACCAGTACCAGCCCAGCAGCAGCAAAAACACCAGGCCAAACAGCCAGGACGGCAGCTGCAGCGCCAGCGCCGTCAGCACCGCCAGCGGAAACAGCAGCTGGATCGCGCGCCACCAGGCCGCCAGCGCCAGCTTCCAGGTAATGCCGGCCGCAATCAGCCCCTGCACCACGGCCACAGTCAGATAATCAACGGAGAAATGAAAACTGGCCATCACATAAATGAGGGCCAGTGTCAGCGGCAAGGCGCCGGCTTGGATCAGCATGGCCCGCACGGCGGGCGCGCGGGCGATACGGTGGAGATAAGAGAGGGTCACGCGGGCATTATGCCGCCAATACTTCCACTTCGCGAATTTTCTTGGTCTTGCCGGCACGCGAAGGCATGTGGCACAGGCCGCACACATAGCTGCCGTTCAGATCCATGGCGTTGACCACGTATTTGCCCTGGCATTTGGTGCAAGGCGCCGTCTCCAGCATTCTGCTGCTGAAGAAGCGTACCAGCGTCCAGGCGCGGGTCAGCGACAGCAGCGGCTCTTCGCCCGGCTCCGGCGGCATTTGTTCGAGGTACAGCTTGTAAGCCTTCATCACCGCTTCCACCCCGGTGGCGCCGGCGTGGGTCACCAGGAAGCCGTGGATGTTGATGAACAGCGAGGAGTGAATATTCGGCTGCCAGGTCAGGAACCAGTCGGTCGAGAACGGCAGCATGCCTTTCGGTGGCGACACGCCCTTGAGCTCCTTGTACAGCTTGAGCAGGCGCTCACGCGACAGCGACACTTCCGATTCCAGCAGCTGCAGGCGGGCGCCCAGCTGGATCAATTCGATTGCCAGCTGAATTTCCTGGGCTTCCGACACTACGCTTTTCTTGGCGGCCATGATCTCTACTCCAACGACGCAGGTAAATTAAGCAATCTCTTCGACTGGCTGGCCGGCCATCAGGATGGCGGCGTGCGACTGGGCCAGTACGCGGTCTTTGTTGTAGTTGGTCAGCATCGACAGGATGGCGCTGTCGTCGAAGCGGAAACGGGCCAGCATCATGTTGCCGCCTGCCAGTTTCAGGATTTGCGCATTGCTCATGCCTTCGATCAGGTCGGCAATGTCGGCGGAGATGCCGAGGCGGAAGATCGCGGTGACTTTGTCGGCGCGGATCATCTGCTGAGCCAGCATCAGGTAGCTCAGGTTGGCGTCGCGAATTTCAGCCATCATATCGTTTGCGGTCATTTTCCCACTCCTTGCAGTTTTCTCTCTGTCAGAACGCATTTGCGTTTCCGTTGAGATACATTCTGCTCGAGCAACAAATGCACGAGAAGAGGTGACACTCCGTATTTTAGGTCGGGAAATGACGGGCAGGACCTGTCGGTGTTTGTCTTACAAACACACGCAGATCACTCTGAAACCCGCTGTGGATGCGGGCCTGGGGAGGCGATGAATCTTCAAAAATATCCTGCTTTGAATCGAAAAATAAGACGATAAAACGACTCTTTTTTGCGACATCTAAACTGGTAACGGCAGGGTTTTGGAGAACTTTAGGGTTTTGACGAAAAATTTTTAAAATATTTTTCGCTTCTTTCAAAAGTCACCCACCAACGGATTCCTGCACATCTAAGAACGGTAACGGCAGAGGTTTAAAGAACTTTAGGGGTTTTTTGAAAAAAACCGAAAAATTTTTAAAAAAGAGCTCAAGTCCAGCATTCATGCGGGTTAGCGGGCGATCCTGCCAGTGAAAAAACGGCGTCGGACGCAATTTTTCAGGTTAAACTCACTACTTTAGACCTCAAGCAACGATCAAAATGACAACTCGCAACCATTGCCTGGAGCGCGACGCGCAAGATCCGCTCGCCGCCTTCCGCAGCCAGTTTGACCTGCCAGCCGGCGTTATTTATCTGGATGGCAACTCTTTGGGCGCCCGTCCGAAGACCTCCCTCGCCCGTGCCCAGCACGTGATTACCCAGGAATGGGGCCACGACCTGATCCGCAGCTGGAATACCGCCGGCTGGTTTGACCTGCCCAGGCATCTTGGCAATCGCCTGGCGCCGCTGATCGGTGGTGTGGATGGCGAAGTGGTTGTCACTGACACAACTTCGGTCAATCTGTTCAAGGCCCTGGCCGCCGCCCTGCAGATGCAAAGCAGCGATACCGCCCGCCGCGTGATCGTTACCGAACGCTCCAACTTCCCGACCGACATCTACATGGCGGAAGGCCTGAGCAAATGGCTGGACCGTGGCTACAGCATCAAACTCATCAACAGCCCGGATGAGCTGTCGGCCGTTATCGGCGCCGACACCGCCGTCGTCATGCTGACCCACGTGAACTACCGCAGCGGTTACCAGTACGATATGCAGGCCACCAGCGCCCTCGCCCATGCCGCCGGCGCCCTGATCCTCTGGGACCTGGCCCACTCGGCGGGCGCGGTGCCGGTCGACCTGCACGCCAACGGCGCCGACCTGGCCGTAGGCTGCACCTATAAATACCTGAATGGCGGACCTGGCGCGCCCGCCTTCATCTGGGTCCCGAAAAAACACCAGGGCCAATTCCAGCAGCCGCTGTCCGGCTGGTGGGGTCACGCCACGCCGTTTGCGATGGCGCCGCACTTTGCACCGACCGACGGCATCGGCCGCGCACTGTGCGGCACCCAGCCCATCGTCTCGCTGGCCATGGTCGAATGCGGCCTGGACGTGTTCGCCCAGACCAGCATGGCCGCGATCCGCGAAAAATCGCTGGCGCTGACCGATCTGTTCATCGAACTGGTGGAAGCGCGCTGCGGCATGCATCCGCTGGGACTGGTGACGCCGCGCGAACACCCACACCGTGGCAGCCATGTCAGCTTCACCCATCCGCATGGCTACGCCGTGATGCAAGCGCTGATCGCGCGCGGCGTGATTGGCGACTACCGCGAGCCGGCCATCATGCGTTTCGGCTTCACGCCGCTGTACACGAGTTATGCTGAGGTATGGGACGCCGTGGAAATCCTGCGCGACATCCTGGACCGCCAAGACTACAACGTCGACGCCAAGCGCGACGCCGTCACCTGAAAACGAGATAAACAATATGAGCGATAACAAATGTCCCATGCACGGCGCCAGCGCCGACGCGGCCCAGTGGCACGGCGCGCAAATGGACTTCAGCAATGACATGAGCTATGGCGACTACCTGGGCCTGGAAAAAATCCTGCACGCCCAGCACCCGCTGTCGCCCAACCATAACGAAATGCTGTTCATCATCCAGCACCAGACCAGCGAACTGTGGATGAAGCTGATGCTGCATGAAATGCGCGCCGTCCGCACGCACCTGCAGGCCGACGACCTGCCGCCGGCGTTCAAGATGCTGGCCCGCGTGGCCCGCATCATGGACCAGCTGGTACACGCCTGGGACGTGCTGGCCACCATGACGCCGCCGGAATACACCGCCATCCGTCCCTATCTGGGCGCATCGTCGGGCTTCCAGTCCTACCAGTACCGCGAAATCGAATTCATCCTCGGCAACAAGAACGCCAACCTGCTCAACGTCCACGCCACCACGCCGGAATTCCCGCTGCTGGAAGAGTCGCTGCGCACGCCATCGATCTACGACGAAGCGATCAAGCTACTGGCGCGTAACGGCCTGCCGATTTCCGCCGAACGCCTGAATGCCGATCCGAGCCAGCCCACCGTGGCCGATGAATCGGTGCAGCAAGCCTGGCTGGAAGTCTACCGCGACCCGACCCGCTACTGGGCGCTGTACGAGCTGGCCGAAAAGCTGGTGGACATGGAAACCGCGTTCCGCTTCTGGCGCTTCCGCCACGTGACCACGGTCGAACGCATCATCGGCTTCAAGACCGGCACTGGCGGCACGGCCGGCGTCAGCTACCTGCGCAAGATGCTGGACGTGGTGCTGTTCCCCGAACTGTTCGCCCTGCGCACCGCACTGTAAAGAAGCCGGGAAGAAGCCGGGAACTCCAGCGCCGATGTCCCCTCTAAGTTATACGTCATAACAAGGAGGGATCACATCATGAAGCATATCCGCAATGCGGTGGCGGCAGCAGGCCTGCTGTTTGCCACCGTGGCGTCCGCCGCCACCTACACCACCATCCTGACCGGCCCGCAGGAATCGCCGGCCAATACTTCAGGCGGCATCGGCGCCGCCCTCGTCAAATTTGACGCCACCACGCATGTGCTGGACATCGGCGTCGCCTTCAGCGGACTGCTCGGCGAAAGCACCGCCGCGCACATCCACTGCTGCACCACGACGGCGGGCAGCGGCACAGCGGGCGTCGCCACCGAACTGCCCTCTTTCACCAACTTCCCATTGGACCTGCATACCGGCGCCTATCAGCACACCTTTGACACCGCGCTGACCAGCAGCTGGAATCCGGCCTTCCTGAGCGCCAATGGCGGTACTGCCGCCGGCGCCGAGGCCGCGTTCCTGACCGGGCTTAACTCCGGCAGCGCCTACCTCAACATCCATAGCAGCATTTATCCGAACGGTGAAATCCGCGGCTTCCTGGTCAACGTCTCGCCGGTGCCCGAACCCGGCACTTACGCCATGTTCGGACTGGGCCTGCCCGCAGTGCTGATGCTGGCACGGCGCCGCCGCAGGCCTACCTGACCGTAGCGCTCACCAGCGGCAGCTCGATATAGCTGTCGTGATAAATGCGCTGGGTCGCCTTCTTGTAATCCGCCGGCTGCGCGTAGAAGATATTCTGCACAAAGGTCTGCGGATTACGGTCGTACAGCGGGAACCAGCTGGACTGGATCTGCACCATGATGCGGTGTCCCGGCAGGAACACATGGTTCGCCGTCGGCATCGCAAAGCGGTACGGCAGCGGCGTATTGGCAGCGATCGGCTTGGCCGTGGCAGCGCTTTCGCGATAACGGCCACGGAAGATATCGGCGGAAATCATCAGCTGATAACCGCCCATCTCCGGCTGCGACGCCACCTGGTCCGGGTAGACATCAATCAGCTTCACCACCCAGTCCGCATCCGTGCCGCTGGTGGCGGCCAGCAGGTGCGCGATCGGCTCGCCGCTGATCTTGACGGGCGCGGACAGCACACCCGTGGTGTACGTCAGCACGTCGGTGCGGCCCGAGGCCTCGCGCTGGTCATCCACCAGCCAGCGCGGCCAGGTCTGGCCCTTGGCTTCATCGTAGCCATAAGGTGCGATGGGACGCTGGCGGTAAGGCACCGGCTTGGCCGGGTCGGAGACGTATTCATCGTACGCCTCTTTCTGCGCGGGCCTGGCCAGCGGCACCGACGCCGTATTGGTCAGGTTCAGCCGCGCGCCGGCGGCCAGACGCAGCGTCGCAGGAGCGATTACACAGCCACTGACGCAGCCGGCAGGCCAACTGTCCAGCGCCCGCCATTTATTGGTCCCCGTCTCAAACGCCGTAACTGGTGCGATCTTCGCTGCCAGCGCTTCTGGCGACGGGTCATCCTTCAGATAACGATCAAGGAAGGGGCGCAATATCTCCTGGCGGAAGTACAGACCCGTGTCGCTGTTGAATTTAATCGGCCCCAGCTTGCTGCCGTCGCCATCCTGGCCGCCGTGATTCCACGGCCCCAGCACCATGAACACCTGGTTATCCTTATCGTTGGGCTTGATCGCCTTATAGACAGCGATCGCGCCATAAATATCCTCCGCATCCCACAAGCTGTGGACCAGCAGCGTCGGCACCGTCACCGGCTGCCTGGCGAGTATCCTGTCGACCGCCTGACTTTGCCAGAACTCGTCATACGACGGATGGGCGGCGATCTTACGCCAGAAACCGCTCTGCTCCACGCCGCGCTGACGCGCCAGCGCACCGGCCGAGCCGGCGCGGATAAAGGTATCGTAGTCATCGTAATGGCTGGTGAACCAGTGCGCGTCATTGCGGCGCGTGGCCACCTGTTCCAGGATGTACGACATATTAATCTGGCGGAAAGCGCCGTGATGGAACCAGTCATCGCCGCGCCAGCCATCCACCATCGGATTCATCGGCACCGCCACCTTCAGCGCCGGATGCGGATTCACCAGCGCGATCAGCGGCAGAAAACCGTCATACGAACCGCCGATGATGCCTACTTTACCGTTCGACTCTGGCACGTTTTTGGACAGCCACTCGATGGTATCCCAGGCATCGGTGGAATGATCGATCACGGTCGGATTGAACGGCGTGCCGGCCATCGGCCGCGTCATCACATAATCGCCTTCCGAGCCATACTTGCCGCGCACATCCTGCACCACCCGGATATAGCCGCCCTGGGTGATGACATCCGCCATATTGTCATAGCCCGTCAGCACCGACTCCATCTGCGAATTTTCCGCATGATTGACCATATCCGCCGCGTTATACGGCGTACGCGTGAGCAGAATCGGCGCATTGCGCGCCTTGCGTGGAATGACAATCACCGTATTGAGTTTGACGCCGTCGCGCATCGGTATCATGACCGCGCGCTTGATGTAGTCGAAGCTATCGACAGGGGCTTTGAATTCGTCCGGCGTCTCGCTCGGCAAAGGATTCTGCGCATGCGCAGACAGCAGCACGCTGGCCAGAACAGCCAGCGCAAGAACAGATTTCTTCATGAGAACTCCGGGGTCAGGTCCGCCAATTCTACACGGCCTCAGCACTAAACGCGTTAGCGCAGAGCTCGTGTAGAAATGACGGACCTGACCCCGGAAGGCGTTTATTTCGCCAGCAGCAGTTCGTTGAGGCGTTTGACGAAGGTGGCGGGATCGCTCAGCGCGCCGCCTTCGGCCAGCAGGGCCTGGTCGAACAGGAGGTGCGACCAGTCGCTAAACGAGCTGGCCACATTTTCGGCCTTCAAGCGCTGCACCAGCGGGTGCTCTGGATTGATTTCCAGGATAGGCTTGGACTCGGGCGCGGCCTGGCCGGCCGCTTTCAACATGCGCAGCAGGTTGCCCGACAGTTCGTTCTCGTCCGCCACCAGGCAGGCCGGCGAATCGGTCAGACGGAAGGTCACGCGCACGTCCTTGGCTTTGTCGGCCAGCGCTTCTTTCATCTTCTCGACCAGGTCCTTGTAGGCGGTTTCGGTCTCTTCATGTTCCTTCTTCTCGGCTTCGTCTTCCAGCGCGCCCAAATCCAGGCCGCCTTTCGCTACCGAGACCAGTTCCTTGCCTTCGAACTCGGTCAGGAAGGACAGCATCCACTCGTCCACGCGGTCGGTCAGCAGCAGCACTTCCACGCCTTTTTTGCGGAAGATTTCCAGGTGCGGGCTGTTTTTCGCGGCGATGTAGTTATCGGCCGTGACGTAGTAGATCTTGTCCTGGCCTTCCTTGGCGCGTGCGATGTACTGCTCCAGCGACGTAATCTGTTCGTCGTTGTCGTTGGCGGTCGAGGCAAAGCGCAGCAGCTTGGCCAGACGGTCCTTGTTGGCCGCGTCTTCGCCGATGCCTTCTTTCAGCACCTGGCCGAATTCGGTCCAGAAGGTCTGGTACTTGTCTTTCTTTTCCTGTTCGTCCGCATTCGCCAGCTCTTCCAGCATGCCGATCACGCGCTTGGTCGAACCGTCGCGGATCACTTTCACATCGCGCGACTCTTGCAGGATTTCGCGCGAGACGTTCAGCGGCAGGTCCGCCGAATCGATCACGCCTTTGACGAAGCGAAGATAGGTCGGCATCAGCTGTTCGGCATCGTCCATGATGAACACGCGCTTGACGTACAGCTTGATGCCGCCACGCTTGTTGCGGTCCCACAGGTCGAACGGCGCCTTGGCCGGGATGTACAGCAGCTGGGTGTATTCGCTGCGGCCTTCCACGCGGTTGTGGGTGTGGGTCAGCGGCGACTGGAAGTCGTGCGACACGTGCTTGTAGAATTCGTCGTACTGCTCCGGCGTGATGTCGGACTTGTTACGTGCCCACAGCGCGCTGGCCTGGTTGACGGTTTCCAGGTCGTCCTTGACGACGGTTTCCTTCTTCTCGTCGTCCCATTCCTCTTTCTGCATCACGATAGGCAGCGAGATATGGTCGGAGTATTTGCGGATGATGGATTTCAGCTTCCACGACGACAGCAGCTCGTCCTCGCCTTCGCGCAGATGCAGGATGATGTCGGTGCCGCGGCTGGTTTTCTCGATCTGCTCGACCGAGTAGTCGCCCTCGCCGCCCGATTCCCAGCGCACGCCTTCCGACGCCGGCAAGCCGGCACGGCGCGATTCCACGGTGATCTTGTCGGCGATGATGAAGCCCGAGTAGAAGCCCACGCCAAACTGGCCGATCAGCGCCGCGTCCTGCTGCTGGTCGCCCGACAGTTTGCCGAAGAATTCCTTGGTGCCCGATTTGGCGATGGTGCCGAGGTGGGAGATCGCCTCGTCACGGCTCATGCCGATGCCGTTGTCGGAAATGGTGATGGTGCGCGCCGCCTTGTCGAACGAGACCTTGATCTTGAGTTCGTGGTCGTTGCCGTACAGGGCATCGTTGTTGATGGCTTCAAACCGCAGCTTGTCCGAGGCATCGGACGCGTTGGAGATCAGCTCGCGCAGGAAGATTTCTTTGTTCGAGTACAGGGAGTGAATCATCAGCTGCAGCAGCTGTTTCACTTCGGCCTGGAATCCAAGGGTCTGTTTTTCAGTATCAGCCATTTTTGAATAGTCTTTTGGTTAAGATTTGCGGAAGGTGGGGATTATAAAAGGCTTTTCAAGAGCCGCCTAACTCTCGTTCAAGAAAACGCCACACGGCCGGCTCCTGCATCGCCGCCACGTTTAGGCGCATACGCGTGGAAGGCAGCTGCTTGGGCGAGAACAGGCTACCCGGCGCCAGCAGCAGGTTGTGGGCCATGGCGCGCTCGGTCAGGGCATTGGTGTCGCAGCCGGCGTCGGCCCACACAAACATGCCGGCCAGCGGCGAACTTTCCACTCTTAGGCCGATGCGCTCCATCTGGCGCAGCGCCTTGGCACGCACGCTGTCCAGGCGCCCGCGCAAACGGTCGGCATGCTTGCGGTAGGAGCCTTCGGACAGCACTTTGTAGACCACCCGCTCGCCGATATCGCTGGTGGTCAGTGTCGATAGCATTTTACGATCCGCGAGCCGCTCGGCGCGTTCCATCGAGGTGGCGATAAAGCCCACGCGCAGGTTCGCCGCCATGGTCTTCGAAAAACCGCCCAGATAAATCACGCGCTGCAGCTGGTCCAGTGCGGCCAGCCGGGTGGCCGGTTGCACAGCGCTGCCCGGATGCAGGTCGCAGTAGATGTCGTCCTCCACGATGAGGAAGCCATGCTCCTCCGACAGCCGCAGCACCTGAAACGCCTTGGCCGCCGACAGCGAGGTGGAACTCGGGTTGTGCAGCACGGAGTTGATGATGTACAGCTTGGGCTTGTGGATGGCGGCCAGCTCCGTGAGGCGGGCGATATCCGGGCCGTCGGCCAGGCGCGGAATGCCGATCACCTGCGCGCCCAGCGCCGCAAACGAACCAAACATCAGGAACCAGGCCGGGTCATCGACAAAAATCACATCGCCGGGGCGCGTGAACTCGCGCGCCACCAGGTCCAGCGCCTGCGTTACGCCTGCCGTGGTGACGAATTGTTCCGGCTCGGCGGCGATCTCCAGCTCGGCCAGTTTGTGCTGCAGTTGCTGGCGCAGCGGCAGGAAGCCTTGTGGCACGCCATAACTGAGCAGCAGGTTGGGATTCTGGCGGCTGACGGCGCGTAGCGCATTGGCGATGGCCGGACCATCCAGCCATTCGGACGGCAGCACGCCGGTGCCCGGCATTTGCTGGTGCGGCATCTGGCGGAACATATTCCGCACCAGCCAGACAATGTCGATCGGCTTGGATTCAAAGCCGGCGTGCTGACTGCGGACTGGCGAGAGCAATGGCGCGCTGTCGCCCGCGTGCACCGCCATGGCTGGCCGCTCGCGCACAAAGAAGCCGGCGCCGCGGCGCGATTCCAGATAACCGGTCGCCACCAGCTTGTCATACGCGGCCACCACGGTAAACGCCGATACCCCATGCGAGGCCGCAAAGGCGCGGATGGACGGCATGCGGGCGCCGCCCCGCAGCAGGCGGTCATCGATACGCGCCGCCACCGACCGCACGATCTGGTCGATCAGCGTCTCACCGGACTCGCGCGACAGCAAGCCCACCATCGGCCCGCTCGCGCCCCGCCCCGGCGTGCGGGTCGGCCTACGCTGTGCGGCCGCGGTGGCCGGCACCTGCACCTGCACCGACATCACCGACGGTCCGGGCGCCGGCGCCGCCATGGCGCGGGCCTGCGCTGCGGCCAGCGCTTCATTGACTGCCTCCGCCGCGGCAGCTGCGGCGGCGCCTAACATCGAAGTGCGTGATCGTGTATTGGTCATTTTACCGTCACAGTATGAGGAATTATGTTATCAAGTGTACTGGCACTGTACTGGTTTTGTCACGTAGCATAAACCCATGACAGAAAATACATCACCCATTACACCGACCCTGCCCACACACAGCCGCCTGAGCGAAGAAACCACCGGCATGCTGCTGGGTTTAATCGGCGTTGCCATTTTCAGCCTGACACTGCCCTTCACGCGCCTGGCAGTCAGCGGCGGTGTGGATGGCGATGGCTTGTCGCCGCTGTTCGTCGCCCTCGCCCGTGCGCTGGCGGCGGCTGTACTGGCCGGCAGTTGGCTGTACTGGAAACGCGTTCCACTGCCGCCCAAATCCGCCCTGCCCGCACTTGCCATGGTCTCCATCGGCTGCGTGATCGGCTTCCCGTGGCTGACCTCCGTCGCCATGCGCAGTCTGCCTGCCGCCCATGGCGCTGTACTGGTCGGCATCCTGCCGCTGGCCACCGCCGTGTTTGCGGCCTTGCTGGGCGGTGAAAAGCCGTCCAGAGGCTTCTGGATCATGGCGATCTTAGGCTCGGTGCTGGTGGTCGGCTTTGCGCTGCGCCAGAGCGGCGGCAGTCTGCATCTGGCGGACCTGGCCATTTTCCTGGCCGTGGTGCTGGCCGCCATGGGCTATGCCGCCGGCGGCCGCCTGTCGCAGACGCTGGGCGGACAGCAGACCATTTGCTGGGCGCTGGTGCTGTCGGCGCCGCTGCTGCTGCCCATCGTCGGCTGGCAGTCCTGGCAGGAACAGGCGCAAATCGCCAGCGCCAGCACGGCCGCCTGGACCGGCTTCGCCTATGTTTCCGTGTTCTCCATGTTCATCGGCTTCGTGTTCTGGTACCGCGGCATGGCCCTGGGCGGGGTGGCGCGGGTCGGACAAGTACAGCTGGTGCAGCCGTTTCTGTCTGTACTGGGCGCCACCGTGGTGCTCGGGGAAACGCTGGAATGGCAAACCCTGATCTTCGCAATTGCCGTGATCGCCGTGGTGGGTGCGGGCCGCAAAATGCAGGTAAAACGCAGCTGAGGCCATACAGGATTTTGATTTTGCCTCAATTGTGAGCATCCCCGGCGGCAAGGGTACAATAACGGTCTTGATACACATAACACTTGGATAACCACATGTCTGTTTACGAAAAACTGAAAGCGCTTGATATCACCCTGGCTGCACCGGCCACTCCAGCAGCCGCCTACGTCATGTACGCCCAAACCGGCAATCTGGTATTCCTGTCCGGTCACATCGCCAAACGCGCCGACGGCAGCGTATGGGTAGGCCAACTGGGCAAGAACATCGACACCGCAGAAGGCAAGGCTGCCGCGCGCGCCATCGCCATCGACCTGATCGGCACCCTGCAAGCGGCCGTGGGCGGCGACCTGACCCGCGTCAAGCGCATCGTCAAAGTCATGAGCCTGGTGAACTCGACCTCGGAATTCACCGAACAGCACCTGGTCACCAACGGCGCTTCCGAGCTGCTGGGCGAAGTCTTCGGCGACGCCGGCAAGCACGCCCGCTCGGCCTTTGGTGTCGCACAAATCCCGCTTGGCGCCTGCGTCGAAATCGAACTGATCGCGGAAGTCGCGTAAGCGGGCGGCAGCTTACCCGCTGCCGTTCCTTTGATAAGAGCACGCCACAAGCGCGCTGAATGAATGACCGGCCACGCCGGTTCCTCTAGTGAGACATGTATGAAAATCGAAAACCAGAATCCGATCGAATGGCGCTTCGCTGAACGCGCCGAGCAGCTGCAGGCATCCTTCATCCGCGAGATCCTGAAGATCACGCAGCAGCCAGAGATCATTTCCTTCGCCGGCGGCCTGCCATCGCCAGCCACCTTCCCGGTCGAAGAAATGCAGGCCGCGTTTGACAAAGTCCTGCGCGACAACGGCAAGGTAGCGCTGCAATACGGCCCGACCGACGGCTACACCCCGCTGCGCCAATGGATCGCCGACTCGCTGTCGACCGGCGGCGCCAAGATCCTGCCGGAACAAGTCCTGATGACCTCCGGTTCGCAGCAGGCGCTGGACCTGCTGGGCAAAGTGCTCATCGACGAAGGCAGCCGCGTGCTGGTCGAAACCCCGTCCTACCTGGGCGCACTGCAAGCGTTCTCGGTCTACCGTCCGGAATTCAAATCGGTGGCGACCGACGACCATGGCCTGGTGCCAGCGTCGATCGACAAAGTGGCAGAAGGCGCGCGCCTGCTGTACTCCCTGCCGAACTTCCAGAACCCGACCGGCCGTTCGCTGTCCGTTGAGCGCCGCCTGGAACTGGTAGAAACCTGCGCCCGCCTTGGCCTGCCGCTGATCGAAGATGATCCATACGGCGCCCTGAGCTACAAAGGCGACCCGGCACCGAAGATGGTGGCGATGAACCCGGACGGCGTGATCTACATGGGCTCCTTCTCGAAGGTCCTGACCCCTGGCATCCGCCTGGGCTATGTGGTCGCCCCGCTGCCACTGGCGCGCCGCCTGGAACTGGCCAAGCAGGCGGCCGACCTGCACACTTCGCAGCTGACCCAGATGGTGGTGCACGAAGTGATCAAGGACGGTTTCCTGGAGCAGCACATTCCAAAAATCCGCACCCTGTACGGCAACCAGTGCCAGGTCATGCTGGACGCCATGGCGCAGCACTTCCCGGCCGGTGTCGAGTGGACCAAGCCGGAAGGCGGCATGTTCATCTGGGTGACGCTGCCAAAGCACATCAACGCCATGCAGCTGCTGGACGAAGCCATCGCACAGAAAGTGGCGTTCGTACCAGGTTCGCCGTTCTACGCCAACGAGCCAGAGACCAATACCCTGCGTCTGTCGTTCGTGACCGTGTCGCCAGAGCGCATCCGCACCGGCATTGAGATCCTGGGTAAGCTGATCGCCTCCAAGATCTAAGCCGTCGCAAGTCACACCTCCGTGGGCGGCGCTCGCCGCCCACAAAAATACAACACCGGCCGCGCAGTCTTTATCACTAAAAGTCACCAAAAAGCGCTAAACCAATAGCAAGCCGCCAACATTACTTATACCATTTGGCGCTAGTCTGGCTGCGGCATCATGCTTTCGAGGACATCCTCCAAAATCATCGGTTTTTTTTCACCAGCAATCGTTGCAAAGCGGTATGATTTGAACGGATAGTCACTTTCAAATCAGGCCAGCCTTTGTTGAAACGCGCACCAATCACCCCCGCTTTCCCCCACCGTTGCCCATCCGCGCAACCGCACTGCCACGCCAACGCAACCCACCAGGTTAAAGGCGAATCCCGATGAATTCTGGAAGTCTGAGTTTTGCAACGCGGCGGGATGCCGCGATACTGATTGTTGATGATGCGCCCGAAAATCTGGGCGCGCTGCGCAAGCTGATGGTCGAACAAGGCTATCAAACCTTCGTCGCCACCTCCGGCGAGCGCGCGCTGAAAATCGCCCGCCGCGTGCATCCGGACCTGATCCTGCTCGACATCATGATGCCCGGGATGGACGGCTACGAAACCTGCCGCCAGCTCAAGAGCAATGCCGCGACCCAGCGCATTCCCGTCATCTTCATGAGCGCACGCACCGGCACCGACGATGTGGTGGCCGGCTTTGATATCGGCGCCGTCGACTATATCAGCAAGCCGCTGCGCATGCCCGAAGTGTGCGCGCGCGTGCGTACGCAGCTGCAAATCCGCAGCAGGAGCGAAACACACGAAGAACAGGCCGAGCGCCTGCGCACCATCGTCAACAACATGGCCGAGGGCCTGCTGATTATTGAAGCGGATGGCCGCATCCAGTTCACCAATCCCGCCTGCGACAAGTACCTGGGCTACCAGGTGGAAGAGCTGGCGGGGCGCAGCATCACCGACCTGCTGAACCCACTGGTGGCGCAGGAATACCTGGACTACTTCGCGCGCTACGCCGCCGCGCCGCAGACCGCGCACAACCACGGCACGCGCGAAGTCATCATCCGCCACCGCAACGGCAGCTCCGTGTGCATGGACCTGACGCTGACGCCGATGTATTTGCGCCAGCCGCTGTTTATCGGCCTGCTGCACGACATCACGCACCACAAACAATCGGAAGACGCCTTGCAGCGCGCCGCCATGGTCGATCCGCTGACCAAAATCGCCAACCGCCGCCACTTCGATACCTTCCTCGAAAAAGAATGGCAGCGCGCGATGCGCAGCGGCCAGCCCTTGTCGCTGGTGGTGCTGGACGTCGACCACTTCAAACTGTACAACGACACCCTGGGGCATGCGGCGGGCGACGCCTGCCTGCAGCAGGTGGCGCAAGCGATCGCCTCGCACGCGCTGCGGCCGACCGACCTGGCGGCCCGCTACGGCGGCGAAGAATTCGTGCTGCTGTTTGCGGAGACCGATGGCGACGCAGCCTACCTGCTGGGCGAATCGATCCGCAACCACATCGAATCGCTGCAGATCCCGCACCCGCGCTCGACGACATCGGCATGGCTGACCGTCAGCATCGGCGTAGCCACCATCCACCCGCACCAGCTGGACAACACCGAATCCCTGTTCGTGGCCGCCGACCGCGCCATGTACGTGGCCAAGGAAGGTGGCCGCAACCAGGTCCAGGCCACCAAAACCGGCGGCGCCTCGCTGGCCGCCGTCAAAGCCATGGTCATGCGCTAATTCCCGAGTTATAACTGCTCGGGGTAGCCGGTGATGTCGGCGATTTGCTGGTACATCGGCTGCAACTGCCTGTACATATTGAGGTACACGCGGCGGTAAAGCTGGTCGTAGATTTTCTGGTTGGCGGCGATGGGGTGGAACACGCGCCCCGGGCGCGTCATCGCGCGCGTGGCGGTGTCAAAGTCTTTGTGCAGCCCCAGGCCGGCCGCAATCGCTATCGCGGCGCCAAGTCCGGAAGTTTCGTAGACGTGCGCTCGCGCCGCGGGCAGGCCGAAGATGTCGGCGGTGAGCTGCATGGCGGCGTCGCTTTGCGAGCCGCCGCCGGCGATGCGCAGTTCCGTCACCGGCACGCCGCTGCGCTTTTCGATGCGTTCTTTGCCTTCGCGTAGCGCATAGGCCAGGCCTTCGAGAATGGCGCGGTACACATGGGCTCGCGTGTGGACGTCGCCAAAGCCGATCATCGCACCCTTGGCTTCCGGCCCCGGAATCCGGATGCCGGGACTCCAGTACGGCTGCAGCATCAGTCCCATGGAACCCGGCGGCACCTCGTTTACCAGCTGATCGAACATGGCTTCTGGCGCCATGCCCTGCTCCGCGCCCGCGATCTGCTCCAGATGCCCGAACTGCTCCTTGAACCAGTTGACCATCCAGTAACCGCGGAATATCTGCACCTCGGTGCTATATGCACCCGGTACCGCCGCAGGATACGGTGGAATGAATGGCGTCACTTCAACGTATTTTTTGCTGGTGGTGTTGATGGTGGCGGTGGTGCCGTAACTCAGGCAGGCGATGTGCGGCTCCAGGCTGCCGGCGCCGATCACTTCGCAGGCTTTGTCGGCCGCCGCTGCCACCAGCGGTGTGCCTTCCGGGATGCCGGTGACCGCTGCCGCTTCCGCTGTGATGGCGCCGATGATGGCGCCTGGTTCCACCAGCTCGGGCAGCATCCCGGGCTTCACGCGCAAGGCTTCCCACTTCCAGTCGCGCGGCCCGGCCCATTTGTGGCGCTTGTAATCGAACGGCAGATAGGCGACTTGCGAACCGATCGAATCGACATGGCGTCCGCACAGGCGGTAGTTGAGGAAGCCTGACAGCAGCAGATATTTGTGGGTCCGTTCCCAGATTTCCGGCTGCTGCTCGGCGATCCAGTTGATCTCCGCTTCGCGGCGGAAGTATTCGATGGTGTCTTCGACGCGCGCCAGCTTGAAGGCGGTGCGCCACAACAGGCTCAGTGGCTTTTGCTTGCCTACGCGGCGCTGGTCCAGCCAGGTAATCGCCGGCCGCAGGACTTTACCGTCGCGGTCCACGTTGACGACGGTACCGCGCTGGGTGGTCACCGCCACGCCTTTGATGGCACTGCGCGGAATGTCGGTAGTGCGCCACAGTTGCTGGCACGCGGCTGCCACGGCATCCCAGTAACCATCCGCGTCATGCTCGGCCCAGCCGGGATGCTCTGAGAAATATGCCTGCAAATGGATTTGCGATTTGGCGGCGAGGTTGCCGTTTAAATCAAACAGCAACGCGCGTACGCTCTGCGTGCCATTGTCGATGGAGAGCAGGTATTGGTCTGCCATGGTGTCTCGTTATGGTTTTAGTTTTGGTAGATTGTAATGCCTGGACCACAGCGTCAGATAATCGGCTTGCTCGCTTTCCCAACGCTGGTCACTCCAGCCAAGCTCCGGCTGGCAGATGGTGCGGATGCGCGGCAGAATATCCACGCCGCCGCCGCGCAACTGGATGCCGATGCGGCTACGGCGCAGCATCAGGTCTTCCAGCTTGCAGACGTCTTCGTGACGCGCGGCCCAGCGCAGCTGCGCCCAGATGGTTTCCGTGCCAGGGATGCATGCCAGTTCGCCAGGCTGCGCTGCATCGAGCAGCGCCTGTGCCGAGGCGCCGTAGCGCCCCTGCAGACGCTGCGCCTGCCCTGGCGGCAGGTCCGGCATGTAGCGCAGCAGTGGCGACGGCGCAAACACGGGTTGCGGCGCCAGCTTGCCCTGTAGTTGGGGCAGGCGCGCGGCGGCCAGCTTGAGCACATCCAGCGCGATGACACGGAAGGTGGTCAGCTTGCCGCCAGTGACGGTCAACAGGCCGTTCTCCAGCCACAGCGCGTGGTCGCGTGTCTCTTTGGACGGATCGGCTTTGCCGCTGTCGATCACGGGTCGAACGCCTGCATAGGTGGCGATGATATCTTCGTCGGTCAGCTCCAGTTGCGGGAACTGGGCATGCAGCGCAGCCATGAGGTAGTCGCACTCCTCGCGCGTGATGGCCGCTTCCATCGACAAATCCTGTTTATGATCGACGTCGGTGGTGCCGACCAGCGTCACGCCTTCCCACGGATAGGCAAACACCGGGCGGCCATCTGCCGGATGCATCAGGCTAATCGCCTGCGCCAGCGGCAGGCGCCAGGCTGGCAGCACCAGATGGCTGCCGCGCAAAGGCCGTAGCCTGTGACCCGCGCCACCGTCACCGGCCACGGAAGGCTGGCGCAAGCGATCTGCCCAGGCACCTGTGGCACTGATGACCAGCCGTGCGCGCACTTCGTGCTGTTCGCCACTCTGGCCGTCCCGCAGCCATACGCCGGCTGCTTCGCCGTCGTCATTGCGCACGAGGGATTCAACCGCCATGTAGTTGAGCGCCACACCACCGTGCTGGCGCGCTTCCTGCAACACGCGCAGCACCAGCCGCGCATCGTCGGTCTTGGCGTCGGTGTAGACCATGCCGCCTTGCAGACCGTCCGTTGCCACGTTTGGCGCCAGCGCGGCAAACTCGGCACGGTCAAAATAATGACGTCCGCTTTGTCCTGCCATGCGGTCGTAGATCGCCAGCCCGACCAGGAACGCGCGCTTGCCCGGCTTGCGCCCGGCATAGTCGCCGAACGCAAAGCTTTGCGGCTCGACCAGGCCTGCGCCCTGTTGCAGCAGGTGTTCGCGCTCGTGCACGGATTCACGCGTAAGCCCGAACTGCCCTTCTTTGAGATACCGTAAGCCGCCGTGCACCAGCTTGGAGGAACGGCTGGACGTGCCCCACGCGAAATCGCGCTGCTCGACCAGCAAGATCTTCAAGCCACGTCGCGATGCCTCCAGCAGTATGCCGGCGCCTGTGATGCCGCCACCGATGACGACGACATCCCACGCTCCCGCCAACGCACTTTGCCTGCTCATGGCAACAGCTTCCCTGGATTCATGATCTGCTGCGGGTCCAGATGGTCAAACATCGCCCGCAGCGACGACATCCCCAGGCGCCCCTTCTCCGCCGCCAGATACGGCGCGTGGTCCGTACCTACGCCATGCTGGTGGCTGATGGTGCCGCCATTCTCCACAATCGCCATGCTGACGGCCTTCTTCAGCGACTTCCAGCGCGCCAGATCCGACTCGTAATCGCCCGCCAGACGGTACACAAAAGTCGTGTACACACTGGCACCCTGCGCATACAGGTGCGACAGGTGGGTATAGGTATGTACCTGTTCGCCGTGCTGTTCCAGCGCCGCCGTCGCCGCCGTTTCTATCGCGCGCATCATGACTTCCACGCGTGGCCAGTCGACCGCCGTCTCCACGGTATCGATGGCAAAGCCGTGCTGCCATGCTGCGTTGCGCAGGTAGACGTTGCGGAAGCGGTTCTGCTTCCACTTTTCGCCCATATAGCGCCCCATGTGCACACCGCCGTGCGGAGTGGTCAGCGACAATGCCTCACGCAGGGCCGCGCGCGCCAGGGCTTTACGGCCGCTGACGCCGATCATCAGCATGCACTTGCCTTCTTTGCAGCCGCGCAGTGACAGATAGCCCTCGAGCAGCGAGATCAGTTTCTTGTGGCCCGCCAGCGCCAGCATGGTCACCGTCTCCAGCGCATTCGACAGCCGCAGCATGGAGAGCGACAACCCTGCCTGCACGATCTGCCGCACCGCCGTCTCGGCTGCCGACCAGCTGGGGAAGAACACCGCATGGAAGGATTCATATGCTGGCGCAGCCGTCACGCGCACCGTCGCCTCGGTCAGGATACCCATGCGGCCTTCGGAACCCAGCACCATCTCGCGCAGGTCCGGCCCCGCTGCGGATGCAGGGAAGGTCGGCAGATGCAGCGTGCCGGATGGCGTCTCCATCGAGCCGCCACGGAACATCTGCTCGATACGCCCATAGCGCAAGGACTGCTGCCCCGACGAACGCGTCGCAACCCAGCCGCCCAGCGTCGAATACTCGAACGATTGCGGAAAATGTCCCAGCGTATAACCGCGCGCACGCAGCTGCGCCTCCAGGTCCGGCCCGAACACGCCGGCGCCAAACGTCGCCAGTTGCGACTCCGTATCCAGGTACAGCAGCTGCCGCATACGCGTCATGTTCACCGCCAGTGCCGGCATTTCAGCGGGCGCCGTCAGATGGCCGCCCACGCTGGTGCCACCGCCCTGCGGTATCAGCGCCACGCCATACTGCTGCGCATAGTCCAGCAGGTCGCGCACGTCCTGCGCGCTTTCCGGATAGGCCACGCCATCCGGCGTCGTGCCGATCACGCCATAGCGCAGCCGCAGCCAGTCCGGCAGGCTCTGGCCCAGCGCATTGCGCAGCCTGACCTCCGGTGCGACATCAATCAGGCGATGCGGCGGCAGGCGCGATTCACGCACCTGCGCGCATGCCTGCTCAAACGCCGCATCCTTCACCGGCTTGCCGGCGCCCACGCGCTGCACGAGAAAGGCCAAGGCCTCCTCATTGAGCGCAAATTCAACTGCATCATCACCCCAACCGTTCCAGCGTCTCATTGTTTTTCTGTCTCCCTGGCGGAGCGCTTGCTATACTGACGCGCACCGATTATTCACCAAATAAGGTTAAAACAATGCCTTCTGCCGGTATTGCGCATTCATGACATCCGCCTTGTTCGATCATGCCAAGCGCGTCGCAGGCTCTTATCTGCAACCGCTGCTGGAGGCTGCCGCCCAGCGCGGCGTCAACGCGCAGGCGCTGGAAAGCGCGGCCGGTCTGGCGCCTGGCGCCCTCGATCCGCTGCCGGAGTCGCTGCCGGCCGATGTCTACGTGCGCCTGCTGGATATCGGCGCCGAACTGGCCAACGATCCGCATTTCGGTCTGCATGTGGGCCAGTGCGTCAAACTGGGCACCTACACTGTCTACGGCCTGATACTTCTGAGCTGCCGCGATTTCGGCCAGGTCTTCGAGCAGACCATGCGTTACGAGCAGCTGGCCCATGATCTGGGCCGCTCCTCCATGACGATCGAAGATGAGATGGCCCGCTACACCTGGCATAGCAACTATGGCAGCGCTCACCGCCATCTGGCCGACAGCGTGTTTTCGGGCATACGCGTCTTCAGCAACTGGCTGGCCGGTATGAAGCTGCCCGCCAACCAACTGACCTTGACGCATGACGGCGGCCCGGCCGAACTGCGCGAGGAATACGTGCGGGTGCTGGGCGAGATGCCCGTCTTCGGCGCGCAAACCAATACCGCCAGCTTCACCTCCGCCATGCTGTCCTGGCCTGTGCCGAACGCGGACGTCAGCCTCTATCCGGTGCTGCAGCAGCATGCCGAGCAGCTGCTGCAACAGCGCACCACGTTACAGCCGTCGATTACGCAGCAGGTCCATGCCGCCATCGTCGCCAATCTCTCGCATGGGCAGGTGCGGCTGGCATCAATTGCGCAGGAGCTGAAACTGTCGCCGCGTACCCTGCAGCGCAAACTCAGCGATGCGGGAAGCAGCTTCCAGCAGGTGCTGGACCAGGCGCGCTTCGCGCTGGCCAGGGATTATTTGCGGCGGCCGGAATTAAGCCTGGTGGATATCGCCTTCCTGCTTGGATATCAGGAGCAAAGCGCTTTCAATCACGCTTTCAAGGAGTGGGCCGGCGTCAATCCCGGCGCGTACCGCAGCAGTTAAATGGTGTCGCCGCGCACCCGGATGAACGGGCCGATGCAGCGCTCCAGATCACGCTCAACGCACATCACAAACAGGTTGCCGTTGGGGTGAAATTGCAGGTAGCTGGTAACGGCCTTGCCTGGTTTGGTGACCTCGCCACTGCAATCGCGCTTGCCGTTGTCTTTGAAGATGGTATCGGTTTCTTTGTAAAAGCCCTCTTTGTCGGGCTGGTCGCTGATGGTGAAGGTGGATTCGGCCACCTCCTCATTGCTGAACACCAGCGTGGTGCCGTCCGCGCGGATACGATAGGTCTCGGTGCAGGAACCATCGGGCAGCGTGATGCGCCAGGTGCCGACGACGGGATGATCCGCGCGCAATGGCGCACCAGCCTTGGCGCCGGCAGCGGCCGATGCCACAGCGGGCAGCAGCGCCAGTGCCATCAACGTCCAAACTCGCATCCGCATCGCACACCTCCGTTTATTTTTCCGCCACCGTCTTCATTTGCGACAGGCCGCTTTCAAACGCCGGACCGATCATGCTGTCCATGCTGACGAAGATTGTCATCAGCTTGGCCATAAAATCCGTCTTGCCGGACATGGTCCAGCTGACGACAGTGGTATCGCCTTTTGGCTCCAGCACAAAATCCGTCATGGCGGTTGACGCCATCGGCTGGAAGAAGTCCAGCTTGATGTTGACCTTGGCCGGTGGCGTCAGGCCAACGATTTCCATGCGGCCGCTGCCCACGTTTTTATTCCCTTCCCAAGCATAGACCGCGCCGAGATCCTTGGGCGCACCACTGAAGGTGCGTGTCATGCCCGGGTCCAGCTTCTCCCATGGCGACCACTGCGGCCACTGATGGAAGTCGCTAATGAGCGGCTGGATTTTTTCAGGCGGCGCCTTGATGGCGATGGAGCGCGTCACGCTGTACGTGCCCGGCTGCAGGGCAGCCACGGCCAGCACAATCAGGATCAGCACCGACAGGCCAATGATAATCTTCTTGAACATGGTTTCCCCTTTTCTGGATTAATTATGCACCAGCCGGACCGGCAACACATCCGGCGTCATGGTGAAGGTAAAGCACTCGCGCGCGGAAGGCGCACCTGGCACGCGCGCCAGCGCAAAATTCCGCGTCAACATGGACATCACCATCTTGATTTCCGCCATGGCGAGGTAACGCCCCGGGCAGAAACGCGGCCCGCCGCCAAACGGAAACAGCTTGCGGCCAGGGTCGTCGCCCTGCCCGATGGCGCCATCCAGCCAGCGTTCCGGCATGAAGCGCTCGGGCTCGGACAACTCGCATTCGCGCTCCGATGCATGGCGCAGCAGCAGGAAAATCACGGTACCCGCCGGCACGGCCAGATCGCCCAGCACCACATCCTGATTCGGCTCCGCCGCCATAAACGGCGCCACCGGCTTGAGGCGCATGGCTTCGCGCGTTGCGGCGTCGATGTATTTGAGCTTGTCCAGCAAATGATAATCATCGAGCACGGTGCGCGCGCCCAGCACCTGCTGCGATTCTGCCGCCATATGCGCCGCAGCCTGCGGGTGATCGGCCAGGAACTCCAGCAGCCACGCGGCAGTGTTCGACGTGGTGTCTTCGCCCGCAAACACCATGGTGATGGCGTTGCCCACCACGCCCTCATCGGTAAAGCCGGAATCCGGCTCGTCGCGCGCCACAATCAGGGCCTCCAGCATATTCGCGGGTTTCTGGCGCAATGCCGGATTCTCCGCCAACCGCTTGCGCGCGCCGGCGATGAAACCGAAGATCGCCTGTTGAATGCGCGCTGCGGCAGCAACCGCTTCATGATCCTGCTCGCGCTTGAGCATCGGCACGCGCCAGTAGGCAAACGGCGTGGTCAGACGCTTGGCCACCAGCTTGAACAGGAACTCGATATCGCGCTGCAGCGGATGCTCTTCCAGCTCCAGCGTGTTGATGTCCTGCCCCATGGCCAGGCCGATGATCACGTCCAGCGTGTACGCCTTCAGGTCGCGCAGCAAATCAACGGGGCGGCCATCGGCAATGGCACGCTCCCAGCGTAGCCGCAGGCGTTCCGTCATCGCCGACAAGGTCGGGAAAAAGTTATGGATCACTTCCGGCGTCAGCGCACGCATCACCAGCTTGCGCTGGCGGCGCCATTCCTCGCCTTCGGCCGTGAACAGGCCGCGCGTGCCCACTTCATTCAGCATTTCCGCCGTGCGGCTGGAACGGCGCATCACGTCCGGCCGGTCGCGCAGCAGCGAGGCGATCAGATCGCGGTCGGCCGTGGCCAGCATCTGCTTGCGCATGATGCGGAAGCGGTAGAGCGGACCATGCTCGCGTGCCCAGCCCTCCAGCACACGGTGGAAAGGCTGGGCGCGAATCTCGCGTATATTGCCCATCAGCGGCCGCGCCCTTGGCCCTGGCAGATCGGTAATCTGGCGCTGCGGCGCCATGCCCGGTGTAAGTTCCATGATGTTTTTTTCCATTCCCGTCCGTCTCCGCGTACACTTGGGTCTCCAAATGTTGACGATATACTCACTCGCGGGAGGAAGCAAATGCTGTCGCACGTTTATGTGGGAATTAACAACTTTGAACCGGCGCTGGCGTTTTACAGCGCGGTGCTGGAGGCATTGGGCGCAAAGCTGCGCTTCGCCGACGCCAGCAAGCCGTGGGCGGCATGGCAACCGGCGGAAGGCGGGCGGCCGTTGTTTGTAATCGGCGCGCCCAACAATGGCCAGCCGGCTGCCGCCGGCAATGGCCAGATGGTTGCCTTGCTGGCAAATTCACGGGAGATCGTGGATCGCGTCTATGCAGCCGCGCGCGAGCATGGCGGCACTTGCGAAGGTGCGCCGGGTCTGCGTCCGCAGTATCACGCCAACTACTATGGCGCCTACTTCCGCGACCCGGAGGGGAATAAATTTGGCGTCGCCTGTCACGACGCCGTGCCGGATAAGGCTTAGGCCAGGGCTTCCTTGGCCGCTTCCTCAGGCGTCAAGCCTTCGTAGAACTGGTCGGTGAACCATTCTACCTGCTCTTCAATATGTTCCTGCGCCTGCTCCTGCGTGGCGCCGCCCTTGACCAGGAAGCCCTCCACTTCGATACACCAGTTAATCAGTTCCAGGGTTTCCGGGTCCAGCTCTTCTTTTTTCTTTGCCATGATTGCATTGCTCCTTACTTCTCGGGGTACAGCACTACTTGCAGATAGTTGTCGGTATCGAAGTAGCGTTGCGCGGCCTCTTTCAAGTCCGCAGCCGTCAGCGCGTTCACGCGTGACTCATAGGCCAGTATATCCTCTGGATTGTTATTGTTGAAGAAGGCATTTTGCAGGGACGCCATCCAGTAGCCGTTTTCACGCATGCCTTTGCGGTAATTCTTGATCCACGAGGCCTTGACCTTGTTCAGGTCCGCCTCTTCCGCGCCGCCCTGCTTGATCTTGTCGATTTCAGCAAAGGTCGCGGCCAGTACCTTGTCCACGTTCTCCGGCGCGCATGGCAGGCTGGCGTTGATAGTGTAGTTCCCGTACGGGATACGGCTCATGGAGCCGCTCATGCCGCCGCTGTACATGGCGCCCATCTTCTCGCGCAGCGTTTCAATCAGCTTGAGATTCATGACTTCCACCAGTGCCTGCAGGCGCATGCGTTCGGCGCGCGAGTAAGCCACTTCGCCGGTGAAGGACAGCGAGATCGTGCTCTTCGGCTCGGAGCCGGCATGCACCTCCTTCTTCACCACGCCCTTGATCGGACGGACGCCTTCGTCCTTGAACGCCACCGGAATCTCGCCCACCGGCAAACTGGCCAGGTAAGTCGCGATCAGCGGCTTGATCTTCGCCACATCGAAGCTGCCGACAATGAAGAAGGTGAAGCCGCGCGCGCTGGACATGCGGCTGTTATAGATATCCAGTACGCGGTCCAGCGCCAGTTGGTCAAAGTCGGCCGGCTTGGCAGCGCGCAGCACACGCGGATTGTTGTTATACAGGGTGGACGTCACCGTGTCGTAGAACACCGACTCCGGCCTTGCCAGATTGTTCTGCGCCAGTTCGCGCTGGCGATCCACGTAGGCGGTGTAGATTGCAGCGTCCTTGCGCGGCTGCGTCATTTGCAGATACACCAGCTGCAGCATGGCCTCCACATCCGAACTGCCCGAGCTGCCGCCCACCGATTCATTGAGCGAGCTGACATTGGCACTGGAGCTCACGCTCTTCCCTGCCAGGACTTTCACCAGATCGTTGGGCGTGTAATTCAGCACGCCCATCTGGCCGACGATGCTGCTGGCGTAGTGCGCGGCAAAGACATCGCTGTCCGGCAGCAGCGACCAGCCGCCGTAGCGCAAGCCGCCCAGAATCACTTGGTCGTTATTGAAATCCGTCGGCTTGAGCACGACCTTGACGCCGTTGCTCAGCGTGAGTTCCGTGGTGCCGATGCTGGCGTTGACCTTTTCGCTGACTATGCTGCCGGCTTTCGGCAGCGCCGGCATCAGCTGGCTGGCGTAGACCTTCTCTTCCAGCGGCTTGACGGCGTTCTTTTCCGCTGCGCTCGCAGTCGCCACCAGTTCATCGGCTTTCGGCTGCACCACGCCCGGCTTGTCGACGCCGGAATAGATCACCAGTTTGCTCTGATTGAGCGGAATCGCGGCGCGTACGGCGGCATTCACCTCCTGCACCGTAATACCGGGGATCAGCTCCGTCGCGTAACGGTACTCCGCAGCGGTGCCAGGAATCGTCTCCTGCTCCAGGAAGTTACGGATGTATTCCGCCGCGTAGCCACCCGAGTCGGACTTGTCACGCTCGTTGTACATGCGCTCGTAATTCCGCAGCAGTCCTTTCTTGGCACGCTCCACTTCAGAGGCGGTAAAGCCGTACTGGCGCGCGCGCTGGTCTTCCTCCACCAGCGCATTGATGGCCGGCGTCGCACCGCCCTTGCCCAGCACCGCACCTGCGCCAAACGAGCGGTAACCGCGCACGATCTTGTTCATGCCGCTGCCGCCTTGCAGGAATGGCGGATTCGCCTGCTGCGTCAACTCGTACATGCGCTGGCTGAGGATGAAGCTGTACATGCTGTCGATCAGCTTCTGGCGGTAATCGGCAATCGTCTCGCCGGCCGGCCAGGACTGGATCGGATAGCGGATGTAGACGGTGTTGGCGCTGACTTCCTTGTCGGTGAAGACGATGCCTTCGGAATCCTGGCGCTCAGGGATTTTGGCGTAGTCGCGTGGACGCGGTGTGGCGGGATTTTTCAGCTTGCCGAAATGCTGTTCAATCAAACGCTGCGCCTCGGCCGGATCGATGTCGCCAACGGCCACCACCGCCATCAGGTCCGGACGATACCAGTCGCGGTAGAAGCGCTTGATGGCGTCGTATTTGAAGCTCTTGAGGATGTCCTCTTTACCGATCGGCATACGCTGCGCATAGCGTGAGCCGTTCAGCACCTTGGGCAGGACGATCTTGTTCATGCGGTCGTCCACACCCTTACCGAGGCGCAGTTCTTCCAGCACGATGCCACGTTCGCTATCGATATCGGCATCGTTGAACGACAGGCCATGCGCCCAGTCTTCCAGCACCTGGAAGCCCTTCTCCACAACTTCCTTATTGTCAGTCGGGATAGGCAGGATATAAACCGTCTCGTCGAAACTGGTGTAGGCATTGAGGTCCGCGCCAAACTTTACCCCAATCGACTGCAGATACGATACCAGCTCATTGCGTTTGAAGTGCGTCGAGCCGTTGAATGCCATGTGCTCCGTGAAGTGCGCCAGGCCCTGCTGGTCTTCGTCTTCCAGGATGGAGCCTGCCTTCACCACCAGCCGCAGCTCCAGCTTCTTCTCCGGACGGCTGTTCTTTTGAATGTAGTACGTCAGGCCATTGGCAAGTTTGCCAACCTTGACCTGCGGTCCAACTGGAATCTTGTCACTTAGCTTAAGTGCTGGAAGATCGTCGGCTTGCGCCAGAAAAGTACACGCCACCAGTGCAGCGCCGGACAGGATACGCAGGTTATTCAGCTTCATTCCGCAGTGCTTGAAAATTTTAGAGAACAGCTACCATACACCGAAATTCTTAATTTAGGCTAGAATCCTCGCTTGCCTGCCACCCGGCGGGTAACAACAACGACGTCTTCGGGGCGGGGTGCAATTCCCCACCGGCGGTAAAGCCCGCGAGCGCTTCGGCGCAGATCTGGTGTAACTCCAGGGCCGACGGTTAAAGTCCGGATGAAAGAAGATGTGCGCTTATTACGTATCCTGCTGCCCGAGAGATCGGCGTAGCTGGCTGCGCGTATTCGCTTGCCCTGTCGCGTTCCTGATTCTTACAAGGAGCGTTTCACCTATGCTGGACCAAACCGCAGTATCCCCTTACTCCCTCGTATCCGATGACCTGGAAGGCCGCATCCACGCGGCGCTGGAAGCCATGCGCGCCGGTGTGCCTGTCATTTTGCTCGATGATTTCGACCGCGAGAACGAAGCGGACCTGATCGTCTCCGCTGAAAAGATGACCGTGGAAACCATGGCCATGATGATCCGCGAATGCAGCGGCATCGTTTGCCTGTGCCTGAGCGCCGACAAGGTGCGCGAACTGGAACTGCCGATGATGGCGGCCAATAACGGTAGCCGTTACGGCACGCCGTTCACGGTATCGATCGAAGCGCGCGAAGGCGTGACCACCGGCGTCTCCGCTGCCGACCGCGTCACCACCATCCGCGCGGCGACGGCAGCAAACGCCAGGCCATCCGACCTGGTACATCCAGGCCATGTCTTCCCGCTGCGCGCCACGCCAGGCGGTGTACTGGCCCGCAAAGGCCATACCGAAGGCTCGGTCGACCTGTCCACCATGGCGGGCCTGAATCCATCGGCCGTACTGTGCGAGTTGATGAACCCGGATGGCACCATGATGCGCGGCGCCGACATCGAACGTTTCGCCGAACTGCACCAGATGCCCATTCTGACCATCGCCGAGATGATCGAATGGCGCACCAAACACGGTATTTAAACCGGTTTTCCCAGCTTGACGTAGCGGTAGACCAGGCATAGCGCGCCTGCGTATGCCGCTGCGATCAGCGTGAACGCCAGCGGCAGGCGCAGCGACCAGTTCTGCGCCATGTGCATCACCGTGCCCATCATCGCCACGCCCACCAGCGCGCCGATCTGGCGGTTGGCGTTGAGTGCGGCGGCGGCGCTGTTGGCGTGCGCCTTGCCGGCCACCAGCATCACGGTGGCTGTCATGCCAGGAATCGCAATACCGATCGCAACGTTCATCACCACCGCCGCCGTTACCAGCAGCCAGTAAGGCGTTTCGGGACGCAGGCCAAGCAGCATCAGTACCGCCATGAGCAGGCCAACCATCAGGCCATACAGCATCGGCGGCCGCGTACCTGTGCGGGCGGTAATGCGGCCCGAGGTCAGGTTGCCGATGGCGAAAGCCGCCATCATGGGAATCAGTTTCAGGCCCGTTTGCAGCGCGTCCGCCCCGCCCTGCTGGATAAAGAGGCTAAGCAGGAACAGCTGGCCAAACACTGCAAAATTAATCATGAAGCCGACGCCGTTGGCCGCTGCGAATGCCGGCGTTTCAAACAGCGCCTTGGGCAGCAGCGGATGCGCGCCATTGCGCTCGCGCCGCACCAGCAGCGTCGCCACGGCCATCGCCGCAGCCGCCGCGGACAACACCGCAGCGGACGTCCAACCCAGCACCGGGCCTTCAATCAGCACAAAGCTCAGCGCCGCCAGCATTGTCACGCCCAGCACGTGGCTCAGCATTGACAGATCACGCTCGTGGCGCGGCGTGGCAGGCGCCAGCACCTGCGTCAGCACGATGCCCAGCAAGCCGATAGGCACGTTCACCCAAAACACGCTACGCCAGCCAAATTCGTGCACCAGCAGGCCGCCCACCAGCGGGCCGGCGGCCGACGAGCAGCCAACAATGGCCGACCAGGTACCCAGCATGCGCGCACGCGTGGCCTGGTCTTCATAAGCATGCGTCAGCAGGCTCAGGGAACTGGGCATGAACAGCGCGGCGCCGGCGCCTTGCAGCAGGCGCGCGGCGATCAGCGCATTACCGCTCGGCGCGAGCGCGCATAGTACCGAGCCAAGGATAAACACGCACAACCCGCCCTGATACACGGCTTTGGGGCCGTAGCGGTCGGCCAGCGCGCCGCCCGCCATCAGCAACGCGGCAAAGGTCAGCGTGTAGCCGTCCACCACCCACACCAAGCCCGTGAGCGGCACCGACAGGCTGGCCGAGATGTCGGACAACGCCGTATTGACGGCGGTGACATCGATCATCGCCATCACAAAGCCGATGGCCAGCGTCATCAGCATCAACAGCGGGGGAATCTGGCGGGCTGGCGCCGCCGTTGTGGTTGTCGTGTTCATGCGCGCATGGTAGGCCGCTTGCGCGATGCAGTAAATACGCATAACATCAGCACTCCGATGCAAAAATGCATCACGTGAAATGCCCGCCATGGACTGGGACAACGCCCGCATCTTCCTCGCCATTTACCGCAAAGGCACGCTGCGCTCTGCCGCTGCCATGCTGGATATCGACCAGGCCACCGTCGGCCGGCGCCTCAACGCGCTGGAAAGTTCGCTGAACGCGCGGCTGTTCCTGCGCACGCCATCGGGCTATATGGCCACGCCGGCCGGCGAACTGGCGCTCAGCGCCGCCGAGAAGATGGAGCAGGCGGCCCTGCAGTTCCAACGCGAGATGCAGGGCATCGACAACCGCCTGTCGGGCAGTGTGCGCGTGACCACGTCCGACACCATGGCCATCCACTTTGTCATCAACGCCATGCAGCGGCTGCACGTGCAGCATCCCGATATCCGCATTGTGCTGAGCACCAGCACCGATATCACCAGCCTGACGCGGCGCGAGGCCGACCTTGCGGTACGTACCCTCAAGCCCACCAGTCCCGACCTGATCTCGCGCCACCTGGTCAGGCGCAGCATGGGCCTGTACGCTACGCCGGGCTACCTGAAGGCGCGCGGCATGCCGGTCCAGGGCAATGGGCTGGCCGGCCACGACATCGTGATCTATCAGGCCACAGTGGCGCCCCGCCATCGCGAGAAAATATGCCTGGAACCCGTGCACAACGCACGCGTCGCCATGGAGGTCAACAGCGGCCTGGCGCTGATCGAAGCGGCGCGCCAGGGCATGGGCGTCACCGAACTGCCCTGCCACATGGCCGACGGCGACAAGCGGCTGGTACGCATCTGGCCGGAGCGCGTCGATCACTATGACGTCTGGCTGGTGATGCACAGCGATTTGAGCCGCAGCGCGCGCGTACGCGCAGCAGCGGATGCCATCATCGCCAGCTTCCCGGAAAAGTAGCGGACGCCTGCCTGGGCGCCGGCGGTGCTAATATGCCAATATGAGCACACAAGCATCGATCCCTACCGTCCTGCAACGGCTGCATCAGGGCACAGTCGACTGGCTGCATAGCTGGTGGCGGCTGCTGCACTTTGCGGTGGTGATGTTCACGCTGGCACTGCTGCCCTCCACCTATGGACGCGACAAGCGCCCCCTGCTCGCGCGTCACCTGGTTGCCGATACGGCGCCCAACCTGGCCTGGTATGGCGTGCTGTCCGCGCTGGTCAGCCTGGTGCTGATACGGATTGTGGTGGTGACCTCGCAAAGCTACGGCCTGTCGCGCTTTGCGCTGGAGATGGTGGTGCGGGTACTGGTGCTGGAACTGGTGCCGCTGACGGCAGCAGCCTTCGTTGCCCTGCGCACCACACTGCCGGCAGGATTGGAATTCGCCCAGCGTCGCAGCGCCGGCACGGTGACGCTGGCCGAGCTGCACACCGAGTTCTTCCCGCGCGTAGCAGCAGGCATCTTCGCCGTGTGGATGCTGGCGGCGGTCAGCTGCGTACTCACGCTGATACTGGCCTACCTGTCGCTGTATGGCTTTACGCCGTGGGCAATGGCTGGCTACACGCGCGTGGTGGGACAGGTGTTCAACCCGGCCGTGACACTGATCCTGGTGCTGAAAATCGTGTTCTTCAGCTTTGCCGTCGGACTGATTCCGATGGCCTCCTCCTTTTATTTTGGCGCCAGCTACCGCAACAAGGTCACGCACGGCCTGTCGGACATGGTGCGCCTGTTTGCCGTGATGCTCTTCATCGAAGTCGCGTCGCTCATGGGGAACTACTACTAATATGACAGAACAAACCAATGAAACCGCCCCGGTGCGGAATGCCGAATTCAAGGCCGCCATGCTGCTGGTGCTGATGGTGGCGCTGGTACTTGGATCCGCCCTCTACCTCATGTACGCGCGCGGCGCCTTCGAGTCCACCCAGACGCTGGTGCTGCAGGCAGACGATTCCGAAGGCGTAGTGGTCGGCATGGACGTCACCTTTGCCGGCTTCCCCATCGGCCGCGTGCGGCGCATTGAATTAAGCACAGAAGGCAAAGCCCACGTGCTGGTCGACGTCCCGCGCAAGGACGCGCACTGGCTGCGCAGCTCCAGCATCTTCACGCTTGAACGGGCGATCGTCGGCGGCGCCAAGCTGCGCGCATTCAGCGGCATCCCCACCGATCCGCCATTGGAAGACGGCGCTACACGTTCGCTGCTGGTTGGCGATGCAGCCGCCGAAATCCCGCGCCTGCTGGCGTCCGCACGCGAGCTGCTGCAAAACCTGAACGACCTCACAGCGGAAAATTCCGCACTGGCCGCCAGCCTCGCCAATGTGCAGGGCGTTACCGGCAAGCTCAATGGCCCGTATGGCGCCATGGGCGTGATCGCCGGCGACGACAAAAATGCACAGCAGCTTGCCGAGCGCGCCAACAAGCTGCTGGTCACCGTCAATGCGCTGGCGGTAAAGGCAGATAGCCTGATCGGCCACGCCGACGAACGCGTCTTCGGCCAGCAAGGCGTGATGACGGATGCGCAAGCCACCATCGTCCAGTTGAATGGATTGCTGGCGGATGCGCGCAACAGCCTGAAAAAAATGGATGCCGTGCTGGTTGAAGCGCAGGCCGTCGCCTCCAACACCAAGGAAGCTACGGCAGATCTGGGCGCCTTGCGCGGTGAAGTGGAAAGCAGCTTGCGCCGCGTCGAACAACTGGTCAACGAAATCAACCGCAAATGGCCATTCAAGCGCGATACGGAGATCAAGCTGCCATGAAAAAAATCATCGCGATATCCGTCCTGCTGCTCGCTGGCTGCGGCAACAATCCTCCTGTGCCAGACTGGCAGATGAACGCGCAAAACGGCATCGAGCACGCCACGGCAGCCTACATGGAAGGCAACGCCCGTGTTGAAGCCGCAGAACACCAGCGCGCCCGCAGCGCGCTGGCCAGTACCGGCAAAGTGGATTTGATGATACGCGCGGAACTGATCCAATGCGCGGCCCGTGTCGCCTCGCTGGTCTTCGAAGACTGCGCCGGCTATCAAAAACTCGCACAGGACGCCAGCCCGGCGGACCGCGCCTACGCCGCCTATCTGGCCGGCCAGGCCACCAGCGCCGACGCAGCCCTGCTGCCTGCGCAGCACCAGGCGGTGGCAGCCGCCGCAAGCGACCAGGCAGCAGCAAGCGCCGTCCAGGCCATCGCCGATCCTTTGTCCCGGCTGGTGGCCAGCGGTGTCCTGCTGCGCACCAGCCGCGCCAGCCCACAAGTGCTGGCCAACGCCGTGGACACCGCCTCCGCCCAAGGCTGGCGCCGGCCACTGCTTGCCTGGCTTGGCGTGCAGGCCATGCGCGCCGAGCAAGCTGGCGACACGGCCGAAGCCCAGCGCATCAAGCGCCGCATCGCCCTTATCACGCGCTAAAACAGGAACCGCCATGACCGTTCTCGAAACCGCCATCCCGCAGCAAAGCGAAATCGCCCAGCGCCTGCCCGGCGCCTATTTTCATGACTGCTTTAGCGTGGATACCACGCCAAACACGCTGTCCGCGCTGGAGACCTATCTGAAGGTGATCGCCACCACGCCACGCTGGGTCAACACGGCCATGGCGCTCCGCAACCGCATCGTCCAGCTGGTCGGCCTGCAAGACCTTGGCCTGCTGACCGACATCGATCCAGACAAACCAGCCAGTGCTTACACGGTCGGCGACCGTATCGGCATCTTCCGCATCCGCTACCTCAGCGAGCGGGAAGTCATCCTCGGCGACAACGACAAACACCTCAAAGTCGAACTCTCCATCTGCAAGACGCAGCAGCAGGTTTCGGTCAGCACCGTGGTCCACATCAACAATACGCTGGGACGCATCTATATGTTCTTTGTGGCGCCGGCCCATCGCCGCATCGTTCCTGCCACGTTGAGGAAAGCCCGCTTCCTGTAAAATCCTGCTTCCAACGCATCAGGGATTTACATGGCCTCCACCCTCGCCCGCACTGTACGCGGGCTGTTTTCCGTACTTGCACTGTCCTGCGCGATGCTGGCGCAGGCCGCACCGCAGAAAGTCATCGTCGACATGGACATCGGCGACGACATCGATGACGCCTTCGCATTGGGCCTGCTGCTGCAAAGCCCCGAGATCGAGATTGTCGGCATCACCACCGCCTGGGGCGACACCGCACTGCGCGCGCAACTGCTGGAGCGCATGCTGCGTGAAACCGGCCATGGCCAAATTCCGATAGCCCAGGGTATCCATACCACCGGCAACCCGCAGCCATTTACGCAAGCCCGCTATGCTCAGCGCGGCAAGCTGCCGCCAAAGATCGACGCGGCCGGCTTCATGCTGGACCAGATCAAGCGCCAGCCCGGCCAGATTACCTTGCTGGCCCTTGGCCCGCTGACCAATATCGGCGCCGCCATCGAACGCGATGCCGCCACCTTCGGCAAGCTCAGACAGGTCGCAATGATGGGCGGCTCGGTACGCAGCGGTTACCGCAAATCGCAATACGTGCCAGCGCGTCCGGTTGACAAGGAGTACAACATCGTCTCCGACATCGCCAGCGCACAAAAGCTGTTCACCTCCGGCGTGCCGATTGTGATGATGCCCGTCGATTCCACGCAAATCCGCCTCGACGAAGTGGAACGCAACGCCCTGCTCGGCCACGGGTCGGCCGTCACCGACGCATTGGCCCTGCTCTACCACCAGTGGATAAACGCCTATCAGCCATGGTCCAGCAATATGCCGTCGTTGTTTGACGTGGTGCCGGTCGCATGGATGATCGATCCATCGGTTTGCCCCACCATCCCGCTGCGCATCATGGTCGATCACGAAGGCTACACGCGCGAACAGGCTGGCACACCCAACGTCCAGGTATGCCTGGCCTCTGACCAGAAGCGCTTCTTTGAGATTCTGATGCCGCGTTTATTGAAGGACTAAACCATGGCCCTCGTCTACTCCACCGAAACCGGGCGTATCTGCCCGGACTGCCGCAAGCCGCTCAGCGACTGTACATGCAAAGCCGCCGCCAAGGCCAGGCCGATTGGCGACGGCAACGTCAAAGTCTCGCGTGAATCCAAAGGACGCGGCGGCAAAACCGTCACGCTGGTGCGTGGCCTGCCACTGGATGCCGACGCACTGGCAGCGCTGGGCAAGCAATTACGCAGCGCGTGCGGTTCCGGCGGTACCGTCAAGGATGGCGTCCTCGAAATCCAGGGTGACCATTGCGAACGCGTGATGGCCGAGCTGACAAAACTCGGCCACAAGCCCAAGCGCGTGGGCGGCTAAGCCTTATTTGCGGGTGCGCTGGTAGGACTGATAGATGTTGTCACGCTCCAGCGCACGCCCGTCACGTACGGCCGCAATCCATTCATCGGTGCTGGCCACGGCCGCAAAGCTCGAATGGAACACCGTGCTGAAAACCCGGTGTATCTCTTCTGCACTCGCTTTTCCGGCCGCATTTTCATACGATGGCGAGCCGCCGGCATCCGCCAGAAACTCCACCGTCAGCCCCTTGTGCGCCGCCTCGAAGATGGTGGAAGCATTGCAGTTGTGCGTCATATAGCCGACCACCGTCAGCGTATCGATGCTGTTGGCGGCGATCCATTTGTCCAGATCCGTATCCGTGAACACGCTGGCGTAAGCCTTGTTGATCTGGTGGCTGGCCTGGCGCCTGGCCACTTCCGGGTGCAGTTTCCAGCCCTCCGAACCTTGGGCAAAGATAGGCGACTGTTCCGGGGCGTCGTGCTGCACGACGACGACCGGAATTTCAGCCACGCGCGCAGCATCCATGGCGCGGGTGATATTCGGCAGGGAGATAGCCACTGGCGGGTATTCAATCGGCAATTGACCGCTGAAGTATTCGTTTTGTACATCAATGACAAGCAGGGCACGGCGCATTTTAGTTCTCCTTGGTGGGTTGCGATGAGAGACATTGTGCGCGTTCAGCGGCTGTCAAAACAGTGGCCCGTAGGCATACATACGATACAATCGGGCCATGCGCGCCCAATATAAAATTGCCGTCGTCGCCTTCGACGACATCACACCCTTCCATCTATCCGTGCCAGGCATGGTGTTCCGGCATGTGGAGGCGTTCGACATCAGGATCTGCTCGCCCGATCCTTCGCCATTGCGCACCACCGGCGGTTTCGACATCTCCGTGCCTTACGGCTTGCAGACAATGAGCCGCGCCGATATCGTCATCGTACCGACCTGGCACGACGACTGCCGGCCAGCACCTGCGACGCTGCTGGATGCGCTGCGCCGCGCCCACCGCCGTGGCGCCCGGATTGTCGGCCTGTGCCTGGGCGCGTTTCCGCTGGCGGAAGCGGGGCTGCTGAATGGCCGCACCGCCACCACCCACTGGTCGTTTGCACACACCTTGGCCGAGCGCTTCCCCGCCGTCACCGTGGACCGTGAAGTGCTTTACGTGGATGATGACATTCTGACGTCAGCCGGCGTGGCGGCGGGACTGGATTGCTGCCTGCACCTGCTGCGCGAACTATGCGGCGCTGAAGTGGCCAACCGCGTGGCGCGCCAACTGGTGGTGGCGCCGCATCGTCAGGGCGGCCAGGCCCAGTTCATCGAGCGTCCGATTCCCGTCAGCGGCAGCGATGACCGCTTTACGCAGGTATTGGAATGGGTGAACCAGCATCTGGCCCACGATCACAGCATCGACGCACTGGCCGGCCGCGCGGCCATGAGCCGCCGCAATTTTACGCGCCACTTCCGTGACGCCACCGGCACCTCGTTCAAGCAATGGCTGCTGAACCAGCGCGTAGCGCACGCCCAGGGCTTGCTGGAGACCAGTGATGTATCGATAGAAGTGGTGGCGCAGGAAGCCGGATTCGGTTCGGCGCTATCGCTGCGCCAGCACTTCCGCGCCACGCTGCATACATCGCCGTCCGAGTACCGGCGTCAGTTCCGCGATACCGCAGCCTGATTATTTTCCGGCCGCTTCAAGCGCAGCGGCTTCGCGCAGCTTGTCCTTCTTGCTCTTGCGCTTGCCCTTGATGCCACCGTTGACGATGTCAGTCACACCATTGGCCGGCGCCGGCGCCACCTCGGTCGGCTCAAAGCCGGCAATCACTTCACGCTCGACGCGGCCGCCCTGGCGGCTCTCGATCAGGCGGAAATGCTGTTCCGTTTCGGCGGTCACAAAGCTGATGGCCACGCCGCTCAAACCAGCGCGGCCGGTGCGGCCTATGCGGTGGGTGTAGTCGACCGCGGAGCGCGGCAGATCGTAATTGACCACAGCGGGCAAGCGCGCCACATCAATGCCGCGTGCCGCCACGTCGGTCGCCACCAGCACTTGCAGGCGGCCCTCTTTAAAATCCTTCAGCGCGTCGGTACGTGCGCCCTGGCTCAATTCGCCATGGAAGGACGCGGCGCGGATGCCATTGCGGTTCAACTTCTCGGCCACATGGTCGGACGCGTATTTGGTAGCGACAAACACCATCACACCGCGCCATTGATTTTCCAGGATCAGATGCTTGAGCAGCATGGTACGGCGCGGCACATCCACCGTGATCGCGCGCTGCTGGATGTCCGGCCGGCTCTCCGGCTCCGCCAGGACCTCAATCCGCGACGGCTGGTGCAGCATGCTGTCCGCCAGCGCCTGTACTGCAGGCGGGAACGTGGCGGAAAAGAACAGGCTCTGACGCTGCTTGGGCAGCAGCTCCAGGATGCGGTTCAGTTCTTCGCTAAAGCCCAGATCCAGCAAGCGGTCTGCCTCGTCCAGCACCAGCATGCGGGTATGCGAGATATCCAGTGCGTTGTGGTCAATCAGATCCAGCAGACGGCCCGGCGTCGCCACCACGATGTCCGCGCTGCCCCGCAGCGCCATCATCTGTGGGTTAATCGACACACCACCGAATACCACCGCCAGCTTGACCGGTTCATTCAGATGCTCCGCCAGCTTGCTGATGGATTCCCCTACCTGCGCCGCCAGCTCGCGCGTCGGCACCAGCACCAGGCCATGCAGCTTGCGTGGCCATTTACGCTTCTCTACCATCGATTGCAGCAGCGGCAGCGCAAATGCGGCCGTCTTGCCGGAACCGGTTTGCGCAGCGCCCAGCACATCCTCCCCGCGCAGGATGGCGGGAATGGCGGCGCGCTGGATGGCGGTTGGTTCCTGGAAGCCGATTTCGGTAACGGCGTTAAGCAATGAGGGTGCAAGGCCCAGCGTAGAGAAAGACATGTCGGCCTTTGGGTAGGTGAATACGGTGAAAAGCCGACAGTATAAAGCATGCGGCAAATTTGCCCTTCCCGGCCATTCGTGGGAATATAGCCTTTTTGACCACACAGAAGATCATGATTAACTGGGACGCCCACGCTTGTCTGCCGCAACATCCACTGGCCGACTTCACGCCGGTGCGCAAGCTGCACGCCGCTGGCGTGAATTATGTATCGCTGAACGTGGGCGCGGACATGAACCCTGTGTCGCAGGTAATGTCCGTGATCGCGGGCTACCGCGCCACCATCGCCGCCGACCCAGAGCGTTATGTGCTGGTGTCCAGCGTGGACGACATCATTCAGGCCGCAGCCGACGGCCGCATGGCCATCACCTTCGATCTGGAAGGCGCCATGCCATTGATGGAGCAGCCGGAGATGGTTGCACTGTATGCGCAACTGGGCGTGCGCCAGATTCACTTCGCCTACAACCGCAACAACAGCGTCGCGGATGGCTGCCATGATGTGCCACGCGGCCTGACGTCCCTGGGGCACCGCATGGTGGAAGCCGTCAACGAAAACGGCATCCTGATGGACTGCTCGCATACGGGTCGTCTGTGCAGTCTGGATATCATGAACGCCTCATCCCGGCCGGTCATCTTCAGCCACGCCAATCCGTACACGCTGGTGCAGCATGGCCGCAACGTGACGGATGAACAGATTCGCGCCTGCGCGGCGACTGGCGGCGTGGTGTGCGTCTCCGGCCTCTCCTTCTTTATCGGCAGCGCGCAGCCAACCGCCGACGACGTGGCACGCCACGCGGCCTACGTGGCCGACCTGGTGGGCGTACGCCACGCCGGCATAGGGTTGGACATCTGCTTCACCGAGCCTGGACTGGATGACACGCCGCCAGGCGCATTCGATCCATCGCACTGGTGGCCCTCGTCGGCCGGCTACAGCATGGAGCACCCGCCAACCTTCACGCCACCGGAAGTATGGCGCGAGTTGCCGCTCGCGCTGCGCAGGGTCGGCATGAGCGACAGCGAAGCGGAACTGGTCCTGGGCCGCAATATGATGCGCGTTGCACAGCAGGTGTGGAACGCGCCCGAGCAACTGGCCAAAGCTGCGTGATTATTCGCTCAGCGCCTTCATCTCGCTATACAGATTGGCCTTGCCTTCAAAGCCTATGCCCACCAGGTCCGGCATGGTGATGTAGCCGTTATCGACCTGCACGCCGTCCGGGAAACCGCCAAAGGGCTGGAACAGGTCGGGGTAGGATTCGTTGCCCCCCAGGCCCAGGCCAGCGGCGATGTTCAGCGACATCTGGTGGCCACCGTGCGGGATGCAGCGGTTGCGCGACCAGCCATGCTGGTGCAGCATATCCAGCGTGCGCAGGTATTCCACCAGACCATAGCTCAGGGCACAGTCGAACTGCAGCCAGTCGCGGTCCGCGCGCATGCCGCCGTAACGGATCAGGTTACGCGCATCCTGCATGGAGAACAGGTTCTCGCCTGTCGCCATGGGTTTGTCGTAGTAGTTGCGCAGCGTGGCTTGCAGTTCGAAGTCCAGCGGATCGCCTGCCTCTTCGTACCAGAACAGATCATAATGCGACAGCGCTTTGGCGTATTTGACGGCCGTGTCCAGATCAAAGCGGCCGTTGGCGTCTACCGCCAGCTTCTGGCCATCCCCCAGCACACTGAGGATGGAGTCGATGCGGCGCAGGTCCTCGTCCAGCGAAGCGCCACCGATTTTTTTCTTGACCACGTTGTAGCCACGGTCGATGTAACTGCGCATTTCGTCTTTCAGCGCCTCGTGACTCTGGCCCGGATAGTAGTAGCCACCGGCGGCATAGACGAATACCTTGCGGTCCGGGGCGCCGGCGCCGTAGCGCTCCGCCAGCAGCTGGAATAGCGGCTTGCGTTCGATCTTGGCGACGGCGTCCCAGATCGCCATGTCGATGGTGCCGATGGCAACGGAACGCTCGCCATGGCCGCCCGGCTTCTCGTTCGTGAACATGCAGTCCCACACCTTGTGCGCGTCCAGATTGGTGCCTTCATCGTTCAGCAGCGACAGCGGATCGGCTTCCAGTATGCGGGGGATGAAACGCTCGCGCATCAACTTGCCCTGGCCATAGCGGCCGTTGGAGTTGAACCCGTAACCCACGACCGGCTTGCCATCGCGGATCACATCGGTAATGACCGCCACCAGGCTCAAGGTCATTTTGCTGAAATCGATGTAAGCGTTGCGGATCGGGGAGCTGATCGGGATGGTCTTTTCGCGTATCTCGACTATTTTCATGATGTGGTCTCCGTTAAAGAATGGTGACAGCTTACTCTTGAAAGATAGTCGTATAATTTACTGACATTGATTCCTTTATTAACTTCAAGTGAATAACGACATCGTCTCGGAAATGGCATTCTTTGTGCAGCTGGCCAGGCTGGGCAGCCTGGCCGCCACTGCGCGCGAGCTGGGTTTGACGCCACCAGCCATCACCAAACGACTGCTGCAGATGGAGCAGCGTCTCGGCGTCCGTCTGCTGAACCGCACCACGCGGCGCGTCAGCCTGACCAGCGAGGGTGAGACTTATCTGACACAAGCTGCACGCATCTTGGCGGACATCCGCGACATGGAGGAATCCGTATCCAGCAGCCGCGCCGCACCGAAAGGCCTGCTGCGCGTGAATGCGACGCTGGGGTTCGGGCGCACGACGATCGCCCCGCTGGTGTCGGCGTTCGCCAAGCGCTATCCCGACATTGAAGTGCAGCTCCAGCTCACCGACCGTGCCATCAATCTGGTGGAGGACGCGTACGACCTGGGCATCCGCTTTGGCGAGCTGCCGGATACACGCCTGGGCGCGCGCAAGATCCTCTCCAACCAGCGCTACCTGTGCGCCTCGCCGGCCTACCTGAAACGCAATGGCGTACCGCAGACACCACAGGCGCTGACGCAGCACCGCTGCATCCTGCACCGCCAGAACGACGATACCTACAGTACCTGGAAACTGCAAAAGGGCCGCAAGCACGAAACCGTGAAAGTCCACGGCAGCCTGTCCAGCAATGACGGTGATGTGGTGCTGGGCTGGGCGCTCGACGGTCATGGCATCCTCCTGCGCTCCGAATGGGATGCGGCCAAGTACTTGGACAGCGGCCGCCTGCAAGTCATCCTGCCCGACTACACCCTGCCCTCGGCGGACTTGTACGCGTATTACCCCAGCCGTCAACAGCAACCTGCGCGGGCGCGGGCCTTTATCGACTTCCTGGTAGAGAGCGTGCCGGCAGCCACTGGACCACGCCCCAGGACAGCTCCGGGACGATAAATAGCCATAACAGCGGTGCACCAGTGGCGTTCAGCGTCCACATCATCCAGGTGGTGAACAGCAGCCGGGCGACACCGTCGAAGCGGCCGTAGCGTACTTGTGGATCGCTGATGCGCAACGCGGCCCACACCAGCACCACGCTGCCCAGCAGGCACGCGAACAGCACATGAAATGGCGTGAACGCGGGCAGCGCCGTACCACCCAGCTGCTGGTTGATGGCACTCAGCTGCGTGTGCGCGGCGGCGAAGGTCCACGGGGTGGCAAACGGCGCGGTGACAATCAGGTCGTAGACGGCGCTGCCCAGGACGATTTTGCGGAAGTTTGCGGCTGTAAGCATGGTGGCTCCTCAAAGTGATGAGGCATGCTAAAGGCTGGAGTACACTCCAGGGTCAAGCATTATCTGGAGACCTGTATGCAAATCGGAGAGATGGCCGACGCCACTGGCCTAAGCCGCGACACCCTGCGTTTTTACGAAAAACGTGGCCTGCTGCGCGCCCGCCGCAGCGCCAATGGCTACCGCGACTATCCGCCGGAAGCCGTGGACTGGCTACGCTACATCCGCCTGGCGCAGACACTCGGCTTCACACTGAATGAAATCGAAGCCGACCTGCCGCTGCTGGCCGAACCGGATGCCGCCGCACCTCAGTTGCGCGCCGCGCTACAACGCAAACTCGCCGACATCGACCAGCGCATCTCCGGTCTGCAAATGCTGCGCGGGGAACTGGCGCGGCGCATAGGCGACGACATGCAGAACTGCCCATTGCAACCCATCCCTGAGTAGCAATTGACTCACCGGCGATGAAACCTCTGCTATTGCAGCTTGCTGCACTCCAGATCCTGCTCATATACCGGGTCCAGCTGCACCTGCCGGCCGCCGACATTTAACTCCTTGTAGCGCGGCGCCTCCAGGGTGTACTCCCCCTTGCGCAGCTTTTCCATGAGCGGTTTGCAGGCGAGGTGGCGGTAGCTGATGGAGGCGACCACCGTCCACTGGCCATCACGCCCCTCCGCAAACAGCTGCCCGCCCCAAGGACTATGCTGCTCCACCAACAGCACCTCCGGTTTACCATCGCTATCGGCGTCAATCAGGATCGCATCGCATTTACCTTCTTTCCTGCTCAGGCAATCGGGCTTTTGATTATCCGGAATAGCATCCCATTTCTGCGCCAGGAAGCTGGCTGGCAGTGTGGCTTTGGCTGGCCAGACAGTCAGGTTGTCCGCCACGGCGACTGGCGTCGTAGAGAGTGACGCCGCCTTCCAGCGGTCCGTATCTGTCCACGCCAATGCTTCGGCAGCGCCGCGTTGCAATGCGGCGGCGTCCGGCCCTGTGCTGCGCAGCTTTAACGCCTCCAGCGCGGCGCGGCCATAGCGCCCGCCCTCAAACCGCAGATAGCGGAAATCGAAATCGGCGACCTTGGTCTTGCCCTTGGCCAGACGCGCCATCTGGCTATTGACGCCGATGCGTGCGGGATCGGCTATCGGCGTAAATAAAGCCAGCAGCACGGCCAGCACCAGAAACGCCGCCAGCACATTCACGATGGTGACGGGATTGAGCCAGGTCTCGTACTGATATGCCGCCCACAGGTAGCCCGCCGCGTAGAACGCCGCCACCAGCAGACACGCCGCAGCCACCACGCGATCCGACGTCCAGCCGTATTGATGAACGCGCAGGCCCAGCGCATAGACGCCGACCATGACCACCGGCAGTATCAGTATCGCCGCCGTGCGCGCGCTGACGCGCAGCGCCAGCGTTACCTTGGCATCGCCATTCTGGAACGCCGCATTAATCAGCACCAGCAGCACAGCAGCTACGCCCAGCAATACCGACGTCGCATGGCGCGTTTCCCACAGGGCTTTCAGGCCCGTGAATGGCAGGGAGCACAGGAAGCCAGTAACCAGCACCACGGCCACCGGCAAGATCCATGACATCAGCACCAGCAGCAAGGTACGGATGCCGCGCACGATCGACGGCCGCACATCCGTTACGTGCATGGCGCAGGAGAAGGCCGTGCAAATCACCGGCACATTGAACCAAGACTCTTGTAGCATCTGGTGCAGGAACTTCAGCTTGACGAGCATGAACAGTTCCGCGCCCAGATACAGCACAAAGAACAGCGCTCCCACAAAAAAGCCCGAGAACAGCAATTGGATCGCATGCTTCCAGGCGGTCTCGAAATAAGTGCCGTAGCGCGCGATGCGCCGTCCATCGTGCGCGCCTGCCCGCACCAGGGTGTGCGCAATGAAGAAAAACACCACGCTGAAAAACACCATCAGGAACGACGGCGTATGCGAAGGCCTGTGGTCCCAGCCCATCATGAACGGATGCGAGTTCAGGCCACGCCACACATCATGCGCCGAAAACGCCAGCAGCACGGCCAGCACCGCCAGCAGCCAGATGACGATTTGGCGCGGACGCAGATGGCCCAGACTGGAGATCAGCAGTACCGGCATAATTACCAGCGCCGTCAGCAGCGGCACCATCAGATACGGCTCCGTGGCAGGCCAGACGCCATCGCGGCCAGCGGCGTATAACCAGTACAACAGTAATCCCTGCACCAGCCCTGTACCCAGCCGTGCCAGCATGACCTTGCGGCTGACCTGCGTCTCCAATGCAATCTCGTGTTGCTCCATTGTCTCCATCCGTGATTGGTAATTCGTATATTTTAATAATTTAGCATGGATGACCCGACAGGCGCTGAGGCGCTATAATCAAAGACTATGAACCCACTTCTCGACAAGCTGCATCCCTACCCGTTCGAAAAACTTCGTTTGCTGTTTGAGCAAGTCACCGCCAATCCGCAGTACAAGGCGATCAGTCTGGGCATGGGTGAACCCAAGCATCCTACGCCCAAATTCATCCAGCAGGCGCTGATCGACAATGTCGATGGCCTGGCCGTCTATCCCACCACCATTGGCACTCCCGACATGCGCGCTGCGATTGCCACGTGGCTGGAGCGCCGCTACAACCTGCCCAAGCTGAATCCCGCCACGCAGGTGCTGCCGGTGAACGGCTCGCGCGAGGCGCTGTTTGCGCTGGCCCAGGCAGTCATCGACAAGGATGCCAAGTCGATTGTGGTCAGTCCGAATCCGTTCTACCAGATTTATGAAGGCGCGGCCTACCTGGCCGGCGCCGAGCCTTACTTCGTCAACTCCGACCCGGCCCGCAACTTCGGCTGCGACTATGACAGCATTCCGGTCGAAGTGTGGCAGCGCGTGGCATTGCTGTTCGTCTGCTCGCCGGGCAACCCAACCGGCGCCGTACTCTCGCTGACCGACTGGGAACACCTGTTCGCGCTGTCGGAGCGCTACAACTTTGTCATCGCCGCCGACGAGTGCTACTCGGAGATCTACCACGGCGAGCAGGCGCCGCTGGGCGCGATGGAAGCCGCCCATCAACTGGGCCTGGCCACCATCGACAAGCCATACGCGCGCCTGGTGGTGTTCAGCAGCCTGTCCAAGCGCTCCAACGTGCCGGGCATGCGCTCGGGCTTTGTGGCCGGCGACGCCGATGTCCTCAAAAAATTCCTGCTGTACCGCACCTATCACGGCGGCGCCATGAGCACCGCCGTGCAAGCTGCGTCCATCGCGGCCTGGAACGACGAAACCCACGTCGAACAGAACCGCGAACAATACCGCGCCAAGTTCAACGCCATCACGCCGCTGCTCAAGGACGTGCTGGACGTGGAACTGCCGGACGCCGGCTTCTACCTGTGGGCTGACGTCAGCCGCACCGGCCTGTCGGACACCGAATTCGCCCAGCGCCTGTACGCCGAATATAATGTCACTGTACTGCCGGGTAGCTACCTGGCGCGTGAAGCGCATGGCGTCAATCCGGGCCGCAACCGCATCCGCATGGCGCTGGTCGCCGAAACGGCGGAAGGCCTGGAAGCCGCGCAGCGCATTGTCCAATTCTGCAAGTCCCTTAACAAATAAGTTGAATATCATGACCCAACAACTCCAGAACATCATCGACCAGGCATGGGAAGACCGCGCCAACATCAACCCAGCCAACGGTTCCGCCGAACTGCGTGACGCCGTCAACCACGTGCTGGCCGGCCTGGACGCAGGCACCATCCGCGTGGCCGACAAAGCCACCGGCACCTGGGTAGTGAACCAGTGGGTCAAGAAAGCCGTGCTGCTGTCGTTCCGCCTGGAGAACAATGTGGTCCTGCCATCGGATGGCACCATGCAGTTCTACGACAAGGTACCAACCAAGTTCGCCAACTACACCGCCGACGATTTCGCCAAGGGCGGCTTCCGCGTGGTGCCGCCAGCAGTGGCGCGCCGTGGTTCCTTCATCGCCAAGAACGTGGTGCTGATGCCTTCCTACGTCAACATCGGCGCCTACGTCGATGAAGGCGCGATGGTAGACACCTGGGCCACCGTGGGTTCGTGCGCGCAGATCGGCAAGAACGTCCACCTGTCGGGCGGCGTCGGCATCGGCGGCGTGCTGGAACCAATGCAGGCCAATCCAACCATCATCGAAGACAACTGCTTCATCGGCGCCCGTTCGGAAATCGTTGAAGGCGTGATCGTGGAAGAGAACTCGGTGATCTCGATGGGCGTGTACATTGGCCAGTCGACCAAGATCTATGACCGCACCACCGGCGAAATCACCTACGGCCGCGTACCTTCGGGCTCGGTGGTGGTATCGGGCTCGCTGCCATCGGATGACGGCAAGTACTCGCTGTACTGCGCGGTGATCGTCAAGCGCGTCGATGCACAGACCCGCTCGAAAACCGGCATCAACGAACTGCTGCGCGGTATCTAAGCTGTATAAGCTGTAAGCCAACCGGGGAGATCATCATGGCCATGGATCGTTTGTTCCAGCTGATGAAGGAAAAGAACGCGTCTGACATGTTCTTTGCCGTGAACTCCCCGGTGCACATCAAAATCAACGGCAACCTGATTCCCATCAACCAGCAAAAGCTGGAGCCTGAAAACATCCATGCCCTGCTGGCGGAAATCGCCTCGCCGGAGCAGATGGAGGAACTGGCGGCCACCAATGAATTGAACATGGGCGTGTCCGTGCCCAACCTGGGGCGCTTCCGCCTGTCCGCGTTCAAGCAGCGCGGCACCATCTCCGCCGTATTCCGCTTTGTACCCGCCACCATCCCCGTACTGGCAGATTTGCAGCTGCCGCCCGTGCTGGCAGACCTCATCATGGAAAAGCGCGGCCTGCTGCTGCTGGTGGGCTCCACCGGTTCGGGCAAATCGACCACCATCGCGTCCATGCTGGATCACCGCAACGAACTGCGCTCCGGCCATATCCTGACGCTGGAAGATCCGATCGAATACCTGTTCCGCAATAAGAAATCCATTGTCAACCAGCGCGAGATCGGCAGCGATGCCAAGGACTTCTACACCGCCCTGCGCAACTCCATGCGCCAGGCGCCGGACTGCATCCTGATCGGCGAAATCCGCGACAAGGAAACCATGGCCGCAGCGCTGGCCTACGCGCAGTCAGGCCACCTGGTACTGGCGACGCTGCATGCGAATAACAGCTACAACGCGCTAAACCGCATCATCAGCTTCTACCCGATCGAAAACCGCGCAGCGCTGCTGCAGGACCTGTCAAGCACCGTCAAGGCGATCGTCTCGCAGCGCTTGATCCGTTCCCTCAACGGCGGCACGCGTTCGGCAGCGGTGGAAGTGATGGTCAACACCCGCTACATCTCGGACCTGATTGAAAAAGGCGAAATCGGCCAGATCAAGGAAGCGATGGAAAAGAGCATGTCGCCTGGCTCGCAATCATTCGAGCAGTCCTTGCTCAAGCTGGTGCATGATGGCCTGGTCAGCCAGGACGAAGCCCTGGCTAACGCCGATTCCGCCACCAACCTGCTGTGGCTCCTGAACAATGGCCCGGACAGCGCGGCCACCAAGGAAGAAGAGACCAAGGCCCCGGCCAGCGAAGCTTCCTTCACCGAGTTCACCCTCAATACCTGAACGCCCTACTTCACCTCACGCGCCAGCTTCAGCATCTGGTAGCTGAGTGTGAGGCCGCGCCGCCTGGCCTCCGTCTGATTAATGCGGAAGGCCAGGCCGTTCGGCTCGATCACCAGGCCGATACTGGCGCCGCTGCGGAAGGCATCGGCGCTATCGCCAATCACCAGCACGGGATCATCTGCCAGCACCTCATGCCAGCGCCGCAGGTCGCCGCGCGCACCGATTCCGAGCACCAGCAACTGGCACTGCGGCACGCGTTGCGGCTCGTTCAGCAGCAGCGTGTGTGTTGAAGCATTGGATGGCGTGGTTTGCATCAGCGCGCGCAAGGCTTCCTGCAAACGCGCATCGCCAGCTATGCAGTACGTGAACTCGCGCGCCGGTGGCGGCGGCCATTCTGTCAGCTGCGCGAAGCGGTAGATGAAAGCCGCCTTCAACTGTAGCTGGTCCTGTGCCAGGCAAGCCTGCGGCAATGGCAGCATCGCCAACAACACCCAGGCGAGCAATCGGCGCAAGGCGTTCATGGTCCGAACTGCCGCGTTAAACTCAGGCGCACTACGCGACCTGGCTGCCGCAATGGCGCGCCGACGGCAATTGGCTGGTCGTAGTAGCGCACATCCCCGGCGTTGTACAAGGACAGCGCCACATCGGTGTCGTTGGCCGGACGCCATAACAAGGTAGTGTTCAAGAGCGCGTAACCTGGCAGCGCCTGCGGGCCGCTGGTGCGGCGGCTCTCGCCGAGCACTTGCCACGACAGCCGCAGGCGATCACCTTGCAACGGCTGCGTGTACAGCAGCTTGACCAGCGCGCGCGGCGAATTATCGAGCCGGCGGCCTGTGTCGTCGGTGGTGCGCTGCAAAGACACTGAGGCCTGCAATTGCTGGCCGCCAGCCCAGCGCTGCTCCAGCCCCAGCTCCGCGCCCAGGTTGCGTATCGGGCCGCTGTTCTCAAATACCGGATAGTCCATTCTCAGGCTAATCAGATCCCGTATCCGCGACAGATACACCGATGCGCGGTACTGGAAATTACGCCCAAGCGCGTGGTCCCACGCCAATTCCAGCGTACGTATGCGCTCGGGCCTCGGCAGCGGCGCGTCCATCGGCGCGTTAGCGCGGTACTCGTACAGGTTGGCTTCGCGGAAGGCGCTGCCGTACATCAGCTTCAGCGATGCATCCGGCACGCCGCTCCAGATCCAGGCGAAGCGCGGATTGACCGTGGAGCCGCCTATCATCGCGCTGTCATGGCGCAGGCCGAGCGTCAGGCGGTGATGATCGCTGACCTGCCACGTATCCTGCAAGAACAGGCCGCGCCGCCGGTTTTCGCCAAAGAAGTAGTCATCCGGCTCTTCGCCCGCCGGGCCTTCGATGATTTGCTGCGTGCGGTCGTACTGGTACTCAAAGCCCGCCATCACTTCATGGTCATGCCAGCGCCGCGTGCCAATGCGCAGGTCCAGGTTATACCAGCGCCCCAGCGAGTGATTGTCGAAGACCATGGGCGTCAAGTCTTCACGCAGAAAGGCGTAGGCGCCCAAGTAGTCGCTGCGCTTCGAAGAAACCGCACCATACAGGTTCCACTCGCCCAGGTCGCGCTGATATTCAGCCGCGATGAAGTTGTTGTTGAAGACTCGGCGGTCCTGCAGGAAGCGGATCGGCGCATCCGGCCCCATATACGCCGGGATGCCATGTTCGCGGTGGCTGGCGCCCGCGCGCAGCGTGAGACCGCCATACCTGGCCATGGCCAGCAGGCGCCGCCCACGGTCCCAACTGAGCGGTTTGACAGCCTCGGCATCCTGGGGCCGCAAGTCATAAGGTGGGGCGATATCGCTCTGTTCAAAGGCGCTTAGTCCGAGCGTGGCCTCCCAGCCCTGCTCCGAGCGGTGACCGACGCTGGCGCGCACCTCGCGTGTACGGTCCGAATCCGCGCTGGCCCGCACCTGCAAGCCGTGCAGCTTGTCGGTGCCCTTGGTAATGATGTTGACCACGCCGAAGAAGGCGTTATTCCCGTATAGCGCAGAGCCGGGACCAGGCGCGTATTCGACATGGTCGATCAAATCGACGTCGACAAAGAATTCGCTGCCCAGCAGGCCCGCATCGTAAATGTTCTCGTTGACGCGCATGCCGTCGATCAGGAACAGCAGGCGCGCATTGAAATCGCCAGGCCGTCCCAGGCCGCGGGCGCCAACGTAAGTGAAGTTGCCGTCGGCAGTGACATACAGCCCCGGCATGCTGCGCAGGATATCGGCCATATTGCGCATGCCATAGCGTGCGATATCCGTATCCGTGACGACGTAGGTGACGGACGGCGCCTGCGAACTGCTCTGCGCAAAGCGCGACGATGTGGACTCTTCGACGTCACGCGTGACATCGGTCGGCGTCTGCCGCAGCAGGTCCTCCAGGCTGGCCGGCTGCTGCTGCGCCAGCGCTGCCGTTGACAGGCAGGCTGCCCATAGCAGCAAGGCACTACGCGGCCGCACGCAGCGCCCTCCGGTAGCAGTTCTTGCCAGCCCGCTTGGCCTCGTACATGGCCTGGTCCGAGGCATTGAGCAGCGCAGCCGGATCATTGGCATCGACAGGCGCAAACGCCAGTCCCACCGTGGCGCCGATCGGCATGATCTGGCTGCGTATGGTCATGGTGACGCGTACCGCATCGATGAGGCGTTGCGCCATTTGCTCGGCGGCTGCTTCATCTGGCAGCTCCGGCAGGATCAGCGCAAATTCGTCGCCTCCCAGGCGGCACAGCACATCACGCGAGCGGACCACGCTGGTCATGCGGCGCGCAACTTCGCACAGTACCTCGTCGCCAGCGTCGTGGCCATGTTTATCGTTGACGGTTTTGAAGTTATCCAGATCGATGAACATCAGCGCCATGAGCTCGTGCCGTTCGACGCTGGCGCCAATGTAACGCTGCAAAGCGCCCTGGAAGTACAGGCGGTTGGGCAGGCCAGTCAGGCTGTCCTTGTGCGCCAGTTGCTGGAACTGCTGGCCCGCCTCCTGCTCCTGTTCGAGTTTCTGGTGCAGGTCTGCCTGCCAGACCTCAATCCGCTTGAGCATATCGTTGAAACGTTCGGTCAGGCGCCCTACCTCGTCGGGACGGTAGACATTGGCACGCTTGCTGTAATCACGTTCGCGGGCAATGTGCTCGGCCAGGTTGGACAGTTCGACCAGCGGCGCCAGTGCGCGGCGCTGCACCAGAAGCAGGCCGCGCCAGGCTACCAGGATGGCCACTGTAATCAAGGCCATGGCCACTGCGCTCAGTACCAGTACAGAAGTGCGCAAACCATCCAGGCTTTCGCGCAGCACCAGTACACCGACTGTCTCGCCTTTCAACTGTATCGGTGTCCACACTTCCAGGCCGCGCAGGGTCGCTGACGCTGCGCCCTCCTGCTGGCTGGCGGCGGCCGGTGGCATCACACGCGGCAGCGGCGCGCTCTCAACGGCCTGCCACTGCGCAAACACCTCACCGGTCTGTGTCTGTACCTGCACCAGCAGCAGATCGCTGCGGCGGGAGAAGGCTTCCAGCTCGCCGCGCGCAGCAGCACGGTCGGCAAACACCATCATCGGCGACACACTGTTGGCCAGCTGGCGCGCGCTGAGCTGGGCGGCATGCAGCTGGTGAGCGCGCGCGACATACCAGGTCGCGGTGGCCAACAAGGCAAACGTCAGCAGCATGGTGATGGTCAGCAGCTGCAGGTTCATGCGCGTTAGCCGCTGGACCAGAGAATCAGCGGGAGCGGGCGAAATAACTCCGGAATTGCTCATGTAGGGGCCAAAATGGTATTTCCGACAAGAATCTTTTTTGGAATTGTAAGCTTAAAGTCTCCTGTTGTGGAGCAAAAGCTCAGTGGCCGTGGCGGCTAAACCACCCCGGCCCCTATCTGGCCCCCGCCAGCAAAAACTTAGCTTAAAAATCTGGCCGGACTGGCGTCGAAAATCTTCTGGTGAGAAGCCATGCAAAAGTAGTATGTCCGGCCTTGATAGACCGACGACGGCGCGTTCGCCTTATCGACATCCATTTCGCAGACAGGACACAGCGGGTGCTGCGCAGTCGATTTCCGGCGCTTGGCATATACCATATTGGAGGCGGGATCCAGCCAGCCCTGCCCCTGGTATTCCAGGGTGTTCGCAGTATTGAGCGCCACAGCGCGCCCAAAGTAGCGTTCCACAACGCGCAGCGTCAGATCGATACCGGACGAAAGGCCGCCGGAGCTGGCGAAACGGCCTGATTCGACAAAACGCGCGCCACGTTTGAGCGCTACGTCAGGGAACGCCATCACGAATTGCGCATAGGCGCTATGGTGCGTGGTTGCGGCTTTGCCGGACAACAGGCCTGTTTTGGCCAGCACAAAGGCGCCGGTGCAAACCGACATGGTCAGGTCCGCAGTGCGCGCCGCCTCGCGTATCCAGGCCAGCATGGCTTCGGTGGGTTCGCCCTGCGCGGGGATAACAATGATCTTGGGCGCAGGCGCTGTGGCGAAGGTATATTCCGGCACGATGGTCATGCTGCCGCCAGCCTTGACCGGCGCAGTGGTTTCAGCCACCGTATAAAGCTGGAACACCGGTTCCGTCGCCCGTCCGGGGACGCTGACGTTCTGGAATACTTCCCACGGTCCTGCGAAATCGATGACGACCGCGCCATCCGACAGCAGGACGGCCACGGGGATGCTGCCTTCCGCTGGCGGCTGCAGCGGGTTGGACAAAGCCTGCTGCGGCCTGGCGTTCCCAATATTGGGAATTGCCGCTGCCAGCCCCATGGCCGCCGCCAAACGGAAAAGATCGCGTCGATTCATTATTTATCCTCCGAGTTAGAAGCTGTGGAGTGTCCCATCGCGAGCACGGCGACACGAGGCGCTTGCCTGCACGCTTTCGTGAATTCGCTGCAAAACGTCGCTGCCGGGCTGCTTTTCCCCTATGATTGCGCCATGAAATCAAGCTCCCATTCTTTGGCCAGTTCATGGCGCTACGTGGCTGGTGGCTGGCTGGCGATCGCCCTGTTCGACGCCATCCAGACCGTGGCCTCGATGCGCGCGATGGGCATGCATCACGCCTGGCTGACCTTATTTATCGTAACCGCCGCCTCCTGGGCGCCCTGGGCGGTGCTGACTCCCGCCATACTGGCGCTGCTGCAGCGTTTCCACCTTCCGTCCCGCGCGGCCGCGCCATGGGGAGTGCATATCGCAGCCTGCCTGGCAATTGGCTGGGTGTGGGCGACATGGGCGGCGCTGCTGGAGCACCAGACCAATCCATTTGCCTATGCGGCCGGTCCCGGCTCTTTCGAGCTACTCTGGAAATCCAAGTTCCTCGGCACGCTGGTGATTGATGTTCTGCTGTACGGCGCCGTCGTCACGCTGGCGTTGATGCTGGACGCGCATAACCGCCTTTTGCACCAGCGAACGGCGAGCGCGCAGCTTGCCGAACTGCTCGCGCAGGCACAGCTCTCTGCGCTCAAACTACAAATCGAACCGCATTTCATTTTCAATTCACTCAATGCCGTCACCGGGTTGATACGCGAAAAAAAGGATAACGAGGCGATTGCGATGATCGCGGCGCTGGGAGACCTGCTGCGCCGTGTCACCGACCAATCGGAGCGTCAATTTGTGAGCATGGAAGAGGAGATCGAATTTCTGCGTAAATATCTGGCGATACAGCAGATGCGCTTTGCCGAACGGCTGCGCTACCAAATCGATATTCCCGATGACCTCATGAAGGCGCAGGTGCCGGACTTCGTCGTACAGGCGCTGGTGGAAAACGCGATCAAGCACGGCATCGCCAAACGCGCCAGGGGTGGAGAACTGAAGGTAGCCGCCAGCCGCGATGGCGACACGCTCGCACTGTGTGTCTCCAATGACGGCCCGCCGCTGCCAGAGCGTCTTGAGGAACGGGTAGGCATCAGCAATACGCGTCAGCGCCTGCTTGCCTTGTACGGTAACGCCTCGGACCTGACGCTGCAAAACCACGCCAGTACCGGTGTGGTGGCCACCATCACCCTGCCTTACCGCGAGCATTAATGGACAACAGCAGGAATTTGTTACGCGCCCTGATCGTCGACGACGAGCCTCTGGCACGCAGCAATGTCGCCGCACTGCTTGCGCGCGACGCGGAAATCACCATCGTAGGCCAATGCGGCTCGGCCGAAGAAGCCATCACCGCGATAGCCAGCCTTACACCCGACCTGGTATTCCTCGACATAGAAATGCCGGAGTGCGACGGCTTCGAGCTGCTTGAGCGTATCGGTCCGGCGCCGGCCTTCGCGATTGTGTTCGTCACCGCTCACCATCAGTTCGCACTGCGCGCGTTTGAAGTGGGGGCACTGGACTACCTGTTGAAGCCCTTCGACGATCAGCGCTTTGAACGTGTGCTGGCGCGCGCAAAAGAGCGCCTGCAGACCAGCAGCGAAACCAGGCGCTTCATCATCAAGAACGGCAGCGCACTGGAAGTAGTGAAATTCACCGACATCGACTGGATTGAAGCCAGCGACTACTACTCGACACTGCATGCCGGCAGCAAGACCTATATGCTACGCCGCAGCCTGGCGGATCTAGACGCGCTGCTGGCAACGCATGGCTTCTCGCGTATCCACCGCTCTGCCATCGTCAATCTCGACCGCGTCAGCGCGTTGGAGATCCGCGAGGACGGCGAGTACGAGGTCGTCCTGCACAATGCCAAACGCCTGCGAATGAGCCGACGCTATCGCAAGCCTATCCTGGAACGGCTCGGCACCACGCAGTAGCGAATTGGCAAACGGTTCTTGTATAATTTTCAGCCATGAATAAGAATAAATTGGAAAGTACCAGCAAATTCCTGTCGCTGATTCTGCGGCACGCGCCAGAAACCGTGAACCTTCAGCTGGACCAGCATGGATGGGCCAATGTGGCGGAGCTGCTGGAAAAATCAGCCGCGCATGGCAAAGCGTTCACGCGCTCAGAGCTTGAGGAAGTGGTCGCCACCAGCGATAAAAAGCGCTTCGCCTTGAGCGAAGACGGTCTGTCGATACGCGCTAATCAGGGCCATTCCGTTGCGAGTGTCGATCTGGCGCTGCCACCTGCGACACCGCCCGCCATCCTCTACCACGGTACCGCCAGCCGGTTTGTCGACTCGATCAAAGCCAGCGGCTTACACGCGAGATCACGTAACCACGTCCATCTTTCGCTGCAAAAAGACACTGCGATGAATGTCGGCCAACGTCATGGCAAGCCCGTAATACTGGAGGTCCGGGCGCAGGCCATGCATCAGCAAGGCCACCAGTTCTACGTGTCTGAGAACGGCGTCTGGCTGACGGAGGCCGTGCCCGCGTCGTTTATCAGCTTCCCTAACGCTTAGGCCTTGCGGCGGCGCGCCACCACACCCAACGCAGCCAGGCCGGCGATCAGCATGGCGTAGGTTTCTGGCTCAGGGACTGGCGCCATGCTGTAGGTGATGTTATCGATGCCGACGTTGTAGGCATTATCTTCCCACTCGATACGGATGCCGCTTGCACCAGTCCAGCTGCCATTAAAACTGCTTGGGCCATTAGGATTGTCGTTGCCCACGGTGCCGGCATAGTTCATCAGCACATGGCCGCTCAGGTCCGAAATGGTGATCTTGGTGTTGCGGGTCGTGTTGGAATAGGCGCCCAGATCGAAGTGCGACAGCGTGACAGCCTGGCCGTTCAGCGACACCAGATCAATACGGGCTTTCGAGTTGTCGTTGCCACCTGGTGCAAACACGATGCCATGCAGCGTGTTGTAGCTGGCAGACCACCACTGCAGCGAGCTGCCTGGAATACGCGGCGCCGAGTACTGCACGTCGACCACGCCGGCCACATCGCCGTAGGCCTGCGAGATGGCGCTCCAGTCACCGCAGGCAACGACGCTGCCGCTGCCATTGGAAGCGCTGTTGCAAGCACCCAAAGTGTCGAAGTCCAGCACCGTTGCCTGGGCGGCGGATGCGCCCATTGCCAAGGCGGCGATCGTCGCGAAGATGATTGGTTTGATTTTCATGCCGTTCTCTCATTGTTATCAAAATATTCTCGCAAGTATAGCTATCATCATGGTAAATGACGATTTGATAATTGGTGAAACCAGTTTTTACCGATGGGCCGCCGCTATGAGCGGGCCTGCATGGCGTGGTATCCTACCGGGTCCAACTTTCCCGAACGATCATGACCATTACCGTCTACGGCATCCCTAACTGCGATACCGTCAAAAAAGCACGCACCTGGCTGGCCGACCAGCAGCAGGATTTTGTTTTCCACGATTTCAAAAAACAGGGCCTGACCCGCGACATCGTCGCCGGCTGGCTCAAACACCTGTCGCGCGATGTGCTGGTGAACCGCAAGGGCACTACCTGGCGCGCGCTGTCCGATGAACGCAAGGCGTCCATCGTTGACGATGAAGCAGCCATCGCGCTGATGCTGGAAAATCCATCCGTCATCAAGCGCCCGGTGCTGGACAAGAATGGCACTTTCTCCGTCGGTTTCTCCGACGCGCAGTATCAACAAATCTTCAATAGCTGATATGACTCCATCCAAGACCCTGGCGCTGACCGAAAAGCTGATCTCCCTGTCCTCCGTCACGCCGGACGACAAGGGCTGCCAGCAGCACCTGATCGACCTGCTGACCCCACTGGGCTTCGTCTGCGAAACCATCGAATCGAATGGCGTGACCAATCTGTGGGCGCGCCGTGGCACAACCTCGCCAGTGATGGTATTCGCCGGTCACACCGACGTGGTGCCTACCGGCCCGGTCGAACAATGGCGCTCGCAGCCTTTCACCCCGACCCATCGCGACGGCAAGCTGTATGGCCGTGGCGCGGCGGACATGAAGACCTCCATTGCCGCCTTCGTCGTCGCCTGTGAAGAGTTCATCGCCAAGCACGCCGACCACAAAGGCTCGATTGCCTTCCTGATTACCAGCGATGAAGAAGGCCCGGCCACCGACGGCACCGTCATCGTCTGTAACATCTTGAAAGAGCGCGGCGAAACGCTGGACTACTGCATCGTCGGCGAGCCAACCTCGGACGAAACCCTGGGCGACATGATCAAGAATGGCCGCCGTGGTTCGCTGTCCGGCAAGCTGACGGTCAAGGGCGTGCAAGGCCACATCGCCTACCCGCAGCTGGCAAAGAACCCGATCCACCTGGGCGCACCTGCGCTGGCCGAACTGGCTGCCGAAGTCTGGGACCACGGTAATGAGTACTACCTGCCGACCTCCTGGCAGATGTCCAACATTAATGCCGGCACGGGCGCCAACAACGTGATTCCGGGCGAGATGGTCATCGACTTCAACTTCCGCTTCTCGACCGCCAGCACGCACGAGGAACTGAAACGCCGCGTTCACGCCATCCTGGACAAGCACAATCTGCACTACGACATCAAGTGGGCGCTGAGCGGCCTGCCATTCCTGACCCCGCGCGGCACCCTGAGCGATGCGCTGTCGTCGGCGATCAAGTCGGAAACCGGCGTGGACACGGAACTGTCGACCACTGGCGGCACGTCGGACGGCCGCTTTATCGCTCAGATCTGCCCTCAGGTGATAGAATTCGGTCCTCCCAACGCAAGTATCCACAAGATCGATGAGCATATCGAGCTGCGATTTGTCGATCCGCTGAAGAATATCTATCGCCGCACGCTGGAAAACCTGCTGACGTAACAGCAGTGCGGCGTGGGCTCCGATGACCGTTTTACCGAGATAGCCATGAACACGACTCCATTCACCACGCCGCGCGACCTGCTGCGCTACGCCGTCACCCGCTTCAACACCGCCCAGCTGTTCTTCGGCCATGGCAGCACGGAAGCGTATGACGAAGCAGCCTATCTGATCCTGCACACGCTGAAGCTGCCGCTGGACCTGCTCGATCCATTCCTGGACGCCAAGCTGCTGCCGGAAGAAATCGCGGCGGTGATGGCCGTGATCGACCGCCGCGTCAACGATCGCGTGCCGGCGGCCTACATCACCAACGAAGCCTTCCTGGGCACTTACAAGTTCTATGTTGACGAGCGCACCATCGTACCGCGCTCCTTCATCGCCGAGCTGATTCCAGAATACTTTGCGCCGTGGGTCAACGAGCCAGAGAATGTGTCCAACATTCTGGAACTGTGCACGGGCTCCGGCTGCCTGGCTATCATGATGGCCGACGCCTTCCCGGACGCGCACGTGGATGCCGTCGATATTTCGGCCGATGCGCTGGAAGTCGCCAAGCGCAACGTGGCGACCTACGAACTGGAAGACCGCCTGACGCTGATCCAGTCCGACCTGTACGCCAATGTACCGGACAAGAAGTATGACCTGATCATCACCAATCCACCGTATGTGAACTCGTCGTCGATGAGCAAGCTGCCGATGGAATACCGCGCGGAGCCTGAACTGGCGCTGGACGGCGGCAAGGACGGCATGGACATCGTGCGCCGCATTGTCGCCGGCGCTGCTGAACGTCTGACCGATGATGGCCTGCTGATCGTTGAAATCGGCAATGAAAAGGAATTCGCTGAAGCCGCATTTGGTGAACTGGGACTGACCTGGCTCACCACCAGCAATGGCGACGACATGGTCTTCCTGCTGACGGCAGACCAACTGAAACTCTAAGAAGAACCACGAATGATTCGCTTCAATCAAGTAAGCCTGATGCGCGGCGTAAAGCCGCTGCTGGAACAAGTAGACGTCACCCTCAATCCGGGCGACAAGATCGGTTTGATCGGCGCCAATGGCGCCGGTAAATCCAGCCTGTTCGCGATGATGCGCGGCGAGCTGCACCCGGACCAGGGCGACATCGACTTCCCGGCCAAATGGCGCGTCGCTTACGTGGCGCAGGAAACCCCGCCGCTGGAACGCGCCGCGCTGGACTACGCCATCGACGGCGACGTCAACCTGCGCAAGCTGCAAGCGGAACTGGAGCGCCTGGAAACCGAGCCTGAGTCCACCGAAAACGGCATCGCCATGGGCGAGATCTACAGCGCCCTGGCCGACGCCGACGCCTACACCGTGCAGTCGCGCGGCGAACAGCTGCTGCTGGGTCTTGGCTTCTCGCTCGACCAGATGCAGCGCCCCGTGGCCAGCTTCTCGGGGGGCTGGCGTATGCGCCTGAATCTGGCGCAAGCGCTGATGTGCCCTTCCGACCTGCTGCTGCTGGACGAACCAACCAATCACCTGGATCTGGACGCCATCATCTGGCTGGAAGACTGGCTCAAACGCTATACCGGCACGCTGCTCATCATCTCCCACGATCGCGACTTCCTCGACGAAATCGTCAACGTCATCGTGCACATCGACGAACGCAAGCTGAAACGCTACTCGGGCAACTACTCGGCCTTCGAGCGCCAGCGCGCAGCGCAGATGGCGCTGGCCGCCGGTGCGCTCGAGAAGCAGCAGCGCAAACGCGCCCACCTGGAGTCGTTCATCGAACGCTTCAAGGCCAAAGCTTCCAAAGCCCGCCAGGCGCAGAGCCGCATGAAGGCGCTGGCCAAGATGGAAGAACTGGCGCCGCTGCGCGCTGCTGCCGAATTCTCGTTTGAATTCCGCGAGCCGCTGAACGCGCCAAATCCGCTGCTGGTGATGGAGGACGTCGACGCCGGCTACCGCAGCGAAGACCAGAAGACCGGCGAGATCTCCGAAAAAACCATCGTCCACGGCATCAACTTCTCGCTGCAGATAGGCCAGCGTATCGGTCTGCTGGGTGTGAACGGCGCAGGTAAATCCACGCTGATCAAAACCATCGCAGGCGAACTGGCGCCGCTGACCGGCGAATCCACCACCGGCAAGGGCCTGAACATCGGCTACTTCGCCCAGCACCAGGTGGAGATGCTGCGTCACGACGAGTCGCCGCTGTGGCACCTGGCGAAGATTGCGCCGACCACGCGTGAGCAGGAGCTGCGTAACTTCCTGGGCGGCTTCAACTTCCCGGGCACCATGGTCACCAGTTCGATCGCGCCATTCTCCGGCGGCGAGAAGGCGCGCCTGGCACTGGCCCTGATCGTGTGGCAGCGCCCTAACCTGCTGCTGCTGGATGAACCAACCAATCACCTGGACCTGGAAACCCGCGAAGCGCTGACCGAAGCGCTGGCGCAGTTTGAAGGCACGCTGGTGGTGGTATCCCACGATCGCCACCTGCTGCGCGCCACCACCGACCAGTTCATCATCGTCGCTGACGGCAAGCTGCAACCGTTCGACGGCGACCTGGATGATTACAAGGACTGGCTGTTCCAGACCAAGCTGGGTAAAGGCACCGATGTGCTGCCGGCAGCGGGCAAGGACAACAAGACTGCCTTCCCGGTGCAGTCGCCAGTGGCGCCGTCAAAAGCCGAAGCTGAAGCGCCGGTCGTCAACACCAAGGAACAGAAGCGCAAGGAAGCGGAAGACCGTCAGCGCCTGTCCGCGCTGCGCAAGCCGATCGAGCAGAAGGTCAAGCGTCTGGACGAGCAGATCGCCAAACGCACGGCACAGAAAGCGGAAGTGGATGCCCAACTGGGCGAGGAATCAATCTACGACGCGGCCAACAAGGCCAAGCTGAAGCAGTTGTTGGCCGATCAGGCGTTCTTCACCAAGGACCTGGGCGAACTGGAAGAACAGTGGCTGGCCTTGAATGAGCAGCTGGAGGCTTTGGCTTAACGGCTCACGGCCGCTAAGCCGCCTGCCGGGCGCCGAACTGCACTTTGCGGATGGACATGAGCTTGTCGATGTCCACCACAATCAGCCGGCGCCCTTCCACTTCCCCCAGGCCGACCAGATAATCAACCGCGCCGGCACCGGCAATCGGCTGGATCTGGGCCGGTTTCAAGGCGACGATATCCGTCACGCCATCCACCACCATCCCCATCACACAGCTGGACAGCTTGAGGATAATCACATCCGTCAACGGATCGTGCTGCGGTGGACGCGGGCCGAAGGCAATCCGCATATCGACAATCGGCATGATGACGCCGCGCGATACCACCACGCCACTGACGATTTCACCATCCGAGGAAAAGCGCTCCAGCGCCTTTAAGGGACGCAGCTCCTGGACTTTACTGAAGTCGAGCGCGTAATCGAGTCCGCCGAGCCGGAAAACCAGGTACTGGCATGACTCATTTGTCTGCGTGGTCGAGGAAGACATGATGATCCTTTCGTTCGGAGAACAGCAAGTATCATCCTAACCGTGACCCCACTGTCAGGCGTTGACTAGCGTCAACCTTCTCCGGCAGCTATGCACGTTTGCTACAATCCGCGCATGAACATCGATCCGAACGAAGTGGAATTCAGCGCCATCCGCGCCCAGGGGCCGGGCGGGCAGAATGTGAACAAGGTGTCCAACGCCGTGCATGCGCGCTTCGACATCACGGCTTCGTCGCTGCCCGAACATATCAAGGAACGCCTGTTGGCACTGCGCGACACCCGCATCACGCGGGAAGGTGTGGTGGTGCTGAAAGCGCAGCAGTCGCGCAGCCTGGAGGCAAACAAGGAAGATGCGCTGCGCCGCCTGCAGGAGCTGGTCGATAGCGTCGCCGTCCTGCCGACCGTACGCCGGCCGACCAAACCGACCCGCAGCTCACAGCGCCGCCGCCTCGATGGCAAGGCCAAGGACGGCGAACGCAAACAGCTGCGCGGCAAAGTTACCCTGTAATGAGACGCGCCAGCTGATGTATGCCCAGCGCCAGCAGCGCGATGAAGAAGCAGCGGCGGAACACGGCGGGCTGCATGCGGTCACGCAGCCATTGGCCCAGCACCATGCCGATGCCGGATGGGACCAGCGCCAGCAAAGAACTCCCCGCCGCCGTGACATGCCACTGGCCGCGCAACGACAGCATCACGGCCAGTGCCAGCGTACCGACGGTAAACGCCATGCCCAGCGCCTGCACCAGGTCATCCTTGTCGAGGTTGAGCGCTTGCAGATAGGGCGCCACCGGCATCACGAATACACCAGTAACGCCAGCCATGACGCCGGTGGCGGCCCCGGCCAGCGGCCCGGCCCAGCGCTCGTTGTGCGGCGCCACGTGCAAGCGCCAGCCCGTCAGGCCCAGCAAGCCATAGCCGGCCAGCGCCAGCCCGAGCACCGCGCCACTCCACGATGCAGCGCCTAGGAGGAAAGCCAGCGCAACGCCGGCGCACACCGCCAGCATCACCCACTTGAAACGCTGCCATAGCGGATACAGCGCAGGCCCGGCAGCCAGCTGCCATACATTCGTAACAGCCGAAGGCACAATCAGCAGCGCGGCGGCTTCCAGCGGCGGCATGCGCAGGGAAAGCAGCGCGATTGCCACCGTCGGCAAGCCCATGCCCGTCACGCCTTTAACCATGCCGGCCAGGATGAAAACCAGGGTAATGAAGAAGATGTCCATGCCAGCCATTCTGAGCGCTGGCGCGGCACTTGAAAATCTGGAATATACTGAGCCAGACTTCGGAATTTCCATAGGCACAAAGCGATGCGCTTCGACCTGACTGACTTGCAGCTATTTATTCATGTCGCTGAAAGCGGCAGTATCACGGCTGGTGCGCAGCTGTCGCATCTGGCGCTGCCATCGGCCAGTGCGCGCATACGCGGCATGGAAGAAGCGCTCAACGTGCCGCTGCTGGAACGCGGCCGCCGCGGCGCCGAGCCCACCGAAGCTGGCCGTACGCTGTTGCAGCACGCCCGTACCATCCTGCGCCAGGTCAGCGATATGCAGGCCGATCTCGCGCAGTTTGCCACCGGCCTCAAAGGCCAGGTGCGCCTGCTGTGCAATACCTCGGCCATGACCGAATTCCTGCCGGACGCACTGGCCAGCTTCCTCAAGGCGCATCCGCAACTGAGCATCAATCTGGAAGAACGCCTGAGCCGCGAAATCACGCGTGCCGTGGCGGACGGCGCCGCCGACATCGGCATCATCTCGGACGCCGTGGACCGTGGCGCGCTGCAGACCTTTCCCTTCCGTGACGATCCACTGGTGCTGGTCATGGCACGCGGCCATCCGCTGGCGCACGCGCTTGGCCACAAGCGCCACATGGCGTTTGCGGATGCGCTGGATCACGACTTCATCGGCCTGGCCGGCGACAGCGCTTTTCAGCAGAACGCCAACGAACAGGCGACGCGGCTGGGCCGGCGCATTCACTGCAAGATCCGTCTGCTCAGCTTTGAAGCCGTGTGCCGCATGGCCGCCAGCGGCGCCGGCGTCGCCCTGTTGCCGGAAGCGGCCGCGCGCCGCAGCGGCAATGGTCTGCGCATGGTCAAGCTCACCGACGAATGGGCCGACCGCAAACTCCTGATTTGCGTCCGCGACGCCAGCACCCTGCCCGGCTATGCCCGCGAGCTGGTTGGCGCGCTGGCAGAAAATCACCGCTAGCTAATCCACGTCCGGCGCCCAGTTGATCGGGCCGATGTGCCCTGAGTGCAGCACCGTCATGCCCGGCGTTACGGTACGCACCTTGGCCTTGACCTCTTTGGCGGGGCGGTCGTATGGCGCCGGTTCGCCCGGCACAAAACTCATGGTACGCACCAGTACATCGCCAGTCAGCAGCTCCACCACGCAGCGCGAGCCACGCTGTATCGCCTTCTTTTGGCGGATGACCTGGTTGACCTCTTCCTGCGCCTGTTCCTGCTGTACCTGCGCCGCCTTCATGGCCAGCGATATCTTCGCCACCTGGCGCAGCGACGGGCCGACTGCTTCCGCCATCTTGTGGAACAGCGGCTCCTGCTCTGGCGTCAGAGTGACTTCGCGCTTGCGCACGCGCGTCGCCAGCGTCAGATAATTACGGACCTCGGTCTGGCTGGTGATCGCATCCATCTCGGCCTTGCGCTTGTCGGCCTCGCGCGCCGCGTGCTGCACCTTGGGCTGCAGCTCGGCGATCTTCTTGTCGAATTTGGCGGTATCCGGCACCAGCGGATACAGCAGCATCTCGTTCTGTTTGCGCGGGCCGGCGTGAAGAATCTCGATCTTGCGCGCCGCGATGGCGCAGCCCTCGGCCACCTTGATGACCACTTCCTCGGCCATGATCTCGCAGTTGCTCGCCTCGCCGATCACCACGCGCGTACCCGAGATGATGCAGCTCTCCGCACGCGTCAGCGCGATCTCGCCGCGTTTGGTTTGCAGCACCGCGCCGGAAGCCACGCCCTGCACGCGTATCGCGCCGTCGGCATTGGTGGCGGTACCGCCCATCAGATTTTTACTCAGCACGATATCGCCGCCGCGCGACACGATATTTCCGAACACATCGCCGTGGATGGTGATGTTGCCGCCTTCGACCACGCGCTGCTCCTGCACGTCGCCAAACTCCTCGTACTCGCCGGTGAGTTGCAGATTGCCCGTGGTGCGCGCGCTCACGCCCTCGCGGCTGATGATCTTGGGGCCGATCGACAAACGCTTGCTGCCGGGGTCCACGCTCAAAAAGCCTTCGACTGCGGAGACCAGGTATTCCACGCCTTTGACGGTTTCGATCAGCGTGCCTTCACCGGCCACCGAAGTCAGCTCGATATCCTTGGGCACCGGCGGCTCCAGCACCAGTCCGGACAGCTCGTAGCCGCGCACGCCCGGTGTACGCGGCACCTTGCGCAGCAGCTTGACGTGCGGTTTCACCTGCGGGAAGCGGTTCTGGAACGTCTGCCAATCCAGCCGGCCATCCCCCTTCTCCTTGGGCGCATTGCTGCGGTGGATATCCTGCGACACTTCCACGATGGTAGCGTCCTTGCCTGGCGTCGCATTCAGGCGCCGCGCCACAATCATGCGCGCCAGCCGCCCTGTCAGGATCACATCGCGCACCGCCGGCGCATCAATGCCAAAGCGGATGCCCTTGACCCACATGTCGGAAACGAATTCGTCGAAGTTCAGGCGCGCTGGCTGCGGCGGCATGTCCGGCACTTCAAAGAACACCGGCTCGAAGTAATACTCCGCCTCGCCGTTGATGATCTTGACGTTTTTGTACAAAGCGCGGCGTGGCGCATGGAACGGCTCTATGCTGTCGGCAAAACGCAGCAAAGGCTTGTTCTTCAAGGTGTCCGGTAGATCGGGGCCGACGTTGTACAGCATCTTGCTGAACACCGCGTAATCCAGGCCAGTGAAGTAGGAGCTGCTGAGGAAAATCTGGCTGACGGCGGACAGGCAGGACACCGCCGCCGCATCCGCAGCGAAAAAGATGCCGTCGGCCCGCCTGACGATCGCTGCAGGCAGATCGCCTTCCGCAGTTTGTTCCAGCGCCGTAGCGTCGTCTGACACAGTGCTATCCCCAGGAAGATGTACGTCGGAAGCCCGCCATAGCAAGCGCCCTTCACTTTTTGATGTTAGCCCAAGATTAGCATGTTAAGCCGGGCTTGCGCCAGCCGCTTCAAGGGGACGCAGGCCGCAAGTGCGGGTTCATATGCCAGTCCAGTGAACCCAGGCTATCGGCAAACAACAACTCGCCGCCGGTCGGCGTGCCGCGCAGGCGCGCCTTGATATCCTTGGGCTGCAGTTGGCGCAGCGCCGCGGTGTCGGCGGCAAACGGCATGGTGCGGACCATGGTGTCGCCGCTGACCATGTGCAGACCGCAGCGCGAAATGCCGGCCGCTTCGATCTTCTGCTCGATCACGCGCGCCAGCCGGTCCTGCAGCAGCTTGATCTGGGTATGGCCGACCTGCAGTTCCTGTTGCAGCTTCTGCATGGCTTTCATTTCCTCCGCCACCGCACCGGCGATCTTGCGCAGATGCTGGCCCTGTTCCGGCGTCAGCACCAGTTCCTGCGTACGCAGCTTGGCGGCCAGCGCCAGGTAGCGGCGCACATCCGGCAGCGCCGAGATGCGGTTCAATTCCTCCTCGCTGGCCTGGTTGGCCTGGACAAAGGCGGCGATACGCATGTCCAGTTCCGCGATCTCCTGATCGAACTGGGTCACGTCCTTGACCAGCACATAAATCATCATCTCGGTGCGGCGGCGCGGGCCGGCGCTTTCCACTTCGACGTTACGGCCGGCGATGGCGCAGCCCTCCGCCACTTCCACGATCACCTCGTCGCCGATAATCTCGCAGTTGGAGGCCTCCTCCACCTTGACCCGGCTGCCCGAGATCACGCAGTTCTCGGCGCGGCTGATGGTGATGGCGCCGTTGGCCGCATAGATCACCGAGTTGGACGCCACGCCAGCGATGTTGATATTCCCGGCGGCGTTATGCACGCTGCCGCTGACCAGGTTCTTGTCCAGCACTACCGTGCCGCCACGCGAATGGATATTCCCGTAGACGTTGCCATGCACCGTGATATCGCTGCCCGTGACGTCGCGCTGTTCCTGCACATCGCCATATTCCTCATAAGCGCCGGCCAGTTGCAGATTGCCCGTGGTACGGCCGCTCACACCTTCCAGGCTGATGATCTTGTCGGTGATGGAGATGCGGTTGGACTTGGCATCCACGCTGAGAAAACCTTCGCGCGTCGAGACCAGGTATTCACCGTCCTCGAACAGCTTGGCCTCGGTGCCTTCTCCAGACAGGAAGCGCAGCGTCAGATCCTTGGGCGGCTCCGGGTCGGTCTTGCGTCCCGCCAGGTCAAAGCCCGGCAGGCCAGGCACCGGCGGCAGCTTTTTCAGCAGCCGCATATGCGCCTTGATTTGCGGGAAGCGGTTCTGGAAGCTTTGCAGGTCGATGCGGCCATCCGGCCGCGCCTTGGGCGCATCGCTGCGGTGCAGTTCGGACGACACCTCCACCACCGTGGCATCCTGGCCCGGCTCCGGTTCCAGGTCGCTGGCAAAGGTAATGCGGTCGGCCTTGGTCGACGCCATCGCCGCCTTCACCGCCGCCACATCGATGCCGAAGTGGATGCCCTTGTTCCACATATCGGCGATGAACTCGTCGATATCGAGCGCCACGGGGCGCTCGGGAATCACGGTGCCGTCGGGCAGCGTCATCTCTTCCAGGTACAGCTGCTGGAAGTAGTACTCGGCGTAGGACAGGCTCACTTTCGGATTTTTGTACAGCGACAGACGGCCTGCGTCGAACACCCGCACATCGTCGGCCAGGCGCAATGCCTGCTGACTGCCCGTGTCCGGCCCCACCCCGTACAGCGCCTTGATCAGGACCGGGTAATCGAGGCCGATGAAATACCAGCCCGACTGAAAGACGTGCGTGACCGCAGCCACCAGCGCCGGCTTGCTCATCCCAAGATCAATGTAAATTCCGTCCGCCAGCTTACCCAAACCAATAGGCAATGCCGGGCCGGAGGCTTCTGGCCCCTCGCCTGCGGCTGGCGCTGCGGATGCAACGTCTTGAACCACGGTCTTCCTCCAAACGGCACGCTCGGGCCGGAAGGCGTTGCGTGTGATTAATTAATCTTACACGCAGACCATAGAAAAAGAAGGAAATTCTGTGACTAAAACGGCACAACTGTGAAAATATTGATACAAACCAATACTAATCAAATAATAATAGTGCCGTTTTATTATGGTTAATTGCCAGGCAATTAACGACGGGGGGGATTGGCGTACAGGTCCTGGCTCACTTCGTTGATCTGGCGGCGCAGATCACGGCGTTCGTCCGGCGTCATGCGGCCGACGCGGCGGCTCATTTCCGCATTGCGGCTGGCTTCCTGCATGGCGCGGCGCTGTTCCTCGGCGCGCGCTTCGTAAGTGCGCGTATCGATCTGACGCTGTTCGCTGCTTGGACGCTGCTCGGTACGCTGACTGCCTTGCTGATGCTGCGGCACCTCGCGGCGCGGGCCGTCAGGGCCTTCAGCGCGGGCGATGCCGGTGCTGATTAAACCGCAGCATAAAAGCGCGGAAGCCAGGGAGGATCGAACGCAAAAAGATGCGCTAGCTGCCGCGGATTTTTTTTTGTGATCGATGAACATGGCGTTCCTAAAAAACTGATTCTATGCCCGCAGTGTATGATGCTTTGCCTGAGGGGGTAAGGCTAAATGGGTAAAGTTTGTAACACTTTGTAATGGGTTATCTTGCGTTCGTATTCGCAGGACGAATATGACGTTACCATAGCAACATGAATAAGACAATTCTGGCAGCCAAATGACTAGCACAACGACTGAATCCGGCAACAACAACGCCAACGCGCAAGGCCACGCGGCCAAGATTATGGTAGTGGACGACGACGTCCGCCTGCGCGATCTGCTGCGCCGCTACCTCACCGAACAAGGCTTCAACGTCTTCACCGCCGAAAGCGCCACGGCCATGAACAAGCTGTGGCTGCGCGAGCGCTACGACCTGCTGGTACTGGACCTGATGCTGCCTGGCGAAGACGGCCTGTCGATCTGCCGCCGCCTCCGCGGCGCCGGCGACCAGACGCCGATCATCATGCTGACCGCAAAAGGCGAGGACGTGGACCGCATCGTCGGCCTGGAAATGGGCGCGGACGACTACCTGCCCAAGCCCTTCAACCCGCGCGAGCTGGTGGCCCGCATCGGCGCCGTACTGCGCCGCCGTGGTCCGGACGAAATCCCGGGCGCGCCATCGGAAACCCCGCAGACCTTCGAGTTCGGCCAGTTCGTGCTGGACCTGGGCACGCGCACGCTGAAGAAAAACGGCGAGACCGTGCCGCTGACCACCGGCGAATTCTCGGTGCTCAAAGTGTTTGCGCGCCATGCGCGCCAGCCGCTGTCGCGCGAGAAGCTCATGGAACTGGCGCGCGGCCGCGAGTACGAAGTATTCGACCGCAGCCTGGACGTGCAGATCTCGCGCCTGCGCAAACTCATCGAACCCGATCCCTCCAGCCCGCTGTACATCCAGACCGTATGGGGCCTGGGTTACGTCTTCATTCCGGAGGGCCAGCCGCGCTAAGGCGCGGGCGCGTTCATGAAGTTGCCGTCGAAGCTACCCTTTGGCCTCCGCATCGCCAGCCTCAAAAGCGGATTATTCTGGCGCACCTTCTTCCTGCTCGGGGCGCTGACCACCACCAGTATGACGGCCTGGGTCGGCATGATCAGCGTGGTGCAGCACGAGCCGCAGGTGCAGCAGATTTCCTCACAGGTGATCTCGGTGGTCACCATCACCCACGCCGCCCTCACCCACTCCGCGCCCGAACTGCGGCGCGAGCTGCTGTTCGAGCTGGTGTCGAACGAGGGCATCCGCGTATTCCCGCTCGAGGACGACGACAAGGTCGAACCGCCAGCCGATAACGCGCTGATGCCGGACATCGAAAAGCTGGTCAAGGCCAAGCTGGGTGCGGACACGCGCTTCTCGTCCAAGGTAAATGGCGTGGCCGGCTTCTGGGTCAGCTTCAATATCGACGACGACCAGTACTGGCTGATGCTCGAGCGCGAGCGCATCCGCGGCCTGACCGGCATCCAGTGGCTGGGCTGGGCCAGCGTGGTGTCGGTGGTATCGCTGCTGGGCGCCGCCTTCATTTCCAGTCTGATTAACCTGCCGCTGCGCCGCCTGACGCAGGCCACACGCGACTTCGCCCAGGGCAAGCGCCCGGCGCCGCTGCCGGAAAAAGGCCCGCTTGAAATCCTCGAAGCCAATCGCAGCTTCAACCAGATGGTGGACGACCTGCAGCAGGTGGAGTCCGACCGCGCCGTGATCCTGGCCGGCATCTCGCATGACCTGCGCACACCGCTGGCGCGCATGCAGCTGGAGGTGGAGATGGCCAATCTGTCGCAGGAAGCGCGCGAGGGCATGCAGTCGGACATCGGCCAGATGGACGCCATCATCGGCCAGTTCCTCGACTACGCCAAGCCGACCGAGGCGGCCAGCTTTATCAATGTCGATATCAGCGAACTGCTGACGGATACGGCGCACGAAGCCGCGCGCCTGCCCGATGTGCGGATCGGCACCGACATCGCGCCAGGCGCGCACGCCATGGGCAATGCCACCGACATCAAGCGCGTCATCAACAACCTGATCGAGAACGCCCGCCGCTACGGCAAAACGCCAGGCGCGGACTACACTGAAATCGACATCAAGTGCAGCGTCAAAGGCATGCATGCTGCCAAACGCGTGACCATCGAAGTCCAGGACCATGGCAGCGGCGTACCGCCGGAGCAGATCGAGCAGCTGCTCAAGCCCTTCACCCGGCTCGACGAGGCGCGCAGCCAGGCCAACGGCGCAGGTCTGGGACTGGCGATTGTCGACCGCGTCATCACGCGCCACGGCGCCGAACTGCATGTGCGCAACCGCGAAGGCGGCGGCCTGCTGATCCAGATTGTCATGAAAGGCCTGTAATGCGCCGTACCCTCGTTTGCGCCGCGCTGCTCGGCGTGGCCACCCTTGTCCATGCCGCGCACCCTGCGCCGCCAGCCGTGCAGCAGCGCGAGCCGAGCGCCGATGAGCGCAATACCTTTGACGAGTACTACCGCGAACAAGTGCCGCCACGCGTCAGCGGCGGACCATCGCTATTTGCCCCCGTCTTCGACATCCAGCGCCGGCGCGGCCAGCCATGGCAGGTGATTGCGCGCGTGGATTCATCGCCACGCCATTACACGCCGGAGCTGTGCCGCCAGGTCCGCACCAGCTACATCTATGACGCCAAGGCGCCCAAGGGACAGCGCTGGTCGCCGTCTGCAGCGGCGCCGGAATGGTATGTGTGGCTGGCGACGCCCAAGGTCATCTGCACCGCAGCGCAATACACGGTGCGCATGGACCCGGCCGTATCGAACGAGGACGCCACCGCGCTGCTGCGCCAGCATCGCGAACTGCTGCAGCGCGCGCGCCTGCTGTTTGCGGGGAATTCCGGCTGCGCGCGCCAGCGCTCGCTGACCTTCCGCTTTGCCGCAATGGAGCCGGCGCCGCCAGCCAACGGCGCTCCGGCCATGGTCGGCATGGTATTCGAGAGCGACCGTGACACGCGGGTACACGTCGCCGTCCGCAAGCATCGCGGCGAATACGCCGCGTGGAATGTCAGCTGCCCTGTTGTCTAGTTAAATAAAGTACAATCCCGGCCTTTGTTAAAAAATAAAGGCAGGCATGTTGAAGAAAAATATATCGGGCGTTGCCGCACTCGTACTCGCTGCAGGACTCAGCGCTTGCGGCGGCGGCGGTGGCGGCAGCAATGGCAGCAGTACCAACCCTGGCAATAACGGCGGCAATGGCGGCAATGGCTCGTCCACCAATGACGGTTCATGGCTGACATTCAGATCGACGCTCGACGATATCCTGGTTTTCCCCGGACAGCCTGCGCGCGCTGGCATTACGGCCCAATCCAGCAAGGTCATCAGCGAGACATTCAATGGCGCATTGACCGACAACATCGGTGTCTTCAACCCGGACGTCCGGATGGATCCAACCGGCAGCCCGCTGATCTACGTGTTTAGCCTGCAAACCCGGGCAGGCTTGCCGGCCGGCGTGCACACCGGCGCGCTGGAACTAAAGCTGTGCTACGACGCCCCCACCACCTGCGCGCGCCCAATCGCAGGTTCGCCATGGCAGCTGCCATACAAAATCACCGTGCTGGCGGAAAGCGACCTGCATTACAGCCGATGGGAAACCGCCACGCCGTCCGCGCCTTTCGTCTATGGCATGCAACTGGCCACCATCGGCTCATCGCTGGCCATGGTCTCCGTCAGCCCCTATACTCCACAGCAGATTCAGACCTGGCTATCCAGCGACAACGCCGACAGCTGGCAATTGTCGCCAGCTGCTGGCCCAACGCCGGTCACCAATGCGTATGCAACGGCTGGCGATGGCACCGCCCTGTATCTGAGCGGCGGCCGCGATAGCAACAACAACGATACCAATCACGTGTGGAAGTTTGACGGCGCGCGCTGGACGCAGCGTACGGCCGCCGGCGAATTTTTGCCCCGGGAGCAGCATCTCATGGCAAAGATGGGCAGCGACATCTACCTGATGGGCGGCGTCAATGGCAGTCAACAACTGAGCGATGTGTGGAAATCGTCGGATGACGGCAGTCACTGGAGCCGCCTGGCCACGCTGCCGGCAGCCTTGGGCCGTCCTACCTGCGCGCTGGGCTGGCGCGGTTCACTGGTCGTCATCGGCGACACCGTGGTCACCTCCAGCGATGGCAAGACCTGGACCGAGCGCCCAGTCTCCAGCAAGAGCTTCCCGTACAAGTCCAGCCAATGCGCGGTACTCAAGGACCGCCTGTATGTAACGCCAAGCGATGGCTATGGCAGACCGACCTATTCGACGGCCGATCTGCAAACCTGGCAGCCCGAGCGGGCCGACCTTGGCAGGCAATTTGCCGCGCAAGGCATGGCAGCGCTCAATGGCCGCCTGTTTATCGCCGCCGGCGTCGGCACCTCAAGCCGTGAAGTCATGCGTACAGTGCCCTGATCGGGCACTGCCGGTCATCCCTGATTGATGGGATGATCGGCGTGTTCGAGCAGCTTGGTCAGCAGCAGCTCGGTCGAACCGTAGCCGTACAGCGAGTCCGCTTCCAGTCCCGGTGTATCGTAGGGCACGGACTCTTCGCGCTCCGAGCGGCCCGGATCGCTGTCCGAATACGTCACGCGCCAGGCGCGCTTGAGCGCATCGGCACGGCGCAGGAATTGCGGCACCGGCCACATGGCCGGATCCCACACGGCGATATCGCCAAGCACGCGCCAGTGGCCGCTGGCCAGCGCCATGTCGCCGCAACGCAGCACCTTGACCGCATCCTGCGGCTGCAGGGTATTCAGCTCTTCCACCGACGGCAAGCGCGTCAGTTTGGGACCGAACAGATAGGCGAGCAGGATTTTGCTGCCAGGCGTCATGCGCGCCACCAGGCCCCAACCATAGCCGCCGTCCAGCAATGGCACAGCAAACCAGCTCCCCTCTTGATACGACTGCTTCATTCCAACCCTTTCATCAGCACCGGGCGGTGCAAGTCCGCAGTGTAGCGGCGCCGCGCAAAACACGGCGCACGGCACTGCTGCGGCGAGCCTTGATGACAACTGTGTTACACTGGCGCCTCGCTAGGGGTCCTGGAAACGCATTTCCGGGTGAGAGATACCCTTCGTACCTGATCTGGATAATGCCAGCGAAGGAAAGCGCAAAAGTGGTTCTCCCCTCCTTTGATGGCTCTCTTCGCCGGCCTCCAGCCGAACAAGTAGAGAGCAGATATGTCCACACCAAACTTTGCAGTGTCCGCCATCGCATTGGCGGTTTTACAGGCTATGTCCGGCGCCGCGCGCGCTGAAGCCGTTGACCCGGCCGCAGCCCCAGACCAAACCATGCCGGAAGTCGTCGTCAGCGGCGTCAAGGTCCGCGCCAGCTCGGCCAGCGTGGCCGGCTTCTCCAACGCGCCGCTGCTGGAAACGCCAGCGTCGGTCAGCGTGCTGAACGCGCAGCAGATGCTGGACCTGCAAATCCGTTCCACTACCGATGCCGCCAAATTCGACGCCAGCCTGAGCGACGCCTACAACGCCGTCGGCTACGCGGAACAGTTCTCCATCCGCGGCTTCAAACTGGACAACGCCTCGAGCTACCGCAAGGATGGCATGGCGATTGCCGGCGACACCCAGATCCCGTTGGAAAACAAGGAACAGCTGGAAGTGCTGAAAGGCTTGTCCGGCCTGCAGTCCGGCGTCTCCGCGCCCGGTGGCGTCATCAACTTCGTCACCAAGCGCCCGACCGATACGCCGCTGCGCACCGTGGTGCTGGAAACCCGCGAACGCGGCACGCTGTATGGCGCCGTCGATCTGGGCGGACGCTTTGAAGACAGCCGCTTCGGCTACCGCATCAACGCCGCCGCCGAACGCCTGCGCTCCTACATCAAGGGCGCCGACGGCAATCGCAAATTCATCTCGGCCGCTTTCGACTGGCGCATCTCGCCGCAAGCGCTGCTGCAAGTGGATGCCGACTACCAGCGCAAATCGCAGATCACCGCGCCGGGCTACCAGCTGCTCAACAACGCCACGCTGCCCAACGTCCCTGCTGACCAGCTGCTGAACGACCAGCCATGGACCCGTCCCGTGGAAACCACCAGCAGCAACGTCGGCATCCGCTTCGACTACAAGTTCTCGCCGGATTGGGCCGCCACCATCAGCGCCAACCAGCACAACTTCAAGCGCGACGACTACACGGCCTTCCCTTACGGCTGCGGCGCACAGGACCTGTACCCCGGCTTCTGCGGCAACGGCGACTATGACGTCTACAACTACATCAGCAAAGGCGAAAAGAAATCGCCGCTGACCGCGCAAGCGCTGCTGCAGGGCCGCTTTGCCACCGGCGCGTTGCAGCATGAACTGACCGCCGGCGCATCGTTCTTCAAGAACAGCGAAAAATGGGGCGACTACCTGTACGACTACTCGGGCACCAGCAATATCTATCGCCCGGTGGTGGTGACGCCGGCGCCAGGCGATAGCGGCCCGGTCACCGAACGCCGCAGCGACAATGAACGCGGCCTGTTCGCCCAGGACATCCTGAGCCTCAACCAGCAACTCAAGCTGCATGCGGGCGCACGCTACGCGCAGGTCAAGCGCGACGAATACGTGGGCGTCGATGCCGGCAAGGTACTGCCCTATGCCCACACCGACGTCGGCTTCTGGCTGCCAAACGTCGCGCTGGTGTACAACGTGCGTCCCAACGTGGCGACCTATGTGTCGTACGCCCAGGGCCTGGAGCACGGCGGCGTCGCGCCGATGGGCACGGCGAACCAGCGCCGCGCACTGGAGCCGGGCAAATCGAAGCAGGTGGAAGTGGGCGTGAAGGCGGACATCCGTCCGGACCTGAGCGCCAGCGTATCGCTGTTCCAGATCCGCAAAGGCCTGGAGTACACGGACGCCGCCAACACCTTCGTGCGCAATGGCGAAGCGCAGAACCGTGGCCTGGAGATGGCGCTGGCCGGCCGTGTTACGCCTGAACTGCTGGTCGGCGTATCGGCCACCGCGCTGAACACCCAGCAAAGCGGCACCGGTTCGGCTACGCTGGACGGCAAGCGCGTCACCGACGTCGCGGCCTTCAAATCATCCCTGTACGCGAAGTATGCGGTGCCGCAGGTGCGTGGCCTGGACGTGGCGGCCAACTGGGTTTACAGCAGCAAGAAAGCCTTTGACGCCGCCAACACCGTGTTCGTGCCAAGCTATCACGTGATGAACCTGAGCGCTTCGTATGCGACCCGCATCGGCGATGTGGCCACCACGCTGCGCGCCAACGTCGACAACGCCTTCGACAAGTTCTACTGGCGCGATGTGACGCCGGATCTGGGTGGTTATCTGATGCCGGGCGCCTCGCGCACCTTCCGCGTCTCGGCGCAGTTCGACCTTTAAAGCCGCGACAGCGCGTCCGCAACCTGCGCGACGCGCTGCTCGATGCTGCCACTCACCGGCACGTAGGGAATACCGCGTGCCGTCAACTCTTCGTTCAGCATGCGGTTGATGATAATGCTGACCTCTTCATTCTCGCGCATCAGGCCATCCGCTTGCCATGGGATGTCGGCGGCCGTCACCAGCGTAAGGTCGTAATCCTGCAGATGCGCGTCCGCCAGCGGCGCCAGCTGCGCATCAATCCCGCCAAAATAATGGCGGCTGTACACCGCCGTCATCAACGGCGTGGTATCGCAAAACAGATAGCGCTGCGCCGCCGGTGCGGCCATGTTCTCGCGTTCGCGCTGCACGCGGGCGATATGGATCTGGTCCGCGTCCACCGGCACACGGCCTTCAACATCGACAAACTCGCGCAGATATTCAGGCACCCACAGCGTGCCATAGCGCCCGGCCAATGCCGCGGCCAGCGTCGTCTTGCCGGACGACGCCGTACCCAGAATGGCTATGCGTAACACCGTCATTCCAGCGCCAGGCGGCGGCCACCCGTGCCAGCGTCGCCGCTCCACGCGCGCAGGCCGATAATCGCCATACCGACAAATACGCCGTACAGAATGGCCGTCAGGATCAGATGCTTGTGCAGGTACAGCGCCACATACAGGATATCGACGATGATCCAGACATGCCAGTTCTCGATCTTTTTACGCGACAGCAGCAGCTGACCGATCAGCGAACCCGCGGTCAGGAAGCCATCAGAACTGGGTACATCGGTATCAGTGTAGGTTTTGAGGAACCAGGCCAGCACGCCGAAGCCCGCCAGCCACGCAGCACCGGCGATCCAGCGGCCGCGCGCGTCCAGCGCGGTCACGGGCAGCTTCTCATGGCGGTCGTCCCCATGCAGCCATTGATACCAGCCGAAGATGGACACAGTGATGAACACCAGTTGCAAGCCCATGTCGCCATACAGCCGCGAGCCGTAGAACACCAGGCCATAGGTGGCGGACGAAATGATGGCAAATAGCCAGCCCCAGTGGCTCTGGCGTATGTTCAACCACACCGTCGCCACCGACAGCAGGAACGACAGCAGCTCCAGCGGGGTCGTGGCGAATACGGCCAGGTGCAATGGCATATTGGCGTAACTAAGCAGGAGCGTCAGTGCGTTCATTTTTTAGGGTACTTGATCGTCATCTCTTTGAGGAGATTCTCGGCGTGATCCACTTCCGCCATCACCCACAGCATATAACGAATGTCCAGATGAATGGCGCGGGTGATATCGCGGTCGAAGTACCAGTCCTTGGTGATGGACTCGTAGGTCGAATCGAAGTTCAGGCCAATCAGCTCGCCGTTCTTGTTCATGACCGCCGAACCGGAGTTGCCGCCGGTGGTGTCAGCGCTGGTCAGGAAGTCCACCGGCACGGTGCCCAGAACAGGATCCTTGAACTTGCCATAGCGCTTGGCCTTGATCGCTTCCAGCAGATTGGCCGGTGCGTCGAACGGCGCCTTGCCGGTGTTCTTCTCGACGATGCCTTCGATGGTGGTGAACGGGCCTTTGGTGATGCCGTCCTTCGGCGAGTACGGCGATACGGTGCCATAGGTCACGCGCAGCGTCGAATTCGCATCCGGGTACACTGGCTTGCCCTGCGATTTCTTCCACGCGATAACGGCCGCCATATATTGCGGGATCACGCGTTCCAGATTGCCGTCCAGTTCCTTGCGGCGCTCCTTCAGCGCTTGCGACACGCCGTCGATCTTCACCGCCAGCTTGAGGAAGGCATCATCCGACGCGGCGACCGCAGCGCCATCCTTGCCCACCCACGACAGGCGCTGGGCGGTGTCGCCCAGCTGTGATTGCGCGTACAACGCCGGCACGCTGTCAACCGATGGCAGCAAGGGATCCAGGCCGGTCATGTGCATGGATTTCGGCAGTTTGGCATAGCGCTGCAGGGCTGCGGTAAAACGCGCCTGATCCACGCTGCCCACATACGACTGCTCCAGGCGGTTCAGGCGGGCCTTGATGAAGGCCAGGTCGCGCTGCTGGTAGCCGCTTTCACGCTCCGCATCCGGCTTGGCACTTTCCTGGGCCAGACGGTACAGGGTGGTGCCGGATTTCAGCAGGTCGCTGGTGGTGGCGACGCTGTGGCCGAACTCCTCATCGCTCAGGGCGATGTCGGCGGCGATCAGCGCATCCAGTTCCGCCAGCAGGTTCTTGTTACCGCCAGACTGCTTTGCGTACCAGGCGCGGAACTCGGCGTCCTGCACATCCTTGATGGCGGCGATGTCCTTGCGCGCAAAGCCGTCCATCAGGCCGCGCGTTTTCTTCATCACATTGTTGAGGCTCTTGACCACGCTGGCGTAACGCACGGCATTGGCTTCGTTGTCCCTGGTCGACGCAGCAATCACGTCCAGGTCCGACTGGATCTCGCCAGCCTTGGCCGGATAGGCGGCATCGCGCGCGTAGCGGATTTCCGACGGCAGCTTGTAGCGGCTGGTGCGCCCAGGGTAGCCGGCCAGCAGCACCGGATCGCCATTCTTCAGGCCTTCGGCCGACACCACCAGGAAGTCCTTGGATTTGTACGGCACATTGTCCGGCGACGGATCGGCCGGGCGGCCGTCCTTGCCCACGTAAGCGCGCAGGAAGGAATAGTCGCCGACATGGCGCGGCCATTCGTAGTTATCGATATCGCCGCCAAAGTCGCCCAGCGAGTTGGCTGGCGCATAGACCAGGCGCACGTCGCGTATCATCATCTGGCGGATGCGGTAGTACTCCAGGCCACGGTGGAAGGCCGGCACCGAGCAGCGGTAGAACTTGTCGCTTTCGCATTCGGCGATCAGCGACTTGATGTTTTTCTCGACCGCTTCGTTGCGCTGCTTGCCGCTCATGGCCGGCGTGATGTCCTTCAGCACGCGGCTGGTGACGTTTTCCACCTTGTCGGTCACGTACACCAGCGTGTTCGGGCCGCCCGGCAGTTCTGCTGCGCGGGTCTTGGCCAGGAAGCCGTTGGCGATGTAATTGTGTTCAGGGGTCGAGTTGCGCTGAATGGCGCCATACGCGCAATGGTGATTGGTCACCACCAGGCCGGCGTCCGACACAAACGATGCCGAACAGCCGCCCAGCGACACGATGGCGCTCATCGGATGTTTGGACAGATCCGCCAGCTTCTCCGCCGGAATGGCGATGCCGACGCGTTTCAGTTCGGATTTCAATTGCGGCAGCTGGTACGGCTGCCATTGACCTTCGTCCGCTTGTACACTTGTGACGCACAGCAGCGCGGCTGGAATAACTAATTTTTTTAACAAGATATGGCCCCTGATTGATTACGGCGCCGATATTATAGATCGAAGCTCACCATCAGCCTACAGCCATGGCCCGTGGCCGGGGTGCCAATCTCCATTGCGCCGCCCAGTGCGGCCACGCGCTGCGACATGCCGATCAGTCCAAAGGAATCGCGCTGGCCGATGCCGGCCGGCGCCGGCTCCAGGCCGATGCCGTCATCAACGATGCTCAGCGACAGACGGCGCCCGCGCAGCGCCAATGCAATCGCCACCTTGCTGGCCTGCGCATGGCGGCGCACATTGCTCAGCGCTTCCTGCAGGCCACGGAACAGCACAATCGCCATGTCCGGCGCCACCACCAGGCTATCCGCATCGTCCGGCAGCGTCAGCGTGCACGCCAGGCCGCTACGCTTGCTGAATTCGGCCGCCTGCCACTCCAGCGCTGCCGGCAGGCCCAGGTCCAGCACCGCCGGCCGCAGTTCATTCATGATGCCGCGCACGCTGCGGATGGTGGCGTCCACATTGTCCAGCGCCGCGTTGACGCGCTGGTGCAGGCGCGCGTGGCGCTCGCTGGTCCGTGTGCCCAGCATGGAAATATCGATGCGCAGCGCCAGCAGGTTCTGTCCCAGCTCATCATGGATATCGCGTGCAATGCGCTTGCGCTCTTCTTCCTTGATGGTTTCCAGGTGTGCCGCCAGCTTGCGCAGCTGTTCGCGTGATTCGCTGAGTTCCGCGGTGCGGGCTTCCACCCGTTCATCCAGCTCGTGCGACCAGCGCAGCAGCTCCGCATCGGCCTGACGCTGCGCCGTCACGTCCGAGAACACGCCGATGTGGTAGCTGATCGCGCCATGCTCGTCGCGTATCACCGTCAGCGACATATGCGCCACGTAAAGCGTGCCGTCGCGGCGGCAATTGAAAACGTCGCCTTGCCAGCGCCCCTCGCTGCGCAACTGCTGCATAGCCTCGGCATGGTACCCAGGCGGGTGTTCCGTCTGGCGGCCCAGAAAGCGCGGATTACGGCCCAGCGCCTCCTCCACCGGATAGCCGGTGATTTCCGTGAACGCCGGGTTGACCGAGACAATCTGGTAGTCGGCGTCACACACCAGCACCCCTTCCTTGATGCTGTCCAGTACCTGCAGGGCGCGCAGACGCACCGCATCACGCACCGGCGCCGTGCCAACGTCGGTGAGGATGATGCGGCACTTGCGCGCGCCTGCCTCCAGGTTGGCTTCCATGCGTACCTGCCGCGATGGTATGCCGGCGGCGTCGGCCGGATCAAACAAGGGCACTTCCATGACACCGCGCTCGCCGCTGGCAAACAGGGCTTGCAGGAAGCGCCGCCAGCCTGCCTGCGCCTGCGGCGCCACAAACTGCTCGAAACGTTTGGCGATGAGTTCATCGCGGCCGCTGCGCAGCAATTCGCCCGCCGCCAGATTGGCGCGGGTGATGTAGCCTTCGTCGTCCACTGACAGATAGCCGGCCGGCGCCTGGTCGTACAAGTCCGTATAGCGCTCGCGCTGCTCATCGGCCAGATCGCGCTCGGTCTGCAGTTCGGCCAGCGCCTGGTTCTGCATATCCAGTTCGATCTGGGTGACCTGCAACTCATGCCACTGTTTCAGCTGGTCGCTGGGCGTATCCGCCGGCGGCTGCGGCGGCAGCGAGGCGGCGGCTCGCTCGGCGTTCTCGCGCAGCAGATGGGCGTCCAGCTCAGCGCGCGAGGGCTTGGTCATGGCCGGCTCGCATCTCTTCTATCCCGCAACAGCGGCAGCAGGCGCGCTTCCATCTGCTTGAGCTCCGTGATATTGATGAAGGTGACCACCACGCCATCAATCACATTGTCCACTGTGCGGTAAGGACGGATGCGCATGGTGTACCAGCCGCCGCTGCGGGTTTCGATCTGCTTTTCGCAAAACACCAGCGTGCGCAGTACGTGCTGGGCATCCTGCTCCAGGTCCGTGTACAGCAGATCGTTGACGATATCGCTCAACGGGCGATTGACGTCGCTGGGGATCAGCTTGTAGATCTGCGTGGTCTGGTCGGTAAAGCGGCGGATACGCAGTTCGCCATCCAGGAAGATGGTGGCCACGTCGGTGCTGTTGAGCAGATTCTTCATGTCGCCATTCACCAGCGACAGGTCATCCACCTTGGATTGCAGCTCGGCGTTGACGGTGTACAGCTCTTCATTCAGCGACTGCATCTCCTCTTTGGAGGTGGTCAGCTCTTCATTGGTGGACTGCAGTTCCTCGTTGGTCGATTGCAGTTCCTCGTTGGCCGACTTGAGTTCCTCGCGTGAGGCCTGCATCTCGTCGCGCACGGCCTGAATCTCCAGCCGCGCCTGCGCCAGCTGCTGTTCCAGTTCCAGCACGTAGGGATTGCTCGAGCGTGTACGGCGCTTCTTGGGCGGCAGCGGCGCGCTGGAAAACGTCAGCAGCACGGTGCCTGGCAACGGCCCGCTGTCCGGCATGGCCTCGGCGGTCAGGTCCAGTGCCTGCGAGGGCTTGCCCGCTTCGTCGCGCTGGATCAGGCCACGCACCGCAATCAAGCCGCTTTCCTGGGTCGAGCGCTTGAGCAGCTCCGCCATCTCATGGCGCAAGCTATCACGCGCCATGGCATGGATATTCCAGTTGGCTTTACCCGCCGCCGGTTCCAGATAGGCGCCGGTGCGTCCGTGAATGTAAAGGATGTCGCCGTGGGCGTTCAGCAGCACCGCAGCCGGCGCATGCTTCTTGAGCAGCATCTGCTCAACCTGAATTTGAAGGTTACCGTTCATGTTAAGGTTGCTTGGTTCAATCACTGTGGGCGCCACGACGCTACTGACGCGGGTCGGGAAATAATTCGCTACGCGATGGATCGATGCATCCAATCGCCGGTAAATACGGCCGGCGCCGGGCATCAGGGTGAATAATTCGTTGAAGTGCCCCGGTGTGTCGGCGCTGCCCAGCATCAGCAGGCCGCCGGTGCGCAAGGCATAATGAAACAAGGGGATCAGCCGCTCCTGCAGCTTGGCCGTAAAGTAAATCAGCAAATTGCGGCAGCACAGGATGTCCAGCTTGGTGAATGGCGGATCGGAGATCACGTTCTGGCGCGCGAAGATAATCATATTACGCACATCTTTGCGGATACGATAGCCATTTTTCTCGGCCGGCATAAAGTAACGCTGCAGCAGCTCGACCGACACATCCGCCTCGATATCGGCGCCAAACACGCCCTGGCGGGCCTGATCGACCGCATCGTCATCAAGGTCAGTCGCAAAGATCTGCAGCGTGTAGTGCGCCGTGGGCCGCAGGCGCTCCAGCACTTCGTTAAAGGCGATGGCCAGCGAATAGGCCTCCTCGCCTGTCGAGCAGGCGGCGACCCAGGCCTTGAACGCCGCACCCTCGGGATGCTCCGCGATCAGCTGCGGCAGCGCCGTATTCATGAGGTACTCCCACACCTTGGCATCGCGGAAGAAGTTGGTGACGCCGATCAGCAGCTCCTTGAACAGCAGCTCCACCTCGGCCGGATTGGCGCGCATGAACTTCACGTAGTCGGCCAGCGAGCTGCACTGGCGCAGCTTCATGCGCCGGTCAATCCGGCGCAGCACCGTGCTCAGTTTATAGTCGGAGAAGTTGGCGCCGGTCTGTTTGAGCAGCTGCTGGAACAGCTGCTGCAAGCCTTCACGCTGGATCATCGCCTGTTCCGGCAGGCCGGATTCCTGCGTCGCCCACCATTCGGCAATCCGCATGGCCATCTGCCCGGGCAGTTCCACCATATCCACGGCGCGTTTGGAAATCGCATTGGAGGGCATGGGATCGAAGCGGGCCGACGACGGCAGCTGCGCCAGCGTCAGGCCGCCGCTGTCGCGGATCGCTTTCAGGCCCGCCGAGCCATCCGCTCCCATGCCGGAAAACAGCACGCCAATCGCGACATCGCGGCTGTGCAAGGCCAGCGACTTGAAAAAACTGTCGATCGGCAGATGGTGGCCGCGCCGCGCCGCAACCGCTTGCAATGTGAAATGATAGTGTTCGATGCCTATGTCGTGACCAGGCGGGATGACGTAGACATGATTGGCTTGCACCGCCATGCCGTCCTCGATCTCGCACACCCTCATGCTGGTCATGCGCTGCAGCAGCTCTGGCAGCATGCCTTTATGCAGCGGGTCCAGGTGCTGCACGACCACATAGGCAAACCGGCTGTCAGCTGGCACGCTGACGAGAAACTCGCAAATAGGATCGAGCCCGCCGGCCGATGCACCGATACCTACGATGGGCAGTAGCGTCTCAGCGGCGGGAACGGCGGTAGCGCTTGTTTTGTTCATCGAGGCGTGTTTTTATGTACATCTTGCCAGATGATTATACAGCAAGGCTACGCCGTTAAAGGGGCTGTTTCGGCTTAGTTGCCTGCCGCATGCCAGCCACCGCCGAGCGACTGGATCAGCGCGATGGCCGTGGTCTGGCGGTCGGCCTGCGACTGCACCAGCGCGCGGCGCGCGGTCAGCGCGGTATTCTGCGCGGTGACCACATCGCTGTAGCTGACCTGGCCGGCGCGATAACGGTTCAGCATCTGCACCTCGACCTGGTCCGCCGCTTCGGATGCCGCCTTGCGCAAGTCCTGCTGCTGCGCCAGTGTGCGGGTGGCTGCCAGCTGGTTCTCGACATCAGCAAACGCCGCGAGCACCGTCTGGCGGTAACTCGCAATCGCCTGGTCGCGCGCCGCTTCGGCGCCGCTGACGCGGGCTTTGGTGGCGCCGGCGTCAAACAAGGTCTGTGCAGCCGTCAGCCCCAGCGACCACAGATTATTCGAGGCGTTGAACAGGCCACCGGTGGATGCCGCGCCATAGCCAAAGGAACCGGTCAGGTTCAGGCTCGGGAAGTAGGCGCTGCGCGCAATGCCGATCTGCTCATTGGCCGCCGCCACCCGGCGTTCGGCGGCAGCGATATCCGGACGGCGCTGCAGCAGCGTCGATGGCACGCCGGCCGGCACATCCGGCACCACGACTGTCCACGACGCCGGCGCCAGCGTGAAGTCGCTGGCGGCCTTGCCCAGCAAAACGGCAATCGCATGTTCCAGGTTGGCGCGCTGGCGCACCAGCGTGATCTGGTCAATGCGCGCGCTGGCCAGCTGCGTTTGCGCCTGCAGCAGATCGGACTTGGCAGCGATGCCGGCGTCAAAGCGGTTCTGGGTAATTTGCAGCACGCGCTCATAACCTTCCACCGTGGCGTCAAGCAGCGCCTTTTCGGCGTCGGCCTGGCGCAGCGAGAAGTAGTTGGTGGCCAGTTCGCCCTGTGCCGACAGGCGTGCCGCCGCCAGCTCGGCCGCGCTCACCTGCAAACTGGCGTTGGCGCTGCCGACGCCGGCGCGCAGCTTGCCCCACACATCCGGCTCCCAGCTGGCGCCGATATTGGCGCGGTACTGGTTACCCGTCTTGGTGTCGCCGCCACCGCCGGTGCGCGTCGCGCTGCCGTTCAGGTCTACGCTGGGGAACAGCGTGGCGCGCTGCTGCGCCACCAGCGCCCTCGCCTGCGCATAGGCCGCCACGGCGGCAGCCACGTTCTGGTTATTGACCTCGATACTCTCGGTCATCTGGTTCAGCTGCTGGTCACCGAACAGCTGCCACCACGGGCCGCGCTCCAGCATATCGGCCGGTGCGGCGGCGGTCCAGCCGGCGGCCGCCTTGTCCGCATCGGTGGCGGTTTCCTTGAAAGCCGCTGGCTGCGGCGTCTCCGGCACCTTGTAGCTTGGCGTAACCGAGCACGCGGACAGCAACGCAGCCGCCACGGCCAGCGCAATCAATGAATAACGGGGAGTTGGTGCGTATTTGCTCATGATGTAATCGGCGATTCGCCGCTATGGATGCGGCTCAGTTGTTGTTCGGACGGGCTGCGGCGGCGCAGCTTGTCCATCAGGATGTAGACCACGGGTGTCGTCAGCAGCGTCAGGCACTGGCTGGCAATCAGGCCACCGATGATGGCGACGCCCAGCGGCTGGCGCAGTTCCGAGCCTTCGCCGAAACCGATCGCCAGCGGCAAGGCGCCCAGCGCTGCAGCCACCGTGGTCATGAGGATAGGACGGAAGCGCAGCAGGCAAGCCTCGCGCACCGCTTCCATCGGCGACAGGCCACGGGCACGCTCGGCTTCCAGCGCAAAGTCGATAATCAGGATGGCGTTCTTCTTGACGATACCAATCAGCAGGAAGATGCCGATCAGCGCAATCGTCGAGAACTCCATCTTGAACACCAGCAGCGCCAGCACCGCGCCCACACCCGCCGACGGCAAGGTGGTCAGCACCGTGACCGGGTGCACCAGGCTCTCGTACAGGATGCCCAGCACAATATAGATCACCACAATCGCCGCGAGGATCAGCAGCGGCAAGGACTTGTTGCTGTCCTGCGCCGCCTTGGCCGAACCCTGGAAGCTGCCGCGCACATTGTTCGGCATGGCGATGTCCGCTTCCGCCGCCTTGATCTGCTCTGCGGCGTCGGACAGGCTGTAGCCTTCGGCCAGGTTGAACGCGATGGTGGTGGCCAGTTCGCCGTCCTGATGGTTGATCGAGGTGGCGGCCGAGCTTTCGGCAAACGACGCCAGTGTGGTCAGCGGCACCATCTTGGTCGCCGTCGTGCTCAGCGCCGAACCGGACGACGCATCTTTCACCGCCGGCGCCGCAACGTTGGCCGCAGTGGCATTGCCGGTCGCCGACGTCGTGGTCGCAACCGGCGCACCGGTCGGATTGGAAGCCGACGGCGACGGCAGTCCCTTGGACGGCACATATACATCGTTCAGCGCCTCCGGCGACTTGGCGTACCAGCGCGGCACTTCCATGATGACGTGATACTGATTGAGCTCACTGTAAATGGTCGCCACCTGGCGCTGGCCGAAGCTGTTGTACAGCGCATTGTCGATATCGCGCGTGGAGACGCCGACCCGCGCCGCGCTTTGCTTATCGATGGTGACAAAGGTCTCGACACCGTTATCCGCCTGGTCGGAGTCCACATCAGTCAGGCCTTTTTGCGCCTTCATCGCTTCCGCCAGACGCGCCGCCCATTTTTTCAGGTCGGCCTGATTGTCCGATTTCAGCGTGTACTGGAAGTTGGCGTTGGCCGAGCGTCCACCCGAGCGCAGATCCTGCACTGGACTCAGGAACAGGCTCACACCCGTCACCCTGGCCAGCTTGGGCCGCAGGCGCGCAATCACCGCCTGCCCTGCCGCCTTGCGCTCGCTGGCCGGTTTCAGATTGATGAACATGAAACCACCGCCCGCGCGGCGGCCGCCGGTAAAGCCCACCACCGTGGCGACATCGGGATCATCCTTGATGATGTTGACCAGCTGGCGCAGCTTGCCCTGCATGGCCTGGAAAGAGATGCTCTGGTCAGCGCGGATGCCACCGCTGATCTGGCCCGTATCCTGCTGCGGGAAGCCGCCTTTGGGAATCGCCGCAAACAGATAGACATTCAGGCCGATCACAAACAAGAGGCTGAGCATCACCAGCCAGACGCTGTGCAGCGCCCAGTCCAGGCTATGCTCGTAGCCCTTGAGAATAGCGTCGAAACCGCGTTCAAAGAAACGTGCGACGCGGCCCGGCGGCTTGGCCTCATGGCCGCCGGGCGTCAGCAGCCAGGCGCACATCATGGGGGTGGTGGTCAGCGAGATCACCAGCGAAATCATCACCGCAGCCGACAGCGTGACGGCAAATTCCTTGAACAGCGCACCGAACTGGCCGCCCATGAACAGCAGCGGAATGAATACGGCAATCAGCGAAAGGCTGATCGACAGCACGGTGAAGCCCACCTCGCGCGCGCCCAGCAGCGCCGCCTTGAAGCGGTCCATGCCGGCCTCGATATGGCGCGTGGTATTTTCCAGCACCACGATGGCGTCATCGACCACAAAGCCGGTGGCCACGGTCAGCGCCATCAGCGACAGGTTATTCAGGCTGAAACCCAGCAGATACATGACGCCGAAGGTACCCAGCAGCGACACCACCGTGGCCACCGTCGGCACAATCGTCGCCCGCACATTGCGCAGGAAGACGCTCACCACCAGCACCACCAGCAGGATGGAGATGATGAGCGTGACCTCAATTTCGTGCAGCGACGAGCGGATCGAGTTGGTGCTGTCGCTGGCCACCTCGATCTTCACATCCGGCGGCAGCTGCGCCTGCAGGGTCGGCAGCTGCGCGCGCACGCTGTCCACGGTTTCAATCACGTTGGCGCCAGCCTGGGAGCGCAGCAGCACGATAATCGCCGGCTGGCCATTGAACAGGCCAAGGTTATTCTGGTCTTCGACGCCATCCACCACTTCCGCCACGTCCTGCAGGCGGATTGCCGTGCCGTTGCGCCAGCCGACGACCAGATTGCGGTAATCGGAAGCACTGCGGCCGCCAATCGCGTTGGCCGCCTCGGAATAGATCTGCAAGCGGCGGCCATTGCCCTGGATCGCACCGCGTGGACGGTTGGCGTTCGTGGCCTGCAGGGCCGCGCGCACGTCTTCCATCGACAAGCCCTGTCGGTTCAGCGCATAGGGATTGAGCTCCACCCGCACCGCAGGCAGCGAGCTGCCGCCCAGCTCCACGTCGCCCACGCCCGTCACCTGCGACAGGCGTTGCAGCACGATGTTGGAGACCGAATCAAAGATCTGGCCCGGCGTACGCGTCTTGGAGGTCAGCGCCAGAATGATGATGGGCGCACCGGAAGTATTCGCCTTGCGGTAGGTTGGATTGCTGCGCAGCGACGCCGGCAAGTCCACACGGCTGGCATTGATCGCCGCCTGCACCTCGCGCGCCACCGCATCCACGTTGCGGTTCAAGTCGAATTGCAAGGTGACGTTGGACGTGCTGGTGCTGGACTGCGAGGTCATTTCGTTGACCCCGGCAATGGTGCCCAGATGCCGCTCCAGCGGCGTTGACACGCTGGTCGCCATGGTGGACGGGCTGGCGCCCGGCAGCGTGGCGTTCACCGAAATGATGGGGAAATCCACCTGCGGCAGCGGCGCCACCGGCAGCACGAAGAACGCACCGATGCCGGCCAGCGCCACGCCTATCGTCAGCAGGACGGTAGCGATCGGGCGCTTGACGAATGGCGAGGACAGATTCACAGCGCACCACCTTCGGCATGGGTTGCTGGCTTGCGGCGGAAGCGGCTGGCCAGGCTGTCAAAGCCCAGGTAGATCACCGGCGTGGTGAACAGCGTCAGCATCTGGCTGACGATCAGGCCACCGAAGATGGCCAGTCCCAGTGGACGGCGCAGCTCCGCGCCCTCGCCCCAGCCGAACATCAGCGGCACGGCGGCAAACAGCGCGGCCAACGTCGTCATCAGGATGGGACGGAAGCGCAGCAGCGCGGCCTGGTGAATGGCATCACGCGGCGCCTTGCCTTCATCGCGCTCCGCCTCGATCGCGAAGTCGATCATCATGATGGCGTTTTTCTTCACAATGCCGATCAGCAGAATGATGCCGATGATGCCGATAACGCCCAGATCCTGGCCAGTCACCAGCAGCGCCAGCAAGGCGCCGACACCAGCCGACGGCAGCGTCGACAGAATGGTCAGCGGATGGATATAGCTTTCGTACAGCACGCCGAGCACGATGTACACGCAGATCACGGCGGCCAGGATCAGCCACAGTTGGTTCGACAGCGAATTCTGATACGCGCCGGACGCACCGAGGAAGGTCATGGTCACCGAAGCCGGGAACTTGATCTCGGTCGCGGCCTGGCGGATGCTTTCCACGGCCGTCCCCAGCGAGACGCCGGAGGCGGTGTCAAAGCCCAGCGTGGTGGCCGGATACTGCGCCACGTGGGTGATCTGCAGCGGCGCCGCGCGTTCGCTCACGGTGGCCACCGCCGACAGCGGCGTCGCCTTGCCGGAGCCGGTGCGCAGCTGCAGGTTGGCCAGGTCGGCCGGCGTGGTGATATCGTCGCGGCGCGCTTCCAGAATCACGCGGTACTGGTTGGTCTCTGTGAAAATGGTCGAGACGATACGCTGGCCAAACGCGCTATACAGCGCATCATCGATGGAGGCGGCGGTGACGGACAGGCGCGACGCCGTATCCCGGTCAACGGTAACGTAGGCCGCATTGGCGCTGGCGCCGACGTCGGACACCACGTTGCGCAACTCATGTTTGGTACGCATCTGCACCGCCAGCCTGGTGGCCCATTCGTTGACGGTGGCGTTGTCGGCGCCTTCAATCGACACGCGGAACTGGGTCGGGCCGGTTTCAGCATCGATGGTCAGATCCTGCGTCGGTTGCAGGTACAGCGTCAGACCAGGGATCTCGGCAATCCGGGCGCGCAGACGGTCCATGGTTTCCTGCTGGCTGCCGATGCGCTTGTGCTTCAGATTAATCAGCATGCTGCCGGTGTGCAGCATGGTGTTGTTGGCTGCATCCACGCCCACCACGGAACTGAGATTGTTCACGTCAGGATCGTCAAGAATCGCCTTGGCAGCCTGCTGCTGCAGGGCGGCCATCTTGTCATACGAGACCGCCTTGCCGGTTTCCAGGCGCGCTTGCAGCTGCCCTGTGTCCTGCGTCGGGAACAGGCCTTTGGGAATCACCACATACAGCAGCACCGTGAGCAGCAGCGTCCCCAGCGCCACCAGCAGCGTCAGGCCGCTGTGATCGATGACCCAGGTCAGCGATTTGTCGTAATGGCCAATCACCCAGTCAAAGAACTGCTGGAAGCGTTGCGCGAAGCGGGATGGTTTTTCCTCGGCGTGATTCTTGAGCCAGCGCGCCGACATCATCGGCACCAGTGTCAGCGACACCACGGCGGAAATCAGGATGGTGATGGCCAGCGAAATCGCAAACTCGCGGAACAGGCGCCCCACCACATCGCCCATGAACAGCAGCGGAATCAGCACCGCAATCAGCGACACCGTCAGCGAGATGATGGTAAAGCCGATCTGCTTGGCGCCCTTGAGCGCAGCGGCCATCGGCGTTTCGCCCTCTTCGATGTAGCGCGAGATATTTTCGATCATGACAATGGCGTCATCGACCACGAAACCGGTGGCGATGGTCAGCGCCATCAACGACAGGTTGTTGAGGCTATAGCCCAGCAAATACATCACACCGCAGGTGCCGATCAGCGAAATCGGCACCGACAGGCTGGCAATCACGGTCGCGCGCAGGCTATGCAGGAAGGCGAAGATCACCAGCACCACCAGCACCACCGCCAGCACCAGCTCTGTCTCCACGTGTTCGACGGAGGCTCGGATACCGGTGGTACGGTCGCTCAGCACTTCTACATGCATGGCGCCGGGCAGGCCCGCCTGCAGCTCCGGCAGACGCGCCTTGATGGCGTCCACCGTGGCGATGACGTTGGCGCCCGGCTGGCGCTGCACATTGAGGATGATGGCTTGCTTGGTGCCGGACCACGCGCCCAGCTCCACGTTCTCGGCGCTGTCCACCACCTGCGCGACATCGGTCAGGCGCACCGGTGCGCCGTTCTTGTAGGCCAGGATCAGCTCCTGATAGTCCTTGGCCGTAACCAGCTGGTCGTTGGCGTTGATGCTGTAGGCGCGCGTCGGACCGTCAAAGCTGCCCTTGGCGCCATTGGCATTGGCCGCCGTGATGGCGGTGCGCAGCGTATCGAGGCCGAGGCCATACGACGCCAGCGCATTGGTGTCCGCCTGGATGCGGACCGCAGGCCGCTGGCCACCGCTCAGCGTCACCAGGCCCACGCCGGAGACCTGGCTGATTTTCAGCGCCAGGCGCGTGTTGACGATGTTCTGCACTTCGGTCAGCGGCATCGTATCCGACGTAATCGCCAGCGTCAGCACCGGCGCATCGGCCGGGTTGACTTTGGCGTAGACCGGCGGCGCCGGCAAATCGGTCGGCAGCAGCGAAGCGCCGGCATTGATCGCGGCCTGCACTTCCTGCTCGGCCACGTCCAGCGACTGGCCCAGGCTGAATTGCAGGGTAATGATGGAAACGCCGGCAGCGCTGGTGGAGCTCATGCGCTGCAGGCCGGCCATCTGGCCGAACTGGCGCTCCAGCGGCGCCGTCACGGTCTGGCCCATCACTTCCGGACTACCGCCCGGATACAGCGTCTGTACCTGGATGGTCGGGAAGTCCACCTGCGGCAAGGCCGACAGCGGCAGGAACCTGAAGCCCACAATACCCGCCAGGATGATCGCCAGCATCAGCAGCGAAGTCGCTACCGGACGCTGGATGAATGGTGCGGATGGACTCATTGTTGTGCTGCGCCTTCCTTGTTGCGGCGGCGATGCTCGCCGGATGGGGCTTCGCCGGCCGGTGCGGAAGCTGCGGCGGCGCTGGCGCCATCCGCGGCAGCGGCGCCGTCACGCTTGCCTTTCCAGCCGCCGTGTTCACCCTTGCCGCCCTTACCCTGGCCGCCCTGGCCGCCGCCCTGACCTGGCAGCGTCACTTTCGCGCCTTCCTTGAGTCGGTCCGCGCCTTCGGTGATGACCTGTTCGCCCAGTTGCAGGCCTTCGGTGATCTGGATTTTGTCCACGGTCGCCGCGCCGCGTTTGACCGCACGCACGGTCACGGTCTTGTCGGCCTTGAGCACATACACGAAATCGCCGTTGGTACCGTGGCGCAGCGCGGTCACCGGCACCATGATGGCATCCTTGATGGTGCGCAGCTCCAGGCGCACGTTCACAAACTGGCTGGGGAACAGCGCCATCTTGTTGTTGGCGAAGCGCGCTTTGGCTTTCACGGTACCGGTCTGCGTATCGATCTGGTTATCCATTGCATAGAACTTGCCGCTGTCCAGCGTATTGGTGCGCGTGCGGTCCAGCGCCAGCGACGGCAGGCTCGCGCCTTCGTTCACGCGCTGCGCCACTGCGGGTACGCTATCCTGCGGAATCGAGAACTCCACATCAATCGGCGACAGCTGGGTGATGGTGGCAATGCCATTGGCATCGCTGGAGCCGACCAGGTTGCCGATATCAACCGCGCGCAAGCCCACGCGGCCGGAGATCGGCGCCACCACCTTGGTGTAGCCCAGATTCAGCTTGGCCGTGCCTTCGGCCGCCTTGTCGGTCATGACCGTGCCCTCGAGCTGCTTCACCAGCGCGGCCTGGGTGTCCACGTCCTGGCGCGCGATCGAGTCCTGGCCCAGCAGCGTGCGGTAACGGTTCAGCGTCAGCCTGGCGTTTTCCAGCTGTGCTTCATCGCGCTGGCGTTGGCCGGTCGCTTGCATCAGCGACATCTCGAACTGGCGCGGATCGATCTGCGCCAGCACCTGCCCCGCCTTCACCATCTGGCCTTCCTTGAACAGGACGTTTTGCAGGATGCCCGATACCTGCGGACGCACCGTGGTGGTGGCAGCTGCCGTGACCGTGCCCAGCGCTTCCAGCGTCACGGGAATATCAGCCTTTTCCGCAGCCGCGACGCCGACCGTGGTCGCTGGTGCGCGCCGTCCACCGCCAGCGCCGCCCGGACCGCCGGGACCACCTGGGCCGCCGGGGCCAGGACCTCCCTGGCCTTGCGCACCGGCGGCATTGCCAGCCGGCTGATGGGTCAAGTGCCATGCCAGTCCGCCCAGGCCCGCCATGGCGGCAACGGCAATCACACTGCCCAGCAATTTGCGGCTGCGTTTAGGAGGGTTGGCATTCAAATTCGGCTTGGCTTGCGAATCCATCTTTTTCCTTTTTGTAGACGTGCGTACCCATGGCAAACACGCCACGGCATCAATGCGAGGACTCTAGCATAAGTGCCTGTCAGCGACGGTCATGGGTTACAAACTCGCTACAAAACAAGGACTTCAGCATCAATCGTTAAACTGCCTTTACATATCTTTACCGGCGCGACATGGCAACTAAACGTATGGTCCGCATACTGGCTTCACTGTCACTCAACCAGGAGATTGTCATGAGTATCTTCAACCGTCAGACCGTTGCCGCATTTGTGCTGGGTTCCGCACTGGCTGTGGGCGTGGGCGCCTACGCCGTCGAGCGCCATGAAGGCGGGCCGCACGCGCATATCGGCCGACTGTACGCCGAAGTGCAAGCCACTGACGCACAAAAAGCCAAGATCGATCCACTGCTCAAGGCCGCCATGGCCGATCTCAAGCCACTGCACGAACAGCTGCGCGACTTGCATAAAAAACTACTCGAACAGGCAAGCGCGCCCACCATCGACCGCGCCGCCATGGAAGCCACGCGCCAGCAAGGCCTGGCGCTGGCCGACAAGGCGTCCAGCCGCGTGCTCCAGCTGGTGGCCGACGTCGGTGATAATCTGACGCCGGAACAGCGCAAGAAACTGGCCGAACACCTGAGCCATGGACGCCGCTTCCGAGGCATGTAAGAATTGACCGCATGAACCCTGTAGACCGCATTCTGTTAGTAGAAGACGATCCCCGCCTGGCTGAGATGCTCACCGAGTATCTGGGCCAGTCGGGCTTTCGCGTTACCCACGCCCCCACCGGCCGTGCCGCCATGGACCATATTCACAGCGCCGAAATCGACGCGGTGATCCTGGACCTGATGCTGCCCGATATGGATGGCCTGGACGTGTGCCGCCAGTTGCGCGCCACGTCCGATGTCCCGGTGCTGATGCTGACCGCGCGCGGCGACGCCATCGACCGCATCGTCGGCCTGGAAATCGGCGCCGACGATTACCTGCCCAAGCCGTTCGAGCCACGCGAGCTGCTGGCCCGCCTGCGCGCCATCCTGCGCCGCCGCGTTGACGTACGCCACCTGGATACAGCACGCGGCAGCGCCGGCGCCAGCGAAGAGTTCCTGCGCTTCGGCCGCCTGGAAATCGATCCCGCCGCACACGCGGCGCGACTGGACGGCGTGCCGTGCGAACTCACCGCTTACCAGTTCGACCTGCTGCTGGTACTGGCCAAGCACGCCGGCCGCGTGCTGTCGCGCGATGCGCTGATGGATCTGCTCAAGGGCGAGCCGCTGGAGGCCTTCGACCGCTCCATCGACGTCCATATGTCGCGCATCCGCGCCGCTGTCGAAGATGATCCCAAAAAACCGCGCCGCATCATCACCGTGCGTGGCGCCGGCTACCTGTTCGCAAAGGTGCAGGACTGATGGCGCGCATCAGCATGGGCCTGCCGCGCCTGTACTTCCGTTTTTATGTCGCGCTGCTGTTCATCCTCGTGCTGTTTGCGATGGCGGTAGTGATGATCTGGAACCGCACCGGCAGTCCGCTGGAACGCTCCAACGCCACGCTGGCGCAAGTGATGCAGAACGTGCTGGCGCCCGCCGATGCACCGCCCGACGTCCAGCAGGCCGCACTGGCGCGCGTGGCGCAAGGCCTCAACGCGCACATGACGCTGTACACGCGCGACTGGCGTCCGCTGGCCGTGGTCGGCGAGCAGATTCCGGCCCGTCACTGGCGCCGCCAGGGCATGACCGGCCCGCCGCCCGAATCCTACGTGCGCCTGCCCGATGGCCGCCGCCTGCTGTCCAGCGAGCCGCTGGGTTTCACGCGTCCCAAAGCCATGCTGCACAACGCCCTGTTGCTGCTGGCACTGGGTATCGGCATCGCCGCCTTCCCGCTGGTGCGCCACCTGACCAAGCGGCTGGAACGTTTGCAGATGGGCGTGGAAAAACTCGGCGCAGGCGACCTGACGGCACGCGTGCCGGTTGAGGGCAAGGATGAAGTGGCGCGTCTGGCGCAGAGCTTCAACCGCGCCGCCGACCAGATCGAGCAACTGGTGAGCGCCCATAAAACGCTGCTGGCGAATGCCTCGCACGAACTGCGCACGCCGCTGGCACGCATCCGCCTGGCGCTGGAACTGATCCAGGAAGGCATCGATCCAAAACGCCGCGCAGGGCTGGAACAGGACATCGCCGAGCTGAATCACCTGCTGGACGAAATCCTGCTGGCCAGCCGCCTGGGCGCCATCCCGGAAAACACCGACACGGAAGAACTGGACCTGCTGGCCCTGGCCGCCGAAGAATGCGCGCATTACGACGATGCCACGCTGGATGGCGAATCCGCCATCATGCAAGGCGATCCGCGCCTGCTGCGCCGCCTGCTACGCAATCTGCTGGAAAACGCCCACCGGCACGGCATACCGCCGGCCAATGTGCAAATCACCTGCGCCGGCCAGGTGGCGACGCTCAGGGTGTGGGATCAGGGACCAGGTGTGCCGGACCCGGAATTTGAGCGCGTCTTCGAGCCCTTCTTCCGCCGCCGCGGCACGCTGGATAATACCGGCGCCGGACTGGGACTGGCTCTGGTGCGCCAGATCGCCCGCCGTCACGGCGGTGAAGCGCGCTGCGCCCTCATGAAAGATGGACGCAGCTGCTTTGAAGTTACGCTGCCGCTGTCAGCTCCAGCGCCAAAATAGTATCGGCATAATCGGTATCGCCGACCCGGAAGGTACGGCTGCCGATTTGCCGGAAACCGCAGCGCTGGTAAAACGCCAGCGCATCATGGTTCTCCGCATACACGCCCAGCAGCACACGGCCCACGCCACGTGAACGTGCATCGGCCACCGCTGCATCCATCAACCGCTTGCCCACACGCTGCCCGTGAAAACGGTGCAGCAGGTAGATGCGTTTGATCTCCAGATCATCGGCACGCGGTTCGGCGATGGGCAGCGTGGCCGGCGCCAGCACCAGGTAGCCGATCGGCGCCCGGCCCGGGTTCACCTCCGCCAGCCAGATCCGCATGTCGCCATCGGCCAGCCAGTCGCGGTAGACCGCAGCGGCGTGCTGCTTCTCGCAATGGGCGATGATGTCACCGCCGTCCAGGATGCCGGCAAAGGCTTCAAGGAAGCTGGCCTTGCCCACTGCGGACAAGGCTTCCTCGTCACCGCGCGCGGCGGCGCGGATCAGGATATCGCTCATGGCGATTCGCACAGGCAGTGCGTGATCGCGGTGAACGGCTTGCGCTGCGCGGTGATCTCCGACAGCCAGCCCAGGTCATTGGCGATGCCGCTGGCGGCGCTTGGCGGCAGGCCGGTGGTAGCGGCCGCGCCCAGTTTCAGCTGCGTCGATACCGCCTGCGCAATCACCTGCGCCGTGCCGCCGCCCACCATTTCAACCAGGCGATCGAACTTGCTGATTTCACGCTCAACGTAGACCACGCGGTAGTCGGCTGGCAGCTTGGCGCGGGCAGCTGCGGATTTCAGCGCATCGTTATAGCTGCCCAGGCGATCAACCAAGCCACGGTCCTTGGCTTGCGCGCCGGTCCACACGCGGCCCTGGGCCACGGCGTCGATTTTCTCCGGTGTGGTTTTACGCGCCTTGGCGGCCTTGGTGGTGAACTCTTCGTAGATGTGATTGATGCTGCCCTGGATCACCTGGCCAAAGCGCGGGTCCAGTGGGCGCAGCGGATTGCCGGCGTCACCCAGCCAGGTGGTTGGCTGGCCGCCGGTGTGGATGCCCAGCTTGTCGATCACCTTGTCGGCGGTCGGCAGGATCGCAAATACGCCGATGGAACCCGTGATGGTGGTCGGCTCTGCGATCACCTCGTCGGACGACATCGAAATCCAGTAACCGCCCGACGCGGCCACGTTGCCCATCGAGACCACGACCGGCTTGCCGGCCGACCGGGTCAGCTCCAGTTCGCGGCGGATCAGTTCCGAAGCGAAGGCGCTGCCGCCAGGCGAATCGATCCGCAGCACGACGGCTTTGATGTTGTCGTCTTCCCGCGCCATGCGGATCAGTTTCGACGTCGAATCGCCGCCGATGGAACCAGGTCCGGCGCTGCCGTCGCTGATCTCACCCTGCGCCACGATCACGCCCACGGCAGCGCCGGTCGCCTTGCGCGGCACGCGTGCCAGGTAGTCGTCAAAGGCGATCTGGCGGAAGCTCTTGCCATCGGCATCGCGCACGCCGCGGTCCATCATCAGCTTGCGGATTTCATCCTTGGTCTTCAGGCCATCAACCAGCTTGGACGACAGCGACAGCTTGCCAAGGTCGCCATTCACCGCTGCCACTTGCGCCGGCAGGTCGTTGATGACCTTCATGATCTGGCCTTGCGGCAGCTTGCGCGCCTTTTCCACGTTGTCGGTATAGGACGCCCACAGGGCGTTGTTCAGGTAAGCCTCCGCTTCGCTGGCCGCCGGCGACGGGCCGTTGGCGATGAACGGTTCGCCGAAGCTCTTGTAGGTGCCGACGCGCAGCAGGTTGACAGTCACGCCCAACTTGTCCAGCGCATCGCGGTAGTAGTTGCGATAGCGGCCAAAGCCTTCGATCAGCACCATGCCCATCGGGTGCAGATACACCTCGCTGGCATGCGCCGCCAGCAGGTACTGGCGCTGGTCATAGCTGGAACCCCAGGCAATCACCGGCTTGCCGGAGGCCTTGAAGCGGTCGATGGCGGCCGCCACTTCACGCAGCGAAGCCTGGCCGGCGCCTTGCAATTCATCGGTCAGCAGCACCGCCGCCCCCACGTCCGGGTCTTTGGCGGCCTGCTCCAGCACGGCCAGCACATCGCGCAGCTGGATCATCTTGTGCACGTCACCACCGCGCACGTTGGTCAGCAGCGCATCGCGCGCATTGATGCTGGATTGCTCGACCAGCTGGCCTTTGAGTTCCAGCACCAGCGTGGTCTTGGGCTGCAGCGGTTTGGCGCCGCCGCCAAAGATCCCATACAGCAGCACCAGCAAGATAATCAGGAAAATCAGGTTCAGCAACGTACGGCGGCCGGCATCCAGCGCGCGCCAGAAAAAAGCGAAACCATGACGGATATAAGAAAACGGCGATTGGCTCATCTACACTCCAGTGATTGCGTTATTGGCAATGATAATACTGTATGCCAGCCCTTATGTGCCTTTTTTTGAAATGAGCAGCAGGCCGGCAAAGACCAGCAATCCATTCAGGATAAGCAATTCCAGCCCTATGCGATAGGTGCCGAACAGGATTTCCTGGTTGCTGTCGATGAGGTAGCACAGCGCGGGACCGGCCAGCGCCACCAGCGGCACCCAGCCGTCGCGCAGCGTGCGGCGGGTCAGGATGCCAAACGCGAACAGGCCAAGCAGGGGGCCGTAGGTATAGCCGGTCAGTTTCAGCACCAGCCCCACCATGCTGGCGTTGTCCACCCATTTGAACGCCAGCACCAGGATCAGGAAGATGGCGCAGAACGCCAGGTGCACGCGGTGGCGCAAGCGTTTCCTGACCTGTTCCGTCATGCCGGTGCGGCGCTGCACGCCGAGGATGTCGATACTGAACGAGGAGGTCAGCGCTGTCATGGCGCCATCCGCGCTGGGGAACAATGCCGAGATCAGGCCGATGAAGAAAATCAGTTGCAGTACAGCCGGCATATGCCCCATCACCACAGCAGGGAAGAGTTTGTCGCCCGTGGCCGATACACCTACCGTCGGCGCGTACAGGTACAGCAGCGCGCCAAGGTACATGAACAGTACCAGTACAGCAGTCAGTACAACCGTCATGAGCACCATATTCTTTTGCGAATCGCGCAGGGTCTTGACGGAGATATTCTTCTGCATGGTTTCCTGGTCCATGCCAGTCATGCCCAGCACAATGAAGAAGCCGGCCAGCACCTGCTTCCAGAAATAGCCTGGGCTGTCGACCGTATGATTGACGATCCTGGTCAGGCCGTGCTGCTGCATCTGCGCGATGCTCTCGAGCGGGCCGAGGTGCATTTCGTGCAGCAGCCAGCCGGTGCAGATCACCAGTCCCAGCACCATGCCCAGCGTTTGCAGCGTATCGGTCCAGACGATGGTTTTAACCCCGCCCTCAAAGGTGTACAGCAGGATCATGGCGAGAATGACGACGGTGCTGAGCCAGAACGGCACGCCCATGCTGTCCAGTATGGTGATCTGCAGGATGTTGACGACCAGGTACAGCCGCGCGGAGGCGCTCATGGTGCGTGAGAGGATGAAGAAGGCGGCGCCGCTCTGATACGAGCGCGGACCAAGCCGCTGCTCCAGATAAGTGTAGATCGAGGTGAGCTTGAGCCGGTAATACAGCGGCAGCAGCACGCACACCACGGCGATGTAACCGAGCACATAGCCCAGTATCACTTGCAGGTAGGCGAAACCGTCCCGGCCCACCGCGCCGGGCACGCTGATGAAGGTCACGCCGCTCATGGTGGTGCCGACCATGCCAAACGCCACCAGCACCCAGTTGCTGCTCTTGTTACCGATGAAGAAGCTGTCGTTATTGGCGTTGCGCGAGGTGCGCCAGGCGACAACCAGCAGCACGGAAAAATAGGCGAAGACGAGACAAAATAGCGAGACTGCGGACATGGTGTGGCGGCTGAGTTCAAATCGCCGCCACTATACACCGGCCACGCTCGCCGCCGTCCTTAATGGCCCACAGCGTGAATGGATTTGCTGGCGCCGGCGTTGGCGGGACGTGGATTCAACCGATCCAGCCGGCCGCTCAGCGCCGTCAGGCCAAAAGCGCCCAGTACCACCAGCGCGCCAATCCAGCCGGTATGAATCAGCCCCAGATGCTCGACAATCAGCCCACCGCCCCAGGCGCCACCAGCGATGCCCAGGTTGAAGGCAGCAATGTTCAGGCCCGACGCCACGTCCACCGCACGCGGCGTGAAGTGTTCCGCCTGCTGCACCACATACACCTGCAGGCCCGCCACGTTACCAAACGCCACCGCGCCCCACACCAGTACAGTTGCCAGCACCAGGGGTTTGCTCGGTGCAGTGAAGCTCAGCGCCAGCAGTACAGTTGCCAGCCCCAGGAAGATGATCTTCAGCGCGCCGATCGGGCCGCGCTGGTCCGCCAGCTTGCCGCCCCAGAGGTTGCCGACAGCGACCGATACACCGTACACCAGCATCACCAGACTGACCGCATTGGCGCTGAAGCCGCTAATCTGCGTCAGGATCGGCGCCAGGAAAGTGAAGGCGATGAAGGACCCGCCATAACCGACCGCCGTCATCGCATACACCAGCAGCAGACGCGGCTCCGCCAGCACCCTCACCTGTTGCATGAGCGAGGCGGGCTGGTTGTGCTGAACCGTCGAGGGCACGAAGATGGCGCTGCCGGCAATCGCCAGTACACCCAGCGCCGCCACGGCCAGGAAGGTTTCACGCCAGCCGAAATGCTGGCCGATGAAGGTCCCCAGCGGCACGCCGGTCACCAGCGCCACGGTCAGGCCGGTGAACATGATGGCAATCGCACTGGCCGCCTTCTCCTTCGGCACCAGCGAGGTGGCGATGGTCGAGCCGATCGAAAAGAACACGCCATGCGCCAGGCCTGTGAGAATCCGGGCAATCACCAGCGACGTATAGCCGGGCGCCTTCCAGGCCAGCAGATTACCCAGTGTGAACAGCACCATCAGCGATACCAGCAGCAGTTTGCGCGGCACCTTGCCGGTCAGCGCGGTCAACACCGGCGCGCCAACCGCGACGCCCAAGGCATACAGGCTGACCAGCAACCCAGCCGATGGCAGATTCACGCCCAGATCGGCGGCGATGGTAGGCAACAGGCCGACAATCACAAACTCGGTAGTCCCGATGGCAAACGCGCTGATGGTCAGCGCAAGTAGGGCAATTGGCATGCTTCACTCCTGAAAAGTTAATGTCATGCAGTATCAGGATTTCTTTTAATGAGAAAAAGAGCGATCAATCAAAAATATATTTGACCCGCGAGCAACAATGACAGTAGTTGGCAAATCGGTTACAGTTCCAGCCGGACATCAGGACTATTCATATGGCGCGGCAGATCTTATTCATCGATGGCGTAGGCGGAAAACGGTATATGCGGGGCGCGCTGGTGCGTTATTTCGAGCGCCATGGTTATACCGTCCACTGCTTCGACTACCTGGCCTCGCGCCAATCGCTGGACGCCATCAAACAAAACCTGATGCACGCGCTGTCGCAAGCCGCACAGCGTGGTGAATACAGCGTGATCGGCTATTCATTTGGCGGCGTACTGCTGCGCATGCTGTGGAACGAAATAAGCAGCGCCGCTATCCAGCCGTCGAAGGTCGTGCTGCTGGCTTCGCCGATTGGCGCGATGCGGCTGGGCGCCCGGCTGCGTGACTGGCGCATCTATCGCCTGCTGTGCGGCGAATGCGGCCAGTTCGCCGCCGACCGCGCGCAGATGGCCACGCTCACCATGCCCACCGTGCCCACCGCATGCGTCTACGGAACCTGGCCATGGCTCGGGGCGCTAGGCATATTGTTCGGCTTTGGCTTTGCGCACGACGGTATGGTTGCCGCGCAAGAGGCCGCGCCGCCAGCCCCATGGCCCGCCATTGCGGTTCCGGCCAGCCATGCTTTCATTCCGTCGAATCCGACGGCATTGGATGCCATCGGCAACTGGCTCACCGCCACTCACTGAACAGGAGACCCAGTGGTGAAAGCATCTGGATTGTTGACAGCGCTGGCACTGGCGGGTGCGGCGCAAGCGCAGGAGCAAGCGCAGGAAATCACGCGTTTCGAGGCGCGCGGTACCGGCTTCATCGAGTATCAGGTACCGCCGGCTGGCGACGCGCCACCAGTTGAATACTACATCTCGCGGACCACGGCGCCAGCGCCGCTGGTGCTGTTGATTCAAGGCTCGGGCTGCACACCGGGATTCAGCGGCCTGGGCACACCAAGGCGTTCGGCCAATATCTTCGGCTTTCTCGATACGGCGTGGACCGGCAAGTATGCCGTCATGACGGTCAACAAGCCCTACTCGCCGGCCACGCCGCAATCCGACGGCACCGCAACCGCCTGTCCCGAGCAATTCAACCAGTACTTCACGCTGGAGAACTGGACGCGCGATCTGGCGCGCGCCGTGCAGCACGCGCGCAGCCTGCCCTGGGTGGCGCAAGGCCCGCTGCTGGTGATTGGTGTGTCCGAAGGCGCGACCGCTGCGGCCGCGCTGGCTGCGCGCGATGCCGCCGTCACCAACGTCGCCATGGTCAGCGGCAGCGGCGCGACGCAGTATTACGACTTCATCGTCAGCGCTTACCGCAGCGGCGCCAATGATAGCGAGGTCAAACAAAAACTCGATGAACTCGACGCCACCCGCCAGCGCATCTTTGCCGCGTCGGACAGCGCCACGGACTTCGCCTGGGGCCATCCCTACAAACGCTGGAGCAGCTTCTTTCGCGCCTCCAATACCACCAGCCTGCTGAAGAGCCGGAGCAAGGTCTACGTCGTCAGCGGCATGCAGGACAGCAGCACGCCGATCCTGTCCGCCGAAGCCATGGCCGCCGACCTGCGCGCCGCCGGCCGCGATGTCACCGTGCGCCGGCTTCCCGATGTGGGCCACACCTTGCAGCCAGCGGGTGCGTCGGGTGACGCGCTATGGCCCGAATATCAGCGTATTCTCAACTGGTTCCAGCCATGACGTCAGAAGCCCCAAAAATTACTTTGCGCCGGCAATTGGCAACCTGCGCGCTGCTGTCGGCGATTGCTGTTGCCGTCATCGCCGTATTCCACCAGCCGCCGTATCTGACGACCCTGCTTGCCGGCGTGCCGCTGAGCTATCAAGTCCTGATCGGCGCCGCGTTCCTTGCACTGTACTGGTCCGGCACAAAAATCGGCTACCGGTATATGACGAAATCGGAGGCCGCCCGGAGTACGGCAGAAAACTATGCCCGGCTGGATCTCTCGGGCTGGAATCCGCTCTGGATTTCACTGGCCGCCGGCTTTGGCGAAGAACTGCTGTTCCGCGGCGCACTGCAGCCGCTGATGGGCATTTACGCAGCCGCTGCCCTGTTCACGCTGGCCCATATCCGCGCCTACCGCTTTCAGCAGCTGAATCGGAAAACCCTGATGCAGGCCGGCATGCTGTTCTTCACCGGCGTCGCATTCGGTGCGATCGCTCAGCATATCGGCCTGGTCGCGGCCATGATGATCCATGCCTCGGCCGACATCGTCGGCCTGTACACGATCCGGCAATACGTTCTGACGCAAGCCCGCCCATGAATTCTGAAAAACTCGCCCTGCTGCTCACGCGCGAAATGCCTTACGGGAAGTACAAAGGCCGCAAGATTGCCGACCTGCCCGGCCACTACCTCGGCTGGTTCGCGCGCGAAGGTTTTCCGTCTGGCGAACTGGGTGCGCTGATCGCGCTGATGTACGAAATCGACCACAATAATCTGCGCTCCCTGCTCGATCCCCTGCGTCGTCAACCGTGACATCCCGGCCTTCAAAATCCGTGTATAAATACACTATTGCATTGTTTAGGAGAACGTCATGGCTGAGCATTCACCCGGCTGCACTTGCTTCATCATTCCACCGAAGATGCTGCGCCAGCTTGCCGAGGAAACGCCAGACACCGCTGAGCGTCACTGCCTGCTCGACCAGGCCGAAATGTCCGCCCATCTGCGTGGGCAGCGGTCGGTTGCGCCTATCGCCCTGGGTCTGGTTGCAACCGCCACCGGCGAAAAACGCCGCACCGTCTACGATGGCCAGAACAAGTCCGCGCTGCCCGGCAAACTGGTGCGCGAAGAGGACAGAAAACCGTCCACCGATACGGCCGTCAACCAGGCCTACGATGGCGCTGGCGTCACCTACGACTTCTACCGCGAAGTCCTGAAACGCAATTCCATCGACAACAAGGGCATGCGCCTGGATTCCACGGTCCACTACCAGAACCGCTTCAACAACGCGTTCTGGAATGGTCAGCAGATGGTGTATGGCGATGGCGACGGCAAACTGTTCCTGGGTTTCACCAGCGCCATCGATGTGATTGCGCACGAGCTCACGCACGGCGTGACCCAGTACTCGGTACCGGGCGGCCTGGTCTACCAGGACCAGAGCGGCGCACTCAATGAATCGATTTCAGATGTGTTCGGCAGCGTGGTCAAGCAATGGACGCTCAAGCAGAGCGTCGAACAGGCTGACTGGCTGATTGGCCCCGGCATCATGGCGCCCGCCGTCGGCAAGGCGCTGCGCTCGATGGCCGATCCGGGCAACAAGGAACTCACCTGGTCCGGCGACGACCAGCCCAAGCACATGAAGGGCTATGTGGAAAACGGCGACGTCCACACCAACTCCGGCATTCCCAACCACGCGTTCTACGCGGCCGCCATTGCGCTCAAGGGCAACGCCTGGGACAAGGCCGGGCCGATCTGGTACAAGGCGCTGTCGCTGCTGACCTCCAATGCCACCTTTGCCGACATGGCCAAGGCCACTGCACAAGCGGCCGTGCTGCTGTACGGCGCCGATTCAGCCGAAGAGCATGCGGTGCAAGCTGCATGGAAAGTCGTCGGCGTCACCTGAGGAACCATGATGCGCTTGACATTGACATGCAAGGGCGGCTTTACCGGACCGGCGGGCGCGCAGACGCGCACCGTGGATCTGGCCCAGCTGCCGCAAGACCAGGCCAGCCAGCTCCGGCAGCTGGTGCAGGCCAGCGATTTTTTCGCGCTGCATCCGCAACTGGTCAAGGAAGCGCCCAAATCCTGGGATTTTCAATACGACCTGACGGTAGACGATGGCCAGCAAAGCCACTGCATCAGCTACCATTTGGACCAGGCGCCGGCCGCGCTCAAGGCGCTTACCGAAAAGATCAACGATGAGGTCGAGCCGGACTAGCTGATTTTCAGTTCGGCATAGCCGGTCAGCGGATCATGCTCGCGTGTGAACCGCTGACTGGGCAGCAGCGCCAGCAACAATTCCGCCGTGGTACGCACGATGCAGCCGCCCCCCACGTGCCCACCCATGACGCGGCCCTGCGCATCCGACACCGTCATGTGCAGATGGGCACCGTCGGGCGAGATCGAGCCGGCCAGCGTTAAAATTTCCAGATCGCCGCGCAGCTCGGATGGTTGCGGCACACCGGCAAAGCGCAGCTGCGCCACACTCAGGCTGCCGATGCCCTGTAGTACAAAACCAGCCGCATGGCCGCTGGCCGCCAAGGCCGCCACCACCGACGCCCGCAGGTCGTCCCCGGGATTCAGGCGCAGCGGCAAGGCCTGCATGACTCAGCCCACCAGGCGCGCGAACTCGCCGCTATCGATGAGCTTTTGCAGATCGTTGGCGCCGCCGATCAGCGTGCCGTTCACAAAAATCATCGGGAACGTCGACCAGCCGCTCCACAGCTTGAGCGCCAGGCGCGGCCGCCATTGGGAGAAGTAGTTGCCGTAGCTGAGGTAGGTGTACGGCGTGCCCTGCGCAGCCAGAATCTTGCGCGCCTTGGCAGGGAAAGGATTCAAGCCCATGCCGACCACCACCACCTTGTTGGCGGCAATGGCGGCCTTTACCTCGGCGATCAGATGCGGATGATTGCTCTCGATCTGCGCCAAGGCGGCAGGATGAATATGGGCCTGGTCCAGGATATTACGAGTCATCATTACTCCATGTTAGTAGGATGACCGTAGAGTAGCATTACAGGTCCAGCTTGGAAATCTTCGTGCCTTCCAGATTCAGGTTGGCCATCAGGCCGGCATTGGTCAGTACAAACGCCTGGACCGGATTGTTGGCGGTGTTGGTATCGACCTCGCCATTCGCGCCGACCTTGATCAGCGCCACCGAACCATCCACGCCAGCGGTCCAGCCTTTGCCGTTGCGGAATTTGTCCAGCGCCTCGCGGCTCATGAACAGCAGCACCACGGCCTTGGATTGCGCGCCAGCCTGGAAGCCGACCGATACCGAAGCGACGCTGTAGTAATCCGCCGTCTGGCCACCGGTGCGCAGCACGCCCTTGCCGTATTCGCCGCCCACCACCAGGCCGGCCGCCACCACGTTCGGGAATACCAGCACGCCATTCGCCTTGTGCACCAGTTCACGCGAACCTTTGACTTCCTTGTACAGGCGCTCCAGCGTGGTGTAAGCACCTTGTTCGATTTCCGTCTTGACGGCAGCGCTGCTTGGTTTGGCGGCGCCGGTGGTCGTGGTGCAACCACTCATTGCCAGGCCCAGGCCTGCGAAAGCGACAGCGGCCACACTGCGCGTCAGGAAAGTACGTTTTTGCATGACAATCTCCCAAAAAAGTTTGTTAATCAATGATAAACGCACGCCGCCCTTCTTCGTCGCACTGTTGAGCACTCTGCTGCGCCTGTTCAAATGCCGAGCACAAGCGGTTCCCCTGCGGATCTTCCAGCCGCGGATGCGCGCGTAGCAGATAGGCGCCGGCGCGCCACGCTTGCGCTGGTATGAAGCGCCATTGCCGCTCGCCGTCCGCCAGTTGCACCTTGCCTGCCACGCGCCGGCCGTCGGGACCTTGCAGCGCCAGCAACGGAGCGGCGTCACCGTCCAGCGCCGTGGGGAAGTCGACGCGCAGCGGCTGGCGGCTGCCCCGCGCGGGGGTCGTCAAACGCCACTGCTGCGGCAAAATGGCTTGCCGCAGCACAGGTTCAATCAGCCAACGCTTTTCCACGGGCCGCCCCAGCCGGGGATCGGTGATCCGCAACAGCACCGTTTGCCCCGCCTGCAGGGCCAAGCCGTGCGCCAGATTCGGGCCGACGCCGGTCTTGATGCGCCCCGGATCAAGCAGCAACGTGACCGAGCGCCCGTCCCGGCCCGCCAGCGGCAGGTCAAGAAAAGCGTCCTTGATGAGCGCACCCTCGCTGTCGAGCAAGGCCACCTGGTGCATGTCCAGCGGTGCGGACAGCGGGCGATCCAGATGCAGCCCGATGCGCAGCAGATTGGCCGGCACCGCCGGCCCGGACGGCGTCACCAGCGTGGCCGCTGGCGCTGCAGCGGCCACCAGCGCCAGCGCACTAGCGCGCCAGATCGGAATAGCCTTCAAGACCACGGGCATACTTGTGGAAGTCACGGAACTTGTCGCCATCCGGATAACGGTAATCCGGGAAGTCGTACTCGTTCACAAAGTCGCTGAGCCGCAGATAGGCGCCCTTGGGAATCGACACCAGCTGCATCCGGCCGCTCGCATCCTCGCGCCGCAACGCCAGCAGCAGCTGCGGATTCAGGTTATCGACGCGCATGGTGGCGGCCATAGGCGTCATCGTGCCCTTCACGCCAAGATAAGGCTGGGTTGGCCACTCAATCGGCGTCTTCAGGCCCGGCGCGGCGGCGCCAGCGGCCAGATCCGCCGCGCTGAGCAGGTCCGCCGAGCGGCTGGAATTGAGCAGCAAGGCGTATTCCGAGTCTCCCTGCGTGAACGTGACCAGGCCATTCGGCATGCTGCCCCAGCCCATTTCGCCAATGGTCTTGGCGGCGATGTGCGCGCCATCCTTGAGGTCCTTGAGCGGGATCACCACCAGCGGCGTGCATGTGTATGCCGCCAGCAGCGACGGCTCGCCATTGATCGTCATTACCGCCATGCTGCGGATCGGCGCGCGGGTTTCGATCTGGTTATGCACCGGATGGTACATTTCCACCGTGGTGGTCCGGGCCTGGCCCTGGAACGGATAGTCGTACACCCGCAGCGTCGAGGCAAAACTGCGGTTGGACAAGCCGGCCACGTACAGCTTGTTCTGGTAAAAGCGCATGTCGGTCACGGTCAGCGTTTGCGCCGGCACGTCGCGCCAGAATGCCACGTCAGCCGCCGGCACATCGCCAACCGCCGCCGAACCGCCTGCCTTGCCCAGGTCAAGCCGCGTCACCTTGCCGGCCGCGTCGATGCTGACGATGGCTGGCGTCGCTCTGCCCTTGGCGCCCTGCACCGTCAACGCCACAAACGCCCGCTCGCTGCCAGGCTGCACCGCCAGATCCTCGAACCGCAGCGCAGCTGGCGCCACGCCCAGTGCCTTGGCGATCGTGCCCTGCACATCCTTCAGATTGAATGGCCGGCCCGCAGCATTGGCCGCCACCGGCACCTCCAGCGCATGGATACGCGCACCCTTCCAGTCGGCGACAAACAAGGTGTGGGCATCGCCGAAAGTCAGCCGGGAAGCGGACTGGATCGGTGCGGCCGCAGCCTGCGCGGCTGCCAGCAAGGCCGCCGCCAGTATGGTCAATAGCTTCATGTCAGCTCCTTATTGATTGCGCTTGAGGAAGGACTTGACCGCCGCCACCGTGGCGGCCGGCTGCTCCTCCATGAGCCAGTGGCCGGCGTCCGGTACCACCAGTTCGGTGACGTTGGTAGCGGCGTTGCGCATTACGATCGCTTCGTTGGCGCCGAAGGACTTGGCGCCGCCGACAGCCAGTACCGGCATGGTCAGTTTGGTCGCCATGGATTTGAGGTTATCCTCGGCATCTTTAGGGATCGACAGGAATTGCGCGAAGGCGGCATGCATTGCGCCTGGCAGCGCATAGAGCTTGGCGTAATGGCGGCGCGTTTCCTCGTCAATTTTGGACGGCGTGCCGGCAAACTCGTTCCAGAAGCGGTCGAGATAAATACGTTCGCGGCCCGCCACCAGGCGCTCCGCATCCGGGCCGCCAAACGAGAAATGCCACAGCAGCGGGCTGCGCACAATCTGCTCCCACGGCGGAATGCCGGGCACCGGCGCATCCATCACAATCAGGCGATCGGTCTTGTCGGGATAGCGGGCGGCATAGGCGTAAGCCACCATGGTGCCGATGTCATGGCCGACCACATCGGCATGGTCGATGCGCAGTTTTTCCAGCACCGCGCGCATGTCAGCAGCCTGCGTGCGCTTGTCGTAGCCGCCGGCCGGACGCGAGGACAAACCCATGCCGCGCAGGTCCGGCACCACGACGGTGTGGTCAACGGCCAGCGCAGCCGCCAGCGGCGCCCACATATCGCCGGTGTCGCCAAAGCCATGGATCAGCAGCACCGCCGGACCGGCACCGCCCACGCGCACATGGATGACGCCATCGGCCGTGGCCACTTTCATGGTCTTGAAGTTGTCAGGGAAAGCGGGAACCGCCGCATGGGCCGCAGTCAGGGATAAAGCCGTCAGCAAGGCGGCCAGGCATTTACGGGCTGAGAACATGGACATGCACTCCTCTGGTCAGATGTCGCCGAAACCGGCGTCATACAAAGTACCACTGGCCCGTGCCGGCGCCATCCCCCGTTAGCGGTATGGCGGTATGGCGCTATGCCAGCTTAGCGGCCGAACGCCAGCCGCTTGCCTTCCCTGAGCATGGCCGCGAATTCCGCTGCGGGGACCGGCTGGCTGAACAGATAGCCTTGCAGCTGGTCACAACCGAGCTCGCGCAGGAAAGCCATTTGCTCGGCCGTCTCCACGCCTTCCGCCACAATCTCCTGACGCAGCTGCTGCGCCATGGTGACGATGGCGCGCGCGATGGCGCAATCGTTTTCTTCGTACGGCAAACCGATCACAAAGGAGCGGTCGATCTTGAGTGTGCTGATCGGGAATTTTTTCAGGTAGGCCAGGCTGGAATAGCCCGTGCCAAAGTCGTCCAGCGCCAGCGCCATGCCCATCGCCACCAGCTGGTTCATGATGGCGATGACCTTGTCGGTACCGCGCACCAGCAGGCTTTCGGTGATCTCCAGATTGATCTGGTCGGGCTGCACGCAGTGGCGCTCCAGCACTGCGGCAATCCGCTTCGGCAGCTCATTGTCGAACTGGCGTGCCGACAGGTTGACGGCAATCGGCGGCATAATCAGGTTGGCGTCGCGCCATTCGCGCACCTGGCGGCAGGCCTCTTCCAGCACCCACGCGCCCAGGTCCAGTATCAGGCCCGTCTCTTCCGCCACCGGAATGAACACGCCCGGCGACACCAGCCCGCGTATCGGATGGCGCCAGCGCAGCAGCGCTTCCGCACCGACGATGCGGCCGCTGCGCAAGCTCACCTTGGGCTGGTAATACAGCAGCAGCTCGTTGTTCTGTAAGGCCTGCCGCAATTCGCTCTCGATGCGCAGATGCTCCTTGGCGCGCTGGTTCATCTCTTCGCTGTAGAACAGGAAGTTGGACTCGATGCTCTGCGCCGCCTTGGCCACGGCCACGTCGGCGCAGCGGATCAGCGTCGGCACATCGACGCCATCCTCGCTATACACGGTAATGCCGATATGCGCGCCCACCTGCAGGCTGTGCGAGGCCAGCGCAATCGGCGAGGACAACGCCGCCAGCAGCTTCTTGGCGACGATGGCCGCGTGCTCGCGCTTTTCGATGTGCAGCAGCGCGATGGCAAAGCGGTGGCCATCCAGCCGCGCCAGCACGTCGCCCTCGCGCAGCGAAGTGCGGAACATGCGGCCGATTTCGCACAGCAGCTCATTGCCGATTTCATGGCCCAGTGTATCGCTGATGGCGCCCACGCGCGAAATCTCAATCACCATCACCGCGCCATGTTCGCCGGTGCGCTTGGTTTCGGTCAGCGCCTGGCCCACCAGCTGCGTCAGCAGGCACAGGTTCGGCAAGCCGGTGAGCGGGTCGTAATTGGCCATGCGCTGCATGCGCGCTTCCGCATCCTTGTGGACACTGATGTCGGAGAACAGCGAGAAGGTGTGGCTGATCCTGCCGTTCTGGTCGCGCACTGCGCTGATGGTCACCGACTGCGGGAACAACTCGCCGTTCTTGCGCTTGCCGACAATCTCGCCGCGCCACGGACCGCCGCCCTGCATGGCCGCGCGCACCTTGGCGCGGAAGTCGGCATCGTGCACGCCGGAGCGCAGCAGGTCCGGCGTTTTGCCGATCGATTCGGCTGGCGTATAGCCGGTGATGCGCGTGAAGGAGGAATTGATGGAGACGATGCGCTCATGGGCATCGGTAATCAGCACGCCCTGCTCGCTGTCCTCGATGATGCGCGCGTGCAGGTTGACCTTGTCCATGTCCGACAGGGTCTGGTTGGCTTGCGACAGCCGCACCAGCATGCCCACCGGCTCGCCGTCCTCGTGGCGCAGTTCGATATCCAGATGGACCCAGATGATTTCACCGTTCTTCTTGCGGCGCCGGACTTCGGTGCGCGCCGCCGTCTCGCCGGGACTATGGTCGAAGAACAGTTCGGCGATGTTGCCATCGTCATCGTCTTCCGCGTACAGGAACAGCACGTGCTGGCCCACCACCTCGTGCGCCGCGTAGCCGAACATCAGCTCCGCGCCCGGACTCCAGGACGTCACGTAACCGGTCAGGTCCAGCGCCAGCGACGCATCCAGCGCCGGCATATCGGCCGGCTTGATCGCCTCGCGGGCCTCGTTGAGCGCCGCATCCAGTGCGGCCAATGTCTGCGCCAGCGCCTCGCCTTGCTCACTCCGGGCTTGGCGGCTCAGGGCAAGACAACGCTCGATCGCGTCACGCATGGGGGCTACCGGTTTTGCCCGCCGCCACGCTCTGCATCCACAGATAGGCGTCGATGATGATGCGGTTGTAGGTGGCGTTGTCCAGCTGCAGCGCCTGCAGGCAGCCGTTGAACGCATCGAAGTCTTCGCGCTCGGCCGATTCAACCACGCACAGCAGCTGTCCCAAGTCGCCCTCATGCGACAGCAAGGCCTGCTGCACCGATTCGCTGACCGTGAGCGGTTTCAGCACCTCTTCAAGCGGCATGCCGAACAATGCGCCCAGCAGCGAGAACATGCCGACCATGAAGGCCTGCTCCTGGTGCGGCTTGTCTTCGCCACAGGCTTTCGACAGCAGCTCCATCGAGCGCGCCCGCACCGCCACGCGCGACAGCAGCATGGCCGAACGCGGATCGCCTTCACGCGACGAGAACAGCATCAGGTTCAGCCAGCGGCGCAATTGCGAACGGCCCAGTATCAGGATGGCTTGCGAAAAACTCGTCACGCGGCGGCCAGTGCCCATGCCCAGCGAATTCACCAGCCGCAGCAGGTGGTAGGACAGCGTCGGGTCCTGGCGCAGCAGCGCTTCGATTTCATGGGTATCGGCATCGGCGGACACCAGTTGCACCAGTTGCAGCGCCAGCGCGCGCGAGGCGGCTTGCGTGCCTACGGCTTTCGGGGGCGGCGCCAGGAACCAGTCGCCTTCCACCCACTGCACCGACGCCGGCAAGTCCTTGGGCAGCGCGCTGTCGGCACGCAGCACTTTATCGGCGGCCAGCGCCTTCCAGCCGGCATGGCCCAGCATCTGGTTCAGTGCCTGGCTGGGGCCGGGGCGGTAAAAGCAATTCATGCTGGCGTTGGCCAGCTCTTCGAGCAGGTTGACCGGCAGCTCGCCGTCCACAGCGGGGCGGCGCGCGGCGTCAAATAACAAAGCCGCCGGGCTGCCGTTGCGGTCGGCCAGCGGATGCAAAAACACGGGCGGCATGGCAGTCAAAACAGTCATGAACACGTTCCAGCAAATGGACAGGCAATTATCCCGCTATGGTACTCCGAAATTATTAACGTTGGTCAACATTATGATGGGGCAGATGGCGCAGCAAGCGCTCAAACAATCCCGGCTTGCGCATCCGGTTCAGCCACCAGTTCAATGCCGCGCCGTTTTCGCCGCTACGCCAGGCCAGATAGAACGTTTCGGCCGGCTTGGGCTCGTCCACCTGCTTTTCCACCAGCAGGCCGGCGCTGATGGCAGCGCGCGCGCAGGGCTCGGGCAGGAAGCCAAAGCCGACGCCGGCCAGCTGGTACTGGAATTTGGTGTGCATGTCGGCCACGGTCAGCGCGTCCTGGCCCAGCAACAGGCCGACGGTGCGCGGCGCCAGCTGGCGCGCGGAATCGGCCACGCTGATGGCGCGATAGTGTTGCAAATGGGTGCGTCCCAGCCGTTCCTCGACTGCGGCCAGCGGATGCGTCGGGGCGACGGCAAACACAAAATCCACCTTGCCGATCGGTTCCGATACGTAGCCGCCGCCTGCGGGACCATCGCCCGCCGCGCCCACCAGCAGGTCGGCACGGCGATCCAGCAGCGCCTCCCAGGTGCCGGACAGGGCTTCCTGCACGATGCGCAAGCGGGTCTGCTGCGCCACCGCGTAAAACGCCGGTATGTCCTCATGGAACACGCAAGCCGAGAACATGGAGTCCATCGCCACCGCAAGCTCCGTCTCCCAGCCGGACGCGACGCGGCGCACCCGGTGTTCCAGATCCAGCGCGGCCTTCAGCAGGTAGCGTCCCTCCTTGAGCAGCTCGGCGCCGGCGGCCGTCAGCTCGACCCGCGGACCGTTGCGTTCGAACACCTGGACGCCCAGGTCATCTTCGAGCTTGCTGACGGTGTAGGAAATCGTCGATGGCACGCGGTGCAACTCCTTGCCCGCAGCGGAGAACGATCCCCGGCGGTCGATGGCGTCCACAATTTGCAGGGCTTCCAGGCTTAATCTGAGCATTCGAAATTTTCGATAGTAGAGGGGTAAATTTTCCGTTTTTTTATTCCGAAACGGCGGCCTACAATGTGTCCATCGCTTTCAAAATTATCGCATATCAAAGGAGCTCACCATGTTGCAAGTACGTCAATCTGAATCGCGCGGCAAAGCTAACCACGGCTGGCTGGATTCCAAACACAGCTTCTCCTTCGGCCACTATCATGATCCGGAACACGTGGGCTTTGGCCCGCTGCTGGTCATCAACGAAGACCAGGTACACGGCGGCCAGGGCTTCGGCACCCACGGCCACCGCGACATGGAGATTATCTCCTACGTGCTGAGCGGCGCGCTGGAACACAAGGACAGCATGGGCACCGGCTCGGTACTGCACTACGGCGATGTGCAGCGCATGAGCGCCGGTACCGGTGTGCGTCATAGCGAGTTCAACGGCGACCGTAGCGAACTGGTGCACTTCCTGCAAATCTGGATCCAGCCTAACCAGCTCGGCATTCCGCCCAGCTATGAGGAAAAGCACTTCACACCGGAAAGCAAACTGGGCAAGCTGGCCCTGATTGCCTCCAATGACGGCCGCAACGGCTCGGTGCTGATCCACCAGGATGCGGAAATCTACGCCACCATCATGACCTCGGGCGACAGCCTGAAGCATGAGCTGAAAGCGGGCCGCCAGTCCTACGTCCACGTGATCCGTGGCGAAGTGACCGTCAACGGCACCGCCCTGCAAGGCGGCGATGCGGCCAAAATCACCGATGAAACGCTGGTGACGCTGGATAACGCCAAGGCAGCCGAGATTTTAGTATTTGACCTGCCGAAATAAGTCTTGCAAAGGGTAGAGGGAGGCCTTAAATAAGTTTCCGCCAGTTTTGGTATCATGAGGGGCGCGCCGGGTCTGTTGGAACAGCCCGGCGCGCCTTTTTTACCTAGTCATCACCGAATATAAAGAGCAAAACCATGTCGCAGAGCGCAGAAATCCCTTCCCCAGACGAACTGAACTACGTCACTTCCTGCGCCCTGCCCACCCCTTGGGCACAATTCACGCTGCATGCCTTTGTTGAAAAAGCCACCGGCAAAGAGCATCTGGCCATGGTGCTGGGCGACATCGGCGATGGCGCCCCGGTGCTGGCGCGCGTGCATTCCGAGTGCCTGACCGGCGACGTTCTGTTCTCGCAGCGCTGCGACTGCGGCGCCCAGCTTGAGGGCGCACTCAAGAAGATCGCCGACGAAGGCCGTGGCGTGCTGCTGTATCTGCGCCAGGAAGGCCGCGGCATTGGCCTGGTCAACAAGATCCGCGCCTACCGCCTGCAGGAAGCCGGCGCCGACACGGTGCAAGCGAATGAACAGCTGGGCTTCAAGGCCGACCAGCGCACTTATGGCCTGGTGCAGCCGATGCTGGCGCAATTTGGCGTGAAAAGCCTGCGCCTGATGACCAATAATCCGCGTAAGATCGATGCCATGACCAAACTGGGTGTTGAGGTGGCCGAGCGCGTTCCGCTGCTGGTCAACCGCAATGCCTTCAACCAGTATTACCTGGATACCAAGGCCGCCAAGCTGGGCCACATGATGACGCCGCTGACGCCGGCGCAAGTGGAGGATGGCGCGCTGTAAGGTAGTAACGATTTAAGGACTGCATGAAAGTCACCAAGCTCGCTCACGTTTTATTGTTCACCTGGGCCGCTGCCAGCGCTGCCCAGGCAGCCTCGACAGCTAATCCCGCCGCCGCACCGGCAGCCACGCCAGCCGCAACGGCGCCGCACGGCGCACGGCAGGCGCCAGCGCCCACTGCGCCACAGGCCGCGCCTGCCGCCGATCCCGACGCCAATGCGGACGCCGCGCCGCTGCCGCCGCCATCCAGCGCCGCCCAGCATCTGTACGCCGCCGCCAAGAACGACATCCTGCAAGTACGCTCGCTGCTGAAAAGCGGCCGCACGCAATCCTCGGTCGGCTCCGGCTTTTTGATCGGCACCAGCAACCTGGTGCTGACCAACTACCACGTGGTGTCGCAGTTCGCGCTCGATCCCGACACGTATGTGGGCGAATGGGTGGACACTGGCGGCCAGCGCGGCAATGTCGAACTGCTGGCAGTCGATGTGCTGCACGACCTGGCCGTGCTGCGCGTGAACCGCAACGGCACCGGCTTCTTCAAAATGCCCGAGCAGCTGGCGCGCCTGACGCAAGGCCAGTACCTGTACTCGATGGGCAATCCGCTTGACCTGGGGTTTGCGATTTCGGAAGGCGCCTACAACGGCGTCATCACGCGCAGCTTCTACGACCAGCTCATGTTCACCGGTCCGATCAACTCCGGCATGAGCGGCGGCCCCAGCGTGACCGCCGACGGCTCGGTGGCTGGCGTCAACGTCTCCAAGCGCCTCGACGGCGAACTGGTGAGCTTCCTGGTGCCGGCACGTTACGCGCAGGCGCTGCTGAAAAAAGTGGAGGCGCAGCAGAAGGCGCCAACCGACTTCACTGCCGTGGTGGCCGGCCAATTGCTCAATCATCAGACCGCCATGGTCAACCAGCTGCTGGCCAGCCCGCTCAGTTTAAAACCGATGGGACCGTATCAGGTACCGGTGCGTGAGTCGGAACAGATGCGCTGCTGGGGCCGCTCCAACGTCAAGGCCGACAAGCCGTTCACGGTGGACGATGCCAGCTGCGCCATGGAAGCGGCCATCTTCGTCAGCGGCTCGCTACAGACGGGACAAATCAGCATCCGCCACCAGTTCCTGCGCAGTACCGGCCTCGACAAGCTGCGCTTCGCCCAGCTGGCCAGCGCCTCGTTCAAGAACGAACACTTCGGCAGCAACAAGGATGCACGCCTGACCGGCCCCAACTGCACTGAAGACTTCGTCAAGAACAAAGACCTGCCGCTGCGCGCCGTGCTGTGCGTGCGCGCCTACCGCAAATTCTCCGGCCTGTACGACTTCGCGCTGCTGACCGCCAGCACCGACCAGGGCTTGATGAGCCTGCAAAGCCGCCTCGATGCGCGCGGCGTCTCGTATGAAAACGGCATGCGCCTGTCGAAGGTCTTCCTCGACTCGCTGTCACTGGCGCCGAAGAAAGGCGGTGCGAAATGAAAGCCCCCTACTTCATCGAAATCCTGGCGCGCAATGGCGATGTGCTGCACCGTCATAAAATCACGCAGCTGCCCATCCGCATCGGACGTGGCTACGACAACGAGATCATCCTCGACGACGCGCACAGCGCCGCCAGCCACGCCATCGTCGAAACGGACGATCACAACCAGGTGGTGCTGCGTGACCTCGGCAGCAAGAACGGCACGGTCTACAAGGGCCGCCGCCAGACCAGCGTGACGCTGGATGGCGACACCGTGGTCCGCCTGGGCCACACGCGCCTGCGCGTGCGCGGCGCCGACTTCCCGGTGGCCGCGGAAATCGCCGACACCACCATGCACGGCTGGGAAGGCACGACGCCCGCCACCATTGGCCTGGTGCTGATCGCCGTGTTCTCCTGCCTGGAAACGTGGCTGTCCGACGTCGAGCCGTTTGCGCTGATCCGTTATCTGCTGGTGCTGGCGTCCAGCCTGGCGGCGGGCCTGCTGTGGGCGGGTGTGTGGGGCTTGGCCAACCGTCTGTTCGGCAGTCACGCGCGCATGGGACGTCACCTGTTCATCCTTGGCAGCGCCTTGGCGACGGTGGGCTTGTGGCGTGCGGGCAGCTCGCTGCTGGCTTACGCCTGGTCGGCCGAATCGCTGACGCGCTACGGCAACCTGGTCACGCTGGGTATCGCGTGCGGCATGGTGTTCTTCCACCTCATCACCATCAAGCCGCACCATCCGCGCCGCTTCCTGATCACGGCGACCGTGATGCTGCTGGCGGGATCAGGACTGGTGGTGATGACCAACCTGCAAAGCACGGGCCGCGCTTCGGACGAGCTCTATATGTCGGTCTTGTTGCCGCCGGAAGTGCGGCATAGCGAGAATCGCAGCGTCGACCAGTTCATGGCCAACGCTGCCAAGCTGAAGACTGCACTGGACGAAGCCCGCATGCAGTCTGTGAAGAATGGCGCCCCCGAGACCGAGGACGACGAAGAGGACAGCAGCGCCGATTAAGCCTGCTTGCGGCGGCGGGCTACAAAGCCCAGCAGGCCCAGACCGGCAACCAGCATGGCGTAGGTTTCCGGTTCTGGCACGGCGGCGGTCAGGCTGACGTTGTCCAGCACCGCGCCCGAGTAGCCGTCGCCGCCGACGCTGCTGAAGGTCAGCAGTTGCGAACCCGCGCTGTTACCGGTGGTGAAGGTGAAGCTGTGGTTGGTCGGGGTGCCGGTGCCAACGTACAGATTCTGAATGCCATTCACATCCACTTGCACGGCGGTGTAGCTGCCGTTCGGATTGCGGCTCACATCAAACGAAAGGGTGTAGGTGGTGTTGGCGGCGTAATTGAACGCTTGCGACAACACGCCCGGACCTGGCGTGCCCAGCATGTCTACGCTGGTGCCGCTCACCGAGCCATAGCTGTTCTTGATCAGGTCAACCGATACGCCGCCCACAGTCCAGCCAGTAATCGCGTTCGAACCCGCGGCAATCATGGTATAGCCGCCGTTAGGCACATAGCCCGTGTACGACTCGAAGTCGCCATTGACGATGATGTTGGTGGCGGCGGCCGAAGCAGCACCGGAAGCAAACAGGGCTGCGATGGCAGCGGCTTGAATCAGACGGGCGGTTTTCATGATAGGGGTCCTGACGTTGGAAAGTACGATATCAGCATTGTACTCGACAATTTCAGAATTACAACATAAATTTCAATTTGACAAAGTTTGTGAAATTAAAGCAACACTCGCAACACTCTTCACATCAGCTGTCAGCCCGGCCAGCCACGCAGCACTTGGTCCACCACCTCCTGTAACTGCTTGCGCGTAGCGCCAGCGGCGGCCTGCACCGCCATGCCGTTGGACACCGTCATCACATAACGCGCCATCTGGCTGGCGCAAAAGTCGGCCGGCAGGTCGCCTTCCCGCTTGGCGCGGTCAAAGCGGTCGCGCAGACGCACCTCGGCGGCGGCCCGGCGTTCGATCAGGGAATTGCGGATCGGTAGCGCGTCATCGCTGCACGCGAGCGCGCCGTTGATGACCAGGCAGCCGTGCGGATTCTCCTCCTCGGTCTGGGCATCGGCATTCCCACGCAGGAAATGCTCCACCACTTCGCGTGCGGTGTGCAGCTCCAGCGCCGCCTCAAACAAAGGATCATGGGCGGCGCCGTACCGCTCCAGCGCCATGCGGAACAGGTTCTCCTTGTTGCCAAACACGGCGTACAGGCTGGGCCGGTTCATGCCCATGGCTTCGGTCAGCTCCGGCAGCGAGCTGCCTTCGTAACCCTTCTCCCAGAACACTTTCATGGCCTTCTCCAGCGCATTGTCCGCATCAAAGGTGCGTGGACGGCCTAGTTTTCGCTCTTTCATACCGATCGGTTAAAAATTCATTGACAAAGTTCTCTGTTACGCACATTATGAACCGACCAGTAAAAAATTCAAGTATTTTTACCGCTCAAGGACTTTCCATGCAAAATCAAACCAATACCCAGGCCGCACTCCCGAAGGAGGCGCCCGCGCCCTCCCCCATTCACACACACGGCTCGCCATGGCTGGCCGTGCTGTCCGTCTCCATCGGCGCCTTTGCGCTGGTCACCACCGAATTCCTGCCCGTCGGCCTGCTGCCTGCGATTGCCGCAGAACTCGGCGTGACGGAAGGCGTGGCCGGCATGATGGTCACCGTGCCCGGACTGGTGGCCGCGCTGGCCGCGATTCTGGTCACGGTCGGCATCGGCAAGGCCGATCGCCGCTACGTCATCTGGAGCCTGACCGGCATGCTGCTGCTGTCGAACGTGCTGGTGGCGCTCTCGCAATCCTTCCCGGTGGTACTGGCCAGCCGCGCACTGCTCGGCATCGGCGTGGGCGGATTCTGGGCCATCGGCCCGGCGCTGGCAACGCGGCTGGTGCCGGCCGGTTCGGAAACGCGCGCCACCTCGCTGGTGTTTGCCGGCGTGTCGGTCGGCACAGTGGCGGGTGTACCGGCCGGTGCGCTGGTCGGTGAGCTGTTCGGCTGGCGCGTCGCCTTCCATGCCGGCGCCGCTGTCGCGCTGCTGGTGCTGCTGGCGCAAATGTGGCTGCTGCCTAAACTGCCGGCCAAGCAGGCGATCACCTTCCGCCAGTTGCCGGAGCTGCTGCGTGTGCAGAAAGCGCGCCTGGGCATGATTATTACGCTGCTGATTTTCGTTGGCCAGTTTGCCGCCTACACCTACATCACGCCGTTCCTGGTGCAGGAGGCAGCGCTCAGTGCCAAGACCATCAGCATGCTGTTGCTGGCGTATGGCGCTGCAGGCTTTGCCGGCAATCTGATTGGCGGCGCAGTAGTGGCGCGCAGCGTGCGTACCTCGCTGATCGCCACGGGTCTCATCATGGGCTTGTCGACTGCAGCGATGCCGTTGCTGGGCCATGGCCTGTGGGGTGCGACCGCGCTGGTGGTGATCTGGGGTATCGCATTTGGCATGATGCCGATTTCAGTACAGACCTGGATCTTCCAGGCCGCACCGCATGCGATGGAAAGCGGCGGCGCCGTGTTTGTCGCCACGGCGCAGGTGGCGCTGGCCAGCGGCGCGCTGGTGGGCGGCATGGCAGTTGACCACTTCGGTGTGTCGAGCGCCATGCTGGTCGGCGGCGTACTGGCTCTGGCAATGGCCTTGGTGACGGCGCTGCGGGCACGCGAAGACGGCAAGTCTTCAGTGAAACTGCACGCCGTCCATTAAAGCCGCACGCGGCGATAGGCGCCGAGGAATACTTCGGCGTCCTGCTCCGCCATGACCTTGATCTCGTCGCCGTGCCAGACATACAGGTACTGCGGTCCACCCATGCGGTCAGTCAGCTTGGCACTGACCAGGAAAATGGTGCCGAGCGGGTAGATGCTGGTGTCGCTCATGCGGCGCGAGCATTGCACATTCAGCTCCGTCGCATAGGCCTGGCCGGACACCGGATGGATCTCTACCCGGCCATTCCATTCCACCGATTCCACGGCGACTTGCCGGTAGGCGTAAGTATCACGCGCCATCATCTCTCCTTGAAAGCCGTCATGGTAGCAGAGACTGGACGAATGTCAGGAAGGCCTGCGTCTTGGCTGGCTGATGATGACGCGACGGATACAGCGCATACAGCGGGAAGCGCTCATCCGGCCATGCCGTCAATACCGGTATCAGCGCGCCGGAACGCAGCATGGGTTCAACCGCAATATCGATCACCTGCGCCAGACCATAGCCCGACAGCAGCACGCTCTCCATGGTGCCGCCATCGTTGAGCGTGATCTGGCCGCGCGGATTGACAATCGTGACTTTGCCGCCGCGATGAAACTCCCAGTCAAACGGCCGCCCCGTGGCCGGGTTGCGGAAGTGGATGCACACGTGATCCGGGCTTTCCAGATCCGCCGGCTTCTTCGGCGTACCGTGCTTGCGCAGATAGGCAGGCGTGGCGACAGTCAGCACGCGCGTGTCCATCAGCTTGCGCGCGATCAGCGAAGAGCTTTGCGGCTGGCCCAGGCGGATGGCCAGATCGAAACCATCGCCCACCAGATCGCCCAGATGGTCGCGCGCCATCAGATCAAGCTCCAGCTCCGGATAGCGTTTCAGGAAGCCGCCCAGCTTAGCGCCGAACAACAGCCGCGCGCACAGCGGATCGGTATTCACGCGCAGCTTTCCACGCACCTTGACCGCACCCTCGCCCGCCGTGGCCACCGCGTCTTCCAGCCCCGCCAGCAAGGGGCTCACCTGCGCATAGAAGCGCCGGCCCTCATCCGTCAGCGCGACCTTGCGCGTGGTGCGGTCAAACAGCCTGATATTGAGCCGCGATTCCAGCCTGGCGATGGCACGGCTCACACCGGACTGCGACATCTCCAGCGCCTCGCCAGCACGCACAAAACTGCCACTGTCCACAATCGCGGCCAGTATCCGCATGCCGTTCACTACCCGTTCGTCGAATCCCATATATGCCAATTCGTCATTAATGATATGAGTCCCATGCTATCGGAGTATGGGCGGTTTTGCATCAAAATCCTCTCCATCGACTATCAAGGAGAAGAAGATGTATGCAATTACCGGTATCACTGGCCAGGTAGGTTCGGCGCTGGGCAAACAGTTGTTGGCAGCAGGTCTGCCAGTGCGTGCGGTCGTGCGCGATGCGGCCAAGGGGGAGCTGTGGGCTGCACGCGGGGCCGATGTCGTACTGGCCGACATCAGCGACGCTGCCGCCTTGACGCAAGCATTCGCCGGCGCCGAGGCGGCATTTGTGCTGCTGCCGCCCACCTTCGATCCCTCCGAAGGCTTTCCGGAAGCGCGCCGCACCATCGCGGCGCTGCGCCAGGCGCTGGCTGCTGCGCGGCCGTCACGCGTGGTGGTGCTGTCAACCATTGGTGCGCAGGCTACCCAGCCGAATCTGCTGAATCAGCTGGGCATCATGGAGCGCGAATTGAGTACGCTGGATCTGCCTGTCACCTTCCTGCGTGCTGGCTGGTTTATCGAGAACAGTTTGTGGGATGTGGCGTCGGCACGTGCGACCGGCAGCATTCCGAGCTTCCTGCAACCACTGGATCGCGCCGTGCCGATGGTGGCATGCGCCGATATCTCGGCCCTCGCGGCGGAACTGCTGCAACAGCACGGGCACGGCGTGCGCGTGGTCGAACTGGAAGGACCTGTACGTATCAGCCCGAATGACATCGCGGCCAGCTTCAGCCGCCTGCTGGGCCGCAGCGTGCAGGCACACGCCGTGCAACGCGGCGCGTGGCAGGAACTGTTCGCATCGCAGGGCATGAAAAATCCGACGCCACGCATGCAGATGCTGGACGGGTTCAATCAAGGCTGGATTGAATTTGAAGGCGTTTCGCGCAAGGGCTCGGTCACGCTGGACACCGCCATCGCCGGCCTGCTGGCACGGGTGCCTGCATGAGCGGCCGCCTGCGCGGCCAACGTGTGCTGGTGCTCGGCGGCTCATCCGGCATCGGCCTAGCAGTGGCGCGCGAGGCCTTACGCGAGGATGCGGAAGTGATGATCGTCTCCAGCCAGATGGCGCGCATCGAGCAAGCGCTGGCGGTGCTGGGCCACAAGGCGCAGGGCTGCACGCTGGACTTGCGCGATGAGCGGGCCATCGAGCGCTTCTTCAACGGCATCGGCGAATTCGATCATCTGGTGTACACGGCTGGCGATACGCTGCAGTTGGGTGCTTTGCGGGATACCGGTGTCGCCGCCGCGCATCCAGCCTTCGACCTGCGCTACTGGGGTGCGCTGGCGACGGCCCGGCATGGTGTGCGCAACGTGCGGGCTGGCGGCTCCATCACGTTCACGACGGGTATCGCCGCGCAGCGCCCGCGCGCTGGCTGGGCGCTGGCGGCCAGCGTCTGCGGCGCGGTGGAAGCGTTGACGCGCGCGCTGGCGGTGGAACTGGCGCCGATCCGCGTCAACGCTGTCTCGCCGGGACTGGTGGCCACCAAGCTGTGGACCGACATGACTGACACCGATCGCCAACGCATGTTTGCCGATGCAGGCGACATGCTGCCGGTGGGACGCGTCGGCTCGGCCGAGGACATCGCCGCTGCCTATGTATTCCTGATGACCAGCGGCTTTGCCACCGGCCAGACCCACGTGGTCGATGGCGGCGCGCTGCTGGTCTAAGCGGACGTCCGCGCGGACGCTTTCAGGCCGCGCGGACAGCACCATCGCCCTGGCACCAAGGGCTTATCACGTGGCATACATATTGCAAGTCAGGCCGCATGATCAAAAAAACCATCCTTTCCCTGCTGGTCACGGCGTGCATCGCACCGGCGCTTGCCAGCGTCGGGCCTCAGCCTGCGCCGCCAGCACCCGCAATCCAGGCGCCGCGCGACATCCCTTTTAAAGGCACGATCAAACTGCAGGTCGATGCGACCGACAGCGTTCACAAGATCTTCCGCGTGCGTGAAACCATCCCGGTGCAGACAGCGGGCAAGCTCGTGCTGCTGTATCCGCAATGGGAAACGGGCAGCCACTCCGCCACGCAGGAAGCCGCGCCGCTGGCGGGCCTCATCATCCAAGCTGGAACACGGCTATTGGCGTGGCAGCGCGATGTCGTCAATCCATTTGCGTTTCATGTGGACGTACCGGCAGGCGTGCGCGAGCTGGAGATCAGCTTCCAGTACCTGCCTGCGGCCACCGGCCCGCAGCTGATGTCGCGCGACATGCTGATGCTACCGTGGCAGAAGGTCGCGCTCTACCCTGCCGGCTGGTTCATCCGCAATATCGCCGTGCAGGCGTCATTGACGCTACCCGACGGCTTCCAGTTTGCGACTTCGCTTGAAAGCGCCAACGCACAGGCCAACCGCGTCGCATTCAAGCCCACCAGCTTTGAAGAACTGGTGGACGCGCCGGTCTACGCAGGCCGCTACTACAAGCGCGTGGATCTCGCACCAGCCGTCCACCTCAACCTGTTCGGCGACACGGCGACGGCGCTGGATCTGCCGCCAGAGTTAGTCAGCAAATTCAGCGCGATGGCGTCGGCTGTGCCGCAACTCTTCCGCTCGCAGCATTACCGGCATTTTGATTTCCTGATGTCGCTGTCGGATGTGCTGCCGGCCGGCGGTGGCGTCGAGCATCAGGAATCGACCGAGATCAACGTCTCGGCCAATTACGCGCATGATCCGGCGGAGCAGATGTTCCTGGCGAATCTGGTGGCGCATGAATTCATTCACTCCTGGAACGGTCGTACGCGCCAGCCCGCCGATTTGTGGACACCCAATCTGAATCTGCCGATGCGCGGCAGCCTGCTATGGGTCTACGAGGGCCAGACAGAATTCTGGGCGCACGTGATGACGCCGCGCCTCGGCATGCGCTCGTTCCAGCAAAGTCTGGACGCGCTGGCCGTAGACGCATCGCTGATGGCGCACCGGTCTGGCCGCGCCTGGAAGTCGCTGCAAGACAGCACGGTTGACGCGCTGTACATGCCAGCCAAACCTGTGCACTGGCGCGACTGGCAGCGGCGCGAGGACTACTACCCGGAAGGCGTCATGTTATGGCTGGATGTCGATATGCTGCTGCGGGAGTTGACGGACGGGCGCAAGAGCATGGAAGACTTCGCGGCTGTATTTTTCGGCGCCGGCCAGAACACGCGCACGATCAGCACCTACACCATTGAAGATGTCTGCAACACGCTGAACCGGATTGCGCCTTACGATTGGCCCGCCTACTTCAACACGCGCCTGAACGCGCATGACGACAGGTATCTGCTGGACGGCCTGAAACGCGCTGGCTACCGCCTGGTGTACAGCGATCAGCCTACCGCGTTCTTCACGCAGTACGAAGCGGATCTGGGCGGCATGGACCTGTCGACTTCAATCGGGCTATTCGTGGGCAGGAAAGGCGCGGTGAAAAGCGTGGCGTGGGAGGGGCCGGCATTCAAGGCGGGCATCAGCCTGGGCGCGAAACTGGTCGCTGTGGGTGGCCAGCCATACACCGACGAGCTGCTGAAACAGGCCATCCGCGATGCGGCTGCGCTCAAGCAGCCGATCGAATTGAGCTTTGAAGCGGATGGTGCGTCCCGCACCGTCAGCATCCCCTATTTTGATTCACTGCGCTATCCGCAACTGGAGCGGATTTCCGGCGCAAAGGATCGCTTACAACTTCTTTTAACTCCATCACACTGAATCATGAAAAAACTGATCTTTGCTGCGCTGTTCGCGCTCACCAATTCCACCCTGGCCGCAGACAACACCGGCAGCATTGCCGGCGCTGCCGATGCCGGCGCACAGATCGTCGTCACCAATCTGGCGACTGGCGAAATCACCGGCATCATGGCCAAGTGCGACGGCAGCTACCGCGCGGAAGGCCTGAAGCCCGGCCGCTACCAGATTATCGAGGGCGGCCCTCACCATGCCGCGCGCGAGGTCGGTGTCAGTGCGGGCAAAGAGTCGCAAGTCGATCTGGCGCCCGCATCCAAAGCGTCAAAATGCAAACCGCACGATTGAGCCAGGCAGCACTGCGCAATGTAGCGCAAGGTGAGAATCCGAGGATTTTGCAGGCGAGCAAGATGTTATGCTGGGCGCGCCCAGTTTAACCGCACGTAAAGGTCACGAATGTTTCACAAAACCCGCGTTGGATACAACCCGTTTCTTGGCATGCGGGATTGGGGTATTTTTCTCGCCATTTACCTATCCGCGCCTGTCGTTGCTTACCTCATCATCAGCGCGTTGCATTTAAACGCTGCGGCGATTCCGTCCATCCTGATCGGCGCTTTCGTCGGCAGTCTGCCTGCGATGGTGATGTGCCTGCCGGTACACGGGTGGATCGCCAAAGATGATTTTGTCAAATTCAAGACGCAGATCATTAACCAGGGATTTCGGTTGTCGGCTGACTCCGAGGCGCAAAAAATCTTCACGTACAAAAGCGCCAGGTGGACAAGATGGGACTCGAACCGGGTGGTCATCGCTTCTGATGCAGCAAGCGACACCATCCCGGTCGTCATTCCATTGTACGTCTACAAGAGGATGTAAGAACCACGGCCAGATGCTTATGCCTTGCGCCGCGCCAGCAGCGCCAATACGCCCAGGCCAGCCAGCAGCATGGCGTAGGTTTCCGGCTCGGGTACTGGGGGAGTCGGGCCTGGTCCAGGGCCGTATGTCGATGCCGTCAGCGTATTGATGGCCATTGTCACGTTCAGCGCATCGTCACGTAAGGCGTAGGTAAAGCTGTTATAGACGGCCATCTGGGTGTAGTCAGCTGGCCGGATCTCTCCTGGCAGCGTATAGGAATTCAGCGCCCGGTGACGGCTATCGATGAAGTCGATGCCGACTTCCTGCTGCAGGCCGGTCTGGCCATTGGCCGCCAGTGCAACGATGTGCACCGCATCGACGTAGGGGTTGTTGATGACCGAAATCACCGGCGTATCCACCGACGCAAATTTCACGCCGTTGTTGCCCACCGTGTAGTTGACGCCGGCCAGCGTGTTGGCATAACCCGGGCCGCCATACAGCGCCGACTGGGCGTCGGGCAAGGCTGGCGGTATCGCCAGGAACTGACCCAGCGTGGTGTCATAAAAGAAGTGGCCATGCACCTGATCGCCCTTGGTAATCAGGCTACCCGCATAGCTGGACGAACCAACAACCACGCCGGGGCCAGGGCCGGTCGGCGAGGTGTGCGCGTAATAGGTCATGTCGGTGACCGTCGCGGTGAAGTCATAGGCGACGATGCTGGCATGCGCCAGTGGTGCGCTGAGTAACAGCAATGCTGCCGCGCAGGCGGTCGGACGGAGTGGTATCAGATGCATGGCTAGCCCTATCGTAGAAGAGTAAACGTCATATTAAATAATCATCAAAACCTAAAACAGATTATAAAACATTATTGTTATTACAATTCTACTTTTATGACCTCATTTCGGCCAATGTCTGCGCCAGCTCCTGTGCAAGTTTCACCAGTTGCGGAATCACTGCATCAAGCTCGCCGATGTCGGCCAGCTTTTCGATTTGCGCGCAGCGCGCGTACAGCGTGTCCGCGCCCAGATAGGCGGCAGCGCCCATCAGGCTATGCGCTGCCAGTGCGACTGCCTTGGCATCGTCATCGTTGGCGCCCTGCTCCGCCGCGGCCAACAGGCGCGGGCCTTCAATCAGGAATGCGGCCTGGATCGCGCTGAATAATTTGTCCGCGCCATCCGCAGGCAGCCCGGTTACGCCAAACATGGCGTCCAGCTCCGCCAGTGCCGGCGCCCCTGCAGCCATGGCGCGCTGCTCCCCCACCAGCGCTTCGCCCTGTGCCAGCAAGGCTTCCAGCTGGCGTGCGACCTCCGCATGCAAATCGTGTTCGTCTATCGGTTTGGCCAGGAAGCCGCTGGCGCCCGCAGCCAGAAAGCGCTGACGGTCCTCGATGGTTGCATTGGCTGTCAGCGCAATCACCGGCATCGCCGGATTGCGCACGCCATCGCGTCCCGCGCGCAGGCGCTGCAAGGCGGCGATACCGTCCATGCGCGGCATGCGGCCGTCCATGATGACCAGGTCGTAATCGTGCGCTGCCAGCTGTTCCAGTGCCGCCTGACCGTCTTCGGCGATGGTGACCATGTGGCCCATATCGCCCAGCAGTTCGCGCAGTATGATTTGATTGGTAGTCCCATCCTCGGCACACAGCACGGCCAGACGCGCCGAGTGGGGGCGTCGCTGCTCTTCCGCGCGCGCCGCCGTTGGCGTGCCGCGTTCGAGCGGCAGGTACACGCGGAACACGCTGCCGACGCCTGGTTCGCTGCTGGCCTCGATGCGTCCGCCCATCGCAACAGCGATGTTTTTACAGATCGCGAGTCCCAGGCCGGTACCGCCGTATTTGCGCGAGGTGGCGGCATCGGCCTGTTCGAATTTCTGGAACAGCCGGCCCAGTGCCTCCGCTTCAATGCCGATACCGCTGTCGCTGATGGTCAGGACAATGCCGCCACTGTGCTCGGCCGCGCTCACGCGCACTTCGCCATGCTCGGTGAACTTGATGCCATTGCCGACCAGGTTGACGATGATCTGCCGCAGTCTTGTCGGGTCGCCGCGCCACCAGGCCGGCAGCGCCGGTCCGATTTCGGCGATCAGCGAGATGCCCTTGGCTTCCGCACGGTCGGCCAGCAAGCCGACGACGTCATGCAGCAGCGTGTGGAGGTCGAAGTCCAGCGTCTCCAGCGGCATCTTGCCGGCTTCCAGACGCGAGAAATCAAGAATGTCGTTGATGATCTGTAGCAGCACTTCCGCATTGCTCAAGCTGAGACGCAGCTTGTCACGCGTGTTGGAGACAAGCTGGGTATCCTTCAGCGACGAGCGCAGCATGCCGATCACGCCGCCCAGCGGCGTACGCACTTCATGGCTGATCATCGCCAGGAAATCGCTCTTGAGCTGATTCGACACTTCGGCCGCCCGCTGCGCCGCCAGCGATTCCGCATAGCGCGCCTGCGATGCGCGCAGGTCCGCTTCGCGCGCATGCAGCGTAAGAATTTGCGCTTCCAGCGTTTGCCGGTAACGCACCTCATTGTCCAGGCTGCGCGCATGGATCGCGCGTTGACGCGCCAGTGCGCGGTCCAGTCCATGCAGCAGATAGGTGCAGGACACGGTCAGCACCGTGGAGATCAGCAGGAAGTTCACACTGAGGATGGCCCAGTGCGCGGCCTGGCTCACCACCACCACCGCCAGACCGGGCTCGATGCCGCCGAAATAACCAACCACGAACAGCGTCGCGCTACACCACAGCAGCGCCGCCATCGCAGCCACGGTGCCGATTAATACCGTACACAGTACCGGCACCGCCAACAGATAGATCTGCGATAGCGGCCCAATCGAAAACAGCAGCACCACCGCAATCAGATAGGCGATGCCCAGAATCGCGGAAGCCCGCAAACGGTAAGGGATATCGCGCCGGTAGTTCAGCACCGCCATTCCGGCGACCGAGATGACGTCGGTCGCGACCAGCGTCCAATGCCCCTGGCGCGCGCTGGCCCACATGCTGGGCAGCATGGCGAACAGGCCAAGCCAGAACGCCACCGCGCACAAGCCATCCAGCAAACGGTTACGCCAGTCCTGCAAGCCTTGATCGCCCCGCCCGAGCGCCTCCATGCGCCGGTGCAGCGCGGCGCGTAGCGAACGTATGGGCAGGCTGTCGATCAAGGACGGCTCGCTGTTTACGCGGCGATCAGCAAGGCGACCGATTCGGCGGCGATGCCCTCTTCGCGTCCCAGATAGCCCAGTTTTTCATTGGTCTTGGCTTTGACGTTGACCTGGCTGATGTCCACGCCCAGGTCTTCCGCAATGTTGGCGCGCATGGTCATGATGTGCGGCGCCATTTTTGGACGCTGGGCGATGATGGTGCAGTCGATATTGCCGATGCTGTAGCCGGTGGCGACCACGCGTTTGGCGGCTTCCTTGAGCAGCTTGCGCGAATCTGCACCTTTGAATTCAGGGTCGGTGTCCGGGAAGTGCTTGCCGATGTCGCCCAGCGCGGCAGCGCCCAGGATGGAGTCGGTAATCGCGTGCAGCAGCACGTCGGCATCTGAGTGGCCCAGCAGGCCCAGATGATGCGGGATGTCGACGCCGCCGATAATCAGTTTGCGGCCTTCCACCAGCGCGTGGCAGTCGTAGCCTTGGCCGATGCGGAATGGGAGTTTGCTCATATCAGTCTTCCTTAGTCCTCATTGCTGGCCAGGTACATCTCGGCGATGCGGATGTCCGCTGGCAGCGTTACTTTCAGATTGCGTGGATGGCCCTCGATCAGGCGCGGTGCATAGCCCAGCATTTCGACGGCGCTGGCGTCATCGGTGATGGCGTTGGCGTCCGGCGCGCTGCCCAGGGCACGCAGCAGCAGCGCGTAGCTGAACATCTGCGGCGTCTGCGCGGACCACAGGCCGTTGCGCGGCACGGTCGCGGCGCTGACGCTGATGCCGTCGGCGCCAGGGGCGCTGCGTTTCATGGTGTCCACCACCGGCAGTGCCAGCAGACCGCCCGCCGGGTCGTCGCCGACGCCGTCAATGAGTTTTGCGATCAGGGCCGGCGTCAGGCCGGGACGTGCGGCATCGTGCACCATGATGAGGTCATGCCCGGCCACGGCGCCGGCCAGTTCACGCAGGCCGTTCAGCACGGAGTCCATGCGCGTGGCGCCGCCGCAGCGCAGGACGGTGACGCCCTCCAGATCAGCAGGCAGCACGGAGTCGATCACGCCGTCGTCAGGGCTGACCACCACGTAGGTGTGGGCGACCAACGGGCTGGCGCGGAACGCGTCTACCGCGTGGCGCAGCATCGGCTTGCCGCCGACCGTCAGATATTGTTTCGGCCCGTTGGCCGCCATGCGCGCGCCGACGCCGGCGGCCGGCAGCAGCGCAAAATAGCGTCGTTGTTGCGGTGGTTGATGCGTAGTCATAACTCTCTTTATCTGCGGCGGCGCGCGAGGATCGCGGCGATCTCGCCATTGCATGCTTTGCCCAGGCGGGCGTATTCTGCGGGCGAGTCGATCTTTTCCTGCTCGGCCTTGCCCTTCTCAAATTCATCGCGGATGAAGTTGAACCAGGTGCTGTTCACTTCATGCTCCAGCGCCGAACGCGCGGTGCCGGAAGGTGCGTACATCGGCTGTCCGCCGAAACGCTTGTTGAGCGCATCGCGCACCAATGCTTCCACGCGCGCCAGATTGTCGGTGTGCGCTTTCAGGTGGCGCATCTCGTGGTCAAGGATCTCCTTGTACGCACAGGTGCCCGGCGCGAACTCGTTGCCGACGTAAATCCGCACCGGCGAATAATACAGCTCGATCTCGACCTGCGGTGCGATGCACTCATAGCCGCTGGCAGGGTCCTGCAGCACCACGCCACTGACCTTGGCCCGGTGCTGTCCCTGCGTGATGGTCAGGCCCAGTGTCTCCATGCGACGGTCCATGCTGCCGGTACGCGCGGTCAGTGCGCGGTATGGCAGCTGGTTGTTGATGGTGTAGCCTTCCTGCCTGGCCGACAGCACCGACACCGATTTGCGTATCGTATCTTCACAGCGGACCTGGAATGGCGTGCGCTCCGCCGCCTGCGCACCGGCAGCGGCAAGCAGGCAGACGAACGCCAGCCAGAGTCTCATAGCTTCCAGTCACCCGCGCGCAGCTTGTCCAGCCAGAAGATGCCGATGACGGTTTTGACGTCGGTGATTTTACCTTCGCGCACCCACTGCAGCAGCTCGTCGATGGTGGCGGTGAAGGTTTCGAGAAACTCGCCTTCATCCAGTTTGGCTGCGCCGGCTTTGAGGCCGCGCGCCAGGTACAGGTCGAGGTGCTCGTCCGAATACGCAATCGCGTTATGGATCTTGGTGACGAATTGCCATTCGCCGCCGGTGTAGCCGGTTTCTTCTTCCAGCTCGCGCTTGGCGGCCAGCAGCGGGTCTTCGCCCTGGTCGATTTTACCGGCCGGGAATTCAATGAACACGTCGTGCAGCGGATAGCGGTACTGGCGTTCCATCAGCACGGTGCCGTCATCCAGCAGCGGCAAAATCACCACTGCACCGGGGTGCAGGATGTATTCACGCGTGGTGCGTTTGCCGTCCGGGAGTTGTATGGTGTCGCGCTGGACTTTGAGGAAGCGGCCCTGGTAGGCCAGCTCACCGTCTACACGGGTTTCTTTGAGATTGTCCATTCCTGCTCCACATCGTTGAAGAACGATAGTGTATCAGCCGTGAGGCTTGCGCAGGTAACGAACGGTGAAACCGGGAAAGCCGAGTACCAGGAACATGCAGGCGGAGATCGCGTAGAACTCCCAGGTCTGCGGGAAGCGGGTGCCGATGTTGGCTTCGAGCGTGAAGCCAAGCGCACCAACAACAAGATACAGCGCCGTCATTTCCAGCAGGCGGATGGCGAGCGGCTTGCGCTGCCATTTGCCGCCGACGATGGCGAAGATCCTGTCGTTGAAGAACGGCAGGTTGGCGGCCGCAATAGCAATTGCGATCACCAACCAGCCGGCGGTGGCGGTATCCATCAGGTGGCCAGGGTCACTTTGATGGCGGTCAGGCAGGCTGCCAGCAGCGGGCCAGGCAGGATGCCCAGTGCCACGATGGCCAGGCCGTTCAGGCTCAGCACCAGCTTGACGTCGCCGTAAGCGGCGATTGGGGTATTGTCGGCCGGCTCATCAAACCAGATGGCCTTGATCACGCGCAGGTAGTAGAACGCGCCGATCAGCGAGAACATCACCGCAAACACGGTCAGCCAGATCTGGCCGGTGCCCAGCACCGAGTTCAGTACGGCGAACTTGGCGGCAAAGCCCATCATCGGTGGCACGCCGGCCAGCGAGAACAGCAGGATGGTCATGACCACTGCGAACCAGCCGCTGCGCTTGCTCAGGCCTTTGAAGTCGGCGATGTTGTCGGCGTCGAAACCGGCGCGCGACAGCAGCATCAGCGTACCGAAGGTGCCAACGGTGGTCAGCACGTAGGTGATGACGTAGTACATGGCGCCGCTGTAAGCCGCAGCGATACCGCTGCGGTCGGTGGTGCCTGCCACGCCCGACAGCAGGCCCAGCAGCACGAAGCCGATTTGCGCGATGGTCGAGTACGCCAGCATACGCTTGATATTGGTCTGGGCGATCGCGGTGATGTTACCGATGGCCAGCGACAGCACGGCCAGCACCAGCAGCATCTGCTGCCAGTCGAATGCCATAGGCAGCAGGCCTTCCACCAGCAGGCGGATGCAGATGGCGAAGGTGGCGATCTTCGGCGCACCGCCCAGCAGCAGGGTCACTGCCGTCGGCGAACCGTCGTAGACGTCCGGTACCCACATATGGAATGGCACGGCGCCCAGTTTGAAGGCCAGGCCAGCCACCAGGAACACGATGCCGAATACCAGGATGGTCTTGTTGATGGTGCCGGCATCGATCGCTGCCGAGATGCCACGGATGTCCAGCGTGCCGGTCGCGCCGTACAGCATCGACATACCGTACAGCAGGAAGCCGGAAGCCAGGGCACCCAGGATGAAGTACTTCATCGCTGCTTCGGTGGCACGCACGTTATCGCGGCGCATCGCCACCAGTGCATACAGCGACAGCGACATCAGTTCCACGCCCAGGTAGATCGACAGGAAGTTCGAGCCGGAAATCATGATGAGCTGGCCCAGCATGGCGAACAGCGCCAGCACGTAGAACTCGCCGCCCAGGTTACCGCTCAGCATGCCACGGTCATCCGCGTACTGGCGCGAATACACCAGCGTCATGCCCACGGTCAGGTAGGTGAACAGTTTCAGCAGGTTGGCCATCGGATCGGAGACGAACATACCGTGGAAGGTATAGGTCGTCGCGCCCGAAGCGAAGTCGCAGTAGCTGAGGCCGGCGCACAGCACCAGCGTCAGCAGCGACAGCACGTAAGTGATCGAACGCTGTGCCTTGGACAGGAACATGTCGATCAGCAGGATGGCCGAGGCGCCGATCAGCACTGCGATCTCGGCGTAGACCGGGACCAGGTTGACGGCCTCTTGTATCATAGGTGTAGTCATTTATGTGTTTCCGTTCTTCTTAAGGCAGCTTGCTGTGTGCGACGTGTGCCAGCAGGTCAGCGACCGAGGTTTGCATCGTGTCGGTGAATGGTGCTGGGTACAGGCCCATGTACAGCGTGGCGACTGCCAGAATGCCCAGCATGAAGAATTCACGGCCGTTCAGGTCAACCAGTTCAGCCACATGGTGGTTGGTCACTTTACCGAAGATGACGCGCTTGGCCATCCACAGCGAGTACGCTGCGCCAAAGATCAGTGCGGTTGCTGCCAGCAGGCCGATCCAGAAGTTGAACTGGGTGGCGCCCAGGATCACCATGAACTCGCCGACGAAGCCGGAGGTAGCTGGCAGACCGCAGTTAGCCATCGAGAACAGGATGAAGAAGGCAGCGAAACGCGGCATCTTGTTGACCACACCACCGTAGTCAGCGATCTGACGCGAGTGGGCCTGGTCGTACAGTACGCCGATGCACAGGAACATCGCGCCCGACACGAAACCGTGCGAGATCATTTGCATGATGGCGCCCTGCACTGCCATGTTATTGAAGACGAAGAAGCCCAGGGTCACAAAGCCCATGTGCGCGATCGACGAGTAGGCGACCAGCTTTTTCATGTCTTTCTGTACCAGCGCCACCAGGCCGATGTAGATCACGGCGATCAGCGACAGGGTAATTACAAAGCCCGACAGGTAGTGCGATGCATCCGGCGTGATCGGCAGCGAGAAACGGATGAAACCGTACGCGCCCAGTTTCAGCATGATGGCGGCCAGCACGGCGGAACCGCCGGTTGGCGCTTCCACGTGGACGTCCGGCAGCCAGGTGTGAACCGGGAACATTGGCACTTTCACGGCAAACGCCATGAAGAAGGCGATGAAGATGAAGATCTGCTCTTTCATCGTCAGCGGCGTTTTGTGCCACTGCAGGATGTCCCAGCTACCGGTCTGGTTGTACAGGTAGACGATCGCCACCAGCGTCAGCAGCGAGCCGAAGAAGGTGTACAGGAAGAACTTGAACGACGCGTACACGCGGTTGTCGCCGCCCCAGATACCGATGATGATGTACATCGGGATCAGGGTCGCTTCAAAGAAGAAGTAGAACAGCAGGCCGTCCATGGCGCAGAACACACCGACCATCAGGCCGGACAGGATCAGGAACGCGCCCATGTACTGGGCTACGCGTTTCTGGATCACTTGCCAGGCCGAGATCACCACGATGATGGTGATGAAGGCGGTCAGCGGCACGAACCACAGCGACAGGCCGTCAATGCCCAGCGAGTAGAAGATGTTGAAGCGCTCGATCCACGGCGCTTTTTCCACGAACTGCATGCCGTGGGCGGCATTGCTGAAGTTGGTGATCAGCGGAATCGTCGCGCCGAAGCTGACGATCGAGCCGATCAACGCCAGCACGCGGCTAAAGCCGGCGTTGCTGTCGCGGCCTGTGGCCAGCACGATCAGGCCGAACAGGATCGGGAGCCAGATCGAGAGGCTCAGGTACGGAGGTAATGAAGATATTGTTGACATCATGGTTATCGTTATCTCTTTGCGTATCAGCTAATTAAGCGTGCCAAAACGGCAGGAAGTAGACCAGGAACCCCAGAATGCCGAGGATCATGACGAACGCATAGTGGTAGATGTAACCAGTCTGCGCCAGGCGGGTCAGCGAGGAGAACCAGCCGACTACTTTGGCGCTGCCGTTGACCAGCAGGCCGTCGATCAGGGTCTTGTCGCCGACATTCCACAAGCCGTTGCCCAGCAGGCGGGCGCCGCCTGCGAACACGATCTCGTTGAACTTGTCCATGTAGTACTTGTTGTCCAGCAGGGTATGGATCGCCTTGAACTTGGCGTAGAACCATGCCGGTACGCGTGGATTGATCATGTAGCAGTAGTACGAGAATGCGACACCAGCAATCGCCAGCCACAGTGGCACCGACGTCAGCGAGTGAATCGCCATCGCCACCGGACCGTGGTATTCCTCTGCCAGCAGTTCCATCGCCTTGTGGTTTTCGCCGATGAAGATGACGCCTTTGAAGAAGTCGCCGAACAGCATAGGGCCGATCGTCAGCGCGCCGATGATCACCGATGGGATGGCCAGCATCACCAGCGGGAACCAGACCACGAATGGCGACTCGTGCGGCTTCTGGCCTGGGGCCAGGCCGTGGTGGCCGTGATCGTCTTCCTCGTCGTGACCGTGGTCATCGTGGGCGTGGTCGTCGTGCGCGCCATGGGCGGCAGCCGGAGCGTGATGGTCGTCATGGCCGTGGGCATGCGCCTGGCCGAAACGCTCTTTACCGTGGAACACCAGGAAGTACATACGGAACGAGTAGAACGCGGTCACGAAGACACCTGCCAGTACGGCAAAGTTGGCAAAGCCTGCGCCCCAGATATGGGTCTCGGCCACGGCTTCGATGATCGAGTCTTTCGAGTAGAAGCCCGAGAAGAACGGCGTACCGATCAGCGCCAGCGAACCCAGCAGCGAAGTGATCCAGGTAATCGGCATGTATTTACGCAGACCACCCATGTTGCGGATGTCCTGGTCGTGGTGCATGCCAATGATGACCGAACCGGCGCCCAGGAACAGCAGCGCTTTGAAGAAGGCGTGGGTCATCAGGTGGAACACGGCCACCGAATAGGCCGACGAACCCAGTGCAACGGTCATGTAGCCCAGCTGCGACAGCGTCGAGTAAGCCACCACGCGTTTGATGTCGTTCTGGATGATGCCCAGGAAGCCCATGAACAGCGCGGTAATCGAACCGATCACCAGGATGAAGCTCAGCGCGGTGTCCGACAGTTCGAACAGCGGCGACATGCGCGACACCATGAAGATACCTGCGGTCACCATGGTGGCCGCGTGGATCAGTGCGGAGATCGGGGTAGGACCTTCCATCGAGTCCGGCAGCCATACGTGCAGCGGGAACTGCGCCGATTTACCCATCGCGCCGATGAACAGGCAGATACAGGCCACGGTCAGCAGCATCCAGTCGGTGCCTGGCAGGGTCAGTGCGGCCAGCGCTTCGCGCTTGGCAAACACGTCCTGGTAGTTCATCGAACCGGCATAGGCCAGCAGCAGGCCGATACCCAGGATGAAGCCAAAGTCACCCACACGGTTGACCAGGAAGGCCTTCATGTTGGCGAAGATCGCGGTCGGACGGGTGTACCAGAAACCGATCAGCAGGTAGGACACCAGGCCCACGGCTTCCCAGCCGAAGAACAGTTGCAGGAAGTTGTTCGACATCACCAGCATCAGCATGGAGAAGGTGAACAGCGAGATGTACGAGAAGAAGCGGTTGTAGCCTTCGTCTTCCGCCATGTAGCCGATGGTGTAGATGTGCACCATCAGCGACACAAAGGTCACCACGCACATCATCATCGCCGACAGCGAATCGATCTGGAAACCGACTTCCATCTTCATGCCAGCCACGGTCATCCAGTTATAGATGGTGCCGTTGAAGCTTGCGCCGTTGATCACATCATTCAGCGTCATTGCCGAAATGATGAATGCTACCAGCACGCCCAGGATGGTCGCCGCAGTCGAGGTCTTGCGACCGACTACGTTGCCGAAGAATTTAGTTCCTAACAAGCCTGCCACAGCGGCGCCCGCCAAGGGCGCCAGTGGTACGACTAGCAGGAGATTAGGGTTAAGTGTAACCGCCATGATGAACCTTAATCGTTATTTTTCGAGAGGTTTTAAATTAGCCCTTCAGGCTGTCCAGGTCTTCTACGTTGATGGTGTCCAGATTACGGAACAGCACCACCAGGATCGCGAGGCCGATTGCCGATTCGGCGGCCGCCACGGTCAGAATGAAGAAGACAAAGATCTGCCCTGCCGCATCACCGAGGTAATGCGAGAACGCGATGAAGTTCATATTCACTGCCAGCAGCATCAGTTCGATGGCCATCAGCAGGATGATGATGTTCTTGCGGTTCAGGAAAATACCCACGATCGAGATCGCGAACAGGATCGCGCCCAGAACGAGGTAGTGAGCCAGGGATAAAGTCATGGTGCCTCCTTAACTTCAGTTTCGGCCTGGCCACGGGTGGTGACCGGGTCGATCTTGACGATCTTCAGACGGTCATTGCGCTTGACGCGCACGGCGTCGGCTGGGTCGAAGTGTTTGGTGTCCTTGCGCTTGCGCAGGGTCAGCGCTACGGCTGCAATGATCGCGACCAGCAGAATGGCGGCGGCAATCTCAAAGCCGTAGATGTATTTGGTGTAGATCAGCATGCCCAGTTCCTTGGTGCCGCCGATATTGCCGGCTGCAACAGCTTGCTGGTCGAACGACAGGAACGAGCGCCACAGCACGGCGGCCATTTCCAGCACGATCACCACGCCGACCAGCGAAGCGACCGGCAAGTAGCTCCAGAAGCCTTCGCGCAGTTTCTCGGTGTCGATGTCCAGCATCATCACCACGAACAGGAACAGCACCATCACGGCGCCGACGTAGACCAGCACCAGCACGATGGCCAGGAACTCGGCCTCCAGCAGCATCCAGATGCCGGCGGCGTTGAAGAACGCCAGCACCAGGAACAGTGCTGCGTGCACCGGGTTGCGGGCCGTAATTACGCGCGTCGAGGCCAATACCATGATGGCCGCGAAGACGTAGAACAAAGCAGTTTTAAATTCCATAACTAACCCAAGAGACGTACAGTTTATTGATCACATCACTGAAGCGGGCCGCACCGAAGCTTGGCCCGCATGCCTCAGCGATAAGGAGCGTCGGCTGCGCGCGCTGCGGCGATATCGTCTTCGTAACGATCGCCAACGGCCAGCAGCATCTCTTTCGTGTAGTACAGATCGCCGCGTTTTTCGCCGTGGTATTCCAGCACATGCGTTTCAACGATCGAATCCACCGGGCACGACTCTTCGCAGAAACCGCAGAAGATGCACTTGGTCAGGTCGATGTCGTAACGCGTGGTACGGCGCGAACCGTCGTCACGCTGTTCCGATTCGATGGTAATTGCCATCGCCGGGCACACTGCTTCGCACAGTTTGCAGGCGATGCAGCGCTCTTCGCCATTCGGATAGCGGCGCAGCGCATGCAGACCGCGGAAGCGCGGCGACATAGGCGTCTTCTCTTCCGGATACTGCACCGTGATCTTGCGCGAGAACATGTACTTGCCCGTCAGCGCCATCCCTTTGATCAGCTCGGTCAGCATGAAGCTGCTGACGAAATCTTTTAATCGTTCCATTTTCTTTAATCCTTACTTCCAGATATTCCAGGAGGTCTGCATCCAGCCAGCAACCAGCACCAGCCACACCAGGGTCAGCGGGATGAACACTTTCCAGCCCAGACGCATGATCTGGTCGTAACGGTAGCGCGGGAAAGTACCACGCACCCAGATGAACACGGAGACCAGGAAGAACGCTTTGGCGAACAACCAGAAGAAGCCGCCGAAACCGCCCCAGAATTCCAGGAAGGCAAATGGCGCCGACCAGCCGCCCAGGAACATAATCGATGCCAGGGTCGCAATCAGGATCATGTTGGCGTATTCGGCCAGCATGAACATGGCGTAGGCCATACCCGAGTATTCCACCATGTGACCGGCAACGATCTCGGACTCGCCTTCCACCACGTCGAACGGGTGACGGTTGCACTCGGCCAGGCCGGAGGTCAGGTACACCACGAACAGCGGCAGCAGCGGCAGCCAGTTCCACGACAGGAAGTTGAGGCCATGCTCAACCATCATGCCCTTTTGCTGGGAAGCCACGATGTCGCCGAAGTTCAGCGAACCGGACACCATCAGCACGACCACCAGTACGAAGCCCATCGGGATTTCGTAGGAAATCATCTGTGCCGAGGCACGCATCGCGCCCATGAACGAGTACTTCGAGTTCGACGCCCAGCCGGCGATGATGATGCCGTAGACTTCCATCGAGGTAATCGCCATCAGCAGCAGCAGGCCGGCGTTGACGTTGGCCAGCACAGCTTCCGGACCAAACGGCACCACAGCCCAGCATGCCAGCGCCGGCATGATGGTCATGATCGGACCGATCACGAACAGGCCAGGGTTGGCCTTGGCCGGGGTAATGATCTCTTTGAACAGCAGTTTCAGCGCGTCAGCGATCGGCTGCAGCAGGCCCATCGGACCGACGCGGTTCGGACCCACACGAATCTGGATCCAGCCGATGAACTTACGTTCCCACAGGGTCAGGTAAGCAACCAGACCCATCAGTGGCAGCAGCACCACGATAATGCGGATCAGGGCCCAGACGACCGGCCACACAGGGCCGAGCACGCTGTTGGCGCCCAGGGTATTGATGGTAGTGACGAATTCAGGCAGCGCCATTATTTCACCTCTCCTGCTTTTTCAACGGTGATGGAGCCGAACATGCCGCCCAGTGCAGCGGTCGATGCGTGAGCAGCGGCCACGCGCACGGCGTTGGCTGGCAGTTTGGCATCGATAGCGGCGACCAGGATCGCACTGCCGGAACCTTGGCTGACCTTGACGCTGTCGCCCGCGGCCACACCCAGTTGCTGTGCCAGTGCGCTCGACAGGTGCGCTTTTGGCGCAGCCGCATCGGCCATCTTTTGCAGCGACTCGGCACGGCGCACAACGGCGTCGGCAAAGTAGATCGGGACGTCAGCGATACGCTCGGTGCCGGTCGACACGGCGGTCGCTGCAGTCAGCGCGACCTTGGTCACGTTGTTCAGCTTGGCCGAAACATCGGTCACGCCAGCGCCCAGTACTTCGTCGCGGATCGCTTCCGAGGTGTCGTAGTCAAAGCCCGACAGACCCAGGATGTTGCCCAGTACGCGCAGCACTTTCCACGCAGGACGGGTTTCCAGCAGCGGCTTGACGGTGCCGTTGAAGCTTTGTGCACGGCCTTCGGCGTTGACGAAGGTGCCTGAGGTTTCGCTAAATGGCGAAACCGGCAGCAGCACGTCAGCGTAGTCCAGACCATGTTTGTACGCCGACATCACTACCACCATCTCGGCTTTTTTCAGCGCGGCGGTAGCAGCTTGCGGGTTGTACGCATCCAGTTCCGGCTCGGCGTTCAGCAGCAGATAAGCCGACTTCGGTTCGGTGAACACTGGCACCTTGCCGCCGTTGGCGTTGACGATGTACGCGCCCACGGTGTTGGCCGCTTCGGTCAGGTAGCCCAGCTTGGCGCCAGTCTGTTCAGCGATCCACTGTGCAGCGGCGTGCAGCGCGCTGGCTTGCGGGTGCTGCGCAGCAGCGTTACCCAGCAACACAGCCTTGTTCTCGCCCGACAGCAGCGAAGCAGCAATGGCAGCAGCAGCATCGTTGGCTTGTACGCCTTCGAAGCCGGCCGGTGCAGCGATCTCTTTGGCTTTGGCGACAGCCACCACCACTTGCGACAGCGCCGACAGCCACTCCGACGGAGCAACGATCAGTTTGTTCGCGACGTTCATCAGCAGGTCGTCGTCGGTTGCGCTCAGCAGCGACAGCTTGGCGCCGCCCTTGACCGCGGTACGCAGACGGGTGGCCAGCAGCGGGTGATCCTTGCGCAGGAACGAGCCGATCACGAAGGCGCGGTTCAGCGCGCCAAATTCGGTGATCGACATGCCCAGCCATGGGGTCACGTCCAGCGCGAAATCGCTTTGACGCAGGCGGGTGTCCACGCTGTCCGAGCCCATGGCGCGGGTCAGCTTTTGCAGCAGGTGCAGTTCTTCCAGCGTCGAGTGCGGGGTCGCGATCGATGCCAGCGCGTTGGCGCCGTGTTCGTGCTTGATGTTTTTCAGGCCGTGCGCGACGTATTCCAGCGCGGTTTGCCAGTCGACTTCTTTCCACTCGCCGCCCTGCTTCAGCATCGGCTGGGTCAGACGGTCAGCGGTGTCCAGGCCTTCGTACGAGAAGCGGTCCTTGTCGGAAATCCAGCATTCGTTGACCGCATCATTTTCCAGCGGCAGCACGCGCTTGACCTTGCCGCCCTTGACCTGAACGATCAGGTTGGCGCCCAGGCCGTCGTGCGGCGAGACCGATTTGCGGCGCGACAGTTCCCACGAACGGGCGCTGTAACGGAATGGCTTCGAGGTCAGTGCGCCAACCGGGCACAGGTCGATCATATTGCCGGACATTTCCGAGTTGACGGTCTGGCCGACAAACGCGGTAATTTCGGAATGTTCGCCGCGGCCGATCATGCCCAGTTCCATCACGCCAGCCACTTCCTGGCCGAAACGTACGCAACGGGTGCACTGGATGCAGCGCGCCATCTCCTGCATGGAGACCAGCGGGCCGGCGTCTTTCGGCGCCACGACGCGCTTGTCTTCTTCGTAGCGCGACTCGCCCTTGCCGTAGCCGACTGCCAGATCCTGCAGCTGGCACTCGCCGCCCTGATCGCAGATCGGGCAGTCCAGTGGGTGGTTAATCAGCAGGAATTCCATCACCGACTTCTGTGCCTGCACGGCCTTGTCGGAAGCGGAGCGCACAATCATGCCGGCCGAGACCGGCGTTGCGCATGCTGGCAAAGGCTTAGGCGCCTTTTCCACTTCGACGAGGCACATACGGCAGTTTGCTGCGATCGACAATTTCTTGTGATAGCAGAAGTGCGGAATGTAGGTTCCCAATTTGTTGGCGGCGTCCATCACCATGCTACCAGCAGGGACTTCGACTTTTTTGCCGTCTATTTCGATTTCAACCATGGTGATCGTTACCTGTGACGCTTAGATGTAAGCGGGCACGCAGCATTGCTTGTGCTCGATGTGGTGTTCAAATTCTTCGCGGAATTGCTTGATGAACGCACGCATAGGCATTGCTGCCGCGTCGCCCAGCGCGCAAATCGTGCGGCCCTGGATGTTGTCGCAGATCGAGTTCAACACGTCCAGGTCCGACTTGCGGCCCTGACCGTTTTCGATACGGTGGATCATGCGGTACATCCAGCCGGTACCTTCACGGCACGGGGTGCACTGACCGCACGACTCTTCAAAGTAGAAGTACGCCAGACGTTCCATGGCCTTGACCATGCAGCGGGTTTCGTCCATGACGATGACCGCGCCCGAACCCAGCATCGAACCCGCCTTGGCGATCGAATCGTAGTCGAGGTCGGTTTGCATCATGATCTCGCCGCGGATCACCGGCGCGGACGAACCGCCAGGGATCACTGCCTTGATCTTTTTGCCGCCGCGCATGCCGCCTGCCAGTTCCAGCAGTTTGGCGAACGGCGTGCCCAGTGGCACCTCGTAGTTGCCCGGACGCTCAACGTCGCCCGAGATCGAGAAGATCTTCGAGCCGCCATTGTTCGGACGGCCAATCGCCAGGTACTTCTCCGGGCCCATGTTCAGGATGAACGGTACCGCTGCGAAGGTTTCCGTGTTGTTGATGGTGGTCGGCTTGCCGTACAGGCCGAACGACGCCGGGAATGGCGGCTTGAAGCGCGGCTGGCCTTTTTTGCCTTCCAGCGATTCCAGCAGCGCAGTTTCTTCGCCGCAGATGTAAGCGCCATAACCATGGTGCGCGTGCAGCTGGAAGCTGAACTCGCTGCCGAGGATCTTGTCGCCCAGGAAGCCGGCGGCACGCGCCTCTTCCAGCGCTTCTTCAAAGCGCAGGTATTCCTGGAAGATCTCGCCGTGGATATAGTTGTAGCCCACCGTAATGCCCATCGCGTACGCACCGATGGCCATGCCTTCGATCAGCGCATGCGGGTTGTAGCGGATGATGTCGCGGTCCTTGAAAGTGCCCGGCTCGCCCTCATCTGTATTGCAGACCAGGTACTTCTGGCCCGGGAACTGGCGCGGCATGAAGCTCCACTTCAGGCCGGTAGGGAAACCTGCACCACCACGGCCGCGCAGCGACGACGCTTTGAGGTCGGCGATGATTTGTTCCGGGGTGATTTTTTCTTCGATGATACGGCGCAGCGCGCTGTAGCCACCGCGTTTGACGTAGTCTTCCAGATGCCAGTTATCGCCATTCAGGCCGGCCAGGATGACGGGATCAATGTGTCGGTCGTGGAGTGACGTCATTTCTTGAGTTCCTCCACGAGGGAGTCAATTTTGTCGTTGGACATGAAGCTGCACATGCGGTGATTGTTCACCAGCAGCACCGGTGCGTCGCCGCAGGCGCCCATGCACTCGCCTTCCATCAGCGTGAACTCGCCGTCTGCCGTGGTGTCACGGTAGTCGATGCCCAGCTTCTGTTTCAGGTGGTGCGCCGCGCGCTCGCCACCCGACAGGGCGCAAGGCAGGTTGGTGCACACGGTGATCTTGTGCTTACCAACTGGCTTCAGGTTGTACATATTGTAGAAGGTCGCGACTTCCTGCACGGCGATGGCCGGCATGCGGATGTAGTCAGCCAGTTCCTGCATGGTTTCAGGCGAGACCCAGCCCAGTTCAACCTGGGCGTGCGCCAGCGCGGCCATCACGGCCGATTGGCGCTGATCGTCTGGGTACTTGGCCAGCTCGCGATCGATTTTTTTGTAGCACTGCTCAGATAACAACATTCTTTTGCCTCTCGGACTTAGCGGTCAATACTGCCGAACACGATGTCTTGCGTGCCAATGATGGTCACAGCGTCGGCAATCATGTGGCCACGCGCCATTTCATCCAGCGACTGCAAGTGTGCGTAGTCTGGAGCGCGCAGTTTCACGCGGTATGGCTTGTTGGCGCCATCGGACATCAGGTAGACGCCGAATTCGCCCTTCGGATGCTCCACCGCCGCATAAGCCTCGCCCGGCGGCACGTGGAAGCCCTCGGTGAACAGCTTGAAGTGGTGGATCAGCGATTCCATATTGGTCTTCATGTCCACGCGCGATGGCGGCGCCACCTTGCGGTTGCTGGTCATGACCGGACCTGGATTGTTGCGCAGCCATTCAACGCACTGCTTGATGATCTTGTTCGACTGGCGCAGTTCTTCCACGCGGACCAGGTAGCGGTCGTAGCAGTCGCCATTGGTGCCGATCGGAATATCGAAGTCCATCAGGTCGTACACTTCGTACGGCTGGTGCTTGCGCAAGTCCCACTGGATACCCGAACCGCGCAGCATGGCGCCGGTGAAGCCCATGGCCAGTGCATCTTCCGGCGCCACCACGCCGATGCCGACGGTCCGCTGTTTCCAGATACGGTTGTCGGTCAGCAGGGTTTCGTATTCGTCGACATAGGTCGGGAAACGGTTGGTGAAGGACTCGATGAAGTCCAGCATCGAACCCTGGCGGTCCTTGTTCAGGTTATCGATGGCCTTGGCCGAACGGATGATCGATGGCTTGTGCTGCGGCATGCTGTCCGGCAGGTCGCGGTAGACGCCGCCCGGACGGTAGTAGGCTGCGTGCATGCGCGCGCCCGACACCGCTTCGTAGCAGTCGAACAGGTCTTCACGGTCGCGGAAGCAGTACAGGAACGGGCCCATGGCGCCGACGTCCAGCGCGTGCGCGCCCAGCCACATCAGGTGGTTCAGAATACGGGTGATCTCATCGAACATCACGCGGATGTACTGCGCGCGCAGCGGCACGTCGATACCCAGCATTTTTTCGATGGCCATGACGTAGGCGTGCTCGTTGCACATCATCGACACGTAGTCCAGGCGGTCCATATACGGTACCGACTGCAGGTAGGTCTTTTGTTCCGCCAGCTTTTCGGTGCCGCGGTGCAGCAGGCCGATGTGCGGGTCAGCACGCTGGATCACCTCGCCGTCCAGCTCCAGCACCAGGCGCAGCACGCCGTGCGCGGCCGGGTGTTGTGGACCGAAGTTCAGGGTGTAGTTCTTAATTTCTGCCATGTTCTTACTTCCCGTAGTTTTCTTCGCGGATCACACGTGGCACGTTTTCACGTGGCTCGATCGTGACCGGCTGGTAGACCACGCGCTTCTGCTCGGGGTCGTAGCGCATTTCGACATAGCCCGATACCGGGAAGTCTTTGCGGAACGGGTGGCCGATGAAACCATAGTCGGTCAGGATGCGGCGCAGGTCGTTGTGGTTCTCGAACAGGATGCCGTACATGTCGAACGCTTCGCGCTCGTACCAGTTGACGGCACGCCACAGCGGCGTCACCGACGGCAGCAAAGGCATGTCGTCGTCGGCGCAGAATGCGCGCACGCGCACCCGCCAGTTGTGCTTTACCGACAGCAAATGGACGACCACAGCAAAACGCTGGCCGTCCCAGGCGCCGTCGCCATAGTTCAGGTAGTCCACGCCGCACAGGTCGATCGCCTGATCGAAACCCAGCGTTGCATCATCGCGCAGCGTCTGCATGACGCCGTAGTAGTCGGCGCCCTTCACTTCCAGCGTGATTTCGCCCAGCGCAACGATGGTAGTAACGCGATCGCCCAGGGCAGTGCCGAGGGCGGTTTGGAGTTTTTCCAGATGAGTAGTCATTTCTTGTAGCGCCCCCGTTAGCGTGCGATGGTGTTGGTGCGCTTGATCTTGTTCTGCAGCTGCATGATGCCGTACAACAGGGCTTCAGCAGTTGGAGGACAGCCTGGCACGTACACGTCGACCGGCACAATCCGGTCGCAGCCGCGAACCACGGAGTAGGAGTAGTGATAGTAGCCGCCGCCGTTGGCGCAGGAACCCATCGAGATGACCCAGCGTGGCTCTGGCATCTGGTCGTAGACCTTGCGCAGTGCCGGGGCCATCTTGTTGCACAGCGTGCCGGCCACGATCATCACGTCGGACTGACGTGGCGATGGACGGAACACCACGCCGAAGCGGTCCATGTCGTAACGGGCTGCGCCCACGTGCATCATTTCAACCGCGCAGCAGGCCAGACCGAACGTCATCGGGAACATCGAACCCGTACGCGCCCAGTTGATCAGCTTGTCGGCCGAGGTGGTGATGAAACCTTCGTTTAATACGCCTTCAATAGCCATGGCTTATTCCCAATCAAGGGCACCTTTCTTCCAGATATACCAAAAACCGACCACGAATTCGGCGATGAACACCATCATCGTAACGAAGCCTTGCCAGCCCAGTTCGCGCATGGATACGCCCCAAGGGAAGAAGAATGCCGTTTCCAGATCGAACAAAATAAAGAGAATTGCGACGAGGTAGTAACGCACGTCGAATTTCATGCGCGCGTCTTCGAACGCTTCGAAGCCGCATTCATACGGGGACAGTTTTGCTGCGTCAGGCTTTTTCGGGCCAAGAATGTGGCCAAGCACTTGGGGAGCGATACCTACGCCGAGACCGACGAGGATGAACAGGAGAACGGGGAGATAATTTTCGAGGTTCACGATTGATGAGCTTATGTTGAACGGTCAGTTGAAAGGACACATCGCGGTGCTATGCGGTGCGCTTAACGTTCGCCCCAATCGTATTACTACTTAGACCAGGATCGAACGACACATCCTCGTAAAAAAGCCAGCTTGGTACCACCCTTGCTGGCCTATATTCTGGTGCCGACGACGAGACTCGAACTCGTACAGCTTGCGCCACTACCCCCTCAAGATAGCGTGTCTACCAATTTCACCACGTCGGCATAAGGCCGTTATTTTACTTCGTTTTTACGCGGTTGTTAATCCCGTATTGCGTCAAAACAAGAAGAAAAACGATAAATCCTTAATTATTTTTGCGTTCAAAACTGTTTCGCTAAGATACTGCTAAAACATTGAGCAAACAACTTAAAAAATTATCAACAGCACAAATTACTACAGCGAGATTATATTACTTTGGAATCGAGTTTGCAGGCGCCGGGGTCGAAGCGGCTGGCGCGGCCGGTGCGGCAGGGGCAGCCGCAGGGTTGGCAGCCGGTGCGGCAGGCGCTGCTTTATCCATCACACCACCGCTGACGCTGCTGCTTTGGTGGGTGGTGATGTACGACAGTGCCAGCGTGGCGCTGAAGAAGATCGCTGCCGCCACGCCCGTCGATTTCGACATGAAGTTCGACGAACCGGTAGCGCCGAACAGGCTGCCGGACGCGCCGGAACCAAACGCTGCGCCCATGTCGGCGCCCTTGCCGTGCTGCAGCAGCACCAGGCCGATAATGCTGATGGCCGAAACGACCTGTACTACGATAACCAGATTGAACAAGCTGCCCATGTTATTCCATTCCAAAATAAAAGTTTTGTATCGTTTTGTTTCTACCACATAAACAGTGCTTTAAACCGACTGAATAATCCCGAGAAAATCAGTCGCCTTTAATGCCGCACCGCCGATCAGGCCGCCGTCGATATCCGGCTGCGCCATCAATTCTGTTGCATTTTCAGGCTTCATGCTGCCGCCGTACAGGATCTGCACGGTGGCTGCCGCCTCGGCATGCTTGTTCGCCACACAGTCGCGCAGGAAGCGGTGGGCGTCCTGGGCAATCTGCGGCGTTGCCGTCTTGCCGGTGCCAATCGCCCATACCGGCTCATACGCCAGCACCAGCTTGGCCACCTGTTCCGGCTTAACCGCGTCCAGCACAGCCTGCAGCTGGGCGCAGATCACTTGTTCCGTCTGCCCGGCTTCGCGCTGCTCCAGCGTCTCACCCACGCACACTACTGGCGTCAGGCCGGCCTCCAATGCTGCCACGGCCTTCTGCGCCACCAGCTCACTGCTCTCGCCATGATACGCGCGGCGCTCGGAATGGCCGCACAACACATAGGTAGCGCCAAAGTCCAGCAGCATATCAGCTGACACTTCCCCCGTGTAGGCGCCGCTGGCATGGGTGGACACATCCTGCGCACCCCACGCCACCGCCGTGCCTTCCAGCGCCGCCTGGCACTGTGCCAGATAAGGCGCCGGGACGCACACCGCGCAGTCCGCGCCGAAATCGTTCAGACCGGCGACTATGCCGGACAACAATGCCGTATTGCCGGCGCGGTTGCCGTTCATTTTCCAGTTACCGATTACGAGTTTGCGACGCATAGCTGACCTAAAGGTTAATAAGCTCGCCATTTTACCGCGCCCAAAAAGGCAGGGTCAAACAGGCAAAGCGAATCCCCGGCTAGCGAAAACCGTAAATTTACTACGCATTTTACAACGAATTGCCCCTCAAATCACCTGCAACATGATTTTTCCGACGTGCGAACTGCTCTCCATGAGCGCATGCGCGGCGGCGGCCTGTTCCAGCGGGAAGACGGTGTGGATGATGGGCTTGACCTTGCGCTCGGCCATCATCGGCCACACCTTTTCCTTGAGCTTGCGCGCGATCGCGCCCTTGAATTCCGCCGAGCGCGGACGCAGCGTGGAACCGGTCACGGTGAGGCGTCGGCGCAGCACCTGGCCCATGTCCAGCGTGGCCTTGCCGCCGCCCAGCGTGGCGATGATGGAAATACGGCCGTCATCGGCCAGACATGCGATCTCCCGGGGCAAATAGTCCCCTGCCACCATGTCCAGGATGACGTCCACACCGCGGTCATTGGTGAGCGATTTGACCACGGCTGCGAAGTCTTCGGTCTTGTAGTTGATGCCCCGTTCGGCACCCAGTTTCATGCACGCCGCGACCTTGTCGTCACTGCCCGCCGTGGCGAACACGCGGTGCCCCATGACCGAGGCCAGCTGGATCGCCGTGACGCCGATGCCGGAGCTGCCGCCCTGCACCAATAAGGTCTCACCGGCACTCAAATGGGCACGGTCAAACACGTTGCTCCAGACTGTGAAGTAATTTTCCGGAATGGAGGCCGCTTCCAGCATCGACCACCCTTTTGGTACCGGTAATACTTGCTGTACGGGCGCAACAACATACTCGGCATAACCGCCGCCTTGCACCAAAGCGCAGACATGGTCGCCAATATCGAGGGTTGTGTAGTCGAGATCGCCGTCGACAATCTCGCCGGCCACTTCCAGGCCCGGGATGTCGGATGCGCCCGGCGGCGGCGCGTAATTGCCCATGCGCTGGAACACGTCGGGACGGTTGACGCCGGCCGCATGCACCTTGATCAGCACCTCGCCCGCCTTGACGACAGGCATGGGGCGTTCGCACAGTTTCAGGACATCGGCCGGGCCAGGTTGGGTAATTTCAATTGCGCGCATGCTTGCCTCTTACAGGGAAAGCACGATTCTACCCCGCACGGCGATCCGCTGCGGGGTCTGACCCCGTACGGGGTCAGACCCACTCTCGCCTGGGGGGATCAGCCGCCGCCCGTCCGCGACTTTTGCGGCAGCGGTGTATTCGGCTTCCAGGCCGATGACAGAGCCTGCCCTTCCTCGATCTGCTCCGGCGTCATGATGCGCACCACGGCCGTACGCTGCTCGGCCGCGTTCATCGAACCATTGGCGGCCGCCAGATTCCACAGCATGTAGGCAATCACATTATCCTGCGGCATGCCGCCGATGTGATAGCGGTACATGAGGCCGAGCGCCTGCTGCGCGTCCGGGTGGCCCTGCTCGGCCGCCTTGCGGAACCACGCCACGGCCTGCTTGTGATCCTGGATCACCGCATTGCCCGTGTAATACATGGCGCCCACCACATACTGCGCGTCCGCCTTGCCCTTGAGCGCCGCCTTGCGGTGCCACTCCAGCGCCGTCTTGTAGTCCTGCGGCACGCCGCGGCCCATGTAATACATCAGGCCCAGCAGATGCTCAGCATCGGCGTTGCCGGCTTGCGCCAGCGGCCGTATTTCTTTTAATGCCACCGCGTAGTTCTTGCTGTTATACGCAGTCGCCCCTTCGGCGAATCCAGCCATGGCGGCCTGTTGCAGGCCCAGCGCCATGGCGATCGCTAGTATGAATTTTTTCATATCGCGTTATATTTTGTAGGTATGTTTATTTCCAGCTGACCTTGCCCAAACCGTCGACGCTGACGTTACGGTTCAATGGCTTGCCATAGACAATGACCGATCCCAGGCCGCTCAGGTTCAGCGTTGCATTCGTTTTGGCGTTGACGGTGGCGTTGCCCAGGCCGCTCAGCTCGACATTGACGGAGTCCGCCTGAAACTGCTGCGCATTGAGGCCGCCGACTCCGCCCAGATCCGCCTTGAGCAACTTGCTGCGCCCGCCCAGCGTGATGTAGCCGGCGCCGCGCAAATCCAGGTCAGTACGGTCGTTTTCGCTGACCCACAGATTCATGCTGCCCACGCCGCCCAGATTGGCCTTGACCACGCGGTAATCGCACACCACCTTCATGCTGCCAGCGCCATCCATCGTCAGCTCCAGTTCCTCGCCGCTGAAGCCATTGATCTCGGTCGAGCCCACGCCTTCCGACACCACCTCGCGCAGCATCGGCAGCACCAGTTCCGCGCGCGTGGCGCCACGGCCGATCTTGATGCCGCGCCCTTCGGTTTCGAGATGCAAGGTGTCGCCGCTTTGCGACGCCATCAGCTTGTCCAGGTAGCGCTTTTCGCCGATCAGGCGCAGCGAGGGCACATCGCCCTGCCGCAACTTCAGGTCGACGACGCCGTCCAGCTTGACGCGGACCACGCGGGCGTCAATGGTGACCACGCGCGTTTCAGTGTCGTCGGCGGCGTCGGCGCGGCCAAACAGAGCACAGAAAGCGGCAAACAGCAGGCCAAATTGGAAAAGCTTCTTCATGGGGGAAATCCTCGGATGTTGTTACAGCAATCATACCTAAAGCCGGTCGCCGGCCAGCCCCGGATTGCGACGAACTGCACAAAACGGCGACTGGACGACAAAAAGGCAGGAACGGAAGTCAAACCCGTCACTCCCGCGAAAGCGGGAGCGGCGGCTATCGGTTGACGATGCGGGCGACCAGGCCGGAGCGGCCGTTGCGGTCAAAGGCGGCGGCCTGGATCACGCCCCTGGCGCTGATCGGCCCGGTGACGGCCTTGCTCTGCACCGTCGGCACGCTGCCGTCGGTGGTATAACGCAGCGTCAGGCCCGGCAGAATGTGATTGACCAGCACCTTGCCGCCCTCCACCGCCATGCCCGGCGGCGCAATGCGGTACTGGACGTCGCCGCGCTCCAGGTCCAGGCGCGGCAACACCCGCTGCCCCAGCACATTCACAAAACCGGACCATGCCGCCCGGTGCGAGGCGGCCGCCAGCGCCGGATCCGGCGCCCAGGCCCGCTCCGCCACCGCCAGCAGGCGCGGCATCATGAGGTAGTCGAGACGGCCGACATCGCGGATGGTTTCCGAGAACAGCGTCGCCTCGATGCCGCGTATATGACGGCGGCCGGCCTCGGTCAGTGCCGGGCCATAGGGCTGGAAATCAAACACCGTATCCAGGTCCACATAAGCGCCCCAGTTGACGCCTGGCTCCTCGGGATTGGGATTGGTCGCCATGTCCAGATACATATTGGTCACCGGCGCCAGCACGATATCGTAGCCGGCATTGGCCAGGCGGTAGGCGAAGTCCTCGTTGCCCGGCGTGTTATTCCACACATACAGGCTGAAACCACGCTGGGTGAAGCGCGGGTTCGGCAACTGCTGCGCGCCGTCCTGCGCCGAACGGCGCGCGCCCATCTCTTCCCAGCCCGAGGCGAACATGCCATGCTTGCGCAGGATGCCGTCCACGCGGTTGTAGAAGTAGTCCCACAAGTCGGCGGTGCTGGCCAGCTTTTCGCGCTGCATCAGCGCCTGGCTGACGGGCGAGCGCTCCCACGCGCCATGCGGCAGCTCGTCGCCGCCCATATGCATGGTCTTCAGCGGCACGCCCGCTTCACGGTGCAGCGCGGCGACCTGCGCCACCACCTGCTCGACAAACGCGTAGCTCGACTCCAGGCCGGGGTTGAGCACATGGTCGGTGTATTCCTGCGGCGAGCGGTACACCGAGCGGTCGTCGAAGTCGTTCAGCAGATACTTGTCCGCGCCCTCCTCGCCCGCTGCCTGCATGCGGTGATAGCACGCTTCCATGGCCTTGACGGCGGCACGCGCATGGCCCGGCATTTCGATTTCCGGTATCACCTCAATGTGGCGCGCGGCGGCATAGCGCAGGATTTCAACGTAGTCGGCACGCGTGTAATAGCCGCTGCCATGCGGATCATCGGCGCGCGGGCCGGAGCCGTAGGTCGGCGGCAGGCGCTGGCCTTCTTTGGTGCTGTGGCCGCGCACCGCGCCGATCGAGGTCAGTTCCGGCAGGCCGGCAATCTCCAGGCGCCAGCCTTCGTCGTCGGTCAGGTGGAAATGCAGCTTGTTGAGTTTATAGGCCGCCATCAGGTCCAGCGTCTTCAGCACCACCGCCTTGGGCTGGAAGTTACGCGCCACGTCCAGCTGGAAGCCGCGATAGGCGAAACGTGGCGCATCGATCACATCCAGTTCCGGCAAATCGATTTGCGCCGCATTCGACGGCAGCGGCAGCAGGTCGTGCAGCGACTGCAGGCCGCGCGCCACGCCAGCGGCGGTGTTGCCGACGATGTTGATGCCATCATCGCTGCTCACCGTCAGCTCATAGGCTTCCGGCGACGACTGTCCGTCCACCATGCCGATGCGCAGACGCAGCGGCACTGGCGTGCGCGAGGCATCGCCCTGCGGCAGATAGCGCGCAAACAGCTCGCGCGCATAAGCTGTTTCGTATTGCAGGCCGGGACCGGAAATCACTTGCGGCGCACGCGCCAGCTGCACGCGGCCGCTGCCCGCTTTCAGCTCCAGCGGCGTCGGGAACACCGGCGGCAGTGCGCTGAACGGCAGCACCTCCGCGCGCGCGTTGCGGCGGTAGGTGTCCTGCACCGTCACCAGGTCATGCCGGCCAGCGGGCCGTTTCAGTTGCTCCGGGCGCGTCGGCAGCTGCTGCTGGAAGTCCGTGATGGCGTAAGCGACGTCCGGCGCCGCATCAAACACCAGGTACGGCCCGACCGGCGCGCGCGACATGGTGGTCAACATGCTCGGATAGTAGTAGTCCACATTCAGCGTGCGGCCAGCCGGCAGGCCCTTGAAGCCAGCCGTGGGGCGCACACGGAACAAGCTGCCGCCGACCACCTGCTCCAGTTGCAGATTGCCGGCCAGTGGCCCGGTGACCACGTCATCCATGCAGTTGAAGTACAGCGACCAGCCCTTCGCCGGCAGCGGCTGTCCGCGCGTGGCCGTCATGCTCAGGCGTGCCTTGGTACGGCCGCGCCCATCCGCGGTAGGGAATTCATTGCGCAGCACTTCCCAGCGCATCTTCAGCGGCTCCGTCGCTGGCGCGGCTTGGGCTTGGGCTCCGAAGGCCAGCGCCAGCGCGCAGGCAGCAACGGTTTTCGTCATCAGTTTCATTGTCTCTCTCATGCGGGCAAACGGATGGTGGCGTTCAAGCCCCCCTCCGGGTGATTCTCCAATATCAGTTGGCCGCCATGCGCCTCGATCACGCCGCGCGCGATGCCGAGGCCCAGGCCCATGCCATTGTCATTCTGTTCGCGGCCATGCTCCAGCCGCACGTAAGGGTCGAACAGGCTGGCCAGCGCATCTTCCGGCACGCCCGGCCCGTGGTCGCGCACCGCGATGGTCACGGCGTCCGTTTCCGCGCGGGTGCGGATTTCGGCGCGCTTGCCATAGTACAGCGCGTTGTCCAGCAGGTTGCCGATCGCGCGTTTCAGCGCCAGCGGTTTGGCGCGCACCGACAGTCCCGCTTCCTCATAGCCTACCTCATGCCCCGCCAGCCGTGCACTGCGCACCAGGCGGCCCAGCAGGGCATCCAGTTTCACTTCGGCCGGGTTCTCGTGGATATCGCTGTCCTTCACGCATTGCAGCGCGCCTTTCACCATCATATCCAGTTCGTCGAGGTCTTCTTCAAATTCATTGCGCAAGGCCTCGTCGTCCAGCAGTTCGGAACGCAGCTTGAGGCGCGTGATCGGCGTGCGCAGATCGTGCGAGATGGAGATGAACAGGCGCTCGCGGTCCTCGATGTAGCGCTGTATGCGCTCGCGCATGGCGCTGAACGCGCGCGCGGTGTTGATGAATTCGCGGCTGCCCGTCTCCGGCAGCGGTGGCGCGTGCTCACCCTGGCCGAAAGCGCCGGCGGCATCGGACAGCGCCGCCAGCGGCCGGGTAATCCAGCGCACCACCAATAGGCACAGCAGCAGCACAGCAGCCAGCGACAGGCCTTGCAGCGCCAGGCGATCCCAGGCCCATGGATCATTCGCGCTCAGGAAATAAGGATTCGGCATCAGCGCCGCCATGTACAGCCAGTTGCCCGGTTCAAGTTCGGTCTGGATCACCAGGATAGGCGCCGGTGCGGGCTGCACCAGAAGGATGTGCTGCACCCACGCATCCGGCAGGTCGTTGAGGTGCACGCCTTCCGACACTTCCAGTTCCTCCGGCCAGGCGAACGCCAGATGGAAACCCGGCGAATGCGGCAGGTCGCGTTTGAGCGTGGCGCCGACGGTGGCCTTGACGCTGTCCGCCAGCGACTGCGGCGCCATCTCCTTCACCGGCACATATTCGTGATTGAGGTTGACGAAGAAGCGCGTGCCGCCCATTTCGCGCATCTGCTGGATAATCAGCACGCGGTAGCTGAGCGGCAGGCTGCGGTAAAAACGGATCGCGGCAGCGGCGCTATGCGCCACATACTGCGCGGCGGATTGCGCTTCCACCTGCGACCTGGCGCGCAGCTGCCCGGCCCAGATGGCGTTGGCCGCCAGCTGCGTGACCAGCAGGCCGGCCACCATCACCAGCGTCAAACGGCCCAGCAGCGATGCCGGCCACAGGCGCTTGAGCCGTTCAAGCATGGGAGACGTTCACTTCGGCCGAGAACACATAGCCCGCGCCGCGCACCGTCTTGATTAACGCCGGCTGCTTGCCGTCGTCGTTGAGGCGCACACGCAGGCGGCTGATCTGCACATCCAGCGAACGGTCCAGCGGGCCGGAGTCGCGGCCGCGCGTCTCCTCGCACAGCACGCTGCGGTCGAGGATCACGCCTGCGTGTTCGACAAAATACTTCAGCAGCTGGAAGTCCAGGCCCGTCAACGCCAGCGGCGTGCCGGCGCTATCGGTGACCTTGCGTTCCTTGAGGTCCAGCGTAAAGCCGACAAAGCGGTAGTAGCGGATGGCCGGCGTCTCCACGGCCGTGCGGCGCAGGATGGCCTTGATACGGGCCAGCAGTTCGCGCGGGCTGTATGGCTTGGCGATGTAGTCGTCCGCGCCCAGTTCCAGGCCGACGATACGGTCCGTCTCGTCGGAGCTGGCCGTCAGCATGATGATGGGGACGTTGGAGCGCTGGCGCACCTGCTTGCACAGCGCGAAGCCGTCCGTATCCGGCAGCATCACATCCAGGATCACCAGCGACAGCTGGTCCACGTGCGTCTGCAGCTCGGCCAGGAAGCTTTCGCCGTTATGCGACAGCACCACCTCGTACTGGTTTTTCTCCAGATAGGTTTTGAGCAGGACACGGGTTTTTTGGTCATCGTCTACGATCAGTATCTTGCGCACCGTATGCTCCTTGGCTTCTCAGGTTAAACAAGCGGAATAACACGCCCAGGCGGCGTTGCGCCTCAGCCGGCGTGGTCCGGTCGTCCAGAAAATAGCGTTGTATTTCGGCGATGATGGCGTCGCGGCTGGCTTCATCGGTCGCCATGCGGTGCACCAGGCTGGGCGCCTGCACCGCCGCACCCAGCGCGAACGTGGTCCACGAGGCGCGTGCGCAGCTGTCCATGCGTGACGGATCGGCGTCGCGCCGTACCGGCACCGATCCCTTGAGCGTGTTGTATTCCACCTGCACCGGCGGCGATACCAGCAGCCGCGCCATTTTTTCCTGCGCAGCCATGTGGCGGTAATCGCCCGCAAACATGGTGAAGCTGTCAACGCTGTACAGGTGATACTTCGCTGTCCCCGGCGCCACGCCGCAGGCGAAGTCCTCGTCCAGCGTCATACCCAGGTCGCGCAGCTCGGGTTTGGCCCAGTCGCCCATCATCATCATGGCCGCTTCGCGCCTGGCGAACTGGCGGGCCACATCCGGCCACGAACGTTCATCGATCTGGCCATTGGCCCAGCCCTTGATGGTGCGCAGGCGCTGCAAGGCTTCGGCGGTACGCTTGTCCGCAGCAGCGGCCGGGTCGCGCTTGACGAACAGCTGGCGATAGAATTCCGGCCCGCTCTCGGCCAGCACCAGGTTTTCGAACAGCGCCGCCACCTGCCAGGCCTCGCTGCTTTGTGCCAATGGCACAACACCTGCGGCCTTGAGCTTCTGTGCCGCCGCCTCAAACTCCTCCCAGCTTTGCGGCGGCGCGATCTTCAACTGGGCGAATAGCTGGCGATTGTAGAACAGGGTATTGACGCGATGGATGCCCACCGGCGCCGCCACCACGTGCTTGCGGTGCGTAATCAGCGTCTGTATGGTCGGGAACAGCGTGGTATTCCAGTTGCCGCTGCTGGCCACATTATCGATTTCCAGCAGCAGGCCGAGGTCGGCCCACTCAGCGATGGAGACGCCGATCATCTGCGACACTTCGGGCGCATCGCCCGCCAGCACGCGGCTCTTGAGCACCTTGCCGGCGCCCAGCCCGGCGCCGCCGGGGATGGCGGCATCCTTCCATTCGATGCCCTCGTCGGCCGCACGCGCGGCCAGCGCGTTGGCTGCCTTGCGCTCCGACGGCGACGTCCACCAGTGCAGTACCTGCAAAGTCGCCGCCGCCTGCGCAGACTGCGCCAACAAGCAGGCGGCCAGCAGGCCGCAGATGGAACGAAGATGTAACCGGATCACACAGCATCCCAAACGGAAATAATGACACGATTGTAATAGAAAAAAGCCCGACGCCAAACAGGCAATCGGGCTTGTGTCAAAACGAAAGCGTTATCAGAACTTGGCTTTCAGACCAAGGCTGTAACGTGCACCATTTTCATACACGCCGACTGGCAGACCGTCGGTGGTATTGGTGCGGATGACTTCATTACCGATGTTCACTGCCGTCAGGTACAGCGACAGTTTCGGCGTGATGTCCCAGCTGGCCGACGCATCCCACTGGCCATAGGCGCTGGTGACGTCCTGGCCACCTTCATCCAGCGCGCCGTACGACTTGGAGCGATAGTTGTAGGACAGGCGTGCACTGTAGCCGTTCTTCTCCCAGAAGCCGGTGATATTGGCCTGGTTGCGCGAGTTGCCGATCACATTCAGTTTGCGGCCGGCAGCGTTGGCGCCGGTTTTTGCATCGGTGAAGGTGTAGTTGACGATGGCGCCGAAGCCACTGCTGAAGGCCTGCTGCCACTGGATTTCCAGGCCGTTGACGGTAGCGCCGTTGCCGGCGTTGTAAGGACGCGTCACCGAACGCGATACGCCGGCCACATTTTCGGTCGCGGTCTGCGTGTAGATGAAGGTGTCCAGCTTTTTGGCAAACAGCGTGGCGGACAGCAGCGACGCATCGGCGTAGTACCACTCGGTGCCGATCTCCGCCTGGTTGGCGTGGAAAGGCTTGAGCAGCGGATTGCCGGCGGTGGCCGCGTTGGTGGTGCCGCTGACTTCCGTACTGGCGCTCAGATCGCTGTAGGTGTTACGCGCCATCACCCGCGCCACGGCGCCGCGTATCAGCAGGTCTTTGCTGACGTTGTAGACCGCGTTCAGGTTAGGCAGTACGTCGGTATAGCTGCGCGATACGCTACCCAATGCGTAATTGCCGTTGCCGGTCAGGTCCTGGTAGGCCTCGGAATTCTGGTCGGTCTTGACAACGCGGACGCCAAAGTCGCCGCGCCATTGGCCGGTAGCGAAGTCCGCACGCACATAGGTGGCGTAGATTTTTTCCTTGATCTTGTAGTACTCGCCCTTGGCTTCCGCATACACCATGGCCTTGTCATACATCGGGAAACCTTTGGAATAGGCCAGGCCATCATCCACCCATGCGTACTGCGTCAGCGAACCGGCGTTGGCCGCTTCCTGGCTCAGGAGCGGCGAAGGGCCTTTGGACAAATCGGCCAGCGAGAACGACTGCCAGCCAGGGCTGCCCGGACCAGCGGTGCCGATGGTGCGGTGATTCTGCACCGTGGTGTCGCGGAACTTGGCGCCAACCTTGATCGACTTGAAGAAATCACCGTTCAGGTCCAGCGTCAGATCACCCTGTGCGTAGTTCTCCTTGGTCTCCATGCGGCGCACCCAGTCACGCGCGCTTTGCAGCGTGAGCTTGGTCGGGTCCAGCGGGCTCATATCGAGGTATTTGACTTCGTAGGTGTCCGGCGCGATGTTGAAGGTGGTGCGGGTGTTACCGACGAACCAGAAGTTGCGGTCATGGTCGCTGCCGCCGGAGCCTTTGGTGGTGCCGGCCTGGCCGTGGAATTTCCAGTTGTCGCCATCGTAGGTGCCTTCCAGGTCCAGCACTTCCGACTTGATGTAGGACTGGCGGAAGATAGGCTCGAACGACACGCCGCCGGTCGGGCCGACGGTGCCGCCAACCAGGGCCTTGGTACCGTCCGACGTGGTGATGAACTTTGGATTGGTGACCTGGATATTGCCCTTGGCATCGGCCAGGCCACCTGCTTCCCACAGGTAGTTCTGGTTGCTGTTGTCCATGCTCATGTCCGAGTTCATGTAGTTCAGCGTGATGTCGGTGTTGACGTTCGGGCGCGCCTGCAAGGTCAGGTTGCCGGTGGTGCGCTCGCGGTCCTGGCGGAAGATGGCCGAGCCGCCGCCCCACGAGGCGTAGGCGCCCGGCGTGACTGCGCCATTCTGGTCAACGATGTTGTACTTGGTCGAGTCGGTGAAGTTTTCCAGGCCGTCGCGGCGCATGGTGCGTTTCTGTTTGCTGATGGCCAGCAGCGCGCCGAAGGTTTTCTCGTCATTGGTCCAGCTGATCAGGCCAGACAGTTGCGGGTCGGTTTTCTTCGGCAGTTCGCTGTAGGTCGCTTCCACCGATGCCTGCGCTACAAAGGACTTGAGCTGGAATGGCTTGCGGGTCTTTACGTTGACCAGGCCACCGATCGAACCTTCGTCCAGATCCGCCGATGGGCTCTTGTAGACGTCAATGCTGCCCACCAGTTCCGACGCCAGGATGTCGTAGTTGAAGCCACGGCTTTGCGAGTCGTTCTTCCACCAGTAACCGGAGGCCACGGCCTGGCCGTTCAGCTGCGTGAGGTTGAGGTTCTTGTCGGTACCGCGTACGAAAATGTCGCGGCCCTCACCCCAGGTGCGGTCCACCGAAATGCCCGGCACGCGTTGCAGCGAATCGGCCACGTTCTTGTCCGGGAACTTGCCCACTTCTTCCGCCGTGACGGTGTCGATCACATTGCCGGAGTCGCGCTTCTCGGCCAGGTTGCGCTTCAGGCGTTCGCGGATGCCGCGCACTTCCACGGTATTGGCGTCTGCAGCCGGTACGGCGTCGCTGGCTTGCGCTTGCGCGTCAACCGCGACAGGTTCTGCCGCGTGGCCGTAAGCGGCAAAGCCACCGCTCATGGCTAACGCGATTACGTGAGGTAGTATTTTTTTCTTGAGTACCGGCTTGTTCATCAACTTCTCCCTGTTTTTATTAAAAAGTAAAAAAGCTCCTGTGATATCAGGCGCTGCGCACCAAGCCGCGCGGCGCCGATACCATATTTCCGGGGCGCAGGCGCCGCCGCGCCAGGCCCTTTTCGTCAAACACGTGGAAGGCAGTACTTTCGGCCGAGAAGGTTATGCGCTGTCCCGGCGCGACATGGCGTTCGCCATCCCCGCGTATTACTACGTCCTCCCTGCCCTCGTGGCTGACGTAGAGGTAATTGGCTTCGCCCAGGTGTTCGACCACACTGACCTCGCCGGTGAAAACTTCCGAACCGCTGCGCGATTCGCTGATGTGCTCCGCGCGCAGGCCCAGCGTGATGCTGTCCCCGGCGCGCAAACCGCTGCCGTCCACTGCGGCGCGTATGGTTTCGCCGCTGTTCAGCAGTGCCGTGACGCCGTGGGCATGGGCGTCAACCACGGTAGCGGCCAGGAAGTTCATCCTGGGTGAACCGATGAAGCCCGCCACAAACAGGTTGCGCGGCTGCTGATACAGGTCCAGCGGCGTGCCGGCCTGCTGGATATGCCCCTCATGCATGACGACGATCTTGTCACCCAAGGTCATGGCTTCCACCTGGTCGTGCGTGACGTAGACAATGGTGGCATCCAGCTGACGATGCAGCTTGGCGATCTCCAGGCGCGTTTGCACGCGCAGCGCGGCGTCCAGGTTGGACAGCGGTTCATCAAACAGGAACAGCTGCGGCTCTCGCACGATGGCGCGGCCGATGGCGACACGCTGACGCTGGCCACCGGACAGCTCGCGCGGCAGGCGCTCCAGCAGATGGTCGATCTTGAGGATCGCCGCCGCCTCACCGATACGCTGCTTGATGGCTGCCTTGTCCTTGCCAGCCACCTTGAGCCCAAAGGCCATGTTCTGGTACACCGTCATGTGCGGATACAACGCGTAGCTCTGAAACACCATGGCGATGCCACGCTCCGCCGGTGGCAGATGATTGACGACACGGTCGCCGATCTTCATGGTGCCGCTGGTGATGTTCTCCAGCCCGCACAGCATGCGCAGCAGCGTGGATTTGCCACAGCCGGAAGGGCCGACCAGCACCACGAACTCGCCATGCGCAATCTCCAGGTCGATGCCGGCCAGGACGTCGGTCTTGCCGTCATACGATTTGCGCAGCTCTTGTAAACTTACACCTGCCATTGAGGCCTCTCCTTATTTCACAGCGCCAGCCGTCAGGCCGCGTATCAATTGGCGCGAGAACAGCGCATACAGAATCAGCATCGGAATCACCGCCAGCGACAGCGCAGCCAGTACCGAGTTCCAGTCCGTGACGTACTGGCCGATAAACTGCTGCACGCCCAGCGTGACCGTCTTGGTACGGTCGGACGGCGCCAGGATCAGCGGGAACCACAGGTCATTCCAGGCCGGGATCATGGTGAACACCGCCACCGTGGCCATCGCCGGACGGATCAGCGGCAGCACCACCTTGAAGAAGATGCTGACCTCACCGACGCCATCGCAACGCGCAGCATCCTTGAGCTCCGTCGGCACTTGCCGCATGAACTCGGACAGGATCATCACCGCCAGCGGCAGCCCTTGCGCCGTGTACACCAGCACCAGCGCCGTCAGCGTGTTGACCAGATCCAGCTTGACCATCAGCTCCAGTATCGACACGGTACCAAGGCGAATCGGGATCATGATGCCCAGCGCCAGGAACAGCGTCAGCACGCGGTTGCCCATGAAGCGGTACTCCGACAGCGCCCACGCCGCCATGGCGCCAAACAGCAGGATGCAGAACAGCGCAGCCAGCGTCACCACCAGGCTGTTACCGAAGTAAAGCAGGAAGTTGGTGCTGGCCAGGACCTTCTGGAAGCCGATGAAGGTCAGCGACTCCATGGTCGGCAGCGCCAGCGGATCATCAAAAATCGCTTCACGCGTCTTGACCGAATTAATCAGGATCAGCGCAATCGGGAACAGCGCCAGCACCGTGTACGCCATCAGGGCGCCGTGCACCATCAGACGGTTCTTCATAGCGCAAACCTCGTCAGACGGCGCTGCACGCCGACAAAGTACACGCCGACACCCGCCAGTATCACAAGGAACATCAGCGTCGCCACCGCAGAACCCAGATAGGCATTGCCTACCTGCGCCTGATAGCCAAAGAACGTGCGGTAGAACAGCGTGCCCAGAATATCGGTAGAATAATTCGGCCCGGCCAGCGCGCCCTTGATCGAGTAAATCAGGTCAAACGCATTGAAGTTTGCTACAAAGGTGAGGATAGTGACGAGGCCCAGCGTCGGGTAGATCAGCGGCAGCTTGATCTGCCAGAAGATACGCATGGCACTGGCGCCTTCCACGTGGGCGGCTTCGACGATTTCATCCGGCACGGCCAGCAGCGCCGCGTAAATCAGCATCATCGGCATGCCGATGTACTGCCACACGGAGACCATGGAAATCGCCGTCAGTGCACTCTCCTCTTCGCCCAGCCACGGCGCGAAGAAATCAGCCAGGCCGGCAAAGCCCATCAGCTTTTCACCCACGCCCCACAGCGGCGACAGGATCAATTGCCAGATAAAGCCGATGATGACCACCGACAGCAATGTCGGCAAAAAGATCAGCGTGCGGTAGGTGCGCGCGCCACGCAGCCCCTTCAGGCTGAATAAGGTCGCCAGCAGCAGGCCGACCGGATTTTGCAGCAGCATGTGGACGCAGAAGAATTTGGCGTTGTTGGCCATCGCGTTCCAGAAACCGGCCGACCAGTCGGGGTCCAGCAGCACTGTGCGGAAATTCTCTAGGCCGACAAAGGACGCACTGCCACCATCATCGGCGCTGAAGAAGCCCTGTCCCAGCGTCTGCACCAGCGGCAGCGCGCTGAACACACCGTAGACAATCAACGCCGGCGCCAGAAACAGCAGCAACTGCCAGGGCCGCACCGTATTCACCACATGCTTCAAGACTGCCTCCAGAATTCGATTAAAAAAAAGGCCGGCGCCGCGCCCGGCGCCGGCAATGAATCACACTTCATCAAGGGGAGGGATTTCCGTGTGATGCTACTTTTGCTGTGGTTTGTACCACTTGGCAAAACCGTTTTGCAGCCGCGCCGCTGCGTCCTTCGGCGCCAGCTTGCCGTTCAACACCTGTGAATTGATATTCCAAAGTTCGCTCTCCATGCTGGGCTGGCCGCGGTTCAGCACCTGCGCGTTGAAGCGGATGGTGGAGGCGCAGCTATTGCGCCATTCCGCCATCTGCTTGGCCACCGGGTCGCGCACGGAGATCAGATGATTCGACAGCGAGAAGAAGCCGGTCACGCGGTTGGTATAGATGTCGGCAAACTCCTGCGAGCCCACCCATGCCAGAAACTTGTAAGCGTCTTCCTTGTTCCTGGCTTTCTTGTTGACGCCGATGCCGATATCCATATGGTCGGAGATAAAGCAGGCATCGCCCGCCTTGCGCACCGGCGGCGCAAACGCGCCCAGTTCCAGTCCCGGCGTCTGGCTGAAGTACGAGATATCCCACGAGCCGGTGGGATAGATCGCCGCGCGGCCCAAGGCAAACTGGTTCTGGCTGTCGCCATAGGTCTGTGCGCTGGCGCCGCGTCCCAGGTAGGTGCCCATGCGCTGCTCAAACGTCAGCGCTTCGACAAACGGCGCGTCGGTCAGCCTGGCTTTGCCGGCGATGAGCGCCTTGCGCCCTTCCTCACCACGCCAGAAATTGGGACCGATATTGGTATAAACCATTTGGCTCGATTCCCATTGGTCGGCAGTGCCCAGCGCCAGCGGCGTGACGCCACTCTTTTTCAGCGTCTCCAGCACCGTAAAGAATTCGTCCACCGTTTTAGGCGGTTGCAGGTTCAGTTTTTTGAAGATCTTCTTGTTGTATAAAAAACCGTGGATCACAGAGGCGACCGGCATGCAGAACGTGTCTTTGCCGTCATCGGTCTGCCAGGCCACGGTGGCGGTCGGCGAAAAATTCTGCATGCCCGGTTTGCCATCCAGCTTTTCGAGGTGACCTTTTTTGTACAGCGACAGCGAGACGTCGAACGGACGGCAGGCAATCAGGTCGCCCGCCGTGCCGCCGGCCAGGCGCGCGGCCAGGCTGGAATCGTATTCGGTTGGTGCGGTGGGTGCGAACTTGACTTCGATGCCCGGATGGTTTTTTTCAAACGCCGGGATCAAGACCTTTTCCCACAGCGTTTTGTCGTCCACACGCCAGCTTTCAATCACCAGCGTGCCAGAGCGGGCGGCCGTTGCGGAGAGCATGGCGAGCAGCAGTGTGTGTCGAACCAACCGGCGGAAATGCATGTTTGTGTCCCTTTCGTTACAACGATGGGACCATACTAGCTTGCATTTTGCGTAACAGCACTTGCGACCGGTTGAATGCTAAGTCCTTGATTTCACTCAATCTGGTATGCAGCTGGTATTACATTTCCTAACAACGATGGGTATAGACAAACTTTCAACTGCAACGCTACGTAAGAAAAACTTACAAAACTTAACAAAAAGGTCAGCGACCTGTTGTTGGTTTGCTGCGCACCAGGTCCAGCCACGCCCGCGCGGCGAACGACAGGTGGCCGCCACGGCGCCACGCCAGCATCAGATTCCAGTCCAGCGCCGGTTCTTCCAGTTTGGCGATGGTGAACTGGCCCGGTGTCAGCGTGTCGCAAAAGACCTTGGGCAGTAGCGTGATGCCCACGCCCAGCCGCACCAGCGAGGCGACGAAATCCCATTGACCACTGCGGCCGGTAATGCGGGGCTTGAAGCCTGCACGCAGGCAGGCTTCAGCGATGATCTCGTTCAGCGCGAAGCCTTCGCCGTAGAAGATGAAGGGACTATCGGCCAGCTCGCGCAAGGCCACGCGCTTGCGGCTGCGCCAGGCGGAGTCCTTGGGCGCCAACAAACACATGGGCGAGCGCACCAGCGGGAAGGAATCGAATTCCTGCCAGAGCTGCTGGTTGGATGGATGGTCGAGCAAGGTGCCCATCTCCAGCACCCCGCTGCGCAAATCGGCCTCGATGCCATGCGAGCCGCCTTCAAACAGTTTGAGTTCGATGTGCGGATGGCGGCGGTGATAGGCCGCCAGCAGTGGCGCCAGTGAAGCATGCGATTGCTGGGTCACGCCCAGGCGCAGATCGCCACGCCGCAGCTGCTGCAAGTCTTCCAGCTCCACGCCCATTTCTTCGTGCATGGCCAATAGCGCGCGGCCCCGTTGCAGCACCACCTGGCCGGCATCGGTCAAGGTGAAGCGCTTGCCGCTACGCTCCAGCAGCGTGAGCTCCAGCGACTGCTCCAGCTGCTGGATCATCTTGCTGACAGTAGGCTGGGTGACGTGCAGGTGCTCCGCCGCGCGGCTAAAGCTCTGCTGCTCGACGACGGCGACAAAATAGCGCAGCGCGCGGATATCCATGATCTATTCCAATTGAGAATGATTTTTATAAATTTAATTCATTTTATCTTTAATCCTTGCGCACCTAGAATGGCGCCATGAAACGCATAGGTTTTACATTGATGCAGGTGGTGGGACTGATCGCGGCGTGGTATGCCGCCGACTGTGCCTCCGCGTGGCTCGGACTGCCCTTTTCCGGCGGCGTGGTGGGCCTGATTGTGATGGTGGCGCTGCTGCAAAGCGGCGTGCTGCGGCCCGCCGCCATCGAGCACGGCGCCGACTGGCTGCTGTCCAATATGCTGCTGTTCTTTATTCCGCTGGTAGTGTCGGTGGTGCAGTTCACCGGCCTGCTGGAAGCCGAGGGCCTGCGCCTGTTTGCGGCGATTGGCCTGGGCTTTGTGTGCGTGCTGCTGGCTACCGCCTTTACCGTGGAATGGGTCTGCCGCTTTGAACGCGGCCGCCGTCTGCGCCGCCTGCGCGCACAACGCGGAGCGCCGCAATGAAGCCGCTGCTGTTCCTGCTGCTGACACTGGGCCTGTTCTACGCCAACCAGGCTTTGCACAAACGCTATCCGCGCGTCTGGCTGACACCGGCCATTGCCACATCCGCCGTACTGATCGCAGTGGTGCAGCTTTCGTCCACGCCCTTCCCTGTCTACTTTGGCGATACGCGCTGGCTGTCATGGCTGCTCGGTCCCGCAACCGTGGCGTTTGCGCTGCCGATTTATCAGTATCGCGATCTCGTGAAAAAGCACTGGCTGGCGCTCACCCTGGGCAGCGTGGCCGGCATCATTGCCTCGCTGGGCAGCACGCTGCTGCTGGACCGCTTGCTTGGGCTGGACGGCAGCATGGCGCACAGTCTGCTGGCGCGCTCCGTTTCGACGCCATTCGCACTGGAGGCCACGCGCCACCTGGGCGGCTCGGCGCAGCTGACCGGTGTGTTTGTCATCATCACCGGCTTGTTTGGTCTGCTGCTTGGCCAGGTGCTGCTGGCGCGTCTGCCGCTGCGCATGCGGATTGCGCGCGGCGCCCCGTATGGCGCGGCAGCCCACGGCTTCGGCTTGAGCAAGGCGCGCGCCATTGGCCCGCAGGAAGGTGCGGTCGCCAGCCTGACCATGATTTTCAGCGGTGTGCTCATGGTGCTGCTGGCGCCCGCGCTGGGCCACCTTCCACTGCTGTAAGCAGCTTTTCGCTAAACACCCGGCAAGCCTTGCAGGCTGCTACGGAACCCCTTCCATCGCGCCCGATTCTTCCTGTTTAGTAAAACATCGCTAAACTGCTGGACAAAATCGTCAGATCGTTTGACCGCCCATAGACGGCTATGCAAGACTGATTGCACAGCGAGGAGACAAAAGTGGGCACCAATATAACGATCAGAGACATCGCCCGCGTCGCAGGAGTATCGGCAGGGACGATTTCACGCGCACTGAAAAATGAACCCGGCCTGACCGAAGTGACGCGCCAGATGGTGGTGGAAACCGCACGCAATCTGGGTTACGATTTTTGCAAGCTGCGTACCAAACGGGTGCGCCGCCTGACCTTTCTGCTGCATCGCCAGCACGACACCGCAGCCGCCAGTCCTTTCTATTCGCCCGTGCTGCACGGCGCCGAGGAAGCCTGCCGCAAGCAGGGCATCGTGCTGTCCTCCCTCGCGGTGCGTCCGGCCGATGGCCTGATCGACCAGATTCCTTTGCACGCCACCGACGGTATTGTCTGCGCCGGCTTCTTCGAGCCTGAGATGCTGGGCGCCCTGCGCGCGACCGGCAAGCCGCTGGTGCTCATCGACATGCAGCTGCGCGGCTACAGCTCGGTCAATCCGGACAATATGATGGGCGGCTACCTGGCCACCAAACACCTGATCGACACCGGCCGCACGCGCGTGGGCTTCATCTCCGGACCGATGTCGCACTACAGCATCTGCAAGCGCGCCTTTGGTTACCGGCAGGCGCTGTTCAGGGAAGGCATCCTTGCCGATCCGGCGCTGGAAGCCTGCATGCCGGATGGCGTGGACCTGGAAACCGGCGCATGGGAGGCGATGGAGCAATTGCTCGACCTGCCCGAGCCGCCGGATGCGGTGTTCTGCTACAACGACAGCGCGGCGCTGGTCGCCATGCGCTGCTGCCTGGCGCGTGGACTCAAGGTGCCGCACGATATTGCGATCGTCGGCTTTGACGACATCTCGAATGCCATGCTGGGACACCGTCCCCTGACCACGCTGCGTATCGACAAAAAAGCTTTGGGCGCATTGGGCGTAGAACTTCTGCTCAATGGCCCGCACGACGTACCGGTGGAGAAGATCTCACCGGTGGAGTTGATCATCCGCGCCAGCACTGTTATCGACAGCTGGCGCCCCAAGAACCTGGTAACTTTCAAACGGACCTGAAGATGGCCCCTGATTTCCGATCCCGCACCACCCTGCTCAACCACATCCGCCACACCAAGCAGTTCTATGACAGCCGCTGCATCGACGCCAGCGGCGGCCTGTATCACTTCTACAAGGACGACGGCACGGTCTACGATGCACATACGCGCCATCTGGTCAGCAGCACGCGCTTCGTGTTTAACTATGCGATGGCATGGCGGCAGTTCGGCGACGTCGAGGATCGTCAGCGTCTGCGCCATGCCTTGTCTTTCCTGCGCAATGCCCATCGCAATCCGGCCACCGGCGGCTACGCCTGGCAGCTGGACTGGAACAATGGCGAGCGCCACGTCACCGACGGCACCAACCATTGCTACGGCCTGGCCTTCGTGCTGCTGGCTTACAGTCACGCACTGATGGCGGGCGAAACCCAGGCCGGCCCATGGATCAACGAGACCTTTGAGCTCATGGAACAGCGTTTCTGGGACCCGAAATATGGCCTGTACGCCGACGAGGCCAGCGCCGACTGGTCGCACCTCGACGGCTACCGCGGCCAGAACGCCAATATGCATGCATGCGAAGCGCTGATCGCCGCGTTTGAAGCAACCAACGACCGCGCCTACCTGCTGCGCGCCGAACAGCTGGCGCACAACATCACGGTGCGCCAGGCCGCGCTGGCCGACAATATGGTGTGGGAACACTATCACGCCGACTGGTCGGTGGATACGGAGTACAACCGCCATGACAAGAGCAATATCTTCCGTCCATGGGGCTACCAGCCGGGTCACCTGACCGAATGGGCCAAGCTGTTGCTGCTGCTGGAGCGCCATGGCGCGCACCTGGCCAACAATCCCAACTGGCTGCTGCCGCGCGCGGTGGAGCTGTTTGATGCGGCGCTGGCCAAGGCTTGGGACCATCAGCATGGCGGCATTTACTACGGCTTCGCGCCGGACGGCAGTATCTGCGACGATCTCAAATACTTCTGGGTGCAGGCAGAAAGCCTGGCCACGGCCGCCCTGCTGGCGGCACGCACGGGCGAGTCGCGCTACTGGACCTGGTATGACAAAATCTGGAACTACAGCTGGGAGCATTTTGTCGATCACCAGTACGGCGCCTGGTACCGCATCCTCGGCACCGACAACAGCAAGCTGACCGACGAGAAAAGCCCGGCCGGCAAAGTCGACTATCACACCATGGGCGCCTGCTATGAAGTGCTCAACGTATTGAAGAAGGATTGAGATGTTTCCGTCATTTGTAGCAGCGGGCGAAGCGCTGACCGACATGATTGTGCAGGATGGCGCGCAGACCCAGTGGCTGAGCCAGACCGGCGGCTCTACCTGGAACGTGGCGCGCGCCATGGCCAGGCTGGATGAACCGTCCGCGTTTGCGGGCGCCATCAGCCGCGATGTATTTGGCGACGCGCTGTGGCACGCCAGTGAAGCAGCGCAGCTGGACCTGCGCTTCCTGCAGCGTTACAACCGCGCGCCCTTGCTGGCCATCGTGCACCGCACCGATCCTCCCAGCTATTTCTTCATCGGCGACGACAGCGCAGACCTGCACTTCGACGCGGCGCAGCTGCCGGACGGCTGGATCACGCGATGCCAGTGGGTTCACTTCGGCGGTATCAGCCTGGCGCGCCAGCCGCTGGCCGGCAAGCTGGTGACGCTGGCCGAGCAGCTTAAGCTGAAGGGAGTGCGCATCAGCTACGATCCGAACTTCCGCCTGCTCATGGACGCCAGCTACGACGCCACGCTGCGCCACATGACGGAGCTGGCCGATGTGATTAAAGTATCTGAAGAAGATCTGGAAGGCCTGTTCCGCACCAAGGATATCGCGCCCGCATTCCAGAAGCTGCGCAGCTGGAACCCTGCTGCCACCTACCTGTACACCAAAGGCGGCAACGGCGCCGAGCTGCACATCGGCGAACAGTCATGGTCACTGCCCGCGCCGAAGATCGACGTGGTCGACACCGTGGGTGCTGGTGACGCCAGCATTGCAGCGCTGGCGTGGAGCATGATGCACCGTGCAGACGCTGCGCCCTTGCAGCATCTGCAGTTCTCGGTAGCGGCCGGCGCTGCCGCCTGCCTTGGCGCAGGCGCGTCACCACCATCGCTGAGCGATATCGAAAAACTGCTGTAAACTTCAACCACCTGAAGAAGAGACGGTCGCTGCGTCATACGGTCGTCATATAAAGCCTCTACGATGTTGGGCTTTATCGTTCGTCCAACTTCTTCAGGTTCCCATGTCCTCGAAAAATCCTTTCGCTCCATCCCGTCTGCAACTGGCGCTGGCCGCCGCTGGCCTGTGTGTGCTCCATATTTCCGCTGTCGCGGCGGAGGATGTCGGCGGCGCGCTGTCCACGGTGGAAGTGAAGGCCACGGTTGAAAAGAAGCGGCTGGGCGATAGCGTCAGCAGCGGTGCACTGGGCCGCAAGTCGGAACTGGATACGCCTTTCTCCACCAAGGCTGTCTCCAGCGAGGAAATCGAAGACCGCCTGGCCACCAGCATTTCCGAAGTGCTCAAGTACGACGCTTCGGTGACGGCAATTTCGCCACCCATCTCCACCCACCCTGCCACCATCCAGATGCGCGGCCTGCGCCTGGATGACCTGAACGGCTACAAGATCAACGGCCTGGCCAACATCAACCGTGGCACCGAGATGCCGCTGGAGATGTTTGAAAGCGTAGAAGCGCTGAAAGGCCTGACCGGCTATATGTACGGCTTCGGTTCGCCGGGCGGCATCGTCAACTACGTGAGCAAACGCCCGACCACCAGCCAGAGCTTCAGCGCGGCGATGGGCTACCAGGAAGGCGGCGCAATCAAGGAGCATATCGACATGGGCGGCCGCCTGGGCGAAGAAGGCGATTTCGGCTACCGCCTCAACCTGCTGCATGAAGACGGCGACCTGAAACAGGAAAGCGGTTCGATCAAGCGTAACGCCGCCGGCGTGAACCTGGAGTGGCGCGTGACCAAGGATCTGGCGCTGACCTATGATGCGATCTATCAGCGCCGCCGCAGCGTGGGCGGTACCGACATTATCATCGCGCCATCGTTCAAGGTGCCATCGCCGATCGATGGCGAGAGCAAACTGAATAGCATCGGCGCCGGCAGCGATGTGGAATACACGCTGGCCACCACCGGCATCGAATATGTTCTGGCGCCGGACTGGGTGCTCAACGCATCCTACCGCACCTCGGATTCGACGCGCGTGTACAAGAAGGACCAGTACTACATCACCGCCAACAACGGCGACTACAAGGACCGCGTTACATCGGAGCTGCACGGCTACCATTTTGACCAGGTGCAGGCCACCGTCAACGGCAAGTTCAACACCGCAGGCCTGGTGCATGAGGTGGTATTTGGCGTGATGTCGCAGAACCTGGTGTCGACGTCCTCGGTCGCCACGCCAAAAACCTATATCGGCACCGGCAACCTGTACGCGCCCAACATCATGAGCGTCGCGAACATCAACTACAGCGGCGGCACCTACGAGGACGAAGCCACGCGCCAGGAAGCCGTGTTTGCCAGCGATACGCTCAAGCTGAACGACAGCTGGTCGGTCGTCGCCGGCGCACGCTACACGCGCTACAGCGATGTCGCCTACTCGACCAAGGGCACGGTCACCGCCAGCTACCCGGCCAACAAGACCACGCCAACCGTGGCCCTGATGTACAAGCCAGCCGCCGACACCACGCTGTACGCCAGCTACGTGGAAGCGCTGGAACAGTCGGCCAGCGCGCCGACGTCCACGCTCAACGCCAACCAGACTTTTGCGCCGATCAAGAGCAAGCAGTCGGAAGTGGGTGTGAAGACGGAACGTAGCTGGTGGAACGCCACCGCTTCGCTGTTCAGCATCAAGCGTGGCGCGCAGTACACCAATGCAGCCAATGTGTTCGTGATGGATGGCGAAACCAAATATCAGGGCGCGGAATTCAATACCGTGGTGCAGGCGGCGAAAAATGTGTCGATCGAAGGCGGCATCATGCTGCTGGATGCAACACTGGAAAATGCCGCGCAAGGCTACAGCGGCAAGCGTGCCGTTGGCGCCCCGCGCCGCCAGGCGTCGGTGCAGGCAACCTGGCGTGAAGTGCTGCCAGGCCTGGCGCTGCATGTGGGTAGCCAATACCTGGGCGAGCTGCCGATGGATGCCGCCAATGTGAACACGCTGCCGGCCTACACGCTGTTTGACGCGGGCTTCAACTACCGTCACCGCTATTTCGGCAAGATGATCAGCGTACGCGCCAACATCTCCAACATCGCCAACCGCAAATACTGGACCTACTACCAGGAGAATTACCTGAACATCGGCGCACCGCGCACCGCAAGCGTCAATGTTCGCGTAGACTTCTAAGGTATGAAACCATACCGCCTTGCGGCTGGCGCCGCGCTATCCTTGTTGCTGTTGAACGCTTACGGCGAGCAGTTTTATCAAACCAAGACGCCGTATGCGCCGCAGCAGGCCAGCGCCAGCTACGAGGCGGCGCCGTCCGGCTACAAGGCGGTGTACACGCAGATGCTGGCCCGCCATGGCTCGCGCGGGCTAAGCAGCTTCAAGACCGACCTGGCGCTGTACAACCTGTGGCAGCTGGCCGCCAACGAGGATGCGCTGACGCCGCTGGGCCGCATGCTGGGTCCGGACCTGGAGCAGATGATGCAGGCCAATGCGCTGCTGGGCTACGGCGTGGCGGGCATCACCAAGGCTGGCTATGGCAATGAGACCGCACAGGGCGTGGCCGAGCACACGCAACTGGCCCAGCGCCTGCGTGCGCGCCTGCCGGAGCTGTTCCGCGATGCACCAGCGGCCAAGCGGCGCGTGCTGATCGTCACCTCCGGCAAGGACCGCGCCGTGGATAGCGGCTATTTCTTCGGCCGCTCGCTGGTGAAGCAGCAGCCCACGCTGGAACCGCTCATCGACGCCAGCATCGACCGCTTCCAGCTCTACTTCCATAAGCTGAATACCAAACAGGACACGCTGGTGACGGAGTCCAGCCTGGCCTACCAGCGCTGGGCCAAAAGCGATGAGCTGAAAGCGCGCGAGGCAGCCGTCCACGCGCAACCGCGCCTGCAAGCAACGGCGCGCGCCACGCTGGAACGCCTGTTCACACCCACCTTCATTGAGGCGCTGGACCGGGGCCAGCGCAGCGCGGCCAACACGGGCACGCGCAGCTACACCAGCGCCGATGGCAAATTCACCAGCGACCTGACCGGCGATGGCGAAATGAAAATCGCCAGCATCACTGACGCCGCACTCGCGCTGTACGAACTGTATGCGGCGGCGGCCGACATGCAGACCGAACTCAAAGCCGACTTCACGCGCTACGTCCCGGCCGAACAGGCACGCGTGTATGCAGAGGCGGAAGACGCCATCGCCTTCTACGAAAAGGGACCGGGCATCGCGGAAAACGGCGACGTCACCTGGCGCATGGCAGGTGCGCTGCTCGACGATTTCTTCGCCGAGACAGACACCATCGCCAACGGCGACCTGTCGCACGCCGCCAAGCTGCGCTTCGCCCACGCAGAAATCGTCATCCCGTTTGCCAGCGCCCTGGGCCTGCCCGGCATGTCCGGGCAGCTGCCGCGCGCCGCAACCTATAGTTACGAAACCAGTCCGTGGCGCGGTGCGCAAGTGGCGCCGATGGCCGCCAATATCCAGTGGGATGTGTATAAAAATGCAGCCGGCCGCACGCTGGTGCGCATGCTGTACAACGAAAAAGAAATGGACTTCAAAAGCGCCTGCAACGACGCCAGAATCGCCCCCGCCAGCCATTTTTATGATTACAGCAAGTTGAAACGTTGCTATAAGTAGCATCAAGATTATCAAATGCGCTATACCAAAAGGCACTTCTGGCCGAATAGCAACAATTAATACAAATCGGAACGCACGTTTCAATTGTGCTCGGTGTAAACTCAAGCGGTCACTAGACTAAGAGAGGACACCATGAACCAGATGTCGAGACGCCAGTTCCTTCGGGTGACTGGCGCGACCATCGCGGGTTCGAGTATCGCGCTGCTTGGCTTTGCACCGGCGACGGCTTTGGCCGAAGTCCGCCAATACAAGCTGGCGCGCAGCACCGAAACCCGCAACACCTGCCCCTACTGCTCCGTCGGTTGCGGCTTGCTGATGTACGGCCTGGGCGACGGCGCCAAGAACGCCTCGGCCAGCATCATCCACATCGAAGGCGATGCCGACCACCCGGTCAACCGCGGCACCCTGTGTCCGAAAGGCGCGAGCCTGATCGACTTCATTCACTCCCCCAACCGCCTGCTGGCGCCGAAGTACCGCGCACCAGGTGCGAGCGACTGGTCGCCGATGTCGTGGGATGAAGCGCTCAACCGCATCGCCAAACTGATGAAGGCGGACCGTGACGCCAACTTCGTCGAAAAAACCGAAGACGGCAAAACCGTCAACCGATGGACCACCACTGGCATGCTGTGTGCATCGGCCAGTACTAATGAAGTCGGCTACCTGACCCATAAAACCATGCGTGCCACTGGCATGCTCCCATTCGACAATCAAGCACGCGTATGACACGGTCCAACGGTGGCAGGTCTTGCCTCGACATTTGGACGTGGTGCGATGACGAATCACTGGGTAGACATCAAGAATGCCGATGTCATCCTGGTCATGGGCGGCAACGCAGCAGAAGCACACCCTTGCGGGTTTAAATGGGTCACGGAAGCGAAAGCGCATCGCGGCGCCAAGCTGATTGTGGTCGATCCGCGCTTTACCCGAACCGCTTCGGTGGCGGACTATTACGTCCCTACCCGTACCGGTGCGGACATCGTTTTCCTGGGCGGTATCATCAACTACCTGCTCACCAACGACAAAATCCAGCACGACTACGTCCGCAATTACACGGACATGCCGTTTATCGTGCGCGAAGATTTCGCCTTTAACGACGGCCTCTATTCGGGCTGGGACGACAGCAAGAACAAGTACACCGACAAGAGCAGCTGGAACTACGAGATGGGCGACGACGGCTATGCCAAGGTCGATCCGACGCTCGAGCACCCGCGCTGCGTGTACCAGCTGATGAAGAAGCACTATGCACGCTACACGCCGGAGATGGTGGAGCGGGCCTGCGGCGTGCCGCCGGAGAAATTCCATCACGTGGCGGAAGCGCTGGCTTCGACCGCAGTACCGGGCCGTGCCGCGACCATCCTGTATGCACTGGGCTGGACCCAGCACTCCACCGGTGCGGAAACCCTGCGTACCGGCGCCATGATCCAGCTCCTGCTGGGGAATATGGGCATTGCTGGCGGCGGCATGAATGCGCTGCGTGGCCACTCCAACATCCAGGGTCTGACCGACCTGGGCCTGCTGACCAATATGCTGCCGGGTTATCTGACCTTGCCAGGCGAGGCGGAACAGGACTGGGATGCGTATGTGGCCAAGCGCGCGTTGAAACCGCTGCGTCCAAATCAGCTCAGCTACTACAGCAACTCCAAGAAATTCCTGGTCTCCTTCATGAAGGCCTGGTGGGGCGATGCGGCGACCGAGGAAAACAACTGGGCCTTCGACTATCTGCCCAAGCTGGATAAGCCGTACGACATGATGCAGGCTTTCGAGCTCATGATCCAGGGGAAGATGACCGGCTATATCTGCCAGGGCTTCAACATCCTGGCGTCGGCGCCGGACAAGCAGAAGACCACCGATGCCTTGTCCAAGCTGAAATGGCTGGCCATTATGGACCCGCTGCAGACCGAGACGTCCGAGTTCTGGAAACCGCATGGCGACTTCCACAAAGTCGATCCGACGCAGATCCAGACCGAGGTATTCAGCCTGCCGACCACCTGCTTCGCGGAAGAACGCGGCTCGCTGGTCAGCTCCTCGCGCGTGCTGCAGTGGCACTGGCAAGGCGCTGAAGGTCCTGGCCAGTCGAAGAGCGATCTCGAAATCATGTCAGGCATCTTCCTGCGCATGAAGAAGGCTTACCAGACCGACGGCGGCAAGTTCCCGGATCCGATCCTGAACCTGACCTGGAACTATGCCAACCCAGCCTCGCCGACACCGGAAGAACTGGCGATGGAATACAACGGCAAGGCGCTGAAAGAGATCACCGATCCGAAAGATGCGACCAAGGTTATCCTCAAGAAGAACGAGCAGCTGGCAGGCTTCGCCCAACTCAAGGACGACGGCAGTACTGCCTGCGGTTGCTGGATCTTTGCCGGGTCGTGGACTGCCGCCGGCAACCAGATGGGCCGCCGCGACAACAGCGATCCGTCCGGCATCGGCCAGACGCTGAACTGGGCATGGGCCTGGCCGGCCAACCGCCGCGTGCTGTACAACCGCGCATCGTGCGACCCGAAAGGCAAACCGTGGGACCCAACCCGCAAGCTGATTGCGTGGAACGGCACCGCGTGGGGTGGCGTCGATGTGCCGGACTACAAGGTGGATGAGCCGCCGGAAAACGGCATGGGTCCATTTATCATGCTGGCTGAAGGTGTGGCGCGCTTCTTCGCGCGTGATGCGATGGCGGAGGGTCCGTTCCCTGAGCACTATGAACCGTTCGAATCACCGATCGGCCATAACCCGCTGCACCCGAACAACCCGAAAGCCTTCAACAACCCGGCCGGCCGGATGTTCCCGAACGACCGCAAGAAGCTGGGCAAGAAGGAAGAGTTCCCGCATGCGGCGACCAGCTATCGCCTCACCGAGCACTTCCACTTCTGGACCAAGCATGCGCGCTTGAATTCCATTATCCAGCCGGAGCAATTCGTCGAGATCGGCGAAGCGCTGGCCAAGGAAGTCGGCGTGGTGCATGGCGACCGTGTCAAGGTGACGTCGGGACGCGGCTACATCATCGCGAAAGCCGTGGTGACCAAGCGTATCAAGCAGTTGACCATCGATGGCAAACCGATGCACCACGTCGGCCTGCCGATCAACTTTGGCTTCAAGGGGCTCACTAAACCGGGCTACCTGGTTAACACGCTAACGCCTGTTGTGGGCGACGGCAATTCACAGACACCGGAATCGAAGTCGTTCCTGGTGAAAGTGGAAAAAGCTTAACGGCCGGAGGAGATAAACATGGCATTACAATCACTTGATATCAAACGCATGTCGGCAACGACGGTGCAGACACCGATGGCCCGTACACCGGTGACCGGCACTGTCGCCAAGCTGATCGACGTCTCCAAGTGCATCGGCTGCAAGGCTTGCCAGACGGCCTGCATGGAGTGGAACGACCTGCGCGACGAGGTGGGTGAAACCACCGGCGTGTACGACAATCCGCTGGACCTGACGCCGCAATCCTGGACCGTCATGCGCTTCTCGGAATACGAGAACACCAAGGGCGACCTGGAATGGCTGATCCGCAAGGACGGCTGCATGCACTGCGAAGATCCGGGCTGCCTCAAGGCCTGCCCTTCGCCGGGCGCGATCGTCCAGTACACCAACGGCATTGTCGACTTCCATCAGGAGAACTGCATCGGCTGCGGCTACTGCGTGGCCGGCTGTCCGTTCGACGTGCCGCGCATCTCCAAGCACGATAGCCGCGCGTACAAGTGCACCCTGTGCTCGGACCGCGTGGCCGTCGGCCAGGAACCTGCGTGTGTAAAAACCTGCCCTACCGGCGCCATCACCTTTGGCACCAAGGAGGACATGAAGGAACACGCGGAGGAACGCATCGAGGACCTGAAGTCGCGCGGCTTCGCCAACGCCGGCCTGTACGACCCGGCCGGCGTCGGCGGCACGCACGTGATGTACGTGCTGCACCACGCAGACCAGCCGACCTTGTACCACGGCTTGCGCGAGAATCCGAGCATCAGCGCCACCGTGGGCTTGTGGAAGGGCCTGACCAAGCCGTTGGCATTGGCCGGCATGGCCATCACTGCACTGGCGGGCTGGTTCCACTACTCGCGCATTGGTCCGAATGAAGTCAGCAAGGAAGAGGAAGCCGAGGCAGTCGAGGAAGCACAACGTATCAGGGAGGAAGCAAAATGAGCTCGCCCAACCGTGATAAAGACGGCAATCCGCTGATCCAGCGCTACACAAAGAATGACCGTAGCAACCACTGGGTCACGGCGATCTGCTTCGTTCTGCTGGCGGTCTCCGGTCTCGCCATGTTCCATCCGGCGACGTCGTGGCTGGCGGTATTCCTCGGCGGCGGCCAGTGGACGCGCATCCTGCATCCGTTTATCGGACTGGTGATGTTTGTGTCGTTTGCGTTGCTGGTGGTGCGCTTCTGGCACCACAACCACATCGACGCAGCCGACAAGCAGTGGCTCAGGCAGATGGATGATGTGCTCAACAACCGCGAAGACAAGCTGCCCAAGATCGGCATGTACAACGCCGGCCAGAAGCTGCTGTTCTTTGTGCTCATCGCTTCGATGTGCGGTCTGCTGTTGTCGGGCATCGTGATCTGGCGTGCCTACTTTGCGTTCTACTTCCCCATCGAAGTAGTGCGCTTTGCAGCGCTGCTGCATGCATTCAGCGCGTTTGTGCTGATCTGCTCCATCATCGTGCACATCTACGCGGCCTTCTGGGTCAAAGGTTCCATCGGCGCCATGGTACGCGGCACGGTCACCTACGGGTGGGCGCGCAAGCACCATCCGCGCTGGTTTGAAGAAGTGGTTCGCAAGAGCCAGGACTAAGCCTGCGGTGGTGGCTGTCGTTTTAGGATTAGAATACTCCCTGAGCCGGCAGCCACTCGCCACCGGCAATACGGGAGATTTTTTTGGTACAACGCTTGTTAGAACCAGGCGAGATCGAAACCCTCGATCACACCGCCATACCTCGTCTGCTGCTCCCGGAAGCACGCAGTCTCTTTACAGCGCGCGCCACACGGCTGCGCCAGTTGGCAAATAATCAAATCAAAGGCATTCCCGTTGGCGAAACGCTGAGTGGCTACCTGAACATGATGGCAGCCCTGGTGGATGCACAGGCGGCCGTGATCCGTACGCTGCCGCCGGAGACGTTTGCCCTGCCCGATGCGGCGGGCATCCAGATGGCGATTGATCATCACATGCCGCCGCTGCCCGTCAGCGGCCAGCGCCCGCCGACGTGGCGCCGTGTGTTTGACGCCATCCTCGATCAACTGGACTCGCCAGCAGCAAGCCAGCCGCAATTGGCGGTGGTGCTGGCGGAATTGCGCTCGCTCGACACAGCGCAGCTGGAAGGCTGTGCGGATGCGGTGCTGGCCGAGCTGACGGAGGGCGTGCATCCGCTGCATGCGCCGTTTGTGGCGGCTGCCCTGCAAGTGATGTGGACCATGCGCGCCAGCCAGCTGGAGGCGCCGCGCGTGCAGCCGCTGGTGACCAACACCTTGTGTCCCGTGTGCGGTTCGCATCCGGTGGCCAGCGTAATCCGCATCGGCGGGCAGTCGCAGGGCTATCGCTACCTGCAATGCGCGTGCTGCTCCAGTGAGTGGCATATGGTGCGCGTAAAGTGCTCGTGCTGCGAGAGCACATCGAACATCGCTTACCAGAGCATCGAACCGGAAGGCGGCCTGCCAGCGCCGACGGAACCGGTCAACAAGGCCAACGATCCAAGCAAGGTAGCGCGCGCCGAGACCTGCGATGACTGTCATACGTATCGCAAGATATTCAACCAGGAGCATGACTTCTACGTCGATCCACTGGCTGACGATCTGGCCAGCCTGGCGCTGGACCTGCTGGTCGGCGAGGCCGGCTACGCGCGTGCCAGCGGCAACCCGCTGTTGTGGTTCAACGCGGAATGAGCACGTCGTCCGCCACCGCGCCGGCAGGCGCAATCCGCCTCCCCGCCGTCCACCTGATCCTGTCGGACCAGGGCTGCGAGGCGCTGATCGCCGAATATGGCCGCGTGCAGACGCTGGAAGCCGCCCGCGCGCTGCTGGCCGAACTACGCGCCATGCTGCTGGCCGCCCGCGATGGCGGCGACACCAGCATTCCGGCCTTGCTCGCCATGCTGTCTGCCCGCCTGCGCGAGCAAAATGCATCGCCGCTACGCCCGGTCTTCAACCTGACCGGCACGGTGCTGCACACCAATCTGGGCCGCGCGCTGCTGCCCGACAGCGCAGTGCAAGCCGTGGTTGACGCAATGCGCTGGCCGATGAACCTCGAATGGGACATCGATACCGGTAAACGCGGCGACCGCGACAACCTGATTGAAGACCTGCTGCTGGAACTGACGGGCGCCGAAGCCGCGACCATCGTCAACAACAACGCCGCCGCCGTGCTGCTCATGCTGAACACGGTCGCGCTCAACAAGGAAGTCATCGTCTCGCGCGGCGAGCTGGTAGAAATCGGCGGCGCCTTCCGCATCCCCGACGTGATGACCCGCGCCGGCGCCGTGCTGCACGAAGTGGGCGCCACCAACCGCACGCACCTCAAGGACTACGACGAAGCCGCCGGCCCGCAAACCGCGCTGATGATGAAGGTCCACACCAGCAACTACGCCATCACCGGTTTCACCAAGAGCATCGAGCTGGACGAACTGGCCCCGCTGGCCAAGAAGCACAACATCCCGCTGGCCGTGGACCTCGGCAGTGGCACGCTGGTCAACCTGGAGCAATACGGCCTGCCGCACGAAACCACCGTACGCGAGGCCATCGAAGGCGGCGCCGACCTGGTCACCTTCAGCGGCGACAAGCTGCTGGGCGGGCCGCAATGCGGAATCATCGTCGGCCGCAAAGACCTGATCGCGCAGATCAAAAAGAATCCGCTCAAGCGCGCCCTGCGCGTCGGCAAACTGACGCTGGCCGCACTGGAACCGGTGCTTGCGCTCTATCGCGCACCGGACCTGCTACCGGAACGCCTGACCACACTCAAGCTGCTGACGCGTCCCGCCGCCGACATGCGCGCACTGGCGCAGGCCATCCTGCCGTTGCTGCAAACCGCGCTGGGCGCGGGCTATGTCGTCACTGATGAAGCGATGATGAGCCAGATCGGCAGCGGCGCCCTCCCCGTCGACCAGTTACCCAGCTACGGCCTGGTGGTACGGCCCACCGCCGAGGGCCGCATCAGCAACGCATTGGGCGTGCTGGAACAACGCCTGCGCGCGCTGCCACTGCCCGTGATCGGCCGCGTCGCGCAAGATGCACTGTGGCTCGACCTGCGCTGCCTGCAGGACCACCAGCAGCAGCGCTTCATCGAACAACTGGGCCAGCTCGCAGCATGATCGTCGGCACCGCTGGCCATATCGACCATGGCAAAACCACGCTGACGCGTGCCCTCACCGGCGTTGATACCGACCGCCTGAAAGAAGAGAAGGCACGCGGCATATCGATTGAACTGGGATACGCCTACACGCCGCTCGGCGACGACGTGCTGGGCGTGATCGACGTGCCCGGCCACGAAAAGTTCATCCGCACCATGGCAGCGGGTGTCACCGGGATCGACGCCGCCCTGCTGGTGATTGCCGCTGACGATGGCATCATGCCGCAGACCCTGGAGCACCTGGCCATCCTGCGCCTGCTGGGCGTGAAGCGCGGCGCCGTGGCCGTGACCAAGATCGACCGCGTGGATGCCGACCGGCTGGAGCAGCTGGAAGCCGAGATCCACGCGCTGCTGGCGCCAACCGATTTCGCCGGCGCGCACATCTTTCGCACCAACGCCACGGCCGAAGGCGACGTCGGCGTCAAGGCGCTGCTGCACCATCTGGCGCAGATGGCCGCGACACTGCCGGCCAACGATGAGCGCCGCCTGTTCCGCCTTGGCGTCGACCGCGTATTCACCCTGGCCGGCCAGGGCACCATCGTCACCGGCACCGCGCTGGCCGGCAGTGTACGCGTGGGCGACACGCTGCAACTGGCGCCTGGCGGCCAGCAAGTGCGCGTGCGCAGCATTCATGCGCAGAACCGCGCAGCGGAGGTGGGACGGGCCGGCCAGCGTCTGGCGCTGAATCTGAGCGGTGCGGCAAAAGAAGACATCGCACGCGGCACATGGGTGGTCGCGCCAGCGCTAGGCGAGTGCTCGGAGCGCATCGATGTCGAACTGACCTTGACGCCAGACTGCGGCCTCACACTCAAGCCATGGTCGCCAGTGCATGTGCATTTGGGCGCGGCCCATCACACGGCCAATGTGGTGATGCTGGAAGGCGACGTACTGGCGCCCGGCCATACCAGCCGCGTGCAGCTGGTGCTGGACGCGCCCGTGCATGCCGTGCCCGGAGACCGCTTCGTGATCCGCAATGCACAAGCCACTGCCACCATCGGTGGCGGCATGGTGCTTGATCCCTTCGGACCGGCGCGCAAACGACGCAGTGCGGCGCGCATGGCTTGGCTGGATGCGCTGGCGGCCTACGTCGCCCATTGCGACATCGGCGCCCTGCTCGCACGTGGTCCGCTGGGTTTGCGCATGTCCACGCTGGTGCGCCTGTCGCAACTGCCGGCGCTGCAAATCAGCGCGCCCGCCGGCACACTGGAAGTCGCGCTGCAAGGCGGCGACAAACTGTTGATCGCTACCGCCGAAGTGCAGGCGCTGCAGACGCGCATCCTGGCAGCACTGGCCGAATTCCACGTACGCGCACCGGACGATGCCGGGCCGGAGCTTTGGCGATTGAAGCGCATCGTCGCACCGGACATGGAAGACCGTCTGTGGAGCCGCCTGATTGAAACCCTGTTGGCCAGCGGCGAGATCAAACAACGCGGCCGCAGCTTGCACCTGCCAACCCATAGCGTGGAACTGAGCGCCGAAGAACAGGCGCTGGCCGCACCGCTGATGGCGTCCTTGCTGGCGGGCGGCTTCGATCCGCCATGGGTACGCGATCTGACGCGCGAGCATGCGATGCCAGAAGCGGAGGTACGGCGCCTGCTACTCAAACTCGCCAAGACGGGAGAGCTGAACCAGGTGGTGCCGGATCTGTTTTATCATCCGCAGCGGCTGGATGAACTGGCGCAGCTGGTCGCCACGCTGGACGAAGTGCAGGCCTCATCGTTCCGCGACGCGACCGGCCTCGGACGCAAGCGCGCCATACAGATATTGGAGTTCTTTGACCGCGTCGGCTATACTCGGCGGGTCGGCAATGTGCACCTGATACGGCCCAACGCCGTGTGGTCGTACAGCGTTTAAGCAGCACCTACGGAAGGCATACTCATCCGGTGATGGGGCCGGGCTTCAAACCCGGTGGGGGGCGTCAGCCGCTCCCTCGTAAGTTCGACTCCTACTGCCTTCCGCCATTCACCGTGGCCACGACCATGTCGATCGCCGCATCGAAGTCCGCCGGGGTTTCCTGCAGCAGGGACCACATGCGGTTATGTTCGGCGCCTTTCACCACATGCAGCACCCGCGATTCGGCACGGCGCGCGGCATCGACCAGGCGCTCGGGAATCTCCAGCGGGATGGTGGCGTCGTGCTCGGCGGCGATCACCAGCAGGCGGCCTTCAAAGTGCGACAGGATCTCCCAGGCATCGCTGTCGGACCAGCTGCGCTCACGGCGGATCACGGCTGAAAAATCGGGGCCAAACGGCACTTCATAGGCAGATGGCGTATAGACGCCGGGGACCATGAGCACCAGCGCATCCACCTGCTGGCTTTGCGTCAGCCGGATGGCGTTGTACGCGCCCATGCTGGCGCCAAACACGGCCAGCGGCTGCGGCAGCGCGTGCGCCGCAGCGACCGCCGCCGCCTGGCGCGTACGGCTGGCCACCGACGACTGCGCCAGCGTGCCGCCCGTCTCACCATGGCCGATGCAATCAAAACACACGCTGCCCAAGCCACGCTGCTGCAGCGTGCCGCGCACCAGGCGATGCCCGTGGCGGCTGCTCTGGCCTGCGCCATGCACATAGAGGATGCGATTGCTGTCACGGCCCACATAATGGTCGGCTTTCAGCGCCATGCCGTCAAACGGCACTTCAAATTGAACAATGGTAGACATGGCACGCAGCCTACCCAAACGCGACAGCTTTGTAAATCCAGGTAAGGAATCGCGCGTTGCTTTGCAGCATTTTTTCTTCAGTGATAAAATGTATTTTAGAAATGAATATTTCTTTTATATAACATCTTAACGCGGAGCTGCCATGAGATTATCCGATATGAAGGTCAGCAACCGGCTGGCCATAGGCTTCGGCGCCACTTTATGCCTGCTGCTGGCAGTCGCCATCGCCAGCTGGATGAGCATACGCCAGACCGCCGCCGATACCGACGCCCTGCTCGCCCAGCAGCTCAGGACCGAACGCCTGGTCACTGCGTGGCGCGGCATCGTGGAAACCAATGTCCAGCGCGCGCTGGCGGCGTCCAAAACCAGCGATCCCGCTGCGCAGAAGATGTTTGAAGACGGCATCGCCACCAGTTCCCGGCGCGCCGAAGACAACCAGCGCCAGATCGTCGAGCTGCTCGATGACGCGCAAGCCAAGGCGCTGTTCGCCACCGCGCAGGAAAAACGCAAGGCCTATCAGGCCGTCCGCAAGCAAGCCTTTGCAGAGAAGGCGGCAGGCAATGTGGACCAGGCCAACCAGATCATCGAGCAGCAGTTCATCCCCGCCGGCGACACCTACGTGGCGGCCATGGGCGCGCTGGTCGATCGCCAGAAGGCCGTGATTGATGAAATCGGCGTGACCATCCATGACCGCAGCGCGGGCTCGGCGTGGATGATTTTTATTCTGAGTACGGCTTCGGTCGTGCTGGCCGTGCTGCTGGGCTGGCTCATCAGCCGCTCGCTGCTGCGGCAGCTGGGTGGTGAGCCGGGCTATGCGGCCGGCATCACGGACCGTATCGCAGCAGGCGACCTGACCGTGCATGTGGACCTGGCGGCCAACGACCGCACCAGCCTGCTGTTCAGCATTGCAGCGATGCGTGATCGCCTGGCGGCCATCGTCAGCGAAGTCCGCCACAGTACGGATGCAGTGGCGACGGCTTCCGATGAAATCGCCAGCGGCAATCAGGACCTGTCTTCGCGCACCGAGCAGCAGGCCGGTTCGCTCGAGGAAACCGCGTCCTCGATGGAGGAACTGACGGCCACCGTCAAACAGAATACCGAGTTTGCGCGCCAGGCCAATCAGCTGGCAGCCAGCGCATCGGGCGTGGCAGTGCGCGGCGGTGAAGTGGTGGGCGGCGTGGTATCGACCATGGAAGCCATCAGCGCCTCGTCGCGCCAGATCGTGGACATCATTGGCGTAATTGACGGCATAGCGTTCCAGACCAATATTCTGGCACTGAATGCGGCGGTGGAAGCGGCGCGCGCTGGCGAACAGGGCCGTGGCTTTGCCGTGGTCGCAACGGAGGTGCGCAACCTGGCGCAGCGCTCCGCCAGCGCGGCCAAGGACATCAAACAGCTCATCGGCGAATCGGTGGAAAAGATCGCCAACGGCGGCATGCTGGTCGACGAGGCGGGCAAGACCATGGAAGAGATCGTCCACAGCATCCGCAATGTCAGCGAGATCATGGAGCAGATCACGGCCGCCAGCGGTGAGCAGGAAGCCGGCATTGAGCAGATCAACCAGGCCATCATGGAAATGGATGGCGTGACGCAGCAGAATGCCGCGTTGGTCGAACAAGCGGCGGCAGCGGCCGAATCGCTGCAGGGTCAGGCCGGCAATCTGGCCGAGCTGGTCAGCGTGTTCAAGGTGGACGCCGCGCAGCGGCCGGGCAGCGCCAGCGTGACGCCCATTGCCACAGCACGTGGCCGCGCAGCTGCGGCATCCGCACCGGCCCTGCCACGCCTGCGCGCCGGCTAGCGCGGGCTTACTGCGCCGCGTTGCGTTCGCTGATGAGACGGGCTTTGAGCCCGTCGCGCGAGGCGGCAACGTAGCGCTTGCAGGCGCCGCCGTCGCCAATCAGCGTGCCGCGCGCGGCCTGCTCGCGCAGGGCAGCGGCGTCCGGGTGGGACGCCACCATCACATCGCAGGACAGACGGCTTAGCGCGGTATAGCTGGCGCCGTAGTTCTGCACGATGCTGTTGTGGGCGCTGAAACGGTAGCCTTCGCTGGCCAGGGGATTGAGGCTGTCGGCAAACACCATCGACGCGCAGCGCCCTTGCTGGCACGCGGTCCATGTCCAGCTGACGCCGCTGCTGGTGTGGCCCGGCGTGTAGACCGCCGTCACCGCCAGCGGCCCTACCCGCACCGTTTCGCCATCCGCCACCGCCTGGGCGGCGCCAATCTGCGGGAATGGCGACAGGTCCTTGAATTGCGGATCATCCTCCCCTGCCATTCCCTGGCGCAAAGCCTGCACCGATGCCGGACTGGCCACCACAATCGCACCACTCAGGCGCTGCAACTCCGCAATGCCACCGGCGTGATCGCCGTGCACGTGCGAGTTAAGGATCAGCCTGATGTCTTCCACCTTGAAACCCAGCGCGCGGATGTGGTCAGCGATGCGCGCGGCCGATTCCTCCAGGTCGCCATCAATCAGGATATGGCCTTCCGGCGAAGTAATCAGCACGGACGCTACGCCCTCCATGCCAACATAATAGCTGTTGCCGTACAGCTGGAATGGCGCGACGGGGGTTTCCATCGCCGCATGGGCGGCCGTGATGGCGGTCAGGGCAAAGGGGAAAGCAATACGGCGTAACAGCGTCATGAAGCGAGTTGATGAGTTGGTCGGGGACGCAGATTGTACAATGGCCATATCACTCATCCGGGGAAAACAAGCAATGAAAAAGATCGCTCTGCAAGCCGCCGCTATCGGCATGGCGTTCGCCTCCTTTGCCGCAACTGCGGCGCCGGCACAAACCGCCGCACAACTCTATCAAGCCAATTGCGCCGCCTGCCACGGCAGCAAACTGGAAGGCGCGGTGGGTCCGACGCTGGGCGAGCACGCCTGGCTACACGGCGCACCAACCAGGGCCAATCTGATCAAGATTATCAGCAAGGGCGTGCCGGAGAAGAATATGCCGGCCTGGTCGCCTGCACTCAACGCTGCACAGATCGGCATGCTGGCCGATTACATTGCCGCCAATGCGAACAAAAAACTGGCGGCGGCGCCTGCTGCTACGGCTACGACGACGACGGCAGCCAAGCCGGCGGCGACTGATCTGCTGAGCGGATTCAAGCTGCCGAAAGGCTTCCGCATCAGCGTCTACGCGGATGGTGCGGCGACAGCGCGCAGCATGGCGGTGTCCGACAGCGGCATCGTGTATGTCGGTTCGCGCAAGGCCGGCAAGGTGTATGCGCTGGTGCCGCGCGCGGACAGGCAGAGCGCCGAGGTGGTAACCATCGCCGAGGGCCTGGAAAATCCCATCGGCGTCACCTTGCTCAATGGCGCGTTGTACGTGGGTGAAATCAGCCGCGTGATCCGCTTTGACGATATCGATAAGCGCTACGCGCAGAAGCCTTCGTATGAAGTCGTCAAGGTCAGCCTGCCCAATGACAAATGGCACGGTGAGAAAGTCATGCGCGCGGGGCCGGATGGCAAGCTGTATATTCCGGTGGGCGCACCGTGCAATATCTGCGATACGGACAGCACCCGCAGCGCCAAGATCTACAAGATGAATGCGGATGGCAGCCAGCTCGAGGAAGTCGCGCGCGGTGTGCGCAACACGGTGGGCTTTGACTTCCATCCAGCCACCAAACAGCTGTGGTTCACGGACAATGGCCGCGATGAGCTGGGCGACAACACGCCGTCCTGCGAGCTGAACGTGGTCACCAAACCCAATCAGCACTTCGGCTTCCCGTACTGCCACGGTGGCGTAGTGCCGGATCCGCAGTTTGGCAAGGGCCGTACCTGCGAGGAATTCGAACCGCCAGTGGCCAAGCTGGGACCCCACGTCGCGCCACTGGGCATGAGCTTCTACACCGGCAAGCAATTCCCTGAAATCTACCGCAACAACATCTTCGTCGCCGAGCACGGCTCGTGGAACCGCGAGAACAAGATCGGTTACACGGTCCATCTGATCACGCTGTATAACAGCAAGGTCGTCAGCGACACCGCCTTCATCGACGGCTTCCTGCGCGGCGACGAAGTGGTTGGCCGCCCGGTGGATGTCGTCACGCTGGCGGACGGCTCCCTGCTGGTCTCCGACGACTACGGCGGCCGCATCTTCCGAGTGACTTACGACGGCAAGTAATTAGTCAGGGAAGAAATCCTGATCCAGCACCTGCGCCATCGGCCAGGGGCTGGCATCAGGCAAGTCAAAGCAATTGTGTTCACCGGCCACCTTGAGTAGCGCGTCCAGCCAGGCATCTTCCAGCAGTTCGCGGCCGTACAACGACTCTCGCAAACTGGGCATGCGTATCAGCATGCGATGAATGCGCTGACGCTGCAATTCAATCAAACGTTGCCAGAGTTGGCAGCGGTTACCCTCCTGCCCGCGCCATCGCGCGAGGTGCGCCAGCAATTCGGCACACCGGTCACACAGCATATGCTGCCAGCGTGTATTCACGCCGTCGATTTCTTCGGCGACGTGCTGCGCATCAACCAAGGTGTAATCGCCTGACCGCAACCAGAAAGCCTGCTCCTGCGCCCATGCAACAACGTCACGCTCGTATGGGTTAGTCATTTTTCACCCCGGCAAAAATTCCTGAGATAGCACCATCTCAATAGACCACGGCATACAGGTTGGCAAGTCTGGCAAGCCGGTTTCAACGAAGGTACTGGTTCGGGCATGAGCATAGGTAGAATTAAGCCAGGCCGCATTGGATAACAGCGGTTTCAGACTGGGGCAAATTTTAAGATCACGCTGAATGGCAATCCGTTGCTCTTTGATGGTGCCTCGCCAGCTATGGCTACGGCGAGAAGGCTGATGTGACCATTTCAGCAAATGGGAGATCAGCACGCACAAGCGGCTTTGCAGCTCGCGTTTTTCGCTCTTGCCCACATCATCGATCTCCTCTGCGATGTTGCCAATATCAAGCTGTGACCACTGGCCCGTGCGCAGTAGATGAGCTTGCTGTTCAGCCCAGGCGATGACGTCTTCGTCGTAGAGATTGTCCATGGCGTCCTCCTCTGTTACTTGGACAGCCGGGCGTTAAATAAGTTCAGCCTAGATGGGACAATAGGGTTGCGATGCGCTGCTCTACCGAGCCGGAGAGCAGGATATAGGGGATGTGGCGGCGCTGGAGTTCGGCGAGATACCACGCGTGCTGCTGCAGTCGGAAACTGGCTTCGCGGCGCGTGCCGTCCTGGATGAAGTCGATGTCCGGCGCGCACAGGAAGACATGGTCATAGCGGCGCTCAGCGCGCTGTTCTAGTTCAGCGTCAGCCTTGCCAAACATCTCGAGCGAATAGAACAAGGTAGTCAGCGCGGAAGTATCGCAGAACAAATAGCGGAAAGCCTTCAGGTGCAATGCATCTTCGCGCTGCTGCTGCACCACGGCGATCTGACGCATATCTTCATATTCCAGATGGCCGTCTTTTTCCACCCACAGCTCACGCCCGTATTCGGCCACCCAGGCCGTTTCCATGCGCGCGGCAATCGCCTCCGCCACCGTGGACTTGCCACTTGACTCGCCGCCCAGGAAGCACACGGTCTGCACAAAACTTGCGTACACCTCGGCCGACAGGAAGGACCGGTGCGCGTGCGGATCGTTGCGTATGCGCGTGCCGGAGATCGGTACCGCCTTGCGCGCCTGGTCCACCTGCACATGCTGCACGGGATGCCCGCCAAAGTAGCGTGTCAGTTCAGCGGCAAAGCCGTCGCCATAGTCTTCGCTCGTGAACACGACATCGACCCTACGGTTCAGGAAATGCGTACACGCCCATCCCATCAAACGTCGATGGGTCAGTTCATCGGCGTCGTTATGCGGCAGTGTGTGTTCGTCGTTGTGCAGCACCAGCAGGATCGCCTCTGGAAAGCGCGCCCGCAGCCATTGCTCGCGCCTGCGCGAGTCGCAACCTGGCAGCTCAGGTTCCGAGTAGCTGATGATGACGGTTTCCTCGCACGCCGTCATGGCACGGCGTATCAACAGCTCGTGCCCAAGATGCAGGGGACTGAATTTACCCACCACTAAACCGGTGCGAAATTGCTTCATGCACGCGCGCCTTCCATGTCCGACGTGTATTGCACGGTTTTGTCTTCCGCGGTCAACTGTTCCAGTGTCACAGCGCCGGGGCCAAACACATGCTCCAGTGCGGCGCGCGCCTGTTCGCCCAATGGCGTCATTGCCTGCGCCAGGCGCAAGACCACGCTGCCATCCGCATGCTGGTGCACGCTGAAATGCGGTATCGGCAAATGCTGTAAAGCGTGCGTCACGTCGATATTGTTGATCCAGCCGCCAAGCGCGCGATAACGTACCGGTGAACGCCCGGACAGTCCGACCAGCACAGGCTCGCCGTCGCCGCTCACCGCCAGTGAGGCGAAATCGCCAGTGCGGTAGCGCAGCAGCGGCAGGCAGAAATTGAATCCACCCGTCAGCGTAATTTCACCGCGCTGCCCTGCTGCCACCGGCTGTCCCGCCGGATCCAGTATCTCGACGTAGAGCTGCGGCTGCAGCGGTACGTGGCCACCCACGCGCGCATCGTACACGGCAACCGGGCCAACCTCGTTGAGCGAATAGATGTCCAGCACCGGGCAGGCAAAGCGCTGCTCCAGCTGGGCGCGCAAAGCAGGCAGCAACAGCATGGATACCGACAGCAAGGCGCGTGGCCGCATCGTCAGCGGCAGCTTTAACAGTTCAGAGAACGAGATGGGATCACCGGCCAGCACTTCCGGCGCCAGCGCATCCAGATACACGGCGCGGTCCTCCGGCACACGCCACTCATCGGGATACAGGTTAATCTTGGCCAGCCCCGATTCACCCATGGCCGGCGTCACCGACACATAGGTAAAGCAGCGCTGCTGATAGCCGAGCAGCACCACGCCTACCTGCCCTTGTCCGTGCGTCAGCTCGACGCCAAAACGGCGCAGTGCGCGCTTGTGAAACGCCAGGTAGCGTGCCGCCACCACAGGATGCGATGCGATCAGCAGCGGATGGCCCGTGGTGCCAGTGGTGCGGAAATTGATCATGCGTGCGACGTCGGCACTATCCGGCACAAAGGCCGCGATGTCGGCGGCAAAGTCCGCACGGCTGATCACCGGTATTTCCTCCAGCTCGCGGAATGGCGAACCCAGTTGGCGGTAGTACGGCACACTGGCAAAAGCCGTCCTGATAAACTCATTCAGCCACGCAGGCTTGGCATCGGCTGGCCAGCCTACGGCGGCGGTAGCGATATCCCTCTCGAACTGGCGGACCTCTTCCACCTCATGCGCCAGCAGCTTGTTGCCACTGTGATTGCGGTACAACGGTGCAGCAGGATGTTCACGCATGAAGGCCAGCATCGCGCGGCCAGCAGCAGTCAGTGTAGGAAAGCGCTCGCGGTCTTCATCGGCATTGGTGCCATTCATTCGCGCGACCACTTGTCTGCCGATTCTTCGGCTGCCTTGCGTGCCAGGGCAGCGCGAATATCGGCTGCGCGCTGTTCCGCTGCGCGGCTGGCTTCCAGCAAGCGCTTGCGCTCAACGCCACTGATGCCAGACAGCCTGTCCGTCGCTTCGGCGACCGATTCCCCGGCAGGCCGGTAATCCAGCCGCGCCAGCACCACGCGTACCAGTTCCTCCCGGCGGTCAGGATCGTGGACAAACTTGTGGGCAGCGTTGGCTTGCGCCATCTCGGCGACTGTTGCACCCAACAGATTCAGGACCATATTCTGCGGCGGCGTGACACTGTCGAACCACTCGTCCGCAAGCAGCCAGCAAGCGATCATCACCAATGCCAGACGATTACGGTCGCGCCGCGCATCACTGCTCACAAAGTACTCCAGCGCAGACAAGGGTGCACGCTGTCCATGCAGCGCCAGCACGTCGTTCACCAGCGCAGCCACATGCACTTTTCCGGACGTGCCGACGCGCGGCTCGTCGAGGAACTCGGCGGGCGTTTCGGCCAGGCGGTGCATCAGCGTTTCAAGGGTAGGACCGGACTTTTCCATCATGCGTGCTTTTTCTTTTGCGTCTTGAGCGGTCCATAGTGGCGCCGGCTGAAGGCTTGTGCGAATTCTACCAAGTCTTCAAACCGGGCGATCGCGTGGATGTTCCAGCCTTGCTGGTCGCGTGCGCGCTTTAAGGCCTTATACGCATCCTGGTACCATTTCGAAGCCTTGGTGTTATCCCAGTCGGCCGGCATATTCAGCGCCATGGTGCCGCCAGCACCACCGTTGTCCAACGCTCTGGCGGAGATGTCCCAGCCATCGTTGCCTTGTTCGTCGTGGTCAAACATGGTGGTGATGCCGTCATCCGAAATCATCAGGATGTGCGTATTGTGCGCGCGCCTGGTTTTAAACGTCTCACGCAACAGATGTATGGGAAAGCTGGTGCCACCGCCAAAGAAGCCAGTCAGCACGGCCAGCACCTCATGCTCGTTACGCACAAAGCCCTTGGTTGCCAGCGTGTGGCCCTTGCCGCTCCACAGCGTAACCTGGACACTGGAACCAGCACGCAAGGCAGACAAGGCGATGATGGCGCCCGCCAGCGCAAGATACGAAATGCGCTGGCGCGGGTCGGGCATGGAACCGGAACTGTCCACATACATGTCCAGGTCTACCGGCACCGGCTTGGCGGGACGGCCAGCACCGGGACCGTAGCTGCGCTGCACGGTGGTCAGGCCCGGAATCACACGCGGGCTCTGGATCACGCTTTGCAGCCAGTCGATCTGCTCCAGTGGCTCGCCAATCTGCCAGGGCTCCCATCCTTCCGGATGCAGTTCGGCCGACTCAGGCTGCGGCATTTTGGGAAAGGAGATCAGGTGCGGCAAGGCGCGCTCGCGATAGTAACGTATGGCGATTTCTTCTTCGCTCAGTTTTACACCGCTGGCCTTGAGGATTTCGCCATACTCATAAGGCTCGCGTGTCTGGCCGGTCTGCTGGTCTGCGGGCTTTTCCGCAGGCGGTGTTTCGTCCAGTCCTGAAATGCGCCGGTCGTGCACAGGATGGATGGGTTCCTCCAGTTCTCCCGGTTCGATCTGCTGCCCTCCGGATGGCTCACAGCCCTCCGCAGCGTCACGCGTATCGAACATGCGCTGAAACTCGGCCGATGTCTCCTGCCCTTCCACCAGATACGGCAGCAGCAGCGTAGCGAAGCGGGTCGCGCCGTCCATCCAGTCCTTCGCATAGACGCGGATCAGACGTGCGCCCAGCCAGGCATCGGTATCCATCGCTTCCGTCGCCGCGCCACCACCAAGATCGCCCTTCGGCAGCTTCCACAGCTGCTCATAGATGCGCATGTATAGCAGCCATATTTTGCTGCTGGCGGGCTCTTTACGATGTCCTTCCAGACGGCGGTAAATATCATCCATCCGCAAGCCCGCCTGGCGCTGCAGCCTGTCGTTGATGTAAAGATCCGTGTACAGATTGGCGACCAGCGGCGCATGCGCCTCCAGTGTCGGCAAGGAGCGGCGCAGGCGGGCCAGCAAACGGAATTGATCCGCAGCGCTGGCAGGCGCCAGAACGTGATGGCCGATTTCATGGGCCAGGATCTCAACCGCGTAATCTTGCAGACCTAGCTGCTCGACGCTTTCAAGGTCCACCACCACACTCTGGTCCACTAGCCGTATCATCGCAAAGCTGCCACTCAAGCCTTCTTGCGCAGCTTCCATCGAGGTCTGGCACAAACGCGCATCGCGCAGGCGCGTGAAGCGGCTCCAGGTCGCCAATGCTGGCTGCCAGCCTGCGCGCCATTGCTCCAGCAGCGGCGTATTCATCGCAGCGGCAGCACGCGGATGGCGTGGCTGAACGGGGAAACGATGGCCGCGGCGCTAGCGTTACACACAACCTTCACTTGCGCTCCTGGCAGATCCAGCTCCACCAGGCGGCCGTTGAGCGTCAGCCGCTGGCCAGAGATGCTGATGTGCGATGCGGTGGCTGGCGGCTGCGGATGGGCGTATTCGTCTTCGGTGGCGGGATGCAGTATCGCGCCGCAGGCATCGGCCATCAATAGAAAATACCGCTCACCGCTACACACCCAGAACCCCAGATCGGCCGGGCGCACTTCGGGTGGTTCACTGAACTCGCCGCCAAAGCCGGCAAAGCTGCCGATCTCGATGCCCGCAGCAAGACGCTGGCGTGCAGCCTCATTCGGCGTCCACCACGGGTCACGCAACAAGACCTCGCGCAAGGCTGACCAATGGGTGCCGCCGTTAGCGCCAAAAGCGGCCAGCGCCAGCGTTGCCGGCAAATTGTCAGCAGCGGCAATCGCACCAGCGCGGTAATGCGCCATGCCGGCACGCCAGGCGCAAATCTGGCCCACGGCGCCAAGCTGCTGCAGGTCAGTGGCCTGCGGCGCCAGTTGCTGCATCAAATCCAGCCACTCCTCAACGCGTACGCCCTGCCTCTTCTGCAGATGCAGCGCGGCGTTAGTCAGCATGCCCAGAACTGCTGACGGCCGTTCCCCCAGCAGCCCCGCATAGCAAGGTGCCAGTTCGCTCCAGACGCGCCGCACCAGTACGCCGGTGTGTCCGTGCGCCGCCAGCTCCAGCGCCAGGTCATAGACAGCGACGGCTGCCGCACCAGCACGATCAGGCGCACGCTCTGACACCGCGCAGACGACAGCATCTGCCGCCGACGACAGGAAGGCGCTGAATGCGTCAGTATCAAAGCCCTGATGGCGGCGGCGCGCTTCGGCCACGCGCCGGTTGAATTCCGCGCGGCCCGCCATCAGCAATTGAGCGAATTGAGCGGAGATCATGCTTGCGAGCGCACCCAGACCAGATAGTTGGTGTAGCGCTGGTGCAGGTACTTCAGCTTGAGCAGATCATCGTACAGATGGCCATACAGCTTGCGGCCTTTGATTTGCTCATTCACATGGCGCTCGATCTTGTTCAGGCGCGCCAGCACATCGCGTTCGCTCAAGCCATCCAGGCCTTCTGCAAACTGCGCTGCCAGCTCGCCCACAGGATCGTGCTGGTCCAGATCCAGACGGTCGTAGTCGGCGTTCGACAAATCGAACAGGCGGCGCAGCCAGCTGATACGGTCGGTCCGATAGGCGGCGTTTTCCGGCAGGCCGAAGAACGGCGCATCCAGATCCGGCTGCAGCTTGTCGTGCAGGACGAACGGCAGCACCTGGCGTACGTCATCCAGATCGATTTCGCCATTACCGCGGAAGTAAGCCAGCGCTTTCGAGTAGATCAGCAGCGTCATCAAATTACGCACCGAGATGCCATTCAGCGTCTGGCAGCCCAGGTCTTTCAAGCGATCCCGCCCGCTGTCTGCAGCAATGACTTGGCCCCAGTCGAAGCCCGACAGGCGCGCCGTATCTTTGGTCATGTACTCAAACTGCCCGCCAGCCGTCTCCAGCAGCTCGAACTGGCTGGTGAAGAACTCCAGCCGGCGGCGTATCGGTTCCGGCACGACCACCGCACGGACTTCTTCACCCATGCGGTCCACCTCTTCCGGCGTGAAGATAATTTCTGCCGGGACCAGCTCCTCCGGCTTGAGGTTTTCCTCGATGCGCACCAGCAGTTCGCCCAGGAAGCGCGGATTGAAAGCCAGCGCCTGCACGATGACATCGATGCGGTCACGCAGCGCTTCGATCACCTCATACGTGCCGCCGCCCTGATCGTCATTGGCCGTCAGATACCACGCCGACTCCGGGCATTCGTAGATATGGTTCAGGACTTCTGCATAGTTATCGCCCATCAGCGTCAGCAGCGCACTCTGCGTGCGTGGCGGGATGCGGTTGTATTCATCGATGATCTTGACGCGCATGCCCAGCCAGGTGCGCCAGGCGATACGAATATCGTCCATGTTCTGCGCATTGACCAGATCTGCGGGCAAAGGATTACCGAGTAAATCAGCAATGGTCATTTGCGGGTGGCCGTGCTGCATCGCGCGCTTCACCTGCTTGACGCTCGCGCCGGACAGCACGCCCATCAAGATGGCGCTGGCCGTTTTGCCGCGTCCCGGGCCGCCAACGAACAGGCATTTGCGGCGCGTGGCAAAGGTCAGCAGCGGCAGCAGTACAAAGCTGGAATAGCTCTGCGCCGACGGCAGATTCAAAGGCCGCTTGCTGTCGCCAACCGAATACGATTGCGCCGGACCGTGGTTGTACTCGATGTCGTAGTGCGAGCTGATGATCGCGTTATTGACGATCCAGAAGTAAGCCTGCCGCAGCTTCTCGTCCAGCGGCTGCGCGCCGGCGTCGCCCTGCTGCGTGACGTTGAGCGGACCTTGGTAAAGATCCGCCACATCAAACTGGCGCGGCTTCGGTGGCGCCTTGGGATTGGTGGGCGCTTTGGAAATGCGCTGAAACAGATTAAAGGGAGGCATCGGCACATCCGCTTAAGAAATTGGCAATAGCCAAGTATAACGGAGCAGGAATAAAACGTTCCGCACGGATTGTTCAGTGCTCTTTAGCGGACCGATCAACACCACTAATCTAATCGTAGATACGCCTAAAATCAGTTCCCTAACAAGCATAGCGCAACAGACCAGGTTTCACTTTTTTAAGATCGCAAAGTGTGTTTTACATGACAGTCCGTTACCGCCCCATTGCAGACATTCAGATTTGCGGTCACTTATGGTTTCCAATTGAACATAGAAAGTGATCCCAAAGATAAAGTAATGTTTCCTTTACGATTTCCTAATATGTTCTGCTGCCAAATCGCCGAATAGATCACATTTGAAGGATACTGAAATTCGCTAACAAGGTTGGCATCCTTCAGCATATCTCCGATTAAAAACCAACCTTGCTGCGTATCATCTTTTGCGCCATACAGCCAGATTTCACCAAGCCCTGTCGGAATTCGCAACTCCGCTGGTCGCAATCCCTGTACCGCTCTATTGATGTGAATAGCCACTACGAGATTTTTAGAATCAGGAAGCTTTTCTCCAAGCTTGTCCAATATGTCTTGTAGCTCAATCGTTGGGTTGACCGTTGAAGGAGGCAGTTCTTTTAATTGAACAGGCACCATTCTAGTGACGCCGCCCTCTTCAAATTTAGCGACAATGTCGTAGTCAGCCGAATCGAAGAGAGTGAACGACACTTCGCGACCGATCCTTGTACTAATGCCGTGGCAAAAAAGAGCTGCTTGACGGCCTTCCAAATATGGCTTCAGTTTGTGAGTACGAAGCGCTGCAACCCTATATGGAAGATCATTTAACAAGCCGCTACGCTGGATGCGTCGCAATCCGTCAAGTATTAGTCGAGGTCGGTAATAAGTGAGCTTCAACCACTCACGAGGAATTCTGTCCATTTCGCGTGTCTAAAAACCTAAGTAGCTCACCGTCTGCTGCCGGCCGTCGTCGGCGCATAGGCACTTTTCACGAAAAGCATCAAAAAATCTCGCCGACGGCAAACTTCATTTTTCCACTTTTGAGTAGTTGCTCAAGTTGAGTCCGTCTGCTGCTGGGTGCATCAATCAGGAATGCACATGCAACAGGTGCAAATGCCTCAATTGCATCAATTGGTTCCGCATAGGATACGCCGTTGCGCGCAATCTTTAAAACCTCTGCTACATTGTTTATCTCACCCCATTCTATTTTTGGAGTTAAGGTATGACTAAATTTATTTCGAACACTATTGACGTTCTGAATGGCGCTCTTCACCCACGCCGCTGGTGATAGATCATCCTTCAAGAGCTTTGTCTTCTGGCTGAACGATAGTCGTAGCTCCGCTAAGTTTTCGATTTTGTACTTGGTAATAATGTGTTCATTTAGATACTGCTCAATGACGAGATGAACTTTAAGCACTCTACCAATGGCATTGTGATCAGCCGAAAATATTGCGTTGAAGCGATCAACCTCGGCCTGCGCCTCCTTGGTCAACTCGTCCATTATTGGCGCAAATAGATCCAGAACAGTTTTCTGAGCCTCAGGGCTGAGGATCGCAGAGGGCTGATCAATCGAACTCATATAGATAATCCTACAGTCAAAGGAAAATTCCTCTTTGGATTTGTGACCGTCGCCTTCTGGCCGACTTCGGCCACCTATGCAACTATAAACTCATCGGCCAAATTCTCAGGCCAGATAGTTGTAAAGGTATCCTCGGAAAGCGCCCTGAATCCGGATTTTATACGGTTCAAAAATTTATGTTTAATCAAGCACGGTTTGCTTTTCTCGAAGGCTGCTTCTGGATTTGAAGTCAATATGAAGATATTTATTTCACCACAGCCCATATCATGGCCATCAACCTCGGCAATATCGCCCAGCTTAACAGCCAGTTCCTGTTCCAAATCCATCATCGCATCAAAGTCCGACAGCGACTCGCCGCGTACTTGTAAGACCAACTGATAGTTCATAACTTCCCATGAAAACGATACATCGTGATAGCGGATACCAGTTCGAACGACCGCATCTGGCCGTTAGGAGTCAACTTTCGCAACCCAGCTATTCAGAGTTTCGCACAGTTTCCCCAGCGGCAGGACGTAAAGGTCTCGAATCCAGTCACCATCTGCATCCGGTTCGATCAAGGAGTCGCTGCGTATTCGCGAGAGATATTCCTGCGTGTACAAGATGCCAATCCTCTTATCGCCCCGAATATCACCGATATGGAATCCAACCACGTCAGACCAATTGATGGTGTGCTTCCTTCTAGCGGTCGAAATATCGACTCCTTTGGAATGCAGCCGAAGATACGTAGCACTCGGTCGGTAAATATATAAAGCAACAAGAAAGAGCGGCCCAAGCAGAATGGCGCCTATCCAGCCCCAAACACTAGGGATAGCCGTGATCGCCAGTGCCAACATTGCCCCAAGAAGTAAGTTTAGCCATAGCAGCTTTCTCCAACTCGACTTGATGATAGTTGCCTGTTTGTGCGAAATTATTTTCACGGTTCTTACAATATCAAACTAAAGTTTTATTAATGAGTGAACGACCGCAACTGGCCGCTTGTGGCCGGATGCAGGCTAGTACGCTCTAACCCGCATGCATAGATACAAAAAACGCGGCCGTTGCTGCAAAGAGGCCGATACCAATGCCCGTCGAAAATGCATGCGCTACCGGGCCTCTGGACCAAGGTAAATAGAGCCATACGCCGCCGCCAACAAAGGCAAAAGCAATTAACAGAATCCCGAATAGTAATCGAGTTTGTAGCACATGCGTGAGAGCGTAGAACGATAGTACAGAGGAGCTGATGAGCATCGCGAGAACATACGCCGATTTTTTAAAACTTGCCGTCATGTCATCTCAATTTCAATGTCCGATATTTGCCGGTTAGAGTCTGTCATTTTTGCAAGTCAAGACTAGTGTATTCGCCATTCGGTGCCCAAAACATGCTGCCCTTTAGCTCTTCTGTTCGATGTAAAGTTCTATCTATCATGCAGTCGAGTGGTTCCACCGCGCTGGCCCATTTACAGTCCGCCTCGCGAAGCGAAATCCAAATCCGCTGAGCCTTTTTGAGCTTTTCCTGTTCTTCCTTTCGCAGCTGTTTCATTAGATCTGCATATGTAGCATTTAGTTCTTTGTCTGCTGTAGCTAGCTCAGCCGGGCGAGTATCTCCAAACACTGCTTGCGCAGGAAAAGTGGTCATCAAAGCAGCAGTTGTGATGGCGAAAAAAGAAACGATACGTAGCATTTTTTTCGATAAAATAATTGCGGGGTGATTTCGAGAGTCTGCTGTTGGCCGAATCCCGCTAAATTCATACAGTAAGTCAGATAGTCAATGCTGCGAAGTATTCTCCTCGGCTGACCAAACGACCGATGCAATCTTCCATCCGTTCTCGGTTCGAGCGAGCTGCCAGCTCTCCTTTCCCCAAGCACTTTTATATTCCCCAACGATGAAGATGTAGTCAAACCATACCTGTGCGATGTCACCGTCAGTATCAATACGAACATTAGAAAACAACTCAGACTGCTGGGTCTTAGCCTTTACTATGCCCTCAATGAATTTCCGGGGAGTTCCACCCGTTTGAACTCTTTTTGCTAAAGGCTCCTGCGCAGCCCTTTGCTCAACGTTATACCGCTCAACGCTTGAATCCGTGTACACCGCAGTCCATGTAATGCCCTCATGAACAAAAAGCTGCATGAAGCCGTCGACATCTTTATTTTTTATCGCAGTTTGAAACTGGTCGACAATTTTCTCAACCATTTTCTTGCTAGTTGAAATGTCTTCTGCGAAAGCCATGTGGTGCGTGAGAATGAACAGTCCAATACATTGGACAATAAGTGAAAATATTTTTCTCATCAGTTATCCTAAAAAAAGCATCGGTTTTTGGCCGATCGCAGCCAGCAGCGGTCAAGGTAACATCTTGAATCAACGCGGCTTTGCAGCGTCCTCTTCATTCCCAAATACTACTTTTTACATTCGATCCGTACTTATCCGTGATCTGCTTGCTCGCATCGTCGAGGCTCAAGTCAGCCCCTACCCATATTTGACAAAATTGTCCTTGCTTCATCGGTTACACCTTCGACTTGCTCTTCCAGAGTCGGAGTACTGGCCAGGTGCATTAATTCAGTCTGCAATGCCGCTGCGAGTGCCGGGGAGCGGCTCACAATGCTGACCAGGAGGTTGTACTTCCACACATTGTCCTCCGAAAGTAGAGGCTTTACAAAGACGGCCAGCGATGCACCAGCGTCAACTAAGAATAGTTGGAAAACCATTGCCACAGGCCAGTTAAGGTCCTGCATCCATTTCAAAATCTCAGGTATTGCAGGCAAGACTCTTTCCAAGCCGAGCGCTGTTAGCGCCGCGGCGCTTTCAGTATCGTGTTTATCACGCGGCAGTAAAAGAGCAAAATCTTCAGTCATTTATTGCTTAAAAATGCTCGCAACGAAGGTCTGGTTGTGGCCGTCTTCAGCCAGCCCTCATTGTGCACGATAGCTAAAAATGAACCTGCGGGTCACTCTTCATCAAGGATTTGCGTCAACAGCATTTCATCGGCAAATTCAAAAAAAGGCGTCTCGCCAGAGATCTCACGAGTCTCGTGATCCCAGTCAACCGTAAGAGGATCCAAATCATCGCGACTCCGGCGGTGGAACGCTTGGCAATTCCCCGCCCCGTCCGAACTGAACTCAAGCAGATCTTGAAATTCGTAATCATCAGAAACGAATCCCTGCTCCTTCGCAATCGGGTCCATCAGCTCACCCAGATCCACTAAATACCGGCTAGTAAGTATGCCGCTATCAAGCGCGCCGAAACCGTCATGCACCAAGCAAAGTTTATTCATTGACTTCGGTACACCCCAGCCCAAGGACTGCGCTCGATCCGAGAGTCGCGGTGAAGAATTTGGGGTGCCCCCTACTATCAACTCGTAGTATGGCCTGCCATCGTAAAGTGCCCGGTCAACAAGATAAACAAGCTTCCAATCGCCCTCACTGCGGACCGGCACGACCCATCGAATTCGTTCTGCAAGCACGGCCATAAACTCTGGAAGCACCCTACGAAGTGGTGATAGCACCTTTTCTACGGCATCGATGGCCTCCAGTCCTTCAATCTGCCACGGACATGTGGAATCGAAAGACGGGACAAGGTTATGTTGGCGAATAATAAACTCGGCTCCAGCTCGACCGAACTGGTCGAGAATCGATCGCTCCAGGTTCGTCGTTCGGCAAAATTCCCTCTCGAACGGTAATGCTTTATCGCGAATCAAATCGCGTTTAAGTTGGATCGATATGAGATCGTTGAGTTCTTCCATTCGATTAAGTCCTCACCTAGATTTAATTCTATTGCCGTCGGTTATACAGGAGAACGACTCCAGAGTCCGCTCTTGGCCGGAAGCAGAATGCTATCGCAGCTCAAGGATTTCTGTTTCTACTTCTGCCAACAAACTCGCAAGAGAACGGGGCTGTGGCTGAGAAACGTATACGGCTGCTACTTCGAATGGATCCAGCATCAACGCCCGTTGACTGGAAATATTGAATCGTCCAACAACAAATCTAGCAAAGTAGCGGGAATTAGGATTTCGTTAACATACCAGCAACCTGAGTGCTTTTGCACGAAATATTCGCCAATGTAATAGCCCAGGCGCGTCACGAGCCAAATTCTGTCTTCTTCGCTGTCAATGGAAAAACTCTCTGTTGCCTGCGATACCAAAGCTTTGAACTGGACGGCGGTTTTCAATACTTCGTGCGCTGGTTGAATTCCTATCCTACCGATGAAGTCAACAAGACTCGGTAAGAGATCAGCATAGAAGGCAGAGAATTCATTTTGTCGGTTTTTAAGTAATAGCGATTCTTCAGACGTCATCATTAAATTTTATCGATTCTAAATGTGCATGTCCGGTCTTGGCCGGTTTCTGCCCGCTTTAAGTTGCGCCGTCAGGTGTCGGCTTGAATCCCTGCTCAGCTTGCATACTACGGTAGGTCTCAGAGTTTCGAAATAAGCCCATATAGAGCTCTGCCTTGCGTTTTCCTGCGCCGATGTGGGTCTCTCTTCCATCAATTTCAACGACCACGCCGGACGCAGATTCCTCATCATCCCAATCGCTGTCATAAGATATGGAGGTAATTACCCGTCCGCTTCGAGCATAGAAGGGTATCCAATAGAGTCTCCGCACAAATCGAACTCTATCTGACGTTACTGTAATTTTGCAGTCGAGTCCATATGCCAAGACTGCATAGGCAGCCGTACAGATCAAAAATGCGTCGACACTCATAAACGGAGGTCCAAGCGTCGCTCCCCCTGGGATAAAAACGATAAAGAAAATCCAGAACATGGCAACTCCGTCTCTTGCCTTGAAGCTGAATAGCGTCGCGTCCGATTGTTCAACATTCATATTCAAAAGCGCGCCTCTCGAGCGCCATGTTGGATGACTGGTATTGGCCGATCTCGACCAATGAGACAAGATAGCATCTTGCTCTTTTAGAAAACTCACATATTGTCACGACTAGATTTCGGCAATGCTACTGTACGGCAACTGCTAGAGACCAGAAACTTCGCTACTGATTTCATTCACCGCCATGTAGCGTCCACTCATCCATAATAGGGCGCCATTGGTCGGATACTCTACCGAATGCTATGTTTGGTCGCACAAACGCAATAACTCTTCCTTACTGCTCTCTTGCGTTGACTGCAGGTCATCCCGGACTTCCGCGATGACCCAAAAAAAGCCGCCGGGCTTGCGCGCCGGCGGCTTCTTGCGGACTACTCAGCGATTACTGTGCGTTGGCAGCAGCAGCGGCAGCTTCTTCTGCAGCAGCTTTCATCGACAGTTTCAGGCGGCCGCGGTCGTCGGTTTCCAGAACCTTGACGCGTACCTGCTGGCCTTCTTTCAGATAGTCGGCCACGGCGTTCACACGCTCGTTGGCGATCTGCGAGATGTGCAGCAGGCCGTCTTTGCCTGGCATGACCTGAACGATGGCGCCGAAGTCCAGCAGCTTCAGCACAACGCCGTCGTAGGACTTGCCTACTTCAACCGATGCGGTCAGCTCTTCGATGCGGCGTTTGGCTTCCTGACCCGCAGCAGCGTCCACCGAAGCGATGGTGACCACGCCTTCGTCGCTGATGTCGATCTGAGTGCCGGTCTCTTCGGTCAGCGCGCGGATCACGGCGCCGCCCTTGCCGATCACGTCACGGATCTTCTCTGGGTTGATCTTGATGGTGATCAGGCGTGGTGCGAAGTCCGACAGTTCGGTCTTCACGGTTGGCACGGCCTTTTGCATTTCGCCCAGGATGTGCTCGCGGCCTTCTTTGGCTTGCGCCAGCGCCACTTGCATGATTTCCTTGGTGATGCCCTGGATCTTGATGTCCATCTGCAGCGCGGTGATACCGTTGCGGGTGCCGGCTACTTTGAAGTCCATGTCGCCCAGGTGGTCTTCGTCACCCAGAATGTCGGACAGCACGGCGAACTTGCCGCCTTCCTTGATCAGGCCCATGGCGATACCCGCCACGTGCTCTTTCATTGGCACGCCGGCATCCATCAGCGCCAGGCAGCCGCCGCAGACCGAAGCCATCGACGACGAACCGTTCGATTCGGTGATTTCCGATACCAGACGCACCGAGTAGCTGAACTCTTCCTGCGAAGGCAGTGCAGCGATCAGCGCGCGCTTGGCCAGACGGCCGTGGCCGATTTCGCGGCGCTTAGGCGTACCAACGCGGCCGGTTTCGCCGGTGGCGAACGGTGGCATGTTGTAGTGCAGCATGAACGGGTCGGTGAACTCGCCCATCAGCGCGTCGATCTTCTGCGAATCACGGGCGGTGCCCAGGGTTGCAACGACCAGTGCCTGGGTTTCGCCACGGGTGAACAGTGCCGAGCCGTGAGTACGTGGCAGCACCGAGGTACGGATCGAGATTGGACGCACGGTGCGGGTGTCGCGGCCGTCGATACGTGGCTCGCCTTCGAGGATCTGCGAACGGACGACTTTCGATTCCATTTCGAACAGGATGTTGCCAACGTCAACGCTGTCCGGGGCAGCGGCGCCAGCGGCAGCAGCTTCGGCGCCCAGGTCGGCGATAACTTCAGCCGACATTGCGCGCAGCTTGTCGGTACGGGCTTGCTTGTCGCGGGTCTGGTAGGCATCGCGGATTTTCGCTTCGGCGAAATGGGCCACGCGGCCGATCAGTGCTTCGTCCTTGGCCGGTGCGGTCCAGACTTGCTCAGGCTTGCCGCCGTCGCGTACCAGATCGTGGATGGCGTCGATGACGGCTTTCATTTCGGTGTGGCCGAAGACCACGGCGCCCAGCATGATTTCTTCCGACAGTTGCTGCGCTTCCGATTCCACCATCAGCACGGCGGTTTCGGTACCGGCAACCACCAGATCCATCTGCGAGGTTTTCAGTTGTTCAACGGTAGGATTCAGGATGTACTGGCCGTTGGCGTAACCCACGCGGGCGGCGCCGATCGGACCGTTGAATGGCACGCCGGAGATGCACAGCGCAGCCGAAGCACCGATCATCGAAGCGATGTCTGGATCGATTTCCGGGTTGACCGACAGCACGTGAATGACGACTTGCACTTCATTCAGGTAGCCCTCTGGGAACAGAGGACGGATAGGACGGTCGATCAGGCGGGAAGTCAGCGTTTCTTTTTCCGAAGGGCGACCTTCACGTTTGAAGAAACCGCCAGGGATTTTACCCGCAGCATAGGTTTTCTCCAGGTAGTCCACGGTCAGTGGGAAGAAGTCCTGGCCTGGCTTGGCGTCTTTGCGCGCGACCACGGTGGCCAGAATGACGGTGTCTTCAATCGACACCATCACTGCGCCGGAGGCCTGGCGAGCGATTTCGCCAGTTTCCAGGGTGACAGTGTGTTGACCGTACTGGAAGGTTTTCGTAACTTTATTAAACATGGGTAATCCCTTTCTATTTGCCGACAGATTTTCAGGGGCTGTCGTTCACCTCACCACAGGCAGCCCGGAAGCCACCTTTACTACATGCCACTTAGCATTTTTTAAATGCGCATAAAGACAAAATGCCCGCGACAGCAAACTGGCGCAGGCATTTCGTTTTAAGCCGGACGGCGCAAAAATTACTTACGCAGACCCAGTTTGGCGATCAGATCGCGGTAACGGGTTGCATCCTTGTTCTTCAGGTAGGACAGCAGGCTCTTACGACGGTTAACCATCATAATCAGACCACGACGCGAGTGGTGATCTTTGCTGTGGGCTTTGAAGTGGCCGTTCAGTTCGTTGATGCGTGCGGTCAGCAGAGCAACTTGAACTTCTGGCGAGCCGGTGTCTTTTTGGCCACGTGCGTTGTCAGCGATGATCGCTGCTTTGTTGATGTTTTCTACGGTCATGATATTTACCTTTAACATGCGGTGCGCGGAGTCGTAACCCTGCCCACCGTGATTTACAATAAAACCCGGTCTGAAAAGACCAGACCCGGAAGTATAGCGGAAAAACCTGCGCGTGTATCTGTTTTCCGCGCTTTTCAGGGGAGCTTCATGAAAAAACTGATTGTTTTAACCATTTTTTCCACCGCATTGGCGGGCTGCGCCCATTTATTCGCACCGCCGCCCCAGCCCGGCGACAGCGCCGACGCCGTGCGTGCCCGCCTTGGCCGCCCCACCAATACCTACGCCGACGGCGCCGACACCTTGCTGGAATACGCCTGGGGACCGTGGGGCCAGTACACCTGGATGGCGCGCCTCGGCCCCGACGGCCGCCTGGTTTCCTACGAACAGGTGCTGACCAGCGCCAAATTCGCCACCATCAAACCGGGCAAGGACAACAAGGACACCATCCTGCGCATCCTGGGCCGTCCAACCCAGGTGACGCACTACGCCAGCGTGGACGGCGACGTCTGGCTATACCGCTACAAGGAGCAGGATGTGTGGAATTCCATGATGTCGGTGGAATTCAACCGCGCCGGCATCGTGCAAGCCATGGTCAACGGCCCCGACGAGGAACGCGAAGTACGGCGGCGTTAGCTCTGCGGGTAGGATGATTCCCACGTGCACTATGGACGTGCGCCGACGCAAATTGGCGCGCGCGGTTGCTATGATTATTTCATTAACATTGCAACCAAACGGAGTTCTCATGTCCTTACGCACGCCCCCAGCCCGCCACGCCATCTACACCGCGACCTTGCTGGCACTCAGCACTGTCAGCGCCATCGCCTGGGCCGATCCTTCGCCGGCGCTGGACCGCGCCAGCGTGTCGGTCGGCGCTTTCTACACCGAGCCGCGCATCAACTACGAAGGCGACACCAACTATGGCCGCATCGACACTGGCACCTACAAAACCGACCACGTCACGCTGCCGCGCGTAAAAGCGCAGCTGCTGCTGGGCGACTCGCAGGGCCTGGACTTCGATTACTACCGCTACGACAAAACCTATAGCCCGACCCTGAGCGGCAGCACCAACTACAACGGCCTGCCACTGAACGGCAACGGCAAGCTCGACGCCAAGCTCAAGCTGGACCTGGCCAACGTCGCCTACAAATGGTGGCTGGGCAGCGGCAATGACGTGTTTGGCATCGGCGTGGGCGCGGCCTACTACAGCGCCAGCCTGAAAGGCACGGCCAGCGGCGTGCTGAACGGCGTATCCGGCAACTCCTCGTATGAAGAAAGCGAGCACGCTTACGCGCCGCTGCTGGAACTGGGCTGGCGCCACGCCGTGTCGGAAAACGTGCGCGTGTACGCGGACGCTTCCGGCATCAAGAAAAACGGCGGCAACATCCGCGGCCACATCTACGGCGGCGCCCTTGGCGTTGAATGGTATCCGACCAAGGCGATTGGCGTGGTGGCGGAATACAGCGCCAGCAAGATCAGCCTGAACCGCAACCGCGACGGCGCCGACCTCAATGTCCGCCTGAACGGCCCGGCAGCTTACGTCAAGTTCCGCTTCTAAGCGAGCGGCACGTCCAGCCAGTGCGCCAGTGCCTTGCGGCCTGGCGCTGTCACGTCGAGCGCGCGGCTATCGTCGCTGCGCCGCAGCCAGCCGCGTTCGACGAAGTTATCCAGCAGCGCCACGGCCAATGGCCCGGCAAAGTGGTCGCGCCGCTCCGACCAGTCGACGCAGCCGTATAGCTGGCGTGGGCCTTCGTTGACCACGATGCCCAGCTCGCGCAATTGCGCCGCGCCCACCGCCGTCAGCGGATAAACATGGCCGTCGCCCTCGCCTGCGTGTACCCAGCCCTTGTCGATGAAACAGCGGCACAGGTCCACACCGAGCACGCCCGCCAGATGGCCGTAACAGCTGCGCGCATGCCGCAGCTTGCGCATGGCCGGCGCCTGCCAGCGCGTGGTCTCCGGCAGGGAGCCATCCGCCACGCGCAGCAGCTCCTCCAGCGCATGCGCGACATTGCCATCTGCAAGCATGTAGTAACGATGCCGCCCCTGCGCCCGTACGCGCGCCAGCCCTTCTTCCACCAGCAGCTTGAGATGCTGCGACGCCGTCGGCGCCGATACGCCCGCATGCTGCGCAAGATCGGTGGCGGTGTAGAAGCGGCCATCCAGCAGGCGCGATAGCATCAGCGCGCGCGTCGGGTCGCCGATGGCGGCGGCCACCCGCGCAAAACGTGGTTGCGCGGTGGTGCTCACGATGCGGGTACCTGCACGCGGTCGTTCATGCCGTAGTCGCGGGTTACCGAAGCCACGCGCAGGCGGTAGTCTTCAAACAAACCGCCGCGCCCTGCCCGCTGCGCTGCGCGATGCTCCTCCATCTCACGCCAGGATCTGACCGATGCTTCATCGCGCCAGAACGACAGGGACAGCAACTTGCCTGGCGTGATGATGCTGGTGAAGCGCTCCACCGAAATAAAGCCATCGACATGGGCCAGCATAGTCCCCAGTTGCGCGGCGCGCTGCAGATATTCTGCCCGTCCATCGCCGCTGGGCTGCACCTCAAAGATCACGGCAATCATGACACGGCCTCCGTAAAAGTACGCTCTTCGCGCAGGATGAAGCGCTGCTGCTGGGCGAACGCAAAATTATCCTTGGCCTCCGCATCGGCGCGCAGCCGCGCGCGATAGGCTTCGTAGTCAGCCAGCGAGGCAAAGCCCACCAGCCCCCACGCTTCGTAGCTGGCGCCTTCGTGCGGCAGGAAGTAGCCGATCAACTGGCCGCCCAGGCGCGGGATGATGCGGCCCCAATTCTCCGCATAGCGGCGGAACGCCTCGCGCTGGAATGGATCGATTTCGTAACGGATAAAGCAAGTGATAGCCATCTAAGCCTCCTGTTGAAAACACCAGAATAGCTTTTGAAAACCGCCAATGCTTAGGCCTGGAACGAAGTATTCATGGCTGCGGATTGACACGCTCTATCTTCGAATGCAGCTTGTTCAGCGCCGACAGGTAGGCCTTGGCCGACGCCACGATAATGTCCGGGTCTGCGCCGACGCCGTTGACGATGCGGCCATCCCTGGACAGGCGCATCGTCACCTCGCCCTGCGACTGGGTGCCGGTGCTGATCGCATTCACCGAGAACAGCACCAGCTCAGCGCCGCTGCCCACTTCGCCCTCGATGGCATTCACCGTCGCGTCCACCGGCCCGTCGCCGCGGCCTTCGCTCACATGCTCCTCGCCGTCGATGCTGAACACTACTTTGGCGGTCGGCATCTCGCCGCTGGCAGAACGCTGCTCCAGCGCGACAAAGCGATAAAACTCGCGCTCCTGCGATTGCTGTTCGTCCGACACCAGCGCCAGGATATCCTCGTCAAAGATGTCAGCCTTGCGGTCCGCCAGCTCCTTGAAGCGCGCAAACGCCGCATTGACCTCGGCCTCGGACGCCAGGTCGATGCCCAGCTCCTGCAAGCGCTGCTTGAAGGCGTTGCGGCCCGACAGCTTGCCCAGCACGATCTTGGTCGCGGTCCAGCCCACATCTTCCGCGCGCATGATCTCGTAGGTCTCGCGCGATTTCAGCATGCCGTCCTGGTGGATGCCGGAAGCATGGGCAAACGCGTTCGCGCCCACCACCGCCTTATTCGGCTGCACCGCAAAGCCGGTAATCTGCGACACCATCTTGGAGGCCGCCACGATCTGCGTGGTATCGATGCCGCACTCCAGGTTGTAGTAGCCGCCGCGCGTACGCAGCGCCATCACCACTTCTTCCAGCGCTGTATTGCCGGCCCGCTCGCCGAGGCCATTGATGGTGCACTCGATCTGCCGCGCGCCGCCGATCATCACGCCGGCCAGCGAATTGGCCACCGCCAGTCCCAGGTCGTTATGGCAGTGCACCGACCATACGGCCTTGTCGGAATTGGGAATGCGCTCGCGCAGGCGGCGGATAGTTTCGCCAAACAGCTCCGGCACGGCATAGCCCACGGTGTCCGGGAAGTTGATGGTGGTCGCGCCCTCCTCGATCACGCCTTCCAGCACGCGGCACAGGAAGTCCTCGTCCGAACGGCTGCCGTCTTCCGGACTGAACTCAACGTCGTCCGTATGCTGGCGCGCGAAACGCACCGCATTGCGCGCCTGTACCAGCACCTGTTCCGGCAGCATGCGCAGCTTGGCCTCCATGTGCAGTTTGGAGGTGGCGATGAATGTGTGGATGCGTTTGCGCTCGGCGGGCGCCAGCGCTTCGGCGGCGCGGGCAATGTCGCGGTCATTGGCGCGCGACAGCGAGCAGATGGTGGATTCGCGCACCGCCGTGGCGATGGCCTTGATGGATTCGAAGTCGCCGGGCGATGCCGCCGCAAAGCCAGCCTCGATGACATCCACGCGCAAGCGCTCGAGCTGCCTGGCGATGCGGACCTTCTCGTCGCGGGTCATCGACGCGCCCGGCGATTGCTCGCCGTCGCGCAGCGTGGTGTCGAAAATAATCAGGCGGTTGGATGAGTTGCTCATGATAGCTCCGTGGCTGATGCTGCGTTGCTTGAATCTCAGGGCCTACCGCCCGGGTTTAGCGCCGTTCGCTCGGATCGTCGCTGTCCATATCGGTCTGGATCAGGCTCACCTTCTTGCCCTTGGCGGCGCGCCAGGCGGCTACCACGTAGCCGGACAGGCCGTACACCGCAAACAGCGGGAACAGCGTCACCGCCGGCTTGATCGCGATCAGCGCCAGGGCCAGCGCAATCAGGAACACCGCAATAAACGGCACCGACTTGCGGAAGTTGATGTCCTTGAAGCTGTAGAACGGCACGTTGCTGACCATGGTCAGGCCCGCAAACACCGCGATGCCCCACGAGGCCCATGCCATTTCCAGGCCGGACACCTCCAGCTCTACCATCATCAGCACGATGCCGGCCATGAGCGCAGCCGCCGATGGCGACGGCATGCCCTGGAAGTAGCGCTTGTCCACCACTTCGATATTGGTATTGAAGCGCGCCAGCCGCAGCGCCGCGCCGGCGCAGTAGACAAAGGCCGCGATCCAACCCAGCTTGCCCAGGCCACGCAGCGACCATTCGTACACCACCAGCGCCGGCGCCGCGCCAAACGACACCATGTCCGACAGCGAGTCATACTGCGCGCCAAATTCGCTCTGCGTATTGGTCAGGCGCGCGACGCGGCCATCCAGCCCGTCAAGCACCATGGCGATGAAAATGGCCCACGCGGCATGCTCGAACTTCTGGTTCATCGCCATCACGATGGCATAGAAACCGCAGAACAGCGCGGCCGTCGTGAATGCATTTGGCAACAGATAGATGCCACGGTGGCGCGGCCGGTCGAGATCCTCTCCGCGGGCGCGGCGCGCAAAACGGCTGAAGCGTGACGTTTTAGGCAGCTTGGCCTGGGCCGCGGATTTGGCGCGGCGGCGGGGGAAGTTGGGCATAGGAGTCCGTTTTCTCTTTATTAAGGTTGCTCCGTCATTATAGAGGAGGCGACCATAAAAATGGATCTGTTACCATGGGTCATCGAAAATAGCTGTAACAAACCGCCGGATGCTGCGACTTAACGTTATCTGAACCCTTTTGGAGAACAACGTGAAACCAGCCGTCCTCGCCGCCTGCACCCTGATGCTGAACCAACTGCCCGCCGTCGCCCAGACCGATGCCCCCGGCCCCGCCGCACTGGTCGATGCGCTCAACGGCACGTTCGGCAAGCATGCGGGCAAGCGCGCCTCGCACGCCAAAGGCTTCTGCGCACGCGGCGATTTCATCCCGGCCGCCAAGGCTGCACAATTCGCCCACAGCCCCTTTTTCGCGCAGTCCAAAGTGGACGCGCTGCTGCGCTTTTCCATCGGCGGCGGCAATCCCGGCGTCTCCGACAAAAGCCGCTCCGTGCGTGGACTGTCGATGCGCCTGACGGGCGGCGGCGAGACTTACGACCTGCTGCTGATTTCCGAGCCGGTGTTCTTTGCCGCCACACCCGCATCCTTTGTAAGTTTTCTGGAAGCGCGTGTGTCCGACCCCATCACCAAAAAACCCGATCCGGCCAAAATCGCCGCCCACAATGCGCGCTACCCGGACGGCAAAAACCAGCCAGCTCTGCTGGCAGCACACGCCGCTCCGGCTTCCTACGCGTCCACGCCCTATTTCTCCACCAACGCTTTCGTGTTTGAAAACGCCAGCGGCGCCAGACAGCACGCGCGCATCGTGGCCGAACCGGCCGCCGGCACACACTATCTGACCGACGAAGAAGAGCAGACCATGTCCGACACTTTCCTCGAACAGGAACTGGCGCAGCGGCTCGCCGCCAAGCCGGTGGAATTCACTTTTTACGCGCAGCTGCCGGCGCCAGGCGACGCGCTGAACGATTCGTCCCAGCATTGGCAAGGCACTGACCGCGTGACACTGGGCACACTGCGCGTGACCAGCCTGGCCGGCGCCGACGCCTGCGATGGCATCGTCTTCATGCCCGTCACGCTGCCTGCCGCCGTCACGCCGTCGGATGATCCCATCCTGCGCGCCCGCGCGCCCGCGTATGCGATTTCACTGGGCCGCCGCAGCCAATGAGCAAGCAGTTGACAGACCCGTGGCAGCTGCTGGCACTGGAGCGCCCCTTTCTGCTGCGCCTGGCGCGCCTGCAGCTTGCCTCGTCCGCCGACGCGGAAGACGCGGTGCAGGAAGCGCTGCTGGGCGCCATCAAGGCCTGGGACAGTTACCAGGCACGCGCCAGTCTGCGCAGCTGGCTGACCGCCATCCTGCGCCACAAAATCATCGATGCGATCCGCGCGCGCCGCTTTGCCCCGCCTTCACCGGAGGGCATCGATGCCGACCTGCGCGAATTCGACGCGCTGTTCACAAGTGACGATGCCTGGCATCCGGAAGTGTTTATCGATACCGTCTGCGGCGCCACCAGGACGGCGGAGAGGCAGCTGCTCGACATCATCGAAATCTGCATGAACCGTTTGCCGCAGGAGACTGCGCGGCTATTCCTGATGCGGGAATACCTCGGCATGGAGCTCAAGGAAATTGAAGACAGCTGCACCGTGAGTGCGGGCAATCTGCGCGTGGTGCTGTACCGCGCGCGCATGCGCTTGCGTGAATGCGCCGTGCGAGGCTGGGGAGAACTGGAATGAACAAGCCACTGACTTGCCGCGAGACGACCTACCTGGTCATCAGCGCGCGTGACGAAGCTTTGAAACGCGAGCAGCTGGACGCACTCAACGCGCACCTGCAAACCTGCAGCTACTGCCGGGTCGCCAATGCGCAGTTTGGTGCGCTGTACGCGCAACTGGACGCCCTGCTCGCGCGCGGCGTCCAGCCATAGATTATTTGAAGCGCAGCTTGCCGACCAGGCGCATGGTCAGCGTGGTTTCACCCGGCTCAAAGCTAGGCTCGGCCACCACTGGCGCCGCCGCCATTGCGGGCGCTGCCATCATCGGCATCGCACGCGAGCCGGCGGCTGCCACGCGGTCGCCGTAATTGCCGGAACCTTCAAAGTCCACCGTGTCGACCACCACGTCGCTGACCTTGCGGCCCATGGCCTTGGCGATGGAGTTGACGCGCTCATTCAGATTCAGATAGGTAGCGGCGATACGCTGGTCTTCCATCTCACGCGTGGTTTCTGGCTTCAGGCTGAAATACAGATTGTTCAGACTGAGTATGCCCTGCGCTGCGGCGACGGTTTTCGGCAGCGAGTCGAGATTCGCGGTCACCACCTGCAGCGACTGGCCAACACGCCAGGAGGTCGGCACGCGCGGCTTGCGCGGCTGGCCTGGTGGCGGCGCCACTTCTTCCGGATAAACGGGATAGGTGTAATAGCCTTGCGTCTTCAGGCTCGCCTGCGGGTCAGCCTTCTTGACGATCTCCAGCCCCTGCTTCATCTTCTGATTGACGCGCGAGGCGGCCAGCGCCTTGTCCTTGTCCACCTCCTCCACCGACAGCGTGATGGTGGCTTGATCATTGACGTGTTTGACTTCACCAAACGCGGGGACGACAATCAGCGCGCCGCTGGTCGGCAAAGGTTCCAGCGGCGCGGCATGCGCGGACAAGGCGCACGCCATCATGGCGGCGGCAGCGATATATTTCATTGCAAACTCCCAGTGTTAAAAAAAGTACTGCGAACGCTGTCGCCGTCTATGCCTTATTTGAAGCGGACCTTGCCCACCAGCTGCATCTGCAGCGTGGTTTCACCTGGCTCGAAGCTCGGCTCGGCCACTTCCACCGCGTCGGCAGCTTTCATACGCATCGCCATCGGTGCTGGTGCGTAGGCTTGCTCACGCTGGGCGTAATTGCCTGAGCCTTCGAAGTCCACGGTATCCAGCACAGCATCGCCGACCTTGCGGCCCATGGCGTTGGCGATCGAGGTGATACGCTCGTTGAGGTTCTTGTAGGTGGCGGCAATGCGCTGATCGTCCAGCTTTTTGGTGGTCTCCGGCGTCAGGCCGAAGTTGATGCTGTTCAGGGTCAGGATTTTTTGCGCAGCGGCGACCGTCTTGGGCAGTTTATCCAGATTGGTGGTGGTCACTTCCAGATACTGGCCCACGCGCCATGCGGTCGGCATGCGCTGCTTGACCGGCTGGCCGTTCGGCAGCATGCGCTCTTCCGGATACACCGGGTAGGTGTAATAGCCCTGCGTTTTCAGGCTGGCTTGCGGATCTTCTTTCTTGACGATCTCCAGGCCCTGCTTCATCTTGGTATTGACGCGCGAAGCGGCAGCAGCCTTGTCCTTGTCCTGCTCTTCAATCGCCAGCGTCACGACCACCTGGTCGTTGACGTGCTTGACTTCACCAAAGGCTGGCACCACGACCAGCGTGCCTGCGGTTGGCACGGAATCCGTAGGAGCGGCATGCGCAGCCAGCGCGATGGTAGTGATTGCAGCGACGGCGGAGAAGTTTTTCATGATGGTCATACAGGCTCCATAGTTAAGGTTACGACAAGCCGCACTTTACATGAATTTACAAACGAAACCTGTAAGACATAGTGACTGTTTGTAACATTTACTCAATTGCCACGCGCCTTGGCCCGGTCTTCACCAGCAGCCAGCCCAGGCCTGCATTCAATGCCAGCAATGCGCCACCCGCGTAGAAGCTGGAGAACGCGTTGAAGGCATTCTCGCCCGTCAAGTGGACAAACTCCTCGCTCTTGAACAGGCAGACGATGCTCAGCATCATAAACGCCGTCACGCCCGCCACCGACAACAACACCAAGCCGGTATCCCGCTTCCAGTAACGAAAGCCGCCAAACGCCAGACCAATCAGATGCGGAACCAGCGCCGCGCCCGTGAAGATCGCCAGGGAACTCAGCTTGCCGACAAGCGGCAAGCCAGAAAGGAAGGCCAGCACGTTCACGATAAAAAACTGCAGGCCGGACAGACTCAGGAAAATAACGCTCAGGACCTTACGCATTGCCCGTGGCGCCTTGCGGGACGAAATAGGCATTGGCTTTCGGGCGATACAGGAAATAAGCCATGATCGCCAGCACCACTGCGCCCGGGATCAACGCCACTTTCAGCGGCGAAGTCGCCAGGGCGACGATCATGCCAAAGATACTCCAGCCGAAATACAGCTTGCGGCCCCAGTCCAGGCCTTTCAGCATCGCTACTGCGGCCACGCCGGCAATCACCAGACCCAGGTACATCATGGCGTATTGCAGCGACATCGGCAGCAGACTCTTGGCCATCAACTCCACCACCAACGGATTGTCCATATTCTTGTAATTGACCACCAGCGAAAACACCGAGGTGGCCAGGATAATCCAGGCAATAACGCTGACAGAGGTAGGTCGCTTCATGATCGCAAACAGAAAGTTGATGAGACCGGCCATCATACCTTGTTGAAACATTGCAATATACGCACATTCTCACATTGTGGAATCGTCCGAAAACTCTGCTAGGATGCGCCATCTTTCACTGGCCACGTGCGAACGATGTTTTCCATACTGCTGCTCAAACTGTTTCTGGTGCCGTGTCTGATCTACTCCGTTACGCTGGTGGGCCGCAAATGGGGGCCGGGGGTCGCGGGCTGGCTATCGGCATTTCCCATTGTTTCCGGTCCCATCCTGCTCACCATCACGCTGGAGCAAGGACCGGCATTTGCAGCGACCGCAGCGGAAGGCACCTTGCTGGCGGTGGTTGCCATCCTCGTATTCAGCGTTGCCTACGCATGGGCGGCGCAACGCTATGCCATGGCCGGCGCCATGCTCTGCGCCCTGGCCGCCTACGCGCTGGCAGTAGCAGGCTTGCAGGCCAAGCAGTTGCCGCTGGGCCTAAGCTTCGTCTGCGTGATCGCTGCGCTATGGATATCGCCCAGGCTGTTTCCGGCTGCGGAAGCCGTATCCACTGGCAAGCCCACCGGCGCGAGCGACCTGCCATGGCGCATGCTGGCCGGCGCCGTGCTGGTGCTGACCGTCAGCCTGATCGCCGCCACCATCGGTCCGCGCCTGAGCGGCTTCTTTGCCATGTTCCCGGTGATGAGCACGGTACTGGTGGGATTTTCCCATGTGCGCTCAGGCCGCGCGTTCGCCGTCGCGCTGCTGCGTGGCATGATGCTGGGTTATTACGCCTTCGCGGTATTCTGTGTCAGCCTGTCCATGCTGCTGCGCCAGCAGCCGCCAGTGGTTGCCTTCAGTTGCGCCTTCATCTGCGCACTGCTGGTCCAGCTGGGCATGAAGAAAATGCTGTCCATGTCCAAAACGCTGGCGGCCAGCAAAGTTTGATCTCAGAAACTTGTGTGGTTTAACGCGAACAAATTCGCAGAAGTAGCTGGAAGGCTGCGGGGATGAGTACTATCATAAAATGCACACCCGCCGCGAGGAGACAAAAAATGAACGCTAACAAAGCGCTTTCCGTGGTTGCATTCTGTATGCTGACTGGCGCACCACTCGCTCAGGCGGCAACCTTGATTCACCACTATGACTTCAGCTCGGGCGTCACCGACAGCGCAGGTAGCGCGAACGGTACGCTGGTCGGCGATGCCAGCACTTCAGGCGGCGTCCTGACGCTCGATGGCGATGGTGACTACGTGCAGTTTTCCTCGTTCCTGGTGCCGACCAGCGGCAGCTACTCCGTCAGCTTTTTCGCCACGCGCGCTGTCAGCCAGGGCAGTTACACCGAAGTGATTTCACAAGCCTACAGCGGCGGCGGTTTCTACATCGGCACCGACCCGGGCGGCAATATGCGCGCCAGCGATGCCTGGGGGTCGACCGGTGTCGCCTTCGCCGCGCCTGGCGTAATGACGCACTATGCACTCACAGTTGATGCCGGCAGCAACACCTCCAGCCTGTATGTGAACGGCACGCTGGCCGCTTCGGTTGGCTATGCCTATGGCAGCGGCACAAGCGGCACCGCCACCCGCTTCGGCGCCCAGTTCGCCCCCTACGGCGAATACTTCAACGGCACCATCGACGATGTCCGCATCTACAGCGGCGCCCTGAGTGGCAACGAAGTTGCACTGCTGGCCAACCCGGTTCCGGAGCCGGCAAGCTATGCGATGTTCGCCGCCGGACTCGTCCTGGTCGGCGCCCGCGCGTGGCGGCGGCGCATGCAGCTTAAGCCCTGACTAATCGGTCGCCGCATGACGTTTGCTATGATGCGATTTCATCAAGGGGATCGCCATGGCTTTCATCGCAGAGTGTCTGATATCGCTGCTATTCAACGTCGTGCTTTATAGCATCGGGCGCGTCATCATTCCCGTGCTGTCGCTGGGCCACGCCCGTGCAGAAAACGTCAGGGAAGTATTCTACGACCGCACGTTTGTTTACTCGCGTCGTGACGGTAAAGTCAGCTTTTCCGAACCGGCCACATCCCTCATCGGCCTGGCCTTTCTGATCCTACTGGCCATCCTCTATCACTACATGAGCAAATAAAAAAAGCCGGCGCGAAGCCGGCTTTTGCGTGAGGAGGAACTGCTTAGTTCTTCGACTGGTCAACCATCTTGTTCTTGGCGATCCAAGGCATCATGGCGCGCAGCTTGGCGCCGACTTCTTCGATCTGGTGCTCAGCAGTCAGGCGGCGGCGCGAGATCAGGGTTGGTGCGCCGGCCTTGTTTTCCAGGATGAAGGACTTGGCGTATTCACCGGTCTGGATGTCTTTCAGGCACTGGCGCATCGCGTCCTTGGTGGCCGAGGTCACGACCTTAGGACCGGTCACGTACTCGCCGTACTCCGCGTTGTTCGAGATCGAGTAGTTCATGTTGGCGATGCCGCCTTCATAGATCAGGTCAACGATCAGTTTCAGTTCGTGCAGGCACTCGAAGTAAGCCATTTCCGGCGCGTAGCCCGCTTCGGTCAGGGTCTCAAAGCCAGCCTTGATCAGTTCAACCGCACCACCGCACAGCACGGCCTGTTCGCCGAACAGGTCGGTCTCGGTCTCTTCGCGGAAGTTGGTTTCGATGATGCCGGCCTTGCCGCCGCCGTTGGCCGATGCGTACGACAGCGCGATGTCACGGGCGACGCCGGACTTGTCCTGGTACACAGCGATCAGGTGTGGCACGCCGCCGCCCTGGGTGTAGGTCGCGCGCACGGTGTGGCCTGGGGCTTTCGGCGCCACCATGATCACGTCCAGGTCGGCACGTGGCACAACCTGGCCGTAGTGCACGTTGAAGCCGTGGGCGAAGGCCAGTACCGCGCCTTGCTTGGCGTTCGGTGCGACGTTTTCGTTGTAGACCTGGGCGATGTTCTCGTCCGGCAGCAGGATCATGATGACGTCGGCAGCTTTGACTGCTTCGTTCACTTCAGCGACCTTCAGGCCGGCCTTCTCCACCTTCTGCCACGAAGCGCCGCCTTTGCGCAGGCCAACGGTCACGTTGACGCCGGAGTCGCTCAGGTTTTGTGCGTGTGCATGGCCTTGCGAACCGTAGCCGATGATGGCGACGTTTTTGCCTTTGATCAGGGAGAGGTCAGCGTCTTTGTCGTAGAAAACTTTCATGTTCATTCCTATGTATTTTGAGTGTGAGGTGCTAGTGCATGAAGCCGGGTAGGCTGTGCTTAAACTTTGAGGATGCGTTCGCCGCGTCCGATGCCGGAGCCGCCGGTACGTACCGTTTCCAGGATCGAAGCGCGGTCGATCGAATCGATGAACGCGTCGAGCTTGGTCTTGGCGCCGGTCAGTTCAATCGTGTAGCTCTTCTCGGTGACGTCGATGATGCGGCCGCGGAAGATGTCCGCCGTGCGTTTCATCTCTTCGCGTTCCTTGCCCACGGCGCGCACTTTAATCAGCATCAGTTCGCGTTCGATGTGCTGGCCTTCGGTCAGGTCCACCACCTTCACCACCTCGATCAGGCGGTTCAGGTGCTTGGTGATCTGCTCGATGATGTCATCCGAACCGGTGGTCACGATGGTCATGCGCGACAAGGTTGGATCTTCGGTCGGCGCCACGGTCAGCGTTTCGATGTTGTAGCCGCGTGCCGAGAACAGGCCCACCACGCGGGACAGCGCGCCGGCTTCGTTTTCCAGCAAAACAGAAATAATGTGTCGCATATTAGAGGTCCTCCGAGCCCAGCAGCATTTCAGAGAGACCTTTGCCGGCTTTCACCATTGGCCAGACGTTTTCTCCTTGATCCGTAATGAAGTTCATGAAGACCAGCTTGTCCTTCATGGCGAAGGCGTCACGCAGCGCGCCATCCACATCACCCGGTTTTTCAATGCGCATGCCGACGTGGCCATAGGCCTCTGCCAGCTTCTCGAAGTTCGGCAGCGAATCCATGTAGGACTCGGAATAGCGCGAACCGTAATCAATCTGCTGCCACTGACGGACCATGCCGAGGAAGCGGTTGTTCAGCATGATGATCTTGGGCGTCAGGTGGTACTGCTTGCAGGTCGCCAGCTCCTGAATGCACATCTGGATCGAGCCTTCGCCCGTGACGCAGGCCACGGTGGCGCCCGGATTGGCCATCTGCACGCCCATGGCGTACGGCAGGCCCACACCCATGGTGCCCAGGCCGCCGGAATTGACCCAGCGCTTAGGCTTGTCGAAGCCGTAGTACTGCGCGGCCCACATCTGGTGCTGGCCGACGTCGGAGGTGATGAAGGCGTCGCCTTTGGTCACTTCCCACAGGCTTTGCACCACGGCTTGCGGCTTGATGACCAGGTCCGAGCTTGGATATTTCAGGCAGTCGCGGCCGCGCCATTCGGTGATCTGCTTCCACCAGTCCTTGAGTGCCGGCTGGTTGGGCTTGGCATCGCTGGCATCGAGCTGGGCCAGGAACTCGATCAGCACGTCCTTGACGTTGCCGACGATCGGAATGTCGACCTTGACGCGCTTGGAGATCGACGATGGATCGATGTCCACGTGGATGATCTTGCGCGGGTTGGAAGCAAAGTGCTTTGGATTGCCGATCACGCGGTCATCGAAGCGCGCGCCAATCGCGATCAGCACGTCGCAGTTCTGCATCGCCATATTGGCTTCGTAGGTGCCGTGCATGCCCGGCATGCCAACGAATTTCTCGTTGCTGGCCGGGTAGGCGCCCAGGCCCATCAGCGTGTTGGTGACCGGGAAGCCGAGCTTGTCGACCAGCTTGTTCAGTTCCGGCGAGGCATTGGCCAGGATCACGCCGCCGCCCGTGTAAATCATCGGGCGTTCAGCTTGCAGCAGCAGCTGGACTGCCTTGCGGATCTGGCCGGAGTGGCCTTTGTCCACCGGTTTGTACGAGCGCATCTCGACCTCTTTCGGGTACGAGAAGCTGGTTTTGTGCATCGAGATATCCTTCGGAATATCGACCAGCACAGGGCCAGGACGGCCGGTGCGGGCGATGAAGAAGGCTTTCTTGACGGTTTCCGCCAAATCCTTGACGTCTTTGACGAGGAAATTGTGCTTGACCACCGGACGGGTAATCCCGACGGTGTCGCATTCCTGGAACGCATCCTGGCCGATGGCGTGGCTGGGCACCTGGCCCGAGATCACGACCATGGGGATGGAGTCCATGTAGGCGGTAGAGAGGCCGGTCACGGCATTGGTCACACCCGGACCCGACGTCACCAGCGCAACGCCAACCTTGTTCGACGAGCGCGAATAGGCATCGGCAGCGTGGATCGCAGCCTGCTCATGGCGTACCAGAACGTGTTGGAATTTGTCTTGCTTGAAGATGGCGTCGTAGATATACAGTACGGCTCCGCCTGGGTAGCCAAAGACGTGTTCAACGCCTTCTTCTGCCAGACAGCGCACCAGTATTTCTGCGCCTGTGAATTGTGATGATGCTTCGGTATTCATGAAACATTCCTTTCAAGGTCCATAGGAGATTGATTGGATGCTCTGTCCTAACGAAGTATGCCCACCGCTACAGCTCTGCCCTGCTTCCCTTTATTTATGCGGTCGCACTGCCTCTTCCGCCAACCGTAGTGGCGTGCAAAGCGGTGCTAGCGCAAACTCTCGTTTGGCCGGGTTTTCTGTAGTTGGTGTTGCGTACCTCTCACGCTTGTGGCGTGGGCGAGAGCAAACTGCCTACTAAATGAAAGCGCGTCGTGTCGTTTGCGGCGTTGTGTGCCTGCTGCGACCAGACCATAGAGCTTCGGGGTTGTTCAAAGCGTCCCATACGGTACCACCGCATATCGGCTTTGAGCAAGAGCTAATTCGGAAATTGATTGTATTTGACGCAAAACCATGCAAAACCTGACGTTTTTTGCTAGCATGCGCCTCAGTTCAAAACACCCGGCAGCCCCCTTTCCCGACGCATGGCCACAGACAAAGAATTATCCGACTTCCTCGAAAACGTCGAACGCCGGGCCTTCAAGCAAGCCGTCTACGCAGTACGCAAGGACGAATCCGCGCTGGACATTGTCCAGGACGCGATGATCAAGCTTGCCGAAAAATACGGTGACAAGCCGGCAGCCGAGCTGCCGATGCTGTTTCAACGTATCTTACAAACAACTATCCTCGACTACTTCCGGCGCGAGAAAGTCCGCAACTCGTGGGTCAGCCTGTTTTCCGGCATGGCTCCCGCGGGCGACGAGCATGAGGACTTTGATATACTCGAATCGTATGCCGGCGAGGATGGCGGCGGCGAATCGAGTGCCGACCAGGTCGAACGCCAGCAAACGCTGGCCATCATCGATGCCGAGGTACAAAAACTTCCGGCACGTCAACGCGAAGCCTTCCTGATGCGTTATTGGCAGGATATGGACGTCGCCGAAACCGCCGCAGCCATGGGCTGCTCGGAAGGCAGCGTCAAAACGCATTGCTCACGTGCAACACACGCGCTCGCCGAGGCGCTGGCAGCCAAGGGAATTAAATTATGAACACCGACGATCTGAACTTCGCTTACAAGGTGCGCCACGCGCTCAATGACAAGCTGGACGAGCTGCCTGCTTCGACCACAGACCGCCTGGCGCAGGCGCGCAAGATGGCGCTCGCGCGCAAGAAAGCCCACGTGGAAGTGCCGCTTTCCGTGCGTGTTGCTAAAACCGAACTGGCTGCCGCCGGCGGCGGCATCAGCGGTTTCTTCTCGCAATTCAGCTGGCTGGGCCGCGTAAGCATGGTGGTGCCGGCGCTGGCTCTGGTGATCGGCATGGTGGGCATCTACCAGTACGAGCAGCAGGAACGCATCGCCGACCTGGCGGAAATCGATGCGGCCGTGCTGTCGGACGAGCTGCCGCTGAACGCCTACCTGGACCACGGCTTTAACGCTTATCTATCGCAAAGCGAGTAACGGGATGGCATGGAGCGGTCGCGCCAAATGGGGCGCAGGAACAGTAGCGGTGTTAGCGGTAGCAGCAGCGGGCGCGGTCTGGGTCGGCAATCAGCCTGACGCGCCGGAGTTGGTGAAGGCGCCAGTGGCCGCCATCCAGGGCAAGAACGCCGCCAATGCGCCGGAAAAAATCCTGTGGAAAAATCTCTCGCCTGCCCAGCAGCAGGCGCTGGAGCCGCTCGCGGGCGAGTGGGACCAGATGGACGCCGTGCGCAAGCAGAAGTGGCTGGGCATCGCCAACCGCTACGCCAAGATGAAGCCGGACGAGCAGGTGCGCGTACAGGAGCGCATGCGCGAGTGGGTTCGCATGACGCCGGAAGAACGGCGCCAGGTGCGCCAGAATTACGCGCGCGCGCAAAAGCTGAACCCGACGCAGAAATCGACGTCGTGGGAATCCTATCAGCAGCTGACGGACGAACAAAAGAAAGAACTGGCGGCCAAAGCGGCGACCAAGAAGCAGGTCGCCAACCTGCCAACGCCAACGCAAGCCAAGGCGCACACGGTGGCGCCGATCAAGCCTGCCACGCCGAGCGCTTCGCCGGGCGTGGCCACGCCAGTGGTGCCGCCTGTGGTGCCGCCTGTGGTGCCGCCAGCCGACGCGAGCGCTCCGTTGCCCAACGCATCCAATGTGACACCGGTGCCGACCGGCCCGGCGCCAGCCGCCCCCACGCCCCAACCTGCCCCTGCCCCTGCCGATGTCAAATAATCCGACCGTCAAACGCCGTCTGATTTCGATGGTGTACGAATCCCTGCTCGGCTTTGCCGTGCTGTTCCTGCCTTTCCTGATTTTTGAGGTCATCACCCAGGCCAGCCACGCACCGCTGATCGAACACATGCGCCAGGCCCTGGCCTTTATCGTGCTGGGTTTCTACTTCATCCACCAATGGCATCGCGACGGCCAGACGCTGGCCATGAAGACCTGGCGCATGAAGCTGGTCGGCGCCGACGGCGGCCTCGTGTCGCCGCGCGTGGCCGCCGTGCGCTACCTGCTGAGCTGGATGTGGGTACTGCCCGCACTGATCGCCGCGTTGGCACTGGACCTGCATCGCTGGCAGGCCCTGGGCGCCGTCCTGGCCGGTATCCTGCTGTGGTCGCTCACGGCCTTCCTCGACAAAGACCGTCAATTCCTGCACGATAAACTGGCCGGCACCCGCCTGGTCCAGCTGCCGCCGCTGGAAAAGAAAAAGAAGACCGCAGCCGCCGTGTAATTTTCGCAATCTTTCGTGGCAGAATAAGCTTTTCTGCCACTGAGGACCGAAATGAAACCTGCCATCTACGCTGCGCTGCTCGCCCTGGCGGCATCCGCAGCCACTGCCGCCGACATTCCACCCGCCCCCGTCGCGCGCGTGGAGCCCGTCAGCGATACCTACTTCGGCGAAGCCATCGTCGACCGCTACCGCTGGATGGAGAACGACAAAGATCCCGAGTGGCTGCCCTTCCTCAAACAGCAAAACGCCCACACCCGCGCCATCCTCGACACGCTGCCCCGGCGCGATGAACTGCTCAAGCGCATCCAGCAGCTGTCCGGCGACATCGCCGCGCCCGCGCATATGCAGAAGACCGCCGCGCGCCTGTTCTACCAGCAGCGCCCGGCCGGCTCCAACAACTTCAAACTGTTCGTGCGCGAGAACGGCAAGGACCGTGTGCTGGTCGATCCAACCAAGCTCGATACCAAAGACAGCCACATCTCGCTGGACTGGTGGCAAGCCTCGCCGGACGGCAGCAAGCTGGCTTACGGCTTGTCGAAAGACGGCAGCGAAGACTCGGTGCTGCACATCATGGACGTCCGCAGCGGCACCATACTGAAAGAGCGCATCGCCGACACGCAAGGCGCCAGCCCTAGCTGGCTGGCCGACAGCTCAGGCTTCTTCTACAACCAGCTGACCGGCAAGGTCAACACGCCGGAACGCTTCCTCGACTCGCAAGTACGCTTCCACAAAGTCGGCAGCGACGCGGGCAAAGATCCGATCCTGATGAAGCGCGGCCTGGATCCAGCCGTCCAGTACGAAAACATCCAGATGCCGCTGATCTTCGCCTCGTCGCACTCGGCCACCGCGATCCTGATGCTGGCCGACGTACGCCAGGAAAAGCGCATCTACACCGCACCGCTGAAAGACGTCCTGGCCCGCAAGGCCAAATGGCAGCTGGCCGCCGACTTTGCCGATGAAGTCAGCGAGTTCGATCTGACTGGCGACAATCTGTACCTGCTGTCCACGCGCAGCCATCCGCGCGGACGCATCGTGAAGACGTCCGCCAAAGCGCCATCATTTGCCTCCGCCACCGAAGTGGTGCCGGAATCCACGCTGGTATTGCAAAGCATGGCGCGCGCCAGGGAAGGCTTGTACATCCGCTCCATCGATGGCGGCCTGGGACGCCTGCAACGCCTGAACAACGACGGCAAAGTCACCAGCATCGCCCTGCCCTTCGACGGCACGCTGGGCGCCATCGACGCCGATCAGGATGCACCGGGCGCACTGGCAATTCTGTCCGGCTGGTTGCAGCCGACCGGCATCTGGTCCGTCAATGCGGATGGCAAACTGGCCGATACCGGCATCACGCCCAAACCAGCCATCGACGTCAGCGCCTATACCACCGAGCGCCGTTTCGCGACCGCCAAAGACGGCACGCAGATACCGTACAGTGTGATCTACAAAAAAGGCCTGAAGCTGGACGGTAAAAATCCTGCCTTCATCTCCGCTTACGGCAGCTACGGCGCGGCCGCGTATTCGCCCGCCTTTGCTGGGCGCACGCTGGCCTTGGTCGATCAGGGAGCAGTTGTCGGCTACGCCAACGTCCGCGGCGGCGGCGAGTTTGGCCGCGAATGGCATCGTGCAGGACAACTGGAAAACAAGCCGAACACCTGGCGCGACCTGATCGCCGTGTGCGAAGACATGCAGGCCAAGGGCTACACTTCGCCAGCGTATCAGGCGATCGGCGGACGTTCAGCGGGTGGCATCACCATGGGCCGCGCGCTGGAAGAACGTCCAGACCTTTTTGCGGCCGTGGTGTCCGGCGTGGGCTGGCACAACCCACTGCGCTACGTGGCGGAGCAAAACGGCTATGGTGAAGAACCTGAATGGGGTGCGATTGCCGATGCTGCCGGCTTCAAGGCATTGAAGAGCATCGACAGCTACCAGCAGGTGGTGGATGGCGCCAGGTATCCTGCGATCCTGCTGACCACTGGCGTCACCGATCCGCGCGTCGCGCCGTTCCATCCGGCGAAGATGGCAGCGCGCCTGCAAACCGCGACCGCCAGCGGCAAGCCGGTGCTGTTGCGTGTGGATTTTGACGCCGGCCACGGCATGGGCTCGACGCGTGCGCAACAGGATGCGGAGGCGGCAGATACTTACGCCTTCATCCTGTCGCAGACTGTGGGCGCCGCCGCGCGGTAATCAGAACCTTTCGTATTCCTGCAGGTAGCGCCACTCACCTGCCGGCAGGCTGGCCATGGAGATGCGTCCGATGCGGATGCGCTTCATGGCCACGACCTTCAGGCCGACTTCCTTGCACAGCTTTTCGATGGTGCCGAGCTTGAGGCCTTTGACGGCCCAGCGCATGCGCGTCTCGTTCTGCCAGCTCACTTTGCCGTTGATCTGGTTCAGCTGCTGCAAACCGCCCTCGATGATGGTGCCTGCAACTTCAACGATGATCTCCTGCTCCACCATGTCGTCGCTGAATTTGCGGTTGACGCGGAAGTCTTGCGTGAACACGGTCAGGCCGCTGGCCTTGGCGTCCAGCGGCAGGTGTTCGGTCAGGTTCGCCACATGGCGCTTGAGGAAGCGTTGGCCCGGCGCGGTGCGGGTCAACGTATCGGCACGCAGCAGGTGCTGCGGCTGCGCGGCGTCCGCCGGTTTATGCAGCAGCAGTGTGACGGGCACGATCTCCAGCAGCGTCGCGTCTTCGGCAACGGTGACTTCCTGCTCGGGCCTGACGCGCGCGCCCGGTTCTTCGACGACGACGCCATCAATGCTGACGAAACCGCCTTCGATATAAATTTCCGCTTCGCGGCGTGAGCATGGGCGGTCTTCCGCCACACGTTTGGAGAGGCGTACGCTGTTATCCAAAGAAGTCTCCAAATACGGTGATGGCGCGCTCGATGTCTTCGCGCCTGGTGTCCATGTGAGTGACGATGCGCAAACGCGGCGACATCGACACACGGATGCGCGTCAGCTCAAGTACATCGTTGAGGCCCTTGCAGACAAACGACGGCACATCGACGTAGAAAATATTGGTCTGCGGCGTGCTGACCTTGATGTTCTTCATCTTCGCCAGTTCGGCAGCGAAGTAGGTGGCGTTGTCATGGTCTTCGGCCAGGCGCTGGATGTTGTGTTCCAGCGCGTACAGGCCGCCGGCCGCCAGGATGCCGGCCTGGCGCATGCCGCCGCCCAGCATCTTGCGCCAGCGCCTGGCTTCCTTGATGAACGGACGGCTGCCCAGCAGCACCGAACCGACCGGCGCGCCCAGACCTTTGGACAGGCACACCGAGACGGAGTCGAAGCCTTGGGCGATGCCGCGCGGGCTCACACCCAGCTTGACCGCTGCATTGCACACGCGCGCGCCGTCGAGGTGCGTGGACAGGCCTTTACCATGCGCCAGCGCGGTCGCCTGCTGCACGTATTCCATCGGCAGCACGCGGCCGTTGATGGTGTTTTCCAGCGCCAGCAGTTTGGTGCGCGCAAAATGGAAATCGTCCGGCTTGATGTAAGACTCGATGTCGGCCAGCGCGATGCTGCCGTCAGGCTGATTGATGATGGGCTGCGGCTGGATGCTGCCCAGCACCGCAGCGCCGCCGCCTTCGTAGCGGTAGGTATGCGCTTCCTGGCCAACCAGGTATTCGTCGCCACGGCCGCAGTGGGCCAGCAGCGCCAGCAGATTGCTCTGCGTGCCGGATGGCGCAAACAGCGCATCTTCAAAACCGAACAAATCGGCAGCATATTCCTGCAGGCGATTGACGGTCGGGTCGTCGCCGTAGACGTCATCACCAACCGGCGCAACGTTCATGGCCGCGCGCATCGCGGCACCTGGTTGGGTCACAGTGTCGCTGCGCAGATCCAGCCATTGCTCCATTACGCTGCCTCTTCGGTAAAGAACCGGTTGCCCATTTCCTGAAGACCGACAGTCTCCAGCACTTCTTTCAGGCGTTCCGCCGGGCGCTTGCGCGGCAGGTTTTTGTAGGTCGCGATGATGAGTTCATTCTTCATCGAGTGCTCCCAACCCACCAGCTCCGTCACGGTAACGCTGTAGCCGTGCGCCTCCAGTTGCAGGCAGCGCAGCACGTTGGTGATCTGGCTGCCGAATTCACGGGTGTGAATCGGGTGGCGCCAGATTTCGGTCAGCGCGGATTTGCCCAGCGACTGGCCCTTGTTCTTCTTGAGGACCGAAGCCACTTCGGCCTGGCAGCACGGCACCAGAACGATGTGCCTGGCCTTCTTCTTCAACGCAAACTGGATGGCGTCATCGGTCGCCGTATTGCAGGCGTGGAGCGCGGTGATGACGTCGATCTGTTCCGGCAGCAGCTTGGACTCGGTGGACTCGGCCACCGACAGCGGCAGGAACGACATGCCGGGGAAGTTGAATTGTTTGGCCAGTTCCTGCGAACGCGCCACCAGCTCTTCGCGCGTCTCGATGCCGTAGATGTGCGAGCCGCGATGTGCGTCTCCCTGCAGCGCCTTGAAGAACAGGTCGTAGATGATGAAGCCCAGGTAGGACTTGCCCGCACCGTGGTCGACCAGCGACACGCTGTCCTTCTCGGCCAGCACTTCCTTGAGCAGCGGCTCGATGAACTGGTACAGGTGATAGACCTGCTTCAGCTTGCGGCGGCTGTCCTGGTTCATCTTGCCATCACGCGTGAGGATGTGCAGTTCCTGCAGCAGCGCCACGGTCTGGCCTTCACGGATTTCCGGCATGTTGTCGGCGCTGGTGACGGTGGCGCCGATCTTTGCCACGGTGTTCTTAGGCTGCTTCATCGATCCACGCCTGCTGAACTGCTTCGAGGACCTTTTCACCACCGCGCGATGTGTCATCATCAAACTCGTCGAGCGCGATGATTTTGTTGTGCAGATCGGTGAAGCGGATGGCGGCCGGATCGACGTCCGGATACTTGTCGTACAGCGCTTCCGCAATCGCGGTGATGTCAGTCCACTTCATATCAGTGCCCGCCTTCGCTTGCGTGATTGATGGTGTACTTCGGAATTTCAACTACCAGGTCTTCGTCCGCCACCACGGCCTGGCACGACAGGCGCGACACGGCCTCCAGGCCCCAGGCCTTGTCCAGCAGGTCTTCTTCGGTTTCGCTGGCTTCGTTGAGCGAGTCGAAGCCTTCACGCACCAGCACGTGGCAGGTGGTGCATGCGCAGGACTTCTCGCAGGCGTGCTCGATGTGGATGTCATTTTCCAGCATGACGTCGCACAGGGTTTTGCCGGCTGGGGCTTCAACAACCGCGCCATCTGGGCACAGTTTTGCGTGGGGCAGGAATACGATTTGTGGCATGAGAACTCTTTTCTAAATATCAGACTACTTGATCCAGCGCTTTGCCGGCCAGCGCGCTGCGCACGCTACGGTCCATGCGGCGCGATGCAAATTCTTCGGTACCGTGGGCCAGCGCCTCAACCGCCGCCTTCACCGCCTGGTGATCCGCCGCACCGGTCAGCGACTGGGCGACGATCTCGCGGGTACGCGCCATCAGCACATCGACCGCCACGCGCTCATCATCGGACAGCAGCGCGCCATCTTCATCCAGCGCCGATTGCGTCGCCAGCAGGATGCGCTCCGCCTCGACCTGTTCTTCCCGCAGCGCACGCGCCTTCATGTCGCCTTCGGCCGATGCGTGCGAATCCTGCAGCATGCGCGCGACGTCATCGTCACCCAGGCCATACGAAGGCTTGACGGTGATCGACGCTTCCACGCCCGAGCGCAGTTCACGTGCCGACACCGACAGCAGGCCGTCCGCGTCCACCTGATACGTGATGCGGATACGCGCAGCGCCAGCCGCCATCGACGGGATACCGCGCAGTTCAAAGCGCGCCAGCGAGCGGCAATCCGCCACCAGTTCACGCTCGCCCTGCAGCACATGCACCGCCAGCGCGGTCTGGCCATCCTTGAACGTGGTGAATTCCTGCGCGCGCGCGCAAGGAATCGTCGAGTTGCGTGGGATGATCTTCTCAACCAGGCCGCCCATGGTTTCAATACCCAGCGACAATGGAATCACATCCAGTAACAGCCAGTCATCGCCCGCCGCGCGGTTGCCGGCCAGCAGATTCGCCTGCACGGCGGCGCCCAGCGCTACCACCTTGTCCGGGTCGATATTCGCGTGCGGCGTGGTGTGGAAATGCTCGCTGACCGCGCGGTGCACATGCGGCATGCGCGTCGCACCGCCGACCATGACCACGCCATCGACATCGTCCGCATCGACATTGGCGTCGCGCAGCGCTTTCTTGATGGCTTTCATGGTCTTTTCGATCAGGTGTTTGGTGATCTCCTGGAACTTCTCGGCGGTGATGGTCAGGTGTACCTGCTCGCCCGACTTCAGTGCGGCATCGACCGTCACTTCGGCCTTGGTGGACAGCAGTTCCTTGGCTTCACGCGCTTTCACCATCAGCAGCGCGGTGTCTTCGTCCGACAGCGGCGCCAGCTTTTCTTCCTGGTGAATGTAGCAGAACAGGCGATGGTCGAAGTCGTCGCCGCCCAGCGCGGAATCGCCGCCGGTGGCCAGCACTTCAAACACGCCCTTGCTCAATTTCAGAATCGAGATATCGAAGGTGCCGCCGCCCAGATCGTAGACCGCATAGACGCCTTCCGAACCGTTATCCAGGCCGTAGGCGATCGCGGCGGCCGTCGGCTCGCTCAGCAGGCGCAGCACGTTCAGGCCGGCCAGTTGCGCTGCATCCTTGGTCGCCTGGCGCTGCGCGTCATCGAAGTAAGCTGGCACGGTGATGACCGCGCCCACCAGATCGTCGCCCAGCGAGTCTTCCGCGCGCTGACGCAGCGTGGCCAGAATCTGCGCCGACACTTCCACCGGGCTCTTGACGCCAGCAACGGTTTTCAGCTGCACCATGCCCGGAGCATCAACAAACTGGTACGGCAGGTTCTCTGCGTAAGCGATATCCGCCAGGCCACGGCCCATGAAGCGTTTCACCGACACGATGGTGTTCTTGGGGTCAGTGGTCTGCGCCGCCTGCGCCTTGTAGCCGATGTTGGCATGGCCGTTCGGCAGATAGCGCACCACGGACGGCAGCAGCGCGCGGCCGTCTTCATCGTTGAGCACTTCTGGAATGCTGTTGCGCACAGTCGCCACCAGCGAGTTGGTGGTGCCCAGGTCGATCCCGACCGCCAGCCGGTGCTGGTGCGGTGCAGTGGACATGCCTGGTTCGGAAATTTGCAGAAGTGCCATGAGACGGGACCTGTATTTTTTGTAGTACTTGAAGCGGCGCCAGACAGGCGCCAGCGCATCAAGCTTCGATTGCTTCAAAGGCGAAGCGGACTTCTTCGCCGAATTTTTCGAGGAACATCAGCGCGCGCACGCCTTGGGCGGCGGCGGCAAAATCACCTGCGTTGATCTGCTGTTCGATCTGCGCCAGCTGCTGCTTGCGCGCTGCGCGCAGCTGATCGTCCAGCGACTCCAGCGCATCGCTGTCCTTGGCGGCGCGGGCATCGCCCAGCTCTTCACGCCACTCCATCTGCTGCATCAGGAACGCCATCGGCATCGCCGTATTCGACTCGGTCTGCAAATCAACGCCATGCAGCTCGCACATGTACTGCGCGCGCTTCTGCGGATTTTTCAGGGTCTGATAGGCTTCGTTGGCGCGGGTGGCCCACTGCATCGCCACGCGCTTTTCAGCGTCGGTGGCGTTGACGAACTTGTCGGGATGGACGCGGCTTTGGACGTCGCGGTAGGCGCTGTTCAGCGCATCCGCGTCGACGGCAAACTGCTGTGGCAGATTGAAGAGTTCAAAGTGATTCTGCATGACGTGTCAGACGCGGAAGCTTTCACCGCAACCGCAAGCGTCTTTCTCGTTCGGGTTGTTGAACTTGAAGCCTTCGTTCAGGCCTTCACGTGCGAAGTCCAGCTCCGTGCCGTCGATGTACGGCAGGCTTTTCGGATCGACGAACACTTTCACGCCGTGCGATTCGAAGATGCTGTCTTCGGCCGTCACTTCGTCCACGTATTCCAGCTTGTAGGCCATGCCCGAGCAGCCGGTGGTACGCACGCCAAAGCGCAAACCGATGCCCTTGCCGCGGCGCTCGATGTAGCGGTTGATGTGTTTCGCTGCTTTTTCGGTCAGGGTGATTGCCATTTGATTCTCCCGCGCCCCAGCGTTGACTGGGGCGACGTGTCGTAATTACGCTGCTACGGTTGCGTGCTTGTTCTGGTAGTCCAGCACCGCTGCCTTGATGGCGTCTTCCGCCAGGATCGAGCAGTGGATCTTCACTGGCGGCAGCGCCAGCTCTTCGGCGATCTGGGTGTTCTTGATGGCCAGTGCCTGATCCAGGGTTTTGCCCTTGACCCATTCCGTCACCAGCGAGCTGGAAGCGATGGCCGAACCGCAGCCATAGGTCTTGAACTTGGCGTCTTCGATCACGCCATCGGCGCCCACTTTGATTTGCAGCTTCATTACGTCGCCGCAAGCAGGCGCGCCCACCATGCCGGTGCCTACGCTGTCGTCGCCTTTTTCGAAGGCGCCAACGTTACGTGGGTTTTCGTAGTGGTCCAGTACTTGTTCCGAGTAAGCCATTTTGATGCTCCTGTATCTGTAAAATTAGTGGGCTGCCCATTGGATCGAGCTGATGTCGATACCTTCTTTGAACATATCCCACAGCGGCGACAGTTCACGCAGTTTGTGTACCTTGGACTTCATCAGTTCAATCGCGAAGTCGATATCGGCTTCAGTAGTGAAGCGGCCGATGGTGAAACGGATCGAGCTGTGCGCCAGTTCGTCGCTACGGCCCAGCGCGCGCAATACATAAGATGGTTCCAGCGAGGCCGAAGTACAAGCGGAACCCGACGATACGGCCAGGTCTTTCACCGCCATGATCAGCGACTCGCCCTCGACGTAGTTGAAGCTGACGTTGAGGTTGTGCGGCACGCGGTGTTCCATGTCGCCGTTGATGTAGGTTTCTTCGATCTCTTGCAGGCCTTTGGCCAGACGGTCGCGCAGCGCCTTGATGCGGGCGATTTCGCTGTCCATTTCCACTTTCGCCAGGCGGAAGGCTTCGCCCATGCCGACGATCTGGTGGGTTGGCAGCGTGCCGGAACGCAGGCCGCGCTCATGGCCGCCACCATGCATCTGGGCTTCGATACGCACGCGCGGTTTGCGGCATACGTACAGCGCGCCCACGCCTTTCGGGCCATAGGTTTTGTGCGCGGTGAAGGTCATCAGGTCAACCTTGGTCTTTTGCAGGTCGATCACCACCTTGCCGGTCGCTTGCGCGGCGTCGCAGTGGAAGATGATGCCTTTCGAACGGCAGAATTCGCCGATTTCCGCGATCGGCTGGATCACGCCGATCTCGTTGTTGACGTACATGACCGAGATCAGGATGGTGTCCGGGCGCACGGCGGCAGCGATCTGCTCGACGGTGACCAGGCCATTGTCCTGCGGCTCCAGGTAGGTCGCTTCAAAACCCTGGCGCTCCAGTTCACGCACCGTGTCCAGTACCGCTTTGTGCTCGGTCTTGACGGTGATGATGTGCTTGCCCTTGGTCTTGTAGAACTGCGCCGCGCCCTTGATGGCCAGGTTGTTCGATTCGGTCGCGCCCGAGGTCCAGATGATTTCGCGCGGGTCGGCATTGACCAGCGCCGCAACGTTGGCGCGCGCCTCTTCCACCGCCTTTTCCGCGGTCCAGCCGTACATATGGCTGCGCGAAGCCGGATTGCCGAACTGCTCGCGCAGGTACGGAATCATCGCATCGGCAACGCGTGGATCGATCGGCGTGGTGGCCGAATAGTCCATATAGATCGGGAAATGCGGCGCGGTCTGGAACTTCACGTCAGCGATGTTTTTTTCTGGGGCGTTCATCTGGTTACTCCGTTAGGGCTTACAGCGGGGCGTGGTTGCCGTTGAGATGCATTACAACCACGTTCTGCTCAGCATTCTTTTGCTTTTGTTGATCGACCAGATCCTGCAGCGAAACGGAATCCAGATAATCAACCATCTTTTCATTCAGCGTGGCCCACAGTTCGTGGGTCATGCAGCGCGCGCCACTGGCCGCGTCGGCGCCATGGCAATTCTCCTTGCCGCCGCACTGGGTCGCATCAAGCGGCTCATCCACGGCAATGATGATGTCGGCGACCGTGACCTTGTCGGCGCGTCGCGCCAGACTGTAGCCACCGCCCGGACCGCGGATCGATTCAACGATCTCGTGGCGGCGCAGCTTGCCGAACAGCTGCTCCAGGTAAGACAGCGAAATCGCCTGACGCTGGCTGATGCCGGACAGCGTCACTGGACCTTTGCCTTGGCGCAAAGCCAGATCGATCATCGCAGTCACAGCAAAACGGCCTTTGGTGGTCAGACGCATCACTACCTCGGTTGGGTTAAAATATCGCCCTTGTTGCTAATCGTAAAGCCCGATTAGTTGAACGATTTAGTCAAGTATACCAAACTTTAATAAAGCTTGCTGGCGCCCCCTCGCTTAGCCCCCGCTCAGCCCTTCAGCAGCTGCATCGGCTGGAACAGCTGGTGCATGTCCCTGTTGCCGATGAAACTCAGGTTGTACGGATGTTCCGCAACGATTTGCGGGAAATCTTTCATTACAGGCAACTTACTCAGCAATTCAGCGATTTTTCCCCACAGCACCATGGTGGGCACGGTCTGCGCCTGTGTGGCCAGTCCCTGCATCACCGTTTCAAAGAACGGCAGCCAGGCTTTGGCGTCCTTGGCCGGGGCCACATGGCTGCGGAACACCAGCGAAGCGTTGAGCAGCAGAAAACCCTGCTGCGTCAGCTTGTGCTGCATGTCGGCCAGGGTCTGGATGTGCGTGCCGGCGCCGCTGCGGGCGCGGGCCGACACCGCTGCCATGGCTTCGCCAGCCGTATTTTCCAGCTGCAATTGACCATCAGCCACCAGCAGCATCTTCATGAAGTTGCGCAGCGAGGTGGCCTTGTTGACCGGCTTAGACAGTCCACCGCCGGCCTCATCCGACCACAGGCGGCCAACTGCCCCATCCATGAAACAGACGCCCGTGGCACTCTCTGCTCGGGGATATGGCCCCTCGCCCACCAGTACATACTTCACTTGCTGCATCGGCAGGGCGAACGCGGCAAACAACCGCTGTTCGGTCGGCAGGTACTGATCCTGCGCCAGTTGCGGCAGGTAATCCGGCGTGGCCGCCATCATGGCTTCCAGCCCCTCGATCAGCAGCGGGCGCCAGGAAATATCGGCGCGCTCGAGCGCCGCCAGAATGGTGGTCGGGATCGTCATCAGGGAAAAATGCTTTCGGGGAAAGGTGAGATTGTAACGCGCCCGGCCCCGCAGCGGCACTTTCTGATGGGAAAGTGATAATATAATTTTCAAATAAATGTCTAACTGTGGGGAATAAATGGGTCGTACGCGCTGGATCACCGTGGCTGTGCTGATGTGCTTGTCGAATGGCGCTGGCGCCCAGGCGCCGATGCCCGCGCTTGATGAAGCACTCGACGCGCCGACCCGCGCCCATGTGGTCAACGAATATGCGCGCCGCCTGACCGCCCAGCACGTCGATCCAGGCCGCGCCAAGGCCGTCGCCGACAACCTGCGCCAGCGCCTGAACAACGGCGAATACAATGACCAGACCACGGCGCGCCTGCTGGCCGCCCGCGTCAGCCGCGACGTCGCGGCCATGCATGCGGACCGCCAGACCTACCTTGAATATGTGCCTTACGACCTGGGCGACGAGCGCCAGCGTCCGCCGCCGCCTGTGCAGTCGGCCGACAACTTCGGCCTGCGCAAATTCGAAACGCTGGGCGACAACATCGGCTACCTGCACATCAGCCGCTTCGCCCCGGTGGACCGGGTCTCCGCCAATGCCGCCGCCCGCTTCATGTCGCAGGCTGGCGACTGCGCCGCCCTCATCATCGACCTGCGCGATGCCGGTGGCGACAGCGAGGCGATGGCTGCCCTGCTGTCCAGCTATCTGCTGGTCGACCGGCGCAGCTACATTTTCAAGGACAAGCAGATCCACCTGCACGACCAGGTCGACCGCGAAGGCAAGGTCATGGCCGAGTACTGGACCACGGCCGACGCTCCCGGCAGGCACTTCGGCGGCTACAAGCCGCTCTACCTGCTCGTCAACGAACGCACCAGCAGCGCCGCCGAAGCCTTCGCCTACGATTTGCAGCAGTACTACCAGCGGGCCGTCATCGTGGGGGTGCCAACCATGGGCGACGCCCGCGTCGCCGCGAAGCAGCGCGTGTCACGCCAGCTGCAAACGGTGATCGCCGCCACCCAGGCCGTCAACCTGAGCACCCGTGGCAACTGGGAAGGCACGGGCGTCCAGCCGAACCGCGTGGTGGCAGCCGCCGACGCGCTGAACGCCGCCATCGCCATGGCCCAGGCCAGCCTCAAACCGAAAAGATAAGCTGTACCCGGACACCAACAGATTACGCGAAAAAGCGTGCTAGACTTGCCTTAGTGCAAATTTCGCCAACCGCTGTTTTTTGCTGTTCATGGTGCCGACCATGCTGCTCAGGGATGACAGATTCGCCGCCTCCGCGCTGCGCCAGTTATGGCGCGGCCTGCTGCTGTGCGCGGCGCTCGTGCTGATGCAGGCAGCGGCACAGGCGTCCGAACGCAAGGTGCTGGTGCTGTATTCGCTGGGATCGGACGCGTCCTCCGCCTGGCAAAGCCTGCTGCGCAAAGGGATGACCGCCGAACTGTCGCAGCACAGCCCCGCCTCGATCCCCGCCATTTTCGAAGAACGCTTCGACGCCGTGCGCGTGGGCGATGAACAGGCGCTGTCCAGCATGGCGCCCTATCTGCGCGCCAAATACGCGGGCATCAAGTTCGACGCCATCATCGCCGAAAATTATGTGGCCGGGCGCTTCCTCAACGAGCACCCCGACCTGTTCCCTGGCGTGCCCCGCCACTACATCAACCATGGCCGCATCGGCTGGAAGCCCAGGGATGGCATCGGCTACCAGGTGCAGGCGGATTTCACGCGTACCATCGGCATCATTCCGCAAGTGGCGCCGCAAGTGAAGCGTGTCATCGTCATCGGCGACAGCACCGAGCGCACGCAGGAATCGGTACGCGCGGTGCGCGATGCCGCCAGCGCCCATCAGCACAAGCTGGCGTTTGAATACTGGGACAACCTCACCTACGCCGAGATGTTCCACCAGGCGGCGCGGCTGCCGTCCGACAGCGCCATCTTCCTGATGCCGATATACCACGACCGCACGGGCGAGCGGCGCCGCCCCGTGGACATTGCGCGCCAGCTGGTCGCCACCACGCAGGCGCCCATCTTCACCAACTGGGAGGCCATTGTCGTCCCCGGCGTGGTGGGCGGCTATGTGGTCAGCGGCGAACGTATCGGCCACGCCATTGCCGACATCCTGATGCAGCACCAGCCGGACATCGCCGGCATTCCCGGCTACCTGTTTGACTACGGCGCCGTCCAGCGCTTCCACCTGCAAAACATCCCGCCGACCGCGCAATACCTGTATCGCCCGCAAAGCGTGCTGGAACAGTACTGGTGGCAGATCCTGACAGGACTCACGCTGATTGTGCTGCAAGGACTGCTGATCTCCGCGCTGGTGTTCTCGCTGCGCAGCCGCCGCCAGACGCTGCGCGCACTCAACGAAGAGCGCGACCAGCTGGAGGCCCGCGTTGCGCAGCGCACGCTGGAACTCATGGCGGCCAACACCAAGCTGGAACAGCAGGCCACCACCGATCCGTTGACCGGCATCGGCAACCGCCGCCGCATGACGGAGCAGATCAACAAGGAACTGGAGCGCAGCCGGCGCTTCAAACATCCGCTGTCGCTGCTGATGGTGGATATCGACCACTTCAAAAACGTCAACGACATCTACGGCCATGAGGCGGGCGACCGCGCCATCGTTGCGATCTCGCACGCGCTGGCCAGCGGTATGCGCAGCATCGACATGGCGTCGCGTTTTGGTGGCGAGGAGTTTGTGCTGCTGATGCCGGAAACGGAAATCGATGTCGCCGGCGCTGCGGCCGAACGCCTGCGCAGCGATATTGCGGCACTGCGCATCGCCGGCGACAACAGCGAGGAAATCCGCCTGACCATCAGCATCGGCGTGGCCTCGTCCGATCCCAGCGGCACCATGGACAGCGCCTCATCGCTGCTCTCGCGAGCGGACAAGGCGCTGTACCAGGCCAAGCACGAAGGCCGTGACCGCGTCGTCAGTTGCTGATTATTCGGCGTCCGGCTGCTGCGATGGGTGGGCTTGCTGGAATGCCGGCAGTTCTGCACATGCGGCGTGAATACGCATGACGGTCGGATACGGCGACATATCGACACCAAAACGCTGCGCGCCAAACACTTGCGGCACCAGGCAGCAATCCGCCAGGGTCGGCGTGTCGCCGTGGCTGAAACGGCCGGTGCGCGCATCGTTGGCCAGCAAGGCTTCCAGTGCGGCCATGCCAGTGCGCAGCCAGTGCTGCTGCCAGCCCAGCTTGACCTCCTCCGTCACGCCCAGTTGCCCGGTCAGGTATTTCAGCACGCGCAGATTGCCCAGCGGGTGGGTATCCGCCGCCACCGTCAACGCCAGCGCGCGCACGCGGGCGCGGCCCAGGGCGTCGGATGGCAGCAACGGCGTCGCCGCATGCGTCTCTTCCAGATACTCGATGATGGCCAGCGACTGGCCAATCACGTTGCCGTCGTCTTCCAGCGCCGGCACCAGCATGGCTGGATTGACCGCGCGGTAAGCGTCGCTGAGCTGCTCGCCACCGTTACGCAGCAGATGCACCGGCGCCGCATCGTAAGCCAACCCTTTCAGGTTGAGCGCGATACGCACGCGGTAAGCGGCCGAGCTGCGGAAGTAGGTGTACAGCTTCATCAGCCACGCTCCTTGTAGTGCGTGATGGTCTGATCGATCACGCCGAAGATGCTGGCGCCCTGGGCATCCTGCATCTCGATGCGCACGGTGTCGCCAAACTTCAGGAACGGGGTTTGCGGCTTGCCGGTTTCGATGGTTTCGTACATCCGCACCTCGGCCAGGCAGCAGTAGCCCACGCCGCCATTGGCGATGCTGGAACCGTGCAGGTTGCCCTGCTTGTTCGATACGGTGCCCGAGCCGATGATGGCGCCGGCGCCCAGTTCGCGCGTGGAGGCGGCATGCGCCACCAGCTGTGCGAAGTTGAAGGTCATGTCCTCACCCGCATTCGGCTTGCCGAAAGGCTGGCTGTTCAGATGTACCAGCAGCGGCAGGTGCAGCTTGTTGTCGGCCCAGTCGGCGCCCAGTTCATCCGGCGTCACCGCCACTGGCGAGAATGCGCTGGCCGGCTTGGACTGGAAGAAGCCGAAGCCTTTCGCCAGTTCGTTCGGAATCAGGTTGCGCAGCGAGACGTCGTTGACCAGCATGACCAGGCGGATCGCCTTGGCCGCGTCTTCCGGTGTCGCGCCCATCCGCACGTCGCCCGTGATAACGGCGACTTCCGCTTCCAGGTCCACGCCCCACTCTTCCGACAGCACGTAGACCGGATCACGCGGGCCGACGAAGCTGTCCGAACCGCCCTGGTACATCAGCGGATCGGTGTAGAACGATGCCGGCACTTCGGCATTGCGCGCCTTGCGCACCAGTTCCACGTGGTTGATGTAGGCCGAACCGTCCGCCCACTGATAGGCGCGCGGCAGCGGCGAGTGGCAGTACTGCTGGTCGAAAGGCTGGGCATCAACCGCATCGCCCGCGTTCAGCGCGGCATACACCTGCTCCAGGCGCGGCGCCACCAGGTCCCAGTTGTCCAATGCGTGCTGCAGGGTGGCCGAGATTTTCGGCACGTGCTGGTAGCGCGACAGGTCGCGGCTGACCACCACCAGGCGGCCGTCGCGGCTGCCGTCTTTCAGGGTCGCGAGCTTCATGCGTGCTCTCCTTCCGGTGCATGCATCCATGCAGCGTGGCTCGGCGCTTTCCTGGTCTGCGACCATTCTTCCAGCATTTCCCATTTCACGTCGTCCAGCTTCTTCATCATTTCCGGCGTGCCGATATTGCAGGCCAGCTCCAGGCGATGGCCGTTCGGGTCGAAGAAGTAGATCGACTTGAAGATGGTGTGGTTGACCGGGCCGATGACATCAATGCCCGCCGCCACCAGGCGTTCTTTGGCGGCCAGCAGTTCTTCCATGCTGCCGACTTCCATCGCCAGGTGCTGCACCCAGGCCGGGGTGTTCTGGTCACGGCCCATATCCGGCTGGGTAGGCAGTTCGAAGAAGGCCAGGACGTTGCCGTTGCCGGCGTCCAGGAACACGTGCATATACGGGTCCGGCGCTTTGGTGGATGGCACTTCGTTTTCGGCGATGGCCAGGACGAAGTCCATATTGAGGTGTTTGACATACCACTCGACGGTTTCTTTCGCGTCTTTGCAGCGGTAGGCGACGTGGTGAATTTGCTTGATTTTCATGGGAGGTCTCCAACGTGATGCCAGCATTAGACGCTGGATTCAGATATCATACAAATCGTATTTTTCTCTTCATTTATCATTTTTTCCAATGAATCCTAGCCTGAAGCAGATGCGCGCGCTGGTGGCGCTGGCCAAGACCGGCAGCTTTACGCTGGCGGCCGACCATTTGAACGTGACGCAATCCGCGCTCAGCGGCCAGATCAAGGAACTGGAACAGCTACTGGGCATACGTGTGGTCGAGCGTACCACGCGCAAGACCCAGTTATCCGAACTCGGGCGGGAACTGTATCCCCTGTTCGACAAGATGCTGCACGACCTCGACCGCGCCATGGCCGACATCGCCAGCCGCAAGGCGCTCAAGCAGGGTTCGGTGCGCGTGGCGGCGCCGCAGATGCTGTCCTGCACGATGGTGCCGGAAGTGATCGCCGGCTACCGTACCCAGCACAAGGAAGTGCAGGTGCGCCTGACCGACTGCCCGCTGGAGCAGGTCACTGCACGCGTGTTCAGTGGCGAGGTGGACTTTGGCATCGGCCCCGAGCGCGATGCGACGGCGGAAATTGAATCCCAGCCTTTGTTCGAGATGCCGTTTGTGGTGGTCTATCCGCCCGACCACCCGCTGGCCAGGCGCAAGCGCATCACCTGGGGCGACGTCAACCAGTTCCCGTTTATTTCGCTACAAGGCCAGTTCACCGAGCGCCTGCTGCGTGATGTGCACGTCTCTTTCCGCGAATTGTCGCTGAGTCCGTATAACGAAGTCACGTTCATGACCACCGCATTGGCCATGGTGCATGCCGGCCAGGGCATTACGGTGTGCCTGCCGTATGCCGAGAAAATGGTCGAGCTGTACGGCCTGAAAATGCGTCCGCTGGAAGCGCCAGCGTTGACGCGGCGTTTCTTCATCTACACGCGCAGCGCCCGTGCGCTCTCCCCGGCGGCAGAGAGTCTTGTGGCATATTTGCACCAGTTTATTGCCTCGCACGAATGGAATCGTTCGGCATCCTAGTCCGCATAATCAACAGCCTTACTTTTTATTTCAATTTGGAAAAGATTGTTGCCATTAATCCATTGTGGAAGCGGTTTCTGATTGTGTATGCTTTATTTATGAACATTTTGCACATCGACTCCTGCGCCCTAGGCGACAATTCCGTTTCCCGCCAGGTTACTTCGGCAACCGTGGCGGCTTTAACCGAAGCAAACGCACAAGCGACCGTGCTCTACCGCGATCTGGCAGCCTCGCCGCTGTCCCACGCGAGCGGTCCGTTGTTGCAGGTCATCAGTCAGCGCTGGGATGCCGACATCCCGATGAACGCCGAACTGCGCGCGGAAGCCCTGCAAAGCGCCTCGCTGGTACAAGAGTTTCAGGACGCGGACGTGGTGGTGCTGGGCGCGCCACTGCACAACTTCTCCGTGCCATCCACGCTCAAGGCCTGGATGGACCGCTTGCTGGAGCTGCAAACCACCAGCAGCAAGCCACGCGATGACTTGCACTTGCTGCTGGTGACCTCGGGCTGCGGCGTCATGGGCCTGGAGTCCGTTGATGAGCTCATGAACAACCACGAAAACCAGCTCAAAGCCGCCTTCCAGTTCCTGGGCGTCAGCCGGGTAAACGTGGTGCGCGGCCTGGCTGACGTGCCGCAGGCGCTCCGCTTGCGTAGCGCGGCCTGATGATAGCGCTATCGCTGTCTTATAATGGATGCCATGACAGCGAATACCATCGCCATCAATCAAATGATGGACAAGTTTGACGGCCGCCACAGCGTCTGGCTGTTTGGCTACGGCTCCTTGATCTACAAGGCGGACTTCCCCTACCTGCAACGCCGCCCCGCCAGCATCGCCGGCTGGACGCGGCGTTTCTGGCAAGGCTCGCACGACCACCGTGGCACGCCGGAAGCGCCGGGGCGCGTGGTGACCTTAATCGAAGAAGCCGACGCCATTTGCCACGGCATGGCCTACCTCATCACGCCAGAAGTGTTTGCCCATCTGGACCACCGCGAAAAGAATGGCTACCTGCGGCTGGCAATGCCCATCACGTTTGAAGACCGCGACGAAGTGGAGGGCCTGGTGTACATCGCCACGCCAGACAACACTGCCTTCCTCGGCGCGGCCTCCGAACAGGACATCGCGGCCCACATCGCCCGCTCCGTCGGCCCCAGCGGCCCGAACAGCGACTATCTCAACCATCTCGCGACAGCATTACGCGAACTGGGCCGGCACGATCAGCATGTGTTTGAGATTGAGCGCCACCTCGCCGCGCTGCAGTCAAAATAAATCCATTTGTCCGGCATCCGCCGCCGCTTTGGCGCGCGCGCCCAACGGCGGCACCACGAGCGGGCGGGTGAACTGGGACGCATCCATGCGGTGAAAGCGGCTGCCCTGCCCCGTCAGCCCCAGCCGCTCGCTGGCAATCTTGAAGCGCTGGCGTATCAGCTCGGCCCACACGCCCTCGCCTTTCATGCGTGAGCTGAAATCACTGTCGTAATCTTTGCCGCCGCGCATTTCGCGCACGCGGTTCATCACGCGCTGCGCCCGCTCCGGGAAGTGCGCTTGCAGCCACTCCTTGAACAGCGGCGCGACTTCCCACGGCAAACGCAGCACGGTGTAGTGAGCACTGACCGCGCCCGCTTCCTTCACCGCCTCCAGTATCCGTTCGATGTCCGGCTCGGTAATGAAGGGGATGATGGGGGCGATGCTGACCGCCACCGGAATGCCCGCATCCGTCAGCGTGCGGATGGTGCGCAGGCGGCGTGCCGGCGCCGCAGCGCGTGGCTCCAGTGTGCGCGAGATGGCCGGGTCGAGCGTGGTCAAGGTGATGGCCACACCGGCCTGCTGCCTGGCTGCCATGGGCGCAAGGATGTCGATATCACGCTCGATCAGCGAGGACTTGGTAATCAGGCCGACCGGATGCTGGCATTCCTGCAGCACTTCCAGCACGCGGCGCGTCAGCTTGAGTTCGCGCTCGCAAGGCTGGTAAGCATCCGTGTTGACACCCAATGCAATCGACAAGGGTTCATAGCCGGGCTTGGCCAGCTCGCGCCGCAATACCTCGGGCGCGTTGACCTTGGCGAAGATCTTGCTCTCGAACTCCATGCCTGGCGACAGCCCCAGATAGCTGTGGGTCGGCCGGGCAAAGCAATAAATGCAGCCATGCTCGCAGCCCCGATAGGGATTGAGCGAAACGCTGAACGGCAGATCCGGCGAGGCATTCCGGCTCAGGATGGATTTACAGATTTCTTCCGTGACCTGTGTTTTAATCGGCCGGGTTTCGTCCTCTTCCCGCTCCCAGCCGTCATCGTAGGCCTCGCGTGCGTTGACTTCGTACCGACCCTGTATATTCGATACCGCGCCACGCCCCTTCTGCGCCTTGAGCGAAGGCGGCGGTAGCATCACGTGTTCCTGATTGTTTTCATCGTAAGACATGGCGGAAATCAAAATACTGTATATATATCCAGTATTCTAGGCTTTACCCACCGCCATTTCAAGCGAAATATCCGCCTGCGTCCTTGGGGAGCGCTTGGTCAAGCTGGTATCATGCCGGGCTTCGCCATATCGCGCGCCCAGCGCAGCGTTCGGCAACCTCACAGTGAGTAAAAACATGAACCAATCGAGCCAACCTTTGCCGTCTTTCTTTAGCCGGATTTCTATTGCCATCGGCGCCTTCTTCCGCGCCCTGTCCGACGCTGAATACGCTGCCCGCCTGACGCGCATCGACGACACGCCTGAGCCTGCCGCCGCACCGGTGGCCGCACCGGCACCGGCGCCGGCGCCGGCCCCAGCACCTGCGCCTGCGCCCGTCACGCTGCGCGTCGCCACGCCAGACGCCGCCCTGCAACTGCTGTCGCTGTTCCAGCGCGAAGCGCGCCTGATCGACTTCACCCAGGAAAACCTGAGCGCCTATTCCGACGCCGACATCGGCGCCGCAGCGCGCGTGGTGCACGAAGGCTGCGCCAAAGTTCTGAAAGAACACTTCACCATCCAGCCAGTCCGCAGCGAAGCGGAAGGGAGCCGCATCGAACTGCCGGAAGGCTTTGACGCTGCCTCCGTACGCCTGACCGGCAATGTGGTCGGCAAAGCCCCGTTCCGCGGCACGCTGAGCCATCGCGGCTGGCGTTCGGCCGACGTGCGCCTGCCTAAACTGGCGGAGGCACACGACGCCGCCATCCTGGCGCCAGCGGAGGTGGAACTGTGAGCACTCCACGTTACGCCATCGGCATTGACTTGGGCACCACGCACAGCGCGCTGTCGTATGTCGACCTGCAGGCCAGCGATGGCGAGAAAACCAAGCACGGCGTGCTGCCGATTCCACAGCTGACCGCACCAGGCACGATTGAAGACCTGCCGCTGCTGCCTTCCTTCCTGTACCTGCCGCATGCGGAAGAACTGGCGCCCGGCGAGAACAACCTGCCATGGCAGCAAAGCGCCGAAGAGCAAACCGGCGTCGCCGGCGAAATGGCGCGCAGCCGTGGCGCCACCACGCCGATCCGCCTGGTCTCCAGCGCCAAGAGCTGGCTGAGCCACCCTGGCGTGGACCGCCGCTCCGCGCTGCTGCCCAACGATGCGCCGGAAGAAGTCATACGCGTATCGCCGCTGGAAGCTTCGACGCGCTACCTGGCGCACCTGCGCAAGGCGTGGGAACAGGCACATCCTGACGCGCCGTTCGGCGAACAGGCAGTGACCGTGACCATTCCTGCCTCCTTCGATCCGGGCGCGCGCGAACTGACCGCAGAAGCAGCACGAGCCGCCGGCTACACCAGCCTCACGCTGCTGGAAGAACCGCAGGCAGCGCTGTATAGCTGGATCCAGGGCAGCGAAGGCCGCTGGCGCAAGGAAGTCAAACCCGGCGACATCATCCTGGTAGTCGACGTTGGCGGCGGCACCAGCGACTTCTCGCTGATCGCCGTGCTGGAACGCGACGGCGTGCTGGAACCGCACCGCATCGCCGTGGGCGACCACATCCTGCTTGGCGGCGACAATATGGACCTGGCGCTGGCCCACCTGGTGGCCCGCAAGCTGGCCGCCAACGGCACGCAGCTGGATGCGTGGCAGATGCGCGCACTGACCTACGGCTGCCGCACCGCCAAGGAAAAACTGCTGGCCGATGCCACTGTCGCCACCTGGCCTATCGTGGTGCCGAGCCGCAGCTCCAAGCTGATTGGCGGTTCGATCCGCACCGAGCTGACGCGCGAAGAAGTATCGACCTTCATCCTCGACGGCTTCTTCCCGCAGGTGGAAGCCTCGGCGCGTCCGGCCGTGCGTACCCGCGCAGGCCTGACGCAGCTTGGCCTGCCATACGCGCAGGATGCTGGCGTCACGCGCCATCTGGCCGCCTTCCTGGCACGCCAGGTTGGCGCGACGGCGGAACTGGAAGGCTACGCCGGCAAGCAAAGCGCTGACGCCACCTTCCTGCATCCAACCGCAGTGCTGTTCAACGGCGGCGTGTTCAAGTCGGACCTGCTGGCGCAGCGCATCATGGGCACCATCAACGACTGGCTGTACATGGAAGGCGCGGAGCCGGCACGCATGCTGGGCGGCGCGGACCTGGACCTGGCCGTGGCACGCGGTGCGGCCTACTACAGCTACGTGCGCCGTGGTACCGGCGTGCGTATCCGTGGTGGTACGGCGCGCTCGTACTACGTGGCGATCGAGTCGGCCATGCCGGCGATTCCCGGCATGGAGCCGCCGATTCAGGCGCTGTGCGTGGCGCCGTTCGGCATGGAAGAAGGCAGCGAGATCGAATTGCCGAACCAGGAATTTGGCCTGGTGGTGGGCGAGCCGGTACAGTTCCGCTTCTTCGGTTCGTCGGTGCGCCGTCAGGATCAGATCGGCGACCTGCTGGACTTCTGGGGGCCGGATGAGCTGATCGAGATGAACGAGATTCAGGCCAACCTGTCGCCGGAAGGCCGTCAGGCTGGCGATGTAGTACAAGTGCGTCTGCACGCACTGGCCACGGAATCCGGCACGCTCGAACTGGCTGCTGTCGCCAACGATGGCCAGCGCTGGAACGTGGAGTTCGACGTCCGTACCAGCGCCTGAGCATGAGTCAATACGTCGTCAGCATCGACCTGGGCACCACCAACACGGTGATGGCCTACGCGGAAACCGGTAGCGCGCAGATTCAGTTGTTCGAGATCGAGCAACTGACCGCGCCCGGTGAAGTAGGTGCTGCGGCGTTACTGCCTTCTTTACGCTACCATCCGGCTGACGGCGAGTTGGCTGACGGCGAGCTGCAACTGCCATGGCGTGCGGACGACGTGGCTGGCCTGCCGCAAGTGGTGGTTGGCCGGCTGGCACGGCAACGCGGTGCGCAGGTGCCCGGACGTCTGGTTGCCAGCGCCAAGAGCTGGCTGTCGCATCCCCAGGTCGACCGCATGGCGCCGATACTGCCGTGGGGCGCAGAGGCCGAGGTGGCCAAGGTATCGCCGGTCGCCGCCAGCGCCTCTTATCTTGCGCACTTGCGCGGCGCCTGGAATGCACGCTTTCCAGCGCATCCATTGGAAAAGCAGCAGATTGTGTTAACCATCCCCGCATCCTTTGACGAAGGCGCACGCGCGCTGACGCTGGAAGCGGCACGCATGGCAGGCTTGCCGTCATTGCGTTTGTTGGAAGAGCCGCAAGCGGCCTTCTACGACTGGCTGTTCCGCGAGCGCGCCGCGCTTGCCGGGCAGCTTGCGGGCACACGGCTGGTACTGGTGTGCGACGTTGGCGGCGGCACCACCGACTTCAGCCTGATGAAGGTGGAACCCGGCGATGGCCAGCCAGTCATCAGCCGCATCGGTGTTGGCAATCACCTGATCCTGGGCGGCGACAATATGGACCTCGCCCTCGCCCATCTGGTGGAATCGCGCCTTGCGGGTGGCGAAGCGCAGGCACGCCTGTCCGCCAGCCGACTGTCGCAGCTGGCGGAACGCTGCCGCGCGGCGAAAGAACAGCTGCTGGCGGCTGACGCGCCGGAACGCACCACCGTCACGCTGCTGGGTTCCGGCTCCCGCCTGATCGGCGGTTCGCGCTCGGCCGATCTGACGCGCGATGAAGTCTCGGCCCTCGTTGTCGACGGCTTCTTCCCGCTCAATGAAACGCAGACTGGCGCCAAGCGTGGCCGTGGTGCGATCATTGAATTCGGCCTGCCCTACGCCAGCGATGCGGCCATCACGCATCACCTCGCCGACTTCTTGCGTCAGCACGCCGCCGCCATGCGCGAAGCACTCGGCTTGCCCGCAGATAGCAGCGCCGTTCCCATCCCCGATACGCTGCTGCTCAACGGCGGCGTATTTCGTGCGGACGCCCTGGCGCGACGCCTGGAGGCCACGCTTGCAGGCTGGCGCCAGCAGCCGTTGCGCGTTCTGCACAACGACAATCCGGACGTCGCCGTCGCGCGTGGCGGCGTTGCCTATGCGCTGGGACAGGCGGGGCAAGCTCCGGTCATTGGCGGCGGCTCGGCGCGCAGCTACTTCCTGCTGCTGGACGATGCAGGTCCAGCCGACAAGCCACGCCGCGCCGTCTGCATCCTGCCGCGCGGCGCCGGTGAAGGCCCCGAGATCCTGCTGGCCGACCGCACGTTTGCCTTGCGCCTTGGCCGGCCGGTACGCTTTCACCTGGCCTCCTCCACCTCCGACGCGCCACAGGCAGGCGACATCACACAGCTGCAGCCGGACGAGTATGTAGAGTTGCCCCCCATCGCCACCGTCCTGCGCGACAGCAGCGCCAGCGACGCGCGCAAGGAAATCCCCGTGCAACTGGCCGCCATGCTGAGCGAGGTTGGCACGCTGGAAGTACACTGCGTCGCCAAGGAAGACACGCAACGCTGGCTGCTTGAATTCCAGCTGCGCGGTGACAGCACGCCAGAACCCGCAGCAGCGGAGGACACGCCGATGCCGGCAGGCCTGAGCGCGGCGATTGAAAAAATCGAACGTATCTTCGGCAGCCGCGCGCAGCAGGTGGACATCAAGGAAGTCAAGCAGCTGCGCACCCAGCTTGAGCAGCTGCTGGGCAGCCGCGAAGGCTGGACTACGCCGGTGCTGCGCCGCCTGTTCGATGCGCTCATGGAGCGCGCCAAAGGCCGCCGCCGCTCGTCGGAACATGAACGCGCCTGGCTTAACCTGAGCGGTTATTGCCTGCGGCCTGGCTTCGGCCATGCGCTTGATGCGTGGCGCATCGAACAGCTATGGGGCGCGTACGACGCTGGCGTACAGCATCACAAGGACAGCCAGGTTTGCGCAGAATGGTGGACGCTGTGGCGCCGTGTCGCCGGTGGCTTGAGCGTGACGGCACAGTTGCGGGTGCTGGACGATTTCGCCTTCAACGTGCAGGCCGATGCGGCTGAGCGCGGGCGGCGTCCCGTCACGCTGGTCAATGGCAGCGAAGAAGATATGCTACGCCTTGGCGCCTCGCTGGAACGCATTCCCGGCAACTACAAAGCCGAAATCGGCGCATGGATGCTGGGCCAGTTGCATGCCGCGACCAAGGCAGCCGTCAAAGCCGCCGCCAACAAAACCCGCAGCGGCGGCGCCGACCTGGCGAAAGCCGAGGCGGCACAAGGCCGCTTCCTGTGGGGCCTGAGCCGCGTCGGCGCACGCCAGCCGTTCCACGGCAGCGCGCATGATGTGGTGGACACCGCCACCGTGGAGACTTGGCTTGACGAGGTGCTGTCGCTGGACTGGAAAAAGGTCGAGCCGGCGGGCTTCGCCGCCTCACACCTTGCGCGCATGACGGGCGACCGTTCGCGCGATATCAGCGACACCCTGCGCGCCGAAGTGCTGCGCCGCCTGCACGCCGTCGGCGCCCCGGCCAACTGGAGCGCGATGGTGCGCGAGGTGATGCAGCTCGATCAGGCTGATGAAAAGCGCATGCTGGGCGACGCCCTGCCTCCCGGCCTTAAACTGATCGCCTGACGTAACTGGCCTGCTGCGCGACAAAGCCGTCAAAGGCCGCAATCAGCGGATCGAATTTATTGTGATCGTTTTCCAGCTGCGCCAGCGCGTACACCGTAGCTTCCAGTGTTGACAGCTGGTCCGGCAAATGCGCCTTGCGGATCAGGTAGTGCGACGGTGGCGTATCGCGCAGCGGCATGCGCGGCAGCGCTTGCAGCAGCGGATTCAGATACAGCATCTTGCGGCTTTTGCGCCAGGTCCCATCCATCACCACCAGCCGCAAAGGTTCGTTCAACCAGGCCGCATCAAACGGCTGCGGCGCCGCCAGGCCGAGGGACGTATCTTCCGTATCCGGATATAACAGCACGCTGCGCCGCTGCGGCGACAGCCATGTTTGCAGTTGCGAAGGCTCGAACGTCTCGCCGACTTCGAGACGGCTGTTGGCCAGGCTCAAATGCAGCAGGCGCGCGCTGCCCTTGGCATTGCTGACTTCCATCGGATGCTGAAGGATCAGGACTTCGACCTGATTGGGAAGCGCTGTCACCCAGCGGCAGATGCAGGTCTGCTGCGGGCGCAGGCACGCGGCACACAATGCGCGCCGCGCGGGACGTTCGGTACTGGCGGTATTCATAGCCCGCCATTGTACCGTGGCTTAGAACTCTTCCCAGCCGTCCGATTCGTTGGCGGCGACGGGTTTGCGCTTGGGCGCAGGTGCGGACGCAGGAGCCGGCGCTGGCTTGGCCGCAGCCACCACCGCCGTCCGGCGCGGCAGTGCGGCCTTGCGTGGCGCCGGACGCGGCAAGGCAGGCGGCGCATAAGACGCATCGATCTTGAATACGCTGACCACATCCGCCAGCTTGGCCGATTGCTCCTGCATCGACTCCGCTGCCGCTGCAGCCTGCTCAACCAGGGCGGCATTCTGCTGCGTCACCTGATCCATCTGCGTGATGGCGTCGTTGACCTGCGCAATGCCCTGGCTCTGCTCTTCGCTGGCATGGCTAATCTGCGTCATGATCTGCGTGACGCGGCCGATGCTTTGGACGATTTCATCCATCGTCTGGCCAGCCTTGTCCACCAGGTCGGAGCCTATCTGCACTTTCTGCACCGAGTCATCGATCAGGCCCTTGATGTCCTTGGCAGCCGATGCGGAACGCTGCGCCAGGTTACGCACTTCCGACGCCACCACCGCAAAACCGCGCCCCTGCTCACCGGCGCGCGCCGCCTCCACCGCCGCGTTAAGCGCAAGGATATTGGTCTGGAAAGCGATGCCGTCGATGACCGAAATAATGTCCACAATCTTGCGGGAGGAATCGTTGATCGAGCCCATGGTATTCACCACCTCGCCCACCACGGAACCGCCACGGCTGGCAATTTCCGACGCGCTAATCGCCAGCGCATTTGCCTGCCGCGCGTTCTCTGCGTTGAAGCGCACGGTGGAGGTCAGCTCCTCCATCGACGACGCGGTTTCTTCCAGCGAGCTGGCTTGCTCCTCGGTGCGCGAGGACAGGTCCTGATTGCCGGCGGCGATTTGCGTGGATGCAGTCGCAATCAGCTCAGTGCCGTTGCGCACCTGGCCTACGATGCTCACCAGGTTGTTGTTCATGGTCTTCAAGGCGTTCATCAGCTGACCGGTTTCGTCATTGCTGTTGACCTGGATATCGCTGGTCAGATCGCCCGAGGAGACAGTCTCCGCGACCTTCACCGCCTCATTGATCGGCGCCGTGATGGTCCGTGTGATCCACCATGCGGCAAACACACCCATCACAATCGCAGCCAGGCCAAGCATGATGAGCAGCGTGCGGCCGCTCTTGTACTGCTGCTGGATATCGACCGCAGATGCATCCAGCAGGGCTGCCTGTTTATCCGCGAAGCTCTTCAGCGCCGCCAGATAACGAATGCGGCTCTGGGTCATGTCGCCTTCGTAGATTTTGGTGGCGCTGTCGATATCGCCTTTGTTCTTGGCGGCGAACACGGACTTACGCAGCTCGGTGTAAGTCTTGCGCGTATCCAGCACCTGTTTGAACAGTGGCTTGAGTTCTTCCTCATCCAGGCTGGCGCCGATCATGTCCTGAATCTGCGTGGCGCGGCCGGAGGATTCCGCCATCAGCGCTTCGAGCCTTTTCTGATCGGCGGCATTACTCACCATGAAAGCGCCGGTGGTGCGCGCCGCGTTCACTTCGATGATCTTGCCCCACTCCGAGATCAGGCGCTCATCGCGGATCTTCACGTTGATCATTTCATCGGTGGTGGCGCTGGCGCCGCTCAGACGCAGTATGCCTATGGCGGTCATCGCAACCAGCAGTAGCAAAATCAGCGAGAAACCGAAGCCGAGGCGTGTACCGATCTTGAGGTTGTTCATAGAGGACTCCCTAGCTAAAGTCTGGATTTTCCAGACCATGCTAGCACTATTTGTCCACAATCTATAGTTTCAAAAGAAATATTTTCCGCTGCAGCGCATCAAATTAATCGGGCAGCGGCGCGGCGCCCAATAACTCCTCCACGCCGGCGATAGCAGCGGGGTCTTTAATCACCGCGCGCAGCCAGACATGCAGCGGCATCTCGCCCCAAGTGGCCGCGCGTTCGGCAAGGTAGGCCACCGGGCTATGTGGTTCGGTACGGCGGAAAAAGTCAGCAATCAGCCGTAATTGTTGCAGCGCCTGCACGCGGTCCTGCAGCGTCGTCACGGGCGCGATCACGTCATCATCGCTCACCAGCGCCACGAACTGGCTGTGCGGCGCGAGACTGCGAATCACAGATTGCAAGGCATCTTTGGCCGGCGTAAAACCGGGGCCTTCGACACCCAGTTGCGTATCTACCACGCGCTCCAGCTGGATCAACGCGGACAGGCAAAACTCGGCGTCCTGCACCGCAGGCGACGCGCACTCGCGCACCAGCGCGGGTGTGCGTGTGAGCAGCCAAAACAGATTTCCGACGCGCTGGTCGCAGTCATCACCATCGGCCAATGGGTACAGGTCATCCCAGTATTGTTGGCACAGGCCGGCCAGCAGTTGATAGCCCTCGCCCAGTCCGCGCAGGCCGTGGGTTCTGGCCTGCGCCTCCGCGAACCAGACGGCCAGGCGCAGGTCTTTGCTGCGGGTGGCGATCAGGGTCGCGCAGCGGGTGGCCACGAACGGCCAGTTAGCTTCCTTGAGTGCGGTCTGCCATTCGCCCTGGTCCAGCGTAGGATCGTCGTATTGGCGTGCCTGGGCGATTTCGTCTACGTCGCTACTGAAGGACAGGTCTTCGCCACAGCGCTGTCCGACACTGACAGGCTGTAGCAGCTGCTCGATGCTCAACATAAGCGCCTCCTATTGGATGACGTAATTGAATTCGCCCTTATCGCTGGCGCCGACCTGGATGCTGAGGATTTTTTCTTCCTGCGCCATCCGCTCCAGCACCGCCTGGGCCAGTTGCGGCAGCAGCGTGCCATTCAGGATATGGTCTACATTGCGGGCGCCTGAATCGACTTCCGTGCAGCGCGCCAGTACGGCGTCAACCAGCGATGGTTCGTAGCTGAACTCCGCGTGATGGTGCTCGCGTATGCGCTGCCCGATGCGGTTCAGCTTTAGCGCGATGATCTGCGCCAGCACCTCATCCGCAATTGGATAGTAGGGAACCACCTTCATCCGCCCCAGGAAGGCGGGCTTGAAATGCCGATGAAGCTGGGGGCGCAGCAGCTGCTCCAGTTCCTCGGGTTCAGGCCGGGCCGTATTCAGGCAGGCTTGCATGATGGCTGCGGAGCCGGTATTGGCCGTGGCGATGATGATGGTGTTGCGGAAGTCGATCTCGCGGCCTTCCGCGTCGTCCATGACACCTTTGTCCAGCACCTGGAAGAACAGCTCCGTCACATCTGCATGGGCCTTTTCAATTTCATCCAGCAGCACCACGCTGTAGGGATTGCGGCGCACGGCTTCTGTCAGCACGCCGCCCTGGCCGTAGCCCACGTAGCCAGGCGGCGAACCTTTGAGACCGGAGACGCTGTGCGCTTCCTGGTATTCGCTCATGTTGATGGTGATGAGCTTGCGCTCACCGCCATACAACAGCTCCGCCAGTGCCAGTGCCGTCTCCGTCTTGCCTACGCCGGAAGGGCCGACGAACAGGAAAACGCCTTTCGGCTTATTGGGGTCATCCAGATTCGCGCGCGCTGTCTGCACACGTTGCGCAACGGCGGCGATTGCATGCTGCTGGCCGAGAATCCGGGCTTGCAATGCGGCCTGCAAGGACAGCACCATGCTGATTTCATCCTTCACCATTTTACCCAGCGGGATGCCGGTCCAACCGGAGACGATAGCGGCCACTGAGGCAGCATCCACGTCCAGTGGCACCATCGGCGTTTCGCCTTGCAGTGCCGCCAGCTCCAGCTTCATCGAGCGTGCCTCCTGTTCGTCAACGCCATCGGTCCGCAGACGGATAATCGCGGCGACGATGGCTTGCTCGCGCTGCCAGCGCAGGGTATGCCGCGTATGCTCTTCAGCCAGCGCCGCATGTTCGGCTTGCAGCTGCTGGACACGCTGCCGCATAGCAGTGCCCTCTTCCCGCTGCAATGCCGCTATCTCCTGTGCGATGCGCTCCATCTGCCGCGCTGCATCCTCCATCAAGGCTGGCGTACCACTCTGTGCCAGCACGACGCGGGCGCACGCGGTATCCAGCACGCTGACTGCCTTGTCGGGAAGCTGCCGGCCGCTGATATAGCGGTGAGAAAGCCGAACCGCTTCGGTCACCGCTTCGTCGCGGATACGCACGCCGAAGTGCGCCTCCATCAGCGGCGCCATTGCGCGCAGCATGGCGGAGGCGATTTCTTCGCAGGGCTCTTCCACCTTGATGACCTGGAAGCGCCGCGCCAGCGCTGCATCCTTTTCAAAGTACTGTTTGTACTCGCTCCACGTCGTGGCGGCAATGGTGCGCAGCTCGCCGCGCGCCAGTGCCGGTTTCAGCAGGTTGGCGGCATCGTTCTGGCCTGCCGTGCCGCCGGCGCCTATCATGGTATGCGCCTCGTCGATGAACAGGATGATGGGGTGTGGGCTCTGTTTGACTTCATCGATAACGCTTTTCAGCCGGTTCTCAAACTCGCCTTTGACGCTGGCACCAGCCTGCAACAAGCCCATGTCCAGCGTGCGGATATCCACATTCTTCAGCGTTGACGGCACATCCCCGGTCGCCACGCGCAGCGCCAGCCCTTCCACGACAGCAGTTTTGCCAACACCGGCTTCACCAGTCAGTATCGGATTGTTCTGGCGCCTGCGCAGCAGGATGTCCACCATCTGCCGGATTTCACCTTCACGCCCGATGACAGGATCGAGCTTGCCGCCACGCGCCTGTTGCGTGAGGCTTGTCGTGTACAAGTCCAGCGCTGGCGTGTGCGCGCAACGGGCAAGCGGTGCATCGGCGACTGCTTCCTCCTGTGAGTCATGCGTGTATTTCTCCAGTTGATGTTTGATTTCGCCGATGGGGATACGGCCGAATTGCGCGGAGGCGCGCAGCGCCAACTGACTGAGCTCCGGCTCGGACAGTAAAGCGATCATCAGGTGCGCGCTGCGGATTTGCGCCGGCGCCGCCAGCGACGCGATCAACCACGCGTGCTCGAGCAACAACGGCAGATGGCGCGAGAACACCGGCGTTCGCGTGCTGCCCGCTTTAAACTGACTGACTTCGCGATGCAGCTCTGCCGACAGCGTGTCAAGATCAACGCCGCACTGTCTGACGATCAGCGTGAAGTCGCACCGCTCCTGCTCCAGCAGCGCCAAAAGCAGATGCTCAACTTCCACCTCATGCTGCCCCAGCGCGACACAGATGTTGGCTGCCCGCGTGGCCGCCAGGCGGCAGCTGTCATTGAGTTTACTGATGAGCGTTTTCAGATTCGTATTCATTTCCGGCCTCCGCGCGCGCTGCGGTTGATGGAGTAATGCAGCGATGACGGTTGCAGCACAGCGTCAAAGCTGACGGCCTCTGTATGTGGCACCCCGGCCAGCGTGCCGTAGATAACAAAGCTGACGCGGTTGATGGTGCCGGGATGATGTTCCAACCTTGTCTGCACGTTGCGCAGGCGTGGTTCATGGCGTTCAATGGTCTTCTTCAGCGCGGCGCAGATGCGGGCACGGTCATCGCTACTGTTCAGGCACATGCCGGCGAAATCCATCAGGCCGTAGTTGGCAATGGAGCGGGAACATTCGGGATAAGCGCGCATCATTTCCTCCGGCAGCGCGCAGCGGGTGTTCAGCAAGTCTTCCAGGTCGCGTGCGACACTGTCCTTGAACTGCTCCAGCGTCATGTTGCGCTCTGCGCCGAACAAACGGTCAAGCAGGCCGGGGGTAAAGCCGTTCATCGCATGCTTTCGAAAAAGGGCCAGGCCGGATGGCCTGGCCAAAGGCGCACAGCGACGGTCGCCACGATGCCGCCGCAGGCGCTGGGGAAGTTCAGACGATACGGTTGCTGGCCAGGTCCCAGCCGCCGGACGTGTTGCCACCAGCGCCGCCGCTGATTTTTTGCTGCGTGTACTTCCACTTGATCTTGGAGAATTTGAACGCGACGTCTTCGGTCAGGATGTCGCCTTCCTCGACCGCTGGCGACACGGCGCCAATCAGCACGTTCTCAATTTCGATTTCGTAGTACTTCACACGCTCGCCCTGTGCGTCCGCGCGCATGAACTCGAACTTGGCTTTGGGGATGGTGCGGCCGGCCGAGCAGGTTTGCAGCAGCACCGGCGACGACAGGTCGGTCAGCTTGGAGATGACGATGTCGCGGTGTTCGCAGCGTTCCGCCGTATGGCCGCCACTGGTGGAGGCGGTGGCGGACTTTGGCTGTTCCACGCCGAAGCTGACCGATTTGCACTCGATCCAGTCCTTGTGACGATCATCGCTGGATTCGCCCTTGATGCCGTCAATGTACAGATAAACGTCGATTGCCATTGCATGCTCCTCTGATTTGTTGGGTTTAGTGGTTGGTCGATTGCGGCAACTCCGCGACCAAACGGAGTGAAACGGAGAGCTCGTCCAGCTGGAAGTGCGGACGCAGGAAGGACACGGCACGGAACACGCCCGGCCGGCCAGCGACTTCCTGCACCTGCACCGATGCCTCGCGCAACGGAAACTGGGCTTTCTGCTCCTGGCTGGCGTTGTCGTCCAACAGCACGTATTTCATGAGCCAGCGATTGAGGAAGTCTTCGACGTTGAAGGCGGAAGCAAAGCTGCCCACTTTGTCGCGCATCATCGCCTTCATGTAGTGAGCGATGCGCGACACCGCAAAGATGTACTGCAATTGCGACGACAGCACGGCGTTGGCGTTTGCCGCGTCCGAGCTGTATTTGCGCGCCTTTTGCGCGGACTGTGCGCCAAAGAAGGCTGCATAGGCTGTGTTCTTGCAGTGCACCAGCGAGATGAAACCGAGATCGCTGAGTTCCTTCTCGCGGCGGTCGGTGATGGCGACTTCGGTCGGGCATTTGAGTGCGATTTCGCCTTCGCCGGTTTTGAAGGTATGCGTCGGCAGGTCATCCACCAGGCCACCGCCTTCGACACCGCGTATCGCCGCGCACCAGCCGTAGTCCTCGAAGGCCTTGGTCAGCTTGGCGCCGAAAGCGTAGGTCGCGTTACACCACAGGTATTTCTGATGGTCGGTCCCATCCACTTCCTCGACAAAGTTAAAGCCTTCCACCGTCGTGCCATCGACGGGGTTGAATGGCAGGCGGCCAAGAAAGCGTGGCAGCGTCAGGCCCACATAGCGGGAGTCCTCGGATTCGCGGAAGGCCTTCCATTTGGCATATTCCACGGTATCGAATACCTTGGACAGATCGCGCGGCCTGGCCAGGTCGCCATAACTTTCAAGGCCAAACAGTTCCGGAGCCGCCGCGGTGATGAACGGCGCGTGCGACGCTGCCGCCACATGCGACATCTGCTCGATAAAGTACATATCCTCCGGCTGGCGCGAGATTTCAAAGTCGCCCAGCAGTGCTGCATATGGCGCACCGCCGAAGGTGCCGAATTCTTCTTCATAGACTTTTTTGAACATGACGCTCTGGTCGAAGTCCAGTGCCGACTGGAAGTCCTTCACCAGTTCACGCTTGGTCGCGTTGAGCACGCGGATTTTCAGACCGGGGCCGGTGGCTGAACTCTTGACCAGATAATGCAAGCCGGTCCAGCTCTGCTCCAGCTTTTGAAAGGATGGTGCATGCATAATGGCGCTGAGCTGGCCGGAAATCAGCTGATCCAGCTCGGCGATGCGCGCGTCCAGTGTCGCCGACAGGTTGTTAGAGACAGTGACCGTTCCCGCCAGTACCTGCGTGACCAGCTCCGTGATGATGTCCCTGGCCCGCTCATGCTCCACGCTGGACTTGGCGACCTTGCTTTGCTCGACGATCTGGTCCAGCAGATCGGCGCTTTCCGTGGCGGCTGCAGCGGCTTGTACCTGATTCAGTTGTGCGGACATATCAGCCTCCCTTCTTCAAGCTGGCCAGCTTGTCGGTATTACTCAGTACTTCGTTGAGGATGTCTTCCAGCTTGTCATTGCCGGCGATCTTGTTGAGAAGGTCGGCCAGTTTGCCGCGCGCCTCCAGCAACTGCGCCAGCGGTTCGACCTGCCGCACAATCGACTCGGGGCGAAAGTCAGCCATGCTTTTAAACCGCAGTTCGACGTTAAAGCTGCTGTCGTCATACTTGAGCTGATTCGGCACCTGGAACCGTGCGACGGGTTCGACGCCGCTCAGCACCTCGTCGAAATTGTCGCTGTCGATGCTGACGAACTTGCGGTCCTTGAGACGCTTCTTCTCGACTTCCGAATTGCCGCCAAAGTCGCCGACCACGCCCACCACAAACGGCAGTTCCTTGTTTTCCATCGCGTCGCCAATCTCGACGTCGTAGGTCATCTGCACGCGCGGCGGACGAATCCTGCCCAGACGCTTTTGAATGCTGTCACCGTTAGCCATACAAGCTCCTTATTTCAGTCCACCAAAGGGATCGCTGCTGTTAGATTGATTGCCGGTTTTTGGCGTCACGCCGGAAGCGGGAGCCGTACTTTTCTTCGCAGGCGTTTGCGGCGCCGGTTTGCGCGCGGCGGAATTCGCCCCCGGCACCAGCACATCTTCACCAAGGCTGGTACGCAGCAGCTTGGCCAGGTCCTGCGCTTCGGAGCGCAAGGAGCCATTGAGATTGTTTTGCTGGCTCAGGTCCGCCAACGCTTTGGTCGACAGACGCAAGCCGCTCACCGCGACGATGCTGTGGCCAAGCTTGTCGTTGGGGTCGCGCAGCAAGGCCTCCTGCGCGTTGATGATGGCTTCACCGTAGCTGGCGCGGTCAAACTTCATTTGCGCCATGTGCAGCCAAGGTGTTTTGTCGGATGGGTAGCTGGCCGCAGCAGCTTTCAGTATGGTCTGCGCCTTGTCGGTATGGCCGCCACTGAGCGCAGTGTCGGCCTCCGCCAGCGCGCGATCCAGCGTGGCGGGCTGCGGCTTGTCGATGCGGATGGCAGCACCGTCTGTCGCGCAAGCCGATAGCAGTAACAGGCTGACGATGTAGGGCAAACTCTGGGTTCTCATCGCTTTCTCCTTTTGCATAAGCGGGCAGGAAGATGGTCATTATTCAGGAATGCCGTGAGGAACAATTGCGCTTACGCAAGTACTGGTTGGTTTCCTTTTTGCTTGCGCAGACGCAAATATTCAGCCTGAAGGTTTCGCTCTAATGGACGGATCGTCTGCACGATCAACCATGGGAGACAGCATGAGCATTCCATCCAAAGTCTTGTGGGGAGAGGGCCTGTTTTTGCGGCCGCAGCACTTCCAGCAGCAGGACCAGTACCACGAAGCGCGCCTGCGCCATACGGTGCAAACGCTGCATCCCTGTCTGTGGGGTGTACGTGAAATCGCCTGGGATAACGATGCACTCAGGGCGGGGAAACTGCGGCTGGAGACACTGTCGCTGATCTTCCGCGATGGCGAAATCATCGATGCGCCGTCCAGCGTTCCTTTGCCCGAACCAGTCGATTTGGCGCGCATTCCAGCCAATGTCATGGAAGTCAGCTGGTACGCGGCACTGCCGTTGCTGGTGGCAGGCGCCAGCAACGCGGATGCCCAAGGTGGGCGCTACCGGCAGGCCAGCCGGAACATGGCCGACCTGTACACGCAAGCCGTGAGCACGGAGGTCAGTTTCCTCAACAGCGCAGTGAGGCTGTTGTCGGACCTGGAACCGCTGGGCGCATTTGAATGCGTGCCGGTGATACGGTTGCGGCGCACAGTCACGGGCGGCTTTGAAGCAGATCCCGCATTCATTCCTCCCGCCCTCTCCATCGATAGCGCGCCGGCGCTCAAGGCCGTGCTGGACCGCCTGCTGGATGCGCTCCAGGCCAAGGTGCAATCGCTGCAAGGCCATATGCGTGAACCCAGCCGCAATGTGATTGAGTTCCGCTCGGGCGACGTGTCGTCGTTCTGGCTGCTGCACACTGTGAGCACGTCCGCGGCAACGCTGCTGCACTATGCCCGCAATCCAGAACTGCATCCGGAGCGCCTGTTTGAAGCGCTGCTGTCACTGGCAGGCGCCATGATGACTTACTCCAAACAGTATGCGTTGATTGACCTGCCCAGCTATCGCCACGAAGATCCCGCCACCTGCTTCTACGCGCTGAGCGACATCATTCGCGACTTGCTGGATACCGTAATCTCCACCAAATACTTCGCCATCGCGCTCAGCGAAGACAAACCGAGCTACCACTTCGGCAAGCTTGATTCGGGAAAGATCGACCAGCGCACCACGCTGTATCTCGCGGTGAGCGCCGCGCTTCCCGCACTGGAGCTGGTGGAAGTCGTTCCGCTGCGCGTCAAGGTTGGCGCACCGGACGACGTCGAGAAATGCGTACTCTCGGCCATGCCCGGCGTCAAACTCACGCACGCGCCGCAGGTGCCGGCGGCGATACCGATCCAGCCCGACACCTATTACTTCGCATTGGAGGGCAAAGGCATGCTGTACGAGCAAATGCTCAAGGCACAGTCAATTTCGATTTACGTACCTGCCGGCATACGCGACTTGCGTCTCAGCCTGATCGCGGTGACAGCATGACGCGGCCAGTCGAACGCCGTGCAATTCCTACACTGATGGGCGGTCAGCGCAAACAGGTGCAGCCGGGCTACGGCCATGTAAGCACGCTGGTCGATCTGCTGCAGGAAGGCTTCTACCTGCTGTTCATGCTCAGGAACGGCAGTGAGCCGCCATCAGAAAGCGCGCTCCTCGACACCATCACAGCGTACCTGGCGGACTTCGATGGCGAGGCGCGCAAGCTGCGAGCAGGCGGCCAGGATATCGACGACGCCAAATACGCATTTTGTGCGGCGCTGGATGAAATCATCCTGTCGTCGCAATTCTCCATGCGCTTTGCGTGGGAGCGCAGGCCGCTGCAACTGGTGATCTTTGGCGATCAACTCGCTGGCGAGCATTTCTTTGATCGCCTGGAAGCGCTACGCAGCGCGGGCAGCAACAGGCTGGCAGCACTGCAGGTGTTCCATATGTGTTTGCTGATCGGCTTCCGTGGCAAGTACACGCTGGACGCGAGCGACAAGCTGGCCTACCTGACCGCGCGTCTGGGCGAAGAGATCGCGCACATGCAAGGCAAAAGCAAAGGCTTTGCGCCACAAGCGGAACGGCCGGACCAGATCGTGCACAAGCTGCGTTCCAATACGCCGCTGTGGGCAATGGCCGCCGTGTTTGGGGCGATAGGATTGAGCGTCTATATCGCGCTGGATGCGTCGCTGTCCAGCAGCACGCAAACCACGCTGGCGGCATATTCAGACCTGGTGAAGCTGGCGCCGCGTCCAGCTTACGTGACCATCACTTTACCCTAGCTACTGCGCTACGCGGAATTCAATCCGCCGGTTGCGCGCACGGCCTTCCGCGCTGGTGTTGTCCGCCACGGGGCGATCTGGCCCCTGGCCTGACACCAGCACCATCTCCGGACTGATTCCCCGTCCAGACAAATAGGTCCTCACCGCTTCCGCGCGCGCCTGGCTGAGCGCAAGGTTGCTGTCCCGCAGGCCGACGTTATCCGTATGACCGATAACCTCCACCCTCTTGCCTTTGACTTTTTGCATCGCCAATGCCATCTCATCGAGTATGGTTTTTCCGGATGAAGTCAGTGTCGCCCTGCCGCTCTCGAATTCGATGATGCGCCGGGCCAGCGTCGTATCCAGCAGATTCTGCTCGGCTGCGCTGACACGCAGGCCATTGTTCACTGTGTAGCTGGGATTGAGCACGGTAGCGATGTCGCTGGCGATCTGCTGCCGCTGCACCTCGTTTGCCACCTCGCCGCGCAGCGTAACGTTGGTGCCATCGATTTTCAACTCCCCCTTGCTGACCAGTTTGAGGTTGGGACTAATCAGCTTTTGCACATAAGCGTTCCAGTTAGGCGGTAACGATACCTGTGCGATGGTCAGCTGGTCCACCACGCGGTCTGCGCCATACAGCGCCCGCAACTGCGCCAGTACGCCCGCCTTGCTGGCTTCATCCGGCACGGCGCCGGTGGCGACAATCTGGCCGGGTGTTTGCGCGGCGGCGACGGATGTCAGCAGCGTCAGTAACGTCAAGATCTTGAGCATGAAACACCTCTCAAAAAAAGGTTTCGTGGAACAGCGCCTGCGCAGAGCGCAGCGATAACTGGCCCTGCTCCAGGTACGCCGACAGCTTTTGTGCCTGTGCGTTACCCATCGCCTCATCGACCCAGCCGGTGTCATTCAGATTGATTTGATGTTCGGTTGCGCTTTGCGGGTCCATAATGGCGGCTAACACTTCCGGCGCAGCGCCACTAAAGCCGACAACCAGCGATGGCTGCTGGGTCAGAAACAGGCTGAGTTCATAATCCGCTTGCTGGAGAAACGGGACGATCAGGTCCAGCCAGAAAGCCGCGACCCGATAGCGTAGCTGCGGCGACGACGGCAACGGTAGTACCAGGCTTTTTTCCAGCCGGCCTGCCCTGGCACGCTTCACCGGCTCCAGTAGTAATGCGATGGCCAGAATGACGCGGCGTACACAGCCCCCTGGCAGTACGGCTTCCATCGCCGCGATGGTATAGCCATCAAGGAAATCGCCGAAAGACGGTTGATCGGCAGAGGGGACTTCAATCAGCGTTCCAGCGAGTGTATGTAGTGCAGCGGCAGGCTGCTGCGCCGCCAGCACTTCGCGCGTCAGTTCTTCTAGCGTATCCCACAACGGCGAAAATATCAGCGGACAGCGCGAAATGAAGACGGAAGGATCGTCAACCTCGATAGCGCTCATGCCGAGAAATGGATAGCGCCGCTGGGAGCTGTCTGCACTGGCGACCAGATGCCCCGCTACGGCGCACCGGCTGCGCGTGCCGACGAAGGCGAAATGCAAAGGCCGCGTGGCATCGTAATTCAGTTTCCAGCGGGGATCGGTGCTCAGCAGATTCATGACATCGGCCAGCCAGTCGTCCAGCAGGCTGGCCAGCGCCAGGTTATCCACCGCTTTCACAAAATCGCTACGCGCAGCCAGTTTGCCGAAATAGCCGACGCGGGCCATCTGCATGCCGCGCTTCATTGCGCACCTCCCATTTGCGCGCCGGACGATCCCACAACCACCTCGGGCAACTGCATGCCGCGATAGCCCTGCCCTTGTCCTTGCGCGCCGCCGCTTTCAGGACTACTGACGATCTTGAGACCCATCGCCACGGTAATCGCCCCGCTGGTCCAGCGTAGTTCAAACTCGCCGCTGTCGCGCCGCTGCTTCGCCGCCGAGTCGATCATGCGCTTGAGGCCAAACTGCCCCGCTTCATTGACGACATCCACATTGCGCCCATCCAGCATCGTCACCGTGATGCGTGCGCCGGGTATTCCCTGAGCACTGGGGTGCACCATACTGGCCCACTGGGCTGGCGTGTTGCGGTAACGGAGCTGCTGGCCGTCTATCTCCACCGTGTACTCCTGCGTTCCGGGTGCCGGCATGGGCTGGATCTGGAAAATGGTCTGCGCATTGGCGCTCGCCCCCATGGGCGCGATCCATGACGCAAAGCGCGCGATCGTCTGCGGTGACAAGGCAATGCCCATATCAGCCCAGGTGCGCGGCGCCAGCGCATCGCCGCGCCGCAGCACCAGCGGCCCCATTGCGCTATTGGCGAATTTGGCGATGGCGCCATCGGGGCCAAAGAACTGCGCGATCTCTGAATTGGCCGCTTCTATCCGCGCCGTCGGCGCGAATGGATATTTATCCGCCAGCGATTGCTGGAAAGGCCGATACACCTGCGCTGACCAGGTCTTGTTCAATTCCGCCTCCACCGAGGGAATCAGCACGGCAAACGTCTGCATCAGCGGCCGGACAAGAACAGGGCGCAGGCCCTGTTTCTGCGCATCGGTCATCCCGGCCAGCATCTGCTCATCGACATAGCGCAGTGCATCGCTTAGCTCGGAGCCATTGCCTTCCAATGTCTGCTGCATTAGCTGCCGTGCGCCAGGTCCGGCATCTCCCTGGTTTTTGAGCTGATTCAAACGGCTGCGCAGTTTGGACAGCGCATCCAGATAGCCGCGCATCAGTGACGGTTCTTTTGCGGCCAGCAGCCGGCCCAGGCCAGTAAGGTCCTGCCCAGCTGGCGCCTTTGCATCCAGCTGCACAGTGAACGGCGCCGGCGTCTGTCGCAACAAGCTGTATTTGATCCAGTGGATCAAGCCTGTCTGCACCTGTGCAGCTACAACACCTTGGCTATCCCACGCGGTTTGCTCATGAATCGCCGTGAGCACGCGCGATATGGGCGAAGACTGCGGATCACCCAGCCGGTTCATGGCTGCGACAGCGGCATCGAGTCCATTCAGATTGGCGACATTCACGCCTTGCAGGAACTTCTGCCACTCGCGTGCATAGTCCGCCTTGTAGAGTTCAGTCAGATTTTTCTGGATCTGTTCCGGGCTGCCTTCCAGCGTCAGATCATCACGCGCGACAGTCTTGAGCACCCAGTCCACGCTTTGCAGCTCATGGTTGGCCGCTTCGCGGATCGCGTCCTTCACGAACTTCTCCCAGGCCTCGCGCGTGTAAGCGCCCGGCACGGCATAGCTACCCGTGACCAGCGCCTGATCCTGCTCACCAACCGCGCGTGCTACCGTCATCGCAGCGAAGCGCGTATTGGCACGGGTGCGGATTTCGACATACACGCGCTCACGCGCCGGCATGCCGCGCACCACGCGACGCAGGCTTTCACGCGCCTGGTCCACCAGTACCAGCCGTGGTTCGATACGCGGCCAGGCTGGGTCGGGAATCTGGCTGAGATAAAAACTCATCAACCGCTCCGCGCTGTGTATCATCAGCTCGCGCGGCATTGTTCCGCGATTGTTTTCCAGCCATGCGCGCCAGTGGCGTGGCAGCTGGTCGTTCAGGTGTGTCGCTTCGGCATGCGATTTATCGGCCAGCATCAGATAGCTCTTGAGCGCGTTATACGCCTCATCGACATTTTGCGAGCCAGGCTTGAATTCGGAGAGCAGCATCTCAAGGTTCGCGACGACTGGCATCAGCATGACATTCTTCACGCCAGCGAAGTACTCCTCCCGCAGCTTACGCTCCAGCAGTTCGCCCTGATAAAGACCCATGCGCAACGACCACGGACGCGCTGCGCGATATTTTTCAAGCTGCGCGATACGGTCCTGCATAATCTCCAGCGCTTCCAGCCGTGATTGCAGATCGATCCGTTTGGCCTGCAGTTTGGTGACCTTGTCGAGATCCGCCTGCACATTGCTGACCAACTGGCGGTTCGCCATGTACGACCAGCTCCACCCACCCAGCGATGCGCCCAGCAACAGCACAGCCGCAAAGAAGGCGGTGTACTTCAAGCGCAACCGGGTCTTGCTGGCATACTGCGAAACCAGATCCTTGTCCGCAAAAATCACTTTGCGGAACAGCTGCAGCAGGAAGAAACCCGCGTGCCCTTCTCCCGCCGTCACGGGAGCATCCGGCACAGTCAAGGAAAACCGCTTGGCCACGCGTTGCGCCTGTTCGCAGCGCGGCATGCCTTCCTGTAGCGCGCTGGTGAAATAAAAGCCGCGAAACACGGGCTTGAACTGGAACGGATTCTCTTCAAACAGCGTGACAAGAAATGCGCGCAACGGTGCACGTATGGTCGAAAACTCCTGCGGGAAGGTGAACACACCCGGCTCGATACGTCCACGCCGCTGCTGGCCCATGTTCGCCAGGCTGAGAGCTTTCAAGCCATCGCACAGCTCATCGAAAGCGTGATCGAAGAACGCCATCACCTGCTGGCTAGTAGTCTTGCGCTGATACGGCATGGTCGCGCCCCACACGCGCTCCCGCTCATTGCGGTCGGCCTGGGCGAAGAAGTCGCCAAAGCCCGCAATCAGGTCCGCCTTGGTGAAGACCACATACACTGGCGCGTAGACTTCCAGGCGCTCAATCAGATCCTGCACCCGCTTGCGCAGGCTACGGGCCAGCTGAATCCCAAGTTCGGGGTCATCGCCCCGCAGCTCGGCAATGCTCACCGCGATGATGATGCCGTTGATCGGCGCACGGCGGCGGTACTTTTTCAGCAGCCCCAGAAAACCAAACCACTCGGCGCGGTGTTCCTCCTGCACAGCGTAGCGGCCTGCGGTATCCAGCAGAATGCCTTCGGTCGTGAAGAACCAGTCGCAGTTGCGCGTACCGCCCACGCCTTGCAGCACTTTGCCGTCAGCGAAAGGAAACTGCAAACCAGAGTTGCCGACCGCCGTGCTCTTGCCCGCCGCCGGATTCCCGATCAGCATATACCACGGCAGTTCGTACAAGGCCTGCGCGCCGGAGACGATACCCAGCCGGGAGCCTTTGATGGTGTCGATCGCCTTCAGCAAATTATCGCGGATCGCTTTCACCTCCGCGACGGAAGCATCCACGATGGCTTCGCCCAGCCGGGCCGACTCGCGCCGCGCGCGCCAGCGGCGCCACCACCACACCGCGCCGGCCAGCGCCAGCATCAACGCCATCGCGGCCAGCGCCCATATCAGCGCCAGCTCCAGCACTTGGGCGCCGAGATAAAAGAACGCCGCCATCGCTAGCATGCCCAGCACAGTGAGGTGGCGGCTGTCAGTCAGAAAATCCCAGGTTCTGCGCAGCATAGAGAATGTCCGGCGAAGACCGCAACGCCCAGGTGACGGGCGGACCAGATCGATGTTGCCATCAATAAAGCCGGGAATTCTTGCGCAAGAACAATAGCGTTTAATGCTTGACGACACCTGCCACACGCAATTCGGTGTGGCCGAAATCCATCATGGTCCAGCGCCCGCCCCAATGCAGGCCGAGCGCTTCCGCTGTCTGGCCATAGAGCTGATAGCCGCGCATCGCCCATGGATCTTTTTCCGAGATCACCAGCCGGCCGTCGCGTAAAAATCCACAGTCCGCCGCAAGGCCAAACTGGTGATAGCTCTGGAACGCTTTGGCGTTGGTCACGCCCGGACCTGCCGCCGCCAGCGTGTTTTGCCGCTCCGGACTGCGATACCCCTCCAGTATCGCCATGTCATAACCATGGCGCTCTTTCATGATGTTGAAGACCACCAGCAGCCGCTGCGCAAACGCGGGATCGAGCTGCTGCCAGTTGCGGTTTGCGCTCTCCAGCATGGGGCGCAGCAGCGTGACTTCGGCAGTGGAAAAGGCCACCGGCGGCAAGGGCGCGGGCGCACTGAGCTGCTCACCTTGCAGCAAGCCCGCAATGTGGTCATTGATGGCGTGGGTATCGCTGTCGTAACCCGACAGCGCGATGCGGCCGCTGAGCAGCAGCGCCAGCAACGGCGGCACCGTCAACAGCACCGCAGCCGCCAAGACAAACAGTGAGCGCCGATGCAGCATGCGCCGCCCGATGCTGCGGCCAGCCACATCGATCGTCTGCATCACCACCTCGCGCCCGCCGGGAAACAGCAACAGCCAGGCGCCCAGACACGTCAGCAGGAAGAACAGCAGCATGAAAAAGAGAAACATGGTGCGCTCCATCAAAACGGGCCTATGCCACAAACCAGACACTGCATCGTAGGCCGTTCGCAGCACCGCGACCCGGGCCAGATCAAATGCGAAGGGGATATTGTGGAGACGTCGAAATCAAAGCCCGTATTGCTGGAGGCCGTATCCCGGCCGACCGAGAGCAAGCGCATTCTGGCGCAACTGGAGCACGGCACACAAACACATCACACCGGCTGGACGGTGGATGGCTGGACTGTCGCCTTGTTTGTCTTGCTGCTGTCGATGTGCGGCGTGGCGTGGCTCATGCATGATGGGAGCGTGACGCCGCAGCGAAATAAACACAGTTACAGCACGCAGGTACGCGGCGTCACGCCAGCACTGGCGCCGGCCGATGGCGAACCGCAGCCGGAGCAGGCAGCCACCATCATCAACGTCGCCTCCACAGACAGCAGCGACGTCCCAACAACGGCAGCCACACCAGCGCGTGCACCAGCAACGCCAGCAAAACCAGTTCAGCCAGTGGCGCGGGTAGCGGCGGTACCCCATGCTGCCGCACAGCCGGCGGACAGCGACGTCACCCTGCTCACGGCGCTGGTGGCGCACGCCGGCAAACCGAGTGAGGTGGCGCCTGAACGCAACCGCGACGTGGTCGAACGCCAGGATGGCGACACCACTGCGCAATTGCTGGCGCGCTGCAAACAGCTGGGGCTCATCGAAGGCATGCTATGCCGTTCACGCATCTGCTCCGGCCGTTGGGAAGCGGATGCGGCCTGCCGCGCGCCGAGCCGCTAATCAGCCGCGCTTGGGAATCTCCAGCCCTTTGGCCACCGCCGGCCGTGCCACAAACGCCGCCAGCACGCGCTGGACGTTGGTGAATTTGTCAAACTCCACCAGCTCACCGGCGCCGTAGAAGCCAACCAGATTACGCACCCACGGGAAGATGGCGATATCGGCGATGGTGTATTCATCGCCCATGATCCACTGCCGGCCTGCCAGACGCTGCTCCAGCACCGCCAGCAAGCGGCGGGACTCGTTGATGTAGCGGTCACGCGGACGCTTGTCCTCATACTCCTTGCCGGCGAACTTGTGGAAGAAGCCGACCTGGCCAAACATCGGTCCAATCCCGCCCATCTGGAACATCACCCACTGGATAGTTTCGTAACGGCCGGCCGCGTCCTTCGGCAGCAACTGGCCGGTTTTCTCGGCGAGATACAGCAGGATCGCGCCCGACTCAAACAGCGGCAGCGGTTTGCCATCCGGGCCATTGGGGTCAATGATGGCGGGGATTTTGTTATTCGGATTCAGCGACAGGAATTCCGGCGACAGCTGGTCATTGGTGTCGAAGCTGACCAGGTGCGGCTCATACGCCAGGCCGGTTTCCTCCAGCGCGATGGAGATTTTCACGCCATTCGGCGTCGGCAGCGAATACAGCTGGAGGCGTTCCGGATGCTGGGCCGGCCACTTGGCGGCGATAGGAAAGGCGGTCAAGTCAGACATGGTGAACCTACTCTTCAAGTCAAAGATGGACTGATTATCCACGAAGCCCGGCAATCCTGCTGAACAGCCCTATTTTTCGTTGGGGTGATACCAAAGCTCATGCCGTGCCAGCGGCGTGGCGGACGGCAGCAGCGGATTCTCCAGATTGAATACCCGGCGTCCCGGCAGCGCTGCGCGGCTGACCAACTTGCCGTAATAGGCCTCGAACAGCTGATCGTAACTGCCATCGGCCAGCATGCGCTTCATGCCGGACTCGATATCCGCCGCCAGCGCCGCATTCGCCTTGTTGACGAAGTAGTAGAATGCGCTGGGATAGTGCAAGGCCAGGCCCGGCGCGACCACCAGGCCGTTGCGCGCGTGCTGCTCGGCTTCATCCCAGATCTCAAACGTCGCGCGCGGGAAGTAATCGACGCGGCCTGAAGCCAGCATCTGGAACATGCCGTTGTAGGCGGAGGCAGTCTGCACGCGGAAGCCGTTGGCGCGCAGGATGTCGGTATCTGGCCAGTCATGGCCTTGCAGCGCTTCGAGCGCGCGCAGATCGGCCACCCGCCGCAGCGTCTTGAAACGCGGCAGATCGTGCGCGCGTATCAGCAGCAGACGCCAGCCGATCAGGCCACGGTCCAGCGGTATGCGGATTGGCAGCAAATCCTTTTCGCGCTGCTGCGAAGTCATGGTCCACATCACATCGATGGTACGGGCATGTTGCAGCTCCAGCAGCGCGCGGCTCTGGCGCATCAGCGGTCCCGCAGCCTGCAGCGCGTAGTCGCCAGAGGAACGCGCCAGCGCCATGCGCAGCAGCCGCACCGGATAATGCTCAGCCTTGGGCTCCGGTCCATCGGAACGGGGAAAGCGCACCACCGTCGTCGCAGCGCGCGCCGACGGCAAACTCATGGCCAGCAGGCCACCAAGCACGGAGCGTCTGAGGAGCTTCATGCGGTCAGCTCAGCGCGCATGCTCCAGGTACTGCTGATGATAGGCGATGCACAGTGCATGCAGTTCGTCGAAGCTGATTGCCAGCGCATTCGAGGCCAGCGTAATCGGACTGCCGACCAGCTTATAGTTCATGCGGTTGAAGACGCGCTTGATGGCGCCGCCAGACTCCACATACTTTTGCGGATCGCTCAAACGAACCACCAGGCTACGCTGCCGATTCACCGCAAACACCGCAAAGCCATCGATCTCGGACCAAGGCACCAACCCGCCAGCGCCAAGCAGTAAACCATCCCGGTTAAGCACCAGGCCAGGCTTCGTTGAAAACAACTTGCAGAAGCCCACGACACCGCACAGCCCAAAGAACACCATGGTCACGACACCAAGACCGTGGACTAACACCGGACTATCGAGACGCCGATTTTGCTCGATCTCGGCAGCATCCAGCCGCAGCAGCCAATATCCCAGCCAAACAAATACCAGCGCGCCGATTACGGCGATCCAGATCTTGGTTTTACTGACCTCAATGACGCGCTCGCCAAGCTGTTGCATAACATTTCCACATCGTTAGTAGATACGCAATACTAACAGAAGATGCCCAAAAGAAAAAAGCCATCTGTGACCTTGCAACGATCTTGAACGTTGCAAGCACACAGATGGCTTTAGAATTTTGGCTCCCCGACCTGGACTCGAACCAAGGGTCAAGACAATAGGAGAACTAAGTGCCCGGTATGTCCACTAAGATCTTAAGGAGTGGCGGAAAAGGTCTCCTCCAATATCCAACTCGCCTTTTCGGTTGTTCATGAAGTAGTGGACTTCGCAGAGAATCCGATAACTCGAGAAGAAGCCCTCCAATGCATCGTGCAGCTCTCGAGCCCAAGTAAGACGGTCTGCGTCTTTCGAAAAGAATTTGCGAATCTTCTCCGGGCTATCGCGGAGGTGGAACACATTGTTTCTGAAGTCCCTAAGCGGATGCCAGTGGGTGTTAATCAATTTCCCCAACGCGTTGGACAGGGGGAGCAATTCCTTGAATTCCCCAGGCCGTTCATCCATGAGCAGTCGGCGCATATTTACACCCTTGAATCCCTCACATGTGACAGCAAGGAATCCAAGCCAAGAGAAGAAGTAAATCCTACTCTGGACTTCGTCATTGCGACTCAATTTTCTAGCTTTCTTCCTTTTCGTTTTGAGCTTTTCATAATTCTCCCGCATCAGATCGGCCGCTTCGAAGTAGTGGGAATACAAGGTCATAACCATGTCGCGATTCCGGCTTGGGAGCATGTCACCGGGTTGCGTGGAATCGATATCTATGGCAAGAACCCGCGTGGCATCGGCGAAATATAGCAGGCCGGACCTCGAATGCTCCAGTTCACCGGATGCTATCGATGCGTCGAAAGATTTTTCGATTTGCTCCGCACTGTCGAAACCGAAACAGGGCAATCGGTCCCTTGTGAAGTGAGCTAACCGCCACAAGTCAAATCCGTCGATCTCGCCGTTTTCGCCAAAATCGAAGTCAACTTTTCCGGTATCCAGTTGCACCTCGCAACCGGCGCCATGCTTGTGATATTTAATTCCGCAGGCAAGAACGCCACTACCCGGAATATCGTATTCCAGCCATGCAAAAGAGCTGTACGGCATTTTTATACCAGACCTGTACATCAACGCTACAGCGTCTCTCACGCGTGTTTGGTATTCGTTGATTAGCTGCTCGAGGTTCTTGTCCATGCATGTCCCTATTCGGGCGCTAGGAAGCTGCGTATGTCGATAGTTGGCAAACGACAGCTACGCTATCCATGGGTGCTGGTAACATAGTACGATTAATTTCCCCTCCAGCCAAGTGACCTCATCAGGTGGGTGCTAAGCTGTACGTCTCGCCGAAGCCAAAAGACCAGCCCCCCCCACCGGCAATCTAGTCCCAGTACCGAGCCCCAAATGACAAAAAAGGGGTTACATCCCGAAGCATGTAACCCCTTAATCTGTACTACTAATATTCTGGCTCCCCGACCTGGACTCGAACCAGGGACCTGCGGATTAACAGTCCGTCGCTCTACCGACTGAGCTATCAGGGAAAAGAGGCCGCATTATATACGGCCATTTTTCAGCTGTCTAGGCTGAGGCGGATTTAATTAAAAGCCGCCGCGGAACTGCACGCCAAACTGACGTGGCTCGTTGACGAAGCCGGTCAGGTTGTTGAAGTCGATGCCGCCGATGATGCGCTCGGTGTTGGTGATGTTACGCGCGAAACCAGCAACTTCATACTTGCCGCCGGCCCAGTTGTAACCCACGCGCAGGCCGCCTTCCACCATCGACTTGCCGGTGAACTCTTTCGACTCGTACAGGAAGAAGTTGATCTTGCTGCGGTACGACCAGTCGGTCAGCACGAACAGGTTGCCGTCCGCCAGTGGCCAGTTGTAACGCGCGGTGGCGTTCACGATGACCTTGGCAGCTTGTGGCAGCGGGTTGCCGTTGATCGACACCAGGCCGTTGGCACCGATCGGATCGGTGATGGTGCACTGGGCACACTTGGCCACGTACAGGTTAGGATCTTCGATCTTAGTGAAGTTGTACGAACCGCTCAGGCTGACTTTGAAGTCCGGGGTCACGAAACCTTCGATCTCGCCTTCCAGGCCACGGCCAACGGTCTTGGCTGCGTTGATCAGCTTGGTCACGTTGGAGTTACCACCCACCACGGTCAGCTGCTGGTTCTTGACTTCGTAGTCAAACACGCTCAGCGACGCGCGGGCGCGGCGGTTGAACAGGTCGGCCTTGATGCCGGCTTCGTACGAGGTGATGGTTTCCGCATCGGCCACGGTGATCGGCACCGACGCCGAAGCAGCGGCGATCGATGGTGCACGGAAGCCGGTCGCTACGCGGGCGTAGGTGCTGACATCCTTGTTGATCTTGTAGGTGCCGCTCAGGTCCCAGTTCGCCTTGTTCTTGCTCTCTTCAACCGACTTAGGACCGATCTGGGTCACGTTCCACGATTCCACGGTGCGGAAGTCTTTCTGGTCGTGGGTGTAGCGCAGGCCGCCGCGCACGGTGAAGTCGCTCGACACGTCATAGGTCACCGAACCGAACGCCGCGTACGCGGTGTTGTTCTGGTGGCTGGCCAGGTGCGAGGTCTGTACCTGGGTGTTGCTGTCAAAGTTGTCGCTGAAGCCGTCGCCACTTTCCTTGAAGTAGTAGACGCCGGTCTGCCAGTTCAGCGGGCCAGCGTTTTTCGACTCGACGCGGAATTCCTGGCTGTACTGCTTCAGGCCGGTCAGCCCGCCACCGGTTTGTACCTGGAATGGAATGAAGCCAGGGCCGGTTGGGGTGCCGCCGTCGATGTCGCCACGGCTGTAGTAGTTGTCCACGGCTTCGTAGCCGGTGATCGAGAACAGTTTGACGGCGCCCAGGTCCCAGGTCAGGCGGGCATTGGCGCCGTTGGTGCTCAGATTCTGGAAGTTCTGGCCGTTGGTGTTGATCTTGGTGAAGTCGTAACCGTCCGCGAAGTCGTTGGTGCCCTTCTTGATCAGGTTGGCGCGGAACAGACGCGCGCTACCGTCGGTGGTACGCGAATGCACATTGAACAGCGCGTTGAAGGTGGTGCTTGGCTTGTACAGGAACTGCACGCGCTCGGCGTGTTCGTTGTAGCCTTCCAGCGCATCGTTCTGCTTGGTGAAGGTGTTGTCCACGAAGTTGTCGCGGTGCTGGCGCAGCGTCGACACGCGCATCGCCCATTCGCTCGACAGCGGAATGTTGGCGGCGGCTTCCAGCGCAGCGGTGTTGTGGGTGGCGATCGAGGCGCTGTAGTAGCCTTCGATCTTGTCCAGGTTCGGCTTGGCCGATTCAAACTTGACCACGCCAGCCGGGGTGTTGCGGCCGAACAGCGTGCCCTGCGGGCCGCGCAGCACTTCCACGCCCGCCACGTCAAATACCGGGTAGCCTTTCAGGATGCCGTTCTCTTGCACCACGTCGTCATAGATCAGCGACACTGGCTGCGAGGCGAAGGTGCTGAAGTCGGTGTTGCCGTAGCCGCGGATGTAGAAGCGCGGGAAGGTACGGCCGTTCGACGATTCCACGTTCAGCGACGGCACTTTGCCTGCCAGGAAGCGGATGTCCTGGCCGCCGGACAGCAGCACATCGAGTTTTTCATCTTTCAGCAGGGTGACGGAAACCGGCACATCCTTGATGTTCTCGGCACGGCGCTGTGCGGTCACAGTCACGGTTTCCAGTTGCGGCTCGGTGCTTTGTGCCAGGGCGGTGCCAATAGGCATAAGGGCGCTCAGCGCCAGCAGGCGCTTGTGCATCTTCGACAGTTTGATCATTCAATTTCCCGATTTAAATGTAGTGCAAAGAGTTAAAAACAGTGTCCCCTGTTCTCTCTTTTCTGGTCACTACCCGTTCATCTGTCGTGATCGTGGTAGCGCGTGGCAGCCCTGAATCCGCCCGCGGTGGCTTTCAATAATGCACTGACTTTTTTGAAAGGCGATATTCTCTTTGATGCATACCATGTATTGCAAGCCGAATATAACAACCAGCCAATTAACGGTTAGAAATTCGGCTAAAGATATGCAATAACTGAATATTCAGTGGCTTAGGCGTGACAGTACAGCCACACAATGGCAGGAACAGCAAGCTTGCTGTCGAAACATGAACCTGGGAGAAGATGGGCGCGTGTAGGGATTTCGCCACAAAAACAGCACGGCCAGCGCGAGGCTGGCCGTGTGGGAGGGAGGATTACATGCCGAGCGATTTCAGCAATTCGTCAGCGTCAGGATCGGACGATGCCGCGGACGACGACGGTGCGGACTGGTGGGCCACGCGTTGCTCGTCGAGCAAGGCATCCGGATCGTCGATTTCGCTGGAGTCAAAGTCGTGCAGGCGGATGAACTCGGTGCGGTCGATGGCCAGTTCCAGGTAGAAGATATTGCCCTTTTCCGTGTAGAAGCTGACGCGGCGCATTTCCGGGCGGTCCAGCGGGGTATCGACGCTGAGCACGATCTGCTTGTTCAGCACCAGCATCTTCGGCTGATTCTGGGTGATATTGGTTTGCAGTTCACGGCGGATCTTGCCGGTAAAGTCGCCGACGATCTGGTTCATGAGCTCGCCCATGATGTTGGCCACTTCATCCGAGGTGTGCGAGCTGGCCAGTTCCGACTTTGGCATGCCCATGTGCAGCATGTAGCGCTCGTAGATTTCCATGGCAGTATCGGCGGAGAAGTTCAGCACCACCAGGCCGGTGAAGCCGCCATCGAACAGCACGAAGCAGCCGATGTCCGGCTTCAGCCCGACCTTGGTAATCCGCTGCACCATGCCGGAATAGTTGACCTTGCTTTGTGTGGCGACGTTCAGCACCCGGCTCACCGAGTTGCACAGACTCATCAACAAGTCTTCCGTACCGTAGACAATTGCATCGTTTTCGTCGCTCATATCACTACCTCTACTTATTTTTTAAAGATGAAAGTACCGTTTCCCGGTCCAACGCGAGACGAAACAAGGCCACCTCGGCGAGCAAGCGGACTACCTCATCTTTCCATTGCTGATCCTGCAGCGCGGCGGCCGGCGTGGCAGCCAGCGTTCGGCGCAAGATCTCGACTTCAAGTTCCAGGTCCCGGACACGCCGCACGCTCGCGCGCGCCTCAACGCTCATGACCATGACTTCCCCTTCGGGCCGGAAATAAGATTCAGAATACCGACGCGCAAGATTCTCGTCCACTTGTATCGTGTATTTTGTGAATTTTGCGTGCCAAAATGCAAAAAGCGGCCTGCCGCGCGTCCGCCAGGCAGCCCAGCTGCCATGCCAGTAACGGTCAGGGACCAGCGCTGTGCAGTCCATAGCATGAAGACTCCCGGTTCAGCATTCCGCTGCCCGGTTTTCTTGAAACCTTTATCAGGAGAGTCCCATGCCCATCCGCTTTCAACACGGCGGCGCTTACATCGCCGATATCGGTGCGCTGCGCAACCAGATCCGCGCCAACGGCACCGTTGCCCATATCCAGGCGATTCCAGTCAGCCACCCATTGCAGCCCGCCGCCAACCTCACCGTGTTCGTGAATCTGGCCTATCAGTCCAACGGCGCGCTGGCGCCGGCCAACGCCTCGGTGTATCTAGTCGGCATCGGCAACGCCAACGGCAACTGGCACTTCAACATCGCCGGCGTTGCCGGCCTGCCCGGGGCGGCCTTCCCCGGCAATCCGGACGGCAGCTACAACTCGCTCGGCTATGCCCATCCGCCGCTACCCAACATCACGGACGCCACGCTCAGCAACGCTGTCGCGGCCCTGTCCGGCTATAACGGCGGCGCGCTGAACGCCGCCTTGCTCGACAGCCTGGCACGCGTGATCGTGGCAGTCAGCGAAGCGGCACGTTTCAGCGATGTCAGTGGCGGCGTTGCGGGTGTACTGGGCAATGCCGGCGCCTATGCGCCGAATCTGGGCCAACTGCATGCCTGGGGCGGCCACACGCTGGGCGGCTGAGCGCCATGGCCGACGCAAATCCTCTGCGCGGCAGCCGAAACGCAAAAAGCCCAACCGGTGAAGGTTGGGCTTTTCTGTATTCTGGCTCCCCGACCTGGACTCGAACCAGGGACCTGCGGATTAACAGTCCGTCGCTCTACCGACTGAGCTATCAGGGAATTGAGGCCAGAATTATAGCGACTCATTCTGAATTTGCCTAATTTTTTGTGTTCCGCCGACACCGCACACCATTTGCACAAGATTGAAAGAGGAACAATCTGGCTATAATTTGACAACCAAACCAAACCGATGGGGGCGCGAATGTGGTTAACCGCCATGGTCTTTACTGCTGCTGCCGTGACCAGCCCCGCCGTGGAAACGGCGCCCGCCGGTTCCGCCCCGGCCACGGTCAAGATCGGTCTGCAAAACGTCATTGCGCCGTTCGTGCTGTCGGACCACGCATCTGGCCTGCTGGTTGACGTTTTGCGCGCCGCATTCGCATCCCAGCACATTCCGGTGGAGTTTCGCTATTTACCCAATGCCCGCTTCGATGACCAGTTCCGACAAGGCTTGCTTGACGTGACAACCTCCTCATCTCCGCAGCAGGCTCAGGATGGCTACCTTGGCCATTGGCCGGTCTCGCATTTTCAAAACGTGGCCATCACCTTGCGCAGCAAGATCCCTGTCATCTCCAGCCTGGAGGACCTGAAACAATATCGCGTCACCTCGTTTCGCAATGCGCGCACAGTGCTGGGGCCTGCCTACGCCACGGCAATGGAGCACCATCCATCCTATCGCGAGACGGTGACCATGCCTTCGGGCACCCTGTTCCTGGACCGCACGGACGTCATCATTTCGCAGCCCGACATTTTCCTGTATTACCTCCGGCAGCAACTGCCGCAACACCGGAATGCCGATGCGGAGCTGGCCTATCACGACATCCTGGGGCCGGGCCGGTTCTACTGGATGCGCTTCCGCACAGCAGCGCAGCGCGATGCGTTTGAACGCGGCGTCGGCCAACTTTATGCCAACGGCGAGATCGACCGCATCCTGGCCCGCTACCAGCGTGACTACGGCGTCACGCGCGACTTTTTCATTGCCCTCGATTGCCGCTTCCGGCCCCAATTGGCCCCACAGAAGTGCAAAAAGCTCAACCTGGAGTGAAGCGCGGCCCGAAATGCAAAAAGCCCAACCGGAGAAGGCTGGGCTTTTCTGTATTCTGGCTCCCCGACCTGGACTCGAACCAGGGACCTGCGGATTAACAGTCCGTCGCTCTACCGACTGAGCTATCAGGGAATTGAGGCCAGAATTATAGCTGTCATTTGTCGAATTAGGCAACTTCTTTCGGCGCGATGCGCGGCAGGCGCAGCGTGAAACGGGCGCCATGGCCCAGCTCACTGTCCACCCGCACACTGCCGCCCAGCGCCGATGTGACCTGGTTGTAGACCACGCTCAGCCCAAGCCCGCTGCCGCCCTGCCCCAGCCGCGTGGTAAAGAATGGATCGAACACGCGCGCCAGATTGGCGGGAGAGATGCCGACGCCATCGTCGATCACGCCGATCTCCACCCAGTCATCGGCATCGCTGCGCGCTGTAATACGAATCCGTCCCGCCATCCCGCTGGGGTAAGCGTGCAGCAGCGCATTATTGACCAGGTTAATCAGCACTTGCTCCAGCGCTCCCGGATAGCTGTCCATGACGATGTCATCCGGCACCTCACACACCACCTCATGGCCGCTCTTGCGTATGGTCGGCCCCAGCGCCACCAGAATCTCGCCGCAGGTTTTTTCCAGCCCGAACTCGCGCCGGCGCATGCTGGACTGGTCGACCGCCACCTGCTTGAAACTGGTGACCAGCTCCCCTGCCCGCCCCAGACTGTGCAGCAGGATATCCGCGCCCTGATTGACCCCGCCAATGAAATCCTGCATACGCTTGCGCGTCACGCCCGCCTCCAGTTCCCGCGTGATATCCACGGCATTGCTCTTGAGCGTACTGGCCAGCATCAGTCCGTTGCCGATCGGCGTATTGAGTTCATGCGCAATGCCAGCCACCAGCTTGCCCAGTGCCGACATCTTTTCCGCGCGCAGCAAATCGACCTGCATCGTGTTGATTTTCTCCAGCGCCGTCTTGAGCTCCTCGTTGCTGCGCGCCAGCGCCTGGTTGGCGTCACGCAGTTGCGCATTGCCTGCGATGAGTTCCTGCTGCTGCGCCATGACCTTGAAATCCGCCTCGATTGCCCGCTTGATCTCCCACAGCAACGCCACATAGCGCTCCTGATACAGGCGCTTTTTGCTATCGAGCACGCAGATGGTGCCAAACACCTCCTGATCCGGCCACAGCAAGGGCACACCCAGGTAGGAAATCATGTTCAACGCGACATCGGGATTGTCTTGCCAGTGCTCGTCTTCCAGCGCGTGGGGCACCTGAAGCACGTCACGCGTGGCCATCACGGTTTCACAGTACAAGCCGGTGTTCAGGTTGGCTTTCTCGTGCGCTTCGTAGGGATTGCCCGGCGTATGGCTGGACACCAGCACCTCGATCTGCTCCGGCCAGACGCGCATGATCAGACCAGCCGGCACATCAAAAATGCCCGCCATGACATTGGTGGTCTGCTGCCACTTTCCCAGGAAATCATCAGAAACGACGTGATGCTGCATCATAAGCCGGCTCCTTGGTCAGTCGGCCCTCGGAAAACGTGCCGACAGTCAATGGTAGGCCGATTTGCGGAATATTTGTAAAAATAATCTGCGACGCATCAAGCCAGCCCAAAATGCAAAAACCGCATATTGCCGTAAGCAAATATGCGGTTTCTAGTATTCTGGCTCCCCGACCTGGACTCGAACCAGGGACCTGCGGATTAACAGTCCGTCGCTCTACCGACTGAGCTATCAGGGATTAGAGGCAACATTTTATACTGTTTAGTTCACATCAGCAAGATGCGCTACTGCAGGTATTTCATGTTGCCATTTCTTCGCCTCATGCTTTGCAGCGCAATGCGAAGAAACAAGAGTTTAGAGCACTTTGGCGATGGCGTCAATAACGACATCAATATTGCGCGAATTCAATGCGGCGACGCAAATCCGGCCCGTGTCCACAGCGTAGATCGACTGCGCGCGCAACTGCTCCACTTGCGCCTTGCTCAGGCCCGAGTACGAGAACATGCCGATCTGGTCACGCACGAAGGCAAAATCGTGGCCCTTGGCAGCCAGCTTGGTTACGAACGCTTCGCGCATTTCCTTGATACGCACGCGCATGCCGGCCAGTTCGTCTTCCCACAGTTGACGCAGTTCCGGCGTGGTCAGCACGGTGGCCACCACCTTGCCGCCATGAACTGGCGGGTTGGAGTAGTTGGTACGCACCACGCGCTTCAGTTGCGACATCAGGCGCGCAGCTTCTTCGCCGCTCGACGCCACCACGCTCAGCGCGCCCACGCGCTCGCCGTACAGCGAGAACGACTTCGAGAACGAGTTCGATACCAGCAGCGGGCCGCCCGCTTCCGCAAAGCGGCGCACCACGGCGCCATCTTCCGCGATGCCCGCGCCGAAGCCCTGGTAGGCCATGTCCAGGAACGGCACCAGGCCGCCGGCGGTAATCGCTGCAATGACTTCGGTCCACTGGTCCGAGGTCAGGTCAGCGCCGGTCGGGTTATGGCAGCACGCGTGCAGCAGCACGATGGCGCCGCGCGGCATGGCTTTGAGATCAGCCAGCATGCCGGCGAAGTTCACGCCATGGGTGGCCGCATCGAAGTAGGCGTAGTTGTTGACTTTGAAGCCGGCGCTTTCAAACAGCGCGCGGTGGTTTTCCCAGCTTGGGTCGCTGATGTAGACCTCGGCATCCGGTGCGAAACGCTTGAGGAAGTCGGCGCCAATTTTCAGTGCGCCGGTGCCGCCGATGGCTTGCACCGTGACGGCACGCTTCTCTTGAATTACCGCGCTGTCGGCACCAAATACCAGCTCTTGCACCGCCTTGTCGTAGGCAGCCAGACCTTCGATCGGCAGGTAGGTGCGCGGGGCTGGTGCTGCGATCAGGATTTCTTCCGCTTTCTGCACGCACGATAGCAGCGGCACTTTACCGTTGTCGTCATAATAAACACCGACGCCCAGATTGATTTTGTTTGGATTCTGGTCGGCGTTAAAGGCTTCGGTAATACCCAGGATAGGGTCGCGTGGTGCCATGTCGATGGCGCTGAACAAGCTAGGATTCGTCATGATAAGATTGGATTCGATTGGAAGCGGTTCGCAGCAGAGATGTATAGACAGCGCCCTTTAAAATAACGACTTCAGGCCGCTGGCAGGCCATTATTCTAACAAAGGTCTGACAAGATGGCTGATTTACCTGTAGCTGATACCACCAAGGCAACCGTGGTGACGTTCCCCGATTCGCCCTTCAAATTGCACCAGCCCTTCCCGCCTTCCGGCGACCAGCCAGCGGCGATTGACCAGCTGTGCGAAGGCGTCAACGACGGCCTGTTTTTCCAGACGCTGCTGGGCGTCACAGGCTCCGGCAAGACCTATACGATGGCCAACACCATCGCCCGCCTGGGCCGCCCGGCCATCGTGTTCGCGCCCAACAAAACCCTGGCAGCACAGCTGTACTCGGAGTTCCGCGAATTCTTCCCGGAGAACGCGGTCGAGTACTTCGTGTCCTACTACGATTACTACCAGCCGGAAGCCTACGTACCGCAGCGCGACCTGTTCATTGAAAAGGATTCGTCCATCAATGAGCACATTGAGCAGATGCGCCTGTCGTGCACCAAGTCGCTGATGGAGCGCCGTGATGTGGTCATCGTCGCTACCGTGTCGGCGATCTACGGTATCGGTAATCCCAACGAATACCACCAGATGATCCTGACCTTGCGCCAGAAGGACCGCGTCTCGCAGCGCGACATCATCGCGCGCCTGATCCAGATGCAGTACACGCGCAACGAAGTGGACTTCGGCCGCGGCACCTTCCGCGTGCGTGGCGATACGCTGGACATCTTCCCGGCCGAGAATGCGGACCTCGCCGTGCGCCTGGAACTGTGGGACGACGAGCTGGAATCGATCCAGCTGTTCGATCCACTGACTGGCCGCGTCAAACAGAAGATCCCGCGCTTCACCGTCTACCCTGGCTCACACTACGTCACGCCACGCTCCACCGTGCTGCGCGCGGTGGAAACCATCAAGGCCGAACTGCGCGAGCGCCTGGAGTTCTTCCGCAAGGAGAACAAGCTGATTGAAGAGCAGCGCCTGGAACAGCGCACGCGTTTCGACCTGGAGATGATGGCGGAAATCGGCTTCACCAAAGGCATCGAGAACTACTCGCGCCATCTGAGCGGCGCCAAGGCGGGCGAACCGCCGCCAACGCTGGTGGACTACCTGCCGAAAGACGCGTTGATGTTCCTCGACGAATCGCACGTGCTGATCGGCCAGCTCAGCGCCATGTACAACGGCGACCGTTCACGCAAGACCAATCTGGTGGACTACGGCTTCCGCCTGCCGTCCGCGCTGGACAATCGCCCGCTGAAATTCGAAGAGTTCGAGCAGAAAATGCGGCAGACGATTTTCGTCTCGGCGACGCCGGCCGACTACGAAAAAACCCGTGCCGACCAGGTGGTGGAACAGGTGGTGCGCCCGACCGGCCTGGTGGACCCGCAAGTCATCGTGCGCCCTGCGCTGTCGCAGGTGGACGACCTGATGTCCGAGATCACCGACCGCGTCGCCAAGAACGAGCGCGTGCTGGTGACCACGCTGACCAAGCGCATGTCGGAGCAGCTGACCGAGTACCTGGCCGACCACGGCATCAAGGTGCGTTACCTGCACAGTGATATCGAAACCGTGGAGCGCGTGGAGCTGCTGCGCGATCTGCGTATCGGCACGTTCGACGTGCTGGTCGGGATTAACCTGCTGCGCGAAGGCCTGGACTTGCCGGAAGTGTCGCTGGTGGCGATTCTGGACGCCGACAAGGAAGGCTTCCTGCGTTCCGAACGTTCGCTGATCCAGACCATCGGCCGTGCCGCGCGTAACCTGAACGGCGTGGCCCTGCTGTACGCCGACCGCATGACCGACTCGATGGAACGCGCCATCGGCGAGACGGAGCGCCGCCGCGCCAAGCAGATCGCCTACAACGAAGCGCACGGCATCACACCGCGCGGCGTGAAGAAGATCATCAAGGACATGATCGATGGCGTTTACAGCGAGAAGGAAGCCAAGGTAGAGCTGGAGGTGGCGCAGGAAACCGCCAAGTACGAGGCCATGAGCGAGAAGCAGATCAGCAAGGAGATCAAGCGTCTCGAAAAGGCCATGCTCGATCACGCGAAGAACCTGGAGTTCGAGAAGGCCGCGCAGGTGCGCGACCAGCTCCATCACCTCAAGCAGCAGCTGTTCGGCGCGCCAGGCGCCGACACACTGTCTTAAATCTGCGCTTACGGCGCCTTGACGAAGCTGCTCAAGGCGTCGATCAGCTGCGGCGCCACGGGCATGTCAGGGCTGCCGTACGATTTCTGCTGCAAGGCCTCGTCCTTGCCGACCATTTTCAGCAGATGGTTCATGCCTTCGACGGTCACCAGCCTGGCCTTGGGCGCGGCTGCGGACAGCTCCTTCGCCTCCGTTTCCGGCACCTGAATGTCGGACGTGCCTTGCAGGATCAGCACCGGCATCTTCAACGCTGCGATGGCCTTGCGCGGATCGTGCTGCAGCGATGAGATCAGGTACGGCTGCACATCCGGGCGATACAGCACCATCAACGGCGGCGGTACCTTGTCCACCGTTTTACCCTCCTTGAGCGCGGCCAGTATGCGGTCGCTTTCCTCCATCAGCGGCGGCGGCAGCTTGTCCTTCAGTTGTTCGCGCAGGACTTCATCCAGCGCATGCGCCGGACCGGCGATCAGTACGCAAGCATCGGCGCCGCCCTGCGCACAGGCTTCCGATGCAATCTGTGCGCCTTCGCTATGCCCCGCCATCACCACACGCGAGAAGCGCGGGTCGGCGTGCAGCTTGCGCAGCCATGCGGCGGCATCGCCAACATAGTCATCCAGGCGCAGGTTCTCTTCCTTCCAGACCGGCAGCGCACTGGCGCCGATACCGCGCTTGTCATAGCGTATGGATGCGATGCCTTGCCTCGCCAGGCCTTCCGCCACCATGCGCAGCGCATCGTTCGGGCCAGGCAGCAGCGTGTTGTTGCCGTCACGGTCGGTCGGGCCGGAGCCGGCATGCAGCAGCACCACCGGCACCTTGCCACTGACGCCATCCGGTGTGAGCTCGGTGCCGTAGACTGTGCCGCCGCCCACATCCAGCGACACCGGGCGCTGCGCGGCGAACGCCGGCACCGAAGCGGACAACATCATCAAAGACAGCAGTAACTTACGACGCATACTTTTCTCCATTCATTGAGGAAGACGTTTGTACATCACGAACGAGTAACCGATCACCGCCGGCGTCCAGGCCAGCATCAACACCAGCAGCAGCCATTGCGGCGCACCGAGCGCCATTGCGCACAGTCCCAGCAGACCACTGCCCACCATCAGCTTGCCCGCCAGGCGATGCGTGGCGTACCACACGCGCTCATTGGCCAGCGTCCACGGCGTGCGGATACCGACAAAGAAATTGCTGCGCACCTTGCCCATCGGGTTCCCCATCAGGACCAGCACCACAAACAATATCCCCTGCAGCAGATGCACCACGCCGAACTGCATGCCCAGCGCATTGCACAGCACAAGCAGCTCGATCGCGCCAAACAGCGCGACCGGCAGCATCATGAGGTAACTGTAGGTGTCGCCGGAGGCCTCCAGCGCGTACTGCTTAGGCGACAGGAAGGGCAAAACCACGCCCAGAGCCAGCATGCCCGCCATTGTCCCGGGACCGAGCAGCCACAGTTGCCAGCGCGGCCCGTAGCCATCCACCTGGCCGGCAAAGTTCCAGTGCATGGGCATCTTCTCGGGCAGCGCGGAATAGTAGTACCCGGTGATGGCCGCCATGGCCAGGATCATCAGGATGCACAGCAATAAGGCACGCGGCTTCATTTCTTTTCTCCTTGATTTTCAGCGCTGGTCAGATCCATCATCCAGGCCAGCACGTCCTGCAGCACGGTGGTGTTGAGGCCATACCAGATGGTCTGGCCTTCGCGCCGACGCGTAATCAGATCCGCGTCGGCCAGCACCGCAAAGTGGTGCGACATGGTGGGCTTGCTCATGTCGAAGTGTTGCGCCAGGTCGCCAGCCGTCATCTCGCCCTGACGCAGCAGGCGCAGGATCTCGCGGCGGGCGGGATCGGCAATGGCTTTGAAGGCGCTGTTGGAGGCGTTCATTAGGCGAATATCTAATTAGACGACCATCTAAATATAGATGTAAAAAAAGCAGGCGTCAAGCGCCTGCCTTCGGATTACAGGGTTTTAACGAACTCGCGGATGCCGCCCAGCAGCATCTCGACCGACATCGCCGTCAGGATCAGGCCCATCAGGCGCTCGAAGGCCGTCATGACCTGCGGGCCGAGCACCTTCTGCAAGCGCTCGGCACTCAGGAACACCAGCAGCCAGATCACGCCGACCGAGGCCAGCGCCGCCACGTGCACCAGCACCTCGCCCGTGCTCTCACGCGAGAACAGCAGCACCGTCGCCAACGCGGATGGCCCGGCCAGCGCCGGTATCGCCAGTGGCACGATGAACGGCTCGGCGCCGTCCGTGCGGCCCAGCACGCCGTCAGGATGCGGGAAGATCATGCGAATCGAAATCAGCAGCAGGATCACCGCGCCGCCGATGCGCAGCGCCACTTCGGACAGGTGCAGCGCCGTCAGGAAGTGGCGGCCGAAGAACATGAAGATCAGCAGCAGCACAAACGCGATCGCGCATTCGCGGATCACGATGCGCGACCGGCGCGAGATGGGCACGGGATTGAGCACGCTGGCAAACAGCGGCACGTTGCCGAAGGGGTCAGTCACCAGCAGCAGCAGGATGAAGGTCTGAAAGAAGTCCTGGGTCATGTAGTCTCTTAGGCAAAATAAAAACGGGAGCCGAAGCTCCCGTTTAAGTGTACCACCAGATTCAGCTTAAGCCGATTTACGGCGGCGCGCTACCACACCTACCAGGCCCAGGCCTGCCAGCAGCATGGCGTAGGTTTCTGGCTCAGGTACGGCAGTAATATAGGTGTAGGTTACTTTGGCATAGGTATCGATCTGTGTAGGGATCGCATTGACCTGATTACCATTCTCCAGCGAGCCCCAGGAGTTGCTCGAACCCGATACCAGCGCCTGCAGGCTGCCAGGGCCGGAAAAAGCTGCCAGCGTGGCGCTGTCGCTGTAGATCACGGTTTCATGGCCGTTCGCGCTGAAGCTCACCGAGCCGCCCGAGGTACCGCCGAAATCGGTCGTGCCGTCATACACGCCCAGCGTTGCCGATTTATGGTCCGAGCTGTTGGTGGTCAGTGCCGCCGTTGGCGAAATGGCCAGGGTAACGGTCGAGCTCACCCACTGAGTGAACGACAAAGGCGAGCTGGTGCTGGTGTTTTCAACGTTGATGCTACCGGTAAAATTGGTGAACAGCTCTACTTTGACCGATTGCAGTTGACCCAGACTGGCGTTGAACTTGCTCAGGTCCAGCGTGGTCGCGCCATCGTCGAAGCTTTCCAGATCGGTCACGGTCAGGGTCTGTACCGGAGCGGTGGTGTGGGTGGTGAAAGGCGTAGCGTAAGCATTCAGCGCAACAGCCATCGAAGCACCAGCCAGCAGCATTTGAGTAGATTTTTTCATTTTATATTCGCAGTAAGTACCGAGTCGATGGTTTAAGCTTGCGCCGAACGCGATTTGCGTTTGGCCGCGAAGGCAACTACGCCCATACCCAGCAGCAGCATGCCGTAGGTTGTTGGCTCAGGTACGGCTGCAACGGTGTAGTTGTAGCTGATGTGTGCAGTGGCGCTGCCGGAAGTGACCTTGCTGATGGTGATGTTGGTCGCGTTGCTTTCCAGCGATTTCGCGCTCAGCGTCATCGGCGCCAGCAGCGTATCGTGCGAATTACCTTCAAACAGCGAGAAGTAAGCCGCGTCGATGCTGATCACACCCGACGACAGGGCTGCGGTACCGGACACGGTTTTGGTTTCATTCTTGGCCAGCAGGCTGTTGAAGTGAACGGTCGACACGGTTGGGGTAGCCACTACGCCGCTTGCGCCAGGCAGGGTCAGCGACAGTTTGGTGGTGATGTTGACATCCGGCGTTTTTCCGCCCTTGGTATTGGTCAGGGTCAGGTCAGTGGTGGCCGAACCATCGATCCAGAAGGTGATGCTGTCCAGGTGTCCCAGCGAGGTATCAAACTTGTTCAGCGTCAGCTGAGAAGTGAAGTCCGCAGGCGAGATTGGGGTGGTCGCCGTAAAGGTTTGCACCGCTGCAGAGGCGGTGCCGGCTGCAATGCTGGCAACAACAAACAGCAGCGACGATGCGAGAGTGTTAAGTTTCATAGGAATTCCCAAAAATTTTTTGAATTATGTGCTGCAACGCATGCCGTGTTGCCCGCCGAGTGTTTTTCTTGACTTAAAGCCATCTTAACACAAAATGTCCAAGAGTCATTTCTTTTTTACATTTTTAAAGTCAAATTAGTAATAATTATTTCCCAATAAAAACTATTCGTTGTACAGGACAGACAAAGATAAAAAAAAGCGGCCCGCAGGCCGCTTTCATCGGAGGAAACGCTAGGAAACCCTTACGCGTTGGCCTCACCTTTCTTGATCCAGGCCGCCAGCTGATGCGGGCGCAGCGCGTCGTAGTCCTCAAATGGCTGATGAATCCATGGGTTGTGCGGCAGTTCTTCCATCTGGTAGTCCGGACGGAATGCCGAGCTGCCCTTGGTCCAGATCACTGCGGTCTTCACTTCGGTCACGCCGGTGAAGTTCTGCTTCAGGTGGTCCACCACCTTCATCAGGGTCACGCCGGAATCGGCCAGGTCGTCCAGCAGCAGGATTTTGCCCGACAGCGGACCTTTGGTCATGGTCATGTATTTGGCGATATCCAGGTCACCTTGCACGGTGCCCTTGTCTGCGCGGTACGAGCTGGTCGACAGGATCGCCAGCGGCACGTCGAAGATGCGCGAGAAAACGTCGCCAGGACGCACGCCGCCGCGCGCCAGGCACAGCACCATGTCAAATTTCCAGCCCGACTCATGCACCTTCAGCGCCAGGCGCTCGATCAGGCGGTGGTATTCGTCCCAGGAGACCCAGAGGTGTTTTTCGTTCGATTGTGGGGTGTTCATTGTTACTTGTTCCTAAATTACGCGAACGGATGACGCAGCACGATCGTTTCTTCACGATCCGGGCCGGTCGATACCATGTCGATCGGCACGCCGACCAGTTCTTCGATACGCTTGATGTAGTTGCGGGCAGCCACTGGCAGAGCGTCCATGGACTTGGCGCCCACGGTGCTGTCTTTCCAGCCTGGCATTTCTTCGTACACTGGCACGCAGCGGGCAGCTTCTTCAGCGCCCGATGGGAAGATGTCCACGGCTTCACCGTCGATGGTGTAGCCGGTGCACAGCTTCAGCGATTCCAGGCCGTCCAGCACGTCCAGCTTGGTCAGGCACATGCCGGTGACGCCATTGATCTGGACCGAGCGGCGCAGCAGCGCAGCGTCGAACCAGCCGCAGCGGCGGGCACGGCCCGTCACGGTACCGAACTCGTGGCCAACTTGCGCCAGGTGATGGCCGACGCCTGCATCGGTTGGCAGTTCCGAAGGGAACGGGCCGGAACCCACGCGGGTGGTGTAAGCCTTGGTAATGCCCATCACATAGTGCAGCATGCTTGGACCCACGCCAGCACCGGCGGCGGCATTGCCGGCCACGCAGTTCGACGAGGTGACGAATGGATAGGTGCCGTGGTCCACGTCCAGCAGCGAGCCTTGCGCGCCTTCGAACAGCAGGTTGGCGCCGGCCTTGTGCGCCTTGTACAGCGCGCTCGATACGTCGGTCACCATCGGGCGCAGGCGTGGCACGTAGGCCAGCGCGTCGTCCAGGGTTTTCTGGTAATCGATCTTCGGTGCTTTCAGATAGTGTTCCAGCACGAAGTTATGGTAGTCCAGGTTTTCTTTGAGCTTTTCTGCGAAGCGGGTTTCGTTCAGCAGATCGGCGACGCGGATAGCGCGGCGCGCCACTTTGTCTTCGTACGCTGGGCCGATACCTTTACCGGTGGTGCCGATCTTGGCTTCGCCACGGGCGGCTTCACGGGCCAGGTCGAGTGCCGAGTGGTATGGCAGGATGACCGGCGCTGCGTCCGACACTTTCAGGCGCGAGGCGACTTCTACGCCTACCGCTTCCAGCTTGTCGATTTCGCGCAGCACGTCCGGCACCGACACCACCACACCGTTACCGATGTAGCAGGCCACGCCTGGACGCATGATGCCCGAAGGAATCAGCTGCAGTGCAGTTTTCACGCCGCCGATGACCAGCGTGTGGCCGGCGTTGTGGCCGCCCTGGAAGCGCACCACGCCTTGGGCGTGGTCGGTCAGCCAGTCGACAATTTTGCCTTTACCTTCATCGCCCCATTGGGTACCGATGACGACGACGTTTTTTGCGTTTTTGTTTGACATCACATTAACCTAAGTTTTTAAGAATCCAGTTACTACCATGCTCGTCGAGGACCAGCGCGCGATCGCACTCGAACTCGTCCAGTTCGTGGCTGTGACCCGGCATACTCTGGATCACCACTTCGCCGGACTTGCGCAGCTCGGCGATTTTTTCCTTCAATTCCGGCGCATTGCCCCATGGCGCGCGGATCGAATGCTTACGTTCCGCGGTTGGCAGCAGGCGCGCCAGTTCGCGCAGGTCGAGCGAGAAACCGGTGGCGGGACGTGCCCGGCCGAAGGCCTCGCCTACGTGATCGTAACGGCCGCCGCGCACCACTGCGTTCGGCAGGCCGGGTACATACAGCGCGAACATCGCGCCGCTTTCGTATTGGTAGCCGCGCAGGTCGGCCAGGTCGATGGCCACTTGCGCACGGCCGATCGCCGATGCCGCCAGCGCCGCCAGTTCGGCCAGCGCCCTGGCGATGCCCGGCAGGTCCGGCAGCACTTCGCGGGCTTTTTTCAGCACGTCGATGTCGCCGTACAGATTCGGCAGCGCCAGCAAGGCGTCGCGCACCAGTGGCGCATAGTCCGCGGTCAGGGCCTGCAGATCCGGCACGTCTTTGGCGCGCAGCGCTGCATACAGTTTAGCCTCATCTTTTTTCGCTGCAGGACAGTTTTCCAGCAGCGCGCGCAGCACGCCGACGTGGGTCAGGTCCAGACGCACATCGGTGAAACCGGCCAGGGCCAGCGACGCCAATGCCAGTTCCTGGATTTCCGCGTCGGCTTCCAGGCCGGCATGGCCATACATCTCGGCGCCGATCTGCAGCGGCTCGCGGGTGGCGTGCAGGCCCGATGGACGGGTATGCAGCACGCTGCCGGCGTAGCACAGGCGCGTCACCGAGGCGCGGTTCAGCAAGTGGGCGTCGATGCGCGCCACCTGCGTCGTCATGTCCGGACGCAGGCCCAGCATGCGGCCCGACAGCTGGTCCACCAGCTTGAAGGTGCGCAGGTCGGTGTCTTCACCGGCGCCGGTCAGCAGCGACTCCAGGTATTCCAGCAGCGGCGGCATCACCAGCTCGTAGCCGTACAGACGGAAGTTATCCAGCATCAGACGACGCAACTCTTCAATCTTGCGTGCTTCCGACGGCAATACGTCGGCGATATTCTCGGGCAGCAGCCAATTTGGCATGGGTCTATTAATTAAGAAATGAACAATGCGGCGCGCAGGCCTTGGCCACATAAGCGAATGGCCGAACCTGATATTTTACGCGAAAATGCGCTTAACGAGGGGAAAAAGATGCGATCCAGCGAGCCACAGGCCCGCTGGATCGTGTGCGGCGTTACTTCTTGGCCGGGGCCGGGGCGGCAGCACCGCCGGCACCGGAGCCTTTGAAGTATTTGAAGAAGTCGGAGCTGGCGTCCAGCACCATCACGTCGCCGTGATTTTTGAAGGTGGCGCGATAGGCTTCCAGGCTGCGGTAGAACTTGTAGAACTCAGGATTGCGGCCAAAGGCTTCCGCGTAGATGGCCGATGCTTTCGCATCGCCCTCACCACGGATCTGCTCCGCATCGCGATAAGCTTCCGCCAGAATCACCGAGCGCTGGCGCTCGGCATCGGCGCGGATCTTCTCGGACTCCGCCGAACCGGTCGAACGCAGCTCATTGGCAACGCGGGTACGTTCGGCCTTCATGCGCTCGTACACTGAGTTATTGATCTGCTCGACATATTCCACACGCTTCAGGCGCACGTCGATGATCTCGACGCCGATCTGCGCTGCTTCCTGCACCACCTTGGCGCGGATGCCCTCCATCACCTTGCCGCGCTGGCCGGAGATCACTTCGGCGACGGTGCGCTTGGTGATTTCTTCGTTCAGTGCTGCCTTGATGATTTGCGACATACGGTCACGCGCGCGGCTTTCATCGCCGCCAAAGGTGACGTAGTACAGCTTCGGCTGATTCTCGCCGCGGCCGATACGCCACTTGACGAAGCTGTCCACCAGAATGTTCATCTTCTCAGCGGTGATGAAACGCTCGGCGTCCGGCGACTCGATGGTCATGATGCGGTTATCCAGCAACAGCACATTCTGGAATGGCGGTGGCAGTTTGAAGTGCAGGCCCGGCTCGCGGATCACTTCCTTGATCTGGCCCAGCGCGAACACGATCGCATATTTGCGCTGGTCGACCACGAACACGGTCGACGACAGCAGCATCAAAGCGATGAAGGCCAGGACAACGGTACTAGCTATGCGATTCATTAACGGCTCTCCCGGTCACGTAAGCTGGCGTCGCGCGAACGCTGGTCACGCGTGCGATTCACTTCCACCGACGGCATCAGCTCCGATGGCAGCGTCGTGGTGGCTGCTGGCGTATTGGCATTCTGCGCCGCGATGCGTGCAGCGCTTGCCTGCGCATCGCCTGCCGCCGCCTGGGCGATCAGCTTGTCCAACGGCAGATACAGCAGGTTGCTGCCGCTCTTCGCATCCACCATCACTTTAGAGGAACTGGAGAAGATCTGCTGCATGGTGTCCAGGTACATGCGGTCGCGCGTCACGGCCGGTGCTTTCTGGTACTCGACCAGCACCTGCTTGAAGCGCGAAGCATTACCGGTGGCGTTTTCCACCACCATCGAACGGTAGCCTTCCGCTTCCTGCATCAGGCGCGATGCGGTACCGCGCGCCTTTGGAATCACGTCGTTGGCATACGCCTGGCCTTCATTCTTCTGGCGTTCGCGGTCCTGCCCTGCTTTCACGGCATCGTCAAAGGCGATCTGCACTTGCTCTGGCGGCTGCACGGCCTGCAGGGTCACGCTGGAGATCATCACACCCGAAGCGTAGCGGTCCAGGATCTGCTGCATCAGCTGCTGGGTTTCAAATGCCACCTTGTCGCGGCCTTCATACAGCACGAAGTCCATCTTGTTCTTGCCGACGATTTCACGGATCGAGGTTTCAGCCACCTGGCGTACGGTGTCTTCCTCGTCGCGGTTATTCATCAGCCAGGCAACCGGATCTTTCAGTTTGAACTGCACGGCAAACTGGATGTCGATGATGTTCTCATCATCGGTCAGCATCAGCGATTCGCGCGTCTGCTTGTTCTTGATATTGCCACGGTAGCCAATTTCCACCATGCGCATCTGCGACACTTTGACCGTCTCGTCGCTCTGGAACGGATACGGCCAGCGCCAGTTGAAGCCGGAGCCGGTCGTGTGGCTGACTTTACCGAAGGTGTAGACCACGCCGGTCTGGCCTTCCTGCACGATGAACGAACCGCTGGCGAGCCAGATCAGCGCCACCACTGCGCCGATCGCGCCAGCCGTGGCGCGCACGCCGCCAGCCATGTCGGGACGATTGCCGCCGCCGTCACCACCGCCGTTGTTATCGCCATTGTTATTGCCAGGACGCTTTTGGCCGAACAGGTTGTTCAGCTTTTGATTGAAGTCGCGCCACAGCTGTTCCATATCGGGCGGACCTTCGCCGGGCTTCTTGCCTTCATTGGCCTGCGGCTTGTTGTCCTTCCCCCAGCGAGGGTCGTTCAGCGACAGCTTCAGGCCAAGTCGTTTCATAAGTGAGGAGACACGCATTAGTGTGATCCAACGTGAGTGTGGGTGGGACTGCTCTCTGGTTCTTCTGCTTCTTCGGCTTCTAATTCTTCCGGCGGGTCCTGGTCGAACACATACGGCTGCTGCAGGCGCGCGCCTGGCGCAGCCTTGGCCCATTCAGTGATGGCGCCGCGCAGCAGATCCAGTCCTTGTCCGGTGCGCGCACTGAGGAAGACCCTGGAAATCTTATCATATTCATCTCGCTCGACCGAAGGTTCCAGGCCTGCCGCGTCGATCTTGTTCCACACCAGAATCTGCGGAATGTGATCGGCGCCGATTTCGCGCAGCACCAGGTTGACCTGCTCGATCTGCTCCATCCGCACCGGCGACGCGGCGTCGACAACGTGCAGCAGCAAATCAGCGTGGATAGTCTCTTCCAGCGTGGCGCGGAAGGCGGCCACCAGCTGGTGCGGCAGCTCGCGCACGAAACCAACGGTGTCGGACAGCACCACGTGCCCTACTTCCTCGTTCATGTAGACACGGCGCGAAGTCGTGTCCAGCGTGGCGAACAGCTGGTCGGCAGCGTACACGCCGGCCTTGGTCACCGCGTTGAACAGGGTCGATTTGCCGGCATTGGTGTAACCCACCAGCGAGATCGAGAACGTCTGGGTGCGGTTGCGTGAACGGCGCTGGGTCTCATGCTGCTTGCGCAGCTTGGCCAGGCGCGCGCGCAAGGCTTTGACACGCTCGCCGATGAGCCGGCGGTCAGTCTCCAGCTGCGTTTCACCGGGGCCGCGCAGACCGATACCGCCCTTCTGGCGCTCAAGGTGAGTCCAGCCGCGGATAAGCCGTGTGGCCAGATGCTGCAACTGCGCCAGCTCGACCTGCAGCTTGCCCTCGTGGCTCTTGGCACGCTGGGCGAAGATATCAAGGATTAAGCTGGTCCGGTCCAGCACCCGGATGTTGAGGCGCTTTTCCAGATTGCGTTGCTGCGCCGGCGACAGCGCGTGATTGAAGATGACGATTTCGACGCGGTCAGCCAGCACGGCCTGGCCGATTTCATCGGCCTTGCCGCTGCCGACAAAATAAGCTGCATCCGGCGAGGAGCGCTTTGCCGTGATCGTCGCCACCGGATCTGCACCGGCTGAACGGGCCAGCAGCTGCAATTCCTCGATGCTGGCGGCAAAGTCGCCCTGGCCGAAATCGATACCGACTAGAGCTGCACGCATACGACGGTCAGGCTAGATAAAAAGAAGCGATGCTGCAAATGCTTATTCCGCTTCGTTTTCAATATTGAGATTGACGGCACGGGCCGGCACCACGGTGGAGATGGCGTGCTTGTAGACCATCTGGGTCACAGTGTTACGCAGCAGGACGACGTATTGGTCGAACGATTCGATATGGCCTTGCAGCTTGATGCCGTTGACCAGATAGATCGAGACAGGAACGTGCTCTTTACGCAGTGCATTCAGGAATGGGTCTTGTAACAGTTGCCCTTTGTTGCTCATAACAGCTCCATTTTATGTTGTTGTGTTGGAAGTGGAGGCGAAACGCTTGGTTTCAAGGTCGTGGCTCAGCGAAAAGTCATCAAAAAGTCAAACTATTTTCGCTGAAACACCGCTCGCCACGTCAAAAGTGGTGCTTCTAAGCCACTGTACCCTGTTTTTGCATTTTTTGCAGGGTGTTCCTGCAAAAAAACGCCTTATTTGTCCTGATTTTTCGCGAATGGGTTTTTACCGGTGCGCAGCTCGATGCGCAGCGGTGTGCCGACCAGGTTAAACGTCTCGCGGAAGTGCTTTTCCAGATAGCGTTTGTATGGCTCGGCAATCGCATCCAGTGCATTACCGTGAATCACGATCACCGGCGGATTCATGCCGCCCTGGTGCGCGTAACGCATCTTCGGACGGATCGAACCTTTACGCTTCGGCTCCTGCTTCTCCACCGCCTCGATCAGCGCGCGCGTCAGCTTCGGCGTCGACAGGTCGGCAAACGCCGCAGCGTAAGCCTGGTCCAGCGACTTCATCAGCGGACCGATGCCCTGCGCCTTCAGCGCCGAGATGAAGTGCATCTTGGCGAAGCCGAGGAAGTCCAGCTTGCGGTCGATATCAATTTTGATCTCGTCGCGCTGCCACGATTCCAGACCGTCCCACTTGTTGACGGCGATGACCAGCGCGCGGCCCGTCTCCAGCACGAAGCCGGCGATGTGCGCGTCCTGCTCGGAGATGTCCTGCTGCGCATCCAGCATCAGCACTACCACGTTGGCTTCCGAGATCGATTGCAGCGTCTTCACCACCGAGAACTTCTCGATTGCTTCAAACACCTTGCCGCGGCGGCGGATACCGGCCGTGTCGATCAGCGTGTACTGCTTGCCATCGCGCTCGAACGGAATCTCGATCGAGTCGCGGGTGGTGCCCGGCATGTCGAACGCGATCACGCGCTCTTCGCCGACCAGGGTGTTGATCAGCGTCGACTTGCCGACGTTGGGACGGCCCACCAGTGCGATCTTGACGCCACGGTCGGTCTTCTCCAGCTCTTGCGGATCTTCCGGACGCTGCTCGAAAGCGGTGTCCAGCGCCAGCTCCACCAGATCGTGCACGCCATCGCCGTGCGCCGACGAAATGACAGCCGGTTCGCCCATGCCCAGTTCATAGAAGTCCGCCACCACCGAGGTGTAGCGCATGCCTTCAGACTTGTTCACGACCAGCAGCACCGGACGTCCGCTCTTGCGCAGGAAGTCGGTGATGGTCTTGTCGTGCGGCGTCAGGCCCTGGCGGCCGTCGACCAGGAAGACGACGACGTCGGCTTCGGCCACGGCCTGCTTGGTCTGCTTGGCCATCTGATGGAGGATGCCTTCCTTGGCCACCGGCTCAAAGCCGCCGGTGTCAATAACGAGGAAGGGACGTTCGCCGACACGGCCCTCGCCATAGTGACGATCTCGCGTCAACCCAGGCAAGTCCGCCACCAGCGCATCGCGCGAGCGGGTCAGACGATTGAACAAGGTCGATTTCCCTACATTGGGTCGACCCACTAGTGCGATTACCGGCTTCATTTTATTACTCGACCGCGAGAGCGGTCACTGTCCCTGATTGGGTTTGGAAAATCAAATTCGTGCCGGCGATGACAGGATCAGCGTTGATTGCGCTGCCGTCGGTCGCCACACGACCTATAAATGCGCCATCTTCCCGCGACAGGAAGTGGATATAACCCTGGTAGTCGCCCACTGCCACCGCGCGGCCATACGACACGGGGGTCGACAGGTTGCGATACGACAGTTTGTCGTTCTTCCAGGCGTTGGCGCCGTTTTCACGGCTATAGGCGCCAACGTCGCCTTTGTCGTCAGAGACGAATACAAAACGCTGGTCCACCGCCACGCCCTTGTCGGACGACGTCGGTTTGCTCCAGTGCGGTGCGCCGGTGGCGGCGTCGAAGCAGGCGACACGGCCCTGATACGACACGGCACAGACGTCTTTTTCAAAAATCACTGGTGCGCCAGCGATGTCGGTCACGCGTTCCAGTTCCGTCGCGCCGCGTGGCTCACCGACCACCACTTCAAAGCGCTGGATGCCGGTGGCCAGCGTCAGCGCCAGCAGCTTGCCGCCTGGCTGGGCGATGTAGACGTTAGGGCCGTTGATGACCATGCCCGGTGCGTTACGCAGCGTCAGCGCCGGCGTGGTGCGCGGCATGCTCCACTTCTTCGCGCCGGTCTTGGCGTCGTAGCCGTTAATCATGTTGTCGACACTGCGCACCACCACCAGGCCGCCGCCCACCACCGGCGACGACAGCACTTCGCTGCTGGCCTGTGCTTTCCACAGCTGCTTGCCGCTGGCGTCGTACGCCAGGATCTGGCCTTTGACGCCGCCGACCACGATTACCTCACCATCACTGCCCACGCCTGCGGTCAGGTCGGTGCCGGTCTTGACGCGCCACTGCTCCTTGCCGCTGGCCGCGTTCAGGCGCACCAGCGCGCCGTCGGCATCCGCCACGTACACGCTATCGCCAGCCAATGCCGGCGAGAACACTGCGGTGCCGGCCTTGCCGGTCGAATACTTCCACACCACCTTCGGCGACAGCGATGGATTTTTCAGCTCCACCAGTGGCGCCGGCTGGTTCTTGGTATCTTTGGACGAGAACAAGGAACAACCGGCCAACATCGCAAACACGCTTGCTGCAACTACTGTTTTGGTCATACGCATAAATTTATTCAACCTTGATCGTGACTTGGCGTGGGAACGGACGCGCTTACGCAGCGCCGCCGACAGCTTCCAGTTTCATCTGGATCAGCTGGCGGCCAGGGTTCTTCTTGTCGGCAGCATCCAGGGCTGCCTTGTAGGCAGCGCGGGCTTCAACCAGCTTGTTTTGCGCAGCCAGGATGTCGCCCTTGCGGTCGGCCACGGCGCTTGCGAATTGTGCCGGCAGGTCGCCTTCCAGCGTTTTCAGCGCGTCAGGGTAGGCTTTTTCATCCAGCAGCACGCCAGCCAGGCGAATCTTGGCAATCGCCTTGAACTCAGCGGCGCCATTATCGGCCGCCCATTGCAGCTGAGCCTTGGCCGATTTCAGGTCGTTGGCATCGAACGCGCTTTTCGCTGCTACCAGTGCGGCCATCGGCGCGTAGGCGGTGCCGCCAAATTTGCTTTCCATGTCGCTGGCGGCGCGCAGCGCCTTGGCGTTGTCCTTGGCTTCCACAGCAGCTTGCAGTTCGCCGTACAGCACCGAAGCCTGGTTGGCGTGGTCGCGGTCGCGGAACTTCCAGTAGGTATAGCCAGAGTACGAGGCCAGAGCGGCGATCAGCACCCAGGTCGCTGCATTGCCGTACTTGTCCCACCATGCTTTGAGGGACGCGAGTTGTTCTTGTTCTTCAAGATCGTATGCCATGGTATTCGTCTGCCGTTGTTATGAGTTGATGATTAATGGTTGCAGTGTTCATCGTGCACGTGGTGGTGATGATCGCCGCTGTCGGTGATCTGGTCCACCACGAAGTCTACTACCTGGTCGAACGGCACCGTGGTTTGCTGCTGCTCGCCTTCCGCAGCGCGCATCGACTTGACGGCCGCGGTGTTGTTGGCCACTTCATCTTCGCCGATGATGATGGCATAGGCGGCGCCAGCGCCGTCGGCCTTTTTCATCTGCGACTTGAAGCTGCCTGCTCCGGCCAGCGTGGCGCCGTGCATGATGACGTCCAGGCCGGCGTCACGCAGACGCTCGCCCAGCACAAACGCCTGCAGCTGCGCCGCTTCGCCCTGGTGCACCAGGTAGACGTCGCACTGGTTAGGTGCTTCCGGCTCGCCCGCTTCTTTCATCAGCTCCAGCAGGCGCTCGATGCCCATGGCGAAACCGACAGCAGGCGTCGGCTTGCCGCCGAACGAGGCGATGAGCGGATCGTAACGGCCACCGGCGCACACAGTACCCTGCGAACCCAGCGAGTCGGTCACCCATTCAAACACGGTGCGGTTGTAGTAATCCAGACCGCGCACCAGGCGGGTATTGATCACGTACTGGATGTTGTTGTGGTCGAGGATCTTGCGCACGCCGTTGAAGTGGGCCAGCGATTCTTCGCCCAGGTAATCCATGAGCTTCGGCGCGGCATTGACCACGTCCTGCAGCGCCGGGTTCTTGGTGTCCAGGATGCGCAGCGGGTTGCTGTGCAGGCGGCGCTTGGCTTCCGCGTCCAGCAGGTCTTCGTGCTTTTCCAGATAGGCGATCAGGTCAACGCGGTGGCGCGCACGCTCTTCGGCGTCGCCGATCGAGTTGATCTCCAGACGGATTTCCGGCAGGCCCAGGTCGTCCCACAGGCGGCGGCACATGATGATCAGTTCCGCATCCACGTCCGGACCGGTGAAGCCAACCGCTTCGCAGCCGAACTGGTAGAACTGGCGATAGCGGCCACGCTGTGGTTTCTCATGGCGGAACATCGGGCCGGTGTACCACAGGCGCTTTGGACCTTCGTAGACCAGATTGTGTTCGATCACAGAGCGCACCGCGCCGGCCGTGCCCTCAGGACGCAGCGTCAGCTGGTCGCCGTTCATCGAGTCTTCGAAAGAGTACATCTCTTTTTCCACGATGTCGGTCACAGCGCCGATGGCGCGCTTGAACAGCGCGGTATCTTCCACGATCGGTGTGCGGATCTGCTGGAAGCCATAGCTCTGCACCACCGACTGCGCGGTATTTTCAAACAGCTGCCACAGATGCGAGTCGGTAGGCAGGATGTCGTTCATGCCTTTAACGGCGACGATTTTTTCGGTCTTAGACATATTCTTTGCTGTAGTTCTTCTTGACGTAATTCAGTACGATTTCCTGGAACTCTTCGACGATGCGTTCACCGCGCAGAGTTGCCACTTTGGCGCCATCGACAAACACCGGCGCGGCCGGCGATTCGCCCGTGCCCGGCAGGCTGATGCCGATGTTGGCGTGTTTGGATTCGCCCGGACCGTTGACGATGCAGCCCATCACGGCCACGTTCATCGCCTCCACGCCCGGATAGGTTTTTTTCCATTCCGGCATCTGGTCGCGCAGGAAGGTCTGGATGTTGTCCGCCAGTTCCTGGAAGGTGGTCGAGGTGGTGCGGCCGCAACCCGGGCAGGCAATCACCATCGGCGTGAATTTGCGCAGGCCCATGGTTTGCAGGATCTCCTGGCCAACCACCACTTCCTTGGTGCGGTCGCCGCCCGGTTCCGGCGTCAGCGAAATGCGGATGGTGTCGCCGATGCCTTCCTGCAGCAGCACCGACAGCGCGGCCGTCGATGCGACGATACCCTTGCTGCCCATGCCCGCTTCGGTCAGGCCCAGATGCAGCGGATAATCGCAGCGCTTGGCCAGCTCGCGGTAGACCGCGATCAGGTCCTGCACGCCCGAGACCTTGCACGACAGGATAATCTTGTCGCGGCCCAGGCCCAGTTCTTCCGCGCGCACGGCGTTTTCGATGGCCGAGGTAATCAGCGCCTCGTACATCACCTGCTGCGCGGTCCACGGGTTGGCGCGGCCGGCGTTTTCGTCCATGATGCGCGCCAGCAGCGCCTGATCCAGGCTACCCCAGTTGACGCCGATGCGCACCGGCTTGTCGTAGCGTGCGGCCACTTCAATCATCTGCGCAAACTGCGTGTCGCGCTTGGCGCCCTTGCCGACGTTGCCCGGGTTGATGCGGTACTTGGACAGGGCCTTGGCGCATTCCGGGTAGTCGTTCAGCAGCGTATGGCCGTTGTAGTGGAAGTCGCCGACCAGCGGTACGTCGACTTCCATTTTATCCAGCTGTTCGCGGATGTACGGCACCGCTTCGGCGGCTTCCGGACGGTCCACGGTCAGGCGCACCAGTTCCGAACCGGCACGCGCCAGGTCACGGATCTGGATCGCGGTTTCGATAGCGTTGGCGGTGTCGGTGTTGGTCATCGACTGCACCACTACCGGGGCGTCACCGCCCACCCAGATTTTGCGCTCGCCGTGCGAGATCAACACGCGGCGGCTGGCGCGGCGGTCGGTTGGTCCCGATGGAATAGCAGTTTGCGTCATGGTTCTAACTCTGTTTTTACTTAATGTTCACACGCGAAATCGTGCCGCCCGGGATCAGCGGCAGCGACAGTGGCGCACCACTCAGCGTGGCTTCCACGCCGCCTGGCTTACCGACGATCAGCAGCGCTGGATCCTTGATATCAAAGGTCTCGGTGCTGCCGGCCTTCACCACGCGCGAAATCAGCGAAGTGGTGCCTGGACGGCGGATCTCTACCCACGAATCCTCGTTCACCTTCAGCACCAGCTGATGCCCCGCGCCTGCCGCAGCAGGTGCTGCCGGTGCCGGTGCCGGTGCCGGGGCTGGAGCAGGCGCCGGCGCAGCAGCCACTGGCGCTGGTACTGGAGCTGGTGCAACCGCAACCGGAACTGGCGTCGGCGCAGGCGCAGCTTCGGCAGCGGCAGGCGTTGCCGCTTGTTCGCCACCTTGCGGCGGCACCGAAATCAGCGGCACGTTCTGCGTCTGCAGCGCGGTAGTTTCCTGGCCTGGCTTCACCAGCGTGGTGTCAATCGGCGCCGTCGTGGCTTCTGCCGGCTTGGTTTCTTCTTCCTTGCGCTCAAACAGCGAGGCTGGAATCATGCCGCTCTGGTAGGCATAAGCAGCCGCGCCGCCTACCACCACCACGGCGGCCAGGCCCACCAGCCAGCCAGCCGGACCGGAGGAGCGCCCCGTCATCGACGGGAAGCGCGATTCCGAGAACGACTGCGCCAGATCCTTGCGCGGCGCAACCACGACCTCGGGGCTGGTCGGCTGCGCTGCTTCAATCATTGCGACCAAGGGCGCCGCATCCATCTTCAATACCTTGGCGTACGCGCGTACAAAGCCGCGCGTCACCGCCGAATTAGGTAGCGCAGCATAATCGCCGGACTCCAATGCCTTCACCTGGCGCACGGCCAGTTTCAGCTGGTCTGCAATCTGTTCCACCGTCCAACCCATCGCTTCGCGCTGGGCCGCCAGCAATGCGCCGGGCGTAGCCTTGCCAGTGTTGCCCTGCTCCTGCGGCGGTTCTGCCCACTCAGAATTCATTGGTACCCCTGTTTCACTCATCAAACGCCCCACGTTGATAAGCAGCATACTCAGGCGAGCCAGGGTGGTGACGGCGCAATTGCGTCGCCCAACCAGATTCCGCACCCGTATCGCCCAGCTTATGCTGCACCTTAATCGCGAGCCACAGCACATCGGCCGTCAGGCTCTCCATCTTTGCCACCTTGTTCAAACGGGTGATGAAGAAATTGGCGCGCACATAATCGCCTTTTTCAACATAGACCCGCGCCAGATTGGCGTTGGTGGCCGGCAGGTCAGGCGTCAACTGCAAGGCTTGCAGCAGATAACGCTCCGCGCTGGCGTAATCCTTGATCTTCAATGCGCAAGAACCGGCGTTGTTCGCGGCACTGGCCGGCGAACGGTAACTCCGGTTATTCAGGGCCGCATCAAACAGCGGCATGGCTTCCTTCACACGGCCGGTCTGGCACAGAAAGGAACCATAGTTGTTGTCCAGCTCAGGGCTGTTCGGCGCCAGTTTGCGGGCACGCACGAAGTTGTCTTCGGCCAGGCCGTTCTCGCCCATCTGCTGGTAAATCAGGCCACGCATGCCATAGGCTTCGGCGTTGTTCGGATCCGCTGCCAAGGCCCGTTTGACTTCATCCAGCGCCACAGCATACTGGCCTTGCTCAAAATAGCCAATCGCCAGCTGCATGCGGATGTCGACCTTGCGCTGCGCTGCAGTCTGGTCGGACGCCGTTTGCAGTTCGGCCTTGCCGCTGTTGCCCGGCTGGGTTCCTGGCGAAGCGCAACCGGCCAGCACCCCTGCCGCGCACAGCGCGACAAGATGGAAGCGGCTAGGCTGCGCCAGGAAGATCATCAGGAACGGATCTCCACGATCTTGCCGAAGTTGGCGCCGAATTTATTCTGATACTCGGCCATTTTTTCCATCCGCTGCTGGACCTTGGTACGGTCCTGCACCTCGCCGGCCAGCTGGCCGCAGGCGGCGTCGATATCGTCGCCACGGGTTTTGCGGATGGTGGTGACGATGCCGGCATCGAGCAGGATCTGCGCGAAGGCGGCAATGCGCGGGTTCTTCGAGCGCAGCAGGCCCGATTCCGGGAAGGGGTTGAACGGAATCAGGTTGAACTTGCAGTTCACGCCGTACTCGGGGTGCTGTACCAGCGCCACCAGCTCACGTGCGTGCTGGTCGGTGTCATTGACGCCATCCAGCATGCAGTACTCAAAGGTGATGAAGTCGCGTGGGGCAAACTCGATGTAGCGTTTGCAGGCGGCCATCAGCTCCTTGAGCGGGTATTTTTTGTTCAGCGGAATCAGGCCGTTGCGCAGCTCGTCGTTGGACGCGTGCAGCGACACCGCCAGCGCCACCGGCACTTCCTGCGACAGCTTGTCGATCATCGGCACCACGCCCGAGGTGGACAGCGTGACGCGGCGGCGCGACAGGCCATAGGCGTTATCGTCCAGCATCAGCTTCAGCGCGGTGGCGGTCGGCTCGAAGTTGAGCAGCGGCTCGCCCATGCCCATCATCACCACGTTGGTGATCTGGCGTTCGCCTTTCGGACCGGGCTCGATGCCCTTGGTGCGGCGCAGTTCAAATTCCGCCATCCACAGCTGGCCGATGATTTCGCCCACGCTCAGGTTGCGGCTGAAGCCTTGCTTGCCGGTCGAGCAGAAACGGCAGTTGACGGCGCAACCGGCCTGGGTCGAGATGCACAGCGTGCCGCGGTTCTCTTCCGGAATGAACACGGTTTCCACGGCGTTGCCATTGCCGACATCCACCAGCCATTTGCGGGTGCCGTCGGTCGACGTGTGGTCGCTGATGATGGCCGGCGCCGCCACGAAGGCGCGGGTTTTCAGTTTGTCGCGCAGCGACTTGGCCAGATCCGTCATGCTGTCGAAATCCGACGCACCGAATTGGTGGATCCAGCGTTGCAGTTGCTTGGCGCGGAACGGCTTCTCCCCCAACTCGGCGCAATACGCGGTGAGTTGCGCGGGATCGAAGTCCAGCAAGTTGGTCAGAGGAGCGTTCATAATGGGGCTCAAAACAGTACTAATCATTTATCCCGTTTCCGCACCGCAGCGCGGAAACGGAATCCTTACAAATTACTTACCGAAGAAGTAAGCGATTTCAACAGCAGCGGCTTCAACAGCGTCCGAGCCGTGAACAGCGTTAGCGTCGATCGAGTCAGCGAAATCAGCACGGATGGTGCCTTTGTCTGCCTTCTTAGGATCGGTAGCGCCCATCAGTTCGCGGTTTTTCAGTACTGCGTTTTCGCCTTCCAGCGCCTGGATCATGACTGGACCGGAGACCATGAAGTCCACCAGGTCTTTGAAGAAACCGCGCTCTTTGTGCGCAGCGTAGAAACCTTCGGCTTCTTCACGCGACAGTTGCTTCATTTGCGCAGCAACAATCTTCAGGCCGGCTTCTTCGAAGCGGGTGTAGATTTTGCCGATCACGTTTTTTGCAACTGCGTCTGGTTTGATGATCGACAGGGTGCGTTCGATTGCCATTTGAAAAACTCCAATAAAAAGAAAGGTTTAAAACAATAATTGATAATCCAATCAACCTTTGATTTTACCATAGAACACCCCACATTCCGAATAAAGGGCCGTCGATAAGCTTGCAATAAGGCTATAAAGCCGATTTGGCGCGGGCATGAAGGCTGTTTAAGTCCGGATTAAGTGCATTTTTGGCATGTTTTTGCGTATTCTCTTCCCGACATGCTATGCTTTTATCAAAGCTTTACCTGAAATCCTTTACTGGAGGCAATATATGAACAACGTGCAAAACACCTACGATCTGGCGGGAAGCCGCCGATTGGTGCAGCATAACGTGCTGCGCAACACCTACTGGCTGCTGGCCCTGTCGATGGTTCCGACCGTATTCGGCGCGGCCCTCGGCGTGTCGCTGCATCTGCCACTCGGTGGCGGCATGATGGCACTGCTGTTCCTGGCAGTGGCGTTTGGCTTCATCTGGGCAATTGAGAAGAACAAGGATTCCGGCGTGGGCGTGGCCCTGCTGCTGGGCTTCACCTTCTTCATGGGTCTGATGCTGACGCCGCTGCTGTCGCGCATCCTCGGCTACTCGAATGGCGGCTTCCTGATCATGACCGCGTTTGGCGGCACGGCGGCCGTGTTTGCGACGCTGGCATCGGTCGCCACCGTCTCCAAGCGTGACTTCTCGGGCATGGGCACCTGGCTGTTCGCCGGTGTGATCATTCTGCTGCTGGCATCGATCGCCAACATCTTCCTGCACATCCCGGCGCTGGCAATTGTGATCTCGGTGGTGGCCATTGCGATCTTCTCGGCCTACATCCTGTATGACGTGCAGCAGATCATCAACGGCGGTGAAACCAACTACATCCGTGCCACCCTGGCACTGTACCTGGACGTGTACAACATCTTCACCCACCTGCTGTCCCTGCTGGGCATCTTTGGCGGTGACCGCGACTAAGCGCTTACCCCTCCTCTCAAAAAGCCGGCCGCTGCGCCGGCTTTTTTATTGCCGCTCCGTTCCTCGCACCTGGAAGCTGGTGGTGGCGACAGGCTTGGCGTTGGCGTCAATGAGGGCCAACCGGTGCGCGCCCGGTGTCGGCCGCCAGCTGTAGCTGACGCTGGCCTGACCCAGCGGCTCGCCATCCAGCTGCCAGCTCAAGCCCCGCCCTGCCTGCGCCTGGAAAAACACGCGCTGGGTGGCGTCGGGAATATCGGGGTCGAGCGCGATGATGCTGGCATCGCCGGGATACAGTATCTTCGGCCCGCGCTGGCCGTCCTGCACCAGCGCGATGAGCGGACTTTCGGTGCCGGCAATGAACCACTCGTTGCGCGCCGCCTCCACCGCCGGCTGGTAGGTGATCTGCTGGCGCACCACGCCGGCCGGCGCCTTGGGCGCACGGCTGCCCTGGCTGCGGTGCAGGTAATCCATCACATCACGCCACACCGGCGCCGCGCCGCTGACACCGGAAACATCCCACATCGACTGGCCATCGAAGTTGCCGACCCAGACGCCGACCGTGTAGCGGTCCGAATAGCCGATGCACCAGTTGTCGCGCATGTCTTTGCTGGTGCCGGTTTTGACCGCGGCCCAGAAGGTGGTCGCCAACTCATTCTTCAGACCGAAGGTCAGGCTGCGGGCCGCGCGGTCGGCCAGGATATCGCTGACGATGAAGCTGGCCCGCGCATCGAGCACGCGGCGCGGCGCGGCGGCGGCCCTGGGCAGCAGCGTCGCCTCGCCATACAAGCCGCCATTAGCCAGGGTGCGGTAGGCGTTGGTCAATTCCAGCAGCGACACTTCGGCCGAACCCAGTGCGAGCGAATAGCCGTAGTACTCCGCCGGCTGCGTCAGACTGCCCAGCCCCACGTCGCGCAAGCGTTCATGGAAGCGCTCCAGCCCTGTCATCATCAGCGTGCGGACGGCCGGCACGTTGAGCGAACTGGCAAGGCTGGTGCGCGCGCTGACATAGCCTTTAAAACCCTTGTCGTAATTCTGCGGCGCGTACATGCCGGACGCCGTAGAAATATCAATCGGCGCATCATCCATCAACGATGCCGCCGTCAGCTGCCTGCGCTCCAGCGCCAGTTCATACAGGAAGGGCTTGAGCGTGGAACCAGCCTGGCGCAGCGCCGCCACGCCGTCCACCTCGCGGCCGCCGGCATTGCCGACATAGGCGAGGATTTCGCCGCTCGCGTTATCCAGCACGATCACCGCGCCGTCATTGACATTACGGCCATTGAGCGCCGTCAGCTGCTGGCGCAGCACGTTTTGCGCGTGGCGCTGCAAGTTGGCATCCAGCGTGCTGCGCACCGCTTGTCCACTGCGCGTCAGCAGCTGCTGCGCCACTTGCGGCGCCGGCGGCAGATTGGCGGCCAGCTGCGGGCGGCTCATCGCAATGATGACGCGCAGCTGGATCTCGCTGCAGGTCGCTGGCAGGTGCAGTTCGTGCGCCAGGCCGCACGCGCGCTGCGCCACCACCTTCTGCGCCGCCGCCGGCCCGCGCAGCAGGCCGGCCAGGATCACCGATTCGCTCAGGTCCAGCCCGGACGGCGCCTTGCCGAACAGGCCGCGCGCGGCGGCGCCGACGCCTTGCAGCTCGCCGCGGTACGACACCAGGTTCAGATAGGCCTCGATGATCTGCTGCTTGCTCCAGCCGTCATCGAGCTCGCGTGCAGCTTTCACCTGATCCCACTTCTGCGACCAGTTGCGGCCTTGCGAGGTGGGCTGCAGCGCCGGGTCCAGCAGCGCCGCCAGCTGCATGGTGATGGTCGACGCGCCTCGCGGACGCTTGCGGAACAGATTGTCCCAGGCCGCCTTGGCCGCTGCGCTCCAGTCCACGCCATTGTGTTCGTAGAAGCGCTGGTCTTCCGCCTGTAGCACCGCTGCAGGCAATGCCGGCGAGATGTCGTTCAACGCCACCCACGGCAGGCGGCGCACCGCCATATCGATACGCAGCGACTGGATCGCTTCCCCATGCCGGTCCAGCAGCTCGGCATCCGACGAGCGATACACGGCGCGCACCTGGTCAAAGGTCGGTACCGCATGGGCAGCGGCGCTGGCCAGCGCCAGCGCCGCCATCAGGGGGCCAGTCCTCAGCTTCATTTCACACTCATTGCCGCATTCGGCAGCGCGCCAAACATCTCGGGGCTATACATGGCCTCCACGCGCGTCGGCGGCAGGTTGAACTGGCCCGGATTGTTCAGGCGTACCGTGTACTCCACGCTCCATTTGCCTTTCGGGACAAACTGGTAAAACGCGCGATAACCTTCAAAGGTGCGCTCCTGGAACGCCGGATAGGCCCAGCCGGTGTCCTGCTCGTCCGCACTCATGATCTGGGAGTCGCCACCCAGGCCGGAACCCAGCACCGTGGCGCTGGCCGGAATCGGATCATCGACCACCACCCAGGTCATATCCGACTGCGCTTCCAGGTCCAGATGCACGCGGTAGACATCGCCACGCGACCACGCACCGCGCACCTTCTGCTCCACCGGCGTGACGGTCTTGGCGATCTTGTAACCACTGGACAGCGGCGCCTTGAGCGGCAATGCCGACAAGGTCTGCACCGTCACCCACGGCTTGCCCGTGCCGGTATGCTCCAGTTCCAGCGGACCCGCGCCGCCGCGCGGCCACGGCAGCATCGCCGTGCCGCCGGCCGGCTCGCCGCCGTACGCGATGCTCTTGCTGGCATTGCCCAGCGTTGCGCCGGAGGTGCCAGCCACCTTGTCTTTCTCGAACACGCGCGAGAACTTGTCGATGGCCAGCACGCCCCAGGCGTTGGCCACGGTCGTCCCCCAGCGGCCCTTGTGCTGACGGCCCAGCGCACCGCGCGCCAGACGGCCGATATCATCTTTCCACGCCGGATTGTCCGCCATCAGCAGCAGCAGGCGGTTGGCATTGGCGTCCGCCGAAGACATGAGCCACCACCAGTCATCCGTACGTTCGGTAGAGAAGGTCATAGTGGTGCCCTGCAGATTGAGGCGCGAACGCAGAATCTGGTCGGCCTCTTTCAGGCGTTGCGCATGCTGCGGCAGCTTCGGCGAGCGTTGCAGGATCTGGTACCAGTCGATGACCGCCGATGTCGGCCACAGATTCGGCTGAATGCTGAACGATTCCAGCTCACTGGCGTTGACGGCCCTGGAGCGTGACAGCGCCGCCAGCGCAGCGATCTTGCGCACCGCCAGATCAGCGGTTGGCAACGCCGAGTTGCGCATCACCTTCCCTTGCACGAAGCCCAGCAGCGCCGACTCCATGCGTCCTTTCAGCGCATCGGGAATCTCATAACCTGCCTCATTCGCGGCGGACAGCACATACGCGGTCAGCGTATCGCTGCCCCGGTACATGCCGGAGAAGTATTTGACCAGGCCATCGGCATCCAGATGCGCCGGTAGGGTCTCCAGCGCCGCCTTCCACATCGCCTCATCATGCAGCGCGATGGAACGCGAGGTCACCTGTTCAAAGCAGCGGTAGGGATAGGCCAGCATGTAGTCATGCACGCCAGGCAGGTCGCCGCCCAGCTTGGGGCTGAACTGCACCTGCACGCCGCCACGGCCAGGCAAGGCGTCGTCCGGCGACTTGACCTGTATGTTCTGCTTGCGGTCCAGTTGCAGCAACGTCGCCTGCATGGTGGTCACGGGTACCGCCGGCACTACCTTCTGTTTCACCTTGAGCCGGTCGACGGATGCCGGGCCGCCGCCTTCCACGGCCGCGCTCACGTCCCATGCCAGCGTGGTTGCGCCTTGCGGAACCTGCACGTCCCACGCTACTTCACGCGCCTGCCCCGGCTCCAGCGCCACCTGCTGTGACGACAAGTCCTTGCCGCCAGCATTGGCGTTCAGCGTGGTCTTGACGGCGGCGTCGGTCGTATTGCGCAAGGTGAAGGTAGCGCGGAAGCGGTCACCCTCGCGCACCAGCGCCGGCAGGCCAGACAGCAGGATCAGGTCCTGCGAGCTGCGCACCTCCGTGCGGCCAGTACCAAACAGGTCTGCATCCGCACTGGCGATAGCGACGATGCGGAAGGCCGTCAGCGAGTCGTTGATGGGAACCTGCACGCTGGCCTCGCCATTGGCATCCAGGGTCACGCGCGCTTTCCAGAACAGCAGTGTATCGAACAGCTCACGGCCAGCGCCCTTGCCACCGCCACCGCCGGCCGGCACGGCTTTGCGGCCGAAGTGGCGCTTGCCGACCACCTGCATCTGCGCGGTAGAGGTGGTGACCTGCAGATTACGCTGCTCCATCATCGCTTCCAGCAAATCCCAGCTGGTGTTGGGCATCAGTTCCAGCAGGCCCACATCCACAGCCGCCAGCGCCACCTCGGCGCCAGCAGGCGGCACGGAACCATCCGGCCGCGCCACCTTGACCTTCACCGTCGCCTTCTCGCGTACCTTGTAGACAGGTTTGTCCGACGTCACCTGCACCTTCAGCTCATTGGCCGACCAGCCCACACGCAGCGGCGCGATACCCAGTTTGTAAGCAGGCTTGCCCAGGTCGACCAGCGCAGTTGGCTGCACGCCGTTCACGCGGCCACGCACCACCAGCGCAGACACGTAGACGTTCGGCGCATACTGCTTCTTCACCGGGATCGAAAATACCGGCTCGCTGCCCGACAGCGGGCGCACATAGGTATCGATCACGCCTTCGCGCTCCACCGTGATGAGCGCGGTCGCCTCGCGGAACGGCATGCGTACCTGAAAGGTGGCGGTATCGCCAGGTTCGTAACGCTTCTTCTCCGGCAGCAGATCGATGCGGTCGTTATCGCTCGCGGAGAACCACCAGTCCGCACCGTCGGCGACCCAGGTCTCGCGATTGGCGACCGCCACCCGCTGCTGCGCATCCTGTGTTTTAGCGCGCAGTATCAGGTTGCCCGATGCGGGTGCCTTGACCTGGCAGATCAGCAGGCCCTTGTTGTCGGTCTTGCCCTCGCAAGCGGCGCCCAGCGCCTTGATCTCGCTGCTGTTCTCGTAGGCGTAGAAACCGCCAATCAAGCGGCGGCGATGCGAGTACGACTGGCGCTGGAAGAAGTCCACCGATACCGGCGCATCCACCACCGGCTTGCCTTGCAAATCCAGTACCACTGCAGTGAACTTGAGCGCCTCCTTGCTCACCACCCAGCCATCCGGCTGGATGCCGATGACATAGCTGGAGGGCCACAGCGGAATACGCGTCGCCGAGGACAGGGTTTCGCCGTTGGCGTCCTGGTAGGTCATCTCCGCCATCAACTCCCGCGGGATTTTCACCTCGGGCAGTTGATCCAGCTTGACGCGCGCACCGCCTGCCTTGTCCAGCACCAGGCTGCGGGTCTTGATTGCGCCAGGGGTGGCGACTGCGTTCTCGTCACCTTCATACATGCCTTCGTCATCGTCGAAGCTGCCGCCACTGCGTTCAAGGCCCACCTTCACATCGCCGTTACTGAAGCTGAAGTCGGGATAGTCTTCAAAGCTTACGCCCTTGTCCTGCACCACGGTGCGCAACTGCACCGGTGCATCGCCGGCACCACCGCCAGACAAATAGCTCAGCTGCACATCCAGATCGACAGACGACACCTGCACCGCTGGCGACTTGGGTCCTTGCAGCAGCGCTTTCATGGTCGGCACGCGGAACTGCTCCACGCGGAAGCGGCCCGACGCGCGGCCGCCTATCATCAGCTCATACCAGCCTTGCTTGGCATCGGCGGGAATGGTCCAGGTGTTTTCCGCCGAACCGTTCGCACTCCATTTCAGCGGCAGCTCGTACTGCTGGCCACTACCCTCGTGGATGATGAACATATTGGCAGCCTGCTCCCTGGCTGCACGCACCAGGCCCTGCTCCATATGGCGGCGCATGAAGTGCTTCATGTGCACCGTCTCGCCGGCACGCAGCAGCGTGCGGTCAAACACCGTCGAGGCAATCACATTGTCTGCGCCGAAGTCGCCGGTTGGCAGGTTGAAGCGCCACATCTCAATGCCACGATCCCAGTCGGACAGGGTGAACGTCATGTCGCCGCCCAGCCGCGCGCTGATGAAGTAGCGGCCATTGCCATCGTCCTTGGCGCTCGGCAGGTCCTGGCGGATGTGGGCCAGCCCGCCGCTATCCGTCATGCCCTGCCACAGCTGCTTGCCCGTGTAGTCGCGCACCACGACCTGTGCCTGCGCCACCGGTTTGCCGTTATCCAGCGACGTCACCCACACCAGCGACGACTCGGCGCCATGCTTGAAGTGCGCCACCATATTGGTCACCAGCGCCGCTGCGCTGACGTAGGCAGGTTTGCGGCCCAGCGCCAGCCCGGCGCCCAGCTTGGGGCTGGCCAGCTCCACCACATAAAAGCCCGGCTTGCGCAGCGGGATGCCAACCACTTCAAACGCCTTGCCGCCACCCGGCTTGGGCATGGTGAAGCGTTCGACCCTGCCGACATTGGCGTCCAGCAGCGGCTTGGTCATTTTGTCGATATACAGTTCCTGCGGCTCCCAGCCGTAGCCGGACATGCGCTTGAGCCAGGAGATCACCTGCTGGTCGGACGATGCATCGCCATCATTGACGCGCAATGCGGCGCCGTCCACCTTGCTGCCAGCCAGGCTGGCCTCCACATTGCGCACGGTGACCGGCAGCAGCTTGTCGCCCTTGGCTTCGATGATGCCGAAGCGCGCGGGGAATTTGACCAGCGGCGGCTGCGCGTCGGTGCGTATCGCCATCGGGAAGCGCGCCTGGTTGACCAGTGCGCGGCCAGCATCGTCTTTCAGATTTGCCGGCAGCGACAGCGTGAGTTTGGCCTTCTCCGGGAACGGGCCTTTGATATTCAGCCACGTCAGGTATTCGCTCTTTTCGTCATCCTTTTCCAGCGCGGGCTTGAAGACTTGCCCACCCGGACCGGTGACCCTGACCGCCAGCGCATCCGCGCGCCTGACCGGCGCCGTAAACTGCAAGCGCATCGGCAGGAAAGGCACGCAGCCCGCATCGGCGCTCGCCCTGTCGCAGCTGAAGCGCGCAGTAAAGTCCTCGCGCGTTTTGTATGCCAGCGTTTGATCCTGGGAGGTGCTAATCCCGCTATCGGCGCTGATGCCCGCGCCCCACACCAGCGACACCCCGGTGCCCGGTGGCAGATTGCGCCGGCACTGCAGGACCGCCAGCGGCAGCTTGTCCAGCTTCTTGTTGTTGACGGATGCTGTGGCGCGCCATAGCACGCCACGCGCCTTGAAGTACACCGACAGATAGCGCTCAGTGAAGGACTTGCGCAAGTTCAGCACCTGCTGGCGTTCCGCACCCTGCAGCACGCGTACGCCGATTTTCTCGTTGATGCCATCGGCGCGGCACCAGGCATGCGCCGCCACCGTTTCATCACTGGCCGGTGCGTCAAGGCCCAGCAAAAAGATCTGCTGTTCGTCGATATAGCTGGAGCCTTCGCGCGGCACGGCCTCCACAATCGCAGGACCGCCGGTATCAAAGGCGAACTGGCGCTCGCCGGTCAGCGCCTTGCCGCTCAAATCCTTGATGCCGTCTTTCAGTGTGAAGCGGCAGGCGACGCCGGCGGGCAGGTCGCGGACAAAGTCGTAGCTCCAGTTCTGGCCATCGATCCAGCGTCCCTTGCCCTCTTCCGGACAATCGACCGTGAACGGATCGCCCAGGCGCATATCGCCCAAGGGGACCATTTGCCCATTGAAGCGCGCGGCTACCTGGCGTACGCCCTTGACGGTGCCCGACGGTGAAAACGAGGTGACTGAGGTGTCGGCCAGAACGGCCAGCGGACTGCAGAGCGCAGCGAGCGCGATAAGGCGGGACAGGAGGCGCATGCCAACTCCAGATGCTGAAAGTGAATCAGCTCAGTGTTGCGCACGCCTCCTGCAAAGTCAATAATATTAGAAGAAAAACATTAGACCAGATCGAACACCGCCATCGACTCGACGTGCGAGGTGTGCGGGAACATATTGACCACGCCGGCCTTATCCAGCTTGTAGCCCGCCAGGTGGACCAGCGTGTTGGCGTCGCGCGCCAGCGTCGATGGGCTGCACGAGACGTAGACGATACGCTTCGGCAGGAACTCCGGATGGGTGTTGCGCAGTTCGCCCAGCGCCGCCACCAGCGCCATGGCGCCATCACGTGGCGGGTCGATCAGCATGCGGTCGAATTTGCCCAGCGCGATCAGGTCTTCCGGCGTCACTTCAAACAGGTTGCGGTTGTAGAACGTGGTCTTGGCATCCAGGCCATTGGCCTTGGCATTGCTCAGGGAACGGTCGGTCAGCGCCTGACTGCCTTCGATGCCGACCACTTCACGCGCCAGCGTGGCCAGCGGCAGCGTGAAGTTGCCCAGGCCGCAGAACAGGTCGGCCACACGGTCTTCGGGCTGCACGTCCAGCAGGCGCAAGGCCTTGTGCACCAGCACGCGGTTGATGTGGTGGTTCACCTGCGTGAAGTCGACCGGCTTGAACGGCATGCGTACGCCAAATTCCGGCAGCAGGTAGTGCAGCTCCGGCTCCAGCGGATAAAACGGCGCGGCGGTTTCCGGGCCTTTGGTCTGCAGCCAGAACTGCACTTTGTATTCATCGGCGAAGGCCTTGATCTTGGCTTCGTCGTCGGCGGTCAGCGCGTCCATGATGCGCAGTACCAGCACCGTCACGTCCTGGCCGATCGCCAGTTCGATCTGCGGGACCTGGCTGTACAGGGTCAGCGAGCCAATCAGCGCGCGCAGCGGCATCAGCATATCCGACACGTGCGGCGGCAGGATCTGGCAGCTCTTGATGTCGGCCACGTAGACCGAGCGTTTTTCCTTGAAGCCGACCAGCACCGTGCCCTTCTTCTCGACCCAGCGCACCGACAGGCGCGCGCGATAGCGGTAGCCCCAGGTCGGGCCGTACATCGGACGCATGATGGTTTCGGACGTGACTTTACCGATGTGCCACAGATTATCTTCCAGCACGCGCTGCTTGATGGCCACCTGGGCGCTCGGCTCGATGTGCTGCATCGAGCAGCCGCCGCAATAGTCGAAGTGCTCGCACTTCGGCTTCACGCGCATCGACGATTCGCGGTGCAGCGCGGTCATCCTGGCCGCTTCCCAGTTTTTCTTCTTCTTGAAGGTCTCGAAGCTCACGCGCTCGCCTGGCAGCGCGCCTTCCACGAACACCACTTTGCCCGGCGAGCCGTCTTCATTGTCCTGCAGGTGGCCGACGCCACGGGCGTCCATGTCGAGCGATTTGATGTCGATGGTATTTTCTTGCATAGCGTTCAATATTGGAAAAAGAATGGCGCGGCCGGCCCGCGTGCAGGGGCAATATGATAGCAGAACAGGAAGGAACTACAGCAGGGAATCGCGGACTACGCCGCGCGCGGCCATCGCCCGCTTGAGTTTGACCAGCGCTTCCTGCTGGATCTGGCGCACGCGCTCACGCGTGACGCCCATCTCTTCGGCCAGAGTTTCCAGCGTGGCCGGGTCGTCGTTATCGAGGCCGAAACGGCGCATGATGACGATGCGCTGCTTGTCCGGCAGCTTGGTCAGCCAGTCGCGCACCAGCACCGTCATTTCATGATGTTCGGCGCGGGCGTCGGGACTGTCATCGCTGTCGCCGGGCAGCATGTCCATGAGCGAGGACTGGGGATCGTTGTCGAGCGGCGCATCGAGCGAGGTGGCATGCTCGGACAGCGCCAGGATGTCCTGCACCTCCTCCACCGGCCGGCCCACCAGTTCGGCGATGTCTTCGGCGGTGGCGTCCTTGCCGTTGTGGTGCTGGGCTTCCAGGTGGTATTTGCCGCGCAGGATCTGGTTCAGCTCACGCACCATGTGCACCGGCAGGCGCACGGTGCGGGCCTGGTTCATGATGGCGCGCTCGATGCTCTGGCGTATCCACCAGGTGGCGTAGGTCGAAAAACGGAAGCCGCGCTCGGGCTCGAACTTGTCGATGGCGCGCATCAGGCCGATGTTGCCCTCTTCGATCATATCCAGCAGCACCACGCCGCGGTTGATGTAGTGCTTGGCAATCGACACCACCAGCCGCAGATTGTGCTCGATCATGGTCTGGCGCGCGCTGAAGTCGCCGGCCTTGGCCAGCGTGGCGTAATGGACTTCCTGCGGCGCGGTCAGCAGCGGGCGGGTGCCGATCTGGTTCAGATAGTGCTGCGTGGTGTCGGTGGACAGTTCGGCGGCCAGCACTTTCTTCAGCTCGTCGACGGTTTCCAGCACCGTGCTGCCTTCAGGCAGATCGGCTTCGTCCGCACCATCAATTGCGACATCCTCATTCGCTTCGTCCCGGAAATCGTCCGGGAGAGCGTCGTCATCCATTTGATCGTGCGGCGTATGTGTCATGGTTCAGCTAGCGGTTAGGCAGGAATCTGGACGGGTCCACCGGTTTGCCTTGCTGTCGTATTTCAAAGTGCAGCTTGACGGAGTCGGTATCGGAATCACCCATTTCCGCAATCATTTGCCCCTTGTTGACGCTTTGCCCTTCCTTGACCAGGATGGTCCGGTTGTGCGCGTAGGCCGACAACAAATTATTACTGTGCTTCACAATAACGAGATTACCATATCCGCGGATGCCGCTACCGGCATACATCACTTTTCCTGCCCCGGCAGCCACGACCTGCTGACCGGCCTTGCCGGCGATGTCCACGCCCTTGTTCTTGCCTTCGTCAAACGTGGCGATCACCTTGCCTTCCGCCGGCCAGATCCAGGTCAGGCTGGCATCGTCGGCCGCCATGGCCGGTGCGGCTGGCGCGGCCGGCACCGGCGCCGCTGGACGCGTCGCGGCCGGCGCTGGCGCAGGCGTTGCCGCAACATCCTTGCCGGTATCGGCGCGTTGCAGCTCGGCCAGATTGGCTTCGGAATAGGGTTTCTTGTCGCCTTTCGGGCTGGTCTTCTTGACCACCGGCGGTGGCGGCGGCGTCTTGTCGGATGGCGGCATGACGACAGCAGCGGTTTCGACGCCGCTCACATTCTCGGGCGGCAGTACGCGCAGCACCTGGTCAACCTTGATGTCGTTGGGGTTGGACAGATTGTTCCAGGCCACCAGGTCGCGGTAGTTCTGGCCGAACTCCAGCGCAATGCGGATCAGGGTATCGCCCTTTTTCACGGTGTACAGGCCGCGCTCGTCGCGCGCCACCTGCGCCGTTTCGCTCGGGGTGGCGGGTTTGACGGCCGGCGGGATCGTGCGGTCTACGACCGGGGCCTGATTAGGAGGAGTGGTACACGCGCTTAATAAGGCAAGCGCAAAGCTCATTGCGAGCAAATTACTTTTATTCGTCATTCTCATCGTATTGTCTAGTGGTGCGGGCGCTAAACCACGCCCGGACGCAAAGGCACAAAGTGGCAATCTTCCAGCGTTTCGCTGGTCCACTCCGTCTTGCCGATGCGGGTAATCAGTTCCAAATGCTGTGAGCGGGACCCCACTGGCGCGACCAGGCGACCGCCGATGGCCAGTTGTTCCAGCAGGGCTTGCGGCACTTCCAAACCGGCCGCGGCCAGAATGATACCGTCAAATGGAGCGGCTTGCGGCAGCCCAAGCATACCATCTCCGTAATGCAGACGCAGGTTCGGCACGCGCAGCGGCCGCAAATTGGCCTTGGCCAGCTCGTGCAACGGCTTGATGCGCTCGATGGAATACACCTCTTGCGCCACGCAGGACAGCACGGCGGCCTGGTAGCCGCAGCCGGTGCCGATCTCGAGCACGCGCCGGAGCTGGCCACCGTTGCGCATCACCTCGATCATGCGGGCGACGATGTAGGGCTGGGAAATGGTCTGGTGATGGCCTATCGGCAGCGAGGCGTCGATATAGGCTTGCGGCGCCAGGCCTTCATCCATGAACAGATGGCGCGGCACGGTTTCCATGGCGCCCAGCACGACCGGGTCCTTGACGCCCTGCTTGGCGATGCGCTGCACCATCGCACGGCGCACCGCATCGGATACCAGCGGATTCTGGCGCGGCGCCTGCACCGGCGCGGCCTGCGCCCGCTCCATCGCATAACTGTGCGACTTGGACGGCGTGGCAACCGGGCGGGGAGCGGGATACAGCGGCGGCGCATGGCGCGCAGCATTTTGGGTGGCGGTTTGCGGTGTTGCCACCGGCGCGAATACCGTTGCCTTCTTGGCCCCCTTGTCGACTACTGAGGACAGCGGCAAGGGAAAGGTACGGTTTTTTTCGGTCATGCCAAGGCCTTTGCCAATGCATCGAGTTGGGTGGTGTGCGTCAGATCGACTTGCAGCGGCGTGATCGATGTGCGGCCATGGGCGACAGCATGGAAATCCGTGCCCTCCCCTGCATCCTTGCATGCACCCGGTGGGCCGATCCAGTAAATATCCCTGCCGCGCGGGTCCTTGGCCTTGATCACCGGCTCCGACTGGTGGCGCCGGCCCAGACGGGTGGCGGCCAGCACATTCAGCTGCTCGTAAGGACGATTCGGGATGTTCACGTTCCACAAACAGGGGCGCGGCAACGTTTCATAATAACGCTGGATAATGTCGCGCGCATGACGTGCGGCATCATCGATATGCTCCCAGCCGTATGCGCCCTGGGAAAAGGCGATGGCGGGAATGCCAAACAAAAATCCCTCGGTGGCGGCGGCAACCGTGCCGGAATACAGCGTGTCGTCCCCCATATTGGGACCGTTGTTGATGCCGGAAACCACCAGGTCGGGCTTGTAATCGAGCAGCGCCGTCAATGCCACGTGCACGCAATCGCTGGGCGTGCCGTTGACAAAGTAAAAGCCATTGGCCGCCTGCTGTACCGACAAGGGCCGGTCCAGCGACAGGGAGTTCGATGCGCCCGAGCGGTTGCTGTCCGGCGCCACCACCACGATGTCAGCGATGGGGGCGAGCGCACTGGCCAGCGCATTGATACCGGGCGCCAGGTAGCCGTCGTCATTGCTTATCAGGATTCTCATACAGGGGATTTTACCCGAAGCAATGGCCGCACTGCGCATGGCAGAGGCCCGGAAAACATATAAATTTCTATCACCGCGGCGGACTGCGCATGCCGGCCAGATGGCCGTCCAGCGCCAGCAATTCATCCGGGGCGTGTGACCACAAACTATGGGCTGGCAGCGGGTTGCGCGGCCGCAGCGGCCGGACCAGCGCATCGCCGTAGTCGTCCATGGCGGCATTCTGGTGCAGTTCGGTCACCATGGGCAGGTCGGCGGATGGCATCCCCAGCTGCAATTGGACTTCCACGAGCTGCTCGCGCGCCTTGAGAGTATCCCGGTGATCCGGCCCCAGACGGAGCAAATGGGCATGCAGCACGGCTTCCAGCAGACTGCGGGCCGCGTCCAGCTCCTGCATCTGCACCAGCGTCTGCGCCAGCGCCGTCTTGCTGTGCAGTGTATCCACATGCTCGGAACCCAGCATGCGCTTGCGCGCCGCCAGCACATGCTCCTGCAGGCTGCGCGCGTGTTCGGTTTCGCCGCGCCGTAGCAGCAGTTCCGCGCGCACCGCCTTGGCGGACAAGGTCAGCAGATGCTCAGGCCCCAGCAGGCGCAGATAAATATCGATCACCGCATCCTGTATGGCCAGCGCCTCGGCGACATGCCCCTGCTGCCCCAGCGTGGTGGCCAGGCTGGTACGGGCGGACAAGGTGTCAAAATGTTCATTCCCCAGCTGCCGCTCACGCGCCTCCACCACGCACTCATCGAGAAACTGCGATTCATCCAGCCGCCCCTGCTGGCGCAAACCGGCCGCCAGGTAAGCTTTGCTGGACAACGTATCAGGATGGTCTTCGCCCAAGACGCGCTGGCGCAAACCGAGGCTTTCCTCGAAACAAGCCAGCGCTTGCCGCAAGCTGCCATCGCGCCGGTACAACTCCCCCAGCAGATTGAGATTGTGCGCGAGTGACTGGGCAACAGCGCGCGATGCGACGCCGCCCTCCTCTAGCGCCTTGCGCGCCTGATTGATCGAGCCCAGCAGATGAATTTCACGGCTGCACTGCCACGGAAAATAGCCCGGCGCCAGCCAAGCAAGAAACGCTTCGAAAGTACGCGTCAGCGAGAAACGGTCGCCGCCCTGATCCAGCCGCACCGCAAGCTGCTCGCCATAGGCAAAAGTACGGGTCTGCTGCAGCTGGACTTCGTCAAAATAGCTCTCCAGCGACACGTCCTGCATGCCATAGCATTCGCCGATCAGCTCCTCAAAGCTAGGCTGGTAACCGAAAATGCGCTGACGCTCGTCGCCGCGCCGCCACTGGGCACGCTGGGCGCTATCGGCCATTTCCATACGCGACGGCAAGGGGTAGACCAGCAAAGGCCGCTGCTCGTCTTCGTGACTGCGCCGATAAGTGGTGGCGCGTGTCACCAGCGCCTGCACGCCTTCCAGACTCTGACGGTTGGGCGTAAACACCACGACGAGCTTACGAGGAAGCAAGGTGGTGCAGATGCCGGCGCTATCGCTGCGGCCAGTACGCGAATCCACCAGCACATAACGGAAATGCCGGGTCAGCCGCTCGGCAAAGCATCGGAACAGCGCCGGGCAACTATTAAACAGCTCCTCCCAGCGCAGGCCGGCGAGCCGCTCGCCATAACTGTCGTCAAACCGGCCGGCGCGCATCAGGTAGAGCTGGCTGCTCTGGTCAACACGGCTCACATATTGCTCCCAACCAACAGCTGCCAATACTTCATGGGCGAGTTCTTCATCGTCCAGCGCCATGGTGCCGCTGCGGCGACGCTGCAACTGCTCGCGGCAAGCCTCAAACAACTCCAGCACCCCCGGCCTAGGCTCGGGATGGTGGTCAAAATAATGGTGCAAGCCGGGCGCCTCCAGGTCCCAGTCGATCATGAGCACGGGCGTGGTGGCATTCTGCTGACGCGCCATCAACACCGCTATATTGGAGAGTGCCATGGTGCGACCGGTGCCGCCCTTATAAGAATAGAAAGTAATGACTTCGCCGTTGGTGCTGAGCGGCGGCAGCGACAAGGGAATGGATTCCATGGCAAACCTTTAGCGAGGGAAGTGTGGAGGAGGAATGACACGCCATTCCGGCGGGATTTCCGGCAACACAAAACGACTGCAGTCATGCCCCGGCGGCGTGCTTCGTTTTAGACAGTGGTAATGCTCGGCAATGCGGTGGACGATTTTTTCAATGTCCGGTATGAAATCTGGATTGGTTTTCAAGTCGCCGCTGGCCAGCGTGTAGCGGGAAAAATCCACATACATGCCCGGCCCGGCAATTTGCGGCGGCAAGCCGACCGGATGGCGCGTCATGATGACGGGGATAATCAAATGGCTGGGCAGCGTGTACCACTGTTTGCGCTCATGTTCGATAAGTTGCATGGCTGCAAACTCCCGGCGGGTATAGCCGTGGGCTTCGTATTTTGGTGTATAAATGGCAATCATGCAAACGCTCTCACACAAAGCGCGCGCGATTTTTTCATCCAGATCATCTCCGCCGCCGAGTTGCTCACTGTCAACAAATAACTCGTCTTCGTTATCAAAATGCGGTTCCAGATAGCATTTCAAGGCATCGACCAGATCGTCCTTGAATTTGCTCATGTAGGCATGCTGGCCATGGGCATAACTGAAAAAGCAGCCGTGACGGATAGTCATGACATCCTCCCTGCGTTTAACCAACTCTAACAAGCCAGAATGCAGACACTTTGCGCCAGCACAAACGTGTGCCAGCCATAACTTTGCGCAAGCGGCTGGCAGTTTGGGGTAAGATAAAAATATAACGAGCGTTCTTTTTTCGCTCTTTTTTAAAAACAAGGAGACCAGAATGAAAGCTGTGGTGTGCGAAAACTGGGGAGCGCCAGACACCCTGAAAGTGCAAGAATTACAAGATCTGCAAGCGGGTTCCGGACAGGTGGTCATCGACGTGCAAGCGGCCGGTGTAAATTTTCCGGACGTATTAATCGTGCAAGGAAAGTATCAATTCAAGCCAGAGCTGCCATTTGTTCCGGGCAGCGAAGTGGCCGGCATCATCCGCTCAACCGGTAGTGATATGACCACCTTTAAAGCCGGCGACAAGGTCATCGCCTTCGCCCCTACCGGTGGTTTTGGACAACAACTATTAGCGCCAGTGCAATCGTTGATTCCAATGCCGCCCGGCATGGATTTCGACACCGCAGCCGCCATCACCCTCACCTACGGCACCTCCTATCACGCGATAGTCGACCGCGCCATGCTAAAAAATGGTGAGAACATGCTAATTCTTGGCGCAGCTGGAGGGGTAGGCCTGGCTGCAATAGAGATAGGAAAAGCCCTTGGCGCCCGCATTATTGCTTGCGCCTCCACCGATGAGAAGCTGGAAGTCTGCCGCCAGCACGGCGCCGACGTCCTGATTAACTACAGCAAGGAAGATTTACGCGAAGCGGTAAAGGCCGCGACGGGCGGCAAAGGCCCGGACGTGATTTATGACCCTGTCGGCGGCGAGTATGCCGAACCGGCATTCCGTTCGATCGGGTGGGGAGGACGCTACCTGGTGGTCGGCTTCGCCAACGGCGAAATTCCGAAATTGCCGCTGAACCTGACCTTGCTCAAAGGTGCATCACTGGTCGGCGTATTCTGGGGTGAATTCACCAAACGTGATCCAAAAGGCAACGCCAGCAATATGCGCCAACTGCTGCAATGGTTACACGAAGGCAAAATCAAACCCCACATTTCCGGACGCTACAAACTCGAAGACGCCGCGCAAGCGCTCAAAGACATGGCCGCCCGCAAGGTCACTGGCAAGGTGATTGTATTGCCGCAATCATAAAACCCAATCCGGGGTCAGTTCTTGCAATCCAACACGAGCTCAGCTATTCAATAGTTGAGCTCGTGTTGGATTGCAAGAACTGACCCCGGATTTTGATACTGAAAGTTACTGATCAGAATTCTTGTTTTTGAAGAATTCGAGGACGACGTCTTGTTCGCGCGTGCGTTTGAAGGACGGTAAACTCTGCCAGATGCGCTTGCCGTAAGGCTTGGAAATCACGCGCGGATCGCACAACATCAGCACGCCCTGGTCTTTTTCATCGCGGATCAGACGGCCTGCGCCCTGCTTCAGGTTGATGATGGCTTCCGGCAGAGTGTGGTGCATGAAGCCGTTTTTGCCCTGTTTTTCCATCACTTCGATGCGCGCGGCCAGTACCGGATCATCCGGCGGCGCGAACGGAAGCTTGTCGATAATCACCAACGACAGCGCATCACCCCGCACGTCCACGCCTTCCCAGAAACTCTGTGAACCGATCAGCACGCCATTTCCTGCTTTCCGGAACTGATCCAGCAGCTCGGTGCGGCCTTTGTCGCCTTGCACAAACAGCGGGAATGGCAGACCGCGCTTCTCGAATTCGTCGCGCAGGCGCTCGGCGGCACGCTTTACCGCGCGCAAAGTCGTGCACAAAAGGAAAGTTTTTCCGCCTGCCGCCTCGATGACCGGCAAGGCCAGATCTAGCACAGCGTCCGTGTAACCGAAGGAATTCGGGTCCGGCAAGCCGGTGGGCACGTACAAAATACCCTGTTCTTCGTAATTGAACGGGCTCGGCCACGACATCGACGGCTCCTTGTCCAGGCCCATTTGCTCGGAAAAATGGCTGAAGTCGTTTTTCACCGCCAAGGTTGCGGAGGTGAAAATCCAGCTGCGCGGCACGCCTTCGCGCTGGCCGTTGAAGATCGGCGCGATCGACAGCGGTGTCTTGTGCAGCTGCAAGGATGAGGCGAACGCTTCAACCCAGAACACGGCTTCTTCGCCTTTGGCGACCCTGGCCTTGGGATCAAATTTCCATGCCGCCAGGCGCGCCACCAGTTCCACGCCGCGCTGGCGGCATTGTTCCAGCGTTTCGGCGCGTTCCGCCTGCTTTTCCAGCACGGCCATCATGCCGTCCAGCTCGTCCTTCAAGGTTTCCAGCGCCGGGAAGAAGTCGCTCGACGGCGCGATTTGCGGCAGCGACAGGCGCACGATGTCCTGAGGGAAAGTCAGGCGCAGGTCGCGCGCCGCCTTTTCCACCACGGTAACGACCTTGCCCCAGTCGGCGCCATCGCGCGCGTTGGACAGGCCTTCGGCCAGCACATCGCGGCACAGTTCCAGCACCTGGGACGTGGAAAACGTGTCGCCGAAGAACAGGGTGGCGGTATCCGGCAGTTGGTGCGCCTCGTCGAAGATAATCGTGTTGGCGGACGGCAGCAGTTCGGCGACGCCCGAGTCTTTCAGCGCCACGTCGGCGAAGAACAGGTGGTGGTTGACCACCACCACGTCCGCCTGCTGCGCTTCCTTGCGCGCCTTCATGATGAAGCAATCCTGGTAATACTGGCACTCCGCGCCCATGCAGTTGTCGCGCGTTGAGGTCACCAGGTTCCAGATCAGGGCGTTTTCCGGCACACGGGCTAGCTCGGCCTTGTCGCCGGTCTTGGTCATCTTGAGAAAACGCGAAATTTCGCGCAGATAGCCGACGTCATCGCGCGAGGTCATGCGGCCATTCTGCAGCGTGCGCTCCAGATGATAGTGGCACAGGTAGTTCGAACGCCCCTTCAACAGCGCTACCGACACCGGCGCCTGCAGCGCACTGCGCACCGAAGGAATGTCGCGCAGGAACAGCTGATCCTGCAAGTTCTTGGTCCCGGTCGAAACAATGGTCTTGCCGCCCCACAGCAGCGCCGGCACCAGATAGGCAAAAGTTTTGCCCGTGCCCGTGCCCGCCTCGGCAATCAGCGTGGTCTGGTTGGCAATCGCCGACGCAATTGCCTTGGCCATTTCGGTCTGCGAGCGGCGCGGGCGGAAGTCGCCCACGGCCGGCCCCAGCGGGCCGCCAGCGCCAAACAGGCGCTCGACCTCGGAATCGTACTTGCCGGGAGGCTGTTCAGGGGTGGCGCCGATGATGGCGGGCGTGGCGTCTGCGGACGGTGGGAGGTGTTCGGTCAAAATAAATCGGCTTGTGGCGTTATTTACGCCGGGACGTCAGGTACCAGCTGCATTTTAAGCAAAGTGATATGGTCTTTCAGTTGCAGCTTGCGCTTTTTGAGACGGCGCAATTGCAGTTGATCGTGGTGTCCGTCCAGCGTGAGCATATCGATGACCGCGTCCAGATCGCGGTGTTCGACGTCGAGTTCGATCAAACGACGTTGGATATCTTGTACATCAGTCATATTTCTCAGCCAAATAGTTTCACTGGAACAACAGGGACGCGACTACACATTGCAAACAAACTGGGACACGGTGCATAGTTTAATCTACGGCGGCGCTGCCGCCAACAGAATGATCGCGCAGGATACCGTGTCAGCCATGAGCGCCTACAAAATCGAAGCCGGGACCGCCCAGCACATCGGCCAACGCCCCCAGCAAAACGACCGGGTCGCGCTGTACACGGCAGCCCAGGCGCCCGGCTATGTCATGGCGGTGCTGGCGGATGGCAATCACAGCCCCATCGCCGCCGATCAGGCTTTACTCACCAGCAAGCACCTGTTTGATGAATTCCGCGTCGGCGACAGCGCCAACCTGCCCCGCCTGCAGGAGCTGCTGCGCAGTATCGCGCTGGAAGTCCACCAGGTCATCAAGATGAGCCCGATCGCCGCCGTGGCCGAGCCGCAAAGCGCGCTTGCCCTGCTGGTGCTGACGCCGCAGGCGCAAGCCGTGTGGGCGCATGTGGGCGATGCACGCATCTACCGTTTTGCCGGCGAGACCTGCGCCATGCGCACCAACGACAGCGCCTATATTGAGCATCTGGTCAATGTCGAGCAGCTGCCGGCGGAAGCGGCAAAGAAGCACCGCAGCTCGCGCCTGCTGCATAACGTGATCGGCAACAGCATGAAAGAGCCGTTTGTCACCGTCGGCTGCCACCAGGGCTTGCAGGCCGGCGATGCGCTGATGCTGTGCTCCGATGGTTTATGGCAGCTGTTCCGGCCCGAGGAGCTGGCCGCAGCGGTGGCCCGCAACACGCCGCGCCAGGCGGCCGAACGCCTGATCGGCAAGGCCGGCGAGCGGGCGCAAGGCAAAGGCGACAACTGCTCAATGGCCATCATCAAGCTGGTGGCACCACCGCCTCAGGCCCCCGCCTACACGGTGCAGCAGATGCGCCGCGCCGTGTGATTACTTCTTGGAGGCTGCTGCGGCGGCTTGTGCTTCCGCTTTTTTCTTGTCCGCTTCGGCGCGCTCGGCAGCTGCCTTCGCTTTCTCGGCGTTTTCCGCTTTCTTGCGCTCGACCTGGGTCTGGCGACGTTCGGACTCGGCTTTCTTCTTCTCGTAGGCCTGGACATTGGCGGCGCGCTTGGCTGCTTCGGCAGCGTCCTGCTGTTCCAGACGCTTGATCTTGGCGGCGTGTTCGGCCTCACGGTCGGCTACGCGCTGGCCGCTTGGCGCCGGAGCAGGCGCTTTCTCTTCCTTGGCCGGTTTGGCGGGCTGGGCGGCACGCAGCGCCGCTTCGTCCGCATCCTTGCGTGCGCGTTCAGCCAGGTCGCCATCGCGCCTGGCGACAGAGTCGGCACGCTTGAAGTGCTGCGCATCGACTTCCCGCGCACGGATTGCGGACAGCGCCACGCGGCGTTTTTCCTTGGCCTTGTCCAGACAGTTATTGACGAAGAATTTGGCCGAGCATTCGCGCTCGCTGGCGGCAAATTCCTCGTTGGCGGCGGCGCGGTCGCTGGCCACCTGCACCAGTGCGGCATCGGCCTGCGCCACCGAAGTTACGTTCTGGGCCTGTGCCGTCATGGTGATGACGGCGGCGCCCAGCAATGCGATAAGTGCTTTCATATCCTGATCCGATTACGCCAGCGACGCTGCAGCGCCGCGCTGCTGGCGGTTCATGTATTCCTGCGACTGCATCTCGACGATGCGCGACACGGTGCGATGGAATTCGTTGGCCATGGCGCCGGTCGTGTACAGCTCTTCCGGCTCGACTTCGGCCGACATCAGCAGCTTCACGCCCTGATCGTAGAACACGTCGATCAGCCAGGTGAAGCGGCGCGCTTCCGACGACATCGATGCCGACATCATCGGCACCCCGGACAATATCACGGTATGGAAACGGCTGGCGATTTCCAGGTAATCGTTCTGCGAGCGCGGCCCGCCGCACAGCGTGTTGAAGTCGAACCAGATGATGGTGCCGGCGCGGCGCAGCGCGCGGATCTCGCGCGCCTCAATGCGGATCACCGGATCTTCGTCGGCCGTCTCGGCAACGCTGGCGTAGGCGTCGCGCAGCGCCTGATCGGTCTTCGCGTTGAGCGGCGTGTAGTAGGCCTCCACCTGCTCCAGCGCGCGGCCACGGTAGTCGATGCCGGCGTCGATATTCATGACGTCCAGCTTTTCGTACAGCAGATCGATAGTGGGCAGGATGCGGTCGCGGTGCAGGCCGTCCGGATACAGCAGCTGCGGATCGTAGTTGGAGGTCATGATGAAGGACACGCCGTTATCAAACAGCGCCTTCAGCAGGTTGTACATGATCATGGCGTCGGCCACATCGGAGATGTGGAATTCATCGAAGCAGATCAGACGGTATTTCTTGGCCACGCGCTTGGCCACTTCATCCAGCGGATCGGCAACGCCGCGCAGATCATCGAGCTGGCGGTGCACATCGCGCATGAATTCATGGAAGTGCAGGCGCGTCTTGCGCACCAGCGGCACCACCGAGAAGAAGCTGTCCATCAGGAAGGACTTACCACGTCCCACGCCGCCCCACATGTACACGCCTTTCGGCACGGCCGGACGGTTAATCAGGCGCCTGAAGGTGCTGGAGCGCTGCGACTTGTATTCCACCCACTCGTCATAGCATTGCTGCAGACGGTTGATCGCGCGCAGTTGCGCGTCATCGGGCTTGTAGCCGCGCTGCGAGAGCGCATTGTGGTAGTACTCTTGGACGTTCATCGTGTTCATTCGGCACAAACAAAAACGGCGGGCCATGGCGGCCCGCCTTACAACGGCTACGTCATCAACTTAGAAGTTGAGCGTACGTTTATCGATTGCCAGCGCTGCTTCCTTGGTCGCTTCCGACAGCGAAGGGTGAGCGTGGCAGATGCGTGCGATGTCCTCAGCCGAAGCTTTGAACTCCATCGCCACTACCGCTTCCGAAATCAGTTCCGAAGCCATAGGACCGATGATGTGCACACCGAGGATTTCGTCGGTGGTGGCGTCGGCCAGGAACTTGACCATGCCCGAGGTATCACCCAGCGCGCGTGCGCGGCCGTTGGCCAGGAACGGGAAGGTGCCGGCTTTGTAAGCGACGCCGTCGGCCTTCAGTTGCTGCTCGGTGCGGCCAACCCACGCGATTTCCGGCGAGGTGTAGATGACCCAAGGGATGGTGTTGAAGTTGGTGTGGCCATGCTGGCCAGCGATACGCTCGGCCACTGCCACGCCTTCTTCTTCCGCCTTGTGCGCCAGCATCGGGCCGCGCACCACGTCACCCACTGCCCATACGCCTGGCAGGTTGGTTTTGCAGTCGTCGTCGACAGCCACGAAACCACGCTCGTCCAGCGCCAGGCCAACTTTGTCCGCCGCCAGGCCGTTGGTGTTCGGGGTACGGCCGATCGATACGATCAGCTTGTCGAACACGGTGGTGGTGGCTTCGCCCTTGGCGTTTTCGTATTCCACGGTGACGTTGTTGTCGCCCTTGGTGATCTTGCCGATCTTGCAGCCCAGGTTAATGCTCAGGCCCTGTTTGGTGAACAGCTTGTTGGCTTCCTTGGCGATCTGCTCGTCCACGGCGCCCAGGAACACTGGCAGGCCTTCCAGCACGGTCACTTCCGAACCCAGACGACGCCATACCGAACCCATTTCCAGGCCGATCACGCCGGCGCCGATCACGCCCAGCTTCTTCGGCACTTCGCCGATGGTCAGCGCGCCGGTGTTCGACAGGATCAGTTTTTCATCGAAGTCTGCGCCAGGCAGAGCACGGGCGTTGGAGCCGGTGGCGATGATCACTTGCTTGCCGGTGATGGTCTCGTTGGCAGGCGCCGAGATGGCCAGCGGGTAGCCTTCAGCAGTAGCGGCGCCAGCGAAGGCAGCACGGCCGTGGAAGAAGGTCACTTTGTTTTTCTTGAACAGGAACAGGATGCCGTCGTTGTTTTGCTTCACAACGGTGTCTTTGCGCTTGATCATTTGCGGCAGGTTCAGCGACAGGCCGGCAACGTCGATGCCGTGGTCCTTGAACGCATGGCCGGCGTGCTCGTAGTGTTCCGACGATTGCAGCAGTGCTTTCGATGGGATGCAGCCGACGTTGGTGCAGGTGCCGCCTGGTGCAGGGCCGCCCTTTTCGTTTTCCCACGCGTCCACGCAAGCAACCGAGAAGCCTAGTTGTGCAGCACGGATAGCGGCGATGTAACCGCCAGGACCGGCGCCGATGACTACTACGTCAAATTGTTTACTCATTTTTTAATTTCCAATCAGTTCGTCTTCTGGGACGAAGATCCACAAGAGAATGTATATCGCCAGACCGAAACCAAAGGTCAGCACAAACAGTACAAACAGCAAACGCCAGATCCACGATTCGACACCGCTGATGCGGGCCAGGCCACCGCAGACGCCACCGAGCCAGCGGTCGGTGCGCGCACGGCGCAAGCGCGAAAAATCGCTGCTGGCGCCCGGGCTTTCTTCCTTGTTCAGCAAACGGGCCTTGGCAGCCGCGAACTCTTCGTCCGACAGCGCACCCGCCTGATGCAGTTCGTGCAAACGCTTGATTTCTTCAGCAACGCTCATTCCACGATCCTCTTAGTTAAACCCTGCAATCGTCAGGGTCTGACCCCGTACGGGGTCAGACCCTGGTGTGCCGGGGTCGCCGGACAAATTACAGGTCCAGCAGCAGACGTGCAGGATCTTCCAGCGCTTCCTTCATGGCCACCAGGCCCAGCACGGCTTCGCGGCCGTCGATGATGCGGTGGTCATAGGACATCGCCAGGTAGTTCATCGGACGAACAACGATCTGGCCGTTTTCAACCACGGCGCGGTCTTTGGTCGCGTGCACGCCCAGGATCGCCGATTGTGGCGGGTTGATGATCGGGGTCGACAGCATCGAGCCGAAGGTGCCGCCGTTCGAGATCGAGAAGGTACCGCCGGTCAGGTCGTCCAGGGTCAGCTTGCCGTCCTTGGCTTTGGCGCCGAATTCACCGATTTTCTTCTCGATGTCAGCGATCGACATTTGGTCAGCATTGCGCAGGATAGGCACCACCAGGCCGCGTGGCGAACCCACTGCGATACCGATGTCGAAGTAGCCGTGGTAGACGATGTCATTGCCGTCCACCGATGCATTGATGATCGGGTATTTCTTCAGCGCGGCAACTGCAGCCTTGACGAAGAACGACATGAAGCCCAGCTTGACGCCATGCTCTTTCTCGAACTTGTCTTTGTACTTGTTGCGCAGTTCCATGACTGGCGCCATGTTCACTTCGTTGAAGGTGGTCAGGATGGCGTTGGTCGATTGCGACTGGATCAGACGCTCAGCGATACGTGCACGCAGACGGCTCATCGGCACGCGCTCTTCTGGACGGTCGCCCAGGTTGGCAGCGGCTGGTGCAGCAACTTGTGCCAGTGCTGGCTTGGCAGCAGGTGCGGCCAGTGGCGCAACGGCCGGGGTAGCAGGCGCCGAAGCTGCCAGGGCGTCGCCCTTGGTCACGCGGCCATCTTTGCCCGAACCGGCAACGTCGGAAGCCGACAGGCCTTTTTCCGACAGGATCTTGGCAGCGGCAGGCATCGCCACGTCGCCTTTCGAACCACCGGTTGCAGCAGCTGGTGCAGCGGCGGCAGGCGCAGCGGCAGGTGCTGGAGCAGCGGCAGCAGCAGGTGCGGCAACAGCAGCGCCGCCTTCGGTGTCGATAATGGCGATCAGTTCGTCAGCAACCACGGTGCTGCCATCGCCCTTGATGATTTGCACCAGGGTGCCGGCCGCCGGTGCTGGCAGTTCCAGAACCACTTTATCGGTTTCGATATCGATCAGGTTTTCGTCGCGCGCAACGGTGTCGCCGACTTTTTTATGCCAGGTCAGCATGGTCGCTTCAGCGACGGATTCCGACAGTTGGGGAACTTTGACTTCGATTTTTGCCATGTAAAACTCCGTATATTTTGTTTTTGCGGCGCCGCCCCGCGTAGCAAGGCGGCGCTCCGTTCAATGTGTAGTGACGCTTATTTGGTCAGGAGCCGGGCGACTCGCCCGGCGCCTTCGCGCATCACTTCGTCAGGATGAAGCCTTTGAGCTTCGAGAAGGCGGTTTCCAGCAGCTCTTTCTGTTGAGCGTAGTGCTTGTCGTAGTAACCGACAGCTGGCGATGCCGAGGCTGGGCGGCCGGCGTAAGCCAGGCGTTGGCCAGCGTCCATGCTCTCGAAGATGTTGTGCTGAATCTGGAACCATGGGCCCTGATTCTGCGGCTCGTCCTGCGCCCACACCACTTCGGTCAGGCCTGGGAACTTTTTCAGTTCGGCAGCGAAGGCCTTGTGCGGGAACGGATACAGCTGCTCAACACGAACGATGGCGGTATCGGTCTGGCCGCGGGTTTTGCGTGCATTGACCAGGTCGTAGTAGACCTTGCCCGAGCAGGCGATCACGCGTTTGACTTTCTTGGCGTCGATCTTCTCGTCCACTTCACCGATCACGGTCTGGAACGCGCCTTTGGCCAGGTCGGTCAGCGGCGAGCCGGCATCCTTGTTACGCAGCAGCGATTTCGGGGTCATGATGACCAGCGGCTTGCGGAACTGGCGCACCATCTGGCGACGCAGCACGTGGAAGATCTGCGATGCGGTGGTTGGCTGCACCACTTGCATATTGTTGTCCGCGCACAGCTGCAGGAAGCGCTCTGGGCGCGCCGACGAGTGCTCTGGACCCTGGCCTTCGTAGCCGTGTGGCAGCATCATGACCAGGCCGGAAGCGCGGCCCCACTTCACTTCGCCGGAGCTGATGAATTGGTCGATCACGACCTGGGCGCCGTTGACGAAGTCGCCGAACTGGGCTTCCCAGATGGTCAGGGTGTTTGGTTCAGCGGTCGAGTAGCCGTATTCAAACGCCAGCACTGCCTCTTCCGACAGCACCGAGTCGATCACGGTGAATGGCGCCTGGCCTTCTGCGATGTTCTGCAGTGGCACGTAGGTGCCTGCGTCCCAGCGTTCACGGTTCTGGTCGTGCAGCACAGCGTGACGGTGCACGAAGGTGCCACGGCCAGCATCCTGGCCGGTCAGGCGCACTGCGTAGCCCGACGATACCAGCGACGCGAAGCCCAGGTGTTCGCCCATGCCCCAGTCCAGGTTGACTTCACCACGGCCCATGGCAGCGCGGTCAGCCAGCACTTTCTCGACCAGCGAGTGGACCTTGAAGTTTTCCGGCACGGTGGTGATGCGGGTGGCCAGGCGTTTCAGTTCGGTCATCGGCACGGCGGTGTCGGCAGCGTCGGTCCATTTCTTGTTCAGGAACGGCAGCCAGTCAACGGCGTACTTGTTCTTGAAGTTGGAGATCACTGGATCGACGGTGTGCTTGCCGGCGTCCATCGCGTCGCGGTAGGCGGTTTGCATTTGTTCGCCGCCGTCGGCCGGGATCACGTTCTGGGTAGCCAGCTTGTCGGCATACAGCTTGCGGGTGCCTGGGTGCTTGCCGATTTTCTTGTACATCAGCGGCTGGGTCAGCGCTGGCGTGTCTTGCTCGTTGTGGCCCAGTTTGCGGTAGCAGATGATGTCGACCACGATGTCCTTACCGAACTCGGTGCGGTAGTCCATGGCGATCTGCGACGCCAGCACGGTGGCTTCCGGATCATCGGCGTTCACGTGCAGCACCGGTGCTTCGATCATCTTGACGACGTCCGAGCAGTAGATGGTCGAACGGGCATCGCGCGGGTCGGAGGTGGTGAAACCGATCTGGTTGTTGATCACGATGTGCACGGTACCGCCGGTGCCGTAACCACGGGTTTGCGCCAGATTCAGGGTTTCCATGACCACGCCCTGGCCAGCGAATGCAGCGTCGCCGTGGACCAGGATAGGCAGGACCTGTTTGCCGCCATGGTCGCCACGGCGATCCATACGGGCTTTGACCGAACCTTCAACCACTGGGTTGACGATTTCCAGGTGCGATGGGTTGAACGCCAGCGACAGGTGGACAGGACCGCCAACGGTCGAGATGTCCGACGAGAAGCCCTGGTGGTATTTGACGTCGCCCGCTGGCAGGTCGTCACCGTGCTTGCCTTCGAATTCTTCGAACAGGTCTTTTGGTGCTTTGCCCAGGGTGTTGACCAGCACGTTCAGTCGGCCGCGGTGGGCCATGCCGATGACGATTTCTTGCACGCCTTTTTCGCCGGCGCGCTGGATGATTTCATCGATCGAGGCGATGAAGGTTTCGCCGCCTTCCAGCGAGAAGCGCTTCTGGCCAACGTATTTGGTGTGGAGGTAGCGCTCCAGGCCTTCGGCCGCAGTCAGACGCTCCAGGATGTGCTTTTTCTTTTCCGGGGTGAAGTTCGGGGTCGAGCGGATCGACTCCAGGCGCTCTTGCAGCCAGCGCTTTTCGGTCGGGTCGGAGATGTACATATACTCTGCGCCGATCGAACGGGTATAGGTGTCGCGCAGGTAGTTCAGCAGGTCGCGCAGGGTCGCGGTCTCTGGGCCGAAGTAGGTGTTGCTGATGTTGAATACGGTGTCCATGTCCGCATCCGAGAAGCCGTAGAAGCTTGGCTCCAGTTCCGGAATGCTTGGACGCTCCTGACGTTGCAGCGGGTCCAGGTTGGCCCAGCGGGAGCCCAGGTAACGGTAGGCTGCGACCAGCTGAGTCACGGCAACGCGCTTGCGGCCCATTTCGGCGTCGGCGGAGGCGGTTACGGTGCGGATGGGACCTGCTTTGGCGCGCTCGGCGAAGGAGGCGATGACGGAGGCGTGGGCCACGTCGGGTTTGTTGGAACCATCGACTGCCGGGACGTGCTGCATGGCGTCGAAGTAAGCGCGCCAGTTGTCTGGGACGGAGCCTGGATTGTCGAGGTACGCTTCGTACAGTTCCTCAACGTACGGGGCGTTCCCACCAAACAGGTAGGAGTTGGACGTGTATTGTTGCATCATTCTTGCTCACCTTTCTTCGCGCTTCGCGAGGAATTAGCGGGTTAATCTAACCTTCCGCGACACGGCCTGACCGGTTAGCGGATTGCACATCAAGTTGTGGGGGAAGGGCTATTTGTTTGGGTTATACCTAAAACGGGTCCTTCAGCATAGCACCGGTATTGTATCCCAACAACCATTGGCGCGACAAAATCCGGATGAATCTTTCGCCGTTAATTTTAACTTAAGCCGCATGGATGCTGGTTGCCCACGCAATGTTTTCATATTTTTAACGGTTTTTTGCCATCAAACCAATTCAGTAACAAGTCCAGCATGGTACGCAAGGCTGGCGGCATATGCTGGCGCGAAGTGTAGATGCCATAGATCCCCATGCGCTGCGGAGTGTAGCCTGGGAGCAACGCCACCAGCCTGCCATCGGCGATCAGCGGCGCCGCGCTATACAGCGGCTGCAGCGCGATGCCGGCGCCCTGCTCCGCCGCTTTCAGCAGGATCAGGTCTTCATTGGCGGACAGGTTGCCGCTGACCGGCACCGACAGCGCGGCGCCATCCTGCCCGCGCGTGAATTGCCACAGGCTTTTGCCGAAATAGGTGTAGGTCAGGCAATTGTGGCCCGCCAGGTCCTGCGGCTGCTGCGGCGTGCCGCGCTCCTTGAGGTAGGACGGCGCTGCGCACACCACCGAATCGCAGTTGCCCAACTGACGGGCGATCAGGTTCGGCTCCAGTGTGTTGGTGACACGCAGCGCCAGGTCGATGCGCTCCTCGATCAGGTTGACGGCGCGGTTATTCATTTGCAGATCGACCGCCGTGCGCGGGTAGCGCTTCAGGTAGGCGCCGACGGCACTGGCCACCTCGGCCTGCGCCAGCGACTGCGAACACGTGATGCGCAGCAGGCCCTGCGGCACATCGGCCTCGTCGCCGGCGGCAACGGCCATGTCGTCCGCCACCTCCAGCATGCGGCGGCAGCGCGCCAGCGTGACGTCGCCGGCATCGGTCAGGCTCAGGCGGCGCGTGCTCCGCTGCAGCAGGCGCGCGCCGGCCCACTCCTCCATCTCCGCCAGATAGCGCGTGACCATGGCGCGCGACATGTCCAGCGCATCGGCGGCGGCAATCATGCTGCCCCGCTCGGCAATGCTGACAAACACCCGTGCAGCTGTGATGCGATCCATGATTCGTCCGATTTATGCAATTAATAAAGCCAGAATAACCTATTTTTCTATCGGATTAAGAAATTTAAGATAGCGTCATTCTTACTTTTCTGGAGTTGACCATGTTGAAGCAAGCCCTGCTGACCGCCGCCCTCGCCACCACCATCAGCGCCCACACCGCGCCGCTGAAGCTGGACGTTTTCAATCCTGGCGAAGCCGCCATCTTCCCGGTCGCCTCAGTAATCGTCAGCGGCGCCAAGGATGCGGTGCTGATCGACGCCCAGTTCTCGCGTGGCGAAGCCGTGAAACTGGTGGAGAAGATCAAGGCCGGCGGCAAGCGCCTGACCACCGTCTACATCAGCAATGATGATCCGGACTACTACTTCGGCCTGGACGTGATCCACGCCGCCTTCCCGGACGCGAAAATCGTCGCCCTGCCTGACGTCATCGCCGGCATCGAGCGCAAGAAGGCCGCCAAGGTCGCTTACTGGGGTCCGATACTGAAAGACAACGCGCCGCATGAAGTGATCGTGCCGCAGCCCCTCAAAGGCAATGTCATCACGCTGGAAGGCCAAAAGCTGGACATCACCCGCGAATACGTGTGGATTCCATCGATCAAAGCCGTGGTAGGCGGCGTCGAAGTGTTCAACGGCCTGCACGTGTGGACCGCCGACAGCCAGACGCCGGAATCGCGCAAGCAGTGGCTGTCCACGCTGGACCGCATCGCCGCGCTGAAGCCAACCACCGTGGTGCCAGGCCACTTTGCACCATCGGCGCCGCTGACGCCGGACAGCATCGCCTACACCCGCGACTACCTGGTCAAGTTTGAAGGCGAAACCGCCAAAGCCGCCGATTCGTCCGCGCTGATCGCCCGCATGAAACAGCTGTATCCAAATGCCGGCCTGCAAAGCGCGCTGGAAATCAGCGCCAAGGTCGCCAAGGGCGAAATGAAGTGGTGAAGTGGTAATGCGCTGAGACGAGGCGGCGACAGCGGCGGTGAAGTGATACACTGCGCCGTCGTTGTTTATCCCCTCTTCCCATGCACACCCTTGAGCAGTTGCGCAGCGGCGCGCTGGCAGGCATCACGCGCCTGACCTTGCGTTGCGGCCTCACCGAATTCCCGCGCGAGATCTACGCGCTGGCCGACAGCCTGGAAATTCTCGACCTCTCCGGCAATGCCCTGAGCGCGCTGCCGGACGATCTGCACCGGCTGCACAAGCTGCGCATCATTTTCTGCTCGGACAATCTGTTTGAAGAACTGCCAGCGGTGCTGGGCGCGTGCCCGGCGCTGACCATGGTCGGCTTCAAGGCCAACCGCATCCGCCACGTGCCCGCCGCCGCCCTGCCCGCTGCGTTGCGCTGGCTGGTACTGACCGATAACGCTATCGAAGAGCTGCCTGCGGCCCTGGGCGAACGCCCGCTGCTGCAAAAGCTCATGCTGGCCGGGAACCGCCTGCGCGCGCTGCCCGCGTCCATGGCCCAGCTGCACAAACTGGAACTGCTGCGCATCGCCAGCAACCAGTTGACCGCGCTGCCGGACTGGCTGCTGTCGCTGCCGCGCCTGACCTGGCTGGCTTATGCCGGCAATCCGCTGTGCGACCAGCTGGAAGACACGCTGGTGCACACGCCGTCCGCCGCCATCCCGTGGTCCGCGCTGACGCTGCGCGAAAAGCTGGGCGAAGGCGCCTCCGGCATCATCCACCGCGCCGACTGGCAGCGTGGCGCCGGCTCCGCCCAGCCAGTCGCCGTCAAGCTGTTCCGCGCCGCCATGACCAGCGACGGCTCGCCGCTCAGCGAAATGGCGGCCTGCCTCGGCGCCGGCGCGCATCCGAACCTGATCCCGGTGCTCGGCCACGTTGCAGACCATCCCGACGCCACCCACGGCCTGGTGATGGCGCTCATCGATCCGGCCTTCCACAATCTGGCCGGCCCGCCAAGCCTGGACAGCTGCACGCGCGACATCTACGCCGCCGGCAAGCGCTTCGGCCTGCCGGCGGCGCTGGCGATCGCGCGCGCCATCGCCTCCGCCGCTGCGCAACTACACCGCCACGGCATCATGCACGGCGACCTGTACGCCCACAACATCCTGCACGACGACCACGGCCACACGCTGCTGGGCGACTTTGGCGCCGCCTCCTTCTACGACGCCGCCGGCCCGCAGGCCGACGCCATGCAGACATTGGAAGTGCGCGCCTTCGGCAACCTGCTGGAAGAACTGCTGGACCGCTGCGACGCCGCGCCAGCCGCGTTGCGTGAACTGCAAGCCGTCTGCCAGCAAGGCCAGCCACGCTTCGCCCGCATCCAAGAACAGCTAGACAATCCATTCTAGATATTTTATTCTACATCCATGAGTACCGCCAATCTGCCCAAACCGACCGCCTCCGAACTGGAGATGCTGCGCCTGCTGTTCGCGCTCGGCCCCGCCACTGCGCGGCAAGTGCACGAAGCCGCTCTGGAAACGCGTCCGGACATGAACTACGCCACCGTGCTGCGCGTGCTGCAAGTGATGCACACCAAGGGCTTGCTGGCGCGCGATGAAAGCCAGCGCGCCCACGTCTACGCGCCGGTACAGGAGCAGGACTCCGTCCAGACCAACCTGCTCAAGGACCTGATCCAGAAAGCCTTTGCCGGCTCAGGCAAAGCGCTGGTGCTGGCCGCCCTGCGCGGCGGTCATGTCAGCAAAAAAGAACGCGAAGAAATCCAGGCCCTGCTCGACCAGGAAAAGTAGCACTACAATGGTGCTCCTTTCACTGCGCACCATCAGATGACTACTCGCTTCTCTTCCTGGCCCGAACGGGCGCATCCTGTTCTGGCTGTCATGCTGGGCGTGGCGATATGCGCCGTGCCTGTCGTGCTGCCGCACGCCGATCTGGCAAACCTGCCCGCCAATCTGTTTGCCTATACGTTCTGCTGCGTGCTCGTGTACCCGTTTGCGGCGCTGCTGCGTCACCGCATCACCAGCCTGCCGTCCATCTGGGGCATCGCCGCGCTGTTCCTGCTGGCGGCCTGCTTCTACCACACCAACATCATCGCCGAAACCGCCAGCAGCGCCTGGCCGCAGCGGCGCGATGTGACGCTGGATAAATTCCTGTACAACCTGCCTCAGCTGACGCTGGGCGTGCTGGGCTGGTGGCTGCTGGTGCTGCGCCCGGACCGCCGTCACAGGGAGTCGTGACAGCCATGCCAAAGAAATTAGCCTCACTGGACGACCACGTTCAAGATATCACCGAGTCACGCGGCCGCAGCCATGCCGGGCGATTCCAGGCCGTCCCTGAGGGGACCGAACTGGTGGGCGACGTCGTGATCGACAGCTGCAGCGCCGTTGCCGCCGCATTTGCCGCCGACGGCTTCAAGTGGGCGAAAAGCGGACTGCGGTTTTCACGCAAGGCCGGCCCATTCACCCAGATCGTGTCGTTTCAGGCCGACAGCGCCAACACCTCCGGCCATCATGTTGCCGTTGCCATGCACGCCCAGGTGAAGTCCGCTGCGCTGGAAAAGTGGCGTCAAATAAACCATGGCGTGACGGACAGCGCCACCGTCTGGACCACGCAAGCCGGCTATCTGAGCCCGGCGCACACTTACCTGAAATGGCAGCTGGTGGATGCACACACCCGCGCCAACGAAATCCAGAGCATGATCGAGACTGTGCGCAGTATCGTGCTTCCCGCGTTCGATGCCTGCTCGTCCATGGAAAGCCTCAGCACCCATCTGCTTGCACGTCCGGAGATCACCCGGTTTCCGGACTGGGCGCTCGACATTGCACTCTGGGTTGACAACAAGCAGGCGGCCGAGGGCCTCATTAAAATTTTCCTGGAATCCCGGGCCGACCTGGCGGCTTTCTTCTATCAGGAATATCAACGCCAGCGCCAAACGCCCGTTGTTGGCAAAGCGGCAAACCGCTACCAGGCGTTTGTACGGCTTTGCATAGACGCCTCGCTGCAGATACCGGCGTAGCGCGCACCGGCCTATTGCCTCATCAGGAAATTTCCGCTATATTGAACACCAGTTCTTTATAGCGGATTTTGTTCAAGCCAATCTGTTATAAATTATTTAGCATCAAGAGTCGGTTATCCGACGCCAACCTGCCTACCCGGGCAAGGTGGAAGCCTTTACGGCGATGCGGCCTATTAACGGCAACGAAGCGGGCGCACATGGTTTGCTCCGAATCGAGCCAAGCTTTCTGGAGAAACCATGACGACTCTTACCGCCCACTCCCCCGACAACGTCAGCGCACTGGACAACCAGTTCCGCATGACCCATACCTTTCATCTGCTGCTGGGCGCCAGCGAACCGGTCGCCGGCCAGCTGGAATCGACCTTGAAAAGTTCAAACGCGCGCGTCGACAAATGGCTTATCCTGCGTCGTGGCGGCTGTTACGAGCACAGCATTACTGTGGGCGGCATCGGCGAGGCGTCCGCGCGCGCGTTGCGCAAGGCGTTTGCCAGCCTCAACAGCGAAATCAAGGTCCACGTCGAACACATGCTGCACTTTGACAGCGCCGTGTCGATTTCGCGTTAAGTCATACGTCGTCATGTCAGGATGGCGGCAAGGGACTGGCGCGCGACACGCGCGTACGGTGGGCGCTGGAAGAAGCCGGTCTGGCCTACGAAGTACGGCCCGTGTCGTTTGCTGCGATGAAGGAGCCGGCGCATCTGCGGCTCCACCCTTTTGGCCAGATCCCGACCTACGAGGAAGGCGAGCTGGCGCTGTTCGAGTCCGGCGCCATCATTTTTCACATCGCCTCGCACCACCCAGGTTTGCTGCCGGATGACGCCAATGCCCGCGCCCGCGCGATCACCTGGATCTTTGCCGCCCTCAACACCGTGGAGCCGCCGATCCTGGAAATCGCCACCGCCAAGTTCCAGGAAGGCGACAAGCCGTGGAGCAAAGAGCGTATGCCGTTGATTGCAGACCGCATCCGCCAGCGCCTGAATCAACTCTCCGCACGCCTCGGTGATGCCGACTGGCTGGATGGCGCGTTCAGCGCGGGTGACTTGATGATGGTTTCGGTGCTGCTCCAGCTAAGACCATCCGGCATCCTGGACGAATTCCCCCGCCTTGCCGCCTACGTCGCCCGTGGCGAAGCCCGCCATGCCTATCAACGCGCCTTTGCCGATCAACAGGCGTTCAACACGCGGCCGACAGCGTAGCCGGACCCGCTGTCTTCAGGAACCCACCATGTCCCAGAATATCTACGACAACCAAGCCTTCTTCGACGGCTACGCGCAACTGCCACGCTCGCAGCGAGGTCTTGATGGCGCGCCCGAATGGGCCGCGATCCAGGCCATGCTCCCGGACCTGTCAGGAAAACGGGTGATCGACCTTGGCTGCGGCTACGGCTGGTTTTGCCGCAGCGCCCGCGCCGCAGGGGCGGCGGAAGTCGTTGGCATCGACCTGTCCGAGAAAATGCTGGCCCGTGCACGGGAGCTGACCGACGATGCCGGCATCAGCTACCGGCTCGGCGACCTTGAACAGCTCGCACTGCCCGCTCAGGCGTTCGATCTGGTCTACAGCTCGCTGACCTTGCACTACCTGCCCGACCTTGCGCCGCTGCTGGCGGCCATCCATCAGGCGCTGCAGCCGGGCGGATGGCTGGTGTTCTCCACCGAACATCCGATTTACACCTGCCCGACACGCCAGGCCTGGCTCACGGATGACGATGGCCAGCGCTCCTGGGCCGTCAACAATTATCAAAACGAAGGCCCGCGCATCAGCAACTGGCTGGCCGACGGCGTACGCAAGTACCACCGGACCTTGGGCACCACCTTGAACGCGCTCATGGCTGCCGGCTTCACACTTCGCCATGTCGAGGAATGGGGGCCGAGCGCGCAGCAGATCGTGGCCACGCCGGCGCTGGCGGAAGAAGCGCAGCGGCCGATGCTGGTGCTGGTCTCGGCGCAGCGTTAGCGCATCCATCAGCGATTGCTCGCCGTAAGGACGAAAAAAAACGGGCCGAAGCCCGTTTTTTTTTGTGCTGCATACAACCGTGGATTAACGCTTGTCCAGCGGTGGTACGTCGCGGGTGGTCGCGCCAACGAACAGCTGGCGTGGACGGCCGATTTTCTGTTCCGGGTCGGCGATCATTTCGTTCCACTGGGCGATCCAGCCGATGGTACGTGCCATCGCGAAGATGCCGGTGAACAGCGAGACCGGGATGCCCAGTGCCGATTGCACGATGCCCGAGTAGAAGTCGACGTTCGGGTACAGTTTGCGCGACACGAAGTATTCGTCGTTCAGTGCAATCTTTTCCAGTTCCATCGCCAGTTTGAACAGCGGGTCGTCTTGCAGGCCCAGTTCGTTCAGCACTTCGTAGCAGGTTTCGCGCATCAGCTTCGCACGTGGGTCGAAGTTTTTGTAGACGCGGTGACCGAAGCCCATCAGCTTGACGCCGGAGTTCTTGTCTTTAACCTGCGCGATGAACGCCGGGATGTTCTCGACCGAACCGATTTCTTTCAGCATGTTCAAGGCCGCTTCGTTGGCGCCGCCGTGAGCAGGGCCCCACAGGCAGGCGATACCAGCAGCGATACAGGCGAACGGATTGGCGCCCGACGAACCAGCCAGACGCACGGTCGAAGTCGAAGCATTCTGTTCGTGGTCAGCGTGCAGGATCAGGATACGGTCCAGCGCGCGCACCAGCACGTCGTTGACTTTGTATTCTTCGCATGGGTTACCGAACATCATGCGCATGAAGTTGGCCGAGTACGACAGGTCGTTACGTGGGTACATGAACGGCTGGCCGATCGAGTACTTGTACGCCATGGCGACCAGGGTCGGCATCTTGGCGATCAGGCGGATAGCCGAGATTTCACGCTGCTTGGCATCGTTGATGTCCAGCGAGTCGTGGTAGAACGAGGCCAGCGCGCCAACGGTGCCGACCAGTACCGACATCGGGTGCGCGTCGCGGCGGAAGCCGCGGAAGAAGAATTGCATCTGCTCGTGCACCATGGTGTGCTTGCCGACGGTCTCGACGAATTCTTTTTTCTGCGCCGCGTTTGGCAGTTCGCCGTTCAGCAGCAGGTAGCACGATTCCATGAAATCGGCGTTCACGGCCAGCTGTTCGATTGGGTAGCCGCGGTATTGCAGTTCGCCTTTGTCGCCGTCGATGTAGGTGATCGACGAGTTGCACGCTGCGGTCGACATAAAGCCTGGATCGTAGGTGAACTTGCCGGTCGCGCCGTACAGTTTACGGATGTCGACGACGTCAGGACCAACGGTGCCTTTGTAGATCGGGAATTCGACCGATGGGCTGCCATCGGAGAACGACAGAGTGGCTTTGTTATCAGAGATATTCATGGACTCTTCCTTCTTGGAGAGATGATGCGAGTAAAAAAAGCAAAAATTCTGGGTGTGTCTTACGCTTGGCGCAACCGCTGCAGCAACGCGTGAACGTGCGGCAGATCGACGTCGCCTTCCGGCTCTTTACGGGCCAGTACCAGATCCATCAGGGCATTGTCCGACAAGTCGAGGAGCCGCGTGAACGCGTCCACTTCGTCGTCGGTCAATTCGGTTTCATGCGCATCCAGAAAACGGGTGAGGATGATGTCGTTTTCCAGCAGACCCCGGCGGGAGCGCCAGCGCAGGCGGGCGCGGTTGGCTGGGTCGGACTGATGCGCAGAGTGATTTGTTTCAGTCATAGTCATGCTACTTTACACAAAAACGGGCGGCGCAGTCGCCACCGCCCGTGTGCGCCTTAGATTGCGCGACGGACCATCAATTCCTTGATCTTGCCGATCGCCTTGTTCGGGTTCAGACCCTTAGGGCAGACATCGACGCAGTTCATGATCGAGTGGCAGCGGAACAGGCGGTACGGATCTTCCAGGTTGTCCAGACGCTGGCCGGTGGCTTCGTCGCGCGAGTCGGCGATGAAGCGGTAGGCTTGCAGCAGGCCGGCAGGACCGACGAACTTGTCCGGATTCCACCAGAACGACGGGCACGAGGTCGAGCAGCACGCGCACAGGATGCACTCGTACAGGCCGTCCAGCTCTTCGCGTTCTGCTGGCGATTGCAGGCGTTCTTTTTCAGGACGGATCGAATCGTTGATCAGGTAAGGCTTGATCGAATCGTACTGCTTGAAGAACTGGGTCATGTCGACGATCAGGTCGCGGATCACCGGCAGGCCTGGCAGCGGACGCAGCACGATAGGCTCGGTCAGCTCGTTCAGGTTGGTGGTGCAGGCCAGACCGTTCTTGCCGTTGATGTTCATGGCGTCCGAACCGCACACGCCTTCGCGGCACGAGCGGCGCAGGGCCAGCGAGTCATCGACGTCGGACTTGATGCGCTGCAGGGCATCGAGCAGCATCTTGTCGGTGTCTTTCAGCTCGACAGTGACGTCCTGCATGTACGGCTTGGCGTCCTGGTCCGGATCGTAACGGTAAATCTTGAGTTTGAGAGTGCGTGCCATGTTATATAGCCTTAGAAAGTACGTGGTTTCGGTTTGAAGGTATCAACCGTCAGCGGCTTGGTAACGACTGCCTTGTAATCCAGGCGGTTGCCTTCCGAGTACCACAGCGTGTGCTTCATCCAGTTGTCGTCGTCGCGGTGCGGGTAGTCATCGTGGGCGTGGGCGCCGCGCGATTCCTTACGCGCTGCAGCCGACACGATGGTGGCTTTCGCGGTTTCGATCAGGTTGTCCAGTTCCAGCGCTTCCACGCGGGCGGTGTTGAACACTTTCGACTTGTCCTTGAACGAGACGTGCTTGCGGCGCTCGTCCAGCTTCATGATCTCTTCGACGCCTTTTTGCAGCATGTCGTCGGTACGGAACACGCCGCAGTACTTCTGCATCGAAGCGCGGATGTCGTTGGCGACGCCCTGCACTTTTTCGCCGCCGGTCGAGGTTTCCAGCTTGTTCAGGCGGTTCAGCGCGAAGTCGGCCGCGTCTTTCGGCAGCGGCTTGTTTTCCTTCTGCTTCAGGTTCGATGCCACCACGTGGTTGCCGGCTGCGCGGCCGAAGACCACCAGGTCCAGCAGCGAGTTGGTGCCCAGGCGGTTGGCGCCGTGCACCGAGACGCAGGCGCATTCGCCGATTGCGTACAGGCCGTTGACCACTTTCTGGGTGCCGTCGCCGTTCGGCGTGACCACTTGACCGTGGATGTTGGTCGGGATACCGCCCATCTGGTAGTGGATGGTTGGTACGACCGGGATTGGTTCCTTGGTCGCATCGACGTTGGCGAACTTGTGGCCGATTTCCAGAATCGACGGCAGACGCTTCTCGATGGTGTCCTTGCCGATGTGGCGCAGGTCCAGCATGACGTGGTCTTTGTTCGGACCGCAGCCGCGGCCTTCCTTGATCTCCTGGTCCATCGAGCGGGACACGAAGTCGCGCGGCGCCAGGTCTTTCAGCGTCGGCGCATAACGCTCCATGAAGCGCTCGCCTTCCGAGTTGATCAGGATACCGCCTTCACCGCGTACACCTTCGGTGATCAGCACGCCCGCGCCGGCCACGCCGGTCGGGTGGAACTGCCAGAATTCCATGTCTTGCAGCGGCAGGCCGGCGCGTGCCGCCATGCCCATGCCGTCGCCGGTGTTGATGAAGGCATTGGTCGAGGCAGCGAAGATACGGCCAGCGCCACCGGTAGCGAAGATGGTGGTTTTCGCTTCCAGCATCATGACTTCGCCGGTTTCCATTTCCAGTGCCACCACGCCCACCACGTCACCTTCGGCGTCGCGGATCAGGTCCAGCGCCATCCACTCCACGAAGAAGTGGGTACGGGCGCGCACATTTCGTTGATAGAGCGTATGGAGCAGCGCGTGGCCGGTACGGTCAGCTGCGGCGCAAGCGCGCTGCACAGCCTTTTCACCGAAGTTGGCGGTGTGGCCGCCGAACGGACGCTGGTAGATGGTGCCATCCGGATTGCGGTCGAACGGCATGCCGAAGTGTTCCAGCTCGTACACGACCTTCGGTGCTTCGCGGCACATGAATTCGATCGCATCCTGGTCGCCCAGGTAGTCGCCACCTTTGACGGTGTCGAACATATGCCAGAACCAGTTGTCTTCGGCCATATTGCCCAGCGAGGCGCCGATACCGCCCTGCGCTGCCACGGTGTGGGAACGGGTCGGGAACACTTTCGACAGCACGGCCACGTTCAGGCCGGCTTCGGCCAGTTGCAGCGATGCGCGCATGCCGGAGCCGCCGGCGCCGACGATTACCGCGTCAAAGCGGCGGGTAGGGATTGCAGATTTAATAGCTGCCACGATTACACACTCCAGATAATTTGAATCGACCAGACGGCGCAGCCGATCAGCCAGGCCATGGTGGCGATTTGCAGGGTGAGGCGGAGGCCAACGGCTTTCACGTAGTCCATCCAGACGTCACGCATGCCTACCCAGGCGTGGTAGAACAGGCCGATCAGGGTCACGGCCGTGACCAGTTTGAACCACTGCTGGGCGAACAGGCCGGCCCAGCCTTCATAGGTAAAGTTCTGGCCGGTCAGGAAGGCCAGGACCAGGGTGGCGGTGTACAGCACCATGATGACTGCGGTGACGCGTTGCGCCAGCCAGTCGCGCATGCCGTAGGACGCGCCAACCACGCGGCGCTTAGGGCCGATACCGTTATCGTTGATGGACATTTCAGAATACTCCAAACAGTTTCAGGGCGATCAGTGCGGTCAGCACCAGGCTGATAACCAGCACCGTGGCGGACGACTTGCGCGCCGAATGCTTATCCAGGCCGATGTGCAGGTCCATCACCAGGTGACGGATGCCGGCGCACATATGGTGCAGGAAGCTCCACGACAGCCCCAGGATGATCACTTTGACCAGCGGGTAGGTGACGAAACCTTCGTAGTACGCGAAAGAGATCTCGGAGCGCAGGCTGTTCTGCAAGAGATAGAGCACGAATGGCAGCAGCACGAACATGCCGACACCGGAAATACGGTGCAGGATCGACACGGTGGCAGCCAATGGCATGCGGTAGTTGGACAGCTCGGTAACATGAATGTTACGGAACTCCGGCCGTTCTTTTTTAGGGGCTTCCCTTACGGCTTCTGACATAACAAGACCTCCTCAGGCTTATACAAAAATTTGGTGAGACTGCGATTTTCGCCGATTTCCACTCTTATAACCAATATCTATTGTTACACATAACAAAAATAGTGGTTGGCAACATCGGCCCTGGCTACCTTTCCGTAGCTCAACGTATTATCAGCGCAACAATGCTACGGGCGTGTGACCACGCCTCTTTCTGCGCTGCGTCTCCTTCAATTCAACGTGCTTAATTCAACGCGCTTAGTTCAACTCGCTTAGTTCAACTCGTTATGATAGTGATGACTTTCAGTCAGATACAAGCCGCGGCGCAGCTCAACCGGCTTGTCGCCGTACGTAAACGAGACCCGCTCCGACGCCAGCAAGGGCGTGTTGGCGGCGATATGCAGTAGCGCAGCGTCGCCGTCGGAGGCACACACTGCGCGGATTTTTTCGGTGGCACGTATCATGCGCGTGCCGAATTCGGATTCAAACAGGCCATACATCGGCCCCTTGTATTCTTCCAGGCGCTCGGCGGTCAGGCCCTTGAAGGTCAATCCCGGCAGCCACAGCTCTTCGACGATGGTCGGCACCGCGTCAAACGACTGCACGCGCTTGATGAAGATGACGGCATCGCCGGACTTCAGGTCCAGCAGGCGCGCCACGTCAGCCGGCGCGCGGGTGCGCTTGACTTCAATGAACTTGCTCTCGGGGTAGTGCGGCACGCCTTCGTCGGGCATCAGCCGCAGGAAGCGGAAATGGGCGCGCGCCTCATGGTGGGTCGACACAAACGTGCCCTTGCCCTGCTTGCGCATCACCAGGTTCTCGGCGGCCAGCTCGTCAATCGCCTTGCGGACGGTGCCCTGGCTGACCTTGAAACGGTTGGCCAGTTCGACTTCGCTAGGAATCAGTTCGCCCGGTTTCCATTCGCCGGACTGCAGGCTCTGGGTGATCAGGGCCTTGATTTGCTGGTACAAAGGGGAGAAAGTTGGGGACGAGCCACCCGCACCACCGGCGCTGACAGCGGTGGGATTATTATTCGGATTGGGTGGCGCGGAACTCATAGGCCAAGATTTCACCACAAATACACAGTGCCGTCCAGAAAAAACAGTACAAACTTATCTGTCTTATATAAGACATAAGATAGGATTGACAGATAGTGGTGGCAGGCCTACACTCCCGAGCCAACGCTTATCGAACATAATTATAAGCGTTGAATTTTGCAGTATGATTACGGTTTCCCGGACCGGCCGCCGGTCCAGCTTCAAGAACGTTTTACTTCCCACTTTGGAGATTCATCATGGCTAAAACCCCAATGCGTGTTGCTGTTACCGGCGCCGCCGGCCAAATCGGTTACGCACTGCTGTTCCGCATCGCCAACGGCGACATGCTGGGCAAAGATCAACCAGTCATCCTGCAACTGCTGGAAATCGCCGATGAGAAAGCACAGAAGGCGCTGAAGGGCGTGATGATGGAAATCGACGATTGCGCGTTCCCGCTGCTGACCGAGATGACCGCCCACTCCGACCCGATGACCGCCTTCAAGGATGTTGACGTTGCCGTGCTGGTAGGCGCCCGTCCACGCGGCCCAGGCATGGAGCGTAAAGACCTGCTGGAAGCCAACGCCCAGATCTTCACCGTACAAGGTAAGGCACTGGATGCCGTCGCTTCGCGCAACGTCAAAGTCCTGGTGGTCGGCAACCCAGCCAACACCAACGCCTACATCGCCATGAAATCGGCGCCATCGCTGCCAGCGAAGAACTTCACCGCCATGCTGCGTCTGGACCACAACCGCGCGCTGTCGCAAGTGGCTGCCAAAACCGGCACCCAGGTGAAAGACATCGAGAAGCTGACCGTATGGGGCAATCACTCGCCAACCATGTACGCTGACTACCGCTTCGCCACCGTCAACGGCAAATCGGTGAAAGAGCTGATCAACGACCAGGAATGGAACGCCAACACCTTCCTGCCAACCGTCGGCAAACGCGGCGCAGCGATCATCGAAGCGCGCGGCCTGTCGTCGGCTGCTTCGGCTGCCAACGCCGCCATCGACCACGTACGCGACTGGGTACTGGGCACCAACGGCAAGTGGACCACCATGGGCATTCCTTCGGATGGTTCGTACGGCATCCCTGAAGGCACCATGTTCGGCTTCCCGGTCACCACCGAAAACGGCGAATACACCATCGTTCAAGGCCTGGAAATCGACGCCTTCTCGCAAGAGCGCATCAACCTGACCCTGAAAGAACTGACCGAAGAGCGCGAAGGCGTCAAGCACCTGCTGCCATAATCTTCGTTCCGTCAGTGGAACCGGTCAAAGCACCGATCCGCCGTACCCGCCGCGCTGCCGAGAGCAGCGCGGCGGTTGTTTCACCCTCTGACCAGTCACGCATGCACCCATCCGAGGTTTTATTCCAGGGCAATCTCCAGCCGACGCTGCTACCGGCTTGCGACCACTACGCCGGCTCCGAAAAGCTGATGCGCAAATCGATCGCCTTGCAACAAGAACTTGGTCCCCTGTTCGACATCACCCTCGATTGCGAAGACGGCGCCAGCGCCGGCAACGAGGAAGCGCATGCCCGCCTCATCGTCGAACTGCTCAATTCCGACGACAACAAATTCAACCGCATCGGCGCCCGCGTGCACGATGTCGCCAGCCCGTGGTTTGCCAGGGACGTGGAAATCATCTGCGCCGCGGCCCAGCGTCTGGCCTACATCGCACTGCCCAAGATCAATAGCGTGGACGAAGTGGCGCGCGCCATCAAACTGATTCACACCCACGCCGCCAGGGCCGGCCGCAAGGACCTGCCGGTGCACGTGCTGATTGAAACCCACGGCGCCCTGCGCGACGCTTACGCGATTGCCGCCCTGCCCCAGGTGGAATGCCTGTCGTTCGGCATCATGGATTTCGTCTCCTCGCACTACGGCGCCATCCCGGGCAGCGCGATGCGTACGCCAGGCCAGTTCACGCACCCGCTGGTGGTGCGCGCCAAACTGGAAATCGCCGCCGCCTGCCACGCGCACGGCAAGGTGCCGTCGCATAACGTCACCACCGAGATCAAGGACACTGCGGTGGCCGCCAACGATGCCCAGCGCGCCGCCGCCGAATTCGGCTACACGCGCATGTGGAGCATCCATCCCAACCAGATCAAACCCATCATCAAGACCTTTACGCCGCGCCTGTCCGAGGTCGGCGAGGCCGCAGCCATCCTGCATGAAGCAGCCGCCGCGCAATGGGGGCCGATTTCCCAGCATGGCCGCTTGCATGACCGCGCCAGCTACAGATACTATTGGACCGTTTTACAGCGCGCCAGACTGGCCGGGCTGACCTTGCCCGAGTCCGTGGCCCCGCTGTTCAACGGCACCTCCACCGCACACCCACAGGAAGCAAACTGATGTCGATCTCCAAATTATTCATGGCCTGCAGTCTCGCGCTGGCCTCGCTGACCATGGCCGCCACCGCCCACGCGGAAGGCGACGCCCCAGCCAAGAAAACCGTCAAGAAAGCCGCTGCCAAGAGCACCAAGAAAGCCGCCGCCGCCAAAACCGCCGAGCCCAAGGCGCCGGACGAAGAGGCCGACGAACCTGCCATTACCGACTCCTCCGTGGTCGATTTCGACTGCGAACTGGGCAACAAGATCACCATTTATCAGAATGCCAGCGACGAATCGCACATCGCGCTGCGCTGGAAGAAGCGTTTGCACCGCCTGACGCGCGTGGGCACCACCACCGGCGCCAACCGCTTTGAAAACAAGCTGTATGGCCTGATCTGGATCGGCATTCCCGCCAAAGGCATGCTGCTGGATTCCAAACAAAACCGCCAGCTGGCCAATGAATGCCGCAATGCTGAGCAGCTGAAGCCGGCCCCGGCCGCCACGGCGGCCAATGAGCCGACCAGCGCCAAGATCACGATTCAATAAACGCAGTTCCGATAGCGGCGCGCCAGCACGGGCGCCAGAGCTTACGCTTCTTTAATAATAGACAATACCCACCCGAAGGAGAGGTCATGTCCCACAACACGCTTAACACGCTGAAGGAATTCAACATCTCGGGCAAGAAAGCGAAGTTCTATTCGCTGCCAGCCCTGGAAAAGAGCCTTGGCGTCAAAATCTCCCGCCTGCCGGTCTCGATCCGTGTAGTGCTGGAGTCCGTTCTGCGTAACGTCGACGGCAAGAAAGTCACCGAAGAACACGTCAAGCAAGTCGCCAACTGGTCCGCGACCGGTGAGCGTACCGACGAGATCCCGTTCGTCGTCGCCCGCGTTGTGCTGCAAGACTTCACCGGCGTACCGCTGCTGGCCGACCTGGCCGCGATGCGTAACGTCGCGTACAAAATGGGCGTGAACGCCAAGAAGATTGAACCGCTGGTGCCCGTCGATCTGGTGGTAGACCACTCGGTCACCATCGACCACTTCCGCGAGCCGAAGGCGCTGGACCTGAACATGAAGCTGGAATTCTCGCGCAACAACGAGCGCTACCAGTTCATGAAATGGGGCATGCAAGCCTTCGACACCTTCGGCGTGGTGCCACCAGGCTTCGGCATCGTCCACCAGGTCAACCTGGAATACCTGGCACGCGGCGTCCACAAGGACGGCAACGGCGTGTACTACCCTGATTCGCTGGTCGGCACCGACTCGCACACCACCATGATCAACGGCATCGGCGTGGTCGGCTGGGGCGTAGGCGGCATCGAGGCGGAAGCCGGCATGCTGGGCCAGCCAGTCTACTTCCTGACCCCGGACGTGATCGGCGTTAACCTGACCGGCGTGCTGCGCGAAGGCTGCACCGCGACCGACCTGGTGCTGACCATCACCGAGATGCTGCGTAAAGCCAAGGTCGTGGGCAAATTCGTCGAGTTCTTCGGCGAAGGCACCCAGACCCTGTCCGTGACCGACCGCGCCACCATCGCCAACATGGCGCCGGAATACGGCGCCACCATGGGCTTCTTCCCGGTTGACGATGCCACCATCGAGTACTTCGAAGGCACCGGCCGCACCAAGGAAGAAATCGCCGCGTTTGCCGCCTACTTCAAGGCGCAAGGCATGTACGGCGTCGCCAAAGCTGGCGAACTGGACTTCACCCGCGAACTGCAGCTGGACCTGTCGACCGTGACGCCATCGCTGGCCGGTCCTAAGCGTCCGCAAGACCGTATCGAAATCGGCAATGTGAAGAACAACTTCATCGAGCTGTTCTCGAAACCGACGTCGGACAATGGCTTCAACAAAAAGCCGGAAGACCTGAACCAGACCTACACCACCAGCAACGGCGTGCACGTGAAAAACGGCGACGTGCTGATCGCGGCAATCACCTCGTGCACCAACACCTCAAACCCGAGCGTGCTGCTGGCCGCCGGCCTGCTGGCCAAGAAAGCCGTGGAAGCCGGCCTGACCGTGGCGCCGCACATCAAGTCCTCGCTGGCCCCTGGCTCGCGCGTGGTGACCGAGTACCTGACCGCCGCCGGCCTGCTGCCTTACCTGGAAAAACTGGGCTTCGGCGTCACCGCTTACGGCTGCACCACCTGCATCGGCAACGCTGGCGACCTGACCCCGGAACTGAACGCAGCCATCACCTCGAACGACATCGTGGCGTCGGCTGTGCTGTCGGGTAACCGTAACTTTGAAGCGCGTATCCACCCGAACATCCGTTCGAACTTCCTGGCATCGCCACCGCTGGTGGTCGCTTACGCGATTGCCGGCAACATGACGGTTGACCTGATGACCCAGCCAGTTGGCAAGGGCAAGGACGGCAAGGACGTGTACCTGGGCGATATCTGGCCGACCTCGCAAGAGATCGCCAAGCTCATGAAGTTTGCGATGAACTCGAAAGTGTTCAAGTCGAACTACGCCGACGTCAAGGGCAACCCAGGCAAGCTGTGGGAAAACGTATCGTCGACCGAAGGCCAGGTCTACAACTGGCCGGCCTCGACCTACATCGCCGAACCACCGTTCTTCGACGGTTTCGAGATGACTCCGAAAGAGACCGATCCCAACATCACCGGCGCGCGCGCGCTGGGCGTGTTTGGCGACTCGATCACCACCGACCACATCTCGCCAGCCGGCTCGATCAAGGAAGACGGCCCGGCCGGTAAATGGCTCAAGGAAAACGGCGTGCAGAAAGCCGATTTCAACTCCTACGGCTCGCGCCGCGGCAACCACGAGATCATGATGCGCGGTACGTTTGCCAACGTGCGTATCAAGAACAAGATGATCCCGCCAAAAGCCGACGGTTCCGCAGTCGAAGGCGGCATCACCATTCACCAGCCATCGGGCGAACAGCTGTCGATCTACGACGCCGCCATGAAATACGTGGCAGCCGGCACCCCGACCATGGTGTTCGGCGGCGAAGAGTACGGCACCGGCTCGTCGCGCGACTGGGCGGCCAAGGGCACCCAGTTGCTGGGCGTGAAAGCCGTGATCGTGCGCTCGTTTGAGCGTATCCACCGCTCCAACCTGGTCGGCATGGGCGTGCTGCCGCTGCAATTCATCGGCAACGACTCGGTCGAATCGCTGAACATCACCGGCAAGGAAACCTACGACCTGAAAGGCCTGGACGGCGAGATCAAGCCGCAACAGCTGGCGACCCTGGTCATCAACCGTGCAGACGGTTCGAGCCAGGAAGTCAAAGTGCTGCTGCGTATCGATACCCCGATCGAAGTGGACTACTACAAGCACGGCGGTATCCTGCCATTCGTGCTGCGTCAGCTGCTGGCTGCTTAATCTTCCAGCAGACAAGACGCCCCGTGCGCTGCGACGGCCCAGGCCGCCGCACGCCCACGGGGCGTTTTTTTATGCACGTTTGCCGAATGAACTACAATAGGGTTCATAAGGGTTATCATCTGTATGACTGATCCGTTCTATTCACTTTTAATGAGACTCTTATTGCGCTATGCGTCGTCCATCTAAAGCTTCATCCCAAAAATTGTCTGCCGAGAGCCAGCGCCTCGCCACCTACGCCCAGGCTGTCGGGCAGGCGGCCAGCCGTATCGAAGAGCGGGCCTGGGAGCACTCTCTCGATGCACAGCTCCAGAAACTCCTGAAGACCGGCCACCAGGAAACCGTTGATGCCACCCTCAACGCGCTGTTCAAGGAAGATCTGAACGCGTATGACGTGCTGATGGACAGCGTGGAAGCGGTCAGCGAATCGGGCACCTTCTCGATCGACACCACCGACGGCGTCAGCAAGCCGTTTGATGTGCTGCTGGTGGCCGCGCCTCTGCTGGCCTGGACCCGCTTCGCGATTGCCTCCGGCGCGATCCCGGCGGACATCCTGCAAACCCTGTCGGCGCACTTCTCCGCCCACCTGCTGGCCGACGGCACGCAGATGGCGATGTCGCCTACCCTGTTTTCGATCGACCAGCTGCCGCGCAGCCACGTTGAAACCTATGGCAAGGTGCACAAACTGGCGCAGGCCGCCGTCAAAGGCACGGTACTGAAGGCGGATACAAAAGTCCCTGAAACGGCGCCGTTCCTGGCCGACACGCGCTATCTGCTGGCGGCCGTGGTGGCGCCAGCGGGCGCACCGCTGTTCCGCTGGCAGATGCCCGAACACCAGGCCAGCTTTGCCGCCGAACGCAGCGCCGCGCTGGAGCAATGGCGCTTACAGGCAACGCCGACCGTCAACCGCCTGCTGCCGGGCTGTGGTGTCGAGCTGCTGCTGCCGGAAGCGTATTACATGGCCTGCCGCGAGGCGGACAAGCTGATCCGCCCGGTATCGATCCGCGCCGCGGTGCACTACCTGACGCACACGCTGTCGGTCGAGCCATCCGAACTGCGCGCCGTGATTGCCGGCTTTGGCGAGGAAAGCGCTGACGGCCAGATCGATGAGTACCGCGTGGCCTTCACGCAGCGCTCGTCGTCGGATGTGATCTACGGCGTGGTGTGGCCGCTGTACGGTCAGGAAGATGAGGAAGGCATGCCGCCCGAAGGCCCTGGCGCGCTCAGCGCGGTGCAAAAGCCGATGACGCCGGTGGAAGACATCATCTCGCACCTGAACGCGGCTGGCGTCACGCAGGTGAAGAAGCATAGCGAACGCTATGTGGTGGAGTTCTGCGACGACTGCGGTGCGCCCCTGTTTGCCGACCCGGTAGGTGAACTGGCACATGCCGAAATGCCGGAAGACACACCGGCCGGCACGGAACACTTCCACTAAAAACAAAAGCCCCTGATCTTCAGGGGCTTTTTTCATTTGGGCGGCGACAAGTAAATGACGATCGGTTGATTGGCTTGCGGTACAGCTTGTGCCTGAGTCGGTTGAGTCTGTACCACGACTGGCGTTGCCGGAGCTACCGGCTTGAGTAACTGTCCCATCGCGGCCGCCAAACCGCCAAAGCCTATGAACAGGCCGATCATGCTGCCTACCATCCATTTATGGATATCCGCACGCAGCGCCTCCACGTCCGCCTTGGTTGCCAAGGTCGGCAGTATCGTATCGAAGCGCGCTTCCAGCGCGGTTTGCCGTTCGCTGTCCATTCATACAGCTTAGGACAAACCGGCTGCTTTACCAAGCGGAGTAAGGGTGCTTGATCAGGTTGGAGTTGAGGTAGCGCAGATCGCTCGTGACTTCCTCGCCGATCCAGTCCGGCTTGTCGAACTGCTGGTCTTCCGACTGTAATTCAATCTCAGCTACGACCAGGCCGGCATTCACGCCCAGGAACTCATCCACTTCCCACACATTGCCGCCAAACGCGATACGGCGCCGATACTTCTCGATCAACGGCTGCTCGCACAAGCCATCCAGCAGCTCAGCCGCTTCGGCGACGGGAATCTCGTACTCCCATTCGCCGCGCGTGGCCCCTTTGTTGGCGCCCTTGATCGTCAGCACCGCACGCTCGCCCTCGATGCGTACGCGCACCACGCGCTCTTTGTTCGACGACAGATAGCCCTGGCGAAAATGCACCGGCTCGCCAAGACGCATCCAGCCATCGCCAGAGAGCAGGAACTTGCGTTCGATCTCGACGCCCACGATCAGTAGTCGCCCAGCGACAGCAGGATAGGCTGCAGGATCGCCGCGCCCAGCGCCGCACTGCGCGCGCCATTCCAGCCCACGTGTGCATCCGGCAGATCCGCGTTGTCCTTGAACGGCATTTCCAGCGTCAGCGCCAGGCAGCCGAAGTGGTGGCCGACGTACTTGGAGGCCAGCGTCAGCATGTCTTCCTTGTACTTGCTGGCGGCGTAGCCATACTTGTCCTGGAAGTCCGGCGAGGCGTTCTTGTAGCGGTCAATGAAAGCCTGCTGCTTGGCGCGGCGCTCGTCGCTGAAGTTTTCCAGCATCTCGTTACCGGCCACGAAGTTGTACGGCAGCGCTTCATCACCATGGATGTCGAAGAACATATCGATGCCGGTTTCGTGCATCTTCTGCTTCACGTACAGCACTTCCGGGCTGCGCTCAACGGATGGCGTCATCCATTCGCGGTTCAGGTTGGCGCCAGCTGCGTTGGTACGCAGGTTGCCTCGTACCGAGCCGTCCGGATTCATGTTCGGCACGATGTAGAACACGCAGCTTTGCAGCAGCTTGCGGGCGATCGGGTTCGCATCGTCCAGCAGCGAATCGATCAGGCCTTCGATGAACCATTCCGCCATCGACTCGCCAGGGTGCTGGCGCGCGATGAACCAGATTTTCTTTTCCGCTTCCGGCTTGCCGATGACCACCAGATTCATGTCGCGGCCATCCACGGTGCTGCCCAGGTCATGCACGCGGGCCAGCGGATGCTCGCCCACTTCGCCCAGCAGGCGCAGATGGCGCTCGAACGAATACGGCTCGAAGTACGCGTAGTAGATGCTGTCCGTATCCGGCGCGTGGTTGATCGTCATGACCTCGCCATCAAAGCTGGTCGGCACGCGGAACCAGTTTTCCGTGTCGTAGCTGGCCACGGCCTGATAGTCCTCGTAGCCCTTGGCGTAGGTGGCGCTGCCGGCGTTCAGGAAGCGCATAGTGAGCTTCTGGCCGCGCGCGCCCTGCACGCGGAAGTGGAACCACTGGTGGATGTCCGCGTGCGAATCCTTGCGCAGATTCAGTTCGATGTTGGCGGCACTATCGGCGCGCAGCACTTCAATGGCGCCGGAGTCGAAGTTCTGGCTGATTTTAATGGTCATGTTGATCCAATATTAAGTGAATACTGATGACCATTATTTTACCAGCATGCTCCCTTCCCGTTTATAGCGGGCGTGCCACGACAAGGCCTTCTCCAGAACGTGCGGCGTCTGGCCGCCGCCTTGCAGCGCTTCCGCAAAATAGGCGCGCAGCTGCGGGCGGTAATCCGGATGGGCGCAATTTTCGATGATGAGCGGCGCACGCTCACGCGGTGCCAGGCCACGCAGGTCCGCCAGGCCGTGCTCCGTCACCAGCACATCGACATCGTGTTCGGTATGATCGACGTGCGCCGCAAACGGCACCACGCTGGAAATCGCACCATCCTTGGCCACCGATTTGCTGACAAAGATGGACAGCTGGCCGTTGCGCGCAAAGTCGCCCGAGCCGCCGATACCGTTCATCATGTGCGTGCCGCCGACGTGGGTCGAATTCACATTGCCGTAAATATCAAACTCCAGCGCCGTATTCAGCGCGATGATGCCGAGCCGGCGCACCACCTCGGGATGATTGCTGATTTCCTGCGGGCGCAGCACGATGCGCTCGCGGTACTTCTCCAGATTGTGGATGAACTTCTCATGCATGGCCGCCGACAGCGTGATCGACGACGCCGACGCCATCGACAGCTGGCCGGAGTCCAGTAGTTCGATCGCGCTGTCCTGCAGTACCTCGGAGTACATCGTCATGTCGCGGAATGGCGAGTCGATCAGGCCATGCAGCACGGCGTTGGCGATGGTGCCGATGCCAGCCTGCAGTGGACGCAGCGACGGGTCCATGCGCCCTACCTTCACCTCGCCTTCCAGGAAGCGGATGACGTGGCGTGCAATGGCATCCGTCTCTTCATCCGGCGGCAGCGCGTTCGACGGACTGTCCGGACTATCGGTAATGACAATGGCGGCAATGCGGTCGGGATGCACGGGAATCGAGGTCCAGCCCATGCGCTGCCAGGGTGTCAGCAGCGGAATCGCGCCACGGTGCGGACGCTTGCCCGGCACATAAATATCGTGGAAGCCTTCCAGCGCCAGCGGTGCGCTCAGATTGATCTCGACAATCACCTTGTCCGCCTGCTGCACGAAGTTGGCCGTGTTCCCGACTGACATGGTGGGAATGATGCCGCCATCAGGCGTAATCGCCACCGCCTCGATCACCGCGATATCCACCGCTTTCAGGTCGCCGGAACGCAGCTGTTCTGCGGTCTCGGACAAGTGCTGGTCAATGAACATGACCTCACCGGAGTTGATCTTGCGGCGCAAGGCTGCATCGGCCTGGAACGGCATGCGGCGCGCGACCACGCCTGCATTGGCCATCAAACCATCGCTGTCATTGCCCAGCGATGCGCCGGTCAGCAGCGTCAGGTGCAGCGGCGACTGGCGCGCACGTTCGACCAGTGCGACCGGCAGCGCCTTGGCGTCTCCGGCGCGGGTAAAACCGCTCATGCCGACGGTCATGCCGTCTTTGAATAACAGGGCGGCTTGTTCAGCGCTCATCAATTTTTTCATGAGCGCCGGACGGCGGATGCGATCTTCGTACATGGGTTCTCCTCATTCTTTGTTTCAGTATAGAATCAGGAAAAAGTCGTATCATGACTTAAATTCTCCATTTCCAGTCGTAAAATTCATGGACCTGCGCTCGCTCCGCTACTTCGTCGAAACCGTCCGTCTGAACAGTTTTACGCAGGCAGCGGAGTCGCTGCACGTTACCCAGTCGACCATCAGCAAGATGGTGCGGCAACTGGAAGAGGAAGTCGGTGCGCAGCTGCTGCTACGCGAAGGCCGCAAGCTGACGCTGACCGACACCGGCAATGTGGTCTACGCGCGCGGCGTGGAAATGCTGGCCACCATGCGCCAGCTGGCAGCCGAAGTGCGCGACACGCAGTCGCTGGAACGCGGCCACCTGACCGTCGGTATCCCGCCCATGATCAATCTGCTGTTCACGCCCGTGCTGAAAGCCTTCCGTCAGCGCCATCCCAACATCACGCTGACGCTGCAGGAAGATGCCGGCCAGGCGATAGAACGCCAGGTGGCGCAAGGCGACCTGGAAATCGGCATGACGGTGCTGCCTGCCGATCCGCTACTCGGCCTGCAGTCCGCGCCCATCGCCAGCTATCCCGTGTGGGCGCTGGCGGCGCGCGGCACCTTCCAGAAAGGCCGCAACACGATCAAACTGAAGTCGCTGGCGAAGACGCCGCTGGTGCTGTTGAAAGATGATTTCGCCATGACACGCGCGCTGCGCGCAGCTTTTGCCGACGCCGGCTTCGAGCCCGTCATCGCAGCGCAAAGCGGCCAGTGGGACTGGCTAGTGGCCATGGCATCCGCCGGCATGGGCGTCGCGCTGCTGCCCGAGCCTTTTATCCATCGCCTGGCCATCGGCCACCTGGATGCAGTCAAGCTGGTGGATCCTGAGCTGCCATGGCAACCAGCCCATGTCTGGCGCGGCAGCTACCTGTCACACGCAGCACGCGCATGGCTGGACGTGTGCCACGACGTACTGGGCGCCTAGTGCTCCGGCAGTTCGTGGATGGCGATGCCTTCGATAGGATCAATCGGCTCATCCCACGGGCGTAGCGTGATGAAGCGCTGCGTATCGTCATAGCCCGCCTGCCAGCGCGCGCGGATGCCGGACGCGCTGAAGTCGATATCCTTGGTGTGATCCTCATTACCGATGCGCGGCGCGCGCAGCGAAACCACATGCATATCTGTGCCGCAGCCCCATGACGCCAGCTCACGCACATCCGCCTGCGCCAGTTCCTGCTGCGGCAGATGTTTGGTCAGCTCACGGATCACATGGCGCAGCCGGTGCAGCTTGCGCTGCTGCTCGATATTGCTGGCGCGGCTCGCGTACTGGATCTCCTTGTGCTTATCCAGCACATCCATCACGCTTTGCGGCTCGCTGCCATCCGGATTCCACACCTGCACCGAGAAGATCACCGAGCTGCGGCGCGGCTCATCATCGAGAACCGCCTCAATCGGCGTATTGGAATAGATGCCGCCATCCCAGTACGGCTCACCGTCGATGCGCACCGCAGGGAATGCCGGTGGCAGCGCACCAGACGCCATCACATGCTCGACGCACAGCGGCTCCCTGCGGGTATCGAAATAGCGCATCGCGCCGCTGCGGGCATTCACCGCGCCCACCGTCAGGCGCATTTGCTTCGCATTGAGATAATCAAAGTCCACCAGCGCTTCCAGCGTGCTGCGCAAAGGCGTGGTTTGATAAAACGACGCATGTTCGATGCCGACCCGCGCTTCCGGATTCCACCACGACGCCAGGTTGGGCTCAAAGAACGCCGGTATGCCCTGCCCCACCGTAATCGCGTTGGCGATCGCACGCGGCATGGTGGAAAAGCCAAACGAGTTGCGCTCCATGCGATGCCAGAATTCGCGCAGCTGATCCAGCCGGCGCTCCGGCGGATTGCCGGCGATGATGGCGCCATTGATCGCGCCGATGGACGTGCCGATCACCCAGTCCGGCTCGATGCCGGCTTCGTGCAAGGCCTGGTAGACACCCAGTTGATAGGCGCCCAAAGCGCCGCCGCCCTGCAGGACCAGAACAATCTGGCCCGGCAAGGCGGTCGATGGCGGGCAAGCGGGTTTGCGGCTCAAATCAGACCTCCACGGTGCACTGCAACATCACGATTGTAGTGCACTTCGTGGTCGGCTGCCGTCACCTTTAGGCCACGTTGACGCCGCGTGCTTTTAGTGCTGCGCGCACGCCCGCACCGTAGGCTGGATCGGCCTGGTCGAAATGCGCCAGTTGCCGGTTGATGATCTCGGCACTGACCTGGCTCAGCGGACCTGCGATGTTGGCGAACAGGTTTTGCTGCTCGTCCGCAGGCATCAGGCGGAACAGATCACCGGCTTGCGTGTAATCGTCCTCCTTGCCGCGGCCATCGTAGCGCCCCGCCGCGCCGTCCAGCGCCAGCGGTGGTTCGCCATGGCCCATGCCATGCGGGTTGCTGCCATTGGCCTGCACCGGATCATAGTTCTGCGAGGCGCCGCCGTTGAACGTCGCCATCGCGCCATCGCGCTGCTGGTTGTGGAACGGGCAGCGCGGTGCGTTCACCGGCAGATGCTGGTGATTGGTGCCGACGCGGTACAGTTGCGCATCGTGGTAAGCGAACAAGCGCGCCTGCAGCATCTTGTCCGGCGAGTAGCCCAGGCCCGGCACCACATTCGACGGCGACAACGCGGCTTGCTCCACTTCCGCGTGGTAGTTGACCGGATTGCGGTTCAGCTCCAGCACACCCACTTGCAGCAGCGGGAAATCCGCATGCGGCCAGACCTTGGTCAGATCAAACGGATTCCAGCCAGTGCGCGCTTCCCATGCCGCCAGCTCAGCCTCGGTAGCCACCTGCACCTTGACGTCCCAGCGCGGGAAATCGCCGCGTGCAATCGCGTTGAACAGATCACGCTGCGAGTAGTCTGGATCGGTGCCGGCAATGCGTACCGCTTCGTCGGCGCTCAGGTTCTTGATCCCTTGCTGCGTCAGGAAATGCCACTTTACATACACACGTTCACCGGCGGCGTTAATCAGGCTGTAGGTGTGGCTGCCGAAGCCGTGCATGTGACGGTAGCCATCCGGCGTGCCACGGCTGGAAAACAGCGTCGTCACCTGGTGCAGGCTCTCCGGCGTGCGGCTCCAGAAATCAAACATCGCGGTTGGCGATTTCAGATTGGTTTGCGGATCGCGCTTTTGCGTGTGGATGAAGTCCGGGAATTTGATGCCGTCCTTGAGGAAGAACACCGGCGTGTTGTTCCCCACCAGATCCCAGTTGCCTTCTTCGGTATAGAAGCGCAGCGCAAAGCCGCGTGGATCACGCTCCGTATCAGCACTGCCTTTCTCACCGCCCACGGTCGAAAAGCGCAGGAAGGTGTCAGTCTGCTTGCCCACTTCAGCAAACAGCCTGGCCTTGGAGTACTTGGTGATATCGCCAGTGACAGTGAACGTACCATACGCCCCCGAACCCTTGGCGTGCACGACACGCTCAGGAATACGCTCGCGGTTAAAGTGCTGAAGTTTTTCGATCAGATGGAAGTCCTGCAGCAGCACCGGGCCACGCGGGCCGGCGGTCAGGGAATTCTGGTTATCGGCGACAGGGATGCCGGAGGCGGTCGTGATAGGTGGCTGGCTCATACTATAGCTCCTCGTTGTTTGATAGCGTGGAGCTATTTTAACCAGCTAGATCGATAAATAAAATCTATATATATCTATTGAATTTATAGATAATCTCTATCGAATTGCCACCAACTATATCGCCGGACCGATTGACTAACGGAGGCCGTGAATCAATGCTGGCTTTCACAACGGCGAGCCGTTAAGGATAGACGCTAAGCATGTTGCTCAAGGGTAGAAGAATCTGACATCTCGGCGACAGGGTACTGAGACTCTGCGGGTTGAACCTGCACATATACCGCTCCCTCAGGTATGAATCGGTCGTTGCCCATATATATTTTTCGATACCGCAAAAAGCCGCCTTGTAACAGGTGTCCTTCTCGTCCGTGTGAAACGAAACCACAGCCGTGCACGCGTCCGCAGTATTGCGGCAAGGACGATATCGAGTGACTTTGTCGTAATCCGCTTTGGTCAACGGCGCCGGCTTCGGTCCAACCGGATTTTTTTCCCATGCCTCGATTTTCTCAACGCTTGCCTCTAGCGCCTCCATTTCAATTAACAAATCCACGGCATCTGTGCCAAACGGTTTAAACCATGCGCGCGAGTCGTGCACGTAATTATCAAAGAGATCGGTAATGGCAGTTGATGGTGCTGGTAAGTCCCAATACGTTTGGATTGCTCCCCATTCATTGTAGTTAAACGGTGCTGGTGGGCTGTTCGTATTTTCTTCTTTTTTCCATTTTTGCCAATTGTTGAACAGCTTTACTTCGTCAGCTAACTCCCTGTCGGCGGCAAGGATATCCAAGTTATTGTTTGTGCCATCAAAGAAAAATCCAAAGACCAAATTTACCTTACAAGTAGGCAATTTTGGAATGAGAATCAGGACACTCTCTATCACTTATGAACTCATTTATTTTTGGAAGCTCTTTTTCTGGATCAAAAAACTCTTTTAAATCACTGGGATTCGTTGCAGTGGTTGGGATCGGAGAACACAGTATTGCACTCATGGGATCATTTCCTCCATCAGGCGAACTCTTTTTCTTGTATCTTCTATCGCCTTTTTCAGCTTTTCAATTTCCTCTGGAGTGAGCTTATGTGAGTCATTTTCAAGCGCTTTTTCCATGGCGGCCAACATGCCCTTTTGTGTATTCAATTGCTCATTCCGTACCTTCAATTCATACTTCTCAGTCGCAACTGGTCGGCCCTTAACGCGCCCTGGCCATTCAGGCCGAGTAGGGCCAAAGTTCGACACAACTGCCTCAGCGCGACCATCTTCATGCATAGCTAGCCATATATCGCCGGCAACGCCCTCTGCATACGGGGGGACATCAACCAGCTGTTCGTTCCATGTTTTTTCAGGATAAAAGCTGTACTTGACTAGTACTTGATAACCAGACTTCCATGTCGATGGTATCGAAAAACAACAAATTGTTCCTCCCCCCATACTATACGGATTGAGTACATTACCTCCGCCACTATTAGATTTGTCTTTCGGATCAACGACTATCAGCGCAACTTCCTTACCTGAGTAGTTGATTGAACGTACACCAACATCAAATGCTGTGGGTTTGCCCGGCTGAGCAAAAGCACAGGAAGCAAGCAATGCCATGACTCCTGCAAACAGCACGGCCAAGCTAACAGTATTTTTAAGCTTCATAGATTTTCGATCCAGAATATTGGCTACGACAAAAAATTCAGTGTTTCATCCAACGTGCGTCGACTATCGGCAGTTTCTAGTAATGCTATATAACGCGCATCCTCCATCAGCTCTGGCCGAGTAAGGCCAAACTGGCACAACGCTACCCGATGCTTATTACCTTCAATTTGGACGTTATCTGCTACCCTCAACCACTGAGTGACGCTCCTATGGAGAGCTTCTGGGGCAGCTTGAAGAACGAAATGATTCATCATCAGAGGTATGCCACACGGGCCAACGCGAAATCAGCGTTCAAGGAGTACATCGAGATTTTCTACAACCGCCAGCGGCGTCACTCGCGCCTTGGCTACGTATCGCCAGCATCGTTTGCAGAGAACTTCAGCAAGCCGGTGCTGGCTGCTTGAAACGGACGTGTCTATTATTGACAGTACACCTCACTGATAGGCGTGGCGGCAATCATAGTTATACAAATCTGGAGTCAGTTTTTGTTCGGATTACCAATAGGTATCGGATGGGACGGGTTGTATGGCCCTAGCGGCGTAACAACCACACGCACTTCATCATTCGGAAAAAAATGAATATAAATACTCCCAGTCTCGCTATATTTTTCGACCTCCACCACTTTCTCTTTCACAATGTGTTCATGCCCATTGGGCATGTCCCATCGCACCAGTACTTTCAGACCGGGATACCAGGCCGGCGGAATAGAAGCACAGCAAATGTCGGCAACCCCTGCTCCCCAACGGTCCATCCCACCACCGCCCGCTCCGTCAACTGAAGCGGAATAGATATAATTTCCGGTATGATTGACAATTCCAATTTGAGCTGGTGCCCCGTCACCTTCTTGCTGTTGCGTCTTGCCCGCAGCACAGCCTGCAAATACGAATATTATGGCGAAGGCTAAAGGAATTAAATATAAGGAGCGTTTCATTTTTTCCTAAATGGAGGGCAAGTGGAGGATATCTTGATCATAAGCTTGGGCAAGCTGGCCAACCTTATCATCGCTATATAATGGTCGGTTGCCATTGGAAGTAAGAGTTGTGGCATTCAGTAACTGAAGCAAACCCCACACAATTCGCGCCTGACCTCCCTTGGCAAATGCTTTTCCTTCATCAGTCTCAGTCAATTCACCTATTTCAGGAAATGGAGTTCCCACACCGGCAATATAGTACGGAAAGTAGCCATGGTTTTTTATCACTTGGAAATGCACTGGATTTCGCCTTATTTACAGCGGCGTCATTTTGAAGCACGCATGGCAGTCCACCAAGCTCACGCCACCATGCGCTCCTCACGCCCCCTCGCAGGCGCTTCTGTATTTATCGCCAGGTCGCCGATCAAGTTATCGCTCCAGATGTATTCGTAGGTAACGGTGTTTGACGAGATCTTCTCTGGTACTTCTGGTCCTGTTGGCATCTTTTCCAGCTCCTCCTCATTGATGCTCTCACGTATGAAGAAGCCTTCTTGCGGATAAAAGCTGCGCCGCAAGAGATAGCCGCCGCCTTCACGACGGGTCGCTGTCTGCGTGGTGATCAAAGCGCTGCGCATGTCTGCAGTGTCTTTATCGGTCATGATTGGGAAGGGAGTTCCTGTTTTTGACTCATCGACCAGTGCTTGCTCCTCCTTGGTCAGAGGCACCTGATCGTTTGCTTTTTTCTGCGCAGCCTCGACTTTATCGGCCAGTGCAAGGACTTTTTTATCAAAATCACTTCGTCGCCACTCGCTCTTGGAGCGCGCATTGGCCACCGCTACACGCTTGTCAAATTCTGTTACCGCACCAGCCAGGTAGAAGCCAGCGAGGGAATCGTGCACGTAGTCATCAAAAAACCGCATCACTTCCGCAGGTAAGGACTCGTGTTTTTCAAATACACCCAAGGCCCACGTTTCCCATTTATCTAGCGGCACGAAGTTCTGCGCGCGATAGTATTGCCACTGATTGATACGCGAAAGATCACTAGGCCGGAATGGCTCATTATTACCGCCCTGCCGAGGCCCCTGCATCGGCTTCCTCACGGTGAGCGCGTCCAGATCTCCCCGCAGCATGTTATTGCTGCTTCGCATATCCTCTTGGGCCTGCGGACTGGATGCCTTGAAGCTATCGGTGTTTTCAAGCGAAGTTAACCGCGCAGCACGCCAGCGGTAGTACAGCTCCATATGCTTGATGAGGAAAGATCCATGTTTCCCAAGCGTGCCCGTGTAAGCATCCCAGGCACTTGCTAATTGGGCGCTAACTAGAAAATCCTGCTGATCACGTGCCTCAAGTTCACTAAATGGTTTTAGCGGCACACCTGCCTCGCGGGCGGCTTTGTACATATAGGCCAACGGAATTTGAGACAGCATGGCAGATTGCGCGCCCCGTCCTTTACCGTACTCCCCAGGCGCATAGCCACCACCGACATCGGAGTGAACGCCGGGGAAAAATACTTCGACAAAGTCACCGCCGTTACTGCGAATCTGCGTTAGCGGGAAATTCATACGCTGCTCGTGTGCGGCGATGTAATGCCTGCCAGCTTTCACGCAACCTGGTAGCGGCCTAAGTATCCTGTTAGCCCAAGCCCAATGACCATCGAAAAAAGCACGTGGAATGATGGTGGTACGTCCAGCAGAATCGGACATTCCTACGGTGGCTACGATGTCAAACACGCCAAGGAAATCAATACTGACAGGAATCCCAACCAGCCTATCATTGTCAAGCAACTCGGCGAAAAAATGGCAGAAAGCAGTTGCCTCGGCTGCTCCGCGCGAAAACCCGAATACCGATACTGTAAGTGAAGGAATAGTTGGTTTAGGCCGGCTTGCCAGTTTTGCCTGTAGATTTTTAAGGTGTGGTTCGAACCACTCGCGGTGTGTCATGCGATGATTTTGCTTATTCTCCACATCCCGCTCAACACGGCCGACTTCATTTCCATAATTCTGACTAAGCTTGCCTGCTTCGTCATCCTCGTACATAACTTGCTGATCCAAAGTTAAACAAATACTATTAAGGATCTGAAACAATCCCCAAATAATACGAGCTTGCCCTCCCTTTGCAAAGGCTTTACCATCATCAGTCTCAGTCAATTCGCCGATTTCGGGGAAAGGAGTGCCTACGCCAGCAATATAGTAAGGAAAATAGCCGCTCTTCTGTTTCGTTCTCGGAAATGCTTCGAACAAACGAGCTACGTTGCTATGACTACAATCCTCAGGTTTTAGCCGTACCGTTGGAATGTCAGATGGCTTTTTTGTCTTTTCATTGATGACACCTACCCGTTTTCCGTCCCGGTCTCGCCCCAGATTATTATTTGTCCCATCAAAAAACAGTCCCACTCGCACAGGAATGCGGCAAGGCAACTCTGTTGCCGTACTACAGACAACCATTGCGATTGACGACCTTTCTTTTGACGAGGGTTTAAGAAATACGTCTACTGGATATGGCGCAGTGGCGGGTGTGCTAGCAATCATGATTATACGAGAATAAGTTTATTTTTCGTTTGGATTACCAGCATAAGGAATTGGGTGCGCTGAATTATATGGCACGATAGATGTGACGATTACACGCACTTCATCATCAGGAAAAAAATGAATATAAATACTACCAGGTCGATCATATTTCTCCACTTCCACGACCTTCTCTTTGATAACGTCTTGAATACCCACTGGCATATTCCATCTCACTAACACTTTCATGCCTGGCTGCCATACTCGGGGTATGGAGGCACAGCATATATTGGCGACTCCAGCTCCCCACCGATCCATACCACCGCCACCGGCTCCATCCACGGACGCTGAATAAATGTAATTTCCTGTGTGATTGACAATCCCAACTTGAGCTGGTGCTCTATCGCTCGGCTGCGCATGGAGATTATTACTGGCGCAACCCGCTATTGTGGAAATTAATACTAAGAAAATTAAAGATGCTAGTCGTTTCATTATTTTCTTTCTTTAGTTATGGGTAGAGGAATCTTTATCGCTCTACAGCTTGCCAGAACTCTTCAGGTAGTAAAGTAATCTCATTTTTATAGTCGGCTCCTTGACACGTGCGATGCAGTAGATGGGCCATGGCCGGTTGCTGCGTAAAATCGTCCGCCAATATCAACGCTAGAACACTGAAGTGTTCTCTAGCGGGAGCGGCTTCGATACCGTTGGCGCTGGCCACCAGCAGTTTTTTCGCCACACGTGCATGGCACTCCGCCGGACTGTTCGCTGCTAGCAGATCGGGTTGGCTATCGTACAGATTGGCGAGCACAGCATCCGCTTCGAGCAGTGCTACTAACTTAGCGAAGACCTCGTCGCTGATGGGCAGTTTGTCAAAATCAACTGCTGACGGTTGTGCCGCCGCGCCCTGCCAGCTAAGCAATCCGCCATCCCGTCCCGGTGACCACCATCGCGCCAATGGTGATAGCAAGTGATTGCGATGCGGTGCATCCAACGTGTCAAGCAATGCGGGCAGCACGCGTGTATCGCCCCAGCGCACTGGCCATTCCATCGAATCTGGCGTCATGACAATCAGATAGGGGCGCATGTGGCGCACCAGTTCGTCTAAGCTCAGCGCGCTGGCGATGATACTAAGCATGGGCTTGGCCTCGCACATGGTGAACAACCGCCTCAACCATTCAGTACGCGCCTCAACACCATCGGGTGCGCTCAGCAGATAGGGCGCCGCTGCACCAAGCGCCGACAGGCTTGTGCCGGCATAGAGCGATTGTCGCGCCAATACGCGCCGATAATGCGTTTTAAAAAATGCTTCATCAAAAGCGCAGTCAACCAATGCAAACAGATGCAGCGTCTGTGTCGGCGATGCATCGCTCAAATTCTGGAACTCCTGCGCGATCTGGAGTGGCAGCGTGGCGGAAGGTGGGTTGGTGGCAAAGTACATCGGTCGACCTCAGCCCGCGTTTGGTGCAATGAATGGACTACCGGCGCGCAAGGCAGCCAGCAGGCATGCCTTGCACACATTCATCGGCAGCATCGGCAACGGGTAATTCTGTCTCTCCGGTCCAAGAAAACTCTTCTTGCCCGCATGTATCGTCAGCTTGCCCGGACACTGCACCGTAATATTGCCACCCTCGATCGTGATATTGGCGCCGCCGGCCGTCGACAGGCTGATGCGTTTGGCCGCTGCCCAGTCTACCTCGGCACTGGTACTGACGATGTTGATTTCATCCCGCGCCTGCAGCTTCAATTCATCCGCCTGCGCCTGCATGTCTATCGCATCCTTGGCCGCAGCCAGCTGCATGCCAAGGCCGTTCTCGCCAGGTTTGACCACGCCACCGAGCACACCGATTGCCTGCCCGCTGTGCATGCGTATCTGTCCGCCCGTAATGAACTGGCTGTCATTGCCGCTGACGAGCGAGATGGTCTCGCCATTGGCCAGCTGCACCGCCGCGCCGGAAGTCACACCGATGCCACTGCGGCCGCTGACGGCGATGATCGGCGCTCCGGTGTGCGGCAAGCTGTCTTTGCCCGGTGCGGTCTTCCTCTCTGCCGCATCGGCCTTGGCAGCGCTCACGCTGGCGTTGCCGACCATGCCAGACACCGCAGCGAGCATCGCTGTCAGTGGTGCGGCCTTGTCATCCAATGTGCTGGCGTTGGCTTGCGCTGCGCCTATGTGTCCCGCCAGCGCTACCGTCTGGTGGGTCTTGGCCGCATCACTAAAGGTCTCGCCTGTCTTGACGACCTGCTTGAGCAGCGCGATGCCGCCCGCATTGTCGCCGGCAGGATCACGCGCAGCCGCGCCGTGATTTATCTTGTAGCTGCTGATCAGCAGGCCGCTACCGCCACGCACCGCGCCATAGGCGTCGGTACGCAATTCGGCGCCCTGCCCACGCAGGCTGCCGCGGTAGTTGTCGGCGCTGTGGATCAGGTGGCCCATGGTCAGCTCACTGGCTGCATGCGTCGAGCGTAATTGCACGCGGCCTTGCGCGTCGGTGTCATCGAACAGCAGCTGGCTGTAACCGAGGCCGCCAAATTCTTTGCTGCGCACGCCCCATTGTGCCGCCGCGTTGCGATGTCCGGCGGTATCGGACGAAGCGCCATGCCACAGCGGGCCGTTGCCGCCAGCGAGATTGCCTTGTGCCGATGGTGAATGGTCGCCAGCCGGATTGAACGGCTGTGCCGCCTTGTCAGCATCGTTTTTGCCGGCTGGCGTCGGTGTGACACCGCCCTCGCCCTGGCCGTTGTACAGCGCGCCAATGATGATGGGCCGGTCGATATCGTTTTCGATAAACTGCACCAGCACTTCCTGGCCGATCCGCGGCAGGAACTGGCTGCCCATGCCGCCGCCCGCCGAACGCTGCGCCACGCGCACCCAGCAGGTGGCGTCAGTGTTGTCCTGCCAGTGATACCGGATGCGTACGCGGCCCAGCCGGTCGCAATACAGCTCGTCTGCTCCGGCCGCCTGCGATGCACCGTCCGCACCAATGACGATAGCGCTCTGCGCGCCGCGCGCGGTAGGCCGCGGATGGCTGCGGCCATCGCTGCCCGGCAGTTGCGGGCGCCAGATCACATCCGACGCGACTGCCTCGAAGCTGTTGGCGTAGCCGGTCTGGCGCGCCTGCGCGATGGTCAATGCGAAGTCGGCATCGGCCGGGCCGGCCATCTCTTGCAGCAGCTCTGGAATCGGACCGAACAATTCCGCCAGCGCTTGCTGCGCGGGCGACGGCAGGTTGTTGACGCCAACGCTACGTACGCGCAGCAACACATAGGATGGCGCAGCATCCGGCGTGGCGGATAACGGCCCCTGCGTGAGCGTAAAACGCGTGCCTGCCACCATGGTCCGAACGGTCGAGCGGCCGCGATACAACTGGGATGCAGCTTCCCTGCCCTGCATCTGGATATCCGCATAGCGCAGCGCCTGCGCGCTGTTGGTGTAGGCGTACTGGCCGGGAATGTCATAGCTTTCCAGCGGCGGCAGCTTGCCAGATTTCAGGCGCGATAGTGCGCCGGCATTGACGGCCTGTTTGGCTTTGTAGTCGTAGCTGAGCAAGGTAGTCAGCGAGGCGGTCACGCTGCGGCGCTTCTGCAAGGCCTGCACCGTGTCCGATGCCTCGCCGGCACGCACGCCGTGGAAGCGGATGCCGCCCCCCGCTTTGCTGCTGGCGTCTTCGGGTGTCGCGGTCTGTTGGCTGCTGTCGGCAAACACCACCACACCGACGCCGTCGTCCAGTTGTTCGAGGCGCCAGGCCAGGCCTTCCTCGGTCAGCAGGCGCTGTACGAAGTCCAGATCGGATTCACGGTATTGGCAGCAGTAGCTGCGTGCCACTGCGTCGGCCATGAATGGTTCAGTTTCTTCGCTCCAGCGCCACTGGGCCAGTGGCGCGTAAGCGTCAAACACTTCGTCAACGATGGCGGTGACGGTCTTGTCCTGCCATACGCGGCTGTTGCGTACCTGGCTCAGGCGCCACAGCCACGGTGTCAGCCGCAACCGGTAGCGCGCGAAGCCGCCTTCGCTACCCAGCATGGCAGCTTGCGTGATTTCGCCTCGGAACTGAGTGCGGCTGCCGTCGGCCAGGCTGACCTCCAGCGCGGCTTGGCAGCCCAGCAGCGGCGCCAGTTGAAGTCCGGCGTTGGTCGATAGCGCGATGATGTCGCGCTGGCCCGTCCCCTGTAGCATATCGTCAGCCAGGAAAGCTTCGACCATCAAGTTGGCATCGTCACCGTCGATGGACAGCGCGTAGAGGCGGCTGACACTGGAAAAGGCGGCCAGCGCGGCGCCAAGCTGATCTGTTATTGCTGTGATTTGCATATTAAAACGCGGGATAGCAAGTTACTTTTTTAACATTATCCCTCGGGAAAAGAAATTCCCGCGTTCAATTGCAATCTCACCAAAAATCACGGACGTAAAAAAGCCGACCCGCAGGCCGGCTTTTGAAGGAAGCTGAAATCCTCAGACTTCCTTGATGCGCTTGGCGATGTGGGCCAGCGCGTCTTCCACCTGGTCGATCAGGATCAGGCACAAGTCACCGTCCTGCAGGCGCGACAAGGCGGTATCGATGGCCTTGAATTCGCCGTAGATTTCCTCAATGTGCGAAGTGCGCGGTGCGCCGTTCAGGCCGGAGCGCAGCAGCGCGACGACTTCACCATCCACGCGGCCACGCTGGCAGGCGTCTTCGTACAGCAGCACGTCGTCAAACGCGCGGCCGAGGATTTCGGTCTGCTGCGTGATGTCCTGGTCGCGGCGGTCGCCGGCGCCGGAAATCACCACCACGCGGCGCTTGGCCGGAATGGTTTCGACGGCTTTTACCAGCGCCAGAATCGCGTCCGGGTTATGGCCGTAGTCAGCGATCAGCGTGGCGCCTTTGTAGTCGAACACATTGAAGCGGCCAGGCGCATTATCGGAATCATTGGCGAAGGTTTTAAGGCCCAGGCGAATCGCGTCCCAGCTGATGCCCACGCCCCATGCAGCCGCCACCGATGCCATCACGTTCTCGACCTGGAAGCCGATCGCGCCATTGCGCGTGATCGGTACTTGCGACAGCGGGATAGTGTGCTGCTCGCGCCCTTCCGCCGCCACAATGTGGCCATCTTCCACGTAAACAGTGCGGCAGCCTTGCGCCAGGTGCGTGGCGATCACCGGGTGCGTACGGTCCGCGCCAAAGAAGATCACCTTGCCACGGCAGTTCGCCGCCATGCCGGCCACGATCGGATCCACCGCGTTCAGCACCGCAAAGCCGTGCTCCGAGACGTTCTGCACGATCACGCGCTTGAGTACCGCCAGGTCTTCCACGGTGGTGATGTAGTTCAGGCCCAGGTGGTCACCCATGCCGATGTTGGTCACCACGGCCACCTGGCAGCGGTCGAAGGCCAGGCCTTCGCGCAGGATGCCGCCACGCGCGGTTTCAAACACGGCGGCATCCACGTCCGGATGCAGCAGCACGTTGCGCGCGCTGCGTGGACCGCTGCAATCGCCGCTGTCGGTCTGGCGGCCCTCGATGTAGACGCCATCGGTATTGGTCATGCCGGTGCGCAGGCCGCTGGCGGTCAGCAGGTGCGCGATCAGGCGCACGGTGGTGGTCTTGCCGTTGGTGCCGGTCACCGCCACTACCGGGATGCGGCCGTTCTCGCCCGGCGCAAACATGGTGTTGACGATGGCCTCGCCCACCGCGCGGCCTTTGCCGAACGATGGCGCGATATGCATGCGCAGGCCAGGTGCGGCGTTCACTTCCACCACGCCGCCACGCTGATTTTCAATCGGTTCCAGCACGTTGTCGCACACCACATCGACACCGCACAGATCGAGGCCGATCATTTGCGCTGCTTCCACCGCGCGTGCCGCCACTTCCGGATGCACGTCATCGGTGACGTCGGTGGCGGTGCCGCCGGTCGACAGGTTGGCGTTGTTGCGCAGGATGACGCGCTGGCCGTGCGATGGTACCGAATCCGCTTCCAGGCCTTGCAGCGCCAGGCGCGCAATCGCGATGTCGTCGAAACGGATCTTGGTCAGCGAGGTCGAATGGCCGGAGCCGCGGCGCGGATCGGCATTGACGATGTTGACCAGCTCACGCACGGTGTGCTTGCCATCGCCCACCACATGCGGTGGATCGCGGCGCGCTGCGGCCACCAGCTTGTTGCCGATCACGAGCAGGCGGTAATCGTGGCCTGGCAGATAGCGTTCAACCATGACGTCGTCACGGAATTCTTTGGCGGTGCGGAAGGCAGCTTCCAGATGTTCCCTGGTCATGATGTTGACCGTAACACCCTTGCCCTGATTGCCGTCCTTCGGCTTCACCACGACAGGCAGGCCGATTTCCTGTGCGGCTTTCCAGGCGTCGGCTTCGTCTTCCACGGAGCGGCCGATAGGCACTGGCACGCCGGCGGCATGCAGCAGCTTCTTGGTCAGCTCCTTGTCCTGCGCGATGGTTTCGCCAATCGCGCCGGTGGTATCCATTTCAGCCGCCTGGATGCGGCGCTGTTTCGAGCCCCAGCCAAACATCACCATCGAACCTTCGGTCAAACGGCGGAAAGGAATGTCGCGTGCCACAGCAGCGTTGACGATGGCGCCGGTGCTTGGGCCGAGACGCACGTCTTCATCCAGGTCGCGCAGTTCTTCCAGCACGGCAGCCAGGTCGAATGGCGTGTCGTTCAGCGCCGCGTTGATCAGGGCTTCCGCCTGCTCGGTGGCACGGCGACCGACCGCTTCTTCGGTGTATTCGACCACGGTTTGGTAGATGCCGTCTTCCAGCGTAGCCGTGGTGCGGCTGAACGTGACCGGGCAGCCGGCTTGCGCTTGCAGGCTCAGTGCAGCCTTTTCCAGCACGCGTGCCAGCGCCACAGCGTCCGAGGTACCGGTTGGATGCAGGGCGCCGATGGCCGGGAAGCGTGCGCGCAGGCGCTGTTCGAAACCGGCCAGCGTGGCGATCGATTGTTCTTCCGGCGGGCACGAGACGATGACTTCCACCGCAGTGTGGTGGCTCCAAAGATTCGGGCCGCGAAGGGCGCGGGTGCGTATAACTTCCATTCTTCTTGTTCTTTCAGTGATCAGTGATGCGTGTTCTTCGGGGCTGCCTCAAAGGTGCGCAGACCGGCGCCGATCAGTTCAGGCGTCAGGCCCAGCGCCCAGCCGGCGGCAATCGCAGCCAGCACAGCTTCCGGCGGCACCAGCGGCGACAACGGCAGGCTGGCCACCTCGGTGCTGCCTTCGGCCATGACGATGCAGTCGGCACGCAGGAACACCACGCGCTTGTCTTCCTGGCGATGCGCGGCAATGGCGGCCAGCTGTTCATCGACGCCGTAGAAAATCACGTCGCCGTCGCACAGGTCAGCCATCTCCACCACTTGCGGATCGGCGGCGTTCAGCACCGCCACGCCGCTCGGCAGCACCACGTCCACTTGCGAACGCAGCACGCTGTACAGCTTGTCGGCACTGTCGATGTGGAATTCGCTCAGTTCTTCAAAATCGCTGACGTCGGTGACCACGCCCACGGCGCATTTGTCGTAGGCCAGGCCTTCGCTCAGGATCATGCGCGCGCTCGATTCAAATACGCCTGCCTGGACGCTCTTGTTCAGCAGCAGGCGCTCGCCGGTTTCCCAGTCGCCCAGGCCATCACGCGACAGCTCGCGGCCATTGACGAACAGGCCATCGGCGCACGCCAGGCCGGTTTTCTTGCCACTGATTTGCAGCAGCCAGGCGATCAGGCGCGAGGCCACGGTGGTGCCGTGCTTGCCGGTGATGCCGACGATCGGCATGCGGCCCGTCTCTTCGCCAAACAGGTGCTCGACAATCGCCTCGCCGACATTGCGTGGTTCGCCCACGGCAGGCTTGAGGTGCGCCAGCAGGCCGGGGCTGGCATTGACTTCAATGATGGCGCCGCCCGTCTCGTGCAGCGGACGGGTGATGTCCGACGTCACCAGGTCGATGCCGGCGATGTCCAGGCCGACAATGCGCGCCGCCAGCGATGCCATGGCCGCCACTTCCGGGTGCACCTTGTCGGTGACATCCACGGCCACGTTGCCGTTCGGCTGGATCAGCACTTTATAGCCATCGGCCGGAACCGAATCCGGCGTCAGTCCCTGGCGCTGCAGTTCCAGTACGATCTCGCCGGAGGTGCGCGGCGTCACCAGACCCAGTGGGAATTCTTCGGTGTCGCCACGGCGTGGGTCCGTATTGATTTGCGTATCGCACAGTTCCACGACGGTGGACTTGCCATCGCCATGCACCCACAGCGATTCGCCCGACGCGGCAGCCACCATGCGGCGGCCCACCACCAGCAGGCGGTGCTCGTCGCCGACGATGAAGCGCTCCACGATCACGCTGCTGCTGTCGCCCTCTTCTGCGGCCAGATGGTAGGCGGCGGCGATGTCGGCTTCGGTGCTCAGGTTCAGCGAGACGCCACGGCCATGGTTGCCGTCGTAGGGTTTCAGCACGACTGGCAGGCCGATGTCCTGCGCCGCTTCCCAGGCCTGTCCGGCGCTGGTCACCAGTTCGCCTTCCGGTACCGGCACGCCACAGGACGACAGCAGGGTCTTGGTCAGGTCCTTGTCGCTGGCGATGCCTTCAGCAATCGCGCTGGTGTGTTCGGTTTCCGCAGTCCAGATGCGGCGCTGTGCCGCGCCATGGCCCAGTTGCACCAGGTTGCCATCGGTCAGGCGGATGAAGGGAATCTTGCGCACGCCAGCGGCATCAACGATGTTGCCGGTGCTTGGGCCGAGGCACAGGCTCTCGACCATGTCGGTCAGCTTGGCAACGGTAGCATCCAGGTCATAAGGCTGATCTTCGATCATGGCCATCAGCAGGTCGCGGCCAGCGGCCAGCGCGGCGCGGCCGACTTCTTCCTGGCGGGTGCGGAAGGCCATTTTGTACAGGCCACTGTCAGGGATGATTTCGCGGGTCTTGCCGAAGCCGGTTTTCATGCCGGCCAGGTTTTGCAGTTCCAGTACCACGTGTTCCAGGATATGGCCGGCATAAGTGCCGTCGCGCAGACGCTCCAGGAAGCCGCCATGCTCGCCCACGCCGCAGCGGTGGACGATCAGGCCCGGCAGGATCGCCGTCAGGCGTTCGAACAGACCGGGCAACAAATTCGAGGGGAAGTTCTCCAGCTCGCCAATATCCAGCCACGCCTCGATCACTGGGCGATAGGTCCAGATGTTGGGTCCGCGCAAATGGGTTACGCGGAGAACTTCAATGTCTTTCTTCTTAGTCATGTATTGATTCTTGTAACTTTGTTATCGGCCTGTCCAGCCCGCGCCGTATTGTAAACCCTGTACCCTTGGCCTGCCGCTGTGCGGTATACTTGCCGCTACTGCAAAACATCTGGTTTTATTGTTTTCTGTCAAATGTTTAATCACTGACAGAATACCGTAAATGCGCCGATGTATCAGCCCTTTTCCCCTCGGAGTACGCCGCACGATGACAACAGAACAACTTCCCACCGTATCAAGCTCTGGCGATCTCCCTGAACGCTGGCGTTCCGAGATACAGGCACAACTTTCCCAAGGGGAAAACGTTGTAAGTGCCCTGGAGGTTGACCTGGATCAGCAACTTCGTTTCGCGAAGGGTGTAGTGGTGGTCGCCGCCAGCCGCGTGATAGCCCGCGCGCCGGGTGCAGGCACGTGGCAATCGTGGCCTTTTACGCCGGATCTGATGCTCAAGCACCACGATCATGCTGGCGTCGGCCATCTGGAGTTGATGAATAAGCAAGGCCGCCTGGCCGCCTGGCGTTTCACGCTGGGCCAGAACCTGGCGGCGATCCGCCTGATCGAACAGTTTGATGCCCACCTCGACAGCCACTCGACCGGCCAGCCGGTGGTGCAGGAAGAAAAAAACATCTGCCCAAGCTGCAAGGCGCCGCTGGAGCCGGACCAGGAAGAATGCCCGGTCTGCACCAAGGTGGTGTACACGCCGCCATCGACGTGGACGCTGTTCCGCCTGTGGCGTTTCGCCCGGCCATACAAACTCCAGCTGGGGCTGGGCTTTGCGCTGATGCTGCTGTCCACTGGCGCGCACATGATCCCGCCCTACCTTACCATCCCATTGATGGACGAGGTGCTGATCCCCTACCAGAACGGCAAAGAGGTTGATCCGTCGCTGGTGGCGCTGTACATGTCCGGCCTGGTGGGCGCGGCCGTGATGGCGTGGATTTTCGGTTGGGGCAAAACCTATGTACTGGCGCTGGCCTCGGAGCGCATCGGCGCCGACCTGCGCACCACCACCTATGAACACTTGCTGCGTCTGTCGCTGGAGTACTTCGGCGGCAAGCGTACCGGTGACCTGATGTCGCGCATCGGCTCCGAGAGCGACCGTATCTGCGTGTTCCTGTCGCTGCACCTGCTGGACTTCCTGTCGGACTGCCTGATGATCGTCATGACCGGCGTGATCCTGTTCTCGATCGATCCGTGGCTGGCCATCTTCACGCTGCTGCCGCTGCCGTTCATCGCCTGGATGATCCACATTGTGCGCGACCGCCTGCGCACCGGCTTCGAAAAGATCGACCGCGTGTGGGGCGAAGTGACCAACGTGCTGGCCGATACCATCCCTGGCATCCGCGTGGTGAAAGCCTTCGCGCAGGAAGCACGCGAGGCGTCGCGCTTCCGCACCGCCAACAGGCACAATCTGGCGGTGAACGACAAGCTGAACCGCGTGTGGTCGCTGTTCTCGCCAACCGTGTCCTTCCTGACGGAGCTGGGCCTGCTGGTGATCTGGGTGTTCGGTATCTACCAGGTATCCAAGGGCCATATCACGGTGGGTGTGCTGTCCTCGTTCATCGCGTATTCGAGCCGCTTCTACGGCCGCCTGGATTCGATGAGCCGTATCGTCTCGGTGACGCAGAAATCGGCATCGGCCGCCAAGCGTATCTTCGACATCCTGGACCACGTGTCGTCGGTGCCGGAACCGGCCAGGCCCGTCAAGCTGGATAAGGTCGAGGGCAACATCACGCTGCGCGAAGTAGGCTTCCGTTACGGTAACCGCGCGGTCAACCGTGGCATCGACCTGGAAATCAAGGCAGGCCAGATGGTGGGCCTGGTAGGCCATTCGGGTTCCGGCAAGTCGACGCTGGTCAACCTGATCTGCCGCTTCTACGATGTGGCGGAAGGCGCGATCATGCTCGATGGCGTGGACATCCGGTCGTTTGCCGTGTCGGACTATCGCCGCAATATCGGCCTGGTGCTGCAGGAGCCGTTCCTGTTCTTCGGCACCATTGCCGAGAATCTGGCGTATGGCAAACCGGATGCGACACGTGAAGAGATCATTGCCGCCGCACGCGCCGCGCACGCGCACGAGTTCATTCTGCGCCTGCCACAAGGTTATGACTCCATGGTCGGCGAGCGCGGGCAAGGCCTGTCGGGCGGCGAGCGTCAGCGCATCTCGATTGCACGTGCACTGCTCATCGATCCGAAAATCCTGATTCTCGACGAAGCCACTGCCTCGGTGGACTCGGAGACTGAAAAAGAAATCCAGAAAGCGCTGGACAATCTGGTCCAAGGCCGCACCACCATCGCGATTGCACACCGCCTGTCCACCCTGCAGAAGGCCGACCGCCTGGTCGTGCTGGATCGCGGCGTGGTCGTGGAGGATGGCCCGCACGATGAGCTGATGGAACAGAAAGGCGCCTACTACCGCCTGTATCAGGCGCAGGCGCGCAATGTCGACGCCGATCTGAACGACGGCATCAAGGAATAAGCATATGACGACGACATTTGAACTGACCCGCAATCCCTTTGGCCGCCTGGTCCTGACCACCACGGCTGGCGTGGTGCACGAAGGCGTATCGCCCGTGCGCGCCTTCCCTGTTCAGGCGCCGGACGACGGCATCTCGATGCTCAACAGCGATGGCAAGGAAGTAGCATGGATCGACCGTATCGGCGACCTGCCAGCGGCCATTGGCGCGCTGGTCAGCGAAGAACTGGGCGGCCGCGAATTCATGCCGGAGATCTCGCGCATCAACAGCGTGACCAGCTTTGCGACGCCATGCACCTGGAACGTCGCAACGGACCGCGGCGATACCGAGTTCGTGCTGCGCGGCGAAGAAGACATCCGCCGCCTGACGGTCGACACGCTGCTGATCTCCGACATCCACGGCATCCACTACCTGATCCGCGATATCCGCGACCTGGACAAGCACAGCAAGAAAATCATCGACCGCTTCCTGTAGAAAGCATGAGCGCTCAGGCACAGCGCTGGGCGATCTACTGCTATCCTCCAAACCGCTGCGGAGCATAACCGTCCGCACTGATGAACGGCGTGCCGCCCTCAATCAAGTCGGCCAGCAGGCGCGCGCTTGCCGGCCCCAATGTGAACCCCTGATGGCCGTGGCCGAAGTTGAACCACAGGCCGGGATGACGGCCTGCCGGCCCAATGACGGGCAGCATGTCAGCCACGCAGGGGCGGCTGCCCATCCACGGAGCTGATTCAACGGGCGTGCCCAGGTCAAGCAATTGGCGCGCGGAGGCTTCCGCCTGGGCCAGCTGGCGCGGCGTGGGACGCGCATCAACGCCGGCGATTTCAGCGCCGGTTGTGATGCGCAAGCCACGGCTCTGGGGTGACATCACATACCCCCGTTCCGCATCCAGCGTGGGAACCGACGGCATGGCGCCGCCTGTGTAGTGAAGGTGGTAGCCGCGTTTGACGAATAGCGGCAGCCGATAGCCGAATCGGCGAATGAGATTGTCAGACCAAGGTCCCAGCGCGATCACCACCTGTGCGGCGTCGACAGGGCCGTCCATGCTGTCGGCCTGCCATGCCGCGCCGCGCTGCCGCAGCGTCAATCCATCACCACGCACAAAATGCCCACCGCTTTGCCGGAACAGCGCGGCATAGCGCTCCACCAATTTGCCGGGGTCGGTCACACTCCACGAATCAGACCAATGCACCGCGCCGGCCAGCGTCGTGCGAAATCCCGGCTCGGCGCGTGCCAGCTCCGCACCGTCCAGCGCGCGGTAATCGATGCCATACATGCGCTGCAGACGTTCAGCCTCCGCCAACGCCGCCGCAAACGGCTTACCACTGCGAAAAGCCAGACGCAGCCCCGTGCGCCGCACCAGATCGTCCGCATCGGCCAGGTGCAGCAGGCGCTCATGTTCGCTGGTCGCATGGGCGATCAATGCAGCGTAGTGGCGGCTGATTGCCGCGTGAGGGCCGGGCGCCGAGGCGCGCCAGTATTGCCACAACCTGGGCAGCACCGCCAGCGTGAACAGCGGATGGTAATTGACGCTGGGCGCCAGGCCCAGCGCCGCCGCCAGCAGCGCACCGGCGCTGCGCGGCATCGGATACGGCTCCACCGCTTCCCGCTGAATCACGCCGGCATTGCCGTAAGACGTTTCCTGCCCCGGCATGCGGCGGTCCAGCAAGGTCACGGCATACCCGCGTAACACCAGCTCAAGCGCAGTACAGGTTCCCACCATGCCGGCGCCGATCACCAGTATCGGCCGCTTCATCGGCTTGCCACCTCGGATTGCGGCTGCGCGTCGGCGCTGTCTGCGGCAACCACGGTGATCTCAACGCGCGCGCCGGGCAGCACCAGCGGCGCAACGACGGTGGTGCGGACCGGGTACGGCGCAGTGAAATGCTGCTGGTAGACAGCGTTAAAAGCCGCGAAGTCCTCAGCGTGCGTCAGGTAGACCGTGACCTGCACGACGTCACGCAGAGCCAGACCTACGCCCTCCAGCGTTGCAGCTATGCGCTGCAGCGTCAACCGGGTCTGGGCTTCGATACCGGATGGCATGGCGCCATCCGGCCCAAGCGGCAACTCGCCCGACAGGAACACCAGGCCGCCAGCGCGGCGCCATTTGGAAAAGGGAAGATTGTTATTGCTCATACATTGCCTCGGAAATTGAAAAGAAACGGGTTACAGCGCCGTGCGCAGGGTCCACAATTCGGGGAACATCACCTGGTCCAGCATGCGCCGCAGATAGCTGACGCCAGACGTGCCGCCCGTGCCGCGTTTGAAACCAATAACGCGCTCGACCGTGCTGACGTGACGGAAGCGCCACAGCCGTAATGCCTGCTCGATGTCAGTCAGCTTTTCGGCCAGTTGGTACAGATCCCAATGCAAATGCGGCGCCTGATACACGGCCAGCCATGCGGCCTCGACTTCCGGACTTGGCTCGTATGGCGCGCGCCAGTCGCGCTGCGTGTGCGACGCCGGCACAGGGATGCCGCGCCGCGCCAGCAGGCGCAAGGTTTCGTCATACAGCGATGGCTGCGCATAGGCCGCTTCAAGCTGTTGCCGCCTTGCGGCGTGGTGCGCGTGCGGCTCCAGCATGGCGGCATTTTTATTCCCCATCAAAAATTCAATCGACCGGTATTGCCAGCTCTGGAAGCCCGAGCTGTTGGACAGCGAGGGACGAATGGCGGCATATTCCGGCGGCGTCATGGTGGACAGCACGTCCCAGGCCTGTACCAGCTGCGCCATGATGTGCGAGACGCGCGCCAGCATCTTCAAGGCTGGCGCGCACTGGTCATCTGCAATGCAGGCCACCGCATCACGCAGTTCATGCAGCATCAGCTTCATCCACAGCTCGCTGGCCTGATGCTGGACGATGAACAGCATTTCATTGCGGTCGGCTGACAGCGGATGCTGGGCGTTGAGGATGTCGTCCAGGTGCAGGTAGTCGCCATAACTCATGTCGCGGGAAAAATCGAGTTTGGCGCCATCTTCGTGGACACTGGCGGCGCTCATGTGACGGCTCCTTTACGGTGGTAGCGGGCCTGCCGCCAACTACCCGAGTCGAGCACCCGGGCCAGCTCCTGCACCGCGTCCCAGACGTCGACGTAGCGCGTGTACAGCGGCGTAAAACCGAAGCGCAGGATATCCGGCGCACGGAAGTCGCCAACCACGCCATGGGCAATCAGCGCCTGCATGACGGGATAGGCGTTGTCGGCATACGCCAGACAGACCTGGCTCCCGCGCAGCGCCTCGTCACGCGGCGTGACGAGCTCCAGTCCGTGTTCACCACAATGCGCCTCGACGAGCTCGATGAACAGCCGCGTCAACGCCAGCGATTTGCGCCGTAGCCCATGCATGCCGCCTGCGGCCAGCACGGTATCGACGCCGCATTCCAGCGCCGCCATGGCCAGCACGGCCGGCGTGCCGCAGAGGAAACGGCTGCTGCCAGGCGCGGGCGCATAACTGGGCGTGAAGGCAAACGGCTCGGCATGGCCGAACCAGCCGCTCAACGGCTGCCGGCAAGTGTCCGCATGCCGGCCATGGACCCACACGAACGCCGGCGCACCGGGGCCGCCGTTGAGGTATTTGTAGCCGCAGCCCACGGCGAAGTCGGCGTCGTCACCGTTCAGGTCCACTGGAACCGCCCCTGCGGAGTGGGCCAGATCCCACAGCGTCAGCACGCCCTCCCGGCGCGCTTGCCGGTTCAATGCGGCCATGTCGTGCAGGCGGCCGGTGCGGTAATTCACATGCGTCAGCATCATGACCGCGATCCCGCCCTGCTCCAGCATCTCCGGAATCTGCTCCGGCGCGTCAGCCAGCACCAGTTCACAACCATATTGACGCGCCAGGCTCTCTGCAATGTACAGATCCGTGGGGAAGTTGTGGCGCTCGGACAGGATGCGGCGCCGTTGCGGGCGTTTGGCCAGCGCCATTACCAGTGCGGCGCTGAGCGCCTTGTAGACGTTGACCGAGGTGGAGTCCGCCACCACCAGTTCGCCCGGATTGGCGCCGACCAGCGTGGCGATCTTGTCGCCGATCCGCGCAGGCAACTGCGCCCAGCCCGCCTCGTTCCAGCTACCGATCAAGCCTTGTCCCCATTCGCGTTTGACGACCTCCTCCAGACATGCCGCAGTGGCACGCGGCAAAGCGCCCAGTGAATTGCCGTCCAGGTAGACCACACCGTCGGGCAGTTCGAAGCGCTCCCGCAGGTGCGCCAGCGGATCGTCACGGTCCAGCGCCAGCGCCTCCTGACGCGACGCGATCATGACCGGCCTCCGGTCTGCAAGCCCATGCGGGCCGGTGCGCCCAGCAGGATGCGCCCCAGCGCCATCTGCAGGCGGTTGATGTCCGACTCCAGGTGATCGGCAAACGCGGCGACACGCAAGATGCCTTCCGGGCCGGCGCCGACATAATTTGAATACGTAATGAAGATATCTTCTTTCATGAGAGCTTCCTGTATGTTGCGCATGCGCTGCGCATCGTCAACGATGAATGCAGCGATCGGGCTGCCGTTGTCGTCAATGGCCAAGCCGAGGTGGCGCAGGCTGCGTTTAAGCAGCTGCGCATTGGTGTGCAGGCGTGCGCGCAGTTCGGGACGCAGGCGTACCAGCTGCAAACTGCGCGCTGTCATGGCCGCACCAGCGGAGCAGCCCAGCGCGGCGCCACGTGCGGCCGGCGTCCGCCACAGACGCTCGATGACGGCGGCTGCGCCCAGCGCAATACCGCCGTGCGCGCCAAACGCCTTGGCCATCGAACCGCCGGCCACCACCCGGTCCCGCGCAATGCCGCACGCCTCCACCGCACCGCGCCCTTGCGCACCCAGTACGCCAAACGCATGCGACTCGTCCACGACCAGCCAGCCTGCGTGGCGCTTCAGCAGCGCGGCGTAGGCATCCAGCGGCGCAATCGTGCCGCGCGTGGCGAACATGCCATCCGTGGCGACCATGGGCCGACCGCCCTGCGGCAGCTTGCGCGCCAGTTGACGTCCCAGATCCGCCGGGTCGCAGTGCAGAAAGGTATGCACGGGACGGCCGGAGGCGCGGGCGCCATCGCGCAGGCTGTAGTGCGCCGCTTCGTCAATGAAAATCGCGTCGCAGAAATCGGCCAGGGCCGGCATCGCAATCAGGCCAAACAGATAGCCGCTACCGAAGTACATCGCGCCATCGACGTCGAAAAATGCCCGTGCGGCCTGCTCTGCTTCGAGATTCGCACCCAGCGCATAACCATAGTGCCGGCCCAGCTGCGAATGCACGCCAAAGCGGCGCAGCGCAGCGACTCCGGCTTCGATCAGGTCTGGCTGGTCGCCGAGGCCGAGGTAGCCCGATCCGCCAAAACTCAGCAGATGGCGGCCATCGACTTCGACCCAGGCGCAGCTGGGCGATCCCACGCGGTGCAGCGGGGCTATCGTCTTCGCTACTGCGCTCATGCCAGCTCCGGCGCCGGGTTGGCCACAGCGGGGTAAAACAGTTTGCTGCGCCGGCGGTAAGGCAAGTGCGCAAAGTCCATCGACAGCGCCGCGCCGGTCTCAATCACGTGGCAATTGCTGGAGAGCGCGGAAAACTCGGCGTAATAGTGGTGGCTGGATTTCACGGCAATCACGCGCGCCTCGTGCAGCGGCACGCCAAGGCCGGTGAAGGCGGTAGGCGACAGGGTTTGCTGGCGACGGCTGATCAGCACAATGTCCACAGCGCCGCAGCGCACCCAGGCCGCCCGCCCCAGCGGATCAACCATCGGCCCCACTTGCTGGCTGTGCTGCTCGGCCAGACCGAGCACGGTCACATCCAGCTGCAGCGGCGTACCGGACACCGGCCCGGCCTTGCCGCCGATGCTCAGGTTGATGGCCGCGCCCAGCCCTGCCTGGTGGCAGGCGTCGACCGCCTCCGGGTCCCACAACATGCCGAACGCGCAGCGCAGCGCCGGACGGCGCAACAAGGCGGCCAGCAACGCGGTGTGGTCGCACGGCGCACCGCCGCCGGGGTTGTCGCCAGCATCAGCCAGGATCACCGGATAAGGACCGGCAGGCGCCGGGTCGAGTACCTGCTCGACACTTTCCAGGCATGGCAGCAGGTCGTGACGCAGCCGGTACAGCGTCTGCGCCAGTTCATGCGCGGTGCGCGCCGCCAGTTCGCGGTCATGGTCCGCCACTACCAGCACCTTGGTTCCCGCGTCCGGCACATCGCCCCACGGGAAGCCGTGCACATAGCTGGCGGACAGGATGCCGGGACGGCGTTCAACCTCGCCCAGCAAGTCCACAAGACCGCGCATCGGCTGTGCGGTGGTCGGATAAAAACCCACCATGGCGCAGTCGGCCACGGCCATCACCGGACGGGTGGCGCCGGTGGCGGCTGCGCGGCACTGTTCGAACAATTCCACGGCGCGTGGTTCATAGTCAACGTGCGGATATTCGCGCATCAGGATGATGACATCCGCCTCCTTTGCCATGGCAGGGCTCATGTGGCAATGGGGATCGAGTTCGACGCCGATCACACAGTCTGGCCCGGCGAAGGCGCGCACTGCGGCGATCAGCTCGCCCTCGCAATCGTCCACGCCCTCGGCCACCATGGCGCCATGCAGGAACAGCAGTACCATATCAACCGGCATGGCGCGCTCAAGCGCGGCCAGTATTTCGCCGCGCAATTGGCGGTAGGCGCCAGCGGCCACCACGCCTGCAGGCTGGGCAATCGCATACACGCCTTCATGCACGGTGTCTCCGTATTGTGCGGCCAGACGGCGCCAGTTCTTGACGATCGGCCCGACGTCGCTAAGCACGTCGTCCGCAATAGCGCCGCGCACGATGCCGAGTTCCTCGAACGAGCGCAACGTGGTGGGAAAGGTCGAAAAAGTATTGGTTTCCGTGACCAGCGCGGAAGTGAAGATTCTCATGCGTTGTTGTCCTTTATCGCTTGTGCGCTGTTCCGCGCAATTAATGGCAGCACGACCAGCAACGCTGACAGCAGCGCCGCCGCCGGCACCGCAACAAACAGCGTTGCCAGGCGGTGCAGCGCCGCCGGCGCGGGTGTGCCTTGTAACGTACCGACCCACTCCAGGCCAAAGCCGACCACGATGCCGCCCAGCGACTGGCCCAGCTTTTCGGCAGAAAACAGGATGCCCAGGTACAGGCCCAGGCTTTCGCCACGGCTCGATGAATTCGTTGCGGCTTCCATTGCCAGCGTCGAGATGAGCACGGTCAGCGTGCCGCAGGACAGCCCGAACAGCGCGCCACCGGCCATCATCGAGACGTTTTCACGCGGGCCGGCGGCAAACCACAGCACGCCGGCGAACGCGGCCAGCAAGGCTGCGCCCAGCACCGCGTTGGGACGCAGCAGGCGTGCCAGCACCGGCGCTATCGCGACACCAAGCAGCAGCGACACGAAGATGGGCGTCAGCAGCGCTGACAGGTTTTCCGGACCGGCCCGCAGCAAATGCTGGTTGGCATAGGGCAGCGCTGCAAACAGGGCGGTAGAACTGGTCCCCAGCAACACCAGGATCAGCACCACGCGATAGAACTCCCGGTTGCGCAAGGTGGCGCGCAATGCCGCCAGCAATGGCGCGGTGGCGTGGCTTTCTACGCCAGCCCGCAACGGCGTGCGGCGCACGGCCAGCCAGCACAGCACCAGCGCCAGCGCTGACGCAGCCGCCAGCACGGCGGCCATGCACAAATAGCCGCCACTGCCTGAGCCGAAAGCCGCCACCAGTTGCGGCGCCAGCACGGACACCGCCAGTCCGGCGAAGGTCTGTCCCAGCGCGCGTGCCGACATCAGCGTGCTGCGGCCAGTAATGGTGTCCGTGATGTCGCCGGCAAGCGCGGTATGCGCCACGGAAAACACCGTCAACACCAGCGACTGGACCACCAGCAGCACGCCGATCAACGACACGCGCAATGGCAGTGCCAGGCTGTCGGTCGGCACAAACAGCAGCACCAGCACGGCAGGCAGCACCAGTGCAGTGACCGCCAGCAGCGCGCCACGGTTGCCCGCCTTGCGTGCCCAGCCATCCGTGCAACGGCCGATCCACGGGTCCAGCAGCATATCGGCCACCTTGGGAATCGCCAGCAGCAGGCCCGCCAGCGCGGGCGGCACATGGGCGAACTCGGTCAGGTAGAACAGGAACAGCAAGGGCACCACGCCGGAACTCAGCGTTGAACCCAGCGTGCCCGCGCCAAAGCCGGCGCTCAGCACGCGCGATGGGGCGGAGGTGTCAGCCATGGTCGGCGCGCTCCTGCAGACGCAAGCGGCGGGTACGCGAGGTATCGAGCATCAGTTCACGGCCTCCTGTTGCGCCCTGCCGCAGGCGCAAGGTGCCATGCAGGGGCACATGCGGGTCCAGACTCGATAGCAGGCAGACATCGCCACGCAGCGGCTGGAGCTTGAACACGTTGCGTCCATATAAACCCACGATGCGCAGCACATCGCGCTCGCCCGTTTCGACCACAATGTCGGCGCCCAGTTCGTCGCTGCGCCAGTTGCCGGAAAACGGTTCGACACTGCTGGCCGACTGGACCGGTTGGCTGACGCGTTCGCAGCGGTGGGTCTTGCCCTGCTCCGTTACGTGAATCGCGGTCACGGCGCCACTGCTGTCGCGCACCGCGACGATGCCGAACACGATGATCGACAGCAGGTTCACCTTGAGCCCGGATTCGCCATCCCTCAGCAATGGCAACGGCATGCCAAAGCTCACCAGGTACAACTTGCCCTCACGCGCTTCAATCGCAAAGTGCCGGCCGCTCTGGTCGCAGTAATAATCGCCGCCCAATGATGCGCCAAGCTGCGGATCGGCCGGCTCGTCTTCCGGCGTCAATTGCGGTTCCAGCAGCGCAGTCAGCAATTTTTGGGCAATGTCGGCGGCGGTGACGTCGCTGCGGTTGCTCATGACGATGATCTGGATGTCCTGTTCCGGCGCGGCCAGCATCTGGCAGGTTCCCCCAACCACGCCGCCGGCATGGTGCAGCACCGTCATCCCGCGCCAGTTTTCGTGTATCAGTCCGAAACCGTAGGGGTTGATGTACCCATTGGACAGCGTGGTCGGCGCCATGAGTTCATCCGACAAGGTATGCGGCCACAACGCCGGATTGACCAGATGGCTCAGCCAGCGCTGCATATCATCCAGCGTCGACGCCACACCGCCCTCGCCCAGTATCACCGATGGGAACAGGCTCTTTGTGAAATGGCCGTCCGGATGCACCAGATGCGTGGTTGCGCTGCCCGGCAGCGGATCAAGGTCGGTACTCCACAGCACGGTGTCATACATCGACAGCGGTTCAAACAGCCGTTCGCGCATGGCGTGCGCCAGCGGCTTGCCGATTACACGCTCGATCACCAGCGACAACAGGCGATAGCCGCCGTTGTTGTACATGAACTGCTCGCTGGTGCTGAAATTTTCTTCCTGCTGGCGGCACTGGTAATCAAACGCCGCCTCTTCCGGCACGATGGTCAGGCCATTGGACAGCAGCGACAGGTCCAGGTAGTCGCGCATGCCGCCGGTATGGTTCATCAGCTGGCGTACCGTGCGCGCGCCCTGCGATGCTGGCAGTTCAGGCAGCCAGCGCGCGATGGGTTCGTCAATCGACAGCTTGCCCTCGTTGCGCAGCAATAGCGCCAGCACGCAGCAGAAGTGTTTGGTCGTGGAGCCTATCCGCATCTTGGTCGCTGGCGTGTTCACCAGCCCCGAGTCCAGGCTGGCCAGGCCGTAGCCACGCCGCACCAGCGGCACGCCAGCACGCTGCACGCTCACAATTACACCGGGACCGCCATCGGTTGCCAGGCCGGACAGTACCGCATCAAGTTTTTCCATGTCATTACTGGTCATTGCTATCTCTTTCCATTTAAAATGAATAAACAATCATTCTTTTTATTTCCATGCCTAAACGCGATCCTGGCCATATGGCCGCCGTACGCCAGCAAATCCTCAGCGCCGCGCGCGCCGTGTTCGAACGCAAGGGGCTGTATGACGCTTCCATGAGCGACGTCAGCAAGGAAGCCGGCCTGTCGGTCGGTTCGCTGTATGTGCATTTCCGTTCCAAGGAAGCCATCCTGGTGGCACTCATCGAAACCGCCGAACTGAGTGGTGCACCATTTGCCGCCTGCGGCAGCGCTGCCGCTTTGCTGGAACTGGTGGAAACCATCCTGCACCGCCAGGAAGCGCCGGATACTGCGGGACAGGCGGCCCGGACTGCGCTGGAAGTGGCGGCGATTGCGCGCCGCAGTCCCGAAGTGCAGGCCGTGGTAATCAGGAACTACGAACAGTTGCGCAGCGCAGTGCTGGAGGCTGTCGCCAGGGTCAACGCAGACGCTGCCGGCCTGGATGCGGCCGACGCGCTGGCTGTTGGCGAGAGCCTGCTGTCGCTGCTGATTGCCGCACAGTCGCAAATGTTGATCGGCGTGCCGACCACCATCGATACCAAGATCGCGGCGGCCCGCATGCTGATTAGCCGGCTGCATGCCACGCCTGTGCGGAAGAAACGCTAGCGGCAGTTGCCGCCGAGGCTGCAGGTGCATAAGCTGCCAAGTCGAAGCTGATGCAGCCGTCCTCGTAGCGGGCGGACGGCACGCTGTCCGTGCTCATCAACAGCGGTGCGTCGAGATCCACCAGGTCGGCGTCCTGGGCCGCGATGAAGGCCGGTAGCAAGGCCCGCGAACGGCCGCCCATGCATCCCACCATGACGCCCAGACCGAGGCGCCGCGCACTGGCGGCCAGCGGCAGTGCTGCGGACAGTCCGCCACATTTGTCCAGCTTGATGTTGGCCACCTGGTAGCGGCGCGCCACCTGCTCCAGGTCGTGCACTGTCTGCAGCGATTCGTCGGCCGCCAGCGGGATCGGCGAGTGGAAGTGGTCCAGCATGGCATCAGCGTTGGCCGGTAACGGCTGCTCGATGAGCTCCACCCGGTGTTCCAGCAGGCAGCCCATGATGCGGTCCAGGTGCTCCACCGTCCATCCTTCGTTGGCATCGACAGACAGGCTGACGTCCGGCCGCGCGCGCCGAACGGCGGCGACGCGTTCGGCATCTTCGGCGCTGCCATCGAGTTTGAGCTTGAGCGCGCGGGCGCCAGGATAGGTCTGCGCCATGGCTGCCATCTGCCCGGCGGCGGCAGCGCCCAGCGTGACCATGGTGGGCTTGGCCAGCAGACCTGGCAAATGAGCCAGCTGATAAGCCGGGATGCCGCGCTGCGCCGCTTCCAGTTGCCAGACGATCCAGTCCAGCGCATTGCGGGCGCCGCCCGCTGGCATCTGCTGCACCCGGCGCCACATGCCCGGCAGGTCGCACGGCAGATCCGCCAGCCAGTCGTGCACCTGCTGTTGCATGGTGGCGCCGGACTCGCCGCGGTAAAACACACCGGCCGCTTCCGCTTCGGCTGCCCAGCCCTGGTAACGGGCCGAGATCCGCAGCACCTGCTGGCCAGCCAGGGTGCGGCCGGCTATCGACAAGGGCTGCTTGAAAGAGACGTGTTCGATGAAGGTTGAGATCAGCATGGGACGCTCTCAAAAGAAGGCATAGGAAAACTGCACGCCCAGCGTGCGCGGCGCGGCCAGGTTGATGCGGGCCGGCCCGCCCATGGCGCTCAGCGTGGTATCGGCGGAAGTCTGCGCGCGCCGGTCCAGCAGGTTGCGCACAAAGAAGCCGATGCTGGCGCGCCCCAGTTCGATGCCGCCACGCAGGTCGATCATGGTGTAGGCGGGCAACCGGTATAAAGGGTTAGCCGGCGGCCGCACGAAGGCATTGAAGCGCTCACCCGTGTAGCGCAGGGATGCGCCCAGGTAGGCATGGTTGCCGTCTACCGAAAAATCGCGATCCACCTGCACCGCGCCAGCCACCCGGGCGGCGTCGGGCAGGCGCTCGCCGGCCTTGCCGCCGAGGTCGGGGCTGTCGTCACGGAGTTTCGCATCGATCAGACTGAGCGCGGCCGCCACGCGCACATCCTCGGCCGGCTTGGCGCGCAAGGTTGCTTCGATCCCCCGTGAGCGGGCGCGTCCTGCATTGCCGATGCCGGAAAACCCGGCGTTCGCGGTGAACACTTGCATGTCTTTCCAGTCGATCTGGTACACGGCCAGTTCGGCCGATACTTTGCCTGGTACCAGGTCGCCCTTCCAGCCGGCTTCGTAGCTCCACAGGGTATCGGAAGCAAACGATGGTTTGTTGAGCGGCTCGCCCGTGAGCGGGTTGCGGATCACCGGCAGCGGTCCGCCGGGACGGTAGCCGCTGGCGGCGCGTACGTACAATGCGTGCCGTGGCGCCGGCCGCCAGCGCGCGGTCGCCATCCAGGTCGTCACATCTTCAGACGACTCGGCTGTCGGCTGCGGGGCCGGCGCGAACAGGCCGGCGAAGCGCTGATCGAGGTGCTGGGTGTTATGGCTACGGCGTACACCCAGGGTCACGTCGGTGCGCTCGTTGAAGAAATACGTGCCGGTGCCAAACACGGCCGCTTCGCGGAAGGTGGAGGGAAATTGTGCATCCGCCAGCAACGGCTGAACCGGTTCGAATGCCGCATTCAGTGGCTGCAAGTGCTGCGACTTGGCGCCAGCCTCATTGGTGTAGAACGCTCCCGCCAGCCATTCGAATACCCGGCTGCGTGGCGACGTCAGCCGGATCTCCTGGCTCACCTTGCGGTTGTAGAAGCTGTAGTCCAGCGCGTAGCCCGGTGCGCTGATGCCTAGCGGCGCCAGATAAGGTACGTACAGTGCGGACGGATCGGCGCGGCCGTCATTGCGTGAACGCTGCCAGCCGGTGATCGCATCCAGCGTCGCCCAGTGCAGGTCGGCCTTGATCGCCAGCGACAACAGGTCGTTATGCACTTTGACCGGTTCGTTGACGAACAGCCGTTTGGTTTGCCGTCCATCCACTGGCTGCCCGGTCGCAATCTGGACATCTTCGGTGGACGAGCCGTCACGCTGCTGGGACTGGGTCAGCGCGGTAAGCCGCAACGACAGATCCTTGCTCGGTGTCAGCAGCAGCGCCACGCGTGCGCCGTTGGTCAGCGAGCCATCAACTACCTGGCCGCCATGGTTACGGTCGTGCACGAAACCGCCCTCCTTGCGCTGATACAGCGTGGCGCGCAGCGCGGCGACGCCATCGCTCAGCGGCAGGTTGAACACGCCGCGCGCCACGTGGCTCAACTCACCGTGCCGGGCGTTGGACAGTTCCGTGGTGACGTTGGCCACACGCTCATGCGTGTCCGGTTCGACCGCGACATACTTGATCAAGCCGCCCATCGCGCCAGCGCCATAGAGTGTTCCCTGAGGACCGCGCAAGACCTCGGCCGCCGCCAGATCGAACAGGCCCAGATCCAACGCACTGGAACCGCCGCCCGCATAGCCGGAACTGGAGCCGAACGGGACATCATCGATATACATGCTGACCGTGGCGCCAACCTGCGAACCGGTCGAGATGCCGCGCATGGTGACCTGGCTTTGTCCCGTACCGCTGCCGGCTTCGTTGTAGTTCACGCCCGGCAGCAGCGCGGCCAGATCGGCCAGCGATTGATAGCCGGACCGCTCCAGCGCCTCGCCCCGCACGACGTCTGCGGTGAGCGGCACTTCGCGCGCCGGTTCGCGGCGGCGCTGTGCCGTGACGACCACGGTTTCAATCGCCTCGGACGCCGCTGCGGCATCTGGGCGGGCATTTTGTGCCGCTACGGTGAAAGGGAAAGCGCCACATGCGGCAAGTACCGCAAGAGGCAGGGATCGGCCATGAAAGGTCCAGCCGGGACCAGGTATACGTCCACGCATCTTTGTCTCCATAATGAATGATTGTTCATTTTTTTTATTGATTATGGATTCAGTATTCCGTCAACGCAAGAAGAATCTTTCAAATTGTTGCATGGCCGTTCGCCACGCCAAATGCTGGCAGAGCCGCTGTCACTGCTGGTCTCCGGGGGTGATGGCGCGCGCGCCCTACTACACGGATGTGCATGACGATGCGGAGGAAGTGCAGGCAACGAACAGCGCCTGGTGTGCTCGGTCCTATGCAGAAACCGGTGGGTGCGCCGGCGGGATTCTGGCGCGCAGGGCGTCGACGAAAGCGTCGGGTTTGTCGAGGCTGAGGTAGATTCTGGAGACAGGCCGCACGCGGCCAAAACCGTTCGCCAGCTTGCTGTTTTGCTGCAGCTGAATCTCGACATTCAGGCTGCCAAACTGCCGGAAACGCAGGATGCCACGCTGGCGGCGGATGTCGTTGCCGCAGCGGACCACTGATTCGATCATCGCGTAAGGCACATCGCGGTCGCCGGCACACACGCCATTCCGGATCAGCACTGCGTTGCCATCGAGCGAGATGGGCCGCCACTGGCTGGCGCGGTATTCCGCCACCAGATACAGCATCGACCACAAACTCAGGATGTCCATCAGCCACGCCGCCCATGGTCTCACCGACATCAGGTGCAGCATGAAGTGCGACAACGGCATCTCAAACAGCATCACCATGATGAACGCGAACTGGTTGGACACATTGCCGTCGTTCTTGCCATAGCTGAAGTGCTGCTCGCCGCGAAAGCGCAGTTGCTCGCCGTTGCGCATGAACAGTGCGTAGTACCAGATCCGCATTTCAAACAAGGCAAACGGTGCGAAGCCACTATGCCCAAAGCGGCCACGAACGGCGGTCGCCAGCGCCTCGTCGGCATTTCCGTTCAATTGCAGCAAAGCCTTTACGCGACGTGCGACCAGCACCAGCAAATAGATTTCCAGCGCACTCTCGGCCAGCACCAGCAGCAGCCAGTAGCTTTCGATACCGCGCCACAGATATTTGCTTTCATCGGGTATCAGCGCGCGGCCCACCAGCAACCCTGCGGCGACAATGCCCAGCCACGCCATCAGGAAGCGTTTGAGCGGCGGGCGAAACATGAAGTAGTACAGCAGAGGAATGGAGAGCAGCACGTCACCCAGCAAGGGCCACTCAGCCATGCTGCGGCCGTAGTCATTGGCGACAAACGGGACGCGGAAGTAACAGTAATGGGCGAAGATGACAGTCAATACGATCAGAGAGAACCAGTGTTTTCTACTCATCCTGCCTGTCATGACGGCTCCTGTGGAGGGACAACATCAAGAGTATATCCCTCCACAAAAGACTTTGCTGGCGACCTTATTTAAAGGCCTTGATCAGCGCGTCGAACTTCACTTTCAGCGACTCGTCATGCGGCGTAATCGGTGGCACTTCGCGCTGGATTTCCAGCAGCTGGTAGACCGCCATCTGCGCCGCGCGCACCGAGTACTCGACCGTGAACACCACATCATCCGGCACCTCGACAAACTGGCTGACGAAGGCCAGGTTGCGCGAGCCTTTCGGCACCGGCAACGGACGGTCGCTGTACTGGCGCGGCATGAACATGCTGGTGATGTAGGGCATGCGGCATGGGATGCAGTTTGCCGTCGCCATCACCTCTTCATAATCGAAGTTCAGATGGCCGCACAGTTCGCGCAATATCTCTTCACCACTGCATTCCGCCATCGGCTTGGCGACGAAGTTACCGACGCGGTCTGGATGCAGGCCATAGCCCCAGAATACCTGCACACCTTCCGGCTGGCCGATAAAGTGTGGCTGGTGCGCCAGCACTACGGACATGAACCAGTTGGAATCCTTGAACGTTACCAGGCCGCCGGTGCCCGCGCGGTTGCCCGTGAATTTCTCCATGCGGTCAAAGAACGCCGGCTGTTTCAGCGTCACGGTGAAGGACTCCCACCACGATTCGGGAATGCTGGAATTGAATGCAGCCGGATTGCCAAACTGCGGACGGCCTTGCGCCAGCTTTTCCCACAAAGCCCAGCCCTGGCTGTCGTCCTTATCCAGCTTGGGCGGGGCGCTGAACATGCTGCCGTAGCTGGAGGCATCCGTCATCGAGCCATTCTGGAAGAACACCAGGTCTTCCGGGCGCACGCGAAGTATCTTGGTTTCGCCATCCTGCGTGTAATGGATGGCGGTGACCGTCGAGGCGTCATCGGTCAGTTCAAGATCATGCACCGTGCTGTTGAACGCAATCTGCACGCCCTGCTGATGCAGCCAGTGCTGCAAAGGACGCACGAAGGAATCGTACTGGTTGTAGACCGTGCGCTTCACGCCTTCCAGCGTCTCGATGCGCGAGAACTCCATCATGAAGCGATGCAGGTAGCGCTTGAATTCCACCGCGCTATGCCACGGCTGGAACGCAAACGTGGTCGCCCACATGTACCAGAATTTGGTGTCGAAGAATTCCGGCGACAGCCAGTCGGTAATGGCGCTGTCACCCAGCGTTGCTTCATCGGCTTCGGTGAGCTTGACCAGCTCCAGCCGGTCCTGCATGGAAAAGCCCATGGACGTAACATCGACCTTGAAGCGGTTGCGATCCACCAGCCGCGCGCGCGAGTGGGACTTGTTGGCTTCATTAAAAGCTGCAGTTTCGTCGTACACCGTCTGGCCAGGATGCTCCAGCGATGGAATGCTCTTGAACAGGTCCCAGGTGCATTCGTAGTTGTCGGTGGTGAGCATACGGCCGCCGCGCAGCGTATAGCCGCTGTCCGGGTTGCCGCCGCCATCGAGGCTGCCGCCTGCCAATGGCATCGCCTCGAAGATGGTGATGTCGCTGCCGGCCACGCCACCGTCGCGGATCATGAATGCCGCTGCAGCCAGCGAGCCGATGCCGCCGCCGATCAGATAAGCTTTGATGGGATGATTCATGCACCTACTCCTTTTCATTGATATGTCAATGATTTTAGGGGGCGAAAATATGCGAGGTCTGTGCGATAGATCAAAGAAAATAAAAAAGCTCCCCAAGCTGAGGGGAGCTTCTAAAAGGCGCTTCGGAAAAGCTTATTCCTCCGTGTACATGTTCGCGTATTTCACGCCAAAATACAGGATGAACAGATAGCAGGCCGCCGGCACAAGGAAGGACAGCTGCAGGCTGATGTTATCGGCCAGCAGACCTTGCGCGAACGGCACCAGCGCGCCGCCCACAATCGCCATGCACAGCAGGCCCGAACCCTGGCCAGTCAATGGACCCAGCTTGTTCAGCGCCATCGAGAAAATGGTCGGGAACATGATCGAGTTGAACAAGCCTACCGCCAGCAGGGACCACATCGCGAGTGCACCGCCGCTAAAGATGGCCACCAGTACCAGCACAATCACGGCTGCGGCGTTGAAGGCCAGCGCCTTGCCTGGGCTGATGGTACGCATCACCGCAAAGCCGATGAAGCGGCCGACCATGGCGCCACCCCAGTAATAGCTGACGTAAGGCGCGGCATCCGCAGCGGACAGGCCGGCAACGTGCGCATCACCCATGAAGTTAATCAGGAAGCTGCCAATGCTGACTTCCCCGCCCACGTACAGGAAGATCGCAACCACGCCCAGCGCCAGATGGCGGTGCTTGAGCACCTCGGAGAAGCCGCCTTGTGCGCCGCCCGCTGCCGTATCGATGATCTTCGGCAGACGCGCCAGCGAGAACAGGATTGCCAGCACCAGCAGTGCACCAGCCAGCGCCAGGTAAGGACCTTGCACGCTGGCCGCTTGTGCGTGGTGATAGGCTGCCAGCTGTTCGGTGGTCAGCTTGGCCAGGTCGGCCGAGCTCAGAACGCCGCCGGCCAGGATCAGGATGCCGCCCAGCGTTGGCGCAACGGTGGTGCCCAGCGAGTTGAAGGCCTGGGTCAGCGTCAGACGGCTGGATGCCGTACGCGCGTCGCCCAATATCGCCACGTAAGGATTGGCGGCCACCTGCAGGATGGTGATGCCGCCAGCCAGCACGAAGAAAGCAATCAGGAACAGCGTATAGCCGCTGGTTGCCGCTGGATAGAACAGCGCGCAGCCCGCCGCCGCAATCGTCAGGCCTGCCACGGCGCCGTTCTGGTAGCCGATCTTCTTGATGAGCATACCGGCCGGCAGCGAGACGATGAAATACGCGCCGAAGAAGCAGAACTGCACCAGCATCGCCTGCACATAGGTCAGCGTGTACACCGCCTTCAGGTGGGGAATCAGCACGTCATTCAGGGACGTCAGCAAACCCCACATGAAAAACAGGATAGTGACGATGACCAGCGGGCCGGTATTGCCGCCCGCCTGCGACTGCCCGGATGCTACCGGTGCAGTTTGCGAATAGTGTTCCATACTCTTACTTTCTCCTCGTTATACGCTTCTTTATTTATTTGAAGTCCCCACATGCCAGCGCGTCCTTGTCCTTGGCAGCGCCGCCAACCACCTGGATGTTGGCAAACGTCGCCGCAAACGGTGCGTCGGCGGCCACGCTGAATGGCGTGCTCAGTGCCGCCAGCGGCAGTCCTTTGGCGCCGAAGCAGGCCAATGGAATCTTGACCGTCTGCTTGCCTTTGCCGGCCAGCTTCTGGAATACGGTACTGGCGTCCAGCGCCACTGTCTCCATGCCAATGGAAACCTTGCCTTGCGGCGCAGCCGACACGATAGCATCAAACTGCAGTGCACCGTCAGCCAATGCGTAGGCAGGCACCTTGATGGCCTTGCTGGATTGTGCTTCCAGCTTGGCCGGACCGGTCCAGGTCAGGCGCTTGGCGTCCTGCTGGGTGTTGATCTGTGCAGTTTCCACTTTCACGGTGGGCAGGTTGTGCACCGCGTTCAGGTCCGCGCCCAGAGCGACGCGCTTGTCGCCGCTGGTGACGTACAGGGCGTAGGTCGAACGGTCAGTCGGGTTATAGATCGGCACCGCCAGCGATTTGCCGCAGCCGCCTTCCGGATAGCTGGTGTCCAGCGCCGGCACCGAGGTCTTGCTGCTGTAGTTCAGGCCATAGCCGTATTTGAACAACGGATCGTAGTTGGCGTCGCCCACGTTCAGCGGCGACTGGCACGCAGACTTCGGCCACGAGAAGGACAGTTTGCCACGGAAGTCGGCGTTGACCTTGCCGTCGGCCTTGCGGAACAGGACATCGGACACGCCCTTGCCTTCCGTGCCAGGCAGCCATGCGGCCACAAAGCTGTCCGACAAATTCAGCAGGTCATTGGTGTACAGCGGACGACCGGTGATCGCCACCGTCACCACTGGTTTGCCCTTGCCCGATACCGCCTGCAGCACCGCCAGGTCTTCCGGATGGCGTCCCGACAGACGCAACGTGCCAGCGGGACCGATGTCGCCATCGCCTTCCGCATACGGAGTCTCGCCGATGACCGCGATCACCGCATCAAACTTGCTGACATCAACCCCTGCGGCGTTTTCGCTATAGGTGACGTTGTCCTTGCCAACCGCATCCTGGATACCTGCCAGGATGGTGTCGCTGTATGGATAGTCGCTGTTCTTGTTGTCGGTGCCCTGCCAGGTCAGCGACCAGCCGCCGGACTGGTTGGCCATGTTGTCAGCGCTCTTGCCGACCACGAGGATTTTCTTGCCGCGCGCCAGTGGCAGCACGCCGCCATTATTCTTCAGCAGGACCAGCGATTCACGCACGGCCTGGCGCGCCAGCGCGCGGTCTTGCAGCACTTCCTGCTTGCCGGCGTAGATGTTCTGCGAAGGCTTCTTGCCATCGAACAGACCGGCGCGCAGTTTGACGCGCAGGATGCGGGTTACCGCATCATCGATACGCGACATCGGAATCTCGCCCTTCTCTACCTGGGCGATGGTGTTGGCGATGAAGGGTTTCCACTTCTCCGGCACCATCACCATGTCCACGCCGGCGTTGATGGCGGCGGCGCAGCTGTCTTCGGCGCAGCCTGGCACTTCGGTGATGGCGTTCCAGTCGCTGACCACCAGGCCATCAAAGCCCATCTTCTCTTTCAGTGCGACGGTCAGCAGTTCTTTACTGCCGTGCATTTTGCCGTGGTCCTTGCCGCCCTTGACGTCGTTCCAGCTATTGAACGACGCCATCACCGTCTGCACGCCTGCTTCCAGCGCCGGGTAGTAGCCCTGCGCGTGAATGTTAATCATCTCCGACATGGTGGACTGGTTGACGCCGCGGTCCTTGCCTTCGGCCGTGCCGCCATCGCCGACAAAGTGCTTGGCAGTTGCGACGACGGTGTTGTCCGATTTCAGATCGCCCTGCAGACCTTTGACGTAAACGCCCGAGTATTCCTTAACGATCGCCGCATCTTCCGAGAAGCTCTCGTAGGTGCGGCCCCAGCGATCGTCACGCACCACCGCCAGCGTTGGCGCAAACACCCAGTCGATACCGGTGGCACGCACCGCCTTGGCCACCGACTTGGCCATCTCGCCTATCAGCTTGGCATCATGCGCGGCACCGAGGCCGATGTTATGCGGGAACAGCGTGGCGCCGTACATATTCGAATTGCCGTGCATGGCGTCGATGCCCCAGATGACCGGGACCTGCACCTTCATGTCGGTGCTCATCGACGCGTCGTAGTAAGCGTCGGCCAGCTTGACCCAGTCCGCAGCGCTGGCATGCTTGTTCCCTTGCGGCCAGCTGCCGCCGCCATTCAGCACGGAGCCGATGTAGTACTTGCGGATGTCTTCAGGCGTGCTGAATTTGATTTCCGGCTGGGTCATCTGACCGATTTTCTGCGCCAGCGTCATGCCTGCCACGATCTGCTTGATGCGCGCTTCCATGGCCTTGTCCTGCTTGACGGCGCTGGTGATATGCGGCCAGTCGGTCAGCGGTTTGGCGGCCGGTGCGGCGACGGCGTTGATGCCCAGTGCCAGCGTGGCAGTGGCGGCCAGCACGGCGCGGCGCAGGATGTGGTTATGCGAATTCATTCAGTCTCTCTCCGTTTGTAGTTATCAGTTTTTGCCGCGCACGAAGGCGCTGTACCACTCGCCGCTCTGTTTGACGATGCGGCGCTGCGTTGCGTAGTCGATGTAGGTCAGGCCGAAGCGGCGCAGGTAGCCTTCTGCCCATTCAAAGTTGTCCAGCAGGCTCCAGGCGAAATAGCCTTTGATCTTGCCACCGGCAGCAATGGCATCGCGCATTGCTGCCAGATGGCGGATCAGGTAGTCGCGGCGTGCGGTGTCGGTCACTGCGCCATCTGCGCCGAGGTGGTCGTCGTAGGACGAACCGTTTTCAGTGACGTACAGGTCACCGGTTGGATAGTCGCGCGCGACACGCTCCAGCAGCGTAATCAAGCCTTCCGGCGAGACTTCCCAGCCAAAGTCGGTACGCTGTCGGTCTTGCGGATACACGATTTTGGTACGCAGCGGATATTCGTCCGGCGCGTCCTGGACAATCTCGGGGAAGTAGTAGTTCACGCCAAGGAAGTCGCATGGTGCAGCAATCGCCTCCATGTCGCCTGCTTCGATCTTCGGCGCGTCGTTGCCGACCAGCGCCAGCGCTTCCGCCGGATAGCCGCGGCCATACAGCACGTCCAGGAACCAGCGGTTGCGCAGCGCGTCGTGACGCGACACGGCGGCGATATCGGCAGCGCTGTCGCTGGCGGCTTTCACCGGATGCAGGCTCAGGGCGATGCCCACTTTGGCGCCTGGCACATTGGCGCGGATCAGCTGCACCGCGCGGCCATGCGACACCAGCACGTTATGGCAGATCTGCAGCGCCAATGGCAGCGACTTGTTACCCGGTGCGTGCATGCCGTCCCAGTTGCCGTGCATGGCCGTGCACCACGGCTCGTTGTGGGTGATCCAGTGCTTGATGCGGCCACCCAGATGTTTGGTGATGACGTCCACGTACTGCAGGTAGGCGTCGATGGTGGCGCGGTTGTTCCAGCCGCCCTGGTCTTCCAGGTACTGCGGCAGATCCCAGTGGTACAGCGTGCACCATGGTTGCAGGCCGCGTGCCAGCATGCCGTCCACCAGCTTCGAATAGAACTCCAGTCCTTTCGGATTCGGCGTCGCATCCACGCCGTTGAAGATGCGCGTCCACGCAATCGAAAAACGGTACGAGTTCAAGCCCATCGACTGCGCCAGGTCCAGGTCCTCTTCCCAGCGGTGATAGTGGTCGCAGGCGACCGCGCCGGTCGAGCCGTCGCGGATCTTGCCCGGCGTGTCGGCAAAGGTATCCCAGATCGACGGCACGCGGCCATCTTCAGCAACGGCGCCTTCAATCTGATAGGCAGATGTCGATACACCCCACAGAAAATCGCTGGCAAAGTCAGAACGTTTAATCGCCGTAGGCAGGTCAGTAAGAATCATGGTCATAGTTTTTATTTGGCGAATGGAGTTGGCGGTGTAGGTGAATTCATCCACTTGATGGCGGTTTGCTGCGGCTCGTACGGCACGCTGCCAAACAGGCGGAAAAGGTTTTCGATATCGGCCAGCGAGGCCTTGTTGAAGTCGAGTTGAGGAATCTTGACGCCGGGCGCGTTGGTGACCAGGCCCCAGGTGCCGGTGCCCTGCCCGCCATGGTTGGTCAGCCGTTTGTAAGCCCATGCGGTCGACGCCCAGCCATTGGCGACATAGGTGTCGTACGTCACGCGCATGACCTGGCCGCCGTTTTCAGCGCCCATAAAGGCCCAGGGCTGGAACTCGCCAACGAAGAAGGCGGTGTTCAGGTCTTCCAGCTTGGCCTTCCATTTGCACACGTTGTCGCCTTCGCCCACGCATTGCAGCCAGCCTTTATGTACGGCCAGTCCCGGTTTGCCCCAGCCGAAATGGCCGGGGTATGGATGCATTTCGAAGGCGACGTTGCGCATGCCGTGCTCGGACGGTTTGCCATACGCATCGATGCCCTTGCTATGGCCCGGCAGGATGATGACGTGGTTCTGGTCCACTTCGCGGATCGACGTGTAGAGCGTGCCCATGACCACGGCCAGATTCTCCGGCGTGGTGCCCCACGGTTCATTCAGGATGCTGTAGCCGGCCACCGCGCCACGGTCCTTGTAGCGCGCGGCGATCTGCTGCCACAGCCAGATGGTGCGCTCCTGGTATTCCGGCGTGTCCCAGTATTTGTTCTTGCCGGCGCAGCCGCTGTGATGTTCCCAGCCCTGGCTGCCCACGGCGCCATGCAGGTCAAGGATCACATAGATGCCGCGCTTCTCGGCTTCGTCGATGGCGTTGTCCAGATACTTCCAGGCGTCGGCGCGCAGGTGGCGTGGATTTTTCTCATCCTCGATCACGCTGTAGATGAACGGCAGGCGCACCAGATTCAGATTCATCTTCGGCAGCATGTCCCAGTCGCGCTGCTGGATCCAGTTATCGCGGAACAGCGTGTACAGGCGCTGGCGTTCCTGATAGCCGAAGCGCTTGTCGAGGACCGCCTCCAGCGTGCACTGGTCGCCGACGGACTTGTTCTCCTGCCCCATCATCCAGAATTCCTGGATCAGGTAATTACCCAGATTGACGCCCCGCAGCGCCGGCTGTTTGCCGTCGGCCGCAAGCCATTTCGTGCCCTCTGTATGCAGCATGGGCAAAGCGGTCTGCGCCTGCGCAGCCACGGCCAACTGCGCGGCCAGCAGCGCGGCCGCCAGGCCTGCTGTTCTGAGCAATCGTTGTGTAAACATCAGTCTCCCCGTTCCATTCAGTGGAATCGTTTCCAATATACCTCAAAAAAAGAGCATGCGACCAGCGCCTGCCCTCTTTTTTTACGTCTTTTTACTGCTTACTGCGGCGGCCGCGCCAGTGAAGCACGTTCCGCCACATGGATCTGGTACTCGCGCACCACCGGACGCTTTAATTCGTAGCACTGATTGAGCAGATAATTCAGCCCGTTCAGGGTCATCTCGCTCCACGGAATGTGCACGGTGGTGAGCTGCGGCGCGGTGAATTCCGCGCTGTGCGTATCGTCGTAACCCAGCACCGACACCTGCTGCGGCACTTGCACGCCAGCCTTCTGGAACATCGACAGCGCACCGACCGCCATTTCATCATTGGCGCAAAATACTGCGGTAAATTCCTCGCCCGATTGCAGCAGCTGCTCCGCGCACGCCAGCCCGCCTTCCGGCGTGAATTCACCGTCCGCCATCCACATCTTGCTGGTGTCGATGCCCGCCTTTTCCAGTTCATCCTTGAAGCCAGCGATACGCTGCTGGTTATCGGGCGCCGCAGCGCGACCGGCAATCACGGCGATCTTGCGGTGCCCCAGGTCCAGCAAGGTACGCGCGGCCAGCCGTCCGCCGGCATCGTGGTTCACCGTGAAGCACTGGTCCGTGATACTCGCGAAGTCCTGGTTAATCACCACCACCTTCGACTGGAACGGCCCCAGTGCCAGGAAGTCTTCTTCTTCCATCGCATTGCTCATCACGATCAGGCCATCGCTGCCACGCTCGATCAGGAAGTTGACGCCCTCGATCGCCTGGTTGCGCGCATCGCCGTCACCGACGCCGAACGCCACCACCATGTTCAAGCCTGCTGCACGCAGGGCCGTGTAGATCGACTGCAGAATCGGCGTATAGAACGTCCCGCTCAGATACGGAATGTACACGCCCACCATCTGCGAGCTCCCCGACAGCAGCGAGCGCGCCGCGTGCGATGGCCGGAATTCCAGCTCCTCGATCGCCTTGCGCACTTTGTCCGTGGTGGATTGCGACACCGATCCCTTGCCGCTGATAACGCGCGAGGCGGTGCCCAATCCCACGCCCGCCAGCCGGGCTACGTCTTTGATGGTTGCCACGAGTTCCCTTATCTGTTCTGTCTATGCGGCGGCAAGGATAACCCACGCCCCAAAACATGACAAGCAGACCACTTTAGCCCAATTAGTCCTGCAACGCAGAGGCAATCCCCTTCTGCGCTCTTTCCACCGGCATGCGCGTGTTCCAGAACGTGGTCAGCACGTCCTGCAAGGCGCCATTCTGGTCGGGCGTGAGGAACACCTCGATCATGCCGACCGCACGGGATTTATCCTTGAGGATGGCCATGCCAGCCTGCGCGCAAACGTCCATGGTCGAGGTATCGACGTTGCTCAGAATCGGCAGGGAACCCTTGATCTTGTTGAACTCCAGCTGCGCGCCCGGCGCCAGCATGGTGGTTGCCAGCAGCTTCTGCGCACGCACCGCGTCGGCATTGCTGGTTTTCGGGAAGACAAACGCGTCGCCCTGAATCAGATAGGGGACGTTCGCGCCGAGGCCGGGAATACAGCCGAAGTCTTTGCCCGCCGTCTGTTTCGCGGCAGCGAATTCGCCCTTGGCCCAGTCGCCCATGATCTGCACACCGGCACGTCCGCTAATCAGCATGGCGGTAGCGTCATTCCAGTTGCGGTTAGGCGAACCGGCATCGACATAGCTTTGCAAACGCTTGAAGGCCAGCAGCACTTTTTTAAAGGCTTCCGAATTGATAGCCTTGGGATTGCGGTCGCGCAGCACCTGCAAATACAAGTCCTTGCCGCCGACATTGGCCAGCATGGCCTGGAACAGGATGTTCTCCTGCCATGGCTGGCCGCCATGCGCCAGGCCAACCAGGCCGGCCGCCTTGAGCTTGTCCAGCGCGGCAAACAGCTCGTCCGGCGTGGCCGGTTCTTTCGTTATGCCGGCTTTTTTGAACGCCGCTTTCGAATACCAGATCCAGGTTGACATGTGGATGTCCACCGGCACCGCATAGAAATGGCCTTTGACCTTGATAACGTCCAGCACCGGCTGCGGCATCAGCTGATCCCAGCGATCCCGCGCGGCGATGTCATCGACGTTGTTGAGCGAGCCCTGGTCGATGAGATCGCGGAATTGTTTGGTGGTGTTGAACTGCGCGGCGGTCGGTGGATTGCCGCCGACGATGCGGTTGATGGCCACGGCCTTGGCCTGGTCCGCGCCCGCAATCGCGGTATCGCCCCACACGCCGCCAGCGGCGCGGAAGGCGTCGGCAAACTTGCGCACGGCGGCCGATTCGCTGCTGGAGGTCCACCAGTGCATCACCTCCGCCTTGGGGGCGGCTGCGGCGGCTGCCGCGCTAGCCTTGCCGGTGGCGCACAGCGCCAGCGAAGCGAGCAAGGTCCATGCGATGCGCGACGCGCCCGTACTCTGCTTGGTCATCCAGTCTCCGTATTTTTTTATGGTGATGCCAGATACTACCGTCTTCCTGCCGGGAAAAAAACCGGCGCCGCCCAAGGCGCCGGCAACTTCGCGGGGCGAAGAGACGAGGGTAAGTGCCCAACAGATTGGAAACGTTCCCAATCACGGTTCAAAATATAGCACCCAATGATTTTGAGTGTCAACGGAAAAGGGGGCCGCAGCCCCCTTTCACCGGATTTCATACGCCTGGTTTCAGTTTTCCAGCGCCAGCACACGCAGGCGGTGGCCATCGCGGTCCAGCGCCACGAAGGTGAAACCGAAGTCCATGGCGACAGGCCGCTGGGCAATCGCCAGGCCGCGCGCCGACCAGTCGGTGTACATATCGTTGACCACGCTACGGTCCGGCACCGCAAACGCCAGCTCGCTGCCGCCGGCGAAGGCTTGCACGGTCGGTTCCGCCGTGTGGCGCGACCACAGGCCCAGCTTGAGGCCGGACGGCAGCACGAACAGCACAAAGGTCGGCGAGGTTTCCACCGGCTGCATGTTCAGCAGGTCTGCATAGAACTCGCCGCTGGCGGCAGGATTATCAACATACAACAGGACATAGTCTGGGCTCATTTTTATTCTCCGATCAAGGTTGGCAATGAAACTATGTTACGAGAGGGTCGTGACAGTTTCTGTCAGGAGCGTTGCCCCTTGTGCCGCATCAAATGCTGATGTTTCCTGCTGGATAGAATCGGACGCATGCGCCCTCTCCCCTATCCCCGCCCGGCACGCCAACGCGGCGTCATCGCCATCCTGTTCACGCTGATGGTGATGGCCTTGCTGAGCATGGCCGGGCTGGCGCTGGATCTGGCGCTGGTCTACAACCGCAAGGCCGAATTGCAGGCGCTGGCCGATACCGCTGCACTAGCTGCCGCCCGCGAACTCAACGGGACGGTGGCCGGCATCAACAACGCCGTCGCGGCGGCTGCCAGCGCCGCACAGAATTATCCCTACCAGTACAACAAGCAGTCCGTACCGTGGTCCAGCGCTGCGCTGCGCTTTGCCGCCGCATCCAGCACGCCGGATGTGGGATGGGTCGATGCGGCGGGCGCGCAGTCCGCGCCGACCAGCATGCTGTTTGCGAAGGTCGATACCGCCGCACTGGACGCGACGGTGAGCAGCGTGGCCACCATCTTCATGCGTTTTAGCGGCAACGCGCCATCGGTGATCCAGGCGCCGGCGCGCGCGGTGGCGGGACGACTGAGCATCCAGGTCACGCCGCTGGGCATCTGCGCGCAAGCGCCCACTGCGGCGGCTTCACGCGCCAACAGCGGCAGCAGCACGTACAACGAGCTGGTGGAGTTTGGCTTTCGCCGTGGCGTCGCCTATGACCTGATGAACCTGAATCCCAACGGCACTACGCCGGCGAACTTTCTCATCGATCCCTTGTCGCCACCGGGCATGGCGGGATCGTCGGCCAACTTTGGTACGGCGACAGTCGGGCCGTTTGTCTGCGCTGGCAGTATGCTCATGAGCAGCCTGATGGGTGGCGCCCTGCACGTGCAGCGCGGCTTTCCGCTGGCCGCGTTGTACACACATCTGAATTCGCGCTTCGACAACTACAGCGGCGGCAACTGCACACCGGAAGGCGCGCCGCCCGACAGCAATATCCGCACTTACAGCTACGCCAGCATCACCTGGATGAGCACACCGACCACGACACAAACCGCCGCGAGCTGGACCAACGCCAGCACCCGGCTGTGGACGCGCGCCGACCCGCTTCCTGGCGATCCCAGCAACACCGCGCCGCTGTATGGGCCGTTGTGGGCCTTTGCCAAGGCCGTGCCCTATTCCGCCTACACCGCATCGCCAGTAGAACCAGCCAATGGCTACAACAGCTTCAGCACCAGCGCATGGTCGACCCTGTACACGCCGGGGCCGCCGGCAGCGGTGGGCTATCCATCGGCACAGGCGAGCTCTACGCCGTATAGCACTACCAGCGGCGGCAACTACCTGGCGCCATCGGCTGCGCATCAGCCCGGCCTGTCCAGACGCCGTGTACTCAACGTTGCGCTGCTGTCGTGCCCTGTGCCGGCCGGGGCAACTGCGCAAGCCAGCGTGCTGGGCGTGGGACGCTTTTTCATGACGGTGCCCGCGACGGCGACCAGCCTCCCCGCCGAGTTTGCCGGTGTGGCGGCACCATCGTCGCTGTCGGGCGCAGTGGAGCTACAGCGATGAAGCGGCAACGTGGCGCCGTCGTACTGGAGCTGGCACTGGTGCTGCCGGTGCTGCTGACCATGCTGACCATCGTCTTGTTCTATGGGCGCATCACCTACAACTACGACGTCGCGCAAAAAGCCGCGCGCGATGGTGCGCGTTATCTGGCCAGCGTTGCCGCCGCCAACATCAGAAACACCACCGTGCTTGGCCATGAGCTCGACCTGACCGAGAACATGGTGCTGACTGAACTGGATGCGATGGCGGGCGACGCATTGGTGTATCTGACCTGTGACGACGTACCCTGTCCTGCGCTTACCGGCGCCTTGCCCGCGCAGGTCACCGTCACCATCATCGTGCAGATACCGAATCTGCTGCCCGGCTACGCACCGGACCTGCCCACTCAGCGGCTACGCATCAGCCACAGCATGCGCTATGTCGGCTACTAAACACCATCAACGCGGCGCCACTACAGCCGAATTCGCGCTCAGCGCAGTGATCTTCTTCACCGTGCTGTTCTTCGTGATAGAGCTCGCGCGCGTGGTGTACGTCTGGAACACCCTGCAGGAAGTCACGCGCCGCGCCGCTTATGCCGCAGCAGTCAGCGACTTCAGCAATCCCGTCGTGATGGACAGCGTGCGCCAGGCCGCCATCCTGCGTGACAGCAGCGGCCTGCTGCCACTAGGCGACCCAGTCACCGACGCCCACATCCGCATCGACTACCTGGCCCTTACCCGCAACGCCAACGGTAGCCTGGCCATGACGCCCATCCCCACCGCCAGTCTGCCCGCCTGCCCGGCACGCGTACACATCAACTGCATCGCCAACCCCAACGGCAGCAGTTGTATCCGCTTCGTCCGAGCCCGCCTGTGCGCGCCCGGCACCGACTGCGATGAAGTCCGCTACCGGCCCTTCTTCCCGCTCACCGGCCTTAGCCACGCCCTGCCCACCGCTACCACCATCAGCAAAGCCGAGTCCCTTGGCTACCAGCCTGGGAGCACGTTATGCCCATGAAATTTGACGATGAAAAGATGCCGGCCTATTATCAAAAGATGGAAGCGCGGATTGAAAAACTTGAAGCCGACGTCGCGGCAATGAAGATTGACCTGGCGGTCATCAAGTCGAACTACGTCACAAAAGCGGACTTGGCCGAAGCTAAAAACAGCATCATTGTGTGGGTAGCCACCACCGTGATACTGGCGCAGCTACTCCCCCTTCTGCTGAAGAAATTTGTCCTGTGACGGGGCGATAGAGTGACCGGCAAACGACCCAGGCGACACCGGATGGCCGCATCTTGATTTATTGAATAAGCACGGCAGGGAAATATCGCTGCCAAAAGGGCAATGCTGATTGACCTTCGGGTATCTGTCCTAAAGAAGCACAGGCGCGCTGATAACAGCGCTCCATCAGGCCAGCATGGGTGGCAGGCTCATCAGCCTCAATTTCATTACACCGCGCTGCCCATTTCGCCAAGTCGCCTTCTGTGTAATCACGCTGTCCAAGCAATTCAATATCGCGCTCCAACAACGTCCATTCAGAACTTCGCCGTGCACTATCTCTCGCCTTCGTACCAAACCCGAACACCAGTGAGGCGGCACTACTAATCGTAATGACTGCGGCACACCATTGCACCAAGCCAGGATCTGCGATTCTGGCAAACGCAAGCGAGCCACACAAAATGGCAATCACTTTAATCAGCCCTTCTCTCATTTCGAAAATACGTTGCCGCTCCTGATAATAAATACGATTCATCAGCGCACGCAATTGGATCGCTGCGCGGCGATTCCACAAATATTCGGCATCCGGGTTGTGAGCAAAGTCTTCCATGATGATTTCTTCGGTGGGGGCTGCAGGAGGGGCGCGATGACTGGTTTTGTCAAAGATCTTATACCCAATCGTCGATTCGAAGCGCAGCACAAAAGAAAAAGGCCAATCTAATGATTGGCCTAAGTCTTTGATTTCTTTAGTGTTGGTCGGGGCGAGAGGATTCGAACCTCCGACCCCGTGCACCCCATGCACGTACGCTACCAGGCTGCGCTACGCCCCGACGAACAGCTAATTATAGCAGCGGGTTTAAGTATTTGTCATGTTTGCTTTGTGAGCTACCATAGCCGTCATGAATCCTGCTGATCTTGAACACGCCGCCGCCCTCCTACATCAGGCCGATTTGCTGATCGTGGCGGCCGGAGCGGGCATGGGCGTGGATTCCGGTTTGCCGGACTTTCGCGGCAACCAGGGTTTCTGGAAAGCCTATCCGGCATTAGGCCGGGCGGGAATGGAGTTCACCAGCGTGGCGTCGCCCGCCACTTTCCAAGACGACCCAACGCTGGCCTGGGGATTTTATGGGCACCGGCTCAATTTGTATCGCGCCACCATCCCGCACGCGGGCTTCGGCCTGCTGAAGAAATGGGGCGAGCGGATGGCGCATGGGTATGGCGTCTTTACCAGCAATGTGGATGGCCATTTTCAGGCGGCCGGTTTTGACGGGCAACGCATTTATGAATGCCATGGCTCTATCCATCATCTGCAATGCCTTGAGCCGTGCGGCGGGCATATCTGGAGTGCCCGGGACTATGCACCACAAGTCGACAATGATGCGTGCCGCTTGCTTGGCGCAGCGCCGACCTGCCCTCATTGCGGCAATATGGCGCGGCCAAATATTCTGATGTTTGGGGATTGGGGATGGAACGAAGGACGCTCCGCACAACAGGAACGGCGTCTGCACGCGCTGCTGCACAAGGCGCAGCGGCCGCTGGTGATTGAACTGGGCGCAGGCGTGGCGATACCGTCGGTACGCCATTTCGGCCAGACGGTGCTCCAGCACCGCAATAGCCGCATGGTCCGCATCAATCCACGCGAACCACAGGTGGCCAGCACCAGGGATGTCGGGCTGGCAGCAGGCGCCCTCGCGGCACTGGCCGCGATAGACGCGCTGCTATAAACGATTTATACCAATTTGACGGTGATCGGCGACAGACCTTCGACCTTGCCTTCCAATACCTGGCCGCGCACCACCGCGCCCACACCTTCCGGCGTGCCGCTGAAAATCAGGTCGCCCGGCGCCAGCGTGAACAGCGTCGACAGGTTGGCGATGGTTTCGCTGATAGACCAGATCAGATGCGAGATGGCGGAGGACTGTTTGGTCACGCCATCCACATCGAGCTGAATTGCGGCGTTGTTGATATCGCCCGCCTCCTCCGCGCGGTGAATCAGGCCGATTGGCGCGGAGAAGTCGAACGCCTTGCCGATTTCCCACGGACGGCCCGCGTCGCGCATCTTGAATTGCAGGTCGCGGCGCGTCATGTCGAAGCCCACGGCGTAGCCAAAGATGTGCGATGCAGCGTCTTCCACCGAAATATTCGCGCCGCCTTTGCCGATCGCCACCACCAGCTCACATTCATAATGCAGATTGCTGGTCGCTGACGGATATGGCAGTTCCAGCACGCGGTTAGGCGCCGCCGGCACCACAGCTTGCGCGTCGCCTGGTTTGCAGAAGAAGAATGGCGGCTCGCGGTCAGGGTCCGAGCCCATTTCACGCGCATGGCCGGCGTAGTTGCGGCCAACGCAGTAGACGCGGCGGACAGGGAACAGGTCGGACGTGCCGGCCACCGGCAGGCCAACGATGTCATGGGCGGGAATTACGTAGGAAGTCATGATGCTCCGATAGTCAGATAAGAGACATCAGGCATGGTACAACAGCAGCGGCGCACGTGCAGGCACGCGAAACAATACGAGACAAATCAGGTCAGCAGCAGCGCCTTCAGGGCGACGCGGTAGCCTTCGATCAGCGAGTCGCGGTTCAGGTGCGGACGATGCAACGCCCGGATCGGCAAGCCATGGAACAGCGACACCAGCGTGTCGATGCGGCCTTCGAGCAGCGCATCGTCCACCGCCAGCCCGCGCCGCTCGCGCTCGCGCTTGATGAGGGGACGGAAGCGCTCCATCGCCGACACATCCGCCGCACGCATCGCCTCCGCAATCTTGGGATTGCGCGCCGCCTCGGCAAACATCTCCATCGGCAGCTGGAAGAAATGCGGGTCCAGGTTTTCGTCGATATGGCGTGGCGCTTCATCGATCATCGATTGCAGCGGATCGTCCTTGCTCTCCAGCTCACGCAACTGCGTGGTCACATGCTCCGCTTCCAGATCGACAAACGCCATAATGATGGCTTCCTTGCTGTCGAAGTAGTTATAGATGTGGCCCGCGCTCATGCCCGCCTCTTTCGAGATTTCGGACATGCTGGCGCCATGGAAACCGCTGCGCGCGAAGCACAACGCTGCCGCCTGCAATACCTGATTGCGGCGGCTTTGCGCGCGTTCAGGGTCTGTGCGTCGTTTGGCGGGGGCGTTCATGGGCGGTCCTTGGTCGATTCTTGCCTGGGATGGTCAATTTAACATGAGAATTTAGCGGCGGGCGCAAGATACCACACCCGCCGCCAAAGGTCAGCCTTTTGGCTGCGGAAGTTCCGGCTGCCAGCCGCCGCCCAGCACCTTGTACAGGCTGACGGCGTTGCTGGACTTGGCCAGGCGCGTGGTAATCAGGCCCTGCTGGGCCGAATACAGCGCGCGTTGCGACACCAGCGCGTTCAGGTACGAGTCCGCACCTTTGCGATAGCGTGCCTCGTTGATGGTGTAGCTTTTCTCAGCAGCCTGCACCAGCGCCTGCTGCGACGCCAGGCGATCATCCAGCGTGCCGCGCGTGGCCAGTGCATCGGCCACTTCGCGGAACGCGGTCTGTACCGCTTTCTCGTACTGCGCCACCGAGATGTCGCGGTCCGCCTTGGCGATCGTCAGGTTGGCGCGGTTGACGCCACCGTCAAAGATCGGCAGGTTGATTTGCGGCGCAAAGCTCCAGGTCGACGAACCCGCCTTGAACAAGCCAGACAAGGTGCGGCTGGCGCTACCGCCCGATGCCGTCAGCGAGATGCTCGGAAAGAAGGCAGCACGCGCCACGCCGATATTGGCGTTGGCAGCGCGCAGCGAACGTTCTGCTTCCTGTACGTCCGGACGTGATTGCAGCAGGTCCGATGGCAGGCCGGCCGGAATCGCGGCCAGCTGCGATACTTCGCTCAGATCACCCGACGGCAGCAGGTTTTCAGGCACGGCGCTGCCGACCAGCAGCGCCAGCGCGTTCTGGTCCAGCGCCACTTGCGCGGTGTAGACCGCAGCGTCGTTACGTGCGGTTTCCACGCTGGTCTGCGCATCGTACATATCGGTGCCAGCTACGACGCCGGAAGCAAAGCGCTTCTGGCTCAGTTCATACGTGGTCTGCTGCGACTTCAGGGTTTCCTGCGCCAGTTTCAAACGCTGCTGGTCAGCGATCAGCGTCATGTAGGCATTCGCCACTTCCGACACCAGCGTAATCTGCTGCGCGCGGCGCGCCTCTTCTGTGCCGAGATAGGTTTGCAGACCGGCTTCCGACAGGTTGCGCACCTTGCCGAAGAAGTCCAGCTCATACGACGCCATCGTCAGGCCGCCGCTGTACTGGCGGTTGATCGCCGCTTCGCCGGTGCCGGTCATGGTTGATGGCGTGCGCGACGCGCTCTGGTTCACATTGGCCGACAGCTTGGGCAGCAGCGCTGCCGTGTCGATGTTGTACTGCGCCTTGGCCTTCTCGATATTGAGCACCGAGACGCGCAGGTCGCGGTTGTTGGCCAGCGCCAGCTCGATCACCTGGCGCAGCTTTTCATCGGCGAAGTATTCGCGCCACAGGATTTGCGATACCGGCTTGGCATCGGCCGCTGCCGCAGGCACGCCCTTGTAGGCATCCCCCGCAGGCCAGGCCTGCGCCACCGGTTGCGCCGGACGTTCATACACCGGCGCCAGGCTGCAGCCGGCCAACATCGCCAGCGCCGCCATCGTGAATAAAGACTTTTTCATATTAATGCACCTCTACAGTTGCTGGAGCAGCCTTCTTCGGCGCGAAGTAGCCACGCACCAGCACAAAGAACAGCGGCACGAAGAAGATGCCCAGGAAGGTCGCCGACAGCATCCCACCCAGCACGCCCACGCCGATCGCGTTCTGGCTGCCGGAACCGGCGCCGCTGCTGATCGCCAGCGGCAGCACGCCCAGGCCAAACGCGATGGAGGTCATCAGGATCGGACGCAGACGCAGCTTGACTGCCTGCAGCGTCGCTTCTTTCAACTCGATGCCCTGCTCTTGCAGCTCCTTGGCGAATTCCACAATCAGGATCGCGTTCTTCGCCGACAGGCCAATCACGGTCAGCAGGCCGACCTGGAAGTAGACGTCGTTCGACAGTTTGAAGCCCCAGGTTGCCAGCACGGTACCGACGACACCCAGCGGCACCACCAGCAGCACCGAGAACGGCACCGACCAGCTTTCATACAGCGCGGCCAGACACAGGAACACAATCAGGATCGAGATTGCATACAGCTGCGTGGTTTGCGAACCGGAGTCGCGTTCCTCGGTCGACAGGCCGGTCCACTCGTAGCCGATACCCGGCGGCAGTTGTTCCGCAAGCTTTTCGATTTCCTTCATCGCCGTGCCCGAGCTCTGGCCCGGTGCCGGCATACCGAGGATCTCGGTCGATGGCAGGCCGTTGTAGCGCTCCAGGCGTGGCGACGCATAAATCCACTGACCGGTGGTGAAGGCGGAGAAAGGCACCATCTGGCCATCGGCATTCCGTACAAACCACTTGTTCAGGTCTTCCGGCGTCATGCGCGATTCGGCCGCACCTTGCAGGTACACCTTCTTCACACGGCCGCGGTCCACGAAGTCGTTGACGTAAGCGCTACCCCAGGCGGTGCTCAGCACCTTGTTCACATCCGCCACCGCCAGGCCGAGGGCAATCGCCTTCTGCTGGTCAACAGTGATCTTGTACTGCGGCGTATCTTCCTGGCCGTTAGGACGCACGCCGACCAGCACAGGGCTCTTCGACGCCATGCCCAGCATCTGGTTACGTGCGGCCATCAGCGCTTCGTGACCGACGCCGCCGATATCCTGCAGCTGCAAGTCGAAGCCGCTGGCGTTACCCAGTTCCAGCACCGCAGGTGGCGCAAACGCAAACACCATCGCATCCTTGATCTGCGAGAAGGTGCCCATCGCGCGGCCCACAATTGCGTTGACGCGGTTGGCAGCGCCCGGACGCTCAGCCCAGTCCTTCATGCGCACGAAGGCGATGCCACTGTTCTGGCCATTGCCGCTGAAGCTGAAACCAGCCACGGCGAACACGGAAGCCACGGCATCCTTCTCTTCGGTCAGGAAGTGGTTTTCGACTTTCTCGATGACCTTCAGCGTACGCTGTTGCGTGGCACCGGTCGGCAGCTGAATCTGCGAGAACAGCACGCCCTGGTCTTCTTCCGGCAGGAAGGAAGTCGGGAGGCGCATGAACACTACCGCCAGCACGGCAACGATCAGGCCATACACGGCCAGCGAACGGCCGCCGCGGTTCAGGATCGAACCCACGATGCCCTGGTATTTTGTGCTGCTGCGGTCAAAGGTACGGTTGAACCAACCGAAGAAACCTTTGTTGGTCATGTGGTGACCTTTTTCCACCGGCTTCAGGATGGTCGCGCACAGCGCTGGCGTGAAGATCATCGCCACCAGTACGGACAACACCATCGCCGACACAATCGTGATCGAGAACTGGCGGTAGATCACACCGGTCGAACCGCTGAAGAAGGCCATCGGCACGAACACGGCCGACAGCACCATCGCGATACCCACCAGCGCACCACTGATCTGGCTCATGGACTTGCGGGTCGCTTCCAGCGGCGACAAGCCCTCTTCCGTCATCACGCGCTCAACGTTTTCCACCACCACGATCGCATCATCGACCAGCAGGCCAATCGCCAGCACCACGGCAAACATGGTCAGCGTGTTGATCGAGTAGCCCAGCGCCGACAGGATCGCGAAGGTACCCAGCAGCACCACTGGCACCGCCATGGTTGGGATCAGCGTGGCGCGGAAGTTTTGCAGGAACAGATACATCACCAGGAACACCAGGATGATCGCTTCCACCAGCGTCTTCACCACTTCTTCAATCGACAGCTTGACGAATGGGGTGGTATCGAAGGCCACTACGGCTTTCAGGCCGTGCGGGAAGTTCTTCTCCAGCTGGGCGACTTTGGCTTTGACGGCGTTTGCGGTTTCCAGCGCGTTGGCGCCGGTAGCCAGCTTGATCGCCATGCCGGATGCCGCCTTGCCGTTGTAACGGGCCAGGATGTTGTAGGTTTCGCTGCCCAGCTCCATGCGGGCGACATCGCGCAGGTGCACGGTGGCGCCATTGGTGGACGTCTTGAGCAGGATGGCGCCGAATTGTTCGGCGGTTTGCAGACGGCTTTGCGCGGTCACGGTCGCATTCAGCTGCTGGCCGGCGACGGCAGGCAGGCCGCCCAGTTCACCGGCGGAGACTTCCGTGTTCTGCGCGGTGATGGCGTTGGAAACGTCGGCAGGCGTCAGCTGGTAGCTTTGCAGCTTGGCCGCGTCCAGCCAGATACGCATGGCGTATTGCGAACCGAAGTTGGTCACGTCGCCCACACCTTCCACGCGCGAGATCGGATCAATCACGCTGGCGGCCACATAGTCGCCAATGTCGGCCTGCTTCATGGAGCCATCTTCGGACACAAAGCCCAGCACCATCAGGAAGTTCTTGGTGGCCTTGGCAACCACCAGACCTTGCTGCTGAACGGCGGCCGGCAGCAGCGGCGTGGCCAGCTGCAGCTTGTTCTGCACCTGCACCTGCGCGATGTCAGGATTGGTGCCGCTCTTGAAGGTTAGCGTGATGCTGACGCCACCGGTCGAATCGGACGACGAGGACATATAGCGCAGGCCATCGATACCCTTCATCTTCTGTTCGATGATCTGGGTAACGGCGTCTTCCACCGTCTTGGCCGAAGCGCCTGGATACGAGCCGCTAATCGAGATCGATGGCGGAGCGATGCTTGGATACTGCGATATCGGCAGGCCGAGAATCGCAATCACGCCCGCGAGCATGATGACGATGGCGACCACCCACGCAAAAATCGGGCGATCAATAAAGAAACGGGACATGTGCTATCTCCTTATTGCGCGCTCTTGGCGTTTGCTGGCGTTGCGCCACCGGCGGTGGCCACGTTGGACGCCGGCTTGGCGACGTTGGCCGGTGCGCCCGGCTTCACTTTCTGCACGCCTTCCACAATCAGCAGATCGCCGTCATTCAGGCCGGACTTGACCAGCCACTTGGCGCCCAGCGTACCGCCGGTGACCAGGATGCGCTGCTCGACCTTGCCTTCCTTGTTCAGCACCAGCGCAGTAGCTTCACCTTTGGGATTACGGGTCACGCCCTGCTGCGGCACGGCGATGGCGTGTTCATTGACGCCGCTGTCGATCACTGCACGCACAAACATGCCAGGCAGCAGATCGTGCTTAGGATTCGGGAACAGCGCGCGCAGCGTGACGTTGCCGGTACCCGGATCAACCGTCACGTCGGAGAATTGCAGCTTGCCGGCTTCCGCATATTTGGTGCCGTCCGACAGCAGCAGCGTCACCTTGGCCTGGCCGCCATCTTTTTTCAGGCCGCCAGTTTCGATTTCGCGCTTCAGGCGCAGCATGTCCTCGCTGCTCTGGGTGACGTCAACGTAGATCGGGTCCAGCTGCTGCACGGTGGTCAGCGCAGTGGTCTGGTTGGCCGTCACCAGCGCGCCCGGCGTGACAGCCGAACGGCTGATGCGGCCACTGATCGGCGCGTCCACATGGGTGTAGTCCAGGTTGATCTTGGCCTGTTCCAGCGCGGCGGTGGCCGATTCCACATCGGCCTTGGCCTGCTCGTGCGAGGCGACGGCGTCGTCGTACTCTTGCTTGCTCACGCCTTCAATCGCCACCAGATCCTTGTAGCGCGCCACTTTCGGCGCGGCGGTCATCAGGTTGGCCTTGGCCTTGGCCAGTGCCGCCTTGGCCGAGTTGTAGGCCGCCTGATAGATAGCGGGGTCGATCTGGTACAGCGCCACGCCGGCCTTGACGTCGGCGCCTTCAACAAACAGGCGTTTCTGAATCAGACCATTGACCTGCGGGCGCACTTCAGCCACCTGATAAGCGGCGGTGCGGCCCGGCAGTTCGGTCGTGATTTGCAGCGCTTCCTGCGCCACTTTGAAAACGCCCACTTCCGCCACCTGCTGCTTGTGAGGTGCTTCGGTCGTGGATTTGGAGCAACCGGCCAGGACGGCGATTGCGGAGAGTATTGCTGCGGCGCCAGCGGTCCGCAGCAGAGGTTTTTTGCAGAAAAAGGCTTCCATGGAGTGAGCTTTCTGTATAAAAATTAAGCACAGACGATAGAATGAACGATCATTCTAATTAAGTCAAGCAACTTTCTTGTGCAGCGCGGCAAAGTTAAGCGTGGTTTAAGCTGACGATTTTGTCTATGACACCGCTATACGCCCAAGGCCCGGTGCTACAATCAGATAATTTCTGTGTGACATCATTTCGGCCCACCAGCGCATGCCTTTGCCGTCTTCCACCAGTACTTCCCGCCCCCGCCTCACCACCCTGGTCACCATCGGTGTCAGCGCCACGGTGCTGCTCACCGTGCTTGCCCTGTTGGTGCTGGTCGATCATTTCGCCATCGACTACGCGCGCCGCGAGGCCGAGCAACGCTTGCAGCAGCTCTCATGGCAAATGCGCGATTCGCTCAACGGCGTGGTGCGCAAGGCCGTCGGCGACGTGCAGCTATTGTCCGAGCTGCAGCAGGTGCGGCAGACACGCTCGCCGGACGAAGTGCGCAAGGTGCTGGAAAACCTGCAAAAGACCTTCCCCGATTACGCCTGGATAGGCCTGGCCAATCCGGACGGCACCGTGTACGCCGCCACCCAAAGCCTGCTGGAGGGCGTCAACGTCAGCGAACGTGACTGGTTCAAGGGTGGCCAGGACAAGCTGTATGCGGGCGACTTCCACCCCGCCACGCTGCTGGGCAAAAAACTGCCGGCCAGCGCCGACCCATGGCGCTTTGTCGATGCGGCCGGCCCGGTGTACAGCCCGGACGGCACCTACCGCGGCGTGCTGTGCGTGCACATGAGCTGGGGCTGGGCACGCCGCATGGTGCAGACCATCTTCGCGCCGGCGGACCGCCAGTATTCAGCCGACATTTTCGTGGTGCGCGGCGACGGCACCGTCATGCTCGGCCCGCGCGGCATGGAAGAACAGAAGATCACCAGCGACAGCCTGACGCTGGCGCGCAGTGGCGCTTCCGGCGCCTTGCAGGAAACCTGGGCCGATGGTAAAACCTACCTGACCGGCTACGCGCGCAGCGGCAATCCTGAAGACGCGGCCACGCTGACCTGGTCGATACTGGTGCGCCAGCCGGAAGAACTGGCACTGGCCGGCGCCCGCGCGCTGGAGCGCCAGATCCTGCTGCTGGGCGCGATCCTGGGCTCCGCAATGGCGATTGCCTCCGCGATTGCGGCACGCCGCCTGACCCGGCCACTCAACGCACTAAGCCGCGCGATTGAAGGCGGCCTGGCCACGCCGGGCGGCGCCACGCTGCCCGAAATCCGCCCCAGCGACAGTTATCACGAAGTGCAGGTGCTGTCGCGCGGTCTGGCCGAAATGCTGCGCAACGAACAGCTGCATGTCGACGAGCTGCAAAAGCTGAACGAGAAGCTGGAATCCACCGTGGCCGAACGCACGCGTGAAATCGCCCGCAAGGCCTTGCAGCTGGAGCGCGCGCTGGCGCAGGAACAAAGCACGCAACAGCTGCTGCAGGAACGCGCCGCCGAGCTGCGGGCGATTCTGGACAACGCCCACGACGCCTTCATCGCGCTCGATCCGGGCGGCGTGGTGCGCGAGTGGAATCTGCAAGCGGAAAAACTGCTGGGATGGCAGCGCAAGGAAGTCATCGGCCAGCCACTGGCCGCGATGATGCTGCCGCCGCTGCTGCGCCGCGCCTACGAACGCGATATGCGCCTGCTGGCCGAGAGTGGCGACAGCGCTGCCTCGGTCCTGAGCCGGCGCGTCGAACTCGCCCTGCACAACCGCGACGGCAAGGAGCTGCCGGTGGAAGTCTCGCTGGCCTACGTGCCACGCAGCAGCGGCCACCTGTTCATCGCCTTCCTGCACGACATCAGCGAACGCAAATCGCTGTTCGCGTCGATGGAAGCCATGGCGCTGCGCGATACGCTGACTGGCTTGCCCAACCGCCGCGCGCTGATGCAGGCCCTGCCCGAAGCCCTGCGCCGCGCCAACCGTTCGCGCCAGAGCTGCGCCGTATTCTTCCTCGACCTGGACCGCTTCAAACAGGTCAACGACCGTTACGGCCACGATGAAGGCGACGAGCTGCTGCGCCAGTTCGCCGAACGTGTCGGCGCTGCAGTACGCAAGACCGACACTGTCGGCCGCCTCGCGGGCGATGAGTTTGTCGTCATCCTCGAGATGCTGCACAGCGACGCCGATGCCCAGGAAGCCGCCGACAAATTACTGCCCATATTGCAGCAGCCGTTTGTGCTCAAGACCGTAACGGTTACCCTCAGCGCCAGCATCGGCATCGCCATCCACCACCCCGATGATCCACAGGATATCGAGATGCTACTGGGCCGCGCCGACCGCGCCATGTACCGCCACAAGCAGCAAGGCATACAACAGCGCGCACGCCGCTGATACGCGACATTACACGGCACTATGTACGCTATCGTACATCTCCAGTCTGCCAACTCCAGTAGCATCCAGAATAACTTTTGTTTCGTTTTGGATGCTACCCATGGAAGAGCAAAACAGCCTGACTACCGATTTTCTCGCCACCGGCGTGCCGGGCCTGGATGCCGTATTGGGCGGCGGCCTGACACGGGACCGGCTGTATCTGGTGGAGGGCGAACCAGGCACCGGCAAGACCACCCTGGCGCTGCAATTCCTGAACGAAGGCGTGCGGCGCGGCGAATCCACGCTGTACATCACGCTAGCCGAAACCGTCGTGGAATTGCGCAGCGTAGCGCAATCGCATGGCTGGAATATGGATGACATCCACATCGAGGAAATCATCCCTGACGAAAAAATACTGGATCCGCAACAGCAGTACACCATCTTCCATCCTTCGGAAATTGAACTGGGCAGCACCACCCAGCGCCTGCTGGCCGCCATCGACAAATACCAGCCACGCCGCGTGGTGCTCGATTCGCTGTCCGAGCTCCAGCTGCTGGCGGAAAGTCCGCTGCGCTACCGCCGCCAGGTACTCGCGCTCAAACAGTATCTGAGCAGCCGTAACTGCACCACCATTTTCCTTGATGACCGCACGGCCCTCAGCACCGACCTGCAAGTGCGCAGCGTGGCCCACGCGGTGCTCACGCTGGAGCTGGCCGATCAGGCCTATGGCGCCGAGCGCCGCCGGCTGCGCGTGGTCAAATACCGCGGCGTGCAGTTCCGTGGCGGCGCCCATGACTACAAGATCGTCAAGGGCGGCCTGCATGTCCACCCTCGCCTGGTGGCTGCCCATAGCCGCTCAGACAACCAGCGCCGGCAACTTTCCAGCGGCATGCCAGCACTCGATGCCTTGATCGGTGGCGGACTGGAAGAAGGCATGAGCACCTTGATCACCGGTCCATCCGGCACCGGCAAGTCTTCGCTGGCCGCCCAGTTTGTGTATGCCGCCACCCAGCGCGGCGAACGCTGTGCCATGTTCCTGTTTGAGGAAGCACGCAACAATCTGCTGAACCGCTGCACCAGTCTGGGACTGCATCTGTCGGGCGCCATCGACAACGGCCTGCTCAGCATCCAGCAGATCGACCCGGCCGAACTGTCACCCGGAGAATTTTCCACGGCCGTCATGCAGTCGGTGGATGATGGCGCGCGCGTCGTCGTCATCGACAGCTTGAATGGCTATCTGAATGCCGTGCCGGATGAACGCTTCCTCGTCATCTACCTGCACGAGCTGCTGACCTATCTGGGCCAGCGTGGCGTGGTCAGTATCATCGTCGGCGTACAGCAAGGTATGCTGGGAATCGGCATGACCAACGCCGTCGACGCCAGCTACCTGGCCGACAACGTCATCATGCTGCGCTACTTTGAAGCCGATGGCGAAGTCCGTCAGGCCATCTCCGTCTTCAAAAAACGCGGCAGTTCGCACGAACGCACCATCCGCCGTTTTGAAATTGGCACCGATGGCCTGCATGTCGGGCCGGTGCTCAAAGATTTCCACGGCGTCCTGACCGGCGTGCCCACTTATCACGGCGTCGTTGGCGGCGCATCGACTGGTAAGTGACCATGGAAGCGCGCATCCTGATTTACGCGCCCACCGGCCAGGATGCACCGCTGGCCGCCAAGGTGCTGGCCATGGCCGCCATCGACAGCCATGTCTGCGTGACGTTGGCGGACCTGGAACAGGAACTGGCGCTGGGCGCCGGTGCGGTACTCACGGTGGAAGAAGCGCTGGCGCCGGGCGCTTATCAATTGTTACAAAGTTGCGTTGCAAGCCAGCCCGATTGGTCCGACTTGCCCATTATTTTATTGACCCATAACGGCGCTGACTCGCCCAGCGTGCGGCAAGCGGTGACGGGATTGGGCAATCTGAGCCTGATGGAGCGTCCGGTACGCACCCTGACATTGATCACCGCGCTGCACGCCACGCTACGCGCCCGCAACAAACAATACCAGGCGCGTGAAGCGGCACGGCGCAAGGACGAATTCCTCGCCAGCCTGGGACATGAGCTGCGCAATCCCTTGGCGCCTATCCGAACCTCGGTCTCGCTGCTGACGCACCTGTATCCAAACGCCGCACCGGTAGCGCGCATCCGCGACATGGTCGAACGCCAGGTACGCCTGCTCACGCGCCTGGTGGACGACCTGCTCGACGTGGCGCGTATCACCAGCGGAAAAATCAAGCTGCAAAAGCAGCTGGTGCCATTGGCATCCGTGATGAACCACGTGAGCGAATTGTGCCTGCAAGCGGCGGACGCCAAGCGCATCCACATTGCCTGGCAACTGCCGCCGGACGAATTAATGCTGAATATCGACTACGCGCGCGTGGTGCAGATCTACGCCAACATCCTGTCCAACGCGGTCAAGTTCACGCCGCAAGGCGGCCATGTGGTGGTACGTGCCGGTGAGGATGAAGGTGGCCTGCTGGTCAGCATACGCGATGACGGCATTGGTCTCGATGCGGAAACCATCCCGCGCATCTTCCGCATGTTCGAGCAAAGCAAAACCGTCAATGGCCAGTTCTCCAGTGGCCTGGGCATCGGTCTGAGTCTTTCGCGCGAGTTCGCTGAAATGCATGGCGGGACCGTAGAAGCCTACAGTGAAGGCCCGGGGAAAGGCAGCGAGTTCGTGATTCGCTTACCGGTGCTGGATCGCGGCGATACGCGCCAGCCCGTTCCGCTAGCGCAGGAAGCAGGCACGGACGGCCATAAAATGCAGGTGCTGGTGGTGGACGACAACCAGGACGCCGCCGATTCATTGACAGCCCTGCTGGAGATCGACGGCTTTGACGCGTATGCCGTGTATGACGGCGCCGCCGCCATCACCGCCGTTGAAAAACAGGCGCCCGATATGATCATCATGGACCTCGGCATGCCTGGCATGGACGGCTATGAAACCGCGCGCGCCATCCGCCAGATGCCGGGCGCCGAACGCATTCTGCTACTGGCCCTGACCGGCTGGGGCCAGGGCGATGCTCGCCGGCGCACCATGGAAGCGGGCTTCGACCATCATCTGGTCAAGCCCGTCGAACTGGAGCAAATCGTCCGCCTGGCTGGCGCGCGGCACAACCGCGACCAGGTCCAGGCGGCGCGCTAGTTACTGCGGCTTGACGTTGACGACCGCGCCAGTCAGGTACAGATCGTTGGTGCCTTCGAATGCCGAGTCAGTGCCCAGCACGATCCAGAACTTGCCGTCCATGTCGGCCTGCACCGGGATCACCTCGTCCGACTTGCGGGTGGCCTTGCCGTAAGCGGTGCCATCGCACTCCAGTCCATCGATACCCTGGCGGCCCAGCACCTTGCCCTGTTTGCCCGAGTTGCCCTGGTCGCCGTGATCGAAGTTCAGCACATAGCGGCCGTCGCTGCCCTTGACCAGCTTGGGCTCGAAATCAATCGCCGCGCCCACCATGAAGACGGCCTCGCCCCGCGCACCGCCAACACCCATGCAGCCATTGGACGCGCTGGTCACATAGCTCATTTCAATGGTCAGGTTGTACTTCGCATTCGGCACAAAGCCGCTGAACTGGCGCTTGGCGTAGGTGAACACGTCATCGCTGTTGTTATGCGATCGCATGTAGTAGCCCATGCCCGTGAATGGCACCGGCAGCTTGGACCAGCCAGCGCCGGTTTCAGTCGGTTCAGTACCATCGTGGTAGTCGGCCACGCCAGCGGTCCAGCCATCAATGCCCTTGTTGAAATCGATGGTGATGGTGGACGCAGTTGGCGTCGGCGCCGGCGCTGGAGCCGGCGAGCCAACCGGCTGCTTGGTGGAGGTGTTGTCGGACCCGCCGCAAGCGGTCAGCGCGAGCGCCAATGCCAGCGCGGAGATGCTGGTGTATTTCTGCATATTGTTTTCCCCTGGTGATTTTCGCGACGCTCTCGTGAAGCGCCGAAGCGAAGTCTACGGAAAACTTGTAAAGACAAAAAAGTAATTTGTAACCGGTGGTAAGTTACAATTTTTAACGTCTATGACATGGCAGATTTGGTAAAAGCGACATTATTTCCAGCGTTATTTCCAGTCACCGCGCAGCGCTGCGACGCGCTGTTTCAGGTCCTCTGGCGTGACATCCTGCGGCGCCACCGGCACGCCGACGGCAAGCGACAGACGCGAACGCAGGCCGCTGCGGAAAGCGCGTTCGAAGACGTTTTCCTTGTTACGGCTCAGCATATGGCCCCACAGGCCGCGCAGCGCCATTGGAATCACCGGCACCTTGGTGCGCTCGACGATCTTGGCGATGCCGCCCTTGAATTCGTTGATGTCGCCGGTGCGCGTGAGCTGCCCTTCTGGGAAGATGCAAACCAGGTCGCCTTCGTGCAGTGCCTGGGCGATATCGATGTAGGCCTTCTCCATCAGCCACGGGTCTTCCTTGGCTGGTGCAATCGGAATCGCGCGCGCCGTGCGGAAGATCCAGCCCAGCAGCGGCAGCTTGAAGATGCGGTGGTCCATCACAAAGCGGATAGGCCGCGGCGACGCAGCGCCAATCACGATGGCATCGACATAACTCACGTGGTTACACACCAGTACCGCCGCGCCTTCCGCAGGAATACGCTGCGCATCCACCGTGTGCACGCGGTGGATGGTATGAATCAGCAGCCAGGCCAGGAAGCGCATCAGGAATTCCGGCACCAGCGAGAAGATGTAGAGCGCCACAACAGCATTCAGTACGGCCGTGACCAGGAACAGCTGCGGGATCGACAGGCCCTGCCCCAGCAACACAATCGCCAGGCCGGCCGCCGCCACCATGAACAGCGCGTTCAGGATATTCATGCCGGCGATGGTGCGCGAGATGTGGGCCGGATCGCAGCGCAGCTGGATCAGCGCAAACAGCGGCACGATGAAGAAGCCACCGAACATGCCGATCATCAGCACGTCAAACAGGATGCGCCACATGCCATGATGCGCCAGCAGGGCCAGCGCATCCAGATGCGGCCCCGCCGCCAGCGCCATCGCGCTTTCATGGAAGGCCAGGCTGGCGAAATACAAATCCACGCCAAACACCGTCAGGCCGATCGAGCCAAACGGCACCAGGCCAATCTCCACCTTGTGGCCGGACAGGCGCTCGCACAGCAGCGAACCGCTGCCCACGCCCAGCGAGAAGATCGTCAGCAGCAGCACGAAAGCGCCATGGTCGCCATGCAGATAATCCTTGGCATACACGGGGAACTGCGCCAGCACCAGCGCGCCGTAGAACCAGAACCACGAGTTGCCCAGCATGGACAGGAACACCGAGCGGTTCTTGCGCGAGAAGTTGATGTTGCGGATGGATTCACCGATGAAGTTCCAGCTGATCTTGAGATCCGGGGCCGGTGCGGGCGAATTGGGAATGCGGTACGCCGCAGCCACGCCCAAGCCGGCGACCAGAATCGTGGCAGCCGCTTCCAGCATCAGGCCATGCGGCTGCTGCACCACCAGCACCGCGCCCAGCACCTCGCCCATCAGGATGCCGACAAAAGTCCCCATCTCGGTCACGCCGTTGCCGCCGATGAGCTCTTCCGGCTTGAGCTGCTGCGGCAGGTAAGCATATTTGACGGGACCAAACAGCGTCGAGTGCACACCCATGCCCACCACCGCAGCAATCAGCAGCCACAGATGATGCGTGACCCAGCCGATGCCGGCCAGGCACATGATGCCGACTTCCAGCCATTTGACGAAGCGCGTCAAGCGCGATTTTTCAAACTTGTCGGCCAGCTGCCCTGCCGTGGCGGAGAACAGCACGTAGGGCAGGATGAACAGCCCGGGAATCAGATTGGTGATGGTCGATGGCGCCAGCGTGGTCCAGCTCAGCGCATCGAAAGTGATGATGACCACCAGTGCGGTCTTGAACAGATTGTCGTTGAACGCGCCTAAAAACTGGGTCCAGAAAAAAGGCGCGAAGCGGCGTTGCTTCAGCAGGGAAAACTGATTGGGCTGGCTCATATCCGTTCCATTTCGGTAAGATTGAGCGGATTATAACCGCATGCCGCACACAGCCGGCATGCGTCTGCTCAAGCAGCCCGCTGCTGTACTGGGGCTTGTACTGGCGGTGCCACACGCAGCGACCAGACACTGTGCGGATCACCGTGCTGGCCGCGATGCAGTACAGCGCGCGCCATCTTCCAGTACAGCGCTGCAAACAGCAGTGATACCAGCGCCACGCCCACCACGACGCCATCCCCTTGCAGCAGTGCCAGCAAAGGATTGACACCGGTGCTCCACCAGTGCGCTGCTGGTACAGCCAGCGCCAGCAGCGCACACAATGTCAGCAGCTCATGCGCTGCACGCGCCGGCGGACGGGCAAAGGCCCACAGCACGCAGCCAAAGAACACCGCGTAATAGCTGCGCTCTTCCCACAACGGCAGCTGTCCGGCCGGCCCCAGCTTGTTCGCCACAAACACCGCCGATACACCCGCCACACAGCCCAGGCACACACCCAGCGTGGCCTGCGCCATCAGCTTGCCGCTGCGCGGCTGCACCAGCTTCTGGCGTTTGCGGCGCGCCTCGATCCACAGCAGGTTGCCGCTGTAGAACAGGAAGGCGCCGCCCATGCCCAGGATGAAGTACGTCCACTGCACCGCCGCATCGCCGAAACTGCCAAAGTGCAGGCTTTGCAAACTGCGCAGGAAGCGTGTGCCGGCACTGAAGTTCTCCGGCATCACCACCCGCTCGATCTTGCCAGTGCTGGTGTTCAGCGCCACCGCAGCCATGCTGGCCACGGTCTTCTGATGCAGATGTCCATAGGCCTGCAGCTGTCCATTGGCGTCACCGGCATTGTGGTAGACCAGCGTCTCTAGCTCGATGCCCGGCGCCTGGCGCTGCACTTCGGCCAGCAGCCGCGAAGCAGGCAGCAACGGCGCTGCCACGCCCGCCGCCTTGGCCGGCGCTACCACGCTGATATCCGGCCCCACCAGTTGCAGCAGCTTGCCGTCAAAAATTAGATACTGGAATGGCGCCAGCAAAATCACGCCCAGCGCCAGCACCGCGCCACTCCACGCATACATCAGGTGAAACGGCAGCGACAGGACGCCAATGGCGTTATGCGCGTCCTGCCACATGCGCTTGATGTTCTTCCCTACCCGCAGCGCGAACAAGTCCTTGAAGAAGGTGGGCGCGTAGATCACCACGCCGGTCGCCAGCGCCAGACCGTACAGAATGCAGATCACGCCCAGCACATAAATACCCCAGCTGCGCGGCAGCCCGGCCGTGTAGTGCAGGCGGTAGACGAAGTCCACCAGTTGCGAGCGTTCCTTGAACTCCTCCAGCTTGCCGTTGGCGTCCAGACGGAAGTGCCGATCATCGAACTCCAGCACCAGGCGCGGCTCGTATTCGGATGGCATGCGCAGGTAAAAATCTTCTTTCGCCTTGGGATGCGCTTGCAGTACGGCGTCGATCAGCGGCTGCGGCTCCTGCCATGGCGCCGCCACCGCAGGCAATGGCGTTTCCCATGCGTGCAGTTCTTCATGGAACAGCGTCACCGCACCGGCATAAAACGCGATGAACAGGCAAAAGCCAGCCACCAGACCCACCCAGGTATGCACCGAAATAAAGGTGCGCAACGTCGAGGACTTCATGCGGCGATCCTTATCAGGCCACTGGCCTTGAGAAAATGCAGCGCGGCGTAGCCGGCAATGGTCACGCCGCCCATCCACAGCCAGGCACGCAGGCCGGTCTTGAACAGGAAAGCCGCCGTCATCGTCGCGATCCACACCAGGAAGAACAGCAGCAGCCAGGGCAGCGTGGTGTTGACCTGGTCGTGGCTCAGCAACGCGGCAAAGCCCACCATCAGCACCGCCAGCGGCAAGCCGAGGAACGCGGCGGCAGTTGATTTACCCAGCATGGCGGCCTCCCTTGCGACGCCACGCGTCCAGATACGGCAGCGCCACCAGCGTGCTCATAAAGCCGGCCAGTCCGATGCACACGCCGCACCAGGCGCCATACGCATCCACCGCGCTGGCCACGGAACCCGCCAGCAGCGGTACCGCAAGCCAGCGCAGGAAGGCCTGGCGACGCAACGCCGCCGGCCACAGGGACTGGTGCGGCGACGCCAGGTAAAGGCACAGCGCGGCAAGCGCCGCCACGCCTATGCAGATCCAGTTCATTTCAAACCTCCGTCAGATGCTGCCTTGCAGGCCAAAGCCGAATTGACGCGCCGGCCCCAGGGTCACTGCATAGCGGCCAGTCACCGTCTCCAGCCGGTTGGCCGTGATGTAGGTGCGGTTGGTCAGGTTGCTGCCATAAGCGAACAGGGTCAGGCCCTTGCTCAGCGCGTAGGTGGCCTTGCCGCCCAACGTGGTATGGCCGTCGTTGCGGTCGAGGTTCTCCGGCGCGGTGTAGGTGCTGGCCGAATGCTGCAGGTTCATGTTCAGCATCCAGCTGCCCGGCGTCCAGCTGAAGCCCACCGACTGCGTCTGGCGCGGCGAACGCGAAAACTCATGACCGCTGTAATCCGCCGTTGGCGTGACAAATTCCAGGAACCTGGTGTGGGCGACGCCCAGAGCGCCAAACAGTTCCAGCTCACGCGTGACATGGCCACGCGCCTCCGCCTCCAGCCCTTGCAGGCGCGAACGGCCGGCATTCACGAAATAGGTATCGATCGAATTGCGGCCAATGTCCACCTGCTGGTCGTTCCAGTCGACGCGGTAGGCGTTCAGCGACACCATCAAGCCGTTGTCCAGCACACCTTTCAGCGAAGCTTCATAGTTCTTGGTGAACTCGGGACCAAATGGATGCGAGCCGCGCTGGTAGCTGTAATCGACGCCGCCGTTGCGGTAGCCGCGCTGCGCGGTCAGACCTGCCACCCACTCTGGCGCCAGTGCATAGCGAATGCCGAACTTCGGCAGCCACACCGAGTTGCTGGTGCCCATGGGCTGCAAGCCGTCTGGCGCAAAGGCGCCGGCGGCGATCAGCTGGGTGTAGACCTGGCGCGCCATCGGCGATGTGCCGTCGGTTTCCGAACCTACCACGCGGTCCTGGCGTTCACTCTCATAGCGCATGCCCGCAGTCAGCGTCAGCTTGTCGATCACGTAGTCGAACTCGCCGTACGCGGCGCGCGTCTTGCTGACGTTGTCCTGCAACTGGCGGCGGCTGATGAAGTCCTTGCCAAACAAGGCATCGCACGCGGCAGGCGACGGACACTGGCCGACCAGGCTCAATACGTAGGACACCGGCACGATGAAGCTGTCGTCGCCGTTGTAGTACTGCTGCGAGTAATACAGTCCTGCCACGCCTTTCAGCTGATGACCAAACAGCGCGGTATCAAAGTTGGCGCGCGCCTCCTGCACCCATTGACGGTCGATGTTCTCGCCGTGACGGTAGCCCTGCCGGAGTTCCGTGCCATCGTAGTCCTGCACCCGCTGATAGCGGTTGTGCGAATAGGTGGTCAGCAGCGTCACGTCGGCGCCACCGGCGCGGAAGGTCTGCTCCAGCGCGGCGGAACGCGTGTGGTTGCTGACGCCACTCAGCTCGTTGGCCAGATTCTGGCGCGCCGCTGCAGGCACCGCCACCGCCTCCACTGTGCTGTAGCCCAGCAGCTGCTTATCATCGACCAGCGTCACCAGCGCCTGGTAGGCATCGCCCCACGGCGTGATGCGCAGCTTGCCGCGCAGCGTGTGGCCATCATCCTTGTTGGCGCGCTTGTCGTCGCGGGTTGGGTTGTAGATATCGCCATCGCGCTTGCGCTGCTCCAGCGACAGGCGGCCAGCCAGCACCTGGTCGACAATCGCCCCGCCGCCGGCCATCGCCACGCGCCAGGCGTTCTGGTTGCCGGCGCTGACGCGGTAAGCAAAGTCGCGCGCATCGGAAGGATCGCGGGTTTTCAGCACCACCGCGCCGGCCAGCGAATTGCGGCCCTGGTTGGTCGATTGCGGTCCGCGCAGCACTTCCACGCGGTCGGCATCCCACACGCTCAGGCTGGCGATATCCTGGCCAAAGCCATCCTGCGGCACGCCGTCCACCACCATGGTGATGGTCTTGCTGGCGCCACCCGTCGGACCATAAGCCTGCACGCCGCGGATGGACAGGTTTTCAGCCGTGCCCACGTTGGCCATCTGCGATACCACCTCGCTCAGCGCCGTCATGCCCGATTCCGCGATCTGACGCCGATTGCGCGCGCCCACACTGGCGCTGCTGTCGATTTCCGTACGCTTCAGCTTATCGCCGGTGATCACCACCTGTTCCACCGGCGCCGCCGGATCTGCCGTCGCCACCTCATCCGCAGTCGCCTGCCAGCTGGCCGTTATCCCGGCCAACGCCATCACCATCACTTTGACGCGCATTCTCTACTTCCCCTGTTTTTATTGAATGAGAATTATTACCAAACAAGGATATTAAATGAGAATCGTTTACATTCAAAATGGAATTTTAATGAATTGGCATTACAATTTGGATATGCGTGCCCGCCGCCAGCGCGGTATCGATGGTGATGCGGCCATTGCACGCATACACGCGCTCACGCATGCCAACCAGGCCGATGCCGGTACAAACCTGAGTCGCATCAAATCCTTTGCCGTTATCGGCGATTTCCATGCGCAGCTCACCATTGGCCAGCGCCAGCGTGACTGAGGCCTGGCTGGCGCGTGCATGTTTGACGACGTTGGACAACGCCTCCTGAACGATACGGTACGCGGAGATAGCAATTCCACCTTCCATACGCGAGAAGTTCCCATGGACCGCCATGGCGAAACGGCAACCGCTGCGCGCACTGTCATAGTGCCGCACCATCTCCTCCACTGCCCCATCAAGACCCAGCATGTCCAGCACTTCCGGCCGCAAACGACGCACCAGCGAGCGGCCGCTGTTGTATAAACCCAGCGTCAACTTGATGATGGACTGGGCGCGCTCGCGCACCTCCCCGTCCGCGCTGGCGTCGGCAATGCGCTGCGCCTCCAGCCGCGCCGCGATCAGCGTCGCATTCAGCTCATCATGTATCTCCAGCGCGATGCTCTTGCGCTCATCCTCCACCGCCGAGTTGACCTTGCGGATCAGGCGCCGCTTCTCCGCATCGGCTTCACGCAAGGCCTGCATGCTCGCATGCAGCGACGCATCCAGCCCCTTGGCCAGTTGCCACGCCAGCAGCACGCATGCCAACAGCCCCAGACTACCGACCAGCAGCTCCACATAAAATCTGTGCGTCTGCTTCAGCAACAGCGCCGACGGCGACATCGTCACGCGCACATAGCCCATGGTCTCCACCGTTGTCCCGGAGGCGCCAAATGGCCGATCCTTCTGATACGGCTTGCCGTCCGGTCCCAGCATCGCCACCCACATCAGCCGCTTCAGGACCGGCGCTTCAAAGTAGCGCAATTCCTGCCCGCCGCCCGAGGCGCGCGCGGCCGCATGCACCAGCTCCCGCCGCTGTGCATCCACGACTTCGATGCGGTCAATGCTGGGATCTGCGCGCAGCAAACCGTTGATGGTCAGCCTGAGATCATCATAGCGGCGCGAGGCCAGACTGAATTCGCTGCTGTCCGCCAGCACCTTGGCCACCAGCGGCCCACGCTCCGCCATCTCCTCGCGCACTTCCGACAGGCGCGATTGATAGGCATACCAGACAAAGGTGCAGAACAGGTATGCCAACGGAATGGCCGTCATCGCCAGCAGGCGCGTACGCACACTCCAGTGGCGCCATACGTGCCAGCGCATCAGGGCTCGATCAGGCCATGCTTGACCGCCAGCCTGGTGATATATGCCGGACGGTGCACGCCCAGCTTCTCCTTCACGGCCTGGCTGATATTGCTGATGGTCTTGGTGGAGACATCCAGCTTCTCGGCAATCTCCGCGTTGGTCAGGCCCTCCGCCATCAGCGTGAAGATTTCCAGCGCGCGCTCATCGAGTTGCGACTGCGGCGAGGCGTCGCCACGCACCGACAGATTCGCCAGGCGTTCAGCGATATGCGGCAGGAAGTACAGCTGCCCCGCCTGCGCGCGCCGCACTGCCGCAGCCAGGTCGGCCGGATCGCAGTCCTTGGTCATGAAGGCGCGCGCGCCCAGGCGGTAGGTTTCCTTGATGAGCGCATCCTGGTCGAACTGGCTGAGGAAGACGATGGCCGCCTCCGGCGTCTGCGCCAGGATCTGCCTGGCCACATCCAGCCCGGTGAGCTGCTCGCCAAAGCGCATATCCAACACGATGACGTCGGGCTTTAGCTGCCCGAACTGGGACAGCGCCTCTTCCGGCGTACGCGCCTGCGCCACCACTTCCAGCCCCTGCCCTTCAAGGGACATGGCGAATCCCGTCATCACGATCGGGTGATCGTCTGCCAGCATCACACGTATTTTCTTCATTTTGCTACCTCTAAGAACTCGGGTTTTCCAGATGGTAGAAGCATATCACACTCACGACACGCAAAAAACGCTTTGAATCTGCCATTCAGTGGAATAATATACTTCCAACACATAGCAATATTTCACACCACAAAGGAGCATCCATGAACCAAAGAAAGAACCTCACCGGTATGACGACCGTCGTAGCGCTGCATGTGGTGTTGTTGGCCGCTTTCCTGCATGGGTCCAAACTGACCGTGTTCAAACCGGCTCCCCAGACGATCGATCTGGTGCCGAATCTGGAGCCGCCCGCACCCAAGCCGCGCGACCTGCAGGTGCAGGAGCCGCGCATGAAGGAGCCTGACGTCTTCATGCCGGTGCCCGTGGTGGCGATTCCCACCGAGTCGCCACCCACCATTGCGCGCCGCACGGAGACCGCGCCGGATGCATCGCTGCCGCCCCCTCGTATCGTGGATGGCGGCGGTGGCGGCGTGACGCCAGCCAGACTGGCGCCTGCGGTGACGCCAGCCGTAGTGGACGCCCAGGCGTGCAGCAAGCCGGACTATCCCAAGAACGCGCTGCGCAACGGCGACACCGGCACCGTAATGCTGGCCTTCCTGATTGGCACGGACGGCAAGGTGGCGGATTCGCGCATCGAAAAGTCCAGCGGTTTCCGCGACCTGGACCGCGCCGCCCAGGCCGGCCTGAGCTTGTGCCACTTCAAACCGGGCACGGTGGACGGCGTCGCCCAGCAGTCCTGGATCCGGATGCAGTACGTCTGGAGCCTGGATTAACTAGCACTACACGAAGTTCACTTGCAGGATTTGCTACTCTCCTCTATAATGTTGCCCGCGCGAAACGGAGCACCCGCATGAAGCAGGATGCGCCGTTTCGCTTTTGTCACACTTTAGGGAAAACAAATGAACAAAATCGTTATCGCACTGATCGCTGCTCTGGCAGCTCCACTGGCAGCTCACGCTGAAGGCGCATACGTTGGTGGCAACATCGGCCGTGCAGAGCAAAAGGCTGACATCGCTAGCTACTCGGTAAAAGAAAGCACCACCGCATACAAAGTGTACGGCGGCTACAACTACACCAAAAACTTCGGCGCGGAAGTTGGCTTTGCCGACCTGCGTGAAGCAGAAAAAACCATCAACGGCGCACGCATTTCGTCGAAACCACAGAGCCTGTACGTAGCAGCTACCGGCACCCTGCCACTGGACGACCAGTTCGCCCTGTTCGCCAAAGTCGGCGTAGCACGTAACCACGTCAAGATGGACGTTTCGAGCAAATTCGGCTCGGCCAACGGCTCGGACAACCGCACCTCGCCATTCATCGGCGTAGGCGCTTCGTACGCTCTGAACAAGAATATCAGCTTCGTTGCTGAATACGAAAACTTCGGCAAAGTTGCCAAAGACGGCAGCAGCAATATCAAGGCTGACTTCCTGTCGGTTGGCGTGCGCTACGCATTCTAAGCTTTATACAAGCATAAAAAAACCGGCGTTAAGCCGGTTTTTTTTCGCCCTCAGGGCAGCGTCACCATCTCGATTTGCGGTGGCCGCGTCAAAGGCTGGGCACTGCATAGCGCCACCGACAGCTCCGGGTGGGGCAGCGTCACGCAATGGCCGCCACTGATGTCGTTCAGTTTGAAGCGCGCTTCCTTCTCGCTCCACAAACGGTAAAACCCATCCACGCGCTCATCGCCGGACAGCGCCTGGATACGCGCCCACTGCGCCATCTCGTCGACATCGAAAGCCTGCGCCGCCAATGCCGCCAAGTCGCGCGTGACATCGCGCATCTCGATATCCAGTCCCAGCGCGGTCTGCGCACTGACCGCGCAAGCGGCCCAACGCCCGCTGTGAGCGATGCTGAAACCGGGCGCAGCGCCTTTGACCACCGGTGCGACCAGCTTGGGCGCCTTGCCCACCTGCTCTTCCAGACGCACATCTTGCGGCGCCACGTTGAGGACACGGGCCAGCGCCGCCCGCGCCAGAATGCGGCCGACAATGAACTGGCGCTGACGCTGCGCGCGGACAAAGCGCTGGTGCCGCGCCATCTCGCCCGGCGTCAACCAGCCGCGATAGCGTTGCAGGTCCGCTTCCGTGACAGCATCGGCATCCACCATCCAAAGCGAAGCAAATACTGTCATGAGGCGCTACCGCCTAACGTGCAAATCAATTGCTGCATGGTCGTCTGCCAGGGTATAAAAACCAGCGAATTATAAACCAGCGACCAGCGCTAACAACAAATTGCGGCGGTTTCAGAACACCCAGAGCTTATCGGCCGGCAGCTGTAGCCAGTAACGCCCGGGCTCCAGGCGGTACTTGGAATATGCCCGCAGACTGAGCTCCACGCCCCCTTCGCCCTTGAACAGGCACTCGAAGCGGTCGCCCAGATACATGCAGGTCAACAGCGGCAGCTCGATGGCGTTATCCACCGGCGTGGCGCTGACCTTTACCTCTTCCACGCGAATGATGGTCGTGCCGTCGCCGCTGCCCGCACCAGCGCCGCGCGCACTGGCTTGCAGGCGGGCGCCGTTGATTTCCAGCTGCACCTGCTTGCCTTCGCGCTGAATCACACGCGCCGGCAAGCGGTTGTTACTGCCCATGAATTCCGCCGTGAACAAGGTGTCGGGCGTTTCGTACATGCTTTGCGGCGTGCCTTGCTGTTCGATCTTGCCGTTATTGAGCAGCAGGATCCGGTCTGAAATCGCCATTGCCTCCGCCTGGTCGTGCGTGACCATCAACGCGGACAGCCCCATACGCACAATCAGTTCGCGCAGGAAGGCGCGCGCTTCTTCACGCAGCTTGGCGTCCAGGTTGGACAGCGGCTCGTCCAGCAGTATCACCGGCGGGTTGTAGACCAGCGCGCGCGCAATCGCCACGCGCTGCTGCTGACCACCGGACAGCTGGTGTGGGAAGCGTTCGCCCAGATGGCCCAGGCCCAGGTTTTTCAGTACGTCGCTGACCTTGTCCTTGATTTCGCTGGCGCCCAGCTTGCGCAGCTTGAGGCCATAGGCCACGTTGTCGAATACGGTCTTGTGCGGCCACAATGCATAGGACTGGAACACCAGGCCCAGGTTGCGGTTCTCGGCCGGCATTTCAAAACCCCTGGCGCCATCGAATACATTGCGCTCGCCGATGGCGATGGTGCCCGCCTTCGGACTTTCCAGGCCCGCCACGGCGCGCAGCAGCGTGGTCTTGCCGCTGCCCGAAGGACCAAGCAGCGCCACCACTTCGCCCTTTTGCAGGTGCATGGACACGCCCTTCAGAATCGGATTGGCATGCGCGCCGGTGCCGTAGTCCAGGTGCAGCTCGTTGACGGTCAGTTCGTTAGTCATGATGTCTCGTTTCATGTTGATTCACTCAGTTGTGGAGTTTGACGCCAAAGCGCAGCGCGACACCCAGGCCGATCGCCACCAGCGAGATATTGATGAATGACAGCGCTGCAACCAGGTCAGTGGAACCGGTCGCCCACAGCGACACCAGCATTGCGCCGATCACCTCGGTGCCCGGCGACAGCAGGTACACGCCGGTCGAATATTCGCGTTCAAAAATCAGGAACACCATCAGCCAGGCGCCCAGCAGGCCGTACTTGATCAGCGGGACAGTGACGTCACGCGTGACCTTGCCGCGCGTGGCGCCGACAGCGCGTGCCGCTTCTTCCAGCTCCGGCCCCACTTGCAGCAGCGCGGTCGAAATCAGCCGCATGCCGTAAGCCAGCCACACCACCGAATATGCCAGCCACAAGGCAAAGATGGTAGAACGCAGCGAACGCAGTACCGGTATCGCCTGCTCGCTGAGCCACAGCGCCACGCCGTTGTCCATGCCCTTCAACATGCCATCCAGCCAGCTCGGAACAAACAGGAACACCCACAGGAAGGACAGGCCGGCCAGCAGGCCAGGCACGGCACGCGGTACCAGCACGCTGTAGTCGAGGAAGCGGGTAATCATGTCCGGCTTGCGGTGCATGGCCAGCGCAATCGCGCAGTAGCAGATCACCGCAGCAGCGCCGCCGATCACGCCGATCAGCACCGTGTTGAAGATGCCGCGCATCAGCGCCGGCTGCTCCAGGATTTCGCGGAAGTGCTGCAAGGTCAGTACATCCGCCAGCTTCACGCCCTCGCCCCAGTACTGCACGAAGGAGCGCAGCACGATGCCGGACATCGGCATGATGATGGTGAACATCAGCCAGCCGAAGATCAGCGCGAAGGCCAGCCATTTCCAGCGGCCCAGCGGCATGGCCTTGGAACGTGCGCCCTTGCCTTTGATCGATACGAATTTATTGGACGACTTGAGCAGCCAGCGCTGCACCATCACCAACGGCATGGTCACCATCACCAGGCACACCGCGACAGCCGCCATCAGGTGATACGACGGCGTGCCCAGCTTGTTGGTCAGCTTGTACAGATAGGTGGCCAGCACCATGTGGCCTTCCGGATCACCCAGCACCAGCACCAGGCCAAACACTTCAAAGCCCAGGAAGAACACCAGCACGCCAGCGTAAGCCAGTGCCGGCGTAATCATCGGCAGCGACACATTGAACATCACCTGCAACGGCGAAGCACCGGTCACGCGCGCCGCCTCTTCCACATCGGACCCCAGGCTTTTCAGCGCCGACGAAGCGTACAGATAAACGTGCGGCACGTGCGTCAGGCCAGCAATCACCACGATGCTGGTGAAGGAGTAGATATTCCACGGGATGAAGCCAAGGATGTCCTTGGCCCACAGCGAGTAGAAGCCCACCGGTCCCATGGCCACCACGTAGCCAAAGCCCATCACCATCGGCGAGACGAAGATCGGCACCAGCAGCAGCGGTGCGACGAAGCCCTTGCCCGGCAAATCGGTGCGGATCATGAGGAAGGCCAGCATGCCCCCCAGCGGCACGGCGATGATGGCCAGACCGGAAGCCAGCCAGAAGGCGTTCTTGAAGGCGACCGCAAAATCGGGGTCTTCAAAGATGAAGCGGTAGGCATCCAGGCCCAGCTCCTTGGCCGGCATGAAGAACGGCGCGTTCAAAAAGCTTTGATAGAAAATCAGGAACAGCGGCAGGAAAATGACGCTGGCAGCCAGCGTCACCACCACACCGCGCGGCCAGTTCAAGCCTGGCCGGCCGGAGTGAGCGAGAATTTGCATGATGTTGAGTCCTTACTTCTTGCCAGCGGTTTCTTTCCACTGCTTCAGGAAGGCCATGCGCTTGGCTGGCCCCAGGAATTGCAGCAGGATAGGATGCACCGGTACCGGCTTGATATTGTCCTTGCCGATCTGTTTAATCAGCTCGGCGGAGGTGGTCTCGCCAGTCACATCGGCGCGGATCGCGAACAGTTTGGAGTCGTTGGCGATGATGGTCTGGCCACGGTGCGACAGCATGTAGTCCAGCCACAGCTTGGCGGCGTTGACGTTCTTGGCCGATTTGTTGATGAAGAACACGCGCGACATCACCAGCGTGTAATCCTTCGGCAGCACCACGCCGATCGACGGATCGGTCTTGGCGCGCACCAGCGCATAGGAGCCCAGTACGTTGTAGCCGATCAGGTTCTCGCCGGACGAAATCCGCTCCATCATGGTGCCGGTGGACGACTGCACGCGCACCTTGGACACGCCAAACGCATTTTCCATGTCGAGGAACTTGGGATTTTCACGCGCGTCCTGCGTCATGAACATGAAGCCCACGCCGGATTTTTCGATATCGTAGGTGGTGACCTTGTCCTTGAATTTGGGCTGCTGTATCAGCTTGGTGAAGTCGGCGTGCGTTTGCGGCACTTCCTTGGCATCCACCAGGCGCTTGTTGTAGACGATGGCGGCTGGCTCGAAGGTGGTGCCGTAAGCCTTGTCGTCCCACACCGCCCAGCCGGGAATCTTGGCCGCTTCCACCGATTTGTACTGCAGCGCGTAGCCGTCCGACGCCAGGCGCATTTGCAGGTCCATGGCCGACGACCACATGGCATCGGCGGTATTGCCGCCCGCCGCCACTTCGGAGATGAAGCGGTTATACACTTCGGTGGAATTCATGTCGTTGTATTCGACCGTAATGCCCGGATAAAGCGCGCTGAAATCCTTGATCAGCGGCTGCGTGGCCTTGCTGTCGGTGGCGCCGTAGATCACCAGTTTGCCCTCTTTCTTGGCGGCGTCGATGATCTTCTGATAGTCGGCCGGATAGCCCGCCGGGACTTGCGCCAGCGCCGAACCGGCAAAAAATGCGCATGCAGCGGCCACAGTTGTTTTCAACATCATCGTAATCTCCATAGGTTTTTGTTTCAGCGCATCAGGCCTAATTCGGCTGCACGCTTACCGTAGTCGTCCACGGCTTTCTTGACATAGACCGCCAGCGCATCGCCGGTCAGCCCAAAGGGATACAAGCCCGAAGCTGCGCGCATCTGCGCAAACTGCGGATTGGCCAGCACACGGTCAAACGCCGCCACCCACTGGCGATAGTCGGCATCCGGCGCGTGAGGACTCATCCACACGCCACGGATAATCGGCCACACCACATCCACACCCTGCTCACGCGCAGTCGGCACATTGGCCAGCACGCCCGGTAGGCGCTGCTCGGACAGCACCGCCAGCACCCGGGTATTGCCGCTGGCCGCATACAGCGACGCTTCGCTGGCATCGCCCGACACCACCTGCACGTAGTTCGCATGCATCGCGGTGAAGGCTTCGCCGCCGCCCTCCAGCGCCACGAAACGCAGCGCTTTCGGATCGATGCCGGCGCTCCTGGACACCAGCGCCATCTTCAGCCAGTCCTGGCTGCCGATGGTGCCGGAGACGCCAATCAGCACCTTCTGCGGATTGGCCTTGAGCGCGCCGATCAGGTCATGCAGCGTCTTGTAGGGTGAATCGGCGCGCACCGCGATCATGCCGTAGTCCGCACCCAATGCCGCCACCCAGCGCACATCCGACGCATTCACCTTGCCGAACTTGCCCTGTGCGAGATTCAGCAGCGAGCCGCCGGAAAACGCCACCAGCGTATTCGGCTCGGTACGGCGGCGCGACACCAGCGAGTGCCACGCCACCGCACCGATCCCGCCCGGCAGATAGGTGATATGCATATCGGATGGCGGCGGCTTGGGCGTGTCGCGCAGGCCGTACAAGCCCTTTTGCGCCAGCTTGCAGGTCAGGTCCATCGCGCCGCCCGGTTTGGACGGCACGATGCACTCCAGCCCTGCCGCCTGGGCCGCCACACCAAACAGCAGTGCGCAGATGAGTGCCAGCAGGTTTTTCATCAGAAGCGGTGCTGCATGCCGACCGTCAGGCCGCGCTGGCTGGTGCCATAGCCTGCGTCATCACGCGACAGGCCGGTGAGCTGGCCGTTCTTCGCTTTGGCATAAGCGGCCGTCACGTGCAGGTCGGTGCGCTTGGACAGCGCGTAGCGGTAGCGCGCCACATACATGGTCGGATCGGCGTCCTTGCCGGCAGCGACGTTCTTGACGTTGACGTGGTAGATGGCGCCAGTCAGCGTGGTCACTTCGTTGGTCTTGTAGGCGACACCGGCCCAGGTAGTGGTGGCGTCGACATCGTCGGTGAGTGCCTTGCCCGCCACCAGTTTGTAATCGCGCAGCACGGCCCACACCTTGACCGGGCCGGTTTCGTAATTGGCGCCGATGTGCCACACCGTGTTCTTGTCGCGGTTGCCGGTGGCTGGCACCGTGTTGCCGTTGTTGCGCTCCCAGGTCGCCATCAGGTTCGCGCCGCCGAGTTTGTAGACGGTGCTGAAGCCCACCTTGGCGCTATCCTGCGCACCGGTAGTCTGCTCGCCGGCCGCGTAGTTGGCGCCGATCTTCCAGTCGCCAAAGCTGCCCGCGTATTTGATGATGTTGTCGTACTGGGTGGTGAAGCCGTATTTGCTTGGGCCGGTAGCGGGGCCGGAAGTCGCCCAGGAATAGAACGGCGCAAAGCCCATCGGGTCGAAAGCGATCACGGTGTCATACACGGTGGTGAACGAACGGCCTATCACCACGCGGCCAAACGCGCCCTCCAGGCCAACGTTGGCCTGGCGCTTGAACAGCGCGCCGTCCTGCGCACCGGTATCCATCAGGATGCCGCCTTCCAGATTGAACACGGCTTTCAGGCCGCCGCCCAGGTCTTCGCTGCCGCGCAGGCCCCAGCGCGACGTGTTCATGCCACCCGAGATCACGCGGGTCATATTGCCACCGGTAGGTGTCTGGTTGTTGGCGCTCTCCACACCCACATCCAGCAGGCCGTAGACTTGGACATTGGACTGTGCGTGGGCGCTGCCGGCGGCAGCAAGCATCGCCAGGACCGCGAGGGTCAACGGGGATTTCTTCATGAATTGTCTCCAGATATAGTTTTATGTGTTCTGATTTTTGCAATCAGGCGTCCACTATAGGAGCGTCAATCTTTCAATTGCCTTTCAGTGTCTCCTGCTCACCACAAACCCGGCGGGGACTTCCTTTTTATCCGCCAGCAGCCCATGATGCTGGCCTTACCCTGCACTTATTTGACCGAACTGGCAAGACCCCATGCGCATACTGTTAGTTGAAGACCACACCGAATTACAGCATTGGCTGGCCAAAGCCCTGCGCGACGCCCATCTGACGGTGGAATGCGCCGACAACGGCGCCGATGCCGACGCGCTGCTGCACACGCAGGACTATTCGCTGGTCATCCTCGACCTGACCTTGCCGCGCATGGACGGCCTGGATGTGCTCAAGCGCCTGCGCGCGCGTGGCGGCCCGCGCGGCAAGACGCCGGTGCTGATCCTGACCGCGCGCGGCGGCCTGGAAGACCGTGTGCAGGGCCTGAATCTGGGTGCCGACGACTATCTGGCCAAGCCGTTCGAACTCGCAGAACTGGAGGCGCGCGTCAAGGCGCTGCTGCGCCGTAGCGTCGGCAACGAGACGCTGGTGCACAATTGCGGCGCGCTGAGTTTCGACACCGTGACCCGCATGTTCAGCTATGCCGGCAACGCACTGGCGCTGACGCCGCGTGAACATGCCGTGCTGGAGACACTGATTACCCGCACCGGCCGCGCCGTCGCCAAGGACAAGCTGTTCGATGAAGTGTTCTCGCTGGGCGACGACGCCAATCTCGACGCCATCGATTTATACATCCACCGCGTGCGCAAGAAGCTGGACATGGAAGGTCCCGATGCCGCCGTCATTACCACGCTGCGCGGCATCGGCTATCTGCTGCAGCCGCGTTCAGCAGTCGGCGGCCCGGGCGGAGCCGGCTAGCCGCCATGGCCTGGCTGCGCGCTCCGTCACGCCGCGTCGGTCCCGGCAGCCTGCGCGGCCAGCTATTGCGCTGGCTGCTGGGGCCTTTGCTGGTATTGGTGGCGCTGAACACCATCTCGGTCTACCGCAACGCGCTGGATGCCGCCGATGTGGCGTATGACCGCTCGCTGCTGGCGTCCACGCGCGCACTGGCGGAGCGCGTCTCAGTGGTGGACGGCAAAGTCGTGGCCGATGTCCCCTACGTCGCGCTGGACAGCTTCGAAACCGACACGCTGGGCCGCATCTACTACAAGGTCACCGGGATTGCCGGCGAAACCGTGTCCGGCTACAGCGACCTGCCGCCGGTGCCGGCCAACGTGCCGCGCTCGGAAGCCTATCCGGCGCTGGTGCGCTTCTACCACGCCAACTACAACGGCCAGCCGGTCCGCATCGCCGCGCTGCTGCAGCCCGTGTATGACGACTCCATGCGCGGCATCGCGTTGATCCAGGTGGGCGAAACACTGGAAGCGCGGCGCGTGCTGTCCAACCAGATCCTGTTCGATACGCTGACATGGCAAGCCTTGCTGCTGGCCGCCGTGGCGCTGCTGGTGTGGTTTGCGGTGCGCCTCGTGCTGCAGCCGCTGATGCAACTGAAGAGCGCTGTCGAAACGCGCGGCCTGAATGACGCTTCCGACGTTGATCCGACGCTGGTGCACAAGGAGGTCCGCCCCCTGGTGACGGCGTTGAACAGCTCTCGCTCGCGCATGCACATGCTGATCAACAGCCAGCGCCGTTTCATCGCCGACGCCTCGCACCAGCTACGCACACCGCTGACCGTATTGAAAACCCAGGCCGAACTGGCGCTGCGCGAATTCGACAAGGCTGGCGCCGATCCAGCGGCGCTGCGCGAGATCGTCTACAGCATGGCGGCCACCACCGACTCCACCGTCAACCTGGCCAACCGCCTGCTGACGCTGGCCCGCATTGAACATCGCGGCGAAGACAGCACCGCGCCAGTTTCACTGCGCGACCTCGCCCGCCAGGTCGGCCTGGAACTGGCGATTGCCGCTGTCGCCAGAAACATCGACCTGTCGCTGGAGGCCGAGCAGGAAGGCACCGTCCACGGCCAGGCCTTGCTGCTGCACGAGATGCTGGCCAATCTGGTGGACAACGCGCTGCGCTACACGCCGCAAGGCGGCACCGTCATCCTGCGCGTGAGCGAAAGCACGGACAGCGTCACGCTGGAAGTCGAGGACAGCGGCCCCGGCATCGCCACCGCCGAACGCGAACGCGTCTTCGCGCCCTTCTACCGCACCGCCGCCACGCTGGAGCGCAATCCCGGCGGCCATGGTCTCGGCCTCGCCATCGTGCGCGACATCGCCACACTGCACGGCGCCACCATCCAACTCGACGACGCTGCCGGCGGCCAGGGACTGAAGATCAGGATTATCTTCGCGACGCGGTAAAATACGCGTCTGTATTTAAGGAAGACTCATGATTAGCAAAGAAGATATGGTCACGCTGTTCGCGGACATGAAAGCCAACGCCCCGTGGGATATCAGCAAACCGCTGCTGTGGGGTTACTTTTTCGCCGACGCGGAAAAGGCCAAGCTGGAAAAGGCTGCAGACGAGCTGAAAGCCAAAGGCTACCAGGTGGTCGGCATCTACGATTCCAAACCGGAAGCGGAAACGCCGGCCCTGTGGTGGCTGCACATCGAGAAAGTCGAGAAACACACGGTCGACACGCTGCACGCCCGCAACCAGGAGTTCTACAAGTTTGCTGACGAACACCTGCTTGAATCCTATGACGGCATGGACGTGGGTCCGGCAAATTAGGATTTTCGCGACGGCCATATTCACATATCGGTAAATTCCGATATAATCGCCGCATGGAATTGCTCGACATATTCAAAGCCCTCTCAAACCGGACTCGTCTTGACATCTTGAAAGGCTTGAAAGATCCTGCGAAGAACTTTCCGCCGCAGGATGAGGGCGACGTTCTCACGGTAGGCGTCTGCGTCAGCAGCATCCAGGAAGGCGTGGGGCTGTCGCAGTCCACGGTGTCCGACTACCTGGCCACGCTGCAACGCGCGGGGCTGGTCGAGGCCAGGCGCATCGGCCAATGGACCTACTACAAACGCAACGAAGCAACCATCAGTGCCCTGGCCGAGATCATCGGCAAAGAGCTGTAAAATTTTTTACCACTATATATCGACAATTCCCGATATCCCTTTTTAACGAAATAAGGATTTACCATGCAAGCAATCGTACTCAACTCATTTGGCGGCCCCGAAGCGTTCCAGCTGTGCGAAGTGACCAAGCCCGTGCCGCAGGCGGGGCAAGTGCTGGTCCGGGTCCATGCCACCTCCATCAATCCGCTGGATTACCAGGTGCGCCGTGGCGACTATCCCGGCCTGGTGCCACTGCCGGCCATCACCGGGCACGACGTTTCCGGCGTGGTCGAGACGGTAGGGCCGGGCGTGACGGCCTTCGCTCCCGGCGACGCCGTCTGGTACACCCCGCAAATCTTTGATGGCGCGGGAAGCTACGCCGAGTACCACGTGGCCGCCGAAAGCATCGTCGGCAAGAAGCCGCCCTCGCTAAGCCATCTGGAGGCGGCCAGCCTGACCCTGGTGGGCGGGACGGCGTGGGAAGCCCTGGTGGTGCGCGCCGCGCTGCGGGTAGGTGAAAGCGTGCTCATACACGGTGGCGCGGGCGGCGTCGGCCATGTGGCGATCCAGCTGGCCAAGGCCATGGGCGCACGGGTGTTCACCACGGTGCGCGCAGCAAACGCCAGCTTTGTGCGCGGGTTGGGCGCCGATGTGGTCATCGACTACGAACAGGAAGACTATGTCGATGCCGTCCTGCGGGAAACATACGGCCACGGCGTTGACGTGGTGCTCGACACCATCGGCGGCAACACTTTGTCACGCAGCCCGGACGCACTGGCTCAACTGGGCAGGGTGGTCTCCATCGTGGACATCGCGCAGCCGCAAAACCTGATCCAGGCCTGGGGCAAGAATGCCAGCTACCACATGGTCTTCACCCGGCAAAACCGCGGCAAGCTGGATGAACTGAGCGCGCTGGTAGAACGCGGCCAGCTTCGCCCGCACGTGGGCGCGATCTACCCGCTGGCCGACATTCCGCTCGCCCATGCCCGGCTGGAAAGCGCCAACAATGGCCTGCAAGGGAAAATCGCGATTGCCGTCGTGCCAGCGGAAGCGCGGTTCCGGTATCATTCGGTATGAATACGATTTCTTTCCAACCGTTTATTATTGGTGTCGCTGGCGGTAGCGGCAGTGGCAAGTCAACAGTGTCCCAGCAAGTGCTGGCGTCATTTGGCGCTGAGATGGTCTCAGTCGTGATGCAGGACGACTACTACTGCGACCAGACCCATCTCACGCCTGAAGTCCGCCGCCAGCAGAACTACGACCATCCCCAGGCTTTCGACTGGCCGCTGCTGGTGCAGCATGTCCAGTCCCTGCGCAACGGTGAAGCCATCGAGATGCCGGAGTACGACTTCACGCTAGACAACCGCTCCAACCGCACCATTCCCGTCAAACCCGCGCCGGTCATCGTCATCGAAGGCCTGTTTGCCCTGTATGACGAGGCCTTGCGCGACATGATGTCGCTGAAGATCTTTGTCGACACCGCCTCGGACATCCGCTTCATCCGCCGCATGCAGCGGGATATCACGGAGCGCGGCCGCTCGGTGGAAAGCGTGGTCGGCCAGTACCTGGACACCGTGCGGCCAATGCACAAGCAGTTCATCGAGCCCACCAAGCGCCACGCCGACCTGATTATTCCGCATGGCGCCAATGGCCCGGCAGTGGATATGATTACCACCAAGGTCGCCAGTGTGATCGGCCGGATCAAGTAGTCCTGACCAGCGCGCGCGCACTGCCGCGCGCTTCCTCTTCCAGTTTAAAGACGCTCACCACCTTCGCCAGGTTGGCGGCTTGCTCCTGCAGCGAGCCAGCCGCTGCAGCGGCTTGTTCCACCAGCGCGGCGTTCTGCTGCGTCGAACTGTCGATCTCCGTCACTGCCAGATTCACCTGTGCAATGCCTTCGCTCTGCTCGTGGCTGGCCGAGACGATTTCACCCATGATGCTGGTCACCTGCTCAACTGAGGTCACGATACGGCTCATGGTATCGCCCGCCTCGTCCACCAGCACGCTGCCGGCATCGACCTTCACCACCGAATCGTTAATCAATTCCTTGATCTCCTTGGCCGCTGCAGCCGAGCGCTGCGCCAGCGTCCGCACTTCCGACGCCACCACGGCAAAGCCGCGTCCCTGCTCGCCGGCGCGCGCCGCTTCCACCGCCGCATTCAAGGCCAGGATATTGGTCTGGAACGCAATGCCGTCAATGACGGCAATGATGTCGACGATCTTGCGCGAGCTGTCCTTGATCGACTCCATGGTCTGGACCACGCGCCCCACCACCGCGCCACCTTCCGCCGCAATGCCCGCCGCCGACTGCACCAGCTGATTGGCCTCGCGCGCGCTGTCGGCATTTTGCGTCACGGTGGCCGTCAGTTGCTCCATGGCGGACGCGGTTTCTTCCAGGCTGGAGGCCTGCGCTTCCGTGCGCGAGGACAGGTCCAGATTGCCGCTGGCGATTTCGCTCGATGCGGTGGCAATCGTCTCGGTGCTGTCGCGCACCTGGCGGATGGTGCCGTTCAGCGAAGACACGAAACGGTTGAAGCCATCCGCCAGCGCGCCGACTTCATCCTGGCTTTCCACCGGCATGCGGCGACTCAGGTCGCCATTGCCGTCAGCGATCTCGCTGAGCAGCTGCGCCGCGCGCGCCACCGGTGCGGCAATCGCCATGCTCACCAGATAAATCACAAACATGCCGATGCCACCGCCCACCAGGCCACCCACCAGCGCGGAAATCGTCACTGATCGCGTGACCTGGCCCAGCACCTCCGCTTCCGGCACTTCCGCAATCACATACATATTCAGCTCGGGCAAAAAGGACGACGCCACCAGGCGCTTGCCGTCCGGCGCGGAATAGGAGGCGCTGGCGTAGCGTTCTCCTTTCAGCAGCTCGCCGGCCAGCTTGTCGCTGAAGCCCGGCAGATCCTTCATGAAGTGCTTGCCATCGGCCAGCGCAGAATCGCGGTGCACGATCAGCATGCCGTTCGGCCGCGCCAGGTACACAAAGCCCGACTTGCCCACCTTGTAGCTGCGGATGGTTTCGGCCAGCTTGTCAACTGCCAGGCCCAGGCTGGTGATGCCGGTCTTGCCGTCGCCCGCGTCAAAGCGCGTGTTGATGAAAACGTTGTAGCTGCTGGCGCCCGGCTCCTTGTCCAGATTCAGCGAGTAGCGCTTGCCGCTGGCCATGAAGTCATAGAACCAGTGATCGGCCGCCGCGTTCTTGTCCAGCGTGCGGTTGTAGCCTTTGTCATCGAAATACTTGCCGGTACTGGCCGACACCCACGACACCGCTGCCGCACCTGTGCTGCGGCGCATGCTGGTCGCGTAGGCCTTCCACGCATCCTGGCCGCTATCGGGCAAACCGGCTTTTTCCCAGTCCAGCAAAAATGTGTTGGCTGAAATCGACAATGCGGCCGCCAGCGGCTCGCCGATCTGGCGCTGGATGTCGTTGCGGATCTCGCCGATCTCCGCCGGCAGCTCCTGCGTCACCACCCGTTCGCGGATGCCGTTGCCCGTCATGACCACGCTCAGCGTGGCGGACACCACCAGAAACAGCAGCAGGCAACAGGCCATGCTGAGCATCAGCTTGTTACGGATAGACAGACGGCGCAAGAAATCAGGCATGCAGGGCTCCCGGGCAGCTTCAGTAGTGAAATGAGCGTATCGAAACAAGCCACTCTGCGCAAGCAAAAGCTGGTGTTCAATCGAACGGGCTGTTGCGTCCGTTTGGCCATATGATTTCATCAATATGGCCTTTTTATAACCCAAGATGCTCTCGAAACTCTCGTTTCGCCAGCTGCTATTGGGCGTCTTTTTGCTGATCGCCGTGCTGCTAAGCGCCGCCTCGCTGCACGCGCTGTGGACGCTGGACCGCCTGGCGGCGCACAGCCGCGACAGCGGACGCCACGCACTGGCCCTCACCGAAAACATCCAGCAACTGGCAGAACGCAGCGTCGCCATGACGCGCAGCGCGCGCCAGTATCTGGTGCTGGACGATCCAGCCTTCCGCAAGCGCTATGCCGACGCCTGGCGCGACGCCCAGCTGCTGCTGGATGCGGTCGCCACCGCCCTGCCCTACACGCCGCCGCCCGTGTTCGAACAATGGCGCGCCTCGGGCGAGCAGGCCTGGAATATTCTGCAAACACCCTCGCGTCCGCGTTCCAGCGCCCGCCAGCAGGCGCTGGAACGCGTGCTGGCGCCGCTGCCCGGCGTCAACGACCAGCTCGCCGAAGAGGCCAAACAGGAAGTGGAACGCCGCAACAGCCTGCTGCTGGCCGAACTGGATCAGCGGCGCGCCGTACTCAAGGCGCAAGTGATAGGCTCCATTGTGCTGGCGGCGCTGCTGGCCGGCGGCTTCGGCTTGTGGCTGTCGCGCCCGCTGGAGCAGATCGAGCAGGCCATCGACACGCTGGGCGAGAACCGCTACGACCAGGCCATCGAGGTGCGCGGCCCAAGCGATCTGCACCGCGTGGGCCAGCAGCTGAACTGGCTGCGCCAGCGCCTGGGCGACCTGGAGGCGGACAAGGCGCGCTTCCTGCGCCACATCTCGCACGAACTCAAGACGCCGCTGGCGGCCTTGCGTGAGGGCGTGGCCTTGCTGGAAGACGGCGTGGCCGGCGCCCTGTCGCCCAACCAGCGCGAGATTGCCGGCATCCTCAACCAGAACACGGTTGCGCTGCAATCGCAGATCGAAGCGCTGCTGCGCTACAACGCCGCCACCTTCGACGCCCAGCATGTGCAGCGCCAGCGCGTTGACATGAACAATCTGCTGACCCAGGCCATCGACAGCCAGCGCCTGCAGTGGCAGGCAGCGCGGCTGACCGTCATCGCTGAAGGCCGGGCCAGTCCGATCACGGCCGATGCCGACAAAATGGCCATCGTGCTGGGCAACCTGCTGTCGAACGCGGTGCGCTTCAGTCCTGCCGGCGGCCTGATCAGCTTCCGCCTCGGCGAACTCAACGACAAGCTGCTGCTCGATTGCGTTGACCAGGGACCAGGTGTGGCGCCGGAAGACGCGGCGCGCATCTTTGAACCGTTTTACCAGGGACAGCGCCAGCCGCCCGGCGCACGCCGGGGCAACGGCATCGGCCTGTCCATCGTGCATGAATACGTGGCCGCGCATGGCGGCGTCCTGAAACTGCTGCCGTCTGAACGGGGCGCCCACTTCCATCTTGAACTGCCTTATGAAAGCTAACTCCTGTCTCGTGCTGCTGGCCTGCCTGTCACTGGCAGCCTGCACCTTAAATTCGCCGATGCCGGCCGAACCGGCGCCGCTGCCGCCGCCACCGCCAGTGGTGGAAGTGGTGACGCCACCACCACCTCCGCCCGATGAGGTGGGGCCGCTGCTCAGCTATCACCAGAGCCTGCGGCGCATGAGCCAGGGCGAGCTGGTCAAGGAACTGAGCGGCCTCGGCCTGCAACAGCGCAGTCCGCGCGTCGCCCTCCAGATGGGCATGGCGCTGATGCTTACGCGCGGCAGCGGCGACCTCGCGCGCGCGCAGGCGCTGCTCGATAGCGTCGCCACCTCGGCCGATGTGGAAGCGGCGCCGTTCCGCGCGCTGGCGCAACTGCTGTCCGCCAACTGCGCTGAAATGCGCCGGCTGTACGACCACACCGACCGCCTCAACGCGCAGCAGAAAGAAAGCCAGCGCCGCATCGACCAGCTCAATGACATGCTGGAAGGCCTGAAAGCCATCGAACGTACCTTGCCGGCCCGCCCGGCGTCCGGATCACAGGTGACCAAATGAGCACAACCCAAGGGCAAGGCGCCCACCTCCTGATCGTTGATGACGACGATGACCTGCTGCGGCTGCTGTCGATGCGGCTCAACGCCAATGGCTACCGCGTCACGGCGGTCGGCAGTGCCGAGGCTGCGCTGGCACGGCTGTCGATCGAACTGCCGCGCCTGGTCATCAGCGACATCCGCCTGCCCGACCGCGACGGCATGTGGCTGTTCCAGGAAATCCGCCGCAGCTATCCGGCGCTGCCAGTGATCCTGCTGACCGCGCACGGCACCATACCGGACGCGGTGGAAGCCACCACACTGGGCGCCTACGCCTATCTGACCAAGCCGTTTGACGCCAAGCTGCTGCTGGAACGCATCAGCCAGGCCCTGAGCCTGGCAGCGCCAGCCGCGCACGCGGCCGAAGGCAACGAGGAATGGCGCTCGGCCATCATCAGCCGCAGCCAGGGCATGGACGAGCTGCTGGCGGAAGCGCGGCTGGTGGCCGCCTCCGACGCCAGCATCCTGATCCGTGGCGAAAGCGGCACCGGCAAGGAGCTGCTGGCGCAAGCCATCCACAAGGCCAGCCGCCGCGCCAAGGCGCCCTTCATTGCGGTCAATTGCGGCGCGATCCCGGAAGCGCTGCTGGAGTCCGAACTGTTCGGCCACGTCAAAGGCGCCTACACCGGCGCCGTGAGCAGCCGCGAGGGCTTGCTGCAGGCTGCGGATGGCGGCACGCTGTTTCTTGATGAGATCGGCGACATGCCGCTGCTGCTGCAAGTCAAACTGCTGCGCGTGCTGCAGGAGCGCGTGGTGCGCCAGCTGGGGTCGGATATCGCCAGACCGGTGGATATCCGCGTGCTATCGGCCACCCACCGCGATCTCGACGCCGCCATGCTGGAAGGCCAGTTCCGTGAAGACTTGTACTACCGCCTCAACGTCATCACGCTGACCTTGCCGCCGCTGGCGCAGCGGCGCGAGGACATCGCGCCCATGGCCACGCAATTCCTGCAGACATTGGCGGCCAAGTACGACAAGACCGTGCGCGGCTTCGCCCCCGATGCGCTGGAGGCGCTCACCACCTCGGCCTGGCCCGGCAATGTGCGCCAGCTGTACAACGTCATCGAACACGTGTGTGCGCTGGCCACCGCGCCGCTGGTGCCCTTGTCGCTGGTGCAACGCGCGCTGCGTGTACCGTCGCTGGAAGTGCTGAGCTACACGGAAGCGCGTCAGCGTTTCGAGCGCAATTACCTGGTTCAGCTGCTGAAACTCACGGATGGCAACGTGGCCGACGCTGCCCGTCTGGCCGAGCGCAACCGCACGGAGTTCTACCGTCTGCTGCAAAAGCATGAGCTGGACGCCAGCCTGTTCCGCGGCGATGTCGCCATCGAGCGACAAGAAGAGTCCGTTAAAAATCAATGACTTGGCGAATAGCGGCACGCCCGTGTCGCCGTTTCCCGACAAAAACCCGGCAATCTGGCCGAAAAATCCACAAGGTTGTGATTTCCCATTAGAAATTCATATCTAAGTCATTGAATTAGAAAGAAAAATCAGAGCTGGCACGGGGTTTGCAAAGGAGTGGGTAACGTCACAGACGTTTTATCCTCAAACTCGATAAAGGAAGCAAATCATGATGACCACTAAACTGATCGCCCGCCTGATGGTTGCCACCGCCCTGACCGCTGTTGCAGCAACCGGTACCGCATTCGCGCAACAGGAAGGTGCATTGGCTGGCGCCGCCAAAACCGGCACCGCCAGCAATGATGACGCCATCACCAGCAAGATCAAAGCTTCCCTGGCAGATCAAAAGCAAATCGGCGTGACCACCCAGGACGGCGTGGTGACGTTGAGCGGTAGCGTAGCGAACACCGACGTCGGCACCAAAGCCATCCAAGTGGCATCGGCCGTGCCTGGCGTGAAGGAAGTGAAAAGCGAACTGACCGTCGCTTCGAAGTAATTTCGTCAGTATTTGGTAGTTCCGAGCAGTAGCAGTAAGGGCACTAAATAGGAGTAGCTGCCCCAACCCTTTGCCGGACGGTGTGCGTAGACACCGTCCGGATTTTTTTCGTTAACCCACCGCCGTAAGAGGGGTCTGACCCCGCGACGGATCGCCGTGCGGGTTTAGCTCAGGTTTTCGAGACGGATCTTGGTCACGCTGCCGCACACGGTCGGCAGGCCTTCCATCTTGGCGATGGCGGCGGTGACATGCTTCTCTTGCGTCTGGTGCGTCAGGAAGATGATGTCGGTACGGGTTTCGCCGTCCGCCGGTTCTTTCTGCAGCATGGCGTCAATCGAAATCCCCGCATCGGCCAGAATGCGCGTCAAGTCGGCCAGCACGCCTGGCTGGTCGCTCACGTTCATGCGCAGGTAGTAGCTGGTGGTCACTTCCGACATCGGCAGAATCTCGATGTTGGTCATGGCATTCGGCTGGAACGCCAGATGCGGCACACGGTGCTCTGGATCCGCCGCCGCCAGGCGGGCAATGTCCACCAGATCGGCAATCACCGCCGACGCCGTTGGCTCCGAACCCGCGCCCTTGCCGTAGTACAGCGTCGCGCCGACCGCGTCGCCTTGCACCAGTACGGCATTCATTGCGCCTTCCACATTGGCAATTAAACGCTTGGACGGTATCAGCGTCGGGTGCACGCGCAGCTCCACGCCTTCCTTGCCGTTAACCGTGGCGCGCTTGGCGATGCCCAGCAGCTTGATGCGGTAGCCCAGCTGCTCGGCGTAGCGGATGTCCACCGCGTTGAGCTTGGAAATGCCTTCCACATGCGCCTTGTCGAACTGCACCGGAATGCCAAACGCAATGGCCGACATGATGGTGGCCTTGTGCGCCGCGTCCACGCCTTCGATGTCGAAGGTCGGGTCGGCTTCCGCATAGCCCAGTTCCTGCGCCTGCTTGAGCACGGTGGCGAAGTCCAGGCCCTTGTCACGCATTTCGGACAGGATGAAGTTGGTGGTGCCGTTGATGATGCCGGCCAGCCAGTCGATGCGGTTGGCGGTCAGGCCTTCGCGCAGCGCCTTGATGATCGGGATGCCGCCGGCCACGGCCGCTTCAAACGCCACCATCACGCCCTTGGCTTGGGCCGCAGCGAAAATCTCGTTGCCATGCACGGCCAGCAGCGCCTTGTTGGCGGTGACCACGTGCTTCCCGTTCGCAATCGCTTTCAGCACCAGCTCGCGCGCCTGCTCGTAGCCGCCGATCAGTTCGACGACGATATCGATGTCCGGGTCGTTGACGATGTCCATCGGGTTGGCCACCACGGCCACCTTGCCGCCGGTGCGCGCCTTGGCGCGTTCCAGGTTGCGGGCCGAGACCGCCACCACTTCGATGCTGCGGCCGGCACGGCGGCGGATTTCTTCCTGGTTGCGCTCCAGCACGTCAAACGTCCCACCGCCGACATTACCGACGCCCAGCAAGCCTACTTTGATTGGTTTCATATTGTGTTTCCGTAGATCTGAATTAGAAGCTGGCGCCGTGGCGCTTGCGGTAGCTTTCCATGAACTTGGCCATGCGGCCGAAAGCTTCCACCATATCGTCCGTATTCGGCAGGAACACGACGCGGAAGTGGTCCGGCGCGATCCAGTTGAAGCCGCTGCCCTGGACGATCAGCACTTTGGTTTCGGCCAGCAGCTCATACGCGAACTGCTGGTCATCCGCGATCGGATAGATCTTCGGATCGAGGCGCGGGAACATGTACAGCGCCGCTTTCGGCTTGACCACGCTGACGCCCGGAATCTCGGACAGCAGCTGGTAAGCCAGATCACGTTGCTTCAACAGGCGCCCGCCCGGTCCTACCAGGTCGTCGATGGACTGGTAGCCGCCGAGCGCAGTCTGGATCGCAAACTGCCCCGGTGCGTTGGCGCACAAGCGCATCGAGGCCAGCATATTCAGGCCTTCGATATAGTCTTTGGCGTGCGATTTCTCGCCCGACACCACCATCCAGCCGGAACGGTAGCCGCAGGCGCGGTAGTTTTTCGACAGGCCGTTAAAGGTCACGAACAGGATATCGTCGACCAGCGAGGCGATCGACACGTGCTCGGCGCCGTCATACAGCACCTTGTCGTAGATTTCATCGGCGTAGATGATGAGGTCGTGCTGGCGCGCCAGCTCGATGATTTGCAGCAGCAGCTCGACCGGGTACAGCGCGCCGGTCGGATTGTTGGGGTTGATGACCACGATCGCGCGCGTGTTCGGCGTGATCTTGCGGCGCATGTCCTCAATGTCGGGATACCAGTCCTGCTGTTCATCGCAGATGTAGTGCACCGGCTTGCCGCCCGACAGCGACACTGCCGCCGTCCACAGCGGATAGTCGGGCGCCGGCACCAGCACCTCGTCGCCATTGTTGAGCAGCGCGTTCATCGACATCACGATCAGTTCGGACGCGCCATTGCCCAGGTAAATGTCGTCAATGCTGACGCCACGGATATTCTTGCCCTGGGTGTAATGCATCACCGCCTTGCGCGGCGCAAACATGCCTTTGGAATCGGTATAGCCGGCCGCGTTGGACAGGTTGATTTTCATGTCCTGGACGATCTCGTCCGGAGGATCAAAGCCGAACACTGCCAAGTTGCCAATATTCAACTTCGTGATCTTGTGGCCCTCTTCCTCCATTTGCCGGGCTTTTTCCGGCACCGGACCGCGGATCTCGTAGCAGACTTCCGCCAGTTTGTTCGATTTTTGAATCGGTCGCAAAATAAAATCCTGTTTATGTGAGGCAAACTTCTCTGACCTGCCAAAACACCGGCGCCAGCCTTTGCTGCAATGCGAAAATAACCATTCTGCCGAAAGGCACTGATTTAAGCAACCTTTCAGGCCGTGGCCCCCTTGAAAACGATACAATAATGCTTCTTTTGCCGACCAAATCCGCGATTCCGTCATGAAGCTCCACCAAAGCGATACCCAAAAATACCAGACCGTCACCGGTTACGATGACAGCGGCGTTGAAATCAACGCCGAGCGCTACAACTACAGCCTCATCGTCCTGCCCGAAACCCCGCCACGCGCCTGGAATGCGCCCAGCTTTGCCTCCCTGACCAAGGAGCACTTCGACCTCATCGGCGAAGACCATCCGGACGTGGTCATCCTCGGCACCGGCGAGCGCCAGCGCTTCATCCACCCCAAGCTGACGGCCGCGCTGACCATGCGCCGCATCGGCGTGGAATGCATGGACAGCCAGGCCGCCTGCCGCACCTACAACATCCTGATGGGCGAGGGCCGCAAGGTCACGCTGGCCCTGGTGATTGACGCCAACGAGGGCAAAAGCGCCTGATGAACGACCTGTATAACTCCAAAAAACTCATCTGGTCGCTGCTGGCGGCGTTTGTCATCGTCTGGCTATATGTGCTGGGCGTACGCACGCTGGTGCCGCCCGATGAAGGCCGCTACGCCGAGATGGCGCGCGAAATGTGGGCCAGCGGCGACTGGATCACCACCCGCCTCAACGGCATCAAGTACTTTGAAAAACCACCGCTGCAAACCTGGATGAACGCACTCTCCTTTGCCGCCTTCGGCCTCGGCGAGTGGCAGGCGCGCCTGTGGACCGGCCTGTGCGGCCTGGGCGGCGTGTTCCTCACCGGTTATGCCGGCCACCGCGTATTTGGCGCGCGCGCCGGCTTTTACGCTGCGCTGGCGCTGGGCTCGAGCCTGTTCTGGGTAGCTTGCGGCCAGATCGATTCGCTGGACATGGGCCTGTCGGGCATGACCACCATCGTGCTGTGCGCGGTGCTGATTGCCCAGCACGATGGCGCCACCGAGCGCGAGCGCCGTAACTGGATGCTGGTCTGCTGGGCCGGCATGGCACTGGCGGTGCTGGCCAAGGGCCTGATCGGCCTGGTGCTGCCGGGCGCCGTACTGGTGCTGTACACCGCCCTGTCGCGCGACCTGGCGATCTGGAAGCGCCTGCACCTGGGCAAGGGCCTGCTGCTGTTCTTTGCCATCGCCACGCCATGGTTTGTGCTGGTCGGCCTGAAAAACCCCGAGCAGCCGCACTTCTTCTTCATCCACGAACACTGGGAACGCTTCTTCCTCAAGACCCACCACCGCGAAGGCGCGTGGTACTACTTCCTGGTGCTGCTGATCCCCGGCATCATGCCGTGGCTGGGCGTGCTGCCGCAGGCGATGTTCCATGGCATCCGGCGCGAACCGGGCGCCGCCTTCCAGCCCAAGCTGCTGCTGCTGATCTGGGCCGTGTTCATCACCTTCTTCTTCAGCTACTCCAGCTCCAAGCTGCCGGGCTACATCCTGCCGATTTATCCGGCGCTGGCGCTGCTCATCGCTACCTACCTGGAAGGCGCCTCGCGCCTGAACCGCATGATCGCGGCCGGCCTGCTGATCCTGGTCGGCGTGGCCGGTCTGGCTGCCGTGCCGCAAATGGCCCAGATGGCAGTGCGCCATCCGGACGAGCGCATCTTGCTGGAAGCCTATCAGCCGTGGGTGCTGACCGCCGCCATCGTGGCCGCGGCCGGTGGCGCCATCGCCATGCTGCATGCGCGCCATCTGCGCCGCGACCTGGCTGTGCTGACGCTAGCAATTGCCGGCTTCGTTTCGGTACAGCTGATCCTCACCGGTTTCGAGCCTTATGGCAAAATGCGCGCCGGTAAAGAACTGGCCATGAAGATGCTGCCGGAACTGCAGGCGGATACCAAGATCTACTCGGTCAACACCTATGAGCAGTCGATGACCTTCTACCTGCAACGCACGGTCACGCTGGTCGATTACTGGGATGAGTTCACGTTTGGCCTGCGCCAGCAGCCGGAGCTGTCGATCCCGACCGTCGAAGGCTTTATCGAGAAGTGGGAAGAACACAGCGCCGCCAACGTCAAGGCCCTGGCCATCGTCAGCGACGACGCTTATGAAAAACTCAAGGCCAAGGGCGTGACCATGCGCGTGATTGCGGAAGATACGCGCCGCCTGGTCATTACCAATCTGTAATGGTTAAATCGTTAAATGAATATTGCAACTTTTAGTTTTATCGTTGTGGGCGTCCTGCTCAACGCCGTCGCCCAGCTGCTGCTCAAGGCGGGCGCCCGCAACGTCGGCGAAATCCACCTGACGCTGAGCAATCTGTTCAGCGTCGGCTGGCGCGTCGCCACCCAGCTGCCCATTATTGGCGGGCTGACCTGTTACGTATTGTCGGTGGTACTGTGGATTATCGCGCTGTCGCGCGTCGATGTTTCCGTAGCCTATCCTATGCTGTCGCTGGGCTATGTGGTTACGGCCTTTGGCGCCTGGTATCTGTTCGGTGAAGCACTGTCTGTGCAGCGCCTGCTTGCCATTTTTGTCATTCTGGTGGGCGTGGCCTGGCTGGCGCGTACCTGACGAACAATTTAGAATGCCGCAATACGTCTTAAACAAATAATACGAATAACGAGAGTACAACCACCTCATGAGCGCTGATCTGCCATTCCTGCCCTTCTCCCGTCCCACGATAGACGAGGCCACCATTACCGCCGTTGGCGAAGTCCTGCGCTCGGGCTGGATCACCAGCGGCCCGAAAGTGGCGGCGTTCGAAGCCCAGATGTCCGAGTACTTCGGCGGCCGCCCGGTACGCACCTTCAACTCCGGCACCTGCACCATGGAGATCGCGCTGCGCATTGCCGGCATCGGTCCGGGCGATGAAGTCATCACCACGCCGATCTCGTGGGTGGCCACGGCCAACGTCATCATTGAAGTGGGCGCCACGCCGGTGTTTGCCGATATCGATCCGGTCACGCGCAACATCGACCTCGACAAGGTGGAAGCTGCGATCACGCCGCGCACCAAGGCCATCATCCCGGTCTACCTGTCCGGCCTGCCGGTCGATATGGACCGCCTGTACGCCATCGCCAAAAAGCACAATCTGCGCGTGGTGGAAGACGCTGCGCAAGCGTTCGGCTCGGAATGGAAAGGTCAACGCATCGGCGCCTTTGGCGACTTCATCTCGTTCAGCTTCCAGGCCAACAAAAACATCACCACGGGCGAAGGCGGCGCGCTGGTGCTGAACAACCTGGAAGAAGCCAAACTGGCGGAGAAATACCGCCTGCAGGGCGTGACCCGCAGCGGCGTCGATGGCATCGACGTTGACGTCCTCGGCGGCAAATACAATATGAGCGACATCATGGCCGCCATCGGCCTGGGCCAGTTCGCCAATATTGAAAAGATCACCGCGCACCGCCGCGCGCTGGCACGCCGCTACTACGAAGCGTTCGGCCCGGACTTTGAGGCGCAATCGGGCGCCCAGTTGCCGCTGCAGGCTTTCGACAGCAGCAACTACCACCTGTTCCAGATCATCCTGCCGGATAACGGCCCGACCACGCGCGCCGACTTCATGAACGCGCTCAAGGACCGCTTCAACGTCGGCACCGGCTACCACTACGCGCCGATCCACCTGTTCACCATGTACCGCGAGCGCGGCTTCAAGGAAGGCATGTTCCCGGTCGCGGAAAAAATCGGCCGCCTGACCGTCACCCTGCCGATGTTCTACGCCATGACCAGCGCCGACGTCGACCGCACGGTCGCTGCCGTGAAAGCGATCCTGATCAAATGACCGACATGACCATCGCCCAGATCAAGCCGGAAGTCTCGGTCGTCATCCCGATCTACAACGAGCAGGCCGGCCTGGCCGCGCTGTTTGCGCGCCTGTATCCGGCGCTGGACCAGCTGGGCACCACCTACGAGATCGTGTTCGTCAACGACGGCAGCCGCGACAACTCGGTGTCGATCCTGGCCGAGCAGTTCCGCGCCCGCCCGGACGTCACGCGCGTGGTGCTGTTCAACGGTAACTACGGCCAGCACATGGCGATTCTGGCCGGCTTCGAACAGGCGCGCGGCGACATCATGATTACGCTGGACGCCGACCTGCAAAACCCGCCCGAGGAAATCGGCAACCTGGTGGCCAAGATCCGCGAAGGCTATGACTACGTCGGCTCGATCCGCCGCAAGCGCCAGGACTCGGCATGGCGCACCTACGCGTCCAAGGCCATGAACCATCTGCGCGAGCGCATCACCAACATCAAGATCACCGACCAGGGCAATATGCTGCGCGCCTACGGCCGCAACGTCATCGACCTGGTCAACCAGTGCGCCGAGGTGAATACCTTCGTGCCGGCGCTGGCCTACCGCTTTGCACGCAACCCGACCGAGATCACGGTCGAACACGAAGAGCGCGCGGCCGGCGAATCGAAATACTCGCTGTACAGCCTGATCCGCCTGAACTTCGACCTGGTCACCGGCTTCTCGCTGGTGCCGCTGCAGTTCTACTCGATGATGGGCATGCTGATGTCGATCATCTCCGGCCTGCTGGTGCTGGTGCTGGTGGTGCGCCGCCTGTTCCTGGGCGCGGAAGCGGAAGGTCTGTTCACGCTGTTTGCGATTGCGTTCTTCTTCATGGGCGTGATCTTGTTCGGCATCGGTCTGCTGGGCGAATACGTGGGCCGCATCTTCCAGCAGGTGCGCGCGCGGCCGCGCTATGTGGTGCAGACCGTGTTGCAGCAAAAACCGGGCGAGGCACTGGACAGCGTGCCGGTCAGCGCCGAAAAACGTACTGTAGGCCGTCCCCATGAGTGATTTCGAGCCCCGCAAGCGCGCCGTTGTCTTCGGCTACCACAATGTCGGCGTCCGCTGCCTCAAGGTGCTGCTGGCCGGCGGCGTGGATGTCGCGCTGGTGGTCACGCACGAAGACAGCGCCAGCGAGAACATCTGGTTTGAATCCGTGATCTCGCTGTGCGAGGCGGAAGGCATCCCCTACATCACGCCGGCCGACGCCAAATCGCCGGAACTGCTGGCGCAGGTTCAGGCGCTCCAGCCGAACCTGATGTTCAGCTTCTACTACCGCCACATGCTACCGGCCGAACTGCTGGCCGTGGCGCCCGCCTTCAATATGCATGGCTCGCTGCTGCCGGAATACCGCGGCCGCGCGCCCGTCAACTGGGCCGTGCTGCATGGCGCCAGCGTCACCGGCGCCACGCTGCACGAGATGACCGTCAAGCCGGACGCCGGCGCCATCGTCTCGCAGATGGACGTGCCGATCCTGCCGGACGACACCGCGCATGAAGTGTTCGGCAAGGTGCAGGTCGCCGCCGAGCAGGCGCTGTGGCGCATCCTGCCGTCGCTGCTGGCCGGCAGCGCGCCGCGCCTGCGCAACGACCTCAGCAAGGGCGGCTATTTCAGCGGCCGCAAGCCCGAAGACGGCCGCATCGACTGGCTGATGCCGGCCCAGGAAGTCTACAATCTGCACCGCGCAGTCGCCCCGCCCTACCCGGGCGCCTTTACCGATATCGACGGGGTCCGCTACGTGATCCAGCGCGCCCGCCTGAATGGCAATTTTGGCAATGTTGTTTCCCTCAGTTTGCCACCGGGCTTGACAGTAGTAGATAATTGCATCTTTGGCGTGTGCGGCGATGGCCGCATGCTGACGATTTCCGCTTTGACGGCCGATGGCGAACCCATCACGGCCGAGCAGTTGCAAACCCGCCTGGCCGCCCGCGTATAAAGCGGCGCCAGCGGACCTAGAACATTACCTGGACAATCAACATGAAAAAAGTACTCATCCTCGGCGTCAATGGCTTCATCGGCCATCACCTGTCGAAGCGCATTCTGGAAACCACCGACTGGCACGTGTACGGCATGGACATGAACACCGACCGTATCACCGACCTGCTGGAGAATGAGTCCTACAAGTCGCGCATGCACTTCTTCGAAGGCGACATCACCATCAACAAGGAATGGGTCGAGTACCACGTCAAGAAGTGCGACGTGATCCTGCCGCTGGTGGCGATTGCCACGCCATCGACCTACGTCAAGGCGCCGCTGCGCGTGTTTGAACTGGACTTCGAAGCCAACCTGCCGATCGTGCGTTCGGCTGCCAAGTACGGCAAGCACCTGGTGTTCCCGTCGACCTCGGAAGTGTATGGCATGTGCCACGACGAAGAGTTCGATCCTGAGAACTCGGAACTGATCTGCGGCCCGATCAACAAGCCGCGCTGGATCTACTCCAACGCCAAGCAGCTGATGGACCGCGTGATCTGGGGCTACGGCATGGAAGGCCTGAACTTCACCCTGTTCCGTCCATTCAACTGGATCGGCGCCGGCCTGGATTCGATCCACACGCCTAAAGAAGGTTCGTCGCGCGTGGTGACCCAGTTCTTCGGCCACATCGTGCGCGGCGAGAACATCTCGCTGGTGGACGGCGGCCACCAGAAGCGCGCCTTCACCGACATCGACGACGGTATCGATGCACTGATGAAGATCATCGACAACAAGAACGGCGCCGCCACCGGCAAGATCTACAACATCGGCAATCCGGTCAACAACTACTCGATCCGCGAACTGGCCAACATGATGCTGGAACTGGCGCCGAAATACCCTGAGTACGCCGATGGCGCCGCCAAGGTGCAGATCGTCGAAACCACCTCGGGCGCCTACTACGGTGCAGGCTACCAGGACGTGCAGAACCGCGTGCCGAAGATCACCAACACCTGCGAAGAGCTGGGCTGGAAACCGACCACCACCATGGCTGACGCGCTCAAGAAAATCTTCGACGCCTACCGCAGCCAGGTCGCCGAAGCACAGAAACTGATGGACTAAGCATTGACCGCTAACGCAACTCACAAGCCGCTGATGGTGTTGAAGATTGATGTCGACACCTACCGCGGCACCCGCGAAGGCGTACCGAACCTGGTACGCATGCTCAAGGCGCACCACGCTGGCGCCACCTTTTTGTTCTCGCTGGGTCCGGATCACACCGGCTGGGCGCTGCGCCGCGCGCTGCGTCCAGGTTTCTTCAGCAAAGTCTCGCGCACCTCGGTGGTTGAACATTACGGTTTCAAGACCCTGATGTACGGCACCCTGCTGCCCGGCCCGGACATCGGCAAGCAATGCGCGGCCGAGATGCGCGCGGTGCAGGACGCCGGCTTTGAATGCGGCATCCACACCTGGGACCACGTGCTGTGGCAGGACAACGTCGCCAACCGCGACGCCAACTGGTCGACCAGTATGATGCGCAAGGCCGCCGCCCGTTTCACGCAAGTGTTTGGCGTGGCGCCGCGCACCCATGGCGCGGCCGGCTGGCAGATGAACAACGGCGCCTTCCATGAGCATGACACAGCCGGCTATGGCTACGCCTCCGACGGCCGCTGCGTGCTGAACGCCAATGGCACGCTGGCCAATCCGGCCGATGGCCCGCACCGCCTGTCCGACGGCGGCCAGGTGCTGCAGCACATCCAGATGCCGACCACGCTGCCGACGCTGGACGAGCTGCTCGGTTGCGAGATCGACGGCATCACCATCGGCACCGGCAATATCGCCGCCTTCCTGCTCAAGCTGACCGAAGGCGCCACACGCGACCATGTTTATACTTTGCACGCAGAGCTTGAAGGACAGAAACTTGCCCCCATATTCGGGCAGTTATTGGCAGGTTGGCAAGCACAGGGATACCAGTTGGCGTCCATGGCCGACTACTATCAGAAGATCCAGCATCTGCCGATGCCGGTTTGCCCCATCACCTGGGGCGAGCTGCCGGGACGTTCTGGCCAGTTGATTATCCAGGGCGCTGCCCAAGCTTAATAACCCCTCCAGGAGACGCCAGTGGCTGACGCAGTAAGCAATTTTTCCGCACCGATGACCAGCGGCCAGACCTTCGAGCTGTCCGGCCGGCCGGCACGTTACACCGTGCTGTTCTTCTACCCGAAGGACAACACGCCTGGCTGCACCACCGAAAACATGGCGTTCCGCGACCTGCACGAGCAGTTCCAGGCGGCCGGCACCGAAATCTACGGCATCAGCCGCGATTCGATCCGCTCGCACGAGGGCTTCAAGGCCAAGCTGGGCCTGCCGTTCGAACTCATCTCTGATCCGGAAGAAGCGCTGTGCCAGCAGTTCGGTGTCATGAAGATGAAGCAAATGTATGGTAAGACTGTACGCGGCATTGAGCGCAGTACGTTTGTGATTGACGCTCAAGGCCAATTGGTGAAAGAATGGAGAGGCGTGAAGGTAGCAGGTCACGTCGATGAAGTGCTGGAATTTGTAGCGCATCAGGCTTGAGTTGTAGCGTTGCAGCTTCCGGTTTACTCAACCAGCAGGAACGTAACCACATTTTGAGTCAGCACTGTACCTCTTACCCTCCTCGGTGGCCATCCGGCCACCCTGCGGTACTCACCGGGCTGCAACCATGCCCATCGGCAGTCTTTCACCTGTTTTCCCCTAAAGCATCCACCCCATCCGGTTTCCGCGCAGCTGTACGCTTGGCGGCGCGCGCCTATGGGCGGATTCCTCCAGTTAATTTTCGATTGAGATCCTGATGCCACTGCCAAAATTACCAAGTAAGCCAGCGACTATACTGCTGGCAAAAGATTACCCTAAGGCCAGCGGCCCACGTCCGTCTCCTGCCCTCGCAGCAGTAGCCGACATCGCGCCTGAGCCTGCACCAGCGCCGAAGAAGGCGGCAACCGTTAAAGCCGTTCCCGCAGCAAAGAAACCCGTCGTTGCCAAAGCCCCTGCCCCGGTCAAAGGCAAAGCTGTGGCCGCTGTACTGAAAGCCGCACCAGCGGTGCTGCAAGCCGCTGCCGACACCATCGAAGCCAAAGGCAAATCGTCGCCGCGTAGCAAAGTCACGCCGATTACGGCCGAGGCGCCACATCCCGCCAAGCACAAGCCGAACGAAGTGGCGATCAAGTCGTCCACCAGCCGCCATGCGGACAAGACCGGCACCACCAAGATGTTTGTACTGGATACCAACGTGCTCATGCACGATCCATCGTCGCTGTTCCGCTTTGAGGAACACGATGTCTACCTGCCGATGATGACGCTGGAAGAGCTGGACAACCACAAGAAGGGCATGACCGAAGTGGCGCGCAACGCCCGCCAGGTATCGCGCACGCTCGACGCGCTGGTGTCCAATACCGATGACGACGCCATCGAAAACGGCATCCCGCTGTCCAAACTGGGCAACAAGGACGCCAAGGGCCGCCTGTACTTCCAGACCCGCCTGCAAACGGCGGAGCTGCCAGTGGGTCTGCCTTCCGGCAAGGCCGACAACCAGATCCTGTCCGTGGTGCGGTCGCTGGAAGCGGAGCAGGAAGGCCGCGCCATCGTGCTGGTGTCGAAAGACATCAACATGCGTATCAAGGCGCGCGCGCTGGGCCTGCCGGCGGAAGACTACTTCAACGACCACGTGCTGGAAGACACCGACCTGCTGTACTCGGGCATCGTCCAGCTGCCGGACGACTTCTGGACCAAGCACGGCAAGGACCTGGAGTCCTGGCAGGAAAACAAGAACGGCCAGAGCGCCACGTTCTACCGCGTCACCGGGCCGTTCGTACCGTCGATGCTGGTCAACCAGTTCGTGTTCCTGGAGCCGAAAAATGGCGAAGCGCCGTTCTATGGCCAGGTCAAGCAGATCAACGGCAAGACCGCCGTGATCCAGACCCTGCGCGACTTCAGCCACAACAAGAACAACGTCTGGGGCGTCACCGCGCGCAACCGCGAGCAGAACTTTGCACTGAACCTGCTCATGAATCCGGAATGCGACTTCGTCACGCTGCTGGGCCAGGCGGGCACGGGTAAAACCCTGCTGGCCCTGGCGGCCGGCCTGGCGCAAGTGCTGGAAACCAAACTCTACAACGAAATCATCGTCACCCGCGTGACGGTGCCGGTCGGTGAAGACATCGGTTTCCTGCCAGGGACGGAAGAAGAGAAAATGTCGCCGTGGATGGGCGCGTTTGACGACAACCTGGAAGTGCTGAACAAGTCCGACTCGGATGGCGGCGAATGGGGCCGTGCGGCAACGCAGGACCTGATCCGTTCGCGCATCAAGATCAAGTCGCTCAACTTCATGCGCGGCCGTACCTTCGTCAACAAGTTCCTGATTATCGACGAAGCGCAAAATCTGACGCCAAAACAGGTCAAGACGCTGGTGACGCGTGCGGGCCCGGGTACCAAGATCATCTGCCTGGGTAACATCGCGCAGATCGATACGCCGTACCTGACCGAAGGTTCGAGCGGCCTGACCTATGTGGTGGACCGCTTCAAGGGCTGGTCGCACAGCGGCCATGTGACGCTGGCGCGCGGCGAACGCTCGCGCCTGGCGGACCACGCCAGCGAAGTGCTGTAATGACGTAAATCGTTTAGATAGTTTTCAGCCCCGCCCGCAGCAATGCCGGCGGGGCTGTTTTTTTGGAGCCCGCTTAAGCCTGCTGTTTGCGGCGGCGACGGCTAACCGCGCCAACCACGCCCAGGCCACCCAGCAGCATGGCATAGGTTTCCGGCTCAGGCACGGCGGCAGCCAGCTGCAGCGAGCTATTGTTGAAGCTCTGGAATGCACCGCCATTCACCGCGTACTGCACCTGCTGGCCGCCATCGCAGCAGCCTTCCAGGCCGTAGATGGTGAGCGTGTGATTGCCGGCCGACAGCGCCTGGTTATTGACCGCGAAGATGCCGCCAGTGTTGCTGTAGCTGCCAGCCCACCACATATCGCTGGTGGTCAGCGCGACCGACTGGCCGTCCAGGAACACGGCGCCGCCATTGCCGAAGTCAACACCGGCGCGGAACGAATACGTGCCGCCGGAGCCAACACCGAAATTGATCGTGGACTTGAACGCAATATTGGTCGAGCCAGCACCAAAGATGGCATTGTTCGACACATTGTCGTAGCTGCTCAACACGGTCGAGCCGTATGGCGAACTGGCAACAGCCGCGTTGACGACGTCACGGTAATCGTTGGCGGTGGCTTGCACGCCCGCGTTCGAGTAACCAGTCTGGAAAGTGATGACGGCAGCTTCCGAGCTGCCATAAACCATAGCAACGGCCAGTGCGGCGAGTTTGACGAATTTCATATTGATCCCCGTGGAGGTTAGGTAAATAAAGCGTTGCGCTTGACCAGGTACGGGGATGGGGGACCTAGCTTGAGAATATTTCTCTAAAGATACTTTAAATGCAATGGAGCATGGTTAGAATATTATCTGAGGCAATAATCCATGTCAATCACTCAAAACGTCAAACAGCGGGATGATTCCGTGGATACGAAAGTGCTTGAAACCGGTGGCAACCTGTATGACACTAGATTTCCAAGTCGTTGATTTTGCCCGTGTTTGCTCTCAGCAGAGGTTAGACATCATGGACATCCCTATCCTGATCCAGAAGACGGTGGGCGCCAAGAAATACGGCGTGACGGTACCGGACATTCCTGGCTGTGTGACAACCGGTGACACAGTGGGCAAGGCCATGAGCAATGCCACCAAGGCCATCTACGGCCATGTCGGTCAGCTGGTTGAGCAGGGCAAACCGTTCGAAATCCGCCCTTCCGAGGTCGAAACCCTGTCGCAGGAACCCGATTATGCGGGCGGCATCTGGGCGCTGGTCAGCCTGGACCTGGCGCGCCTGGACGATCCGCCCGACGACTAAATTAATTTTTTAGCATGTCTCCTTGTTGCAACCTTTTAAAATGCAAGCGCTGAAATAATAGCAACAGTATTGTTGTATTTGCATTTTAAAAATTCAAAACAAAGGGGATAAATCATGACCATCCGTATCGCCGTTTCGCGCGCCCTGCTGGGCGCTGCTGCCGTGCTGGCATTAGCCGGTACCGCTCAGGCAAGCAATATCCAGTATTTCGTCAACATTACCCAAGGCGCCGCCTCGATTACCGGGTCCATCACCACCGATGGCACGCTGGGCTACATTGGCGCAGCCAATTTGCTGGACTGGAATCTTTCGCTCAACGACGGTGCGTCCAGCTTCACCCTGACCCACGGCAACTCTGCGGTGTACGTCAACTCCGCCTTTGTCGCCTCCAGCCACGATTTGTCGTTCAACTATTCATCCAACCATATCGCGCTGATTCAGAACCCGACTGTGGGCTCCAGCCACAACTACTGGTGCATGGATGGCTCCTCGGCATATTGCAGCGGCGGCCCCGTGTCGTCGAATAACTGGCGCCTCGACGGCGCGCTGATCAGCAATGGCCCCTACACCGGCGTGCACGCGATCGCCTCCGTACCGGAGCCAAGCACTTATGCCATGCTTGGCGCAGGTTTGGGCCTGCTGGCCTTCGCAGCCCGCCGCAAGCAGCAATCCTGACCGTCCCTAACGGCCGCTACGCAGATGGACAAGGGATACGAACGCCCTTGTCCATCCAGCGCTGACCTGTTCATTGCCGGGTCGATGGCGCGCTCCCCACCCTTGGCCTGGGATAGCCTGATCTTCATAAAGTGCTTGACCTTCCCATTGCAGGAAAGTTTACAGTGTGGCTATCGTAACCGTTTCAAGGAGTATGCAATGTATCAGCTTCACGTCGAAAACATGAGCTGCGGCCACTGCGTTGGTGCGGTGACCAAGGCGGTGCAGGCCGTCGATGCCGGCGCCAAAGTGGAAATTGACCTGGCCACCAAGTCGGTCAGGATCGACAGCGCCACGCCACTGGCGCCGCTGAAATCGGCCATCGCCGATGCCGGCTATCCGGTCACCAGCGCAGGCTGATTATTTTTCCAGCTCGGGATAGTGGCGGAAGATGCCGCTTTCGTTAAACGGTATCCGCCGCTTCGAGCGCAGATAGGCGGCGATATTGGGCCGCTGCGCCACCTTGCCGCGCAAGGCGAACAGGCCTGGATACGACGGCGCCAGCTTGGCCATCGTTTTCGGGAACGCGTAGCTCAGTCCTTCAATCAGCTGGAACAGCGACAAATCCACATAGCTTAGACGCGCGCCGACGGCGTAGCCGCCACGGCCAGGATTGTGCTGTATCACGCCTTCAAAATAATCCAGGAACTTGGGTATGCGCTGCTCCCGGAAATCCCTGGCGCGCGCCCTGGCTTCTTTTTTCTGGTCTTCATAATATTTGCTGGTGGAGATCGGGTGGTGCGTATCATGCGCCTCCGCGACGATATCCGCGATGGTCAGCTGCAGCTGGTTGGCCCACAGCCGCCCTGCTTCCGCGCGCGGCGCCAGCTTGTGCTTCGCGCCGAGGAACAGCAGGATGTTGGTGGTCTGCCCGATCAGCAGTTCGCCCGCCTGCAGCACGGGCGGTGCGAACGATGGATGCGCGACCTTGTCGCCATCCAGGCTAGCCATCAGCGCAGGCATGCCCTTCTTCTGCCGCGCCACATCGACATACGGCACGCCTGCTTCCTCCAGCGCCAGCCGGACAAATTCACCGCGGCCTTGCAGGCCGTCCCAGTAGTAAAGTTGGTATGGAGTCGTCATCAGACCATGCTAGCACCGCCCCGGCCGAGGCGGCGCGCGTTAAAACACCGCTTTCAGCGTCAGGCGGAACGTACGACGTTCGGCCGGATGGTAGTGGATGTCGTTCACGCCCTCCGCCGGTTCGCCCGGCAAGCGCGAAGCGTAGTAGTAGTCCACATCGCTGACCTGGCGGTCAAACAGGTTGAAGGCATCCAGCTGCGCCGTCCAGCGGCGGTTCAATTTGTAGCCAACCCGCGCATACGCAATCGCCGTCGTTGCTGAACGCTGGCTGTTATCTTCAACCAGCGGACGCGGACCGAAGTAGCGCATCTGGAACGCCGCCGACCACGGTCCCAGATCGATCACCGTCACGCCAAACGACGCCACCTTGCCAATCGCGCCCGGGATGTAGTCGCCCACCTCGTCATGCTCCGTGTAGCGGCCGCGCGAGTAGGCCAGGTCCAGATCGAACAGCAGCCACGCATTGGCGATGTAGTGGTTATTCCACTCGATGCCGGAACGGTAGCTGCCACGGCTCGGCGAGGTATCGCCAGCATCGCCGGAAAACACCAGCTCCGATTCCGAACGCAGCTTCCACACCGCGACCGAGCTTTGCAAGCCAGGCAGGAACTCGGTGCGCGCACCAATCTCCGCGCCGCGCGTCTTGACCAGCGGCGTGACCGGATCGATAGGTTCGCGCTCCTTCGGTGTCAGATGCACCGTGGTGCCGCGCGCATCGTTGCTGTGGAAGCCTTCGCCGTAGTTGACGAAGAATTCGGTCTTGGCCCATGGCCCCAGCACCACGCTGAGTTTCGGCGAGGTGGTGCCGGCACTGACCTTGCCCGAGTTTTCAGCGATATTGCTGTTCACATCAAAGCGATAGCGGTCATAGCGCAAGCCCGCCGTGGTGCGCAGCCAGTCGCGCCACTGCACGGTGTTTTCCAGATAGGCAGCCAGGCTGCCCTCCTTCACCCTGGATTCCGTGATGGTGCGCAGCGTCTGCTGGTTGTGCGTCGCATATAACGCCAGCGGCGACAGATAATCGTAGCGTCCCTGCACGCCAACCTTGTTGCTGACATCAACGCCGCCCCAGTGGCTGAACCACGTCTGCGCCACGTCGAAACCGCCCATGCGGCGTTTCTCCGTCTGCCGCGACTGATCGCCATTCTCAGGATCGTCGAGGAAATACGTGAAGTTGTTGAACAGCGTCAGACTCGATTGCACCAGATAAGCGTTCGCCTGGAACAGCGCATCGCTGCTGCGCTTGCGCATCGTCGCCGACACACTGTAGCGCGAGGTCCTGCCACCGTCGCTGGAATCGATGGCGCCATACGGATCGAGCGCGCCGCTCTGCACCGCACGCAGCGGAATCTGATTGCTGGCGCGCCAGGCGCCCTTATAGAACATGCCGGTCACGCTGAACTGGTCATCGCTGGCGCCTTGCGCATAGCGCAGCACGCCCAGGCTTTTATGGAACGCTTCCGGCTCTACCCACGGACCATTGTTATGTCCCAGCTCGGCGCCGTACACCAGATTGCCCGCGCCCAGCGGCGCCGAACCCGTCACCACCGAGCGCACGTAGCGGTTCTCGCCGAGCGTCACGCTGGCGGTGTTTTCTCTGAGCCTGTTCGCCAGCGTCATGTGCGCGGCGCCAGCGGAAGCGAAGTCGCCTTCATCCGCGTAATACGGACCTTTCTTGTAATTGATGCGGTCCACCAGCTCGGGGATCAGGAAGTTCAGATCCGTGTAACCCTGGCCGTGGGCATGGCTGCGCATATTGACCGGCATGCCGTCGACAAACGTCGCAAAGTCCGTGCCGTGGTCCAGATTGAAACCGCGCAGGAAGTACTGATTGGCCTTGCCGTCACCGGAGTGCTGCGTCACGATCACGCCCGGCACAAACTCCAGCAGTTCACCCGGCCGCAGCGCGGGACGATTGGCGATCAGTTCCGCCGTCACCGCGCCCTGGCTGGCGGCATTGGAGGTGCCAACACCATTATCGTAGTGGCCGCGCACTTCCACGGTGCTGGTATCCACAGGATCAGCGTAAGCGGCCAGCGGTAAAACCGCCGCCAGCGCGAGGAGGGATTTGTGCATCATAAGAAGCCTTTCAATTTACGGAGTTTGTTACGGCGGCTGACATAGCCCACACCGACCAGCGCGGCGGCTAATGCCAGCAGCACCAGGGTGCCGACCGTCTTCTGCACCGGTGTCAGATTGGTCAGGGTGTGCATCTCAAAGCCGCTGACTTTGGCGTCGGCAGCTTCTGGCGTGGGCTTCGGTTGCGGCGCAGGCCTGGCCTTGGACGGGGACGATGGAGGTGGCTGCTGCGTCTCGGCCTTCGCCTGCAGCGCCTGCAGATCGGCGGCGGCGTTCTGCATCGCCACCTGCGGCGACGGCGCGGCGCCACTAGGACGTGCCGCCGCTGCAGCACCGCGTGCGATGGCCATATTGGAGCCGGCGTTGGGCACGAAATCCGCATTGAACTGCGGCGCCACCTTCAGCGTGGCCTTGCTGCACGAATCCGCGCTGCACGACACGCCAGCTTCCCTGATGGCCTGCGCATTCATCTGCGTCAGCCTGTTGCGCACCGCGTCGCCCGGCTTCCAGTAACCGCGTTCAATCGCGCTCAGCATACGGTCGGTAATCGCCTGGAATGCGCGCAGGTTGCCGGCATTGGCGATGCGCTCGCGCACCTTGAGGCCATGGCGGTCTTCGACATAGGTTTCGTACATGCGCTGCCACTTGCCGCTGTCAACCACCTCGGGCACCGTCACCTGCCAGGCCCACAGGTAGTCCACCACACGGTTGAGATAGCGCGCACCGGAGTAGCCTTCCTTGAGCATGTTGTCGGCCCAGCGCGGATTCAGGTAACGCGCCTGCATTTCCTGGCCCATGTACTGCTCCAGCGTTTTGTGCGCGGCGCGGTGCGGATTGGTCAGGTCGCTGACCACCACCTCCGGCGTCCTGCCGTCCACACTGCGAATCGCCATCGCGGTACCGCCCAGATACTGGAAGAAATCATCGTTATCCAGCGTCGCGAACAGATTGCTGGAACGGCTGTGCAGCGCGATCTGGCTGCCGGACAGCGCCTGCGTGAACAACTCGCGGCGCTGCTCAGGACTGGCCTTGTCATCGCCCCAGTAACCGGCGCCGAACGGATGGCTCATGCGGTTGATGAACATATCCGCCACGTCCTTATCGTTCTGCCAGGCGTTGGTGAGCGGGATCAGCTTTTCGATTTGCGTGCCATACGCACCGCTCGGCAGGCCAAAAATGCGTACCGAGGCCATACGCTGCGCCTCCTCGGCCGTGATACCACGCCTGGCCAGTGCCGCGGCGACCTTGGCGCTATGCTGTTTCAGCACATTGCCACCTTCATCCTCCTGCTTCTGCGCCAGCTGCGCGGCTTGATCCAGGAGCGTCAGCAGATTCGGGAACAGGTCGCGGAACAGGCCGGACGACACCAGCGTCACGTCCACGCGCGGGCGTCCCAGCTGCTTGCGCGAGATCGCCTCGACACCGGTCACGCGGCCACGCTCATCCCAGGTGGGCCGCACGCCCATCAGCGCCATCGCCTGTGCCTCCATCACGCCTTCATGGCGCGAGGTCTCGACACCCCACAAATTCATGCTGAGCTTTTCCGGATAGGCGCCGTGCCGCTTGCGGTAATCCTCCACCAGCTGCTGCGCCAGTTTGGCGCCCGCCTCGTAGGTGGTCTTGCCCGGAATACGCGACGGATCAAGCCCGAAGAAGTTGCGCCCCGTCGGCAGCGCATTCGGATTGCGTAACAGGTCCGCGCTGGGACCTGTTGGAATATAGCGGCCGGACAGCGCTTGCATCAGACGGTCCAGTTCCAGCTGCGCGCTCTGCTCGATATCCGCTTCCAGCTGCGCGATGCGCGTGGCCTTCGGCTCGGTGCTGGCCTTGTCATCGAGACTGACCACCGCGCGCGCCGTGGCATTGCGCTGCTCACGATTCGGCGCAACGCCAAAGGTATGCAGGCCAAATGGCGTCAGCTTGCTGCCGATGTCGTCGAGATACTCCTCCAGGCCTTCCATATCCGCCTCCGACTTCAGCCCGGTCTTTTTCATGTCCTTCAACACGCCACTTTTCGCAGCGAGGCGGTTGATAGCTTTCAGATGGCTGGCCGCCAGCAGCGGGCTTTTCTGCTCGGCGACACGGTAGTCGTTGAGCAGCGCGCCCAGTTCGCGCAGATCAGGATTCAGGCCCGCCACATCAAACGGCGGCGTCATATGGTCGATGATAGTCGCCATGCCACGACGTTTGGCCTGGATGCCCTCGCCCACGTCATCCATCACATAGGGGTAGTTATTGGGCATGGCGCCAATCAGCGCTTCGGTCGGGTCGCTCTCCGACAGGCCGGCCTCTTTACCGCTCAGCCACTCCTGCGTGCCGTGGGTGCCGATGTGCATGACGGCGTGGGCCTGAAAGTCTTTTTGCAGCCACAGATAAAACGCGATGTATTCATGCGATGGCGGCATGCTGACTTCATTGTGCAGCTTCTCCAGGTTCTGCTCCCACGCACGCCCCGGCTGGGGCGCCATCAGCACATTGCCAAAGCGGCGCGCCGGATAAACGAAGAATGCCTCGCCTTTCGCATTACGCCACAGGACCGGCGCCTTTTCCGGCTTGCCCCACGACTGCTCTATCGCTGCCCGCAGCGGCGCTGGCAGCGCGGCAAACCACTGCTGGTAGTCCGACAGCGGCACCAGCAAGGCCTGGCCGCTTTCCGCCAGATGCTTCAGGCCCGCGCTGTAGTCGCTTTTGGACTTGCCGGGATAGTTGCCCCACTGCTGGATTTCGCCTTGCAGCTCCGCTTCGTTGCCAGGCAGCGCCTCGCCGGTGCGGTAGCCGTCATGCTTCAGGCGCTGCACGATCTGCCACAGGCTTTCCGGCAGCACGTTCAGATACGCAGCACCGATAGTCTCCGAACCATGCGGGTAGTTAAAGTAGATCATGGCGATGCGCTTGTCGCCATTGGCTTTCTGGCGCAGCGTCAGCCACGCCGCCACACGTTCATTGAGGCGCTCTATGCGTTCGGCGATCGGCGTCTCTTCCACATAGGCCAGGCCGGTCTGCGCATCGCTGATGCGCTCACGGCTGGCAACCACGGTCGGCTGGATCAGCCCCGCCGCTTCGGCGCCAGCCAGTTGCCAGGTACGCTCGATGATATCCAGGCCGACCTTGGATTCCTGCCATTGCGCCAGCGTCTGCTGGCTCAGCGTGATCGCATTAATCGCCGGCACGCCGATCTTGTCGAGGATGGCGCCGACGCTGGAAGTACCGCCCACCTTCATGCCCAGTGCGACGATCAGGTCAACGCGGCTCTTGCCGTTTTCGTCCAGCAGCAGCTTGAGTGGGACTTCGTAGGGGTAGCCGAATACCGGCACCACGTTGTAGCCGCTGCTTTCCAGGCGCGCGACGATGGCCGCCAGCGGCAGCGTTTGTCCGGCTACCAGGCTGGCGCGATAGAACGGTACGGCAATCCACGGCGCCCCCGGTTTGTGATGGCTATAGCCACGCACGTATTCATCGTAGCTGCCCACGGTGCGATTCGCGGTCACATCGTACAAACCGGCTTCCGGCATCGCATGCACTGGCGCGACGCTGACTCCAGAGCCGAAATCACTGCGCAGTATGTAGCGCAGCATATTGCCGACGTTTTCCACGCCGCCTTCACTCTGATATGACTGGATATGCTTATCGTCACGCACACCCAGTTCGCGCAGGTTGTCATCCAGTGCGCCGCCGACCGCATACACCGGCTTGCGTGCTTTCTGCAATGCCTGCAATTCGCCACTCAGACCCGCTATCGCCTGACGGCCTTTGACATTGATGACCGCCACATCCGCGTTAGCCAGCGCACTGCGGTCGGCCGGCGTCAGGCTGTTGACCGGGATGATACGTACCGCGACGTTCAGCTCTTTCAACTCTGCCTGCAAACCGCGCACCGCCAGCACGGCGGGACGCGACTCGATATCGCCCAGCATCAGCGCCAGCGTGCGCGGCGACTGTGCCGAATGAACATGGCCGCCAACGACCAGCGACAGCAACGATAGCAACGACAGGGCCAGTGTCCACAGCTTATTCCGGAACATAGACCACCTTCCCGTCCGGCAGCTGATAGGCCGTACCCAGACGCTTGCCGGAACCCGACAACGGTTTGTCGCTCACTTTGCTGACCTTGATTTCAGCGCCCTTCTTGGTCAGCACCTCGACATGGCCGTCCGCCGATTTTTTGGCGATGGTGACTTCGGAGTTCGGGTCCAGCAAATCCATCATGTTCCAGGCCGAGAACAGCGCCAGCATCATCGCCACGATGAACACGATACTGGCATCAAACAGATTGGCGACGCCGGACAAGGGATCTTCGCCATGTTCGCCCAGCTTACTGTAGCGGTGCTTGTTCAGATAGCGCATCTCAGGCCTCCGCGCGGACCAGATGCGGCTTGGCGCCGTGCGATGCCAGCAGCGCTTCGGCGGCAAACGCAATCTCGGTCAGATCGCTGCGCAGCCAGTGCTCGCGCACCAGCGTCAGCACGTAGGCGCCCACGCTGCAGGCCAGGCCGACCACGGTGGCGGTGAACGCAGTAGTCATCGATTCCGCCATCTTCGGCAGATTGCCTTGCGCCAGACCGGCCAGCGAAATACCCATCGGGATCAGGGTGCCCATCAGGCCCAGCGCGGGGCCGACGCGCACCACGAAACGCACGCCATCCAGACGGCGCACGCCACTGGCATCGGCGCGCTGCACGATGCGTTCCAGGCGCGCATCCAGTGCAGGATCGCCTTCCTGCGCAGTCAGCACGGCAGACATCTCCTGCTTCGCAGTGGCGACCAGCATCCGCACGCCACGGCGGCGTTCCAGCCATTCGGCGCCAAAGCTGCCGAAGCAGAACAGCATATGCAGCACCAGCGCGGCAATGCCGAGCAAAACGGGGAGGTAAAGCACGTTGGAGATGGAGTACAGCAGCGTCTCGATCGCATGGATCGCCGCGTCAACAGGCAGAGTAAACATGGAGGTGTCCCGAAAAATCAGCGCGCAAAGATACGCCGGCGACGCATGCACAAGACATGGCCACCAGCCGGCACTGCCGCGGCGCGCTGTATAAATGCATAAAAATGAATGGACTACAGATGCAATCAGCTCACCTCCCCGTGAGCGGATTGAATAGAAGCGCCGATGGCGCATCCCCCTGTTTGGCCGGTATCCGGGCTGGCAAGCGAATCCGCCTGGCCTTCCCATGCACGAGGCACAGTGGCATATACGAGGCGGATAGTCGACGCGGGGACGACGCTTGTTTACCGTTGCGGGGGCAGCACAGGTTGGCCCTGGAGGGCTCCCTGTTTCCCGTTTAACTGCACCTCTGGACAGAGGCGCGAGCACCAAAACGTGGCGAGATTATACGCGAAGCGCCTGACGCGTCTCAAACCATTTACAGCACAGCAGACGGCGTTTCACTGCGCCAGGCTTTGCAGGATCGGGCAATCGGCGCGGTCGTCGCCGTGGCAGCAGCTGGCCAGCGATTGCAGCGTGTCGCGCATTTCGGTCAGTTCGGCGATGCGCTGATTGAGCGCATTGACATGCCCCAGCGCGATGGCTTTCACATCGGCGCTGGCGCGCGCCTTGTCCTGCCATAGCGACAGCAGGCCGGCGATCTGCTCCAGCGAAAAGCCCAGCGAGCGCGCACGCTTGACGAAGCGCAGCGTGTGCACATCGTTGTCGCCATAGATGCGGTAACCGGCGTCGGTGCGCTTGCCGGCCGGGATCAGGTTGATGCTCTCGTAGTAGCGGATCATTTTGGCGGAGACCCCGCTGGCAGTGGCGGCTTGTCCAATGTTCATGCTTGATTCTCCGGTTTCCAGCGGCGCAGCAGCAGCGCATTGCTGATGACACTGACGGAACTCAGCGCCATCGCGCCGCCTGCCACCATCGGGTTGAGCAGGCCGAAGGCCGCCAGCGGTATGCCGATCAGATTATAGATAAAGGCCCAGAACAGGTTCTGGCGGATCTTGCTGTAGCTACGGCGCGAGATCGAGATGGCGGCAGCCACCAATGCCGGATCGCCGCGCATCAGGGTGATGCCGGCAGCGTTCATGGCAACGTCCGTGCCGCTGGACATGGCAATGCCGACATCCGCCGCCGCCAGCGCCGGTGCGTCGTTGATGCCGTCACCAACCATGGCGATGGTGGCGCCGTCGGTCTTCAGCGTGCCGATGGTGGCGGCTTTGTCGGCTGGCAGCATGTTGGCGATCACGCGCTTCACACCGAGCTGCTTGCCGACGGCATCGGCGCTGCCCTGGTTATCGCCGGTCAGCAGGATAGTCTGGATCTGCATGGCATGCAGCGCCTGCACGGCAGCCTGCGCCTGCGGCTTGATGCGGTCGCCGAAAGCCAGCAGGCCAAGCAGGCCGTCAGCGCCGGGCGCTGCCAGCCAAGAGACGGTATGCCCCTGGCGCTCCAGTTCTTCAGCGCGGGCCGACAGTGCCTGCAGCGAGATGGCCTGTTCACGCATCAGACGCGTGCTGCCGAGGATGAGCTGCACGCCGTCCACCGTCGCTGCGACACCGCGCCCGGGCAAGGCGCTGATGCCGGTCGCCACTGGCGCGGGCACAGCGCGGGCTTCAGCAACCTGCTGCACGGCACGGGCCAGCGCATGTTCGCTGCCGCGCTGGACGGCGGCGGCCAGCGACAGCAAGCGTGTCTCGTCCACGCCCGGTGCCGGCGCCAGCACCGCCAGCGATGGCCGACCTTCGGTCAGCGTACCAGTTTTGTCGAAAGCCACGGTGGTGATGCGGTGGGCCAGTTCCAGCGCCTCGGCATCTTTAATCAGGATGCCATGGCGCGCCGCGACGCCGGTGCCGGCCATGATCGCGGCAGGCGTCGCCAGGCCCAAAGCACACGGACACGCAATCACCAGCACCGCCACGGCGTTGATGATGGCCTGCCCGGCATCGCCGCCATACAGCCACCAGCCGGCAAGGGTCAGCAGCGCCAGCACCAGCACCATCGGCACAAAGACCGCGCTGACGCGGTCCACCAGATGCTGCACCGGCGCCTTGGCCGCCTGCGCATCCTCCACCAGGCGGATAATGCGCGACAGCGTGCTCTCCGCGCCAATCGCACTTACCCGCACCAGCAACAGGCCTTCGCCATTGATGGCGCCACCCGTAACACGTTCGCCCGCATGACGCGCAACGGGCAGACTCTCCCCTGTGATGAGCGCTTCGTCAACATGGCTGGCGCCCTCCGTGACCACGCCATCGGCGGCAATCCGTTCGCCGGGGCGCACCACGATGATGTCGTCCACACGCACTTCATGAATGGCGACATCCACATCCTGCCCGCCACGGCGCACGCGCGCGGACTCCGGGCGCAGCGTTTGCAGCGCGCGGATGGCGGCGGCGGTCTGGCGCTTGGCGCGTGCCTCCAGCCACTTGCCCAGCAAGACCAGCGTGATGACCACGGCCGACGCTTCAAAGTACAGATGCGGCATGTCGCCGCCCGCCAGCAACTGGTAGATGCTCAGGCCATACGCGGCGCTGGTGCCCAGTGCGACCAGCAAGTCCATATTGCCGCTGCGGGCGCGGGCGGCCAGCCAGCCGGCGCGATAAAAGCGCGCGCCCAGCCAGAACTGCACCGGCGTGGCGAGCAGCCATTGAATGCGGCCATCCAGCATCCACTCAATGCCGGCCAGTTCCAGCACCATGGGCAGCACCAGCGGCAAGGAGAACAGCGCGGCCAGCACGACGGCAAGGCCGCCCGTGGGCGCATAACGGCGATGGGCGGAAGGTGCTGCGGCCGGGGTCTGGGCATCAGCATCAGCATCAGCAGCCGTTGCGGGCGCCGCGTCGGCCGGCAGCGATGCTTCATAGCCGGCCTTGTCCACCGCTTGCTTGAGTACCGAAAAGTCCAGCGGTTGGGCCGATTCCACCCTCGCCATTTCGGTGGCCAGGTTGACACTGACCTTGTCGACGCCCGGCACGGCAGCCAGTACGCGCTCCACCCTGCCCACGCAGGAGGCGCAGCTCATGCCGTCAATTTTGATCGCTTGCTGATTCATGGGACACCCGATGCTGTTTGTACACCTACAGCATCAAGTATCCCACGATTGGAAGGTCAAGGTTTTTTTTAGCGGACTTCGCAATCCACGGAGTTGGACTTGGGCGGTGCGGCCGTATTGGCGCCCGGCTGGGAAGAGGTAGGGTTAAATACGGGCGGCGGCGAGAACCTCAGGCCCGGATTCTGCGGAATCACGACCGCCTGCGTCGTAACGTTGGGCGTAAAGCCAAACTGGCCTGCGTTAAACGTCTGCGAGCCGCCCGAGTTGCTCAGATTGATAATGCCATCGATGACCTGCACATACAGACCCGGTTTAATGGTAGGGGGCATATTCGGTACAGGCCCCTGCGCCAGCATCAGCGGCTGCACGGGCGCGGCGAGCGGGTCCAGCGCAGCAGTGCTGGCCAGCAGATAGGCCTCACGCGCGGCCACGGCCTCCGCCGATGGCTCCACCCATTCGGCAATGAAGGTGGTGCCGCGAATACCGATGGTGGCGGTCGGCGTCTTCATCGCGAACTTTTCCTTGTTACGCTTGCCCAGCAGGCCAGTCACAGAGCGCAGGCCACCCTTGACCAGGTTGAAGGACGCACTGTCGGCGTTGGGGTTGCCCGCCTCAAAGCTGAAGTTCTCCACCTTGAACGTGGTCGATGGCTTGAGTGTGATCTCGCTGTTGTCGATGAATTTCACCATGGCGTAGGTGTTCTTCTCCGTCACCAGCGTGTCGCCGCTCTCCACTTCTGATTTCATCGAGAGGATTCGCACTGCCCCATCGGCTTTCTTTGCCATTAGTGGGCCGCTCAGTTGCACCACGGTGCCTGCCACCTGGGCGGCCCAACTGGCGCCGGCCATCCAGAACAGCACCAGCAGCATCAGCGCTTTAATTGCAGTACATTTTTTTAACTGATTCATTTTTAATCCCGCTCTTGTCTTTGGATGCGTCATCGGCCGATTTGTCAGTCGCCTTATCCTTCTTGTCGTCTGGTGTCGGCGATGGCGAAGTGCCGCCCGACGTGGCGCCGCCGGATGCACTGCCGCTGCTCGAGGTAGTGCTGCCCGTTGACGCCGCCGATGCCAGCATGGTGATGACCTGGTTGCTTGCCTGCTGTATCGGCTTGACGGGTTCACTTGCCGTCGGTGGCGACAGCACCTGGCACAGTGCCGAATTCGGCGCGATGGTGCAAATGTCTGCCGATGGCGGCGGTGTCGGCGTTGGCGTCGGTACCGGTGTAGGCACTGGCGTCGGCGTCGGTACTGGCGTTGGCACCGGTGTCGGTACCGGCGTAGGCGTTGGCACTGGTGTAGGAACTGGCGTTGGCACAGGCGTTGGCACTGGGGTCGGTACCGGCGTCGGAGTCGGCACTGGCGTTGGTACGGGTGTTGGAGTCGGCACCGGCGTCGGCACTGGCGTTGGTGTCGGCGTGGGCGTCGGTGCCGGCGTCGGGGTTGGCGGCTGCTGGTAATTCGGCGTCACGCTGCCGTTCTTGTCGTGCACACTGTTCGGATTCGTATTATTAACCTGGTACTGGGTCGCCGTGATCGATACCGTGCCGTTGGTCGACGTCACCGTGCCGTTACTGCCGATGGTGATGGTATTGCTTGGATCGTAGCCCGTGCCCGCAGCCAGCGTGATCGAACCAGAGGTCGATGTCACCGAACCATTAATCACCAGTGGACTGTGCGTTTGCAGCGTGATCGAGCCGGAAGTCGTCTGCACGCCATTCGGCGACAGATCGGCAATCGTCATGCCGCCCTGGTTATCGATGATGATGGCGCCGCCGTTGCCGCCGCCCGCATCGACCTGCTGAACCTTGTGCACTGTGAGCACCGAGCTATGCAAGGTGTTATTGGTGTTGGCGATATTGATGGCGGCCGTGCTGCCGCTACCCGCCGTATTGAGCGCGTTGAGCGAAGACACATGCGTTACCAGCGCATTGCTGCTGCCGATGCCGCCGATACCGCCACTGGCTGTCATGGCCAGCGCATTGGCGCTCAGCGTACCGCCAGTCGCCGTGCCGCTGCCGGTCACAATGCCGCCGCTCAGCACATCCAGCGTTACAGTGCCGTCGCTGCTGACACCATTGATGTCATACAGCTGGGTATAAGTCCCAGTGCCGCCTTGTAAGCGGCTAATCGCCAGCGTGCCGGTATTGGCGAAACTCAGGTTGCCGGTGCCGCTCTGCGACACCGCCAGATTGGTGATGGTATTGCCAGCATTAGTCAGCGTGATATTGCCTGTGCCACCGGTTTCGATGCCCAAGTCGCGGACATTGATGACACCAGTCTGCGTGATATTGCCGCTGTAGCTCAGTAAGCCGATGCGGTTGGTGATGGCGTTGTAATTCGCCGGCGACAGGCTCACCACAGCGATATCGCCCACGTTCAGCGCACTGTCGCTGGAACCCAGTCCCAGCGTAGGCGCCACCAGGTGCGAGAAGTCATTCACCGCCACACAGCTGCCGGTGCCGCAGGTCACAGCACCGATCTTCATGCTGTAGCCGGCACTATACGGCCGCACGCTGGCTACCGAGGCCGTCACATCCGCCGCCAGCGTCAGCGTATTGGCGCCGATGTCAAACAGGCCCGCCGAGCTGGCCGTATTGACGGTAACCGTGTTGCCTTCCAGTGTTACCTTCTGCGTCTTGCCGTCGATGGCCCCCGCTACAGTCACGGTGGGCGCCTCAATTGCAAGCTGTCCACCAGTCTGGGCGCCGGTCAGCGTAACGCTATTGAGCGTCAGATTATTCTTGCCTTTGAAATCAAGCGATCCGACGCTGCCCGCGCTCAGCGCGCCGATCTGGTTATCCGTACCGGACAAATCGACCAGGCCCGGTGTCGTCACGCTCAGCGACGGCGACAGCAGCGTGCTGGAGACTCCCTCGCTGATATTGCCGGTGCTGCTCAGCACGATGCCTACGCTGGCCGAGGTGCTATTCAGGCTGACATTGGCCGCTGCCGAGTTGTAGGTAAAGCTGCCACCGCTTGCCGAGCCGCCGACATTGGCCGCCAGGTTGGCGCCGGTCAGCGAGACTGCGCTACTGGCGACGGCGGTCAGGTTGGCCGCAGTGATCACGCCCGTACCGGTCACGTTGCTGCCTTGCAGCGTCACGCTCTGCGTTCCCGCATTCAAGGCGCCTGACACCGTCAGGTTGCCCACCGCATTGGCGTTGACCACCCCGTCGCCAAACGTGCCGGAGAGGGAAATCGCGTTCAGCGTCAACGCACCATTATTCTTGACCACCAATGAACCGATATTGCTCGCACTCAGCGCGCCGATCTGGTTGGACATGCCATCCAGGCGGGCCGCCTGCGGTGTGGTCACGCTCAAGGTCGGCGTGATCAGCTGCGCATAGTTATCCTGTTCGATATTGCCGCCAGCCGACAAGGTAATGCCCGTGCTGCCGCTGATATTGCTGTTGATGTTGAAACCGCCTGCGGCATTGAACACAAAACTGCCGCTGTTGGCGTTGCCACTCAGGTCCGTCACCTGGTTGGCGCCAGTCAGCGATACCGAATTGCCCTCGGCCGTCAACTGGCCCGCTGTGAGCGCACCAGCCCCGCTGATGGCGCCGGTGCCAGCGTTCAAACTCAATTGGCCTTGCGTCTTGAGCGTACCGGTTGCAGCAATCGCACCGCCTTTCAGGTAAAGCTGGGACACAGCGGTAGTGACGCTGCTCAGATCTGTGCTGCCATCAATCGTGACGGTACCGGTAAATCCGTCGGCCCAGCCAATTTTGAGCGTGCCCGAACTCAGCGTTTTCAATTCCGCCTCGCTCAGGCTCAGCTTGCCGCTGGCCACCGCGCCCAGGCTGATATTGGTGGCGCTGCCGTACGTGTCCAACCAGATGCTTTGCGCACTGATACTGCCATTAACGCCACCAAGCGCCATGCTATCGCCGACCAGCGCGACCTTCGTTGTCGCGGATACATTGGCGCTACTGGTCGCGGTCAGCGTGCCGCTGCCATCCACGCTGACGCGCACGTTGCGGGCGCCGCTCAGCGCCTTGCTCAGCGTGATGTCGCCGCCGCTCTCCAGCAGCAAGGTGCCGACGCCACTCAGGACGACATCGCCGCTGGTTGTGATATTACCGGCCGCGCTATGACCGATCGCCAGGCTGCCGCCGGAGATCGACCCCAGGCCCGCAGCGCTCAGACCCAGCTTGCCGCTGGCCGAACCGCCCAGCACCGTCTCGCGGTTGGCCGTGTAGGTGGACAACGATACCGTGTCAGAGCCGTCGCTGGCGCCACCGCCGATGGTGCCAGCAGCGCCATTGAGGTTGATGTTATCGGCGACAAACGACAACAGGGGCGAGCCGCTGCTGCCGGTACGCACAGCGCTATTGCTGCCCAGCGTGATGTAGCCATCGGCCACCGTGGCGCGCGCGTCCAGGCTGCCGCCAGCCAGGGCGACCGTGCCATTGATGGTGACATAACTGCCTTTGAGCGTCGCGTCCGCGCCATAGGTGCGCAGGATGTCCGTGCCGCTATTGTCCGCCAGCGTGACGCCGCCCATGCCGGAAGCGCTGCCGCTGGCAGCATCATTGGCGCTCAGCGTGACGCCGCCGGTCATGTACAGCGGTGCATTGACCTTGATGTCATTGCCGGCCTGCGCTGTCAGCGTTGCGCTGGACGTATTGGTGATGGCGCTGCTGAACGTGATGTCATGTTTCGCTTGCAGCACCACATTGGCGGTGGACTCCGAAATCAGGTCAGCGCCAATCGAGGTGGTCCCCGTGGACGGGCCAGCGCCAAACGTGGCGACGTCCGTCAGGCTGCCAGGCCGGCCGCTGACCACTTCAATATCGTACGGATCCAGCAGCCAGGTGCCGGTCTCTCCTTTGGCGGCGCGGGTGCTCACGCGCGCACCTGCCACATCGAGATAATTGGCCGAAGTTTCTATCTGCCCGCCATTGCCGCCGCTGGCGCCGCCACGGGCCGACAGCATGCCATGCATGCGCGTCGCCTCCTGGCTCCACACCACCACCGTGCCGCCATTGCCACGCTGGGTCGCATCCGCGCTGATGACCGCATCCTTGCCCACATAGGTGGCATCGGCGTTCATCACTGCAGCATTCTTGCCCTGGTAATCGCCGCCCACCAGCACCTTGCCGCCGCCTGCCGCGCCGCTGGCATCGACCACGGCATTGCCGGTCACGCCCACTTGCCGGCCCAACAGCATGATGTCGCCGCCCGTGTTCAGATTGCTGCCGGTGGCAGTCGTGGTACTGCCCGCTTCCACCAGCGTGGTGCCGCTGGCCTTGAGCACGATCTGGCCGTTCTCACCGCGCACCGCGCTGTTTGCATTAATCACGCCGCGCTGGTTGACCAGTGCACCAAACACGCCCACGCGGCCACCCTGCGCCACAATGCTGCCCAGGTTAATCGCCTGGTCAGACGGCGCCGACACCACCACCTGCACATTCGGATCGCTGGAGTCGAACAGCTGCACGCTCTTGCCCGCCGCCAGCACCACATCGCCATTGGGCGACGAGATCACGCCACTGTTTTCCACTGCAGGCGCGACCAGGAAAATCTGGCCGCCGGACGGCGTGGTGATCGTGCCCTGATTGCTGACCTTGCCCGCGCTGGCATCACCATTGAAATTGTTTTTACCCGCCAGGAAATCCGCGTTCGAGAGATTCAGGCTGGAAGCCACCAGCCCCGCCACATCCACGCGCGAACCGGCGCCAAACACCACGCCGTTGGGATTAATCAGGAACACCTTGCCGTTCGACTGCAGCGAACCGAGAATCTGGCTCGGGTCCACGCCGCTGACGCGGTTCAGCACCTTGCTGTCGCTGCTCTGCTGGATGAAGCGAGTGATCTCGCCCGGCGCGATCGAGAAGCTGCGCCAGTCGATGATGGTGTTGGGCGTATTGGTGATCGAATACAGGCTGCCTTGCTGGTTGAAGGTGGCCATGCCGTGCACCACGGTTGGCGCCACCGGATTGGCCTGCGCGGTACTGAAGGCAGCGGCCACCACCATGGCCAGCGCCTTGCGGCGCAAATTGAATGGAGTATGCGGTTTCATCGTATTTATCTTGAATCAGTAGGCCAGGCCCAGACGCAGGTGCAAGCGGTTGGCGTCGGCGCGGGTGGTGGCGCCAGCACGCAGTACATGGCCGTAATCGAGTTGCAGGTTCACATAGGTCGACAGCACAAAGCGCGCGCCTATACCGGCACTGGCAATCGAGGTGCTAACGATCTCGCCTGGCTGGGCCTTGTTGCGGTGCACGTAGGCGCTGTCGTAGAAGCCCAGCAGGCGGCAGTTCCAGCCTGCGCGCGAGCACAGGTTGGGCGTGTACGCCTCCAGGTTGAGGCTGGCGCCGGTATCGTTGGCGATTTCGCGCTCGATGAAACCACGCACCGACGTCGCACCGCCGATCCCGAACTGCTCGCCCGGGATCAGCGCGTCGCTGGTGTACTGGCCGTTGACAATGGCACGCAGCTGCCACTGGTTCTCCAGCGCGCGGGTGATACTGCCGCCAAAACGCAGCAGGGTGTAGTCAGGCTTGGAATTGACGCGCGCCAGGTTGAAGGAAGCCGGGCCGCCATTCGACCCACCGGAAATATTGCGCAGCAAAGTGATCTGGCCGCCGACCTCACCCAGCGCGATGGGCGCATTGGCCTGGTAGCTGATGCTGAGCGGGTGTACCGTCACATTGTTGCCCAGCTCAGTCCCCTGGTACTGCACGCTGTTCTTGAAGGCTTTCACGTCCACGCCATAGGACAGGCGCGACTCGATCTCGCCGCGCTTGACCAGCGCCTGGTTGTAGCGTGCGCCATACACGGCGCCCTTGCCGCTGACCGCCAGGTTCAATGCGCCTGCGCTAACGGTGCCGGAATCGACGTTGGAATAGCTGGCAAAGAAATCCAGCGAGTCGCCCAGTCCGTACAGCGGAATATGGTAGCCCGCGCCATATACCTTGACGCGGCCCGGCTCTTCGGCCGAGGTGGTGTACTGCAGCGACGCCAGATGGTCGCGGCCAAACAGATTGGCGTTTTGCAGGATCACGCCCAGGTGGGTCTTGCCGGTGGCTTCGGTGCCGGTGTTGTCGGCATTGGCCATCACCTTCCACGGCGATTCGTCTTTGACGTCCAGCACGGCATCGACTTCATCGTCCTTCTCGCCACTTTGCAGCTTCATCGTCACCTGCTTGGACGGGCTCTCGTTACCCTGCTTCAGGTTGGCCGATATGGTCTTCAGATTTGGCGACTGCCCCTCCTGGAGCGCCGGCAGGCTGCGGCGGATATTGGCTTCGTCAAAGTACTGGTTATTCTTGACCGAGACCCGGCCTATTTTGGTTTCCACCACACGCAGCACCACCACGCCGCCATTCAGTTCCTGCTCCGGCAATTCGATGGTGACCACATTGAAGCCGCGCTCATGGTAGACCGCCTCCAGTGCCTCCAGCGCGCGCTGCACGTCGCCGAAGTCGCGCTGCTTGCCGCTGTACTTGCTCAGCAGGGCATCGATTTCGGCAGGTGGCAACAAGGTATTGCCTTTGACTTCAAAATGGGAAATCTCAAACCGGATGGCGCTGTCGTCTGCCGTATCGGCCGCCCATGCCGAGGCAACGGCGGCAGCAAGTAAGGACCCTGCAAGCAGGCGCGTTAGGCTATATCTCATGTTGTGGACTCGTGGTGTTATCTGGCAGTTGAAACTGTCAATTTTGTCTTTTTGATATTTTGCAATAACAATCTTTCCTCGATGCTAGCATAGCCGTCCCACGCTGCGCGGCGATTTTCCCCGAGCCGCCACAAGTGTTGGATTCCCGCCTAGATTTAGTTGCAATACATTTTCTTGGTTTGCTCTTTCATCGACGCCACACTGGTCTTGGCGTTCGCGTCGCCTTTCTTATCGCCAGGTACTTTGTCGTCCGGGGCGCTGGTGCCACCGCTGGAGCCGCTGGAACTGGCAACCTTGGTATCCGGTACCGATGGCGTACTGCTCGTGGTACCGCCGCTGACAATGGAACTGTTGATGATGTTCACCGTCGAATTGATCGCCTGCGTTACCGGCTGGCTATTCTGGTTTTGCGCATCCGCAGTGGCTTTGGCGGCCGCATCCGCAGCAGCCTTGGCGGCGGCATCGGCGGCCGCTTTGGCAGCAGCGTCGGCGGCCGCCTTGGCGGCGGTTTCAGCAGCTGCTTTGGCGGCGGCATCGGCGGCGGCTTTCGCGGCCGCATCGGATGCTGCTGCGGCCGCAGCAGCGTCGGCGGCAGCCTTGGCCGCTGCATCTGCTGCTGCTTTGGCGGCGGCGTCCGCAGCGGCCTTGCTGGCGGCATCCGCGGCAGCTTTGGCAGCGGCATCGGCAGCCGCCTTGGCCGCCGCGTCCGACGCTGCCTTGGCGGCCGCATCGGCGGCGGCTTTGGCGGCGGCGGCGTCTGCAGCTGCCTTGGCGGCAGCCGCTGCTGCTGCCTGCGCCGAGCCATCATTAATCGCCGGCACCGTACCACTGCCAAACGTACTGCCCGTGGTGCTGACCGAGCCATTTGGCGCCGACAGCGTCACGGGCGAGCCGCCGCTGCTAATCATGGTGCCGCTACTGGCAGAGATGCTGCCATTGGTGGCCACCGCAGAAATACTGCCGCCGGACGGCACCGACAAGGTCCCGCCCAGCACGATGTTGGTGCCGGCCGTCAGGCCGATGCTGTGGGTGGAGCTCAGCGCGGAGCCGCTCCCCAAGGTGATGTCGGTGCTGGCGGCCAGCGTGATATCGGTGCCGCTGATGCTGTTGTTGATGGTCACCGGGCTGTGCGCGGTAATCGATACCTGCCCGGTGCCAGCGCCGCTGTTGTAGGCGGTGATGGCGCCTGCCGTATGAATCCCGCCATGGTTGTCGATGATGATGTTGCCGTGCGTGGTCAATGGCCCCAGCGCCAGCTCGCCGCTGGTCACGATATTGGTGAGCGCGATATTGCCCTGGCCGTACACCGTGGCGGAAAACGCGCCCACATGGTTGCTGGTATTGGTCAGCGTAATGCCGCCGTTGGCGCTTGCATTCAACATATCCGCCACCAGCTGGGTGCCGCTGTTCTGCGTGACCACACCGCCCTCGCCCGCATTCAGCGTCAGCGAGTGCGCGCGGATATTGCCCACCGCGATGTTGCTGCCACTGTTGACGTTGACCGTGCCATCGCTGCTGATCAGGCCGCCGGTCTGCGTCAGGCTGTTCACATCCAGCCGGCTATTGCTGCCCACGGCATTCAGCGCGCCGCTACTCAGCACCAGGTTGCTGGCGCTCAGCCGTCCCTGCAGTTCAAGCGCGCCGCCGCTTTGCGTCAGCGCGCCATAGAAATTGGAAGTATCGCTGCCGCTGCCGGTCAGCGTCAGCTTGCCGCCCGTCAGTGTCAGCGCCGTGCCATTGGACGACAGCGTGACCAGCGTGGTATTGCCAGCCGACGCATCGTAGGTGACCAGGCCAGCGCTATTGCCCAGCGAGGCCGCCAGCACATTGGCGCCATCCGGTGCAATGCCGTCAGCCCAGTTGCCGGAGGCGCTCCACAGGCCGGCGCCGGTCGCGGTCCAGGTGGCCAGTGCGCGGGCCGTGATGTCGCCGCTGACGCCGGAAATCACATAGTTGCCGCCATCGTATCCACCCAGGCTCAGCGCCGAGCCGCCCACCGTGACCGTCTTGGCCAGGCCCACATTCTTGTCAGCATAGGTGGCGGTAGCACCGCTGCTCATGAGCGACACATCGTCGTTCGCTAGCACACCACTCAATGTCGCACCGCCGAAGGTGCCGGTGGCCGTGTTGTTGTATTCGCGGCTGGCCAGCGATACCGCCAGCATGGCCGGGGTAATGTCCGCGGTCAGACCGGCTGGATAATTCACCACGGTATAGTTGCCGGCATCGCTGCCAGCCAGCGTCACGCCATTGACGGTCACACTCTTGGCAACGCCGACGTTTTTATCGGCAAACGTCGCATTGGTACCGGCGATGCTGACCTGGTCGTTGCCAAACACGCCGGCAAGCGTACCGCCCGTCACGGCGGCCTTGCGGCCATAGCTGTCGGACACCGCATCGTAATCGACGTTGTAGACGCGGCTGTTGGCAGTCATGCCGTTAATCGTCAGCATGGCAGGCGTGATTTCGCCGGTCAGGCCGCTAGGCGCCACCAGCACGTAATTGCCCGCATCGGCGCCGGACAAGGTATAGCCATTGGTGTTGACCGTGACCAGCTTGCCGCTGCCGACATTCTTGTTATCAAACGTCGCCGTGCCCGTGCCGCTGATGGATACCACGTCGTTGCCGAGAGCGCTCACGCCAGGCGTGCCATTCAGCGTCGCGTCCACCTGGCCGTTGTAACTGCGGGTCTGGGCGCTGAGGCCATCCACGCTCAGGCTGGCGGGCGTCACGGTGCCGGTGCCGCTAACGCCCGTGAGGGTGTAATTGCCGTGGGAGTTGCCGGTCAGCACGGCATCGATCAGGCTGACCGGCTTGTTGGTGCCGACATTCTTGTCGCTGAAATGCACGCCGCCGGTCAGCCCCACCGTATCCGAGCCGACCAGATTACTCACTACCGAGTTCAGCGTGCCACTGAAGAAACCGGTGCCGCCATCATAGACTTTTTCAGCCGTGAACACCGCCGTCACCGGACGCGGCGTGATCTCCAGCTGGGCAGTTGTACCGCTATAGCTGATGTCGTATTTGGTGGAATAAAAGCCGCCGACCTCGTAAGTACCGGCGTTGGACGCACCGTCAAAACCCAGTGCGCCAGCAATGCCGGTCGGGACCGGGTCCGCCGTGCCGGCGAAGGCCGCCGATTGTCCATCGTAGACTTTGCTCACGCTGCTGCCACCCGTCACATTCACCGTGTAGGGCGTGAGGAAGGTTTTCAACAGCGGCACCGTATGGCCTTCATAGATACGCCATGTATTGCTGAAGTCCATGCCGCTGAAACTGCCTTGCTGCTTCATCTGCGCCGTCGTCAGGCCCACGCCACCAGCTGCGTCCGAAGGCGTGCCCGCAGTCACCTGGTTAAAGTAGCCGTGAGTCAGCGTGCCGCCCTCATACGAACCGACCAGGCCGTTATAGCCATAGAAGCCGGACGAACTCACTGTACCGCTGCTGAACACATTGCTGATGCTGCCTGCGAACAGGTCGCCCGCCAGGCCGCCGATATTGCCATGGCTGACCGTGTTGTCAGCGGTATTGCCGCTGACATTGCCCGAAGCATAGGCGTTATTGATGCTGCTGTTGTTGGTGTTACGTCCCACCAGGCCGCCGACATTGCGGCCGCCATTCACATTGCCGGTTGCGTAGGACAAGGTCAGCGCGCCGCCGTTGTTATCGCCGATGAGGCCGCCGACAATTTCGCCCGAGCTGTACACCGTGCCGGTTGCAAACGACTGCGTCACACTGCCAACAAAGTTGCCTTCCTTGGCATTGCTGCCGATCAGGCCGCCCGTGTAGCCAAAGCCGGTACTGCTCACATTGGCGCTGGACGACGAAGTACTGACCTGGCCGACGTTACGGCCGATCAGGCCGCCGATATTGGAGGCGTTGGCGCCAGCCTGGCCCGTCACCGTACCGCTGCTGCTGGCATTGCTCAGCAGGCCGCCATTGGTGCCAAGCAGCCCGCCCACATTGCTGATGCCGGTCACCGTGCCACTGACCGCGAGGTTGTCCATGAAGCCGATACCGTCGGTAACAAAGCCCACCAGACCGCCGACATTGCTACTGCCAGTGACATTCACATTGCTTAGCGTGAGATTTTTAATCGTGCCGCTCGCCAGCGCCGAGAACATCCCTACCGCATCCTCGCCGGGCCGGTTAATTTTCAGATTCGAGATGGCATGGTTGGCGCCATCAAATACCCCCGTGAACACGCCCGCACTGGCGATCGGCTTGAAGTTGGCGGACCAGCCTGCCGTGGCGCTTGCATCGATATCGTTGGCCAGCACGTAGGAGCGCGAGTTGTTCAACGTTGCCGCGCCCTGCAAGCCATAGACATCGGCCAGCTGGTACGGTGATTGCAGCGTGCCCAGGCCGCCAAGCACGCGCACAAAGCTGCCGCCCGTCAGCTTGAAATCCGCCGCGCTAAAGCCGGGCAAGGTGACACTGTTCTGTATCCACTGGCCGCCCAGCATTTCAAATCGCCCGCCCACCGACACCGCATCGGCAGAAATGGTGCCGACTGTACTCAGCGACAGACCACCGGTCGTGGTCATCGCAGACTGCATGTCGATATTGCGCTGCGCCGTCAGCGCCAGGCTGCTGCCTATCGTCATTGGCGCGCTGACGACAATATCGCCCGTGCCCGTGTGGACTGAATTGATCGACACATTGAGGCTGGTGGCCGTTGCGCTGTTCAGGTCAGCATTGGTCAGCGCCAGCGTATCAGTCGGGTTGCCCGTTGCGCCCAGGTCAACCTGGTTGCCGGTGCTCAGGCTGATGCTCGGCGCGTTCAGCGTACCGCCAGCCAAGGTCATCTTGCCGGCAAAGATGTTGATACCGGAACTGGAGCTCACCGTACCCGCATTCGTTACGCGGTGATCGCCCTGCGGCACCGTCTGCAAACTCAGCACGCCAGGCACGGACAGCACCGCGCCGCTATTGATGGTCAGCCCGTTGGCCTGTCCCTGCAGCAGCACGCCGCCACCGCCCAGCGAGCTGGACAGGTTGAGGCTGCCGTCAACAGTCAGCATGCCGGTAGCAGCCGTGTTGGTCAGCGACGGGCCGATCGACAGCAGGCCGTTGACCGGCACGCTGATGTTCTGCAGTTCGCTCTCGCTCAGGCCCAGCGTGCCGCTGCTATCGGCCGAGCTGCCGCCGATCAGCACATTGGTCGCATCCTGGTACGGCGTCAGGCTCACCTGGTGCTGGGTGACGCCTTGAATGACGCCATTCAGGTTCATCTTGTCCGCTACCAGCGCGATATTGCCGGCGGTGGTGGATACGGTGTTGCCGCTGTCGATGGTCAGCGTGCCGCCGGCCTTGCTGGACTGGAGCTGAAGGTTGCCCCCGGCGCTGACATTGCCGCTCACCGTGACGTCGCCGTTAAAGGCAGTCGCCGTCAGCGAGCCAAATGCTGAACTGGCGCCCAGATGCACATTCACCGCAGTCAAGGTGACATTGCTGCCTTGCGAAGTGAGCGTGGCGGTGCCGCCGATGGTATTGGCGTTGTTATCCAGCAGGATGGCGCCGGCCGCGATGGCATCGATGCTGCTGACGGCCAGCGCGCTGATCGGGCTGGTGTCCTGCACGATGGCGCCAACCGAACTCATATGCAGCGCGCCACTCAGCGCGGTGACGGGAGCGTTGAGACGGATATCGCTGTCTGCCTGTAGCGTCAGGCCATGGTTGGAAGTCCACAGCAACGGGCTGACCACCTTGATCTGGCCGATGCCGGTACCGCTGGCATTGCTGGTGCTGACGGTGACATCATTGGTCAGCAGCGCGGTCGTCAGCACACCGGTCTGCAGCAGCGAACCGGCGACAGCCGAGCTTTCAACAAACAGGCCCGTGCCGCTCAGCGTGCTGCTGCCGCTCAGGCCAGCCGTCATCGCGGTACTCAGGTCGGCCGCAATATAGACATCGCTCGGGTCCAGCAGCAGCGAACCATTGGCGCCTCGGGACGCACGGGTGTCCACCGTGCCCTGCATGTCCAGATAATGGCCCGAGGTTTCCACCATGCCGCCATTGCCGCCCTGCGTACCGCCGCGCGCGGAAATCGCGCCATACATCTGCGTGGTCTTGTCGCCCCAGACGACAACCTTGCCGCCCTTGCCCTGCACGGTCGCATCGGCGCGCAGCACGGCGTCCTTGCCCACGTATGACTGCTGCGCATTCATCACGGCCGCATTCTTGCCTTGATAATCGCCGCCCACCAGCACCGTGCCGCCGCCAGCTGCGCCGCTGGCATCCACCACCGCATTGCCCGTCACGCCTACCTTCTCGCCCAGCAGCTGGATGTCGCCACCCGTGTTCAGGTTGCTGCCCACGGCCGTGGTCGTGCTGCCCGTTTCCACCAGCGTGGTACCGCTGGCCTTGAGCACGATCTTGCCGTTCTCACCGCGCACTGCGCTGTTGGCGTTGATGACGCCGTGCTGACTGACCAGCGCGCCATACACGCCCACACGCCCGCCCTGCGCCACGATGCTGCCCAGGTTCAGCGCCTGGTCGGACGATGACGACACCACCACCTGCACATTGGGATCGCTGGAATCAAATAGCTGTACGCTATGGCCCGCCGCCAGCACCACCTCGCCGTTCTGCGTGGAGATGATGCCGCTGTTTTCGACAGCAGGTGCGATCAGGAAGATCTGCCCGCCGGATGGCGTGGTAATCGTACCCTGGTTGCTGACCTTGCCCGCATTGGCGGCGCCGTTGAAGTTGTTTTTACCAGCCAGGAAATCGGCATTCGAGAGATTCAGGCTGGAGGCCACCAGCCCTGCCACATCCACCCGCGAACCCGCGCCAAACACCACGCCGTTGGGATTAATCAGGAACACCTTGCCGTTCGATTGCAGCGAACCGAGGATCACGCTGGGGTCTTGCCCGGTGATGCGGTTAAGCACCTTGCTGTCCGTATTCTGCTGCACAAAGCGCGCGACCTCATCGGCGCCGATCGAAAAACCCTGCCAGTTGATGATGGCATTTGGCGTGTTGGTGATCGTGTAAGTCTTGCCTTGCTGATTGAAGCTGGCCTGCCCGGCGATGACGGTAGGATTCACCGGCGCGGCATACGCGCTGCCATAGCAGGCAGCCACCAGCACAGCAATGGCCTTGCGGCGCAGCTTGTGGGAAGGGACACTAGCTTTCATGACGACATCCTCTAGCAGGGGCGGATTTCGGTTCCGCCCGTGTCCGAATAGTCGCCACAAGCGGCTGTGAGTTCTGATTTGTAAGGTGCGGGCACAGGGGCGGGGTGCCGAGGGGCTGAATTTAGCCAGTAGGAAACTTATGTTTTTTAAAGTCTAATCCCGTTTGCCGAGTTCGCCACCCTTTTTTGTGCGCTGCGGCTGGATTTTGTTGGAAAACTGTGGCTGCATTAGTGCCCCAACATCATTGACGATTTTCTATTATTTGGTCTCGAAGGTGGTCACGCCGTCCCAGTCCGCGCCGGGCGGATGGGCGCGGTAATAGGCGATCCGCTCCACGTACAAATGGTACAGGCCGCGGTCTGGCGACAGCGCCTGCAGTTCCGCGATGATGGCGCTGGCGTCATCCCAGCGCTGGGCGCGCACGGCGGCCAGTGCTTCATGCCAGCGCGCGACTTCGCGCCGGGTGGCTTCGTCTGTATCCTTGTCCAGCGCAATCGGTTCAAAGATGGCCACCGGTTCGTTTTTGCCTTTGACACGCACCAGATCCAGCTCGCGATAGGTGAATTCCGTCGCGGCCGCGCGCGTGGCCTCGCCCACCGTGATGCCGACGCCATACACTTTGGTGATGCCCTCCAGGCGTGAGCCCAGGTTCACTGCATCGCCCATCACCGTATAGGCGCGGCGGATGTTGGAGCCCATGTCGCCCACGTGCATCAGACCGGAGTTGAGGCCGATGCCGATTTTCAGCTCCGGCCAGCCGCGCGCGATGAAGTCCTGGTTGAGGCGCTTGGCACTGGCCTGCATCAGCAGCGAGGTGGCGACGCCACGGCTGGCGTGGTCGCTGAACGCCACCGGCGCCCCCCAGAACGCCATCACCGCGTCACCGATGTATTTGTCCAGCGTGCCCTGGTGGGCGCTGCGGATGTCTTCCGACATCGCCGTCAGGTACAGGTTGATGTATTCGCGCAGCTGCTTGGGCGTCAGCCCTTCGGAGATGGTGGTGAAGCCGCGCACATCGACAAACATCACGGTCAGCTCGCGGCTCTCGCCATCCATATTGTATTTTTCAGGATCTTCCGCCATCTCGGCCACCAGCTCGGGCGCCACGTACTCGCCAAAGCGCGACACCAGCGCCGCCCCTTTGCGCACCTCGAAGAAGTAGCCCCAGGCGACGTTCATCACGAACACGCTGACAATCACAATCACCAGCATGGCCAGATCGAAGATCAGGTCCATCTCGCGGTACAGATAATAGTTGGCCGCCAGGGCAGCGGCCAGCACCAGCACGCCGGACAGGATCGCGCGCAGCGGCGACAGCGCCGCCAGGCCAAAGCTCAGGGCCAGGCCCACCAGCAGCACCGAGGCGGCTTCCGCGATGAACGAGTAATACGGCCGCTGCTTGAAGCGGTTGTCCAGCATGGAGCGGATCAGGTTGGCGTGGATTTCCACGCCGGGATATTCGGGATTGACCGGCGTCGCCCGCAAGTCGACCAGCCCCGGCGCCGTGGTACCGATCAGCACCACCGTGCCTTTCAGCAGCTCGACCGGCGCGCGGCCCGTCAGCACATCGGCCGCCGACACATAGCGGAACGAGCCGCCGCGCGGACCGCCAACGCCGCGGTACTGCACCACGGTGCTCATGCCGTCGCCGACCGGTATCAGGCGCTGCACGCCGCCGGGCATGATGATGGTCAGGTAGTCGTAGCCGCCGCTTTCGCGCTGCAGGTCCGACATCTTGTCAACGTTCTGGTCCAGCAGTGGCTTGACCGCCAGCGCATTCAGATACAGCGACGCCGTGGCCAGCGACAGCGACGGGTAGTAGCTGTCGCCCACCTGCTGGATCAGGTAGGCCGTGCGGACAATACCATCCGGGTCGGTCACCACCGAGAAGCTGCCGGCGCCGGCCGCCGCCTGCGTCAGCACCGGCACGTTGGCCTCGAAGCCGGGGGCGTTATAGGCGGTCAGTTCGCGGCCGTTGAGGTCCGCCTCGGTGAACAATGGCTTGGGCAGCGCACCCTTGATCTGGTCGGGCGACAGGTTGAAGCCGAGGATGACGGGTTTCTCTTTGAGCGCGGAGGCAAACACGCCGTCGTAGTCCATCATCGGCTTCAGTTCTTCCAGGCGCTGGCGCAGCACCGGCACGTCCTTGAGCTCAGTCCTGGACAGTTTTTCCAGCACGCTGTAGCCGGACGAGGTGTCCGGCTCGGGGAAGGAAATATCGTAGCCGACCGCCTTGGCCTGGTAGTGGTTGACCAGCTGCGAGATCAGCGTGCCCTGTACATTGCGGCTCCACGGGAAGCGGCCGAATTCGGTGAGCGACTTGCCGTCGATATCGACAATCACGATGCGCTTGTCCAGCACCGGCTTTTCCAGTTTCATGCGCTCGCCGGACCACAGATTGTCCAGCCGCGCCACGGTGTCGTTGCTGTACCAGCCCAGCGCGTAAAACACCCCCGCCATGGTAATGAGGATGCCCAGCAGCCAGCGCGGGCCGTACTTGGCCAGTGTCTTGGAAAATTTGACGGGAAGCAGGCGCACGCGCTGTCCTTACGGGGTGTAGCCGGGAATCCTGGATTCGTCGATGTCGTCGATCTGCTTGGCGTCCATGTTTTTATGGGCGAACTCCATGTAGATCCTGTTGCGGATGAAGATGTCGAACAGGTCCGGGTCGATATGGCCATTGAGCGAGAAATTGCCCAGGATGCGCAGCGACTCCGACAGCATCTTGCCCTTCTTGTACGGGCGGTCCTTGGCGGTCAGCGCTTCAAAGATATCGGCAATCGCCATCACGCGCGCCTGCACCGACATCTGTTCCTTGGTCAGGCCGCGCGGGTAGCCTTTGCCGTCCATGCGCTCGTGGTGGCCGCCCGCGTATTCCGGCACGTTTTTCAGATGCTTGGGCCACGGCAGCGCCTCCAGCATCTTGATGGTCATGACGATGTGGTTGTTGATTTCCTTGCGCTCGCCCTCGGTCAGCGTGCCGAACTTGATGGTCAGGTTCATCAGTTCATTGTCGTCGAAGAAATCGCGCTCGACGCCATCCGGGCCAACCCAGCGGCGTTTGCCGATCTCGCGCACACGCTCCTGGTCTTCCGGCTTCATGCCCTCGCCGCCGACGTTGGCAAAGCGGATGAAGTCGCGGTCGGCGCGCAGCGCGGCCTGCTGTGCGGCCAGTTCGGCGTCGATGGCGGCGATGTCCGCACCCGGCGCCAGCTGGCGTTTGAGTGCGGCGATTTCAGCGTCGCGCAGCAGCACTTCAAAGCGGGTATCGATCATGCCGATACGGTCGAAAATCGTCTCCAGCTTGGTGGCCTTGTCGACCACGTGCACTGGCGTGGTGATCTTGCCGCAGTCGTGCAGCAGGCCAGCCAGCCACAGTTCCTTGCGGTCGGCATCGTTCATGTAGAAATCGGCCAGCGGGCCGCTTTCCGTGTTGTGCACGGCTTCGGCCAGCATCATCGTCAGTTCAGGCACAAACTGGCAATGGCGGCCCGTGTACGGCGATTTCTCGTCGATGCCGATATTGATGAGGTTGACCAGGGATTCCAGCAGTTCTTCCAACTGGGCGATCAGGCGCTGGTGGGTCAGCGCCACGGCCGCCTGCGCGGCCAGCGCCTCGATGAAACGCTGGTCGGTCTGGGTGAACGCGCGGATCTCGCCCGTCTCGCTGTCCTTGGCGTTAATCAGCTGCAGCACGCCTACCAGTTCGCCTTCATGGTCGCTCATCGGCACCGTGAGGAAGGATTTCGAATGATAGTTGCGCATTTGGTCGAACTTCACCATGCCGGAGAAGTTGAACACGTCGGCCTTGTACACATCCTCGATGTTGACCGACAGGCCGAAGTGCGCCGCATAGGCGGCCACAGCCGACAGGTTTTTCTCGCCGCTGCCATCGTACAGCGGCACGCTGCCCGCCGTCACAGGCTGACCGCTGGAGCCGCCCTGGTGGGTCTTGAGCGTGTCGTTGATGAGGATGTGGAAATTCAGGAACTGCTTGTCCTCGCTGGGACGGTACAGCGTGCCACCGTCAGCATTGGTCATGCTTTTGGCGACAATGAGTATACGCTCCAGTAAAGAGTCGGTATCGTGATTGCTGCCCAGCTGGACGCTGAGTTCGGTCAGCTGATCCAGGCGTTCGGCGATTTGCGTTTGATTCAACTCTTGCATGGTTGCTCTTTTTTATACCCGTTTAGACAAGGCGCGGCGACGCCCAAGTTGCAAGCGCAGTGTGGGAGTGTAGCTCTAGCGCAAGCTGTTGTACATCGGGAAATCATCGATGCGACGAATTTGCATCGGGTTTCCCTATGGCTGGAAAAAAAAGCTATTATCGACCGCAGGCAATGAGGCAACAACACACAACAAAAACAGCGATTACCAGGGATTGCGTATGAAATTCACATTTTGGGGAGTGCGTGGCTCTATCCCCTCCCCCGGTCCGCGTACAGCGCGTTATGGCGGCAATACCACTTGTATTGAAGTACGTACCGACAACGACACCCTGATTATTCTCGATGGCGGCACCGGCCTGTTCGCCCTCGCGCAGTCGCTGATCCAGAATAAAACCAAACCCATCCACGCCAACATCTTCATCACCCACAGCCATTGGGACCACATCCACGGCCTGCCGTTCTTTACGCCGCTGTTCATCCACGACAGCCGCGTGCGGCTGCATGGCGTGACCGATCCCGACACCGGCAACGGCATCGAACACGTGATGGGCGTGCAGCTGCAGAACAGCTATTTCCCCGTCAGCGAAACGCAGATGGACGCCACCATCGAATACCAGACGCTGGAGGTGGGCCAGCCAACCCTGGTCGGCGACGCCAGCGTCAGCAATGTGGTGATGAACCACCCCGTCATCGATCTCGGCTACCGCATCGACTGCAATGGCCGTTCGCTGTTCTTCACCGGCGACCACGAACCGCACTACAACATCCATCCACCCGGCCATCCCGAACACGACGCCTATGCGCGTTGGATAGAAGAGCGCAACGCAGCGATTGACGCCACCGTGCGCGGCGTCGATGCGCTCATCGTCGATTGCTCGTACACGCGCGAAGAGTACCCGGCCAAGCAGGGCTGGGGCCACGGCACGTTTGACTCGGCGTTCGCACTGGCGCTGCGCACCGGCGCCAAAGCGCTATACTGCACCCACCACGAACCAACGCGCAGCGACGACGAGCTGGAAGCCGTGTTCGCCGAAGTCATGGCGCGCCACGCCCCGCTGCTAGGCGATCTCAAAGTACTCCTCGCATACGAAGGCATGGAAGTTAATCTGACATAGCGGAGCGCTCATGAATGCCGGCCAGCCCAGTGCACGACCTAGCGATGTCGATCTGCGGCTGGCCTTTTTCCAGAAGCTGCAAGCCGTCACCACCAAAATCCACGCCACCAGCAATCTCGATGAGATCATGCTCGACCTGGGCATGGAGTTCTGCGACCTGTTCAACTGCGACCGCTTCACGCTGTACGCGATGGATCACCAGAAGGACTACATCGTCTCCAAGGTGAAGACCGGCCTGACCTCGTTTCGCGACCTCAAACTGGCGATCACGCCGGCCAGCATTGCCGGCTATGTGGCGCTGACGCGCAAGACCGTCAACCTCGCCGACGTCTACGACCACGCGGAGCTGGAACGCTACTCGCCCGAGCTGCGCTTCCAGCAGGGCGTGGACCAGCGTACCGGCTACCGCACCAAACAGATGCTGGTGGCGCCGCTGATCGCGGTGCAATCGCGCGAGCTGCTGGGCGTGGTCCAGTTCATCAACAACCGTGACCGCGTGCCCTTCTCCAGCATCGCTGAAGACGGCGTCAAGGAGCTGTGCGAGACCTTGTCGGTGGCGTTTTCGCAGCGCCTCAAACCTCCGCAAATGGTACGCACCAAATATGACGGTCTGGTGACGGAGGCGATGATTTCGGCGCAGGAGCTGGAGCAGGCCACGCGCACCGCGCGCGCACGCGAAGTGGATATCGAGGATGTGCTCATCGACGAGTATGAGATCAAGCCGGCCGCCATTGGCGTGTCGCTGGAAAAGCACTTTGCCGTGCCCTACGAGCACTTTCGCGCCGACCGCATCAAGCCGGTCGACCTGCTGAAAAATCTCAAGCGCCAGTATGTGGAGGAATCAGGCTGGATACCGCTGGAAGAAAGCAAGGACGGCCTGCTGGTCGCGGCGCTGGATCCGGAACGCGTGGCGCACACCCACATCGTCAACCAGATCTTCCCGCGCGCCAAACCGGTGTACCGCGTCACCTCGCACCGCGAATTCCGGCAGATGGTGGAGCTGTTCTTCGGCCATGGCGACAGCGGCAGCGTGGGCGATCTGCTGTCCGGCATGGACGACGCCTACGACGAGGATGGCGAAGCGTCCGGCGAAGTCTCCGAGGCGGTGGAAAATGAGCTGGTCAAGCTGCTCAACAAAATCATCATCGATGCGTACCGCCAGGGTGTGTCGGACATCCATATCGAGCCGCTGCCGGGCAAGGGCAAGACCGGCATCCGCTTCCGCAAGGATGGCACGCTGGTGCCGTATATCGAAATTCCCGCCAGCTACCGCAGCGCCCTGGTGGCGCGTGTGAAGATCATGTGCGACCTCGATATCTCCGAGCGCCGCAAGCCGCAGGACGGCAAGATCAAGTTCAAGAAATACGGCCCGCTGGACATCGAACTGCGCGTGGCCACCATTCCGTCCGCCGGCGGCGTGGAAGACATCGTGATGCGGATACTGGCGGCAGGCGAGCCGATACCGCTCGATAAGCTGGGCGTACTGCCATTTAATCTGGAGCGCCTGCGCGCGACGATTGAGAAGCCGTATGGCCTGTTCTTTGTCTGCGGCCCCACCGGCTCCGGCAAGACCACCACGCTGCACTCGGTGCTGAATTACCTCAACACGCCGGACACCAAGATCTGGACCGCAGAAGATCCGGTCGAGATCACCCAGAAAGGCTTGCGCCAGGTGCAGGTCAACCGCAAAGCGGGCCTGGACTTCGCCACCGTGATGCGCGCCTTCCTGCGCGCCGATCCCGACATCATCATGGTGGGCGAGATGCGCGACAAGGAAACCGTCGCCATGGGCATAGAAGCCTCGCTGACCGGCCACCTGGTGTTCTCCACGCTGCACACCAACAGCGCGCCGGAATCCATCGTGCGCCTGCTGGACATGGGCATGGATCCGTTCAACTTTTCCGATGCGCTGCTGGGCATACTGGCGCAACGCCTGGCCAAACGCCTGTGCGGCAAATGCAAACAGGCATATGAGCCGCCCGAATCCGAGCTGCAGGCGCTGCTAAACGAATACTGCGAGGAGCTACCCGACGGCGCCCGCGCTGCGGCGGTGACGGGCCTGCGCCAGCGCTATGCCAAGGACGGCAAGTTCACGCTCTACCGCGCGGTGGGCTGCGATGAATGCAACAAGGGTTACAAAGGCCGTATCGGCCTGCACGAGCTGATGACCGGTTCCGACAAGGTCAAGAAACTGCTACAGGAGCATGCGCGCGTCGCTCAGCTGCTGGCGGCCGCGCTGGAAGACGGCATGCTGACCCTGAAGATGGACGGCATCGAGAAAGTCCTTCTCGGGATTACCGACATCAAGATGGTGCGCGCAGTCTGCATCAAATAGCCGCGCGGGGTACGGCGGCGGTCCGCCAGTGCGCGCAGGCGTGCGAGGCCGGCCTTGACGTTGAACGAACGGCCTGCCAGCAGCGCGCTGACCATTTGCGTGGCCATCGCCAGCGCCGGCGCGGCGGCGGTTTGTACGGTGTACGGCAACACCAGGCGATAGCGCCCCTGCATGCGCGGCACCACGCCGACAAAGCCGATCGTCACTTCATTCAGCGCCAGACGGCGCAATTCGATGGCGGCCTGTTGGACCAGCTCGACAATCGCCGGCACTTCATCGGCACGCTTGCCGACCAGACCACGGAAACGGCTCAGTCCCGGCAAGGCAGCGTACAGGCGCTCTTGCAGTTTTTCAGTTGCTTCAGGTGTGACAGGGTCCAGCTCCAGGATACTCAGGAGACATGGCTGGGTGGAATAGCGGTTGTCGCTGTCCAGGTAACGTTGATCAATGATTTTCATGCCGAGCATTGTGCCGCGTACGTGACGTGCACGTAAGCAGTGCCCGCCGCGACCTGCTGTGGGATCAGACCTACAAGCAGAGCCTTGGGTTATAGCTGCTTCTCGAAACACACCGCCAGCGGGTTGCCGATGTATTTGCCGTAGTTGGCAATTCGTGTATAGCCGCGTGCCTCGTAGAAATCCATCGCGCGGCGATTAACCAGCCGCGTCTCGAGCCAGAGCGCCTGGTAGCCCAACGCCAGCGCCTCGTCCTCCAGGAAGCGCAGCACAGCGCTGCCGACCCCGCTGGTGCCATGCCGCGCATACATGCGCTTGATCTCCGCCACGCCCGGTTCGATGGGCCGGAAGGCGCCACAGCCGAGCGCGGTGCCGTCGTCATTGCGGGCGACGACAAAGCACGCCATCGGCCCGCGCACGTCATCGACATCAAACGATGCCTTGCCGCTGTCGCCGGTGATCGCTTCCAGCGCGGTCGACAATTCCGCCATCAGCAGAACGGACTCAGGCGCAGTCGGATCTTCTTCACTCAGGTGGATAGTGTTCATGGTGGGTAGATTATTGCATAGTGCAAATGACCAGTTCCGGATCGGCGTTGATGCGCACGGGAATGCCGCTACAACCAACGCCGCGACTCACAATCAGATCCCCATTATCGCGCACTGGGAAGCGGCCATAGTAAAACGGCCTCGACAGCGGTCCTTGCGGCATCACCAGCGGAGTGCCGTCGGGCATGGCGATCTGGCCGCCATGCGTGTGACCGGCGAAGCCGATATCGTAGCGCTGGCCTTGCAGCATCAGCAAACCGTCGGGTGCGTGGACCAGCAGGATGCGGGTAGCTGCGGCGCCAGCAAACGCGGCATTGCCGTCCGCCTCACCGGTCCAGGGATCGTCCATGCCGCAGACCGAGACCGTATCGAACGGCGCAGGCAACGTCACCGCGCGGTTGACCAGCATCGTTACGCCAGCGCCTTCAAATAACTGCGCGATGTGCTGATCGTCGGTGGACAGGTCATGATTACCGAACACGGCAAACTTGCCCAGCGGCGGCTTGCACGCCGCCAGGCCGGGGCACAGCACGGCCGCGTGGCGCGCAGGCCCGGTCACATAGTCGCCGCCCAGCAGCAGCACGTCCGGCTGCTCGGCAGCGATAGCGGCAAACAGATCATCAAAAATCGCTTTGTGGGTAGGCCGCCCTGCATGAAAGTCCGATGCAAACGCAATTTTCAACGGCCGGTACAAGCGCCGTTCCGCCGGCAGCGCGACACTGTAGCGCATGACGCCAAGACGACCGTGCAGGCCGCAATGATAGCTCAGCGCACTCACCAGCCCGCCGAGCGTCGCCAAATCCAGCAAGGCCTCCAGGCCGTGATGAATGCGGGAGTAACGTTTGCTACGGGGAGAAGGCATGGGATTCAAGAAATAAAAACCCGCATGATAGTGCATCCAGATCAAACGCTGTATAGCGATGCATTTGCATCCAGGGACTTCCCGCCTGGATTGAAGTCACAGGTCTAACCAAGAACGGGGCTCTCATGCGGCTGTACGCTGATCGTCGATAAATTCAGCGATGCGGACCAAGAAGAAAAATAAGTGGAACGGGACAGCGCCGGCAGCTGTAGAAATAGAAATGGGCTCAGCTTAAATTAAGCCGGCTGAGTGTCTTGACTGACGGGGCCACTTTAGGTTGCCTCCACGTGCCGCTCGATGCAGCCTCTCCCCTTCAACGAGTCTTCGGGAAGTGTCATCTCAGAGTCCCAAATTCTAACTGTCGCACCTTCAACAATTCCGTCGGCATCTGGCCGAACTCGGCCGATGGCGCCAAGGATAGCATCTCGCTCAGGGAAGATACGCATTTCACGCCAGGCACGCCGAAGTCGCCCCGTTGCGACTGTGAACCCTACGAGCAAAAGTGAGCAAGTTTTGCCAAAATAAAACTGCAAATCGAAAAATTCACAAACTCGTAGGGAAAAACCGAAGTGTCGTGCCAATTCCTCGAATACTTCGGATACGTTTATAATTTTGTAATTAAATCCACGTGGGTGAAGACAGGAGAGGCAAGTGAATCTACCTTTGATCGTAATAGGAGACAAGACGACCCACGGGGGAACGGTTATTTCAGCCGACATGACATTCGACATCAATGGAAAGTGTGTTGCCCGTATTGGCGACATGACGGTCTGCCCCAAGTGCAAGGGCGTATTTCCGATCAAATCGGGTGCGGGGGATCTGGTCGATGGTAGTGGAAGCGGCTACGCCAGGCATTTGGATTCGACCGCCTGTGGTGCGAAGTTGATATCCAGTCAGATCACGACCACTTGGTCTGATCAATCCTCGACCGGTGAGGCACTTGGCGCTGAACAGGCCGACGTCCCGCTGGTGGCAGCTGCCCCGATCGCCGCCGTCACCAAGTCTGGAGTCTGCCTCGACTGCTTGTTGAAGGCGGCCCAAAGCGGCAGTCCGGTGGTGATCCGAGGATGATGATGTTCGACGTCAACAACCGCTTGGAGCATTTGCATGCCGAGATGCCTGAACTGCGGCTGTACGCGCTAGTCGACGGAGCGCAATACCAGGCCAGGTTCCACAAGCCACTCGTGACGGCCGACGGCTTTTTCCCGCTGTTCGCGGGAACACCGGATGCCGCGCTCAGCCATGCCGGCCCTTGGCTGATCGATATTGCCAATGGCGGCGAGAGTGTCGCCGATGATCTGGTTGCGCTTGAGAGCGAACTGCCATCCGTGACCTGGCTGATCGCGCCGCAAGATCTGGTCGGTCTCGCACAACTGCTGCAACTACGCTTGGATGCGCGCTTGCCCGATGGACGTAATGCTCTATTGCGATTTTGGGACCCGCGCGTCTTGGCCGTGCTTGCCCGGACGCTCGATGAAGAGCAGCGCGGCGAATTTTTCAACCATATTCACGAGTGGCATCTGCTGCTCGACGGACGGCGCGTAATGATCGGGAGACCAAATGCTTCAGCTTTCTGACGTCCAATGGACCGCTTTGCTTCGGGCGGAGGCGAGTCAATTCATCGCGGCCGTTTGTGATGAGTTCCTCACGCAGAGGCCTGACATGCGCCACCAACCCGGCCGGGACGCAGTCCTTGCGCGAATGCGTGGCGCACACAGCTACGCGGCACAGGTCGGGTTCACCAGCACACCCCACATCGTACGGCTCATGTATCTGTCCGTCGACGCTGCCGGCATCCTTGGCGAGCCGCTGGTCGACGGCTACCTGCGCAAGCGTGGCGCCAGTCCGGAACGGCGCCTGGATGAACTGGATGCGGTCATGCGAAACAAATTACAAGGATAAACTGATGGCCGCAATTTTAGTTCCCGTTGTTGAAGCTGCAGCCGTGCGTGTGCTGGCCTGGCTGGGCGTTGGTCTTGTCGCTGGCGCCGCTGGTGAAGAGGCGCTTAAGCAGGCGCGCAAGCGGCAGGAGGAGGCCGATAAGGCTAAAGTCGCGCCGATCGCGCGCGCGGAATCTACAACGAAAGAAAAAGAAAAGTGCAAGGAGTGCCCTCCGGATAGCGGCGCCCTGGTGCCTGTTAACCACCACATGTCCGAAAACTCAAGGGAGTATCAGGCTAAAATTACGGGATTTCCTCCAGGGATGGAATGGCTTTTTGCAGGCAAGGATTTTGACGGTTTCAAATCCAGCATGTGCTTGTTGCAAGAAGCCAAAGCGGATTACGACCAGTTTTTTAATGAAAAGGGCAAGCTAAGGTACCTTTTCCAAGAAGAGCTTTTTCTTAAAATGCAAAAACAGGCTTTGGCACAGTCAATGATCGTTAGAAGCAACAAGCCAGCCGCATTAACCTGGTACTTCCAAACCCCTATAGCCTGCAACTACATGAGACCAGTCCTCGTCCGTATGGGGATAACGGTTTTTCACACTCCATAATATTATGACGATAATTACAGCCGACTTCAAAAATCCCAAACCCGGCGGATCGCTCGCCTTCCGCCCTATCGTCGAACAGATCGGACCGATCGTCCGTTACTTACAACAAATCGACCCCCTTGGAAAAGAATGGTTTCTGATGGGAGATACCGAGGCGGAGTCGCTTCTATATTCGGCTTTCGACGGTACGGGACAGCTCACCCCCGCAGCTGAAGCCGTTCTTGAAACAAAATTCGAGGGCGACAATGTCCGTTATCTCGCTGTATGGAATGGCAAATTAGAGGAGAGCGAGGGAGCCAGTTTTAATCTAATGTTTCACAACGAGGACTGGCCGGCCTGGAATCTTCGGATCAATTATGGCGAGAGTATCCAACGTTTAGGGGGGCTAGATGATGTCTTGGGGCTGCTGTCAACTATTGTCAATAGTCTTCGCCCAGCCTACGTCACTGTTGCGCGCAATGAGTATTTTGAAAAACAAGTTTTCCAAGATAGGCCGGGCGTTGGCTGGATGCTTTACCTTCCACGTGTGTTAACGGCTAAGCAAGTGCCGGAGGCCCGCTCTCTTTTCCCGGTTATGGTTAAAGACGAAAAGGGTAAGGATAATCAGATCGGAACCGTCATCGTCAGCCTCACCGATGAGATATTCTCCGATGAGAACCCCGAGCACGTTAAGGTATCGAACGCCATCGAAATCCGTTTAGTCGATCAGGACTTAATACCCACGTTCGCGGAACTCTGAGGTGCACCGTCCTTATCAAAATCGGCTCTCCTCCACAAGAAATTCCTTGTCTGCTGGAATTATGATGAGCGCATCAATGAAGGATGCAGCGGCAGATTCCAAGGTTTAAATTGTGTCGAATAGACCATGAGGAAGTAATAATCTTGGCGTGTGAGGGCCTCATCCGCCATCAAATACCTCAAGCACCCGGTAGCGAGATGGAAAATCCTCGCCAGTGCAGTATTCGGCAAGTGGAACCTCATCCAAGAGGCGAAAGCCACCGCTGCGAGAGAACCACACTCATCATGTCCGCAATCAGATTGGCCGAGCTTGAGTTCAGAGTCCTACTTAGCGCGAATCAAAAAAAGGCACGCAGCAGCTTTTTAAGAATCAAGTCTAGGCGTCCTCAAGCACCTGAGGGCGCAGTGCGCGGATGCGCTGTTCTGTGAAGTAGCCGCCGCCCTCGGTATAGCGCAGGTAGTGGCGGTTGCATTTTACGCAGCGCAGTACCTGGCTCAGGTTGGCGGGATAATAGCGCGGCGCGATGGGCGCGTCGGCGCTGTCGTAGCGCGTGCCGTTGGGGTGGTATTCGGCAAAGGTCGGCTCCGCATACGGATCTTCAACCAGTGTCGCCACTTCTTCAAACTGTTCCAGCGTCAGAGAATACGGCACCGTCTGCCACGCAAAAAGTGCCGCATCATGGCAACTGCAAGGTACGGCCACCGCCTCCGATACCGCCGCCAGTTGTTTCAGTTCCGCAAAATCAATCGCCATCACATTCACTCTTCAAGAAGGTTTTTGATTTTACTGCAATCCAAATCAATCCGTTCTCGGCAGAAGAGACTACATTGACGGCAAATCACTCGGCGTCAAGCAAATGGAACTACGCATCCTGACCTGGTTATTTCCACTGCTGATGGCAGTACTCGAATTCTTGCTACGCGCCAGTGCAAATGGTGAAGATCCATGGGAGTTCATCGGGCCGACAATTGGCGGCGCAGCACTAGGGATGGTTTTACCACTTACACGTACCACAATTTCAGTTGAGTCCAGAGTCAAAAATCCTCATGCAGATATTGGGAAAGTCCATATCAGCGATCATCATTGGGCACAAAGCATTCATGTTCTATTGTGGATAGGGCTTGCCGCATGGGCTGTCAGCCTGTACTTGGGCATCAATCACGGCAGCCTGTATTTTCCTCAAGTAGATGGCGTGCGGACATCCATTTTGATTGGACTTATACTTTGGCTATGCGCGGTTAGTGTCGATTTTCTACGCGGAGGAAAACTATGAGCTGGCAGATATTAGGGCAGGCTCTCGGCATGCTGGCTGCCGGCCTGCTTGTCACTGTAGTGCTAAGTATTGCATTACCGGCCATTCGCGACCATTTTTTCCCGCACAAGCCAGAGAGTGAATACACGTATCTTATTCAAGCCCAGGGTGGCAAAAAAACCATCGTCGTCATGCCGCCGGATATGCCCGAGACAGAGCAACAGGAGCTGATGCGGAGAGCCTATTCGCAACTGAGCCTGCCGCCACAATCTCATTACGCCGTCCCAATGCCAGATGACAGCGCAAGTTTATGGAAGATGCGCCGCCACACTACCCGTCTCGTTCAAAGCGACAACGCGCAAGCGATCGCCATTCCTTCTGAAATCGCCTATACGCGCCCAGATATCGAACTGGACATCCAACGCGTCGGCGACGAATTGCGCATTCGCCCCCGGCAGCCAGTGCAATAAAAAAGGGAGCCGAAGCTCCCTTTGCTTTACATGATGTGGTGTCCCACCCACCAGGCAATCGCCGCCACGAAGGCGGACGCTGGAATCGTGAAGACCCAGGCCCAGACGATGTTGCCAGCCACGCCCCAGCGCACTGCCGACATTTTCTGCGCCGAGCCCACACCGACGATCGCGCCGGTGATGGTGTGCGTGGTCGAGACCGGTACGCCGAAGTGCGAGGCGATCAGCAGCGTGATGGCGCCGCCGCTCTCGGCGCAGAAGCCACCCACCGGTTTCAGCTTGGTGATCTTCTGGCCCATGGTCTTGACGATGCGCCAGCCGCCAAACAGCGTGCCGAACGAAATCGCGCCATAGCACGACACGATCACCCACAGCGGTGGCTCGGCGCCGCCAGCTGGCACCTGGCCGACCGCGATCAGCAGCATCCAGATGATGCCGATGGTTTTTTGCGCGTCATTGCCGCCGTGGCCCAAGCTGTACGAAGCAGCCGATACCAGTTGCAGGCGGCGGAACCATTTGTCGACGCGGCGCGGCGTCGAGCGCACGAAAATCCATGACACGATCAGCATGATGATGGAGCCGAACACAAAGCCCATCAGCGGCGAAATCAGGATCCACTGGACCGTCTTCCACAAGCCGCCGCCGACCAGTGCGCTGGTGCCGGACTTGGCCACTGCTGCACCGACCAGGCCGCCGATCAGCGCGTGCGAGGACGACGAGGGAATGCCGTAGTACCAGGTGAACAGGTTCCACACGATGGCGCCGACCAGCGCGCCAAAGATCACGTACTGGTCGACAATGCCAGGATCGATGGTGCCCTTGCCCACCGTGCCGGCCACGTGCAGGCCGACCACAAAGATTGCCACGAAGTTGAACAGCGCCGCCATGGCCACCGCAGTTTGCGGTTTCAGCACGCCGGTCGAGACCACGGTCGCGATCGCATTGGCGGCGTCATGGAAGCCATTCATGAAGTCAAATATCAACGCCAGGCCGATCAGCAGCACCAGGACGTAGACACTGATTTGTAGGGTATGCATGTTGGATTATTCTTCTTGTAATCAGGCGTTTTCGACGATGATGCCTTCGATGATGTTGGCCACATCTTCGCAACGGTCGGTCACGGTTTCCAGGATTTCGTAGATGGCCTTCATCTTGATCAGGTTGCGCACGTCCGGTTCATCGCGGAACAGCTTGGACATGGCAGCGCGCATCACGTGGTCGGCGTCCGATTCCAGGCGGTCGATCTCTTCGCAGATGGCGACGATCTGGCGCGAGTTGTCCATATTGTGCAGCAGCGCGACCGCTTCCTTGACCTTCTCGGCGCAGGCCAGCACCAGTTCGGCCAGGCGCTTGGCTTCCGGGGTCACCGAGTGCAGGTCGTACAGCGACACGGTTTGCGCAGCATCTTCCAGCAGGTCGAGGATGTCGTCCTGGCGCGTGATCAGCTTGTGGATGTCGTCGCGGTCGATCGGCGTGATGAAGGTTTTGTGCAGCAGGTCGACGGTCTGGTAGGTGATCTTGTCGGCTTGCTTTTCGATGCTTTCAATCGCGTGTACGCGGTTTTCCAGGTCATCGAAATTGGACATCAGGCCCACCATTTCTTTTGCGCCTTTGACACACAGCTCAGCGTGCTGATTGAACAGGTCAAAGAATTTGCCCTCGGTGGGCATCAAACGTCCAAACATATTTTTCTCCGTTTATTACTACTGCAGATCGCTAGCCAGCTGGTAGCCGGCCAGCGTTAGGATTAGTCGCCCTGGTAAACACCCAAACTACCAGAGTAATTGCCAAACTTGGTATAAGCGCCGATCCAGGTCAGACGCACTGCGCCGATTGGACCGTTACGCTGTTTACCGATAATGATTTCAGCGGTGCCCTTGTCCGGCGAGTCGGCGTTGTACACCTCGTCGCGGTACAGGAAGATGATGACGTCCGCATCCTGCTCGATAGCGCCGGATTCGCGCAAGTCGGACATGACGGGACGTTTATTGGGACGTTGTTCCAGCGAGCGGTTCAGCTGCGACAGCGCGATCACCGGGCAGCCCAGCTCTTTGGCCAGGCCTTTCAGCGAACGCGAGATCTCCGAGATCTCGGAGGCGCGGTTGTCACCGGCCTTGGAACCCTGCATCAGCTGCAGGTAGTCGACAATGATCAGGCCCAGCTTGCCGCATTGGCGGGCCAGGCGGCGCGCACGCGCGCGCATCTCGATCGGATTCAGTGCCGGGGTTTCATCGATGAAGACCTGGGCGTCGTTCATCTTCTGGATCGCGTGCGTCAGGCGCGGCCAGTCTTCGTCGTTGAGGCGGCCGGTCCGCAGGCGGTGCTGATCCAGCTGGCCAACCGAACCCAGCATACGCATCGCCAGCTGGGCGCCGCCCATCTCCATCGAGAAGATCGCCACCGGCAAACCGGCTTCAATCGCGACGTTTTCGCCGATGTTGACCGAGAATGCGGTTTTACCCATGGACGGACGGCCGGCCACAATCACCAGGTCGCCGCCCTGCAAGCCCGAGGTCATGCGGTCGAGGTCGATAAAGCCGGTTGGTACACCGGTAATTTCAGACTGGTTGTCGCGCGAGTACAGTTCATCGATACGCTCGACCACCTGGGTCAGCAGCGGCTGCACCGCCAGCCAGCCAGCGGCGCCGCGCGAGCCCTGCTCGGCAATCGCAAAGATGCGCGATTCGGCTTCGTCGAGGATCTCTTTGGTTTCCTTGCCTTGCGGGCTGAAGGCCTGGCCGGAAATGTCGTCGGCCACGGTAATCAACTGGCGTAAGACCGAGCGGTCGCGCACGATCTCGGCATAGCGGCGGATGTTGGCGGCAGATGGCGTGTTTTGCGCCATGGCGTTCAGGTAGGTCAGGCCACCAACGTCTTCAGCCTTGCCCAGCTGGGTCAGGTTCTCGTAGACGGTGATGACGTCGGCCGGCCTGGACGCGTTAATCATCCGCACAATCTGTTCAAAGATAATGCGGTGATCGTAGCGGTAAAAGTCTTCCGGCTGCATCATGTCGGCAATGCGGTCGAACGCGGCGTTATCGCGCAGCAGGCCGCCGATGACGGACTGTTCTGCCTCAATAGAGTGCGGCGGGACGCGAAGCGAATCGACTTGCGGATCGGAGGGGGCGTTCATGGCGCGAATTATACCTGCTTGCTTGTGCCAGATTACATATTTATGACGAGAAAAAAGCCGGGGCAAAGCCCGGCTTTTTCATGGTATTGCATATTCGACAGGCGTTGCCGCCCGGTCGAATCTTAGGCAGCTTCGCCCACAACAGCAACGGTCACTTCTACCACCACGTCGGTGTGCAGAGCAACGGCTACTGGGAACTCGCCAGTGGTCTTCAGCGGACCGGTTGGCAGACGAACAGCCGATTTTTCAACAGCGAAACCGACTTTCGACAGGGCTTCAGCGATGTCGAAGTTGGTTACCGAACCGAACAGACGGCCATCAACGCCGGCTTTTTGCGAAACGGTCACGGTCATGCCGTTCAGTTTCTCGCCTTGGCCTTGAGCCACAGCCAGCTTGGCAGCAGCAGCTTTTTCCAGTTCAGCGCGTTTGGCTTCGAATTCCGCGATGGCCGATGCGGTAGCGCGGCGAGCCATTTTTTGCGGGATCAGGAAGTTACGTGCGTAGCCGTCTTTAACTTTAACGACTTCACCCAGGTTGCCCAGGTTGACAACTTTTTCCAACAGAATGATTTGCATAGTTCTTCTCCAGTTACTCTGCCGCGATTAAGCGTTGTGCAGATCGGTGTACGGCAGCAGGGCCAGGTAACGTGCGCGTTTGATCGCGGTGTCAACTTGACGCTGGTAGTGAGCTTTGGTGCCGGTCAGACGTGCTGGCATGATTTTGCCGTTTTCCTGGATGAAGTCTTTCAGGGTGTCTACGTCTTTGTAGTCCACTTGTTCTACGCCAGCGGCGGTGAAGCGGCAGAACTTCTTACGCTTGAACAGTGGGTTTTGTTGCTTACGCTTTTCTTTCAGCTTGAGCTTGTTTTTGTCGAACTTTTTACCGAATGCCATTTTAGGCTCCTGTATTTAAATTGAGCTGTCAGGGACAGCACTAAAATCAATGATGTGAAACACCAGGCTTTTGCTATTGCGGCTTTTCTTGTTGAGGAAACCGGAGAACTGGTACAAGCCTCCCAGCGGCGTCTGACTGAAACGGCCTGAAATCTCGCCCGCAGCAACTGCGGACACTTCAAACTCGGACAATCGGGCGATGCCCGCCTCCATCTGCTGCGACCGGTGCTGGAGTACAGCATTCACGATCGGCATGCCTGCCGGGGTGTAACGGATTGCATCCCGTTCGGCGATGAGGGCGATGAACTGGAGCTGGTTCAGCGCGGTTCCTTCTCAGAACAATTAAGCAGCTGGAGCAGCAGCGGCAGCTTCTGCGCGATGCGATTTCGCTGCATCTTCGCGTTGTACCGACTTCATCATCGGCGAAGGAGCGGTTTCCGCTTTCTTCATCTTGACGGTCAGGTGACGCAGAACGGCATCATTGAATTTGAATGCGGTTTCCAGCTCAACCAGGGTCTCGTTGTCTGCTTCGATGTTCAGGCAGATGTAGTGAGCTTTAGCCAGTTTCTGGATCGAGTAAGCCATTTGACGGCGGCCCCAATCTTCAACACGGTGAACGTTGCCGCCGCGGGTCGTTACGGTGGTTTTGTAACGCTCGATCATGGCGGGCACTTGCTCGCTCTGGTCCGGGTGGACGATAAATACGATTTCGTAGTGACGCATGTATAACTCCCTTAAGGACTTGATGATATAGCCCACCCTGGCGTCAAGACAGGTGTGGGAAGAGGTAAGCCCGCGACTATATCAGCTTTTCCAGCGGAACGCCAGCATGGCGTGGCAGCTGCTACAGTGGCGCAATTGCCTTTACAACAGGATTGCCATGAAATTACTGCTTGCCCTGCCCCTGCTGGCCGCCCTCGCCTTGCCGGCCGGCGCAGCGCCGATCAGGACCAAGGCTTACAGCACGCCCCAGTTGCTGTTCGCGCTGCGCACCGACACGCAAACGCTGGCGCGCATGGTGCCGGTGCTCGACCCCAGCTTCGATTTTACGCCCGGTCCGCGCGAGGAGGAACGGCAAGCCGACGGCTACAGCCACCTGGGCGACCTGTCGCTGAAAACCCGCGTGGCCGGCGGCGACTGGCAAAGCTGGTCGTCCTACGCCGCCCGCAAACCGGTCAAGCCGGCACTCATCACGCGCACCCTGGCCGCGGCCGACATCACACCCACCATGGGCGCCGGGTTGCCGTTGAAGATCGAACGCCGCTGGCTGTACGAGCGCGGCGCGCTGGTGCTGCGTTTCACGCTGACCAACCGCGGCAAGCAGCCGGTCGAGGTGGCCGAACCGGGCATGCCCATGGTGTTTGACGGCAGCGTGGTGGCCGTGCGCCCGCGCGTCGGCGATAACAGCTCGGTGCTGGTCACGCGCCAGGACCAGCAGCCGCCCGCGCTGCGCCTGGAGCCGGACGCCAAGACGCCGCTGACCCACTGGGCACCGCTGACCGCAAGCGACCGGGAGTTTTCCGCCTGGGTCACGGACGGCTTCACACTGGCGCCCGGCGCCCAACGCTCCATCGGGGTCCGCTTCCTCGTACAGAAGTGAAGTTTTTTCACTTTATTTCGCTGAAAGCAAGAATTTCCCTTGCATTAGCAGCCATACTGTACAAAAATACAGACTGTCTATATAAACAGGCTACCGTACTCCATGCTTAAGCTCACCGCACGCCAGGAACAAATCCTGAATCTGATCAAGGACGCGATTGAAAACACCGGCTTCCCGCCGACCCGCGCCGAAATCGCCAACGAACTGGGCTTTAAATCCGCCAACGCCGCCGAGGAACATCTGCAGGCGCTGGCCCGCAAGGGCGCCATCGAAATCGCCGCCGGTACATCGCGCGGCATCCGCCTGCTGGGTGTACACGCTGAAACGCCATCCTCAAAAGTGCCTGCTGCGCTCATGATGTCGCTGCCGCTGATCGGCCGCGTGGCCGCCGGCTCGCCTATCCTGGCGCAGGAAAACCTGGAAACCAGCTACAGCGTCGATCCCGCCATGTTTGCGGCGCGCCCGGACTACCTGCTGAAAGTGCGCGGCGAGTCGATGCGCGACGCCGGCATCATGGACGGCGATCTGCTGGCCGTGAAAAAAGTGGATAGCGCCAAGAATGGCCAGATCGTCGTGGCCCGCATTGGCAGCGAAGTGACCGTCAAGCGTTACCGCAAGACCGGTTCGACCATCGAACTGCTGCCGGAAAACCCGGACTTCAACGTGATTACGGTCGATCCGGAAGCCGATGAGTTTGCACTGGAAGGTCTGGCAGTAGGCCTGATGCGGACCTGGCACTAAGCCACTCCCCCTGCGCCAGCAAGACCAGATCGGCTTGCTGGCGTGCCTCTTGTGCGATCTGCACAAATACCTGGTTCATCAATTGCTGCGCAGCCGCCAATTCGGCTTCGTTCATGGCGTCGGCCACCTCGGCGGGAATGTTGCGTCCTACCGGCAGCGCGGCCTGGTAGTTGGCGGCAAAGCGGCCATAGCAGATTAGCCAGGCGCTGCGGTCGGCGCGCGTGAGCATGGCGCCCGGCTCGCCGCACTGAAAGCGCGACAGCGCGATGTCGGCGCCGTCGTAGTGATGCATGTAGTAGTCAATGTCAGCGCGGTGATCGCCCGCCCGGGCCGTGGCAGCTGCCACGATCAGGCCGGTTGCGATCAGCGCCCTCATCGTCAGCAGCCTTCCAGTGCCGTGCAGAAGTCGTCCAGCAGATCGTCGGTATCCTCGATGCCGACCGAGACGCGGATCAGCGATTCCGCAATCCCCATCGAGGCGCGGCGCTCGGCGCCCATCTCGTAGAAGATGGTGTGCGCCACCGGGATAATCAGCGTGCGGTTGTCGCCCAGGTTCGATGCCGGAATCGCCAGCTTCAGGCGGTTCAGGAAGTCGAAGCAGTCCAGGCCATCCTTGAGCTCAAAGCTCAGCAGCGAACCGTGCGCGCGGAACAGCTCGGCACTGATGCCGTGCTGCGGGTGCGACTTCAGGCCCGGATAGTAGACTGCGGCGACGCGCTCATCCTTTTCCAGCATTTCCGCCAGCGCCAGCGCGTTGGTGGTGGTGCGCTGCATGCGCAAGGCCAGCGTTTCGGCGCCGACTGCGATATGGTGCGCGGCGTCCGGCGCCAGCGAGGAACCGAAGTCACGCAGTGCCTTGGCGCGGATCTGCGCCAGGCCCCACTGCAGCGGTGCGGCTTTCTTGTAGTTCTCGTAGATGTTCGGGAAGCGGGTCCAGTCGTAGGCGCCGGTATCGGTCAGGCTGCCGCCCAGCGCATTGCCGTGGCCGCCGATCGATTTGGTCAGCGCGTTGACCACCAGGCCCGCATGCACCGACTTCGGCTGGAACAGGTAAGGCGTGGTCATGGTGTTGTCCACCACGTACAGAATCCCGCGCGCCTTGCACAGTTCGCCGATGCGCTTGAGGTCCGCCACTTGCGTGCGCGGGTTGGCGATGGTTTCCACGAACACCACGCGGGTGTTCTCGGTGATGGCCGCTTCCACATTGGCCATCTCGGTCGCGTCTACGAAGGACACGCTGATGCCCTGGCTCATGGCGGTCTGCCACAGGCTGTTGGTGTTACCGAACAAGAAGGACGACGACACCACGTGATCGCCCGTGCGCAGCAGCGCCTGCACCACGGCGCCGATCGCGCCCATGCCAGTGGCGAAACAGATCGTACCGACGCCCTGCTCCATCTTGTTGACCTTCTCTTCCAGCGCCGAGATGGTCGGGTTGCCTTGGCGGCCATAACGGAAGCCCGGCTCTTTGCCCTGGAACACCGACGCCAGCTGGCGCGCATCGGCGTAGCCAAAGGCCACCGAGGTGTGGATAGGCTTGTGCAGCGAACCGTGCTCGATGCCCTTCTGACGGTCGCCGTGCAGAATGGTGGTGGTGAAACCGTAGTTCTTCTTGTCGCCCATGGTTACGCTTCGGTCGCCGCCAGGTTCAGGTTCAGCTGCGAACGGCCAGCATCTTCCGGTGCGGCGGCCTTGCTCGGATGGTGGCGTTCGTATTCCAGTTTATCCAGATACTCGCGCGTCACGTCGCCGGTCACGTACACACCGTCAAAGCACGAGGCCTCGAAATTGGTCAGCGCCGGATTAACGTCCGAGATGGCGCGCTTGAGTGCGTCAAGATCCTGGTACACCAGTGCGTCCGCAGTGATCTCGCGGCAGACTTCTTCCACGGTGCGGCCATGGGCGATCAGTTCGTCGCGGGTTGGCATATCGATGCCGTACACGTTCGGGTAGATCACCGGTGGCGCCGCCGAAGCGAAGATCACTTTCTTGGCGCCGGAGTCGCGCGCCATCTGCACGATCTCGCGGCTGGTGGTGCCGCGCACGATGGAGTCATCCACCAGCAGCACGACCTTGTCCTTGAACTCGTCCGGAATCGCGTTCAGCTTCTGGCGCACGGATTTCTTACGCGCAGCCTGGCCCGGCATGATGAAGGTACGGCCGATGTAGCGGTTCTTGATGAAGCCTTCGCGGTATTCCTTCTTCAGCGCCAGCGCCAGCTGGATCGCGGCAGGACGCGAGGAATCCGGAATCGGCATCACCACATCGATATCCTCGGCCAGACCTTCGCGCTTGATTTTCTCGGCCAGGTATTCGCCCATTTTCAGGCGGGTGTTATAGACCGAAGCGCCGTCGATGACCGAGTCAGGACGGGCCAGGTATACATACTCGAACACGCACGGGTTCAGCGATGGATTGTCGGCGCACTGGCGCGAATGCAGCTGCTTGTCGTTGTCGATGAAGATGGCTTCGCCCGGCGCGATGTCGCGCACGAAACGGAAGCCCATGCCTTCCAGCGCCACCGACTCGGAAGCGATCAGGTATTCCACGCCGTCCGGGCTTTCATTGATGCCCAGGCACAGCGGACGGATACCGAACGGATCGCGGAACGCCAGCAGGCCGACGCCAGCGATCTGCGCCACAGCAGCGTAGCCGCCGCGCACACGGCGGTGCAGCACGGCCACAGCCTTGAAGATGGTGTCGGCATCAATCGAGATGCCAACCGTGGCTTTCTCGATTTCGTGCGCCAGCACGTTCAGCAGCACTTCCGAATCGGAATCGGTGTTGATGTGGCGGCGGTCGTTCTTGAACATCTCGAGCTTGAGCTGTTCCCAGTTGGTCAGGTTGCCGTTGTGGGCCAGCGTGATGCCGAACGGTGCGTTGACGTAGAACGGCTGCGCCTCTTCCTCGCTCGACGAGCCGGCAGTTGGGTAGCGGCAGTGGCCGATACCGGAGTTGCCTTGCAGCGTACGCATATTACGGGTACGGAAAACGTCGCGCACCAGGCCGTTGGCCTTGTGCATGGCGAACATGCTGCTGTGATTGGTCGCGATACCTGCCGCATCCTGGCCGCGGTGCTGCAACAGCAGCAAGGCGTCATACAGCATTTGGTTGACAGGTTGATGGGAAACGACGCCGACAATGCCACACATGATGGTGCTCCTGGACTGGTACTACAGATTTAAAGAATTTTCAAAAATTCATATGCTGCGTCATCGCAGCGGGAAGATACGGCAGGACCATGCGCGCGCCGGTTTCGGCGTATGGACTCAAGACTGCATGCTTCCAAAAATCCTGCTTGGGCAATGAGGTCATCTCACACAAGATGACGGCTGCCAACACAATTACAAGCCCGCGCGCCGCACCGAACACCATACCCAGCGTACGGTCGATCAGGCTCAGGCCGCCTGCGTCGATCAAGGCGTCCAGCGCCAGCGACAACAGGCCCATTAAAATCCGGGCACCGATAAACAGTGCGAGAAAGGCAATGATGAGCCGCAACACATCACCCGGCACCGCCGGTGGCAGCATCTGCGCCAGCGGTGCCGCATAGGCGTTGGCGGCAACAAACGCAATCACCCAGCTCAGCAGCGACAGCACTTCCTTCACCAGGCCGCGCACCACGCCAATGATGACCGACGCCGCCAGCACGAAGATCACCAGGTAATCAAAAATCGTCACGGCGCGGCGCTAGCTCAGACGGTTTCCAGGCGGCCGTTCAGGCCCATGCTGCTCAGCTTGGCTTTCACCTTTTCTGCTTCTTCCTTGCTGCTAAACGGCCCCACGCGCACGCGGGTGATGTCGCCCGACGGCGTTTTTTGCGTGAAGGAGCTGATGCCGGCGCTTTTCAGTTTGGCGCGCAGTTCATCAACCTTGGCCTGGTCGCTCAGTGCAGCAACTTGCAGTACGAATTTTTCAGACGACGGTGCAGCGGCTGGCTTGCCTTCCAGGATGGCCAGTGCGCGCGCATCTTCAGTCTTGACCGGCGCTGCGGCTGGCTTTTCAGCCGCCTTGGCTTTGGCTTCGGCGAGTTTGCGTTCGGCGTCCTTTTCCGCTTTCAGTTTGGCTTCTGCTTTGGCGTCCGCCTCCTGGCGGGCTTTCAGTTCACGCTCGGCTTTGGCATCTGCCAGCAGCTTGGCCTGAGCTTCCGCTTTGGCCTGCGCCTTGGCTTTGGCCTCGGCTTCCTGTTTGGTGGTATCGACGGCAGCCACGGCGGGCGCCGGGGCCGGGGCCAGGGCCGGCGTCGGAGCAGCAGCGGCTGGTTTGGCGGCAGGCTTCACGTCCTCGACAATTTCTTCCTTGCTGTCCAGCGAGGCCGATGCCGCGACCGGCGCCGGTGCGGGCACGGCGTCTACCGTTTTCTCTTTGGATGGAATTTTGATATCGATGTCGGACGACAGCGGCTTGGGCTCGGAGTCGAGCACCATCGGCAGCACCACGGCAACCGTCAATGCCAGTGCAATCGCGCCGACCAGGCGGCGGCGTGCGCGTTTCTTTTCCGGCAACACGGCGTCATCTTCTTCACGCTCGCGCGTGCGGCGCCTGGTGGCGCCACCGCCGTCGGCAGATGAGGCGCGCTTGGCGCGGGCACGCTCCGTTGCTGCGCGATCATCTGGGCTGGTGTAATAGCCGCTGTCTTGACCAGCGCCAGCTGAGTCTTGCTTGTTTTTACCGAGTTTCGAGAACAAGCCCATGCGTGATTTCAGTCCTGTGCGTTCAATGGAGTGAGGATTTTCGCGCCGCCATGACACCGGCGACGGTCAGGAAAGATCCAAAGACCACAATTCTATCATCCTCACCGGCTCGGCTGACGGCATTTGCGTATGCCGCGCCCGGATCATCGAACACATTAATGGTGCGTTCGTCACGCTCAGGCTGCACGGCCAGCACCTTGGCGGCCAGTTCCGAGGCGGTCGCCGAGCGTGGCGATGGCAGCGTCGCCAGGCACCAGTGGTCCACGTGCTCGGACATGGCGGCAATCACGCCATCGATATCCTTGTCGTGCATGGAACCGAACACAGCGTAGGTGTAGCGGTGGAAACCCATATTGCCCAGGTTCTGGTTCAGCGCTGCGGCAGCGTGCGGGTTGTGCGCCACGTCAAGGATGGTGGTCGGGCGACCAGGCAGCACCTGGAAGCGGCCCGGCAGTTCCACCGTCACCAGACCGGTGCGCACTTCCTGCGCGCCGACTGGCAGCTCCAGCTTCAACGCTTCCAGCGCGGCCAGTGCGGCGCAGGCGTTGAGGATCTGGTTGGCGCCACGCAGGCTCGGATAGGCCAGCGAATTGCGGCGCTGGTTGCGGCCGCCGTAGCTCCACTGCTGCTTGTCGCCCGAGTAATTGAAATCACGGCCCATGAGCCACAGGTCGGCGCCGATGGCTTCGGCATGGTCGATCAGCGATTGCGGCGGTACCGGGTCGGAGCAGATCGCGGTTTTACCGGCGCGGAAAATGCCAGCCTTCTCGAAGCCGATCTTTTCGCGGGTATCGCCCAGGTAGTCGGTGTGGTCGATGTCCACGCTGGTCACGATGGAAACGTCAGCATCGACGATGTTGACCGCGTCCAGGCGGCCGCCCAGGCCTACTTCCAGGATCACCACATCCATGCCAGCTTCCGACAGTAGCTTCATGATGGCCAGCGTGGTGAATTCGAAGTACGTCAGCGTGGTATCGCCGCGCGCGGCCTCGACCGCATTGAAGGCCGTCACCAGCGTGTCATCGCTGGCCATGTCGCCATTCACGCGGGCACGCTCGTTGAAGTCGAGGAAGTGCGGCTTGATGTACAGGCCCACCTTGTAACCAGCGCGCATCAGCACCGATTCCAGCATGGAGCAGGTCGACCCCTTGCCATTGGTGCCAGCCACCATGATGACGGGGCAGCTAAAGCTCAGCTGCAAGCGCTCCTTGACGGCGAGAACACGGTCGAGGCCCATGTTGATGACGGTTTCGGCGTGGCGCGATTCAAGCAGCGCAAGCCAGGCGGGCAAAGTAGTTGGGAGGTTCGACATGATGGTGACTCTGAAATGAAAACGGCGCGCAGGCCGGATGATATCCGATTGCGCGCCGTCGCGTGAGAGCGTTAGCCGTTTTTAGGCAAGCACTTCCACAGGTTGATTTTGCAGCAATGCCAGCAGGCGGGCGATTTCTTCGCGCATCTTGCGGCGGTCAACGATCATGTCGACAGCGCCCTTCTGCACCAGGAACTCGGCGCGCTGGAAGCCTTCCGGCAGCTTTTCACGCACGGTGTTCTCGATCACGCGCGGGCCGGCGAAGCCGATCAGCGCTTTCGGCTCAGCGATCACGACGTCGCCCATGAACGCGAACGAGGCGGACACGCCACCCATGGTCGGGTCGGTCAGCACGCTGATGAACGGCAGCTTCTTGTCCGACAGCTTGGTCAGCATGGCGGTGGTCTTGGCCATCTGCATCAGCGACAGCAGACCTTCCTGCATACGGGCGCCGCCGGTGGCGGTAATGCAAATGAACGGTACTTTCTGTTCCAAGGCGACCTGGGCGCCGCGCACGAAGCGCTCACCCACCACGGAGCCCATGGAGCCGCCCATGAATTCGAATTCGAAGCACGCCACCACGGCCGGCAGGCTCATGATGGAGCCGCCCATGACGATCAGCGCATCGGTCTCGCCGGTGGCTTCCATCGCTTGCTTGAGGCGGTCTGGGTATTTTTTGCTGTCTTTGAACTTCAGCGTATCGACTGGCAGGGTATCCATGCCAATTTCATAACGGCCGCCGGCATCGAACAGGCTGTCGAGGCGCTCGCGGGCGCGGATGCGCATGTGGTGGTCGCATTTAGGGCAAACGTGCAGGTTCGACTCCAGGTCGGTGCGGTACAGCACGGCTTCGCACGACGGGCATTTGACCCACAGGCCTTCTGGCATGGTCTTGCGGGCGCCGGCGTCGGAACGCTGGATACGTGGGGGCAGCAGTTTTTCCAACCAACTCATAAATTCTCCTTGCAGCTATCTCGTGGGCCGAAGTGTAGCCGTTTCCCGCCGCCCTGTCGAACATTGCCTTACAATAATTTTGAGCATTCGTCATGACCAACCGGGGCGTTTAGAGGGAAACCACTACGCCGTCCGAGGGAGCTTGCCCTCAGCCTCCAGCGTTTTCCTGAGCTCTTCGCGTTCTTTCAAGGTTAGAATACCAAGGTTGGCTTTATAGCCAGATCCAGCCATGTGCCGCAAGTACATGCCTATCATATCTTGCGCCGGCAAGCCGTACGGCCGGCCCAGCGCTTCAAAATACTCGATGGAGCGGAAATCCAGCCTGAAAGTAATTTCCTCACTCAACTGCTCAAAATATGGATTCGGCATCCATCCGCCCTGCTGCTCCTCTTTACGCATTTTAGTCACCTCACGCGGGTCATCAAAGACCGTTGAAGCTTCTTCAAAGCTTACGCCATGAGTGCGCAAGTTGAATCTAGCTTTACGGGGATCCCATTCGAAGCGCACGACCGCTCCCTTTCAACATAGCGAGTACTTGACTATGTATCAAGGTGAGCAGTCGGGATTTGCGTGACGTCAGGCGTCGAGGGCGGTGCGGATGGTGGTGGTGAAGGCTTGAACGGCAGCGACGGCGTGGTCTTTGCCGGCGGTTTCGATTTCCTGGATGATGCGGCTGCCGATCACGACCGCATCGGCCACTTCGGCCACGGCGCGCGCGGTGGCGCCGTCGCGGATGCCAAAGCCAACGCCGATCGGCAGCTTCACATGCTTGCGGATCGCTTGCAGGCGGTTGGCCACGTCGACGGTGTCGATATTGCCCGCCCCCGTCACGCCTTTCAGCGAGACATAGTAGCTGAAGCCGCCACCAACCTTGGCGACCTGCTCGATGCGCTGCTCGGTCGAGGTCGGCGCCAGCAGGAAGATCAGGTCAAGCTCGGCCGCGCGCATGGCGGCGGCAAACGCTTCGCACTCTTCCGGCGGATAGTCGACCACGATGGCGCCATCCGCACCCACCGCCTTCGACTGCTCGATGAAAGCTTCCGGGCCGATACGCTCGATCGGATTGGCATAGCCCATCAGTACCACCGGCGTAGTCTGGTTGGTCTTGCGGAATTCCGCGACATAGCCAAACACATCCTTGATGCCGACGCCATGGGCCAGCGCCCGCTCGCATGCGCGCTGGATCACCGGGCCTTCCGCCATCGGATCGGAAAACGGCACGCCCAGTTCCAGGATATCGGCGCCGCCGGCGACCAGTGCATGCATCAGCGGCACGGTCAGCTCAGGCGCAGGATCGCCGGCCGTGATAAAGGTGACGAGCGCGGTTTTGTTTTGCGCTTTCAAGGCGCTGAAGGTTGCTGCGATTTTGGACATGTCGGTTTCCTTAGTTGAAGTTCAGACCCATACGCTCTGCGACCGTATGCATGTCCTTGTCACCCCGGCCCGACAGGTTGGCCAACACAATTTTATCCTTCGGCAGCGTGGCCGCCAGCTTGGCCGCGTAGGCCAGCGCGTGCGACGACTCCAGCGCAGGAATGATGCCCTCGATATGGCAGCAATCGTGGAAGGCTTGCAGCGCTTCCTCATCCGTGATCGAGACGTACTCGGCACGGCCACTATCCTTCAGGTAGGCGTGCTCCGGGCCGACACCCGGATAATCCAGGCCCGCCGAGACCGAATGCGTCTCGATGATCTGGCCGTTCTCGTCCTGCAGCAGATAGGTGCGGTTGCCGTGCAAAACACCCGGGTAGCCCTTGGTCAGCGACGCGGCATGCTTGTCGCCATCCAGCCCCTCGCCCGCCGCTTCCACGCCGACCAGGCGCGTGCCGGTCTCGTCGATGTAGGGATAAAAAATACCCATGGCGTTGGAACCGCCACCGATACAGGCGACCACGTAATCCGGCTGGCGGCCCGTCATTTCCGGCATCTGTACCAGGCACTCTTCACCGATCACCGACTGGAAGTCGCGCACCAGCATCGGGTAAGGATGCGGGCCGGCTACCGTGCCGATGATGTAGAAGGTGTTTTCGATATTGGTGACCCAGTCGCGCATCGCTTCGTTCAGCGCGTCCTTCAGCGTCTTGGAGCCCGATTCCACCGGCACCACCGTGGCGCCCAGCAGCTTCATGCGGTAGACGTTCTGCGCCTGGCGCTTGACGTCTTCGCTGCCCATGTACACCACGCACTCGAGGCCAAAGCGCGCACAGATGGTCGCGGTCGCGACGCCGTGCTGGCCAGCGCCGGTCTCGGCGATGATGCGCGGCTTGCCCATGCGCTTGGCCAGCAAGGCCTGGCCGATCACATTGTTGATCTTGTGTGCGCCCGTATGGTTCAGGTCTTCGCGCTTGAAGTAAATCTGCGCGCCACCGGCCAGCTCGGACCAGCGCTTGGCGTGATAAATCGGCGACGGACGGCCGACGAAGTGCTTGAGCTCGTAACGGAACTCGTCGAGGAATTCGGGATCTTTGCTGTAGCGTGCATAAGCTTCGTTGAGCTCAGCCAGCGCGTACGTGAGGGTCTCGGCGACAAAGCTGCCGCCGTAAGGGCCAAAGTGGCCTTTGGCGTCAGGTAATGCGTAATCTTTAGCGTGGAACAGCGCTTTCATGATGGGTTTCGCTTTCTAAAATGGTATCTCCTGCGCGCACCGCCGCGACAAAGTCGGCGATCTTGCGCGCATCCTTGATTCCCTTGGACGCTTCAACACCAGAGCTGATGTCTACCGCGTAGGGACGTACAGCGACCACCGCGTCAGTCGCGTTGTGTACGCTCAAGCCACCACTTAAAACGACCCGAGGCGCGAGATCTTTTGGAACGAGAGACCAATCAAAACCCTTTCCTGCGCCACCGTAGGCGTCCACATAAGTATCCAGCAACAGGCTGGTAAAGAATGGACTGGCGGCGCGGTTTGCCTGCTCGTATTCTAGCAGTTCATCCGGGCGCGTGTCAGTTTTGACGCGGAACACCTTCATGAACTGTCGTCCGGCCGCCGCGCCGATAGCCGCAGCCTGCTCCACGGTTTCATCGCCGTGCAGTTGCAGCAAAGACAAGGGCGCGATGCGCACGGCAGCCGCCACTTCTTCCGGCGAGGCATTCACAAACAGGCCCACCGTGCTGATGAATGGCGGCACAATGCGGATCAGCTCGGCGGCGCGCTCTGGCGTCACATAGCGCGGGCTTTTGGGATAGAACACGAAACCGATCGCATCGGCGCCTGCGGCCACCACGGCCTGGATGTCTTCCTCACGGGTCAGGCCGCAGATTTTGATACGGGTACGTGGCATCGTCTATCCTTTAGAACCAGGGCATCTGGCTCACCGCTTCCTGCGGCAGGCCCCATTTTTCATCATAGTCAATTTTGGCGAGGTACAAGCCGTCCGGCATGAAGGTCGGCGCGGCCACCTGGCGGTTTTTCGCTGCCAGCAACTCGCCCATCCAGTTGACATCTTCACGCCCCTGGCCGATGTAGACCAGCGAGCCCACCAGGTTGCGCACCATGTGGTGCAGGAAGGCGTTGGCTTTCAGCGTAAAGATGATCAGGTCGCCCTGGCGGCGGATCTGGATGTCGTGCATCAGCTTGACCGGCGACTTGGCCTGGCAATACGCCGCGCGGAAGCTGGTGAAGTCATGCATGCCGATCAGCGGCTTGACCGCCTCCTGCATGCGCTCCACATCCAGCGGGTGGTGGTAGAAACCGGCACGGCCATTGAGCAGCGCCGAGCGCACCTGGTGGTTGTGCAGCACGTAGTGATAGGTACGCGCCTGGGCGCTGAAGCGGGCATGGAAGAAGTTCTCGACGGCCGGGTCACCGTCCAGCACCTTGGCCCAGCGTACGCCGATCGATGGCGGCAGGAAGGCATTCACGCCGCGTATCCAGGCATGCGGCAGGCGGTTCAAGTCGGTATCGAAATGCACCACCTGTTCGGCGGCGTGGACCCCAGCGTCCGTACGGCCGGCGCACGTGGTGGCCAGCGGCACTGTCGCAAACTCCAGCAGTGCCTGCTCCAGTTTATCTTGTACGGTGAGGCCGTGTTCCTGCTTCTGGTAGCCGTGCCAGGCCTGGCCGTCGTACTGGAGCCCTATTGCGATCCGTTTCACTACTGCCCAATCTTATAATGTCTGAGTCAGCCATTATATAACGGCGCGCTTTCAGCCCAGCTTGGCCTTCATATCGTTGGCCTTGACGACCTGGTCGGGGTTACCGCCGCGCAGCACTTCATCGAGCAGCTCGCGCGCACCTTCCTTGTCGCCGATTTCCTGATAGGCGATGGCCAGGTCCAGCTTGGTATCCATTTCCATGTGATGGGCGGACAGCGGCTCGTTGTTGGCGGGGGCTTCCGGCGCCGCAGCGGTATCGCCGCCCAGCGCGTCACTGAGGTCCAGATCGATGCTGGACAGGTCGAAGTCCGGCGCCGCCGGGGCAGGCGCTGGCGTGATGTGCTCCACCTCGCCCGGCAGATCCAGCGCGGTGTCGAAGTCCATCGCTGGCGTGTCCACTTTCGGTGGCTCAGTGAAGGCTGGCACTTCCGGGATGTCAAAGCCGGCCAGGTCCAGATCCAGCGGATCGGACACTTCCGCAGGCTTGGCGGCTTCCGCTGCCGGGCTCGCAGGCAGATCCAGGCCGAAGTCCAGGTCCATGTCATTCACCGGCGCCGGCACAGGTGGGGCTGGCATTTCAATCGCAGGCGCGGGCGCTTCGACCGGCTCGAAGTTCAAACCGCCCAAGTCGAAGTCCATCAGATTGTCCGACTCCGCCGCCACCGAAGCTGGCGATACAGAGGCATCGGCCGCCTGCGGCAGCGCGGTGTCCAGATCGGCGCCAAAGTCCAGCGGCTCCGCAGCCGGGGCTGGAGCTGGAGCAGCATCCTGGCTCAGGTCCAGATCCAGTGCCGACGGTGCAGCGGCTTCCGCTGGCGTGTAGGTATTGAAATCAGTGCCGAAGTCCGACGCCGCAGCGGCCGCAGCAGCGCCCGCCACGGCTGCCGTGGTGACCGGGGCCGTATCAAACGCCGTATTGCCGCCGTCCTTGCCCTCGGTGTACAGCGGGTTGGCAGGATCCAGCGCCTGCCCCATGGCGGCGACCTGCGCCCACTCATCGCCCTGTCCACGGGTCAGCGAGTACAGTTCGGAGGCCTGGGTTTCAAACGCGCGCGCGTCTTTGCGGGCGACGTAGATTTCCAGCAGTTTCAGGCGCACAGCATGGCGCTCCGGATGGGTGCGCAGTGCTTCTTTGAGAATCTCTTCCGCCTGCGCATCGCGGCCGTAGGCGATGTAGACGTCGGCTTCCGCCACGGGATCCACCTCATTGGTGTCCAGCTGGCTGGCCGATGGCGCGAAATTGGAATTGAAGACGCTGTTGTTGGTGTCCACGCTCTGGCCACCGGCATCGGCGATCAGCGGCTGTGGTGGCGGCAACGCGGTATCGCCGAGAATCGACGCCTCATCAGGCGGCACAACGAATTTCTTGCGACGACGCGACGCCATGATGCCCACCGCGCCCAGCAGCACGGCCGCAGCAGCCGCGCCCACGTAGGTGATGTTGTCCATCAGGATTTCAAAGAAGCTTGGCTCGACCAGCTTCTTCGGCGGCAGTACCAGCGTGCGCTTGGGCTTGTGTTCGGCAGGCGGCGCTTCCACCGCCATCGAAGCCGACGCTGATGCCGAAGCCGATGCCGAAGCTGGCGGCGGCTTGACCTCGGTAGCGGCTTTGTTCTTGACGGTCATCAGCTTCTCGAGGTCGCTGACGTTCTTTTCCAGCTCCTTGACGCGAGCGGCCGCTTCGTCCACCTGCTTCTGCTTGGCGATCTTGTCCTCTTCCGCTGCCTGGCCGGTCTTGCCTTGCTGAGGCGTGGCCGTGGTGGCCTTGGACAGCGTCAGCTTGTCCTTGGCGGTGTTGGCGGCATTCGGTTTCTCTTCTACCTTGGCGGTGATCTTGCCCGAGACGTTCTGCGACGCATCCGCTTCCTTGGCCGGCGTGCTGGCAGCGACCTGGCCAGCCAGCTTGGCGCGGTAGGCGTTGAAATCAGCGGCATGCGCGACGACCACGCCGCGCGCTTCGTCGCCGCCCACAGCGCGGATGGCCTCCGCGTCCGGCACGGCAAGGATCTGGCCCGATTTCAGGCGGTTCATATTGTTGCCGCTAAAGGCTTCCGGATTGGCGCGGTACAGCGCCACCAGCATCATGTCCAGCGACACATCGACCGGCTTGACCTGGTTGGCGATGCGGGTCAGGTTATCGCCCTGCTTGACGGTGTACTCACTGGCCGCCTGCTTGACCGGCGCCGCTGGCTTGCGCGATGGCGCAGCAGCCGGCGCTTGCGCCTGTGGCGCTGCCGGGTTTGCAGCCGATGCGCCAGCAGCGGGCGCTGCGGCGCGGTTGGCGACATCGACCGGCGCCGTCACTTGTGGCGCTTGCGTGGCGCGCAGATCTGGCGGATCCAGCAGGAAGGTGTATTCGCGGACCATGCGGCCGCCGTTCCAGTTCAGTTCCAGCAGCATGTCAACGAACGGCTCGTTGATCGGCTGGCTGGAGCTGACTTTGATGACCTGTTTGCCGTTGCGCGGCTCGACTTCAAAACGCAGCGACATCAGCGCCGGGTTGAAATCGATATTGGCCGAGCGGAAGGCATCGGCCGGCGCCAGCTTGGCAACCAGCGCGCTGGCTTCCTCCGGGGTCACTGCAGTCAGTTCGATTTCCGCCCGCAGTGGCTGGCCCAGCGACGACAGGACAGTCAGCTTGCCCAGTCCCGCCGCATTTGCTGACGCGGCCAACAACACGGCGCTGGCAACCGCGCTGGTGAGTGTCTTCAGCGCGAACGAAACAATGGGGCGATTTTGTACAGGCATAGTGGGTGTTTTTATGATTGTCAGAGAGAAAATGTTACTTTCCCGGATATACCAACATAACATCATGCTTAGGAGCATGCAAGCTTTGCACCACTGTAAACCAACAAAAGGGGTTTCCCCTATGAGAACACATAGGAAAAACCCCTTCTCTTACCACGATGGAGCAGCCTGAACGGCCGTACCACGTTTTGCGGGTTTACTGGTCCAGTACGATACGCAGCATGCGGCGCAGCGGTTCGGCCGCGCCCCACAGCAGCTGGTCGCCGACAGTAAAGGCGGACAGGTAATCCGGCCCCATGCTCATCTTGCGCAGACGGCCCACCGGGATCGTCAGGCTGCCGGTCACGGCCGCTGGCGACAGATCCTTGACCGACGCTTCACGCGTATTCGGCACCACTTTCGACCATTGATTGGCCGACGCAATGATGTCGGTGATTTCATCCAGCGGCACGTCCTTGGTCAGCTTGATGGTCAGCGCCTGCGAGTGGCAGCGCATGGCGCCGATACGCACGCACAGGCCATCGACCGGAATCGATTTCGAGCCGAAGTCGGCGCCCAGACCCAGGATCTTGTTGGTCTCGGCGCCAGCTTTCCACTCTTCCTTCGACTGGCCATTGCCCAGATCCTTGTCGATCCACGGGATCAGGTTGCCCGCCAGCGGCGCGCCGAACTGCTTGATCTCTTCCGCCGACAGGCCATGCTGGGTCGCCAGCACCTGGCGGTCGATTTCCAGGATGGCCGAAGCAGGATCATCCAGCAGCGGCTTGACGGCGCCGTTGATGGTGCCGAACTGGGTCAGCAGTTCACGCATATGCTGCGCGCCGCCGCCCGAGGCTGCCTGGTAGGTCATCGAGGTCATCCACTCGACCAGGCCTTGCTGGAACAGGCCGCCCAGGCCGATCAGCATGCACGACACGGTGCAGTTACCACCGATGAAATTCTTCACGCCCTTGCCCAGCGCGTCCTTGATGACGTGCATATTGACCGGGTCCAGCACGATGACCGCGTCTTTCTCCATGCGCAGCGTCGACGCCGCATCGATCCAGTAGCCGTTCCAGCCGGCCGCGCGCAGCTTCGGGAACACTTCGGTGGTGTAGTCGCCGCCCTGGCACGAAATGATGATTTCGCACTTCTTGAGTTCGTCGATATCGGTGGCGCTTTTCAGCTTGGTTTCATTCTTGGCCATGGCTGGCGCATTGCCGCCCGGATTAGAAGTGGTGAAGAACACTGGCTCGATGTGAGCGAAATCGCCCTCTTCCTGCATGCGTTGCATCAGGACCGAACCCACCATACCGCGCCAACCTACCAGACCTACGAGTTTCATTTTTCTTCCTTTGTGTGTAATGCGTTACAGTGCCGCGACGACCGCGTTGCCCATCTCTTCGGTACCGACCTTGGTGGTGCCCGCTTCATAGATGTCGGCGGTGCGCAGGCCTTGGGCCAGAACTGTCTTGACGGCGCTTTCGATGCGGTCTGCCTGCTCAACCTTGTTCAGCGAGAAGCGCAGCATCATGGCGGCCGACAGAATGGTGGCCAGCGGGTTGGCGATGCCTTTGCCGGCGATGTCCGGTGCCGAGCCGTGCGATGGTTCGTACAGGCCCTTGTTGTTGGCATCCAGCGATGCCGATGGCAGCATGCCGATCGAACCGGTCAGCATGGCCGCCGCGTCCGACAGGATGTCGCCAAACATATTGCCGGTGACGATGACGTCAAACTTCTTCGGCGCGCGCACCAGCTGCATCGCGGCGTTGTCGACGTACATATGGTCCAGCGCCACGTCCGGGTATTCCTTGTGGACGTCGGTGACGATGTCTTTCCAGAACTGGAAAGTCTCCAGCACATTGGCCTTGTCGACCGAGGTCAGGCGCTTGCCGCGCTTTTGCGCTGCCTGGAACGCCACGTGGGCGATGCGGCGGATTTCGCCTTCCGCATAGCGCATGGTGTCGAAGCCTTCGCGCTGGCCCTTGAACGGACCGTCCGGGCACTCGCGCACGCCGCGCGGCTGGCCGAAGTAAATGTCGCCAGTCAGTTCGCGCACGATCAGGATGTCCAGGCCAGACACCACTTCCGGCTTCAGCGTCGAGGCGCCCGCCAGTTCCGGGTACAGGATGGCCGGACGCAGATTGCCAAATAGGCCCAGGTTCTTGCGCAGGCCCAGGATCGCCTGCTCAGGACGCAGCGGACGGTCCAGCGTGTCGTACTTCCAGTCGCCGACGGCGCCAAACAGCACGGCGTCCGCGTCCTTGGCCAGCTTGAGCGTGGCGTCCGGCAGCGGATGGCCGCTGGCTTCGTAGCCGGCGCCGCCGACCGGGGCGGTTTCCATCTCAAACTTTTCGCCCAGCGCGTTCAGTACCTTGACCGCTTGGGTGACGATTTCCGGACCGATGCCATCGCCCGGGAGGATTGCAATTTTCATGAGTTGTTTTCTTTAGATGACGTTAGCCAACCAGGGTTGGTTTGCCAGATGGCGCTCTTCGAAACCACGGATGGTGTCGGCGTGGCGCAGCGTCAGGCCGATATCGTCAAGCCCGTTCATCAGGCAGTATTTGCGGAAGGCGTCGATCTCGAATGGGTAGGAGAGACTGCCGTTGCTGGTGGAAATGCGCTGCTGCTCAAGATCCACCACCAGTTTGTATCCGGGGAAGGCCTTGACTTCATTGAACAGATGATCGATCTGCGCTTCAGTTAATACGATGGGCAGCAAGCCGCTCTTGAAACAGTTGTTGAAGAAGATGTCGGCAAACGATGGCGCAACGATGGCGCGGAAGCCGTACTGGTCCAGTGCCCAGGGCGCATGCTCGCGCGAGGAGCCGCAGCCGAAGTTCTTGCGGGTCAGCAGGATCGAGGCGCCCTGATAGCGCGGCTCGTTCAGCACGAAGTCTGGATTCAGTGGACGATTGCTATTGTCCATGCCCGGTTCGCCGTGGTCGAGATAGCGCCACTCGTCAAACAGGTTGGGGCCAAAGCCGGTGCGGTGGATGGACTTCAGGAACTGCTTCGGGATGATGGCGTCGGTGTCGACATTCGCGCGATCCAGCGGCGCAACCAAACCTTCGTAAATGGTAAATTTTTCCATGATCGTATTTTGTGGACGGGCGCCTGGCCCGCCGGTTCTTTAATGGCCTGAGGCGCCCTGCACTGCCTGCCCCGCTTTTTGGATGTCCTTGCCCATGCCGGAAATGGTGTTGCAGCCGGTCAGGACGAAGGTAGCGATAATGGTCAGTGCGAAGATCTTTTTCATGATGTTTTCCTAGTTTCAGTGCGGCGCCTCAGCCGCTTTTAAAATTCAGTGCAGTGCGCGGACGTCGACGAAGTGGCCGGCGATACCGGCTGCTGCTGCCATGGCCGGCGACACCAGATGGGTGCGGCCGCCCTGGCCTTGACGGCCTTCGAAGTTACGGTTGGAGGTCGACGCGCAGCGCTCGCCCGGCTCCAGACGGTCGGCGTTCATGGCCAGGCACATCGAGCAGCCCGGCTCGCGCCATTCGAAGCCGGCGGCCTTGAAGATCTGGTCCAGACCTTCGCGTTCCGCCTGCTCTTTCACCAGGCCCGAGCCCGGGACCACCAGCGCCAGCTTGACGTTGGAGGCGCGCTGCTTGCCACGCACCACGGCGGCGGCGGCACGCAAGTCCTCGATGCGCGAGTTGGTGCAGGAACCGATGAACACCTTGTCGATGCGAATGTCTTCGATGGCGGTGTTGGGCTTCAGGTCCATATACACCAGTGCCTTCTCGATGGCGCTGCGCTTGACGCTGTCCTTTTCGTGGTCCGGGTCCGGCACGCGGCCGTCGACCGGCAGCACCATTTCAGGCGACGTGCCCCAGGTGACCTGCGGCTTGATGTCGGCAGCGTTGAGCGTGACGACGAGGTCGAACTTGGCGCCCGCGTCGGTGTGCAGCGTGCGCCAGTAGTTGACGGCCAGATCCCAGTGCGGACCAGCCGGCGAAAACGGACGGCCTTTGACGTAGTTGATGGTGGTGTCGTCGACGCCGATGATGCCGGCGCGGGCGCCCGCTTCAATCGCCATATTGCAGACCGTCATACGGCCTTCCATCGACAGCGCACGGATGGCCGAACCGCCGAATTCCATACAGTAGCCGGTGCCGCCCGCCGTGCCGATCTTGCCGATAATGGCCAGCACGATGTCTTTCGCGGTGACGCCGTCCGGCAGCACGCCGTCGACCTGTACCAGCATGGCCTTGGATTTCTTTTGCAGCAGGGTCTGGGTGGCCAGCACATGCTCCACTTCCGAGGTGCCGATGCCGTGCGCCAGCGCGCCGAACGCGCCATGGGTCGAAGTGTGCGAGTCGCCGCAGACCACGGTCATGCCCGGCAAGGTCGCGCCCTGCTCAGGGCCGATCACATGGACGATGCCCTGGCGCTTGTCGTTCATGTTGAAATAGGTCAGGCCGTAGGACTTGGCGTTCTTGTCCAGCGTTTCGACCTGCAGGCGCGAAACCGGATCGGCAATGCCTTCGGCGCGCGAGGTGGTTGGCACATTATGGTCGGCCACCGCCAGGTTGGCGGACAGCCGCCATGGCTGGCGATTGGCGGCGCGCAGGCCGTCAAATGCCTGCGGGCTGGTCACTTCATGCACCAGGTGGCGATCAATGTAGAGGATGGTCGTGCCGTCTTCTTCGGTACGGACCACGTGGGATTCCCAGAGTTTGTCGTAAAGCGTCTTCATGATGTTTTTTACGTACTGCTACTATTATCCAACTTGATTATGCCATATTGTGCAATGCAATAGCAGCCACCGCGGTCCAGCCTCATGAGCCCGACGCCTTCTGCATACCGATTCACTTGGTATGACCCCTTGTTCTTTACTGCGAAAAAAAAGCCTGCGTGAACGCAGGCTTTTTGGTCTTCTGACCCGAGTCTACCGACTCAGGCCGCCATGCGTACACTACCTCGACAACCGTCCATTAGGAACGATAGGCCTACCACTAGCACCAGCTCGCCCTCTGCAGAGCGCGCCGTGCCGGTAATGCCTTCGACGGTAATCGCGGTCATCGGTTTAATTACCAGGTCAGCAGTGCCATCGACCGCTTCCACGGCCAGGATGTACGGCTGTGGTGCCGAGACAACAATGCCCACCTTCTCGCGGCAGCTCTCGTAGCCCAGCGAATCGGCCAGCGAACGGACTGGCAGCGGACGGCCCTGGTCTTTCAGCACTGGCGCGCCGCCGACTTCCATGAACACTTCCGGCAGCTCGACCACGCGCTGTACCACGGCCATCGGCAGCGCCAGTGCAGCGCCCGAGGTCGAGACCAGCATGGTCGGCACGATCGACAGCTCGATCGGCAGGCGGATGGAGAACTTGGTGCCCTTGCCCAGCTCGGACTCGATCTGGATGGCGCCACGGTTTTTCTCCACGGCGGTCTTCACCACGTCCATGCCGACACCGCGGCCGGACACGCTGGATGCCACTTCCTTGGTCGAGAACCCCGGCAAGAATACCAGCTGCAGGCAATCGTCGGTGGATAACTGCGCCGATTCGGAGATCAGGCCTTTCTGCAGCGCCTTCGCGCGCAGCTTGACCGGGTCCATGCCCTTGCCGTCATCCTGCAGCACGATCATGACGCTGTTGGCTTCCTGCCATGCCTTGAGCTGGATGAAGGACTTGATCGGCTTGCCGGCAATCGCGCGCTCTTCCGGCGTTTCGACGCCATGGTCCAGCGAGTTGCGCAGCATGTGCACCAGCGGATCGTACAGCGAATCGACCACCACGCGGTCGACTTCGGTCTCCGCACCTTCGATGTTCAGATCGACTTCCTTACCCAGATCCTTGGCCAGTTCGCGCACCAGGCGCGGGAACTTCTGGAACAGGCGGCCAACTGGCTGCATGCGGGTCGCCAGCGTGGCGCGCTGCAGTTCGGTGGAGTAGCGCGAGGCGCGTTCCAGCGTTTCCGCCAGCGTCGACATCAGCGTCTGCGCCTGGCCTTCAAACTTGAACTGCATCAGGCGTTCCAGCAGCACGGCAGCCTGGTTAGCGGCCTGCACGGACTCGCCCGCCACTTCCAGCAGCGCATCGAGCTTGACGGCGTCGATACGGATCGATTCTTCCTTGGCGGGTGCGGATTGTGGACGTTCTTCCCTTTTCTCGGCCACTTCGCGCTTGGCAGACGGCGCTACTTTGACTTCCGCAGCGACGGCGGCAATCTCGGCCGAGCTCGGCGCGACCGTTGCCGGTGCGGCGGCGACCGGTGCTGGCGCAGCAGCGGCAACCGGTGCTGGCGCGGAACGGGTGTAGCTGCCCGCCGGCATCACGGCTTCGTACATGCCTTCCCAGTCCAGGCCATCCGGCGAGGACACGGCAGCCGGCGTTGCCGCAGCGGCTGGCGCCGGCGCCGGTGCAGCAGCTGCCGGGGCCGGTGCTGGTGCGGCGGCCTTGGCTGGCGCGGTGTCGGTCTTGCCGGCGATGGCGTCGTTGAGCAGGGTTTCCAGGTCTTTGGGCAGCGCGGGCAGGCTGTCCGGCTCGGCGCCGTTGTTCAGTTCAGCCAGCTGGTCGGCAACAAAGCCCGATGCTTGCAGCGCGGCCTCGATCGACAGCGGCGTCACCGGTGCGGCGCCGGTACGCAGCGCGTCAAACAGGTTTTCGGTCAGGTGACAAGCCGTCACCATCGCTGGCAGGCCCATGAAACCGGCGCCGCCCTTGATGGTGTGGAACGAACGGAACACTGCATTGAGTGTCTCTTTATTGTCCGGGTCACGTTCGAGCCGCAGCAGATGCTCTTCTACATTGACCGCCAGATCCATCGCCTCGACGACGAAATCCCTCAGCATATCGTCCATTAGAACCCCAGATCGGCAAGAAGGTCGTCAACACTATCCTGGCTCAGCGCAACGGTCGGCGCCGAGGGGCCCTGCATCAGAGATACTTCTTTTTGCGCAATTTTTTCCTTGACGCTAGGCGGCGCATTGTCTTTCAGCAGCTGCGCCAGCTCGGATTCCACCGTTTTGGTGATGTGCACCACTTTCTTGATCAGCTGGCCCGTGATGTCCTGGAAGTCCTGCGCCATCATGATGTCCAGCAGGCGGGCTTTTTCCGCTTCCGTGGCCGCCGAGACAGCTACCGCGAACTTCTGCGAATCGCCGGCCAGCTGCTTGAACTGTTCCAGGCTGAGCTTGCCGGCGAACAGGTCGGCCCAGCGGTTTTCCATGTCTTTGGATTGTTTGGACAGCACGTCCTGTTCCGGCATGCCTTCGTCCAGAGTATTGAGCACCTTGTTGGCGGCCTGTTCGGTCAGCGAGGCCACGTATTCGAGGCGGTCCTGGGCGTCGCTGATCTGGGTGGCGGCTTCGGTCAGCGCCTTGTCGTAGCCCAGTTCACGCAACGAATCGTGCAGCAGGCGCACAATGCCGCCCAGACGTTCGAACATCTGGCCCTTGTCGACATTGCCATCGTCTTCCTCGCCACCGGCTTCGGCGGCAGCGGCGGGCGCCGGCGCGGGCTCGGCAGCGGCCGCATCGGGCGGGCGGGCCGCAGCGACTTCTTCAAACAGACTTTCCAGATCATCTTCCGCAGCGGCGGCCGGCGCGGGTGCTGGCGCTGGAGCGGGCGCAGCTGCTTTGCTCTGAGCGGACACTTCTTCAAATAATGCGTCGAAATCGTCAGCGGCGTTAGTCATAATCCCTGCTTCTCCATATTTGGTAAATTTGCTGCCCTAAACTAGCTGTATTTGGAGATACTAACATTGGATAGAACAAGGAAGTAAGCCGCGCGACACAAAAGTAGTGCTTTGGTGCAAAAAAATCCTGTAAAAAGGATAAAAGCCCACACCTGTGTCCCCAGCTAAAGCGCTTTTATTTGATAAACATCAAGTCTTTCCATAGTATCAATAATGTAAATCGGGACTACAATAAAGTAGTGCGTTGATTCAGCAAGGAGGTCCATTATGTACCGCAAAATCCTGATCACCACCGACGGTTCGGCCGTCTCCAGCAAGACCGCCTGCGCCGGCGTGCAGTTTGCCGAACAGCTGGGCGCGGAAGTGCTGGTACTGTTTGTGGCGCCCGAGTACCAATACCCGATTTACGTGGAAATCATTCCGCCCAGCTACCCCAGCGAAGACGAATACCGCGCCGCCATGCAGCGCGCGGGCCGCGAGCACACGCAGGATGTGGTCGATTCCTGCGCCAAACGGGGCGTGCGCTGCGAAGCCATGGCCGCGTTCCACGAAAGCGCTGCGGCGAAAATCGTCGATGTCGCGCAACAGAACGGCTGCGACCTGATTTTCATGGGCTCGCATGGCCGCAGCGGCTGGGGCCAGCTCTTGCTGGGCAGCGTGACCAACAAAGTGTTGCAGCATTCCAGGATACCGGTGCTGGTTCACCGGCTGATTAAGGAGCCCGGTAGCAAATAGCCGGTGCGGGGCCGCCTTTTATAGTAAGCTTGCAAGCTTGTTTTAATCATAATAACTATTCACTTTAAACGGCCCCTACATGATTCGGATAGTCATTGCAGACGACCACACCATCATGCGTGAGGGTCTCAAGCGCATCCTCGACGGCGCGCCGGATATCGACATCGTCGGTGAGGCCATCGATGGCTTTGAGGTGCTGGGCCACGTGCGCCAGGGCGGCTTCGATCTGCTGCTGCTGGACTTGTCCATGCCCGGCCGCAGCGGCGTCGACCTGATCCGCCAGATCAAGGCCGAGGCGCCCAAGCTGGCCATCCTGATCCTCACCATGCACGAAGAGGAACAATACGCGGTGCGCGCAATCCGCGCCGGCGCCCAGGGCTATCTGACCAAGGAAAGCGCTGGCACCCAGCTGGTGGGCGCGATCCGCAAGGTGGCTTCCGGCCGGCCCTACATCAGCACCGAAGTGGCCGAGCAACTGGCGCTCAACATCATGATGCCGCACGAATCGCTGCTGCATAAACAGCTGTCGGACCGCGAATTTGAAGTATTTTCGCTGCTGGTGGCCGGCCGCTCGATCACCGAAATCGCCAACAGCCTGCACCTGAGCGTCAAAACCGTCAGCACCCACAAGACCCGCATCATGCAAAAGATGGGCATGGCCTCGCTGTCGGAAATGGTGCAGTACGCCGTCGCCCATCGCCTGCTGTCGCCGTTCAAGACCTGATTTCACGCTGCTGAGTAGGAATGCTCCTACAAAGCAGGGCCGAGCTCCTACGGTCAGATTCAGCCATTGCTGATATCTAAGCTACGCCTGTGTTGGCATACTGAAACCATACCGCACAGCACCCTAGCCCACAGGAGAACTCACCATGCTGTCTACGCAAACGTCTGATATACGCCCAGCCGCGACGACGCTGCAATCGTCGTCGATGGAAGCTGGCCGCCAGCGTCAGGGACGGCTCTGGTCCAACCTCAAGGAAGTGTGCGACATCCTGCACATTCCTTCAGCCAACTCCATGGCCACCGAAGAACTGCTGTTCCAGCACGTGCAGTTCAAAACCGGGCAACGCATCCACACCATCGGCCAGACCTTCGACACGCTCTACATCGTCAACTCCGGCTTCCTCAAAACCGTCCTCATCGACGAATACGGCAACGAACAGGTGCTGAGCTTTCCCATGAAAGGCGACCTGCTGGGCGTGGACGGCATCCACGCCCGCCAGTACTCGTCCGAAGCGGTGGCGCTGTCCGATTGCGACCTGATCCTGCTGCCGTTCAAAAAGCTGACCGCACTGGGGCGCGTGCACCTGGAGCTGGAAAACATGATGTACGGCGTCATGAGCCGCGAACTGGTGCGCGAGCAAGCCATGATCGGCATGCTGGGCGCGCTGAGCGCCGAAGCGCGCGTGGCCCGCTTCCTGGTCGCGCTGGCCGACCGCTTCGCCCAGATGGGCTACTCGAGCAAGCTGTTCAACCTGCGCATGACACGCCATGAAATCGGCAGCTACCTGGGCCTGACGCTGGAAACCGTGAGCCGCACGCTATCGGCCTTCAATGAAATCGGCCTGATCAGCGTCGACCAGCGCACCATCGGCATCAAAGACCCGGAAGCCCTCAAGACTTTGCGCCGCCTGCCCCCCTCGCGCTCCCGCGGCAAACCCGCCGCGCGCGGCAAGAACGGCGAAACCGTACCGTCCGGCCAGTTGCTGGCGGCTTTGTAGCACCCTGCAGTACTTCGCAAGAAACCTCCCGTTTTACCCAGCCTTGGGCCCGGTCACTGACCGGGCCCTTTTTTTAACGATTTTATAACTCAAAGCACAGAAAAAGGCTTGCATTCCGTCCCGGCTTCTACAATAATGAATGCAAATACGAATCATTCTTATTTATGGAGAACCAGACGATGATTACCACTACCCCTGCAATGCCACCAGCCATCGCTGCCCACCCAGTTGCCACCGCCGCTGCCCAGGCAATCAAGCCGGTCAAGCGCGTCAGCAGCGCCAGCCTCATGGATGGCGGCCGCGAAATGGAAATCGAACATGGCGGACGCGTCTACCGCCTGCGCATCACCCAGCTGAACAAGCTGATCCTGACCGCATAACCGCCCCGATTAACTGTGCGTTAAAGGGCGCCGCCGCGCCCACTCTCCCCCTTGAGTAGCCAGCCCTCCTGCCAGCCACACTCTCTTTCCCGACCAGGAGCGTCTGATGGCCATCGAACATAGCAACCCGATTTTCCTCGCCCCATCGCATGGCGGCAACAATCCCGAACTCATGCTGTCCGCCGTGCTGCATCTGATGTCGCACTACACGGCCGGCAGCGAAGCGGCTGGCGGCTGCGTCAAGCTGGCCTCGGTGATCGAGCGCCATCTGAAAGCGCTGGCCAGCCTGCCAGACCTGGCGCCGGTACTGAGCGCGACATGCCAGCAACTCTCCGAACAGTGGGCAAGCGAGGTCGAGCGCAACATGCACGAACAGGAAAAAACCAACTTCCTGAGCCGCATCATGGCCCGCGCACGCACGGCGCCATCGGTGGCCTGAGAGGACCTAGCCTTATGTGCGAGAAACACGATCCACTGGCGGCCATCATAGCCGCCGCCATGCCGCAGGTGGCGGGACCGGTCGGCGCCGCGCGCCCCACCGAACAGATCAGCAAGCAGCAAGTCATCAAACCCGTCATCAACAACATCATGAGCGTGCTGGCCAAAGAGCCGGAAGCGCAGGCCTCGCGCCGCCGCCGGCTGTGGGAACTGGGCCACGCCTGCCACTGCCCGCTGGTGGGCGTCGGCTTCCCGCTGGGCGTGCTGCGCAAGCTGGTCGACAAAGTCACCAATGGCAAAGTGGTGGCCGATGACTACGAAGTCCACGTTGGCGCCGTGACCGAATGCTCAACGCGCAACCGTTTGTCCGAAGCGCTGCAAAAAGAACTGGAGCGCCGCTACGCGCCCGTGCTGCTACGCTTCCGCAACGCCAAGACAACCGACCAGGTCGCCGAACTGTGGCGTAGCGCCGTCGCCAATGGCGATGTGGCGGGCGCCTTCTGGGCCGGCCTCACGCATCCGCGCTGCACCGCCGAACTGGAAGAGCAGATGTGCCGCGACCTGCACATGGTGCAGCACCAGGCCGGCGCTTGCGTGCGTGCCGACATCACCAAATTCAACGCCACGCTCGAAGAAAACAAGCGCCTCACGCACGACCTCAACAAAGCCCAGCAACGCAACACCGCGCTGATGGCCGAAAAAGCCGCCGAGGCCGAAAAACACGCCGCCCAGCTCATGCAGATGCGCGCGCAAGTGGTTGGCAAAGACAGCATGGTCGACTCGCTCAAGGTCGAACTGGAGCAGCTAAGAGAATCGATCCCCGGCCTGGAATCGCGCGCCAAGCTGGCCGAGCGTCTGGGCCAGATGGAAGAACGCGAACGCGCGATGCGCAACCAGATTGCCGAACTGAAGCTGGAACTGGCGCGTGCCGCCGAACAGCCGGCAGCGCCGGCGCCGGTACAGGAAGCAGCGCGCCAGGTCGTCGAACACGTCATGAAAATGCCCTTGCGCCTGAGCGACCGCGCCGTCCTGTGCGTGGGCGGGCGCAACGGCAACGTCGCCAGCTATCGCGAACTCATCGAACGCGAAGGCGCGCAATTTGCGCACCACGACGGCGGCCTCGAAGACAACGCCAACCGCCTGGAAGCGAGCCTGGCTGCAGCCGACCTCGTCATCTGCCAGACCGGCTGCATCAGCCACAGCGCGTATTGGCGCGTCAAAGACTACTGCAAGCGCAACGGCAAGCGCTGCGTCTTCATCGACAACCCCTCCATCTCCAGCCTGGCGCGCGGCCTGGAACAAGCCGGCGCCGAATAACTCCGGGGTCAGGTCCGTCATTTCTACACGACCTCTGCCGTAGCGCACGCTACGGCAGAGGTCGTGTAGAAATGACGGACCTGACCCCGGATTGTTTTAGTAGACGTCGCGGCGGTAGCGGCCGGTCGCGGTGAGCTGGTCCAGCGCTTCACGGCCCAGCGCGGCTTCGAGTGCGGCGTCGACGCCGCCGGCCATGCCGTCCAGGCTGCCGCAGATGTAGATGGCGGCGCCTTGCTCTATCCAGGCGCGCACGTCGGCGGCCTGGGCCGCCAGGCGGTCCTGGACGTACAGGCGCTCTGCCTGGTCGCGCGAGAACACCATGTCCAGTTTTTCCAGCATGCCGTCACGCTGCCAGCCGTCCAGCTCGGCGCGGTAGTGGTAGTCGTGGGCGGCATTGCGTTCGCCAAACAGCAGCCAGTTGCGGCCCTGCCCCGTCATTGCGCGCGCTTTCAGATGGCCACGCAGGCCGGCGATGCCACTGCCGTTGCCAATCAGGATCAGCGGCCGTTCGGCATTCGCCTCCAGGCGGAAGCGCTTGTGCTGGCGCAGCCGCAGCTGTACGGCCGCGCCCAGCGGCGCTTGCTGCGTCAGCCAGCCGGAGGCGATGCCGTGGCTGCCATCTTCATGCGTGTGCAGACGTACCAGCAACTGCACGCTGCCGTCGGCCGGAATCGAGGCGATCGAGTAGTCGCGCGCGTTGGCAGGATCGGCCGGTGCGGCAATCTGCACCAGGTCGCCCGACTGCCACGCCGGCAACGCGCCTTGCTCGGGCATGAGTTCGAGGTGGTAGATGGGCGCGCCTGCGCTGCCCGCATTCAGTTGCACGCGCTCGATCAGGCGCCAGGCGTCAAACGCTGGTGCGCTCCAGTCCGGCGCATCGCTGGTGCCGGCCAGGTGGCTCAGGTGCTGGCGCCATTGTGCGATCGCTTCGGCGGAACTGCGGTTGACTTCGACACGCGGGAACAGGCTTTGCGCACCCTGCGCCTGCAGCCACTGGTCCAGCGCACGGCCGAAGCCGCAGTAGTGCACATAGGCGCTGTCGCCCAGCGCCAGCACCGCGTAGTGCAGTTGCGGCAGCGGCAAGGTGGTGGTCATCAGACGGCCCGCAAACGCGGCGGCCGCATCGGGCGCATCGCCTTCGCCGTAGGTGCTGACCAGGAACAGGATGCGTTCAGCCTGCTGCAGGTCGGCGGCGCTCAGGTCGGACAGCTCGCTCAGTTGCGCGGGAATGCCGGCCAGCTTCAGTGTGGCCAGCGTTTGCTGCGCCAGCTCTTCGGCATTGCCGGTCTGGCTGGCGTACGCGATGATCCAGCCGGGCGCGGCCGCCGCTTCTGCTTTGGCGCGCGCGGCTGCTTGCCGCTTGCGGCGCGTGCGCAGGTAAGGCGCCAGGCACACCAGCGCGTAGCCCACGCCCATGCCTGCCACCAGCATCCATCGTGTGGGGTCGTTGGTCCAGATCATTCGTCTAACATGCTGCGTAAATGGGAACTCAGGTATTCGGTAAAACTGCCGTCCGCCTGGCGTACGACGAAGCGCGCGGCCAGGCCTTGCAGTTCGGCCAGTTGCAGGCCGTCGCGGCTGCCGAGCACGGTCAGCGCGGTTGACCATGCATCGGCCGCCATGCACTGCGCGTGCACCACGGTGACCGAGGCCAGGTCGTTGGCAATCGGCATGCCGCTGCGCGGGTCGATGGTGTGGGAATAGCGCTGGCCGTGGATTTCAAAATAGCGCCGGTAGTCGCCCGAGGTGGCGACCGCCAGGCCATGCAGCGCCAGCACCAGTTCGTCCGGCGCGGCCACGCCAGGCGCAATGTCAGTCACCTGCTCCAGCATCACCCACCACGGCTGGCCGTCCGGCTTGACGCCGGCGCCGCGCAGTTCACCGCCGACTTCGACCAGGTGATGCGCAAAGCCCTGCGTTTTCAGATACCAGGATAAGCGGTCCACGCTATAGCCCTTGGCCACGGCCGACAGATCCAGCTGCACTCCGCCCGGCTGCAAGGCGCGGCGGCCATTGCGCTCCAGCTGCACGGGACGCGCCGCCAGTTGCGCACGCGCCACCGTCACTTCGTCCGCAGATGGCGGCACAAAATCCGGCTGGTCAAAGCGCCCATACGGCCCGAAGCCCCACAGGTTGACCAGCGAACCGGCGCACGGATCGTAAGCGCCGCCCGAGTCGCGCGCCACGCCCATCGCATACGACAGCACGTCAAAAAACGCCGGCGGCAGCAGTTGCCAGCTCTCGGCCGCCGCGCGGTTGAAGCGACCCAGGTCGGATTCGGCTTCCCAGTGGCTCATCTGCGCCACAATGCTGTCGAGCTGTTGCTGCAAGCCGTCTTGCAGATGGTCGCAGGCAGCCGCTGGTGCAGCCACCAGCCGCACCGACCAGCTGGTGCCCATACTTTGCCCCGCATACTCGCGGAGCACGCCGCCTGCTGGCGCCGGGTCGTCGGAAATTGCGTGAGGCAGTAAAACCCGGCGCATGCCAGCCTTATTCCGGCAGGATGTCCACGATCGCCGCGTAGGTCGCGCGGCGCGGTGGCATCTGCGGCGGCTGGCCCGGCGCTTGCGGCGCCGCTGCCGGCCAGCTGCTGCTGACCATGTACGCGCCCGCCGCCGGCAGCACCAACGTCAGTTCGCCGTTGGCATCGGTGGTCTTGCGGATCTCGCCCAGCGTGCCACGGTACTTCACGCCGCCCGGAATCAGGCTGACGCCCTGGTTTGCCGCTGGCTTGCCGTCCAGCAGGAAGCGGAAGGTGGCCTTTTCGCCAGCGCGCAGCTCGGTCGGATGGGTGACCGCCACCAGCTCCAGGCCCTTGCCCGTTGGCTTCAGCACTTCCTTGCTGGCGTCGCCATTCGACACGAACGTCTCCAGACGGCTTTCGGTGCGCGACAGCTTCACCTCGCTCGCATCGGCCGGCACATCCTTGGCCAGCGATTCTTCAGTGCCGCGGAAGCGTTTGACGTTGCCTTCCTTGTCCTTGTAGCTGCCAAACACGCTTTGCGATACCAGCGCAATCTTGTAGGTGCCGGTCTTTACCAGCTTCAGATCGAAGGTATTGCGCAGCTTGCCGTTGTTGACGTTCTCGGGCGCCAGCTTGGCGCCATCCGGGCCGGTGATGTCGATGCCGTCCAGCTTGAGCGGCTGGTGGTCGATGTCAAACAGGCCTTCGGAAATGGCCGCATCCACGGTCACCCAGGCGTTGCCGTCACGGCCCGCTTCCACCTGGGTCGACGACGGCAGCAGCCACGGCTTGTGCGCCTGCGCGCTCAGCGACACCAGGGACATGCCGGCCAGCGCCAGCGCGATCAACGTTTTTTGCAGGTTCATCTCTCAGCCTTATGGTTTGACTTGCACGACGACGGTACCCAGCTCCTCTTTGCCCTGACCGGTCACGGTCACGGCCGATTTTTGCGGCCACACCAGCGGCACCTTGACCACTTCACGGCCACCCGCTTCACGCGCCGCTTCCACCAGCACCGTGTACTGGCCGGCCGGCAGCTTGTCCAGCGCGCCTTTCGGGGCATTCAGCGTCAGCTCGCCGGGGGCCTTGGTGGCGCCGGACACGCCATCCACCGGCATGGTCAGCTCACGGCCGCTCTTGCGCCACCACTGGCGCATGTCCTTGAGCCACTTGGTGCCCGCATTGTCCTTTTTCTTGGTGTCGTACAGCACCGCCAGGTTGGCCACCACCTGCTGGTCGGCATTTTCCAGCCAGGCAGCGATGTAAGGACGATGGTATTCAGCCACGTTCAGCTGCGGCACGTCGAGTTTGAGCGCCAGATCGGCGGCCATGGCCGAAGCACTGGCAAGTGGCAGACTAAGCGCGATGGAGTAGCGTAATTTCATGGAATACCTGTGGTGAGATTAATGGATGAACAGCAGTGCAATCACAACGGGAATCAGCACACCCAGGCCCACCATCGGCCAGGTGAACGGGCGGTTCGCCGCGTGGAATTTCAGGATCAGCAGGCCGGTGATGCAAAACACCAGGCAGGTGACGGCAAAAATATCAATGAACCAGTTCCATGCGGGGCCGGTATTGCGGCCCTTGTGCACGTCGTTGAGCCAGGAAATCCAGCCGCGGTCGGTATTTTCGAATTCTGTCGCGCCATCTTCCAGGCCGATGCGTACCCAGGCATCGCCGCCAGCCTTGGGCAGGGGCAAATAGACCTCATCGGCCGCCCACTCGGCAATCCGGCCGCCGGGCTGGACGTTAAACGTGCTGGCCAGCCACTGCTCGGCCTTGGCTGGCAGCGGCTCCTTGGCGCCGTCATGCTGCTCGGCGTAGGCGCGCAGCTCGGTGGTCAGCGCTGCCGGCAGTTGCGCCTGCTTGCGCACGATGCTGGGCTTGGCTTCGATCTGCGACGCGTGGTTCAGCGTGATGCCGGTAATCGCGAACAGAAACATCCCAAGCAAGCACATCGCCGAGCTGATCCAATGCCACTGGTGCAAATGCTTCAGCCAGACTGCGCGGCTGGCATTGCGGGTGGAGCTGGCGCTTTGTACGCTCACTGATATTTCCTTCGGTGAAAAAGACAAATGATAATGATTATCATTTGATGAGTCAATCCAACTTTGTGTATCTATTATGTAAAGTTACGCACAGTGAAAGCCGGGCGCGGGCGCTAAGGTGGAGCCATCCCCCACTTTTTATCATGGAGGCGCACCATGCCGCTGTACTCGCAAGACCAGATCCACACCATCGCCGCCAAGATTAAAGACGTGCGCTTCGGCATGTTCACCACGGTGGACGACGACAATGTGCTGACCAGCCGCCCGCTGACCAGCCAGCAAATCGATAACGAGGGGAATATGTGGTTCTTTACCTCGGACGAAGCGCCGTTCACGCACCATCTGGAACACCATCCGGATGTCAACGTCAGCTTTTCCAATCCCGACGACCACCTTTACCTGTCCGTCACCGGCCAGGCCTACCTGCTCAAGGACCGCGCCAAGGCGCGCGAGCTGTGGAATCCACTGGTGCGCGCCTGGTTCCCTGGCGGTCTGGACGACCCGCACCTGGCCATGATACGGGTACGCATCCAGTCCGCCGAATACTGGGACGCCAACGCCAGCAAGATGAAACAGCTGGTGCAGCTGGCCAAGGCCGCCATCACGGGCCGCGCGGCGGTGGACATGGGCAAGCACACCACCATCTGCCTGTAAACCCAAAAAACCGCAGGCGCAGGCCTGCGGTTTTATCGAGTATCAAGCGGCTCAGGTGTCGGAGGACGAACCGCCAGAGCGGCTACCACCGCCGGCGACGGCAGGGCTGTCGCGGCTACCCAGCTCGAGATCTTCGTCCTTGGCAGCGTTGGCGCCCGCGCTGCTGTTGCCCGCACTGGTGCGCGCTGCGCTGCCCGGCGACGCGGCACTTTGACGGCTACGGCCAGCATCATTCTTGTGGCTCATGGCACCGGCACGGCGTGCTTCTTCCGACGTGAATTCATGCGCCGTGCCCTTGGCATGCGCCGCGCGGCCACCTTCGGCAGCGATCTCGCGCTGCTGGGCCGGATCCATGGATGCGAACCCGCGTTTGCTGGTATCGCTCTGCTGGCTGCCTGATTTGCCGCCCTGTTTATTCTGGTCGTTGCTTGCCATGATGATCTCCTGATAGTAGTTGCCCCTGTTTGCATCACAGGAGCACCCATCCTAGTTCACTGTTCAGCCACACAATATAGGACTGGCGCAGCAAGCCATGTAGGAACTCTCCGGCTAACGGTAAGTCAAGATAGTGGTACTTCCAGTACCGCCTCCCCGCTGGTCACAAACACCCGTTCTTGCGCCTGGGGCATCACTGGATGCCCGCCAGTAAAAGCGCCAAACGAGGGCAGCACCAGCTGCTGTTGCGCCATCAGAAAGCACGGCAGCAACAAGGATTCCCAGCCAGAACGCAAACGGTAGACCGGATGCACGTGGCCGGCCATCACAAACGCTGGCACCAGCACATCCGGGTGATGGCAGAACGCAAACGGCCCCACCGCATGCGGCTCGTCCACCATGTGGATGCCGAGCTGGGCAGGTGGATCGCCCGCGTGCGCGTCATGGTTGCCGCGCACCACCGTCAAACGCACACCGTGATGGCGCTCGCGCCACGCCTGCATGGCCGCCAGCGTGGCGGGCGCATGGGCTGCACGCGCATGCAGAAAGTCGCCCAGAAACAGCACGTGGCGCGCGCCATATTGTTCCAGCAAGACGTCCAGCGCGCGCAGATTGGCCGTGGTAGTGCCGGCCGGCACCGGCACGCCCAGCGCGCGGAACGAGGCCGCCTTGCCGAAGTGGATGTCGGCCACGATCAGCATGTCTTCACGCGGCCAATACACCGCTTTTTGCGGCAACAGCAGCAAGCGTTCATTGGCGATGGTCAGCATCAGGCTCATGGTCCGGCCGCCTTGTCCAGTTCGCGCACCAGGCGCGCTACGCGGTCTGACAGCTTCTCGGTGCTGAGTTTTTCGCGGAAACGTTCCACCATTAGCGCAAAGCCAAACGGCGTCGCCCGGCGGATCGTATGGAAGCGCACGCTGCGCGCCTGCAACGCCAGCAGCGTTGCGCGCAGGCGCCCCAGTTCCAGCTCCTGTTCCAGCACTTCGCGTTGCGCCTGCGTCAGCAGCAGATTGCTGGCATCGTGCTGGCTGAACACGGCAAAGAACAGCGACGACGAGGCCTGCAACTGGCGCGCGCTCTTGTGCTGTCCCGGATAGCCCTGAAACACCAGTCCGGCAATGCGCGCAATCTCGCGGAAACGCCGTTGCGACAGCTCGGTCGCATTCAGACTGGCCAGCACATCTTCCAGCAGATGATCGGTGCTGAACAGCCCGACCGCTGCACCGTGCTGCTGGTCCAGCAGTGCGCCCCAGTCGACCTCCTGCGCCGACAGCAGCTCAAAACCATAATCGTTGACGGCAATCGAAAACGTCACCGGCGTCATGCGTCCGACACGGTAAGCCAGCAGTGACGCCAGCCCGACGTGCACCGAGCGCCCGGCAAACGGAAACATGAACACATGCCGCCCTTCGCGGCTGTGCATGGTTTCGACCACGGTACTGGCTTCGGTCGGCAGCGACGACCAGCGCTGCTGGATCTCCAGCAGCGGCCGGATCGCCTGCATTTCCGGCCCGTCATAGCGGCCCTGCGTGGCCAACTGCAATTGCGCCAGCGACGCGTGCGCGAGTTCCGACGACATCGGCATGCGCCCGCCCTGCCAGCGCGGCACGGCGCCACGTGCACCGGTGGCGCGGCGCACATAGGCCGTCATCTCATGCAGCCGCACAAACTCCAGAATCCGCCCGGCAAACAAAAAATGATCGCCCTTGCGCAGGCGCGAGATGAACGATTCCTCCACGCTGCCCAGCCGTCCGCCGCTGACGTACTTCACCTGCAATGACGCGTCGGACACGATGGTGCCAATGCCCATGCGGTGACGCCGCCCCAGCGCCACATCCGGCACGCGGTACACGCCCTGCTCGTCCGGCAGCACACGGCGATATTCGGGATAGGCGGTCAGCGACTGCCCGCCGCGCGCGACAAAATCCAGCGCCCATTGCCACTCCTCGTCAGTGAGCAGACGATAGGACCAGGCGCTGCGCACCTCGGCCAGCAACTCCCCGGCGCGGAAGCCGCCGCCCAGCGCGATCGTCACCAGATGCTGGACCAGCACATCCAGCGGTTTCTCCGGCACCGGCCGCGCCTCGATATCGCGCGCCGCCACCGCCTGGATCGCGCCGGCCGCCTCCAGCAACTCCAGGCTTTGCGTCGGCACCAGCGTCAGGCGCGACACGCGTCCCGGCGCATGGCCACTGCGCCCCGCGCGTTGCAGCAGGCGCGCAATGCCTTTGGCGCTGCCGATCTGCAGCACGCGCTCGACCGGCAGAAAATCCACGCCCAGGTCCAGGCTGGACGTGCACACCACCGCTTTCAGCTGACCCTGCTTGAGGCCCTGCTCCACCCACTCACGCACTTCCTTGTCCAGCGAACCGTGGTGCAAGGCAATCAGGCCGGCCCATTCCGGCCGCACATCCAGCAGGTGCTGATACCACAACTCCGCCTGCGAACGCGTGTTGGTGAACACCAGCGTGGTGGCATGCCGCTCGATTTCGGCCACCACCGGCAGCAGCATCTGCATGCCCAGATGACCGCCCCATGGAAAGCGCGACGGATGCTCGGGAATCAAGGTATCCACCACGATGTCCTTGGCCACATGGCCTTTGACAATGACGCCGTCCGGCGCGAGCACATCGCGCGCCTGCGCCAGATTGCCCAGCGTGGCCGACAATCCCCACACCAGCAGCGCCGGATTCCAGCGCCGCAAGCGGGCCAGCGCCAGCTGGGTCTGCACGCCGCGCTTATTGCCCATCAACTCATGCCACTCATCGATGACCACCATCACCAGCTGCGCCATGCGGCTGGCCGCGTCGGGATGGCTCAGCATCAAGGTCAGGCTTTCCGGCGTGGTGATGAGCGCATCGGGCAGGCGCTTGTTCTGGCGGGCGCGCTGGGCCGAGCTGGTATCGCCGGTGCGGGCCTCGACCTGCCACTGTGGCGCGGCGTCCTGCAGCGCACGCAAGGTGTCGGCCGCCAGGGCGCGCATGGGCGTAATCCACAGCACGCGCAAGCCGCGCCCGGCAGGCGCCGCTGCTGCCCGTTGCATCGCCGCGAACCACACGGCATAGGTCTTGCCCGCACCGGTGGTAGCGTGCAGCAGCCCAGAGCGGCCGGCGGCGGCAGCGTCCCACACCGCGCGCTGAAACGGAAATGCCGTCCAGCCGCGCGCATCAAACCAGGCTTCAGCGTTCATGGTGTCAGCAATAAATTCTTCAGCGATTCCAGCGTATCCGCCTCATCGATGGATTTGTCCTCGCGCCGCCGCAGGATGCGCGGAAAGCGCACCGCGATGCCGGACTTGTGGCGCGGCGAACTGGCGATGCCCTCAAAGCCGATTTCAAACACCATGCTGGGCGTGACGCTGCGCACCGGGCCGAATTTCTCGATCGTGGTCTTGCGGATGGCCTGGTCGACTTGCGCGATTTCCACGTCGGTCAGGCCGGAATAAGCCTTGGCAAACGGCACCAGCCTGCGCTCGTCATCCCACACTGCAAAGGTGTAGTCCGTGTACAGCGAGGCGCGGCGGCCGTGGCCGGCCTGCGCGTAAATCAGCACCGCATCCACGCTGAACGGATCGATCTTCCACTTCCACCACGTGCCGGCATTCTTGGTGCGGCCTACACCGTAGCGCGCATCCACCGCTTTCAGCATCATGCCTTCCACGCCGCGTTCACGCGATTCGTGGCGGATCACGGCCAGCTGCTCCCAGCTGTCCGCCACAATCAGCGGCGACAGGCGCAGCTGCGGCGCACCTTGCAGGCTGCCGATCAATTCCTCCAGCAGCATGCGCCGCTCGGACTGCGGCAGATCGCGCAGATCGCGCCCATCCAGCTCCAGCAGGTCGTAAGCCACCATCACGGCCGGCAGTTCACCCAGCAAGCGCGCCGAGACCTGCTTGCGGCCCATGCGCTTTTGCAGCGCGGCAAACGGCGCCGGCGCCGCGCCACCGGACCAGATCAGGATTTCGCCATCCAGCACCACGCCGTCCGGCAGGCGCAAGGCCGCGAGTTCCGGAAAGCGTTCGGTAATCAAGTCCTCGCCGCGCGACCACAGCCAGTTCTTGCCCTCGCGCCGCACCAGCTGGGCGCGCATGCCGTCGTATTTCCATTCGACCTGCCAGTCTTCCAGCTCACCCAGCGTGGCCGGATCGCGTTCGAGCGGATGCGCGAGGAAAAACGGATACGGCTGACCGCCGCGCTGCGCCCGCTCCTCCGGGGCGTGCTCCGCAATCAGCTGCGCAAAGCCGCTGGCCGTCGGACTGACACTGCCATCGGTCCAGCCCATGAGGCGCTGCGCGATGAGTTTACTGTCAAGGCCGGCCACGGCGCTCAGCGCGCGCGTGACCAGCAAACGCGAGACGCCGACCCGAAAGCCGCCGCCGATCAGCTTGATGAGCAAAAAGCGTTCGCGCGTATCGATCTGGTCCCAGAAAGAAAACAGCGCGGCGCGCACCGCTTCCGGTGCGGCGCCGCGCAAGGGGGCAATACCCAGTTCCACCCAGTCGGCCAGGCTGGTTTCCACCGCATGCCGTGGCGGCGGCAAAATATGCGCGATGGTTTCCGCCAGGTCGCCCACGGCGTGATAGCACTCGTCAAACAGCCACTCCTCCAGGCCCGCATACTCCATCGCGTACTGGCGCAGCAGCTTGGTCGGCACCGCCTGGCGCGGCTTGCCGCCGGCGAGGAAGTACACCGCCCAGGCCGCATCGGACGCTGGCGCGCTGCTGAAATACGCTTGCAGCGCCGCCAGCTTGCGGCTGGTGGAGGTGGTCTCGTCCAGTTCGGCGTAGAGATGGGCGAAGTCACGCATGGGCGGCTCCCGCATCTTCCGCTTCGTCATCGCCGTATTCGGTGTCGAAACCGCTGGCCTGCAAGCCATGCTGCTGCAACCAGCGCACCAGCACGGCAATCGAGCCATGCGTCACGATCACGCGCTGCGCACCGGTGGCCGAGATCGCCTCCAGCAGCCCCGGCCAGTCCGCGTGGTCGGACAGCACGAAACCCCGGTCCACGCCACGCCGCCGGCGCGCGCCGCGCAGCTGCATCCAGCCGCTGGCAAACGCATCGCTGAAATCGCCAAAGCGCTTGATCCACGGCGAGCCAGCCGCCGACGGCGGCGCAATCACCAGCGAACGGCCGATGTCCGGCTTGGCCACATCGCCCACCATCACGGTCGGCGGCAGGCGCACGCCGCCATCGCGATACACCTGGTTGAGCGCCTGCACCGCGCCGTGGCAGATGATGGGGCCGACCGTAGGGTCCAGCCCGCTGAGGATGCGCTGCGCCTTGCCGAAGCTGTAGCCCAGCAGGACGCTGGCGCGGCCCTGCGCCGCGTTGGCGCGCCACCAGCGGTTGATGTCGTCGAAGATTTCCTGCTGCGGCTGCCAGCGGTAAATCGGCAGGCCAAAGGTCGATTCAGTGATGAAGGTATCGCAGCGCACTGGTTCGAACGGCGTGCAGGTGGCGTCGGCTTCCACCTTGTAGTCGCCGGATGCCACCCACACTTCGCCGCGGTGCTCCATGCGTACCTGGGCCGAGCCCAGCACATGACCGGCTGGATGCAGCGAAATGCTGACGCCGTTATGCACCAGCTTTTCGCCATACGCCAGGCCGGTGACGTTGATCTGCCCCAGCCGCGACTTCATCACGTTCACGCCCGGGGTCGCCGCCAGGTAGTGCTGGTGGCCGCCGCGTGCGTGGTCGCCGTGGGCGTGGGTGATGACGGCGCGCTCCACCGGCCGCCACGGGTCGATGTAAAACTGACCGGGTACGCAGTACAACCCTTCCTTGCGCACGACTACCATGTCTGCGGGCATAAAGCAGCTTTCTGATGAACGATGGCTGATTCTTGCGTCCGCACGCGCTGCCGTCTGTCAGTCAGCGCACCGATGTCGGTCACATGCTATCGATCAGCTCCGCCATAAAGCCGACGTTATCGTTTTCTTCGCGATCAATGATGATGCGTTCGTCGCCGATCATGAGCAAGGCATCGAGATCGATACGTGGCGGGGGAAGCTCGGGCCGGGGCTCGGGCGGTTTGGCTTTTTTCTTTTTGGAAGACATGGCTGCTCCCTGTGGATGGCACGTAGATGGCATGCGCTGCCAAACAGGATAATCGCTGGCTCCCGCTTGCGCTATCGGATACTGCCTACAAATGGGGTAGGATATAGCCCTGCTTTTTTAATCCCTGACCAGATCATGACTTTCACTCTCAGCGACACCACCTACGGCACCGACAGCGCCGATGCCAAAAACGCCATGTACAACGACCTGCGCCCGCAACTGCAAGGTCTGCTGCATGGCGAAACCGACCTGATCGCCAATACCGCCAACTTCAGCGCGCTGGTTTTCAACAGCATGCCCGGCCTGAACTGGGCCGGCTTCTACTTCCTCAAGGGCGATGAGCTGGTGCTGGGGCCGTTCCAGGGCAAGCCAGCCTGCATCCGCATCAAGAAAGGCCGCGGCGTGTGCGGCACCACCGTAGTGGAAGGCAAATCCATCGTCGTGCCCGACGTGCATGCGTTCCCGGGCCACATCGCGTGCGACGTCAACTCACGCTCCGAACTCGTGGTGCCGGTACGCGGCCCGGACGGCGCCATCGCCGGCGTGTTCGACCTCGACAGCCCGCTGCCCAACCGTTTTGACCAGACCGACGCCGACGGCATCGAGTCGCTGGTCAAACTGCTGGAAGCCACGCTGGCCTAAACCGCGCTCAGCTCGGCCACGAAATCGTAGGCATCGCCGCGGAAGTAGGAGCGGCAAAACTCCACCACCCGGCCGTCGGACAGAAAGCCCAGCCGTTCGACGGCCAGCCCCGCATCGCCCTCCTTCGCATCCAGCAAGCGCGCCTGCTCCGCGTTCAGCAGCAGCGCCGACAGCCGCTGCAAGGCCCGCACCGGCCGGTTGCCGCTGCGCTGCAAGGCTTCATACATGGATTTATCGACTGCCTCCAGCGACGGCAGGCAATGGCCGGCCACGGTCGCATATTCCAGGCACATCGGCCGCTCATCGGCAAAGCGCACGCGGTTGAAGCGGTACACGGTTTCGCCCGGACTCAGGCGCAAACGCAGCGCCTCATCCGGTGTTGCCGTGCCCGCGCTGCGGTGCAGCCATTCGCTGTGCGGGCGCCGGCCGCGCGCGTGCATGTCCTCGGAAAACGAGCTCAGCCGGGAAAAATTCTGCTCGATGCGGGTGTGGTTGATGAAATTGCCGGAACCGGGACGCCGCACCAGCAGCCCTTCCGCCACCAGGCCATCGAGCGCCTTGCGCACCGTCAGCCGCGACACGCTCAGATCTGCCGCCAGCTTGCGCTCGGGCGGCAAGGCATCGTCCGGCTGCAGCAGGCGCTGGGCGATTGCCTCCCGCAGCGTCCGCTGCAATTGCTGATACAGGGGCAAGCTGCCGCTCTCCCCCACTACTTTCATGATATTTGCCAACGTCAGCATAATTCCCTCATATTAGTACCAATTCAGTACCGAATATCCCTAGTTGTATTGAGTAATTTATAATTAATTGCACTGTATTGGTGAATATTAGGCTATTTTTTGTTCATAAAACACCACAACTGCAAAATTTTCTATAAACTGGTAGTAGTTTGGTATGAAGTTTTACCGTATATTGGCCTCAAATTGGTTCTACGACGAGGTTTACAAGGGGAGTCTCGCGAGGGATTCATGACAAGAAGTGAATATGGAGATTGAAATAAATGTCTGAACAGTACGGAAGTAACAAGCCCACCGGCCTGACACCGATTGCTGCCGCAGTCGGCATGATGATCGTCCTGGCCGCCAGCCCAGCCTTCGCGCAACAGGATACGCAGCCTGTTGACACCGCTGCGATCGTGACCGTCTCCGGCGTCCGCGCCGCGCTGGAGCAGTCGCTGAAGCAAAAACGCAATGCCGATGCCGTGGTCGAAGTGGTGACCGCCGAAGACATCGGCAAGATGCCTGACAAAAACGTCGCCGACGCCATCCAGCGTCTGCCGGGCGTGAACATTCAATCGTCGGCCGGTGGTGAAGGCGGCTTTGGCGAAAACGACCGCGTCAGCCTGCGCGGCACCAGCCCATCGCTGCAGCAAACCCTGTTCAACGGTCACGCGATTTCGACCGGCGACTGGTTCGTGCTGAACCAGGTTGGCGGCAGCGTCGGCCGTTCCAGCAGCTTCTCCCTGCTGCCGTCGGAACTGGTGGGCTCCATCGTGGTGCAGAAATCGCAGACCGCCGACCTGGTGGAAGGCGGCGTTTCCGGCGCCATCAACGTCATCACCCGCCGTCCGCTGGACTTCAAAAAACAGCTGACGCTGGAAGCTTCGGTCCAGGGCGCCTACAACGACCTGGCCGGCAAGACCGAACCCCAGTTCTCCGCCCTGCTCGGCTGGAAGAACGACACCAACACCGCAGGCGTGCTGCTGCAAGCGTTCTCGGAAAAAACCACGGTGCGCCGTGACGGCCAGGAAGTCCTGGGCTACTCGACCATCGCCGCCGACAGCAAGGCCGCCAAAGCGATTCCCGCGCTGGCCGGCCTGCGCATTCCGACCTTCATCGGCGCCACGCTGTTCGAACAAAAGAAAAAACGTGAAGGCGGCGCTTTCGACGTCGAATTCAAGCCGTCCAAAGAACTGACGCTGGACCTCAACGGCTTCTACTCCAAACTGAGCGCACCGCACCAGAACACCAACTGGCTGGCCGCGCCTGGCAACCAGATCAACCGCGACGGCACCATCCCGACCGCCTACAACATCAGCAACGGCACCGTGACCTCGGCCAGCTTTGCCACCAACTCGGGCGAAGTGGACAACATCTACCGTCCTGATGCGGGCGGCAAGTCCTGGTACCTGGACTTCAACTTCAAATGGCGCGCCACCTCGGACCTGACCTTCTCCGGCAAGGCCGGCCGTACCTACGGCGTGGGCTGGGACCGTGACGACGTCTACTATCAGAACAACGTCAGCGGCGGCATGACCTACAAGCTTAACGGCCTGTCGCCCGCCGACGTCTCCTACCCGGGCGGCGTCACCAACAAGCCGGGCAGCACCGCCTGGGCCGGCGGCGGCGAATCGCAATCGGTGGACAAGGAACGCTACGTCCAGCTGGACGGCGACCTGCGCATCAGCGAAGGCATCTGGGATTCGGTCAAATTCGGCGCCCGTTTCACCGACCACAAACGCAGTGCCGAGCACCCGTTTGAAACCCGTCCGGGCGCGCTGGGCTTCAGCAACCCAGGCCCGGCCTGGAACGGCGAGATGTACCCGAGCGACTTCGCCTCCAACCTGGGCGGCAACCTGTCCACCAACTACTTCAAGTACGATGGTGCAGCGCTGGGCGCGTGGGGTGCGGCCGCCGGCAACCGCCTGTTTGACTATGTACGTCGCCACAACTGGACCGACGAATTCAAGGTCAACGAGAAAACCAGCGCCGTCTACGGCATGGCCAACCTGACCGGCGACAGCTGGAGCGGCAACTTCGGTGTGCGCGGCGTCCGCACCAAGCAGACCTCGATCGTCAACCAGTCGGGCGGTGTCACGCCAATCACCGGTTCCGACTGGGGTCCATACAGCCAGACCACCTTCGAACGTACCTACAACGACGTGCTGCCTAGCGCCAACGTCAAGTTCGACGTGAACAAGGACCTGGTGGTGCGCGCGGCGATTGCCCGCGCCATTTCGCGCCCTGACTACAGCGCGCTCGGTGGTTCAGTATCGCTGAACGACGACGCGCTGAGCGGCAACGGCGGCAACGCCCAGCTGGATCCGATCCGTTCCAACAACGCGGAAATCAGCACCGAATGGTACTTCGCGCCGAAATCCTCGCTGACTGCGGGCCTGTTCTACATGGACCTGACCTCGGTGGTTGCACTGGGTACCTTCACCGGCACCTACTACAACAACAAGCTGGGCAAGCAGGCCGTGTACCAGATCACCCAGCCGTACAACACCACGGGCAAGAACAAGGGCGTGGAGCTGAGCTACCAGCAGCCGCTGTTCGGCAACTTCGGCAGCCTGATCAACTACACCTATGCTGACGGCAAACAGGCCGACGGCAGCGAGCTGGTCAACTCGTCGAAGAGCACCTACAACGTCACCGGCTACTACGAAGACGACAAGTTCAGCGCGCGTCTGGCGTGGAACTACCGTTCGGCCTACAAGGCCGGCGTGGACCGTGGTGCCAGCCAGCACGTGAAAGGCGCCGGCAACCTGGCGGCATCGTTGAACTACAAGATCAACGAACAGCTGACCGTCACGTTCGATGCCCTGAACCTGACCAACACCACCATCAAGATGTACGCAGAAAACACCGACCAGCCACGTGCGTTCTACTCGAACGGCCGCACGTTCTACCTCGGTCTGCGCGCCAAGATGTAACCATCCGGGGTCAGTTCTTGCAATCCAACACGGCCCCAGCTGTAGTAGCTGCTACAGCTGGGGCCGTGTATGAATTCAAGAACTGACCCCGTTTTTTGCGCGCGCCAGCAGCAGCTGGCGTTCGCGTTCGTTGTGTGTCAGTGCGGCGGCGCGCTCGAATTCGAGGCGCGCCTCCGCTGTTCTCCCCAGCCTGGCCAGCAGGTCGCCACGCACGCTGGGCAGCAGATGGTAGCTCTTCAATGCGGGCGCATCCATCAAGCCATCCACTACCTCCAGTCCCGCCTGCGGTCCATACGCCATGGATAACGCCACGGCACGGTTCAACTCGACGATCGGCGACGGCGACAGCTGCGCCAGCGCGTCATACAGCGCGGCGATGCGCTGCCAGTCGGTATCGGCGCCACGGCGCGCCCGCGCATGGCAGGCGGCGATCGCGGCTTGCAGACCGTATGGCCCCAGGCCCCGGCCGGTGCGTTCGGCACGCGCCAGCGCCGCCAGGCCGCGCCGTATCAGCAGCTGGTCCCAGCGCGTGCGGTCCTGTTCCATCAGCAGTATCGGCTCGCCTTTCGGGCCGACGCGGGCGCGGGCGCGCGAGGACTGAATTTCCATCAGCGCCACCAGGCCGTGCACCTCCGGTTCGTCCGGCGTCAGCTCGGCCAGGATGCGCCCCAGCCGCAGCGCCTCTTCGCACAGCGCCGGACGCATCCAGTCGGCGCCGGCGCTGGCGGAATAGCCTTCGTTGTAAATCAGGTAGAGTACTTGCAGCACCGAGGCCAGGCGCTCGCCCAGCTCGTGCGCGCGCGGCGCCTCAAACGGCACCTTGGCCTCGGACAGGGTGCGCTTGGCACGCACGATGCGCTGCGCCACCGTCTTTTCCGGCACCAGGAAGGCGCGCGCGATTTCGTCGGTGCTGAGGCCGCCCAGCAAGCGCAAGGTCAGCGCCACGCGGCCATCGGTGGGCAGCACCGGATGGCAGGCTACAAACACCAGCCGCAGCAGATCGTCGCCAATATCGTTGTCCAGCGCGTTTTCCACCGCCACCTCCAGGTCCGGTGCGGCGGCCTGCAATTGCAGGTCGATCTCGTAACTGATCTGTGATTCTTTTTCCAGATGCATCTGGCGATGGCGCAGCAGGTCCAGCGCACGGTTTTTGGCCACCGCCATGAGCCAGGCGGCCGGCTGGTCGGGCACGCCGGTATCCGGCCAGCGCTCCAGCGCCTGCACCAGCGCATCTTGCGCCAGTTCTTCGGCCGGCCCGACATCGCGCAGCATGCGCGCCAGCACGGCGATGATCTTGGCCGACTCCATGCGCCACACCGCCTCGATGATTTTATGAACGTCAGCCGCCACGGGCTGCTTTGCTGAAAGCGTTGCGCAGGCCGGCCTCCAGCAATTCGGCGCGCAGGCGTTCTTCCGCCGCCACCATCTCCGGCGTGAACTCCGCATGCGACTTGCGCTCGCAGGCTTCACGGATTTCCAGGATCAGGTCGCCCGGCATCGGATAGGGATAGGCCTTGGCCCAGGCAATCGCCGCCTCGCGCGAAGCCGCCTGCAGCATCCAGTAGCCCGCGATGAGTTCCTTGATTTCCGTGAACGGGCCATCAACCACCGAGGTTTTCGAGTTGGCATAGTGGACCCGCACCGCGGAGCTGCTGCCCATCAGGCCCTCGCCCGCCAGCAGCACGCCCTGCTGCACGCCCGCCTCATTGGCCGCGTTCATCACATCGATGACTTCGGGCGGCGGCGCCAGATCAGACTCCAGCTCCGCATCCGAACGCAGGAACACCACGTAGCGCGTCAACTCCTGCTTGCGGTCCGGGATGGTGCCGGCCGCCGTGCCCCGTTCATCAAAGCCGAGGCAGGCGCCGGGGCAGCCCGCATCGCGGATTTCATAGACTGCGCCGCTGTCGAACAGGGGCCACCAGCGCACCTGCTCCACAATATCTTCGCGCGATTCCGCTTCCAGCTGCACGAAGCCGGCCACCAGCTCCCTCGGCGGGAATGGGCCGTGAACCTCGCTCCACTCGCCATCGCGGCGCAACAGCCGCACGGCTTCCGCACTGGGGCGCAGAAACGTGCCTGGCTCCAGCGCCGGCGGCTGTATCCCTCGTTCCGTGCTCTGATTTGCACGGCGCAATACCATGAATTCCATTGCAAACTCCTGACTAGACTCAGGTATAAGGTATCACAGGCGGGCGCGTAAAGCTTCTTCCTGCGCTGCCAGTTCCGGCGTCACGGCCTCACCGAAATCGCTCATCTCAAACACCTGGCGGATTTCAATGTCGGACGGTCCATCGAACGGATTCGGACAACGCTTCATCCATTCAATCGCCTCTTCCTTCGACTTCACCTGAATCAGCCAGAAGCCCGCAATCAGCTCCTTGACTTCGGTGAACGGTCCATCGGTGACGGTGCGGGTCTTGCCGTCGTAGTGGATGCGCGCGCCTTTCGCGCTCGGATGCAGGCCCTCGCCCGCCAGCAGCACGCCGGCATTGACCAGCTCCTCGTTGAACTTGCCCATGGCCGTCAACAGCTCGGTACTGGGCAGCTTGCCGGCTTCCGAATCCGCGGTCGCCTTCACAATAATCATGAAACGCATGGCTGTCCCTTTCTTAGCACGGTGGCATTTGCTGTTTCATCGCAGCCGCCATTTCTTCCGGCGTCATGTCCTTGATGTGGGTGGCAATCGCCCAGTGGTGGCCGAACGGGTCAGTCACCTGGCTGTAGCGGTCGCCCCAGAACATGTCCGTGGGCGGCATCCGCACCGTGGCGCCGGCCTGCACCGCCTGCTGGAACGCGGCGTCGGTATCGGCCACGTACATATGCAGCGTGACCGGGCTGCCGCCCAGCGCCTTCGGCCCCTTGCCGCCTTCGTACTCCGGAAAGTCATCCGCCAGCATGACGGTGGAATCGCCGATTTTGAGCGCAGCGTGCATCAGCTTGCCGTTGGGGCCGGGCATCCGCATGATTTCCACGGCGTTGAACGCCTTTTTATAGAATTCAATCGCGTTGGCCGCGCCTTCGCACGCCAGGTGCGGCGTGATGGTGTACATACCCTGAGGAATAGGATTTACTTTCGCATTCATGTCAGTCTCCTTGGTTGAGTCGATCGGTGCTTCTATCCCTACGACGAAGCAGCATCGCAGAATTCGACACGCTTTTTTAGTTTTTTTTGAAGAACAGCGTAAATACTGTGCACTCGCCCGGCTGGCTGTCCAACGAAATCTTTCCACCATGCAATTCCATGATGGCGCGCACGATGGACAGGCCGAGGCCGGCGGAATGGGACTGGTCGGAACGCGCCTGGTCAGCGCGGTAATAGCGGTCGAATACATGGGGCAGATGTTCGGGTGCGATGCCGGGGCCGGAATTGCTCACCGTCAGCGCGACGCCATCCGCGACAGCGCGCGCCGCCAGCGTCACCGTGCCGCCGGCCGGCGTGTAGCGGATGGCGTTCGACACCAGGTTGTTCACGGCGCGGCGCAGCAGCACCGGATCGACCTCCGCCCGCAGCGGCGCGGCATCGACGCTCAGGCGCACACCCACATCGTCCGCGAGGATCTCAAAATAGTCGTGGATGCGCCGCAGCTCCACCTGCAGGTCCAGCGTTTCGCGCTGCAGCGCCAGCTGGGCGTTATCGACGCGCGCGAGGAACAGCGTGTTCTCGATCATGCGCGCCAGCCGTTCGTACTCTTCCAGATTGGACGCCAGCAGTTGCTGGTACTCTTCCGGCGTGCGCGGGCGCGACAGCGCCACCTGCGTTTCCAGCATCAGCGTGTTGACCGGCGTACGCATATCATGCGCCAGGTCGGCGGCAAAGCCGGACAGGCGCTGCACGCCATCCTCGAGCCGGTTCAGCATGGCGTTATAGGCCTCGCCCAGTTCGCGCAGTTCGACCGGCGCGTCCTTGACCGACAGCCGCGTGTTCATGCGGCTGGTGCTGATGTCGTTGGCCTTGGCGACCACGGAACGCAGCCGCCGCATGCTGTGTCGCACCGCCACATAACCCAGCAGCGTGGCCAGCAGCGCGCCTCCGCACAGCGCCACCAGCAGATCGATGGAATAAGTGCTGAGCAGCTTGAGCCGGTCGGAGCGCTCGCGCGCCAGCGTAATCTGTACCGGATCGGCGCCCGCCACGCCCGCCGCGCGCACCATGCGGCCGATGCCCGTGGCGGGCTGCCAGTCATGGATATCCGCCAGCGTCAGCACGCGCTGGGCCGGCACGCTGTCCACCTGCGGCAGCGGACGCGAAGTCACCGAGGTTTGCAGCAGTTGGCGGCCATCGGCGGCATTCACCCTGAGCATGAAGTCATGGTGGCCAAACAGCGTATCGGTAAGCGGCTTGCCATCCCGCGCGATGGCGTCCGCCGATGGCAGGCCGGCGACGATGCGGCGCAACTGCCCGGCCTTGGCAATGAGCTCCGCGTCGTCGCGGTTGGCCATCTGCTGCTGCAAGGTCAGGTACAGATACGCGCCCACCGCCACAAAGCTGGTCACCACCACCGCTGACAGCAGCATGGCCACGCGCAGCGTCAACGACATCGGCCGGCGCATCAGGCACGCTCCTCCAGCAGATAGCCCATGCCGCGCACCGTCTGCACCAGTTTGCGCGGGAACGGATCGTCCACCTTGGCGCGCAGGCGGCGGATCGCCACATCGACCACATTGGTGTCGGAATCAAAGTTCATGTCCCACACCATGGAGGCGATCTGCGTGCGCGACAGCACCTCGCCCTGGCGCTTGGCCAGCAGGTGCAGCAGGGCGAATTCCTTGGCCGTGAGCTCGATGCGCTGGCCGCCGCGCATCACACGGCGGCGCAGCACATCGATTTCCAGATCGGCCACGCGTATCACTTCCGCTTCGCGCACCGGCCCGCGCCGCATCAGCGTCTTGATGCGGGCCAGCAGTTCGGCAAACGCGAACGGCTTGACCAGGTAATCGTCCGCGCCCAGTTCCAGGCCCTTGACGCGGTCCACCACATCATCGCGCGCGGTGAGGAACAGCACCGGCGTTTCCTTCCGCTCGCGCAGCTTGCCGAGCACCGTCCAGCCGTCCATCTGCGGCAGCATCACGTCCAGCACGATCAGTTCATAGTCATGCTCGAGCGCCAGCGCCAGGCCATCGACGCCATTGCGCGCCAGGTCCGCCACATAGCCGGATTCGTGCAGGCCCTTGACCAGATAGTCGCCCGCCTTCGGCTCGTCTTCAACAATCAGTATCTTCATGATGCCCTCATTGTCGGCCTTTTACAGGGCCGCAGGGATTACAAATCTGTCATTTGGACGTCATCTTCCTGTCAGCGCCCGCTCCTTAGACTGGCCTCCATCTTCACTCAACCACGAAAGGAAGCACCATGTTCAACGCACTGCGCACCACCTTGATCGCCGCTGCCATCGCCGCCAGCGCTGGCGCCGCCCACGCTGCCGTCAACCCGCATCCGGAATTCGGCATGCGCACCGCCGCTGCCAATGCGGATCAGCGCATCACTATCAATCCTTCCACCAAATGGGTCAACGTAAACAACGGCGACACCGTCACCTTCGACATCAACGGCAAAAGCGTCACCTGGCATTTTGACACGCTGCACAGCGAAGAAGCGTTCGACCTGTCGAAAATCGCGCCCGACGCCATCCCGGCTGGCATGGTGACGGTGTACGTCGGCAGCAACCCCTTGTACCGCGGCTGATCCCGTGCGCGCCGCAATCATCGCAGTCCTCCTGCCGCTGGTGGCGGCCGGAGCGCAAGCGCAGGAGCACCACCATCACGGCAGCGGCGCCGCCGAGGTAGCGCCGCCCGCCGCCTTCGTTGCCAGCAGCGCCAAGCCGTTCAGCGCGCTGATGGACGACGCCATGGCCGTGATGGACGCCGGCATGCAGCAGGCGCCAATGAACGGCGTGGCGGAGCACGACTTCGTTACCATGATGATGCCGCATCACCAGGGCGCCGTCGATATGGCCAAAGCCGTGCTGCTACACACCCAGGACCCGGAAATCCGCAATCTGGCGCTCGGCATCATCGCCGAGCAGCAGAACGAGATCAACGTCATGCAGGCCTGGCTGCAACGTCACAAGGAGACTACCCAATGAAGCAACTTGCACTTGCCGCAGCTGCCGCGCTATGCTGTACCTGCGCCGCCGCAGCGCCTTCGCCGCTGGACCGCGTCTACACCGCCGACCAGAATACCAACACCATCTCGGTGTTCAACCCCGCCAGCAATACGCTGCTTGGCCAGATCAAACTGGGCAACGCGCGGCCAGACGTGCTGTCGCCGTTGTACCGCGGCGAGATCAATGTCCATGGCCTGGGCTTTTCGCCCGATCACAAAACCCTGATCGCGATTGCCAACGGCTCCAATTCGGTGACCTTCATCGACACCGCCACCAACAAGGTCAAAGGCAAAACCTATGTCGGCCGCTCGCCGCATGAAGGCTTCTTCACCGCTAATGGCAAGGAGGTATGGGTGGTGGTGCGCGGCGAAGACTACATCTCCGTCATCGATCCCGTCACATTCAAGGAGACGCGCCGTATCCAGACCGACCTGGGACCGGGCATGGTGCAGTTCCATCCAGATGGCAAGCTGGCGTTCGTGGTATCCAGCTTTACGCCGACAGTGGATATCATCGATGTGGCGTCGCATGCCGTCATCAAGCGCATCAGCGTGGCCAGCCCGTTCTCGCCGTTCCTGCAGTTTACGCCGGACTACAGCGAAATCTGGATGACACACAAGGACGTCGGCAAGGTCACGCGCATCAGCACCACGACGCTGGAAGTCACGGGCGTGATCGACACCGGCTTTATCACCAACCACCTGGCGTTTGCCAAAGTGGGCGGCGAGGTGCGCGCCTATGTCACGGTGGGTGGCGAGAACGCGGTCAAGGTCTACAGCACCGGCAAGGAAGCCAGGCTGCTGGCGACCATTGCCACTGGCGCGCTGCCGCATGGCGCCTGGACCTCGGACGACAATACCCGCGTCTACGTCGGACTGGAAAACGGCGATGGCGTGCAGGTCATCGACACTGCCACCAACCAGATCATCGCTACCATGGGTGGTGGACAGGCGCCGCAAGCGCTGATCTACCTGTCCAACGTCGCGGCCAGCGCCGACGACCGGGCCAACCTGGTGCCACGCGTGAATCAGGACGCGCACAACATCCAGCTCAAGCCGACCGGCGATGCTGGCAAAGGCTTTATCGTCGTGCGCAACCTGGGCGTGACGGATGCCATCGAAGCCTTCCTGTACAAGCTGAAGCCGGACGCGCAATACGACGTCTACATCAGCGACCAGACCGCGCCGATCGGCAGCTTCCGCACCAACGCCATGGGCATGGCCAACGGCACCATGATCGGTCCGGTGCGTTCAACCGCCGCCAGCGATACCCCCTCCACCATCACGGTGAAAGAGGCCGGCGGCGCGGCGGTGCTGGTTAGCGTGCGCTGAACCCGCACCGCCACACAGGGTCTGACCCCGTACGGGGTCAGACCCTTAAGTGGTAAGGCTGGCGTATCGCTTAAGGTTGCGGGGTTATTTGGCCGCGTCCAGGATAAGGTTCGCAATCTCGTCGGCGTGCGAGATCATCGAGAGGTGGCTGGATTGCAGCTCGATGGTCTTGGCGCCCATGCGCCTGGCCAGGAAGCGTTCCAGTTCCGGCGAGGTGGTACGGTCATTGGCCGACACCGCGTAGTACGTCGGCTTGACCTTCCACGCCGCCGCCGTGGTGCGCGAAGCGAACAGCGTCTGCGAAATCCGTCCCTGCCCTGCATACAGCACACGCGCGCGCGCCGGCTCCAGGTCCCCCGCGAAGTCGCGCACAAACGCCTCCTCGCTCAATTGCGCAAAGCCGTCCGGCGTCTTGATCAGTCCCTTGCTCGCCGGAGCCGCCGGGAAGGTCGCGGCCAACGCCGCATAGTCCTCGCCAGCATCCGGAGCGCGCGCGGCCACATACACCAGTGCCGCCACCTTGGCATCCGTGCCCGCTTCGCTGATGACGGTCCCCGCCCACGAGTGGCCGACCAGAATCACCGGACCATCCTGCTGCGCCAGCGCACGGCGGGTTGCGTCAGCATCGTCGGCCAGCGACGTCAGGGGATTCTGCACCGAGGTCACATGCTTGCCCGCCTTCTGCAAGCGCGCGATCACATCGTTCCAGCACGAGCCATCGGCATAGGCGCCATGCACCAGCACGATGTTGTTGACGGCCGCCGTCGCGCCGCCGGAAAGCAGCGCCGAGAGGGCGCCAGCAAATATCAGCTTTTTCATGTATGTTCCTTGTTGGTTGAGAGCGAGTCCAGTATAGAAATCTCCCTCTGACTACAAGATGACGCCCGGATTACAAACAGATTACATTCCAGCAGATACACAACGATACATTACAGAAACAATTCTTAAGTCAGCCGTAACCATTAAGCAGCTAAAATTTCAGTAATGTAGTAACTTACTTTACTGCAATATCGCATTCATTAGCCTGGCTCATAAGGTCATGCGATTCCGCCGCATTAATCAAAAAAGAGTACCGCGCCATGTTGCGCGGCTAGTCCGTCCCTGGGGGAAACCTTGTGTTAATTGATATCGTCCGCGTGGCGCTTCGGCGCCCCTATACATTTGTGGTCATGGCTTTGCTGCTGCTGATCGCTGGTCCGTTGGCCGCCTTGCGCACGCCGACCGACATTTTCCCCGACATCAAAATCCCGGTGATTGCGGTGGCGTGGCAGTACACCGGCCAGCCGCCCGACCAGATGGCAGGCCGCATTTCCACGCTGTTCCAGCGCGCGCTGACCACCACCGTCAACGACATCGAACACATTGAGGCCAATACCTTCACCGGTGTCAGCATCGTCAAGATCTTCTTCCAGCCTGGCGTCAACGTGGCCGTGGCCAATGCCCAGGTGACGGCGATCTCGCAAGCCTTGCTGAAGCAGATGCCGGCCGGGATTACGCCGCCGCTGATCATCAACTACAACGCTGCGACGGTGCCGATTCTGCAGGTAGCGCTATCTGGCAAAGGCCTGTCCGAACAGCAGCTGTCCGACCTGGGTACCAACACCGTGCGGACGCCGCTGGTCAGCGTACCTGGCGCCGCGATCCCGCTGCCATACGGCGGCAAACAGCGCCAGGTGCAGATTGACGTCGATCCGGCGCTACTGCAGGCGCGCGGCCTGTCGGCGCAGGATATCGCCAACGCACTGGCCGCACAGAACGTGCTGACCCCAGTGGGTACGCAGAAAATCGACAGCCTGGAATACACCATCCAGCTCAATAGCGCACCATCGGCCATCGCCGACCTGGCCCGCCTGCCAGTGAAGGTGGTCAACGGCGCCACCATCTACCTGGGCGACATCGCCAATGTCCACGACGGTAACGCGCCGCAGACCAACATCGTGCACGTCGACGGCAGCCGCTCGGTGCTGATGTCGGTGCTGAAGAACGGCTCCGCCTCCACGCTGGCGATTGTGGACGGCATCCGCGCCAAGATAGAGGCGCTCAAACCGGGCTGGCCGGAAGCATTGAACGCCACGCCGATCAATGACCAATCCGTATTCGTGCGCGCCGCCATCAAAGGCGTGGCATCGGAAGGCGTGATCGCCGCCGTGCTGACCAGTCTCATGATCCTGCTGTTCCTGGGCAGCTGGCGCTCGACCATCATCATCGCGGTCTCGATTCCGCTGTCCATCCTGGGTTCCATCATCGCCTTGTCCGCGATTGGCGAATCGCTCAACCTGATGACGCTGGGCGGCCTGGCGCTGGCCGTGGGTATCCTGGTGGACGATGCAACCGTCACCATTGAAAACATCAACTGGCACCTTGAACACGGCAAGCCGGTGGAAGCCGCCATCCTTGACGGCGCGGCGCAGATCACCACCCCGGCCTTCGTGTCGCTGCTGTGTATCTGTATCGTGTTTGTACCGATGTTCTTCCTGGACGGCGTCTCGCGCTTCCTGTTCGTACCGATGGCGGAAGCGGTGATCTTCGCCATGGTCTGCTCCTTCATCCTGTCGCGCACCCTGGTGCCGACCATGGCCAACTACCTGCTCAAGCCGCACGACCTGGGCGAAGGCCACGCCCACGGACACGGCGGCCATGGCAAGCCTGCGCCATCAAGCAATCCGCTGGTACGCTTCCAGCGCGCCTTTGAGGCACGCTTCGAGCGCGTACGCGCAGGCTATATGGGCCTGCTGCAATACGCCATCGCCCACCGTCCGAAATTCATCATCGGCTTCCTGGTGGTGGTGGTGGCGTCGTTCTCGATGGTGCCTTTCCTGGGCAGTAATTTCTTCCCGTCGGTCGACTCGGGCCAGGTGCTGATCCACGTGCGCGTGCCGGTCGGTACCCGTATCGAAGAAACCGCAGCGCGCTTCGCCAAAATCGAGCAGGCCATCCGCCGCGTGATTCCGGCCAAGGAAATCGTCACCATGACCGACAACATCGGCATGCCGGCCAGCTCGATCAACACCGTGTATAACAACACCGGCATGATGGGCACGCAGGACGGCGACTTCCAGATCGCCCTCGGCGAAGAACACGCGCCGACGGCGGAATATGTGCGCAAGCTGCGCCGCGTGCTGCCGGAAGAATTCCCGGACACCACCTTCTCGTTCCCGCCAGCGGACATCGTCAGCCAGATTCTGAACTTTGGCTCGCCAGCGCCGATTGATATCCAGATCCGCGGCGCCAAGATCGACGACAACTACGTCTACGCCGACAAACTGCTCAAGCGCATCCGCGCCATCCCTGGCGTGGCGGACGCGCGCATCCAGCAGTCCAACAAAGCGCCAGTGTTCAAGGTCGATGTCGACCGCACGCAGGCGCAGCAACTGGGCCTGACCACGCGCGACATCACCAACAGTATGGTGGTCAACCTGGCCGGCTCCTCGCAGGTCGCACCAACCTTCTGGCTGAACCCGGCCAATGGCGTGAGCTACCCGATCGTCATGCAGACCCCGCAGCCGCAGCTGGATTCGCTGTCGTCGCTGGCCAATCTGCCGGTCGGTAACGGCGCCAATACCGGCAATGCGACGCTGGGCGGCGTGGCACGCTTCGAACGCGGTACCGCACCGGCGATCGTGAGCCAGTACGATATCGCGCCGATGGTGCAGATCTACGCCACCACCCAGGACCGCGACCTTGGCTCTGTCGCCAAGGACATCAACAAGGTGCTGGAAGAAACCAAGGCCGATCTGCCGAAAGGCACCACCGTGCAGATGCTGGGCCAGGTCAAGACCATGGACCGCGCGTTTGCCGGCCTGCTGTTTGGTCTGCTGGGCGCCGTGGTGCTGATCTACTTCCTGATCGTGGTGAACTTCCAGTCGTGGCTGGACCCGGCGGTGATCGTCTCGGCGCTGCCTGCCGCGCTGGCCGGCATCGTCTGGATGCTGTTCGCAACCAATACCACGCTGTCCGTGCCTGCCCTGACGGGCGCCATCATGTGCATGGGTGTGGCCACCGCCAACTCGGTGCTGGTGATCTCATTTGCGCGTGAACGCCTGGACGAACTGGGCGACGCTACCGCCGCCGCGCTGGAAGCGGGTTCGGTGCGCTTCCGTCCCGTGCTGATGACCGCCCTGTCCATGATCATCGGCATGCTGCCGATGGCGCTGGGCCTGGGCGACGGCGGCGAGCAGAATGCACCACTGGGCCGCGCGGTGATCGGCGGCCTGATTTTCGCCACCACCGCGACGCTGCTGTTCGTGCCTGTGCTGTTCAGCATCGTGCACAAGAAGAAAGCCGCACCGGGTACGGCACCTGATACCAAATCCAACGACCAACCTATTTCCGGAGCACCTGTCCATGCAAACTAAAACTTCTCGTATGGGTCACAAGCCGCTGGCCCTGGGTCTGATCGTCCTCGCTGCCGCGCTGGTGTCGGCCGGCATCCTGAGCCGCCGCTCGCAAGCGGAGCAGGTCAAGGAAGCCAATGCCCCGGTGATCCCTACCGTCAGCATCCTCACCGTGGGCCAGGTCACCGGCGCGCCGCTGGAACTGTCGGCACGCATTGAGCCATGGGCGCGTGCACCGATCTATGCCCGCGTCAGCGGCTATCTGAAAAACTGGAATGTCGACATCGGCGCGCCCGTGAAATCGGGCCAGACGCTGGCCGACATTGAAACGCCGGACCTCGACCAGCAACTGCTGCAAGCCAAGGCCGAACTGGCCACCGCGCGCAGCAACCTGACGCTGGCCACCAGCACCGCCAAGCGCTGGCAAGGCCTGCTGGCGGCGGACGCCGTCTCGCATCAGGAAGCCGATGAAAAAGCTGGCGACCTGGCTGCCAAACAGTCCGCCGTCAACGCCATGCAGGCCAACGTGGACCGCGTGCAGGCCCTGCAGCGCTACACCCGCCTGGTGGCGCCATTTGATGGCGTGGTCACTGCACGCAATACCGATGTGGGCGCGCTGATCAGCGTCGGCGGCGTACCGGGCAGCGAATTGTTCGTAGTGTCCGACATCAGCCGCCTGCGCGTGTACGTCAACGTGCCGCAGCGCCAGGTCGCTGCGATCAAGGTCGGCGACAAGGCGGAACTGAGCGTGCCTGAACGCGCGGGCAAAGTCTTCACCGCCACCGTGCAGTCGCTGTCGCAATCGATCAATGCCAGCTCCGGCGCCATGCTGGTGCAGCTGACCGTGCAAAACGACAACCGCGAGCTGCTGCCAGGCGGTTACGCCTCCATCCACTTCGACGCGCCGGTGGCCGGCAGTGCCCTGAGCATCCCGCCAAGTGCGCTGATCTTCAACAAGGCCGGCACGCAGGTGGCGACGGTAGGCAATGACAACCGCGTGGTGATGAAGCAGATTACCGTCGGCCGTGACCTGGGCAGCGCGCTGGAAATCGCTTCCGGCATCGACCGCAATGACCGCGTCATCGCCAATCCGCCAGATGGCGTATCCACCGGCGACGCTGTCCGCGTGGCTGCCGCCGCCACGACGACGAAGGCCAAGCTGTGAAGATTATTTACGCTACTACCTTAGCCCTGGCGCTGGCCGCCTGTGCGCAAGCGCCGGTGCAGCAGCCGCCTGCCGTACCGATGGCCGACAGCTTCCGCGACATTCCCGCAGGCTGGGCCGATGCCAACGCCAAAACGCCATTGATGCCAGCCGACTGGTGGACCATGTACCAGGACCCGCAGCTGGATGCGCTGGAGCAGCAGCTCATCGCCAACAGCCCGGACCTGGCCAGCGCCTTGGCGCGCTACAAGCAGGCGCAGGCCGCAACGGGCGTACTGCGTTCGGCCGAATCGCCGCAGCTGGGCGCCTCGCTGAATGGCCAGCGCATCCGCCAGTCCGATCTCAAGCCGCTGCGTGGCGCCACCTCGCCTGCTGAATACAACAGCGGCACGTTGACGCTGGACTTCGGCTACGAAGTCGATCTTTGGGGCCGCATCAGCAAGCAGGTCAGCGCTGGCGAAGCGCAGGAACGTGCTGCCAACGCGGACCTCGCGGCAGCGCGCCTGTCGCTGCAGATCCAGCTGGCCGATACGCTGCTGGCACTGCGCGGCGCCGATGCCGACATCAAGCTGCTGCGCGAAACCGAAGCCGCCTACAAGCGCCAGGCCGACCTCATGACCCAGCGGCATGACGGCGGCACCGCTTCCGGCCTCGATCTGGCGCGCGCAGAAACGCAGCTCGAGTCCACCCGCTCCCTGCTGCGCCAGCGCCAGGCGCAGCGCAGCGTACAGGAACATGCGGTTGCCGCGCTGGTGGGCGCCAATGCGGCCAGCTTTACGGTGGCGCCCGCGCCCGACGCCAGTTTCACCGCGCCTGTGGTGCCGGTAGGCCTGCCATCGCAACTGCTGCAGCGCCGCGCCGACATCGCCGCCGCCGCACTGCGCGTGGCGGCCGCCAGCGACCAGGTAGGCGTGGCGCGCACTGCGCTGTTCCCGTCGTTGACGCTGGGCGTGCAGGCCGGCCTGCAGTCGAGCGATTTCGACCAGTTCGCGCGCGCGTCCAACCTGTTCTGGGCAGTCGGCCCGACCATCGCTGTCAGCCTGCTGGACGGCGGCCGCCGCAAAGCGCAAATCGCCAGCGCCGAAGCGGTGCTGGACGAAGCGGGCCAGCGTTACCGCGCTGTCGTGCTGACCGCCTTCCAGCAAGTGGAAGACCAGCTCGCGCTGCTCAACAACTACGATGAAGCCGCCAAGTTTGACCACTCAGCAGCCGATGCCGCGCGCCGCGCGCTGGACCTGGCCAAGAAACGCTACGACCAGGGCGCCGCCAGCTACCTGGAGGTGGTGACGGCACAAACGGCGTACCTGCAGGCGCGCCGCAGCGAACTGGATCTGACCACGCGCTACCGCCAGGCCGGCGTGCAGCTGGTGAAGGCCGTCGGTGGCGGCTGGTCAGCCTGAGAAGGCTATGACCAGCGGGACAGGCAGACAAGGCGGCATAGCGCTACAATGGCTGGGTCAGTAACCAACCAAGGAGCTACATGATGGGTGTTAAAGCGATCAAGATTGATATTGGCCTTTCCGAGAAAAGCCGCGCCACCATCGCCGATGGTCTGTCTGGCCTGCTGGCCGACAGCTACACGCTGTACCTGATGACCCACAACTTCCACTGGAACGTGAAGGGTCCGATGTTCAACTCCCTGCACCAGATGTTCATGACGCAGTACACCGAACAATGGGCAGCGCTGGACCAGATTGCGGAACGCATCCGCGCACTGGGCTACCCGGCGCCGGGCACTTACGCCCAATTCGCCAAGCTGGCCACGATCAAGGAAGTGGAAGGCGTGCCGGCTGCGCTGGACATGGTGCGCCACCTGGTCGCCGCGCAGGAAGCCACGGCCCGCACCGCGCGCAAGCTGCTGCCTGTCGTCGGCAAGGCTGACGACCAGCCGACCGCTGACCTGCTGACCCAGCGCCTGGACGTCCACGAGAAAACCGCATGGATGTTGCGTAGCCTGCTCGAAGAGTAATTTAGAGGGTTTCTGCCAGTCTGGCGCGTGGCAATCATGCTACGCTTGCTCTTCCAATAATAAGGAGAGCTTGCATGAACCAGCCACGCGACTCGTTTGCTGCAACGGCCAACGCCAATCTGGAGACCATCACCACCGCGTTCGACGCGCAACTCGCTACTGCATTACGCTGGCGCGAGTCCACCGCGGCCGAACGCCTGGCCCGCGTCAAGCGCCTGCGCGACGCCATCCTCGCCCGCCGCGAGGCAATCTACACCGCCTTTGAAAAAGACTTCCGCAAGCCGCCCGCCGAGGTGGAAGCGTCCGAACTGCTGCCGGTGCTGGATGAAATCCGCCACGTGCTGGGCCGCCTCAAACGCTGGATGAAACCGCACAAGGTCTGGCCGACCAGCACCATGCTGGGCACCTCGGCCAAGGTGCAGTACCAGCCGCGCGGCCGCGTACTGATTGTCGCGCCGTGGAATTACCCGTTCAGCCTTTGCCTTGGCCCGCTGGTCTCTGCCATCGCGGCAGGCAATACGGCCATCATCAAGCCTTCCGAAATGACGCCGGCCGTATCGGCCTTGCTGGTGGAGCTGATGGCGGACGTGTTCCCGTCAAACGAAGTTGCGATCTTTGAAGGCGCGGCGGAGACCTCGCAAGCGCTGCTGGCCCTGCCCTTCGATCACATCTTCTTCACCGGATCACCCGCCGTCGGCAAACTGGTGATGGCTGCCGCTGCCAGACACCTGACCAGCGTGACGCTGGAACTGGGCGGCAAGTCGCCCACCATCGTTGACCAGACGGCCAACCTCAAACTGGCGGCGGAAACCGTCATGTGGGGTAAGTTCATCAACAACGGCCAGACCTGCGTGGCGCCCGACCATGTGTATGTGCACGAAGCCGTGAAAGACGCTTTCGTCAGCGCCTGCCGCGCAGTGCTGCAAGCGCGCTACGGCGAAACGGACGCGCAGCAGAAACAGAGCCCGGACCTCGCACGCGTGGTCAACCTGCGCCACACACAGCGCGTAGCGGGCCTGCTCCAGGATGCGGTGCAGCGCGGCGCGAAAGTCAGCTGCGGCGGCGTGGTCGATGAAGCCGCGCACTATGTGGCGCCAACCCTGCTGGAGCATGTGCCAGCCGATGCGGAGATCATGTCGGAAGAGATTTTCGGGCCACTGCTGCCGATCATCCCGTACACAGATCTGGATCAGGTCATCGCCACCATCAACGCCGCTCCGAAGCCGCTGGCGTTGTACATCTGGAGCCGCGACCAGGGCAATATCGACCGGGTACTGCAGCGCACCAGCTCAGGTGGCGCCTGCGTCAATCACTGCGTGGCGCATTTCGCGCACGGGAACCTGCCGTTTGGCGGGGTGAATAACTCGGGCATCGGCAACGCCCATGGCGAGTATGGTTTCAAGGCCTTCTCGCACGAACGGGCGGTGTTGAAGTCGTCGCCAATCATGACGATCAAACTGTTCTTCCCGCCCTACACCAGCAAGCGCAACTTCATCATCCGTAAAACGGTGGACATGCTGCGCCTGCCGATGCTGTAGGGATCAGAACTCTTCCCACTCATCCGCTGCCGCCGCTTTGGATGCAGGCTTGGCGGCCGGCTTTGCCTCCGGTTTCGCTGCGGCCTTCGGTGCAGGACGGCGCAGCGGCTGGGTGGTGGCAACCGCAGTAGAACGTGCCGCAGCCGGTTGACGGCGTGCCACCGCGCTGCTGCCCGCCACCTGGAACACCGCCACCATCTCTGCCAGCTTGACGGCCTGCTCCTGCATGGCCTGCGATGCGGCCGCCGCTTCTTCCACCAGTGCGGCATTCTGCTGCGTGACCGTATCCATCTCGGCCACCGCAATATTGATTTGCTCGATGCCGGTTTCCTGTTCGCGGCCGGCCTGGCTGATCTCGCTGATGATATCGGTCACGCGGCGCACGCTGTTGACGATGTCGTGCATGGTTTCGCCAGCCTCGTTGACCAGCGCACTGCCGCTGCCCACCTTCTCCACCGAATCCGTAATCAGCGCCTTGATGTCCTTGGCCGCTGCGGCCGAACGCTGCGCCAGGTTGCGCACCTCGGTTGCCACCACGGCGAAGCCACGGCCCTGCTCACCGGCGCGCGCTGCTTCCACCGCGGCATTCAGCGCCAGGATGTTGGTCTGGAAGGCGATACCGTCAATCACACCAATGATGTCGGCAATCTTGTCGGACGATTGGGTGATGGAACCCATGGTGTCAATCACGCGCGTCACCAGTTCACCGCCTTTGACGGCGATGTCGGACGCCGATACCGCCAGCGCATTGGCCTGCCGCGCATTCTCGGAATTCTGGCGCACGGTGGACGTCAGTTCTTCCAGCGACGATGCCGTCTCTTCCAGATTGGCGGCCTGCTGCTCGGTGCGGCGCGACAGGTCCAGATTACCGGCGGCGATCTCGCTGCTGGCAGTCGCAATCGCATCGCTGCCTTCGCGCACGCTGCGCACCGTGCCGGCCAGGCGCTCCTGCATCTGCGACAGCCCTTCCATCATCTCGCCCATTTCATCCTTGCGGCCTTGTTCGATATGGTTGGACAGATTACCGTCAGCCATGGCGTGGAAGTGCGAACGCACCTGGTCCAGAGGCCCCATCACCGCGCGCAGCAGCAGCCCGCCGGAGATGGCCGCCAGCACAATCCCCACCACGATGGCGCCGATCGCCAGCATCATATTGCGCTCATAGGAGGCCTGGCTTTCGTCATACTGCTCGGCGGTCGCCTTGAGCTGGTAGGTCGTCAGCTTTTCGGAGGCATCCGTATACAGGCGGAACAGGCGCGTCACCTCGCCCAGCATCAGGCGGTCGATCTCAGTCTGGTTCTTGTCGCCGAGCGCCTTGATGGCAGCTTGCAGGCCATCCTTGAGCAAGGCCTGGCGCGTGGACTCGACCTGGTCGGCCAGCGCCTTCTCGCCATCGCCGAACGGCAGGGCCAGATAGCTCTTCCAGAATTTTTCATTCCCGTCGATGAAGTCCTGCGCGCGCTTCAGCGTTTCCTGCGCGTTGGCCGCATCCGGCTTCAGCGCCACGCGGTCCAGCGACAAACGGGCGCGGTCAATCTGGATCTGCGCTTCGTAAATGGCTTTCATCGACACCATGGAATTGGCATACACGTCTTTCAGCACATTGTTCGACGTGTGCAGCGCCAGCACGCCACGGGTGCCAATGAAAATGATCAGAATTCCCAGCAAAGCCATGGTGGCGATCAAGCGGGTGCGAATGGTCAAATTGGCAAACATAATTGTTTCCTATCGTTTTAAGCGTTGTGTAACATTTAACCAGCTTAAACCAATAATTTCCATATAACAAGATCAATAAACTAGTTGAAGATTTGTCGGCAACGCCGCGCCCACCACGGCGCTAGGTGGCGCGGCAAAGCGATATACTGGTTTTTACCAGCCATAGACGTGCAAGTCAGGAGCGAGCATGCGGCCTATTCCCGGTTTCTTTTACAGCTTCAAATTCAAGATCAGCGCTCTGGTGATTGCGCTGGTGTTGTTTGCCGGCATAGGCGCTGGCGGCGTCTCGCTGCTGATTGCCGAATCCGAACTGCGGCAGGTGATCGGCCGTCAGGAGCTATCCCTGCTGACCGGGGCCGCCGCGTTCATCGACAACGACCTGCAGGATAAACACGAGCTGCTCAAGGCCATCAGCGAAGAAATCGACGCGCGCGGCCTGCCGGTGGATCAACTCCAGCCGCTGCTGGAAGCGCATGAGACGCTGCGCGATGCCTTCTTCAACGTCACCGCCTTCGACCTCTCTGGCAACCTTGTCGCCAGCCTGCGCAATCGCCAGACGCGGCAAATCAACATCGCCGAACGCGAATATTTTCGCGACACCCTCAAGCTGCATGAAGGCGTGATTTCGGCGCCCTTCAAAAGCACGCTTTCCGGACAGCCGGTAGTGGTACTGACGCAGCCGCTGCATGACGCGAACGGTAAGGTCATCGGCATCATCCTCGGCGCCATCGATCTGCTGCGGCCTTCATTTTCGGCACAGCTGGATGCACTGCGCGCCGGTGCGGATGGCTATCTGTTCATCGTCACCAGCAAAGGCGTCATGGTGCACCACCCGGACAAGGCACGCATACTCGAGACCAGCGACGATGCGCCAGGCTCGCTGCTGGAAGCCGTGCTACGCAACGACGAAGGCTGGGAAGACGGCGTGCTGGATGAAGGCGTGCCGGTACTGCTGGTGCACAAGCGCTTGCGCGAGGTGGACTGGGTCATCGGTTTGTCTTATCCGGTACGCAGTGCGTTTTCGTCCATGCTCAGCGTGCGTCTGCGCGCACTGATGGGCGCTGCCATGCTGACCGTCATTGCAGGCCTGTTCGGCTGGGCGATCACCAAAGGCTTGCTGCGTCCATTGCGGCGGCTGCACCGCCATGTGGAAGACATCAGCGCCGGCCGTGCCGATATCGCCGTATTTGACGTCGCGCGCCGCGATGAATTCGGCCATTTGAGCCGGGCGTTCTATGGCTTGTCGCAACGGCGCGCGGAGGCGGAGCAGGAATTGCGCCGGCTGGCGACTACCGACGTGCTGACCGGTTTGAATAACCGCCGCATGTTCGATGCGTTTCTGCCGCAGGCGCTGGCACGCGCTGCGCGCTCGGGCCAGCCGGTGGCACTGGCGATGCTGGACATTGACCAGTTCAAGGACATCAACGACACGCTGGGCCACGCCGGTGGCGACCAGGTGCTGATCGAGTTCGCGCGGCGCCTGACAGCCACGGTACGCACCACGGATACGGTGGCACGGCTGGCCGGCGACGAATTCGTGATCGTGTTTGAGCAGCTGTCTTCAACCCTGGAAATGGATGTACTGGGCAAGCGCATCATCGACGCCATGCAGCCGCCGTTCTTCATCAGCACCGTACAGCGCGAGGTACGCGCCAGCATCGGCATTGCCATCTGCGGCAATTCGATGGCGACCAGCGAAGACCTGATGCGCGCCGCCGACCAGGCCTTGTACGGCGTGAAGGCCGCAGGCCGCAACGGCTACGCCATCAATCCAGTCGGTGCGGAGCGGATTGTCCGGGTACGGTGAGCCGGGCTTCGACGCGGCCTATGCCCTCTTCGCTCTGGATGATGGCAGTGACGGCAGCGATATCCGGCGCCAGGATGCGGTCCTCCGTGTACACCTCCACATGCTCGCGCAGCAGCGACAATGCGGCACGGGTGCCACGGGCCAGCGATTCCGGCGCATGAAACGACAATGCCTGCCCTGCTGTCAGATATTCCAATGCCAGTATGCGCTCACTGTTTTCGATGACTTGCAAGGCCTTCAGCGCGGCTGGCGTGGCCAGGCTCAGATGGTCCTCCTGCAGCGCCGACGTGACATAGTTATCGACCACCATCGGCTGCGACAGCACCTTGTTTTCCGCCACCAGCGATGCGGCGACATACTGCACGATCATCAGGCCGGAATTGACGCCGCTGTCCTCGACCAGGAAGGCTGGCAGGCCGCTGACCAGCGGATTCACCAGACGGTCGATGCGGCGCTCGGCGATACCGCCCAGTTCCGCCAGCGCGATAGTCAACAAGTCTGCTGCAAACGCCAGCGACTGGCCATGCGGATTCGCTTGCGACATCACACGGTAATTGTCCGGCGTTCCCGTCACCAGCGGGTTGTCGGTGGCGGAAGCCAGTTCGATGTTGACCTGCCTGGCCACATGCGCAAGCTGGTCGCGGGTGGCGCCATGCACTTGCGGAATCGCGCGCAGGCTCAATGCATCCTGCAAGCGCAAGCCTTGCGAGGCTTGCAGCAGCGCGCTGCCGTCCAGCAGTGCGCGCAAGTTGCGACCAACGGCCTGCGCGCCAGCGTGTGGCTTGAGTGCGAGCGCATCGCTATCGAACGCCGCCAGCTGCCCACGCAAGGCCTCGAAACTCATGGCAGCAACGATGTCGGCCCACTTCTGCAAACGCTCGGCACGCGCCAGCGCAACGCACAGCAGACCAGTCATGCAGGGCGTGCCGTTGACGAGGCTGAGGCCATCCTTGGCCGCCAGCGACAGCGGCGCCAGTCCTGCATCCATCAGTGCCTGACGTGCGTCCTGCACGATGCCGCCGGAGCGCAGCTGCCACAAGCCGGTCAACGGCAGGCCGATATGCGCCATATGCGTCAGATAACCCACCGAACCGCGCGCTGGCACGACGGGTATCAGGTTCTGGTTCAGCAGCGCCGTCAGGCCTTCCACCAAAGCTGGGGTGATGCCGGATTTGCCATGGCTGTAATTGGCCACCTGCGCGCACATGATGGCGCGCACCAGTTCATCGTCCAGCGGAGCACCAACACCGCAAGCGTGGCTCTTCAAGGTATTGAGCGATAGCGCGGCAAGTGCCTGCGGCGCCAGTATCTGTTCGCACAGTGCGCCAAGGCCGGTATTGATGCCATAGGCGCGGGTGCCATCATCAACAATGCGGTCGACAATGCGCCGCGCGTCATGCAGACGCTGTAGCGCAGCATCGCCCAGCGCCAGCTTTGCGCCGCGTGCAACCTGTGCCACTTCTCGCCAGTCGAGCGGGCGATCATCAAGCGTAATCATGCCCGCCACGGGGTGAGGCGGCGCTGCAGCACACGCATGGAATAGTCGCTGCACAGCGCCAGCAACGCCACGGCCAGCGCACCTTCCATCACCTGCGAAGCATTGTCCACCGCCAGGCCCGAAACGATGGGCGTACCCAGGCTAACGCCGCCCGTGATCGGCGCCAGCGACGCTGTCGCTACCGACAAGATCAAACTGGTGCGGATGCCGGCCAGCATGCCAGGCAGCGCCAATGGCAGCTCCACCGTCAGCAATTGACGCCATGGTCCCATGCCCATGCCTTCGGCGGCACGGCGTACGTCGGCGTCGATCTCGCGCCAGCCGGTCAGCGTGGCTTGCACGGTCGGCATCAGGCCATAGGTGAACAGCGCGAACATCATGGCCTGCGGTCCGAAACCGACGACCGGCGTGACGAGAAACAGCACGGCAATGGGCGGCAGCGTCTGGCCGATGGTGGCGGTATTGGCGATCAGCGGCAGCAAGGGTTTGCCAGCGGTACGCGTGGCCAGTATCGCCAGCGGGACACCCAGCACAACGACAAAGGCCATGGCCGTCAACACAATCAGCACATGGTTTTGTGCAGCGTCGATCAGCTGGATGCGTTCATACAGCACCGGCTGGTCTGGTCCAGCCAATGGCGCCAGTATCGCGCGCCACCAGTCTTCCTGACGATAGACCAGCCACAACGCCGGCCAGCATAGCAGCGCCAGCGCCGCTTCGATGCGCGAGCGTGTCATGCTGCCAGCGCACGATTGACGTGCGGCGCGGCAGCGGGCACCTGCGCCAGCGTCAGATCCGCCAATGCCACCAGGCCTGCCACGGCTCCCGCTTGGTCCACGACCGGCAGCAAGGGTTGGCCATCCAACAGTTTGCTCAGCGCCGTGCGCGCGCCAGTGGTGAGCGTGACGCTTGCGGCTCCCTCGTTCAACGCTTTGGCAGCAGCGGCGAGGCTGGCCGCGTCGGTGCGCACAAAGTCGGCCACGCTATGCCGCGCCAGGCGCCGCAGTGCAGGTTCCTGGCCAAAGAACTGCGCCACAAACGCATCGGCTGGCTGCCGCAACATGGTATCCGGGTCGGCGTATTGCACCACCGCGCCGTCGCGCATCAGGCAGATCTTATCGCCAAGGCGTATCGCTTCATCGATATCGTGGGTGACGAAGAGGATGGTTTTGCGCACATCGCGCTGAATGCGCAGCAGCTCTTCCTGCAACTGCTCGCGCGTGATCGGATCGACCGCGCTGAAAGGTTCGTCCATGAGCAGCACTGCGGGATCAGCCGCCAGCGCGCGTGCGATACCCACGCGCTGCTGCTGTCCGCCGGACAGCTGGCCAGGATAGCGGCTGCCAAAACGTTCCGGATCCAGGCGCACCAGCTCCAGCATTTCATCGGCGCGGCGCAGGCGTTTGGCTTTGTCCCATCCCAGCAGCTGCGGCACCACGGCCACGTTCTCGCGTACCGTCATGTGCGGGAACAGCCCCACGTTCTGAATCACATAGCCGATGGAGCGGCGCAGCAGTACAGGATCGCTTTCCAGCGCATTGCGGCCGTCTATGATGATCTGCCCTGCACTCGGTTCCGTCATGCGGTTCACCGTGCGCAGCAGCGTCGATTTGCCGCAGCCGGACGGCCCAATCAGCACCACCAGTTCGCCATCGGCGATATCCAGATTGACGTGTTTGAGCGCTTGCACGCCGTCATAGTGTTTTTCGATGTTACGCAGGCTGATCATGCCGCTCTCCCTTTCGGCGCCAGGCGCCATGCCAGCAAACGCATGACAGCATCGGCAGCAAAGGCCAACGCCACAACCGGCAAAGACCCAAGCAGCACCAGATCCGGCACCGCCTGCTCCGTGCCGCGCAGCAGAAAATAGCCCAGGCCTCCAGCGTTGATGAGTACCGCTACCGTCGCCAGGCCTATGAGCATCAGCATCGCGCCGCGTACGCCTTCCACAAAAAATGGCGCAGCCAGCGGCAACTCCACCCGCCAGAACATCTGCCATGCACTCATGCCGACACCGCGCGCTGCATCCAGCATGGCGGGCGGCACGGCGCCCAGGCCCGTGTGCGTGTTGACGACCACAGGCCACAGACCATATAGCACCATTGCCAATATGGCCGGCTTTGCGCCCAAGCCCATGATCGGCAACAGCAGTCCAAACAAGGCAATCGACGGAATGGTTTGCAGCAGACCGGCAGCGCCCAGCAGCACGCTCTCCAGCGCCCTTTTGCGCGCAGCCAGCAAACCGATGGCGGCGCCCAGCAACATCGCCGGTGGCAGCGAAACCGCTACCAGCAGCAAATGCTGCAGCAGCTCATCATGGAAGACGTCTGCCGCCATCTGGTACTCCATCACCACGCCCAGATGCTGGTATGGCGCGGTCCATGCCAACGCTGCCAATGCCAGCACGGGCAACGCCAGCCAGCGTGGCGCTTCCGCGTACAGGGCAAAGGCGCCGATGTACACCGCCGCCAATGTGCCCCATGCCCCACCAGCAATGGCGACACGCGCCCATTCCTGATCGCCCGGCAGCGCCACAGCGCCCCACGTCAACGCTACATAGCTAGCCGATGCTGCCCAGGTCAGCGATAGCGCCAATGCCGGTGCGCGCGCACGCCCACGCGCAAGCCAGACGGCTAAAGCTTGCAGCAGCCAGCCACTCACAATCAGCGCCGCCCACATGCCGCCCAGGCCAAAGACGGTCAGCTCATCGCCATCCGGCGCTACGCGGTTTGGATGCAGCACGACAAATGGCCACTGCAAGGACAGCAAACCGATGATCACCGCAGTCAGTGCAATGGCGTTCGGACGCGCTGCCGCCAGCGGCCAGTTCAGGCCTGCCTTGCGGGATAGGGGTAAAGGAAGTGCTGCGCTCATTTCAGGAATCCTTTCTCACGCAGGTATTTCTCCGCCACCTTGGTGCCAGGCTCGCCGCCAACCACAATGCGGGCGTTGAGGCGCGATAGCGTGGCAGTATCCAGCGTGGCGAAAACAGGCTCGATGATGGCCGGAATGGCCGGATATTTTTTCAAGGCCTCGCTGCGGATGGTGAGCAAAGGCTGGTAGATATCGGCAGCGGCGCCGGTGTCATTCAGCCCCACCAGTCCCATCGCCGCCAGCTGGCCATCGGTGCTGTAGGCCATGGCCGCATTGGCGCCGCTGGTGCCGCGTGCGGCAGCGGACTCGGTCTGCGCCGTATTCCCACCCGGCAGAATGATCAGCTGCGACGGCGCCAGTTTGAAACCGTAAGCATGCTCAAACGCCTTCAATCCATCGGCACGGTCAACAAATTCCTGGCTGACGACCACCTTGAACGGCTTGCCAGCATTGATGTACGCAGCCAGCTGCGTCAGCGACGTGATGCCCTGCGCAGCCGCCAGCTTGGCCGGCATTGCAAAACCGTAGGTCACGTTGGCGGGTGCAGGCTTGAGCCACACAATGCCGTTCTGCGCCAGGTCCGCTGCCGCGCCGGCCGCGTAGCCACTGGCGGCATCGCGGAACGTACCCGGAGCAAAACGGACGTTCTTGATCAGGTAAGGCGCATTGCCGGTGTATTCGGGATAAACATCAATCTCTCCCGCCAGCAAAGCCTTGCGCACCACCTGCGTGGCGCCGGTGCCGCATTTTTCAATCACCTTGATGCCATGGGCTTTCAACGTCAATCCCACCAGAGGGCACAGCAGCGCGCCCTCCGTATCGATCTTGGAGCCGATCACGATGGCGTCTCCGCTGGCAGCCCATGCAGGGGCCGACAACAGCAGCACCGATGCTGCAAGCCGTGTTGTCAGCCACTGGTACATCAGAAGCGCGCCTTGACGCGCAAGCCCACCGTGCGCGGACGAATCATGTACAGATTGTCGCCCGGCTGGATCGCGATGGTGTTGGTGGTCACGTCGCTGATCTTGGCGCCATTGGTCAGGTTGGTACCAAACAGGCCGAATTCATATGGCCCGGTTTTGTAGACCGCCGTCGCATTCAAGGTATTCGACGACGGGATACGCGAATAGCTGCCCTGCGACGAGGCGAAGTTGGTGTACGCCTCGCCACGGTGCGCATAGTTCGCCGACAGCGCAATCTCTTCCTTGCCTGCCAGCGGGATCGTGTAGTTGGCAGTCGCGGTAGCAGCGAACTTCGGTGCATATGGCACGCGTGCATCGGCCGGGATGTTCTGCGCCGGGATGCCGGTGACTACCGTCTCAGTGGCGTAAGCATGGTTGAAGGTCGCGCTCAGGCCAACCGAGGCCTGGCGGGACACCTTGAAGAAGCTCTCCAGTTCCACACCTTCGCTACGGATCTTGCCGGCGTTCTGCGTGAAGTAGTAGGTGCACGGCAGCTTGTCGAAGACCTGCACGTCCTTCCACTTGATCAGGTAAGCACTGGCATTGAAGGTCACGCGGCGATCGAACAGCGTGTTCTTCGAACCGGCTTCAAAGTTCCACAGGCTGTCTGGCGAAAAGGTCGACGGCGCATTCACGCCGCAGAAGTTGAACGGCACCGGCTGATTGTTACCGCCATAGCGGAAGCCCTTGCCCACCGACGTGTACAGCGTGTGGTCTTCATCCAGGCGGTACGCTGCGGCGAAGCGCGGATTGGCGCCCTTGGACGTTTCGCTGCTGGTGCTCACTTCCGGCTGCGCGCTATGCGGTGCGGCTGGCGTGGAGTTGACCAGATTGCCGAACAGGCCAGTGAACTTCAGGTCGAAGTCCTGCGTGCCGCGGAACAGACGCAGGCCAGCCGTCAGGTCCAGCTTATCCCACACGGTGTAAGTCGCTTCCGCAAACACTGCCGCTTCACGCGACTTGATGTTCTGCGTGCCGGAGAAGTAGTCGTCGGGCGTGAACGCATTATCGTTCTGCTGCGAGTTATAGCCGGGGAAGTTGTGGGCGGTGGCGAAACGTGCATCAAAGCCTGGCGTAGGCTGATCCTGGCGCAGATCGCGCTTGCCTTGCGTGTAAAAGGCGCCTGCGGTCCACTTGAGCGGGCCGCCCGGTTTCGACTGCAGCCGGAACTCCTGCGCGAAATCCTTGAGCGCGTTGCCGATCACGTACGACGATCCGATCAGCGGCGACTGGCCGCCAAAGATGAAGGCCGTGGCCTTGTACTGGCCGGAGTTGACGTACAGCGTATCGCGGTGCAGATAAGAGCTGGACGACACCAGCTGCGCCACACCCGCATCGTAATTCAGCGTCAGGTTGTACAGCTGCAGATTGTCGTTGCTGGTCTGCGGCGTCAGCGAAGTGGTGGTGTATGGCGCCAGGCCGGAATAAGCGTCATTGATGCCGCCCTTGATGTTGGAGGCGATGATGCTGGCATCGATCAGCAGATCCGGCGTCGCGCGCAGGCGTGCGGCCACGCGGGCCTGATTGGTCGACACGGCATTCGTGGTACCACCGGTCTGCTCGTTGCGCACATAGCCGGAATCGTTTCCAGTATAGCCTGTCAAACGCAGTGCCAGCACATCATCCTTGACCGGTACGTTGACCGTGGCGCGCAGATTGTGATTGGTGCCGCCAAATTTGGAGGTGCGCGAACCGACTGCTTCCACCGAACCAAAGAAGTCATTGAACTCAGGCTTTTGCGTAATCTGGCGCACCGTGCCCGCCATGGCGCCGGCACCGAACAGCGTACCTTGCGGACCTTGCAGCACTTCCACGCGCTCCAGGTCCAGCACTTTGAGATCCGGGTTGGACGACTTCAGCGTCACCGGCATTTCATCGATATACACCGCCACCAGCGATGCGTCCTGCACTTCGGACGGCACAATGCCGCGTACTACCAGGCCGCGCATGGTGATGTTGTTGACGCCAGGCCCCTGCTCCTGCACCGACATGGCCGGCACCAGGTTGGCGATATCCGTCAGATTACCCTGGCCATACTTGGTCAAGCTCTCCGGTTTCAGCACCGTGATCGCGGCAGGCACCTGCTGCACATCGACCGCGCCGGTGCGGGTTGCGGTCACTTCGACCTTCTCAATTTTGTCGGAAACATCCTGCGCATGCACGGCGGCGAACGCACCGGCCGACACCACGGCCATCAAAGCTTTACTCATCAGCAGTCCTTGGTTGTTTTACTTTGCGAAAAAGTATAGACAAGCCTTGATCTGCTGAAAACGAAAATAAACGATCTTCCTTATAATAATTTCTTCCGCTATCGGGTGCGGAAGGCTTCCATGGCCTTGGTTGGACGGCCATCGGCGCCCCAGGCGCTCAATTCGTAGTGGCTCCAGCTGCGCGCACCCTGCGGTTCCCAGTAAATCACGCCCAGCCCTTTGTGGTCCGGCACCGCCCTCACCTTCTGCTGCACGGCCACCAGCATGTCATAGGTATTTTGTGGCTGACTGTCCTCGCCGCCCACCTCCACCACCATGACCTCCTTGCCGTAACGCGCCGCCATGTCGTTCATGTTGGCGGCCAGGTCGTTGATCGACAAAGTGTAGTCCGGGCGGCCGTCCAGCCAGTACGGATAGTAGGACAGGCCAATCACATCGTACTTGGCGCCATACGCTTTCGCATTATCGAACCAGGTGCGGAACCACTTGTTGTCATGGCCGCGGTCCAGATGCAGCACCACCTTGGAGGCCGGGCTGACAGCCTTGATGGCGTCATAGCCCTGGTTAATCAACTGCGCCAGTTGCGGCCAGTTGTCCGTGTGGCCTTCCGGGTAGATCATGCCAGTGCGCGTCTCATTGCCTACCTGTACCCACTCGGGCGCCACGCCGGCCTGCTTCATGGCTTGCATGACATCGTAGGTGTAGCTGTAGACATCCTTCAGCAACTGCGGGAAGTCATGATTGACCCACGCCGCAGGCTTGCGCTGCTGCTGCGGGTCGGCCCAGCTGTCGCTGTAATGGAAGTTGAGCATGACGCGCATGCCCATCTTCTGCGCACGCACCGCCATGGCCACGGTTTCGTCCTTGCTATTGTGACCGCTGGCCCTGTCGTCAGACGGATTCACCCACGTGCGCAGACGGATGGTATTGATACCAAGATCCTTCAGGATCTGCAGGCAGTCCTCCTCCTTGCCCTGGGCATTGCGGAATTTGTAGCCAGTGGCCTCCATCTGCGGCAGCCAGCCGACATCGGCGCCTTTGACGAAGGAGTCAGCATGGGCAGCGAAGGATGCCGCCATCAACATCAAGATCAGAATTTTTTTCATACGCCCATGCTAGCGTAAGGCCGAACATCGCAGGCATAAGAAGATTGAGATGATTCATGCAAATTCGATATGCGAGACTGGCACACGCCGATCATCGCCGCTTTATCGCATCAAAATAAAAGCCATTCCAGTGAACGACGATGACACCTGATTTTTTGAGAAACAGGTGCGTGCAGCGAGCATCAATAGAGGTCACGGGATCGGGCAAACCCAGAGCCGCAACACGCATGTTCCCCAACTCCCTGAATGATTTGACCAGGTCGTCCTGCGATCGCTCGTAAGAAGGCGCATCGCAAGTCTCGCCGTTGAATACGAAAACGTTCTTAGTGATCGTCACTGTCTTCCCGACGAAACCCTGGGCCTCTTTATCGGACATTGCAGCAATATCCGAAGCGCCAAGGACTTTAGAGATACGCCAACGCCCGTAGATATCCGAGTTAACCACAGGAGGATTCGCGCCACTCGTGCTCTGCAGATTCAGGATAACAAAGAGCAAAGCAGGAACAGCAAATTTTAATAGCTTCATACTTACCGCCTTATCGTTGTGATAGTTCTACTGGTCAGGAAAACGAAACGGCCCGCTTTCCTCAGCCCTGCGCGGAATTAGTCCACGCGCAACCACACGCCTCGCCCCTTTTCGGGTCTGAACTGTCATATAAATCGTTCGGGATATAGCCCGCGCAGTGGCCTTGAAATCTCCTTTATCTGCATATGCCAAGGCACTTTCGGCGCCGCGAGGACCTGCATTGAATGTAAAACTGACCAGGGCATCAAACTGGTCCTGTGTGAGCACTTGTTTGCTCACTCTTTTACGTACAGTTCGTTCCGCCTCTGCGAGCTTTGCAGAAAACGTTATTTCTACCTGCGTAGCGCTGACTGGCCGCGCCAATTCTTCTGCAGTGCATGGCCCACGGTGGGCGAGCGTACCAATTCCCCAAGTACAGTTCCCTAGGCCTCGACCACCGTCATCATAGTAGCGATATTGCGCGCTCTCTCGTTGCCGCATACGCGTTTTGGCGGAGGCACTCATCTTCATTTCCGAGTTATCTGCTTGCGTCTTGAAAGAATTTTGCGACATGACTATCTCCGGTAAGCATGACGCCCCACTCTATGCCGCAAGACGGCAAATAATAGTGATTTCGCTCAACACTCCAGCAACGGAACGACGGCGGCGCTAGATGGCTGAATTTGCCGGTAAGATGGGGCACTATGACTAACGAGAACAAACATCAAACCCCTGCGCCTGCCGCGCGGTCATCGGATCCACATCAGCGCCTCGGCAAGCCCGATGGTGGCTGGCGGGCGTCGCTGTATGCGGTCATCTTTGAATCGGACACGCCCACAGGCCGCGCTTTCGATCTGGCGCTGATCGGTGCCATTCTGCTCAGCGTACTGGTGGTGGTGATGGCCAGCGTGCGGCCGTTCGCGGCGCAGCACGGCGACTGGCTGGAGGCGGCGGAATGGTTCTTCACCGTGCTATTCACCATCGAGTATGTTGCGCGCTGCGTCTGCGTGAAGCGTCCGGCCGTCTATGCGCGCAGCTTCTTCGGCGTGATCGACCTGCTGTCAATATTGCCGAACTATGTGTCGCTATTCTTCCCCGGCGCGCATGTGGTGCTGGGCCTGCGCATCCTGCGCCTGCTGCGCATCTTCCGGATTCTGAAACTGACGCTCTACATCCAGGAATACAGCATGCTGGGCGAGGCGCTCATGGCCAGCCGCCGCAAGATCTTCATCTTCCTGTCGGTCGTGTTCCTGATTGTGTTCTTGCTGGGTACCGTGATGTATGTGGTCGAAGGCCCGGAGAACGGCTACACCAGCATTCCCACCGCCGTCTACTGGGCCATCTCGACCATGACTACCGTCGGCTTTGGCGACCTGGTCCCCAAAACTGACACAGGCCGCACCATCGCCTCCTTCATGATGCTGCTCGGCTGGGGCATTCTGGCCGTCCCGACCGGCATCATCAGCTCGGAAATCACCTACCAACGAGGCCAGCCACGGCCCTCGTCGCGTGCCTGCCCCAACTGCCTCGCCACAGGCCATGATGCAGACGCCCGCTTCTGCAGGGGCTGCGGCGCGGCGCTGGAGCAGCACGATTGAGGTGTTATGGCTTCATCGCGCGCGTCGCCAGGAAGGTCGGCAGATAGCGGTCGATCACAAAGCGCGGGCGTGGCTGATGGTCTTCGTAAAACCCCGTCAGCACAAAGCCCGCCGCCAGTTGACCGTTGATCTGATCGCCCAGGCTATGGCCGAACACCAGCGCTTCGCCGCGCTGCTGCCTGGCAGCCAACGCCTCCGCCTCCAGATCGTCGACATCGGAATAAGGGATTGAAAAACGCGGACGTATCAGTCCCTGCTCCGCATAGGCGGGATCGCGGTCGCCTACAAACACCACTGGATTGTAAAAACTGCTCAGCAACCTGCCGCCACGACGCAATACACGGAAGCACTCGCGCCAGACCGGACGCACATCCGGCACGTACAGGTTAGAGATTGGATGAAACACCACATCGAATGCGTCATCGGCGAAGGCCGACAGATCGCGCATGTCGCCCTGTACGACCTTGAGCGCCAGGCCATCGCGCTGCGCCACCATACGGTCTTGCTGTAGCTGCAGGTCGGAGGCATCGAACACGGTGACGTCCGCACCGGCTGCCGCCAGCACAGGCGCCTGCTGGCCTCCGCCCGAAGCCAGGCACAAGATGCGCAGGCCGCGCACATTATCCAGCCAGCCGGCCGGCAATGCACCTGGCGTCAGCCGGACCTGCCAGCTGCCATTGCGGGCAGCAGCGATTTCCTCCGCAGTGACAGGCTGCGACCATTCGCAGTTCTGCGCAGCCTGACGATCCCAGGAAGTACGGTTGTGGTTATACACATCAATTTGATCAGTATGCGGCATAAGGTTTTCCTTAAAAACGAGGGGAAAACTGCCCGCGATACTGCCGCCGCAGAATGGCACAAAGCGCTGGCGTGGCCTGCTGATGCAGGCGCGGAAGCGATGCTGAAGATGAACGTCAGTATGCGGCTGACAGGTCGCATTGGGCAGCGATAGTCAGATAGATGCAAAGCATCAGCGCATTACTTGTTCATGTCGTCATGCTCCGGCGAAGTGGAAGAACGAAAATTCTAACACGCGCTACAGGCTGACGTTGGCCGGCTGCGCGAAACTCATCGGCCGTAAAGACCTTCGATCAGCAATTGCATACCGGCGCTCAGCGCGATCACGGCAAATACCAGGTATCCAGCCCGCAAGGATTTGCGCTGCGCCCGTAACAGCCTTTGCGTAGCAATGGATTCTTCACATCCGTCGTCGCTGCGTCTTGGATCGAAAGTCTCGTCATACATGGCGGCCCTCCTCATCGTTAGCCTGCCAGGAGCTTAGCGTGGAGCGTCTAAAGGTTTTATAAAGATCTGCCTCGCCGCAGTATTTTTATCGTAAACGGCTGTTTATTTGATTCACAAAATATGAATTAACTATACATATATAGACCATCGATTCACAACCAAGGAATGAATATAGTGATCTCACACCAACTCATCTGAGAGCCAGCAATGACTACCTTGACCCACCCTGCCAGTGAAACCGTCGCCTTCGTCGTACGCCTACCGGCGCGCCCGGAGAAACGCGAACAAATGCGCACCATGCTGTTCGACGTGGTCGACAACATGGCGAAAGAGCCGGACTTCATCAACACCTGGGTACATGAAGACCAGGCCGAACCGGACACAATTGTCCTGTACGAAACCTGGGCCTGCAGCCGCGAAACCTTCCTGGCCGAGCACCTGAACAAGCCTTATCGCCAGGCCTACGAAGCGGCGCTGCCTGAGCTGCTGGCCGGCGAACGCACCATCACCTTCCTGACCGAACTGCGCGCCTATCCAAGCCGCACGCAAAACTAACTTCACTCTGGAGCATCAACATGAAACGCTTTGAAAACAAAACCGTCCTCGTCACCGGTGGCAACAGCGGCATCGGCCTGGCTACCGCAACCCAGTTTGCCAACGAAGGCGCCCGCGTCATCATCACCGGCCGCGACCTGGCAACACTGGAAGAAGCCCGCGAACAACTGGGCAGCGATGCGATCGCACTGCAATACGACCAGGGCAATATCAGCGACGCCAAACAGCTGGCCGCCGAACTGAAAGCACAAGGCATCCACATCGACGCACTGTTCATCAACGCAGGCGTTGCGAAATTCGCCCCGTTCAGCGACGTCGACCAGGCCCTGTGGGACAACACGTTTGACGTCAACGTGAAAGGCGCTTACTTCATCATCCAGGCGCTGACGCCGTTGTTCAACCGGGGCGCGGCCGTGGTCCTGAACGGCTCCATCAACGCCCACATCGGCATGCCAACGTCTTCCGTGTACGCAGCCAGCAAAGCGGCATTGATCTCGCTCGCCAAAACCTTGTCCTCGGAGCTGGTGGGCGTTGGTGTGCGCGTGAACGTGGTCAGCCCTGGCCCGGTCGCCACCCCGCTGTATGGCCGGCTGGGCCTGCCGGAAGCGCAACTGAGTGCGATGGCCGCCGGGATACAGCAACAGATCCCGCTGAAACGCTTCGGCACGCCGGATGAAGTTGCTGGCGCCGTGCTCTACCTGTCGTCGCCTGAAGCAGCCTTCGTGGTCGGCACCGAACTGATTATCGACGGCGGCATGAGCCAGCTGTAATTCCTGGCCGGAAGGCAGGAAAACCGCCGAGGATAACTCTTTAGGGTATTGGAAACGACACCCACGAAGAATTAGCCTGAGGTTTCATGCCTTCCGCCTGATATCAATGATCTCACTCTCTGGAGAAGAATATGTTTAATGCTTTTAGCTCTACCCGCCGCCTTGGTCTGCGTCTGATCGCGGCGTCCGCCCTGTCGCTGTCCGCCCTCGGCGCCCATGCGGCTGCGCCGATTGATGTCAAAGTCGACGGCTTCACCGACAAGTACGCACAGGTCAACGGCGTGCGCCTGCACTACAAGGTGGGCGGCCAAGGTACGCCAGTGGTACTGCTGCACGGCTACGGCCAAACCGGCCATATGTGGATCCCCGCGATGCGCGAACTGGTCAAAAACCACACCGTCATCGTACCGGACCTGCGCGGTGCGGGTGGCTCCGAGAAAGCGGAGCAAGGCTATGAAAAGAAAAACCTGGCGATCGACATCCACGAACTGGTGAAGACCATCAGCAGCGAACCAGCAGCCGTGGTCGGCCACGACATCGGCATGATGGTGGCCTACGGCTACGCCGCTCAGTTCCCGGCTGACACCAGCCGCCTGGTGGTCATGGACGCCTTCGTTCCCGGCGTCGGCGACTGGCGCAATGCCTTCCCTCCGGGCGCCGTGTGGCACTTCCACTTCTACGGCGAGACGCCACTGGCACTGGTCAAAGGCCGTGAGCGCATCTACTTCGAACACTTCTGGAATGACTTCTCGGCCAACGGCGGCAAGTCCATCAAAGAAGCGGACCGCAAGCTGTACACCAACGCCTATGCACAACCAGGCGGCATGCGCGCCGGCTTCGCCTACTTCAGCAACTTTGAACAGGACGCCGCCGATTTCGGCCCGATGAGCAAAACCAAGCTGACTATGCCAGTGCTCACCATCGCCGGCGAAAAATCAGCAGGCGCCTTCCTCGGCACGCAAGCCCAACTGTATGCAAGCAATGTACAGAGCGTCATCATCAAAGGCTCCGGCCACTGGCTGATCGACGAAGCGCCTGAACAAGTGGTACCGGCGTTGGTGGCGTTTATTAACTAGGCAGATATTTGCTGGAACGATGTGCCGCAACCATATCGTTCCAGCACTACCTCAAATACTCGCTGCAACTCACTGATTTACGTGGTTTGGCTTAGCCCAGTGCCCTCTCTGGCTGCAGCGCACGGCGAATTCACCAGCGGTGGCGCTGAAAGCGGTAAAATGATGGGTTATCTCGCACCATCATTTGAAGAACCAATGACCACCGTCCCGAACGAAATCAACGCCGCAGCCGTCAAGAACAGCCCGACCGAAAAATTGACCCCAATGATGCAGCAGTATATGGGCATCAAGAGCCAGCATCCGGATATGCTGGTGTTCTACCGCATGGGCGATTTCTATGAGCTGTTCCACGAGGACGCGGAGAAGGCGGCGCGTATCCTCGGCATTACGCTGACGGCGCGCGGCTCGTCGGGTGGTCAGCCGATCAAGATGTGCGGCGTGCCTTTCCATTCGCTGGAAGGCTATCTGGCCAAGCTGGTCAAGATCGGCGAATCCTGCGCCATCTGCGAACAGATCGGCGATCCGGCCACCAGCAAAGGTCCGGTTGAACGCAAGGTGATGCGCGTGGTCACGCCAGGTACGCTGACCGATGCCGACCTGCTGCCGGAAAAAGCTGAACGCCCACTGCTCTCGCTGTGCATCATCAGCCAGCGCAAGGTGGCGACGGCTGGTCTGGCATGGCTGTCGCTGGCCAGCGGCGCGCTGCGCCTGATGGAGTTCTCGGGCGACAGCCACACGGTCAGCGCCCGCATTCAACAGGAGCTGGAACGCATCTCGCCAGCCGAGATCCTGCGCGGCGATAACGGTGAACTGTTCGAGGAATACACGGCCTGCCACGTCAACCGCGTGCCGGAGTGGCACTTCGATGTGGTCAGCGGCCACAAGGCGCTGCTGGAGCAGCTGTCCGTTTCGACGCTGACCGGCTTTGGCGCTGATGGCCTGGGCGCAGCGTTCGGCGCAGCGGGCGCGCTGCTGCGTTACGCGCAGTCGACGCAAGGCCGCGGCCTGCAGCACGTGCGTACGCTGACCACGGAAACGGAAAATGAATTCATCGGCCTGGACGCCGCCACGCGCCGCAACCTGGAACTGACCGAGACCATCCGCGGCCAGGAATCGCCGACGCTGTTCTCGCTGCTGGACCACTGCCGCACGGCGATGGGTTCGCGCCTGCTGCGTCACTGGCTGCACCACGCGCGCCGCGACCAGAACGTCGCCCGCTCACGCCATGAAGCCATCGCCGCGCTGGCGCAGGCGGATGCCACGGGTTCGCTGTCGCATACGCTGGCGCAAGTGCCGGATATCGAACGCATCACCACCCGTATCGCCCTGCTGTCGGCCCGCCCGCGCGATCTGGCCAGCCTGCGTGACGGCCTGACGCAGCTGCCGTCACTGCGCCACTGCATGCAGCGCACGCTGAGCGACGCCAATGGCCTGCTGGCGGCCATCCACGCCGACCTGTCGACGCCAGAAGCCTGCCTCGATCTGCTGCAGCGCGCCGTGATGCCGGAACCGGCAGTGATGGTACGTGACGGCGGCGTCATTGCGCGCGGCTTCGACGCCGAGCTGGATGAACTGCGCGGCCTGTCGGAAAACGCCGGCCAGTATCTTGTCGACCTGGAGACGCGCGAACGCGCGCGTACCGGCATCACCAATCTGCGCGTCGAGTACAACAAGGTCCACGGCTTCTACATCGAAGTTACCAATGGCCAGGCCACCAAGGTGCCGGACGATTACCGCCGCCGCCAGACGCTGAAGAACTGCGAACGCTACATCACGCCGGAGCTGAAGGCTTTTGAAGACAAGGCCCTGTCGGCACAGGACCGCGCACTGGCGCGCGAGAAGATGCTGTATGACCAGCTGCTGGGCGACCTGGCGCCGTTTATCGGTACGCTGCAAACCATCGCCAAGGCGCTGGCGCAGCTGGACACGCTGACCGCCCTCACTGACCACGCGCTGCGCCACAACTGGTGCGCGCCGCAGTTGGTGGAGACGCCTTGCATCAACATCAAGGAAGGCCGCCATCCGGTGGTGGAAAACCAGATCGAGCGCTTCATCGCCAATGATTGCCGCTTTGTCGATGAGCGCCGCCTGCTGCTGATTACCGGTCCTAACATGGGCGGTAAATCGACCTTCATGCGCCAGGTGGCGCTGATTACGCTGCTGGCCTACATGGGCAGCTATGTTCCTGCGCAGAGTGCCGTGATTGGCCCGATCGACCGCATCTTCACCCGTATCGGCGCCACCGACGACCTGGCCGGCGGCCGCTCGACCTTCATGGTGGAGATGACCGAAGCGGCTGCCATCCTGAATGGCGCCACCGAACACTCGCTGGTACTGATGGATGAAATCGGCCGTGGCACCTCGACCTTCGACGGCCTGGCGCTGGCGTGGGCGATTGCACGCCACCTGATCGAAACCAGCCGCAGCTTCTCGCTGTTCGCCACCCACTACTTCGAGCTGACGCAGCTGCCGGAAAGCCACCCGACCGCCAGCAATGTGCACCTGTCGGCAGTGGAGCACAAGGACACCATCGTCTTCCTGCACGCAGTACAGGACGGCCCGGCATCGCAAAGCTACGGTCTGCAAGTGGCGCAACTGGCCGGCGTGCCGCAGCCGGTCATCAAGGCCGCGCGCAAGCACCTGGCGCGCCTGGAAGCGCAGGCGCTGGACGCCAAGCCGCAGCTGGACCTGTTTGTCGCGCCAATCGCCGACGCCAACGACGAAGAAATCGAACCCGCCGCACCTGCCGTAAACCCGGCCATGCGCGAGCTGCTGGACGCCCTCGACGATCTCGACCCGGACGCGTTGACGCCGCGCGAAGCGCTGGACCGCCTGTATCAGATCAAGCGCCTGACGGAATCGGCGCAAGCATGATCCCGCGCGCGCGCCGCCTGCTGTGCATCGCCCTCGCCGCTACGGCCGCGACGACAGCGCATGCCGCACCGCAGGCCGCGCGCGGATTCCAGTTCAGCGTCATCGGCCATCCTTTGCAGCATGGCCGTGACGAGGCGGCGCTCAAACGCGCGATTGCCGAGGCGGCGCAAAGCGATACCGCGTTTGTGGTCGCCACCGGCATCAAGGCCCGCAACGAGCCTTGCAGCGACAAGCTGTATGCACAGCGCCATGCGGTGCTGAATGAATCTCTGCAGCCAATGATCGTCTCGCTGGCCGGCAGCGACTGGAGCGCGTGTATCAATTCCGCCGGCCGCTCGAATGCGATTGAACGCCTGAACCGCCTGCGTGAGCTGTTCTACGTCGATGGCGAATCGCTGGGCGCGCACCACCTGACGGTCACGCGATTGTCGTCCACGGCCAAGTTCCGCAGCTATGCGGAAAACGCGCACTGGGAATACAGCAAGGTGCTGTTCGCCACCATCAACCTCCCCGCCAACAACAACCACTATCTTCCGGAAGCGGGCCGCAACAGCGAGTTTGAAGACCGCCTGGTTGCCAACCGCGCCTGGCTGCACCGCCTGTTCACGCTGGCCGAGCGGCAAAAGATGCAGGGCCTGGTGCTGTTCTCGGACGGCGATCCCGGCGTGACGGCAGAAGAAGGCTTTTCGCTGCTGCCGAGTTTTCAGAACAAACAGGATGGCTTTGCCGAAATGCGCAAGCAGATCCGCACACTGGCGGAAAAATACAAAGGGAAGGTGTTGCTGATCGACGCCCAGAAAGGCGCTGGTGGCGAGCCTGCCATTCAATGGCGTGGCAATGTGGGGCATCTGAACATGGCCGCCGATTGGGCCGAAGTCCAGGTAACGCCCGGCGCCGCTGCCCTGTTTTCTGTCAAGGGCAGCAACGCCGAAGCGCAGTAAAGCTTAGTGAATCGGGTGGATGGCGACGTGATCGCCTTCGTCGCCTTCATCATCTTCGTCATCGTGGTGATGACCGTGAGCGCCGTGCACGTGGCCGTGGGCGATTTCTTCGTCGGTGGCTTCACGCACATCGACCACGTTCAGCGAGAAACGCAGCGCCATGCCGGCCAGCGGGTGGTTACCGTCCAGGACCACCTTGTCGTCAGCGATATCGGTGACGGTGAAGATCATGGCTTCTTCTTCGCCAGCGTCGCCGTCCGGCATGCCTTCGAACTGCATGCCGACTTCCAGCGGCTCTGGCAGGCGTTTGCGCTCTTCCACCTTCACCAGCGAGGCGTCGTAGTCGCCGAATGCGTCTTCCGGTTCGATCTGGATAATCGACGCGTAGCCGACTTCTTTGCCATCCAGTTCTTCTTCGATTTTTGGCAGGGTGTTCTCGTAGCCACCGTGCAGATAGACCATCGGTTGACTGCCGTCTTCGATCAGATTGTCCTGGGCATCGGACAGTTTGTAATTCACAGTCACGACTGTATTCTTGGCAATCTTCATGTTGCACATCCTTTCGTTAATATAGCCCCGGATTATACCTTGGATCGCAAACCGGCCGCTCCTGCGCCAGCCGCATAAGGATATGCCGAATCCGTTCTGGCAGCCGTGCGCCAGCCGTTCTACAATCATGGCATGCAAGCCGCCACCTCCGACAAACTCGCCCAATGGCTGCTCAGCAGCATAGAGCTGGACGCCGCCGCGCTCCATGTCGGCCGCTACTGCGGCCCATGGCGGGCATCGACCAGCGGCCAGGCCCAGGCCAGCTTCCATCTGGTGCTGGAAGGAGAATGCTGGCTGCATAGGGAAGACCAGCCGCCGCTGCATCTGCGGGCGCGCGATGGCGTGTTCCTGATGAGCGACCTGCCCCACTTTCTGAGTCCATCGAGCGATCCGCATGCACCGGCGCAGCCGCAGACCATGCGCGCGCTCGGCGTGCCGCCAGCGCCAGACAGCATCGGCCTCGCGTGCGGCATCTTCAGCTTCAGCGGCGCGCTGAGTCCCCTGGTCATCAACTCCTTCCCCGCAGTGCTGGTGTGCCGCAATGGCGATGCGGCGCTGGGGCATACGGCCGCGCTGTTCGACATGATCCTGGCGGAAGGCGGCGGTGGGCCGGAACGCCCGACGCCGCTCATCGCGCGGCTGGTGGAGCTGCTGTTCTTTTACCTGATCCGCCATGCCAGCCAGCGCGAAACGCTGAGCGCCGGACTGCTGGCACTGGCCCAGCGCGCGGAATTCATGTCGCTGCTGGACCAGATGCTGGCCAGCCCCGGCGAGGACTGGTCGATCGCCCGCATGGCATCGGCCGCCCATATGTCGCGCGCGGCCTTCTGCAAACACTTCACCGATATTGGCGGCGTGCCGCCAGCGCAGTTCCTACTGCGGCTGCGCATGCGGCTGGCGGCGCAGCGCCTGAACGCGGGCGACTCGGTGGAGCAGGCGGCCAGCCACGTCGGCTACCAGTCGCATGCGGCGTTCACACGCGCCTTCAAGCGCATCGTCGGCGAGCAGCCCGGCGCCTATCGCCGCCAGCTGCGCGCCGCATAAAAAGACGTTTGAACACAAAACCGCGACTTTTGGATATGGTGGCGAAACAGCGGGACACTGATAATATGCTGTCACTGTTTATGAAAGCCCAACATGTCCCGTCTGCCGCTGCAAACCCTGGAGACCGCGCCCGAAGACAGCCGCCCCTTCGTTGAGAAGGCGATTGCCAACAACGGCTACCTGCCCAATCTGATCGGCGTCCTGGCCAACGCGCCAGTGGCGCTGGAGACTTATATGACCGTCTCCGGCATCAACGCGCGCGCCAGCCTGTCGCTGGCGGAACGCGAAGTGGTGCAGATCACCGCCGCACGCATTCACGGCTGCGATTTTTGCGTGGCCGGCCACACCGCCATCTGGCTCAAGAAAGCCGGCCAGTCCGCCGAAGCCGTGCGCGCGCTGCATGAAGGCGAGGCCACCGGCGACGCCAAGCTGGACGCGGTCGCGGCATTTGCCAGCGCCGTCATCGCCCGCCGCGGCGCCGTCGATGACGCCGACCTGCAAGCCTTCCTGGCGGCCGGCTACCACCAGCAGCAGGCGCTGGAAGTGGTGCTGGGCATCAGCCTGGCCACGCTGTGCAACTTCGCCAACAGCCTGGCGGGCACGCCGGTCAATCCACAGCTGCAACCTTACCTGCCCGGAGCCGTGTAAGCATGGCCGCCCTGTACGACTGGCTGGCCAGGCACGCGGAAGCGCTCGATCAATCGGAAGCGCTGGCAAATGAGGTATTGCCGGCGCTGGCCGCGCATGGCTGTTTCCGCAGCGGCGTGCCGCTCGCTTCCGGCGGCGCTGCTGGCGAATATGGCGATGTGCGTGACGCCATCTTGAGCATTGCCGACATCGCGCGTCATTCGGTGACGGCGGCGTTTGTGTACTGGGGCCAGCGCAGCTTTATCGAGTATCTGCTGCAAAGTCCCAACACGGCGCTGCGCGAGCGCCTGCTGCCGGCACTGCTGGACGGTACGCTGGCGGGCGCCACCGGCTTGTCCAACGCGATGAAATTCCTGTCGGGGATGGAGCCGCTGTCGGTGCACGCCACGCCGGCGCAAGACGGCTGGACATTGAACGGCAAGCTCGCCTGGATTACCAATCTGCGCCCACCGCATTTCGTCGCCGCGGCGGCCGTCGCGCCAGTGAATGGCGAAGCGCCGCTCGTGGCCATGTTCAGCAGCGAGGCGGCCGGCGTACAGCGCAGCGACAACCTGCAACTCATCGCCCTGCGCGGCAGTAACACCGCGGCGGTGCAACTGGACGCGGTGCGGGCCAGCCCCCAGGACATCATCGCACCGCAAGCCCCGGAATGGCTGGCGCGCGTGCGCCCTGCATTCCTCGGCATGCAATGTGGAATGTCGATCGGCCTGGCCTCGGCCGCACTGGACAAGGCAGCCCAGGTGGCGGCCAGCGGACGCGGTCAGCTCAGCGACAACATCGCCAGCGCCCAGCATGCACTGGCGGCGCTGACGCAGCAACTGCTGGACGGCGTAGCGGACGGACGTTTCGTCACCGCCGCCCCGGCCATGTTCAAACTGCGCATCGCCATGGCAGACCTGGTGCAGCAAGCTGTCAGCCTGGAGCTGCAGGCCAAGGGTGGTCACGCTTACCTGATGCAGGAAGAAGATGGCTTTGCACGCCGCTGGCGCGAGTCGGCGTTCATCCCGGTGATCACACCGAGCATCACGCAACTCCAGGCGGCGCTGGCCAAACACGCCGCCGCCACGCAATGAGCGGCGCAGGCTGGGCGCTGCATGCCGACAGCCTGGCTTACGCCTACGCTGGCGGCGCCGCCGTTTTCACGGACGTCTCCCTGGGCGTGCGGCCCAGGGAAATCGTCGCCCTGCTAGGCGGCAGCGGCTGCGGCAAGTCCACCTTGCTGCGCGTGCTGGCCGGCCTTCAGCCGCCGAGCGCGGGCACGGTACAGTTTCTTGGCGCGCCGTTGACAGAGCCGAATCCGCGCAGTGCGCTGGTGTTCCAGCAAGCCAGCCTGCTGCCATGGCTGAACGTCACCGCCAATGTCGGCTTTGGACTGGATTTCAGCCATCAGCCCAGGATCTCCCGCAGTGAGCACGCCCAACGCGTACAGCAGGCGATTGACGCCGTTGGCCTGGCAGGCAGCGAAAAGCATTACCCGTCCGCACTGTCGGGCGGCATGGCGCAGCGCGCCGCACTGGCGCGCGCGCTGGCACGCCAGCCGGAACTGCTGTTCGCCGATGAACCCTTTTCCGCGCTGGACGCCATCACCCGCGCCGGCATGCAAACTTTGCTGGTCGATGTGGTCCATCGCTGGCACACGGCGGCGCTGCTGGTCACGCACGATATCGATGAAGCCATCCTGGTAGCGGACCGCATCCTGCTGATGGGCGGCAGTCCCGGCGGCATCATCAGGGAATGGCAGGTCGAGCTGCCACGTCCACGCCTGGCCGATAGCGCTGCCGTCAGCCAGCTACGCAATGACATCCTGAGCGCCCTGCAAGGCGTGCGCAGCGCCGCATCCACTCCTGTAGAAAGCACCATATGAACGATAAAGTCCACATCTGCGCCGCTTCCGATTGCGACTGCGGCATGAGCCGCCGCGACTTCCTGCGCGTGTCCGCCTTGAGCACGGCCAGCATCGCAGCCCCGCTGCTGTTCGCCGGCGACGCCATGGCCCAGCAAGGCCCGAAAGGCGACGACCAGCCAGTCAAGATCGGCTACCTGCCAATTACCGATGCCACGCCGCTGCTGGTGGCCCATGGCCGCAAGCTGTTTGAGGCGGAAGGCCTGCAAGCCGAGGCGCCACGCCTGTTCCGCAGCTGGGCGCAGATCATCGAGGCCTTTGTTTCCGGCCAGGTCAACGTGATCCACCTGCTGTCGCCAGCCACCATGTCGGTGCGCTACGGCGCCAAATTCCCGGCCAAGGTGGTGGCCTGGAACCACATCAACGGTTCCGCGCTGACCGTCGCCAAGGACATCAACAAGGTGACAGACCTGGGCGGCCGCAGCGTGGCGATTCCGTTCTGGTACTCGATCCACAACGTGCTACTGCAGCAGATCCTGACCAGGAATGGCCTGACGGTGGTCAGCAAAGGCCGCGAGACAGCCATCGGGCCGAAAGAGGTCAACCTGGTGGTGCTGGCGCCGGCCGAGATGGTGTCGGCGCTGGCCAGCAAATCGATCGCCGGCTTTATCGTGGCCGAGCCGTTCAACGCGCTGGCGGAAACCAATGGCGTCGGCAAAATCCTGCGCTTCTCGGGCGACGCGTGGAAGAACCATGCCTGCTGCGTCACCTTCCTGTCGGAGCGCGACATCAGCACCCGCCCGGAATGGGCGCAGCGCGTGACCAACGCCATCGTCAAGGCGCAGCTGTGGACGCGCTCCAACCAGATCGACACCGCACGCCTGCTGTCCAGCAGCGACAGCCACCGCTACACGCCGCACGCGCTGCAAGTGCTGTCGAAAGTATTGACGGTGACCGACTACGCCGAATATGAAAAGAGCGGCGTCATCGTGCACAAGGACTGGAACCAGCGCCGCATCGACTTCCAGCCCTTCCCCTTCCCTTCGTACACGGAGCAGATGGTGCGCGCCTTGCAGCAGGTGCGCGTGGAAGGCGACACCAGCTTCCTGCACAAGCTGGACCCAGCCTTTGTCGCCAAAGACCTGGTGGACGACCGCTTCGTGCGCAAGGCGATTGCCGCTGTCGGCGGTCCGGCCGCGTTTGGCCTGTCGGCCAATCTGATGCGCAGCGAAACGCTGGCGATCTGACGCATGACCGCACCTGTTCACTGGTCCGCGCGTTACGGCCTGCCGTTGCTGGGCTTTGCGGCTGCGCTGCTGCTGTGGCAAGCCGGCGTCACCGCGCTGGAAAAGGATACGCCGATTGCCGCCGCGTTCGCGCCACTGGAAGCCGCGCGCGCCCTGCTGCACATGGTGGAAGGTCCGGACATCTGGCGCGATATCGGCCTCAGTCTGCGCCGCGTCGCCTACGGCCTGGCGGCTGCAGCGCTGACCGGCATTCCGCTCGGTGTGCTGGTCGGCAGCTCGCGCCGTTTCGCGGCGGCCGCCATGCCGCTGTTTCAGCTGCTGCGCATGGTGTCGCCGCTGTCCTGGATGCCGCTGGCGGTAATGACGCTGGGCGTCGGCGACGCCCCGGTGTACTTCCTGCTGGCGTTTGCCGCCGTCTGGCCGATCCTGCTCAACACCGCCACCGGCGTGGCGCGGCTCGATCCGAACTGGCTGCTGCTGGCACGCAGCCTGTCGGCCACACGCACGGAGACGGTACTCAAGGTGGTCCTGCCGGGCATTACGGCCGATATCCTGACCGGCGTGCGGCTGGCCATCGGCATCATCTGGATCGTGCTGGTGCCGGCCGAGATGCTGGGCGTATCGGCCGGCCTGGGATATTTCATCCTCGACGCGCGCGACCGGCTGGCCTACAACGAGTTGATGGCAGCGATTGTGCTGATCGGGATACTGGGCTTTGCGCTGGACTGGCTGGCACGCGCCGCCCATGGGCGCTGGCTGCACACCCATTAGCCGGCCGGGGTGGAGGTTATAATGGCGTATGAAAAAATTACCTCTCCTCGGCGACATCACGCCAGCGCAGTTCCTGCGCGACTACTGGCATAAAAAGCCACTCCTGATCCGCAACGCCGTCCCCGGTTTCAAGCCGCTGCTCAATTTTGACGCGCTGGCCCAGCTGGCCGCCACCAACCACGCGGAATCGCGCCTGGTGACCGGTTTCGATGGCGAGTGGTCGATGCAGCACGGCCCGCTGGAAAGCCTGCCGGCGCGCGACAAACGTGAGTGGACCATGCTGGTGCAGGGCGTCAATCTGTTCGACGCCAAGGCGGATGCGCTGCTGCGCCAGTTCCGCTTCCTGCCGGACGCGCGCCTGGACGACCTGATGGTCAGCTTTGCCACCGATGGCGGCGGCGTCGGTCCGCACTTCGATTCCTATGACGTCTTCCTGCTGCAGGCGCAGGGCCAGCGCCACTGGCGCATCGGCGCCCAGAAAGACCTGTCGCTGATCGACGGCTTGCCACTCAAGATTCTGGCCAACTTCCAGCCGGAAGAAGAATTCGTGCTGAACCCGGGCGACATGCTGTACCTGCCGCCGCACTACGCGCACGACGGCGTCGCCATCGGCGATTGCCAGACCTATTCGATCGGCTTCCGCTCGCCGTCGTATCAGGAACTCGGCGAGAACTTCCTGCAGTTCATGGCTGATTCCATCGACCTGCCGGGCCGCTATGCCGATCCGGAACTGGAGCCGACCAGCAAGCCGGCCGAGATTCCGCGCCAGATGCTGACCGCGCTGACCGAGGAACTGAACAAGGTACGCTTCACCGAAGAAGACATCACCATCTTTTTTGGCGAGTATATGTCCGAGCCCAAGCACAATGTGTTCTTCACCGGCCCGGCCAAGCCGCTCACCGTGGGCAAATTCGGCGAAGCCGTGATGAAAAAAGGCCTGTCGCTATCGGCCAAGACGCAAATGCTGTACCGTGGCAAGCACGTCTTCATCAACGGCGAATCGTTCGGCGTCGGCAAGGCCGACAAGGCCACGCTGGAACTGCTGGCCAACAACCGCCGCCTCGAAGCCGAGACATTCGCGGCCGCCTCGGACGACGTGCTGGAAGCGCTGTACACCTGGTACCAGGACGGCTGGGTCGAACTCGGCTAATTTCATTTGGGAGGCAATGTGGACAGACTGGTTATTCCCTTCACCACGCGGGCGGAATTTCAGCAGCACCTGGCCAGTTGCCTGTCGCGCGCGCAGCAGACGCTGCAAATGTTCGACCCGGACTACAGCATCTGGGAAATGGGCAGCAGCGCCACCGACGGCCAGCTGCGCCGCTTCCTGCAAGGCGGCGGCCGCTTGCAGCTGGTGGCGCATGATGGCCGCCAGATGGAACGCGATGCGCCCCGCTTCCTGCGCCTGCTCAAGGATTACGGCCATTTGATCGAAGTACGCCGTACCAGCCAGCAATTGCGCCAGCTGACGGACTCCTTCTGCATCGCCGATCAGCGCGACATCGTGCGCCGTTTTCACGCCGATCATTTCCGTGGCGAAGCGGTTTTTAATGGTCCGCAAGATGTCCAGACGAGCCTGGAACGTTTTCTTACAATTTGGATAGAATCCCAGCCCGGATTGTATGCAAACTCAACTGGATTATCAGCCAGTTAGGAGTAAAATGCGGGCAGCACGGTAGTTGATGGGACAAAGTAGCAAGCTAGATCGAAAACGAAATGTTGCGATATCGCAAAATAGTTATGGGTTTGGCTCGTTGTCCTATTGCGATGCACTAAAAATCGCTATAATATTCGGCTAGGAAGTTTCCGTTGTCTAGTAGGCACCTTTTAAAGGTACGAAAGGCCTTCGAAGACGACCTAATGAGCGATAATTACCGGTAATTATTAATCGCAAGACTGTGTTTAATTTTTGAATTAACTAAGGAAAACCCATGAAAAAATCCCTGCTGATCGCCTCCCTGCTGGCTGTTGCTCTGGCTGCTTGCTCGAAAAAAGAAGAAGCTCCTGCTGCTCCAGCTCCAGTAGCTGCTCCAGAAGCTGCTGCTCCAGCTGCTGCTCCAGCACCAGCTCCAGCTGCTGACGCTGCTGCTCCAGCCGCTGCTGCTCCTGCAGCTTCGGACGCTGCTGCTGCTCCAGCACCAGCTGCTTCGGCTCCTGCTGCTTCGAAGTAATATCAGCTTGAGAAAAAAAAACCGGCCTGCGGGTCGGTTTTTTTTCGTCCCGAGTTTTATATTGCTTAAAACTTGGGCATAAAAAAACCGCCAGCACTGAGCGCGATGTAAAGCGCGTTCAGGCTGGCGGTTTTTAAAACGCCGCGATTAGCGGCGAGTTATATTCAATTACTTCAATTGCTCGTGCAACAGGGTAATGATCTTTTCGCCGACCGGGCTGCTTTCCGGCTGGCCGGCATTGCTCAATACCTTGACCACGCTGGTATTGCCTTCTGCGGCTTTTACCGAAATACGGTAGCGTTGCGCTTCCTTATCCGCCTCATCCGACGAGCCCCAGCTAAACAGCTTGCTGAAGAAGCCTTTGGATTCCGCTGCATCATTGATATAACGCACGAAGTAAATACCCTGGGTACGGTCGCGGTCTTCCACGGTGAAGCCGGCGCGGTCCAGCGCCAGGCCTACACGGCGCCAGGCGCGGTCGAAGCCCTCATCCACCTGGACAGCGCGGTCTGCACCCGCGCCAGTCAGCGAAGCATGCTGCGGCTGGACGATGGCGCCGTCCACGGCGGTCTTGGCTTGCGCCAGCTGCTCGCCGCCATTGCCCAGCTTGTTCAGCAGGCGGGCCAGGAACTCAGCTTCCAGGCCTGGATCGTTAGGACGCGGCATCCACTTGGTGGTTTCCTTGTCGCTGCCGGTGGCGATTTCCTGCACGCCGCGGTGGCTGATGTAGATTTCGCTGGAACCGTCGGCACGGCGCTCGATACGGGTGCGGAACTTGTCGCGCTCGCCGCTCGAATACATCGAGTCAAACACCTTGCCCAGCGTATTGCGGATGAAGTCCTGCGGAATCTTGGCGCGGTTTTCATTCCACTCGGTTTCCATGATGCCAGCCGAAGGCAGTTCCTGCGACAGCGTGAAGCCCGAATCTTCCCAGAACTGCTTCAGCTGCGGCCACAGTTGCTCTGGCGTCTGCTTGATAATCAGCCAGCGCTGGTTGCCATCACGCTCGACCTTGATATCGTTCAGGGCTTGCGGCACCACCGTGCCTGCAGCCGGCTGGCCTGGCACGATGACGGCGGTTGGGTTCAGGGCGCCCGACTGGGCCGCCTTGGAGGCGTTGTAGCTGGACGCGGTTGCCACACCGTTGCTCGAATCCGGCAGCGAGTAGCGGTTGTCTTTCTGCAGCTGGGTCAGATCCGGCGGCACGTCCAGGGTGCTGGCCTTCTTGGCCGATTTGTAATCGACCTTGTCGTTGCCAACCACCGAGCTGATCATGCCGCAGCCGGTCAGGCTGGTCACGCTGGCTACCATGGCGCCAACTACCAGCGCGCGCTGCGAGGAAATAAAAGCTGTCTTGCGAATAGTCATGTCGTTACTGTTTAAGAAGCTGAGGTGCAGCAAAATATGATCCGACCCAAGTCGGGGCTAGTTGCTTGTTGCTACGGAATATTACAGCAGACCGGCTTCGCGCAGGGCCGAACGTACGGTCTCGTGATAAGCGTCGCCAAGCTGGACCAGTGGCAGGCGGATGCCGGTTGGCATCTTGCCCATTGCCGCCAGCGCCCACTTGACCGGCACCGGATTCGGTTCAACAAACAGTTTCTGGTGCAGCGGGAAGACTTTATTGTTCAGCTCGATGGCCTTGGCAAGCTCGCCGGCAATCGCTGCGCGGCACATGTCGGCCATGATGCGTGGCGCCACGTTGGCGGTGACCGAGATATTGCCGGCGCCGCCGCCCAGCATCAGCGCCATCGCGGTCGGATCATCGCCCGAGTAGACGGCAAACGATTTTGGCGCCAGGCGCAGCAGGTCGTAGCCACGGCCGATGTTGCCGGTGGCATCTTTGACGCCCACGATGTTCGGGATTTCCGCCAGGCGCAGGATGGTCTCGTTGCTCATGTCGGCAACGGTACGGCCGGGCACGTTGTACAGGATCACTGGCAGGTCGACCGCTTCAGCGATGGCCTTGAAGTGCTGGTACATGCCTTCCTGGGTAGGACGGTTGTAGTAAGGGACAACTTGCAGGGTGGCGTCCGCACCGGCTTCCTTGGCAAAGCGGGTCAGCTTGATCGCTTCAGCGGTCGAGTTGGCGCCGGCGCCGGCGATGATCGGGATGCGGCCCTTGGCGTGCGCAACCGTCGCCTTGATCAAGGCGCAGTGCTCTTCCACGCTGACGGTGGCGGATTCACCGGTGGTGCCGGCAATGACGATGCTGTCCGTACCTTCGGCGATGTGCCAGTCGATCAGCTGATTCAAACCCTCAAAGTCCAGACTGCCGTCTGCGTGCATCGGGGTGACGATTGCTACGATGCTGCCCTTAATCATAGGAAACCACTGCAAAAAGTATTAAAACAACGATTGTAGTCGATAGGTTGCGCCCGTGGTGCATCCGGGGGCACAAATCGACGCTCAAAATGGCGGTAATAGAGCCGCCTCTCGGGGAAAATCGGGCTTCACGGCGCATAGTCGTTGCACCATGGCAGCTTTTGGCTCGGTAATCACGCCATCTTCAAACGCCACCACGCGCAAGCCATGCTCGCTGGCCAGCGCCAGCAGCTCGCCCGGTTGCAGCAAGAACGCCGGATTCGATGGTTTGCCGAACTGCGCATTGCCATCCGCGAAGGTTTCGTAGATCAACACGCCGTTCGGCGCCAGACTGCCCACCATCCCGGCAAATAATGGACGATGCAGGTAGTTTGTGACCACGATGCCGGCAAAACGCTGCGGACCGAAAGGCCAGGCGGCGCCCTCCTCTTCCAGGTCGATGGCCGAGGTGGTAATGCCGAGGCCGCAGGCAGCCGCCAGCGCGGCGGGATCGCGGTCCACCGCCACCACTTCATGGCCCAGTGCGGCCATATGGCGCGAGTGGCGGCCGCTGCCGCAAGCAAGGTCCAGCACCGCGCCGCCGGGAACCAGCGGTGCGTAACGCTGCACCCAGGGAGAGATTTGATCGCTCATGATTTTTACCCGGTTTTACTTAACTATAAGCCAAGCCCATGGCCTCGCGGACATCGCGCATGGTTTCCAGCGCAAGGCGGCGGGCCGCATCGTTGCCGTCGGCCACAATGGCGCGTACCAGCGACGGATCGTCCAGATACGGCTGCGCACGCTCGTGCATGGGCTCCTGTTCCTTGATGATGGCGTCAATTACCGGCTGTTTGCATTCAATGCAGCCGATCCCGGCCGATTTGCAGCCATTGACCACCCATTCCCGGGTCGACTGGTCGCTATACACCTGATGGAACTGCCACACCGGGCAACGGGCTGGATCACCAGCATCGCTGCGGCGCACGCGCGCCGGGTCGGTCGGCATGGTCTTGATTTTTTTGGTGACCGAGTCCTTGTCCTCGCGCAGGGCAATCGAATTGCCGTAGCTCTTGGACATTTTGCGGCCATCCAGGCCAGGCAGGCGCGCGGCCTCGGTCAGACGGGACTGCGGTTCGACCAGGATCAGCTTGCGGCTGCCTTCGAGGTAGCCAAACAGGCGTTCGCGGTCGCCCATCGACAGGCTTTGCGCATCATCGAGCATGGCCTTGGCCTGCTCCAGCGCTTCATCCTTGCCGTCCTGCTGGTATTCGGTGCGCAGCTCGTTGTACAGCTTGGCACGTTTGCTGCCCAGCTTTTTCACGGCATCCTGCGCCTTTTCCTCGAAACCTTTTTCTTTGCCGTACAAGTGATTAAAACGGCGCGCAATCTCGCGCATCATCTCGATGTGCGGCACCTGGTCTTCACCCACCGGCACCTGGCTGGCGCGGTAGATCAGCACGTCAGCGGCCTGCAGCAGTGGATAGCCGAGGAAGCCGTAGGTTGCGAGGTCTTTATTGGCCAGATTCTCGATCTGGTCCTTGTAGGTCGGCACGCGCTCCAGCCAGCCCAGCGGCGTGGCCATGGACAGCAGCAAGTGCAGCTCGGCGTGCTCCGGCACGCGCGACTGGATGAACAGCGTGGACTGCGAGGGATCGATGCCGGCGGCCAGCCAGTCGACCAGCATATCCCAGGTGCTGCGCTCGATGACGGTGGGATCGTCGTAGTGCGTGGTCAGCGCATGCCAGTCGGCCACGAAGAACAGGCATGGCAGCTCGGTCTGCATCTTGATCCAGTTTTTCAAGGCGCCATGGTAGTGGCCCAGGTGCATGGAACCGGTCGGACGCATGCCGGATACTACGCGATCGGGATACATATTCAGCTCAACAGGAAAACAAGCGGTTTAAGCAGATAGCCATAAATATGCTGCATCAATGTCCGGCCCTGGATCATATAGCTATCAAGCAAACCAAAATAAATCATAAGAATTAGCGCAATAAAGACCGCAACACCATAGCGTTCAATACGGGCATACGGCCGCGCCAGCGACATTGGCAACAGCCCGGTTACGATACGGCCGCCATCCAGTGGCGGCAGCGGAATCAAATTAAATACGCACATAGAGCAGTTGACGAGCACGCCCGCACGCGCCATCTGCACAAAAAAATCGTGCAAATCAAAGCCCATGCCTTGCACGAGCACCACCCACACCATCATCCAGCCCAAGCCCATGGCAAAGTTAGCGGCAGGGCCAGCGGCAGCCACAAAGGCCATCTGTTTCTTTGGATTGCGCAAGCGGCCAAAGTCGACCGGCACCGGTTTGGCATAACCGATCGGCGGCAACGGTGTCAGGCTGAGCAACAGCGGCAGCAGAATGGTCCCAAACGGGTCGATGTGTTTCAGCGGGTTGGCGGTGAGGCGGCCGAGTTCGGCGGCGGTGGGGTCGCCGAAATAGCGGGCGACATATCCGTGTGCGGCTTCGTGCAGGGAAATTGCAAAAAGAACAGGGATCAGATAGACCGTGATGGTCTGGATAATACTGTCGGTTTCGTTCATGGACGGGATTTTACCAGAGGCTGCTTGCCTGCTTTGCGGCGCCGTCGGAGGCCGGGCCGCTTGCCTGAATCAAAATGGGGGAGTCAGAGTCCGAACATGGAGGCGTCGCCACGACCCTGGCGCACCAGTTCGGCGTCGTCGCCGGTCAGGTCGATCACGGTGGTGGGTTCCATGCTGCAGGCGCCGCCGTCGATAATCAGCTCCAGCTGCTTGCCGAGACGCTCACAGATGATGTCCGCATCATTCAGCGGCTCGTCTTCATCGGGCATAATCAGCGTCGTGCCCAGCAAAGGCTGCTGCAACTCTTCCAGCAGCGCGTGCATGATGGCATCTTCCGGCACCCGCAGGCCGATGGTCTTGCGCGAAGGATGGCTGAGCCGGCGCGGCACGCACTTGGTCGCTTCGAGGATAAAGGTGAAGGGTCCCGGCGTCGCCGCTTTCAGCAGGCGGAACTGGCGGTTGTCGACGCGGGCGTAGACACCCAGCTCGCTCAAGTCGCGGCACAACAGGGTCAGGTGGTGTTTTTCATCGATGCCGCGAATGCGGCGCAGACGCTCGACGGCGCCTTTATCGTCCAGGTGACACACCAGCGCATAGCAGGAATCCGTCGGCACGGCGACGATGCCGCCGCCATGGATGATCTGCGCCGCCTGTTTCATCAGGCGGGGCTGCGGATTGACGGGGTGGACCTGGAAGAATTGGCTCATGCTTAAGATTGTACGCTACGCAGCGCCGCAATACGCTCTTCAAAAGGTGGGTGGGTCGAGAACAGCGCACCCCAGCCGCCACGGCCAGCGCTGATGCCCGACGCAGCAAACGACTGCGGCAGCGCGCCAGGCTCCACACCGTTCAGGCGTGCCAGCGCGTGCTGCATCGGCACCGTGCTGCCCAGCAGCTTGGCCGAACCGGCGTCCGCACGGAATTCGCGCTGGCGCGAGAACCAGGCCACGATCAGCGACGCCAGCAGGCCGAACACGATTTCGCATACAAACACGGTAATCATGTAGCCAATGCCCGGACCACGGCGCTCTTCATTCTTGTTGAGCATGCTGTCGACAAAAAAGCCGACCACGCGCGCCAGGAACACCACAAAGGTATTGGTCACGCCCTGGATCAAGGTCATGGTCACCATGTCGCCGTTGGCGATGTGCGCCACCTCATGGCCCAGCACGGCTTCGACCTCATCGCGGTTCATGCTTTCCAGCAGGCCGGTCGAGACCGCCACCAGCGCCGAGTTCTTGAATGCGCCAGTCGCAAATGCGTTCGGTTCGCCCTGGTAGATCGCCACTTCCGGCATGCCGATGCCGGCGCGCTCGGACAGGGTCTTGACGGTGTTCACCAGCCACAGCTCGGTCGAGGACGACGGGTTGTCGATCACGCGCGCGCCCGTCGACCACTTGGCCATGGGCTTGCTGATCAGCAGCGAGAAGATCGCGCCGGTAAAACCGACCACCAGCGAAAACGCCAGCAGGCTGCCCAGTTGCAGCGTGCCGCCCGCGCCCGGACGGCCGATGCCCAGCAGCGACAGGACGATGGACAGCACCAGCATCACGGCGAGATTGGTGGCGATAAACAGGAAAATGCGTTTCATATCAGGGTCTCCGGTACGACAATTTGCCGAAATCATAAGGTAAGACCGGGCTAACGCAAAATCAAGATACAGCTACTTACATGCCGACGGTAATCGACGGGCAAAATTACCGGTAGCTTAGAACCAGTCGTGCCAGACCGGTGTCACATTGGCAGGCAGCGGCGGCAGGGCCGCAAAATCGACGCGGGATTCGCCCGGCGCATGGAAGTCAGAACCGCGCGAGGCCAGGAAGCCGTAATGATTTGCCAACTGCGCATACACCGGATACTGGTCCGGCGTATGGCTGCCCGTGACCACCTCGATTGCGGCGCCGCCCAGCTGCTTGAATTCGCTGAACAGCTCGCCCTGCGCCAGCTGGGTGAAGCGATAGCGTCCCGGATGGGCGATCACGGCGATACCGCCCGCATCGCGTATCCATTTGACCGACTGCTCCAGCGTCGCCCAGCAATGCGGCACATAGCCCGGCTTGCCTTCGGACAGATATTTCTTGAACACCTCGGCCGTGCTGGCACAGGCGCCGATCTCCACCAGATAACGCGCAAAGTGGGTGCGCGACATCAGGTCGGGATTACCGACATATTTAAGCGCGCCCTCGTAAGCGCCGGTAATGCCGATCAGCTCCAGCTGCTTGGCGATTTCGCGGCCACGGTTGTCGCGGCCGGAACGGGTGCAGGCCAGGCCGTCCACCAGCGCCGGGTTGTTCTCGTCGATCTGCAGGCCGACGATGTGGACAGTTTCCTTGGCCCAGGTAATCGAAATTTCCACGCCCGTCACAAAGCGCATGCCTTGCGCGGTGGCCGCCGCGCGGGCGGCGGGAATGCCGCTGACCTCATCGTGGTCGGTCAGCGCCCAGACATCAACACCCGCTTTGCGGGCAGTTTCCGCCACAGCAGCAGGAGCAAGAACGCCATCGGAGACGTTGGAATGACAATGCAGATCAACTTTCATAACTGTCATTGTACGCTGCCTTGGGCCATCCCATGCAAGGGTGCGGCAAACGCGGCCTCGCGCAGACGGGCGCCGCGCGCCAGCAGCTTGGCGTTGCGGAACAGATGCAGCATGGCAAGCGATTCCTAGCGCGCCAGGAATTCCTCAATCATTTGCGCCAGCGCTTCCGGCTGGTCGTGGTGCAGCATGTGGCCGGCGTCGTGAACCATTTCCTGGGTGACGTCGCGCAGGTGACCCAGGCGGCGTTCCAGTTCGACGCGGCCGGCGGGTTTGCTGCCCATCCAGTCCCACATATTGGTCTGGTCGGCCTCCACCCACAGCACCGGCGCCGTGATCGCCTGCCAGCAGGCCATCACATCATCGACATGGTAGGGCAGCGGGCCGGCCTGCTTATGGACCGGATCGCCGAGGATTTCCCACGCGCCCGCATCGTTCTGCGCCGACCAGTGCTGCGCCAGGAAAGCGGCCTTGTCATCGCTGAGGCGGGGATTGGTTTTCTGCAGCCGCGCCGCCACCGCCGCCTGCGTGGGATACGTACGCATGTCCGGCTGCTCCAGCAGGCTGTCCATCCACTTGGCGTAACGGCCTGGCGTCTGTTCCGGCTTGGCCGCGCGCAGGCCGGCGCCTTCCAGGTTGATGAGCTTGCGGATGCGTTCAGGCCGCGCGCCCGCATACAGGCCAACGATGTTGCCGCCCATGCTATGCCCCAGCAGATAAACCGCCTGATCCGGTGAATAGTGGCGCAGGATCGCGTCCAGGTCGGCCAGGTAGTCCGGGAACCAGTAGGTATCCAGCCCGCTGCGCTGCGACAGGCCGAAACCGCGCCAGTCCGGCGCAATCACATGCCAGTCGCCCTGCAAGGCATCCACCACAAACTGGAAAGAGGCGCCCACATCCATCCAGCCATGCATCATGAACAACTTCGGGGCGCCCTCATTGCCCCAGTGGCGGACGTGGCAGCGCAAGCCGCGGATGGTCAGGAATTCGGAACGTGAAGGGGTATGGGTCGTCATCTCTGTCTGCCTTGAAAATACGCGGGCCAGCGCCATATCGTAACCTTGCCAGCCGCAAAGCAAAATAATAGCACGACCGTTCGATAGCTGCGCAAGCGTAAAATAGCGCCATCCCACCGCACTCAACCAGGTTCCAATGTCAATATATCAACTGGGCGATCACACGCCCGAGATTGCCGCATCGTCCTTTGTTGCTGACACCGCCACTGTGATAGGCAAGGTCAGCCTCCACGACCACACCTCGGTGTGGTTCGGCGCCACCCTGCGCGGCGACAACGAGCGTATCACCATTGGTGAAAACAGCAACGTGCAGGAAGGCACGGTGATGCACACGGACGTGGGCTACCCGCTGACCGTGGGCCGCAATGTGACCATCGGCCACCAGGCCATGCTGCACGGCTGCACCATTGGCGACGGTTCGCTGGTCGGCATCCAGGCCGTCATCCTGAATGGCGCCAAAATCGGCAATGGCTGCCTGGTCGGCGCCGGCGCGCTGGTCACGGAAGGCAAGACCTTCCCCGACCACTCGCTGATCATCGGTGCACCGGCCAAGGTCGCGCGCCAGCTGACGGCGGAGGAAGTCGCCGCCCTGCAAGGCAGCGCCGACAGCTATGTCAAACGCGGCCAACTGTTCAAGACGCAACTTAAAAAGATTGGATAAACAATGAGCACCACCCCAACCACTGGCCAGGACACCCTGCAAAAATTCATCTTCGAGAACGCAGCCGTACGCGGCGAACTCATCGACATTTCCGCCACCTGGCGTGAAGTGCTGTCACGCCACCACTACCCTGCCCCGGTCAAAAAACTGCTGGGCCAGATGGTGGCTGCCGCCGCGCTGCTGTCGGCCAACCTGAAGTTCAACGGCTCCATCATCATGCAGATCCACGGCGACGGCCCGGTGCGCCTGCTGGTAGTCGAGTGCGACGCCGAGCTGCGCCTGCGCGCCACCGCCAAGCTGAATCCGGACATGGAAGTGGCCGACGACGCCACGCTGACCTCGCTGCTGAACGCGCAAGGCAAAGGCCGCTTCATCATCACGCTGGATCCGGCTGAAAAAGTGCCGGGCCAGCAGCCCTACCAGGGCGTGGTGCCGCTGGACGGCGACGATGTCAGCACCGTCATTGAAAACTATATGCTGCGCTCCGAACAGCTGGACACCAAGCTGTGGCTGGCGGCGGACGACAACGTCTCGCGCGGCCTGCTGCTGCAAAAGCTGCCCTACCACGGCGGCAAAGCGGAAGCCACGCCAGTCAGCGAAGAAGATGCGCTGGAAACCTGGAACCGCGCCGTGATCCTGGGCTCGACGGTGAAAGAGCAGGAATTGCTGGAAACCGGCATCGACGTGCTGATCCAGCGCCTGTTCTGGGAAGAGACCATCCGCGTGTTCGATCCCGTGCATCCGCAATTCCATTGCAGCTGCACGCGCGAGAAGGTCGGCAATATGCTCAAGATGCTGGGCCAGGAAGAGATCGACAGCGTGATTGCCGAACTGGGCCACGTAGGCGTCAACTGCGACTTCTGCGGCAAGCACTACGAGTACGACAAGGTCGATTGCGCCCAGCTGTTTGCCAGCAGCGCTCCGGTCGAAACGCTGCTGCCCGCCGGCGAAGCCAAGCACTAATCAGCGGATTTTGCGTACCTCTGCGCCAGCACGGCGCAGACCATCAGCTGCAACTGGTGGAACAGCATCAGCGGCAACACCACGGCGCCCAGCGCGCCGCCCGCGAACAACACCTTGGCCATCGGCACGCCGCTGGCCAGGCTCTTCTTGGAACCGCAAAACACAATCGCAATCCGGTCCTCGCGATTGAAGCCCAGGCGCCGCGCCAGCTGCGCGCTCGCGCCCATCACCAGTGCCAGCAACAGCACGTTAATCAGCATCAGGCCGGCCAGCGTGCTCCATGACACCTGGTGCCACAGCCCTTCGCCCACAGCTTCGCTAAACGCCGTGTACACCACCAGCAGAATCGAGCCCTGATCGACCATGCGCGTGAGCGGCTTGTGCCGCTCCACCCAGGCGCCGATCCAGCGCCGCGCCACCTGGCCGGCAATAAACGGCAGCAACAGCTGCAAGGCAATCTGCAAGGCCGACTCCATCGGCGAACCGCCCTGCATCTGCGCCGAGGTCAGCAGGCCGACCAGCACCGGCGTGATAAAGATGCCCAGCAGGTTGGAGGCCGACGCACTGCAGATCGCCGCCGGCACATTGCCGCGCGCCGCCGCCGTGAACGCAATCGATGACTGCACCGTTGACGGCAGCATGCACAGGAACAGGATGCCGAGATACAGGTCCGGCGTCACCAGCGGCGTCAGTACCGGCTTCAACAGCAAGCCCAGCAGCGGGAACAAGGCAAACGTGCACAGCAGCACCAGCAAGTGCAGGCGCCAGTGCGTGACGCCTGCAATCACCGCCTCGCGCGACAGCTTGGCGCCATGCAGGAAGAACAGCAGCGACACCGCCACATGCGTCACATCATTGAAAATCACAGCGCCCTGGCCATGACAAGGGAAGAAGCTGGCCGCGATCACCGTCACGATCATGGCCAGCGTGAAGTTATCGGGCAAAAAACGCGGACGCTGCATCATTTCGGACACTTCACTTCCAGCACATCGACCGCGCCCAGGGTTTTCGCGGCCGTGGCGCTGCGCACCAGGTCGACCCGTTCCACACAGTCCTTGCGCACCAGCCGCTCATACGCGCGCGTGCAGCTGATGACGGCATCGCCGCCGCTACCCGTATTGCAATAGAAACCCTCCGCCTGCATGCGTACCAGCGCCTGCTCCATCGGCATGCCGGGCTGCACCGTCTGACTGACGAAGTGGCCCAGCGTGGACTGATCGATTGTTGAGCAAGCTGCCAACATCAGTGGCAAGGCTGCCAATAAAAATCTCTGCATTGTCGCGGTCTCCTTATTTCCAGACAGCAGTTTAACGCATGTCCGCGTCATGATCCGGTAACACTTGAGACCTATGATGCGCAGCGTTATTCATCCCACCATCTGGACAAAACATGAACAAGAAATTATCCGCCGTGTGCTTCGCCGCGCTGAGCCTCCCCATGCTGGCCATGGCCGCCAACGTTGCTGCTGCCGTCGCCGACATGGCCGATGCCCCAGCCGTTGAAACCGCTCCGGAAATCGAGGCAGCGGCTGCGGCGCCCATCGCGACCGTTGAAGTCGCCACCCGCAAGACCCGTTCCTCTGTAGAGCTGGGGAAGCTGGAAATGCAGAAGATCCTGCCGGGCATCAACCCGCTCAAAGCGCTGCAAACCCTGCCCGGCGTGAGCTTCCAGACCGCCGACCCATGGGGCAATAACGAGCAAAACCTGTCACTGTTCATCCACGGCTTCAGCGGCCAGCAGCTGGGCTACACCATGGACGGCGTACCACTGGGCGACCAGCAATACGGCAACTACAACGGCCTGTCGCCACAGCGCGCCATCACCAGCGAAAACGTCGGCAGCGTGATCCTGTCCTCGGGCGCCGGCGACCTGTCGACCGCTTCGACCAGCAACTTGGGCGGCACCATCGAGACCTTCTCCAGCAACCCGCTGCCAAACCGCAACGTGGCCGTGCAGCAGACCGTGGGCAGCTACAAGACCTCGCGTACTTTTGTCCGCTTTGATACCGGTAACTTCGGCGACGGCAACAGCGCCTACATCTCCGGCGTGCACCACGAACAGAAAGCCTGGGACTTCGCCGGCCGCCAGGGCGGCGACCAGATCAACGCCAAGTTCATCAACAACAGCAGCCTGGGCAAGCTGACCCTGTACGTCGCGTACTCGGACAAGATCGAACCGAACGAAGACAGCACCGTGCGTTCGGCCAGCGAGAAATACCAGCCGTACACCCGTCCGTTCATGTACCCGAACTTCCAGCAGGCGCTGTCCTACCTGTCGGCGACCGGCGGCACGCCTGCGGCCGACGGCAACAACTATCGCAACTACTACAGCGACGCCCAGCGTACCGACTACCTGACCTACGCCAAGTTCGACATGAACCTCGGCGAAAACACCACCTGGTCCAACCAGATCTACTACCACAACGATGACGGCGTCGGCGTGGTGGCCGGTCCGATCGGCGTGGCCGGCCTGCCGGCCCTGTTCGCGGTCTACTTCCCGGGCCAGAACCTGAAACAGGTATTCGGCAACTCGGGCTTTGCCACCCGCACCACCGAATACGCGATCAACCGCAACGGCTGGCTGTCGACGCTGACCACCGAAATCGGCGATCATAAACTGCAAGGCGGCCTGTGGCTCGAGCACAACCGCTCGTCGGCCTACCGCCGCTGGTACGCGCTGGACGTCAACAATCCAAGCTCGCCGTACGACCGTCCAGGCAATCCGCTGATCACCCAGTACGGCAGCGAGATCGACAACAAGGTCGCCCAGCTGCACCTGCAGGATGAGTGGCGCGTGCGTCCCGACCTGGCGCTGCAGGCCGGCTTCAAATCCAGCCTGCAATTTGCCGATGGCCAGTTCCCGGTCCAGCCGAAGAACGGCGCGATTGCCAACTCGACCGCGCTGCCGGTCGGTGAAATCATCACCAAGAAATGGTTCCTGCCGCAGATCGGCGGCCGCTGGGACATCACTGCGCAAGACCAGGCCTTCTTCAACGTACAGAAAAACATGCGCCAGTTCGTCACCTACGGTGGCGGCGGCGCGTCGCCATGGAGCTTGTCGAGCCAGGGCGCGTTTGACCTGTTCAAGAGCACCGCCAAACCAGAAACCTCGATCACCTACGAAGCCGGCGTACGCACCAGCCACAAGCTGGACCTGGGCGGCGTAACCGCGATTGACGGCCAGATCAACGTCTACCACGTCGACTTCAAAGACCGCCTGCTGCAAATCAGCCCGACCTCGGTGATCTCGTCGATTATCGGCGGCAACCTGGCCGTGCTGACCAACGTCGGCAGCGTCAAGACCGACGGCGTCGACCTGTCCGGCACCGTGCACTTCGGCCGCAACTTCTCGCTGTACAACGCGCTGTCGTACAACCAGTCCAAGTACGACGACAACTATGTGAGCGGCAAGGACACCGTGCTGACCTCCGGCAAAAAAGTGCCAGGCAGCCCGGAGTGGATGGACAAATTCGTCGCCACCGCCAACGTCGCCGACACCGAATTCCAGCTGATCGGCGACTACGTCGGCAAGCGCTACGCCACTTACACCAACGACCTGGAAGTATCGAGCTACTTCCTGACCAGCCTTAGCGTTTCGGGTAAACTGCCGTTCCTGAACGGTGGCTGGCTCAAGAACGCACGCTACCGCCTGAACATCACCAACCTGACCGACCGCAAGGGCGACCTGAACGTGGTGGTAGGCGCTGCCAGCGGCACCTACAACACCTTCCCGATCGCACCGCGCCAGGGCTTCCTGACTTTGATGGCAGACTTCTGATGACCAAACTGATCTTGCCTGCGCGGCTGTCACGCCGCGGCTTCATCCAGACGGCAGCCGCGGCTGCCGGCGCCTCGCTGCTGCTGCCCGCATCGTCGGTGCTGGCAGCGGGCCTGTCGCCAGCACTGCCGCCCGCCGACCTGTCCGGCCTGCCGGGCGTCGCGCCGGTGGGCGCCGGCAACGGCCGTCCACTGGTGTTCGGTCACCGTGGCGCCAGCGCGCTGCGTCCCGAGCACACACTGGCCTCCTACGCCAAAGCGATTGCCGATGGCGCCGACTATATCGAACCCGACCTGGTCAGCACCAAGGATGGCGCGCTGGTGGCGCGCCACGAAGCCTTCCTGAGCGAAACCACCGACATCGCCAGTCATCCCGAATTTGCCAGCCGCAAGACGCGCAAAACCATCGACGGCGAAACGCACGAAGGCTGGTTCGTGGACGACTTCACGCTGGCCGAGCTGAAAACCCTGCGCGCCATTGAGCGCATCCCGCAATACCGTCCTGGCAGCGCGCAGTACAACGGCATGTTCCAGGTGCTGACGTTTGAAGAAATCATCGACTTCGTGGCGGCGGAATCGGCCGCGCGCGGCCGCATCATCGGCATCGTGCCCGAGCTCAAGCACTCGACCTACTTTGCCAGCGTCGGCCTGCCGCTGGAAGACCGCTTCCTGTCCATCCTGGGCGCGCACGACTACACCCGCCGCAACCCGGTGGAAATCCAGTCGTTCGAAATCGCCAACCTGAAATACCTGCGCGGCAAGCTGGGCCGCCGTGCCAACCTGCGCCTGATGCAGCTGGTGATCGGTGAAAACGTGCGGCCGATGGACGTGGTCGCCGCCGGCGGCACACTGACGTTTGCACAGATGTGCACGCCAGCAGGCCTGCGCGACATCGCCCAATACGCTGACGTCGTCGCACCGCCAACGCGCAGCATCATCCCGCTGAAAAAAGACGGCACGCTGGACCAGCCGTCGTCGCTGGTGCAAGACGCCCACCAAGCCGGCCTGCGCGTCGAGCCGTGGACCTTCCGTCCTGAGAACCACTTCCTGGCGGCCGACTTCCGCAACAGCGCAGGCGACGCCGCCCGCAACGAAGCGGGCTCCATCGCCGAAATCAAACGCTACATCGCCGCCGGCATCGACGGCTTCTTCACCGACGACCCTGCCCTGGGCCGCGCCGCCCTCGCCTGAAGTGCTTCACAGCGGTGGCATGCCAGCTCTGCTGGTATGCCACAAGGCCAGAATCTCTACCGCGCCCTCCCGGGTGCGGTAGTACAGATAATGATGGATTTTGACCAGATGAATTCGGCGTACACCGGCTAGCCTGGCGCTGCGTGCCACAGCGCCCAATTCCGGACGCACGGCAAGTAGTGCAAAAGCGCGCTCAAGTTCAATCGCGACAGCATCGGGGGCTGATTGTCTGTTCTGCTGCCACCACACAGATAAGCGTTGTATCTGCGCAGCAGCATGACGTGTAACCTGAACAGAATAGGCGCCCATCAGACTGATGGACGCAAGCTCCTGAGCAAATCAGGAGCCGTTACTGTATCGCCGCGTTCAGCTTCTTCCAGCGCTTGCAGCAGCTCTGCTTCCTGCTCGGGCGTGAGATCAAAAGCCTCAGTCTCATCACGGGAAAATATGGTCACAGCAGTGCCATCGTCGAAGGGCATATCTTCAACGACAATCTGACCGGCGACGATTTTTCCACTAGTGATCTTCATGAAAAAATAGTAGTCCCTTATCGCGCGGAAGTCAAAACTTAGCTCGACAAGCGAACCGTGGCGCGCAGGCCGCCGCCTTCGGCGTCGTCGAGGTGGATCTGGCCGTTGTGGCTGGCGGCGACAGCGGCGGCAATGGCCAGGCCCAGGCCGCTGCCGCTCTGGGTTTGCTGGGGATCGCGGAAGAAGCGGTCGAATACGCGTTCACGCAGTTCGGGCGCAATGCCAGGTCCCTGGTCTTCCACCGATAATGTCGCTGCGCCCGCAGTGCCGGTCACGCTGACGCGTACCACGCCGTCTTTCGGACTGTATTTGATGGCGTTCTCGACCAGGTTGTCGATCAGTGACACCAGACTTTCGCGCTGTCCCATGATGCACACCGGCTCGGCCACCGTGAGCTCGAGTTCGACGTTGTTGCGCGAGGCCAGCATCGACAGCATCGCCAGCCGGTCCTGCACCAGCGCGTCCAGTGCGACGTCGGCGTGCGGCTCGCTGTCGGTGGCGTCGCTGCGCATCAGTTGCAGTAATTGCCCGACCAGGCGCCCGGCGCGGTTGCCGCTGCTGAGGATGCCCTTTAACAGTTCGCGCTGCACCGGATGGCCGGTCTGCCCCTGCAGCGCTTCCGCATGCACGCGCATCGCGGCCAGCGGTGTGCGCAATTCATGCGCGGCGTCGGCAATGAAGCTGCGCTCGCGCTGCGCACTCTGGCCGACCCGTTGCAGCAAGGCGTTGATGCTGTCCACCATGGCCGCCAGTTCGCGGTGCGGTGTCTTGGAGGTCAGCGGCGTCAGGTCCGCCGGCCCGCGCGCCGCGACTTCCTGCGCCACCTGCCGCCATGGCCGCATCGCCAGCCGGATCGACAGCCACGCCGGCAATGGCAGTAGCGGCAAGCTGATCAGCAACGGCGCCAGGAAAAAACCCCGTGAATTAATCGTCAGGAATAAGTTAAACCAGGCCACCGGCGCGGCAAACATCACCACCGTGCCGGTCTTCGCCGCACGAAAGGCCCGGCCGCGAAACCGCTCGCCCTTGATATACATGGTTTCCAGGCCATGGTCGGGATGGGGCTGCAAATTGGTGGGCGCCCCCGGTGTCGCGTACACCAGCCGCCCGCCTTCCCAGACCAGCAGCACCGGCCCAAGATCCGGCAAGCCACTGTCGTCAAACTGCTCGCGCAGGGCGCTGTCGATGAGCGACAGTGTCGCGTGCTGCTGCTCGGGGCGGTCCGCCAGGTTATCCGCCACGGCCAGCACCGTCTCGCCGGTTTTTAGCGCGTTCAGATAGGATGAGGTATCGCTGCCCTGATGCAGGATGATGGCAATCACGCCGCTCCACATCAGCAGCACCAGCAGCACCTGGGCCACCATCATGCGGCGCACCAGCGTCGGCTCGACCAGCACGCGCCAGCAGCGCTTTAACGCATTCATGCCGCGCCGCCCGGTACGTGCAGATCAATCACATAACCGACGCCGCGCACGGTGCGGATATAGCCGTCGCCGATCTTGCGCCGCAGATTGGCCATGTGCACGTCCAGCGAATTGGAGGCGTTGGTCTGGCTGCCCGGCAGCGTCTGCTCTTCCAGCACGCGCCGCGTCAGTACGCGGTCGGCGCGCATCATCAGCATTTTCAGCAGCGCGTATTCGCTGGCGGTGAGATCGGTGGCACGGCCGCCGACGCTGACGCGCCGCGTTGGCGCATGCAGGCTCAGGCCGCGTATTTCGATGGTCTCGCCATCGAAGCCATAGCTGCGCCGCGCCAGGGCCCGCACGCGCGACAGCAGCTCGGCCAGCACAAACGGCTTGACCAGATAGTCGTCCGCGCCGCCATCGAGCCCGCTCAGGCGGTCGTTGACGGAGTCGCGTGCGCTCAGGATCAGCACCGGCAGCCCGACCGCCGCGTCGCCCTGCGCGCGGTTGCGGCGCAGCTTGGCCAGCAGTTGCAGGCCATCGCCGTCCGGCAGTCCCAGATCCAGCAGCACCAGGTCGCAGCCATCGCTGTCCAGGCTACGGCTGGCGTCGTCCAGCGTCCGCACCCACACCACGTCCATACCCTGCTCGGTCAAGGCGATCCGCACGCCGTTGCCCAGGTCGAGGTCGTCTTCTATCAGTAGAATTTTCATGGCGCTATTAAAGCACGGCAATCTGAAGATCAGCTAAAGCCGCCCTCTTCATGTTTTCTTCATCAAAAGCTCAGGGAGTCTTCATGGCAGTTGTTAATACTGCACGCAGTCAACCGGGCCGATGTGGCACCGGTTCTATCTTGAAATGGATGAACTATGAAGAAGCACACTTCCCTGATGCTCGGCGCCGTCTGCATGCTGAGTGCCGCCAGCGCCTGCGCCGCCGAACCGGACGGCCAGTTTGCCGTCGGCGGCGGCATCGGCGCTGGTCCGCGCTATGCCGGCTCCGACCGCAATGTGGTCTCGCCCGTGATCGTGCTGGACTACACCCACGCCAGCGGATTTTTCGCCAGCTCGCTGCGCGGTGTCGGCTACGGTTACCAGGCTGGTCCTTTTACCTATAGCACGGCGCTGGGCTATCGCGGCGAACGCAAGGAAAAGAATGAAAAAGCCCTGTTCGGCAACAATGGCAGTGAAGAACTGAAAGGCATGGGCGACGTCAAGGGCAACGCCAGCGCCATCGTCAGCATCGGCATCAAGCCGCTGCCTATCCTGGAATTCAACGTCAGCGCCGACGTTCCGCTGTCGCAGCGCGAAAATGGCAAGACCATCCACACCGGCATCACCGCGCAGTTGCTGGATGGCCGCAATGACACGCTGTCGCTGTCGGCCGGCGCCGGCTTTGCCGACAGCAAATACGCGCAAACCTATCACGGTGTCACGGCCCAGCAGGCGCTCACCTCCAATTTCAAGGCCTTCACGCCCAAGTCCGGCCTGTACGAAGCCAACCTCATGCTGACCTGGCAGCACAAATTCAGCAACAAGTGGAGTGTGACCGCGCTGGCCGGCGCCAACACCCTGCTGCGCGACGCCTCCAAGAGTCCGCTGACCAAGCGCAAAACCAGCCCCGCCGGCGGCTTCTATGTCAGTTACCTCTATTGAGCCGATTGCACTGAGCGCCGGACTGTCTGGTTACAGCGGTCTGGTCTGGTTGCGCGAGTGGGTCAAACTCTACGCCCGCGCACACTGGCATCGCGCGGCCACGCATGCGTGGCTGACGCAACTGTCGGCGCAGCCGCTGCTCACGGAGCTGCTGCGCACCCAGCCCAGGCTGGTACACAAAATCTACCGCCCCTACTTCAGCACCACGCTGACGCATGCGCAGCGCATCGATGTGCTGGCGACGCATTACCGTTTCGTTGCCGCGCAAGGCCTGGGCAGTATCGTGCGGCGAGCCGCAAGAGGGCCGCTGCACCTGGGCAGCGTCAAGGGAAAGTCCGGCACCGCCTATGTGATGCAGCTATGCGCCATCAGCGCACTCGAACGTGAAGGCGAACTGGTGCTGCAACTGCTGGACAACGAAGGCCTGCTGTACTCCGCCGCGTTCTGCTTCCTGCGCGACGGCATGCAGATGCAGGTCGGTCTGGCCTGCGTACAAGGCCCCAACTATGGCGACCGCCAGGCACGGGTACGCGCAGCCACGCGCGACCTGGACGGTTTGCGGCCCAAGAGCCTGATGGTCAAGCTGGTGGAACAATGGGGACGCGACCATGGCTGCCGCAGCATGCTGCTGGTCGGTAATGGCAATCGCCCCGTGCATAGCGCCATCCGGCAAGGCAAGGTGCACGCGGACTACGATGCCTTATGGCGTGAGCTTGGCGCCCAACGCCGCAGCGACGGCAACTTCGTGCTGCCTTGTGACGGCCACTTGCCTGCTACCGCCAAAGGCCGCCAGCGTCATGCCATGGCCATGGCGTTTTGCGACACCATGCGCAGCGGTCTGCAAGGGCAGAAACACCTGCACGCCATCATGACACTGGCCGCCGACTGGACCCACGATTTGTGCGATCCCGTCGGCGGCCAGCAGAGAGGAGCCTGAGGACTTAGCGGCTGGCTTGACGGCTGGCGTCTGCCGCTTTCGGCAGCGCTGCCGTCATGTCGTTCCAGCTTTGCGGCTGTGGCTTGTTACGTTCGCGCACGCCAAAGAAGCTCACCACCAGTTCGCCGTTGTGGTCGAAGAACTCCACCGACGTCACACCGGCGCGCTTGATGACGTAGCCGCTGTGGAAGGCCTTGTCGCGCAGGTGCAGGTTGAACTCCGGGTCCAGCACGTTGAAGTAGCCGCCCGCTTCCTGTACCTTGCTGACCTTGCCGCTGTAGATCTGGATCGTCGCGTCATTGCCCAGGAAGGCCATGATGTCGAGCTTCTGCTTGGCCGACTCTTCCAGCAGCTGGCGCACCGCTTGCGGCGTGATGCGCTGGACCTTGTCCGGCGGTCCCAGGCGCAGCGACTGCTCGCGCGACATGCCGAATTCCGTCACCAGGCGGTTGAACTGGTGCACATCGTTGAGCTCATTCCACGCCATCTGGTATTCCTTGACGTCGATCGCGCTGTCCGGCTTTTCCGCCGGTTTGACCGGCGCCGCCACCACTTTCAGCTCGGCGCTTTGCACCGGGTTGCGGAAGTCGGCCACGATCTTGTCGAACACGGCCACGCCTTCATCGCTCTTTACGTACAGCTTGTGCGCGGCATTGCCGCTCTGGTCGAAGAATTGCAGGCTGCGCGAGACGACGCCGTCCTTGCCTGGCTGGGCTACCGCAAACGCATACTTCCAGTTCTTGAAGGTGAAGCGCAGGTCGATCTCGCCGCCCAGGTAGCCGCCGGCGATGTTACGCATGCGCGCTTCGCGCTCCTTTTCCTTGTCCGCGTCCAGGCCGGTGATTTCTTCCTGCGGTTTCAGGCGCATCGCCACACCGGTGCGTTCGATCACGCCGTTCTCGTTGCGGGTCAGCGCCATGACCTTGCCCAGGTCCAGCGCACGGCGCATGATTTCGCGCGGCACGTTGTCGCCTTCCTGCAGGCGGATCACGGTCTTGCCGATGCCGGTGGATGCCAGCAGTTCCGCTTCCGACACGTTCAGCTTGGCAGCGGCGTCGCGCAGCGCCAGCTTGGGTTGCTCGGTGCGCAGCGCGTCGTAGCGCTCCGCCAGACTGGCTGCACCCGCCGGCAGCGCGGAGATCAGCAAGGCGCCGGTCAGCGCCAGGGCAAATCGATGGTGGGGTTTCATGGCTAGCTCCTTAGTAAATCACTTTGAGGTTGAAGGCATAGTTACGGCCTGGGCGAGCTTGACGTTCAATGTCCGCCAGCGAGGCGGCACTGGTGGCGGCGGCGAGGCTACGCGACGAGGCGTAGTCCCAGTACTTCTTGTCGCTCAGGTTATACACACCGCCGCTCAGGCTGACGTGTTGGTTGATGTTCCAGTACGCGGTCAGATCGAACACGGTGGAACCCGGTACAGCGAACATGGTGGTGGTGCTGCCGCTGATGACATCGCCCGCCGCGCGTTTGCCGCGCACGGTGCTGGCGGTGAAGGCCGCGCCGCCACGTTCATCGTCATAGGCGAAGGTGGCGTTGGCCTTGTACGGCTGCACCGACGCCAGGTCGGCGCGCTTGCCGGTCTGGGTATTGTCGGCCGTGCCTTTCGAGACACCGCCCGCCAGGTTGATGCTATAGCCTTTGAGCGGCTGAACCCACTGGCCCAGCGCAAAGCGCGAGGCGAATTCCAGGCCGTAGATCTTGGCCTGGCCCACGTTCTCGGGACGGAACAGGCCTTGGGTGATGGTCGGGTAATTGACCGGGTCGGCCGGCTGCGCAACATATTCGATGAAGTTGCTGTACTTGGTGTGGAACACCGACGTGCTGAGTTCCACACCCGGCGTCGGCGCCCCTTTCAGGCCCAGTTCGAAGGCGTTGCTGGTTTCCTTTTGCAGGCCCATATTGCCCAGCACGGCGTAGGCATTGCCGGCGGCGGTGTAGCTGAACGAATCATAGGTGCCGGTGCGTTCAGCCGCGCTTGGCAGGCGGGTGCCGCGCGAGTACTGCGCATAGGCGTTGAAGTTGGGCGCCAGTTCCACCGACAGGTTCAGGCTCGGCGTCAGGAACGAATCGGTTTCCGCCTTGATTTCCTTGGCGGCGGCCGGCACGGCAATCACGTAGTTCTGCAGGTTCTGCGGCGTCAGCTTGCGCTGCTCGGCGCGCAGGCCCGGCGTCAGCGTGGCCTGGTAGCCGCCCAGGTTGAAGCCGAACTCGCCGCGCACATAGGCCGCATACTTGTCGGTGTCCATGTCCGCCATGCGGTTCTTCTGGGTGATCTGGTGCGCGCCGGTCTTGGTCACGGTGCGGTCTTCACGCCACGGGCGGCGGCTCTGCTGCTGCTCGTAGGTGAAGCCGTAGTTCAGCATGCTGCCCGGATTGAGCTGCTTGCTGGCGTCCATCGCCACACCCTTGCTGCTGTTGTAGTAGCCGGTGCTGATGTCGCGCACATAGGGCTGGCCGCCGGTGACGTAGTTGGCGTGGGTCAGATCCACCACCGAGGAATTCTGCGTGTAGAACTTGGTTTCCAGCGTGTCGAACAGCGCCACGCCGGTGGGTGCCCACTGGTGTTCGATGCTGTAGCGGTCACGCTGGGTGTTGGAATTCTGGGCCGCGCCATCCGGATAGGAGACGCCGGTTTTGTTGCTGTAGACGCGGTCGTGGTGCGCCTTGTAGCTGTCGATGGTGAAGCCCAGCTTCTGGTCCTTGGCGATGGTCCAGCTCAGCTTGGCCAGCACGGCGTCCGAATCCCAGTCGTCCGGATTCAGCGGCACATTGCTCAGGCTTTTGGCTTTCTCGCCGCTGCGGTGCACGCCGACGATCAAGCCTTTGAGGTTCTCGCCCAGTTCGCTGGCGGCGGTCACCGCATGCATCCGCATCGCGTGGTCCGAGGTGTAGCCGAACTTGTAGTCGGCGTAGAGCTTGCGCTTGCCGTCCAGGTAGTCTTCCGGCGCTTTGGTGACGAAGGACACCGAGCCGCCCAGGCCTGGCGTCCCCGCACCGGCAGGGCTGGAGCCGGAACCGATACGCACTTCGCGGAACGTCTCGGGGTCAAAATAGTCGCGGCCGATGCCGAAGCCGTTCAGCGTGGTGCCGTCCGGTTTGGGGGCGGCGTCCGGCAGCGAAATGCCGTCCAGTTCCATGCTGACGCGGTTGCCTTCGACGCCGCGTACATTGACGCCGGTGTTGCCCGAGCCGTCCCAGATATTGGCGCCGCCACTGGCTGCGGCTGGCACGCTGACCAGCGGCGAGTAACGCGCGATGTTGGCCAGGTCGATGGCGCTGTTGCGCTCGAGCTGACGGCTGTTCAGTACGGTGGTGGTGCCATTGCGGCTGGTGCTGGCGTCGTCACGCTTGGCCTGGACCAGGATTTCCGACAGCTCGTTGCTGATTTTGGCTTCCTGAGCGAAGGCCGGCAGCGCAATTGCGCCCAGCATCACCAGCAGCGCGGATTGGACGTGAAGAGACAAAGGCGCGGCCTTGTGCCGTGCGCCCGTAGGGGTAGCGACCATAGTTATCCAAGAAAGAGTAGTTCAACGGCTGGCTCTCGGACAAACGACGATTGCTGGCAAAAGCGCATCTTAACAATAATGATTCTCATTTACAAGAGGTAATGGTATCAATATTGGTCAATCCGCTACAATCTTTGGATGGAACCCACGTCCCTGACCATGCCCTACGCCACCGGCGACCGCCAGCGCACGCTGGCGTTCTATGTGGCCGCCCTGTGCTCGCTGGGCGGGCTGCTGCTGGCGTTGCTGCTGCCGGCGCTGTGGCCGCTGGCGGTCAGCACCTGCGCCGCGCTGGCGTTTGCATGGCTGATGCATACCCATCCGCTGGTGCAGCATGTGGAATATTTTTGCGCCGATGAAGATGGCTTGCGCTATGTGCATGCGCCCGGTCCGGAGGGCCAGGTGTCGCACTACAAATGGACCGAGCTCCGCAGCGTGACGGCGGAAACCGGCGCCGGCACGCCGCGCCTGATCGTGCAGACCGGACGCGGCGCCCTGCAGGGCGCTACCGTAGCCCTGCCCATGCCATCCGCGGTGGACTGCCAGGCCGCCGCCGCAGCGGCGACGCAATGGCTGTCAGCCTACCGGCTGTAGGTAGTTATTCTTGACGCGGACATAGTGTTCCGCCGAATACTTCAGATAGGCGATTTCTTCCGGCGTCAGCGCCCGTACCTTGGCGGCGGGACGGCCCACGTACAGGTGGCCGCTCTCCAGCACCTTGCCCGGCGGTACCAGGCTACCCGCCCCCACCATCACCTGATCCTGCACCACCACATCGTCCATGATGATGGCCGCCATGCCGATCAGCACCTCATTGCCGATGGTACAGCCGTGCAGCATGGCCTGGTGGCCGATGGTCACATAGTCGCCAATGATGAGCGGCGAACCATCCGGCTTGGCAGCATTCCTGTGCGAGACATGGCCCATGGCGAAGTCCTGCACATTGGTGCAGTTGCCGATGACGATGCGGTTAACGTCGCCACGCAGCACGGTGTTGCACCAGATCGAGCAGTCAGTGCCGACGGTGACATCGCCAATCACCTGCGCCGAGGGATGCAGGTACAAGCCTTCGCCCAGTTGCGGCGTGGTGTTGAGGTAGGAAGAAACAGGCATACACTTTCCTATGCAGTTATTTACGGGAATATTTACCGAGCAGCGCGCCCAACTCGCCCTGGTGCGTGGCCATCCAGTTCCACAGGGCTTCGACCTGCTCGCGGTGCGCCACATAGTAATTCTGGTTGGCCACCAGCCAGATGTGGGCCGTCACCAGCGGCACGCGCAGGCGCACCACTTCGCTGCCGTAGCGGCTGGCGACAGCGTAATCCATATCGCCGGGCGCGGCCACCGTGAGCGCCACGCCATCGATACGCTTGAGTCTGAGCTTGCCGATATTGCGATCCAGGTCGCGGCCGCCCTCGTCAATTTTATAGCCCGCCGCGCGCAGCGATGGCGCATAGGGCGCACCGGTCGGTACGCCGATCAGGCGGTCCTGGAAATAGCGTGGCGTATCGGTATCGGCCGGCAGATGATCGGCGCTGCGCACCAGCATGATGACATTGGTCGCCAGCGCACGGCTGCGGTCCGGCGCGCCGCTCTTGTCGCGCGGCAGCGCGTATTCGGGCGGATAGTCCATGCGGTCGCCCAGTGGCGCGAAATCAATCTCGCCGCTTTGCAGCGCACTGCGCATCCGCGCCAGCGGCAAACGCACCCATTGCACCGGGCACGGCAGTACAGCAGCGGTTGCTGCGCGCAGATACTCCACGCCCGCGCCGGGCGGGTCTGCCACTTCGTTGCCATTGCCCAGCCAGTAAGGCGGACGGTCCTGATCCATATAGCCTATGCGTACCGGCACGCAGGCCGCCTCGGCACAGGCGGCAGCAAGCAAAGCAGAAACAAGAAAGGTGCAGCGTAACATGGCATGCCGGATGCAGAAGCGAAGCCATCATTATAAGCTGCCTGAATGACAATTTAGGCGGCACACCCGCATGCTGCCGCCCGTTATTGGCAGGCTGGCTGCCACATGTCTTGTTCAAGCTGGACAGCTATCCGGGCATTCTCGGCTTTAATCGTCGTCAGGTCGCTGCCTTTAGGGTACTTGACGGCGTACTGCAAAATGACAGTGCCGCAATCGGCCACATGGAAACTCTTTTGGACATTGGCTTCGTACTCTGGATTGGCGGCATCCGGTTCAAACACCATTTGCGCGTAGGCGTTTGCCCCTTTCACATCAAGCTGATGAGCAGGCTTGGCCGGGTTGGCTTGCAGTGCTTTCATGGTAGCGTTCGCCCACGTCTGCGCGTCGACGCGCAATTGCGGCGTGTAGTTCAGCGTGACCAGCCTAGTCCAGTTCTGCACGCTTTCGTTATTGTCCGTGTATTCATAGATTGCGCGGCCGTTGCTGGCCTTCTGCTGATAGGCCTGCTTGTAGACATGACCGGCTTGCGCCATCTGCTCTGGCGCGGCAAAGGTCAGGGCGGCGGCAATTAAGGAAGGGATGATCATAATAAGGCCTGTAAAGCGGCACTGCGTGCGTGGATGGAAGTGGTGTCAAATAGCGGGACGGCAGCATCGTGCTGCGCGACCAGCAACGAGATTTCGGTGCAGCCCAGGATGATGGCTTGCGCGCCCTGCGCAACCAGGCTGGCGATGATGCGGCGGTATTCATCACGCGAGGCATCAACAATGCGGCCCAGGCACAGTTCGTCGTAAATGATGCGGTGGACAATGTCGCGGTCGGCCTGTTCCGGCACCACCACTTCCAGGCCATGCTGCTCGCGCAAGCGCTCCTTATAGAACGCCTGTTCCATGGTGAAACGCGTGCCCAGCAGGCCGACCCTGTTCAGGCCGGCACGCTGGATTTCCTGCGCGGTGGGATCGGCGATGTGGAACAGTGGAATGTGCACGGCGGCTTCGATGGCTGGCGCCACCTTGTGCATGGTGTTCGTGCACAGCACGACGAAATCCGCACCTGCCGCCTGCAAAGCGCGCGCCGCATCGGCCATCATGGCGCCAGCGGCGTCCCAGTCGCCGGCATGCTGCAGGCGCTCGACCTCATGAAAGTCGACGCTGTACAGCACCACTTTCGCGGAATGCAGCCCACCCAGCTCACGCTTGATGGTCTGGTTGATCTCACGGTAGTAAGGCACGGTGGACTCCCAGCTCATGCCGCCTATCAATCCTATGGTTTTCACATCCGCTCCCTCACTGGCGGCCATCAGGCCCATCGGCGCATTCTAGCGGCAAACGGTGCGCGCGTCCGGCAGACAGTTGGACGCTTGCAGCTGGCGAGGACGGTATGCAGGGGCCATCAGCTTGTGCTGCTGCAGACGGCTGAATTCCGCATCGCGCTCCTGCCACGTAACGCCTTCAGGCACCGGTTTGGCGGGCGGCGTGTTCGGCTTGAGCGTGGTGATGGGCGCATCGCCCGCTTCAAACTTGTTATCGGTGTAGTGCACCACGCCCTTGGCGTCGACCCATTTATAAACCTGGGCCTGGCTCGCCGTGGCGGTCAGCAGCAATATGATGAGTAGCGCTGGCTTCATGCGTTTAGCTTGCGGCGCGCGCCAAACAAACCGACCGAATATCCCGCCGCGCGGAGGAATTTGGTGGCCTTGTGGTTGAGTACAAACAGGGCGATGAAGCCGATGTAGGGCAACCACAGGAAGAACAGCCACTTGCTGCCGCCACTTACGGCGAAACCATCCTCATGGGCTTGCAGCGCATCCCCCATGTTGTACACAGCCCAGTAGGACATGAGGACACCAACGACATAAAACGGCCATCCCAGCACTGGCACCACGCTGGCCAGTTCCAGCAGTACGGCCAGCAGCAGCCACTTCTGCGCCTTGGCCACATTCCAGCCGTATTCCGGCGAACGCTCATCCAGCGTCGAGATGACAGCGCTGGCCTCCTGCTCAGTAGATTTCACGATACTTCCTTGGTAAAAAATATTCGCCGCATTGTACGAAATTTTTCCACAAGGAAATCTATTGAAATGTCACTAAGCTTGCATTAAAACCGATGCGCCGCGGCTCACCGCACGCACCACCTGCATGACATCCCAGTTGGTCAGGCGTACGCAGCCATGGGACTGGGTCTTGCCGATTTTGCCCGGCTCGGGCGTGCCATGGATGCCGTAGTGCTCGATGCTGAGGTCGATCCACGCCAGGCCGACCGGGTTGTTGGGACCGGCGGCGATGCGGGCCTTGGTGTCGCCCGCCTTGGCGTCCCAGAACAGCTTGGGGTTGTAACGGTATTCGGGATTGGTGGCGACGCCGCGCACCTGCCAGCGCCCTTGCGGCAGCGGGTCGTGCTGGCTGCCGGTGCTGGCCGGGAACTGGGCAAACGGCATGCCGCCCGCATCCAGCAAGGTCAGCGTGCCCTCTTTCGCATCGACCAGCAGCGAGGCGGCTTTCGGCAGCGGCTTGATGATGGCCACATTCGGCACCAGCAATTGCTCGCCTGCGCGCTTCATGGTGCGGCCGGGATTGAGCCGGCGCAGCAGCTCCGGGCTGCAATGAAAGCGCTCGCCCAAGGCTTCGGCCAGGCTGGCATAGCCCAGCGTGGCGAGTTTGGCCTTGCCCGCCATATCCGGCGGCACCGGCGCATAGGGTCCGGCGATATCCTGCGCCGTCAGCGTATAGACCGCCAGCACGGGCGCATCGTCGCGCTCAAGTTCAGTCCACGTGGCGGCATCGATGTTCCCGCTTACCGGCAACTGGCGCAGCTTCTGGAAACCGCGTATGGCCTGGCGCATATTGCTGCCGTAAGCTGCATCCATCTCGCCAGGGGAAAAGTGCGCGCGGTCCAGCAGCACCTGTGCGCGCAGGACATTGGGGCCGCTCGTCTGAGGCGTGACAGGTTTCACGCGCTGCACCGCGCTCAAGGTATCAGCTGCCGACAGGGCCGGCTCCACGGCGTACGTGCTGCCCGCCGCCAGCGATAAGGCAAGGAATAAAGCTCTCAAACCAGACTCGGATAAAACCAGGGAGCTTATTTTAGCTGACCGGACGGTTGATGACTGCTTCGATACGATGACCGTCCGGATCGATCAGAAAGGCGGCGTAGTAATGGTCGCCGTAGTCTTCACGCAAGCCCGGCGCACCATTATCGGCGCCGCCCGTGCTCAGGCCGGCAGCATGGAAATCCTGCACGGCCTCGCGGGTTGGCGCGGCAAACGCCATGTGGAAGCCAGCCCCCGGCGGCGTGGCGTCAGGCCGCAGCTTCAGGCATAGCAGATCCTTGTCTTCTTCGTAGCCATAACCAATCGCTGTGTCGTCTTCAAACACGCGGCGCATGCCGAGCGCACCCAGCACGGCGTCATAAAAGACGCCGGACAGCGCCAGGTCACGCACGCCAAAAGAGATGTGATGCAGCATCAGGACTCCAGTTGTTGGCCGACTTCCCAGCTGTGGCCAGCCGGATCGACAAAGTTAATCGTGCGCAGGCCCCATGGCCGGTCCAGCGGGCCATTGATGGCAATGCCGCGCTGCGTCAGGCGTTCGTAGACTGCCTGCACATCCGGCACCCAGATGCTCAACTGGAAGCGCGAGCCAGCGTCACGCGGCGCCACCGTACCCGGCGCGATGATCTCCGGCGCATGGGCAATCTGCAGCAGGTTGATGAGCAGGTTCTCGAATTTGACGACCGTGCAGTTGTCGTCTTCGTAGACCACCGGCACCTCGAACACGTCGAGATAAAACGCCTTCGCCGCTGGCAGGTCTTCAACAAACAGGCTGATGGCGCTGATGTGTTTCATGGTTCAGTCCTTGCGGTAGCGTTGCATCACGTAGCCGAGGCGGCCACGGTTTTTGTCCAGCCAGGTCCACAGGGCTTCGCTCTGTTTGGGGTGGGCGCGGTAAAAATTGTCGTTGAACGCCAGCCAGACACGGACGTTGAGCAGCGGCTGCGGCAGCTGTTCGATTTCGCCTTTATACCTGGCCAGTGTTTCCTTGAGATGGGCTGGCGCCACCGCTGCCACCACCACGCCATCCACCCGGCCCAGCTTGAGCTTTTCGATATTGCGGTCGAGGTCGCGGCCGCCGTCATCCAGCGTCAGCCCGGCTTCGCGCAGGCGCGCGACGTAGCTGTTTCCTTGCGGGATGCCCAGCATCTTGCCGCGGAAGTATTGCATGGGATTGGTGCTCGCGGGCAGCTTGTCGCGCGTGCGTACCAGCACCAGCACCTTGTTGTGCAAGGCGCGTTCAAGATCGATATTGCCGGCCTTATCGCGCGGCAGCGCAATCTCGGCAGGATAGAAACTCAGCTCCGCCAGCGGCGCCAGGTCGATGTCGCCATTGGTCAGCGCCACTTTCAAGCGGGCGATGGGCAAGCGTACCCACACGGGCGTACAGCCAAAACCGGCGCCCTTGACGGCATCGCTGATGAGATCAACGGCGGCGCCCGGCGGATCGGGCACCTTCTCGCCTTCGCCCAGCCAGTAAGGTGGACGGTTCTGGTCCATATAACCGACGCGCAGCGGAATGCAGCCCGGACCGGCAGCCTGTGCGGCAGGTGTGGCGGCGGCCACGGCCAACATCAGCAATATGCCAGCGCGTCGCTTCATGAAGGAACTCAGTGTTCGGGAGGTTCAGCTGGCTTGGGCGCCAGCGGTGCAAGAGCAGCAGCCTGGCCCTTGCCGACGATTTGAATGAAAATCTCGTTCTGCTTGATCATGCTGAGCTCGTAGCGAGCCCGTTCCTCGACCGCGCCGGTGCCGTCCTTGAGGTCGCGCACTTCGGAGTCGAGCTTGGCGTTGCGGGCGATCAGCTCCGCATTTTTCCGGTGCGCCTCGTTGACCTGGGCTTCAAAATCCGCCACGCGCAGCCAGCCGCCCTTCCCCAGCCAAAGCGGGTACTGGATCAGCAACAGCAGGCATGCCAGTGCGAGGGTAATCAGACGCATATCTCAAGAAAAATCAAACAGCGGCCGGATGATTCCGGCCGCATTTGCGGTATTACTTCAGATTATAGAACGCATCGCGGCCTGGGTAGGAAGCGATGTCGCCCAGATCTTCTTCGATACGCAGCAGCTGGTTGTACTTGGCCATGCGGTCCGAACGCGACATCGAGCCGGTCTTGATCTGCAGGGCGTTCAGGCCAACCGCGATATCGGCGATGGTCGAATCTTCGGTTTCGCCCGAACGGTGCGAGATCACGGCGGTGTAGCCGGCGCGCTTGGCCATTTCGATGGCGGCGAAGGTTTCGGTCAGGGTGCCGATCTGGTTAATCTTGATCAGGATCGAGTTGGCGATGCCCTTCTGGATGCCTTCTTTCAGGATCTTGGTGTTGGTGACGTACAGGTCGTCGCCGACCAGCTGCACTTTCTTGCCCAGTTCCTTGGTCAGGATCGCCCAGCCGTCCCAGTCGCCTTCGTGCATCGCGTCTTCGATCGAGATGATCGGGTACTTGTCGCACCAGGTCGCCAGCAGGTTGGTGAACTCGGTCGCGGTCAGCGACAGGCCTTCGCCTTCCAGTTCGTATTTGCCGTCTTTGTAGAATTCCGACGCGGCGCAGTCCAGGCCAATCGCGATCTGGGTGCCTGGCTCGTAGCCGGCTTGCTCGATCGCTTCAATGATCAGCTTGATCGCTTCTTCGTGGTTGGCCAGCGAAGGAGCAAAACCGCCTTCGTCGCCGACGTTGGTGTTCAGGCCCTTCTTGTGCAGGATCTTTTTCAGCGTGTGGAACACTTCCGCGCCGTAACGGACGGCTTCCTTGAACGACGGTGCGCCCACGGGAATGATCATGAATTCCTGGATGTCCAGGTTGTTGTCGGCGTGTGCGCCGCCGTTGATCACGTTCATCATCGGCACTGGCAGCTGCATCGCGCCCGAACCGCCGAAATAGCGGTACAGCGGCAGGCCGGCTTCTTCCGCAGCGGCTTTGGCCACCGCCATCGACACCGCCAGCATGGCGTTGGCGCCCAGGCGTGCCTTGTTTTCGGTACCGTCCAGGTCGATCAGAGTGCGGTCCAGGAACGCTTGTTCATTGGCGTCCAGGCCCATGATGGCTTCCGAGATTTCGGTGTTGATGTTTTCGCAGGCTTTCAGTACGCCCTTGCCGAAGTAACGCTTCGGATCGCCGTCACGCAGTTCGATCGCTTCGCGCGAACCGGTCGAGGCGCCCGACGGTACCGCAGCGCGGCCCATCACGCCCGATTCCAGCAGCACGTCGCATTCGACGGTTGGATTGCCGCGCGAATCGATTACTTCACGGCCGATAATATCAACAATAGCACTCATGTCATTCTCCAAAGTTAGGCGATACAGAGTCGCGCTGCGTCTTTACGCGCGTTGCGAACAAGGATAACGGGAATTGTACCCGGTGCAGACAAGATTGCTAAATTCTCTACACCGGGTAGGCTGCTTTAGTTGAAGCTGTTCTCCAGGAAGCCAGCTTTTTTGGTAATGCGGTCCAGCTCGATCAGAACGGACAGCAAGTCCTTCATTTTGCCCAGCGGAACGGCGTTAGGGCCGTCCGACAGTGCTTCTGCAGGGTTGGGATGGGTTTCCATGAACAGGCCGTCGACGCCGACCGCCACTGCCGCACGCGACAGCACCGGCACCATTTCGCGCATGCCGCCCGACGACGTGCCGTTACCGCCTGGCAGCTGTACCGAGTGGGTGGCATCAAACACGACCGGCGCACCGGTTTCGCGCATGATGGCCAGCGAGCGCATGTCGGACACCAGGTTGTTGTAGCCGAACGAGGCGCCACGTTCGCAGGCCATGAAGTTGTCTTCGATGAGACCGGCTTCCTTGGCGGCAGCGCGGGCTTTGTCGATGACGTTCTTCATGTCGTGCGGCGCCAGGAACTGGCCCTTCTTGATGTTGACCGGCAGGCCGGACTGTGCGCAGGCGATGATGAAATCGGTCTGGCGGCACAGGAAGGCCGGGGTCTGCAGCACGTCGACGACTTTCGATGCGACTTCGATGTCTTCGATCGAGTGCACGTCGGTCAGCACCGGCACGCCCAGCTCGCGCTTGACGGCGGCCAGGATCTCCAGGCCCTGTTCGCGGCCAGGGCCACGGTAGGACTTACCCGAGGAACGGTTGGCCTTGTCGAACGACGCCTTGAAGATGAACGGAATGCCCAGCTCGGTGGTGATGTCTTTCAGCGTGCCGGCGGTGTCGAACGCCATCTGGCGCGATTCGACGACACAGTTACCGGAAATCAGAAAGAACGGTTGGTCCAGGCCTACGTCGAATCCGCACAGTTTCATGCCGCCTCTCCTTGCAGTTCAGGGGCACCGCTCGCGGCCTTGTGGGCCAGCGCTGCCTTGATGTAAGACGTGAACAGCGGGTGGCCATCACGCGGGGTGGATTTGAATTCCGGGTGGTACTGCACGCCCATATACCATGGGTGTGCGTTGTCGCCGCTACGTGGCAGTTCCATGATTTCGCACAGGTCTTCGGTCGGCGTACGGGCTGCCACCACCAGGCCGGCCGCTTCCACGCGTGGCAGGTAGTGGTTGTTGGCTTCATAGCGGTGACGGTGACGCTCGGTCACCACCGCGCCGTAGATTTCCGAGGCCAGCGTGCCTGGCTTGATGGCGCAGGTTTGCGCGCCCAGGCGCATGGTGCCGCCCAGATCGGAATTCTCGTCGCGTTTTTCAACCTTGCCGTCCTGGCCTTGCCATTCGTCGATCAGGGCGACCACTGGCTGTGGCGTGCCCAGGTCGAACTCGGTCGAGTTCGCTTCGCTCAGACCCGCCTTGTGGCGCGCGTATTCGATCAGCGCTACTTGCATGCCCAGGCAGATGCCCAGGTAAGGGATCTTGTTTTCACGGGCGAAGCGCGCCGCCATGATCTTGCCTTCCACGCCGCGCTTGCCGAAACCGCCCGGTACCAGGATGGCATCGTACTTGGCCAGCGAGGCGCAACCGATGGTTTCGATCTCTTCCGAATCGATGTACTCGATGTTGACCTTGGATTCGGTATGGATGCCGGCGTGGCGCAGCGCTTCGGTCAGCGACTTGTACGACTCGGTCAGTTCCACATACTTGCCGACCATGCCGATCGACACTTCCTGCTTCGGATGCTCTTGCGTGTAGATCAGCTTGGTCCAGACCGACAGGTCGGCTGGGGCCGGGTTGATGTCCAGCGCTTCGCAGATGATGGTGTCCAGGCCCTGGTCGTGCAGCATTTGCGGCACTTTGTAGATGGTGTCGACGTCCCATACCGAAATCACGGCCTGCTCTTCGATGTTGGAGAACAGCGAGATCTTGGCGCGCTCGTCGTCAGGGATCGGACGGTCGGCGCGGCACAGCAGCGCGTTGGGCGAGATGCCGATTTCGCGCAGCTTCTGTACCGAGTGCTGGGTCGGCTTGGTTTTCAGTTCGCCAGCGGAAGCAATGTACGGCACCAGCGTCAGGTGCACGAACGCGGCGTTCTTGCGGCCAGCGCGCAGGCTCAGCTGACGGGCCGCTTCCAGGAACGGCAGCGATTCGATATCGCCCACGGTACCGCCGATTTCGCACAGGGCGACGTCATAACCTTCCGCGCCACGGCGGATGTAGTCCTGGATTTCGTTGGTGATGTGCGGAATCACCTGCACGGTTTTGCCCAGGTATTCGCCACGGCGTTCCTTGCGGATCACCGATTCGTAGATCTGGCCGGTGGTGAAGTTGTTCACCTTCTTCATGCGGGTGCTGATGAAGCGCTCGTAGTGGCCGAGGTCCAGGTCGGTTTCAGCGCCGTCGTCAGTGACGAACACTTCACCGTGTTGCATTGGGGACATCGTGCCAGGGTCCACGTTGATGTACGGGTCCAGCTTGAGCATGGTGACTTTGAGGCCGCGCGATTCAAGGATCGCAGCGAGGGAAGCAGCGGCGATCCCTTTACCCAGGGAAGACACGACGCCGCCGGTGACGAAGACAAATTTGGTCATTGCGGAAGGTGCCGAACGGCACATGCGGGAAATTGAAATTATACCCTAAAACGGCCAATTCTTCACCTTCCATGTGCATCAGCGTACAGACTCGGCTTGCATAAAAGAACAAAATGACAACTCATTAATCAAAGGAGATCCGTGATGAGCTACGAAGATCGTGATCAATATGGCATGTACGTGGACAACGGCCACAAAGGCCCCGGCCCCGAGCTGATGGGCGCCGATACCCTGATTGGCGACCACGTCCACAACCTCAAAAACGAGCACCTGGGCGAGATCAAAGAGATCATGCTGGACATGCACACCGGGAAAATCGCCTACGCCGTGATGGCATCGGGCGGCGTGCTGACCATCGGTGAAAAGCTGTTTGCCGTGCCGTGGGAAGCGTTGACGCTGGACACCGTCAACAAACGCTTCACGCTGAATCTCGACAAGGAACGCATCGAGGCCGCCCCGGGCTTCGACAAGGACCACTGGCCGGACATGGCCAACCAGACCTGGGCCAGCCAGGTGCATAGCTACTACGGCACCAGCGGCGGCGTCCGCAGCGACCTCGGAGCACGATAATGTTTGCCGCCATCCTCGTGCTGGTCGGCATCGCCGGTCTGGCAACTCACTGGTTGTACCGTAACTTTCTGCGCCGTCCTGAGCGTCTAAAGGAAGGCATGCCCGTCATGCTCAGCGGTTGGACTGACGGGCACGAATCGATGGTGGCGGTACATTTGCGCCGCAGACCGCGCTAACAGAAATCCCGGCTGACGGTCGGCAGCCGTCCCAGCAAATGGGACATGTCGACCAGCCGCTTGGCAACCAGGTGGCGCACCATGCCCTCCTGCTGCCACACCCCATACACCCCGAGCAGCGGCGCACTCAGCACCTCGCGCCGCTGCTGCTCCAGCAACGCCGGCCAGATGATGACGTTGACGTTGCCGGTTTCATCTTCCAGTGTCATGAAAATCACGCCCTTGGCGGTACCCGGCCGCTGCCGCACCGTCACCATGCCGCACGCGCGCGCCACCATATTGTTGGTGTAGGTGTTGAGAATTTCCGCCGGCATGAAGCGGTGCTTGAGCAAGGTGGCGCGCAGCAGCGCGACCGGATGGCGGCGCAGGCTGAGCCCGTGCGAGCGGTAGTCGCCCAGAATATCCTCGCCTTCGCTCGGCGCTTGCAAGGCGGGCGTTTCCTCGTCAGGCATGGTCGGCCGCAGCAAATCCTTGTCCGGCACCGCGCCCACCGCTTGCCACAGTGCCGTGCGGCGATGGCCGGCCAACTGGCTCAGCGCATCGCCCCCCGCCAGCGCATGCAAGGCATGGCGGTCCAGGTCCGCGCGCCGCGCCAGATCGGCCACGCTGGCAAACGGCTGCTGTGCCCGCGCCTGTTCAATCCGCTCTGCAGCCTTGGCGTTCATCCCGCTCAACAGCGACAAGCCCAGGCGCACCGCTGGCTGGCCACGTTTGCCGGTGGGTTCCTCCAATGACGAATCCCAGCCGCTGATGGTGACATCAATTTCGCGCACCACCACGCCGTGCCGCCTGGCATCCTGCACCAGTTGCGAGGGACTGTAAAAGCCCATCGGCTGGCTGTTCAGCAGCGCGCACAGGAACGCTGCCGGCTCATGGCATTTGATCCAGGAACTGGCATAGCTCAGCAGTGCAAAGCTGGCCGAATGCGACTCGGGAAAACCGTATTCGCCAAAGCCCTGAATCTGCCGGCAAATCGCGTCAGCGAAATCATCGTCGTAGCCGCGTTCGCGCATGCCATCCTTGATGCGCTGCTCGTATTTGTCGACGCCGCCCTTGCGCTTCCACGCAGCCATGGCGCGGCGCAGCTGATCGGATTCGCCTTCCGTAAAGCCGGCGGCAATCTGGGCAATCTGCATCACCTGTTCCTGGAAGATGGGCACGCCCAGCGTGCGGCCCAGCGCTTCCTCCAGGCGCGGCGGAAAGTTGACCGGCTCCTTGCCCATGCGGCGCTTCAGGTAGGGATGGACCATGCCGCCCTCGATCGGCCCGGGCCGCACGATGGCCACCTCGATCACCAGATCGTAGAAGGTCTTGGGCCGCAGGCGCGGCAGCATGCTCATCTGCGCACGCGACTCGATCTGGAATACGCCGATGGTGTCAGCCTCGCAGATCATGCCGTAAGTCTCGGCATCCTCGGAGGGAATATCCTGCATGCGGAAACGTGCACCGCGCTGCTCGCTCAGCAAGTCCAGCGCGCGCCGCAGTGCAGACAGCATGCCCAGGGCCAGCACGTCCACCTTCATCAGGCCGAGCTCTTCGAGATCGTCCTTGTCCCACTGGATGACGTAGCGGTTTTCCATGGTGGCCGCCTCGATCGGCACCAGCCGCGTCAGCTTGCCGTGCGAGATCACAAAGCCGCCTGGATGCTGCGACAAATGGCGTGGCACGCCCAGCAGCGCAAACGCCAGCGCCGCCCACTGCTGGGCGATTTGCGATGCCGGATCAAGCCCGCATTCCGCCATCCGGCCCAGCAGGTCATGGCGGCTATCGAACCAGCGCTGCGACTTGCAAACCTTCTCCACAATCGCCAGATCCACGCCGACCGCCTTGCCGCTGTCGCGCAGCGCGCTCTTGGGACGATAGCTGATGACCACCGCCGCCAGCGCAGCACGGTCGCGGCCATATTTCTCGTAGATGTATTGAATCACCTCCTCGCGCCGCTGGTGTTCGAAGTCAACGTCGATGTCCGGCGGTTCGTTGCGTTCCTTGGAGATAAAACGGCCTGTCAGCATCTTGCTGCGTTCGGGATCAACCTCGGTGACACCGAGGCAATAGCACACCACCGAGTTGGCCGCCGAGCCGCGGCCCTGGCACAGAATATCCTTGCTACGCGCGAACTTGACGATGTCATACACGGTCAAAAAATAGGCTTCATATTCGAGGTCGGCAATCAGCGCCAGCTCTGTTTCAATTTGCTTGCGCACTTTCTCCGATGCGCCGGCAGACCAGCGAACCAGGACACCCTTCTCCACTTCCTGCCGCAAGTAACTGGCGGGCGTATGGCCGGGCGGGATCAACTCTTTCGGATATTCGTACTTGAGCTCGTCCAGATTGAATTTGCACTGCCCGGCAATGCGTACGGTTTCCGCCAGCGCGGCGCGCGGATAGATGTTCGCCAGCCGCATCCGCGAGCGCAAGTGCTGCTCGGCGCTCTGCGCCAGCGCGTAGCCGCAATCGCCGACTGCCTTGCCGAGACTGATGGCCGTCATCGTATCCTGCAAGGGCTTGCGCGAGCGCACGTGCATGCACACATGGCCCACCGCCGCCACCGCCATCTGATGCTGCGACGCCACCTCCGCAATGCTGAGCCGGTGCGCCTCATCAAACGCGCGCTGCAGCAGATTCAAGCCCATCCACACCCGGCCCGGAAACGTCGCCTCCATCCATGCCGCCTGGACGTGCAGCCGGTCCACATCCCTGGCCGTGTGCGACGGATATTGCGGCAGCAGTATCAGCAAGCAATCCGGCAGGCCCTGCAGGTGCGCGAACTCCGCCGGCGGCGACGCCAGATCGGCCGGCGTGAGCAGATAGCTGCCCTTGGCCACCCGGTTGCGTCCTATCGTAATCAGCTCGCACAGATTGCCGTAGCCTTCACGGTTCTGCGCCAGCGCTACAAACGACAGCGCCGGTGTGCCATCCGGATGCGTCAGCTGGAAATAGCTGCCGATGATGAGCGGGAACTTGGCCGCCTTCGCCTCCGCATGCGCCCGTACCACACCAGCCAGCGAGCACTCATCCGTTATTGCCAGCGCCGCATAATCCAGCTGCACCGCGCGCGCCACCAGCTCCTGCGCATGGGAAGCCCCCTGCAGGAAGGAAAAATTAGAAAGGCAGAACAGCTCGGCATATTCCGGCAGTCCCACGGCGGGCGATGGCGTGCTCATATTGAATACTGTGTTTTTATACAGCATTCTACACCACCGTCACGTCTCCGCCTATTGATGTTGCCCGGCCAACATTGCGCTCGAACCGGCTATCGATCCCGCGGGAATCGGCGTGGCCTGACTCGCGGGGTATAGCTGCGCGATCCTCCCGTTTGAACTAAAGTCAAGGTAGATGTGGTTAAGTCTTTCTCCGATTAGGCTCCAGACGGATTTCCGATGGCCCAATCAGGCGGCCAGAGGCGGATCTGACTTCCAGTTTTGGAATGACTGTCCCGTCAGCCACATCGATCATGTCTACGGGATGCGGATTGGGGGCAAACAGCCAACGGTCACCCCATTGGCGAAGTGCCACCACCGCAGTGGCGAGATCTTCTCCCATCGGGGTGAGCACGTACTCAAGGCGTTTGGCATTTTCCGCGATCGGTTGCCGTACCAATACGCCGCCATCCACCAGCTTCTTCAAGCGCGCAGTCAGCAAATTGCGCGACATCTGCAGCCGCTCTTGAAAATCATCAAAGCGGCGCACGCCGGCAAAGGCCTCCCTGAGAATGAGGAGGCTGCCCCATTCGCCGATGAGGTCAACCGCGCGCGCCATCGGGCAGTTAACTTCTGCCCACACCTTGCGTTGCATGTGTTCAATCCTTCTGTATTGGAAGTGAGAACAGTAACATAGATACCATCGCCAACTGAAGTCCTCCCCATCGCGCAACGTTAGCGGGACAACTGCATCGCGTGTCGCCGATGGCGCCGTATCCGCGCAAAGTCTTGAACCACATGCCTGATGAATGCGCGACGCGGACTGAAATCTGGCTCAGGAGCCGTTCCCGCAGCGAGGCATTCGATTTGATGGTAATACCAGCTGGCCTGACACAGATTATTCATGGTCCGCATGATAGCCGAACGGCTATTAGGCCCCCAATAACCGCTTCCCAGCACAAGTTCGCTTTCCGGAATAGGCAGCACCTCAAGCGCCTGGGACATCAGGCGCTTGGGCAGATCCGGAACCAGGCAGAATGGGCGGGCAATTCCAATTGCGTCGGTGGTGCCTTGCTGCAATGCACGCTTCATTCCCGAGCTGGTGCGAAATCCTCCCGTCACCATCACCGGCATTATTGCGACCTGCTTAATCGCTTCGGCATACTCGAGGAATGTGGCTTCCCGTCGGCGGGTACTGGTTCTGATTTGATCCTCCGGAATGGCGCTGAACATGACCAGGCTCTCATAAGTTCCGCCCGAAATTTCCAGCAGATCCACCTTGGCCAGGCTCAACCAGTCAACCACTTGCAGGCATTCTTCGAGGGTAAATCCGCCCTGGACAAAGTCAGCGGAATTGAGCTTGACGGAAATGGTGAACCTGTCGCCAACACGCGCCCTCACCGCTCTCACCACATCCAGCAAAAGGCGCGCGCGATTGGCCAGCGATCCTCCCCATTGGTCGTCCCGCAGGTTGGTGCGCTGCGACAGGAATTGTGAGAGCAAATAGCCATGCGCCGCATGTATTTGCACGCCATCGAAGCCTGCTTGTTGCAACAGGGATGCTGTGCGTACAAAGCGTTCAGTGATTTCTGCAATATCAGCTGCAGTTGCCGCCCTTGGCTCGCCAAAGTTTCGCGCCAGGTCCAGCTTAATCGCGGACGGCGCCAACGGCGTGCCACAAATTTGCCGCGGACATTGCCGGCCTGGATGACTGATCTGGCCCCACAGCGTGCTGCCGCCGGCATGCACCGCAGCGGCCCAATCGGCCAGCGCAGGGAGGGCGCTGTCGTCCTCCACAATCACATTGCCGGCCCGCTCCAGATAGCGCCGGTCAATCATGATATTTCCGGTGATGAGCGCGGCAGCGCCGCCTTCAGACCAGGTCCGATACAGGCGGGCGTGCGCGGGGGTTGGCCAGCCATTGGGCCCGGCCAGGCCCTCCGTCATCGCGGCCTTGATGAGCCGGTTAGATAGTTTCTGCCCTGAGGCAAGTTCTAAAGTGTGTTCGATCATGGTGCTTACTTACCGTTGGTCAGCAAATTTGTTCCACTCAACAAGGCAAGGCCGCTATACCAGAGCGGCCCGGTGTTGAGATGGTCGGGATACAGGCTGATCATCTGCTGATAGTAGTCCAGCGGTTTCGGGCGGGCGGCCAGCAGACGGCGGGCATCCTGCAGGTATTTCCGCGTATCGGCGATGGCATGGGGATCGTCCTTCAGCAACTGGTTCTTGTGACCGGCAATGACAATCTGCGGATGCAATGAGTCCACTTTATCCAAGGCGTGGAGCCAGGCATCCAAGCCGCCGTTGCCGCTTTCTAGCAAAAATGGATGGATGCCGTTGTAGACCACATCGCCGGCCGCCACCAATCCCAGCGATGGCACATACAAAACCGTGGTGTCGTCGGTATCACTGTGCCCTACCGCAACCGCGAGGACGAGGTTGCCTTCCAAATCCAGACCGCCGGCGGGGATCGGGCGCGCGAGTACCGGCGTGTCGCCGATTTGCCCCGGAAAATTGCGTTCAAACATCTGACGCAGTTCGGGCGCATTTTGTTGATGCATATGCCCTATCGTCTCTGGGGTCGCATACGCAACGGCATCAGGGAACCGCTCCAGAATCTGCCTGGTACCCGCCCAATGGTCACCGTGACCGTGCGTGGTGTAGATGTATTTGAGATGTTTCCCCGACCGGGCAATCCATTCCACCACTTCCCGCGTTTGCCCGATGCTCATCGGCGGATCGACCAGGATGGCGTCATCGCGTCCGAAGATCAGCGTCGATGTGATGGGCGAAGAAACTATCGGTTCGCCGGAGGGTAGCCTGGCGCCGCCAGCCCTGACCAGGCCCTGCGTAACGTGCACCTCATAGCCAAGTTTTGCCGGAGCGGCGTTGGCAACCGCAGTTTGTGCCGAGCCTTCCTGCGATGTCATGAACATCACCAGTGCCAGCGCCGACAGTTTGGAAGAATTCCACATCATGATTGATCCTTTCAATGGACTAAGCTTTGGAAACGTCTTGAGCAATCACATCCACAACGATCTTGCCGCGTGTGTGACCTGTCGCTAGCGCCGCATAGGCAGCGGCCAGCTGGCTCAAAGGGAAGACCTGGCTGACAAAGGGCTGCACGATCCCGTCTTGTATCAAGGCGGCGATTTCGCCGAGTTGCGCGCCATCTGGCCGGGTCAGCGGCCCATGGAATTCAGCGTTACGGGAAGCAGCAAGCGCCTCGAACCCGGCCACATTGGCTGCCGCCGCCCTGGCAACGGGTTCAGGCAAACCCAGAGACATGAATGCCCGCGCATCGGACATCCGGACCAGGCCCACATAACGACCGCCAGGCGCCAGGCTCAGGATCGAGCGCTCAGTCAGATCGCCGCTGACACCGTCGTAGACGACATCAAACGGGCCGACATCTTCAAAACGCTCACGGGTGTAATCAAGCGCCCGGTCCACACCCAATTCCTTGAGAAATGCTTGATTGGCAGTGCCAGCGGTCGCTGTCACCTGTGCGCCCACATGTTTGGCAAGCTGAATTGCGAATGTGCCCACGCCACCAGCACCCGCTTGAACCAGTAGGCGTTCACGCGCCTTCAGGTGCGCGCGCTCAAAAAACGCTTGCCAGGTGGTCAGCGCGACAGTGGGCAAACTGGCTGCCTCGATGTGGGAGATGTTTGACGGCTTGCGCGCCAAAAGATTTTGCGCAACCGCCACCTGCTCGGCATAAGCGCCAGAGGTCTGGTTGGACAGGCGCGCGAACACCTCGTCACCCACTTGAAAATCCGAATCCACCGGCGCTTGCAACACTACGCCCGAGACATCGAAGCCCGGCACGTGCGGGAACGCCAGGGGCATGAGTTGACGATAGTGACCAGCACGGATTGCCAATTCCACCGGATTGACGCCGGCCGCATGCACCTGAATCAGCACCTCGCCATCTTTGACAACCGGATCGGGCACCTCGCCCAATGTCACAACTTCATTACCGCCGTAGCCGGTCAAAAACGCTGCCTTCATATTGGATTCTCCATCAGTAACTGCTTGGGATTTGAAATTAGTCCCATTATTAAACTAATCAGCGGACCCAACTTTAGCACATTAGTCTCATTATTGAACTTTTTTAGTTAAAACCTGACTAAATTAGTTGGATATTTCAAAAGCGGTGAAGGACCTGATGCAGAAAACTTGCTGATGACCTGCTATCGCCAATGTTTGCTCCAGCCGACGTCACTCGCGGATGATGGTCGACCGACAGTCCCACGGTGGGCGATGGCGTGCTCATAGTGAATACTGTGTTTTTATACAAAACCCTACAACATCGTCACGTCTCCACCTATTGATGTTGCCCAGCCTCCATTACGTCTTTAATGGCTTGCACCACCACCTCTGGCGAGGCGCTCTGCATTTGGTGGTCGGAATCGACCACCACGGTTTTGGCGTGGGGGTACAAGGCGCGTACGAAGGCAATGGTTTGCGGGTCGCTGTTGACGACGCCAAAATCGACGGGCACCGCGGTTGCTCCCTTGGGCTGGTTGACCAGGCGCACCATCGGCTTGCTGTCGATGTCGCCCTGGGCCATCACCTGCTCGCCGGTTTCGTAGATGCCGCTGATTTCTTTGCGCACCATGCTGGAAAAGAACAGCCATTCGCCCGCACGCGTCAGCAATGGAAAATCCTCCTGCTTCTTGATCACGCGCGGATACAGGGCATCGACCAGCACGATGCCAGCGACTTCCTCTGGATGGCGCTTGGCGAACAGCTGCATGTACAGCCCGCCCAGCGAATGCCCCACCAGGATATAGGGCGGCGCCAGACCTTCATGCAGGAGATTGCGGCGCAGTTCTTCAACGATGGTCAGGCCGTCGCGTGGTGTTGCCGTGTCTGCGCTCTTGCCATAGCCCGGCCGGTTGTAGGCAAACACCGACGCTTGCGGCGCGATGCCATCGATGACCTTGTCCCATTTATCCACGGTGGCGCGGGAACCATTTTCAAACACGACCGTGGCCTGCGCCGCCGGATTTTTCATGGCCACCAGCTCGACCTTGCGGCCATCGATCAACTGGGTGGTGGCCGTGGCGGCCAGCACGGGAGCGGCCAGTATCAGCCCTGCCAAGCAAAACGCGGCGTGCTTTGTCATAATGCCTATCCTTAACGAAAACCGCATTCTTGCCTGCGCCTGACACGCAAACCGCAGGGATGCGATGAAACGCAGATTCAAGGGACCAGAATGCAAAATTCGCAAGTACAGGAACTGCTGTGCTTTGGCATCGCTCCAGGCAGCGGCAACGCCGCGCTGGTCGTGCAACACGACCGTTCCAGCACCGGGCAGCGCCAGCAGTTTGCGGCGCAGCGCAACCAGCCTGCCTGCGTGTTCATCGACCAGGTGGATGGCGGCCTGGTGCTGGATTATTTTTATCCGCATACGCGCAGCCCGCTCTGCCTGCACGCCACGCTGGCGGCGGCACGGGTGCTGCTGTCGTCTGGGCAGCCTCGCCTCACCGTCCGCACTGCCCTGCGCGGCCAGGAACTGACTTTGTTATGGCAGGACGGTGACGTGTTCATCGAACTCAGCCCGCAAGCGGTACCGCAGGTAGCGATTGCACCGGAACTGCCAGGCCAGCTGCTGGCCGTGCCGGGCATCGACCTGCGCTCGCCCCCCGTGATCGCCTCGGTCGGCAGCCCCAAGCTGCTGCTGGAAGTGGCCGACAGCGCCACGCTGCACGCCCTCACGCCAGATCTGCCGCGCGTTGCGGCATGGGGCAAGGCACACCAGGTCAGCGGCTGCTATGTCTGGTGCCGTCGTCCGGACGGCGCGCTGGAAGGCCGCAACATCAACCATCTGGACCCGGCGGGCGAAGACGGCGCCACCGGTGTGGCGGCCGGCGCGCTCACGGTGCACCTGCAAACGGGCGTGACCTTGTACCAGGGCGCCAACCTGGGCACGCCGTGCAAACTGCGCACGGAATTCCGAAATGAAACAATTTTAATCGGCGGCCGCACGGAACTTGCGTAGTGCTACGTAAGTGAAACGTTGTACTGGCGCGCCCATACAACAGAAAATAATGTTTGAGCGCAAAATTGCCAGAAAATCAGCTATCCATATGAATAATTTGCATAAAATCAAATTTTTCATGGGAGACGACTCGTGCTCAAAACAACAACCTTACGTAAAGCCGTCTTGTTCAGTCTGTATGGCGCCAGTGCGCTGGCGCTGACGCCAGAGACCTACGCCCAAACCGCCGACGGCGCCGTGCAGTCGGTCAGCATCGTGGGGTCGCGCCGCGCCGCCAGCTCGGCCACCGACACCGTCGTACCCGTGGATATCATTCCACTCAGCAAAGCCGGCGAAACCGGCGGCCAGTTCGATCTGGCGCAGACGCTGACCTATATTTCGCCATCGTTCAACTCCACGCGTCAGACCGGCTCCGATGGCGCCGACCTGGTGGACTCGGCCGCGCTGCGCGGCCTGGGTTCGGACCAGACCCTGGTGCTGGTCAACGGCAAACGCCGCCACACCACCGCGCTGGTCAACCTGTTTGGCGCGCGTAATCGCGGCAACACCGGTACCGACATGAACGCCATCCCGATGATGGCGATTAAAGACGTGCAAATCCTGCGTGACGGCGCTGCCGCCCAGTACGGTTCGGACGCGATTGCCGGTGTCATGGACATCGGCCTCAAAAAATCCAAAGGCTGCGAAGCCGTGACCGGATTCAGCGAATACAGCAAGCGCGATGGCAAGAACTACATGGCTTCCGCCTACTGCGGTTTTGAGATCGGCAATGGCGGCGTGCTCGGCGTGACCGGCGAGTACCTGGACCGTGGCCGCTCCAACCGCGCCGACGCCGACAACCCGCGCACCATCGGCGACAGCAAAACCAAGAACCAGACCATCTACCTGAACGGCGAGCTGCCCACCACTGGCACCGGCAAGCTGTACTTCACGGCCGGCGCGCAAAGCCGCGATGCCTCGTCGGGCGCCTGGGCGCGCGGCGGCATCGGTAGTGACGATATCCCGTCGCGCAACTCGGCGGCCATGTACCCGAACGGCTTCGTGCCATTCATCAACGCCAAGATCGACGACCGCTACGGCACCATCGGCCATCGCAACCAGATCGGCGACTGGAATATGGACCTGTCGCAGACCTACGGCTACAACAAGATGATCTACGACATCAGCAACACGCTGAATGCGTCGATCGCCAACAAGGACCTGCTGGCCGGCGGCAAAGGCGTCAGCCCGAGCAGCTTCAACGCGGGCGGCTTCTCGTTTGAACAGCTGACCACCAACCTCGACTTCAACCGCTACTTCGATGGCGTGTTTGGCAGCGGTGGCCTGAACGTGGCATTCGGTGGCGAATACCGTCACGAGAACTACAAGATCTACGCTGGCGAAACGGGTTCCTACATTGATGCCGATGGCGTCGGGATTGGCGGCGCCGCTGGCAGCCAGGGCTTCCCGGGCTTCCAGCCTGGCGACCAGGTCAACGCCAATCGCCATAGCCTGGCCGTCTACCTCGATCTGGAAGCCGACCTGAGCGACACGGTCAAGGCACAGGGCGCGGTCCGCCATGAAAAGTACAGCGACTTCGGCTCGACCACCACCGGCAAGCTGGCTGGCAGCTGGCGCGTGGCCCCGACCGTGCTGCTGCGCGGCTCGGCCTCGACCGGCTTCCGTGCACCGTCGCTGCAGCAGATGTACTTCTCGTCGACCTTCACCGACTTCATCGGCGGCGTGCCGACCGACGTGGTGCTGGCGCCAAACAACAGCCCGGTCACCAACCTGGCCGGCATTCCCAAGCTGAAGGAAGAAAAGTCCACCAGCTTCACGCTGGGCTCGACCTGGACGCCAACGCAAGCCGTGTCCGTCACCGCCGACCTGTACCAGATCAAGATCAAGGACCGCATCGTGCTGTCGGGCCGTTTTGACGACAGCAACTACCCGGACCTGGCAGCCAAGCTGGCCACGCTGGGCGTCGGCCAGGCGCAGTTCTTCGTCAACTCGGTCGACACCAAGACCAAGGGCCTGGACCTGACCGCGTCGCACAAAACCACGTTTGGCGCCGACAAGTTGACCACCTTCCTGGCCATGAACATCAGCAAGACCGAAGTGACCGGCATTCACGCGCCAGCGTCGCTGAAAGGTTATGAGGATGTGCTGCTGTCGGAGAAGGAACGCCTGTACATCGAACAGGGTGCACCACGTTCCAAGGCCACGCTGGGCTTCGACTACACGCACGGCGCCTGGGAAAGCGACCTGAAAATTATTCACTTTGGTCCACAGACTCTGGGTACCTACAGCGGCACCGCAGCTGGTGTCGCGAACCAGCACTACGAGTCCAAAACCTCGGCGGACCTGGCGTTCACCTACACCATCAACAAGAACATGAAGTTCACGTTTGGTGGCAATAACATCTTCAACGTCCACCCAAGCACGCAGAACCCGGATGAAACCGATAACGGTTTCAAATACGAGTCGGTGCAGTTTGGCTTGAACGGCGCGTCCTACTTCGGCCGCCTGTACGTGAAGTTCTAAGCATGATCCAGCTGCGCGCCCACGGTTTCCTGCTGCGGCCCTTCGTGGAAACCGACGCTGCCGCCTTTGCGGCGGCGGTGCGCGAATCCACCGAGACACTCGCCGTCTGGATGCCGTGGGCGCGCAGCGACTACACCGAGCAGGATGCGCTGGACTGGTTTGCCTTTTGCGCGGCAGGCCACGCCAGCGGCAGTGCCTACGAGTTCGGCATCTTCCGCCAGGATGACCTGCGCTTTGTTGGCGGCGCGGGCCTGAACCACTTCAATTCCGTTCATGGCTTCTGCAATCTCGGTTACTGGATACGCAGCTCGGCCTACCGCCAGGGCGCAGCCACGGCCGCAGTCGCCGCGCTGGCACGCCATGCATTTGACACCCTGCAGCTGTCACGCGTGGAAATCGTGGTCGCTGAGGGTAACGAAGCCAGCATGGGCGTGGCGCGCAAATCCGGTGCCACTTATGAATGCCTGGCGCGCAACCGCGTGCGCCTGAGCCAGGGCCCGGTCGCGGCCCACATCTTTTCGCTGATTCCGTAACGTTTGCTTACATCTCGCTAACTTAATCCAACTCGCAGCGGCCCTACACTCTGATTGTCTTAATTTTCGGCAATGAGGTGTTCCATGCGCCGCGCGTTCACATTGATGTTATTCCTGTCCCTGCTGCAAGGCGCACTCGCCTGGGCAGCGTTGGGCAGCACGCCTTCCAATTTCGGCGGCACGCCGACCCAGACCCGGATGGCGGCACGCAGCCTGGCTGCCAGCGCCAGTGAATCGGTCTACACCGTCAGCCAGTCCACACTGGACAGCGGCACCATCGTGCGCGAGTACGTGGATAGCAACGGTGTGGTGTTTGCCGTCAGCTGGAACGGCCCGACGCTGCCGGACCTGCGCACGCTGCTTGGCGATAAATTCACCGTCATGACCAGCAACGCGGCCAAGCGGCCCAAGGCCGGCCACTCGCAGCTGGCGGTGGACCAGTCCGATGTGGTGATCGTTTCCAACGGCCATATGCGCGCTTACACCGGGCAAGCCTGGATCCCCGGCGCACTGCCGGCCGGCTTCGACACCAGTAGCATCGAATAAGGAAGCCGCCATGAAATCTTTATCTCTGGCCAGCGTGGTGCTGTGCTTGTTTTTGGCTGCGTGCGGCGGTGGCGGCGGTTCGTCCACCACCAGCAGCGGCGCCACGACTGAAGCGATGGCGGTAGCCACGCCGGTAGTCAGCATCAGCGCTTCGCCGACGGCCACCACCACCGGCCAGGTGATTACGCTGGCCTGGAACGTCAGCAATCCGCCGTCCAGCGGCTGTACGGCGTCCGGCGCCTGGAGCGGCAGTGTCGCCAGCAGCGGCACGCAAAGCGTGACCGCCGGTGCGGCGGGTACCGCCAATTACACCTTGACTTGCGGTAGCGTCAGCAACACGGCCGCTGTCACGGTCAGCACACCGCCGCCATCGCCGACGGTCAGCCTGACGCTGGCGCCGGCCAATATCACCACCGCGCAAAGCACAGTGATGAGCTGGTCGTCGGCCAACGCCACCAGCTGTACCGCCAGCGGTGCCTGGAGCGGCAGCAAGGCCACCTCGGGCAGCATCTCCGTGACACCTACCGCAGCAGGCAATTTCACTTACAGCCTGGCTTGCACCGGCGACGGCGGCACGGCCAATGCCAGCGCCGCGCTCAGCGTGACGGCGGCGCTCAGCAACAGCACCGCAATCGTGGTCGACAATGGGCCAAGCGGCGCCAACGGTGCAATCAACATCCCGTATGTGAGCGTCACGGTGTGCCGTCCTGGCACCACCACCTGCGAGACCATTGACCATGTGCTGCTGGATACCGGCTCCTACGGCCTGCGCCTGCTGGCCAGCCAGCTCAGTTCGACGCTATCGCTGCCGGCCGTGACCACCGCGTCGGGCGCGGCGGCGGGCGAATGTGGCAAGTTCATCAGCGGCTATACCTGGGGCGCGGTGCGCCAGGCTGACGTCAAGATGGCAGATGAAGTGGCGTCCGGCATTTCGATCCAGGTGATCGGCGATACGGGCGCGGCTTACGCCAGCACGCCCTCCAGCTGCAGCAGCGCGGGGACTAACCTGGGGTCGCTGTCGGCCATGGGCGCGAAAGGCATCCTGGGCGTGGGCATGTTCAAGCAGGACTGCGGCACGAATTGCGCCAACGCGGCTATCAGCGGCGTGTACTACGCTTGCGCCAGCGGCAGCTGCACGGCCAGTGCCATGCCATTGACCAAGCAGATCAGTAATCCGGTGGCTTCGTTCTCCGTCAATAACAATGGCTTGCTGATCACGCTGCCTAGTGTCGGTACGGCGGGCCTGACCTCGGTCAGCGGCACGCTGATCTTTGGCGTCAACACGCAGAGCAACAACACCATCAACACCGAGACCATCTACAAAGCCAATAGCAGCGGCGATTTCAGCACCACCTACAAAGGCAAGACCTACAGCGCCAGCTTTATCGACAGCGGCTCCAACGGCTATTTCTTCAGCGACAGCACGATACGCCAGTGTTCGGGCGGCGACTTCTACTGCCCATCGTCCACGCTGTCGCTGAGCGCCACCAACACGGCTGCGGATGGCAGCGCTTCGGGCACCGTCAATTTCAATGTGGTGAACATGGTCGGCCTGGCCTCGACCATCAGCGCGGCGCAGGTCGGCGGCACGGTGGGCAGTAGCAGCTCGTCCGGCAACTACTTTGACTGGGGCCTGCCCTTCTTCTACGGCCGCCGCGTGTTTGTGGTGATGGAAGCCAATACGGTCGCGGGCAAGGCCGGACCGTACTGGGCTTACTAGCGCGGTGAAGATTGCGCGTTCGGCGCCTGCTTCACGCGCACTGGCTCGGCCGTGGCCTTGAGTCCGCCGAGCGCAACCGGCATCGCAGCGCGGCCGCCTGCACGTACCACTTCGGCTTCGCTGATGAGCATGGCGCGCTGCTGATGGTGCAGCACGCCCAGCCGGCCCTGGTCGAGCAGGAACAGCTCGCGCAGTTCGAACGGACCGGTAGCATTGGCGATCAGCTCCGGCGCGAAGTTGAGCGCAATGCTGCCCGTGCCCTGCTCCAGCCACTGCGCCGAATCGGCCACGCCCAGCGGCGTCAGCCCCCCCTTCACCGTGCCGTATAAAACGCCGCGTACTTCATAGCGCCCGGCCGTCGCCGCTTCCACGCCCACCGCCAGATTGACGCCTGCGCCGGAAGTCAGCTCAGCACTGCGCGTCAGGCGCGCCACGGGCATGGCGACCGGGAAAGCCAGCCGTATCGAGCGCTTGACTGACTGGCCCTTTGTACTGGCCGTGCCTTCGGCCGAGATTTCCCACAAGCCCGGCGTTGGCGTTTCGTCCGCATCCAGCGCCAGCGTGGCGCGCATGCGTCCGCCGCTGTCGGCCTTGAAGCTGACCGGGAAGTGGCGCCCCGCTGGCGACACCACGTCGCCCGTCAGCTGGCTCAGCTTGACCTTGGCGCCATCCACCGCAGTTTCCAGCGCGGCTTGCAGCACCAGCTCGTTGCCGTGCAAATAGTGCAGCGCACCGGTCTGCATGGTCAGCGCATACGGGCTGTCCGGTTCCACCACGTTGACCAGGTAGCGATCACTGCCGCTGGCGCCCTCCACCTTCAGCTTGAATTCGCCCGCACCCAGCGAGGATTGCAGCCGGAAGGCCGAGGTGCCTTCCGCGAACGGGATGTCGGCCTTGGCCAGCTTGTCGGCGGTGACCATGGCTTCCATGCCCTCGCCGGCTTTCATCGCGCGGCCTTTCGGATCGATCACCGTCATGGACTGCGGATGAATGGCAGCCTGCTCGCGCGGACCGACCGTACTCAGCGCCTGCACCCGCACCAGCGCGCGCGGCGCCGTGGTGTGCAGCGGCACGCCAGCAGCCAGCTCATCGGCCGTCACCGTGGTATAGGATTCCTTGCTGCGCGCAACGAAGGGCACTGGTGCGACGGCGGCAATTTCCGGTGAGGCCCAGCTCAATGACACCGGCTCGCGCGCCACCACCGGCAGTGCGGCAGCCTCCGCCTTCAGTGCGGCCGGCGCCGCAGGCACGACCACGGCCTTGGCGGCAAGATCACCGCTCTGTGGCGGCAGCAAGCTGGCCGCGTACAAGGAATTGGCGCACGACAGCGTGGCGGCCACCAGTAATTTCAGACGTGTTTGCATGATGGTCCCTTTCAGATGTCGTTACGCAAGATGACGTCCAGGCCGAAGCACTGGCGGCGGCTCTGGTTGTGCGACAGCGGCTCGGCGCCGTTGGTCTTGTCCTTGTCGTTGAACCAGTGCGAACCGGCGCCGGCCTGGCTGGTGCAGTTGAGGAAGCCGTCCGAGCAGCTGTCCAGCCAGCCCTGCGTGATTTCCAGTCCCACGTTCAGCGTGTAGCCGCCGCAATAGCTGTCGCTGTCGAACGGCGAGCTGTCGACATCGGTGCCGACGATGTTGTAGAACGGTTTGGGCAGCGCCGGCCGTCCCGCCGTGCCATACAGCCAGGACGCGTTGTAGTTGGCCATCCAGCTGGTCTGCTGCATGCGCACGGCATCGCTCTTGTAGCCGAGCAGCCAGCCGACAGCGCTCTCGAATACATTGCCGCTGATGGCAGCGTCCGCCAGTGGCGTGCCCAGCGACGACGGCGCCAGTGCATTGGCCCAGCGTATCGCCTTGATGATGGCGGGATAGCGGCTGTCGGCGGTCGGGTTGGACATCAGCCAGCGCAGCACATTGCCGCCGTTGGAATGAGTCTCCACCACCAGGTCGGTGATGTTGTTATTGACGATGAAGGGATACAGCTGATCGGCCAGGCAACCGACGGCTGCCGCACTCCACATGTACTGGTCGAAGTCGCAATTGATGACCACATACAGATTCTGATTCGGCAAGCCTTGCTTCACCGAATTAATCATGTCCCAAGTCCAATAATTATTGGCAGCATCGGTCTGATGACCCGTGCCATGCACAAACGCCACGCCCGTATTGCCGGCGGATGCGGGCAGCGCTGCTGTCAGCGCCGCCACTATCGCCGCCCCAGTGATCCATCTATTGCGTAGTTTCATACCTTGTCTCCATGGTGGTTGATCGAAGGATGACGCATCTCTATGCGCCCCGGCCGCTTGTGGCTCCGGCACGCTCAACAAGACTAGGGAAAAGTTGGTTAAATGGTATTGTTTAAATATGCCACAAAGTTGCTAAATCGCGCCAAGGCTCGTGCGGCCCGCTAATAGCGGCTCGCGGCGCAAACATTTGCGTTTTGTCATGCGTATGTCATGTTGTTTGATTAGAGTCACAACCTTAATTTTTCTCACTCTTGGGGTAGCAATGAAACTGAATCTGGTGATGTTGGCGGCAATGACTGCGGCCGGCCTTGTAGCGTGCGGCGGCGACAGCGCCCCGGTGGCAACCACTCCACCGGTACCGGCGATCCCGGAAGGCACCACCGTTACGCTGGCGCTGTTGGAAACCACCGACATCCACACCAACGTGATGAGCTACAACTACTACTCGCTGGCCGAGGACACCAGCCTGGGCCTGGAACGCACCTCGTCGCTGGTCAAGGCCGCGCGCACCGAGAATCCGAACAACGTGCTGCTCGACGACGGCGACGTCATCCAGGGCACGCTGCTGGGCGACCTGCAAGCCGTGACCAAGCCGATCGCCTGCAGCGACACGCTGGCCGTGCACAAAGTCATGAACGCCATGAAGTTCGACGGCGGCGGTTTCGGCAACCACGAATTCAATTACGGCCTGCCGTTCCTGAGCCAGATCACCAACACCGACTTCGGCATTCCCGGCATCACCAAGCCCACCGGCAACTGCGGTGCGCCAACCTTCCCGCTGGTGCTGAGCAACGTCACCGGCGTGGCCAGCGGCAAGCCGATCGTGCAGCCCTACTCGCTGCTGCCGAAAACCTTCTCGGCCACCAAGCCCGACGGCAGCAAGCTGGACGTGAAAATCAACATCGGCATCATGAGCTTCGTGCCGCCGCAGATCCTGGAATGGGACCAGAAAAACCTGGCCGGCAAGGTCGCCGTCACCGGCGTGCAGGAAGCCGCCAAGCAGTACGTGCCTGAAATGCGCACCAAGGGCGCCGACCTGGTGGTCGCGCTGTCGCACGGCGGCCTCGACCCAAGCGCCTACAGCCCGAAAATGGAAAACGGTTCCTACCACCTGACCACCACCGGCATTGATGCGCTGCTGATCGGCCACTCGCACCTGATCTTCCCGAAAGGCAAAGAAACCAACGCGCCAGCGCTGGACCCATCGTTTGCCGCCTTCCCGGCCAGCGCCAACATCGACGCCGTCAACGGCTTCGTCAACGGTGTGCCGACCGTGATGGCGCAAAGCTGGGGCCGCCGTCTGGGCATCATCAAGCTGACGCTGGCCTACACCGGTGGCAAATGGGTGGTGCAGCCCACCAAGACCACGGTGGAATCGCGCGGCTTCAAATACACCGACGGCAGCACCAACATCGCCGCCGACAGCAGCGTCGCACCGCTGGTCGCCACCGAGCACGCCGCCACCATCGCCTTCGCCAAGCAGCCGCTGGGCGTGACCACCGACTTCGAGATGTCGTCCTACTTCTCGCTGGCCGGCGATGTGACCGCGATCCAGCTCGTGAACCAGGCACAGCTCGCGTATGTGAAAAACTTCATCGCCACCAGCACCGACGCCACGCTGGCCAGCTACAAGAACATCCCGGTGATTTCGTGCAGCGCGCCGTTCAAGGCCGGCCGCAACGGTCCATCCGACTTTACCGACGTGGCGCCAGGCGCCAGCACGGCGGCACCGGTTGGCCTGCAAGTGCGCAACCCGGGCGACCTGTATCTGTATTCGAACAACAACCTGCAAGCGGTGAAGATCAAAGGTTCCGACCTCAAGGCCTGGCTGGAAACGGCAGCCAAGCAGTTCGGCCAGATCGATCCGGCCAAGACCGCCGAGCAGGACCTGGTACCGTCGTACGGCACCATCTACAACTACGACGTGTTCTACGCCGAGAACAACGCGCTGACCTACCAGATCGACGTCACCAAGCCAGCCGGCAGCCGCATCGTCAACCTGACTTACAACGGCAAGGCGATTGCGGATACGGACGACTTCATCGTCGCCACCAACGACTACCGCGCGGGCGGCGGCGGTGCGGTGCCGGGCATTGATGGCAGCAAGACCATCATCAAATCGCCGGATGCCAACCAGACCGTGGTCAGCAACTACCTGGCCGCGCAAGGCACAGCCACCGGCAAGGTCACGCTGACCGGCAATGGCAGCGCGCGCAGCTGGAGCTTCGTCAAGGTAGCGACCGCTGGTCCGGTAATCCTGCGTTCGGCGCCTGGCCACCTGGCGCTGGCGAAGAGCAACGGCATCACCGCCGTCACGGCCGAAGGCAGCCTGGACGCCAGCGGCTTTGCCAAGTACACCATCGACCTGAGCAAGTAATCACCATGCGACTCCAACACTACCCTGGCGCGGCATTGCTCGCAGTGCTGGGGTCGGTGTTCCTGCTGGGATGCCAGATGCAGCAGGAGAAACCGACCTCGGCGCAGATTGAAGTGATCGGCATGAAAGCCAAGCAGGAAGCGGACGCCCATGCCGAGCGCAAGCTCATGGCATGGTCGGAGCAGAATCTGCCGGTGGCGCAGCGCGAGCTGGCCATCCTCTACCAGACGCGTCCCGAGCAGCGCGCCGATGCGCTCAAGCTGTTTGAGCAGTCGGCACGCGGCGGCGATACGGAAGCCGCGTTCCAGCTGGGCGAGATGCTGCGGGTTGGCGTGTTGGGCGTCGCCGCCGCACCAGCGGCAGCCGCACCGTGGTACACGCAAGCAGCCCAGCACCAGCATGCGCGCGCATCGTTGATGCTGGGTCTGCTCTACAAGAACGGCGAAGGCGTTAAGCAAGACGCGGCCCAGGCAGCGCACTGGCTCACCGCAGCGGCGGAACTGGGTAATGCCCACGCCATGTTCCTGCTGTCCAACGTCTACCGGGAAGGCACCGGCGTCGCGCCAGACCAGGCCCAGGCCCGCCACTGGCTGGAAGAAGCAGCCGAGCACGAATACCCGCCAGCAATCCAGGAACTGGCCATGACCGTCCAGCTCGGCGACGCCCTGAGTCCCAAAGATGAGCTGCGCGCCAGCCACCTCATGAAAGAAGCCAGCGAACACCGCCGCAACAACTGGAACCGCTTTTAAATAGCACAAAGCCAGCAGGACCCGCAGTGCTAGAATCGATTCTCACTGCGGGAGAAAAATCATGGCGGATCATATTTTGGAAGAAGCAGACAAAAACGATCTGCATGTTTTGGCAGATCAACGTTTCAAGAACTTCCTTGCCACCCAAAAAACCATCCCGTGGGCCGAAGCAAGCGCCCATCTGGACAAGCGTGCTGCCGGCAACAACCCCTCTCTTCCACAGCCTCAACAGTTTGTCCCTTAACGATGGCCCGCATCGAACTGATGCCCGAGGCGTTAGATGACTTGGACCGCATCGTCAACTACCTGGTTCAAAGCAAAGCCGTCAATATCCCAAAGAAGATTGCGGAAATTCAGCAAGCGATCAGTGTGCTGGAAACAAGCTCCAGAATTGGCCATGCCATTAGCAATGACAAGCGAGAGCTACTCATCGGCCAAAGACGTCATGGATACGTTGCTGTGTACAGCTACCTTGCGGACATTGATTGCATATTTGTGCTGACCATACAGAGCCAGCGGCAACAACGTTAAGCAATGCACAGACCGAAGCTCTTCGCACTCCTAGACTGAATGTGCAGTCCCATTCGCCACGCAAGGAGCCGACATGAGAACCACTTCGCACACACCAGGTAAAGTTACCAAGCCCATCCCTACCGAAACCGATCCGCAAGACGCCATCACGTTGCTGACGGAAGATCACGAGCATGTGAAATCGCTGTTCGAGCAGTATGAAGAACTGGGCGATCGCGCTCATGTGAGCAAGCACAAGCTCGCATTGCAAATCTGCGATGAACTGACGCGGCACACCATGATCGAGGAAGAAATTTTCTACCCGGCCGTGCGCAAAGCCATCAAGGAAGACGACCTGATGGATGAAGCGGTGGTGGAGCACGCCTCAGCCAAAGACCTGATCGCGCAAATCCAGAGCATGGAACCAACCGAAGACCTGTTCGACGCCAAAGTCAAAGTGCTGTCGGAAATGATCGACCACCACGTCGGCGAAGAGGAAAACGACATGTTCCCCAAAGTCCGCAAAGCCAAGCTGGACCTGATGGAACTGGGCGAAGCCATGGCCGCCCGCAAAGAAACCATCGAACTGCCACCACACTAACTAAAATCCGGGGTCAGTTCTTGCAATCCAACACGGGCTCTGCCGTAGCGCTTGCTGCGGCAGAGCCCGTGTTGGATTGCAAGAACTGACCCCGGATTACGGATTATTTGACCGCGAGGCGTTCAATTTCGTGCTGCATGTTGTCGATCGCGCGTTGGTTGTACTGGTCGGCGAAGTAGGCGTCGCGGAATAGCTCGCCGGCCTGTGCTTTGCGGCTCAGGTGTGCCAGCGCGCCGCCGCGCTGGGCACGGTAGGTGGCGTCCGGCAGGTGGATGTATTCTTGCCGGATGGCGCGTGCGTAGTTCTGGTAGACCTCGTCATCCTGCCCCAGGATCGCCAGGTCCACGCACAGCAGGATGTCTTTCAGCCGGTGGGTGATGGCGGCTTCCTGGAAGTGGTCGGTGGCGCGTATCAGCTCGGCCGCGTCGCCCATTTCCTGCCCCAGATGGCTGCCCAGCCACAGTTGCGCGCTGGCTTCTTCGTTGGTCAGCGCGGCCGGGTCGGGGTTGTGGCCATACTCGGCATCGTGGAACCAGAACGCCTGCTTGATGATGTCGACATCGGCCGGATCCGGCCGCGTGTTGGCGGCCCATACGCGGATTTCGCACAGGCCATGCACCAGGTGGTCGAGGTTGTGGTAGTAGCGCGCGGCGCCGCCGTATGCGGTCGCTCCGGTCAGCTGGGCGAACCAGTCGTCCGCATGGGCGATGGCGATGGCGTCGCGGTGTTCGTAGTCCCACAGCGTTTCCCATTCCTTGCGCAGCCAGCTCAGCACCCAGGCGTGGTAGGCCGGGCCGGGCACGAATTTCTTCATGATCCAGTTCCAGCCGATCGGACCTTCCAGTGCTTTCACAAACGAGGAGCTGACCGAACCCAGGTCGCGCGGCGGCATCACGAACACGGTCTTGGCGCCTTGCAGCACGTCGACATTGGTTTGCTGGATCAGGTTTTCGTAATCAAAGTCGGCGGTGGTGCGGATGCCGCGGATCAGGCACTCGACGCCCTGCTTCTTGGCCGCGCGCGCGGTGTAGTCGCCGCGCACGATCACCACCGAGACATTGTCCCAGCCCTGTTCGGCACAGCTGAGCGCGATGATGCTTTTGCGCTCTTCGGCCGAGAACTTGGGCTTCTTGGCCGGATTCTCGGACAGGAACACCACCACCTCGTCCGCCAGCGAACGGGCTTCGTTGATCACCCACATGTGTCCATTGGTGATCGGGTCCAGCGTTCCCGAAAAGCCGATCTTCTTCATGCACCACTCCAAAACCGTGTCAAAACGGCATTTTAAGCTGGAGTGGCCTTGATGGTGTCAGGAAAATCGACTTTAACCTTCAAGCCGCCCAGACGCTCGGACTGATCCAGCGACAGCACGGCGTTGTGGCGCTCGGCAATCGACTGCACAATCGCCATGCCCAGGCCGCTACCGCCGGCAGGGCTGCCCGGCACGCGGTAGAAGCGGCTGAACACGCGTTCACGCTCGTCGGCTGGGATGCCGGGGCCGGAATCTTCCACGCTCAGCAGGATGCGCGGCTTGGCATTTTTTGTGGCGGCGACGCTACGCCGCACTTCAATATCGACGGTGCCGCCCGCTGGCGTGTATTTGATGGCATTGTCGATCAGGTTGCGCAGCAGGATCAGCAAGGCGTCCTGCTGGCCGGCTACCATTACGTCGTCGGCGTGATAGACGCCCAGGTCGATCTGGCGCGCTTGCGCCAGGCCGTTCATATCGCCCAGCACCCGCTTGACCAGTTCGCCCAGGCTGACCGGTTCCAGTTTGATTTCCTCGCTGCCGCCCTCCTGGCGCGCCAGCACCAGCAACTGTTCGACCAGACGCGTGGCGCGTTCGATGCCTGCCGTCACGCGCGACACGGCCACCTTGCGCGCCGTCTCATCCTGCGCGCGCTCCAGGCTCAGCACCTGCAATTTGAGCGCTGCCAGCGGCGTACGCAGTTCGTGCGCGGCGTCGGCCACAAAATGCTGCTGCGCCTCGAACGCCGTGCGGACCCGCGCAAACAGCAGGTTCAGCTCCTGCACCAGCGGCAGTACTTCATCCGGCAGATCGCTTTCCGACACAGGCGACAAATCCTCGGCCTGGCGCGCGGCAACCTGGCGCTTGACGCGCGAGACTGGCGCCAGCGAACCGGACACCACCCACCACACCACCAGCATCAGCACCGGCGCCATGACGGCAATCGGCCCCACGGTACGCAAGGCCAGCGTGCCGGCCATGCGCTGGCGCACCGCCATGTCTTGCGCAATCTGTACGGTCTGGTTGGAAGTCTGCACCGAGAACACCCGGTAGGTGGTCTTGTTGACGCGGACGTTGGAGAAGCCCAGCACGGCGCGCTGTGGCAGGGCCGCGCGTGACAGCGAACGGAACACCTGCGCGCCGTCCGGCGTCCAGACCTGCACCACGAGGTCGTCGTTTTCGGGATCGGCTGCCGTGTCGGCGGCCTTGTTGGTCAGCGTGGCGCTGGAGCGCAGCGACATCGCCATCTGCTGCATGTGGTAGTCGAAGATCTGGTCGGCATCGCTGAGTGCGCTGCGGTAGGCGATCATCGCCTGCGCCAGCGCGGCCATGGTGATCGCCGCCAGCAGGAACCACAGCAGGCGTCCGCGCAGCGAGTGGGTCGGAACCGGCACGCGCGGCAGCGGCGGCATCCTTACCTTCATAGTTTCGGCACCATATAGCCCAGGCCACGCACGTTCTGGATCAGCTCCGCGCCCAGTTTTTTGCGCAGGCCGTGGATGTAGACTTCCACCGCGTTACTGTTGACTTCGTCCTTCCAGCTGTACAGCTTTTCTTCCAGCTGATGGCGCGACAGCACGATGCCCGGGCGCGCAATCAGCGCTTCCAGCACCGCCCATTCACGCGCCGACAGGCTGACCGGCTTGCCGTCCGCGATCACTTCGCGGGTTTGCGGATTGACCGTAACGTTGCCGTGTTCGAACACGGGTTCGGCGCGGCCGGCCGACCGCCGCAGCAGCGCGCGGATACGGGCCAGCAGTTCGTCGAGGTCGTAGGGTTTGAGCACATAATCGTCGGCGCCGGCGTCGAGGCCGGCAATCCGTTGTTCCTTGGCGTCGCGCGCGGTGGCGATCAGCACCGGCGTCAGCTCCTTGCGCAGGCGCATCGAGCGCAGCACGTCGAGGCCATCCTTGCGCGGCAGGCCCAGATCCAGCAGCACCAGATCGTAGGTCTGGGTCTGCAGCGCGGTATCGGCCATGTCGCCGTCCTTGACCCAGTCGACCGCGTAGTGCTCGGCCCGCAAGAGGTCCAGCACTACTTCGCCTATCATCGTGTCGTCTTCTACCAGCAGAAGTCGCATATTATTCCCTTTCTGTTTTTGTTCAGCGTTCTGCCGGCCCGAAGTTTATCCCAGACGGACCGGTATGAAGATTTTATCGTCGCCGCGCTGGATCAGCAATGCCACCGACTTGCCGGCCTTGCCCACCACATCGCGCACCTGGTCGATATTGTTGACCGGAAGGCCATTTACCGACAGCAGCACGTCCCCTGGTTGCACGCCCGCATTGGCAGCCGCGCCGCCCGCATCCTGGATCAGCAGGCCGCTGGCAATGCCCGACTCGCGGCGTTCAGACGGATCCAGCTGGCGCAGCGACAGGCCCAGGCGCAGTTTGGCGCTGGCCTGGTCGGCCGGTGCGGCATCTGCGCGCGCCACCTTGTCGTTGGCGTTACCCAGCGTCGCCGTCACTTGCATCGGCTTGCCCTGGCGCCAGACGTTCAGCGTGATTTTCTCGCCGGGCGTCGACAGGCCTACCGTCGAAGGCAAGTCGGCCGAGCTGACGATCTTCTGGCCATTCAGCGCAAGAATCACGTCGCCTGCCTTGAGGCCGGCTTTATCGGCCGGACCGCCGCGCTCGACATTGGACACCAGCGCCCCTTCCGGTGTCGCCAGGTTGAAGGAATCGGCAAAGCCCTGGTTCACTTCCTGCACCGTCACGCCCAGCTTGGCGTGCACCACCTTGCCGGTGGCGACAATCATGTTCTTGATCTTGGTGGCGACATCAATCGGAATCGCGAACGACAAGCCCTGGTACCCACCGGTCTGGCTGTAAATCTGCGAGTTGATGCCCACCACTTCGCCGCGCGTGTTGAACAACGGGCCGCCGGAGTTCCCCGGATTGACCGCGACGTCGGTCTGGATGAAGGGCACGTTACCATCCGGCAGCGAACGGCCCTTGGCGCTGACCACGCCGGCGGTCACGGTGTTATCGAGGCCGTATGGCGAGCCGATCGCCAGCACCCATTCGCCTACTTTCAGGTCATTGCCTTTGGCCAGCGGCACCACGGGCAGGTTCTTGGCGTCGATCTTGAGCACGGCGACGTCGCTTTGCGGATCGGAGCCCAGCACCTTGGCGCGGAATTCGCGGCGGTCGGTCAGTTTAACCACCACTTCGCTGGCGTCGCGCACCACGTGGGCATTGGTCAGGATGATACCGTCCGGGCTGATGATGAAGCCCGAACCCAGGCCGTGGGTGGGCGCCTGGCGCTGCTGGCCACGTTGCTGGCCCTGGAAGCGGCGGAAGAATTCATAGAAGGGATCGTCGGCAAACGGATCGTTGCGGCCTTGCGGACCATCGCCATCGTAGGCGGTCTTGGTGCTGCCGGTGACGTTGATGTTGACCACGGCCGGGCCATTGTGGGCGGCGATGACACTGAAGTCCGGCAGCGCGATGGCAGGCGCGCCGACCGGGGCAGGCGCGGCGGCGGAAGCGGCGGCGGCAGCGGGAACGGTGGCGGCGGCAACGGCGGCATTCTGTTTGACTGCGACTGCACCGCCGACACCGACCACGCCCAGTACGGCGACTGCGACGGCGGCACGTTTGAGAGTAGATGTGGACATAACGGTTCTCCTGAATCAGTAAGGATTTTAGATGTATCCAATATGAGGGTAAAAACTTAGGCCCTACTTAACCAAAAACGGGGCCAGAATGCAAAACTGGCCGGATAAACCGGCCAGTTGTCAGGACTTGCTTAAAGCGGGATTAAGCAGCTGCGCGTTGCTCCAGCGCGGTCACATTGTCGCCACCGTCGATGACGATTTTGCGGGGTTTCAGCGCTTCGGGAATCTCACGCACCAGTTCGATGGTGAGCATGCCGTTGTCGAAGCTGGCGCCGGTCACCTTGACGTGGTTGGCCAGCTGGAAGCGCTGTTCAAAGTCGCGTGCTGCGATGCCTCGGTGCAGATAGGTGCGCTCGCTGGCGTCCTTCTGTTTGCGGCCTACCACGGTCAGCGAATCACGTTCGAAGGTGATGTCGATTTCCGCGCGGTTGAAGCCGGCCAGCGCCATCACGATGCGGTACTGGTCATCGGAGACCAGTTCGATATTGTAGGGAGGATAGCTAGGGGTGTCGTTGCGCTGGGCGTCGTTGAGCATTTGTGCCAGACGGTCAAAGCCAATCGCGGAACGATACAGTGGGGCGAGGTCAAAAGTACGCATGGTAGATATCCTTGTCAAAATAAGCGATATGGTTAAAGTCGGGGAGCTTCCCCTGCTCGCGGTCCCCATCTGGGCAACCGCTGAGTCCCATATAAGTTGCCTCGCAACGCTTTCAAGAGTCTTTTTTCAAATAAATTTACGCTGCGCTGCGTCATCGGTTTACAAGATTTGCAAGTTGCTTGCGTGCTACACTCGTCCTCTTGTCAACCGTTTTATCGCTTAGATCATGTCACTGACCCGTGCTGTATTTGCTGCCGTGCTGGCTACCGCCTTCAGCGCCCAGGCCGCATCCGACCTGCCTTATCCTGGCACCATCGTTCTCAAAGTCGACGCTTCCGACACCGCGCAAAATATCTTCCGCGTGCGCGAAAGCATTCCCGCCAAACCCGGCAAGCTGACGCTGCTGTATCCCCAGTGGATACCTGGTAATCACGGTCCCAGCGGTGCGCTGAGCCAGTTCGCCGGCCTCAAGGTCAGCGCCAACGGCCAGCCGCTGGAATGGAAGCGCGACATGGTCAACGTGTATGCCTTCCACGTCACCGTGCCCAAAGGCGCGAACAGTGTGGACATCGAATTCCAGTACCTGTCGCCCGTGGAAGCCAACCAGGGCCGCACCACCATGACCAACGATATCCTTGGCGTGCAATGGCAATCGGTGACGCTGTACCCGGCCGGTTATAGCAGCAACAAGATCACTGTCCAGCCCAACCTGAAAGTGCCGGCCGGCTGGCAATACGGCAGCGCGCTGGAACAGCAGACGCGCGACGGCGACGAGGTCGCCTTCAAGCCGCTGGACCTGGAAACCCTGGTCGATTCGCCGCTGTTCGCAGGCCGCTACTTCCGCCGCATCGACCTCGACCCGGGCGCAAAAATTCCCGTACACCTGAACGTAGTGGCCGATACGGCCGAACAGCTGGAAGCGACGCCGGAACAGATCGCCCCGCACCGCGCGATGGTGCAGCAGGCCTACAAGCTGTTCAACTCGCAGCACTACAAGCACTACGATTTCCTGTTCGCCATCAGCGATGAATTCGGCGGCATCGGCCGCGAACATCACCAGTCGAGCGAGAACGGTGTCAAGCTGGGCTACTTCAGCGAATGGAATAAATACGAAGCGCGCCGCGAACTGCTGTCGCACGAATTTACGCACTCGTGGAACGGCAAGTTCCGCCGCCCGGCTGGCCAGAATGTCCCGGACTTCAACACGCCGCTGCAAAACGAACTGCTGTGGGTGTACGAGGGCCAGACCCAGTACTGGGGCGCCGTGCTGGCAGCACGCTCGGGCCTGATCAAGCCTGAACATACGCGCGACATGATTGCCGCCACCGCTGCCCGTTACGACAACGTCAAAGGCCGCGAATGGCGTGCCGTGCAGGACACCGTCAACGATCCTATCGTCAACGCGCGCCGTCCGCAGGGCTGGAACAACTGGCAGCGCGCCGAAGACTACTATTCGGAAGGCGAACTGATCTGGCTGGATGCCGATACCAAGATCCGCGAGCTGTCGGGCGAAAAGAAATCGCTCAACGATTTCGCGCGCAGCTTCTTTGGCGTCGATGACGGCGTCAACGTCGCCAAGCACTACACGTTTGACGATGTGGTGAAAGCGCTCAACGCCGTGCAGCCTTACGACTGGGTGCCGTTCCTGCGCAGCCGTCTGGATGGCCATGGTCCCGGCGCACCGCTGGACGGTCTGGCGCGCGCGGGCTGGAAGCTGGCCTACACCGACAAGCCAACCGATTTCCTGAAAGCGCAGGAAGACCTGAGCAAGTCCGCCAACTTCCAGTACTCGCTGGGCTTCTCGGTTGGTGCGGATGGCAAGCTGGAAGCTTTCCAATGGGAAGGCGTCGGCTTTAAAGCGGGCCTGGCGGGCGGCACCCAGCTGCTGGCAGTCAATGGCCGCGCCTACAAGCCGGAGCTGCTGCGTGCTGCGGTAACGGCTGCCAAGACGTCGAAGGAGGCAATCAATCTGCTGGTTAAAAAAGGCAGCCTGTATCAGACGGTCGCGCTGGACTATCACGGCGGCCTGAAATATCCACGCCTGGAACGCATTGATGGCACGCCGGATCGTCTTGAGGCGATTTTGCAACCGATGAAATAATTTTCATGCAAGATTGAAGGGGGCTCGCGCTATACTGGTTTTATGCCAGACCGGAACGACGCCCCTGCCCCCGCACGCACAGAGTTGGATGAACTGCGCGCGTCTGACCGCATCTTTCGCGCGCTGCTCGACCATGCGCCCGTGCTGATTTCCACCAAGGATCTGCACGGCACGATCACCATGGCCAACCGCCATTTTGAAATCCTCGATGGCTACGATGCCGCGACCTTTGTCGGTGGCAATGTCTTCGATCTGTTCCCAGCCGATATCGCCGAACGGTTATGGCGCAACGACCGCAAGGCCGCGCTGGAAAAGCGCGCCGTGCACGAAGAAGAACAGGTCTATCACCGCGACAAAACGCTGCACAGCTACATGACGGTGAAGTTCCCGCTGCTCGATGAGCATGGCGAAGTCTATGCCACCTGCGCCGTCTCCACCGACATCACTGACGCCAAAACCGCGCGCATCGATAGCGTGACGGATGAACTCACCGGCCTCAACAACCGTCGCTACTACAACATTCGTTTCGTCGAAGAACAAAAACGCGCGCGCCGCGACCTGCGCACGCTGACCTTGCTGCTGGCGGACGTTGACCGCTTCAAGGAATACAACGACACCTACGGCCATCCGCAAGGCGATGAAGTGCTGAAAGCCGTGGCCCAGTGCATGCGCCAGACGCTGCATCGTCCCGGTGACTTGTGCTTCCGCATGGGCGGCGATGAATTCGCCTGCCTGTTCAGCAGCAGCGGCCCCGAGGAAAGCATGGCGATGGCGGAACAACTGCGCAACTGCATGGCCGCACGGTTGCTGCCGCATGCGGGCAATCCGCCGGCAAACCATGTAACCTTGTCGCTCGGCCTGGCGTTTATCGCGCCAGATTCTCAAGATGGCCAGGAGGAAATCTACCGCCTGGCCGATCAGGCGCTGTATCGTGCCAAGCACAAGGGGCGAAACACGGTATCGCGCTAAAGGATACCCATGCTGACACTCCACACCTGGACCACGCCCAACGGCCGCAAAGTACCCATCATGCTGGAAGAACTGGGCCTGCCGTACACCATCAAGACCGTCAATCTCCAAGAGAACGAACAATTCCAGCCGGCTTTCCTGGCGCTCTCTCCCAACAACAAGATCCCGGCAATTGAAGACACCGATGAAAACGGCAAGCGTTTCAGCATCTTCGAAAGCGGCGCCATCCTCACCTACCTGGCCGAGAAAACCGGCAAGCTGCTGCCCATTTCCGGCCCCGAGCGCTACAAGGTGCTGGAGTGGCTGCACTGGCAGATCGGCGGCCTTGGGCCGATGCTGGGTCAAGTGGGCTTCTTCACGCGCTCGGAAGAAAAATCCGGGCTGGCCATCAAGCACTTCGTCGATGAAGCCGACCGTTTGTTGACGGTGATGGACAAACAGCTGTCCCAGCACGACTACATCGCCGGCGCCGCGTACAGCATTGCCGACATCGCCTGCTATCCATGGGCGGTAGGCGTGCTGGACAAGCTGAAACCAGCGCTGGGCGACAAGCTGGACAGCAAGCCGCATCTGCAACGCTGGCTCAAGCGCATCGGCGAGCGTCCTGCGGTCCAGCGCGGTATGGCCTTACCCCGGATTTAGTGTATGCTGAGTCCATGACTCAAGACACCGACATCCATCTCAGCGGCCCCTTCAAGGCCACCGACGGCTCCGGCCGTGCCCACGACGCCACAGCAATCCGTATCTTCGACGAAGGCTACGGTGCGATAGACGTCTATGTGGATTTCAAAGCGCCGATCAGCGGCCTGCACAAGGACAAGGCGCTGATCGCCGCCGTGATCGCGCAACTGCGCACCGTGGGCTACAAAGGCCCGGATCTGACGCCCGGCGATCCGGTGCTGCAGGAAGGCCGTCTGCTGGTGCTGGAAGCGCCCGACGAATTCAGCACCTTCGCGGCCAGCAAGGGTTGGAAAGACCTGTCGGAAGACTTCTAAAACAGATAACGCTCAGCCCAGGTCGCAATCAGATTGGCGACATAGACCGCGTCTTCACGCCGCGTGAGCAAGTGGTCGGCACTGTCCAGCGAGATAAAGCTCTTGGGGTGCTTGGCCGCAGTGAAAATCTCCATCGCATTGCTGAGGCCGACCGTATCGTCACCCGGCGCGTGCATCACCAGCAGCGCGCGCCGCAAGCCTGCAATCTTCAACTTTAAATTGTGCCCGCCCGCATCTTCAACAAACTGTTGCTTGATGCGGAAAGGCCGCCCCGCCAGTTGCACCTGCGCCTCGCCCTCGCGCGCGATTTCGTCCAGATGCTGGCTGAACATCCCCGTCACATAAGACGGATGGCTGGGCGCGGCGATGGTCACCACCGCTTTCACCTCCGGCATGTCCGCTGTGGCAGCCAGTACCGCCGCGCCGCCGAGGCTGTGGCCGATCAACAGGCCTGGCGCCTGGTAGCTGGTTCGCATAAAATCCGCCGCGGCCACCAGATCGGCCAGATTGGACGAGAAGTTGGTATTGGCGAACTCGCCTTCGCTGGCGCCCAGGCCGGTAAAATCAAAGCGCAGCACGGCGATGCCATGCTCGGTCAGCGCCTGCGCGACACGGCTGGCGGCAAACACGTCTTTGCCACAGGTGAAGCAGTGCGCGAACAAGGCATAGGCTTTGACCTCGCCATCCGGTCCGTCCAGCCGCGCGGCCAGCTTGTGGCCATGGGCACCAATAAATTCTTGTCGTTGTGATTTCATAAAGGAGTAGGCTATGCGTTTCCAACACTACAAAGGCGGTATCTACGAGCTGGTCTGCGAGGCCACGCTGGAATCCGACCTCAGCACCATGATTGTATATCGTGCCGCCAATGGTTCCATCTGGTGCCGCCCGCGCGAGGTGTTCTTTGAAATGATCGAGGTGGATGGCAAACAGGTGCAGCGCTTTACGCCGATGGAAGAATGAAACTGGCGCGGTTGAACCGCGCCAGTTTCATGGGCTTACAGCGAATCGCTGTCGGTGCAACATGGACTGGCGACGAGCCTCGCGTACTCGTCGGTATCCACCAGGCGCTGGGCACGGACAGTTAGCCTGGTTTCCAGGACATCTTTTACACAGGAAGAAATCGCATATGCGACCTTGCCCGGGTTGCGACGAGATGGATACACAAAGCCATGTACCGCGCCCTGGTGCTCCCTGATGATTTTGCCGATCTCCCAGCCCAGCCATTGGCACCACTCATAGTCGGGACCGCGCAGTTCATCGTAGATGCCCAGCACACTGACAGCTTCTCCAGACAAATCAAAAAGGCGCAATGGTTCGCTGAAATCAAGCTCGGCGATGACGGCGTTTTTCGCAGCAGCACTGAACATGAAGTAGCCAGGTGCAGTGGCGATCTTGTTGCGAAAGCGCCCCTCCACGATGGCAGTGAAAATGTCTTCCGCGCCATAGATCCAGAAAGGCCCATCGCCCTTTCGATCCAGCATGACGGCTGGCGTTCCAAACCGGTCATGATATCTTGTTGCAACATGTCGTTAGCTCACGGGTTCTGACATGCTCCTGAGTTGCCACTTCGCCTGCTCAACCACCTTACGCATGCGCTCATTCGCGGGTAGTTTCAGCATCGCTCGTTGGCTGTTATGCATTTCAATCCGCGTCTCGAATGGTAGCCCCGCCAGTACCTCTGCGGGAGACAGCTCATTCAATTCGTCAAATTCGCTCACCCAGAAAGCATGTATTTCTCTGCTCGGCGTATCCTCTAGCTCGGTCAATACCGGGGCGATCAGCTCGGGCACCGGCTGGATAAATTGCCATGCCGGGAACTCCTTGCCGATACTTCGTCCAGTTGGGGTGATGCAGTAAAACCGCTTCTGCTCCACAGCACGATACAACGATGCCTGGGAAAGCTGCACCCGTCCCTGCTCGAGAACCTCCGAGGCCTTGAGTTTCGACACCGGTAGATGGCTTGGACGATCAGCTTCGCTGATAGCGCCAGTCGTCAGCACATCTTTCACTTCCAGTATTGCCTGTCGTACCAGCTTAATCAGACGAGCATCTTCAGGCTTTTTCGCAAGCGCATCCAGCCGTCCAGCAAGCAGCCGGGAAAACTGCTCGACAGCAGACAGATCACTCTCGGTCAAGGCTGATTTAGAAGTTGGTGTCATCTCTCGATCCTCAGGCAACTTGTGGTGGGGCTATGGACGGGTGGGTTGCGGTTATCCTGCGTACACAATGAAGCTCCTCCATCAGCGCACGACGGAATTGCTCCACTTCCTGCTCGAGCGTCTCTTGACCTGCGTCGCATTCTGTAAAATCAATCATGACCGCTTCCGGAGTGAGAATTCATTAGCAATACCATAGCAAAGATTCTCAAGTTTATCAATTCTCTCGACATTCTCAACCAAAGAATCCGTGCAAATACCAGCGCGTTTCCAGTTCCGCCCCTTTGATCACGCGCTCCTTGTAAAGCCAGTAATGCGCGTGGTCCTCGCCCTGGGCCATAAAGTAGTCGCGCGTTTGCATATCGCTCCACCAGCCAGCTTCGATGCGTTCGCCTGTGGAACGGATACGTAGTGGCGAACCATAGTAGGGACGGTGGTCGCGTATCAGCAGCGGCACCGGCTTGGCCAGCAGCCAGGTGGGACGCGGCAGGCTGGTGACGTCCATCGGCAGTTGCGCGCGGGCTTCGGCGGGACGGATTTTTTCCTGAATGCTGACCCACGCGTTGGCATGTTCGGGGCGGTAGTCTGCTTTCGGCGCTGCTTGCAGCACGTTCTCCGGCCCCAGCCGGGCTGACAGCAATTCCAGCAGGCGCTGCCAGTCTTCCTTGCTGCCGCCCGGCTCGGGGAACAGCGAATCGCTGAGCGGCGCCATCGGCTGCACCTGCGGCGCTTCCAGGCACAGACCGATGACGGGCGCATCCAGTTCCTGCTTGGCCAGGCGCTCCTTGAGCAGGCGCACCAGATGGGTGTCCTTCCACGTCGGTTCGGCCAGCACGACTTCAATCACGGTGGGCGGTCCTGCGGTGCGGCCGCGCTCGTGCTCGAGCAGCAGGCGAATGCGTTCGACCGCCAATTGATGCACACTCAGCCACCCCGTCAGTTGCAGCAGCAAACGGTGCGCGCCGAACAGCAGCGCTTCCGCATTCTCCACGCGGTCAAACAATTCTATTTTGGCGTGGAAGCTCGCCGGTGCCTCCAGCCACTCATGCAGCTCGGGACGCCCGCCATGCGCGTCATCGAGCATGTCCAGCAAGGCACGGCCGCAACGGCGCTGCAAGCCGGGACGCGGCAAACGGTACAGATCCCCCAGCGTCAGGCAACCAATGCCTTCCATCCAGCTCAGGTACTGGCGCGCGGGCGGCAGCACGCTGACCGGCAAGCCTTCCAGCCGGCGTTCGAGCGAGGACATTTTCAGCGCGCGGCCGGCATGGCAGCGCGCCAGCAGCCAGGCGCCGCGCGCCGTCGGTGCGCAGCTGAGGTTGCCGGTGAAGCCGAGCGCACGCACGCTGCTTGCCACCTTACGGCACAGCACGTGTATGCCGCCAAACAAACGCAGGCTGGCCCCGACATCCAGCAGCAGCGTGGACTCTTCCGCTTCTGCCAGTTGTGGCGTGAACTGCAGCAGCGCCAAAGCGACCGCCTGCAATGCCTCGGCCTCCAGCGGCAGCGAACGCTCCTGAAACTGCGCTTGCGGCGCCAGCAGCATCGCACCACCGCGCCGCATGTGCAAGCTCACGCCCGCATCCTGCGCCGCAGGCGACATGGCGGCCACCCGTTCCTGCTCCAGTACAATCGTGCAGTTATCCGCCGACCAGCGCGGGCAGAATACTTCGAGCGGGAGCCTCGGCAGATGTAGGGCGATCCAGAGACGCATGACGTTGGAGCAAAGCAGGAGTTAGTGGTAAGAACAAGGGGGCGTCGCGCAACGGTCCTCGTCGTTTGACAAAGCCAATGTCCATGCCGCCCGCCGCCGGCTTCAGCGATAACCGCAATGGCGCCGGTGAGGCTTCCTGCGCTGCCGTCAGCGGCCGCAGCATGCAAAACAGCGTCTCGCTACTTTGCGCCGCCAGATGCAGGCGCCGCAAGGTTTCGCCACGCGCATGCTTTTGCCACATCAGCAGTGCACCACAACAGCCACTGCGCAGGATTTGCTCGGCGGCCCACAGCGCATCGCTGGCCTTGGCGCCACTGCGTACCCACAGCAGCTGCGACGGTTCCATGCCCAACGCGGCCAGCGCCAGCGCCTGTGGTGCATGCGGCGGCTGCAGCAACACGATGGGACGCTTGCCCAGTGCGGCTAGCGCCGGCTGCAACAGCCGCAACTCGCCGATGCCGTGTTGCTGCACCAGCAAATCCACCAGCGTCCCCAGCGGCCAACCGCCGCCCGGCAACTGCGCGGACAGCGCGGCAAAGCCGGTGTCCAGGCAGCGCGTGGCGCTTTGTGCGAGCTGGTCCGCCCGCCATAACGACGGGTGCACGGTTTCAGGGAGTGTCATGGCATTGTACCGCAAATACTGTATAAATACACAGTACTCCTCGCACGCTTGTTTGGCAAGGTTTATCTGCCTTGCTGTACCATGTGCCTGGAAGAATTACCAAAGGACACACTTTGCAAACGATACAACTGATCGGCGCCATCCTGTTTGGCTTGGCGCTGCTGCATACTTTCGCCGCCAAATCCTTCGAGGTGCTGTCGCATCGCCATCCCCGCCACGCTGGACTGTTCCACCTGCTGGGTGAAGTGGAAGTGGTGTTTGGTTTCTGGGCCTTCATCCTGATGCTGGCGATGGCCTTCCTGAATGGGGGCGAGGCTGCGATTGCGTATGCCGAATCGCTCCAGTACACCGAACCGCTGTTCGTATTTGTGGTGATGGTGGTGGCCGCGTCGCGGCCTGTGCTGGACATCGTGCAGCGCGTGCTGCTGGCCCTGGCGCGCAGCATGCCGGTAAAAACCGAACTGGCGCTGGTCTGGTTTGGTCTGGCGCTGGTACCGCTGACCGGCTCGCTGATTACCGAACCGGCCGCCATGACACTGGCCGCGCTGATGCTGGCGCCGCTGATCTTCCGCGACGGCATGCCGGAACGCCTCAAATATGCAGCCTTGGGCGTACTGTTCGTGAACATTTCCATCGGCGGCCTGCTGACCGCCTACGCCGCGCCGCCGGTGCTGATGGTGGCTGCCAACTGGAATTGGGACAGCGCCTACATGGCCTCGCAGTTTGGCTGGAAGGCCACGCTGGCGGTGCTGGTCAACGCCACTGCCATCTGCTTCGTGCTGCGCAAGCACCTGCACGCCGCTACCGATAACACGACTGCCACCAGCAATGCCCCAGCCGTGCCGCTGGCCGTCACCGCCATCCATCTGGCCTTCCTGGCTGCGGTGGTGATACTGGGCCACCATCCGGTGCTGTTCCTCGGCATCTTCATGCTGTTCCTGGGCTTCACGACCGCCTACCAGCGCTACCAAAGCCCGCTGATTATCAAAGAAGGGCTGCTGGTGGGTTTCTTCCTGGCCGGACTGGTGATGCTGGGCGGAATGCAGCAATGGTGGTTGCAGCCGATTGTGGAAAGCCTATCGCCGCTGGCCCTGTTCTTCGGCTCCATGAGCCTGACTGCGATTACCGATAACGCCGCCCTGACCTACCTGGGCTCCCTCATCAACGGCATTTCCGCAGACGCGCAATACATGCTGGTGGCAGGCGCCGTGACCGGCGGTGGCCTGACCGTCATCGCCAATGCGCCCAATCCGGCCGGCGTTTCGCTGCTGCGCCGTGGCTTCCAGGACCAATCGATCAGCGCCTTGGGCCTGCTCGCCGGCGCCCTCGCCCCCACTGCCGTCTCGGCTATCGCCTTCTTGCTGCTCTAGTCGATTCATGGCCTAGTAATTTAGCTAGAGACGAGGAGTTTATGGAGCTGGTCTGTGAAGCTGCCGATAAAGTCCATTATATGGAGCCACCAGTACGTGCCTCGAAGAACAAAATTATTCAGACGTCGGGCGTCAAGACGATGCAGCTGCTACGGAAAACGCTGTACCCCAAAACACTGGCGACCCTGGCTGAGATAACGGAGTCTCAGGAGCACTTCCTGGTGCGAAAGAATGCCTGGCTTGAGCAGTAGCCTATCAAAGAGCAGGTTACGCAACGCTGAATTCCAAGCGTTCAGCAGGCCGTCACTTCGCGAAGTACGGCCTCCGTCTACCATATCGATGTCAAGTCTCCAGCGGAGGCATATTAAATCGAGCTCGGTCAGCGTCAGTAAACTGCTTGAGTAAGGCTTCCAATTCGGTTTGCGCATCGATATTGATTAATTGTGTAGCGCCCATGTCAAAGCATAGTTCGGACCAGAGCATAAGCATGCCCCTCCCTTGCCTGAACCGCGTTTCAACATCTTCTTCATCTTCCGCTTCTTCGGAGAAAAGACCTGTGAGCAACTCACGGGTAGTGTTGGTGATTTCCACCATGTTTTTTTGCAGAATGTGTGGATGTAGCATGTAGGTCTCCGGTAAGTTTTCGTGTACGCCGTCGCTACGTTTCTATTGCCCCACATGGGTTTCTTTGGCACGCTCGTATGCAGCTAACCGCTCGCGTTGAACTGCATATTGTACGGGGTCAATCATGCATCTTGGAGTTCCGGCAGGTCGATTCCCAATCAAGCTTTCATTAATGGTCAACACTTCACGTATCCCCGCTTTTTTTATCTCCTCAGCTTCGCGGTTGCACCAACTTACCAGTTCTAAAAGTGCCGAAAAATATGAACTCAATACCACGATGTGCCCCCCAAGTACATGAGGCCGAGGATATCCGAATTCGGCATCAGACCTGCGTATCGTAGTACTAAAGTTAGGGTCGGGTAAGGACCGGACAAACTTGTTCACTAAGAGATAAGCCTCAGGCTCCAATATTTCACTATGCCGATGAAGAATCATGTCACAACGCCGTTGGAACTCCCCCAACTGCTCCGGAAGGAACTGCCACCAGGTCCGGCTCGGTGTCACGTTCGGCTCAGAATTTAAATCGAGATGGCCGTATATTTTGTTGAACGAATCACGGTTGACCAATTCGGTGATGGTTGCAGGCAAATCACCTGGAACAGATGCCATGTATGCATCGAACCAGAATCCTACAGTTCTAACCACCAGAAGACGTACGTCCTCGTGTGCCACCACCCGCTTGGGAAGGACACGAGCGTTTTCACGCCGTTCGTAGAGCCAATCGACAATCAGGACGGTCGAGATAGTTCCCACGAATCCGGTGCCCAAATTCGCAAGGACACCGGAAGTCTCCGAGTTATATTGCCCATAATAAACTCCATATAGCGAAAGCACCGATAGAACAGTGAAGATGAAAATTAGGAGAAGGCGAGTTTTCATTTTTCGATATTTATCGTCAGTTTTTAGATGGCTCAGCCGGAGGCTGCTAAGTGGCCATGGTACGTACGAATCGTTCTGCCGTCCAATTCGAACTCAAGACGCACAGTTTTAGCAAAAGCCAACAGGCATAAAGCACGTCGCCGCCGAACATTTGTTCATCGGACATCAGGCCGTGAGCGACCTCATTTCGCAGATTAGTACCCAAATGGTCCACAAATATATCCTCGAATTCGAGAATTCCTGCGTCCCCAAACGCCTGTTTAGCCTCCTCCATTTTCAGCAAAACCCCAAGAGACTTTTCAGGTTGCAGCCCTTCCGGGTCGAACATTGCATATCACCGCCTCTCTGCTCAATCACGTGGCGAACCAAGGCTTCTATTTGTGGCGGCACCATATGGGCAACGATTAGCATGTCGCCCTGGAACCCTGCGACCAGAACGCGAATAATGCTTTCTACATGCCCCGGCGGTACCCAAGGGCTATGTTGGATGTGCGTCAGTATGTCAAGGAGGTCGGGATTATGTTCCCGCAGAATAGTCGAGCGCATCGGATTAACGAAGGCTTGAATTATCAGGTCTATTTTGGTTCTAGCATGGCGAAAAAGCCGAAACCGCAACCCATCATCCCCCAAGTCCTCTTCTTCGTTTGCAATCGGAGGGGCTTTCGCCACAACCCTGCCTCGTGAGTTGATAATATCGCTGGAAAACATGCTGCTCATCACAGCAACACGCGCCTCGTTCCGAACCAGTTCCATTAACTTCTCAATTGCTGGTGCATTGCTTACATAGCACACAGCCATCCGTGCCTCTCGGAGCGGCTTGCCGCTCGATTTAGTTACAGCCTTATCGATTAGCTCCTGGATATCGACTGTCGTAGATACTGCTTTCAGTTCCTGAAGCGATAACTCTTGCAGTTCGAGCAGGCGTGCATGTAACTCATCTGCACGCACCTTTCCGCCAACAGCTTGCCGCATAGCGTTACCCCTTCCAGCCACTGATGCCCTCGAGTCGCCTCATCAAATCATCGAATGGAGCATTAATTTCTGTATTTCATCCCAGCAGTTGGTTATCTCTAGAGCCTTTTGCATCGCGACTACGTGCGGTGGGAAAAGCAAGTCCTTAAGCTTCTGTGCCTCTCGGATGGCTTTCATAGTTGGACTGCTATGCAGCCGGTCAACATCAGCTTGAAATTTAGCGAGCCGCTCCTGCTGAGCGTGGTTAGTCGCCCTAATTTGAAACACAAGAAAGCCAACACCAATCGGTTGTCCTTCAGTAGAGACTTCTCGCTTCCAATGCCCGAAAAATCGGCGTCCGTACTCCTCTGCAAATTTTCCCAGTTCAGCCTCTGTCAAACAATTGCAGCTCCGGGCTCCACAAGTGGCCCGCCACAGACTTCATCTACTGCCGGGTCATCAGTAATCAGATGCGCCACCTGGTCAAAACATTGCGCGCCAAATCAGCCGCGTTTACATCAAACGAACGAACCTGGTCCTACACTTGCTTTCGAGATTCGTTCGGCAATGCGCCAATCCGAAGCCTACCAAGGCCTTCCGAGCTGAAGTCAAAGTCATTTAGGTGTTTAAGGTTCTTTATCTACATCTGCCTCTTATCGCATCAAATAAAACGTAGTGACAATAGCTACATCACTATAGCAATGGTCAATGAGGCTGAGCAACCAAAAATACAAGGTAGACAACCCGTGTCACGTACAGTAGCAACGGTTGAACGAAGTCGCGACAGTGGCAGACTCGCGATTGCTGGCCGGCGCCCTCGCCACCACTGCCGTCTCGGCTATCGCCTTCTTGCTGCTCTGATCGATTCATGGCCTAGTCATTTAGACAGTTCTTGCACCTTTCGATTACACCAAGCTCTGGGTAGCATGGGTTGATATTCAACTCATTGAAGGTGTCTTATGAAATGGAGTGCGGTATTTTTGCTGCTGTGCGGACTGGCTGGCGTGGCTGTGGCGGCGGATGGCGATGGTGGTAGCGGTGCGCAGCGCGCGCAGCGGGCGGGCAAAACGCTGATCGGCCAGCCGGGACCTGCCGCCACCGTAACGTCGATTGATGGCCAGCGCATCGACCTGGCGTCGCTATACGGCAAGCAGCCGGTATATCTGAAATTCTGGGCGACGTGGTGCAAGCCATGCAACGAGCAGGCGCCCGCGTTTGAGCAGATCTATGAGAAGTACGGCAAGCGCATTGCCGTGGTGGCCGTCAACACCGGCTATAGCGAAACGGAAGCCGACGTGCGCGCTTTCATCGCCAGGTACAAGCTGCAGATGCCGGTGGTAATCGATGACGGCAGCCTGGCCGGCAAGCTGAATCTGCGCGTCACGCCGCAGCACGTGATTATCGATGCCAGCGGCCGTATCGTGCATGTCGGCCACCTGGACGACAAGGAGCTGCGCGATGCACTGGAGCGCGTCGCCACGACCAGGCCTGCTGCCAGTACGATTCCGCTGGCGCCGCAAGGCACTACAGCCGCAGCGTTCAAAGTGGGGGACCGCGTGGGCGGCATCAGCGTTACCACCATGATGGGCAAGAAGGTATCGTTCAACGCCGGCAAGCCACGCGCGCTGGTGTTCTTCTCGCCGTGGTGCGAGTCCTATCTGCGTGATACCCGCCCTGTCGTTGCCGCCGCCTGCGAACGTACACGCATCGAAAGCGAAAAGCTGGCCAAGGACCGCAGCACGGAATGGCTGGCGATTTCCTCGCCGTCGTGGACTTCGCGCGCCGAACTGGCCGACTACGCCAAACAGCATCACACCAGCATTCCACTGGCCCTGGACGAAGATGGTGAAATCTTCCGCGCCTTCGGTGTGCAGAATATCCCCACCATCGTGATGCTGGATGCGCAGGGACGCGTCAGCAAAATAATCGCGCCATGAAAAAGTCCGACCTCGCCTGCCTGCTGACGCTTGCCGCGCTATGGGGTGCGTCATACCTGTTCATGCGTGTAGGCGCGGGCGAATTCGGTGCGCTCTCCATGGCCGGTGCGCGGGCGGCTGGGGCTTCCTTGCTGCTGATGCCGATACTGGCTGCGCGGCGCGATGGCAGCCTGGCCCAGCTTCGCCGCCACTGGCAACGTATCGCACTGGTGGGCATGACCAATTGCGCCCTGCCCTTCCTGCTGTTCGGCTACGCGGCGCTGAGCATCAATGCAAGCCTGTCCGCGATCTTCAATGCGGCCACGCCGTTGTATGCGGCCATCATCGGCTGGTTCTGGATCAAGGAGCGTATTGACGCGCCGCGCGCCGCGAGCCTGGCGCTGGGGTTTGCCGGTGTCGCGTGGCTGGTGTGCGATGGGGTTGGGTTCAAGGATGGCGCCACAGGATGGGCGGTGCTGGCCTGCGTGGCGGCGACCATGCTGTATGCGTTTTCTGCGCACTACAGCAAGCAGCGCCTGGCGCACATCGATCCGCTTGTCGTGGCCACGGGCAGCCAGCTCAGTTCTGCGATTGTACTGGCGGCGCCTGCATGGATCTGGCGGCCGAGCGTGATGCCTTCCGCGTCATCATGGATGGCATTGCTGGCGTTGACGGTTGCCAGCACGGCGCTGGCCTATGTGCTGTTCTTCCACCTGATTGCACGCGTGGGGGCGGCACGGACCATGGCGGTGCCGTTCCTGGTGCCGGCATTCGGCGTGTTGTGGGGCGTGCTCTTTCTGGGGGAGGTATTCAGCGCAAAGATGGCGCTGGGTGCGGCGTTGATTGTCGCGGGAACGGCGTTGACGACGGGTGTCCTCAAGCGCGGCGATGGCGGCCGAAAAACTCCAGCATCATCTTGCTTGCATTCGGACCGGCGCGGTCATTGAAGGCGAAGGCAGGATCGCCACCGCTCCACGCATGTTCCAGCTTGTCGACCTGTGCGACGCGCAGCAGCAATTTGCGGCCATCGAAGAAGTCATGCAGCGTGTAGTGGCGTTTACGCGTGGTCTTGGCAGGACCGGACAAATGGTTGAGCAGCATGCTTTGCCTGACCAGTTGCAACTGATTGACTGAGCGGACGACGTTGTCGCTATCGCCCTGGAACAGGATGGCAGGCATGCCCGGAAATTCCGGATGACGTTTCAGGATTTCGTGTGCTGCGAGATCTGCACGCATGCCAAGCGCGCCATTCTTCATCACGCTCAGCGCGCCCAGCGGGTTATGGCCTGCGCCGAAAACGGGACCTGAGTGCAAGCCAACCGCAGCGAAAAGATGCGGGTTGTTCAGCGCAAGGATGTTGGCCATGCCGGCGCCGGCCGAGATGCCGGCGGCGTAAATACGCGAACGGTCTATCGCATGCAGCGTCGACACTTTATGGATCATCGCCAGGATGGTGGCAACATCGCCGCCGCCTTCCTGCGTGGCGCGGTCATACCATTTCCAGCAGCGGTGTGGGTGGGCGCTCACTGGCTGCTGGGGATAGAGGACTGCGTAGCCCAGCTTTTCCGCCCACAGGTTCATGCGCGTGCCTTGCGCGAATTGCGTCGCGGTCTGTTGACAGCCGTGCAGCATCACGAGCAGCGGCAAACCTTTGCTGGCCGCGCGTTCAGACAGATTGTTGGGCAGGTAAAGCCAGTAGCTCATACGCTGCCCCGCCGCGTTGGGGAGATAAGAAGTAAGCCATTTGCCCGGAGCGACGGCGGGCGGTTCGGTGGCGGATGGCATGGCAGGGAACACGCCAGGCATCCGCAGGGGCGCCGGATGCGGCTTCGCGCGTGGCTGGTGCGTTGTGGTGCGCTTAGGCTTAGGCGTGGGCGTGGGCTTCGCTGCGGCCCTGGCGGCTTTATTGGCTGCTTTGGTATTGGCTGCGGTGGCATCGGCAAATAGCTTTGCCGTCCGTGTACCGGCACGGATCAGACTGCGCAGCAGCTTGCCGGATTTGACCATCACAACCTCCTCATGTTGCAAAATAGTCTACCCGAAAGCTGCCGCGTGCTGCGTACGGCAGGCCGCTTAACGCTGCATGGACTCCCACACTTTTTGCAGGCGCTTGGTCGATACCGGCATCGGCGTACGCAGTTCCTGCGCAAACAGGGAAACGCGCAATTCCTCCAGCATCCAGCGGAATTCCACCATCTTCGGATCGGTATTCTTGCCGGCCGATTTGTCGCGGCTCGCACGCAGATACAGCGCTGATGCCTGCTGCCATTCGGCCATCAATTTCGTATCGCGGGATGGATCGCCGCGCAGCTTCTCGATACGCACGTTCATCGCTTTCAGGTAGCGTGGGAAGTGCGCCAGCTGGCTGTATTCGTTCTCCAGCAGGAAGCGCTTGTGCACCAGTCCTTGCAGTTGCTGCTGCATGTCCTGCGCCGCCTGCTGCGGCAAGCCTTGCAGGCGTTTCGGCAAGCCGTGGAACTCGGTCAGCACCTGCGACAGCAGACGTGCGATCTCGTTCACCAGCAGTACCAGGCGCGATTTGCCTTCATCCTTGCGCTTGGCGAAGGTGGCGGCGTCGATCGGTAGCGGGTCTTGCAGGCACGCGATGTCCAGCGCCTTGTTGATGATCTGTTCGCGCAGTTCTTCCTGCGTGCCCATGCTCATGAACTGCATCCCCATCTGCTGCAAATTGGGGATGCTCTTTTCGATGAACTTGATCTGGTCCTTCATCTGCAACGCGAACAGGCGACGCAGACCAATACGGTGCGTGCGGGCCGCCACGGTTGGATCGTCGAACACTTCCAGGTCGCAGTGCGTGCCTTTGTCCACCAGTGCCGGGAAGCCGATCAGCGTCAGCTTGCCCTGGGCGATTTCCAGTAGCTCCGGCAGCTCGCCGAAGGTCCAGGAAGTCAGGTTGGTCAGCGTGATGTTGTTGGTCGACGTGCCGGTTGCAGCAGGTGCAGCATGGGTACCTGCTGGTGCAGGTGCGGCAGTGTTTTTTGACGGCACAACGGCGCGCGCAGCGACGGTGGACTGCGGGCCGGAAGCCTCTGCCATCTTCTGGAAGCTCTCGCGTGCCTGCGTGCCGTACTCCGCCTGCAAGGTGGCGAGATTGCGGCCCATATCCAGCTGGCGGCCATGCTCGTCGATCACCTTGAAGTTCATGAAGTGGTGCGCAGGCAGCGTCTCCGGCTTGAAGTCGGAGGTCAGCGGCGTTACCGTAATCTGCGCGCGAATGTCGGCAATGATGGCATCAATCAGCTCACCACGGCCGAAGGCATGCTTCTCTTCGATGCGTTCGCAGAACCTGGCAGCATATTCCGGCAGCGGCACGCAGTGGCGGCGCAGTTTTTGCGGCAGGGATTTCAGCAGCAGATGCACCTTCTCCTTCAGCATGCCCGGCACCAGCCACTCGCAACGTTCGCGCGACAACTGGTTGAGCGCATACAGCGGTACTGCCAGCGTCACGCCATCGCGCACGCTGCCCGGTTCGAAGTGATAGGTCAGCGCCAGTTCCAGGCCGCTTGCATTCATCTTCTTGGGGAACAGGTCCGTGGTAACGCCTGCGGCCTCGTGGCGCATCAGCTCATCACGGTTCAGGTACAGCAGCTTGGGCTCCTGGGCGGTAGCGTCCTTGTGCCATTTCTCAAAGCCCGCGCCGTTGACCACTTCCGCCGGAATCAGCTTGTCGTAGAACGCGGCAATCAGTTCATCATCCACCAGCACATCCTGGCGGCGCGACTTGTGTTCAAGGTTTTCGATTTCCTTGACCAGCTTGTGGTTATGCGCAAAGAACGGTGCGCGCGTCTCGTAGTCGCCGCCCACCAGCGCATCGCGGATGAAGATTTCGCGCGCTTCGGCCGGATTGAACAGGCCATAGTTGATGCGGCGCTGGCTGTAGACCACCAGGCCGTACAAGGTCGCGCGCTCGGAGGCGGTGACTTGCGCCGAACGTTTTTCCCAGCGCGGCTCGCCCCACGATTTTTTCAGCAGGTGGCCGCCGACCTTTTCCAGCCACTCTGGCTGGATCTGCGCGATGCAGCGGGCGTACAGGCGCGTGGTGTCCACCAGCTCCGCCGCCATGATCCACTTGCCCGGTTTCTTGGACAGCGAGGAACCCGGCCAGATATTGAACTTGATGCCGCGCGCGCCAAGGAAGCCGGGATCGTCTTCCATCTTGAAGCCGATATTACCCAGCAGGCCAGTCAGCAGCGCCAGGTGCAGGTTCTCGTAGGTGGCCGGCATTTCGTTCAGGCGCCAGCCCTGCTCTTTGACGATGGTCAGCAGCTGCGAGTGCACGTCGCGCCACTCGCGCAGGCGCAGTTGCGACAGGAAGTTGGTGCGGCAGTTGTCTTGCAGCTGGCGGTTGGTCTTCTTGTGCTCAATCGCGTTTTCAAACCACTTCCAGATCTTGATATAGCTGAGGAACTCGGACTTCTCGTCAGCGAACTTCTTGTGCGCTTCATCGGCCGCCTGCTGGTGCTCCATCGGCCGGTCACGCGGGTCTTGCACCGACAGGGCCGAAGCGATAATCAGCACTTCGTTGAGACAGACGTTATCCAGCGCGGCCAGGATCATGCGGCCGACGCGCGGGTCCAGCGGCAGCTTGGCCAGCTTTTTACCCAGTGGTGTGATCTGGTTGTACTCATCCACCGCGCCCAGTTCCTGCAGCAGCTGGTAGCCGTCCGCAATCGCACGCGCCAGCGGCGGTTCGATGAACGGGAAGCTCTCGACGTCCGCCAGGTGCAGCGTTTTCATGCGCAGGATGACGGAGGCCAGCGAGGAGCGCAGGATTTCAGGCTCGGTGAATTTGGGGCGCTGCAGGAATTCCTGCTCGTCGTACAGGCGGATACACACGCCATCGGCCACACGGCCGCAACGGCCGGCGCGCTGATTGGCGGCCGACTGGGCGATCGGTTCGATCTGCAGCTGTTCGACCTTGTTGCGGTAGCTGTAGCGCTTCACACGCGCCAGGCCGGCGTCCACCACGTAGCGGATGCCGGGCACGGTCAGCGAGGTCTCGGCGACGTTGGTGGACAGCACGATACGGCGTGCGTTGGTCGGTTTGAAGACGCGCTCCTGCTCCTCGGCCGACAGGCGGGCGAACAGCGGCAGGATTTCCACATGCGGCGGATGGTGCTTGCGCAGGGCTTCGGCAGCGTCGCGGATTTCGCGTTCGCCGGGCAGGAACACCAGCACGTCGCCGGAGCCGATGCGGGCCACTTCGTCCACGCCGTCCACCACCGCATCCATCAGGTCACGCTTTTCGCGGGCGGCGGCGCTGCGCGCGCCCTTGCCTTCGGCGTTGGCGACCGCCGCATTCGGCACATCGGTATCGATCGGGCGATAGCGCACTTCGACTTTGTACAGGCGGCCGGAGACTTCGATTACCGGTGCCGGTTTTTCCGGCGTGCCGAAGTGGCGCGCGAAGCGGTCGGCATCGATGGTCGCGGACGTGATGATGATTTTCAGGTCCGGGCGGCGCGGCAGCAGCTGTTTCAGATAGCCGAGCAGGAAGTCGATGTTCAGGCTGCGCTCGTGGGCTTCGTCGATGATGATGGTGTCGTAGCCTTTGAGCAGCGGATCACTTTGCGTTTCGGTCAGCAGGATACCGTCGGTCATGAGCTTGACCGAGGCGCCCTTTTGCAACGTATCGGCAAAGCGGACCTTGAAGCCCACGTGTTCGCCCAGCGGCGAACCCAGTTCCACGGCGATGCGCTTGGCGGTCGACGACGCCGCGATACGGCGCGGCTGGGTGTGGCCGATCAGGCCTTTCTGGCCGCGGCCCAGCTCCAGGCAGATCTTCGGCAGCTGCGTGGTCTTGCCGGAACCGGTTTCACCGGAGACGATGATGACCTGGTTGTTTTGCAGCGCCTCGGCGATTTCGTGACGTCGGCCCGATACCGGCAGGTCTTCCGGGAAGGTGATCGGCGGCAGCGGGTTGCGGAAATTGCGCTCGGCCTCGCGCGCCGCCAGTTCCTCCGGCGTCAGGCGTGGCCTGGCCTCGCGGCGGTTTTCGGTGCCCGGCGAGGTGCGTGGTCCGCGCCCGCCACCCCGCACTGCGGGCCCAAGGGTCTGACCCCGTACGGGGTCAGACCCCGCCTCGGTTCGGGGTGCAGCGGCACGTTTAGGGCTGGATGACTGGCTTTTTGGCTTGTTGCTGGCTTCTGACATTGTTTTTTACAAAGGTATTTGGCGCGGACGTCGCGCACCGAATTATAATGCGGCTAATGGAAAACCCTACCCAATTCGTCCAATGGCTGCGCTCCGTCGCGCCGTACATCCACGCCTTCCGTGGCAAGACCTTCGTGGTTGCCTTCCCAGGTGAACTGGTAGCTGCCGGCGCTTTGCCGGTGCTCGCGCACGACCTCTCGCTGCTGCACGCGCTCGATATCAACGTCACCGTCATCTACGGCTCGCGCCCACAGGTGGCGGAACAACTGGCTCTGCGTAACGTCGAAGGCCGCTTCCATAACGGCTTGCGCATCACCGACATCGCCGCCATGGAATGCGCCAAGGAAGCCGCCGGCGAACTGCGCCTCGACATCGAAGCCGCGTTCAGCCAGGGCTTGCCGAACACGCCGATGTCGAATGCGGCCATCCGTATCATTTCCGGCAACTTCATCACCGCCCGTCCGCTCGGCGTGATCGATGGCGTTGACCTCGAGCTGACTGGCGTGACCCGTAAAGTGGACGCCGAAACCATCCATTCCATCCTTGGCTCCGACGGCCTGGTGCTGCTGTCGCCGCTGGGCTTCTCGCCCACCGGCGAGGCGTTCAACCTGACCATGGAAGACGTGGCCTGCAGCACCGCCATCGCGCTGCATGCGGATAAGCTCATCTTCATCACCGAGACCCCGCTGATGACCGACGCCGCCGGCGCCGAAATCCGCGAACTGTCCTCGCACCAGGCCGAAGCCGTGCTGCAGGCCGGCTTCCTGCCCGACGCCACCGCGTTCTACCTCAAGCACTGCATCAAGGCCTGCGACAACGGCGTGGAGCGTTCGCACATCGTCTCGTTCGACATGGACGGCTCGGCGCTGCTGGAACTGTTCACCCACGATGGCGTGGGCACCATGATCTCGCACGAGAACCTGGAATCGCTGCGTCCCGCCACAATTGAGGACGTTGGCGGGATTATCAAGCTGATCGAACCGCTGGAAGCCGACGGCACGCTGGTCAAGCGCGGCCGTGAACTCATCGAGCGCGAAATCGAGATGTTCTCAGTCATCGAGCACGATGGCGTGATCTTCGGTTGCGCCGCGCTGTATCCGTTCCCGGAACAGAAAATGGCCGAAATGGCATGCCTGACTGTCAACCCGGAAGTGCAAGGCCAGGGCGACGGCGACCGCATCCTCAAGCACATGGAGAACCGCGCGCGCGCCATGGGCGTGCAAAAGCTGTTCGTGCTGACTACCCGTACTGCGCACTGGTTCATCAAGCGCGGCTTCGCGCCGGTCACCGTCGATGCGCTGCCCAAGGATCGCCAGCGCATGTATAACTGGCAGCGCAAATCCCAGGTTTTGATTAAGACCTTATAATCACTCTTTTTAGATACAGTTTTAGGAGCAACCCATATGGCCCGCACCGTTCAATGCATTAAACTCAACAAGGAAGCCGAGGGCTTGGACTTCCCGCCGTATCCGGGTGAACTGGGTAAGAAGATCTACGAACAGGTTTCGAAGGAAGCCTGGGCGGCATGGCTCAAGCACCAGACCATGCTGGTCAACGAAAACCGTCTGAACCTGGCCGATCAGCGCGCCCGCAAATACCTGGCGACGCAGATGGAAAAACACTTCTTTGGCGATGGCGCCGATGCAGCGCAAGGCTACGTGCCACCCACCGAGTAAGCTTTTACCCCGCATCCTTTAGCAGCAAAGCACGCTTTGCCGCTTAGGGGTCGGACCCGCAGGGTCCGACCCCACCTGGCAGTACGGGTTAGAACTTCAGCGTTTTCACGCCTTCTGCAGTGCCCAGCAGGCACACATTGGCGCCACTCACGGCGAACAGGCCCACCGCAATCACGCCAACGATCTGATTGATACGCGCTTCCAGCGCCTTCGGATCGGTAATCGACAGACCCGCCACATCCAGGATATTGCCGCCGTTGTCGGTCACGAACGCTTCGTCCGTGCCCGCTTTCAGACGCAGCTTGGGCGTGCCGCCCAGCTTGGCCAGTTCACGCGCCACCGACGCGCGCGCCATCGGGATCACTTCCACCGGCAGCGGGAACTTGCCCATCACGTCCACCAGCTTGGAACCATCGGCGATGCAGACAAACTGCTTCGACACCGAGGCCACAATCTTCTCGCGCGTCAGCGCCGCGCCGCCGCCTTTGATCATGGCGCCGGAGTTGTCGATTTCATCAGCACCGTCGATATACACCGCGATTTCCGCCACATCGTTCAGGTCCAGCACGTCGATGCCATGACCGCGCAGGCGCGCCGCAGTCGCTTCCGACGACGCCACGGTGCCTTTGATCTTGTCCTTGATCTTGGCCAGTTCGTCAATAAAGAAGTTGGCGGTGGAGCCGGTGCCCACGCCGATAATCTCGTTTTCCACCACATAGGCAATGGCGGCACGGGCTACGGCTTGTTTCAGTTCGTCTTGGGTCATGATAAATACATAAGAGAGGGGAAATCGGATGGCGCTATTTTACCACCCCGCTTTTTCGCCAAAAGTTGCGTGCAGACAATGCCCTTGAATTAGCGTACAAAGCAAGCAACACCTGTGGTCAGTAATGCCATGGGATATGCGAGAATGGTCCAACACAGAGGCCGAAATGATCGCGGGGGATAAGACATGACAACTACCAAAACCGTCCTGATTGTCGATGACAGCCGCGTATCGCGCATGATGGCGCGGCAGTACATCGCCGTCCTGCACGCCGACTGGATCGTCGAGGAGGCCGGCACCGGTGAAGAGTCGCTGGTCAAAGCCCGCCACACCACGCCGGACCTGATCCTCATGGACGTCAACATGCCCGGCATGGGCGGCATCGCCGCCGCCGAACAGCTGCGCCAGGAATTCCCCGCCGTACCGATCTCGCTGCTGACGGCCAACGTGCAAACCGCCACGCGCGAGCGCGCCAGCGCCATGGGCATCGGCTTTGTCGAAAAGCCCATCACCGAAGCGCGCATCGCGCAGTTGCTGGCCACGCTGGAAGCGGTGTAATCATGTTCAACCTGACCGAACTCGAAAATGATGCGCTGATCGAGATCTTCAACATCGGCGTCGGCCAGGCGGCATCCTCGATGAGCGCCATCGTCAATGAGGCGGTGCGGATGTCGGTGCCGTCGATCTCCTTCATTCCGCGCACCGAGGCGGCGCGGCTGCTGGGCCAGGCGGACGGCGTGGCGGAACGCATCTGCGGCGTCAGCCAGCGTTACCGGGGCGCCTTCGACACCGAAGCCATCCTCATGTTCCCGGAAGATAAAAGCCTGGAAATCGTCCGCCTGATGGTGGGCGAAGCGGTGCCGCTCAAGGAGCTGACCGAGATGGAGCAGGAAGCCATGTGCGAAATCGGCAACATCATGCTCAACTCCTGCGTCGGCACGCTGGCCAATATCTTCCAGCGCGAGCTGCAAGGCTCGCTGCCGCAGTACCACATCGGCACCAGCGACGAAATCCTCACCGCCACCGGCAGCCAGTTCAACTCCGTGGTGCTAATGCTGCACATCGACTTCCTGCTGGAGAAGCACCAGATCCATGGTTATGTGGCCTTTGTGCTGGATATCTCGGCGCTGCACGATCTGAAGGACCAGATCAATCTCTACATCGCGCGCGCGATGGGCAAGGTTTGAGGAGACCATGAGTTCACTGCGTCTTCCCCTGCTGGAGAGTGTGTTCTGCGCGGTGAGCCTGGGCGCCATCGTGCTCGATAACGAGCGCCGCATCGTGTTATGGAATTCGTGGATGGTCAAGCATTCGGGCCTGAAGCATGAGCAGGTGCTGGGCCAGGACTTCTTTGCCGTCTGCCCGGAACTGCGCGGCGGCCGCGTGGACACCGCCATCCAGCACGCGCTGTACAACAACTTCCCGTCCCTGCTGTCGCAGACGCTGAACAAGGCGCCATTCGCGCTTTACCTCAGCCCTGCCGCCGCAGCGCACGACGAACGCATGCAGCAGGCAGTGGAGGTCACGCCGATTGCGATTGAAGGCACCGCGCGCCACTGCCTGATCCAGGTTAGCGATGTCAGCATCGCCGTCGGCCGCGAACGATTGCTGCGCGAGCAGACCATGGTGCTGCGTTCGCAAACCTTCTCGGACGGCCTGACCGGCATCGCCAACCGCCGCCATTTCGACGTGGCGATGGAGAAGGAGCACCGGCGCGCCAAGCGTGGCGGCACGCCGCTGTCACTGCTGATGATCGACATTGACCACTTCAAGGCTTACAACGACCACTACGGCCACCAGAAAGGCGACCAGTGCCTGATACAGGTGGCGGCCGCGCTGGCCGGCATCTTGAAACGTCCCTGCGACCTGATGGCGCGCTACGGCGGCGAAGAGTTCGCGATGATACTGCCGGAGACCGACGTCGATCAGGCGCTGCTGATGGCAGAGGCGATCCGGGCTCGCACGCAGGAGCTGGCGATACCGCATGAACGCACCACCGACGCCTCACAGCTGGTCACCGTCAGCATCGGCATCGCCACGCAAAAAGCCGAGGCGACAGTGGAGATCGACGCCCTGATCGGTGCCGCCGACCGCGCGCTCTACCAGGCCAAGCGCAATGGCCGCAACCGGGTGGCGGCCCTGCAGTCATGACGCGCGGCACGCGGTGTGCTGCGGCAGCACTGGCCTATGCGGATCAAGTCCAGACGCGGTAAATCCAGTAGCTCTCCTCATCGGAACCCAGCCTGCGGGCCAGCTCCGCCGGACTGTGGCCGGTGATCTCGCGCGCCACGCGGCAGAAGTGCGCCTGATCGGAATAGCCGCCGCGTGCGGCAATATCGGACCAGACGGCTTTGCCGGCAAGGTATTCGTCACGCGCTTCAAAGAAGGAGAGCTCGGCGCGCTGGAAGAGCAGCAGCTTGCGCATCGGCTGTCCGGCGCGGGCCTTGATGCGGCGTTCGATATTGCGCACGCCGCGCCCCAGCGCGGTGTCGGCAACCTGCGCACCCAGATGGCGCACCCAGTCGCTGGCCATGGCGCCTGCGCCGCCAGGACGGGCAGCTTGCCAGCGCGGTTCAAGAAAGGCCTCAATGATTGCGATGGCATCGTCGGGATTTGCCACCACCGCATCGGCCAGCGTTTGCCACTCCGGCCCCAGCGCCACATCGATGGGCGCCCAGCGGTTGACCCATTCGGATACATCGACGCCGCATAGCGCGTGCAATACCTGCGGATATAGCATCAGCATCAGGATGCGTACCGGGCCGGGATTGTAAGTCGTCATCGGCCGGTTCTGTGGACCGCAGAACACCACGCGGATATTGCCCTGCGGCGCATCCGGCGGATCCACCACTTCCGCCTCGCCGTCGATGTAAAACGAAATCGAACAATGCGGTGTGGCGGGGAAATGGTTGTACCGGTCAAGGGGGTCTGTCAACGGTGCATCCATGGTACTGCGCAAGATGTACGCCCGCACGCAAGACGCCAGCGACTTGCGCGGGAAAACCAATCGTGTGGGTTGTACCTGAGGCTCCATACCGAATAGTTTATACCAAACGCGGATGTCGGAAACGTTCAATACTGCGGTCGCCGCGCGGCGCACAATGGGGCATCGCTAATCAAGGAAAACAAGGAAAACACTATGCAGACCACGATGACCGCTACCACGCCGCTACGCCAGATGAACGAGTTGCCGGGGCCACGCCCCTGGCCACTACTGGGCAATCTCCCACAGATGCGGCCTTTGCGCATCCATCAGGATGTGGAAGCGTGGAGCAGGCAATATGGTCCGCTGTTCAAGATCAGCTTCGGCAAAACCCCGCTGCTGGTGGTGGCGGACCATGAACTGGTCAACACCGTGTTGCGCGACCGGCCGGATGGCTACCGCCGCCCTGCCCTCACCGAAAGCGTAGCGCTGGAAATGGGTGGTCGCACTGGCGTCTTCATGGCGGAGGGCGCGGCCTGGCGCAACCAGCGGCGCATGGTCATGACGGCGCTGGCGCCGCATGCGGTCAAGGCCTACTTTCCCTCTCTGGTGTCGGTGGTGCTGCGTCTGCAGAAGCACTGGCAGCAGGCGGCGCGTGCAGGCAAGGAGATCGACCTGGCGGAAGATCTGAAACGCTATAGCGTGGACATCATCGCTGGCCTGGCCTTCGGTACCGCCGTGAACACCATCGACGGCGGCGAGGATGTGATCCAGCGTCATATGGACGTAGTGCTGCCTGCCATCGCGCGCCGTTCGATTGCCCTGTTCCCCTACTGGCGCTATTTCAAGCTGCCGCAGGACCGCCATCTGGACGCCTGCCTGGCCGAATTGAACAAGGCCGTCGATGAACTGATCGCCAACGCCCGCACACGTCTGGAAGCCGAGCCAGCGCGCCGCGAACATCCCGCCAATCTTCTGGAAGCCATGATCTGCGCCGCGGACGAAGGCGGCAGCGGCGTGGACGACGTTGCGGTGGCCGGCAACGTCACCACCATGCTACTGGCGGGCGAAGACACCACCAGCAATTCGCTGGCGTGGATGCTCTACCTGCTCCAGCAGAATCCCGACACCCTGCGCAAGGCGCGCGAGGAAGTGCTGCGCGTGGCGCCGGACCCTGGCGCGTTCACCATCGAGCAGATGGATGGGCTGGACTATCTGGAGGCGTGCGCGCAGGAAGCCATGCGTCTCAAGCCGGTGGCGCCGTTTATGCCGATGGAATCGCTGCGCGATAACGTCGTCGGCGATGTGCAGGTTCCCAAAGGCGGCCTGCTGTGGTGCGTGATGCGCAATAACAGCGTAGCGGAACAATACGTGCCCGATGCGGCCGATTTCAAGCCGGAGCGCTGGTTGCCGGACAGTGTACCCGCCGTCAACAAGCACCTGTCGATTCCCTTCGGCTCCGGCGTGCGGACCTGCCCGGGGCGCTATCTCGCCCTGCTGGAAATCAAACTGGCCAGCGCCATGCTGCTATCCAGCTTCGACATCGAGTCCATCGCCACCGTGGACGGCAAGGATGCCGAGGAATTGATGGGCTTCACCATGTCACCGATAGGTTTGCAGATGCGGCTACAACACTCCTGATTTGCAAGCATATTTCGCGTGCGCGTCGGCCGTGCTAGGCTCATTCCATCTGTCGATGGAGGGGCACGATGCGGTTTAAATTTGAAACCAGGCGGCATGGACGATGTCTTGCGGAGACCGAGCATGATGACGATGCGATTCGGGTCGAGATCTGGTACGACCAGAATACCGATCCGAAGAAGGTCGAGTACCTGCTGCATATTACCGACCTGCCGCTGCCCAAGCAGATCACCGAGGCCGGCGCCCTGCAGGATGCGACACGCATCGCCGTCAATCACTTCTACGCTACCAAGACCAAGGACGGCGATGAGTTTGAAATGCACTGCAGCCGGATCACCGCGCGCTGGCCTGGGACGCTTTACAACAAGCTGGGCGGCTGAGCCAGATGCGCCTTGAAGCCTTGCGCACCGGGCGCCAGTGCCGCTTTTAAGGTCATCGCGGGAATGTCATAGTCGCCGTCATTCTGGCGCCGGAAAGGAATCGGCGCCGTCGTCGCCAGCGTGTCCAGCCGCTGGCCCAGTTGCGTGCATGCTTCGGCAAAAAGCGCCTCGTTCATGCATCCCGTGCGGTACAGCAGGAATGGTGGCAGCACCTCCATACCAGGGTAGAACAGGATGCCATGATGGATGGGGAATAGCAGCTCATCGATCGCGCCATTGATGCCGCGCGGGCTGTAATGCGACTCCCACCCACCGGCCGTCACCAGCAGCATGGCGCGCTTGCCCGCCAGCGTGCCTTCGCCGTAGCGGTCACCCCAGCGCTGATCCGAATGCTCACCGACGCCGTAACCAAAGCCCAGCGTGTACACGCGCTCCACCCAGCCCTTCATAATCGCGGGCATGGAGAACCACCACAGCGGGAACTGGAAGATCACCGTATCCGCCCAGCGCAGTTTTTCCTGCTCGCTCAAGATGTCGGCGCGGTGATCGGCGCGCTCAGGGATTTCTTCCGTCTGCAGTATCGCGTTCCACTCCATCGCATACAGGTCAGAGACTTGTACCGTGTGGCCGCCAGCTTGCAGATGCCGGACGGCGTAGTCCTTGAGCGAGGCATTCAGCGACTGTGGATCGGGATGGGCATAAACGATGAGGACATTCATATCTGGCTCCGGTAAGAAAACCTCAGCTTACGGCGGCATCAGGTATAGTAGAAATGAATTCCCAATATCCCAGCTATAGACATGAATAATCTCAGGAGACTGGACCTCAACCTGCTGGTGACGCTCGACGTACTGCTGGCCGAGCACAACGTCACGCGCGCAGCGGAGCGGCTGAACTTTTCGCAGCCGTCGATCAGCGTTCACCTGGCCAAGCTGCGCGATATTTTCGGCGATCCACTGCTGCTGCCAGGGCCGCGCGGCATGCGCCCCACCGCGCGCGCGGAAGCATTGCGCGAACCGCTGAAGCAGGCACTCGAAGCACTGGGCCGCGCCGTCTCGCCCGCCGCCGCATTTGATCCTGCGCACGCGGACAATACCTGGCGCGTCGCCGCCACCGACTACGGCGAATCCACCATCGTACTGCCCGCGATGGCCAGCCTGCGCGCCGCCGCGCCAGGCACGCGGCTGGCTGTCATGGAACTGGCACCGAACCATATCGCACGCCAGGCCGAGCAAGGCATCATCGACCTCGCCTTCCATATCACTGAAGAGGCGCCGCCGGGCATGCGTCACCGGCTGTTATTTGAAGAGCGCTATGTGCTGGCGGGACGCGCCGGCCATCCGCGTTTGAAGCGCAAGCCGACGCTCAAACAGTTGTGCGAACTGGAACACGTCATCGTCTCGCCGGACGGCGGCGGTTTCAGCGGCATCACCGACACCGTGCTGGCGCAGGCCGGCCTGACGCGACGCGTCGTGCTCTCCGTGCCCCACTTCCTGTTTGTGATCTCGGCACTGGCCAGCACCGATCTGGTGGCCATGCTGCCCGAGCGTCTGGTACGCGGCAACACTGCGCTGCGCACCGTGGAAGCGCCAGTCGCGCTGCCTGGCTACGAAATGGCCATGCTATGGCACGAGCGCGTCCACCGCGACCCAGCCCACCAATGGCTGCGCGAGCACATTGGTGCGAGCCTATGAAAAACGGCGCCGAGGCGCCGTTGTCGTTTAAGCCCGCAGGCTGCTCGCCAGTCTGGCGATTTCGGTGATCTTGTCCCACTCGCCAGCGGCGATCAGGTCTTTCGGCGTCAGCCAGGAGCCGCCGACGCAGGCCACGTTCTTCAGTTTCAGGAACTGCGGCGCGGTTTCTTGCGAAATGCCGCCGGTCGGGCAGAAGGTGACGTCCGGCAGCGGACCGCCAATCCCGTTCAACATGCCAACGCCACCCGCCGGTACGGCCGGGAACAGTTTCAGCTGCTTGAAGCCATGCTCGCGCGCCACCATCACTTCCGATGGCGTCATCACGCCTGGCAGCAGCGGCAGGCCGCTGCTCTTGGCGGCGGCGATCAGCGCCGGGGTCAGGCCGGGCGATACGCCAAACACGGCGCCCGCATCACGTGCAGCGGCAAATTCTTCCGGCTGCGTCAGGGTGCCGACGCCGACGATGGCGCCTTCCACTTCGCTCATGGCCTTGATCGCGCCCAGGCCGTGCTTGGTGCGCAGGGTTACTTCCAGCACGCGGATGCCACCAGCCACCAGCGCTTTCGCCAGCGGTACGGCGTGTTCAGGTTCGTCAATCGCGATCACCGGGATCACGGCCGAAGTACGCATAATGTCGAGCAGAGTCATGGTCATGATTTAAACTTCTTTCTTCGTCGAGAAATCTTCATCGGAACCCGGCACGGTATTGCCTACCGGGTCTTTGTCATGCAGGCCTATCGTGGTAGGAATTGGCGATGGCAGCGGGAAGGTGGTCGCGCCCTTCTCTGCTTCGCAGACGCTGGCGCGGAACATGGCGAACAGCTCGCGGCCCATGCCCACGTGATTCGGCGACATGTCGGCATGCGCCATCGAACGTGCATGCCACACGGCGGAATCCACCAGCGCTTCCAGCGTGCCGGTTTCAGCGCAGACCTTGAGGATGTCGCCATCGCGCACCAGGCCCAGTGGACCGCCCGCCAGGATTTCTGGCGACACGTGGATCGCCGCCGGCACCTTGCCCGACGCGCCGGACATGCGGCCATCGGTCACCAGCGCCACTTTGCGGCCTGCGTCCTGCAGGTTGGCCAGCGCTGGCGTCAGCGCGTGCAGTTCCGGCATGCCGTTGGCACGCGGACCCTGGAAGCGGATCACGGCGACAAAGTCGCGGTCCAGCTGGCCGGCCTTGTACGCATCCATGAAATCTTCCTGCGAGTTGAACACCAGCGCCGGTGCTTCCACCGTGCGATGCTGCGGCTTCACGGCCGACACTTTCATCACGGCGCGGCCCAGGTTACCCTGCACCAGCACCATGCCGCCGTCCGGCGAGAATGGATTGCCCGCCTTGCGCAGCACTTTGTCGTCGCCCGATTCAGCTGGCGAATCCTTGAAGACCACGCCCTTGTCGCCCTCGCCCAGGAACGGCTCGGCGCAGTGCTTGCGCAGGCCTTTGCCCAGGATGGTGGTAACGTCGTCGTGCAGCAGGCCGACATCCAGCAGCTCGCGGATGACAAAACCGGTACCGCCTGCGGCGTGGAAGTGGTTCACGTCCGCTTCGCCGTTCGGGTAGATACGGCACAGCAGCGGCACCACTTTCGACAGTTCGTCGAAGTCGTTCCAGTCGATCACGATGCCGGCCGCTTTTGCAATCGCCACCAGGTGCAGCGTGTGGTTGGTGGAACCACCGGTGGTCAGCAGCGCGACAATCGCGTTGACGATGGATTTTTCATCGATCACATGGCCGACCGGGATGTATTCGCTGCCCTGGTCCGTAATCACCGCGGCGCGTTGCGCGGCAGCCTTGGTCAGTTCATCGCGCAGCGGCGTGTTCGGCGTAATGAAGGCGGCGCCTGGCAGGTGCAGGCCCATGACTTCCATCAGCATCTGGTTGGAGTTGGCGGTGCCGTAGAAAGTACAGGTGCCAGCGCTGTGATAGGACTGCGATTCGCCTTCCAGCAGCTCGGCGCGGCCGACCTTGCCCTGTGCGTACAGCTGGCGGATCTTGGCTTTTTCCGAATTCGACAGGCCGGTGGTCATCGGGCCGGCCGGCACAAACACGGCTGGCAGATGACCGAAGTGCAGCGCGCCGATCAGCAGGCCCGGGACGATCTTGTCGCACACGCCCAGGTACAGCGCGGCGTCGAACATATTGTGCGACAGCGCCACTGCAGCCGACATGGCAATCGCGTCGCGCGAGAACAGGGACAGTTCCATGCCCGGCTGGCCTTGCGTGACGCCGTCGCACATGGCCGGCGTGCCGCCCGCAAACTGCGCCACCGCGCCCACTTCGCGCACGGCTTGCTTGATGATTTCAGGATAACGCTCGAACGGCTGGTGCGCCGACAGCATGTCGTTGTAGGCCGAAACAATCGCCACCGATGGCTTTTTGATTTCCTTCAGCACCAGCTTGTCGTTGGCCGGGAAGGCGGCAAAGCCGTGCGCCAGGTTGGTACACGCCAGGGTGCCGCGCTGCGGGCCTTTGACACGGGCCGCTTCGAGGTGCGCCAGATACGCGCCGCGTGATGGTTTGCTGCGCTGAATAATGCGATTGGTGACAGTTTCCAGGACTGGATGCAACGCCATGATCGTTCCTTATGTATGGATTCCGTGAAATTTTACTACAAAAATACAAATCCCACCGGCTTTTATTGGACGGGCTGGCCTACGCTGGCGGTCATCGCATGGTCACACTACCCCTCTGAAACGCAGAAATATTCAGCGCACGTCATCAAACCGTAGTGAATTTACCTGATTTTCCTGTATTATTTCGCCATCCCCTCCCTACTGACAAGATTATGCGCCAGCCTGCACTTACTTCGACCGCCAGTTTCCAAGCCCTCGCATCCCATGCTGTCAATGCCAAAACCTGGCAAATGCGCCAGCTGTTTGCCGCCAACCCGCAACGCTTTCCCGAGTTGACGGTCGATGCGGCCGGCCTGTTCCTGGACTATTCCAAGAATCGCCTGGATGCCACCACCGTCGGCCTGCTGCTGGATCTGGCCCGCGAACGCGGCGTGGAACGCCAGCGCGACGCCATGCTCGGCGGCGAGAAGATTAATCTTACCGAACATCGCGCCGTACTGCACACAGCGTTGCGTATGCCGCGCGGCAAAGCCCTGGTGGTGGATGGCCAGGACGTCAACGCCGACGTGCATGCGGTGCTGGACCACATTAAGGACTTCACTGACCGCGTACGCAATGGCCAGTGGCTGGGCTATACCGGCAAGCCGATCACGGATGTGGTCAATGTCGGCATCGGCGGTTCGGACCTGGGACCGAAAATGGCGGTACTGGCACTGCGCTCGTACGCCCATCCGCGCCTGAAAATGCACTTCGTCTCCAACGTGGACGGCCATGATATGGACGCCGCGCTGGCGCAGGTGAATCCGGAAACCACGCTGTTCATCATCGCCTCCAAGACCTTCACCACGGCAGAAACCATGCTGAACGCGGGCACTGCACGCACCTGGTTCCTGCAGAACGGCGGCAAACAGGACAACCTGGCCAAGCACTTTGTCGCCGTCTCGACCAACACCAAGGCGGTGGCGGACTTCGGCATCGATACCGCCAATATGTTCCCGTTCTGGGACTGGGTGGGCGGCCGTTACTCGGTATGGTCGGCGATCGGCCTGTCGGTCGCGCTGGCGGTGGGCTTGGGCTACTTCAGCGACTTCCTGGCTGGCGCCCACGCCATGGATGAACACTTCCGCGAGGCGCCGCTGGAGCAGAACATGCCGGTGCTGCTGGCCATGGTCGGTTTCTGGAACCGCCAGTTCCTCGACGCCAGCTCGCTGTCGATCGCGCCTTACCATCAGGACCTGAACCGCTTCCCGGCCTATTTGCAACAGCTGGACATGGAATCCAACGGCAAGCGCATCACGCGCGGCGGCGCGGCAGTCGATACGCCAACCTGCCCGGTGGTGTGGGGCGAGTGCGGCACCAATGCGCAGCACGCGTACTTCCAGCTGCTGCATCAGGGCACCGACGTGACGCCGATCGATTTTATCGCCGCGCTGCGCGCGACGCATGACCTGGCAGGCCATCACGATGCACTGCTGGCCAACTGCTTCGCGCAGTCGGAAGCCTTCATGACCGGCAAGACCGCAGACGAAGTGCGCGCCGACCTGGCCGACGCACAATTGAGCGTCGAAGAAATCGAAGCGCTGGTGCCGCACAAGACCTTCCCGGGCAACCGTCCGTCCAACACCATCCTGATGGACCAGCTGACGCCAGCTGCGCTGGGCGCGCTGATCGCACTGTACGAGCACAAGACCTTTGTGCAGGGCGTGATCTGGGACGTGAACAGCTTTGACCAGTGGGGCGTTGAACTGGGCAAGGTCCTGGCCAAAAACATCCAGTCCGAGCTGACCGGCGAGGTCAAGCCGGAGCGTCACGATAGCTCGACCAATGGCCTGATCGTGATGGCGAAAGCGGCGCAACACATATGAGCACTTCCGACATCAAGGTAGCTTACGACGCGGTGATGCAAACGGGCGAATGCCCGCTGTGGCATCCACAGGAACAGGCGCTGTACTGGGTGGATATTCCCGCCTTCACCGTACACCGCCTCGATCCGGCCAGCGGCGCGCACCGCGCCTGGAAGCTGGCCAGCGAGCCGGCCACGCTGGGCATCAGCGACCAGGGCGGCCTGATTGTCGCCCTGCGCAGCGGCTTTGCGCACCTGGACACCAGCAGCGATGAAGTGAAACTGACGGAGATCGCAGCAGCGCCGTACGACCAGGCCATCACGCGCTTCAATGATGGCCATGTCGATCCGGCGGGCCGCTTCTGGGTCGGCACGATTTATGAGCCGCGCGACAAGCCGGCAGCGGAAATGTATGTGCTGGAAAAAGGCGCGCTGCGCAAGGTGTGGTCGGGTGGCATGACCAACTCGAATGGTTCGGGTTTCAGCCCGGACCAGAAGACCATGTACCACGCCGACACCGCTGCGCACCGCGTGACAAGGCTGGACTACGACGTCGCCACCGGCACCGTCGCCAATCAGCGCCTGCTGCACCAGTTCTCGATGGACAAGGAAAACAACTACGGCGGCCGTCCCGACGGTGCCGCCGTGGACAGCGAGGGTAACTACTGGGTGGCGATGTTTGAAGGCGCGCGTATTGCCAAGCTGTCGCCGGAAGGCGTGCTGCTGGGCGAAATCACGCTGCCGGTGCGCTGTCCGACCATGCCGGCGTTTGGCGGTCCGGATCTGAAGACCCTGTACGTGACCAGCGCCGGCGCCCGTCCGGCGCCGGAACTGGCGCAGTATCCGCTGAGCGGCAAGCTGCTGGCGATTCCGATGGATGTCGCCGGCCGCGCCGAGCCAACTTACCGCAGCGCTTAACCCACACTACGGCAAGAGGGGTCTGACCCCGTACGGGGTCAGACCCCGCGACGGATCGCCGTGCGGGTATAGCGCAAGCAATGACTGGCCAGCTTATAATCCACCTACATCACCCCATAGGGCAATGTAGTAAAATTTCTTGCAAACCACCTTTATAAGTAGTAAATTTACACTGGCTGCCGCGCCTGCGCGCGGCGATTCCTTCTGCACTTTCTTGCGACGATTTTCATACTATGGCTCTTTCCGATTTTGATCTGGTTCTGTTTGGCGGCAGCGGCGATCTGGCGATGCGCAAATTGCTGCCCGCGATGTACGCGCGTGACGTCGCCAATGACTTGCCGCCGACCGCCCGCATTATCTGCGTCGGCCGCGCAGACGCCAGCCAGGAAGAATTCCTGCAAACCGTCGAGACCACGTCCAAACCGCTGATCAAGTCGCCCGCCGTGGCGCCGGCAGCGTGGGCGCGCTTTACCGCGCGTATCGTCTACGTGTCGCTCAACGCGACCGATTCCGGCAGCTACAAGTCGCTGGTGGACGCGCTGCGCAAGGAAGAGAACATCACCAAGGTCTACTACCTGGCGACGCCGCCAGCCATCTTCGCGCAGATTTGCGAGAACCTGAAAGAGAACGGCCTGGTCACGCCGAATTCGCGCGTGGTGCTGGAAAAGCCGCTGGGCCGCGACCTGGCCTCGGCCAAGCAGATCAACGCCGAAGTCGGCAAGGTATTCGAGGAATCGCAGATCTACCGTATCGACCATTACCTGGGCAAGGAGACCGTGCAGAATCTGCTGGCCCTGCGCTTCGGTAACATCCTGTTCGAGCCGCTGTGGCGCCGCGAATGGATCTCCGACGTGCAGATCACCATTGCCGAGAAGCTGGGCGTGGGCAACCGCATGGGCTACTACGACACCTCGGGCGCGCTGCGCGACATGCTGCAGAACCACCTGCTGCAACTGCTGTGTATCGTCGCCATGGAGCCGCCAACCTCGATCGCGCCGGATGCCGTGCGTGACGCCAAGCTGCAGGTGCTGCGCTCGCTGAAAAAATTCACGCCGACCACGCTGGCGCAGAACATCGTGCGCGGCCAGTACCGCGCCGGCCATGTGGACGGCAAGGCCGTGCCAAGCTACCGCGACGAGCCGGATGCGCCGGAACACTCGCGCACCGAAACCTTCGTCGCCATGAAAGCGGAAATCGACACCTGGCGCTGGGCCGGCGTGCCGTTCTACCTGCGCACTGGTAAGCGCATGGCGGACGGTCTGGCGGAAATCGTGGTGCGCTTCAAGCAGATTCCGCACTCGATCTTTGCCCAGCCGACCAACAGCTTCCAGCCAAATTCGCTGGTGATCCGCCTGCAGCCCGACGAAGGCCTGCGCATGAACCTGATGGCGAAAACCCCAGGCGACGGCATGCGTTTGAAACAGGCGGAGCTGGAACTGGACTTCCGCGAGCAGTTCAAGACGCCGCGCATGGAAGCCTACGAACGCCTGCTGCTCGACGTGCTGCGCGGCCAGCTGACCCTGTTCATGCGCGGCGACGAGCTGGAAGCCGCGTGGGAATGGGTCGAACCTATCCTCGACAACTGGGAATCGGACGACAGCTATCCTATCCCTTACGCCGCAGGCACCTGGGGTCCTGCTGCGGCATCGGCCCTGATCGGCCGCGATGGCCTGCAATGGCGCGAAGAAGCGCTACCGGAAGATTAATCACGCATGCTACTCGACTCCATCCGTACCCAACTCGACTCGCTCTCCAAATCGGAGCGCAAGGTCGCGTTGGCAGTGCTCGACCACCCGACGCAGACGGTCAACCAGAATATCACCGCGCTTGCCAAAAGCGCGCAGGTGTCCGAACCGACCGTGGTACGTTTTTGCCGTACGCTGGGCTATGACGGCTGGCATGAGTTCAAGCTCAAGCTGGCCCAGGGCCTGGCGCTGGCCCTGCCGGGCCTGAACGAGCAGCCTACCCAGGACGACCTGGCGGCAGACCTGGTCAACAAGATCTGCAGCCGTTCGATCAACACCCTGCTGGACCTGCGCAACAACCTCGATCCGGAAGCGATCCAGAAGGCGCTGGACATCCTGTCCAAGGCCAACAAGATCGAGTTCTACGGCCAGGGCACGTCCGGCATCGTGGCAGCCGATGCGCAGCACAAGTTCTTCCGCTCCGGCGTGCCGACCGTGGCCTATGCCGATCCGCATATCCACAGCATCGCCGCTGCCCTGCTGCGCACCGGCGATGCGCTGGTGGCAATTTCCCAGCGCGGCAACAGCCCGTCGCTGGTGCGCTCGGTCAAGCTGGCGCGCCGCGGTGGCGCCGAGGTGATCGTGCTGGCGCCGTCGGGCACGCCGCTGGCGGAACTGGCCACGGTGCTGATTCCGATTGACCTGATCTTCAACATCGACCCGTACACGCCAATTTCCGCGCGCCTGGCCTACCTGGTGGTGATTGACGTGCTGGCGGTCGGTCTGGCGCTGCAGCGCGGCCCCGAGTTCCGTAAAAAGATGCAAAACGCACAAAAAGCGTTGCAGGAATTCGACTTGCAATTCGACTCCTTCATTGGCTGACGCCCCTCAGTAACATTTTGCAATATCTGTCAGGCCGGGATTTACGCTCCCGGCCGTTGCCTGAGTGAACGCTCTGGCCTAGCCTGTGATGACTCACCACAGGAGGCAATCATGAGCAATGAGCATTTCGGCTTCGGTTCACACGGCAATGGCTTCAATGGCGGCGGCAACGCCACCTACAGTTTCACGCTGACCAGCGGCGCGATCACCGCCGTTGCCGTCACTGAAACCCACGGCAGCCGCAGCAGCACGCACAGCGTCGATATCGGCCCCACCACCAGCTACACGGTCGGCACCGACGGCAAGATCACTGAAACCTCGGTGGTCGGCAACGCGGTGGAAACCACGGTCTACGTTGCAGGCAGTACTGCCGGCCAGTACACCATCCAGTCCGAGACCCACACTTACATTGCGCAAGGCACGGCCACCACCCGCCTCGACGTCGAGCCTTACGACCGCGCCAAGTTCACCATCGGCACTGGCGGCGCCGTCACCGCGGTTGACCGCGTGCTGCCCGACGGCAGCACCAAGTCGGTCACCATCGGCAGCGCCACCACCTATACCCAGCTGGCCGCCGGCTATGTGCTGGAAGTGCAGACCCACGGCAGCCACAGCAATTACGAGGTCTACCACGACGGCAATGGTGATGGCATCTATACCGAAATCGCCCATGGCAGCGGCAGCACGGTGGACCTGGTAGGCCTGCAAACCCAGGTCAGCAGTATCAATGGCGTGCTCTAAGTCAATGTGCCGGTCGGTGCGCCAGCGAGCGCACCGGACTCGATAGAACTTCTATAATCGTCCACAGTACGTTACAGTGTCGCTGTTGCCTCACCCGTAATATTGCGACTTGGACATGAACACGACGCGCATCCCCCTGCTGCACACCGGCGTACCCGGCCTGGACCACATCCTGGGCGGCGGCTTCCCTGCGCATAGCTTGTACCTCATCGAAGGCCTGGCCGGCAGCGGCAAGACCACGCTGGCCTGCCAGATCGGCTTCCAGCACGCGCACCAGGGCAAGAAGGTGCTGATCCTGACGCTGATCGCCGAGACCCATAACAAGATGCTCAACCACCTGAGCAACTTCTCCTTCTTTGATGAAAGCCTGGTCACCGAACGCATCCTGTTCCTCGGCGCTTACAACGAGCTGCTGCGCGGCGGCCTGCGCGCGCTGCAGAAGCTGATTGCCGCCACACTGGCCGAACAGCGTCCCGACATCATGATCATCGACGGCTTCCGCACCGTGCGCGAGGCCACGCCGTCAGATATGTCGCTGTCCGAATTCATGCTGTCCCTGAATTCGCTGGTGTCGACCATGGAGTGCACCACCTTCCTGCTGTCGCCAACCGAGGGCAATGTGGCCGACTCGGAAAACACGCTGGTCGATGGCCTCATCGAACTGAGCCAGTTTGAGCGCGGCATGCAGCTGATCCGCGAAATCAAGGTCTACAAACTGCGCGGCTCCAAGCACATGCTGGGCCGGCATGTGTTTGAAGTGGGCGCCGGCGGCGTCACCATCTACCCGCGTCTGGAAGCGATCAACAGCGCGGCCGGCGCCGAGCCGCCACAAGCACTGTCCCAGCTCAGCTTTGGTATCCAAGGCTGGGACCTGCTGACCAACGGCGGCGTGCTGGGCGGCTCCACCACGGCGCTGCTGGGCAACCCCGGCGTTGGCAAGACGCTGATGGCGCTGCACTTCATTTACGATGGCCTCAAGCGCGGCGAAACCTGCCTCATCGTCGGCTTCCATGAATCGCCGGCACGGCTGCTGGAAAAGGGCCGCAGCGTCGGCATCGACCTGCAGCCGCACCTCGACAGCGGCAAGCTGCAAGTGATCTGGCATCCTCCGCTGGAAGTGCTGGTGGATGCGCTGGCGCAGCAGGTGCTGCACAATGTCGAGCAGCGCAAGGTGGTGCGGCTGGTGATCGATGGCATCGACGCGCTGCGCGAAATCATCCTGCATACGCACCGCTCGCGCTCCTTCCTGGTGGCGTTCGTGAACGAACTGCGGCACCGCCATGTGACCACCTTCTTTACGCAGGAGCTGCCCTATTTCGCCCATGGCACCGCCAAGCCGGAAGCGTCGGAGTCGATGCTGTTCGAGAACATCATCCTGCTGCGCTATGTGGATGTGGGCGGCATCAACCGGCGTCAGATCGGCGTGCTGAAACTGCGCGAAAACAGCTATGACGCCGCCAACCATGTCCTGTTGATTTCCAACCAGGGCATGAGTATCGAAGGACCGGCATCCTTCCAGCGCGCACAGCCGCTCTAAGGCGCCCCATGAACTCCCCGCCCTCCACCGCCGGCCCGCTGATCCTGCTGGTCGACGACGAATTCGACGTGCTGAGCGCCTACAGCATGCTGTTCGAATATCACGGCTACCGCGTGCTGACGGCCAACAACGGCGCCGAAGCGCTGGCGATCGCCGCCATGACGCGGCCGGACATCGTGCTGTCCGACCTGATGATGCCGGTGATGGACGGCGCCCGCCTGTGCCTCGCCTGGCGCGACGATGCGCAACTACGCAACATTCCCTTCATCCTGACCAGTGCCGGCATGATCAAAGAACCCGCGCTGCCGTATGATACCTACTTCAAGAAGCCAGTGCGCTTTGAATTGCTGCTGGCCGAAATCGAGAGGCTGATCGCACCAAAGGGGAAATAATGCGCGCCACTGCCCGGACCACTGGCTAGCTGATGGACAGTTCCGTCGTCACCGTCGTCCTGTTTGCCGCACTGCTGCACGCGACCTGGAACGCCCTGGTCAAAGCCGGCCCCGATAAATACCTGACCACCTTGCTGGTGGCCTGCGGCGCCGGCCTGGTCTCGTTGCCACTGCTGCCGTTCATTGCGACACCTGCGCAGGACAGCTGGCCGTGGCTGATCGCCTCCGCCTGCTGCCAGGTGATTTACTACCGTTTGCTGGCCGCTGCCTACCGCCACGGCGACATGAGCCAGGCCTACCCGCTGATGCGCGGCGCCGCGCCGCTGCTGGTGGCGCTGGCCAGTGTGCCGCTGCTGGGCGAGCGCCTGCACCTGAGCCAGGATATCGCCGTCATGCTGATCTGCGGCGGCGTGCTGACGCTGACCATCCTGCGTGGCGCCAACGCCGGCGCTGACACCGCCGCCAACCGCGGCGCGCGCCGCCGGGCAACCAGCTACGCGCTCCTCAACGCCGCTGTCATCGCCGGCTACACCATGATCGATGCCGTCGGCGTGCGCCGCTCCGGCGCGCCTGCCGCCTACACCATGTGGCTGTTCGTGCTGACCGCCGTGATGCTGCTGCTGTGTTCCACCCACCGCTGGCGCGAGCTGCCCGCCTACGCCCGCACGCACCTGCGCGTGATGCTGCTGGGCGGGGTCGGTACGCTGGCGTCCTACGGCCTGGCGCTGTGGGCGATGACACAGGCGCCGGTGGCCGCCGTCGCCGCGCTGCGCGAAACCTCGATCCTGTTTGCCGCCGCGATTGCCGCCCTGTTCCTGCGCGAGCGGCTGGCGCCCGGCCGCATCCTGGCGATTACCCTGATCGCCTGTGGCGCAATTGTCATGCGCCTCGGTTGAACTGGGCTGTTACGGGCTGGTAGGAGTAAAATAAGCGCGACTACAACTCTCTTATCAGATTGGCAGCGTTTATGAACCAACTCGAACAACTCAAGCAATACACCACCGTCGTCGCCGATACCGGCGACTTCCAGGCCATCCAGCAATACACCCCGCGCGACGCGACCACCAACCCGTCGCTGATCCTGAAAGCGGTGCAAAAAGACGAGTACAAACCGCTGCTGGAAAAAGCCGTGCGCGACAACCTCGACGCCAGCACCGGCGAAGTGATCGACCACCTGCTGGTCGCCTTCGGCAAGCAGATCCTGCGCGTGATTCCTGGCCGCGTCTCGACCGAGATCGACGCCGCCCTGTCGTTCAACACTGCGGCCTCGGTGGCCAAAGGGCGTGAACTCATCAAGCTGTACGAAAAGAACGGCATCGAGCGCGAGCGCGTGCTGATCAAGATGGCCTCGACCTGGGAAGGCATCCGCGCCGCCGAGATCCTGGAGAAGGAAGGCATCCACACCAACATGACGCTGCTGTTCTCGCTGCCACAGGCAATCGCCTGCGCCGAAGCGGGCGCCAAGCTGATTTCGCCCTTCGTCGGCCGCATCTACGACTGGTACAAGAAAAACACCGGCATCGAATACGAAGGCGCGGAAGACCCGGGCGTGCAGTCGGTCAAGCGCATCTACAACTACTACCGCAAGTTCGGCTACAGCACTGAAGTGATGGGCGCCAGCTTCCGCAACGTCGGCCAGATCCTGGAACTGGCGGGCTGCGACCTGCTGACCATCAGCCCGGACCTGCTGCAAAAACTGGCGGACACCAACGCCCCGGTCGAGCGCAAACTGAGTTCGGACAGCGGCAAGAGCGCCGCCATCGGCAAGATCGCCGTCGACGAAGCCACCTTCCGCTTCATGATGAACGAAGATGCGATGGCCACCGAGAAAACCGCCGAAGGCATCCGCGCCTTCGTCGCCGACACCGGCAAACTCAAGCAAATCATCTCCGGCATGCGTTAATCCTTAGCGCCGGCCGGCACCAGGGCAGAAGCGCGGCGCAGGCCGTTCTTCTGCCTTTTTTGCATTTGGGACCGGTCCCAACGTGGTTTTTCTGACTGTATTACAATCTTGCATCAACTATAAAACCCACTCGCGAGACCAGTCCATGAGATCCGTTCCTCGTAGCACCGCTGTTGCCGTCGCCGTTCTCACCCTTTTGAGCGCCTGCGGCGACAAGGCGGCGCCGCCTGCCGCCCCACCGCCCGCCACCGTTGCTGTCATCACCGTCAATCCCGCCACCGTTACGCTGAGCAGCGAACTGCCGGGCCGCACGGAAGCCTCGCGCATTGCGCAGGTGCGCGCGCGTACCGCCGGCATCGTGCTGCAACGGATGTACAAGGAAGGTGGCGACGTCAAGGCCGGCGAGGTGCTGTTCCGCATCGATCCGGCGCAGTTCCAGGCCTCTTTCGACAGCGCCCAGGCAGCCGTGGCCAAGGCGGAAGCCAACCTGGCGCAGGCGGACCTCAAGGTAAAACGGTATAAACCATTGTTGGCGGCGCAGGCCGTCAGCCAGCAGGAATACGACGACGCTGTCACCGCGCAGAAGCAGGCCGCGGCCGACCTGGCCAACAACAAAGCGGCCCGCACCAATGCCGGGCTGACGCTGGGCTATGCAACCGTCACCTCGCCGATCGCCGGCCGCGTCAGCCGCGCGCTGGTGACCGAGGGCGCGCTGGTCGGCCAGGGCGAAGCGACGCCGATGGCCACCGTGCAGCAACTGGACCCGATCTACGTCACCATCACCCAGTCCTCCACCGAGGTGCTGAAATTGAAAAGCGCGCTGGCCAGCGGCAAGCTGAAAAGCGCCGGCAAGGACCAGGCGCGCGTGACGCTGGTGACGGAAGACGGGCAGGTCTATCGGCAGGCGGGCAAGCTGCTGTTCTCGGATGTGTCGGTGGATGAGAGCACCGGCTCGGTCTCGATGCGCGCCGAATTCCCCAATCCGGACCGTATTCTGCTGCCGGGCATGTATGTGCGCGCGCGGCTGGAGCAAGGCGTCAGCGATGCCGCCATCACCGTGCCGCAGCAGGCGATCGTGCGGACCAATGAAGGTTCGACGGTGCTGATCGTCGGCGCCGACAACAAGGTGGCTTCGCAGCCTGTCGTCGCCAACGCCAACGACGGCAACAACTGGGTGGTCAGCGCCGGCCTCAAAGGCGGCGAGCGCATCGTGGTCGAAGGCTTCCAGAAAGCCAAGCCTGGCGCCACCGTGAATCCGCAGCCGTGGAAGGGCCCGGCCGGCAGTGCCGCCGCGCCAGCCGCCAGCGCCGCCAAATAACCGGGAGCCCACATGGCCAAGTTCTTCATTGACCGCCCGGTCTTCGCATGGGTCATCGCCCTGTTCATTCTGCTGGGCGGGATGCTGGCGATTACCGTGCTGCCGGTCGCACAGTACCCGACCATCGCACCGCCATCCATCGTGGTGACGGCCACCTACCCTGGCGCCACCGCGCAAGTGCTGGACGACGCTGTCACCAGCGTCATCGAACAGGAGATGAACGGCGCCGACGGCCTGCAATACGTCGAATCGCAAAGCGAAGCCAATGGCGCCGTCACCATCACCGTCACCTTCGTCCCCGGCACCAATCCCGACCTGGCGGCGGTGGACGTCCAGAACCGCATCAAGCGCGTGGAATCGCGCCTGCCGGCCGCCGTCACGCAGCAAGGTGTGCAGGTCAACAAGGCTCGTTCCAACATCCTGATGTTCGTCGGCCTGACCTCCACCGATGGCCGCCTCGATCCAACCGGCTTGGGCGACTACATGGCGCGCAACGTCGTCAATGAAATCAAGCGCATTCCCGGTGTCGGCCAGGCGCAGTTGTTCGGCACCGAGCGCGCCATGCGTATCTGGGTCGATCCGCAAAAACTGCTCGGCCTGAAAATGACCATGGCCGACGTCACCGCCGCCATCCGCGCGCAAAATGCGCAGGTCACCTCCGGCACGCTGGGCGACCTGCCCAGCCCTGCGCAGCAAACCTTCTCGGCGCCGATCGTGGTGACGGGCCAGCTGTCGTCCACCACCGAGTTTGGCGAGATCGTCCTGCGCGCCAATCCCAATGGCTCGCTGGTGCGGCTGAAAGACGTGGCCCGCATCGAAATGGGCGGCGCCAGCTTCAACATCAGCGCACGCCTGAATGGCGCACCGTTTTCGGCAATTGCCGTGCAGCTGTCGCTGACCGGTAACGCGCTGCAAACCGCCACCGCCGTCAAAGACAAGATGGAGCAGCTGTCAAAATACTTCCCGCCTGGCGTCAAGTACACCATCCCTTACGACACCTCGCTGTTCGTCAAGATCTCGATTGAAGAAGTGGTCAAGACCCTGCTGGAAGCGGTGGTGCTGGTGTTCCTGGTGATGTACCTGTTCCTGCAAAACATCCGCTACACGCTGATTCCGACCATCGTCGTGCCGGTGGCGTTGATGGGTACCTTCGCCGCGATGCAGCTGTTTGGCTTCTCCATCAACGTGCTGACCATGTTCGGCATGGTGCTGGCGATCGGCATTCTGGTCGACGACGCCATCGTGGTGGTGGAAAACGTCGAACGCATCATGAGCGAAGAAGGCCTGTCGCCGCGCGACGCCACGCGCAAGGCCATGGGCCAGATCACCGGCGCAATCATCGGCATTACGCTGGTGCTGGTGGCCGTGTTCATTCCCATGGCCTTCTTCGGCGGCGCCGTGGGCGCCATCTACCGCCAGTTCTCGCTGGCGATGGTGTCGGCCATGCTGTTCTCCGCGCTGATGGCGCTGACGCTGACGCCAGCGCTGTGCGCCACCATGCTCAAGCCGGTGGAGGCGGGACACCACCACGAGAAGAAAGGCTTCTTCGGCTGGTTCAACCGCAAGTTCGCCGTCACCGCGACCGGTTACCAGGGCGTGATTGCCAACATCCTCAAGCGCACCGGCCGCTACCTGATAATCTTCGCGCTGCTGTGCGGCGTGGTGGGCTGGCTGTATGCGCGCCTGCCCTCGTCGTTCCTGCCCAACGAAGACCAGGGCTACCTGATCGCCAACGTCCAGCTGCCGGCGGGCGCATCGACCAGCCGCACGCAAGCCGTGCTGGCGCAGGCCGACGCCTACTTCCGCAAACAGCCAGGCGTGGCGCGCACTATCGCCGTGGCGGGCTTCTCGTTCTCCGGCAACGGCCAGAACGCGGGCCTGGTATTCATCCCGCTCAAAGACTGGAAAGAGCGCGGACCGGACGAATCGGCACAGGCGATTGCGCAGCGCGCGTTTGGCGCGCTGTCCTCGATCCCGGACGCCATCATCTTCCCGCTCAGCCCTCCGCCGATCCGCGAACTCGGTAACGCCACCGGCATCACCGCGCGCCTGCAGGACCGCAGCGCGCAGGGCCACGATGCGCTGATCGCCGCGCGCAACCAGCTGCTGGGTCTTGCCGGCAAAAGCGACATCCTCAAAGGCGTACGTCCCGAAGGCCTGGAAGATGCGCCGCAGCTGCAAGTGGACATCGACCGCGAAAAAGCCAATGCACTGGGTGTCTCGTTTGCTGACGTCAACGCCATGATGTCCACCGCGCTGGGCTCCTCCTACGTCAACGACTTCGCCAGCTCCGGCCGCCAGCAGCGCGTGATCGTGCAGGCCGACGCGCCACGCCGCCTGCAACCGCAGGACATCATGCAGCTCAACGTGCGCAGCGCCAGCGGCACCATGGTGCCCTTCTCCTCGTTCGCATCGTCGCACTGGATACAAGGTCCGGTGCAGCTGGTGCGCTACAACGGCTATCCGGCCATCAAACTGACGGGCGACGCCGCGCCAGGCCGCTCCACCGGCGAAGCGATGGCAGAACTGGAACGCCTTGCGCAGCAGCTGCCACCGGGCTTCGGCATCGAATGGACCGGCCAGTCGCTGGAAGAAAAAACCTCCGGTTCGCAAGCGCCGATGCTGTTTGCGCTGTCGCTGCTGGCCGCCTTCCTGGTGCTGGCCGCGCTGTATGAAAGCGAATCGATCCCGATTGCCGTGCTGCTGGTTGTGCCGCTTGGGGTGCTGGGTGCGCTGCTGGGCGCCTCCTTGCGCGGCCTGCCGAACGACGTCTACTTCAAGGTCGGCCTGATTGCGATTATCGGCCTGTCGGCCAAGAACGCGATCCTGATTATCGAATTCGCCAAAGACCTGCAGGCACAGGGCAAAGGCCTGATCGAAGCGACGCTGGAAGCCGTGCACCTGCGTTTCCGCCCCATCATCATGACCTCGCTGGCGTTCATCCTCGGCGTGCTGCCGCTGGTGATCGCCACCGGCGCGGGTTCCGCCAGCCAGCGCGCCATCGGCACGGGCGTGATGGGCGGGATGATCACCGCGACCGTGCTGGCCGTATTCCTGGTGCCGGTATTCTTCGTGGTGGTCCGCAAGATCTTCAAGGGCAGCGAACGCCAGCGCAAACTGGCCGCACATGAACTGAACGACAAACACCATGAAACCTATGACTAAGCCCGTTCCCTTCGCAGGCGCGCCGCGCGCCGCATTGCTGACCGCTGCGCTACTTGGCGCATCGCTGCTGTCCGCCTGCTCGATGGCGCCAACTTATGAACGCCCTGCGGCGCCTGTGGCAGCAACCTTCCCGTCCGACAGCGCCGGCGCGGCCTCGCGCACCAGCGTGCCATTGCCGCTGGCCGGCAACGCCAGGACCGCGGTCGATACCGGCTGGCGCGACTACTTCACCGATCAGCGCCTGCAATCGCTGATCGCCGCCTCGCTGGAAAACAACCGCGACCTGCGCACCGCCGTGCTGCGCATCGAAGAAGCGCGCGCGCTGTACAACGTGCAGTCGGCCGACCGCCTGCCCAACGTCAATGCCAGCTTCGGCGAAACGCGCGCCAAGACACCGGCCTTCCTGTCGTCCACGGGCCAGACCACCATCGGCAAACGCTACGACATCGGCGCCTCGGTCTCCGCGTTTGAACTCGACTTCTTCGGCCGCGTAAAAAGCCTGAACGACGCCGCCCTGGCCAGCTACCTGGCCACAGAAGAAGCACGCAGCGCGGCGCAGATCGCGCTGGTGTCGCAAGTCGCCCAGGCCTACTACACCGAACGCGCCTACGCCGAACAGTACGCACTGGCGCAGCAAACCTACGAAGCACGCGCGCGCACCTACAAGCTCACGCAGCAGCGCGCCGAAGTAGGCGCTTCATCACGCCTCGACCTGCGCTCCAACGAAACGCTGATGGAAACCGCACGCGCATCCGCGTTGACCTTGGCGCGCCAGCGCGCACAGGCCGAAAACGCACTCACGCTGCTGGTCGGCCAGCCCCCCGCATCCGCTGCCAGCGGCGCCATGCCGACCGACGCCCAACTCGACGCCCTGAACGCGTTGCCGGAAGGCCTGCCATCCGACCTGCTGACGCGCCGCCCCGACATCCGCAGCGCCGAGCAGCGCCTGAAATCCGCCAACGCCAACATCGGCGCCGCGCGTGCCGCCTTCTTCCCGCGCATCAGCCTGACAGCAGCAATCGGCAGCAGCAGCCCATCGCTGCATGGCCTGTTTGACAGCGGCTCCGGCAGCTGGTCCTTCGCCCCACAACTGACGCTGCCCATCTTCGACGCCGGCCGCAACAGCGCCAACCTGACACTGTCCGAAGTACGCAAAAACATCGCCGTCGCCGACTACGAAAAAACCATCCAGACCGCGTTCCGCGAAGTGGCGGACGCACTGGCCGCGCGCGACTACCTGGGCGAACAGGTCAACGCCCAGCGCGCAGTGCAGGAAGCGCAAGCCGACCGGCTAAAACTGCTGCAACTACGCTTCGACAACGGCGTCGCCAGCACACTGGACGTGCTGGACGCCCAGCGCGAACTATTCAGCGCCCAGCAATCGCTGGTGCAGGCCCGCCTGCTGCGCACCACCACCGCCATCGACCTCTACCGCGCCCTCGGCGGCGGCCTTCGTTAACCTCCGGGGTCAGGTCCGTCATTTCTACACGACCTCTGCTGTAGCGCTGTCCCTACAGCAGAGGTCGTGTAGAAATGACGGACCTGACCCCGGATTAGGAATATTGCATGAGCTCACCTATCACGATTCGCCTGGGCCAGCGGGCCAGGCAGCGGATTGCGGCCGAAGGCTTGCAGGCTGCTGATATTGCGATCATCCCTGCCGCCGCCGGCGGTCCCAAGGGGCTGATTCTGCATGGGCTGGATTGCTGGATGTTTGGTGAGTTTTTCCGGCACGCGCCACGTCAGCGCCGTCTGGTCGGCGCGTCGATCGGCGCCTGGCGCATGGCGGCGTCGGCGTTTGATGATCCGGTCGCCGCGCACAAGCGCCTGGCGCGGCTGTATGCCGGCCAGCGCTATCCGGACAAGGTGACGCCGGATTATGTCAGCCGCACTTGCCGCGCCCTGCTCGATGAGGTGCTCGATGGCCGTGTCGCCGAGCCGCTGCAGCACCCCCACCATCACCTCTCGGTGCTGACGGTGCACGGTATCGGCAGGCTGGCCAATACCCAGGGCACGCGCTGGCGCGAAATGGCCGGCTTCCTGATGGCCGCTGCCGGCAACGCCATGTCGCGCAACCGTCTGGCGGCGTCGATGGAGCGGGTGATCTTCCATCACCAGCATGACGACGCGCGCTGGCTGCGTGATGGTTTCGATGCCTTCTCCAGCCACTTCGTCGGCCTGTCTGAAGCCAATCTGCGTGATGCGCTGCTGGCCTCGGGTTCGATTCCGCTGGTGCTGGAAGCCGTTACCCATATCGCCGGCGCGCCCGATGGCGCTTACTGGGATGGCGGCTTGATCGACTATCACCTGCATCTGCCCTACCAGCGCGATCCCGGCCTGGTGCTGTACCCGCACTTCAACGATTACATCGTTCCGGGCTGGCTCGATAAATCCATGCCGTGGCGCCGCGCCAAAGACCACGCGCTGGAGAATATGATTCTGGTGTCGCCGTCGCCGGAGTTTGTCGCTACACTTCCCAACGCCAAGCTGCCCGACCGCAAGGACTTCAATGTCTATGGCCAGGACCACGACCGCCGCAACCGCGACTGGTTGCAGGCCGTCGGCGAAAGCGAGCGCATGGCCGAGGCCTTTGCGCGCTGGGCCGAAAAACCGGACCTGCATCTGACCAGCAGTTTCTGACTGTTCCCAAAAAGCAACAGAAGTTAGCGAAGGCGCCGTTTCGGCGCAGGACAGGCGCATACTTGTATCCCGCATGCTGGAGGGAGTGAAGATCATGAACGTTCTGTCGCAAATGCGTATCGGTACCCGCCTCGCTTTCGGCTTTGCCGTGGTACTGCTGCTGGCGATCCTTGCCACTTCGGTTGCGCTGGTCAACGCCCGCGCCAACGCCCAGGCCACGCGCGCCATGATGGAGCAGCCGCTTGCCAAGGAACGCCTGGTGTCCGACTGGTATGTGCTGATTTATTCCGCCATCGCCCGCACCGCGCTGATCGCCCGCAGCACGGACGACAAGCTCTCCGACACCTTTGCCGAGACCATCAGCGCCAGCACCAAGCGTGGCAGCGAGCTGCTGGCGCAGATCAAGGAACTGCTGGCCACGGATGAAGAACGCAAGATGTACGAAGAGATCACTGAACTCCGCAGCAAGTATCAAAAGTCCAAAACGGATGTGATGAACGCGCGCAAAGCCAGCGACGCGGCCAAGGCCGAGCAGCTGTTCAAGGATGCCTTTACGCCTTCCGCCGACGCTTACCAGAACCGCGTGAAGAGTTTCCTCGCCATGCAGCGCAAGGCGATCGACGATACCGCGCATGCCATCGATGCGGCCAACAGCCGCGCCAACAGTTTGCTGATGCTATTGGCCTTGCTGATGGTGAGCATAGGCTCTGTCGCCGCCTGGATTATTTCGCGCTCGATTACGGTGCCGCTGAAATCCGCAGTGGACATCGCGGCCACGGTGGCCAACGGTGATCTGACCACGCAGTTCAATGCGCAAGACAACAAGGATGAAATCGGCGATCTGATGAAAGCCCTGCGCGGCATGAATGATTCGCTGCGCGAGGTGGTCAGCCAGGTGCAGGTTGGCACCAACACCATCGCCACCGCCTCCAACCAGATCGCTGCGGGGAATATGGATCTGTCGCAGCGCACCGAGGAGCAAGCCAGCTCGCTGGAGGAGACCGCGTCGTCAATGGAAGAACTGACCTCCACCGTGCGTCAGAATGCGGAAAACGCCAAGCAGGCCAACCAGCTGGCGCAAGCCGCTTCCAGCGTGGCCGAGAAAGGCGGCGACATCGTCGGCCAGGTGGTGAACACCATGGGTTCCATCAATGACTCTTCGCGCAAGATTTACGACATCATCAGCGTCATCGACAGCATCGCCTTCCAGACCAACATCCTTGCCCTGAACGCGGCGGTGGAAGCCGCGCGTGCCGGTGAACAGGGGCGCGGCTTTGCGGTGGTGGCGTCGGAGGTGCGCAACCTGGCGCAGCGCTCGGCCGGTGCGGCCAAGGAGATCAAGGAGTTGATCGGTAATTCGGTGGAACAGGTGGGCATCGGCTCCAAACTGGTGCAGCAGGCTGGCAGCACCATGGACGATGTGGTGGCCAGCGTGCGCCGCGTTACCGACATCATGGGCGAGATTACCTCGGCCAGCAGTGAGCAGAGCATCGGCATCGATCAGGTCAATACGGCGATCACGCAAATGGATCAGGTGACGCAGCAGAATGCCGCGCTGGTCGAACAAGCCGCTGCCGCCGCAGCCAGCATGCAGGAACAGGCGATACGTCTGGCGGACGTGGCATCCTCGTTCAAGCTGGGGAATGAGGGCTTGCATGGCGCATTGACAGCAACAGCACCGGCGCCCCGCAAGCTGGCCACAGCGCGGCCGGTTGTTGTGGCGAAAGGCGCTGCCGCCAAACGCCCTGCACCACGGCTGGCCAGCGCCAGCAAGCCCGCTGCCGTTGGCAGCGACAAGGAATGGGAAGAGTTTTAACCCTTCAGGAACATCTCTTGCAGATCATTGAGGAAGCGCTGGCCTAACACGGTCGGCTTGATGATCTTGTAGTCGCGATAGAGCAGTCCCTTGGCTTCCGCTTCGTTGAGGGTCTTGTCAATCGCGTTGATGCTCATGCCGGTACGCTCGCTGAACAGGTTGGGATCAAAGCCCTCATGCAGGCGCAGCGTGTTGAGCATGAATTCAAAGCCCATGTCCTCGCGCTCGATCTCGTATTCTTCCTGGATCGGTGCGCCCAGCTTCACCTGCTCCATATAGGCCTTGGGCTGCTTGTAGCGTGCCTGGCGCAGGATGCGGTGCGGGAACGACAGCTTGGAGTGTGCGCCCGCGCCGATGCCGAGGTAGTCGCCAAACTCCCAGTAGTTCAGATTGTGGCGCGCGCGGTGGCCCTTCTTCGCGTACGCGGAAATCTCGTACTGTTCGTAGCCGTTGGCCTTGGTCAGTTCGGCGATCATGTCCTGCATGTCGGCGCTGGCGTCGTCGTCGGGCAGCGTTGGCGGATACTTGGCAAACAGCGTGTTCGGCTCCATCGTCAGATGGTACAGCGACAGATGCGGTGGATTGAAGGCCATGGCCGTCTCTACGTCCTGGCGCGCTTCTTCCAGCGTCTGCGACGGCAGCGCGTACATCAGGTCCAGGTTGAAGTTATCGAAGTTGGCGAAAGCGATTTCCACCGCGCGTTTGGCTTCGTTGTCGTCGTGGATGCGTCCCAGCGCTTTCAGATGGCGCTCGTTAAAGCTCTGAATGCCGATCGACAGGCGGTTCACGCCACTCGCGCGGTAGGACTTGAACTTTTCCGCTTCGAAGGTGCCAGGGTTGGCTTCCATCGTGATCTCGCAATCGCTGTCCAGCGGCAGCAAGGTGCGGACGTCGGACAGCAGGCGATCCAGCCCGGCGGCCGACATCAGGCTGGGTGTACCGCCGCCAATGAAGATGGTGTAGATCTTGCGGCCCCAGATCAGCGGCAAGGCCTGTTCCAGGTCGGCGCGCACGGCGTCGAGGTATTCCTGTTCCGGGAAGGCGCCACCGTCCTTGGCTTCATGCGAATTGAAATCGCAGTACGGGCATTTGCGCACGCACCACGGGAAATGGATGTACAGCGACAGCGGCGGCAGCGCCGTCAGGTTCAGCGCACCGCCTTGCAGGTATTTCGCAGCGACGCCGGCAGACTCGCTGATGTCGCGCGCTGGCTTGGTGCTTGCGCCGACGACTTTAATCGGGATCATTTTTTCAGCTTCTCTACCAGGGCGCGCAATGCCTGGCCGCGGTGCGACATGGCGTTCTTTTCATCGGCACTGAGTTCGGCAGCGCACTTGTCCAGCGACGGGATGTAGAAGTACGGGTCGTAACCAAAGCCGCCATTGCCGCGCGGCGTATCGATCATGACGCCGTTCCAGCGGCCGTCAGCGATCACCGGCTGGGGATCGTCGGCATGGCGCACGAACACCAGTACGCAGTAGTAGTATGCGGACTTGTCTTCATGCTTCGCCAGTTCGGCGATCATTTTTTCGTTGTTGCGGGCGTCCGATTTCGGTTCACCGGCAAAGCGGGCCGAATACACGCCCGGCGCGCCGCCCAACGCATTGATGCACACGCCAGAGTCATCGGCCAGCGCAGGCAAGCCTGTCAGACGCGCGGCGTGACGGGCCTTTTGCAGTGCATTTTCGACAAACGTGTGAAAAGGTTCATCTGCTTCAGGCACATCGTATTCGCCCTGCGCATGGACGGAGAAACCCACGGTGGACAGCAGTTCGTTGAATTCCTTGAGTTTGCCGGCGTTGTTGGAGGCGAGGATCAGGCGTTGGGTCATGGTGAGTCGGCGACATAAATTCGATGAAGCCGACATTGTAAACCCTTTAGCCCTGCGCCACCTTCAGTACCAGTTTGCCGTTATTGGAACCATCGAACAGCTTCTGGAAGGTTTCCGGGAAGGTCTCCAGGCCCGTCACCACGTCTTCACGCGTTTTCAGCTGGCCGGCGCGCAGCCAGCCCGCCATATCGGTGATGGCTTCTTTCGCGCGCGGGTAGTAGTCGGCCACCATCACGCCGCGCAGCGTGGCGCGCTTGACCATGATCTGCAGGTAGTTGGCCGGACCGCGCGCCTGCTCCAGATTGTTGTACTGCGAAATGGCGCCGCAAATCACCACGCGGGCGTGCATGGCCAGGTTGCCGAGCACCGCATCCAGAATCTCGCCGCCGACGTTATCGAAGAACACGTCCACGCCTTGCGGGCAGCGCTGCCTGAGGGCCTTGGCCACATTTTCGGATTTGTAGTCGATGGCGGCGTCAAAGCCCAGCTCTTCGACCAGGTAGCGGCACTTGTCCGCACCGCCGGCGATGCCGACCACGCGTGCGCCCTTGATCTTGGCGATCTGGCCCACCGTGGCGCCTACCGCGCCAGCTGCGCCGGAAACCACCACCGTTTCACCGGCCTTCGGCTGGCCGACATCCAGCAGGCCAAAGTAGGCCGTCATGCCGGTCATGCCCAGCGTGCCAAGGAACAGCGGCAGCGGCGCCAGTGCAGGATCCACCTTGAACAGGCCCTGGCCCGTGGAGATGGCGTATTCCTGCACGCCCAGCAGGCCGGTAACGTGGTCGCCCACCGCAAACGCGGCATTGCGCGAATCGATCACGCGGCCGGCGGCAATCGCGCGCATCACATCGCCCAGCGCGACTGGCGGCATGTAGGAGTTTTCGCTGGCGTTCATCCAGCCGCGCATGGCCGGGTCGAGCGAGATGTAGGCGGTCTGGATCAGCACTTCGCCATCGGCCAGGGCGCGCACTTCCTCGCTACCGTAGCTAAAGTCACTGCGTTTGACGGCGCCTGCCGGGCGGCCGGTGAGACGGAATTGATGATTCAGCATGGTGGACCTCTTAAAGAAGATGGAATGAAGCCAGTATAGACCGCACTCGGGCGCTTGATTAGTCATCAATGAGGCGATACATTGTTGACCAAACAGGGACAATTTATGCTCAATCCACAGCGTCTGGCGATTTTCGCCACTATCATCAAAGCCGGCAGCATCAGCGCCGCGGCGGCCCAGCTCCGCATCGGCAAATCCGTGGTTTCACGCCAGCTGGCCAGGCTGGAAGAGGAACTGGGTGCGCGGCTGATTCAACGCTCCACGCGCAAGCTGGCGCTGACCGAGATAGGCGACCAGGTGCTGCAACAGGCCCGCCAGATCGAGCGGGCATTGGGCAATATCGAACAGCTGACCGACCAGCACCAGCAACAGGTGCGCGGCCTGCTGCGCGTTTCCAGCTCCATCGCCGCGCGGCGGCCACTGGTTCCGTTGCTGGCGGAGTTTGCGCAGCGCTACCCGGAAGTGAAGATTTCGCTGCAACTGGAAGACCGCATCGTGGACCTCATCGATGAACAGATTGATGTGGCGATACGCACTTCCAGTCTGGTCGATTCCTCGCTGGTCGCACGCAAGCTGGCCGAGAACCGCAGCGTCATCGTCGCCGCGCCCAGCTATCTCGCCCGCGCCGGTACGCCGCAGACCCCGGAAGACTTGCGCGATCACGCCTGCCTGCTCTACACGAACGGCGGCCGGGTATTCGATGAATGGACTTTCACCGGCAAGGAAAACATCTACGCCGTGCGTGTCGATGGCCCTTTGCAGATCAATGACGGCGGCTCGCTGGTCGGCGCGGCCGTGGCGGGAGCAGGCATATTGCGCGTGCCCGTCGCACTGGCGCGCAAGGAGCTGGCGGAGGGTTCACTGGTGCAGGTGCTGGCCGATTGCCCGCTGCCGCAAGGCCCGGCAACCTATGCGGTGTATCCCGCGCGTGAGTTTCTGGCGTTGAAGACGTCGGTGTTTATCGACTTCCTCAAGGAGCGCATGAATCAGGCTTCCAGCTGATGCATGGCCGCCACCGCCACGCGCACGATTCATCGGCTTCGCCATGGAATGGAGGCCGATTAATGGGGCATACTGGATGCGGTCAACCACCAAGGAGTGTGCATGTCTGTATTGATCGTGCCGGGAATCGGCAATTCGGGAGCGGAGCATTGGCAAACGCGCTGGCAGGAAAAATACGCGGACATTACCCGCATCGCGCCGGCAAGCTGGGATGCGCCGGACTGCGACGACTGGGTCGCGGCGATTGAGCGTGCGGTGCAGGCCAGCGGCCCGCAAACGCAGATTGTCGCGCATAGCCTGGGATGCCTGGCCGTCGCGCATTGGGCGCACAGTCGCGTCACCGGCGGCGCGGCTACGGACACAAACGGGATTGCCGGTGCGCTGCTGGTTGCGGTGCCTGATCCTGATGGCCCGGTCTTCCCTGGCGCCGCCCGGGGATTCGCGCCGCTACCAACACAGCGCCTGCCCTTCCCCTCGCTGATCGTCGCCAGCGACGACGATCCGTACGCCAAGGCTGACTACGCACAGCGCTGCGCACAAGCCTGGGGCAGCCGCTTGCACCGTATCGGCAAGCGAGGCCACATCAACGCCGCCAGCGGCTTGGGCGATTGGACCGAAGGCTGGCGGCTGCTGGAAAGCCTTACAGGCCTAGGGTCTGCTTCTGCAGTTTGACGAGATCCGCAATACCGGACTGCGCCAGGTCCAGCAGACGGTTCATGCCTTCACGGTCGAAGGCTGCACCTTCCGCCGTGCCCTGCACCTCGATGAAGTGGCCGGCATCGGTCATCACCACGTTCATGTCGGTATCGCAGCCCGAGTCTTCGATGTAGTCCAGATCCAGCACTGGCGTGCCTTGATACACACCGACCGAAATCGCAGCGACAAAATGCTTGAGCGGGATCGCAGGAATGGCGCCGCGCGCGGCCAGCTTGGAGAACGCGTCATACGCCGCCACCATGGCGCCGGTGATCGATGCGGTACGGGTGCCGCCATCGGCCTGGATCACGTCGCAGTCCAGGTGCAGCGTACGTTCGCCAAACGCTTCCAGGTCGAACGCCGCACGCAGCGAGCGGCCGATCAGGCGCTGGATTTCTTGCGTGCGGCCGGACTGTTTGCCCTTGGCGGCTTCGCGGTCCATGCGGCTGTGGGTCGAGCGTGGCAGCATGCCGTATTCGGCGGTCAGCCAGCCCTGGCCTTTCCCTTTCAGGAAGCCTGGTACTTTCTCTTCGATGCTGGCGGTGCAAATCACCTTGGTGTCGCCGCATTCGATCAGCACCGAACCTTCGGCGTGCTTGGTGTAGTCACGGGTCATGCGCAGGGTGCGCAGCGCATCGACGGCGCGGCCGCTAGGGCGGGTTACAACGGTCATACAGTTTTCCTTATTTGAGGATTTGGGAAGATTTTTCGATCGCACCGCGAATCTCCGCGATGGCTTTTTCTATTTCGTCGTCATCGAAGGCGTCGGCTTCGGCCGATGCTGCTTCGGGCGCGGGCGTGTCGCGGATGGTGGTGCTGTGAAGGCCTTCCGGCAGCGCCTCGGTGGAAATCACCGTCGCCGTCACCGGGTCGTCCATGCCATCCACCACCGAACTGCCCTGCCACATGATGGCCAGCGCGGTGACATTGTCGCTGGCATCGCCCGCAGCGCGCAGCGCGGCTTGCAGCACATCCGGCACGGCGCGCACCACGGTGTGCGCGTGCATGCGGGCCACCAGCTCATCGTCCGGCAGCATAGACCACAAACCGTCGGAACACAACAGCACCAGATCGCCCGGCAGCAGGCCGGCGCCACCGCCTACCTCGATGCGCGGCGGCGTGTCGGCGCCGAGACAGTTCCACAGCTTGTTGCGGTCCGGGTGCGTGGCGCGTTCGGACGGCAGCGCCAGGCCTTTGGCGATCAGGTTTTCCACATGCGAGTGATCGCGCGTGCGGGCAAGGATCTGGCCACTGCGCATCCAGTACAGGCGCGAATCGCCGCAATGCGCCCAGGTCGCAGTGTTGTGCTGGACCAGGCAGGCGACGATGGTAGTACGCGGCGTCTCCGGCATCTGGTGCGTGTGGCGGTACTGGTGGATGTCGCGGTGCGCGGCCTGAAACGCCTCTTCCAGAAAGCGCTGCGGCTTTTTCACATAGGGCTGCGCCTGTTGCTGGAACAGCGTGGAGATGGTTTGCAGCGCCACCGTGGCGGCCACCTCGCCGCGCAAATGCCCGCCCATGCCGTCGGCCAGCACCAGCAGCAGCGCGTCGCGCGTGAAGCTGTAGCCCATGCGGTCCTGATTCACCTTGCGGCCGCCGATGTGACTTTCCTGGTACACGGAGAATTGCATGGCGACGTCCTTATCGAATCGGAATCAGATCAAGGTATCCGGACCGGCCTTGGCCCGCGCTGTGCTGCTGCCGCCCAGGCGCCCCAGCAGACCGCGCAACCGGTCGAGCATGGTGGCCGGTGGCGGCGCCGGTGCGGCTGCGGGCTCCTTCTCCTGCAGCGCCTTCTGCACCGCGAACAGGCTTTGAGGACGATCCAGCGGTTCGACCTCCAGACACCAGCGCACCAGCTTGACCAGTGCCGGCGAATACTGGCCTTCCAGCTTGTCGAAGTGGCTGGCCATTTTGTCTTCGGTCTTGCGCTGGTCGGCCGGCTGTGGCGGCGAACCGACCATGCAGGCAAAGATCGACGCGCCGATGCTGTAGATATCGGTCCACGGTCCCATGCCGGTCTTGGCGTACAGCTCGGGCGGCGCAAAGCCGGGCGTGTACATCGGCGTCAGCGTCGGCATATCGGTGTTGACGGTTTGACGCGCCGCACCAAAGTCCAGCAGCATGGGCGTGCCGTCGGTGCGCAGATAAATATTGGCGGGTTTCAGGTCCAGGTGCAGCAGCTTGTTGGCGTGGACTTCGCGCAGGCCTTTGACCACCTGGGTAAAAATGGTGCGGATAAAAAGTTCGCCTACTTTAACGCCCTTGCCGCGCTGCCGCTGGATGTGCTCCTGCAGCGAATGGCCAGATTCATAGGCCATAACCATATAAACCGTTTCGTGCGCGCGGAAGAAATTGAGCACGCTGACCACATTGGGGTGGGAGATGCGGGCCAGCGCCCTGCCCTCCTCAAAAAAGCACTTCAAGCCGATGCGGAACACGGCAAGATTGGCCTTGGAGACGGCTGGAACCAGGTCGCCCTCCTGCCGAAGTGCCAAAGAACTAGGCAAATACTCCTTGATTGCGACAGCGACACCGTCAGTATCGTACGCAAGGTAAACAATACTGAACCCACCGGACGCAATTTTCTTTACAATGCGATATCCAGCAATTTCCAGACCATCTGGTAAGGGGGCGTTGTTTTGTGCAGCCATAAGGTTCCTCGCCTCAACAACCGGATTGTGTGGATAAATCACTGTTTTGTAAAGATTAAATCGGGGATATCCATTGAGCATTTCCAGCATGACGGGCTACGCGGTCGCCACCAGTGAAAGTGCGGCGGGAACACTGACTATTGAAATCAAGAGTGTGAACTCGCGGTTTTTGGACTTACAGTTCCGAATAAACGACGATTTGCGTGCGCTTGAACCCGATTTACGCTCAGCGATCATGGGCGCCATCACCCGTGGCAAGGTCGAACTGCGCCTGAGCTTCGGCCGCAAGGCCGCGACAACGGGCACGCAGGCGCTGAATCTGCCGCTTTTGACCGAATTACAACGCTTGCAGGGTGAAGTCGGCGGCTTGTTCCCGGGCGTGCAAACGATGTCAGTTGCTGAGCTGCTGCGCTGGCCAGGTGTGATTGAAGAGGCGCAGATCGGCCAGGAGTCGCTGCAGGCGGACGTCGCCATCCTCGCCGGCCGCACGATTGAGGCGTTTGTGCAGAGCCGCCAGCGTGAAGGCGCGGCGCTGGAAGCCATGCTGATTTCGCGCATCGAGGCGATGGAAGCCATCGTCAAGCGCATTACGCCGCTGATTCCGCAAGTGGTGGCGGCGTTCCAGCAAAAGGCGGTGGAGCGCATGCAGGATGCCTTGGGTCTGGCTTGCCAGGGGTCGAATTCGGCGCTGTCGCGCCAGGATGCACTGGAGCGCATTCGCCAGGAAGTGATCTTGTACGGCATCCGTATCGACGTCGCCGAAGAGCTGGGCCGCCTGTCGGCGCACCTGACCGAAACCCGTCACATCCTGAAAAAAGGCGGCCAGGTCGGCAAACGCCTAGACTTCATGATGCAGGAACTGAACCGCGAAGCCAACACGCTGGGCGCGAAAGCCTCGGTCAAAGAACTGGCCGACGCCTCGATGGAGCTCAAGCTGCTGATCGAGCAGATGCGCGAACAGGTGCAGAACCTGGAATAAACCCAAGGAGCTCCGGCTCCTTTTTTAACGCCCGGATTATTCACCCATATGCACAAAGCATTCGGCTTTAACGGATTTATCCAACAATGATGTAGCGCTACAGTGGAGCCATACCAACTTCCACTGAAAGCGAAACATCATGAAAAACGCCAGCCAATTACTCCACGCCTATCTGGACAACATCCAGGACCCAGCCGCTGCAGCGGCGCTGTTTGCCGACGACGGCGTGCTGGAACTGCCGACACTGGGCGCCAACGTCCGCGCGGTCGGCCCGGCCGCCATCGAAGCGTTTATCGGCGGCCTGCTGAAGAAAGTGCCGGACTTCCGCTTCAAGGACGTGCAGCTATTCATTGAAACCGGCGACCAGGCTTTTGGCGAATACAGCGTCGAGGTTGACGTGCCCTCCACCGGCAAGCTCTACAAACAAACCTACGCCGGCCGGCTGGTCGCCAAAGACGGCAAAATCCAGCTGCTGCGCGAAGCCCTGGACACCCTGGCCGCCGCCAAGGCCTTCTCGCCAGACTAGTTACAACACCTGGTTCAGCTTGAGGATCTGCACATCAGCTTTGCCGCCGATGGTCTTGACCAGCTCCTGGAAGTGCGGCGCGGCTTCATGTTCGGCCAGCGCGGCGGCGTCGCGCCAGGCTTCGAGCATGACGAAGCTGGCGTGGTTGCCCAGGTCCACATGCAGGTCGTAGCGGATGCAGCCCGCTTCCTCGCGGCTCAGGGGCACAATCTTCTCCAGCGCCTCGCGCACCAGTACTGCGTTGCCGTCCTTGGCGGTAATGGTGGCGACGACGATCAGGTCTTTCATGGTATATCCCGGTGTAGACTTAAACCTCGATACTATCAGGAGACGGAAGATGGCGCAGATCAGGGCTGGCATCGGCGGTTGGGACTTCGCTCCGTGGCGCGAGACCTTCTATCCGAAAGATGTGCCGGTCAAGAAGCAGCTCGAATACGCCAGCACGCAAGTCACCAGCATTGAAATCAACGGCACCTTCTACCGCACCGCCAAGCCCGAACATTTCGCCAGCTGGGCCGGAAAAACGCCCGACGATTTCGTCTTCTCCGTCAAGGCCACGCGCTACGCCACCAACCGCAAGGTGCTGGCCGAAGCGGGCGAATCGATCCAGCGATTCATGGACAGCGGCCTCACGGAACTCGGCGACAAACTCGGCCCCATCCTGTGGCAGCTGGCCAACACCAAGCAGTTCGACCCCGACGACCTCGAAGCCTTCTTCAAGCTGCTGCCCGCCAAGCTAGGCAAACGCAAGCTGCAGCACGTGCTGGACGCGCGCCACGACAGCTTCCTCAACGAGGACTATCTCAAGCTGGCGCGCAAATATAAGATCGCGACCGTGCTCACCGACTCGCCCAAATTCCCCAACTTTACCGAGCTGACCGGCGAGTTTGCCTACGCCCGCCTGATGGACGCACAAAGCGGCATCGCCACCGGCTACACCAAGCCGGCATTGAAGAAATGGGCCACCCAGGCCACGCACTGGCAGGCGCAGACGAAGTCCGGCCAGGTCTACGTTTACTTCATCAACGGCGCCAAGGAACGCGCGCCCGCCGCAGCGCAGCATTTCCTCTCCCTCCTGTAAATTGAACTCTCGCCGTTGCTCTTGGTAAAATACATCTTTGGGCGACGGAAAAGTCGCCTGCTGACGTTTTTGAAAGATCAACATGAGCTCAACCAACGCATTCTCGGGCAGCCTGTTTGTCGTCGCCGCACCGTCCGGCGCCGGCAAGTCCACGCTGGTCAACGCGCTGCTGGCCAAGGAACCGACCATCAAGCTGTCGATTTCCACCACCACCCGCGCGCCGCGTCCGGGCGAAACCCACGGCAAGGAATACTACTTCACCACCGCCGACGACTTCATCGCGCGCACCAAGAACGGTGAATTCCTGGAGTGGGCCGAAGTGCACGGCAATTACTACGGCACCTCGCGCCTGATGGTGGAAGAACAGATGAAAACCGGCACCGACGTGCTGCTGGAAATCGACTGGCAAGGCGCGCGCCAGGTCAAGAAACTGTTCCCGCAGGCGGCCGGCATTTTCATCCTGCCGCCATCGATCGCGGCGCTGGAAGAACGCCTGTACAAACGCGCCACCGACGAGCCGCACGTGATCACCAAACGCCTGCTGGCGGCGGGCGGCGAAATCGCCCACGCCCCCGAGTTCGAGTATGCTATTATCAACGAAGAATTCGACGTAGCGCTGTCGGAACTGACGGCGATCGTCCGAGCAGCCCGTTGCCGGTTTGCGCAACAAGCGGCACGCAACACCTCGCTCTTTGCCCAGCTGGGCATCCACGCTGAATAAATAAATACACAAGATTTTTAGGAGTTATAGATGGCCCGCATTACGATTGAAGATTGTCTGAAAAACGTCCCTAACCGTTTCCAGCTGACCCTGGCAGCGACCTACCGCGCACGCCAGCTGCTGCAAGGCCACACCCCGAAAGTGGAAGCCAAGGACAAGCCGACCGTGGTCGCCCTGCGTGAAATCGCCGCCGGCAAAGTCGGTCTGGAAATGTTGAAGAAAGTCCCAATGTAAGTTGGGACCGCGTTCCCGAACAATGTGAATGATGCGGTTTAGCAGTAGTATTGGACATTCCCATCGTGACGGAACGCAACCGTATGAATCTGATCCCTGCAGATCCGACATTAAGTGCCAAGCCCGCCCGGGCGAAACGGCCGACCAAAGCGTCGGCCGCGGCCATGTCTGGTCATGATGCAGGGGATAGCACCGCCAACGCACTCGCACCACCAGCCTCTCCCCCTGCACCTTCTGTGATCTCCTCGTCGCCCCTGGCCACGCCCCCTGCCCTGACGGCCGGTGTTGCGTCGGTGTCCCATCTGACTGAAAAACTGGCTGAGTACATGAACGCCGCCGACCTGAAAAAGGTCAAGGAAGCGTATCGCTTCTCGGACGAAATGCACCTCGGCCAATTGCGTAAATCCGGCGAGCCTTACATCTCACACCCGATCGCGGTCGCGGAAATCTGCGCCGACTGGAAGCTCGATGCGCAAGCCATCATGGCCGCGCTGCTGCACGATGTGATGGAAGACCAGGACGTCAAAAAGGAAGAGCTCATCGAGCGCTTTGGCGCGCCCGTGGCCAACCTGGTGGACGGCTTGTCCAAGCTGGAGAAAATCGAGTTCCAGAGCCAGATCGAAGCGCAGGCGGAAAACTTCCGCAAGATGCTGCTGGCCATGGCCTCGGACGTGCGCGTCATCCTGATCAAGCTGGCCGACCGCCTGCACAATATGCGGACCATGGACGTGATGGCGCCCGCCAAAAAGGCGCGCATCTCCAAGGAGACCATGGAAGTGTATGTGCCGATTGCGCACCGCCTCGGCCTGAACAACATCTATCGCGAACTGCAGGACCTGTCGTTCTCGCACCTGTTCCCGCTGCGCTACCGCACGCTGGCCAAGGCGGTCAAGGCGGCGCGCGGCAACCGCCGCGAAGTGGTCAAGAAGATTTTGGAGTCGGTCAAGAACACGCTGACCATGGCCAATATCGAGGCCGAAGTCTACGGCCGCGAAAAGACCCTGTTCGGCATCTACAAGAAGATGCGCAGCAAGCACCTGTCGTTCTCGCAGGTGCTGGACGTGTATGGCTTCCGCGTGGTGGTCGACAGCTTCCCCAACTGCTATGTGGCGCTGGGCACCCTGCACTCGCTGTACAAGCCGATGCCGGGCAAGTTCAAGGACTACATCGCGATCCGCAAGCTCAATGGCTATCAGTCGCTGCACACCACGCTGATTGGCCCGTACGGCACGCCGGTGGAGTTCCAGATCCGCACCCAGGAAATGCACCGCACCGCCGAATCGGGCGTGGCGGCGCACTGGCTGTACAAGAACGGCGACGCCAATATGTCGGACCTGCAGCAGCGTACCCACGCCTGGCTGCAATCGCTGCTCGACATCCAGCAGCAGACCGGCGACTCGGCCGAATTCCTCGAACACGTCAAGGTCGACCTGTTCCCGGATTCGGTATACGTGTTCACGCCCAAATCGAAAATCATCGCCCTGCCGCGTGGCGCCACGCCGATTGACTTTGCATATGCGATCCACACCGGCATTGGCGATCACACGGTGTCGGTCACCATCAACAACGAGCCGGCGTCGCTGCGCACCGAGCTGCGCAATGGCGACATCGTCGAGATCGTGACAGACACGGAATCGCGCCCCAGCCCGAGCTGGCTGTCGTTCGTCCGCACCGGCAAGGCGCGGTCGGCGATCCGCCACCATCTGCGGACGATCAACTTGCCCGAGTCGATCGCGCTGGGCGCGCAGCTGCTGTCGCAGGCACTGACCTCGCTGGGCATCAGCCCGGAGCTGGAAGACCATCTGATCGAGCGCCTGCTCAAGGAGTCGAGCGCCAAGTCGCTGGACGAGCTGTATGCCGACATCGGCGTCGGCAAGCGCATGGCGGCGCTGGTGGCACGCCATATCTTTGGCCTGCGCGGTGGCGAATCGGTCAGCGCGCCGGTGGACCACAACAGCGCATCGGAGCTGGACCCGGTCACCATCTGCGGCAGCGAAGGCGTATCGGTGCAGCTGGCGCCGTGCTGCCTGCCGATACCGGGCGACTCCATCATCGGCCAGCTGCGCCGCGACCAGGGCCTGCTGGTGCATACCGCCGACTGCACCCTGGCCAAGCGCCAAAAAGCCAAGGAGCCGGACCGCTGGATTGCCGTCAAGTGGGGCACGGAGCTGAACCGCCGTTTCGACAGCCGCATCAAGCTGCTGATCAACAACGAGAAAGGCATCCTTGCGCGCGTAGCGGCGGAGATCGGCGAATCGGACGCCAACATCACCTACGTCGGCATGGACGAGGACAAGGAACACGTGCTGCACCAGCTGCGCTTCACGGTGCAGGTCAAGGACCGCGTGCACCTGGCCGGCCTGCTGCGCAACGTGCGCCGCGTGGCAGGCGTCAACCGCATCCTGCGCGAGCGCAGCTAAAACGAAGCCGGCAGACGCCGGCTTCGTTTTCCTCTTACACTGCGAACGCTGCTGCCGCTTTACGGCGGCGTGCCAGCCCCAGCAAAGCTATCCCGACACCCATCATTGCCCAGCTGGAGGGTTCAGGTACCGCCGATACTGAATGCAGTGCCAACACTGGAGGCACCGGACCAACACCTGCAACACTGTCAAACACCTGATAGCTCACCGAGCCCGGCTTCGCACTGGTTTTCGACGGTGTCCAGTAGAATTGCAGCAGGCTACCGCTTGCTGGATCACCATTACCCAGCAAGGTAAGCTGGTCAGCACCATAGATCGATACCGACAGCGCTGACAGAGCACGGTTGACCGCAGGGTCCGTTGCACCGCTGAAGTCCACATTGAAGCCGACCTTGCCGCCAAAATTCACGGCATGGAACAGATCAGCGCCAAGGCCCGTATTGCTCAGTGTATAGCCACTGGCAAGCGAGCCCTGTACATCCCCCGAAATCTGCGCGGGCGCCAGCGTGCTGAAGCCGGAGAAACCAGACAGGCTCGCACTGGCGACAGCCGCCTTGGCATTGAATGGCAGGAAAGACAGATCGATCCACCCGCCACTGTTTACATTACCAAAGCTGCTAGTATCGATTTCCACGTGCAAGGTATCGGCGCTCGCCAGCGCTGCACTGGCGCCCAATACCAGTGCGAGCAAGGCACGGCGCATTTGAAGATTTAACATGATAGAGATTCCTCGTAACATTAAGGGACAAGCGATCAGAAGATGCCGCTATAAATCTTGTTGTCGTAGTTGATGGGGGTTTTGCCCGGATTGTCAAAAACCAGCGGAATGGTTACCGTGCCGTCCGGCTCCAGCGCACCTTGCACCGTAATGTAAGGCGAACCGTTATGGCTGCCGGTAGCATTGGACAAGATGATGCCTGCGGTCAGGTTGTTGAACTGCAGGTGCAGTGGACCTGCCAATGAAATGCTGCCGGTGTTCGCCAGCACGATATTGCCCACATACTTGCCGGTGGCACGGTTGTAGGCCAGGCCATAACCGGTAGTACGAATATAGCCACTCACATCGATGTAGGTCGGCGCCAGGTTCACATTGATTGTATGCACCACGCTCTTGATGCCATCAGCCTGTGCATCCAGGTCAATCACGCCGTCGGTGTAGCCGGTCAGTGTGTAGCTCCATTTGCCCTGCGCATCGGCTACGGTGCTCACCGAGGACAGCCAGCCGGTGCTGCGGTTGGCGGCGGTCAGTAGCACGGTCGAGCCAGGTGCCGCGGTGCCGTTCAAGGGCATGTCGGCACGTCCCCAGTTCGTCGATGGAATAACGATGGTCGGAATAATGCCGTCCGAAATCGCCACAGTCACATCCGCCGGTTGTACCACAGCGTAACCGGGGTCCGCAGAAGCAACCGTGTGAGCAATGGTTGCGCTGTGCTTGCCTTCAGTAATGCCATCTGCCACTGCCTGCACACTGAAAATTTGCGGCGAACTCCAGTTAGCCGGCGTAAACGTCAATTCGCTACGCACCAAGCTGAGCTGAGCATTGGTAGTCGCTTTAATTTTAACGTCTGCATTCGGTGCCTGGTTCAGCGACACGCTGTAAGTGCCAGCGTTACCGCCCTCTGTCAGGGTCAGCTGGTTGGTCGACAAGGTCACGCCTGGCGCAATCCCCAGGTCGGCAATCGTGATCGACTGCATGCCTCGTACGTCCGTGACAGTAAACACGACGTAGCGGCCATCTGCAGAAAAGCTTGGCGGCCCAAAGACTTGCATCGAAGTCTGAACAATCTTACGGGTGAGCTTGGTGAAGCGGTCGTAGACATACATGATACCTGCCTGCACATAGCCGACATAGCGGCCATTACCACTAACGGCCGCATACTGAACCGTCCCGTTGATATAGCTGACCATCTCCGTTTTACCGGTCTTCCGATCGCGTACATAGGCGCCGGCATTGTTATTCATTGGAGGAGTGGGTGACAACGCCTTGTCTGTAGATACAAATACAAATATCATCCCATCGTCGCTCATCGAAACATCACTCGTATTAATCGTAGAGCGGCTACCATCCATCCTGACGTCTATTGGTTCGGTCGTTCCCGTCACGCGGTCATACACCGAAATATTAAAGAAGGTGCCTCCAATGTTACGGCCGGCATAGCCGATGTAACGGCCATCGCCGCTGATAGACACGCGGCTAGTGCTGAGCTGCACACCTTGGGCATTAGTACTGCTGGTGATTTTGTTCACCATATCCCGCACATAGATTTTGGCGACATTCTGAGCGGTCGTGGTACGGAATGCCACGAAGCGGCCATCGGCGCTAATCCCCGTGCCATTGTTGCCTGGCCGGTCATCGCCGGTATCAGGAATCATCTGCGTCGTATTGGTTTCTTTGTCGTAGACGAAATTCGCGCTGCCGCCAGCGGTTTTGCCGCCCATGTACGAGGCCACACAAGTGAACACCAGGTAGCGGCCCGTCGCATTCATGGATGGGTAGTTACACGCAGCATTGGTTGGCGCAGGGTCGCCAGTTAACGTCAGATTGGCCTGTACGCGCTGCCCGGTACGCATGTCCTGAATATACTCGTTCACAGGATAGAAAGCGGGATCGCGGCGCTGCTGAAGTTTGAACGAAACATAGCGGCCATCCGCGCTGATATTGGCATACGGCTCTTGCGCGACCAGATCAAACGGAATGCTTTGAATGACGATATCAGGTGCGGCATGCACCTGCGCCATCGCGGCACTGAAAGTGAACAACAGCCCTGCGGCTGCTTTGCTTGCTGAACTCATGAAGTTACCCTTCAAAATTGGGCCGACGGCAGCAGTCGGCCGGAATAATCAATTGAGCGAAATTTTCCTTTCGCCAATATTATTATATTGCAACTAGTAGCAAATAGTTACTATTGATTATTTGAGAATGGGATTCATGGCGATGGGCGACGGCAACGCTGGCTGTCAGTGACGTTTCGGCCAGCGCAGCCAAGCCGGCCTGTCCGGCTTGGCTTCTTTTTATTGTGCGATGTCCAGCGCGATGGTCACGGTCTGCACGGCACTCTTCAAGCCATCCGCCTGCGCGTCCAGGTCTACTACACCGACCGTCAGACCAGTCAGCGTATAGCTCCAGTTGCCCTGAGCATCCGCCACAGTAGTGACCGAGGTCAGCCACCCGGTTGTACGATTCACTGCAGTCAGCATGACGGTCGCGTTAGGGGCTGCAGTGCCAACCAGCGGTAGCTCCGGACTGGTCCAGGTGCCCGCAGGCAGGACGATAGTCGGGATGATCGCGTCGCTGATCGCGACCGTGACCTGCTGAGACTTAAGGACGCCGTACTCTATGTCGTTGCTGCTCACGGTATTGCTAACGATAGCGCTATGTTGGCCTTCCACAATGCCATCGTTCAGCGCTTGCACGCTAACGATTTGCGGCACACTCCAATTGTCTGGCGTAAAGGTCAACTGGCTTCGTGCCAAACTGAGCTGCGCGTTGGTGGATAGTGCCACTGTTACGTCGTAATCAGGGACCTGATTCAGCACGGCGGAATATGTACCCGCTGCACCGCCTTCAGTCAGCGACAGATTGTAAGAAGATAGAGACAATCCTGGACGTGCGCCGAAATCAACCAGTGCAATCGCCCGCGTCATACCAGGAGCTTGGCTGGTCTGATAGACCACGTAGCGACCATCGCGGCTGATGCGCGTGCTGACTGCTGCTGCACCGGCGCTACTCACATTGCGGGTTTTTTTAGTCAGCCGGTCATAAACATACAACACACTATTGGAGGCATAAGACACGTAGCGGCCGTCGCCGCTCAAGGCCACGCCTGCGGGTGTGCCCACCAAGTTCATCGGGCTGATCAGCTCGGTCTTGCCTGTACTGCGTTCCCGCAGGAAGACACGACGCGGCGTGCCCGTTTGGGAGGCAACTAGATTGGTGCCGTTGGAATAGAACGCGATGAAATTGCCATCCTCGCTGATCGCCACATCTCCTTGGCTACTACCATTAGCGCGCGCCCCCGCCGGCGTGACGTTGATCAGCGAACTGGCGCCGGCAACGCGGTCGAACACCAGCACATCCTCCTGCGTGCTGCCGCCATTGGATTTGCCAGCGTAGACGACATACCTGCCATCATTGCTAATACTGGTCGGTGCCTGCTGCAAATAAACATAGGTGGAAGTGGCTGGCGTCACCGTACTGGTTTTATTAACTAAATCACGAATAACTAAGGAATAAATCGCGACATTGTTCGCACCATTTGTCCAGGTACGGTAAGCGGCATACCGGCCGTTGGCGCTGAGCGCAATGGGATTGCTTAACCCGACGTATGCACTCTGACTGCCTTGTGCCACTACTTCGGTTTTATTTTTCAGACGGTCATAAACAAAATACGCTTGCCCTGCACCTGGCAGTTGCGTATTCGGCAGGCCCATTTGCGCTGAATTGCAGGCAAAGACAACGTACAAGCCATCATTGCTAGCAACAGGCAAATCGCACTTTGCACCTACGGGTGCGCCGCCAGACGTCAGGTTTGCCTGGCTTGCGGTGCCCGTGACACGATCATAGAGATAAATATCGTTTGCGGTCCCTGCCGGATTATCTTGGCGGTAGGCGATATAGCGCCCGTCTGGACTGACAGATGGCGCGGATATCAACCCGGCACCGGCGCCTAACGGCTGCAAAAACGAGACGATAGGGGCCGGAGTCGCTGCCGCTCCGGTGGCAATTGCTACACCCAGCAGCGTTAACACTTGACGCGATGATATGAAAAATTGCATGCATACTCCTTTTAAAAAATTTCCAAAAAGAAATCACACGCAATATATCACGCAGAAACATTAACAAAAATAGTTTACTTCCTTATATCTTGAATTGGGCTGTAGCTACCCCTACTAGGGTGGTGCTTCGGCTGATTTAAATTCAGACTGATGTCGGACAAAATCCTGATTTACTCCGCCACCGGCGCAGGATAACGGACCTCGAGAATATCCAGCTCTTCCACGCCATGCGGCGCCTGGAAGGTGATGGTGTCGCCTTCGCGCGCCTTGGTCAGCGCCCGCGCGACGGGCGCCACCCAGCTGATCTTGCCGTTCAGCGGATCCAGCTCATCAATGCCAACAATGGTGATGGTGCGTTCTTCGCCATGCTGATTGCTGTACGTGACGGTGGCGCCAAAGAACACCTGGTCGCTGCCATAGTGCGCGCTGGGATCTACGATGGCGGCTGAATCCATGCGCTTGGTCAGGAAGCGGATGCGGCGGTCGATCTCGCGCAGGCGGCGCTTGCCGTAGATGTAGTCGCCATTTTCCGAACGGTCGCCATTGGAGGCGGCCCAGTGCACGATCCTTACCACCTCGGGACGGTCGACATCGATCAGCTGCAGCAGCTCATCCTTGATGCGTTGATAGCCTTCCGGGCGGATGTAATTCTTGGAGCCGGCCGGGATTGCCAAAGCCAGTGCTGCGGCTTCGTCGTCGTCATCGCCGTCCGATTCTTTGACAAATGCTTTATTCATACAGGCTATTGTAACGGCTTTCACGTATCATGCTGTCAAAGGAACAAGCATGAGATTACTCTATCGCCTCCAACGCTGGCTGCTGGCGCCGCTGGTTTATCTGGCCGCGCTGCTGCTGTTACTGGAAGACTGGTTGTGGAATATCGGCGCCAGCATCATGAACCGGCTGGCGCAATGGCCGCCGCTGCACCGGCTTGAGGCCTGGATCTGCCGTCTGGGTCCGAAAGCGGCGCTGGTGCTGTTCGTGCTGCCCGCCACGCTGCTGTTTCCCGTCAAGCTGCTGGCGCTGTGGGCGATGGCGCACGGCCACCCCGTGCTGGGGCTGACCGTGATCGTGCTGGCCAAGCTGGGCGGCGCGGCGGCCGTCGCCCGGCTGTATCTGCTGACACGGCCGGTGCTGCTGACCATCGTCTGGTTTGCCGCGCTGCTGGCCTGGTTCCTGGCCTTGAAAGAACGTTGGATCGCGCGTTTGCGCGCCACCCGCGCGTGGCGCAAGGTCGATGCGCTGCGCAAGGCATTGCGCCACTGGCGCCAGCACGCGGTGCCCCGACCGCGCAGCTGGGTCGCGCGCTTCCGCCGGCTGTTGAAGCGCTTCCGGCACACAAGATAAAATGGCCACATGAGCGCAGCTTCCCCACATCACAACGACAGCCAGTCCCTGGTGGCCGAACTGGAACAAGTCCGCGCGCGTTTTGCCGCCATCGTCTCCAATACGCCGGGTCTGGTGTACCAGTTCATCCTGCATGGCGATGGCCAGGTCAGCTTTCCCTACCTCAGCGATGGCTGCCAGGCGCTGCTGGGCCTGACGGCGGCCGAGCTGCACGCCCATCCCGGGCGCTTTCTGGCGCTGATCCTGGAAGACGACCGCGCGTCCTATCTGGATGCCATGCACGCCTCCGCCACCGCGTTGTGGAGCTGGAACTGGGAAGGCCGGATCTGGGTCGATGCCTGGAAGGACGTCAAGTGGATCAACCTGCGCTGCACGCCGCACGCGCTGCCGGCCGGCGCGGTGCGCTGGGACGGCATCATGACCAACATCACCGAAAGCAAGATAGAGCAGCTCGAAGTACGCCACTCGCGCGCGCGCCTAGCCGAGCTGACCGCGCATACCGACCGCGTCAAGGAACAGGAGCGCACCCGCATCGCGCGTGAAATCCATGACGAGCTGGGCGGCAACCTGACCGCCATCAAGATGGCCGTCGCCATGCTGGCCGCGCGGCTGGACGGCGCCGATCCCGTGCTGCGCGAAAAAACCGACTACGTCGATGCCCTGGTCGACCGCACGATTGACGCGGTGCACCGCATCTCGCTCGACCTGCGTCCGGCCCTGCTGGACCTGGGCCTGGTGGCGGCGCTGGAATGGCAGGTCAAGGAGTTCGACAAGCAGACCGGCATCCACACCAGCTTCAGCGCCAACCAGCGCGACATCGGGCTGGACAACGACCAGGCCACCGCGCTGTTCCGCATCGCCCAGGAGGCGCTGACCAATATCGCCAAACACGCGCACGCCAGCAAGGTGACGGTCAAGCTGGCTCGGCTGCGCCACCATGTGAGCCTGAAAATCGCTGACAACGGCCGCGGCATCCGCCAGGCCGACCGCACCAAGGCTGACTCGTTCGGCCTGCGCGGCATGTCGGAACGCGCGCGCGCGCTGGGCGGCACGTTGACGCTCAGCCACGCGAACGGCGGCGGCACCGTGGTGTCGATCAAAATTAAACGCGATACCGTGCGCGACAACCTCATTGCAGCGGCCGCTGGCGCTACAATAGCGGAAGAAAACATTTCCACTACGAAATAATGTGTCTTGCCGCATGCAAGCGGGACACAACAGGGTATAACGATTCATGACAGAAAAAGCCACCATCAAGGTCTTCATTGCCGACGACCACGCCATCGTGCGGGAAGGCTTGAAGCAAATCCTGGCCGAGACGCGCGACATTGTGGTTGCCGGCGAGGCCGAGAACGGGCTGGACGCCATCAAGCTGTTCCGCAAGTCCGAATGCCAGGTGATGCTGCTCGATATTTCGCTGCCGGACCGCAGCGGCATCGAGGTCCTCAAACAGATCAAGAAGGAAAAGCCGGAACTGGCGGTGCTGATGCTGTCCATGCACCGCGAGGACCAGTACGCCATCCGTTCGCTCAAGGCGGGGGCGGCCGGCTACCTGACCAAGCAGAGCGCGCCCAAGGAGCTGGTCAACGCCATCCGCCAGGTCGCCAGCGGCCTCAAGTACATCAGCGCGGCGCTGGCGCAGGAGCTGGCCAACCACGTCAACGATGACCATGAGGCGCCGCTGCACGAAACCCTGTCCGACCGCGAATACCAGACCCTGACCATGATCGCCTCCGGCAAAACCGTGGGCATGATTGCCAAGGAGCTGTCGCTGTCGGTCAAGACGGTCAGCGAGTACCGGGCCCGTCTTTTGGTTAAAATGAAGCTGAAAAACAGCGCCGAGCTGACCCACTACGCGATTAAAAACCAACTCATTGAATAAGCGAGGGTAAGATAGCAATACTTGGATGAAAGCCACCTTCCCGTCCCTGATCAAAGCATTGCCGGGCGGACAGCGCGCTTATCATTGCCGTAATTGGTAATCCATTAAGAGGTCCGCGCGTCACTATGTCCAGCAAACCACCTACTCCCGAGCAGAATCCGGCCGACATCGCGCGCGAGGCGTTTCGTCGCCTGGCAGTGCGCCGCATTGCGCCGACGCCGGAAGCTTACCGCGACATCTATAACGAAATTGCCGGCCTGCCGCCCGAGCCCGCCGCCACAGCCCCCGCCTCCGCCACGCCTGCCGCCCCGCTGGGCAGTGCCGACCCCGGTCCGGAATCGGTGTTGAGCCAGTTTGCCACCAAGCTCACGGAAAATACCGGCGATCTGGCCGAGTTTGGCCGCCGCTTTAACCGCGCCGTCAAGTCGCGCGACTGGGACAGTTATGCGCGTGCTTTGTCGCAACTAGTGGAAAAGCACTTTATCGCGGCCAAGAAAGGCATTGAAGTGGCCGGACTGGCCGGCGAAGAGAGCGAGCAGGCGCGCAGCCTGCGCGACCTGCTGAGCCGCACCCTGACCTTTGCCGTGGCCTCGCTGCTGGCCGGCGCGCCAGTCCTGGCGGCGGAAGCCGAATCGCTGGGCGCCGCCACCAAACTGGCCCACAGCGAGGAAGCGCTGGCGGAAATTGCGGTGCGCCTCAAACAGCTGTGCTACCAGATCGAACTGCGCGGCGGCGACAGCGGCGAACAGCAGGAACTGCTGCTGCGCCTGTTCAAGCTGCTGCTGGAAAACGTCAGCGAGCTGCTGGACGATGACAGCTGGCTGCGCGGCCAGATCGACGCCGTGCAAAACCTCATCGCCGGCCCGCTCGACGTGCGCGCGCTGGAAGAAGCCACGCGCAGCCTCAAGGAAGTCATCTACAAGCAGGGCCAGCTCAAGCACAGCCTGGCGGACGTCAAGCTCACCGTCAAGAACATGATGATGACCTTTATCGACCGTCTGGGCCAGGTGGCGGCCTCCACAGGCGACTTCCACGAGAAAATTGGCGGCTATTCGGAAAAGATCAGCCGCGCCGACAATATCGCCGAGCTCAACAGCATCCTCGACGAAGTGCTCAAGGAAACCCGCATCGTCCAGAGCGAAGCGCTCAAGGCGCGCGACAAGATGATGCTGGCCAAACAGGAAGTGCAGGACGCCGAGGCGCGCATCCACACGCTGGAAGCCAAGCTGCAGCATCTGAGCGAGCTGGTGCGCGAAGACCAGCTTACGGGCAGTCTCAACCGCCGCGGCCTGGACGATGTGTTCGAACGCGAAACCGCGCGCGCCGACCGCCGCGGCACGCCGCTGTGCATTGCCGTGCTGGACCTGGACGATTTCAAAAAGCTCAACGACACCTACGGCCACATTGCCGGCGACGCCGCGCTCAAGCACCTGGTCAAGATCGTCAAGGACACGCTGCGCTCGATGGACGTGATCGCCCGCTTCGGCGGCGAGGAATTCCTGATCCTGATGCCGGAAACCACGGTGGAAGCGGCTGCCAGCACCATGACCCGTTTGCAGCGCGAGCTGACCAAGCACTTCTTCATGCACGATAACGAGAAGGTGCTGATCACCTTCTCGGCCGGCGTGGCCCTGCGCCGCCCCAACGAAGAGCAGACCGAGCTGGTCAAACGTGCCGACAAGGCCATGTACACGGCCAAGCAGACCGGCAAAAACCGCGTGGTGGTGGCCGACTAAGCCGTTTCCCCACCCATCCCCCCGTGCCCGGCCCCGCGCCGGGCATTTTTTTTGCGCGAAATAAATATTTTTTCGCCCTAAAGTTTCTTTTTTTGGCGTCGTTTAGACGCTCATGCAGAGCGAACTTTAGCCCTGCAGCGAAAAATTTTCCGGCTTTTTCTCCCTAAACTTTCCACATGGGAACCCGTTACCGAGAATAACTGCGGTTTGATTGTCTTGGCAGCACAGGGACAGACCAAGGGGAACTGAGGCAACCCGCCCACAATGAAGTACCAGTTTGGAGAAACATCATGGCACAAGTCATCAACAGTAATATTGCATCGCTGAACTCGCAACGTAACCTGACCTCCTCGCAATCCAGCCTGCAGACTTCGCTGCAACGCCTGTCCTCGGGCCTGCGCATCAACAGCGCCAAGGACGACGCTGCTGGCCTGGCGATTTCGGAGCGTTTTACGTCGCAGATTCGCGGCAATACGACGGCTGCGCGTAACGCCAACGACGGTATCTCGCTGGCGCAAACGGCCGAGGGTGGCTTGAGCACCGCCGGCGACCTGCTGCAGCGTATCCGCGAACTGGCCGTGCAATCGGCCAACGGCACCAACTCCGATTCCGACCGCAAATCGATCCAGAATGAGGTAGGCGCGCTGTCGCAAGAGCTGGACCGCGTGGCCAACACCACCCAGTTCAACGGCCAGAACGTGCTGGACGGCTCGCTGACCTCGGCGCAGTTCCAGGTCGGCGCCAACTCGGGCCAGACCATCAACATCGGCGTCGGCTCGGCCAAAGCGACTGACATCGGCAACAATACCGCCACCTCCGCCTACGGCACTGGTGCACTGTCCGAAGCGGTTTCCTTCGGCGGCGGCGCAGCCACCAACGCCAATAACGTCAAAGCCCAGGCGCTGACCTTCAACTCGGGTTCCGGCGTCAGCACCAGCGTACAGGTGAGCGACGGCGACAGCGCCAAAAAGATTGCTGCAGCAGTCAATGGCCAGAGTGGCACCAGCGGTGTAACGGCAACTGCCACCACCAGCGCAACCCTGTCGAACCTGCAAGACGGCTCCTACCAGTTCACGCTGCGTGGCAACAACTCGATCGCTAACGATTCGCAATCGAAAGCCGTGACCGTCTCGGCCCAGGTTAAGGGCGGCGATCTGTCGGCACTGGCACAAGCCATTAATGCGCAGTCGGGCACCACGGGCGTCAGCGCCACCATCAAAACCAACGCAGCGGGCACGGGCAAGGAAATCGCCCTGGTCAACGGCAATGGCGATGACATCAACATCCAGAACACCAACACCGCAGCGGACGACAAGCTGAACGGCGCCAAGATTCGCGGTGCCGACCAGCCAGCACAAGGCTCGAAGCCAGCTGTGCCAGCAACCGACCAGACCTTCGCTGGCGGCGGTACCGGTGGCGACAAGGTGGATTCGACCGGCGCCGTGCAGTATGACGGTGCAGCATCGAACATCATCATTGGTGGCCACATCGAGTTCTCCTCGGACAGTGGTTTCTCGGCCAGCTCCACGCTGACCGACAACAGCATTATCGCCAACTCCGGCGGTGCTGCTGCGACCACCGCTAGCCAGCTGCAATCGGTGGCCAAGCTGGACGTGAGCACCGTGGCAGGTTCGAACGCTGCGCTGAAGACCATCGACGCTGCACTGAACCAGATCAACAGCAACCGTGCTGCACTGGGTGCGATTCAGAACCGTTTTGCTTCGACCATCTCGAATCTGAACACCACGACCGAGAACTTGTCGGCTTCGCGTAGCCGGATTCAAGATACCGACTTCGCGGCGGAAACGGCCAATCTGACCCGTGGCCAGATTCTGCAACAAGCTGGTACCGCGATGCTGGCGCAAGCCAACTCGCTGCCGAACGGCGTACTGTCGCTGCTGCGTGGCTAAAATCCGGGGATGAGCTGATTCGGAATACATCGCTCTGACCAGGTTCCCCGGCTGATTTCATCAGTCGGGGATTTTTCGTAAAGGAAGCATCATGACTATCGATACCATAGGCTCGGCCACCACGGCCCGCACCGCCGACCGCAGCCCGGTCAGCTCTGACGCTGCAGTAGCGCAGGGCGCAGCGCGCGCGCCGGCCACCGCCGTCGAGACCGCCAACGCTGTCAAGGCCAGCACGGCCGTCCCGACGCTGGACCAGGTCAACGAAGCCGTGTCGCAACTGAACAAGTCGTCCCAGGCCAAGTCGCAAGGTCTGGAGTTCTCGGTCGACAACGACACCAAGCGTACCGTGGTGAAAGTAATCGACCAGAGCACCAAGGAAGTGCTGCGTCAGATTCCCACGCCCGAAGCGCTGGAAATCGCCAAGGCCCTTGAAAGCAAGTCCAGCAATACCGGTCTGCTGATCCAGCAAACCGCCTGAAGCCGGCGCGCGCCCGCCGCGCGCCGCCTTTTCCTCATCTATGGCATCCTGACGCCAGGCGTCCCCTCCTCCATCGCCGCCACCTTGCTGCCGATCACTGCGCAGTATCAACGTTGCAATATCAACTTGTTAAGCACTGCCGTTTTTTTCAGCTTTGCGCGAACTGGCGGGTTTTATCCCCTCTCAAGTCCGGTTTGATTCTGCCGATATTGTCTTATATTATTGTTTTACACAGGAGCACAAAGTGGGCATCTCATCTCCCGGTATCGGCTCAAACATTCCGGTCGACAGCATCGTCAGCAAGCTGATGGCAGTGGAGTCGGCCCCACTGGCGGACTTCGACAAGAAGTCGGCGAGCTATCTGGCGCAAGTCTCCGCTTTTGGCAATCTGTCCGGCGCCCTGGGCAGCTTTCAGTCCTCGCTGTCCGGCCTGACCTCGCTGTCGAGTTTCCAGACCCGCACCGCCACGCCTGGCGACGCCTCCATCCTGACCGCCACTGCAGGCGGCGACGCCTTGCCAGGCAACTATCGCATCAACGTCACCCAGGTGGCCCAGGCGCAAACGCTGGCTTCCAACGGTTACAAGAGCACCACGGCCGCAATCGGCCTGGGCGCCAAGACCACAATTAACTTCGCGCTGGGTACGGTCAGCGGCGGCACGTTCGGCATCACGGGCACCCAGCTTGGCGCCAGTCTCAACACCAGCGGCCTGACCCCGGGTTCGCTGTCGATCAACAACACGGCCATCGCCACCGACGGCAGCACGCGCAGCGCACGCCTGCTGGCGGACGCCATCAACGCCAAAAGCACCACCACCGGCGTCTCGGCCAAGGCCGCGACCACCGCCACTAGCGCCACCCTGTTTGGCAGCGGCGGCGCCTCGACCTTTGGCAATGTGGACACCAGCGGCGGCGGCACCTACAGCCTGTCGGTGGGCGGTGTGGAAATTGCCATCCAGCAAACCGGCGTGGCCGGCGGCAGCGGCGTCAGCGCCGCCTCGCTGGACGCGGCGCTGACCGGCGACACCGCCGTCAAGCGCGCGCTGGCGGACGCCAACATCACGGTTTCCGGTACGGTGGCCGGCGGCGACCTGCAATTCAAAAATGCCGACGGCAACAACATCGCCATCACCGAAACCATCACGGGCGCCGTCAACGGCGGCATCGGCAACAGCGGCACCGCCAACATCGGCTCCAACACCACCGCCATCGGCTCGATCTCGCTGATTTCGGCCGACGGCAGCCCGATCACCGTGGGCGGCACCAATCCGGCCGGCGCCGGACTCACGGCCGGCACCGGCGGCGCCTATCTGGACGCCAGCTTTGCGGCCGACTCCAGTCGCACCAGCGGCAACATCGTGATCGACAGCTCCAACAATACCCTGCAGGGTATTGTGGCCGCGATCAACAAAGGCAATTTCGGCGTCACCGCCAGCATTGTTTCGGACGGCAGCACCGGCACCAACGCGACCCCGAATCACCTGATCCTGACCTCGAGCGCGACCGGCGCCACCTCGACCATGAAAATCACGCTGTCGGGCACCGGCGGCAATCCGGCGGACCCGGCACTGTCGGCCCTGCTGGGCTATGATCCGGGCGGCACTCAGAGCCTGTCGCAAAAAGCCGCGGCAGCCGACACCAAGGCCACCGTCAACGGCATTGCGGTGACCAGCCCTAGCGCCGGCATCAGCGGCGCGATTCCAGGTGTCACCATCAGCGCCCTTAAGGCCGGGGCGACCTCGCTGACCGTGGCCACCGACAGTACTTCGCTGACCAGCGCGGTGAACGGCTTCGTCAAGGCGTATAACGACCTGAATGGCCAGATCACCCAGCTCGGCGGCTACAACGCCGATACCAAGACCGGCGGCCCGCTGCTGGGCGATTCCACGCTGCGCAATCTGCAATCGTCGATCCGACGCCAACTGTCGAGTTCGATTACCGGCCTGCAAGGCACCTCGCTGACCAATCTGTCGCAACTTGGTATTTCCTTCCAAAAAGACGGTACCTTGCAGCTCGATACCAGCAAGCTGCAAAATGCAATCAACACCAAGTTCAACGACATACCAGGCCTGTTCGCGGCGGTGGGCCGTGGCACTGACCCCGATGTCAAGTTCGTCAGCTCCACCAGCAAAACCCAGGCCGGCGACTTCAACGTCGATATCAGCCAGCTGGCCACCAAGGGCACACTCGCGGGTGACCTGGTGCTGCCAGCGGAAACCACCATCGACCCCGATACCACCTGGACCGTAACGCTGAACGACACCAAGCCGTCCACGCTGTCGAATACCGCCTCGATTTCCCTGCCGGCCGGCAACTACAACCCGAGCCAGCTGGCCACCATGCTGCAATCGGCCATCAATGGCGTGAGCGCATTCTCCACCGCCGGCGCCACCGTAACGGCCACCGTGGGCGATGATGGCAAGCTGTCGCTGACCTCGACGCGCTATGGCTCCAAGTCCAACGTCCACGTCAGCAGCGCCACCGGCACTGCGGTATCGGCCGTGTTTGGCGGCGGCGCCTCGGTGGATGGCGTGGACGTGACGGGCACCATCGGCGGCTACACCGCCACCGGCGACGGCCAGACACTGACCGGCTCGCCCGGCGCCCCGGTCGATGGCCTCAAGCTCACGATTACCGGCGACAGTATCGGCTCGCGCGGCAGCTTTGGCTTCTCGCAAGGCTACGCCTACCAGCTCAACACGCTGGCCGCGGGCTTCCTCGGGACCAGCGGCACGATCGCCAGCCGCACCACCGGCTTGAACAATTCCGTCAAGGACATCACCAAGCAGCGCGACGCGTTCAGCGCCCGCCTGGTCGATGTCGAAGCGCGTTACCGCAAGCAGTACTCGGCACTCGATACCACGATTGCCAGCATGAATACCACCCAGTCATTCTTGACGCAGCAATTTGCGGCCCTGGCCAAGTCCTGACCGCAAGCGCATTATTAGGAGATAAAGTATGTTCGGATCTCGACAAACTGGCGTCAATGCCTATGCCAAAGTCGGCATGGAAACCGGCGTCGTTGCCGCCAGCCCCCACAAGCTCATCGTCATGCTGTTTGACGGCGCCCTGGTGGCGCTGAGTTCGGCACTGAACGGTCTACGCAGTGGCAATATCGGCGAGAAGGGCAAATCGATCTCCAAGGCCATCATGATTATCGACAGCGGCCTGCGCGCCGCGCTCGACAAGAAAGCCGGCGGCGAAATCGCCGAAGGCCTCGATGCGCTGTACGAATACATGAGCAGCCGCCTGCTCACGGCCAACCTCAACAACGATGCCACGATTATTGAAGAAGTGCAGCGTTTGCTGATCGAGTTGCGCGATGCCTGGAACGCCATCGCCGACACCCCTGCCGCCACCGGCGTCAACCCCACCAACAACCTCGCGAGCGCCTGATTTATGATGACGATTCAAGATGTTTTATCCGTGTACGCCGCGATGGCCGACCTGACCGAACAAATGGTGCAGGCCGCCAGCCACAGCGACTGGGATACCCTGGTCCTGCTGGAACAGCGCTGCGCCGCCCACGTGCAGGCCCTGCGCGAGCAAGAACCGCAGCACACCATGAGCGGCGCCGACCGCGAGCGCAAGATTGAACTCATCCGTCAGATGCTGAACGCCGATCGCCAGATCCGCGACCTGACCATGCCATGGATGGCCCAGCTGTCCAAACTGATCAACGCCACCGGTACTGAACGGCGCATCGTCACCGCCTACGGTAGCGTCTAAAGCAGGCGCGCGCCATGATGCCGCGCCTGGACGCCGCAGTCATCACGCCGGTCAATCCGGCTGATGGCGCTGGCGCCGGCCTGCCGATCGGCGATGGCCGCCAGGTGGCCCTGCAGCGCGTGCTGCAAAACCTGGTCGGCCAGACCGTGCCGGCCGAAGTGCTGTCCAAACTCAAGGATGGCAGCTATCTGGTGCGGGTGGCCGACAACGCCGTACGCATGATGCTGCCGGGCGATACGCAAGTGGGCAGCAACGTGCCGCTGACCGTGCTCAGCGCCCAGCCGCGTCCCACCTTCCAGCTCGGCAATACGCCACCGGGCAGCACGCCCACCCTGCTCTACACCGAAGGCGGCGCCACCGAGGGCGGCGACGCCACCACCTTGCCGTCGCAAGGCAGCGCCGTGTACGTGCCGGGTAGCGGCAAGCCCGCCACCGGCGCTTCCCCCGGCACGCCAGCGCAGCCGGGGACGCCAGCTACGGGCGCCGGTACGGACGGCGCGGCCGAAGGGGAAGCGATTCCCGGCCAGGCCCGGCCCGGCGGCGCCAGCGGTACGCCAGCGCCCGCC